>CAXXFG010000002.1:0-86362 GCA_963678885.2 Desulfobacterales bacterium | reverse complement strand
TCCCTTGGGCGGCGCCTCTTTCTCGACTTTCTCCACGAGCAAACCGGCCCTGGCCTTCTTGACCAACGCGTCTTCCGCCTTCACGTCCTCAAGGGTCCTGGGCAACACCTCTTTGGGGGGGTTCTCTTTGCCGTATTTCCATTTGAGAAAGCGCTTGCCGGTCACCGGATACAGCGCATACAAAATTTCGTCGTCAATATCAACGGCCAGCCCCTTCACCTCGGCCTGGGCGGCGGGCAGTTCGGGCGTCAATACCTCCGCCGGACGGCAGGTGATGGGCTCCTCGCCCCGGGGATACCCCTTGAGGGCCTTTTTCTGGACCTGCGCATCAATGGGAATTGCCGTCTTGCCATACAACCCGTAGCACAGGTCCTTCACCTGGGCGGTGATCATCTTGTAACGTTCTTCGGGCGTATCGAACAAAACGTTGTTGACCGTCTGGGTGCCCACGATCTGGCTGGTGGGCGTCACCAGGGGCACCTGGCCCAATTCCTTCCGCACCCGGGGCAGTTCCCTGTAAACATCCCCGATGCGGTCCAAAGCGTCCATCTCCCTTAGCTGGTTGACGAGGTTGGACAACATACCCCCCGGCGTCTGGTGCAGCAGCACGTTGATGTCGATCACCGACACCTTGGAATCATCAAGCAGGTGCTTGTACTTGGGCATCACCTCTTTTTCCAGGATCTCGTTGATGCTGGCCAGCAGGTTGATGTCGAATCCCGTATCCCGGCTGGTGCCCATCAAGGTCATCACCAGCGGCTCGATGGCCGCGTGGCTGGTACGATAGGCGTAGGGGGTCATGCAGGTGTCGATGATGTCCACCCCGGCCTCGATGGCCTTCAGATGCGTCATGGGGCTCATGCCCGAGGTGAAATGGCTGTGCAGGTGAATCGGCGCCTTCACGTTCGCCTTGAGGGCCTTGACCAGCTCGAAAGCATCATAAGGTGCCAGCAACCCCGCCATATCCTTGACGCAGATGCTGTCAGCCCCCATGGCCTCCAGGGCTTTTGCCTTTTTCACGTAATAATCGATATTGTATACTTCGCCGCCCATGCGCGGTTCGGTCATGGTGTAGCACATGCAGCCTTGGAAATGCTTGCCGGCCTTTTTGATGGCAGGCACCACGGTCTCGAAGTTCCGGTAGTCGTTGAGGGCGTCGAAGGTTCTGAAAATATCCATGCCGTTTTCCGCGGCCCGCTCCACGAACACCCGGGCCACGTCATCCGCGTAATTGCGGTAGCCCACCAGGTTCTGGCCCCGCAGCAGCATGGAAAACGGTGTTTTCTTGAAATAACGCTTCAGGGTCCGGATGCGTTCCCATGGGTCTTCGTTAAGAAAACGGTGCATGGTGTCGAATGTGGCACCGCCCCAGGTTTCCACCGCCCAAAATCCCACCTGGTCCATCATTTCGGCAACGGGGATCATGTCCTCGGTGCGCCCCCGGGTGGCAAAAAGTGACTGGTGGCCGTCCCGGAGGCTCAAATCCTCAACCTTCACCGGGTTGGCTGCCTTGGGGCGGTCCTTGTCATACTTCATTTCCGTCATCTTGACTTGGTAATGCTCAGTCATGATCGCTGTCTCCTCTGTAAAATCCTTAGGGCCATATCATCTGAACCGGTGAAATGCCTTCAACTGCATCATATTACGCATCTGCATCATGCCCTGACGGCCGGCGCCCGCCCACACTCCCGGATCACGCGGGCGCCGATGCCGCCCCGCCGTATCTCCGGATGCGGCCTGCGCTGCGGCGGCTTCTTCCTGGAGATAACACATTACGGCGGCGATGGCGGCGGCTCTCTTCTTGTTGTCGTTCATAATATCACCAATCGGTTACCGAGGAACGGCGGTGCGCCGGACCGGCTATGCGGGAATATTGCCGTGCTTCTTGGGCGGCCGCAGTTCACGTTTGCTGCACATGATTTCCAATGCATCGATCAGGCGCCCGCGGGTCTCGCTGGGCTGAATCACCGCGTCCACGTATCCCCTGGCGGCGGCTCGGTACGGGTTGGAAAAAAGCGCCTGGTATTCCGCGATTTTTTCCTTTCGTTTTTGGGCCGGGTCCGGCGCGGCCTTTATTTCCTTTCGGTGAATAATGTTACAGGCGCCCTCGGCACCCATCACGGCTATCTCCGCAGACGGCCAGGCAAAGACCATGTCGGCGCCCAGATGGCGGGACGACATGGCTATGTACGCGCCGCCGTAGTCCTTTCGGGTGATCAGCAGCAATTTGGGCACCGTGGCCTCAGAATAGCACCAAAGCAATTTCGCTCCGTGCCGAATGATGCCTCCCCACTCCTGCTGGCTGCCGGGAAGATATCCCGGTACGTCCGCAATGGTGAGAATCGGGATGTTGAACGCGTCGCAGAAACGGATGAACCGGGTTGCCTTGTCCGATGCGTCGATGTCCAGACATCCGGCCAACACCGCGGGCTGGTTGGCGATGATCCCCACACTCCTGCCGTTCAACCGCGCGAAGCACACCACGATGTTCTTCGCGAAATGCGCATGGGGCTCAAAAAACGTGCCATCGTCGACAATGCTCCGAATCACCTGTTTGATGTCGTACGGCTGGTTCGGATTTTCCGGTATGAGGGTATCGAGTTCGGGGCTCTTGCGCTCCGGCGCGTCACCGGTGGCGATGAGCGGCGGCTCCTCGGTGTTATTGCCGGGCAGGTAGGAAAGCAGTTCCTTGATCCGGACGATGGCATCCGCATCGCTTTCACAGGCGAAATGCGCCACGCCGCTTTTTTCATTGTGGGTCATGGCTCCGCCCAGATCCTCGAAAGAAATCTCTTCGCCCGTGACCGCCTTTATCACCTCCGGCCCGGTGATGAACATGTGGCTGGTGTTTTTGACCATGAACACGAAATCCGTCATGGCGGGAGAATACACCGCACCGCCGGCCGTGGGCCCCATGATGGCCGAAATCTGTGGAATGACCCCGGAATTGATGGAGTTGCGCAAGAAAATCTCACCATAGCCGAACAGGGCGTCCACACCCTCCTGAATGCGGGCGCCGCCGGAATCGTTCATGCCGACCAGGGGCACACCGGCTTTTCCGGCCATGTCCATGACCTTGGTGATCTTCTTGGCATGCATTTCACCGAGACTGCCGGCCCGGGAAGTAAAATCCTGGGCAAAGGCGAATACCGGGCGCCCCTCCACAAGACCGTGGCCGGTGACGACACCGTCGGCGGGAATGTCCTGGTCCCCCATTCCAAAATCGGTGCACCGGTGGGTGACGAACATGTCGATCTCGCGAAACGTGCCTGGATCGAACAGGTGGGCCAACCGCTCCCGGGCGGTGAGCTTGCCCTTCTCCCGGTGGGCCGCCACCGCCTTTTCTCCACCCATGCGGCGAATTGTCTCCTGCCGCCGTTTCAGATCGTCTATTTTATCTACTCTATTGTCTTCGGCACTCCCCATGATTCCATTTCCTTTCTTCTTGCCGGATTCATCGACACCATCACACAAGAACAAACAACGGCCGCGATACGGCGCGTCACAGGGCACTGGCCGGCATCCCCGGACCGAACGATTGAGCGATCGTTCAGAGATAAGCCGGTTCCGCGCGCATTGTCAAGAAAAAAAGAGCGCCGTTTCGGGGTGCGACGCCCCGTTACCGGCGAGCGATCGGGGCAAGCCCCTGCCGGTGGCGGACTGGCCTCCCGCCCCGCCATCACAACCGCCGGAACGCTTCCATGACCTTCCTGAAACGCGGAATGGCCCTGACAATGGTGTCATCATCAACGCAAAAGGCAATGCGGAAATACCCCGGCCCGCCAAACCCGCTGCCCGGAACCGTGAGAACCAGCTCCTCCTGCAAGGCCTTGACAAACGCCACATCATCGGCGATCGGCGCTTTCGGAAACAGGAAGAAAGACCCTGCCGGGGGCGTGAATTCATACCCGGCTTCCGCAAGCCCCTGGCAGATCAGATCCTTTTTCCTGGCATAAGCCCCCATATCGGCACTCTCCCCCTGGATCTGTGCCACCACGCGCTGCATGAGGGCCGGCGCGCTGACAAATCCCAGAATACGGTTGGACAGCCCCATCCCATCGGCCAGCGATTTTTTATCCGCGGCGTCGGGGCTGATGGCGATGTAACCGATCCGTTCCCCGGGAATGGAAATATCTTTGGAAAAGGACGTGACCAGGATGCTCTCGTCATAGGCCGAAAAGATGCTGCCCACGTGGATATCGTCGTATATGATCTTCCGGTAAGGCTCGTCCGATACCAAGTAAATGGGCCGCCCATATGCTGCGCTTTTTTCTTTCAAAACCCGGCCCAGTTCGTCGAGGCTCTGCTGGGAATACACCTGGCCGGTGGGGTTGTTGGGGAAATTTACCAGCATGATCCGGGTTTTTTCAGTGATGGCATCGGCCACGGCGTCAATATTCAGGTTGAAATCGGGCAGGGTCGGCACCGTCACAATCCTGCCGCCGTGGTTGTCGGCATAAAACGCATACTCGACAAAATAGGGGGCCGGCACAAGTACCTCTTCCCCGGGATCAAGAAGCGTCTTGAACACCACGTTCAATCCGCCGGCAGCGCCGCAAGTCATCAGCACCTGTTCCATCCCCACGGTCAGCTGGTGTAACGTGGAAAGATTGTCGGCAACGGCTTGGCGGACAAAGGGGTATCCGGCATTCGGCATGTAACCGTGGCACCCGGGCGACGTCGATTGAACGGTTTCCGCAAGCGCCGCATAGAATCGTTTGGGGGGAGGGACATTGGGATTGCCCAAACTGAAATCAAACACGTTCTCCGGTCCGTGAACCGCCCTGAGCTGCGCGCCCTCTTCGAACATCTTCCGAATCCAGGAAGATCTTTCCATGAATGTCTGAATTTTGGCGGATACACCCATTTCTATTTCTCTCCTTGCAAATTGTCCTCTCTAAGAAACAATCACCACCCGCGCGCCCATGGGATCTGCGGCAGTGCACCTGTGTCCGGAAGCGTGGAACGTCTATACCGATTCCACGGACACGATCTGCGGAATCTCTTTTTTCAGCAGCCGTTCGATCCCGTTCTTCAACGTCATCTGGCTCATGGGGCACCCGGAGCAGGCGCCCTTCAATCGGACCTGCACCACGCCGTCCGCCACAGCAACCAATTCCACGTCCCCGCCGTCCGCCTGGAGCATGGGCCGCACTTTCTCAAGCACCGCCGCCACCTTCTCTTTCATATCGCCTCCCTGTGTTCCGTTCGCCGGTCAGGTGTCTTCCGGCCGCCGGTGATGATAAAACCCCCGCCGAAAACTGTCAAATCGGTCTGCCATGACGGCCTCGCGCATCCGCTGCATGAGGCCGGTATAATAGGCGACATTATGGATGGTATTGAGCCGATAGGCAAGGAGTTCTTTGGCCTGATAAAGATGCCGCAGATAGGCCCGGGAATAATGCCGGCAGGTGTAACAACCGCATGTTGCATCCACCGGCGCCGTGTCGGATCGGTACCGCGCATTGGTAATGTTGATGGTTCCCGTGTCAGTGAACAATTGGCCGTTTCTGGCGTTCCGGGTCGGCATCACGCAGTCGAACATGTCCGCCCCCAGGGCCACAAGATCCACCAGATCTTCAGGGGTTCCCACCCCCATGACATAGCGGGGTTTGTCTTCGGGCAGCATGGAAAGACTGACGTCGGCCATCTCGCGCATCAGACTACCGGGCTCTCCGACGCTCAATCCTCCCACGGCATACCCGGGAAAATCAATCTCCAACAAGGCTTCCGTGGATTTTTTTCGAAAGGCCTGCACCATACCACCCTGAACGATGCCGAACAAGGCAGCCCGGTTCCCCCCGCGCGCCATCCACCGCTGTTTGCACCGTCTGGCCCAACGGGTGGTAAGATCCAAGGCCGTTTCCACCGCCGGAGCGCTGCTCGGATAGGCGATGCACTGGTCCAGGCACATGATGATGTCGGCCCCTAACGTGCACTGGATATCCACTGCCTTTTCAGGCGTCAGCAAATGCGCCGACCCGTCAATATGGGACTGAAAAGCCGCGCCTTCTTCGGTGATTTTGGCCAGCCGGGCCAGGGAAAACACCTGGAAGCCGCCACTGTCGGTGAGAATCGGCCCGGACCAATTCATGAACCGGTGCAATCCGGAGAACCGATCGATCACCGCGCAACCGGGCCGCAAATACAAGTGATAAGTATTGCCGAGAATAATCTGGGCCCCTGCATCCCGAAGTTCCTCCGGTGACAGGGATTTCACGGTCCCCAAGGTTCCCACCGGCATGAAGACCGGGGTCCGGATTTCTCCGTGGGCCGTTCGCATCACCCCTGCCCGGGCCTTGTCCGATCTATGTGTCAGTTGAAAATCAAGCATTCTCTATTACCACTGCGCTGCGGAACACGCCCGGAGCGCCGTCTGCGTCCGTTTCCAAGCCTGCGGCGTCAAGCAACCATCATGGCGTCCCCGTAGCTGAAAAAACGGTAGTCATTTGCAACGGCCTCCCCGTAGGCGGCCAACACCTTCTCCCGACCGGCGAATGCCGACACCAGCATCAACAGGGTGCTTCGGGGCAGGTGAAAATTCGTGATCATCGCATCAACGGCCCGGAAGGCATACCCTGGGTAAATGAAAAGATCGCATTGCCCGCTGCCGGCGGATATTCGCCCCCGGCTGTCTGCGGCATATTCAAGGGTCCGTACGCAGGTGGTGCCCACCGCCACCACCCGCCGGCCCTGGGCCCGGGCCCCGTTGACCACCGCCGCCGTGTCGCTGGAAATGGTATAAGACTCACTGTGCATCGGATGTTTCCGGATATCGTCCTCCTTGACCGGCCGGAAAGTGCCGTAACCCACGTGCAGGGTAATGGCCGCGATCCGGACATCGCTGCTGCGCAGGTCCGTCAGCAACCTGTCGGTGAAATGCAGCCCGGCTGTGGGTGCCGCCGCCGCCCCCTTCTGGGCGGCATACACCGTCTGGTATCGGGTCCGGTCCTCCGCAACGGCCTTCCCGGCCCGACGGATATAGGGAGGCAGGGGAACACTGCCGATTTGTTCAATGCAGTCGCCAAAATCTTTTTCGGAAAAAAAGGAAATCCGGAACACCCCGTCCCGATTCTCTTCGATGCGCCCCCGCAATCCCCCGTCAAAAAAAAGGTCGGCACCGGCTTTGGGCGACCGCGCGGAACGGACAAGGCACCGGCAGCACACCGCTTCCCCGGGGCGTGCGCAGCGCAGCGCATCGGCGTAGTCGAGCACCAGCACCTCCACCACCCCGCCGGTGGCCTTCCTTCCCAGCAGACGCCCCGGCACGACACGGGTGTCGTTGACTACCAGCACATCTCCGGGCAGAAGAAATTGCCCGATGCCGTCAAACCGGTGGTGCCGAACTGCACCCGTCGCACGGTTTAAGACGAGGAGTCTGGACTGATCCCGCGGTTCTTTCGGATGTTGGGCGATGCGATCCTCTGGGAGGAAAAAATCATAATCTTGCAACCGGTACATAACAACCGTCCACGAAGTTTCTTGAAAGGAGTTAGCGCCCCTCTATACCGCCGCCGCAGCATCTTTGTCAAAACAAAACGCCACCACCCCAACGCAACAAAAGGAGCGCGGACGCAGATAATTGGAGCATGCCGGCACCAGGCAGGGGGATAAAAAAAGACCGGCACCGGAATCAAAATTCCGGTGCCGGTGGCTTTGTCCCACTAAATGGGAGCTGTACATGCTCTCCGAAAGAAGAGGCGCGAATCGCCTAACGGCCAAGCTTTCGAAGTGCGGCAATGGAGATGTCGGCATCTGTGATTCCGTTGCCGTTGAGCTTCCAGGAGCCGATCATCTGGACCGCGTAACCGAGCTGCAAGTCGAACCCCAGGTTGGTGGCATACGGAGAGGTCCCCTGCCCGGAATTGTTCGTTTCTTTGCTGTTGGCAATCTGCCATACTTTCCAGAGCTTGCCGGCCCGGTCCCAAGCGGCGGCATAGAGACAGGTCATGGTCTCCTTGTCGATCCAGAGAACCTTTCGGCCCTGGGGGTACTTATCGTTTTTTGCCATAACCTCCACCACATAAACATCACGCGCTTCCCATCCATCGGTCTGGATCGGCAGCGTGTCCACCAGGTTGATGGCGGAGGTGCTTTCGAAATTCATCTTGTGATCCGCCATGCCGATGGCCTTCTGGTCGGCCAAAAGCGTGTAGGTGAATTCCGGAATGCGGCCCGAGAAACCGAAAAAATCGTCCGGGGCCTGGGTGGAGCTCATGATGGGTGTGGAACGCTCGCCGGCCTCTCCGCGAAGCACCCGGCGCATGGAGGGCAGATACAGGTAAGTGGTATCCGCCGCCTTCTGGTCGATGTAGCGGATCAGCAGGGTCAAAAAGTTCCGCTGCACCGCCGGGGCCAGGTTCCGGATGAGGTTGGCGTTCCGGTACCCCTGGGGCGTTTCGTACAGGGGCTTGGGGTCATCGTACATCCGGTTCTGAAAACTGATCAACCAGTTTTCCACCTCGCTGGTACTGATTTTGCCGCCTTTGCGCAATTCGAAGTTGATGAAGTGGCCCCTCATGTCGTCAAGGGTATATTTGTAATCATAGTTCCACATCAGCTTCTGGGCGAACTGGGGATCGTTTTTTTCAAGTTGCGGAAACGGATAACCGACAATCTCTGTTTCCGAGCCGCCGGTGATGTACCCCTCGGCATCGATGCCGTATTTTCCCTTGTTCAGTTCGGATGCCGCCAGAAAGGGGGCCGGCATGGGGTTCGGGGTCGTCTCCTTGATGGTGATGGAAAGAGGGCGCAGGAACCCATTAAATCCGGTATGAAAGGCGTCCAGCCAGAAATCCGGAAAATAGTCCTTGTACTGGTCGATGTTGTTCTTGTCGATGACCGTACCCGGGGCCGGGGCGTCCGCGGCCGCAGCCGGGCCGGTGAGGCCGAGGATGATCGCCATGCAGAGCATTGCTGCGAATATATTCAAACGATTCATGTCGTTTAATCCTTTCATGGTCACTAGAAGTTGATCTGCGTTGTCAATACCACCATGTCCCGATCCTTGAACATGCCGATGTCCTCGAGCCGGCTTTCGCCGAAGATGCCGATGTAGCGAAGCTCGGCGGAGAACATGTCGTTGTTCCAGCTGGGGGTCCACTTGACGATGGGCATGAACAGCCCCGAATCGCCCTCTTCGCCCCAGGTGTAGGAGAAGATCACTTCCGTGGCCAGGATGTTGTAGAACCAGTTGGTGGAAATCCGGCAGCCCAGGTTCGGACGCCAGGTGGGTATCTCGGTGCCGTAGGTGGCGAATTGCAGGTCATCGTTGTCCGGCACCACCTCGCCCACGTGCTCCACGGTGATGTCGAAGGGCGCGCTCTTGTGCCAGTCAAAATAAAAATAACCGTTCAGATCCCACGCCAGCATGTACTTGAAGTAGTTCTCCCGGCTCCAGCCGTCGCTCTCGGTCAGGTTCATGAACGGCTTGTTGGGCACGTAAATCGCCTCGGCCCGCAAAAGCCCCAGGGGGATGTCCACGTTGGTGTAGGCGCCGATGATGTCGATGTCCGGATGCTCCAGGGTGTAGTGGGGCATGTACATGTTCACCACCCCCGGCACCAGGGGAATGATATCGGTCCGGTTCTGGCGCACGAAGGTCGGATCGTAGTTCTGGGTGTGGAAAAACATGACCCCGAACTCGGCCCCGCCCAGGAAGGTGGAGGTCTTGGCACCGTAGCGCAGATCGTCCAGGCTGTCTTCCACATGCACGTCTTCCACATGGGGGGCGAACACATCCATGGCCGGGTTCATCCCCTGCATCAGGAGACCCACGAAATCCTGGCCGATCAAAACGTTGTCCGTGGGAATGCCGAAACGGTTGCTGTTCACAAGGTGGGATTTGTTGACCCGGTATTCCTCGTCCACCCAGTTGGGGTTGACCAGCCACTCCACCGAGCTGCCAAGGCCGGCAAAATCGTGGGTGCCCTTCACGATCCACTGGGGAATGCGGGTGTCTTCAAGATTCGCGAAGGCGAAGGTGAACTCACCGTTGTCCGGGTGAATCACGTCCCCCACCCGGGTGGTGAGGCTTTCCCCCCAGATGACGATCTGGCGGCCCACCCGCAGGCTGTGGCTCTTGTTGAACCGGTAGTCGAAATAAAGCTCCCGGATCACGTCCTCGAACCGGTCGTACTCGTGGTAATCCCCCATGAAATGCGCGGAGGCGTCTCCCTCGGCGGCGGATTTTTCCACGTCGTACTCGGGTTCATACACGGCTTGGGCCGCCACCCAGATGCTTAAGTTGTCGCTGATTTTCGAATCCAGGTACAACCGGGCCCAGGTGCGGTTGGAGGCCAGGTCCGAACCCTCGTCGTACTCGGTGAAAAAGCCAAGATTGTTTCTGAGCCACCCATACACCGTGTGGCGCTGATCGCCGCAGGTGACGGTGTCAAAGGCGAGAAGTTGGCCGGCGGTCATCCATCCGGCCACCACAAGACATACCAATGCGACTGCTGATCGAAAATTCAATCTGTTCATCCATCCTCCTGGTGTAGCTTTAGATTCGCATTAAATGCACACTTATTTTTGACAATGCTGCAAGCGGAACAACACCTCCTTTCTTTGAAGGCGGGCAAGTGGGCTTTGCCCGCCGAAAGTTCACATCAACAACATCTGAATCCTGCCGGACGAAACGGTCTCATGTGGGCAATCAACCGATCATCCGACCTTCAGAACCAAAGCACCGCCGGTGTCTCCCGCAGCGCAGCCGGTGAACAACACATAACCACCGCCCAGGATCACCGCTTCCTCAATTGCTTCAATGATCAGGCGGCCGGCGGTCGGGGCCTGCGGATGCCCGAAAATCAAGCTGCTACCGTAATTATTGAACCGGTTTATGTCAAGCCCCATCTCATTGGCCATGTATATGTCGTTGGCGGAAAACGGGTTGTGCGTCTTGACCACCTTGACGTCAGGAATGCCGATGCCGGCCTTGTCCAGGGCCATTTGCGCCGCAGGCACGGGCGCCATGGCCATATGAGCCTTTTCGACCCGGGAAAAACCGTAAGAGATCACCTGGATTTCGATTGCGGGATCACGGCTCAGGGATGCGGCGGTCTCCCGGCTGGTCACCACCACGGCACAGTTGCCGTCGGCCGGATGGGTCTGGGCGCCGAAGGTATGCACCCCGTTCGGCAGCACCGGCCGCAACGCGGCGAGTCCTTCGGCGGTGGACGCCATGATGCCCTCATCGGCATCCAGGCAGATTGTCTTTTTCTTGGAAATACGCACCTGCACGGGAAACATGTAGCGTTTCTGGAAGGCCCGGTCATCGGCCAAGGCATCGGCATACTGTTCGTAGCGCCGCAACGCAACCGCATCGCACGCCTCCCTGGAAACCCCCGCTTGCCGTGCAACGTTTTCGGCCGTCTGGATCATGGCGGTTCCACCCCAAGGATCGAAGTTGAAATGTTCCATCACCCAGTCTTCGGACACCACCTGCCCCCCGGGCCCTCCGGGATTGGGCCAGATCGTGTGGGGTCCATTGGAGCAACGATCCGTAAACAGGGTATAGGCATTTTGATAGAGCCCGGTTTCAACGCCCACGGCCGCTTGAAAAATCCCGGTGGTGGCCGTGGAACACGCCTGGCTGATCAAGAGTCCGGGCGTGTTTTCGGCACCAATCAGCGCCGCGGACCAGGGACCGCCGTAAAACAGCTTCGGCTGCCCCACCGTCACGCCTAGAATGACATAATCAAACATGCCGCCATCCCATTGACGGGATTCCAGCCACCGACGAGCGGTTGCAGCCCCGAGGGTGATGGCGTTTTCGCCTGCCAAACTTCCCTGCCATCTCGAAAAGGGAGAACTGTAATAGCCGCCATAGGGAATAAAGGCTTTCTTCAACATACGCGGACACTCCTTTCATGGCATCGGGCCGGACAACCGGCCGACACGGATGGACATGGCATAAAAAAACAGCCCGCTCCGCACCGGAGCGGGCAGCGATTGTAATTGCCCTTTTTGGAGCGCACACAGACGGCCTGCACCGCCGAGCGTGGCCCCGAAGATATCAAGGGACCATGATGGGCCGTTTCTTGATGTCCCGGTGATGTACCCTTTCGAACACCTCATTGATGCGATCCAGGGGAAAGGTTTCCACAAATTCCCGGACATTCACCTTTCCGTCGAGCACCAACTGCAACACCGCGGGATAATACTCTGGCAGGCAGCCCCAATTGCCCCTGGCCGTCGCATGAAAAGCCATGAGATTCGACAACCGGATCTCCACCGTATCCATGGTGAAGCCGACCACCTGCAGGGACGCGCCGAAGGTCAAAAGCCCGAAGGCCGTTTTCTGGCCGGCAGCGGTACCGGAGGTCTCAAAAATTTTCCATTCCGTGCGCCGCCGCCCCGCCTCCTTGACACAGGCCGTCACCGCTTTGCGCAGATCCTTGAAGGGCATCGCCCTGGCATCGAATGTCTTGTCCAGGTATGGCGCCATGGCGGAAAGCTTGTCGGCATCCACATCGATGCCGATCACCATCGCCCCGAACGCCTTGGCAATCTGGGCGCCGAAACCCCCCACGCCACCAAGCCCGATGAAAATGGCCGTGTCCGTCTCATCCAGTCCGGATTCCACCACCGACTGGTACGGGGTGGTAATGGCATCGGCAATCACCGAAAGTTCGGCCAGGCTGATATCCGCGGCCCCGGAAGGTTTGCCGGTGCTATCCAGCGGCACTTCGCATAATTGCACGGCCGGCACCAGGATATGGCTTGCGAAACCGCCCTGGATATCGTTGCCCGGCATCTTCTGGGTGGAGCAGATGTTTCCCTTCCCCCGCTGGCAGACATCACAGTCTCCGCAGGGCATTACCGCCGGCACAATCGCGGCCTTCCCTTCCCAAGCCTCGGCGCCGGATCCGGCGGTGACGATGGTACCGCTGATCTCGTGCCCCAGGGTCAAGGGCAGGGGGCTCTTGGTGCGTACCCCGTCGTAGAAAAACCCAAGGTCCGTATGACACACCCCGCACCCCGCGACCTTGAGCAAAACTTCACCGGGGCCAGGCGTCGGCAGTGGGGCCTCCGTAAACTGCAACGCCTTGTCCGGCGCGACCATTTGCCAGGATATCATGCGCATGATGCACCCCTCCTTGTCATTGAAAGTCGCGGCCCTTGTTCGCCGCAGGTTCAGGTCCCCGTGAATTCCGGACGCCGTTTGCCCGCCGAGGACAGCCCTTCCATCGCATCGGCGGTCAGAAACATTTGCTGCATGGGAGCGAGTTCCAGTGCGATTCCCGCTTCGATGCCCACCCCGCTTTGGGCGTCGATAATGTCGTTGACGGCCCGCAGGGCCAACGGCGCTTTCGCTTTCAAGCGTTTGGCGATTTTTGCCGCCTGGTCTTCCGGCAAGCCCTCCGGCAACCCGCCCGCCAGCAACCCCTCGATCCTGTCCGGAGCAAAGGCTGCGGCCAAGGCCCGGAAAGCATCGGGCAAGGAACGCGGCGCGTATTTATCGATCTTTCCCCGGGCCGCCATGGCGTTGAGGGCCCGGGGAATGTCGCCGGGCGCCACCACCTGTTCCACGATTCCAAGGGAAAGCGCCTCCCGGGCGCTGAGGGTCGTGCCGGTGAACACATAGTATTTTGCAAGGGCCGGCACCGTTTTTTTTGCGAACCGCAGCATCCCCCCCAGACCGGGATAAATCCCGATACCTGTTTCCGGAAATCCCAGGGATCCGTTTTCCGTGGCCACGATGGCATTACATGCAAGGGCCAGTTCACTGCCGCCGCCAAGGGAAAGACCGTCCAGCAGGGCAATGGTCTGCTTCGGGGAATTTTCTATCCGCAGGAACACCTCGTGCCCCTTGCGCGCAAATGCCTCGATGGCTGAAACGGTGCCGGCGTTGATGTGATCGCGGAAAAAGCGGATGTCCGCCCCGGCGACAAACACCTCGCCCGCGCCACGCAAAACCACGGCCTTGACACCATCGTCGGCTTCGGCCGAGAGAAATGCCTCCTCCAACCGGTTGATAACCGCCACATTGAGTGCATTCATGGCCTTGGGTCGTGAAATGGTGAGAAACGCGATGGCGCCTTCTGTTTCAAGCGTTACACAATCGCTGTCGGCTGTCGCCATATTGCCCCCTTCCGTCTGTAAGTGATGCGTGAAGGTGCGAAACCGCCGGCCTATGCGTTTTTCCACAGGGGACGCCGTTTTTCTTCGAAACTCGCTATCCCCTCCAGGGTGTCGGACGTTTTCATCAGGGTCTCCAGAAACAGCCGGTTGGATCCGTCTAGTGCCGCATCGGCCGGCATGCCCAGATGCTGCATCACCGCCTGCTTGTTCAGCCGCAGGATCAGGGGGCTGGCCACGGTGATTTCCTTGACCAACGCCGCCACGGTTTCCGCAAACGCTTCGGCGGCGCATACCCGAGAGACGAACCCCATGGCGCGCGCCTCTTCCGCGGTGTAGCGACACCCGGTGGTGCAGATCTCGATGGCCTTGGCAGGCCCCACCAACACCGGCAGCCGGACAGCGGCATAGGGCGGGAAAAAACCCAGCTTGATTTCCGGCTGTCCGAACACCGCGTCGCTGGAGGCTGCCACCATGTCGCAGGCGATGGCCAGTTCCATGCCCCCACCAAGGCAGGCACCGTGAACAGCGGCGATGGTGGGAACCGGCATGGACTCCACCAGCTGCAGCATGCGCCCGAACGCGGCGACCATGTCATCCACCAACGCCGGCTTGTGGTCGCCCACCTCCACTCCGGCACACCAACTGCGCCCCTCGGCCAGGAAAAGGACGGCCTTCAGATCCCGGTCCTGTTTGAGGGCGGAAAGCAGCGCGATCAGCTCCCGCATCATCTCAATGTTGAGGACGTTGTGTTTGGGCCGGTCGAGGGTGACACGGGCGACCGCGTCAATCGTTTCCACCTTGAGATATTTCGGATCGGACATGGGGCCTCCTCCGTTTTTATGTATGTGTTACTTATATTTCCTCCCCGACGACACTGTCAAGGGAAAATAAGGCACGCCAAACCGCTTCCATAAAACTGTGCCGACAGCCACCCGCCCGTTCTGCAAACAGAACAGTCCGGGCGTCGAATAAATGTATTGCTCACCTAGGCCGGATCTGGTACATGTACCGGTAATGGATTACGCAAACATGCGCAGCGCCCGGCAGGGCACGGCAAAGAAGAGGAACCATTCATGACGGATTCACCCCAGGGCGCCGTGGCGTCTGATGCCCCGGCCAGAAAAGCCTATCCGCCGGGACGGATAAAAATCGCCAAGGCCATGCGCGCCCTGTTGGACAAAAAAGACTTCAACTCCATCACCACGGCTGAAATCGCCCGAAAATCCGGCGTCAATGAGGCATTGATCTACCGCTATTTCAAAGACAAGCGGGGCTTGCTGCACCAGGTGCTGGCCGACGACTTGGAAGAGTTCAATCGGCAAATCATGACCGACATCCGCGGCATCAAGGGCGCGCTGAACAAATTGCGCAAGCTGATCTGGAGCCAGATCCACTATTATGATCAGAATCGCATCCCCGCCAAAATCCTGCTGCTGGAAGCCCGCAGTTACCCCGGTTATTTTGAAAGCGAAACCCACCGCATGGTCAAGGATTATGCCCAGGTCGTTGGGGATCTGGTGGCGGAGGGGATCGAGCGGGGTGAAATCCGCAGCGATGTTGCCCCCAAAAACATCCGCAGGGCCATCATCGGCGGCATTGAATACATGATCATGTCGGCGGTGCTGTACCGCTCCCAAATCGACGCCGATGCCCTGCAGGAAGATCTTTGCAAGATTATTTTCGAAGGCATCGAAAACAAGACCGGCACCGGTGGATAATGCCCGGACCACCGCGCTAGACGGCATCGGTCCGGACGGAAGCCAGCGCCCGGGCCAGCACGAATGCGGCCTGCAGGGCTTCGGTGGGACAGAGTTCGAAACACTCCTTGCACTCCCAGCACTCCTTTAACGCCACTTCCGGGATAAAGCTGATCTCTTTTCGCATTCCCCGGTCGATAAATCCCACCGCGTGTTTTTTCTTTACTTCCGAGCAATAACGGACGCATAGCCCGCAGTGGATACAAAAAGACGCCTCCTTTTCGTAGCGGTTTCGGTCCGCTCCGTATTCCAGTGCCAGCCGCTGCAGGGAGAAGGCGTCCGGGGCGTGGGCAAGCAGCAGCTCCAGGAGCGTCTTGCGGATCCGGTCCACCTGGGGGGTCCGGGTTCTGACCACCAACCCTTGCTCCGCGGGATACACGCAGGAAACCACCAGGCGGGTGCGGCCGCCTGACGTCACCTCCACGATGCACAGGCGGCATCCGCCGAAGGGTTCGAGCTTTTCGTGATGGCAGAGCGTCGGAATCTCGATGCCGGCACCCCGGGCCGCTTCCAGGATGGTCATGCCCTCCGCGGCCGTCACGGTCTCCCCGTCGATGTCCATGCGGATATCCGTCATTTTTCACCGCCCTTTCCGATGACTCTGTCCTCTTCCGGCAACGGCGCCGGCACCGGTTGACCCGACAGTTTCGTCACCGCAGCAAACCGCGGGGGGCAAACCTCGAAACAGGTGCCGCACCGGGTGCATTTTTCCTGGTCGATCACATGGACCCGCTTTTTCCCCCCGACAATGGCGTCCGCAGGGCATTTTCGCAGGCAGCTCATGCAGGCCCTGCATTTTTCCGGATCGATGTAGAAGGACAGCAGCGCCTTGCAAGACAACGCAGGGCATCTGTTGTCCCGGATGTGGGCCTCGTACTCCTCTTTGAAGTAGCGAAGCGTACTGAGAAACGGGTTGGGGGCGCTCTGTCCCAACGCACAGAGGGATGCCTCCTTGGCGGTTTCCGCCAGTTCTTCCAGAAGGAGGAGATCTTCTTCCCGGCCTTTGCCCCGGGTGATGCGGGTGAGAATTTTCAGCATCTGGCCCAACCCCTCCCGGCAGGGCACACACTTGCCGCAAGACTCGTCGCATAAAAAGGCGATGAAATAGCGGGCCACATCCACCATGCAGGTGTCTTCGTCCATCACGATCATCCCGCCCGACCCCATCATGGAGCCGGCCTGGGTGAGTTCGTCGAATCCCACGGGAAGATCCAGCAACGCCTCGGGGATACAGCCGCCCGACGGTCCGCCGGTCTGGACAGCCTTGAATTTTCGGCCGCCGGGGATGCCACCGCCGATGTCGTAGATAATGTTCCGCAACGGCGTTCCCATGGGCACCTCCACAAGACCGGTATTGACAATTTTTCCCACCAGGGAAAAAATCTTCGTCCCCTTGCTGCCCTCGGTACCGAAGCCGGTAAACCACTGCGCCCCCTTGCCGATGATCAGGGGCACGTTGGCCCAGGTCTCCACATTGTTGAGCACACTTGGCTTTCCCCAAAGCCCCTTGATGTTGGAACGCACATATTTGGGGCGCGGCTCCCCCACCCGCCCTTCCAGCGCTGTCATCAGGGCCGTTGATTCGCCGCACACAAACGCCCCGGCACCCTGGTGCACCTTGACCACGAAATCAAAGCCGGCACCCAGGATGTTCTTCCCGAGCAGTCCGCACGCCTCGGCCCTTTCAATGGCCGTCATCACATTTTCAACGGCCAGGGGATATTCCTGCCGCACATAGATGTAGCCCTCTTGGGCGCCCACCGCGTAAGCCCCGATGGCCAGCCCCTCCAGCACGCAATGGGGGTTCCCCTCCAGAAGGCTGCGGTCCATATAGGCCCCGGGATCCCCCTCGTCGGCATTGACAATCACGTATTTGGGGACATCCGGCGCGTTGCGCGTTCCTTCCCATTTTCTTCCGGCGGGAAACCCCCCGCCGCCCCGCCCACGGAGGTTGGAAGCCTTCACTTCCGCCAGCACCTCCTCTGCTGTCATTTGCGTCAAGGCCTTGGCCAGGGCGCCGTAGCCCCCGATGGCCAGGTAGTCCTCGATACTCTTTGGGTCGATGCTGCCGTTGGAACCGAACACAAGCCGCCGCTGGTGTTTGTAGAAGGGGATGTCCGATTCGTGTACGATCTTTTCCCCCGTATCCGGATCGGTGTAGAGCAGACGCTCGACAATCCGCCCCCCCGCGATGGTTTCGGAGATGATGTCGGGAATATCCTCGGGTGCAACCTGAAAATAGCAGATCTGCTCCGGATGCACCACGATGATGGGCCCCCGTTCGCAAAAGCCGTGGCATCCCGTCCGCCGGATGTCCACGGCGTCTTCCAAACCCCGCGCCCGTATCTCCTCCCGAAGGCGGGCGGCCACATCCCCGCTGCCCGTGGCATGGCATGCCGATCCCGAACACAGGGTGAGGCAGGGTTTCCTGGGATCTCTTCCGGAAAGAATCTCTTGCCTGCGCTTTTCCAGTTCCGCTGGTGAGGTAATCAACGTCATTGCGCATTCCTATTCGTAGCGGTTTATTACATCCGCGGTTTGGGCGGGCGTCATCTTCCCATGGGTTTTACCGTCAATTTCCATGACCGGCCCAAGGGCGCAGCAGCCCAGGCAATTGACCGTTTCGAGACTGAATTTAAGCGCCATATCCGTTTCACCGGGCTTGATGCCGGTGATTTCTTGCACGGCATCCAGCACCCGCGCCGCTCCCCGCACATGGCAGGCCGTGCCCATGCAGATGTGAATGCCGTGGCGTCCCTTGGGCACCAGGCTGAAGGCCTTGTAAAAAGTGGCGATGTGCCGCACCAGTGCAAAGGGTACCGTCAGCTTCTCACTGACCCGTTCAAGGGCCTCCCTTGGCAGCCAATTGTATTCGCTCTGGATTTCAAGCAGCACCTGAATCAGGCTGCTGGCCTCGCCGCCGTGTTTCGCGATGATCGCATCTGTTCTCTCATTGTCCATAACCAACGCCGCCCCTCCTGTGCGCCATATCCCACCGTCTTCTTTTCACCGCTTTTGGTTTCAATGCCCCTTCGCCTTTCATTCGCAACGGCATCACCGGGCCTAGGTTAGCCGGTAGCATTGCCGTCCCGGATCATATCGCACCACCCCCTGCCGGGTAGAATCACCGATGTGGCGGGACATCTCCGACGGATGCATCCCCAGCTCCTCCGCCATCCTGGCCATGGACATCGGCTCTTGGGCCAGCAACGCGGCAATCCGCCCCATCGCCAGGGGACGGGCGATCAGTTCGTCAAAAAGACGGTCAAAATCCGCACCGGTGAAAAAAGCCGCAAACGCATCCGGAGACTTTTCCGGAATCCGCATCCGTTCACGTTCCACCAGCCGGATATAGGGCACCAGGTTCCGGACGGCGTCGATTCTGCCCTTTAATACCTCCCAGGCCACGCCTTCTCCGGAACCGATGGGTCCCAGTTCCCGGACCGATCGGGCGAACGTGTCGGCAAGCTCGGCCAGGAGATTGCCGTCGGCACCGGACATGAAGGAAATTCTCAGGCGGTCCGGATTCAGCCCGATATGCCCCATCAATTTCTTGCACAGATAGACATTGCCCAGGGCATCGTAATTTCCATGGGTGACGTAGTTGCATTCGCCCAGCTTACATCCCCCGATAAAGACCCCGTCCTGCCCGTTGGAAAAAGCCCGGAGAATAAATTCCAGGTCCACCCTCCCGGAGCACATGACGCGGATCAGCCGCATGTCGCTTGCATATTGAAGTCTGGAAACTCCAGCCAGGTCAGCAGCGCCGTATGCTCACCAGTGACAGACAAATCCCAGCAGCTTGGGTTTGAACTCGGATCTCACGCTCATTAGCAGTCACCTCCCGTCTCCAATGGTTCCGGTTGCCGTTCCCTGGTGTCTTCCCCTGCCGCGACGGAGGCATCGATCCTGCGAAGGATCTCTTCCGTGCTGATGGCCGCGTCCACCTGGCCGCACAGGGCCTCATTGGTAAAATGCCGCAGCACAATGGCGTCGGTGGGGCATTTGGCGTTGCACACCCCGTCGCCCTTGCAGAGAATCGGGTTGACCCAGGCCTTCCGGCCCAGGGGCGTTTTCCGGAAACTGATGGCGTCATAGGTGCAGGCCGTGATGCAGGCCCCGCAGGACACACACCGCTCTTCCAGCACTTCGCAGACCGCCCCCGACGCCACCACCGTGTCCTGTGACAACAGGGTCATCACACGGCCGGCAGCGCCGTAAGCCTGGTTGATGGTTTCCTGAATGTGCTTCGGATAATGCGCGGTGCCGCAGAGGTACACGCCGTCCGCCGCGAATTCCACAGGCTTCAGCTTCACGTGCGCCTCCTTGAAAAAACCGTCGGGACTGAGGGTCACCTTGAACAAACCGGCGATGCGCTCGGTGGCGGCCGAAGGAATGACCGCAGCGGCCAGGGAAAGCACGTCGGCATCGATCTCCAGCCGTTGGCCCAGGATGGCATCCGGCACCGTCACCCGCAGCACCGGCCGACCGTCTTCAACCGCCGCTGCGACCACAGGCGGCTCCTGCGGCGTGTAGCGGACAAAACGCACATGCTTGTCGGATGCATCCCGGTAGTAATCCTCCCTGAATCCATAGGTACGCATATCCCTGAAAAGAATGTAAATATCCATTTCCGGGTTGGCCTCCCGGAGCTTCAAAGCATTTTTCACGGCATGGCTGCAGCAGACCCGGCTGCAATAGTTGCGTTCCTCGTTCCGGCAACCGACGCACTGGATCATCACAAGGCACTTTGCCTGGCACACGGACGCTTCTTTCCGCGCGATGGCTTCCCCCAGCTCAAGATGGGTAAATACCCGGTCGTTTTGACCATAAAGATATTCCGTCGGCTGGTAGACGTCGGCCCCGGTGGCAAGCACCGTGGCCCCGTGCAAAATCCGCTGCGTTCGGCCCTCGGCCCTGACCAACGTGGCGAAACTGCCCAGATAGCCCGATACCTCCAGGATCTCCGCGCCGTGCAGGACATGCACCAACGGATGGTTGTAGACGGCCCGGATCTGATCCGCCACGAACCCTTCGACATCCATGCCCTCGATGGTGGCATGGATCCGCCGGGCCATGCCGCCCAGCTCCCGGCTCTTTTCCACCAGATAAACCGCATGCCCCTGCCGGGCGATGGACAGGGCGCAAGTCATACCGGCGATGCCGCCCCCCACCACCAGGGCGGCCTTGTGGACCGGCAGATCAAATTCCTGCAACGGTTCCAAATACCGTGCCCTGGCAACGGACATGCGCACCAGATCCAAGGCCTTTTCCGTGGCGGCCTCCTTCTCCTTGGCATGCACCCAGGAGCAATGTTCACGGATATTGGCCATTTCCAGGTAATAAGGATTCAGCCCCGCCTCCCGAAGCGTGTCCCGGAACAGGGGTTCCAGGGTCCGGGGGGAACAGGCAGCGATCACCACCCGGTTCAATCCCTTTTCCACCGCCAGTTCGGTGATCTCCTTGGCCGAATTGGTGGCGCAGGAAAACAGCTGCTCTTGGGCGTATACCACGTTGGGCAAGCTGCGGGCATACGCAACGGTGGACGGCACATTCACCACGCTGGAGATATTGGCCCCGCAATGGCAGACGAACACGCCGATTTTCGGTTCCTGCCCGGACATGTTCCGCTCCGGGGGGTAGACCCGGTCCACGGCCAGTTTACCGCGCCGGTAATCCAGCAATTCGCCGCACTGGGCACCCGCTGCGCTGGCAGTGAATACCGATTCCGGGATATCGGTGGGACCCTGGAACCCACCACAGACAAACACCCCCGGTCGGCAGGACCGGATGGGGTTGGCATCGTCGGCAAGATGAAACCCATGGTGGTTCAGGCGCACCCCGCACATGCGGCCCAGCCGTTCGACCTCCGCGGAAGGCGTCAGGCCAACGGACAGCACCACCATGTCAAACACCTCTTCCACCACCCCCTGGGTGGCGGAGGCGTAGCGAATCCGGACATTCCCTGTTTCCGGCTCCTCCCCGGCAATGGTGGCGTAACTGCGCAAAAAGCGGGTTCCCGGCAGCTTTTCCGCCCGCTGGAAATAGCGCTCGAAATCCTTGCCGAAGGACCGGATGTCGTTGTGAAACACGGTGCATTCGGCATCCGGATCGTGGTCCTTGGTCAGAATCACCTGCTTCTGGGTATAGGTGCAGCAGACCCCCGAGCAATAGCTGTTGTCGTTTTCCGTCACCCGCCGGGATCCGACGCACTGAATCCAGGCGATCTTCTTCGGATGCCGCCTGTCCGACGCCCGCAGCACCTTCCCCCCGTATGGCCCTGTAGAAGCCAGCAGGCGTTCGTAATCCATGCTGGTCACCACGTTCTCGAGCCTTCCATAGCCGTATTCCTCTTTCACAGATGGATCAAAGGGCCGGATGCCGGCCGATAGAACCACCGCACCGACATTGATTTCACGCTTCCGAACCGTTTGGGTAAAATCGATGGCGCCGGCCTGGCAAACGCTGCGGCAGATGTCGCATTTACGCTCTTTTAAAAACAGGCAGCTTTCGTCGATGTAGGCCACCAGGGGGATGGCCTGGGAAAAATACACGTGTACCGCCTTGTTGTCGGATATATCCTGGTTGAACGGATCGGGGTACGTCACAGGGCAATGGGTGACGCAGGTGGTGCACCCCGTACATTTGTCCTCGATGATGTAGCGGGGCTTTGTCCGGAGGGTCACTTTGAAATCCCCGGCGTGGCCTTCCACCCCTTCCACCTCGGTGAGGGTCAATACTTCTATGTTCGGATGCCGGCCGACCTCGACCAGTTTAGGTGAAAGAATTCACATCGAACAGTCGTTGGTCGGAAACGTCTTGTCCAACTGGGCCATGTGCCCGCCGATGCTCGGCCCCTTTTCCACCAGGCAGACCTTGAAACCGGCGGAGGCAAGGTCCAGAGACGCCTGGATGCCGCTGACCCCGCCGCCCACCACCATCACGTCCCCGAGGGCGGGTTGGTCCGGTTGACCGGAAAACAGACGAAGCATTTCCGCTGGCAATACCTGGTTGTCCATATGCAGTCCCCTTTAGATCACTTCCTGTATGATTTCCGTGATGTCCCTGATGGACAGCACCTCTTCGCATTCGAGATTCAAACGGCTTTCTTCGAAATTGGTGATGCAATAAGGGCAGGCAGTGGCCAGCACGTCGGCCCCGGCGCAACGGGCCTGGTCCAGTCGCAAATCGGAGAACCGCTCCTCCTTCGGCGTGTCCATCCAGATCCGACCGCCCCCGCCGCCGCAGCAAAGACTGTCCTTGCGGTGATCCGCCATTTCCACCAACGACAACCCGGGAATCGCCCTGAGCAGTTCCCGGGGAGCATCATAGAGCCCGTTGTGGCGTCCCAGGTAACAAGGATCATGGTAGGTGACGGTGTGCTCGTAAGTCTTGGTGAAGGCAATGCGGCCCCGGCGTAACAGGTCTTGCAGCAATTGGGTAATGTGAACCACCTCGAAAGACACCATGAATTCGGGGTATTCATTCTTGAAGGTATGATAGCAATGGGGGGAGGAAACGATGATTTTCCTGACACCTCTGTCCACAAAGGTCTTGATGTTTTCCCGGGCCAGGCTTTTAAACACATCCTCGCTGCCGATCTTCCGAATACTTTCCCCGCAGCAGTTTTCCTTTTCCCCGAGAATGCCGAAGGACAGCCCCACCTTGTTCAGGATATCGGCGGTGGCCACGGCCACCTTTTTCATCCGGGGATCATAACTAAGATAACACCCCACAAAATAGAGTGCGTCCATATTTTCTTCGTAAGATCTGACGGAAAGACCGGCGGCCCAGTCCGCGCGCTTTTTACGGTCCAATTGCAGGGGGTTGCCCTCGGAGATCAGGCTGGCCCGTGCGGTTCGCGCGGGCTTTACCGCGGCCGGGAAGACCTCGTATTCAGATGCCACCCGTCGCAGGGAAACCCCCACCTCGATCTGCTGGACGCCCCGGGGACATTGTTGGGGGCATCTGCCGCAGGTGGTGCACCGCCAGATGTCGTCCCCTTCGATTTCCGTCAGCCCGAAGGTTGCTTCCCGGACGATCTTGCGGATGCTAAATTGCCGGACCCGGTTCCAGGGACAAACCGTATCACACAAGCCGCATTGGAAACAAAAGCGGAAGGCCTCTCCGCCGGCGGCCTTGATCTCTTCCACAACCTCGTTGAAGGGGGCGACTGTTTCCACGGTCGGTATGATCCTCCGGCGTCCTGTAGGGTTGATGTGATCCCTGCCGCCCGGAAGCGCAGGATACAAAACAGACTACAGTTTAACCTGTTTTTAGTTAATATATTATATATTATACCCTGTCAAGGGATTTCCGCCACGCCGGATAGACAAGATAGCGCTTGTTTTTAGCAGGGAACTTTTATATAGCATGAATGCTAATAACATATTAAACTTCAGGAGGCAGAGTGCCCACAGAAAAGAAAACAGCGGATCTGGATGGATACAAGGCGGATCTCGGCCTCAATGAAAAGGTCATGGTGGCCATCGTCAAGGCATCGGAACTCTACAAAAAGGACGCGGATGCCATTTTCAAGCATTTCGGCCTGACCTTTTCCCAATACAATGTGCTACGCGCCCTCAACAATTCCAGGGACGGCCGCAACACGGTGACCAACACCAGCAAAATCATGCTCACTTCCAGCCCCAACATGACCGGTATCGCCAAACGCCTGGAGAAGGCGGGGCTGATCATCCGCAGGCATGATCCGTCCGATGAACGGGTCACGGTGCTCGAAATCACCGCAAAGGGCAAGAAGGTATTGACCGATATCCGTTCGGCCCATGATAAAAACATTTTAACCTACGTCGGAAAATTCTCCGAAAAAGAAAAAAAACGCCTGCTGGAAGATCTGAAGCAGGTGTTCAACAAAGGCCCCCGGCAATAGGCCGCGTCGGCCGGTATCTTATGCTGCGACATAGCATTGCTTACCGCCATCGTAACGAACGACTCCCTGGCGGACGGCAACGGCCACATAGCGGGCCGCCGCCGACGGCGTCGTTTCCATCTGCCCGGCAATATCAGCCGCGGTCAACCCCCCACCGGCCAACAGCGACACCAACCGCTGCACCATCACCTTGTCCGAAATCGCCCTGTCAAACATCCGCCGCACCTCTCCGTCCGACAAGAAGCGCTGGTACGCCGCCTCGGACCTGACCGGCACCCGGAGCCGCTCCCGCTCCACCAGCTTGATATAGGGAACCACTCTCTCGGCCGATGCCAGCTTGAAGCGCACCTTTGCCGGGTCTTGACCTTCACCGCCGCCAAGGGGCCCTAACCGTTTCACCTCATCACCGAACCGGTTCATGATCTCGGCAAAACGGATGCCCTCACCGGCCGAGACCCACTCAAGACGAAGTCTTTCCGGCGCCACCCCGGCCTGGCGAAGCAGGCACTTTCCAAGCGCGGACACGATCAGCGCATCGTAATTTCCCTCTGGATTGTAGTGACAGTCATTCAGGTGACACCCCCCGACAAACACGCCGTCCGCGCCGGAGGAAAATGCCCTCAGAATGAATTTCAAGTCAACCCTACCGGAGCACATGACCCGGATCACCCGAAGATAGGGCGGGTACTGGAACCGCGACACGCCGCACAGATCCGCCCCGCCGTAACAGCACCAGTTGCAAAGAAATCCGATGATCCTGGGTTTGAAATCCCTTCCTGGTTCCATGGAAAACTCCTTTTGATAAAGGGCCATTTTTCATGCCGACACCGCCTCACTGTCCGGAAAAGCCGCCGCCAATTGGTGCAATATCTCCTCGTCGGTGAAATGCCGCAACTGAATCGCCGCAGTGGGACACTTGGCGTTGCACAGGCCGTCTCCCTTGCAAAGCACCGGCTGCACCCGGGCCTTCCGCCCCGCCGGGGTCTCATAAAAACCGATGGCCCCGTATGAGCATATGGTGATGCAAGCCCCGCAAGAGATGCACTTGTCCTCATCGACCTCGCACACCGACCCGGAGGCGGTGACCGTTTCCTGGGAGAGCAATACCGCCGCCCGTCCCGCCGCACCGTATGCCTGATTGATGGTTTCTGAAAGGTGCTTGGGATAATGGGCCGTTCCGCACAGAAACACCCCTTCTGCGGCAAAATCCACCGGCCGCAACTTGACATGGGCCTCCTGGAAGAACCCTTCGGGACCGAGGGGGACCTTGAACATATTGGCCACCGCCTGGGTGTCCGCCGCCGGCACCACCGCGGCGGAAAGCACCAGAAGGTCCGCCGCCAACTCCAGTTGTCTGCCCAACACGGCGTCCGGCACGGAAACAGAAAGCGGAACACCCGGCGGGCCATCGGAAGGAAGGCGCCGGGGAGGTGCCTCGGCCTCGTAGCGGATGAACCGGACGCCCTTTTCCGAAGCGGCGCGATAGGCGTTTTCGGAAAATCCATAGGTGCGCATGTCCCGGAACAGGATGGTGATGTGCATAGCGGGGTATCTTTCCTTCAGGCCCAGGGCGTTTTTCACCGCGTGGGTACAGCACACCCGCGCACAGTAGTTTCGCGTTTCGTTTCGACAGCCGACGCACTGGACCATCACCACCGTTTCACATTTCCCGAGGCGCGCGTCTCCGGCTGCCATCCGCTCCTCCAGCGTCGTCTGGGTCACCACCCGGTCATCATCGCCATACCCGTATTCCGTGGGTCGGTACTCCACGGCCCCGGTGGCGATAATGACGGCGCCATGGCGGATCGTCCTTTGCTGTCCACCGGCCGCCACCCGGGTTGCAAAATTGCCCACATAGCCTTCAACCCCGAGGAGGGTGGCCCCGTGACGGACATGCACCAGGGGGTGGCGATAGACCCGGGCGATAAGGTTTTCAAGAAAGCCCTGAACATCCAGCCCCTCGATGGTGGCATGGCGTTTTCGGGCCATGCCGCCCAGCTGCTGTGCCTTCTCAATCAGGTGCACTTCGAACCCCTGCTCGGCCAGACCCATCGCACTGATCATGCCGGCCACCCCGCCGCCCACCACCAGTGCCCTCTTGTCGACCGGCAGGTCGTATTCCAGCAGCGGCGATAGCAACCGGGCGCGGGCCACCGCCATGCGGATCAGGTCTTTGGCCTTTTCGGTGGCGGCCTCCTTTTCCCGGGAATGCACCCAGGAACAATGCTCCCGGATATTCGCCATTTCGCAAAGATAGGGGTTAATTCCCCCCTCCCGCAATGTGTCCCGAAACACCGGCTCATGGGTCCGGGGGGTGCAAGCCGCAACGACGACGCGGTTAAGTCCCTTCTCCCGGATGGCGTCGGTGATCTCCCTGGCGGAGTTGGTGGCACAGGAGAAAAGCTGCTCACGGACCAGCACCACATGGGGCAGAGTCAAGGCATAGTCAACGGTGGCGGGCACATCCACCACCCGGCCGATATTGGCCCCGCAATGACACACGAACACACCGATCCGGAGAGTTTCCGCAGCGGTATCCCGCTCCGGCGGATAAACCCGCTTCCTGGAAAGCTTGCCCCGCCGGTAGGATAAAAGCGCGCCGCACTTGGCACCGGCACCGCATGCGGTGTAGACCGCTTCCGGTATATCCATGGGGCCCTGAAACGCACCCGACACAAAAATACCCGACCGGGAAGTTTCCAGGGGATTTTCCGGACAAGTCTTGCAAAAGCCTTCTTCGGTCAGGGCAATGCCGAAGGTTTCGGCCAGGCCCTGGTAATCACTCGGCGGCTTCAGCCCCACCGACAGCACCACCATGTCGAACTGTTCTTCCCTTACGCCGTCCGCGACCGTCGCGTAGCGCAGCCGCACATTCTTTGTTTCCGGATCTTCTCCGGCCACCGACGCGTAGCTTCGCACAAAGCGAACCCCGGGTAAGGTCGCGGCCCGCTGGTAAAACCGCTCGAAACCCTTGCTGTATGAACGGATGTCATTATGAAAGACGGTGCATTCGGCATCAGCGTGGTGGTCTTTGGTCAAAATCACCTGCTTCTGGGTGTAGGTGCAGCAAACAGCGGAGCAATAGGCATTGTTTCCTTCTGTGACACGCCGGGACCCCACGCAATGGATCCATGCGATCCGCCGGGGATGCTGTCCGTCAGAAGTCCGAAGAATTTCACCATGGTAGGGACCGGTGGCGCACAAAAGGCGTTCGTAGTCGAGGCTGGTCACCACGTTTTCAAATCGCCCGTAGCCGAACTCCGGTGTTGAGGCCGGATCATGGGGTGCCATCCCCAGTGCCAGCACAACAGCCCCGACGTTCAGCTCCCGACGGGTTTCGGTCTGATTGAAATCCAACGCCTTATTTTCACAAGCGCCCACGCAGATGGCGCATTGCCGGTTTTTCAGAAAGAGGCAATTTTCGTCGATATACGGCGTCAGGGGAACCGCCTGGGCGAAAAACATATGCACCGCCTTGTTGCTGGAAATGCCCTGGTTGAAAGGATCGGGCACTGCCACCGGACACTGCTCCACGCAACTGGTACACCCCGTGCATTTGTCTTCGAGGACATAGCGCGGCCGCATTTTCAATGTCACCGTAAAATCCCCGGCTGCACCGGACACCTGAACAACTTCGGCCAGAGTGAGAATCGCGATGTTCGGGTGGCGCTGGCACTCAAGGAATTTGGGCGATTCAATACACATGGAACAATCGTTGGTGGGAAAGGTTTTATCCAATTGGGCCATTTTCCCACCGATGGTGGCCGATTTTTCCACCAAGAACACCTTGAATCCGGCAGTTGCAAGATCGAGGGACGCCTGGATGCCGCTGATCCCCCCACCGACCACCATGACATCACCGAACCTGTTCACTCCGGGGCTTGTCTTCATGTCACAGCTCCATTCGTTGTGGTTTGACAGATACCGGAAAGATGCGATCATACGGCTTTTCAAAAAGGAAGAAAGATGGAAGGCGGACATGCCGGGGGAACCAAACTGGACATGAAGGAACGCAACACCTTCCGGTGCGGTCCATTCTGAACATGTCGGCGGCGTTTCAACCAACGCCGGGTGCGACACGACGGTTCCATCCAGCGCATCCCGGGGCGTTCACAAACACCCATCGCGCTGAAACGGCGGGGAACCGGTTGTTCACCGGAAAACAATCAGGTAGCGACAACCGCTTCCCCGAAAGCGCTCAGCTTCTGCCTGTCACGGGCAGCAAAGCTATCGATCCTTCACTGTCTTTCAGAAAAGCGGTACATGGTTTTCTCCGGAAAAAGGTTCGTCATTATTTGCTTCGTAAACGCCACATACTTGACGACATGCCACCTGCCCAGGGTATCGAAAATAATGCTTTCCCCGAATAGGCGCAGAATGGCCCCCATATGCAAGACAGGGAAAACGGATACCGGAGGAAAGCGTTGCCACCGCGCCCCTTAAACCATGTGCTTCTCCACCAGCTCCGCAATATCCATGGTTTTAAGAGCCTCTTCCCTCCCCAACTCTTTCATGCCGTCCTCGATCATGGTCAGGCAGAAGGGGCATCCGACCCCGACGGTGGAAACCCCTGTGGCGACAATCTCCTGGCTGCGCTCCAGATTGATACGTTTTCCGATGGTTTCCTCCATCCACATCCGACCACCACCGGCACCGCAGCAGAAACTTTCGTTGCCGCAGCGTCCAAGCTCCCGAAGACCGTTCTCGGAAACCGCTTCGAGAAGTGACCGTGGGGCATCGTAGACCTCGTTGTATCGGCCCAGATAGCAAGGGTCATGGTATGTCAACCCCCCGGAGAGGCCGGCGTTTAATCGGATGCGTCCCGCTTTCACCAGCGCCTCAATGAACACGGAATGGTGGAAGACCTCGTAATGTCCGCCCATCTGGGGATAGTCGTATCTGAGGGTGTTCAGGCAGTGCGGACAGGCGGTAATGATCTTTTGAACCCCGTAGCCGTTCAGGGTTTCGATATTTTCCCCGGCCATCATCTGGAACAGCATTTCATTTCCCACCCGACGGGCAAAATCTCCGGTGCATTTCTCCTCCACGCCCAGGATTGAAAACCGGACACCCGCCGCCTGAAGTATTTTCACCAGACTCTTGGACACCTTCTTCGTGCGGTCATCAAAGGAGCCCGCGCAGCCCACCCAAAGGAGGTAGTCGACATCCGCGTTCTCCGCCATGGTGGTGACCCCCAGCCCCTGTGCCCAGTCCGCCCGCTTGTCATAGCCGATGCCCCAGGGATTGCCGTTTCGTTCCAGCCCCTTCAAGGCGGGATTAAGCTCTTTTGGATATGCTTCGGCCATCAGGACCTGGCCCTGGCGCATGGCAATGATTCGCGGTACATGCTCAATGGTCACAGGGCACACCGCCTCGCAAGCCCGGCAGGTGGTGCAGGCCCAGAGGGTATCTTTTCCAATCACATCCCCCACCAGAGATTTCTCACTGGAAAGCTTCGCCAGATCCTCCTTCGCGGAGGCAACCGTGTCGGCGTTTTTTTCTCCGTCCACCAATCGCGTCAGCTTCTTGCGCCTGATGATTTTTTCGGCGTTGTCCAGCATCTCATGCTTCAGGTCCATGTTGAAATCAAACAGGTTCAGCGGTTTGTCGGTAACATAGGTGGGACACACCTCCTTGCACCGGCCGCATTCGGTACAGGTATACAAATCCAACCCCTGTTTCCAATTGAACTGATGGATATGATTGATCCCCAGGGACTCATTTTCCCAGGCCGCTTCGTCCTCAAGATCCTGCAGCGCCGGTTTTTCATGGGGATACCCCAAACTCTTCAGAAAAACATTGGGAAGGGCTGTGATCACATGAAAATGCTTGCCGACGGGAAGGATATTCAGAAAGACGAGCTGGGTGCAGATGTGCAACCAGAACATGGCAACGAGAAGGAAACCGAGGGTTTCGGGCGCCAGCCCCGAAATAAGCCCGGCAACGGCGGTCGAAACCGGCGCCCAAGCAAACTCGGTTCCAAAGGTGGCGTTGCTGAAAAAGTGGATCCCCCCCGGGTTCCCATGGAGCTGCACCAGGTTGCACCTGGCGCCGTCATACAGAAGATCCGATACCATCAAAATGCCGATCAACCCCAGCACCAGGTACGCCTCGAAGGTATTGTGCAGTCGCTCGGGCCGCATCACCGCCCGCCGGAAAACCGCATACAGCACCATGGCAAGGACGGTGGCTTCCATGACATCCTTTAAGCCGATGTAAAGATAGCCCGGCAGCGCATCGCCCCCCAGCAGCGGCAGATGGAACCCTTCGTAAAACCCCTCCCCGTAAAGCATGACGCTGCGAATCAGCAGCACGCAGAACCCCCAGAAAATCAAGGCATGCGCAATGCCCGACATGCGCTCCTTTTTTCGCCCAACCAACCGTTTCTGACCGATGGCCAGCACCAGGAGGCCCTTCGCCCGCTCAGCCAAATGATTTGCCCGGTCCGCCGGCGCCAGGGCGCGAAGCAGTTGGAGCTTCCTGAACATCGTCCGGGCGAACACCGCCAACGCCACGACAAGAAGAACAGACATCAACAGAGGGTTCATACATGCCTCTATGCAGCCCGACCGCCGGCCGGAATTCAGCCGACAGTCGGCGGCCGCCCGCTTCACTGGTTAAATCCCGGCCCTGGTGGTCTGACGTGGCCGGTGGGGCCCAATACACCCAACGCCTGATCCTTCCTTCCTTTTACCGCTTCTCTATCGGCCCCGCACCTTATTGATCTCTTCCCGGAGAATCGGCACCACCTCGAACAAATCTCCCACGATGCCGTAGTCGGCCACATTGAAAACCGGGGCCTCGGGATCCTTGTTCACGGCCAGAATCACCTTTGCACCGCTCATTCCCGCTAGGTGCTGGATGGCACCGGAAATACCCACTGCAACGTAAAGGGACGGCGCCACGATCTTTCCGGTCTGCCCCACCTGTTTGTTGTGGGCCATAAACCCACCGTCCACCATGGCCCGGGAAGAGCCGAACCCGGCCCCCAGGTCATCGGCCAGGGCCCGCACCAAATCGATCCCGGCCTGATCCTTTGCCCCCCGCCCCACCGATACGACAATGTCGGCATCCGCCAGATCGATATCGCCGCCGGCCTCCGAGACCACTTCCGCGATGACCGCCTTCAGATCCGCCGGCGGCGGGGGGAGGGTGATGACGTTTTCGGTTCCCGAAATACCTTCAACGGCCTCAAAAGCCCCGGCGCGCACCACCACCGCCAGCTTGTCGGCATGAATCTTCACCCGCTGCATGACCTTGTTGGCAATGGCCGGCCGTACCACCTCCCGTCGCTGTGCATCCCAGGTCACATCGGTGATTTCAGTGGCACAGGCCGCGTTCAGTCGGGCCGCCACCCGGGGGCACACCGCCTTGCCGCTTTCTGAAAAGCCGAACCAGACCATGTCCGCCTCAAACTGCCTGGCGGCCTCCGTTACACAGGCCGCATAGGGCCCTGCGGAAAAATGCACCAGGGAAGCATCATCGAAAAGATACTGGGTATCCGCTCCGGCACTGGCCATCTCAGAAACCAGCGCATCCAGGCCACTGCCGACGGCCACCACCGCTGTTTCAGCACCCATGGATTTCGCCCTGGACAGCAGTTCGGCGGTGCTGCCCTTCAATATGCCCTGCTTGATGTCTGCAACAACGAGTATTTTGACCATAAGCTCTCTTCCTTGTGATATCCGGTTAACGGCAGGAAAAAAGGAACCGGCGTTCTTTTCCGATCACAGCACGCGGGCTTCGTTGTGCAGCAGTGCCACCACCTGCGCGGTGACGTCGGCGGCATCGCCTTCGAATTTACGGCCGGCACTGCGCCCTTCCGGCTTTATATACGCCGCCACCCCGGAAGCGGCGGATCCCGCCACGTCGTCGGCGGACATGCCCAGCGCGGCCAAATCCATTACGTCGATGCTCTTTTTCTTCGCCATCATAATACCGCGCATGGCGGGCAGCCTTGGCTCGTTGATGCTGTCGGTGACCGTCACCACTGCCGGCAGTTCCACCGTAAGAATCTCGGTGCCCACGTCACCCAACCGGGACACCTTGATGTGGGAAGCATCCACCACCGTGATGGCCACCACGTTGCTGACGCAGGGCAGTCCCAGGTACTCGGCCAGGATAATGCCCGTCTGCCCGTTGTCGGTATCCTGGGCCTGCTTGCCGGTGATCACCAAATCGTAGCCGCCCTTTTCGTAGACTCTTGCCAGCACATTGGCCAGAACGAAGGCATCGGCCTCCGCCAGGGCCGGGTCATCGATCTGGATGCCGTTTTCGATACCCATGGCGTATGCCTTGCGGATCACCTTCGTGTTGTCTTCCCCACCGCCGATGCTCACCAGGGTTGTTTCGGCGCCTTTTTCCTCTTTCAGCCGCACCGCGGCCTCCACGGCATTTTCATCCCAGGCGTTCATGACATACTGCAGGCCGTCCTCAACGATGGCGCCGTTTTCCACGTTGATGTTCAGCTCCACGTCCACCACCTTTTTAACGGTTGTGAGAATTTTCACATGGCCCTCCCACGCTGACAGGTTATATGCAAAACCCGTTATCTTGTAACTTGCTTTTGGATAATATGTTAACATTTAATGGGTGTCAAGGGGTTTTCACCGCCTTTTCAGCCGCCGTGTGAAGCGCCGGGCGCCGGATCGGTTCCACCCGCTTGTATTGCACCCGGCAATAGGCTACAAGGAGACATCCTTCCCCTTCACACGCGAGGCCGATGATGTCCAGATTCACCCATACCTTCATCGAAACCTATGACGACCTGATGGGCTTCGGCCAGGACCGGGAAACAGACGAAAACACCCTGATCTGTTACCTTCAGATGTTCTCGGACGACGCCCTGATGAAAACACTGGTCAAGCGCATGTCCGATGCGGAAATTGAGCTGCTTTTCGAAGCCCTCGGCCGCCTGCTCAAAACCCATCTGTCGGAGCCCGAGTACCACTCGCTTTTCCTGAAGGATAATCAGCACCTACCTTGACCCCCCGCCACCGCCCCGGGTTTGCCACCCCTTTTTCCGTTCGCTTCCCCCGTTGACCCGTTGCGGTTGCTTACTTTTATATTGACACCCGGGAAGAACTATGTAAGTGTTACTATACTCTTGGCCGGCAATCACCCCGCCATGCATCAAATAGACGCGAAGGAGCTTGCCATGCTCGACGTACACAAGGCCCGGCAACGGATATTACAGGAAACCCCCGTTCTGGGGCAGGAAAGCCTCCCCCTGCTCACAGCCCTGGGGCGGGTGCTGGCCCGGGACATCGTCGCCGGGGGGGATCTTCCGGCGGCCGATATTTCGGCCATGGATGGTTACGCCGTGCAGCACGCGTCCCTGCAAGGTGCATCCCCGCAATCCCCTTGCGCCCTTACCATCATCGGGGAGTCCCCGGCAGGAAAACCCTGCGGGGCCGTGGTGGGCACCGGTGAGACCGTGCGTATCATGACCGGCGGACTTTTGCCCGAAGGCGCGGACACGGTGCTCAAACAGGAGAACACCGTTGAGGCGGGGGAAACGGTCCTGTGCTTTGCACAACCGGCACCGGGAGACGGCATCCGTTTTCGGGGGGAGTCCCTGAAAGCGGGCCGGCACGTCTTCGCCGCGGGGGAAACCATCACCCCCCCCGTCATCGGAACCCTGGCCAGCCTCGGGCACGCCCGGGTGCATGTGCACCGGGCACCCTTGGTGGCCGTCCTGTGCACCGGAGATGAGCTGGCGGACATCGATGAATTGCCGACACCCGCCAAGGTAAAATGTTCGAACCTCTACGCACTGGCCGCACAAGTGAAGGCCGCCGGCGCGGTGCCCCTGTGCCTTGGCATCGCCCCCGACGATATTCCGCGCCAGCAGGCCATGCTGCGCAGCGGTATGCACGCGGATGTGGTCATCACCTCCGGCGGCACCTCCAGGGGCAAATACGACATGACCCACCGGATGTTCGCCGGACTGGGCATGAAAACACATTTTTCCACCCGCTTTGCCAAACCCGGAAAACCAACGGTGTTCGGCACCATCGGCAGCACCCTGGTGTTCGCCCTGCCGGGCAACACATCGGCCGCCATGATCTCCTTCGACCAGTTCATCAAGCCGGTACTGCTTAAACTGATGGGGCATCGGGACGTGCCGGCCAGGAAGGAAGATCCGGCCTTCCGCGCCGGTCACGAAACGCGTTTTTCCCACATCGATTCTTTCAACCCCCGCCACGGCGGCAACAAGGAGCACACAAGGCCCCCCCAAGTCCCCTTGGCCACCCGCCCTGCCGGAAACGGAACCCTCAGCCGCCGCAGATCGCCCACGCCCCACAAGCCGCCGAATGGGTTGACATACGCTGTCCACAGCAATGGATGGAGGTAAGCCGTCATGAGATACGCAGAAACTGGCTATCACCTGGAAATCGATCTCGCCAGGGGTAACATCGAACGGGTGGAAACAGACCCCAAAACGTTGGAAACCCATCTGGGAGGCCTCGGCACCAGCGTCAAAATTCACTATGACCGTGTGCCCCCGGAAACGAAGGCGTTCGATCCGGAAAACCTGCTGGTCTTCAGTACCGGGCTGCTGTGCGGCACCCCCGCGTTCAGCGCCAACCGGACCCTGGTCAGCTTTATTTCGCCCCAGACGGATCTGCTGGCCTACCCCATGATGGGCGGGTTCTGGTCGGCGGAACTCAAATACGCAGGATATGACAAGGTCGTGATCCGCGGCAAGTCACCGAAGCTGGTCTACATCTGGATTCACAACGACAAGGTGGAAATCCGGGACGCCTCCCACCTCAAGGGCATCGGTGCCGTCGAGACCCAGGAACGAATCCGCAAGGAGCTGAAGGACCCCGACATCCAGATCGCCGCCATCGGTCTTGCCGGTGAAAACCGCTGCTTCACCGCCTCCATTGAGCAGTCCCGCTCCAGCAGCAGCAGGGGCGGCGGCGGCGCCGTCATGGGCGACAAAAACCTGAAGGCCATCGCCGTGCGGGGAACCAAGCCGGTTTACCTGGCCCGCGGCGCCGAGTTCATGGCCCACATGAAGGACATTACCGACTATATCAACTTCCGCAACAAGAACCCCCTGCCAGGCATCATGCCCATCTTGTCGGGTATCGGCTCCCCCCAGATGATGAAACACGTAGACGAAAAATGGCACACGGAAAGCTTCGCGTGGGGAAACGCACGGGTGCGCCGGAAAGACTTCTGGACAAAGGAGATCGAAGAAAGCTGGGCCAAAAGCCAGACCAGCGCCATCAAGCGGTTCATCAGCTGCTTCAACTGCCCCCAGCAATGCGGAGCGCTGATTGAACACCCCGGGGTGCCCCGGTACATGATGAAATGCTTCTCCAAGCTGACCTACGCCATGGCGGCCTTCGTGGACGACCTGGACTTTTCATGGCGCATCTGCCACCGCGCCTTCGAGTATGGGCTGGACTCGTTTTCAACGCCCCAGATCCTCGCCTTCGGCGTCGAGCTTTACGAAGCCGGCATCCTCACCGATGCGGACTTCAAGGGTTGCCCGTCCGACAAGGAGGGCCGCTTCTTTTGGCTGCTGGACCGGGTCGCCCGGCGGGAAGGCATCGGCGACATCCTGGCCGACGGCACCTACTGGGCGGCACGGCGGATCGGCAAGGGTGCCGAAGCCTTCGACCACAACACCACGAAAAAACATGAACAGATGAACATCAAGCTGGGCATGCTCGACCCCCTCTATTACCTGATGTTCGCCACCAACGAAAAAATCAGCATTACACAAATCGAAGGGAATTGGCCCCAAGCGGCCTTCCCCGAAAAAGAGATGCGAGAGGCATTCGTAAAAGACTGGCCCCAGCTTCCGGACGAAAAATTCAAGAAGTATTTCGTGGACTGGGAGCCCAGGGGCGAGAACGCCAACCCCCACTATCCGACGCCCCAGATCGCATCGGAAATCGTGGACTGGATGGAAATGCTCCACAACATCGACGACGCTCTGGGCATCTGCGCCGGCATGGGCTCTTTCTGCCTGAAACCGCCGTACCATGTCCACAATTATCCCCTGTTGATCTCCGCGGCCACCGGCATGGACGTGGACGAGGACGGCGTGAAACAGATCGTCAACCGAAGCCGGAACCTGCACCGGGCCTTCAACAATATCCGGGGCATGCGCAGGGCCGACGAGCTGCCGCCGGCGGATCACTGGCGGCGCCGGTTCCCGGACCTCGAAGAAAACCTGATGATGCACTACTATAAATTCAAGGGCTGGAACAGGCAGGGCGTTCCCACCAGAGAACGGCTGCACGCGCTGGATCTGGATTACGTCGCCGACGATTTGGAAAAAAGGGGGATCCTGAAAGATGGCCAAGATCACGAAAAAGATTAAGACAATCAAAATAGATGCGGATAAATGCAACGGATGTCGCACCTGCGAAATTGTCTGTTCGGCTTTTCACGCGGAACCGAAGTACAGCAGCATCAACCCTGCCACCTCCCGGATCCGTATCATCACCCACCGCCTGGACGACATTTGGCTGCCCGTGTTTGCAGGGGAGTACACGCCCGCCGAATGCAGCGGAAGGGATAAGTACATCATCGACGGAAAAGAGTACGACGAGTGCACCTTCTGCCGGGCCACCTGCCCTTCCCGGGATCTATTCAAGGACCCGGATTCCGGTCTGCCCCTTAAGTGCGACATGTGTGAAGGAGAGGAAAACGGGCCTCTTTGCGTTGAATGGTGCCTCAACGACGTGCTGATCCTGGAAGAGCGGGAAGAAGAGGTGGAAGAGGAAGTGGAATTGTCTGAAATGGAAGCGGGCCTGACCTCCCTGATCGACAAATACGGCTTCGAGAAAATCGGGACCGCGCTGGGCCGCCTGGCCCGCAAGGAATAAAATGACCCAAGGGCAAAAGCCGCGGCTGCAAGGTCCGGCGGGATGGGAAAAATTCCCCCTGTTCTGGTTTCTTCTTTTTTTATCCTACAGGTGCACCCGGCGCTGCCCCTACTGCTACACGTTCAACCAGGTGGGGGATGATGACCCGGCGCAGATGGATGCCCGCACCTTCGACCGGCTGCTGGAATGGATTCCGGAAGTCTGGCGGGCCAACAACACGGACCGCAACGTTGTCTGCTTCCTCGGCGGGGAGCCGCTGCTCCGGACCGACCGCATCCGGCAAGTGATGGAAGCGGTCACCCGGGGCACCAAAAACATGCAGGCCATGGTCACCACCAACGCCGATCTGGTGGACACCGTCAACTGGGACGATCTGGCGCACATCCAATGGATGACCGTCAACATCACCGATATCGGCATCCCGGAACTGTCCCGGCGCATGACCGTCATCCGGCAACATGCCAACGTCAAGAACCAGACCATCGCCGTCACCCTGGATGATGCCAACCTGGAACGCATTTTGGAAATCGCACGGTTCGGCATCGAAAACGGCTATCGCCTGCGCTGCCAGAAAAACCTGTTCAAAAGCGGGGACCTTGCCTACCAGAAACAGGTGTTGGCGCAATACCACCGCCTGTGTGATCTTCTGGAAACCTATGCGGCCCGGGGATACAACGTGCACACCACCTTCCTCCTGGACCTGCTGGTCCCCGGATGGACCGCCGACACCTCCCCCTATCCCTGCGGCAAGAGAATCGCCGCCGTTTTTCCAGACGGCACTTTCGGGCCCTGCATCCGGGACCACGGGTTCAAAACCGGCACGCTCTTCGATCCGGACCCCATGGACCGACTCCAATGCGACCGGTTCCACTTCGACGTCTCCCTGCCGGACATCTCCGACGATTGCCGCAAATGCCCATCCGCAACCGCCTGCCAGGGCGGATGCCCACGGGACAAATTGCTGGTGACCGGGTCTCGCAGCGGAAAGTCCGTCTTCTGCGCCGTCCACCGTGAAATCATCCCGCGGTTGCAACAGCTGGGACAAACAGGCGCAAACGGAACGGCGCACCATAAAAGCTGACCCCGATGCCCCTTTGGCCACGCCCCTTGCTCCCGGATGCACGCCGCCTTTTCGCCCCCCGTCTCCCAACGCGTTGACAAGCGCCGTCGGAAACGGTATCTTGCTTAAATAGCTTGAAAATATTTCTGCCTGCAGAACACCGGACCACCGCTCCTCCATCCGCAACATTTGCAAGGAAGGAACGCCAATGCCCCGAACCCGGCCCCCCGTCGCTCTCTTTGTCACCTGCCTGGTGGATTTTTTCCGCCCCAGTGTGGGGTTGGCCGCCATCGCACTCCTGGAAAAGGCCGGATTCCGGGTCCAGGTGCCGGACCACCAGACCTGCTGCGGCCAGCCCGCGTTCAACAGTGGCGATACGGCAACAGCACGGCAAATGGCACGGCAAGTAATAAACCTGTTCGAAGGTTATGACCGGGTGGTGGTCCCGTCCGGCTCGTGCGCAGGCATGATGAAAGTACATTATCCCCGACTTTTCCGGGGCGATCCCGTCATGGAATCCCGGGCAACAAGCTTTTCCGGGAAGGTCTTTGAGCTGGTGACTTTCCTGGCGGAGGCGGGCGCCGCCGGCATCGTCTCCGCGGCACACCGCCAAGCGGTCACGTACCACGATTCCTGCAGCGGCCTGCGGGAACTGGGCATCAAAAACCAGCCCCGTCAGCTGCTGGGCCGTGTAAAAGGGCTTGCCCTGCGGGAAATGAAGGAAGCAGAGGTCTGTTGCGGGTTCGGCGGCACCTTCTGCACAAAGTTCCGGGACATCTCACGGCACATGGCCGGCAGCAAAGTGGCCAGTATCCTTGAAACCGGCGCGGACACCGTGTTGGGGGGAGACCTCGGATGCCTTCTCAACATCGCCTCGGCCCTCCAGGGCTCGGGCACGCCCGTGAATGTCCGCCATATCGCCGAAGTGCTTTCGGGCGCGGCCGACACCTTGCCCCCCATTCAAACCGTTGCGGTCCGGAGGCGATGAAAAATGCATACGCCCGCTTGCAATGCCATCAAAACCAATGCCAAAACCGCTTTGGCGGATCCCCATCTCCAGGAGGTTCTCGGACGGTTCTGCCGCGCCCGCCAGGAAAACAGGAAGGACGGCCTGGCCCGGCTACCGGAGTTCGAGGCTGTCCGACGCGAGGCCGTCGCCATTAAAAACCATACCCTGGCGCACCTGGACGCCTATCTCGACATCTTCGCCCGAAACGTGGCGGCGTCCGGTGGAACGGTCCACTGGGCCCGCAGCGCCCGGGAAGCATGCACCATCGTATCGGACATCTGCGCGGCGGCCGGGGCCCGTAGCATTGTCAAGGCCAAATCCATGGTCACCGAAGAAATCGATCTATGCGGACATTTGACACGCCGGGGATACACCGCACTGGAAACCGACCTGGGAGAGTACATCGTGCAACTGCGCGGAGAGACCCCCAGCCACATCATCGGCCCGGCCCTGCACGTGTCGGTGGAGCAGGTGGCGGAGACCTTCAGACACCACCACCGCCACCTGGACCCAGGCAGGGATCTTTCCAAACCGGAAACCATGGTACGGGAGGCACGGGAGGTGCTTCGAGAACATTTTCTGGCCGCCGACGTGGGGATCACCGGGGCCAATTTCCTGGTGGCCGACACCGGCGCCGCGGTCATCACCACCAACGAGGGCAACGCGGACCTGTCCATGACCCTTCCCTCCACCCACATCGTGGTGGCGGGTATGGATAAAATCGTCCCGACCGTCCAGGACGCCATGACCCTCCTGCGGCTACTGGCCCGCAGCGTCACGGGACAGGAGTCGGGGGTATACACCTCCATCGTCACCGGCCCCAAGCGGAAAGAAGATCTGGACGGCCCCCGACACTTTCACGTTGTGCTGCTCGACAACGGCCGCTCCCGGGCACTGGGCACCCCCTTACAGGACATGCTCCGGTGCATCCGGTGCAGCGCCTGTATGAACCACTGCCCGGTATACGGCAGCATCGGCGGCCACGCATACGGCTGGATCTACCCGGGCCCCATGGGCCAGGTGCTCACGCCCCTGCTGCTGGGCCTGGACAAGGCCAAACACCACCCGAGCGCCTGCACGTTGTGCGGCCGGTGCCGGGAGGTATGTCCCATGGACATCCCCCTGCCCGACATGCTGCGACACCTGCGCGAACAACTTGTCACGCAAGGCATGGAAGCCCCGGCCACCCGCTGGGGACTGCGGGCATGGGCCTTTGCCGTACGCCGGCCCGCCCTCTATGGCCTGCTCAGCGCCATGGCCGCACCTGTCCTGCGACACCTGACCCGGCACACGGGCGGCAGGATAGGCGCGGGGTTAAAGGCCCTGCCGGTTCCCGAGGGCGCTACCTTTCGGCAGGTTTGGAAAAAAATGCAGCAGGACACACACCCATGAACGACGCCAAACAAACCATTTTCTCGGCGATCCGCAGCGGCCTTGACAAAAACGGATCGACATCGGCCACACGTGCGCAGCTTGTCCGGGCCCGGTTGTCCGCGCCGCCCCCGCACCTGGTTCCGGCCGGCGGCAGACGCACGGGAGCGGCGCGTATGGCGCAATTCGTCCGTATGGCCACCGAAGCGTCGGTAACCTTTTCCGAGGCGGCATCCCCGGCGGCGGTGCCCGAAACGGTGGCGGACTATCTGCGCACCCAGGGTCTTGGGCCCCGGTTTGTGATGGCTTCGGACCCGGCCCTCACCGCCATGCCATGGTCCGCCGCGGGGCTCTTTCCCCGGCAGGACCGCGCACGGGAAGAGGATATGACCGCCGTCACCGCCGCCGTTGCCGGCGTCGCTGAAACCGGCGGCCTGGTCCTGGCCTCCGGCCCCCTCCATCCCTACACCCTCAATTTCCTTCCGTTCCATCACCTGGTGGTGCTGCCGGCACACCGTGTGGTGGGTGCCTGGGAAGATGCCGTGGACCTGCTGGCGCGGGAACGGGGCAGCGCCTTCCCGCCCCGCGCCATGGTCATGGCCATCGGCCCTTCGCGCTCCGCGGATATCGGCTATGCTCTCCAGCTGGGCGCCCACGGTCCCGGCCGCCTCCACTGCATCCTGGTCGAAGAGACCCGGGGCTGAACAACCGCCCCGGACGCATCACCTGCCTGCCTTATTTTTTATATATCGCTCGGATTTTCAACGCCACGTCTTTCCAGCGCTCTTTTTCCACCCGATTGGCACTCTTGTGCCGCCGATCGGAAAGATACAGCAATTCGCGTTTCATTTTGTGAAAATTGTCCAGGCGCTCCTGTGCAATCTCCCCGCTCCCGACAGCCGCAAGGACCCGGCAGCCGGGTTCGTGCATGTGACCACAGTCTGAAAAACGGCATTCGGCGGCAAGGGCTTCTATTTCCGGAAAGACCCGCCCGACACCGCCCTCCACGTCCCAGAAAACGATTTCCCGAATGCCGGGGTTGTCGATCACGGATCCCCCTTGGGGCATCCGAATCAAATCCCGGGTGGTGGTGGTGTGCGTTCCCTTTCCCACGCTTGCGCTCACCGATCCGGTGTCCCGGACGGTTTCACCGAAAAGGCGGTTTACCAGGGTCGATTTGCCCGAGCCCGAAGATCCGACCATCGTGACGGTCTGACCGGGAGCAAGATATTTTTCAAGCGCAGCCGGCCCGGCCGCCTCCTTTGCGGACACCAGGTGAACCGGCACCCCAAAAGCAATCGCCTCAACCGCGCCCACAACCGCATCGGAATCGGGGTGAAGATCCGCCTTTGTCAGAACGATCACCGGGTTCAAACCGCAATTGTAAACAAGCGTTAGATACCTCTCGATGCGTCTCAGGTTGAAATCCCGGTCCAGGCCACAGACAATGAACACGGCATCAAGGTTTGCCGCTATCACCTGCTCGCGCCGCGCAAGGCCCTCCTGTTTGCCCCGGGTTCCGGCAGCGCCCCTGGAAAGAATATTCTTCCGGGGAAGGACCACGCGGATTTGCGCCCCGGACAGGATCACCCAGTCGCCCACCACTGGATACACCCCATCGGCCCTGCGGCTGAGTTTGCCCGACACGGTGGCCAACAGCTCCGCTTCGCCCCGGCTGACGAAAAAACTGTTTTTTCGCACGCCCACCACCCTGGCCGGAGAACCGTCTGTCACCCCCGTTGCGATGACGTGCTCATGGAAAAAAGGAGACCATCCCAGTTCCAGCAGCGTCGGGTTGGCATCTGTCTTCATACAATGGTTGGAATTGTCGCTATTGTTCATCATCCCTCCACAGGACACCGTCTTTTTTTCACCGGCCGTCGCGGCGAAAAGCACCACGACCGCTGGGTACGTATCAGTTCAACCAAATGGAATTGTTCTTATTTCTGATATCGACGCCGCTGCCGACGTTGGGAACAACGAGACCGGTGGGAGGACCTTTGGAGAAAGGCCCCTATCGGAACAGAACGGAAGAGACAGACCGCTTTCAGGCAGGTTCTCTGGTTTTACGCCGCATGGCGTTCAAACGACTCCGCCGCCGTTGGCCCTCTGGCCGGCAACGGCAGGCACAATCTCCTTTAACTTCCCGAACATAACGACTCCTTTCATTCAATGTGCACGGATAGATCTCCCCTATCCGGAAATCCGGAACGCGTCAACCCCCTCCCCCCCTGAAAAAGTTCCGATGGGGCATGCGGTCCTTGCATCCCCCCGGCCGCAGAGACGGCCCCGATGGGGGCGGGCGCAAGGGGGCCGCACCGCGTTCCGGCGGCATCAGAAGCTGTATCGTAACTGCACACTGGCGATATCCACGGCGCTGTCGTATTCGCCGGTCACGTTGCCCATGGTCGCGCTCTCCAGCGCCAGCCTGGCCTCTTTGACAAAGATATGCACATAGGCCGCATCGAGATAAATCTTTTCACTGATCCGGCAGCCCGTCCCGAAAGCCATCCAGAAGCGGTCTGCGCAGGGAATGCGCGGCGTACGGTACGCAGCGGGAACCGGAGACGCGTCGAAGGCGAACCCGGTCCGCAGGGCCAATGCATCCGTGGCCTGCCAGACGGCCCCCACCGCATAGCGCCAGGTGTCGTCCCAGTGTTCGGGGGTTGTTGCACTGAAATTCCCGATGGGAATTCCCGGGCCTTCGAAATTCAGGGTGAGCACATCAAAGGCACTCCATTGTGTCCAGCTGACATCGGACAGCAACGTCAGTCGGTCGGCGGGCCGGTAATGGAGGCTGAAGGAGGCCGAGGCTGGCAGGGTAATGCGGCCGTTGATGCCCTGGGTCTGGAAGGCCGATCCGACAGCCGGGTTGAGCGCAACCAACGCGGCGGGGATGTCCGCCTTGGCCGTTCCCTTCAGCTTGTGACTGTATGCTGAACGATAAGAGAGGCCAAGGCGCAGGGCCGAGGACAGGTCGTATATCAGTCCCAGGTTGTAGCCGTATGCCCAGTCGCTGCCTGAATTCTCCACGAGGACATCGAGGGGCGGCATGCTCATGCCGCTGGCATCGGCCATGCTTGAAAGCGTGGCATCGATGTATTGGGCACAGACCCCCGCGCCGATGCCGAGGTGTTCACCGATCCGGTAGGCCAGGGCCGGATTGATGTTGACGGTCATCACCTCCGACTTGACCGCATGATACCGGCCGACCCAGGTTGGGTCATATTCGGTGGTCAATCCGAAGGGGGCGGTGATGCCGAGGCCCACAGCCAGCCTGTCATTCACCCTCTCGCCGTAATAGAGATTGGGAACAAGGGCCGCGCTGCCACAGTCCCCACCGTTATCGGTCCCAAGGGAACGTCCGCCCTTTGTCGCCTTTTCGATCTTAAATTCCGCGGAAGGAACGATCCAATGCATCCCCCCGACGAGCTGCCGCCCTTCGATCAGAAGTATCCCGGCCGGGTTGTAGAAGATGGTCGCGGCATCTTCAGCGCTGGCCGCGGCGCCGGCGAATGCGCTGCCGAGCCCGCTCACCGACTGCTCCACAATGGCGAACCCCGAAGCCAGAAGGGGGACGCCCGGTGCCCACAGCACCAGGAACAGAAATGTTGTCTTCAGGATTTTTGGCATGCCACTTCCCATCAAGATGCGCGCTGGCGCCAGCGCCTTCCATTTCTTCCACAAATCTTCTCATTCGTCAACAAAACCCCGGCAATGCGGCTCAATCGCCGCCACCACCGCTTTAAGCGCCCCCCCGTGGGCGCCTGCCAAGACTCTCAACCAGCAACTGCATCAGATCCACCACCCGGATCCGATCCGCGAAGCCCTCGGTCTTGATGGCATCCTCGAAGTGCATGTAGCAAAAGGGACAGGCGGTGACAATGGCGGTGGCGCCGACGTCCAGGGCCATGCGGAGACGCGCCACGGCCATGCGGGTCTCCTCCTCGGCGATCTCATGCCAAAGCACCACATCCCCGCCGCCGCAGCAGAAGCTGCGGTCGCCGCAGCGCTTCATCTCCACCAGGCGCAGTTGGGGAATTGCGCCGAGAATGCGCCGGGGTGCATCGTATACGCCGTTGTGGCGCCCCAGATAACAGGGATCGTGATAGGTGTAGACATCCCGGGAAGAAACCGGCAGCGAAGGAACGAGCGTTCCGTTTTCTATCAGGGGCCAGAAAAATTGCGCGTAGTGCAAAACAGGAAGATTTTCGGGGTAGTCGTTTTTCAAGGTATTGAAGGCGTGGGGATCGGTGGTGACGATGCGGTTGAAGGAAACACCGCCCAGTGCCGCCATGTTTTCTTCCACCAATAATTGGAACAGCCCTTCTTCGCCGATGCGGCGGACCTGATGACCGCTGTCTTTCTCCCGCCCCCCCAGAATCCCGAAATCGGCGCCCGCCGCATCCAGCCCCTGGACCACCGCCCGTGCAATGAACTGAAGTCCCGGATCATAGGCCGGATAGCTGTCCACATAATACAACAGGTCCACCTTGTCTCCCGGTTTCAGGATTTTTATCGGCGGCACGTCCCCGAGCGACGTCACCCAATCCGCCCGCTTGACCGCAGGTTTTCCTAAGGGGTTGCCGTTTTTTTCCATGCTCATGAGCACCTGGTTGAACCCCTTCGGATTCCCGGCGCTTTCAATCAGGTGGCGGCGCATGTCCACGATCTTGTCGATGTACTCGATGAACACGGGGCATTCTTCTTCGCAGGCGCCGCAGGTGGTGCAGGACCATATCTGCGCCGGGGTAACCACGTTCCCCACCACGGGCCCGCATGCAGGAAGCGGTGCGATAAACGGCAGCGCCGGGTTTTGACGGTAGGCTTCATCCCGCAACCGGAGGGTGATCATCTTGGGCGACAGGGGCCGGCCGACTGCATGGGCCGGGCAGTTGTCCGAGCACCGACCGCACTCGGTGCAGGTGTAAAGATCCAGCAGGTGCTTCCAGGTAAAGTCTTCCAGCCGGGAAATGCCGAATTTCTCGATTTCCTCAAGATCCGCCACATCCCACCGCACCGGCTTAATGCGGCCCTTCTTCTCCTTTTTCAGAAACACGTTTGGAAGCGCCGTGATCACATGAAAATGTTTTCCCATGGGAAGAAAATTCAAAAGCAGGTAAAACGCGGCCAGGTGCAGCCAGTAACTTAAATGCCGGGTCGCGGAAAGCCCCCCCTCCTTCACGTTCTCCAGAATCGCCATGCCGATGGTCGTGGCCGGAAGCCAGCCATAATTTGCGCTGTCCGGCCCCGCCAACAGATGCCCGCTTGCTTCAAAAACAATATCGCTTGCCATCAGAAACGCTATCAGAAACAGTACAAAATAGGCCTCCCACTGCCGGCTTCCCTGAAACCGCACGGGCTTTACGACGGCACGACGAAAAACCGCCCAGCCGCAGGCAACAATCACGATCAGTGCAAACAAATCCTTCAGGGAAGCGTAAAACGCACCGAAACCTGCCGACAATAGCGGCCGCAGCACCGGGATGCCCAGCCCCTGTGTAATCAGGTCCACACTGCGCAGACCCAGCACCAAAAACCCGGAAAATATCATGATGTGGATGATGCCGGCCGCCGGATACCGGGGCTGGCGCTTCTGAAAAATGCCGTACACGAGAAGGGCCCGGAGCCGGGCACCCATGTCACCGAACCGGGGATCCGCCCGGCCGGCGCGCAGAAACCGGAGCCGGCGCCCCATTACGAACCCGAACAGCCCCGTTCCCAGCACGAACAATCCCCAGGCACAAAGCGCACCGGGGATGCCCCCCACCGCCGCCGTCAAATCGAATGCCGTCACATCGCCCCCCTTCCGGGAAAAGTTTGGGTATAGGGGTTATCGCGAACGACTAACGAACGATCGTTCGTTTTTTCCATTATACACAATTCCCCCCCGAAGGCAACCGGGAAAAACCGGCGACGCAAGAGGCGCTATTGCACGGCACCGAGAAAATCGATCAGACGGGGCGCTTGCGGATGCGCCAGGATCCGTTCCGGCGGGCCGGATTCAACGATTCTGCCCGCGTCGAAAAAGCAGATGCGGTCGGCCACCTGCCGGGCAAAGCCCAGATCGTGGGTCACCACCACCATGGTCATGCCCCCTGCGGCCAAGCCGGACAACAGGGTATTGATGCCGGCGATCATTTCCACGTCCAGGGCGCTGGTCACCTCGTCCAACAGCAGCACCTCCGGATCCATGGCAAGCGCACGGGCAATGGCCACGCGCTGTTTCTGCCCCCCGGACAATTGCTCCGGCCAGGCCATGGCCTTTTCTTCAAGCCCCACCTGCCCCAGCAGGGCAAGGGCCTTTTCCCGGGCCGTGGCCGCCGGCGCGCCCAGAACATGCACCGGCCCCTCCATCACGTTCTCCAGCACTGTCCGGTGGGGAAACAGGTGGAAATGCTGAAACACCATGCCCATCTTCCGCCGGTGTCGGCTCAGCTGGGCGGCCCGCATCCGGCGATAGGGCACCGGCACACCCTTGAGAAGCAGCGCGCCGGCGTCCGGAAACGCCAGGAGGTTGAGGCAACGCATGAAAGTGCTTTTTCCCGATCCCGAGGGCCCGATCAGCGCCACCACCTCGTCGGCATCCACCTTGAAATCAACCCCCGTCAACACCTTTAAACCGCCGAAGGCGATTTCAAGGCCCCGGGTTTCCAGGACAGTGGCGGGACCGCCGCTCATCATATGCCCCCCCCAAATGCCCGGCGGGAGCGGTGCAGGTGCGTTTCCCACAGGTTCACACCCAAGGTCACCAGGGAGATCATCACCAGATAGAATCCGGCCGCGCACACAAAGGGCAGGAAGGCCTGGCCGGTCTGGAACACCACGTTCCGGGCCGCATAGGTCAGCTCGATGAGGGTGATGGCCCCCACCAGGGAAGTGTCCTTGATCAGTACCACCAGGTTGTTGCCCAGGGACGGCAGGCAATAACGAAAGGCCTGGGGCAGCACCACCCGCTGCAAAATCTTTCTGCGGGTCATACCGATGGACGCCGCCGCGTCCCATTGTCCCCGGTCCACGGAGGAGATCCCCCCCCGGAGGGTCTCGGCGTTGTAGGCGGTGGTATTGATGATCAAGGCAATCAGGGCCGCGCCGAAAGCCCCCACCACTTCGCCGCCCAGCAAGTGGTTCACCACCGTCGCCAAGGCGAAATAGGACATGAACAGCTGCACCAGAAGCGGCGTGCCCCGCACCAGCCAGATGAACCCCGCGGCGCTTCCGCGCAAGAGACCGGACCGGGACAAGGTCCCCACCCCCACCAAGGTGCCGGAAAAAAGCGCCGCCACCGCCGTGACCGTGGACAACACGAGGGTGTGCAAGGCCCCCCGGCCCAGCAGGGGCAGCATTGCAGAAACGTTGTCTGCAAAATCCGGCTTTTCCGGGGCAGGCGCTGTGTCGGCGCGCGCCCCGGGAAGATGGACCGCGAAATCGCCCCAGGCGGCAAACAGCGCCTGCAGGTCCGGGTCGCGCCCCACCCATTTCCGGTAAATCCGGCGGTAGGTCCCCTCCTGCACCAACGCCAGCAAGGCCTGGTTAACCGCCCGCACCAAATCCTGCGCATCCCGACGGGCGGCGATTCCCACCGCCTCCTCGTAAAGCAGTTTGCCCAGGGGAACGATGTTTCCGGCGGCGCCCCTTTGGATGTAAAATCCCCCGACGATCCGGTCCGACACAAAGGCATCGATCTTGTCGGTGTTCAAGGCGGCCACGATCTCCGCCTCGCTGCCGTAGGTGACGATGACGGCACCGGGAAATACTTGGGGATGGTCGCGAATATACCGGGCGTAAGTGGAATCTTCGGTGACACCGATGCGTTTTTCCCGGAGGGATGCAAGCCCTTTTCGGACAAACACCTGGGCCCCGCTCACGTAGTAGGGCAGGCTGAAAGACATGTTCCGGAGCCGCTCGGGCGTAATGGCCATGGAGCCGCAAATCAGGTCGTATTTATCGGCCTGGAGCCCCGCCTGGATGCCGGCCCAGTCAGTTTGCACCAACACCGGACGACGGCCCATCCGTCTGGCCAGGGCCCGGGCCATGTCCGCGTCAAAACCCACCAGACGCCCCTTCGTATCCGTGGTGGAAAAAGGCTGAAACGCCCCGGACATGGCCAGGCGCAGGACGGGCGGGGCGTCCGGTGCATCGGCGGCGGCGACAGGTGCAAGGGCGCCGCACAGCAGAAAAGAAAAAAGGAAACCGCAAAATATAAAACGTCGCATGGCCGCTCCCGGTTGGAGATTTGCACCACCCTAGCAAATTCGCAAGCAGAAGACAAACCGTGCGGCAGCGGTCCGTTTACCGGAGCTTCGATGACGGGATGGGGGGCGGCCTAAAGCTAAGAGAACGGCGGACGCTCGTACACCGGCGGTTTCCCGCCTAAGCGAGGGCGGTGACGTCCTGGCACGGCGCATCCCGGACCGGAGCCACCAACTCCGTCAGGCACGCCACCACGGCTTTGTCGAGTTTTCCATGGTCCACCTCTTGCCATAGGATCCCCAGCGCCTTTTCCCTCGGCATGGCCTTGCGGTAGGCACGGTCCGTTGTCAACGCATCGTATATATCGACAACCGCCATGATCCGCGCCAAAAGCGATATCGCATCTCCCTTCAAACCGTCCGGGTACCCGCTGCCGTCCAGTTTTTCGTGATGATGGCGCACCACATCCAGGGCCTGACGCAAATTCTGCTTTAACGGCAGGCAGATGTTATAGCCGTCCTCCGGGTGTTTTCGAATGGCATTCCATTCCACGTCATTGAGCGCCCCGGGTTTGTTCAGCACCGCCTTCGGCACGCCGATTTTGCCGATATCGTGCAGGGCGCCACCGATTCTGAGGGCCTCGATATCCGTTTCGGGCAGTTGCATGCGGCGCCCCACGGAAATCGCCAACTCGGAAACCCGCCGCACATGACCCCGCGTGTACCGATCTTTGGCCTCCACGACACCGGCCAGGGAAAACAATACATTTTCGATACTGGTCATGTTCCGGTTCAGACGTCTTACGTTCAGCAAAGATCGGGTTCTGGCGATTAGCTCCATCCGGTTGGGGGGTTTGGTGAGAAAATCGTCCGCGCCCGCCTCGATGCCCTTGATCCGATGGGCCACATCCTCCAGGGCGGTCACGAGCACCACGGGGATCATCCGCAACGTTTCCTGACGCTTGATGTGGCGGCAGACTTCGAAACCGTCCATGCCTGGCATCATCACGTCGAGCATGACAAGATCGATCTCCTCTCCGGCCAGTAGTGAAAGGGCCGCCTGCCCACTGTCCGCGGTGATCACCGTGTATCCCAGGGGCGCCAGGACGGCTGTCATCAGTTTCAAATTCAGCGGCTCGTCATCCACGACGAGGATGCGGCCTTCGACGGCCGGGGTGCGCTCGGGCGTCTTTTCAAACCATGCGACCCTGTTGCGGCCGTTCAACTTCGCTTGGCTCAGGGCGGCGGCAGCTGCGTTGCATACGTCTCCGACCTGCCGTATTTTGAAACCGGCCACATGGTATAACCCGATACTGACCGTCAGCGGATGCCCGGAAATGCAGGCCACGGCGCTTCTTATCCGCTCGGCCACCACCCCGGCCCCGTCCGGCTCCGCCTGGACAAGCATTACGGCAAACCTGTCTCCGCTGTATCGTGCCGCCCGGTCGGTGTTACGGATATTGTTCCGGATAATGTCCGCCGTGGTTTTGAGCATCAAATCCCCTTCGATGGTCCCATGGCGTTGATTGAATAGGTCAAAGGCGTCGATGTCCACAAAGGCCAGCACAAATCCGGCGCCGGTTCGCTGCGCCCTGCTCAGCTCCCATTGCATGAGCAATTGAAAAATTCCGTTATTGTACAGCCCCGTCAAATTATCGAGATAGGCCCCGTTGACCCGCCCCTTGTACTGCATCACGATTTCTTCCATGGCGACTTCACTCCCCCGATGACAAGTCCTTGCGGTATTGTCAGTTTTCAAGTGTCCCGGCGCAGCACACCCTGTTTTTCCCGCAGCGCTTCGCAGTGTAAAGCGCCGCGTCGGCAGCCGAGATCATCTGCTCGGAGGACAATCCGTTGTCCGGAAAAACGGCCAAGCCGATGCTGACGGTAATGCGCGCCGTTTCTTCCGCGTCATCGCAGACACGGATGGAACAGTCCTTGACGGCTTCCAACAGCCGCTCGGAGACCGAGCGCCCTTCCGGCCATCCTGCATAGGGCAATACCACGACGAACTCTTCTCCGCCGTAACGGGCGACGACGTCCACATCCCGCACGCTGTCTTTGAGGACGCGCCCCAGCATCTCAAGTGCACCGTCGCCGGCAAGATGGCCATATGTATCATTGAATTGCTTGAAATTGTCCGCATCCACCATCATCAAAGCCATCTTGTCCCCTTGGCGCTTGGTGCGTTTGACTTCCAGATCGATAAAATGCTTAAAATAAGCACGGTTGTAAACTCCGGTCAATTTGTCGGTGATGGCCGCCTGCAAGGCGGCACTGGCCCGGTCGGCCAAGCTGTCCATGAACGCCTTCTTTTTAAGCAGCGCAGTGACGCGCGCCTTGATTTCATCGGGGTGGAGCGGCTTGACCAGAAAATCATCGGCGCCTTGCTCGATCCCGCGGATCTTCACCTTCAAATCGTCCAGGGTTGTGGCCAACACCACCTGCACAGCCATGGTTTTTTCGTTCTCCTTTATCCGCCTGCAGACATCGATCCCACTGATATCCGGCAGCATCAGATCCAACAGCACAAGATCGATGGTCTCGTTTTGGAGAATATCGATGGCCTCGGCGCCGGTGGAGACAATTCGACAGCTCAGCGGCAAATCAGAAAGATACCCGGCAATCAAATGCGCATCAATGATGTTGTCTTCCACCACCAGAACCCTTGACCACGGCGCATCTTCTTCGCAAATGATTCCTTCTCGGCTCTTTTTCAGCAAATCCTTTTCCACCTGGGTTCTTGCATTCAGCTGCTCCTGGTACTTCTTCATCCGAAGCAGGGAAAGCACCCTGGTTTCCAACTCCGTCGTGTTCACGGGCTTGTTTAGGAACTCATCGGCCCCCGCCTCAAGGCCCTTTGCTTTCTCGTCTCTCCCCTCCAGTGCCGTAATCAGCACCACCGGAATATTGCGGGTCCCGCTGCCGGCCTTTAAGCGCCTGACCACCTCATACCCGTCCATTTCCGGCATCATGATGTCCAGAAGGATCAAGTCGGGCGGCGACCTGTCAACGGTTTCTAACGCCTCGCAGCCGTTATAGGCCTTTAAGATGCGGTACCCTTTGGCCCCCAGGGTCGCCTCCAGAAGCTTTACGTTTAATGGATCATCGTCCACGACAAGAATGCTTGCGACATTCTTGCAGGGTGTCGGTGCCCTTCCGGCGGCACCGGATGTGGCAGCCTTCTCGTCAACCGCCGACAGATGGGATTGTAGCAGTTTGAAGAACCGCCGGGCATCGATGGGCTTGCTCAAGTATCCGTCGCATCCGGCGGCAATAGCCTTTCGCTCATCCCCCTCCATGGCATGGGCCGTGAGGGCGATAACCGGAATATCACACATCACCGGATCCGCCTTGATGACGCCGGCGGCGGCAAGGCCGTCCATTCCCGGAAGCTGGATGTCGATCAGAATCAAATCCGGGTTCTCTTCCCTGGCCAACGCGATGCCGTCTTCGGCATTGGCGGCCTCCAGTGGAAGGTGCTTTGAAATGCTTATCAGTTGGCGTACCAGCTTCATGTTCAGCGGGTTATCCTCAATCACCAGCACTTTTTTCGCAACCGCCATTGTTTCTCCTTGCAATGTGCATGTCTCCCCATCGTTCGTCCCCATATTAAATCCGTGACCGTCACGATGTGCGAAAGGTGTCGATGGGCTGCAGATGGCGGCCGCATCGATAGTCCGACACGGCCGGAAACCGAAGGCCATCGTCACCCTGCGGCCTTATCGCAGCACCAGGGGGCAGATCACGATGTCAGACTATCCATCGGCTCCGAATGCGATCCTTGTCCGGCGCCGGCGATGCCTTCCCCGGGCGGCGCAAGGGGAAGCAGGAATTTGAACGTGGCGCCCCTGCCCTCCCCCCGGCTCTCCGCCCACAACCTGCCGTGATGGCTTTCCACGAGCTTTCGGGTCAAGGACAGGCCGAGTCCCGTTCCCTGGTACTTTCTGCTCCTTGAACCGTCCGCCTGCTCGAATGGGTCAAAGATGCGCCGGAGGTCATCGGCCTTGATACCGACACCGCTGTCCGTCACCGAAACCAGGAGACATTTGCCATCGCCCGCCTGCGCCGCGGGCGGCAGGCCGCCCGGCATCCCCTCCGCCCCCCGGGCCTCCAGACCGGCGGACAAGCGGATGTACCCCCCATCGGGCGTGAATTTGATTGCATTCGAAAGAAGGTTGTAGAGAATCTGTTTCATCTTTCGTTCATCGGCCTGAAGCAGGGGCAGAGTTTCGTCCACCTTGACCGACAACTGGATATTATGTTTCATCGCCTTTTCCTTGATCATTACCAGGCTGCTTTTCAACAGGTGTTGCATATCGATTTCGGTATAGGACACATCCATTTTCCCGGCTTCGACCTTGGAAAGATCGAGAATGTCATTGATCAAAGACAACAGATGTCGACTGCTGGACAATACGTCATTTAGGTATTCGCCCTGCTGCGCGTTGAGGGGGCCGAAGTGTTGCCCAAGCACCAGGTCCGTGAAGCCGATAATGTGGTTCAACGGCGTTCGCAGCTCATGGCTCATGTTGGCGAGAAAATCGCTCTTGGCCACATTGGCGGCCTCGGCGGCGTTTTTTGCCCGGCTGAGTTCTTGGTTGGACCGTACCAGCGCCGCTGTCCGCTCTTCCACCCGCCTTTCAAGCTCGCGGTTCAGATCCCGCAATTCGCTTTCCGCCTTTTTCTTACTGCGGATCTCCCCGCGGAGAAGGTCGTTGAAGCAATTCATCCTCCCCACCGAGCGTTTCTGAAGCGCCGCGAGTTTATTCAGGATTTCCTGTACCGACACCACGCCCGACAGTTCCCCGCTGTCCGCGACAACGATCAGATGATCGTACATTTTCTCCATTTGGCGGGCCATGGCCACGTTGGATGCCTCCTCCAACGGCATGTCGCCGCCAATGACCAGGGGCGCCTCGTCCATAACGATGCGCACCGGCTGATTGGTAAACAGAGACACGCCGTAGCGCTGGCTGAGAATGCGATCCAGGTGGAAGTTCATCACCAACCCGACCGGTCGTCGCTCCGATACAACGACAATGCAGCTGATCACCTCCTCACCCCGCATCATGTCCTTTACCTCCGCCACCGGCACATCTGGCCCCACCTGGTGCGCCGGTCGGACCAACTCCATGATCAACACCTGATTCATGTCCCCGATGCCTTCGGGATGATCATGTCCCATATCGTCCCAACCTCCTCTGATTCTGTGTGGGCGATTGCATGCAACACCACGCCGCAGGCCGAACGATTCAATCCGGCCCGCCGGAAGCCGCTCTGCGACAAAAGCAATGAGATGCGTTGTGGCTGCTTATTTCATGGACAAAACGCGGGGGCGCCGCCTGCCCCGAAGCACGGCATCCCGCAGATATGTAGCGTTAAAGCAGACGCCCGTTCAAGTGGGCTATCGGAGAAAAGAGGGGGAACTTGACGTTGGGGGGAAGTTTTAACCGACTTCTAACCATCGCCTAACAATCACGACGGGAAATCCCCCCGCCCCGGCCGTCTGCCGGGGCGGGGATGAGGGAAAAGCGCAAAGGCGCAGCTATCTGGCCGGCGGCGGCACCACCAGATCCGCCTCGAAGGCGGCACTCTTGTATTTTTCCACCCGCTTGGGAATCTCTTCCTTGTCGGGCCGCTGCATGAAAACACCGAGATTGCCGACGATCTCCTCCACATGCTCCTGTGCGGCGGCAAAGGTGCCCCGGGCCATATCGATTTCAGCCTGAGAGAACACCACCTTTATCGTGTCGCCGTCCACGGACAGGGTCCCCTCGATGCCGCAGATGGGGCATTCCACGGGGTTTTTGGTGGTGACGGTCAAAAGGTTGCAGTTGCACACCGGGCAGGTACCGGTTTCGGGTCCCTTCCAAATCATTTCGGCGCGGGGTTTTCCCATGGAGGCCGCCACGTTCCGGCCGAGTTCCTTTGCGCGCTCGATGAACTTGGGCTCCAGCACGACGTTCATGAACCGGCCGGCGCCCATCACCTGCATCTGGTCCACGGTCTTTCCGCCCCAGGGGAAGCTCAGCAGGTGCTGCATCGGCAGCCCCAGAGAGACCCAGTTGGGGGTGATGGCGCCGCCCACCGAAATATGACCGATGGCCCGCTCCTTCCAGGAGCGCGCATCGGGCCCCTTGCCCTTGGTGATCCCCTGCTCTTCCCGGACCTTCTTGGCCTTGAGCCGGAAGGCGACATCCCGGGCCGGCCCGAGCCTGTCCGCCAGCAGTTTGACGATGCCGTGGGCGCCCAGCACGAAGACAGGCGCCGCCAAAATCAAACCGTCGCATTCCATCAGGTGCTCATTCAAAAAATGCCAGTCGTCCTTGATGACGCACTCCCCGCTGCCCCCATTGACCAAGCCCATCACACAGGCGATGCAGCCGGTGCAGGGCTTCAGGTCGAGATCCAGCAGCCGGATCATGGACACATCGACGCCGGTCGCCTCCCTGGCCGCCATCAGGGCTTCTTTGAGCAAAATTTCGTTGGAGTGATGCTTCCGGCCGCATGTCAGTCCCAATAATTTCATATTTCCTCCTCCTGGATGCCTTGTAATGGAAGTGATTGGCGCCAAGGACCGCCACCGCGGGCGGGTTGCACGCTTTCGGTCATCAGCTCCGCTGTGTCTGTAACAAAGGAGACTATTACCCCAACGCGGCTGTCACATCATGGAGGTTTTGTGGAAATCCTGTGAAAAAGTTGCGGATGGCCGATGCGAAGTGTCGAACAGCCGGCACCGCGGGCAAATGCCCCAAAAAACTCATTGGTTGCCGAAGCCGTTATATGCGCCGCAGTCGGGGCATTGCCAGGTGATGCCGTTGCAGCTCATGCCCCACAGATTGTCCTGCATGCAGGCCATGCAAATACGGAAGCCACACCGGCACCCCCAGCAGAAGGGGTAAGGCTTGCGGCAGCAGTGACAGTTTTCCGTCTTCGGCCGCCGGCAACGCCTGGGGTATGCGGGTGCCGTCATGCGTTCCCTTCCATGGCCGTCCCCGAAGCGCCCGGTTCCGGCAATGCCGGCTTGTTGTTTGAATCCGTTGATGCTATGAGCCCCCTATCGGGGTTTCACACCATAATCCACCGGCCGACCGGTGTCAATCATCTTCCAGAGACGATCCCATGACCGACAAGACCCTCTACCTGATCGACGGCAGCGCCTACGTTTACCGGGCCTATCATGCCGTACGGGGCCTGACCAATTCTTCGGGGCTGCCCACCAACGCGGTGTTCGGTTTTACCCGGATGCTGATGAAACTCATCGACGACCGCGCTCCGGATTACGTGGCCATGTTCTTCGATGCCAAGGGGCCGACGTTCCGCCACCGGCTTTACCCGGATTACAAGGCGAACCGCCCCCCAATGCCCGAGGATCTCGTTGTCCAGCTGCCGTACATCAAGGACATCACCCGGGCCTTCCGCATTCCGGTTTACGAACAGGAGGGGCTCGAAGCCGACGACCTCATCGGCACCCTTTCCCGCAAGGCCGAGGCCCGGGGATTCGACGTGGTCATGGTGACCGGCGATAAGGATTTCCTCCAGCTGGTAACCGATCATGTGGTGCTGTGGGATCCCATGAAGGACAGCACCCGGGACCTTAACGCCGTGGTGGCGGAGTTCGGTATGCCCCCCGCACGGCTGATCGACATGATGGGCCTTTCCGGAGACACGTCCGACAACGTCCCCGGCGTTCCGGGCATCGGTCCCAAAACGGCCCGGGATCTCATCCAGACCTTCGGCTCCATGGAGGCCCTCTACGAAAACCTCGACGCCGTCACCCGGAAAAAGCAACTTGAGAACCTCACCGCCTACCGGGACCAGGCGTTTTTAAGCAAACAGCTGGTGACCATCGACACCTCGGCCGCCATCGCTCTTTCCCCGGATGATCTGAAATACGCACAGCCGGACCGGGAAAAACTCTCGGCCCTGTTCCGGGAGCTGGAATTTTCCCAGCTGCAGCAATGGGCCGCGGGGCCCACTGTGGAAACAAAGAAAACCTATTGCCCGGTGATCACCGAAAAAGACCTGGCCGCGCTCGTAAAAACGCTCTCGGCCGCCGATGAAATCGCCGTCGACACCGAGACCACGTCCATCGACCCGATGCAGGCGACACTGGTGGGCCTCTCCTTCGCCATTGCACCCCATGCCGCCTGGTACGTCCCCTGCGGCCACCGCAGGGAAGTTGCGCCGACGCAGCTTCCCACGGAAACGGTGCTGGCGGCTTTGAAGCCGGTCCTGGGAAACCCGGCCATCCGCAAAATCGGGCAGAACATCAAGTACGACTGGATGGTGCTGCAGCGCCACGGCGCACATCTGGAAGGGGTCTACGCCGACACCATGCTGGCCTCCTACCTGCTGGCGCCCGCCAAACGGGCCCACGGCCTGGACCAGATAGCCATAGATTACCTGAACCACAAGACGATCCGTTTTGAAGACGTCGCCGGCAAAGGAAAGGCCCAGGTCACCTTCGACGCGGTTCCCCTGGACCGGGCGGTTCCCTATGCCTGCGAGGACGCCGACATCACCCTCTGCGCCTGGCATGTTCTCGGCCCCAAGATGGACGCCCTGGGCCTCACCGCCCTGTTCCACGAAGTGGAGATGCCCCTGGTGCCGGTCCTGATGCGCATGGAACACACCGGCATCATGGTGGACAAAAACCGCCTGGGCGAGCTGTCCGGCGACTTCGAAAACCAGCTCACCGATATCGCCGCCCGGATTTACGATCTTGCGGGAGAAGAATTCAACATCAACTCATCCCAGCAACTGGGAACCATCCTATTTGAAAAATTGGCCTTGCCGGTTCAGAAAAAAACAAAGAAGAAGACCGGGTACTCCACGGACGTGGAGGTTCTGACCGCCCTGGCCGACCGGCATGAACTGCCCGCCGCAGTGCTCCGCTACCGGAGTCTGGCGAAGCTGAAATCCACCTACACCGACGCCCTGCAGGAGTTGATGCATCCGGAAACCGGCCGCATCCACACCTCCTTCAACCAGACCATCACCGCCACGGGCAGGCTCAGCAGCTCTGAGCCCAACCTCCAGAACATCCCCATCCGCACCGAAGAAGGCCGTCGGATCCGCAGCGCCTTCATCCCCCGCGCCGGCTGGGAACTTTTGTCCGCCGACTACTCCCAGATCGAACTGCGCCTCCTGGCCCATTGCAGCGAGGATCCGATTCTCATCGCGGCGTTCGAGCAGGACGAAGACATCCACATGCGAACGGCCAGCGAGGTGTTCCAGGTGTTCCCTTCCTTCATCGATGCGGATCTGCGGCGCCAGGCCAAGGCCATCAACTTCGGCATCATCTACGGCATGAGCAGCTTCGGCCTGTCCCGGCAGCTGGGCATCAGCCAGAAAATGGCCCAGACCTACATCGACCATTATTTTGTTCGGTACAAAGGAGTCAAGCGCTACATGGAGGAAACCGTGGCCGCGGCGCGGTCTTCCCTTCGGACCAGCACGCTGCTGGGCCGCATCCGACCGCTGCCGGACATCAATGCCGACAACCGCAACGTTCGGCAATTCGCCGAACGCACCGCCATCAACACGCCGATTCAGGGCACTGCGGCGGACCTGATCAAGATCGCCATGATCCGGATGGACCACGCCCTTCGGGACCGAAAGCTCCAAACCGCCATGCTGCTGACGGTGCATGACGAGCTGGTGTTCGAAGTCCCCCCGACGGAGCGGGAAACCGTGTCGGCATTGGTCCGGAAGGTGATGGAGGGCGTATGGGCGCTCAAGGTTCCGCTGAAGGTCAACCTCGCCTGGGGAAAAAATTGGGCGGAGGCACATTGATCAAGGGAAAGGCGGCGGGATCAGACATCGGGCGGCGGGGTTTTTCCGGATGCGTCCACATCGCCGTTCACCGCCTCGGTGACGGTTCGATAAATGGCATGAAAGGTTTCGCGAAATCCCGACGGGGAAACTCTGCCGGCTTCAATAAACTTCACCGCAATCTCCTTGGCCGCCCTGAGAATCTGTTCGTCCATGGATGCCATGGGGCTCCCTCCTTTCGGGTCTCGGTCACCGGGGTCGAAAGACAGCTACCAGAACGGGCGTATCCTGTCAACCAAACGCAACTGTCCAATTGACATCGCATCCCGCGTTCTGGTAGATGAAACGCATTTAATTTCCGTGCCGCCCCGGCGACACCCCTTTTGGAGGCCCCATGCAGACAGATATGCAATCACCCATCGCCAAGGAAAGCCCCGATGTCATCGACGCCGGCGTGCTGCAGGTCATCGATTACCAATACCGACAGAAGCGGGACATCGATATCGTCATCGAACAGCCCGAATACACGGCGGTCTGCCCCATGACGGGCCTGCCCGATTACGGCACCATCGTCATCACCTACCGGCCCGACAACACCATCGTGGAACTCAAATCCCTCAAGTACTACCTTTTGCAGTTCCGGAATGTCGGCATCTTCTATGAGCACACCGTCAACCGCATTCTCGATGACCTGTCCGGACGGCTCAAGCCCAAACGCATGGAGGTGACCGGCCGGTTCACGGCCAGAGGCGGCATCACCTCGACGGTGACGGCGGTTTACGAGGGTGCACGATGAAGGGGCCGGCGCGCAGACAGGCATGGAGCGCGGTGCTGGCCGCGGTACTGTTTTTTTTATGCGGCTGCGGTGTTTTCTCAAGCGTGCAGAAAAAGACAGCGGGGCTGGTGGACACCTTTCGTGGGGATGTGGACGCATGCACCAACACCATGGCCGTGGTGCCCTTTGAAAACCAGGTCGATTGGCTTCGCGTCGATCTGGGCGCCTCCTTTTCCGGCCGGATCAAGACCGTTGTGGAAGAAAACACCCGGCGCCTTTCCGTATTGACCGCCGCCCAGCCCGAATTCCCGGAACAATTCCAACGCGCGCCCGGCACCCCCGACGGGCGAACGGACAATTTCGCCCTGGCGGTTGCCGGTCGGGCGGCAGGTGTCAATATGGTTCTCACCGGACAACTGGTGGGCGCCCGATACGTGGAACAGAAAGAGGGAGCGCTCTGGTTCAAGGAGACCCACCACGTGCTGCGCCTGCAACTTGAAGCAGCCGTCTATCATACCGGTACCGGGGCAAAACTCTTTGACGAAGATGTTTTTTACGACGTGGCCGTCTCCGGAGAGGACAGCGGCACCATCGGGGAAAAACGCCTTCCCGAAACCGTTTCCATGCCCGACGCCGCCGCCGGCATGGCCGAAACCCTGGGCGCCATGCTGCACGAAACCCTCAAGGACATTCCCTGGGAGGGCTATGTCACGACCGTCCAGGCGGACCGCTATTCCCTGCCCTTCGGCAAGCAAAACGGCCTTTGCGTCGGCATGCGTCTGGATGCCTTTGCCGTCGCCGACATTACTGAGGGCATGGACACCCAGCGCTACCTCGTGCCCGGCCCCAAATGCGGCACCCTGGTCCTGACCGCGGTCAACGACGGAGGCTCGGAGGCAAGGCTTGCCGACGGTGGTCCCGTTTCCCCCGGAAGCCTGGTGCGGCTGGCGCGGTAACACCCGCCCCAGCCTTTGCCGGGCCCAATTTCATATTGCTTTCTTCACACGGTTGTGCCTACATTGGGCTATCCCGGCGATATGACCGCAACCGCCCTCCCCCGCATACCGCGGTTGCCCAATCCGCAGTCTTTTCAATGGAGCATGTCCCATGCATTCAGACACCGAAAAGACGTATCTGCTGATGGCCATCGACTCCCTCCAGCGTGAATTCATTGTCGTTTCAACAGATTACAAGATAATCGCCGCCAACCGTTACACCATCGACCGCAGGGGGAAGGACATTATCGGCAATAACTGCCATGCCGTCTTTTTCAAAACCGAAACCCCCTGCAACAACTGCCCGGCCGACGGGCTGCGATCGTGCAGTCATTGCACGCCCTCGGACCTGCGCGCCGAGGTGTGCGGCGACACCCGCATCTCCTTTTATCCGGTCTGCTCCGGCGACCGGGTCGAGGCCCTTGCCATGATGGACTTCGATCTCCCGGCCCTGGGCAAACTCGAAGAAGAACTCAAGCGTTCCAACGCCTTTTTCAAAAACCTCATCTTCAGCTCGGTGGACGCGGTGATCGCCGCGGACAAAACCGGCAAGATCCTGGTATTCAACGAAGCCGCGGCCGCCATTTCCGGGTTCGATATCCGCTCGGCCTTGGACGAACTCAACATCCGGGACGTCTATCCGGGAGACGGCGCAAGAGACGTCATGCGTCTGCTGCGCAGCGAGGATTATGGCGGCAAGGGAAAGCTGATTTCCTACCCGGCATCCGTTCTCAACAAGGCAGGGGATCTGATTCCAATCCGCCTGAACGCCGCCATTGTCTACGAAGGCGAGCGGGAAGTGGCCACCATCGGTTTTTTCCATGACATGCGGGAATCCATCCGCATGGAAAAGGAATTGGAAAAAACCCGGATACAGCTGCTCCAGGCGGAAAAAATGGCGTCTCTCGGCAAGCTGGCGGCCGGTGTCGCCCACCAGATCAACAACCCACTGGGCGGCATCACCCTGTTCGCGAAGCTGATGTTGGAGGAATACGAACTGGAAGACGGCGTTCGCGAAGATTTGCAGCGCATCCTGCGCGACGCGGAACGCTGCCGGGACACGGTCAAGGAACTTCTCGAATTCACACGCCAGACCCGCCATTTCATGCGCCCCCACGACATCAACAAGGCCCTGGACCGCACCATGTTTCTGCTGGAAAACCAGAGTCTTTTCCAGAACATCACCATCGAAAAAAAACTCGGCAAGAACATTCCCATGGTGACCGGCGACATCCAGCAGATCAACCACATGTTCATGAACATCATTCTCAATGCCGCCCAGGCAATGGAGGGCAGCGGCCGCTTATGCCTGGAAACCGGTCTGCTGCCGGAAAAGGAGCGCGTCGTCATCACGATCTCCGACACGGGACCGGGCATCAGCGAAGAGAACCTGTCCCACATCTTCGATCCGTTCTTCACCACCAAGGAGGAAGGAAAAGGAACCGGTCTGGGATTGAGCCTGGCATACAACATCGTCGAGAATCACGGGGGCAGCATCACCCCCAGAAGCACCGTGGGAAAGGGCACCACCTTCATAATCGAGCTGCCCCTGTCGGGTCCCCCGAAAAAAGGAGCTACAGATGACACCCAACGCTGACGCCACCCGCGTTCTGATTGTTGACGATGAGCAAAGCATTCAAATCGGCTCCGAACGCATCCTCTCGCGCATGGGCTGCCAGGTGCTCAGCGCCGGCCGGGGCGAAGAGGGCCTGGACATCCTTTCCCGGGAGCCGGTGTCCATCGTGCTGCTGGACATGAAGATGCCGGGCATGGACGGCATGGATGTGTTGCGGGAAATCCGCAGCCGGCACCCGGACATCCTGGTGATCGTCATCACCGGTTACGCCACCGTGGAAACCGCCATCGAAGCGATGAAACAGGGCGCCTACGATTTCATCCCCAAGCCCTTCGAACCCGACCAGTTGCGCATCGTGGTCAACCGGGCCGTTGAAAGACTCCGCCTGACCCGGGAGGCGGAAAAGGCGGAGCAGGCCCGCAAGCGCACCCTTCTCGACCTGGACGCGGAAAAGAGCCGCATCCGCACCATCATCGAATCCCTGCCCAACGGCGTGCTGGTGACCAACAACATGGGCCAGGTAATGTTCATGAACCCGGCCTGCCGCACCTACCTGGGGGTAGATCCGGACCGTCCCACGGGAGAGCCCGCCGCCGCCTATGTCGACGCCAAAGATCTTTGCGATCTTATCATGGAAATCTCCCAGGGCTGTCACCTGGATTTCGACGACATCCCGGCGCTGGAGTTCGTGGGGCCCAACGAAAAATACCTGCTGGCCCGGGCCCGGCCGGTGCTGGGAGACAAACGGGAATGCCTGGGAGCCGTGGTCAACCTGGTGGACATCACCGCCATGCGGGTGCTCGACCGTCTCAAAAGCGAGTTCGTCACCAAGGTCAGCCATGAACTGAGGTCCCCCCTGTCCACGATCCACGAACAGCTCGCGCTGGTCATGAACGACATGGTGGGGCAACTGTCCCAGAACGATGCACACCTGTTGTCCCGGGCCAAGGAAAAAACCCAGGGGCTCATCTCCATGATCGGCGATCTTCTCGACATCTCCCGCATCGAAACGGGCAATGTCTGTCACGAAGTCAAACCCGTGCAGTTGGAGGAATTACTGGCGAGCATCATCGATTTTCTCAAGGCCCGCGCCGAAACCAAGGACCAGTCCCTTGTTTTGCACCGGCCGAACACCCCCCTGCCGCCTCTGAATTCGGACCCGCTGGCGCTTGAAAGCATCTTCGGCAACCTCATCGCCAATGCCATCAACTATACCCAGGAGGGCGGCAGCATCGAGGTATCCATCGATCTGGTGGGCATTAACCTGCGGGTGGTCGTCCAGGACAACGGGTTCGGCATGGAAGAAAAACATCTGGAGAAAATCTTTGAACGCTTTTACCGCGTCAAGAATGAAAAGACCCGGTATGTCACCGGCACTGGACTGGGCCTTCCCATCGTCAAAGGGCTTGTGGAGTCAATGAACGGGGTGATCCAGGTGGAAAGCGAGCCGAACAGGGGATCGAAATTCACGGTGCTTCTCCCCATCAAGACAGCAGATGCGCCCCCCAAGCGGACGGATCGAGCACCTGCCTGACCTCCTCGGTGGGGATCTGGATGCCGGTCCAGAGCAGAAAACTCCGACGGGCCTGATGGGCGAGGATGGGAAGCCCGTTCATGAACCCGACCTGCCGGCGCCTTGCCCAAGCCTCCCAGAAGTTCTCCCGCCGCCCGTAGTTCATGTCCACCATCAACCGGCAGCCGGGCACCTCCAGCGATGCGGCCAACGCCGCCATCTCCGGCGACTCTTCCGGATCCGACACGGACGTTGCGTTGACCACCAGGTCCGCGGCAGGCGCCTGTTGTTCCAGCGCATCGAAACTCATGGGTTTTCCGCCGATGCGTTTGATGATGCGTGCGGTTTTCTCAGGATTGCGGCCGACAATGTAGATGGTGTCGGCCAACAGCCAATTGAGGATGAAGACCACCGCCTTGGCCATGCCGCCGTTTCCCAGCACAATGGCCGTTTTACCCGCGACCTCGAAGCCGATGTCCTTGAGCGCGTCCATGAACCCAATGGCATTGGTATTGTACCCTTTGAGGGCGTCCCCGTGGCGCACGATGGTGTTGATGGCGCCGATCATGTTGGCCCCTTCGGAAAAGGCGTCCAGAAAGGGCATGATCGCCTCCTTGTAGGGAACCGTCACATTGGCCCCGGCGATGTTAAGGACGCGGATGCCCTGCACCGCCTGCCCCAGCTGGTGGGGGGCGACCCGGAAAGGCACGTATGCGCCCTGTATCCCGGTCCGCCGCAATATCTCGGTGTAGATCAGGGGGGAGCCGGAACGAAAGGCCCGCTCGTCGCTGAGAAGACAAAATACCCGCATCCCTCTAAAGCCCCAGTCCGGCGAGATCCGGCCCCAGGTACACCCGCTCGTTTTCCCCCAGCATGCCCATGGACAGGCAGATGAGTGTCCACAGGTGCACCGTGTGGTATCCCCCCTGGAAATGCGCGCTTAAATCATGAATCTGGGCATGGCAGTTATGGCAGGGGGTGATGCAATAAGCGGCACCGGTCTCCTGGATCTGCCGGAGCTTGAGGCCCCCGAACTGCCGCCTGGCCTCCGGAAGCCCGGATTGCAGAAACCCGCCGCCGCCGCCGCAACAGTAATTGTTGCTCATGTTGGGAGTCATGTCCACGAAATTTTCTTCTCCCACCACCGCCTTGACCACATACCGGAGATCTTCTGCAATGGGATCTCCCAACGCCTTTCGCACCACCTGGCAGGGGTCCTGGACCGTAAACTTGACGCCGCGGTCGGCATTCCAGTCGGAGCTGACCGGCAGCCGCCCCTCACGGATCCACCGGGCATAGTATTCAATGATGCTCTTGATTTCGAAGTTGTGGGGAATGTTGAATTTTTTCAGTCCAACCTGGACTGCGTAGAATTCGTGCCCTCACTCCGTGTTGAGCCAGACCCGGCACCCCAGGTCGTCCACCGCCTTTGCCTTGATCCGGACGATATGCTCCCAGCTCTCCAAGTCTGCGCAGAACATGCAGTAATTCTCCGCCGCCCACCCCTTTGAACCGTAAGTCCAGTCCGCGCCGGCCTTATGAAGGATTTTCCACAGGGGCACCATTTCATCGGGTTCGGTAACCGGCTCCCGGGAATTCTGGTTGAGAAAAAACTCCGCCCCCGCCTTGTCCATGGGCGCCTCCAGAAGCGCAAACCCGGGCTGGGTTTCCCGCACCTCTTCCAGGACATCCTCCACCACGAAGCGCCAATCTTCCTCAGACGTCCCCATGGCGCTGCAAGTGTCGTGTTTGAGGGCCATATCGCAGGAAGCGCGCGTTCCCTTGGGCTGACGCTCCTTGGGCCAGGATCTTCTCATGTGCAGCACCAGTTGAGGGATATCGATCTTCATGGGGCAGGCCCGAATGCAGCGCTGGCAAAGCGTGCACATCCACGCCCACTCGGTGGAAAGTATTTCCTCGTCCAGGCCCAGGGCCGCCATCCGGAGCAATTTGCGCGGGTCCATGTCCACCAGACCCGCCGCAGGGCAGCCGGACACGCAAGCGCCGCAGGTCATGCAGCTGTTCAGGTGCCCTCCTTCCGGCAACAGTTGCATGACCTTTTCCTTGAACCGGCTCCGCCTTTCGGGCGTCACCTCCATCACTGGGGATGCCATGGCTTTCTCCTTGTTCGCGCACAAACGGTTCCTGTCGGCTCTACATGCCGAGCAGCCCCTTTATGCTTTCGGTAATGTCCGACGCCGAGGCGGGCTTTGGAAGATAGTCGTCCGCCTCCGTGCTCATGCCGTCGCTGTGGGAATAGCGGGTAGAGCTGACATGGGACGCCACGGCGGTCAGCAGCACGATGGGGATATCGCAGTACTTGTCATCGTGTTTGAGTTCGGCGCACATCTGGTACCCATCCTTTTCAGGCATCATCACGTCCAGGACGATGGCATCCGGGGGGTTCGCCTTGACCTTTTCGATTCCCTCCACGCCGTTATAGGCGATGTCCACGAGGAAGCCTTCCTTTTCGAGATTTCCCTGAACGATGGCAGCGAAATCTGGTTCATCGTCCACCACGAGTATTCTTTTTTTCTCCGCCATACAGACCTCCTTTCACTTCTTGATAAGGTATCGCCGATCATGGCGAGCCGCTTTGTCTTGACCGAAGAGGTGCAAAAGCCGCAAAGAAACGTCCTGAAAGGTCAGCCGCCGCTTCCGTCTATCTGCGGCCGGGGATAAAGCCCCGATCTTTCCACGATCTCCGGAACCTTCTCTTCCCATTCAATGGCCATGACATGAAAACCCTTCACACCCGGCACCTCCATCAGCCGCTGGATGGACTCCACGCAGATGTCAATCCCCACCTGGGGCTGCTGCTCCTTGGGGGCGGCGGCCATACGGGCCACCACCGCGTCCGGCACATCCATGCCCGGCACCCGGTTTTTCATGTACTTGGCCATGCCGGCGGACTTGAGGGGGGTGAGCCCCGCCAGGATGAACACCTTGTCCAAAAGGCCACGATCACCGGCCATCTGCATCCACTGCTCGAACTTGTCGATGTTGTAGATGCACTGGGTCTGGATGAACTCGGCGCCGGCGGCGATTTTCTTTGCCAGCCGCGGCACACGGATCTCGAATGGATCCGCAAAGGGGTTGGCGGCGGCCCCCACAAACATTTGGGGCGGCCGCCGGATGTCGTCCCCCCCCAGGAATTTACCTTCGTCCCGCATGAGGCGAACGGTCTGGAGCAGTTGCATGGAATCGAGGTCATGCACGTTCTGCCCCTTGGCGCAATCGCCGAAACTCTGGTGGTCCCCGGACAAACAAAGCATGTTGTGGATGTCAAAGGAGGCGGCCCCCAGGATGTCGCTCTGGATGGCAATGCGGTTGCGGTCCCGGGTCACCATCTGGAGCACCGGCTCCAGGCCCATGAGCTTCAGGCGGATGCAGGCGGCCAGACTGCACATCCGGGTCATGGACGTCTGGTTGTCGGTGATGTTCACGGCGTCCACATGCGCCCGGATGAGTTCCGCCTTCTCGGCAATGACCTTCGCGTCGCTGCCCCGGGGCGGTCCGCATTCCGAGGTAACCGCCAGGTATCCGGCTCTCAATATCTTTTCGAGTCTGCTCGGCGTCTTCTCGCTCATTCCGCTACATCCTCCCTCATGACTTTTCGGGGCCCGCCGGCCCGGTCACTGGACCAATCCTTGATGGGCATCAGCTTCTCATAATCCGCCATCCGCCCCAGCGCCTTGAGCCGGTCAATGATCAGCTGCCAGGCGCAGTCGACCTCCTTGTTGATCTCGCAGCTCCCCCGGGTGGAACCGCCGCAGGGGCCGTTGAGCAGGCGTTTGGCGCATCTTGCCACAGGACAGATGCCCCCGGTGTCGGCCAGTAGGCACTGTCCACATCCCTGGCAACGCTCGGCCCACAGCCCCCGCCTCTCGGTAGCGCCCATAAAGCAGGTATTGACCCCGGGGTAGACCGGCATGTCCGTGTACTGCTCGGCGGTAAACTGCACCCCCACCCCGCAGGCAAGGGACACGACGGCATCGTAATTCCCGACCACGTCGCGCAATTCATCGAGATATTCGTGATCGCATTGGCGCTCCAGAGTCATTTCCCCCACCGTCACCTCTTGCCCCTGGTTGAGAAAATACATGCGCAGGGTGGCGGCCAGGATCCCGACCTCCTTCTTGCCGCCGGCTTCACATACCGTCACGCATTCGTTGCACCCCAGCACCAGAATGCGCCGCACCCCTTTCACCTGTTCGATGATCTCCTCCACCGGCTTTTTTTCCGCGACAATCATAACAAGTTTCCTTTCATATGAGGGGCTCTTGGCGCCGCTCTTTTTCCCCGTCCCCGGCTCCCCGCCCCGGGATGGCCGCCGAAGGTTCCATCCCCGCCGCCTTGACGGCCCGCCCCGCCCGCTTCAGCGGATTGGGCCCCAGGGAAAGGATACGGGCATGCATCTCTTCGGCGTCCGCAACGAACAAGGGAGCTTCGCTGGACGAGAGGTTGAACATTTCCACCCTTTCCCCCCCGATCCCGATACTGTCGAGAATCCGCCGAACCTGCGCCACCCGCTTCCGGGCCCTGAAGTTACCCTTGTTGTAATGGCACTCACCTTCCAGACAGCCCACCACGCAGGCACCGTCCGCGCCCCGCTCGAAGGCCCGCAGAAGGTGCTGCACATCCACCTTCCCCGTGCAGGGAACCCGAATGATTCTGATGCTGCCGGGGTATTGCAGTCGCATCGAACCTGCCAGGTCCGCAGCGGAATACCCTCAATAATTGCAGCAAAAGGCAACGATAACCGGCTCAAACGATTGGTTCATAATACTCCCTCCAGAAGCGCATCGACCTTGCACAGAAGCTGATCATCCTCGTACCAGTTGAGTTCAATGGCCTTGGCCGGGCATTCGGCCGCGCAGATACCGCAGCCATGGCAAAGGGCCGGATCGATCTCACTGACACCGTCCGCGTTGATGCAGGGCACGCCATAGGGGCAGGAACGCACGCAAACCAGGCATGCAGCACAGCGTTCCGCCTCCACCGCGGCGGTCACGGCAGAAAGGGTCAGCGCATCCTGGGCCAGGAACGTGGCGGCCCGGGAGGCCGCGGCAAGGGCCTGGCTGATGGACTCGCTGATCAGTTTCGGACCGTGGGCCGCGCCGCAGACAAACACCCCTTCGGTGGCCATGTCCACCGGGCGCAGCTTCACGTGGGCTTCGGCAAAAAAACCTTCCGGGTTACGGGCCAGTTTCATGATGGCGGCAAGCTCTTCCGTGTCTTGCGCCACCATCCCGGCCGACAACGCCAGAAGATCGGTGGACACCCGGATCGACCTTTCCAACACGTGATCCCGGAAGGTGACGGTGACACGCCCCCCTGCTACCGCCACCTCCGGTGGCGCATCTTCATCGAAGCGAAAGAAGAGAACTCCCTTTTCCCGGGCCGCGGTGTAGTAATCTTCTAAAAATCCGTAGGTTCGGATGTCCCGATACAGCACGAATACCGAGGCGTCGGGATTGAGGTCCTTGATGTGCAGGGCGTTTTTTATGGCCGACTGGCAGCAGATACGAGAGCAGTTGGGGTTCTGGGCGTTTCGGGAACCCACGCACTGGATCATGACCACCTGGCGAAGATCTTCTGCCCCTTTCTCTTCAAGCCGTTGCGCCAACGCGATCTGGGTCATGATCCGCGGATCCTGTCCGTACCCGTATTCCGTCGGCCGGTATTCGGCGCCCCCCGTGGCGATGACCATCGCCCCGTGCCGGATTTTGCGCTCGTACATGCCCGGCCCCACCAGCACTTCGGTGACAAAATTGCCCTTGAAGCCGGAAAACCCCACCACCAGGGCCCGGGTCAGTACCTGGATGTCGGCATGCCCGGTCACCTTCCGGATCAATTCCGCCAGATAGGGGGCCACCTGTTCCCCCTCGATGGTGGCGGTCAATTGCAGCGCCAGACCGCCCAGGGTCTCTTCCTTTTCCACCAACACCACCTCGAAACCCTGCTCCGCGAGATTCAGCGCGGCGTTCATGCCGGCCACGCCCCCGCCGATCACGAGCGCCCGGTGATTGACCGGAATTTTGCTCTGGACAAGGGGCTTGAGTTGGGCGGCCCGGGCAACGGCCATGCGCACCAGATCCTTGGCCTTGCCGGTGGCGGAAACCGCATCCTGGCCGTGCACCCAGGAATCCTGGTTGCGGATATTGGCCATTTCAAACAAATACCGGTTGATGCCGCAGGCCTCCATGGTTTCCATGAAGATTTCCTCATGGGTCTTGGGACTGCAGGCGGCCACCACCACGCGGTTGATGCCATGCTCCAGAAGCACCTCTTTCATCCGGTCCTGGGCATCCTGGCTGCAAGTGAATAAATTCTCCCCGCAATACACCACGTGGGGCAAGGTCTCGGCGTAGGCCCGCACCGCCGGAACGTCCACCACGCCACCAATGTTGATGCCGCAATTGCAGACGAACACCCCCACCCGGGGCGGCTGGCCGGAAACGTCCACCTCCGGCACCACCGCCGGCTGAACGGTACGGGTGTTGCGCCCCCCCGCCAACCGGCCCGCCGCTGCACCGGCGGCCGCGCCCGCCTCCATCACCGAGGCGGGGATATCCTTGGGCTCCCTGAAAATACCGCAGGCATATACGCCCGGACGGGAAGTTTCCACCGGGGAAAATGGGGCGGTCTCTGCGAAATTGTACCGGTTCAATGCCACCCCAAGGCGCCGGGCCGTGTCCGCCATGTCCGGAGAAACCTGCATCCCCACGGACAACACCACCAGGTTGAACGTCTCCTCCTGCAAGGCACCGGCCGCGTCCATATAGCGGATGCGCAAATCACCGGAATCGCGCAAGGGGTCGATGGTATGCACCCTGGAGCGAATAAAGCGGACGCCGGCCTCCTGCCTGGCCCGCAGATAATACTTCTCGTAGTCTTTTCCGAAGCTGCGGATATCCATATTGAAGATGGCGCAGTCCAACGCGCCCCGGGCATGCTCCTTCGCCACCACCGCCTCCTTGATGGCATACATGCAGCAAACCGATGAGCAATAACCGTTGCCGCACCTGTTGGTATCCCTGGAACCCACACACTGCAACCAGGCGATGCGGGATGGCTCGGTGTGGTCCGATGGACGCACCATATGGCCCATGGTCGGCCCGGAAGCACTCAAAAACCGTTCGAATTCCAGGCTGGTCAACACATTGGGGTGGCGCCGGTAGTGGTAGAACTCTTCCAGGCCCGACGGGTCGAACGGTTCCGCACCGGGGCATAAAATCACCGCACCCACGGCCAGTTCGCGCTGTTCCGGCCGCTGATCGTGGACCACGGCATGGGCCAGACAGGCATCAACGCATTGGAAACACTCCGCGCAGTATCCGCAATTGAGGCAACGCGCGGCCTCCTCTTGCCCCTCCGCCTCGGTGTAGCCGCATTCCACCTCGTTAAAATTCCCCACCCGGCCCTCTACGGGCAGCTCCGGCATGGGGCTGCGCGCCGCCTTGGGCAAATCCTCGGGAACAGGCCGCCAGGACGGTTCCGCGGCCTGGTCCTGTTCCCGGCCGCGGACCAGATCCCGGCCATCGAAATACCGCACAATGGATGCGGCGGCCTCCTGTCCGGCCGCCACCGCCGCGATGGCCACCGATGGGCCGGTGTACAGATCGCCCCCGGCAAACACGCCGGGGCGCGCCATGGCAAGGGAGACCGGATGGGCCTCGGCGGTTCCCCGCTTTGAGAACGTCAGCCCGGTGACAGTTTCCAGGGCCGACAAATCCGGCCGCTGTCCAATGGCCGGAATCACCTGGTCGGCGGAAACAATATACTCACTGCCCTTGACAGGCACCGGCCGGCGACGGCCCGATGCATCGGGCGCGGCCAGCCGCATCTTCACGCACCGCACCCCCGACACCCTGCCGTTTTCGGCGAGAATCTCAACCGGCGCCGTTAAAAATTCAATGGCGACGCCCTCGGCCTCCGCGGCGGCCACCTCCTCTTCCCAGGCCGGCATCTCCTCCCGGCCCCGGCGGTAGAGAATGGTCACCGATGCGGCCCCGAGCCGGACCGCACACCGGGACACATCCACCGCAACGTTCCCGCCGCCGACAATGGCCACATGACGCCCCAGGGGCGCCGTGCCCGACAGGTTCACTTCCCTTAGAAAATCCACCCCCTGCCGCACCCCCTCGGCCTGTTCGCCGGGGATGCCCATGGCAATGCCCCGGTGCGCTCCCATGGCCAGAAATACGGCGTCGAATCCGTCGGCCAACAAGCCATCCACCGTCACCGCGGTCCCAAGGGGGGTATTGGTTTTGATGGTGACGCCCAGGTTGGTGATCACCTCGATTTCGCGGTCCAGCACCTCCCGGGGCAGGCGGTGCTCCGGAATGCCCACCCGCAGCATCCCCCCGGCCGCAGGCAGGGCTTCGAATATGGTCGATTGAATGCCCTTGCGGGCCAGGTGGTAGGCCGCAGACAGACCGGCGGGCCCGGCGCCCACAATGGCCACCGACTCCTTTCGCCGCGGCGCACAGGGAATATCCACCTGGCGGGGATCAAAACGGTCGGCCGCCAACCGTTTGAGATGACGGATGGCCACGGGGGCGTCCACCTCCCGACGACGACAAACATCCTCGCACCCATGCGGACAGATCCGTCCCAAAACCCCCGGCAGGGGCAATTGCTCCATGATGATTTCAAGGGCTTCCCGGTATTTTCCCATCTTGACCATCTGGACATAGCCCTGCACGTTCAAACCGGCAGGGCAGGCAATCCGGCATGGCGCCTTGTCGGCCTTTTCAATGGTATAGGCGCCGGGCATGGCCTGGGCGTATTGCTTGTAGACCGCTTTTTTCTCTGAAAGATTCTCGTCATAGGCATTGGGAAGGGGTACCGGGCAGACCTTGGCGCACTCGCCGCAACTGGTGCACTTGGCAAGATCGATGTAGCGGGGGGAAACGGCCACATGGGCCGTGAACCGGCCCGGGAACCCGTCCAGGGCCACCAGCTCGGTTTGGGACAACAGCTCAATGTTCAGATGCCGGCCGACCTCGACCAGTTTGGGTGAAATAATTCACATCGCGCAATCATTGGTGGGAAAGGTCTTGTCCAACCGGGACATCAACCCGCCGATGGCCGCGGATTTTTCCACCAGGTAGACGTAATAGCCGGCATTGGCCAGATCCAGGGCCGATTGCATGCCGGCGATACCGCCGCCGACCACCATCACCGATCCCGTCACGTTGTCAGGCATGGCGTACTCCTTGGTATTGAAAGGGTTTTGGTTCGCCGTGCTTATGAGGATCCCCGCCCAATCGGCGGACGGGTAACCGGAACGCAATATTGTCTGATCAACGACGTCTGTGATGCGAAAACCGCTGGCTCAGCTGTGGAGGAGGAAGAAACGATGCATTGGTTATTATTTAATGAATTGCATTCAGTTCTTGTATTGGATCATATTCCACACATTGCCTTTCGTCAAGAAAAAACATGGCGCCCTGGTCCATGGCGGCGGCGACCGCCCGTTGATCCCGAAAGTGTTCGGTGGTAATGGGATGGTTCAGCCAACCGGATACCGAGCAAAGGATTTTGTCATGAAAATAAAATGCATCAGTTGCGATGCCCTGGCCCGCCCCGTGTACCATTGCGCGGCCCGCTCCCCCCACACCATCGACATCACCCTAATTTCGCTGGGTCAGCACATCAAGCCAAAACAACTCGGCCTGTCACTGCAAACCGAAATCGACCGGGTGGACGGCCGGGCATATGACGCCGTTGTGCTGTGTTACGGCCTTTGCGGACAGGCCACCGCCGGCCTCCAGGCCCGTGACCTGCCCCTGGTGATTCCCCGGGCCCATGACTGCATCACCCTTTACCTGGGAGACCGGGCCGCTTACCAGGCACACCAGAAACAACACCCCGGCACCCTCTGGTATTCCAAGGACTATATCGAGCGGGGATCCGGCAGTGAAGAACTCGCCCCCCTGGGCGCCGCCATGGACATGAACAGCCAGGAGTCCTACGACGCCTGCGTGAAGCAGTTCGGAAAGGAGCGGGCCGACACCCTCATGAAGGCCATGGGCAAATGGCTGGACCATTACGAGCGGGCCGTGTTCATCGACCAGGGGCTGGGCGACCACACGGCGGAATTGGCCAAAACCCGTGAAGAGGCGGCAGGAAAAGGATGGCGCTTTGAAATCATCCCCGGCAATCTGCGGTTGATCGAACAGCTGCTATCCGGCCAATGGGACGAAGAGGATTTTCTCGTGGTCCGGCCGGGGCAGAAAATCACCATGGGGTTCGGAGAAAAGATCCTCACCGCCGCCGACCAGGCTCCCTGACGCGGCAACGTGTGTTCAGGAACGGCGGCCCGGCAAAGAAGCGGTGTCTTCGGGGCAACGGCGGGAACACCTCCCGGTGGACAATACCGTCGGCTTCCAGCGCCTGCAGCTGCCGGGTGAGCATTTTCTGGGTAACGCCCGGTATTTTCCTCTTGATTTCGCTGAAGCGTTGGGGGCCGTCTTTCACCAGCCAAAGAAGGACGGGTTTCCCTTTTCCATTGATAACCGCCATGACACCCCCTGAATTTCTTTTCGATACTTTACAAGCTATCTCAAAAAAAGAGCGCGCCCACTGACAAGGCGTGGGGCGATGAAAAAGCGCAGCATATATGTAATATGTGAACATTTTGAAGCGCCCCACAACGCCGTCAGGGGGCGTTAGATTTATTTTGAGATAGCTTGTAATGCGTACTTGCCAAATAGGCACTTTCTTTCGTATGGCATGCCGAAAACCTCGGCCGGCAACGGTCCAGCGGATGTGATCCCGCGTCTTTGGACCGTGCGCGTTTCCTCAACCCGCAAGACAAAAGGACACCACATGAAAATCGCCTGCATTCTCGGAAGCCCCCGCGCCAAGGGCAACAGTGCCACCATCGCCCAAGCCTTCTTGGACGCGGCGGAAAAAAACGGCGCCACCGTTGAAACCTTCCCCCTCAACGGCCTTGTTTATAAAGGCTGCCAATCCTGCATGGCCTGCAAAACGACCCAGGACGCCTGCGCTGTCCAGGATGCGTTGACACCCGTTCTGGAGGCGGTCCGGGCGGCGGATATCCTGGTGATGACCAGTGCGGTTTATATGGCCCATGTCACCGGCCAGCTCAAAAGCTTTATTGACAGAACCTATTCATTTTTAAAGCCCGACTACCTGACCACCCCCAACCCCTCCCGGCTTGCCCCCGGCAAGAAGGCGGTGTTCATTCTGACCCAGGGCGCGCCGGACGAAAAAATGTTCGCCGACATCCAGACCAAGATGGAGCATCTGCTCACATGGTATGGCTTCGAAAAAATCGAAACCATCCGGGGGCTGGGCCTTGCCCCGACCCCCGTCGTACAAATTCCCGAGGCGGTGCGCAACCGTGCCGTCGCCGTCGCCCAAGACATGACCCGGTCGTAATCCGTCTTCCCCCACGTCTTGGCACCGGCTTTTGAGTTGACCGCGCCAGACGGTTACGTTAGGTTGTGGCAGAGATTTACCGGCACTCCCGGGCAACCGCACGGGGGTGCCGCGCGCACATCGCACCAGGGGGCAACAGGAGACAGACAACATGACCGACAACGACCTTCACGACCTGATCATCGTCGGCGGCGGACCGGGCGGCCTCAGCGCCGCCGTATATGCCATGCGGGCCGCCCTCGACACCGTACTCATCGAAAAAGGCGTCCCCGGCGGCCAGATGGCCATGACCGACGACGTGGAAAACTATCCCGGCTTCGAGCGCATCGGTGGCGCGGAGCTGGCCATCAAATTCGCCGACCACGCCCGCTCCTACGGCCTGGACATCGTGTCCCAGGAGGTAACGGCGGTCATCCCCGGGCTGACGTATCACACGGTCCAACTGGCGGACGGCTCCGAACTGAAGGCCCACGCGGTCATCATCGGCACCGGCGGCAGCCCGCGCAAACTGGGCGTTCCGGGAGAAGAAGCGTACCACGGCAAGGGCGTTTCCTACTGCGGGGTATGCGACGGCTTTTTCTTCCGCGGCAAAACGGTCGTGGTGGTGGGCGGGGGTGACACGGCCGCCGAGGAAGCGCTCTATTTGGCCAAGCTGGCCAAGAAGGTGTATCTGGCCCATCGCCGGGATGCCCTGCGGGCCAGCATGATTCTGCAGCAACGCATCAAGTCCGACTGCAATATCGAGATGCTATGGAACACGGTGGTCACCGCCGTTACCGCCGATGACAACGGTGTCAACGCCGTCCGGCTCAAAGACACCCGGACCAATGAAGAACGCGTCCTTGCCACCGACGGGGTGTTCATCTTCATCGGATTCGACCCGAACAATCAGCTGGTGCCGGACGGTACCAAGATGAACGCCGACGGGTACGTGGTCACCAACGACCGGTGTGAAACAAGAACCCCCGGCATCTTTGTAATCGGGGATCTGCGGGAAAAATATGCGAAACAGGTCATCCTGTCCGCCGCGGACGGTTGCACCGCCGCCCTGGCGGCGGCCCATTACGTGGAAACGCGAAAGGCCACGGCGGACACGTGCGAACTTCCCCAGGAACTACAGGCGGACGGCTGATGCGGCCGGCCGCCACGGCCCCTCTCCACGGTCCATTTGCGGCGGGAACAGCGTTTTTTGAACGTCCGCCCGTCCGCCACCCGGTCAGCCCGGCGCAGGAAACCGCCCCATGACATGTCAGACGACATCCCCGTCCCCTGTCTCCCCCATCTCCCTTCACGGGGGCCACAGCGGGGAGTTCTGCCTGCACGCGGAAGATTCCCTGGAAGAAATCGTGGCCGCCTACGTCGCACGGGGAATTCAGACCGTGGGAATCAGCGAGCACATGCCCCCCACCGAAGACCGGTTTCTCTACCCCGACGAACAGGCGGCGGGCTTAACCGCCCGTCTGCTCCAGGACCGCTTCCGCCGGTATATCACCACCTGCCGAGACCTGCAGCAGCGTTACGCAAGGCGCATCCGCCTCCTTGTGGGCTTCGAAACCGAAACCTACACCGGCGCCCTGGCCGCCGCCCGGCAGTGGAAAGCCGATCTTGCCCCCGATTATCTGGTGGGGTCGGTGCACCATGTCAACGACACCAACTTTGATTTCGACCCATCCCGATATCGGCAAGCCGTTGCGGCGGCGGGCGGCATCGTGGCGCTCTACCTGAACTATTTTGATTTGCAATACGACATGATCCGGACGCTTCGCCCGGCCGTGGTGGGCCATTTCGATTTGGTGCGCCTGTATGATCCGGAGTATCGCACCAGACTCAAGCTCCCATCTATCGCAGAGAAGGTCGAACGAAACCTTGCCGCAATGAAACAATACGGTCTTTTGCTGGATGTCAACATGCGGGCCCTGTCCAAGGGCGCCTCCGAGCCCTACCCCACCCGGGACATCCTCATACTTGCCCGGAAAATGGGCCTTCATGCAGTACCCGGAGACGACTCCCATGGGGTGGCGTCGGTGGGAAACCACCTGCACGCGGCCGTGCGCCTGCTGACGGAATTGGGTTTTGACACCCGCTGGGACAGACTGACGGCGGGCATCCGGCCCGGCACACCCGGCTGCGGGTAGATCCTTGCGTGCGCCTGGTCACGCGGGGTTATGCCAGTTTCTTGAACACCGCTGCCGCGGCCTCCAACGTCTGGTCGATGTGCATATCGGTATGGGCCGCGGAAATGAAAAAAGCCTCAAACTGGGACGGCGCAAGGTAAATTCCCCGGTCGCGCATCCCCTTATAGTAAGACGTAAACCGGTCAAGGTCGCAGGATTTTACGTCCTCAAAATTGTGCACCGGCCGGTCCGTGAAAAACAGGCCCAGCATCGCCCCCACCTGGTTCACCACCACCGGAACACCGGCCGTCGCTGCCACCCGGGACAAGCCTTGCGCCAAATTGGCGGCCTTGGCATCGAGGGCTGCATAAAACCCGGGCGCGCCCAGCTGCTCCAGCGTTGCGATACCGGCCGCCATGGCAATGGGGTTGCCCGACAGGGTGCCGGCCTGGTAAATCCCCCCCTCGGGGGAAACCTGGGCCATCACCTGCCGCTTGCCGCCGTAAGCCCCCACGGGTAGCCCGCCGCCGATAATTTTCCCCAGGGTGGTCAGGTCCGGATCGATACCGTACCGGGCCTGGGCCCCCCCCCGGGCCACCCGAAAGCCCGTCATCACCTCGTCGAAGATCAGCAAAGCGCCACAGGCCCGCGTCTTTTCCCGTAGGGTTTCCAAAAAGCCGGGAGCGGGCGGCACCAGCCCCATATTGCCCGCGACAGCTTCAACGATCACGCAGGCAAGCGCGTCCCCCCGTTGCTCCACCAGCCGGGTGAAGGCCGTTATGTCGTTGTAGGGAAGAGACAGGGTGTGGGCCACGAATGCGTCCGGCACTCCGGGGCTACCGGGAATGCCAAGGGTCGCCACCCCGGATCCGGCGGCCACCAGCAGGGTATCGGCGTGTCCATGGTAACAGCCGTCGAATTTCACGATGGTATCCCGGCCTGTCACACCCCGGGCCAGGCGTATGGCGCTCATGGTGGCTTCGGTGCCGGAATTGACCATCCGTACCATTTCCATGGACGGCACTGCTTCCACCAGCATCCGCGCCAGGGTCACCTCGGATGCCGTGGGCGCGCCGTAACCGATGCCCTGTGCCAAAGCGCCGGAAATGGCCGCCACGACCGCCGGGTCCCGATGCCCGAGGATCATGGGCCCCCACGATCCGACATAATCGATATACCCGTTACCGTCCACGTCGTAGATCATGGCCCCATCGGCGTGATCGATGAACAAGGGCTCCGCTCCCACGGCCCGGCAGGCCCTAACCGGGCTGTTGACGCCGCCGGGAATCAGTTGGCTTGCCTGTGCGAACAATGCACTGGATTTTTCTCGTGTCATGATATCGAGCACCTCCCCTTCTGATCGTTCAACCGGAAAAACAAAACCGCACCACCATGCAGCCTGTGGCCATTTACATACACAACAGGCCGGGGAACATCAACACGCAATCCTGTCAACCGCCAAGCGGAATCCCGGCCAGGAAACCGCGCAATGTATCCTTTCCGATGGATGGGTATCCACACCTGCCCGGCCCATCTACCAGCGTGCATACTCAATGCGTTTCAACGGGTGATCGCCAATTTTACTTCGGTTATTTTGAGATGACTTGTACAAGCTATCTCAAAAAAAAGATCGCGCCCACTGACAAGGCGTGGGGCGATGAAAAAGCCCAGCATATATGTAATATGTGAGCATTTTGAAGCGCCCCACAACGCCGTCAGGGGCGTTAGATTTATTTTGAGATAGCTTGTAGGGATCAGTGCCCAGGCGAAACACATTGTGTTTCTGTCTCGGAAATAAACGTACCCAACCGTTCGATAAAAAAATCCCGATCGCTATCATCGTCAAAAATCCTTCTACGTGCTATCCCCCTGACGATTACATGATGCAAGGCGCCCGGGGGCATCTATGCGGGATCTTCGTGGCATGGGCAAACCCTATCAGGGCGCCAATCGCATGCAAACTTATTTATTTATGTCCCCATAGTCCTCAAATTCCCCAGGGGACCGGATGGAGCCCTCCGATTCCACTTTGAGGCTGTGTCGAAGTTGGCCCCTGACGAAAAAGAGCTTATCGAAGGCATGCTGCTTAAGCATGATGCAAAACGCTGGACAAAGGCCTCGTAAAGGAAAAAATCGAATGGAGACCGAAAGCATTTATAACGAAATTTCAAGCTTGCCGCCGGAAGCGCAAAGGCAGGTTAAGGATTTTGTGGCATTCCTCCGGATGCGCTACCGAGCACCGGTAAAAAAAGAAACCGGGCAACTGCAAAAAATAACGGATGAAGCCTTTATCGGTATTTGGAAGGATCGAGAAGAGATGAAGAACAGCGACAAATGGCTGCGCACCGTACGAAAATCAGAATGGGGTGAACCGAGTGCCTGATATGATCGTTGTGGATACCGACATCCTTATTGATACAGGACGCGGCGTTGAAGAGGCCCTCGTCTACCTGGTCCGGATTGAAAATCGATTTTCCGCGTCTATCAGCGCCGTTACCGAGATGGAACTTATCATGGGATGAAGAAACAAAGACGAGCTTCGGTCGTTGGAGGTTTTTTTAAACAGATTTCAAAGAATCGAACCGGATGGAGACATCACCGGCACGGCGGTTGATTTGCTAAAACGCTACAGATTGAGCCACGGGCACTTTGGGTACGTCCATTAATTAATAAGCTATCAAATCGAAAGCCCTTCCTCAGCGGCAATGCGTCTCCCGCGACCTGTGGCAAGACTCACAGCGGCCTGGGTCAATCCTAACCTTTCGGCAAGATCTGGCTGTTTCATACCGAGCCATTCAAATGCGAAATAGCACAGGAGGCTTCGCGCCTTTGCCACCGGTCGTGCCCGGTTGCCGGACAAAAGCAGGTCCGGAGCAACCCCTGTCCATTCGGACACACGCTGCACCAGCGTTTCGAAATCGATGCCTTGTGCCTTCAGCCGGGTCGCGGTTTCCATCTTTTCAGTTGCCCGGGACAGCACGGCGTCGACAAACGCACCGTCTCCTAAAACCCGCTCGTCAGATTTTTGGGAAAGCCTGGCTTTACGCATCGCCTTGACGGCGCTCCAGCCCCCTGCGCTCCGGATCAGCCCGCCGCCTGAAAGATCGTCCCGGCGGCCCTGTCCAACCCCTTTGGCGATATAAGCCCGGTACCGGCGCAGCGAGGTTGCAGGCTTGGCATCAAACATCCCCAGCACATATCCGGTATCCTGCCAGGGATACAGCGCTTTTTTGAAAAAGGCGCAATGGCCGGCGTAAGGGTATTTTTCCAGCGCTTTCAGATCATCGACGATCTTTGCACGGAGAGGATTCAGGTGGATGTATCTGACAAGTTCCAGGAGGTAGGCATCTTCCTGGCAGAGAATGGATTTATACCGGTTCTGGAAGAGGTGTCCGCTCCGGCCATGCCGCCGGTTAAACGATACGGCATGCCCTGTCAGCAGGCGCTGCATCACATGGGAGATACTGGAATCACCCGTCCGTAAAAGCAGGTGAAAGTGATTGGGAATGAGCGCCCAGGCAAAACACCCTGTCCGGGTTTCACCGACAATGGCGCCCAGCCTTTCCAGAAAATTGTCCCGATCCGAATCATCCTTGAAAATCTTCTTTCGGTCAATTCCCCTGACGATGATGTGATGCAAGGCACCCGGGGCATCTATGCGGGCTCTTCGTGGCATGAGCAAACCCTATCAGGGCGCCAATCGCCTGTCAACTTATTTATTTATGGACGTCCCCAAAGGCCCATCTTTTCAGTTGCCCGGGACAGCACGGCATCGACAAAGGCACCGTCTCCTAAAACCCGCTCGTCAGATTTTTGGGAAAGCCTGGCTTTACGCATCGCCTTGACGGCGGACCAGCCCCCTGCGCTCCGGATCAGCCCGCCGCCTGAAAGATCGTCCCGGCGGCCCTGGCCAACCCCTTTGGCGATATAAGCCCGGTACCGGCGCAGCGCGGTTGCGGGCTTCGCATCAAACATCCCCAGCACATATCCGGTATCCTGCCAGGGATACAGCGCTTTTTTGAAAAAGGCGCAATGGCCGGCGTAAGGGTATTTTTCCAGCGTTTTCAGATCATCGACGATCTTTGCACGGAGAGGATTCAGATGGATGTATCTGACAAGTTCCAGGAGGTAGGCATCTTCCTGGCAGAGAATGGATTTGTACCGGTTCTGGAAGAGGTGTCCGCTCCGGCCATGCCGCCGGTTAAACGATACGGCATGCCCTGTCAGCAGGCGCTGCATCACATGGGAGATACTGGAATCACCCGTCCGTAAAAGCAGGTGAAAGTGATTGGGAATGAGCGCCCAGGCAAAACACCCTGTCCGAGTTTCACCGACAATGGCGCCCAGCCTTTCCAGAAAATTGTCCCGATCCGAATCATCCTTGAAAATCTTCTTTCGATCAATCCCCCTGACGATGATGTGATGCAAGGCACCCGGGGCATCTATGCGGGCTCTTCGTGGCATGGGCAAACCATAGCAGGGCGCCAATCGCCTGTCAACTTATTTATTTATGGACGTCCCCAAAGTCCCAAATGTTTAAATGTTGAGAACGTCCCGGACTTACCCCTTAATGTCCTCTCTAATTTCTTGCAGACATCTTTGCGGTTGCAGCAAAACCTGAAAATATTGCTATTCCTGCCGCAATATCTAAGTCAGTATGAAAAGCCAAGATCCCACCGATAATTAAACCCAAAAGATAGCCAAAAAACAGCTTATAGCGTAGATTTTCAGACCTATAACATACCACCAAAACTGCTATCGTATATAAAAAGTATATCCATAAAAAAGTCATTTTTCATTACTCAAATTCGATCTTAAGTTTGCCAGGGCCACATTAATTATGCTCAGTACTTTTTTTTGGTACTCTCTCCTTGCTAACAGGTCTTCTAAAAAAGGAATGTCTTTCTCCTTGCCGTATTCCCCAAGAGACATTATTGCACCAATTTTAACCTCTTGATTTGGGTCATTTAGAATAATTTCAGGTAAACAAGCAGCCAGCATTTTGTACCCCAGCTTACCAAGGGCATCAATGGTGAAGTACCTAACCCGCCAATCTGGATCATTTAATAAAGGGACTAAATTTTCTTCACACCCCGGGCACTTTATTGAACTAACAATTTGTATAATATCACTTCTAATAAAAGAATCATTTTCATCAGAAAGTCTTTTTAATAGGTACTCACAAACTCTGTACCCATTCAGGGGGTATAAGCGCGCGCCATAACTACTTGAAATGGCAGGCAAATTCAATAACGATATAACATGCTGAAATTATTTAAAATAGGCCTAGATTTTTTATTTCTAGCATGTTATGCTTCCGGCCATGGAAATAAAACGACCATTTTCGGAAGCGGACTGGCTCCAAACGCCCAAACCGGTGAGGCAATACGTTGAGCAGCTGGAGCAGACGGTTTTTACCCTTGTGGCAAAGGTTGAGCAACTCGAAAAGAGAATCGAGCAGCTGGAAGCCGGCAGCAAGAAGAACAGCCAAAACTCCAGCAAACCGCCGTCTTCCGATAGCCCCTACACAAAGCCTCAGCGAAAGAAAGCTGCCAGGAAAAACGGAAAAAGAGGGGCACAAAAGGGCCATAAGGGGCATCGGCAGGAGCTTTTACCACCGACGGACCAAATACCGATTTTCCCTGAACGCTGCACCTGCGGCAACCAGCAACTGGCACCCGGTAAAATGGCGCCGTATTATATCCACCAGCAAATTGAGTTGCCGAAAATCGAAATGGATATCGTTCATTGCGTGCTTCATAAATGCCGGTGCTCGAAGTGTGGAAAAACGGTTAAAGCCACCGTGCCTGCTGAGCATCGAGCCGGTTATGGCCCTCGCTTGAGTGCTCTCATTGCGGAAATGAGCGGCACCCAAGGAAGCAGCCGGGAAACGGTCCAGGGATTTTGCAGATCCGTGCTGGGGTTTTCAATCTCTACCGGCGCTATACAAAATGTGATTGATCGTTCTTCGGAAGCGATAAAGCCGTACTACGATGCCATTGGCGACATTGCCCACGGCTCCAGAATAAACCATGTGGATGAAACGTCGTGGTTCCAATCCGGAGCCCTCAAGTGGCTATGGGTCATGGCCAACAGGACGGTCAACTATTTTGTGATTCACCCGAATCGGTCAAAAGAGGCATTTCTTGCCCTGATCGGCAACTGGAAAGGCATCCTTGTCAGCGATGATTATGGGCTTTACCGAAGTTGGGTCGAAAAACGACAAACCTGTTTAGCGCATCTGATCCGAAGGGCGAAGGCCTTGAGTGAGCGAAAAGACGATTCCCTCCGGGATTTTGGGCAAAGCGTATTGAAAGAGCTTCGGCTTTTGTGCCATTTCGCAAAAGCGCCGCCCACCGAGAAACAATGGACCGAATTCTATTCGAGATTCATTCTGCTGTTGTTTCTTTTTGAAAATGCCGGCGATGAGGCCGGAACCATGGCAAGACGTCTTCTGGGCGAGTTGGACAGCCTATGGCTTTTTCTCGAAGAAAATGGCGTGGAACCGACCAACAACCTGGGGGAGCGAGCCCTGCGCTTCGGCGTGCTTTGGAGGAAACGCAGCAACGGCACCCAAAGCGACAAGGGGGATCGGTGGGTTGAAAGAATACTCTCTCTCAAACAGACCTGCCGCACGCGCTCTTTGCCGGTTTTCCCTTTGCTTGTGCATGCACTTGAATGCTATTTCAAAGAACAACCGCCAGATATGACATGGCTCGGGGCTTAAACCACTGCCACTATACCCCGTGAACATTTACCAAACTCTTTCCCCCGAGCTCAGGAATTTAGTGAAGCTTTCTTCTTTTTGATCAATCTCTTTTAAACCATCGTAAAGTTGGTCATACTCCGTGGGATCTAAGTTATAATCCACATGAAACACAACGCAAACATATGTTATAATAAGAAATAATATTAATCTGACAAAGTATTTATAAGATTTCCTATACCTCAAGATCTAACCTCAACCTAATTATTACTCGGTTGATTCCTTTTGTTTTATTCTATCTCTATAGCTAACACCATCTTGTGTCTTCACACCCCAACTATAATACCAAGGGTTCTCAGGCCCCCATTCGCCAAGGCCTTCGCCATATTCATTATATTTAACCTGCACACCCTTAATTGCCTGATCTAAGCCTTTCATAGCCTCGGGGTCTGCTAAAGAGGGTGGAGGGAATATCATTGTATCAGCTACCCCCTTAAAAAAATTAGATACTGCGTTAAAAACCCGCTCCCCGAAATTCGTCTTGTTAAACAAAAAACCATATGCGGAAGTTTGCATACCTGACATAAAACCGTTACCGAAGTCCCCGCCATACATCACCGAAGCAATCCCACCAGTGACACCGCCAACAAGGGTGTACCCGGCAAATTGTAAAACAACATTATCCAAGCCTTCAAGGTAACTTGCCCCTACGAACTTAGAAAAACTTCCGGACATGGCCCCAACAAGCGCGCCCTTTCCAATATCGCCTCCGGTTATAGACGCATTTATCGCCCCTGATGCCGCCCCCGCTATCGCATGTATGCCTGCCTGGGTTATAGCATGCATTCCGCTGCCATGTATTATACTTCCTGCCCCCCCAAACATGGCACCAGAAATCGCACCTGTGATCATCCCTTGAGCAATGTCACCGCCCGTAACCGCTGCCATAGCGCCGCCGACAACCGCTCCAACGGCTGCGCCCTTCGCCATCGCCGCAATAAACGCGGTCACACCCGCCGATAATCCCAAAAAATGCCCACTCGGGTCAACATATATCAGTGGATTATTCCGGCAATAACTATACCGGTTCAGCATCTGCGGATCAAACGGACTCTGCACGATGCTGTCCGGCGTCACGAACACCCCGGCCACCGGATCGTAAAGCCTGGCGCCGTAGTTGTAGAGCCCGCTTTCGGCATCCTGTTCCTGGTCCGTGAACATATAGGCCGTGGTGGTGACCCCGTTGTCGTTGCGCTGGCCGCCGAAGGGCAGGTAGGCGGATGTGCCGCCGTAGATCCCGCCGCTCATATCACTGAGGGCCGCCGTGCTGCCCAGATGATCCTTGTGGTAATAGAACGTGCCGCTGGTATTCACCATGGCCAGGCGGATGTTGCCGGCAAAGATGTATTTGACCGGCGCGCCGTTTTTCACCTCGTAATGCTCACCCACATAATAGATGGTGTTTCCCGGGGCGCTTTTTTTGACCCGCTGCCCCCCCTCATCGTAGGTGTAGGTGGTGGCGCCCAGGGTCGCGTGCACGATCTCAGTGGGCATGTTGTCCGCGTTATAGCTGAACTCCCGGCTGGCAATGCCGTTTCGGGTATCCCAGCCCAGGGTCATGTTGCCGTTGGCGTCGTATTCATACCCATACTGCCTACCATTCACCGACAGCCCCTTGGCCGCATGGACCGGGTATTTCACCCCGCTTGTCTGGGTTTCCCCGCTATACGGATACACCGGCACGATGTCCTGGGTATCAAAATCGTCCTCAGCCCCGCTGTCCGATGATTCCCCGGTGAGCCGGTGCAGCTTGTCGTAGGTGTAAGTGCGGGTGATGCCCGCCCGAACGTCGGTGATCGTTTTGACGTCCCCGGCGTTTGTGTAGGTATAGACCTTGTGCTGGATCCGGGGCCCTGCCAGATAATCCGTATCGTAGGTCTTGATGTCTTTCAGGCGCCCCGATGCCGGATCGTACGTGTAATCCGTCTGGGTCTGGTTATAATAATAGATATTGCCCATCTTCCCGGTGGGGGTGTAGGCAGAAAACTCTGCATGCTCGATGGTGTCCCCGCCGGTTCCGGGGGAGGTCACCTTCTCAAGCAGACTGGTCCCGGCAAAATATTCGTAATCCACCTGGGTGCCGTCGGGATACACCATCTGCGTGGGCCGGCCCGCCATGTCGTACTGGTAGCCGGTGGTGTAGTCGGTCAGGATGCCGGTGGACGTCTGGATGGATTTGGTGACCGATATGACCTGGCCCAGGGCATCGT
>CAXXFG010000001.1:1665000-2046045 GCA_963678885.2 Desulfobacterales bacterium | reverse complement strand
CTTCCAGGAAACTGCCTTCTTCCTCTGAATACTGTTGGACTTTGATTCTGTATGATTTGTTAAAATCAGGTGGAGATACCTGGCTGAGGATCGTCTTGGTTTTCAGCCATCCAGGCGTTTTCCTTTTATAGGCATAGTATGGGTAGCTGCTCCACTTGTAATCGCCAAGTCGCTCGACAATATGAGCTCTCAGCGGATTGCGATGGATATAGCAGGATAACCGAAGTAGGTATGCGTCATTTTGCACCAGAATGCTTTTAAAGCGCCCCTGGAAAAGATGCCCGCTTTGGACGTTGGAAACATTGAACTTGCGCGTATAGGTGGTTCCCAGCCATTGCATGGCCTTTGATAAATTCGCATCCAATGTCTTGAGCAGAATATGATAATGATTATCCATCAGAACATATGCGAATATCTCAATATCAAACCTTTCGGACAACTCCTCCATCAACGATAAAAAAAGATGGCGATCACTGTCTGATAGAAATATATCCCGCCTTCCATTGCCCCGGGACAATACATGATAAAGCGCGCCTGGGTATTCTATTCTCCATTGCCGTGCCATAATATCCCACTATTATTATCCTGATCTCAACCTGTCACTAATCAAGGTTTGATATTCATATAGAGGCAACGACGGGTAGCATTTGGAAAAATAGTTGAATCCCGCACAAAAAAGTGACACCTCCCTAACCGTAGCAGACGGGCTACGGTACCAGTGCGCATGTGGCGCAACAATCAAAATGGATTTAGGAGGTGTCAGATGAAAACATACGCCGGAATCGATCTGCATTCAAGCAATAATTATCTGGGCATCATCGACGAAAAAGACCGAAGGCTTTACAAGAAAAGGCTTCCTAACCAGATGAATGATATACTTGCCGCCCTTTCCCCTTTCAAGGAATCGCTTGAAGGCGTCGTGGTCGAATCAACCTATAACTGGTACTGGCTGGTCGATGGGCTCCAAGATGAAGGGTATACCGTGCACCTGGCCAATCCCGCCGCCATCCGGCAATATGAAGGGTTAAAGCACACCAATGATCAATCCGACGCCTTTTGGCTTGCCCATATACGCCGCCTGGGGATACTCGCTGAAGGGTATATATATCCCAAAGAGCAACGGGAGGTCCGGGACCTTTTAAGGCGACGGCTTCTTTTCGTCCAGCAACGCACCACCCAGATTCTGAGCCTGCAAAGCATGGTTACCCGGCATCTTGGCCGACGACTGTCAAGCAATGGTATCAAGAAGCTGAAAGAGACGGATGCCGGAAAGCTGTTTCAGTCTCCGAATCTGGTGGCAATGGCCGAAAACAATATCAGCACAATCCTGTTCCTGAAAGGCGTAATAAAGCGGATCGAGAAAACTGTGGTCAAGCAGGTGAACATGAAAAAAGAGTTTGAGATGCTTCAGACAATCCCCGGCATCGGTATTATCCTCGGCTTGACCCTCATGCTTGAGGTCGGGGACATAAACCGGTTCAAGACGCCAGGGAACTATTCTTCTTATTGCAGGTGCGTAAGCAGTAGTAAAATATCCAACGGAAAGAAGAAGGGCGAAAACAACCGGCGGAACGGCAACCGTTATTTGGCGTGGGCTTATGTGGAGGCAGCAAATTTTGCCGCCCGTTATTGCAAGTCCGCCCAGAAATTCTACCAGCGGAAGATGGCGGAAAAAAACGGAACTCTTGCGAAAAAGGCATTGGGCAACAAAATATGCAGGGCGTCATATTACGTCATGCGGGATCAGGTAGCGTTTGATGAAGGCAAATTGTTCCAGGCATAGTCTTGGGCGCCGGGAAAACCGGTGCAGGGGTTGGTGAAAAACCGTAAGGTTTGATTGGAATCCCGGCGCCCAATCCAACAAGGAAACGTGTATGCGATAAGCACTACAGTTTGGAAGCAGCGGCCAGCCACCAATAGGGTTGGAATTAACCGTAAGGTCTGATTGGGCGCCGCTGCTTCCACCCAATGGAGTGATGGACGTTGTAGGATTTTGGTTCGCCCATGCCGTGAACCGTTTCGGGTCTGGCTGACAACCACAGGTTTGTGATAAACACCCTTTGGACACGGTATGGAACCGATGGATTTCTGGGGCCCGAACAGGGCCAGGGGCAGTGCGCCGGGCATGACCGGGTGCACAATACGCCTTGATCCGGATGGGTGACTGGCGCGGATCATCTCTGATGACCGCCAACCGACCCAAAGAAACAACGGGTGCGATCAAACAAATTCAACACCGCGCTTCGTGGGGGATGAAGGGTCAAGAGAAAAAGGCGTTATTTTTCTTGGGGGAGGTGTTTTTTCTCTTGACCAGGCCTCTAATGGGTGACCCCAATCCCACTTGACCAGGCCTCTAATGGGTGACCCCAACCCTGTGAGTGTAACCCCGGTGCTTTTCAAATGGCAGAAAAGCGCACCAAATCATAGGCACCCCCATTCTTTCCCCTTCTTTTTGAATAACCACAGATAAAGTACTCCCCAGAAATTTAGAAGAAAACAAATTATAGTCCATCGGATTTTATCCATCTTCCTTTTTTTTGCAATAAAATAACCTAAAATAGGAGGAGCAACAATAATGGGTATCATGCCTATTAAATTTACTAAACGAAAAAGATCTAATGAGATGTTATTGCCTTGTATCTTTGTTAGATAATTTAAGATTGGTAGACGCAAAACGCTAATCATAAATAAAATCATTATGGCTAATGTGACCGGCAAGATTATCTTGATTGATTTACGCATCGTCTTTAAAATCCTATTGTTAATTTTGAAATAATATTTGCATAATTTTGTGCGAACGTGCTTGATCTGCAATATCATTCTTCAAAATGATTCCATTCAAAACGGTCTAAATTCTGTACCCTCAGGAAAAGTTCCCGATATTTGTATAGGCGACCCTAGGCCAAGGCCTAAATTTATACTCAGGCCACCATATTGAGCATCATTACCAAAAAAATAATAGCTCACACCTAAATGATCTCCAAGCCCAAAACTAATTGCACCGACAATATCCTCGGGTCCAGGCTGGTAACCAATATTAAGACTCATACTTGCGCCACCAAGATCTAATGCTTTCAATGTAGGTTGACCTGGATCGTCATTTTCATCCCAAGACAATCCCTTGCCAAGCACGCTTACTTCATGGGTAACAGAAAAAATCTTTGACCAAAAAGATGTTTTCACAGGATTATCTGGGACATAACGTGAAAGAGTCATCTTTATCATCTTCCACACACTCGGATAATGCATCACGTGATTGCAGAAGAACCCTATTGCAGACGTCTGCATCCCGGAAAGGAAACCGGAACCAAAATCTCCCCCGTAGATGACTGCTGATATCCCTCCCGAAACACCGCCAAGCACAACACGACCAACCAACTGCTCACCAAAACTGTCGAACCCGTATTTGGTGAGCTGCATCCCGCCGAAATTGGCAATCCCGCCGGATATCCCGCCTGTCAGTACGGACATCCCCATATCCGATCCGGATATCGTACTGCTAAAAACCCCGGAATATGCCCCCGCTGCGATATGGGTTAAAACGCCTGAGAACTTCTGAGTAATACTGTAAAAGTCATTAAAACTTCCTGCTCCGTAGAATATCGCCCCGGATATCGCACCGGTAAGCATTCCCTGAACGATATCCCCGCCGGTTGCAGCAGAACTAACACCACCAATCGCTGCACCGATGGCAATCGCCCCCAGGAACTGAAGGGGCGTGTGTCCATCAGGATCTACGTAACTTAGCGGGTTGTTCCTGGCATAGCTGTAGCGATTGAGCATCTGCGGATCAAAGGGGTCCGGTACAATACTGTCCGGCGTCACAAACTGCCCCAACATCGGATCGTAGAGCCGGGCGTTGTAATTGTAGAGCCCGGTCTCCCCGTCCCGCTCCTGGCCGGTGTAGGCGTAGTCGGTCTTGGTGATCCGGGTCTCGCCCCGATCCCCGCCGAAGGGAAGATACGAACCGATGTTCTGGTCGTGGATCGTGCCGTCACCGGTGGCCGCATCCACCTTGGTGATCGCGGCCGTGCTGCCTAAATGGTCCTTCTGGTAATAATACGTGCCGGTGCTGTCCACCATGGCGATCCGGAGGTTTCCGGCAAAGACGTATTTGACGTAGGCGCCGCCGTTTCTGATTTCAAAGAGCGAGTTCACATAATAGGTCTCATTGCCCGTGGATTCAACCCTCTTTTTAACCCGGCTCCCTGCCCCGTCGTAGAGGTAGGTGGTGGCGCCGTGCTGCTCATGCTCGATCCGGACCGGCATGTTGTCGCTGCCGGCGCTGCCGGGTCGGACCAAACTATAATACTGGGATGTTAGTCAATACATTCCCAATGGGTACCTGTTTTCGGGGCTTAGAACCACATTTTCATGCCCCAAAATGCCATTGTAAGGAATTGTGTTTCCCCGCAGTTCAGTTAACTATGTTCAACTGGAATTCTTTCAGGCCTTGGGGGTCGTACCGGAAGTATTTGTAAAACCATGCGACCAAAAAATGCGCATCTTTTTGCTTGTACGCGTTTGACTTCGTATCCCTTACCAATGCACAAGGGACTGCGGGCTTCATATGGCCGTGCGCATTTGGTCGCTGAAAACCTTTAGGATGGCGGGCAGCGCAAGGGTGCAGGTGTCGTTCACGAACCCACCACCGGAACGAACAGCCATTCCGGAAAAGGGCGTTTCCCGGATGTTCACGTCCACGATCAGCCCCAGGCGACGAGCCGTTTTCTGGGCGATGAGCACCGACAGATTGGTGTTGCCCGATGTGCCCACCACCAGCAGGAGGCCGGTGCTGGTGGCGGTCTTGAGGGCGCTCACGTAACGGTAATGCTCCTCGTTGTATGTTTCGTCATACCAGAGGGTATGGGGCCGGGTCGGGCCGCCGCACTCCGGACAGCGCAACAAACGTCGCTCCGCGTCAGTCAGCCGCTCCCCACGGGTTTTGTCGGGTATCTCCGGCCCAATGGGGTAAACCGCATGGCTGCAATCGCCGTCGCAGCGCATATAAAAAACGTTGCCGTGTATCTGGCAGATGTTCTTCAACTGGTTTCCCGCCCGCAGGTGCAACCCGTCGATGCACTGGGTAATGAGGGTGAAGCGGTGGAAAAACAACCGCTCCATTTCCACCAGGGCCAAATGCCCCGGGTTCGGCCGGGCCCTTCGGCACAAACCCCGCAGGTACAGATACCAACTCCACACGTCATCCGGATGGGCTTCAAACATCCGGCGGGTGGCCAATTGATGCGGCAGATATTCCTTCCCACCCACCCGCCAATATTCCCGGTACCCCCGAAAGGTCGGCAACCCGCTTTCGGCGGAAATTCCCGTGCCCGTGAGCACGGTCAGTTGGCGGTCGCTCAGCGCAAAAGACGCTAATTTTTCCTTCAAATCAACATCGAGCATGTCATGCCCCCCTTATGCGGACCGGCACTTGTTATCCAGGGCAAAATCTTTTATAGAAAAAAGGATTTGTGAAACACAGGCTGGCGGCTTGTCGCCGCCGTGCAGGCAACCGGGACCGCCACCGCCCCGCCGTTTCGTCCTTGGTTTCAACATTAATATTATACCAGTACCCGCGGAAATCAATCCATGGAACAACGCTTCAACACCATTCCCCCGGTGGTCAAAAAATGCCACATCATCGCCATTTGCGGCACGGGCATGGGCGCGCTTGCCTGCATGCTCAAGGAGATGGGCATTTATGTCACCGGATCCGACCAGCAGGTGTACCCACCCATGAGCACCTTTCTCGCCGACAGGGGCATCGTGGTGCAAAACGGCTTTGCCGCCGCGCATGTAGGAGCGGACATCGATCTGGTCATCGTTGGAAACGCGGTACGCAAAGACAATCCCGAGGCACTGGAAACCCAGCGGCGGGGCCTCTGTTATTGCTCCATGCCCCAGGCGCTCAACCATTTCGCAGCCGGCGGGAAAAAGGTGGTGCTGGTAACCGGCACCCACGGTAAAACCACCACGGCGGCCCTGGCCGCCTGGCTGCTGACCGCGGCGGGGCGCGACCCGTCGTTCATGGTGGGAGGCATTCTCCGCAACTTTGACAGCAATTACCGGCTGGGCAACGGGGATTGCATGGTCATCGAAGGAGACGAGTACGACACCGCTTTTTTTGACAAAGGGCCGAAATTCATGCATTATCGACCCAACTTGGCGGTGTTGACCGGCATCGAGTTCGACCATGCCGACATCTTCGAGGACATCGATCATGTACGAGCGGTATTCCGGCGTTTTGTCCACGAACTGCCCGCGACCAGCTCGCTTTTTGCCTACGATGCGGACGCAAACATCGACCGGGTAATCGCCGGCGTTGGCTGTCGCGTGGAACGCTACGGCCGCAGCGCCCATGCCTGTTGGCGCAGCACGGCCCCCGTGTTCAGCGCCACCGGCACCTCCTTCCGGCTGGAACACGCCGGAAAGGCGGAGGGGACGCTTTCCGTGCCGTTATTGGGTGCCCATAATCTCGCCAACACCCTGGCGGTCGTTGCCCTGGCGCACCACCTGAACATTTCCTGGACGCAGATCGCCGAAGGGTTGCGTTCTTTCAAAGGCGTCAAACGCCGGCAGGAGGTGCGCGGCACCAAGCGGGGCGTGACGGTGCTGGACGATTTCGCCCACCACCCCACGGCGGTCCGGGAAACATTGGCGGCCATCCGCCCAGCGGCCGCCGGGCGCCTGATCGCCGTGTTCGAACCCAGAACCAACACCAGCATGCGCAACGTGTTCCAGGCCGATTACGCCCGGGCGTTCGACGCCGCCGACATGGTCTGCGTCCGGCACCCGCCCCTGCTGGACAAAATCCCGCAAGGGGCACGGTTCTCCTCCGAAACCCTTGCAAAGGATCTTGAAGCAAGGGGCATCGCTGCCCGCTTTTTTGTTGACACGGACGCCATTGTCGCGTTTCTCTCCGGCGAGGCCCGTGCCGGCGACACCGTCCTGGTAATGTCCAACGGCGGTTTTGACAACATACACCAGCGATTGCTGGACCGACTTTGAATGGGGTGACGATGAACTGCGATCAACATCACTGCGCCGATCCCAGGCCGTTCCTGTATCGATGGCACCGGCCCTTTGCACTGCTGGGGCGCCACGCCCTTGCAATGCTCCACCACCTGGGGGCATCGTTTCTGTTTTTTCTCAAATCTCTGGTGATGATTTTCAAGCCCCACCAGCCGGCCGCCATCGCCCGGCAGGTGCTTCTGATCGGCGCCCACTCAACGGGCATCGTCCTGATGGTGGGATTGTTCACGGGAATGGTCATGGGGCTCCAGATGTACTACGCCCTCATCGATTACGGCTCGGAAGCCGCCCTCGGATCGGCTGTGGCCCTGTCCCTGGTGCGCGAGCTGGGCCCGGTGCTCACCGCCATCATGATCACGGCCCGGGCAGGATCGGCCATGACGGCTGAAATCGGTATCCAGCGCATCAGCGAACAAATCGACGCCCTGCAAACCATGGGCATCGACCCGGTTAAATTTCTGGTCAGCCCCCGGCTGGCGGCGGCGGCCATCAGCTTTCCAATCCTCACCGCCTTCTTCGACCTGATCGGACTTGCCGGCGGATACCTGACCGGCGTGGTACTTCTGAAACTCAATCCGGGGGCCTATGTGTACCGGGTGCATGCAAGCCTTGCATGGGTGGATGTTTACGGTGGTTTCATCAAGTCCTTGGTGTTCGCCGCCCTCGTATCGGTCATCTGCACCTACCAGGGATACCACTGCCATCTGCGCACCGACGGCCGGGGGACCCAAAGCGTAAGCCTTGCCACCACCTCGGCGGTTGTGCTGTGCTGCGTGTCGATCCTGGTGTCGGATTACGTGGTCACATCGTTTTTAATGTAAGCAAGGAAAGGCCCGTCATTATGGAAGTGCCATTGCTGGAATTCAAACAGGTCACCAAGCGCTTCGACGGCAAGCTGGTGTTTGACAACCTTGACTTGCAATTGTTCGAAGGCCAGATCACGGCCGTGATCGGGAAAAGCGGAACGGGCAAAACCGTGCTGCTCAAGCATATCGTGGGGCTGTTGGAACCGGACAGCGGCGAAATTTTTTTTCGTGGAAAACCGGTAAGCACCATGACAAAGCAGGAAAAGGCGCAATATCACCGCCAGTTCAGCTATATGTTCCAGGGAAACGCCTTGTTCGATCACATGACGGTATACGATAATGTCGCCCTGCCCCTGCGGGAAACCACGCGTCTAAAGAAAACCGAAATCGAAGAGAAAGCCATGTCCCGCATCCACCAGGTGGACTTGGCGGATGCCGCCCACAAATATCCGGCGGAGCTGTCCGGGGGCATGCAGAAACGGGCGGCGCTGGCAAGGGCGCTGGTGACGGATCCTTCCATCGTTCTTTTCGACGAACCCACAACGGGCCAGGATCCCATCCGGAAAAACGTGATCCTCAGCATGATCGCCCAATACAAGAAGCGGTTCGGCTTCACGGCGGTGGTTATCAGTCATGAAATTCCCGATATCTTCTTTATCTCCGACCGCATCATCCTGCTGTGGGAGGGGAAAGCCGCCTTTCAGGGCAGTTGGGAGGAGGCCAGAAACTCCTCCCTGCCCATGAACGAAGAATACCTGGCAAGCCTCGAGGGATTCGCCGACGAACTGACGGGATTGTTGAGCAAGCAGATGTTCCGCTCCCGTTACCAGATGGAGTTGTCCGCCGGGAACGGATCGCGTGTCATGGTGGCGGTGGTGTTCAGTGTCGAACTGGACCTGATGACGGAAGCCCTGGGGCCCGAAGCGGCCCTCCAGGTGGTCAAGCGCCTCGGGGAGTACGTCAGCCAGCATCTGGATACGGTCGGCGGATTTTCAACCCGCCTCCAGCGGGACCACATTCTCACGGTGTTCCCCCAGTTGGAGCGCGAGGACGTCGAGCCCCTCGTCCGGTCATTTTCCGAAGGGTTGCGGGGACGTGCGCTGGGCAACATCCAATCACGCTCCCAGGCGGACATCAATGCCAACACCTGCTTTAATATTCGCGTCTATGCCGGCATCGCGGAAATCACGCCCAATTCGGACATGGAGGCGATCTTTCGACAGGCGGCATCCCATAAACAAATGATTGCAGAGTTTCAATGCGATTCGTGCGGAGGAAAACAGGCATGAAAAAATCAACCATGGAAACCACCGTCGGCATCTTTATCGTGATTGGCCTGATCTCAATCGGGTACATGGCCGTCAAGCTGGGAGACCTCACGCTGTTCGCAGACAGCACCTACACCATACGCGCCCGGTTCGCATCGGTGGCGGGCCTGCGTGTGGGCAGCGCCGTGCAAATGCTGGGCATCGAGGTGGGCAAGGTCGAAGCCCTGACCTTGGACCAGGAAAAACAGGTGGCCATGGCCACCCTGCGCATTCAGAAGGCGGTGACCATTTACGACGATGCCATGGCGGCCATCAAGACGGCGGGCCTCATCGGGGACAAATACGTCCAGATCGATCCGGGCGGGGCCGGTACCCCCATGGAAGAAAACGCCCTGATCGTGGACACCAGCGCCCCCCTCGACATCGAATCTTTGATCGGCAAATTCGCCTTCGGCAGCATCGGCGGCGATGATGAGTAACGCATTCGACGCTGCGCACTGCGCGCTTGACATCGGACCGTTCCGGCTGCATGCTTGTCATGTGGCGAAAAAATGTGCGTCCCCACGCCGACACAGAACTTGAGAGGAATTATGATGAAAGCAATTGCCCGCGCCCTACTTCTGGTGTTTGCCCTGACGCTCCCCATGGCCGCACAGGCCGGAGAGCCCATGGACTTACTCCGCACCCAGCTTGACCAGGTTCTGGACGTTCTGCGCGCGCCGGCTTCCGCCCAGGGAGAGGCTGAAAAAAAGAAGGCCATCCGGGACATCTCGGACCGCATGTTTCATTGGGACGGCCTTTCCAGAATGACCCTGGGAAGGGGCTGGAACAACCTGACGGCAGACCAGCAGCAGGAATTCATCGCCCTGTTCAAGGACCTTCTCGAACGGGCCTACATCGACAGGATCCTGGCCTACAAGGACGGCGACATCGGGTATGTCGGCGATGAAATGCTCACGGAACAAAAGGCCGAGGTGCGCACCCGCATTCAGACGGAAAACGCCCCCGTGGAAATGGTTTACCGCATGGCCCTGGTGGGCGGCAAATGGGGGGTCTATGACGTGATCGTGGAAGGCGTCAGCCTGTCCAAGAACTACCGCACACAGTTCAGGGAAATCCTTTCCCGGAAATCACCGGCGGCGCTCCTGGAAATGCTGCGGGAAAAAGTGGGGAACGGGTAACCGCCTTGACCGGGCCAGATGAAACCAACACGGCAGCCGAAGCCCGGTACACCGGCAGGCACCGCATCCATTTCTTCACCACGCTTGCCTCCACCATGGACCGGGCCAGGCAGATGGCCGTAAACGGTTGCCCCCACATGACCGTCGTGACGGCCGCCGCCCAAACCAAGGGGCGGGGGCGCCTTGACCGCACCTGGGTTTCCGATGCCGGGGGACTTTACTTTACCATGGTGCTCAGGCCGCAATTGCCGCCCCAGGCATGCTGGCAGCTGAACTTTCAGGCATCCGTCAGCCTCGCCCGTCTGTTGCAACGGCAATACGGCCTCGAAGCCCGGGTCAAATGGCCAAACGACGTTCTGGTGGAAGAAAAAAAGATCGCCGGCATGCTGTCGGAAACCGCTGTCATGGGTCAGGAAATGCATTATGTGAACATCGGCATCGGCATCAACGTCAACAACACGCCGCCGGCAGCCCGGATCCCCGCCGTCGCGCTCAAGGACCTGATCGGCAGGACCGAAGCACCGGAACGGCTGCTGGAAGCCTATCTCGACACGTTGACGCCGACGCTTCGGGAAACGGATCCGGTGGCCGTTCTGGAACGATGGCGGGCGCACACCAACACCCTTGGCCGCAGGCTCACCGTGGAAACCACCAATGGCACCGTCTCCGGCATTGCCGAAGACGTCGCCCCCGACGGCGCCCTGATTTTGCGCCTTTCCGACGGCAGCCGGAAAACGATTCTCTATGGCGATTGCTTCTACACGCCGGCGCAACGACAATAAAAGGAACCGCGCGTGACCACCGAAACCCACAGCAGCCCCTTCACCCGCGGTTTTCGCGCCACCGTCAAGGAGGCGCTTCTGGTGACCATCGGCACGGCCCTGATGGCCGCCGCCATCATTTTGTTCATTCAGCCCAATCAGATGACCATCGGCGGCATCCCCGGCATCGCCGTCCCCCTGCACTACATGACCGGCCTGCCCACCGGTATTCTGATGTTGCTCATCAATGTGCCCATCTTTCTCTACGGAATCAAACACCTGGGCAGGATTTTCGGAATCCGTTCCGTCTTTGCCATTGTGCTGTTCTCGCTGTTCACCGATCTGTTCGGAACGGTTTTGAAATTGCCCGGCCTCACCAACGAATTCATTCTCGCCACCCTCTACGGCGGCACGCTGATGGGCGTCGGATTGGGGCTGGTGCTGCGGGCCGGGTCCTCCACCGGGGGCACCGCCATCGTTGCCCAGGTGCTGGCCAATCGATTGAACGTCAAGGTGGGGCAACTGCTGATGATCTCCGATTTCATCATTCTCTGCTTCGGTGCGGTGTACTTCAAGAACGTGGAAATCGTGCTGTGGGGGCTGCTCTTCTCCTATATCATGGCGCAGGTGATCGATTACGTGCTGGCCGGCCCCCCGGTGGGCAAAATCGCCTACATCATCTCCGATCATCTGGATCAGATCAACCAGCAGGTCATCAAGGAACTGAAACGGGGCGGCACGCTGTTTTCAGGACACGGCATCTATACCCGTAAAGAACGAAAGATGCTGATGGTGGTGGTGGACAACAGCGAGGTCATCCCCCTCAAGCGCATGGTCCAGGTCATCGACCCGAATGCCTTCATCATTATCAGCAATACCTTTGAAATCCTCGGAGAGGGATTCCCCATTCCCCAATAGCACCGCCTCGGTCGGCGCCATCCCGGCAAAACAGACGGGCCGAACTTCCGCGTTGGGCTCAGATTTCAATCACAGGGATCCCGGTTCCATCCGGACCGCCCGCCTTGCCCTTGGACGCGTTGAGCTGTTTTGAAAACGGCCCGGCGGATAACACGAAAGGGGGCCTGAACGGCCCCCTTTCTTACTTCCTTTGTATTGTCACCCACGAAAAGATCAACCGGCCTCCATCTGGCGGCGGTCGGCCATATCCATCAACACCCGCTCCCGGGCCTTGTCGATGCCCAAGGCCTTGCGCTTTTTGTCGATGTGGGCGATCATCTTATGGGCCATCTCGTAGGGATCCTCAACGAAATCCCACTTGCCGAGCCCCTGCTTTTCAAGGCCGTCGAACAAAAGATCCTTGAATTTGGTGCCGTCCACGGCGGGAAAGGTCACACCAAATACCGTATACACACCGGACGCCACGAAATAATGGCCGATGGAGATGGCCTTCTCGCTCATGTATTCCGGAGCGGCGCCCGCCACCGGCAGATCGGCGATGCTGTTGCCCAGCCCACCCACCTTCACCATCTCGGCGCAGGCGATGAGAATGCGGCTGTTGTCCACGCAGGAACCAAGGCCCAGAACCGGCGGCATGCCGACCGTCTCGCAGACTTCCTTCAGACCGGGACCGGCCAGGTGGGCCGCCTCGGGGCTGGTCAGGTTGGCCTTGGCCAGGGCGATCTGGGAACAACCGGTCTGCACCACCAGCACGTCGTTCCGGATCAGTTCCTTGACCATTTCCACATGCACCCAGTCCTGCTTGACCCGGGGGTTCACGCACCCCACCACGCCGGCAACACCGCGGATACGGCCGTTGATGATGTTTTCGTTCAGGGGCTTGTAGGATGCCCGGAAAGTACCGCCGAGCATATAGTTGATGTATTCATGGGAAAAACCGTGCACGCCGTAGTTGGTGATCTTGGGAATTTCGACGGCCGCGGTGCGGTTCTTGAACCGCATGATGGCCTGAATCACGATTTCATCGGTGCACACCCGGGGATTGTGGTCCTCGAACTCGATGTGGGCCACGCCCTCGATGTGGCAGCGGGGATTGGTGGTATACAGCTTGGTGTTGTAGCAATCGGCGACCTTGCCCAACCCCTGCTTGATACACTGCACATCCACGGCCATGGCATCCACCGCGCCGGTAACCAGCAAGGCTTCGCTGGACATGAAGTTTCCGGCGTGGGGCACACCGTGACGGCTCATCATCTCGGCGCCGCTGCAGCACATGCCCACCAGGTTGATGCCCTTGGCCCCGGCCTTCTTGGCCTCTTCCAGCAGGGTCGGGTCATTGACCGATTCCAACATGGTCTCGAACATATTGGGTTCATGGCCGTGAACACAGATGTTGACCTGGTCGTCCTTGAGGACGCCCATGTTCACCTCGACCTTGACGGGGGTCGGCGTACCGTAGAGGATGTCGGAAATCTCAGTGGCCACCATGGAACCGCCCCATCCATCCGCAAGGGCCGTCCGGCTGGCCTGCTTGACCAGGTTGTCGCATTGCTGGTCGACGCCCATGTGGGTCCGGTGCATCATTTCCATGATTTCCCGCATGGCCCCCCGGGGCACGATGCCCAATTTCCGCCAGGTTTCAAGGGTTTTTTCCGGCACCCGGCTGGCAAAGGGAATCTCGCCTTCCACCTGGGTGTAGGTGCGCTCCAGCTCCTTGTAGAGTTCCGTTGCGATGTCTTTTGTCTCCCTGCCATCGGTTTCAATCCCGACGGACGCGGCCACCTGCTTCAGCTTGACGATGTCCTTGATCTCGTAGTCAAGGATGTGACCGTTGACGACCTCGCGGAACAGATCAAGCATGGACATCCCGTGATCGGTGTGGGCAGAGCAGCCGCTTGCGACAAAACGTCCCCAGTTCCGGGCCTGGATGGTGTCGATGTCCGCACCGCAAATCCCCACCTTGCTGTAGGGGTCCGCGGCATTCAGGCGACAGGGCCCCATGAAACAATGCTTGCAGCATGCGGATTTGTCGCCGATGGGGCATGCCTTCATGCTGGCGGCCCGGTCAAATGCGAGTTCCACGCCGTCACGACGCGCCTTGTCGATCATCTGGGCCGTGGCATCACATATGGTGAGATCTTTTGCCGGAATCGGCGCCTTCTCGGCCTTTTTCTTTTCCATGTCGGTTCCTCCCTTCCTGGAAAGCTTACGGTAAAAACATGGCTTTTTTTATAAAAGCAGTATATCTTGTATTTTCAAAAACCTACAATTCTATCAGGAACAATTATCGTTAGTATAGTCGCACCCTCTTTCCCTGTCAAGCACTTTCACCGCGTCGGCCGTTGGGGACGGACGGCACCACGCAGGCCCGGGGCTGCGGCAACAAAGGGCCACGCGCCCGCGACAGCCACCGAAAACGCCACAACACCCTGTATTATAGCATAATGCCGCACGCATTCTTGACGCCTCCCCTGGGGTGTGAAATACTGTGCGTATCGGCGGACAAAGCCGGCCACCTTTCTATCGGCCATGCCCGAGGCCTGCGACACCGCAGCGTCCTCTTTTCCTATCCACCTCACCATCGGTCAGAAAGGAGTGCATCATGGCAAACAGTATTTATAAGGTCATCGAACTGGTGGGCACCAGCCAGACATCCTGGGAAGATGCGGCGAAAACCGCCGTGGAGACAGCTGGGAAAACCCTCCGGGATCTGCGCATCGCTGAAATCGTCAAGCTGGACATGAAGGTCGAAAACGGCAAGGTGTTGGCGTTCCGGGCACGGGTGAACGTGTCGTTTAAATACGGCTCGGACGAATAATCCCCAGGCCTTGCTCCACCCGCACGCGATAGCCGGAAAACGCGGTAACGATGGTGTCGGTGGGGTCTCCGGTCGCCCATCGGCCGACGGAAAGACACCCGGCGGCATCGACTGCCGCCGGCGGCGGCTGGAACGCATCGCCCATACATCGCCTCTTTTTCCCGGTGGACCTGTCCGCGGACCTTGCAGCCAATGATGATCGGTTCGCACAGAAGCGCCTTTTTACACCCACCCCGCTAAAAAACACTCTTGCGTCCCCGGAGGTTTTCTTCTATGGGAAAAGCAGCCCTTTTGCCGGGCGGCCCCGTTCCCTGGTCTGCGGCAATCGGCATAGGACGTCACAACCTGCCGGCGATGGCGTATCGTTTCCGGCGGATCGCCCGTTTCAGCAATCTGCGCCGTCAAGCAAAGGAGAAGCGCATGGCCTCCACCCCCATTGAAACCAAAAACGCGCCGGCGGCCGTCGGACCCTACGCCCAGGCTGTCGCGGCCGGTTCTTTCGTGTTCGTCAGCGGCCAGCTCGGCCTGGATCCATTGACCGGAGAACTGACGTCCCCCGATTTTGAAGTGCAAGCCCGCCAAACCCTGGAAAACCTTCGCCAAGTGGTGTTGGCCGCCGGTTGCACCATCGATCAGATTGTTTCGGTTGATATTTATCTGAGCAATCTGAGCAATTTTTCAACGCTGAACGATGTCTACACGGCTTTTTTCCAACAGCACCGTCCGGCCCGGGCCGTGGTGGAAGTCAGCGCGCTGCCCAAAAAGGCGCTCCTGGAAATCAGGTGCATCGTCTGCCGGGACTAAGGTGGCGCTTCGCATCGCAAATTCGTTGGGCACATGCCGCCGGAGGGCCACAAAGCACCGCATTCGCCCCAATTATCCCCTTGACAACAAGTGACGGTTCGCGGAAATACAATGTTTCCACAGCGCCGGGGGCAACCGGCAATGGAGTTTTTTTGCATTATTTTTCAAGCAAACACACGCCAATCTGTGGAGCGGCTCTGAGCGGACTGCTGCTGACCGGTGCCTTCCCGAAATGGGGGGTGCCGCCGGTGGCCTGGGTGGCACTGGTGCCCCTGCTGATAAGCATTCGAAACGCTTCGGCGGCAGAACGCTTCCGGCTGGGCCTGGTGACGGGCTTGGTGCACTACGCAACGCTGCTCTATTGGCTGATCGGCACCATGCAGACGTTCGGAGGCATCCCTTGGATCGGCAGCCTCGGCGCCCTGCTGCTTCTCGCCGCCTATCTGGGCCTCTACACGGCGGCGTTCTCAACGGTGTTGGCGTGGGTGGCCATAACGCCCGCGGGGCTCTTTCTGGCGCCCCCTTGCCTATGGGTTTGCCTCGAATATATCCGAACCGCCGCACTGACCGGTTTCCCATGGGGCATCCTGGGTTGCAGCCAGGCCCCTGTATTGCAGATTCTCCAGGTATCCGATATATTCGGCGTATACGGCGTTTCGTTTCTGATCGTCCTGGTCAATGCGGCCATTGCCCTTGCCTGGCTGCATTTGCGCAACGCGGATTGGAGAAACCGCCCGGTATCCGGAAAAAGCGCCGCCCTGGCATTGCTGACAGGCGCATGCCTGGTGGCTGCCTGCTTGCTCTACGGTAAGTTGCGCATCAGGCAGATCGACGCACAAATCGCCGCAGCACCCACGGTGCAAACAGCCGTGGTGCAGGCAAATATCGCCCAGGATGTCAAATGGGATCCGGACTTTGCCGATGCCGCCGTCACCGCTTACGAGAAACTGACCCGAAACGCGGCGGCCCTGGCCCCGGATCTGGTGGTGTGGCCGGAGACAGCCACTCCCTTTTATCTGTTCCGGGACGTCCCCGGCACCCGCAGGGTCCTCCAAACGGTTCGACGTACAGGCGCCGCCTTTCTCATCGGCACCCCGGCCGCGGAACACACCGACAGCGGTGTGCGCTATTTCAACCGTGCGTTGCTGTTGGGACCGGACGGCAGCCAAAAAGGCGCCTATGACAAATCGCACCTCGTGCCGTTCGGTGAGTATGTCCCGTGCAAGAAATGGTTGCCCTTCGTGCAAAAGATGGTCACCGGGGCCGGGGACTTCACGCCCGGCCGAAAAGGCGCCATCCTCGCGTGGGACAAGGGCCGTATAGGCGTTCAGATTTGTTATGAAATGATTTTCCCGGCCCTGTCCCGCAAAGCGGTGCGAAACGGCGCCGAGCTGCTGGCCAACCTTACCAACGACGCCTGGTACGGCCGGTCCAGCGCACCGTATCAGCTCTTTGCCATGGCTGTTGTCCGGGCCGTGGAAAACCGCCGCGCCGTTATCCGCGCCGCCAATACGGGCATCAGCGGGCATATCGACCCCGCCGGCCGGGTGCTGGACACCACGCCCCTGTTCGAAACGGCGGTGCGGACCAGCCGGGTACCGAAACTGTCGACACAAACATGCTACACCCGGTGGGGAGATTGGTTCCCCATCGGATGCGGCGTCATTCTGATCCTGATGATGACCCACACCGGCCGCCGACGCCGGCGATGAAAGGAGAAATACCATGGCAATCGAACACAAACAGTTGCTCAAGGACCTGCGCACCCAACTCCACCAGATCCGGAGCTATCTTTGACCTGCCGGCCAAACAAAACCGGCTGGAGGAACTGGAGGCCGTTCTCGCCCAGGAAGGCTTCTGGAACGACCCCCAAAAAAGCCGCCCGATCCTGAAGGAACGCACCGTCCTCAGCGACCAGTTGGAAACCTTCGCGACTCTTTCCCAACGCATCGAGGACTGCGACCTCCTGTTTGAAATGGCCGAAGAGGAAGTCGATGCCGATGCCCTCGGAGAGGCGGAAGGCCAGCTTGTCTCTCTTGAAAAAGAAGTCAAACAGTTTTCCCTTACCCTGATGCTCAGCGGCGAAAACGACCGGAACAATGCCATCGTGTCCATCAACGCCGGGGCCGGCGGCACCGAGGCCCAGGACTGGGCGGAAATGCTCTTCCGCATGTACCTGCGGTGGGTGGAGCGCAAGGGGTATGCCTACGAGTTGATCGACCTGCAACCCGGAGACGAGGCGGGCATAAAAAGCGCCACCTTCACCGCAGCAGGGGCCTACGCCTACGGTCGGCTGAAAACGGAAAACGGCGTGCATCGGCTGGTGCGCATCTCCCCGTTCAACGCCGGGGGAAAACGGCACACCTCCTTTGCCTCCGTGTTCGTCTACCCGGAAATCGACCAGGAAATTTCCATCGATATCGACGACAAGGACCTGCGCGTGGACGTGTTCCGGGCCAGCGGGGCCGGTGGGCAGCATGTGAACAAAACCAGCAGCGCGGTGCGCATCACCCATCTTCCCACGGGCATTGTGGTCCAGTGCCAGCAGGAAAAGAGCCAGCACCGGAACCGGGATATGGCCATGAAAGTATTGCAGTCAAGGCTCTATCAACTGGAGAAGGAAAAAGAGCGGGAAAAACTACAGGAACTTCACGACGGAAAAGACGACATCGCCTGGGGCAGCCAGATCCGCTCCTACGTGTTGCATCCTTACCAGATGGCCAAAGACCATCGGCTCAACCTGGATATCGGCAATGTCCATGCCGTGCTGGACGGGGATATCGATCCGTTCATCGACGCCATGCTGCTGGCGGGCAAATAGGGGTGGATGCCCTGGCGCTCATACGGGAGGTTTACGCCTCCACCCCCCGGGCCATGGACATCCTGGTGCGGCACGGCCGGCAGGTGGCGGAAAAAGCCGTGGCGGCCGCCCACCGGGTCATGCACCTGCAGCCGGACATCACCTTTATCCGGGAAGCCGCCTTGCTGCACGACATCGGCATCCATCAGACCCGGGCGCCGGACCTCGGCTGCACCGGCACGCATCCATACCTGTGCCACGGCGTCCTGGGCCGGAAGATCCTGGAAAAGCGGGGCCTGCCACGGCATGCCCTGGTGTGTGAGCGGCATGTGGGTACGGGGATAACCTCTGCGGAGATCCACGACCGAAACCTGCCACTGCCCTGCCGGGACATGCGGCCGGTGACCCTCGAAGAGGAAATCGTGTGCTGGGCCGACAAGTTTTTCTCCAAGTCGGAAACCGCCAACAGCGCTGAAAAATCCTTGCCCGACATTCTCCGGCAGCTGTCCGCCCACGGCCCGGACAAGGCCCATATCTTTTTGGCCTGGCACCGGCGCTTCGGTTCGCCCGAAGCCGGTGCGCTGAAGGAACCGTGATGCATCCGGACCGACTGCTCCCGGGGCTTCGGCTGTGCTGCGACCTAACGGTCGGCGCAGAAACCACCGGGTTATTGAAAACAGCGACAGCCGTCATCAGGACCGGCGCCACCATGATCCGCTGCGCGATCCCGAATTCGGAAACCGCCGTGGAAAAATGGGCCCTGCTTTCGGCGTTGTGCCGTATGTGCAAAAGCAACGGCACGCTTTTCCTGGTCCGGGAACATTTGCTGGCGGCCAAGGCCCTGGACGCGGACGGTGTCCATCTGTCGCCGTCGGCGGACCCGGCAACGGCACGCCGGGTGATGGGAAATGCGGCCGTCATTGGCCGGGCCGCTGCCCACGCAAATCCGGCTGCCATTAACCTGTCCGACCTGGATTACCTGGAGCTGCCGGCGGGCAAAGCGTTTTCGGCCACTGCCGCCAACCGCCCCGTCATCGTCGCCCAAACCGGCCAGGAAGTTTCCCTTGTCCCCCCTCCGGGCACCGCCGGGGTCTCTGTCTGCGCGGATGCGCTGTTGCAGAAAACCACCCGGGCACCTGCCGGCATCGAATACCGGCCCCACCCGGCCACCGGCTGGCAAGACGAATTCAACCTCATCCAGCGCATGTTACGAATCACCCGCCAGGTATTGCCGGACGCCGCACACGGTCTGGTGCCGCCGGGCGACGACGCCTGCCTCCTGTCCGCCCTGACACACCCGGTGATCAGCACCGACACCCACCGGGAAAACGTCCATTTCAGGCGTGATTGGCAAACCCTTCGGGAAATCGGCCGCAAGGCGGTGACAGTCGCTTTGAGCGATCTGGCGGCCTCTTACGCCTGGCCGGTCTGCGCCTTTGTGAACCTGGCCCTCCCCGCCTGGATGCCCGATGCAAAGGTGGAAGATCTGTACCGGGGCATCGCAGACGCCCTCATCCGCTACGGATGCCTGCTGGGAGGCGGCAACCTGTCGGCGGGGGAAGTCCTGGCGGTGGACCTGTTCGTGGTGGGAGAGGGACGGGGAACCCTGTTTCCGAAAAGATCAGCGGCGCGGCCGGGGGATGGGCTTTATGCCACCGGCCCCCTGGGTCTGGCCCGGGCGGGACTGGAAGCGCTCCGGCACGGTCGCATCGATGTTCCGGAAGTGGTCGACCGCTTCAAAAACCCGGCCGCGCGGTTCGACGCCGCCGAAATCCTCGCGGCCCACGACGTCCGATGCGTGATGGACATCAGCGACGGCCTTTCCGGAGACGCCCGTCACCTGGCAGAGGCCTCCGGGCTGACCCTCCGGCTGGACTTGGCATCCGCGCCCGTTCCGGATGCGATGGCCGCCTTCTGCCGCAAGTACGGCGGCACCCCTGGCGCCTATGCACTGGCCGGCGGGGAGGATTATGAATTATTGTTCACATGCGCACCGGAGCGCTTCACCGCCATCCGGCGGCAATTGCCCCTGGCTGTTCAGGTAGGATGGTGCCTGCCCTGGCAGGGAAATGCGGTCATCGGAGGAACGGCCGACCTGGCCTCCTGGCAGCACGGTGAAGCGGGGCGGCCCGGCTGAATACCTCCCATCGAAAGTGCCGCCACCTCGCCCCGGTTCCGCCGGCAACGTCTGTTGCCGCCGGCGGCGAAAAGCGACCAACCCCATCAGACCGGTCCCCAATAGGCACAGGGCCGAGGGCAGTGGATTGTGCAGGTGCGGCCGGGAAAAGGTGTCGGGCAACACCTGCAACCCCGTGGACTGTGCCATGGGAAACGATGCAGTGACCATGTTGAAATTGGGACAATCAGAAACCGGGCCGGAAGCAAACATTTGTGAAAAACCGTCGCTGGTCAGCACACGCACCTGCCGCCGCACGTCCTGGGGCAACAGCTCCGCCCCACCGATCAATCCCACATCCCAACTGTTGCAGAACGTTCCCCCCGACAGATCATCCACTGCCGCCCCCCCGGCATGGGCGGCGGCAGCAGCGTTCTGAAAGAGAAACACGCAGCCCAAGAAAAACATCACCAACCGTTTCATCCGCATCTCCTTGGAAAACAAAAAAATAGCCTTCCCTGCCGGAATGGGGGCCGTGCCGTCCGGAAAAAGACCCTCTGGAACGCAACCGGCCGCCATGCCCCGGCAGCAAATGGCACAACCGCCACCGCACCACGTGGGCGCACACCTTGCCATGGCCTGAGCAATTTCCATGCTAACCCAGAATATTTTTTTATTATAATATTATAAGGATGTTACATGGAGTGGGAAAAATAGATACCACGGTGCTGAGAAAAACCGAACAGCAGTTTGTGAAATGATTTACCCATAATTCGCTTACCCGCGTCACCAAGGCGGCCGCTACGGCACCACATGGCCGGGATCGACCAGGAGGCTCAAGGCCAAGTCGGCCTGGTGACAGGCCGCAATGCCCACGCGGGGAGCCATCAGGCCGCATCCGGGCTTGGCGCCAGTTTCCAGATCCCCGGAGACGAACAGCCGCGTTCCCAGGCGTCGGGTTTGGATTCGATTGCCATCACCGAAGCCGGCCACTCCAGATGCGGCAACGATGTAGGCGTTCGGCAAAGAGGCGCCCACCGATTCCACCAGCATGGCCTTCTGCGCCGGGTCGTCGAGGCATTCCACCACCACCTGGGCCGCGCGAAAAAGGTGGGGGATATTGTCCGGGCAAAGCATGACGGCGTGGGGCCGGTACGTAAGGTAGGGATTGATGCGGTGAAGCAAATCCACCATGGCCTCGGTTTTGGGCCGGCCGATATCCGTCACCACGTACTGTTGACGGTTGAGATTGCTCGGCTCCACCACGTCGTGATCCGCAAGAATCAAGGTGCCGACCCCCACCCGTGCCAGGGCCACCGCAACGGTGGATCCCAGCCCACCGAGCCCGGCCACCGCCACCACCCCCTGCTTGACCCGCCGATGAACGCCGGGTGTGTGCCGGGCCGCCATCAAATCCTCCAATGCATGGGCCGACGGCATTTCACCGCGACGGATCAGCACGATCCGGTCCTCGGGCATGACCGTGGCCTCCGGATGACAGGCGCAGCCGTTTCGGACAAGCACGTCGGCACCGGGTTGAAACCGGTCCCGCACAGCTCCGACACGGCTGTGCCTGGGCACCTGGCAGGCGCGTTCATTGACCCAGACGGTGATGGTGCCCATCTTCTTCTCCCGCAGGCGATGCATTCTTCAGCATGCCGCCATTCCACGAAAAAGGCCGGCAGCCCCTCTGACGCTGCCGGCCTTTTTGTTGTCGATTGGTCACTGCCGCACACCCAGCGTGATTACCAGCCCCACGTCAGGAAGTCGTGGATGGAATCGGCGGCCTTGCGACCAGCCCCCATGGCCAAAATAACCGTGGCCGCACCAGTGACGATATCCCCGCCGGCCCAAACCCCCTTCTTGGTGGTCTTGCCGGTCTCCGGATCCGCATCGATATACCCCCATTTATTGAGGGTGATGTCCTTGGTGGCGCCGGTCAGCAGCGGATTCGCGCCGGATCCGACAGCTACGATCACCTGGTCGCAACACATCTCGAATTCCGAGTCTTCTTTTGGTACCGGCCGCCGCCGGCCCGAATCGTCCGGTGCGCCCAATTCCATCTGAATGCACGCCATGCCCGTCAGCCGGCCTTTTTCGTCTCCCAGATACCGCACCGGCGCGGTCAGCAGGTGAAATTCGATCCCCTCCTCCTCGGCATGGTGAATTTCGGCGCCCCTGGCGGGCATCTCTTCCCGGGAACGGCGGTAGACGATACGCACCCGGTCGGCACCCAGCCGCATGGCGGTCCGGGCCGCGTCCATTGCCACATTACCGGCGCCCAGCACCACCACGTCCTTGCCTTTTGGAATGGGCGTGTCATATTCCGGAAACCGATACGCCTTCATGAGGTTGGCCCGGGTCAGGTATTCGTTGGCCGACAAGATCCCCACCAGATTTTCGCCGGGGATGTTCATGAAACGCGGCAGACCGGCACCCACCGCCACGAAAATGGCATCGTAGCCCTCGTCAAACAGCTCGTCCAGGCTGACGGTCCGGCCCACCACGGCATTGCACTGGACCGCCACCCCCAGCCGCTCCAGAAAATTGACCTCCTGGGCCACAATCGCCTTGGGCAGGCGGAACTCGGGGATTCCGTATACCAGCACGCCCCCTGGTTTGTGGAAGGCTTCGAGAACCGTCACCGCATGGCCCTTGGCGATCAAATCCCCCGCCACGGTCAGGCCCGCAGGGCCGGAGCCGACAACGGCCACCCGTTTGCCGGTGGGCGGCGCCTTGGGCGGCAGGGCACCGGTACCGTTGGTGCGCTCCCAATCCGCCGCAAAGCGCTCCAGATTCCCGATGGCAATGGCTTCGCCTTTCTTGGCCAGCACGCATTTTCCCTCGCATTGGCTTTCCTGGGGGCACACCCGGCCACATACCGCCGGAAGGCTGTTCTGTTTCCAAATATGCCGGATGGAACCGGTAAAATCGCCCTCCACGATACGCTTGATGAAACCGGGGATATCAATACCCACCGGGCACCCTTCCACGCACCCCGGCTTTTTGCACTGAATGCACCGCTGTGCCTCGGCCATGGCCATCTGCGCCGTGTAACCGGTGGGCACCTCTTCAAAATTTCTTCTCCGTATATCAGCCGGCTGCTCCGGCATCGGCTGCCGGGCATTCGCTTTCTCCGCCATCATATCCTCCATTGCTCCCTTCCGCGTCAGGGAAGACTGTTCTCTTGTATTGCCGCCGCACCGTCGGCACGGCAGAAAAAGGCCACTTTATTCGCCCGTCATCCGGCAATAATCCTCATCGCATTTCTTCTCTTCACTGCAATAGGCCTGGAGACGGAGCATCAGTTCATCGAAATCCACCTGGTGCCCGTCGAACTCCGGCCCGTCCACGCAGGCGAATTTTGTTTCGCCGCCCACGGTCACCCGGCAGCCGCCGCACATTCCAGTGCCGTCCACCATAATGGGATTGAGGCTCACCAGGGTCGGCACGTTGTATTCCTTGGTCAGCTTGCAGACGAATTTCATCATCGGCACCGGCCCAATGGCCACCACCAGCTGCACGTCGATGTTTTCCATGGTTTCCTTGAGAACATCGGTCACAAACCCATGATGGCCGTAAGAGCCGTCATCCGTGCAAATTTTCAGTTCGTGGCTTGCGGCCTTCATTTTATCTTCCAGGATCAACAGATCCTTGTTGCGGGCGCCAATGATGCCGATCACATTGTTGCCGACTTCCTTCAGTCCCCGGGTAATGGGATGCAGCACCGCCACACCCGTGCCGCCGCCCACGCAGACGACGTTGCCCAACTTTTCCAGATGGGTTGGCTTGCCAAGGGGTCCGATCACGTCCTGGTACCCCTCCCCCACCTTCAGGCTCTTGAACATCCGCGTCCCTTTGCCGACCACCTGGTAAATGACGGTGATGGTTCCCTTTTCCGCATCGCTGTCGGCCATGGTCAGGGGAATCCGCTCCCCGGTCTCGTTGGCCTTCAAAATAACAAACTGGCCGGGCTTGGCTTTTTGCGCAATCAACGGGGCTTCTATCTCGTTGAGAACCACGCTGCCGCCGGCCATTTCTTCTCGATGGACAAGCTTAAACATATATTCCTCCCACTAGGTTCAAAATGCCATTTGTTCTGTCAACCGAATTTTATAGCGGATGCCCCTCTTGTTTTCAACATTAATGTTGCATCGCCGCGACCGGCAGTGGTATTTGAGTTAATTTACACGGAGGAAACGCCATGAAATTGGCGGACAGCCATTGCCATCTGGATATGCCGGTGTTTTGTCCGGACAGGGCCGACGTCGTAAAACGATTCCGGGAAGCGGGCGGGCAAGCCATCATGATCGCCGGCGTTGATGAGGCCAGTGCCCGGAATGCCGTCATGCTGGCCGATCAGTTTCCGGAGGTGTACGCCGCCGTCGGGGTCCACCCGCACGACGCCAAAGACTGCACCACAGAAACCCTCCGGGCGCTTCGCGCCCTGTGCGCCCACCCCAAGGTAAAGGCGTGGGGGGAAATCGGGCTCGACTTCAATCGCATGCACTCCCCCCGCAAGATCCAGGAGCAAGTGTTTCTCCGGCAGCTCGACACGGCGGCCGAAGCGGGCTTGCCCGTCATCTTTCACGAACGCGACACCCAGGGCCGGCTGCTTGATTTGCTAAGCGACACCCGGCCGGCAAGGGAACCGAGGGGCGTCATCCACTGCTTCAGCGGCAACCGTGCGGAGCTTTTCCGGTACCTGGACCTCGGCCTGCTCATCGGGGTGACGGGCATTGTCACCATCAAAAGCCGGGGCGCCGCGCTGCGGGAAATCGTGCCGGACATTCCCCTGGACCGGCTGCTGATTGAAACCGACGCGCCCTATCTGACGCCGGCCCCTGAAAAAAACCGCATCCGCCGAAACGAGCCGGCATTTGTGCGGTCGGTCTTGCTGAAGCTGTCCGAAATCCTTCAAGTGCCGCCGGACACTCTTTCGGACACCATCTGGGCGAACACCTGCCGGTTGTTCGACCTGCCCAACGGCGTTTGCCCTTGAACTAACGGCCCCTTTCGGATAGATTGCCGGCCATGGGATTCGTGTTCGATTTCAATGCCGCCGTTGCCTATGACACAAGATGTCGGGAACCGGCGATCCGATCCGTCATCGACCGGGAAGTCGCGTTGATGCGACGGATGCTGTCTCCGCTTCGGGGCCGGCATTTTTTGGATATCGGATGCGCAACGGGCATCGGCCTGACCGCCATGCGCGACGACGGCCTGGAGTGCACCGGGCTGGATGCGTCCCCCTACATGCTCGACATGGCCCGGGAACGACTGGGACACCGGGCCGCCTTGCACCATGCAACCGCGGAAGCCCTGCCTTTTGAAGACAACACTTTTCATTATGCAAGTCTTTCCAAGACCTTGGCCTTTGTGGAAGACCCGGAAAAAGCATTGGCAGAAGCCTTCCGCGTCACCCGTGAACGGGTGTTTATCGGCCTCATCACCCGGCACGGCCTGCCCACGGAACGCAGTCGCCGGCAGGATCCCCTTGCGCCCTTCCATAAAGAGGCCCGGTGCATCAATTTCTGGAAGCTCAAACGCATGATTCGCGTCTTGGCGGGCGAGGTTCCCATCACCTGGCAAAGCCCGTGGCCGGCCACGCCGCCTCCCCACCTGACCCGGCGCCTCATGCACGTGCCGCCCCTGAACAAGATCCCGATTGGCACACATATCGGTATCGTGGTCACCCTCCACCCCAGGTTCAGGACAAGACCCCTTGCCATGGCCTGCACGGCAAAGCAAAGATCCAGTCCGCTTTTCGGATGAGGGGACGCGAGCACTCAAGGGCTTAACGTCGGGGAAGGAGCGCGCCCCTTCCCCATGACCCATACGCGGGAGAAACGCCATGGAAGCACGCCTGTACGTCCGACTGGAAGACAACAAGGTCGCCTGCAACCTCTGCGCCCACCGGTGCATTATCAAGGACGGGCAACGCGGCCGATGTCAGGTCCGGGAAAACCGCGCCGGGACCCTCAACACCCTGGTGTATGGTTCCCTGATCACGCGACATGTGGACCCCATTGAAAAAAAACCGATTTTCCACATGCTGCCCGACACGCTCGCCTACTCCATTGCCACGGTGGGGTGTAATTTCACCTGCCGGTTCTGCCAGAACGCCGATATCGCCCAGCTGCCCCGAAACCACAACGGCACCATTTACGGCACCCCGTCCACCCCGGCGAGGGTGGTCGGCGAGGCCCTGGCCAAAGGCTGCGCCAGTATCGCTTACACCTATACCGAACCCACCGTGTTTTTTGAGTTCGCCTACGACACGGCCCGGCTGGCAAGGGAAAAGGGGCTCAAAAACATCTTTGTCACCAACGGCTACATGAGCGCCGAGGCCTTGGATCTGATCGGCCCCTTCCTGGATGCCGCCAATGTTGATCTGAAGGCTTATCGCGACACCTTTTACCAGGAGCAATGCGGCGCACATCTGGCCCCGGTCAAGGAAACCCTTGAGCGCATGGCGCAGATGGACCTGCTGGTGGAAGTAACCACATTGCTGATCCCGGGGCTGAACACCGACCGTACGGAACTCACCGCGCTGGCGGACTTTCTGGTCACCCGGATGGGGCCCGACACGCCCTGGCATATCAGCCGTTTCCACCCCACCTACAAACTCACGAACCGGGCGGCCACGCCGACCGAGGAGCTGACCGCCGCCAGGGAAATCGGCCTTGCCGCAGGGCTCAAATACGTATATACAGGCAACGTATGGGCGGACAACAACGGCGGGGAGCACACTTACTGCAAGCAATGCGGCACCCGGCTCATCGACCGCACGGGTTTCATTGTGAACCGAAACCACATCCGGGACGGCAAATGCCCCGACTGCGGAAGCCCAGTGCCGGGGGTCGGGATGGATGGATAACGGCATGCGCGCAACCAAAGCGATATTTTTGAGCACCGGTTTCTTGAGCCGGGTGCAGGCCTATGGGCGCATGATCAAGTTTTCTCACACGGTGTTCGCATTGCCCTTCGCCCTGGCGGCGGTGGTGCTGGCAAGCCGGGAGCACGCCCTGACCCTGTGGCAGGGCAGCTGGCTGCTGGCGGCCATGGTGGGAGCCCGGTCTGCGGCCATGGGGGTCAACCGCATCGCCGACGCCGGCCTGGACGCGAAGAACCCCCGTACCGCCGGCAGGGAAATCCCGGCCGGAAATCTCTCGGTAGGCTCGGCCGCGACCTTTGTTGCCTTTTTCTCTGCACTGTTCATCGTATCGGCCGCCATGTTCGGCCCCCTGTGCCTGGGGTGGTCCTTCCCGGTGCTGCTGTTGCTGTTCCTATACTCCTACACCAAGCGGTTCACGGCCTTTTGCCACCTGTACCTGGGCCTGGCCGTATCCCTGGCGCCTCTGGGGGCATGGGTCGCACTGACCGGTGGTTTCGACTGGCCCGTCCTGCTGCTTTCCGCGGCGTTGATGACCTATATCGCCGGATTCGACGTGCTGTACGCCTGCCAAGACATTGATGCCGATCGCAGGGAAGGGCTGCACTCCCTCCCGGCCCGGTTGGGCGCCGGCCGGGCACTGGCCGCGGCCGCTGCACTGCACCTGGCGTCGTTTACCTTTTTTATCGCGATTTACTTCGCCTTCCGGATGGGGCCGGTCTACCTGGCTGCCGTCGGACTCATCGGCCTGCTCATGTGGGGCGAACACCGAATGGTGCGGCCCGATGATCTTTCCAGAGTCCCCTTCGCCTTTTTTCAAATGAACAGCCTGATTTCCTTGACACTGTTTTTCGGTGTCTTGGGAGACGAACTGACAAGGCGGCTGGCATGACCTGCAGCCACACACCCCATGCAACCACGGTGGTGGTGGCCGTTACCGGGGCCTCGGGCGCGGTTTACGGGTTGAGACTGCTGGGCGCCTTGCTCGGCCGGCCCATATCCGTCCACCTGATGCTCTCCCAAGCCGGCCGCAAGGTTCTCGCCCATGAAACCGGATGGAACGGCGAAAACGCCGCCGATTATCTCGCCCGGCAAGGTGTCGCCGTGCATCCGGAAGCGACACTGACGCCCTGGGCCCCCGACGATCTCTTCGCCCCCCCGGCCAGCGGCTCCTTCCGCCACGCCGGCATGGTGCTGGCACCCTGCTCCATGAAAACACTGGGCGCCATTGCCGCAGGCATTTCCGATACCCTGGTGCACCGGGCCGCCGACGTGTGCCTGAAAGAAAAACGCCCCCTGATCCTCGTCACGCGGGAAACCCCCCTGAACCTGATCCATCTGGAAAACATGGCCCGGGCAGCCCGGGCCGGGGCCACGATCTTTCCCGCAAGCCCCTCGTTCTACATGAATCCGGCCTCTGTCGAAGATCTTGTGGATTCCGTCATCTGGCGGGTGCTCGATCACCTGGGGCTTCCCCTTTCGGGCGTCAAACGCTGGGGAGACGACGGCCGTGTTTAACAATCTGCAACAATTTCTGGACCGGCTCGACAGTGCCGGAGAACTCCTGCACATTCAAGATCCGGTTTCTCCCCACCTGGAAATCAGCAGATACACGGACCGGGAAAGCAAAAAGCCCGGCGGCGGCAAGGCCCTGCTTTTCACCCGGGTAAAGGGATCGGCCTTTCCCGTGGCCACCAACATCTTCGGCAGCGACCGACGCATCTGCATGGCCCTTGGGGTGGGGCACCTCGACGAACTGGGCGCAAACATCCGGCGGTACCTGGACATAACCCCTCCCGGCAGCCTTCGGGAGGCACTGTCCATGCTGCCCATGGCCTTGGAGGCCAGCCGTTTTTTCCCCAGGCGCTTCAAGGGCAAAACCCCGCCGTGCCAGGAGGTGGTGCACACCGGAAACGATATTGACCTTTCCCGGCTGCCGGTGCTCCATTGCTGGCCCCGGGATGCGGGCCCCTTTGTAACCCTGCCCCTGGTCTTCACCAAAAGCCTTGCCACCGGAAAGCGCAACGTGGGCATGTACCGGCTCCAGGTGTTCGACCGCAACACCACCGGCATGCATTGGCACATCCACAAGGACGGTTCCCATTACTTCAATGAATACCGGGAAGCCGGGCAGCGCATGCCCGTATCGGTCGCCATCGGGGCGGACCCGGCCACCACCTATGCCGCCACAGCACCCATGCCCAGGGGCGTCGATGAGATGCTCCTGGCGGGTTTCATCCGAAAAAAACCGGTCCTGATGGCACCCTGCGTGACCAACGACCTGACCGTGCCGGCAGAGGCGGAATTCGTGCTGGAAGGCTATGTTCTTCCCGGAGAACTGCGCCGGGAAGGCCCCTTCGGAGACCACACCGGTTACTATTCCCTGGCGGACGATTACCCGGTGTTTCACGTCACGGCCGTCACCCACCGGCGCCGACCGGTCTACAGCGCCACCCTTGTGGGCCCCCCGCCCATGGAAGACTGCTACCTGGCCAAGGCCACCGAACGTCTTTTCCTGCCCATGCTGCAGATGGTCATGCCCGAAGTCCGGGATTACTGGCTGCCCTGGGAGGGCGTGTTTCACAATATCGTGGTGGTGGCCCTGGACAAAGAGTTCCCCGGGCATGCCCAGAAACTCATCAGCGGCCTGTGGGGACAGGGCCAGATGAGTTTCTGCAAGGCCATCACCGTGGTGGACCGGGACATCGCGCCCTCGGACACCGATACCCTCACCGACCTGTTGATGCATCGCCTGGATCTGACGCAGGACCTGACCCATGCCAAGGGGGTCCTGGATGTTCTCGACCACAGTGCGCCCTTCGCCAACTTCGGCGCCAAGATCGGTATCGATCTCACGCACCGCTTCACCGGGGAGCCCCCAAGGTCCACCCCGACGCCGCTGCCGCCCCTCGATTCCGGCCGCGACCTGGTCGCGGCCGTGCGCGACCGTCTGCCGGAAACGGTGACCTGCCGTCACCTGTTCGCCGACAGGGAAACCACCCCTTCCCCGAAAAACCGGTTTCTGGCCGTGTCCGTCCACCGTCCGGAAACAAAAAGCGGCCGGGACATCGGACAAGCCCTGGCCGCCATCGAAGCGCTGACCGCTTTCAACGTAATGCTTTTGTTTGACGGGGATATCGACCTGTCAAACGGCTCCCGGATGCTCTGGAAGCTGTTCAACAACGTGGACCCGGCCCGGGATCTGGCGTTTTACGACGGCCGGGTGGTCATCAACGCCTGTAAAAAGGGGCCGGCCGACGGCCATACCCGCCCCTGGCCGGACGAACTGGAATTCGACGCCGCAGCCCCACCGCCCTGACCCTTCCCTCGGCCTTTCCGCATACTTTCACGGCCCGCAACGCCAGGGCGCATGCCCGGCTGGTCATGTTTGCGCGGCCTCCTTCTCGTAGACCGCGTCCGGCGGCAGGCCGGATTTGCGCTGCTCCTGGTTGACCAGCTGGTCGCACCGTTCGTTTTCGGGAACCCCGGCGTGCCCCTTTACCCATTGGAATTGAACATCGTGCCGCTCGCACAAATCAAGCAGATCGGCCCAGAGATCGGCGTTTTTGGCCTTTTCCGAAGGCGTACGCATCCAGTTCCTTGCCCGCCACCGCCTGGCCCATCCCTTGGAAATGCCGTCCACCACGTATTTGGAATCACTGTGCAGCAGCACCGATGCGGGCCGCGTCAGCGCCCGAAGCGCCACGATACAGGCCGTCAGCTCCATCCGGTTGTTGGTGGTCAGGCGGAAGCCGCCGGAAAGCTCCCTGCGCCCTTCCTCGGTCAGCATCACCACACCATAGCCCCCCGGCCCCGGGTTGTTCACGCTGCCGCCGTCCGTATAAATGACAATACGGCCGGGGGCGGTCCCATGGGCCGGCGGGGCTGTTTTTTTCACCGGCGGCGCCGAATCGGAACCCCGCTTCGCCAGCCATTCTTCCGCCGCCTCCCGGGAAGGGAACCCCTTGAACACCGCCTTCGGAAAGCCATCGATCTGTTCGTGCGCCCCGCCGGGACCGAACCACTTGTCAAAAACACCGGTGCGCCGGCCCTTGGCCACGGCGTATACTTTCTTTCCGGCCATTGCCGCAAATCCTTTCGACAGTTAATTGTAAGAAAGGGAAGTACTACAGGGCGACAGGCTTGGCCGGAAGCTCTTCCGCGGCCAGCTTTCTGAACGCCGCTTCGCAGCAATCCGGACAATAGGTGTGGGAAAAGGCCGCGTTGGTGCGCTCGTAGATATAGCTTTCGATATTTTCCCAATATCCCTGATCATTTCGAATCCTCCTGCACTTCATGCAGATGGGAAGGACCCCCTTGAGGATATCGACCTCCTTGAGGATGGCGTCCAGCTTCTGGTGCATGTCTTCGCCGGCGACATCGGCAGCCTTTCGATTTCGCAGCTCCACGGCGATGCGCTCAAGCATCATGGCACGCATGCCCACCAGCCGCTTGACGTCATTGGCACGAAATTCGAGGTCTTCCCTTGCCTGCACAACGGCAAACAGCAGCCCGATGCTGGCGGCAACGCCCTCCATCATACGGATCAACTCCACCGTGAACATGTCGCGCCGTCGGTCATTTAGCTGGATCAGGCCGTGGATCTCTCCGGCCGTTTTGACCGGAATCAGCGCCACCGACTCGTAACCGTCCGCATTGCAGCGGTTCCGGGTCCGGCCCAGCCGGTTGCGGGCCTTTTCGTCTGCCAGCAGTTGGGTGGAACTGTTTGTCCAGAAACTTCCCCCATCGGTGGCGAAATCGGCCACCTTGTCCAGTTGCCCCCGTATCACCTGCCCGCACAGGCATTCCAGCACGGGCAACCCCTGCGCGTCGCGCACCGGCTCGCCATTGCGCCGGCGGGTGCACAGATACATCTCTTTTTCCACAAACCGATTGGAGAACCCCCGGGTAAAATAATACGGGTAGTCCAGCCCGTCGTTCAGACGCAACCCGACACATTCCATATCCATCTCCTGCTGAACCAGGAGAAGAATGTCGGCCATCAGCGCCTCCCGGGGCTTGGGTGCGCTATAAAGCGACAGAATCTTTGCAGCGAAGCGGTTGAAGTCCATGGACGCTCCTTTTCGATGGGAGGTGATCGGGTCGGCCCTCCAGAAGGAACCGAACGATTCTTATCAAAAAGAATCGCCATATTCAACACTTATGATATCAATGCGGCTCTTCTCCATATTGGTCAACGCCAACTGATCAACGGGCTGCCGAACCCGCTCCGCGAGAAGAAGGAGAGCCCGGCATGGATTTACGGTTGACTTTCACCCCGAACAAGGTGTGTAACACCACTGTATCCGCTTGCAACGGCACCGCCCCACATCGGGCCGCTGTGGCGCAAAGGGAAACTGCCATGAAGAAACAAACCATCAAGACACCGGCCGCTTCCGAAAGCTTCATCGCGGAGATTGTCGGCAGTGAAAGTCTCATCGGACGGCGCATGAGTGCCGGCAAATTGCTGCACATGATGGACATCGCCGCGGCGGAAGCGGCCCATCGCCATGCCGGCGGCCCCGTCATCACCCTGGCCTTCGACCGGATCGAAATGCTCGACCACATCCGGCACCGGGACTATGTGCGCTTTGACGCCACGGTCATACAAGTCGGCCGGTCCTCGATGGTGGTCGCCGTCAACGGTTCCGTCAAGCCGCCGACGGCCATGGACATCACCCCCGCCCACGGCAGTTTCATCACCATGGTGGCCATCGATGCCCGGGGCAGGCCCGACAAGAACATCCCGCGCCTCCGCTACGAAAGCGCACAAGACCGCCGGTGGGAAGAAACAGCCCGGCAAAGAGCCCGGGTTCTGAAGGCACGCAAGCAGCGGTTCGACGCCATGGAAAGACGGGACGAAATCGCCCCAAGCTGTTTCACCGACTTCGGCAGAAAGGGGCGACTGCTCCCACCATCGGACACGGTGATGACCCTTCGGAAAGCGTTTCTTCCGCGAAACGTGAATCATCTGGGCAACGTCTTCGGCGGCGACACCGTTGAAATGATGGAAGAACTGGCACTGGCGGCCGCCCGCCAGTTCACGGGCAACGTCAACATGGTCACCATCGCCATGGAAGATGTCTTCTTCCTGAACCCCCTCCACATCGAAGACATCGCAGAGATGGAGGCGAGCATCATTTTCGTGGCGCGCACCACGCTGGTGGCGGAGGTGACCGTCCGCTCCATCCCCCGACTTCACAGCGACGCCCCCGTGGTGACCAACAGGGGCACCTTCACCGTGCTCAACTACGGTCCCGGGGGACGGAAACTTCAAATCAACAACGGACTCGATCTCACCAGCGCGGACCTGGCCACAAGAAAAGCCTGCCTCAAAGAGCAGCTGAAATACATGGACCGAAAGGGTGCCGGCCCCCCGGGCGTCCGACATCCGTCAAACAACCGTTGATCGACAAGGAGAATAAATGCGGCACTTCAAACGGACGGTACTGATGGGCTTCCTGCTGGCGAGCGCTTCCGCTACGGCACTTGCGGACAGCGTCGTCATGCGAAACGGGGACCGGCTCACCGGCAACGTGTGCAGGCTGGAGGCGGGCGTTCTGACCCTGAAAACCACCTATGCCGGCACCCTGTCCATTCAGTGGAAGGACATCACAAGTCTTCAGACCGAAAAAGCGGTGCGCCACCTGCGCAGCGGGGGGACCGGGCAGAGACTGCCCACCGAAGAAAACAACGCGCCGGTGCTGCACACCGCGAAAATAGACGCCACCTCCCCCCGCCAGCTTGCAGCCATCGTTTCAATCAATCCGGACCCGCCACCGCCACCGGTTACCTACACCGGCCGCATAAACCTGGGCGCCAGCTTTGCGGACGGCAACACCCAGACCCGCTCCCTTACCAGTGAAGGGGAACTGGCCGCCCGGGGCAGACAGAACCGATTGACCGTCGGATGGCTTGTCAAGCAGGAGGAGGCCGAAGGGGAAAAAACCACGGACAGCACCTCCGGGTTCGGAAAATACGATCACTTCATGAGCGAAAAATGGTACGCCTTCGCCAACATGGCGGCGGAAAGAGATACCTTCAAGGACATCGACCTGCGAACCAATATGGGCGTCGGCACCGGGTATCAGTTTTTTGAAACAAAAATCAAGAAGCTGTTCGCCGAAGCTGGCGTGAGCCATGTGCTCACCCGGTATGACGAAGAAGATGACGACACCTACATGGCCGGCACCTGGGCGGTGAACGCCGCCTACCTGTTGGGAGAAACGGGGGTGGAGCTATTCCACCGGCACAACGGCCTCTTCTCCATGGAGGCCGCCGACGACATCGGCATCCGGAGCATGACCGGCTTCCGCATGCCCCTCTACAAGCAGGTGCAATCCACCTTCCAGGTCAAATGGGACTGGGAGAGCAGCCCCGCGGAGGGCCAGCGCAACTCCGATGTGGACTACATGATCACCCTCGGCTATAAATTCTGACGACTTCGCCAAACGGCCAATATCCGCGTTGCGCCGCAGCCCTCGTCACTGCGAGGTACGTGAGTACCTCTCATTCCTCGGTCTTTGCGCGCCTTGCTCTTGACCGTTTGGCGAAGTCGTCTTGCCGGGGGAGAAACAACCCCGGGACGCGCGATTCATCTCTATGGGGTAAAACAACCAATATCCGCGGTGCGCCGCAGCCCTCGTCACTGCGAGGTACGTGAGTACCTCTCATTCCTCGGGCCTTGCGCGCCTTGCTCTTGACCGTTTGGCGAAGTCGTCTTGCCGGGGAAGAAACAACCACGGGACGTACTATTGATCTCTATGGGATAAATCGGCCAATATCCGCGTTGCGCCGCAGCCCTCGTCACTGCGAAGTACGTGAGTACCTCTCATTCCTCGGGCCTTGCGCGCCTTGCTCTTGACCGTTTGGCGAAGTCGTCTTGCCGGGGAAGAAACAACCACGGGACGTACTATTGATCTCTATGGGATAAATCGGCCAATATCCGCGTTGCGCCGCAGCCCTCGTCACTGCGAGGTACGTGAGTACCTCTCATTCCTCGGGCCTTGCGCGCCTTGCTCTTGACCGTTTGGCGAAGTCGTCTTGCCGGGGAAGAAACAACCACGGGACGTACTATTGATCTCTATGGGATAAATCGGCCAATATCCGCGTTGCGCCGCAGCCCTCGTCACTGCGAGGTACGTGAGTACCTCTCATTCCTCGGGCCTTGCGCGCCTTGCTCTTGACCGTTTGGCGAAGTCGTCTTGCCGGGGAAGAAACAACCACGGGACGTACTATTGATCTCTATGGGATAAATCGGCCAATATCCGCGTTGCGCCGCAGCCCTCGTCACTGCGAGGTACGTGAGTACCTCTCATTCCTCGGGCCTTGCGCGCCTTGCTCTTGACCGTTTGGCGAAGTCGTCTTGCCGGGGAAGAAACAACCACGAGACGTACTATTGATCTCTATGGGATAAATCGGCCAATATCCGCGTTGCGCCGCAGCCCTCGTCACTGCGAGGTACGTGAGTACCTCTCATTCCTCGGGCCTTGCGCGCCTTGCTCTTGACCGTTTGGCGAAGTCGTCTTGCCGGGGAAGAAACAACCACGAGACGTACTATTGATCTCTATGGGATAAATCGGCCAATATCCGCGTTGCGCCGCAGCCCTCGTCACTGCGAGGTACGTGAGTACCTCTCATTCCTCGGTCTTTGCGCGCCTTGCTCTTGACCGTTTGGCGAAGTCGTCTTGCCGGGGAAGAAACAATCACGGGACGTACTATTGATCTCTATGGGATAAATCGGCCAATATCGGCGCGGCACCCCAGCCTTCGTCACCGCATATGCTTGGTAAGCGCAGCCGATCACTTTGTGGGGGACCTCTTCTTTCTCCACCGAAGCCCCTCCCTCGCCGCAGACGATAAGTTATTGCCTGACCGGCTCCCGGCAGGCAACATCCTGTCCATCCTGTTAATCCTGCCTAAAAAGCCCTGGTGTATCTATGCGCCGGGCCAACGACGGGCAGCAACTGCTTGCCCAAACATATTTACTTCCAGGCAATATCAGGCGCCTTACGGTTAGGCAGCCGATAATATTTGTATTTCGGATATCCCAGCATCATGGGGTAAAAAAAGGTATGGTCTTCGGGAATCCCGAGCAGGGCCTTGACTTCGGGACCGTCTTCCATGGCGCTGTAAACGAGACCCGCCCAACAGGTGCCGAGTCCCAACACCGGGGCCATCAGCTCCAGATACGACAGGGCCAGGGTCAGGTCGACTGTTCCGTTGGAGAGCATGGCCGGCGTCGATGCCACCAGGAGCACCGGTGCATCCCGCAAAATGGCATCCAAACCGCCCTCGTAGGCAGACACAATCGCCCGGTAATAGACAGGGAGACTTTCTTTGGGCCGGGTATCCACCGCCCGCCGCATATAGGCCGCCGTTAAATCGGCAACTTGCCGAATACACCCTTTGTCCGTCACCACGTGCCACGCCACCATCTGAGAATTGCCCGCCGTAGGGGCGTACCGGGCCATCTCGATGAGCCGTTCGATTTTCGCCCGCTCCACGGGTCGATCCTTAAAGGACCGAATCGATCGGCGGGTGCGCAAAAACTGTTCAGCCTGCTTTTCACTGATAGCATTCGCCGGATCAATCGCAGGGCACTCCTCAAGTGGCAACAGAGAATGGGTCAGTGCCCCATGGGGGCAGATGGCAACGCAATGTCCGCAGGCGATGCACCCCTTTTCAAGCGCTCTGGGGATTTCCGGCAACCGGTTTTTTCCCCGCAGCCGAATGATGCCCCCCGGACAGTTGTCCGCACAAATACCGTCCTTTCGGCATCGCGTCTCGTCGATGGTGAGATATCCCATAATTCATTCCTTTCGTTACGCAGACACAGATTTTCAACGGCACCATAAAGAAAAAAGCGGCGGGATTCAATCCCTTGAAAGGAAAACCGGCAAGAGGTCTGCCTGAATGCGCGTCATGCCGGTGGCCGGTTTAGATCCTCCCTGCATCCATGGGCGATTCCCTTCCGCACGCGCCCCAAGATGGTTTTTCCCGGCGCGGCTCCGCTTCGCCCCGAAGCGCTTCAAGTCATGGGCATCATCCTGCCGGCATACCACAAATACGCAGTTTACCAATAAACGGGGTCATTGAATTCCCGAACGCACACGGGACGTTCAATGATGGTTGGAATCGGCTCTCCCGTCAAAGATTGGCCAAGCCAGCCGAAAGGCATTGAAAGCTTCAGCGGCGCTTGAATTATATTTTCTGAAAGTGCCTGAAATCCCATCTTTGAATAAAAAGATGGATCTCCGTACGTGATAACAACATCAACAGCGCGCTTTTTCAGTGCGTTAAGCCCGTAATTGATCAGTGCCTGTCCGATGCCTTTTCCCTGATGTTCGGCGCTTACTGCAACCGGGGCAAGCATAAAAACCCGAATAGGCGTACCAAACTGAAGGCGCGTGAAAAAAATAGAACCGATGAGAGTTTCATTTTCATATACGCCGAAGCAAATGATTTCATTGTTATCGATGTTTGATGCCAACTGTGAAGAAAGGTCACCAATCAGTTTCCCCTCCCTTTCACCCTCTGATGAAGTGAATACAGAACTGAATAGCGTTTGCACCTCTTTTTGTTTTGATCTGTCCAAAATTCGGTAAACCATGCCTTCCCTTTCAAGATATCTGCGCTTATCGCCTTTGGCGCATAACGCTGCTTTCAGCGGGCGCGCGTTTTTTCCCTCCGCTGGGAAAGCCCTGTTGGGCCTCCCCGTAGTATCTTTTGGCGAGCCTGGTGATCCGGACAATAAAGTCCGTCTTTGCCTCCGTGTATGCGACGCGATCATTCGCATGGGTATTGGACAAATCCCGTTTGAGCTTGGCATATTCCTTGGCCACGCGCGGATGTTCAATGAGGTAGTCTCGAAACAGCAGCCGGTCCCAAAGCTCGAAATGTGCTTCGACCATGTGAATATGATGGGTTCTGTTTCCGTCAGCATCACGTCTGATGAGAAATACATAGAAGGGAGGCGTGTCATTGCCCCACATTGGCCGCCAGAAATAGTCGTATCCCTTTGGTTCGAAGAGGGGGGGGACCTTCTGCCTGGCTTCAGATAGGGAGGCGACCTCGACCAACATATCCACAATAGGTTTCGCCGCCAGGTGAGGGACAGCGGTGCTGCCGAAGTGCTCAATACGCTTGACCAGCGTTTCCGGAAGACAGGACAGAAGGTGCGCTTTCTCCTCCCTAAATAATGCAATCCAACCAGGATCGTACTGAACGACGGCGACATCTTCCTTTAAAACCCTGGCTATTTTCTCTTCGAGTGTTTCCATACCTTTTCCACGCCTGGCACACACGGACAAATCAGCGGCGCGGCTTTTTGCGTCCGCTGTATTTGATTTGTTGGGCGGCAATCTCTATGGCGCCCACTTTAAGCTCTATTGCTCTGTCACGGCCAGTTTTAGACCAAGGGCAGCAATAACGGTCGCAAAGGATTTTTGCATCCACGTTGTGGCCCTTGAAGAGTTTACAATATATTTAAGTACATAATTGGCTAAAAGCCCGAATAAAACAAAAATAATAAATGTCATTGCCATAAATACCGCACTTAGGATGAACATCTGGAACATAGGAGAAGGCACATCCGTCGAGACAAAAAGTGGTAAAAAGGCCAAGAAAAATATGGATAGTTTTGGGTTAAGAATATTGATTACAAGCTATCTCAAGACAAATCGAACACCCCTGATCCCGCCAAGGCGGGATCAGTGAACGCGACCTTTTTGAGATACCTTGTATAGAGTTCAACAGTGGTTTCAAATCCCCGGCAATATGCCGCTGGACGCTTTTTCGCCGCGGGAGTCTGATGGAGCTTCCCGAAATCGACCCAATCGTCAGCGGAAACGGCATCTGAAATGGCTCGGCCGCATTCTTTGTAAGTTGCTGGAAGCCGGATCAGAAATTTTACATTTTCCTCTTTCTCTTTTCTGTCATGGACCAGCCTCGAACAGCCACTTCCGCCATTCACGTTTATCTTTGTCGAACTTCAGAAGAAATACACGTTTATGGCATCGGTGGGTGATGTGCCATACATGACCGGGTATGTGGTGTCTGTTGGCGCGTGCCATATCATTTGGGGAAAATGAAGTTGTGAAATGCGCTGTTCGGATCAGCCTCCTTAAAAGGCTCTTTTTGCCATGAAAAAGTGGCCGCCGAGATCATATAAGGGCAATGTTTAGCATGATTGTTTCTTTATTACAATAGGTTGACTTGGTCCGACAAAGATTCGCAAGATTCGCATCCGTAGAAGTTTTTCAGGATCGACTATATAAGGCTATTGTTCAGTAAACGTCAATATCTCGTGCGTTCGATATCCGAAAGTCGCAAAAAAAACTTGACAAATAAAAATTCAGAATTTAATAACCATATTATAAGTGATCGATCACTCACCTTGGTTTTGCCCCGCCGGGCGGTTACAATATACAGCTGGCTGCTTAGGATCTTCGGCTTCGCCGTTGGTCCTGACATGAATCGGTTTAATACCATTTGAATGAAGGGGGGAGGCTGACATGAATTTCAAATTACCGTTTGGGAACATCGCGCATCTGGGGTGGGCCGTGAAGGATATCGACCAGACCATCAAAAATTTCGAATTAATGGGCTTGGGACCCTGGCGCCGGTACATACTGGGGGAAGAAGATGGCGGCCACGACTTCGCCTTTAGAGAATACGAGGGGGGCCTGGAAAACAGATGCAAAGTGGCGTTGGCCAAGTGGGGAACGATTGTTGTAGAATTGTTTGAGCCCATCAAATTTCCGATTGTGGAAAAATATCTGGCGGAGCATGGTGAAGGCATCTGGCATTTCGGATATTCAGTCACCAGAAAGGATTTCGATGCCACGGTCGAGGAAATGGAAAAAAAAGGCATCAAGGTCATCGGCCATTCTGAATATAAAAACGGTGTCCGGATGGCCTTTCTTGACCCGGAAAAAACCGGTGGTATCATTTTTCAACTGCACGACTGTCCGCCGGAAATGGAAGATTTTTTCGATACCATGGGGATCATGGTCTGAGGCATAATTAGCTGAACAAGCGTCGTCATTTACAGAATGAGGTAAATTGCTGCCATATGGTTAGTGATCGATCACTATAAAACAGCATCGACAATGTCAACCACACACCTGGCTGGTACACGGTCATGAAAAGGGGAACCAATGGAAAAAGACGCTTTACTGCAGCCCATTAAGATCGGGGATAAAAGCATCCCCAACCGGATAGCGATCAATGCAATGGAAGGCGGTGACGCCGATGGGGAAGGAAACCCTTCGGCGCGAACCTACCAGAGATATGAGGGGTATTTTAAAGGAGAAGCCGGTTTCATAGACCTGGAAGCCATAACCTGTCAGTACGATTCCGTATCCAGCCGCAACCAGTTGAGTGTCATGCCCCGGAACGCCAAATCACTGGAAAAGTTTGTCGGGCATCTGAAAAAGATCAACAAAAACAACGTGTTCGTTTTTCAGTTGACCCATGCAGGTGAGGTCAGCGATCCGGTTTCTTCAAAGCCGATTCGGGTTACTGAGCAGCCCTTGTTCGGGTTCGAAAATGCGCAGAAAATAGATGAAAAAGAATTTGAAAAGATAATCCAGCAATACGTGACATCCGCCGTGATTGCGCATGATGCAGGCGCCGACGGTATAGACCTGAAGCTGTGCGCGGGATATCTTGGCTCTCAGGTTTTGAGACCCTTTAACCGTCACAACTGGAAGTATGGCGGCTCGTGGGAAAACCGGCGGCAATTTGCTTTCGATCTGGTGGACCGGATTCGTGATGCGGTTAACGATCCCGGCTTTATCATCGGGGCGAAGGTGACGTTGTATGAAGGCTTCCCGGGGGGGCAAGGGACCACCGGCCCGGACAGCGCCGTCATGGATCTGTCCGAGCCCATCGATCTTCTAAATGGGCTGGAGGCCCGGGGCGCATCCTATTTTATACAGACCTGCGGCGCCCCCCGGCATTCCCTCGATATCGTCAAGCCCGCCAAATCATCTCCGTATATGGGGTATCTGAACCATTATTTTCAGAAGGTATGCCGGGATAACCTGAAGCCCGAAACAGTGGTGATTGGCGGCGCATATTCGATCTTCCGAGATGGGCGTCAGGCGAACTTTCATGCGGTTGCGCCGGAGAAGAACAGCCTTGTTTTCTGGGGGAATAAAAATATCTCCGAAGGCGTTACCGATATGATTGCACTTGGCAGACAAAGCTTTGCGGACCCGTCTTTGCCCAAGAAACTCCGGGAAGGGAAAATGCAGGATGTGCGCTGGTGCACCGCATGTGATAAGTGCAGCATCCTTTTAGTAAATCAAGTGCATACCGGATGTATTCTGGCCGACAAGTACTATGCCGGCATCTTGAAGGATATTATGAAGGGTTCAGGGGACTGAGCTGAAACCAACCCGGGCAGACGCAGGAAAAATTCAGAACGATAAAAGGATTTATTATGACATCCAGAGGGAAAATCTTATCAAAAAATATGGAATTTGTTGGATACGACGATTTAAACGGTAAACCCGGCTTCCAGATGGCCATGCAGAAATCCAATGGTCGTTATTATCTCTACACGGCCTCCTTCCGTCATAATGGCTGGAATATTCTTGATGTCACAGACCCTCGTAAACCGAGAAATATAAAATGGATGGAAGGACCATGGGTGGATGCGGATATACGGGACGGCCAAGGGACGCTAAAAATACAGGTTGCAGACGGTATCATGATTACTGCCCATGGCGGCAATATGAAAGAACTTCACGGAACAGATGTCGGTCTGCCCTATTGGGGCGGGATTGTCATCTGGGACGTGGCCTCCGATCCGGAAAACCCGAAAATGCTGTCGAAGTTTGCATGCGAAGGCGGGGGCGGGGTGCATCGGTTTTTCTACAACGGCGGGCGCTATGTCTATATCACGGGCGCAGACAAGTCGTTTAACGGATTCATATTGAAAATCGTCGATATCGAAGATCCAGCGAATCCTGTTGAAGTGGGCAGGTGGTGGGCATCCGAGCAGTATTTGAATGACAAGGTAAAGGCCGGATCTGCGCGTTACGGTTCCGCGGAAGCCCTGGCATCACCATTTCTCCATGCATGCGTCGAAAGAGACGATATCGTTTATTGCGCATACGCCAATAAAGGATTTGTGATGCTTGACGTCAAGGATAAGGCGCAGCCGAAGATCATCAGCTGTTTGCCGCTCAACCCGCCCTTCGGCGGCGGCTCCGGCGGTGCGCCGGTGCATTCAGTTCTGCCTTTGGGAGATTCGTCATACGTTATCGTATCCACTGAAGGTGAACGCTCGCGCTATTTCAGCAATGAAACCACCGACGGGCTGTTTAAAAAAATTATTACCCAACCCATGAATTTTTTGGGCATTGTTGAAACGATCGATCCGGAGAACCCAAGCCTGATTTCCATATTCCCTTATCCGGAAGTGCCGGAGGGGTATTCTCACGGAAAAAACTTTAATTTCGTCGATGGTGTCAGGGTGCCTTTCGGGCCCCATAACCTCTTTGATGCATACCGACAGGATGTTTATCAGCAATTCAGCAATCTTGTTTATTGCTGTTATTTCCATGCCGGTTTGCGGGTTTACGATGTCTCGGATCCCTTCAACCCCAAAGAAATCGCGTATTTTATCCCGCCCGATCCTGAAACGATGCTTTTCGATAACGAGAATCATGACCTGATGCCCGGAGCTTCCGTTGGGATCGCTGAAGATGTGGTGGTCGATGACCGGGGGTATATCTATTTCGATACCTGCCAGGACGGTTTGTATATTGTCAAACTTAAAACAATGAGGAGGGCGGAAAATGGAAAGTGAAATGCGGAAGTACAGTCTGATTGTATTTCTTTTAGTTTGCTTACTGCTGCTCACTGCGGTTCAGGGCATAGCCTTTGACACCGTCACCTGCGGCGATCAGCGCCACACGGTGTATGGGTGGCTCAGAAACAATCTTGGCTTTTTCACCGAGTACGACGAGGGTTCGGACCTGGCCTCCAACCGCACCTGGGCCCGGTTGTACCTGGATTCGAAAATCAGCGACAACTTAAGCATCTGGGTGGCGGCCCAAGCCGTGTATGAACCCGAGTACGACGTGGAAAAATCCGCCGCCGAGGGAGACGCCTCCGCGCATTTCATGGGGGATTACCACGAGTACGACCGGTTCGAGGACGTGATCCGGGAGCTTTATTTCGACTACCGGTTCAACAAGAGCCACAGCCTGCGGGTGGGCCGCCAGATCGTCATCTGGGGGGAAAGCCTCACCACCCGGGTGGGGGACGTGATTCACCCGGACAACGGTGAGTTCACCTTTGCCTTCGCGAATCTTGAAGACACCCGCATTCCCCAGTGGATCGTGAAGGGCACCCACGATTTTGCCGGCCTTGGCAGCTCGGTGGAGTGGCTGGTCAACCCCAACTGGGTGGACGAGGAATACCGGGTCAACAAATCCCACCTTGTGAACAGCAACCGTTTCGGCATTCCCACGGACAACGTTTTGATCGGCCAGGATTTCGTGGGTCTCCTGATGCAGGGGATGAACCCGGCCATGGATGTGTTCGCCCCCCATGTGGAAGACGTGCATGTGGAAGACAGCCTGGACGATCTGCGCTACGGTGCCAAGACCTCCACCTTCCTGGGCGGGGCCGAGTTCGGGGTCATGTTTTTCCACACCCAGAACTACGATCCGACCTTCGTGCGCCAGAACCGGACCGATATCATTCCCCTGGTGCCGGGGGTGGTGAACATGTACATGCCCCACTACACCCTGGAGCATCCGGACATCGACATCATCGGCGCCTACACCAACGTGGACATCCCCCTGGGGCTTTTGCGGGCCGAGGCGATTTACGTGCCCAACAAGCCGTTCATGAACCTGACCGAGAGCGACGGCTGGAGCCGGGAGAACTACTTCAAGTACATGCTGGCGTGGGATCTGAACGGTTATTTTTATTTTGACTGGCACAAGAGCGCCCCCTTCGACATCACCGTGGAGCACGTGGGCGAGGTGGTGCCGGACAACGATGACCTGCAATTCGCCACCTACGGCACCGAGATACCCACCTGGCGTCCGAACCTGGGCTGCCGGATTTCCACCAACTGGTTCTACAACATCCTGGCCACGGAAGTGATCTTCTCCTACACCTGGGGCGAAGAGGGCGATTCGGGGCTGTTCATGCCCATCGTCAAGTGGACCCCCAGCTGGAACAACGACATGTTCTCCGCCGAGCTTCGCTACATCGGCATCTTCGGCGAAAGCCGGCTCGAGGACATCGGCATGTTCAAGGACCGGGACATGGTGGTGTTGACCACACAGTTTAATTTTTAATACCCAAGCCGGGCTCAGGAGGTAATTTGATATGAAAAAAATATGTAACGCATTCGTCGCCATTACGTTTGCTGCTGCCACACTATTTTTTGCCTTACCGACGACATCTGCCGCTGCCCAGGAAGCCATGCCGGCGCCCGGGACGGTCATCGATAAAAGCAATATTGAAACCTATAAGCACCTTTTCCCTGAAGAGTTCCTGGAAGCCTTCAGGACCGGTTTCGGGTTGATTGCACCCATTTCCATTACGGTTGCAGAGACAAAACCCAATGCAATGCCCGCCACGTTTCTTGCAGAGTCCGCCAAAAACAAGGGGAAATACGGTATCGATGCCGAAGGATATATCTCCGGCGGGCCGGAAAAGGACATCGTCGGGTTTCCTTTCCCGGATGTGGCGGTGGATGATCCGAAAATTGGGGTGAAGATCATGTGGAATTATGACTATCGCTATGTCATGGATGACAGCTCCTACTGGTTTGTCCAGTTTGAAAAAAGAGCCAACAGCCCTGTCAGCGTTGTTACCGCCACAGGTATCAAAGCGTCTTTCCAGGGCCGGATGTTTGACGACCCGAAACCGCTGATGGAAACACCCAATAACGTCAGGTCTGCCGAGATCATCCAGTATATGTCACCGTCCAACCAGCGTAATTTCATGATGCTGCTGTTCCGGTATATCGACCAGCGTGCTTCGGATACCAACTATCTGTATCTTCCCAGTATGCGTCGGGTTCTTCGGGGGGAGGCAGGCGAACGCTCGACGCCCATTATGAGCTCCACCAACGCGCCGGATGACTTCAACGGCGGGTTTTACGGCCGGGTTCCTGAATTTACCTATAATTACATTGGAGAGCAGAAGGTTCTGTCCATCAACAAGGCAACCCTTGGGTTCGATGAAATGAGCAAGGTCACCCCGGGGGATTATATCCCCTTGGAAACCGAAGGGTGGGAAGTGCGGGATGCCTATATCATCGATATTCTGCCCAAGAACCCCAAATACCCGATGTCAAAGAAGCGTTTCTACCTCGACAAGGAATCCATGTCGGGATTGTACACCATCATGTACGACCGCTCCGGAAAGATCTGGAAGGTCTGGCAGACAACGGTGACGAAGCTCCCTGTTAAATCTGGCAATGAAACCGTCCCTGCGTTCAATGGAATGCTGGGGATGGATGTCCAACTTCAATACGGGGCCAATATGTACTTCACATATGACATCAACGAGAAGGGATATAATGCAAGCGATTTCTCTCTTGCGGCATTGAGGAAGCGAGGCAGGTAAGCTTGCTTGCGGAGGCTTTCCCTCCCCGTGAATGTGGAGGGGGAGCCTCTTTTTGCACTGCCTGTCCCTCGCCATCGGAGAGCCTTTGGAGATCTACGCCCCCGTAGGGCTTCAGATATTCTTAACAAATGCCTGACAAGTGTGATATAGACCTGCAAGGCGAGGTCGCTGAAACCATACTGCGCAAATATAAGGGCGCCTTTGACCTCCTGTTTTAATCCTCAACCGGACTTGTTGAAATCCCATGACTTATCAAAAGAAAAAACAACGGCTTTCTGGTGACGAGCGGAAAAAGAAAATCATTGAATCGGCAATGCCGCTTTTTGCCGAAAATGGCTTTGTCGGCACTTCAGTAAGGGCAATCGCATCGGCGGCGGATATCTCTGAGTCTTTACTCTATAAGTATTTCCCCAGCAAAATAAATATATACCAGGAAATTCAGAAAACCCTTTTTGGAGAGATGAAGTTGCTGGTAATATCTGACAAATACCCCCCGGGTGCCAGGTCGCTTGTTTATTACATATACTATATCGCCCATGTGCTGTTTCTCAAGGGAATCAAGAACGAACTGCAGATCTATCATGAGAAAATTTTGCTGCACAGCATGGTCAAGGATGCCAAATACGCAAAAAAACACTTCAGCGCCGTAAGGGAGAGCGTTGGCCTGTGGATAATCGAATGCATCGAAGAGGCGATCAAAGATGGCGATGTCGATGCAACGACCATTTCTCCAGAGCTCGCTTTCTGGTATATTCACCACCTCTTTATGTCCTTAAATTACTCCCATCTTCAGGGGGATGCTGTTTTTGAGTATGAGGGGGCTGAAACAGATCTGGCGGACAGCGCCATCATGTTCGTACTGCGCGGCATCGGCATGAAGGAACCGGCCATTGCTGATTATTACAACAAAAGAGCGCTGAAAAAAGAATTCCAGGCCTGAGATCGGCAACGCCTCCAGATTTTCAGGCCGGTATCCCTCCTCAGCCCATATCTGATCGTCAGCCCCTGCTGAAAACTGCATCTGATGGCATATTCGAGCAGCACTTTCAAAGACAGGCCGGCGTGTGGTTGCCTGGTGAATTCAAGTCGCAAGTGCACCATTACGATGTTTCCAGAAGACTGTATGCGGAGTCTGGTAGCCCAAGCACTTTCTTGGCCTATGATTTAACTTTTTAACAGCATTCGCAAGGTCTTTTTCGCTGATTGTCTTAAAGTCTGTACCCTTTAGGAAATATTGTCGTAGAAGGCCGTTTGTGCTTTCGCTTGTCCCACGCTGCCATGAAAAATAAGGATCTGCAAAGTATACAATTACGTGCGTATTCCGCTCAAAGTGTTGTGGTTTAAAAAAAACGGACACTGAGTTAAGCGTAAATTGACAACCGGCCTAAAAACATCGACGAAACAGCAGGTTCCCGTTATCCGGCACGGCAAATACGCTTTCCGGTGGGTCTCGAGCCCCGGCTTGAGTGGGGACGGTTTAAGACAATGTTTCAGCGGCCTTTACGCAGACGAGGTGTTCAATAAATGAGAAAAAGCTGCGCAGAGATTTTACCGACGAATTTAAAAACGATGCCGCCAGGCTGGTTACAGAGCAGGGCTATAGTTCCAGTGAGGTTGGCCGCCGATTAGGCATCAGTTCTACAAATGTTTCACGATGGGTCCGTGAGCATCTCAGGCGGCTTGACGTCCCGTCGAACAGCAAGGATCTTGAGGCAGAGGTTAAACGGCTCCAGAAAGAAAATAAACGCCTACAGATGGAGCGTGACATCTTAAAAAAGGCGGCGGCCTTCTTTGCGAACGAGTCGAAGTGAGATTCGATTTTATCCGGCAGCAAATGGAGGCCTACCCCGTAACCGTTTTGTGTGCGGTCATGCGGGTTAGCCGGAGCGGTTTCTATGATTACCTGGATCGGCTCACAGCTCCTTGTGATCATTCAGAGGCCGCCCTGAAGAGACGGGTCAAAGAGATATTTGGCGAATCCACGGCCAGTTACGGATCCCGGTTTGACTTAGTAAGTTACGGATCTTCCGATATTGCAATTATTTCCAGACGCCTACGTCTTGTATGCGATTCAATAGAATTTTGGCGTTGACGGTGTCGTTCTTCCATTTGGCGGATTACTTCTTCTTGGGTGGTATCCCGCCTCGGAAGGAAATGGGCGAGAAGGTCTTCAATGTCGGCACAAGAAAGCAGTGGATAGGCATCTTCATGTCTGATTTTCTCAGAGAGCATGAATACCATCGACATCATCACCAGGGCCATGTGGTGATGCCAGGCGCTCCATTTGCGCACCTGATAGTCGGCCATGCCGCATTCGCTTTTCGCATCCTCAAACGTACGCTCAACCCAATACCGTTGGCGTTGCATCCACGCCAAACGTTTAAGATCTGTTGTTTCCGGGACGTTGCTGATGGATATTTTCATGTCCGCATTGCTCGCAATAGACCTGGTGGCAACAAGACGCCACCTGTGGATCTCTGCGGACTTCCCATCCCAAATGTAAACAGGCTGCTCCCATGCAAAAACCTTGAGTTTGCCACGGGTGCTATCGTGAAGCGTCATGCTTGTCCATTCGTTTTGAGGGATCGAGCTGACGATTTCACCCACCCCTTTGGGCTCGTGATGGGACTTGTATGTTTTTGCAGCACTGCCCCGTCCTGGTTTTACCGGAAGATATGGACTGGGATCTGTAAGATATACAAAGAAATCAGAATGCACATCGACCACAAATGTCTCGGACATCTTGTCCAATGCGAGACAAAATCCAGGGCCTTTTCCGTAACCGGCATCCGCCCCAACCCATCCGTAATTCAAACGGTTTTGGCGAGCGTTCTCAACAATCTGGAGCGCAAGTTCGATCTTCGTGTAATGTTTCCGCTTGTCTTTGGGGATGCCTGCCCTGTTACACCGCGCCCGGTCCCGTGTCCATTCTTTTGGAAGATACAGGCGAACATCCACCGGGGAGACAAACCTGGTGTTTGCCAAAGCGGCAAAGACTGCAACCTGGCCATTGTCGACCTTGCCAAGCCGCCCCAGCCATTGGCGGGCCGTGCCCACCGACATCTTTCCTTGCTTGGCAAACGCGCTTTCATCAATGATGAGCCCTGCCGATTGGCGATCTCCGATAAGCGCATTTACGTCATGGGCCGCATGGTCGATCACGCCCTGCGCATCCCACGTAGAATGGGCCAGGAACTGCTGGAGGTTTCTCTATTTGGCGCCGGGAACCACTTCCGCCATCCGGTCCATGTTTTTCCGGGAGCCCGCCTGCATCAGTCCCCGGGTATATTGACGCGCCTTTTCGGTCGTATCTCTAGTGCTGAGAATAAAATGATGGATGTAGGTGTTCACGAAAAACATAAACCTCCCGGCAATGCCGCCGAGCATAGCCTGCGGGGTTTCATAAATTTTTCTCCTGTGCTTAGAACTCTTTCTCCGGGGTTGTATTCATGACTATTCATATACTTTTCGCATCGTTAAATGTCAATACAGATTATTACTAAGTCAAATTACATATTAAGAAACGCTCCTCCCCAAGAGGCCGTAGGGGCCTACAAGCTATCTCAAAAAAAAGATCGCGCCCACTGACAAGGCGTGGGGAGATGAAAAAGCGCAGCATATATTTAATATGTGAGCATTTTGAAGAGCCCCACAACGCCGTCGGGGGCGTTAGATTTATTTTGAGATAGCTTGTAATGAAGTTTCATAAGAGGGGCCAGGGACCGGGGATAAAGAAATTCGGCACCGCGTATCAGTCAACCCCTTATTCCCTGGCATTGTCTTTCCCTCCGAACTCCCGAACCTCTAAACCTCTGGACCTTTGAACCCTGAACCTCGGAACCCTGAACTTTGAACCCTTAATCCTTCCCCTCTGCGAAATACGCCGCCAGATTCTTCGGCCGATACCTGTCGTCCGCTTCCCACCGCCGACGGACCGACGGGTGGATAAGTACCGGCCCGAGGCCGTGATCGATCCTGCGGTAAAACTTCCTTTTGATCCGGTAATAGCGTCGGCGGCTGACGTGAACCTTTGCAAGGGGATTCGGCTTCAGGTCTTCGGCCAGATGCTGCTCCAGACCTAATCCGGCAGCGGCCGCCTCGTCGGCGAGCCAGCCCAGGGGGATATCCGACAGCAGGCTGCCGTCCGGGTCCGGCGGATAGCTGCCGCCGACGTCGCTGTGGGCGCCGCAGAACCAGACCTGCTTGAGGTCCAGCCCCTCCCGGGGCGTCCAGATGGTGGGTTCGAAGTCCCGCCGAAACTCGTCGATGGCCAGGGCATGCCGGGCGATGCGCACATTTCTGCCCAGCTTGGTATCGTAGAACTCGTCCTTGTCCTCCAGCGGCCCCAGAAAGGAAATGGGAATGCCCAACGCACCCACCGTGTCCCAGACCCCCACGAACCGGATTTCCCGGCTGGGGTGACTGTGCTGCGCCCGAAAGAGGACGGACTTTTCACCGGAAGGCGCGTAGGTCGGGCCGGGACGTTTGTAATGGTCGAAGGCCTGCTGAATCAGACGGGCGTCCGGCCGCTTGAGAATCCCGCAATTATTGATCAGCCCGCACAGGCTTCGGACGGTATAGGCCCCCCGGCTGAACCCGAAGAAGAAAAGCTGATCGTCCGGCCGGTAATTCTGGACGACATAGCGGTATGCGTCCATGATGTTCTTGTGGAGCCCCCGGCCCGTCGCGCCGCCAACCGCCGCATCGTAGTAAGAGCCGACGCCCCAGTCATAGAACACCTGCTGCCCGGCGCCGTCAGCCGCCACCGGGGCAATGGCCCGGGCCAGCCTTAGCACGTTGGTAGGCACATCTTTTTTCAGATTCTTCTCCGGCCGGTTCCACGTCCCGTCCGCGCAGATAACAATGCGTTTCATTGCCTGCCTCCTTTTTCAAGAGCGGTTGACAGACGAATCGCCCCGCTCTCTGCCTGCCCTCCGTAGTCACGCCAACGCGTGACCAAGGAGGGGCATTTCTGCTCACTGCCCCTAATCCCTGATCCCTCTTCCCTGCCCATCCCCCCTCTCCCTCCCCCATGCTAAAAGAAACAAGTCATATGTGACTCCGCTATTTCCGGAGCCATGATTTTGATTGAACCGGCCCCATGAAATCACAAGTGCCGGGGCCGAAACCATCAGACAGTCGACTGCCGACTGTTGCCTGTCGACTCCCGGCCAGCGGCCGGGCCCGGCGCCGCCTTGAAAGCCCTGTTTCGCCCCATACGCCCCTTCCTGATGCCTGCTGCGGCGCTGGTGGTGCTCCCGAAACTGAACCCGGCTGCGATTGTGCTGGCGGGGGAGGCCAAACTGCTCCCGGCGGTAGAATCGTCTTTGCCGGCCATTTCCTATTTCCTGTTCGCCATCGGCTTTCTGCTGGCCTGGCGTTTTCACCAGACCGGCATGCGTTTATGCGCCTGGCCCGGGGCCTCGGCCTACTGGACGGTGACCCGGCGCGATTTTGACCTGACCACCGTCTCCGGCGCCGTGCTGCCGACAAGCTATCTCAAAAAAAAGACCGCGCCCACTGACAAGGCGTGGGGCGATGAAAAAGCGCAGCATATATGTAATATGTGAGCATTTTGAAGCGCCCCACAACGCCGTCAGGGGGTGTTAGATTTATTTTGAGATAGCTTGTAGCACACGGATCATCTATTCTGAATCAGCGTTTGCCGAGCTGGTATTATGGCGGCTTCCAAAACCATTGGAGCGGTCTTTACACGATTTCAAGTACGAACTTGCCTATGTCGTACATGGCGAATGCATTTTACGCTATGTCAATGAGGCCGAAAAGGGCGATCATCGACATTATGGCGGCAAAGAAACCACCTACGCATTCGCGACACCTGAGCAGTTGGTCGCTGATTTTCAAAAAGAAATTGAGAGGTGGAACCATGAAAACCGTAATTCTTGATGTCCTGGACCCTGCCGATTCAATGGCAGACTTCACACTGGCCTGGAAAACAGGGAAGGCCCAAAAGGCAGCACGCATCTCCTTTGCGTCCCCTGAATTGCTTTGGCGCGTATTAACCGAAAAGCGCTGGGAATTGCTTAAAAACTCTGCGGCGCAGGCCCCGTGTCAATCCGCGAAACAGCACGGCGCGTTGGACGGGATGTAAAAGCTGTTCACAGCGATGTCACCGCCCTTCTAACGGCCGGAATTCTTGCCCGTACTGACGACAGACGTATCGTTTTCCCATTCGAAGCGGTTAAATTAGAATTTCTGCTGCATGCGGCATAGCCGAATTCCGTATCACTGTTTTTCTACGGAACATTGGAGAAAAAGGTGTTCAGGTCATCCAGAGGGCTCTGGATTCCCTGGCCGCCCTGCTGCAGCACGTGGGTATAAATCATGGTGGTGGAAACATCATTATGCCCGAGCAGGGCCTGGATGGTTCGGATATCGCTGCCCCGTTGCAAAAGATGCGTGGCGAAGCTGTGGCGAAAGGTGTGGGCAGTGATTCTTTTTGTGAGCCCCGCCTTCCGGACCGCTGCTTTAATGGCCTTATTGACCATGCTGGGGTCAACATGGTGGCGCGAGACTTACCCCCCCGCGGATCTTCGGAAAGGGCGTTGGCAGGAAACACATACTGCCAGCCCCATTCTTTGGCGGCGTTCCGGTATTTTCTTGTTAGGGCATGGGGCAGATAGACCTCGCCGGCGCCTTGCGCCAAATCCGACTGATGAAGTTCCCACACCTTTTTTAAATGATTCTTAAAAAAGGGGACCAGGGATTCGGGGAATGTACTGACCCGGTCTTTATCGCCTTTTCCGGATCGAATAGTCACGGCTTTTAGTTCAAAATTGATATCCTGTACGCGCAGCCGAATCGCTTCGGACATGCGAAGCCCGCTGCCATACAGCAATTTTGCAATCAACTGGGCAGTGCCACTCATCAATGAAAGAACTTTGGCCGTCTCTTGCCGGGTCATCACCTCCGGAACGTTGATCTTTCTGTGCGCCCGAATGGCGTTGATGGCCTCTGACAGGTCATGATTAAGCACTTTCTTGTATAAAAAAACGAGTGCATTCATGGCCTGATTTTGCGTGGCGGACGCCACCTTGCCCTGTACCGCCAGGTGCGTTAAAAAGGCCTCGATCTTTTTCTCGCCCCCAACAAGATCCTCCCGGGATTTCATGCCATGGAAAATCACGAACTTCCGAATCCATTCACAGTATGACCGTTCGGTATGGATCGAATAGTGTCGCAGTCGCATGACATCCCGGACCGCATCCAATAGTTTGCGTTCTTTTGTAGTTGACATATTGAATTAAATAGGCTTTTTAGATGTTAGCGTTCACTGCTACATACCAACTTTAATCCAGCGTTAAACAGTATCACCAGAATAGCACCGCCCGGTTTGGGTCTCGAAAAGAGACAGCTTGGAAGGGTCTTTTATCAAAGGCGGAGTGGTTAGATTGTTTTCTCGTATCAGGCGAATACTCATAAATCAAGCTTGATATTCAAAATTAGCCGATTTTCCCAATATCGGCCCTCAATATCAACTTATCAGGGAAAATTGACCTGATAATAATATGGTTATGGATAAGAAAATGAGCATTCAATCTATACATCAAGAATTGGGTAGGTTTATTGTACTTTTCCAAACAATGGAGAATGCAGTAAATGAAATAATTTATTATATGTCATCGAAAAAAACCTTCGTTGCCGAGGCTTTTCTAACCAAAACCGAATTCAAATCCAAGATGGAAATAGCTGACGTGATTTTTTCTCATTACATAGATATTACGCCTAATACAGATGAAAATGTTAAAACTGAATTTCATTCCTTAATGAAAAAGTGTAAAAAAATAGGAGAAGAAAGGAATGTAATTGTTCATTCTGTTTATTATCCACTTACAAAAATCGATGGTTCCAAAAGATTAATCCAGAAAAATCCGAGGTACCCATTCAGGGGGTATAAGCGCGCGCCATAACTACTTGAAATGGCAGGCAAATTCAATAACGATATAACATGCTGAAATTATTTAAAATAGGCCTAGATTTTTTATTTCTAGCATGTTATGCTTCCGGCCATGGAAATAAAACGACCATTTTCGGAAGCGGACTGGCTCCAAACGCCCAAACCGGTGAGGCAATACGTTGAGCAGCTGGAGCAGACGGTTTTTACCCTTGTGGCAAAGGTTGAGCAACTCGAAAAGAGAATCGAGCAGCTGGAAGCCGGCAGCAAGAAGAACAGCCAAAACTCCAGCAAACCGCCGTCTTCCGATAGCCCCTACACAAAGCCTCAGCGAAAGAAAGCTGCCAGGAAAAACGGAAAAAGAGGGGCACAAAAGGGCCATAAGGGGCATCGGCAGGAGCTTTTACCACCGACGGACCAAATACCGATTTTCCCTGAACGCTGCACCTGCGGCAACCAGCAACTGGCACCCGGTAAAATGGCGCCGTATTATATCCACCAGCAAATTGAGTTGCCGAAAATCGAAATGGATATCGTTCATTGCGTGCTTCATAAATGCCGGTGCTCGAAGTGTGGAAAAACGGTTAAAGCCACCGTGCCTGCTGAGCATCGAGCCGGTTATGGCCCTCGCTTGAGTGCTCTCATTGCGGAAATGAGCGGCACCCAAGGAAGCAGCCGGGAAACGGTCCAGGGATTTTGCAGATCCGTGCTGGGGTTTTCAATCTCTACCGGCGCTATACAAAATGTGATTGATCGTTCTTCGGAAGCGATAAAGCCGTACTACGATGCCATTGGCGACATTGCCCACGGCTCCAGAATAAACCATGTGGATGAAACGTCGTGGTTCCAATCCGGAGCCCTCAAGTGGCTATGGGTCATGGCCAACAGGACGGTCAACTATTTTGTGATTCACCCGAATCGGTCAAAAGAGGCATTTCTTGCCCTGATCGGCAACTGGAAAGGCATCCTTGTCAGCGATGATTATGGGCTTTACCGAAGTTGGGTCGAAAAACGACAAACCTGTTTAGCGCATCTGATCCGAAGGGCGAAGGCCTTGAGTGAGCGAAAAGACGATTCCCTCCGGGATTTTGGGCAAAGCGTATTGAAAGAGCTTCGGCTTTTGTGCCATTTCGCAAAAGCGCCGCCCACCGAGAAACAATGGACCGAATTCTATTCGAGATTCATTCTGCTGTTGTTTCTTTTTGAAAATGCCGGCGATGAGGCCGGAACCATGGCAAGACGTCTTCTGGGCGAGTTGGACAGCCTATGGCTTTTTCTCGAAGAAAATGGCGTGGAACCGACCAACAACCTGGGGGAGCGAGCCCTGCGCTTCGGCGTGCTTTGGAGGAAACGCAGCAACGGCACCCAAAGCGACAAGGGGGATCGGTGGGTTGAAAGAATACTCTCTCTCAAACAGACCTGCCGCACGCGCTCTTTGCCGGTTTTCCCTTTGCTTGTGCATGCACTTGAATGCTATTTCAAAGAACAACCGCCAGATATGACATGGCTCGGGGCTTAAACCACTGCCACTATACCCCGTGAACATTTACAATCCGAGGATAAAATTTAAGGGCGGCTCTCACATTTCTGAAAATGACAAGGAGTTGTCATTAGAGGACTTTGAACAAATAAACAAGAAAATTAATGAAGTCCTTGAAGAAATCGAAAAGTTCAGGCTCAAGCTAATTGATTTGAAATACCCAATATAAGAAAAATCCATAACCCCTAAATCAACGGGACGCGATAAAGCGTTGCGCCCGTTATTAAAGTGTTATGTGCGAGGGGCTATGCAGAAAATCTATCCAAGCAAGAAAGCGAAACGTAAGGCTGAATATCTTGAGCGGAAGTGGAAGCGTGAACAGGCCCTCATACGCAACCGGGAACTCCGCGATGCAAACACCATCGAAGATATGGCAAGGTTAATGGGTGTGAAATTGCGTTGAGCACATAACCAAAAAATTAACGGGACGCGAACCAACACGTCTACTTGAATCAACAATTTTAGCGCGCCCGTTATTTGAGGCGTTAGCAAGTCGATAGAAAGAAATGTCTGTTATAAATAGTAATGGTCCAAAAAAACTAAAACCAAAAGAATAAGTTTAAGACGAATAGTATAAATGGGAAAAAAGAAAAAGAGCAGAGATCCCGGGAAAAAAATCAAAGAGTTTCTAAGGCAGGAAGTAAATTTTGGGTGTCCAGTCAGGAATTCAGATGGATCTGGATGCGGTAGCCCTGTGCTTGTTTATCATCATTTTAATCCACCATGGGAGGGTCATTATGTGCACAACCCTGATGGTATGATAGCTCTGTGTCCTGAGCACCACCATATGGCTGACGGAGGTCACTTTTCAAATAGGCAATTAGAAGAATATAAGCGTTCACCATATGTTGATAATATATTAAAAGTGCCATGGAGATTTTCTTCTGAATCATTGGTTATGAAAGTTGGACGCAATTTGGTAGTTGGTAGCGGCTCTCCCATAAGAATGAATGGTCGACCAATTTTGTATTTTCGACCACGAAAGATAGAAAATCTGGATGTTTCTACGACTGTTTTTGATTCTGATATTCGGGACGTGAATGGTCTAAAATGGCTTCGAATAAATGATGGGTGGTTCGATCTTCGCCTTGAGAATACAACTGATGTAATCTTCAAGCCACAAATGAGGCAAATTTCCGCAAAACATAAGGATAACACATACATTTCAGCCAAATATAATAAGCTTTCATATTATGACTTCATAGATTGGGCTGCATCATTTATAAGATCAAAAAATTTTACTGCTGAAGATGCTGGAAAAACAGTGGAAAAGGTAGGCGCTGTTGATAGTGATGGAAATGTACCAATAATGACAATCGAAGGTGCGTTCAAAGCTAAAAATATCACTGTGAATATTAAAGGCGATGATTTACATACTGTATTATCACTTCACTCTGGCCACGAAGATGCATGCATGTGGAAAAACTCAAGAATTGTAAATGGAAAATACAGACAAATAATAAGGTGGGCTGAGGGTGGGCCGGAAATCTTTTCAGTAGGGTAAATAAATGCCATAAGAATATGAAATAGTACAGTTTATTCAAATAATGTGGTAGATGAGTTGCTAACCCCTAAATCAACGGGACGCGGTAAAGCGTTGCGCCCGTTATTAAAGCGTTATGTTTCAGACATGAAAAACGAATTTACAAATCGAGAAAAAGAATTCTTTAAAAATTATAAACGCAATAATTCTTTAGGTAAATCAATTGCAATTGGTTTGTTGTTCTTTTTCGGTTTTGGTGTTTTTATTGATGCAGTTCAAGGCTTCCCGATCATAAGAGGCTCAAAATCAGTCATTCATGGTATCTTTGGAATTGTTATGGTTGTGTCCATATACTTTATTGGGGAAACTGTAAGTGAATGGATAAATTCAAAAGACGATACGTCGCATCCTTTATATAAAAGGGTATTTCACTTGTTTCTGCTCCTATTTTGCGTTGGGATTTTGGTTTTAATCTACTTGCTGATATTTCGGTTCACGAATGGTTAATTCAATTGAGAAAACATAACAACCACATCAACGACGGACTGGCAAAAGCCGCGCCGCTTCGCTCTGCGCCTTTTCCCAGCCGGTTATGTGGGGCGTTAGGTGCGACGTGAAGTCGCATAAGTAGCTGTTGTGGAGGTATATAATGCTACTTCTCACAACCCGGTATTCTACTACCGGTACCTTACTGGGGCACGCGTCGGAAGTAATTCCGGGGTGTGAAGCCTCCAGGACAATGTAGCCCGTGAGCAATGCTCAGGAGAGGATGTCGTGAGACGGACTCAACTCTGCCAGCACCAAGGCGGTAGGGAGCTAAGGTCGGATCGTATGATGAACATATGTGAACCGCTGTAAGCATCGTAATCGCGCGACAAGCCAAAGGTGCTGACAGGCTTGAACCAAAAGGTATGGGGCCAAGCGCAGGGGGTCTAACGTCCCCTGCCGTAGACGATGTGCCCCCGGTGTAAAGGCGGCATCTAACCGATTCGGGTATTTATGCGGAACACGGCAATTCCGTATCCCTCCCCTGCCAGTGGGGGAAAGCGAGTCGCAAGACAAGCCCATGGGGATGCGGGTACAGGAGGATGGAAAAAGCGAATGTCGGTCTGTAATGGATCGGATACGGGTTTAAATGTCACCCGGAGCGAAAGCGAGCAGACGTCCATCTGGTGTTTTCTTGCGAGAGAGTATGGAGAATCTTTGGAGATGGAAAAGCAAATGACGGAGCAATCAGCCGATGCGTCCATCCACGCATACAGCCATTGGAATCAAATCCCCTGGGAGGCTGTGGAACAAAGCGTGAGAAGACTCCAGACGCGTATCGCAAAGGCTGTAATGGAAAAGAAACACCGTAAGGTAAGTGCCCTTCAGTGGATTCTGACCCATTCGTATCATGCAAAATTGCTGGCAGTAAGACGCGTAACCACCAACAGGGGCAAGAACACGCCAGGGGTCGACGGTGTGGTCTGGAAATCCGCTCGCCGGAAAATGACAGCGGCCAACAGCCTGCGCCGGAAAGGCTATGCCCCCCAGCCTCTTAGAAGAGTGTACATTCCTAAAAAGAACGGTAAGAAACGACCGCTCAATATCCCCACGATGTACGACCGGGCAATGCAGGCGCTATACAAGATGGCGCTGGACCCGGTCGCTGAAACGACAGCCGATCCAAACTCCTACGGATTCCGTCCCCACCGGCGATGTGCCGATGCCATCGGGCAGTGCTACATCGCCCTTGCCAAGAAAATATCGCCTACCTGGATACTCGAGGGCGATATCAAAGCTTGTTTCGACGAAATCAGCCACAAGTGGATCTTAAACAATATTCCCCTCGACAAGAAGATCCTCGGTAAATGGCTGAAAGCCGGCTACATAGAAGAAAAGACCGTATATCCTACCAGAAAAGGCACTCCACAAGGGGGAATCATATCACCGACCATCGCTAATATGGTGCTGGACGGGTTGGAGGGCGCTGCCATAGCGTCGGTACCGACGAGGCTTTACGGGCATATTCGTCCTAAAGTCAATGTTATTCGATACGCCGACGATTTTATCATCACCGGCGACTCGAAACAGTTGCTGCGAGATAAGGTAAAACCGGCCATCGAATCCTTCCTGAAAACAAGAGGTCTCCAACTGTCCGGGGAAAAGACCCACCTGACCCATATTGAAAGTGGATTCACCTTTTTAAGCCAGAACGTTCGAAAATACAAGGGCAAGCTATTGATTACGCCTTCGAAAGACAGCATTCGGTCTGTGCTGGAAAATATCAACAACATAATCCGTAAATATCGAGGCGTCGCAGCCGAAGTGCTGATTGGCGCCTTGAATCCTGTCCTCCGCGGATGGGTCAACTACCATCGTCATGTGGTTGCCAAAGGCACCTTCTCTGTTGTAAGCAACCATTTGTACAGGCAGTTATGGAAATGGATGCGTCGACGTCACGGAAAAAAGAATAGGCATTGGCTGGCCCGGAGATACTGGTTAGTCGGGAAAAAGCCATGGGTATTCTCCACCAGAATATTACGACACGGGGCTGAACGTGTTTATGAATTGTTTCATCCCCATCGCGTTGCCATCGTCAGACACACAAAGATCCGAGCAAATGCGAATCCATACGATCCGGCCTGGGAGCCATACTTCCAGGACAGAAAAAGAGTGCTCGCGAGACAAAAGCTATGTGTGGTTTGACAAGTGATACAAACAGCCGGGTCTTCCCATGAGGAACGGCCTCGAAAATGCTTGAGCCGTGTGCGGGGAAACTCGCACGCACGGTTCTTAGGGGGCCGGGGACTGGTAACAGTTCCTGGCTACCAGACCTTTCTAAAATAAAGGATTACTATGAAGATCTTGGTTCTATTTTTACTTGTTTGTTCCCTCATATCAATTTCTGGATGTAGCACCACCCCTGGTGATGCCGCCCTTAGAGGAGGGCAACCTACCCATGCCGCAGAGCTATACAAGCAAGGGGCGCAGCAAGGCGATGCAATCGCAGCTTTGAAACTTGGTCTCTTAATTGATAATGGCTCTGTCAGTCAATCCATTTATGGCGAAGCCAAAGTATGGTTTGAAAAAGCATGTGAACTTGGCGAATTGGCAGGTTGCCATAACATGGGGGTCGGTTACGAAAATGGGAAAAGTGGTTGCGTCAAAGACCTTGAAAAGGCCAAACAATATTATTTTAAAGCAGCAAATCTTGGCTACATGCAGTCTCAATACAATTTAGGCAGCTTTTACTCTAATAATTATTTCAGCGATGATTTAGAGGGTTATAAATGGATGCTGATTGCTGAAAAAACGGCAAAAGAATGTGCTTCGACTCCTTTATGCCAATGGGTCATGGATGATCCTCCGGGCCACCGCAACAAATTAAGCAGCAGATTGTCTGCGGAACAAAGGAGTTCTATAGAAAAAGCTGTAAATATATGGTCACCCCATAAAAAGTAAAAGCTAACAACGGCATTAACTCTGACCGGGGCCAAAGGGCGGCCCCGGGCAGGTTATGCCGGACGTTAAGCCCTGAAATACAAAATGAATGGAACGGAATTATGGCGATAACGCAAATGCAAATGGCGCTTCCGGCTTTCAAGTGGGTCTATACAACATGTTGTGGTTGAACTATATCAAATCCGTGGCAATTCACCCTGAGAGTCAGTTGCGTGGGATTTTTTATGGAACCCCCGGAGCTGACTCTCCGGAATATTGTATCAAAATTGGACCCACGGGATATTTTTATGGATGAAAAAGCGCTTTTTACCAAGATATTAGGCATCACTCCCCCCTGGTTCATAAAAGAGGTTAAGGTTGATGAAAACCGGGAACGGATTGACATTTTTGTGGACCATGAACCGGGCATTCGCGTCAGATGCCCGGAGTGCGAAAAGTTTTACGGCATGTACGATCATGCGCCGGAAAGAGTGTACCGCCATTTGGACACCTGCCAGATGCAGACGTATATCCATGTAAGACCGCCGCGTGTGAACTGCCCGAAGCATGGGGTTATGCATATAGACCCACAGTTTGGCGAAAACGGTTCGCAAATGACCTTTGCATTTGAAAGCCAGGTGATCAAGGTGGCGCTGGAGTGTAGTATGGACGCCACCGCCCGGCTCTGCGGAATCAGCTGGGACCAGAGTTGGAACGCGCTGACCCGCGCTGTTGATAGAGGCCTCAAAAGGAAACCGCACCGGGTGCCCGAAAGAATCGGCGTTGATGAGAAATCTTACGCCCGGGGCCATAAATATGAAACGATTGTCTATGACATTGATGCCGGAACGGTTGAGTTTGTTGAGGATAAACGCCGACAGGAAAGCCTTGAGAAATATTACCGACAGTTTACCAAAGACGAACTCCAAGGGGTAAAAGCCGTGGCAATGGATATGTGGAGTCCGTTTATAGCCGCGACAAAGGCACATGTCCCCGATGCTGAGAAAAAGATAGTTTTTGATCGTTTTCACGTGATGAAAAAGGTTTTGGATGCTGTTGACAGCGTAAGAAAGGGCGAACACCGACAACTCAAGGAGTCCGGCCAGGAAACGCTTAAAGGGACCAGGTATCTGTGGTTGTGGAGCAAAGAAAATATTCCCGACTGGCGTAAAGAAGAATTCGAATCGCTTCGAAAAAAGAATCTGAGAACAGGTCGCGCCTGGAGCATAAAGGAGAATCTTCGGCATATGTGGTCGAAAGTCAGTGAAGATGAAATGCGACAGTATTTTAAACGTTGGTATTTCTGGGCAACCCACAGCCGACTTGAACCGATTAAAGAAGCGGCCAAGACGGTTAAGGTTCATATCGACAATATCGTCACGTATGCACAGCATCGCATCACAAATGCCTTGGCAGAAGGGATCAACGCCAAGATAGAAAAAGTTAAACGCATGGCATGCGGCTTTCGAAATCGTGCACATTATAGAGTCGCCATCATGTTCCACTGTGGCGGTCTTGACCTTTTTCCAAAACCGCCGGTTCAACCGGCTTTAGCTTTCAAAGGGTAACCACAATATGTTGGGGGTACCCATTAAAATGTCTGAAGCGGCATGCAAATTATACAGTCTCTTGGCGAGGCGATGAACTGGTTTGAAAGAGAACTTGGTTGGGGTGTCCCACCTACTGAACTAAGGCATCTTTGCGGTCGCATTGGAGAACTTTATGCTGCGCTAATTACAAATGGTCAAATGGCAACAGAGGTAAATCAAAGAGGTTATGATGTTGTTGGTGGCGATGGCGAAAGGATATCAGTAAAAACAACTGCCATGATGGGTGGCGGAGGGCACATAAATTTCAATTCAAATACGCTTGAACTAGTTGATCGCATCATCGTCCTTCGAGTCAATACAGAGGATATGCAAGTTGAAACATTGCTAAATACAACAACATCTGAAGCTATTTAGTTTCGCTAACCTAAAATTGACCCCTTTCGGGCACAAACGATAACCCAAAATTGACCCCTCTACGCATGTCTCTGATAATGAGATTGTCGACAGGCAAATCAACCATTATCGGAGGAAAGGAGAATGCTGAAGGTGGATCAATACGATTTAATTCGGACGAGCTATCGGGTTTACGGCAAACAGATAAAGCAGATTGCCAGAGAAACGGGTCATTCTAAAAACACCATTAAAAAGGTTCTTCGAGGTGAGCATACAGACTACAAGGCCAGAGATCGGCAGCCATTTCCTGTACTGGAGCCATTTCTGGACATCATCGACGGATGGCTCCTGGCTGACAAGGATCGGCCCAAAAAACAACGGCACACGGCCGTAAGGGTTTATCAGCGGCTCAAAACGGAACTCGATTTTACAGGCGCTGAGACGACCGTGCGAAGGTACGTGCGCCAGGCCAAGCAGCGGCTGGGGCTAAATGGCCGGATCGTCTATATTCCCTCCGATCCGGAAGCCGGTATCGAGGCTGAAGTTGACTGGGGCGGATGCCGGGCAATTATCGGCGGCAAGGAAACGCGGCTAAAGTTTTTCTGTATGCGCTCAAAATTTTCGGGCAAACATTTTGTCCGATGTTATCCATGCGAACGACAGCAGGCACTGTTTGACGGACACATCCGGGCGTTCTCCTTTTTCGGGGGTGTCTTTCCGGTTCTGATCTATGACAATTTGACCACGGCGGTTCAAAGGATATTCAGGGGTAAAAAGCGGGACCTTCAATCATCTTACGAGAAGTTCCGGGCTTACTATAATTTTTCGCCGGTGTTTTGCAATCCCGGGCAGGGGCATGAAAAAGGCGGCGTTGAAGGCTTGGTGGGATATGCCCGGCGCAATTACATGGTCCCCGTTCCGGAAGCCGACAGCCTGGAAGATCTCAATGAAAAACTTTTGGCTGCGGCTCATGCCTATGGGACCACCGTATTGCCGGAAGGGAGCACACCGTCAGCGAGCTTTACGAAAAAGAGAAGAAGCATCTGCTCGCCCTGCCGGAAGCGTTCGGCAATCTTGAGGCGCGGACGGGTAAAATCGACAAGTATTCAACGATTCTTGTGGATAAGAACCGGTATTCGGTTCCCACCGTCTATGCTTATTGCGCGGCCAGCGTTGTGCTGCATGTGGATCAGGTGGAGATTTTTTACGGCAGCAAGCGCATCGGCTTCCATGATCGGCTTTTCAGCAACAACCAGTGGAGCCTTCAACCGGAACATTATCTGGAGCTGATCCGGCAACGGCCACAGGCCTTTCATTCGGCGCGTCCTATCCGGCAATGGCGGAGCAGCTGGCCGGAGTCGCTGGAGCGGCTTTTGGCGCTTTTTGTCCAAAAGCAGGGGGACACGAAAGGCGTTAAAGATTTTATCAGCGTGCTGATGCTCTATAAGGACCATGATGCCCAGGAGATTGAAACGGCCATTGAAAAAGCGCTTGTCGCGAATACCGGAACCAGCGAGGCCGTCAAACATATCCTGCTTAATGCAAATGACCTGGAGCGACAGTTTGTAACCTTGGGTGGTTGGCAAAAATTTACACCTCCGGATGTATCAGTTTATCACCAGATCGGAGGTGTCATATGAATGCAGGGATGAAAGCCGTGTTGACGGAGAATTTAAAACTCCTGAAGCTCTCGGCCATGAAACGGGATCTGGATAGCCAGCTCCGCCAGGCCAACCAGGACAAGCTGGGCTATGATGAATTTTTGCTCAATTTAACCGAGACGGAGGTCTTAACCCGGAAGGAAAATGGCTATAAGAGAAGACTTTCCGAAGCGAAGTTTCCGTTGATAAAGCCTCTTGAGACATTTGATTTTGGTGCGGCACCGGAACTGGATGCACGGCTGATTCAAGAGCTGGCCGGATGCGCGTATGTGCAAAAGGCACGGAACGTGATCTTTCTGGGCAAAAGCGGTACGGGTAAAACCCATCTGGCCACCAGCCTGGGGATAGAAGCCTGCAGGAACGGCGTCAGAACCCGTTTTGTCACTGGCTGCGGGCTGGCCAATGAACTGATCGAGGCACGGGATGAAAAGGCCCTGGGACGCATCACCAGGCGCTATGCCGGTTTCGGGCTGCTGATTATCGACGAGTTGGGCTATGTTCCATTTTCCAGAGAAGGTGGTCAGTTGATCTTTCAAATTCTTGCCGAGCGTCATGAGCGAAAGCCGGTCATCATCACCACCAACATGGGCTTCGGCGATTGGACGGAGATCTTCGGCGATGCCAATATGACCGCAGCACTGCTCGATCGGGTAACCCATAAGGCCCATATCATCAACTGCAGCTGGGAGAGCTACCGCCTGAAGGAAACGCTGAAGAATAAAAAAAGGAGCCCAAAATGAAAGGGATCACCATATACAATACGGGTCTGTATTGGGGTCGGGCCAAACTAACATACATGAAATACTGAAAATAATGTAGAGATAACCCTCTGAAACTGAGCTATTTTGAGTTTTTTGAGGCCCAAAAGAGCAATATAACTATGGCGAGAGCAAAAAGACATTACATACCAGGGCAGATATGGCATATCACACATCGCTGTCATAAGAGGGAATTCTTGCTCAAGTTTTCAAAAGATAAGCGTAGATGGCTTCAGTGGCTGTTGGAAGCAAAAAAGCGATATGGATTGGTCATTTTAAATTATAGCGTTACATCGAATCATATCCATCTTTTAGTCGCCGACGATAAGGGTAGAGACGTTATCCCTGATTCTATCAAGTTAATCGCAGGAAGAACCGGGCAAGAATTTAATCAACGAAAGGCACGGAAAGGAGCTTATTGGGAGGACCGATATCATGCCACCGCGGTTGAAGACGGTGATCATTTGCTGCAATGCATTGTCTATATTCTGTATTGGGGTCGGGCCAAACTAACATACATGAAATACTGAAAATAATGTAGAGAAAACCCTCTGAAACTGGGCTATTTTGAGTTTTTTGAGGCCCAAAAGAGCAATATAACTATGGCGAGAGCAAAAAGACATTACATACCAGGGCAGATATGGCATATCACACATCGCTGTCATAAGAGGGAATTCTTGCTCAAGTTTTCAAAAGATAAGCGTAGATGGCTTCAGTGGCTGTTGGAAGCAAAGAAGCGATATGGATTGGTCATTTTAAATTATAGCGTCACATCGAATCATATCCATCTTTTAGTCGCCGACGATAAGGGTAGAGACGTTATCCCTGATTCTATCAAGTTAATCGCAGGAAGAACCGGGCAAGAATTTAATCAACGAAAGGCACGGAAAGGAGCTTATTGGGAGGACCGATATCATGCCACCGCGGTTGAAGACGGTGATCATTTGCTGCAATGCATTGTCTATATCGATATGAATATGGTGAGGGCTGGCGTTGTGAAGCACCTTTCAGAATGGCCTTTTTCAGGATACAATGAAATCCAGAATCCGAAAAGAAAGAATGTCTTGATAAAATATGACAGATTAAGAGAGCTTCTTGGATTCGATACTTATGATCGCGTACAAATGGCTCATCGGAAGTGGGTTGATAGTTATTGTGTAAATGGCGAAATTGCTCGTGATGACAAATGGACCAGCTCTGTTGCCGTAGGAAGTCAGGGATTCATTCAAAACATACAAGAACTAATGGGTGGGCTGGTATTGGGACGGAAATCATCGGAATCGGGTAAATCGTTTCAACTTCGGGAAGCGCAGGCTTCCTATTCTGCTCTTTTCGATACTGAAAACAATGAAATAGCCTTCCAAAACGGCTATTTGTGGGGCTGAAATGAAAAGACCACAGCAGGTTAGCTTGGCCCGACCCCAGGCCCCCAGGCCCCCATGTGGCCCGACCCCAGGCCCCCATGGAAAGCTACCCCCCCGAATCCAAACCGGAGAATGTCGAAGCGATGATACAGACCGTTATGGATTACGGAAAGAACTGACCTCCGGCGGAAACACCTCCACCTGGAGTCGAATAAAACCGCGAAAGCGTCGGGCAAAATGGTTCCCGGCGCCTTCGCCTGTTTCCACCCACCGGGGCAACATGTCCCCCCCGAAACAGCCTCTGTAACGCCCTCCGCTCCTGCCGCCCTGTGGTTATAATTCCCGACACCGGGAAACAGCCTACGGCAAGCGCTTTACATTCTTCAGGGGCTGGACTAATAATTGGACGATTTTTTCCTGCAAACCATGAATGTCATAGGAGGCTCGAAAATGGGGGTGATCGGTTTTCAAGCGCATCATGTAGGGCTCAGCGTTCCGGATATCGAGGCGTCTGTCGACTGGTACGTCAGGATACTCGGTTTTCAGCTGGAGAAGAAAATGGAAATCCCGCCCATCGGCGCCAAAATCGCCTGGATAAAAAACGGCGATTTCCGAATCGAATTATTCCAGATGCAAGGCGCCGCCCCGCTGCCTGAAGATCGTCGCATCCCCAACAAAGACCTGCTGACCCATGGATGGAAACATCTTTCCATACAGGTGGAAGACCCCGCAAGCACCCTCGCACAGTTGAAAGAAAACGGCGTCGAGATCGCCATGGAAAACGTCGTCGACGGGAAGGCGATGGGCTTTATCCGGGACAATGCCGGCAACCTGATTGAAATAAACCAGGTCGGGACCCCTTTTGCCGAGTAGGCTCTACAGGACAAAGAGCACCCGGGAAAGAACAGTCCGCAGACGCAATTACCCTCCGGACACACCGTAGCAGGCTTTACACCGCCCCGAGATTGCTCTATGAAACTATTGTACCAGCGGGGGCAGGAACGGCCTGCCCGGCACCAACCTTTCCCGGGGAGCAATCATCATGAATGTCGGCAAGAAAATAAGGATCAAGCGGATCATCAACCGGAAATCCGGAAAGACCGTGATCATTCCCATGGACCACGGCTCGAAATGACAACCCAAAAATGACCCCCTCCGACAGCCCAATTTTGACCCCCCTGAAAATAAAGTTTTTCGCAATGGGAGGAGCCGCAGGGAGCGTAGCGACCGTAGGCCCCTCCCATTGCGGGCCTCAATGATAGTTCACATATGGTCGCGCAGCAGATCCAATGCTTTTTGTTCGTTGTTGTCGATATCGGATCTTGAAAAATCACCGATTAACACCGGATAGCCAAATCCGCTTTCCTGGATCAGAAGCCCACCGCCCGCATCGGCGATCCGATAAACCTCCTGGTCAGGGGGCGCTTTATGCCTCAAGCGGTGGATGCATTTTTAAACCGCCATTTATAGGACATCTTCACGCCGCCGCTAACATATTCTGCTCTTTTCGATACTGAAAACAATGAAATAGCCTCCAAAAACGGCTATTTGTGGGGCTGAAATGAAAAGACCACAGCAGGTTAGCTTGGCCCGACCCCAGGCCCCACCAGGCCCCCAGCCCAGGCCCCCAGCCCAGGCCCCCACCCCAGGCCCCCACCAGCCCCCCCCATGCTAGGTGGTGTGGGGGCCGGAGGAGAAAAACCCCCGGCTACCCGATTAACCCCCGATTATTTCGTTAATTCCTTCTACTACCAATTCAAGATCTTCAGGGCGTGCAGTTCCAAGCTTTTTTCTAAGACGGTTGATAGATAAGGTACGGATTTGACTAATTTTAACCCATGATTTTTTAGGAAGCTTTGTTTCATCGAGTTCAAGGGTCAAAGGAAATCCGGCTTTTTGAGGCTGGCTGGTGATTGCGACAGCAATTACAGTGCCGGAATTTCTGTTGAAAACTTCATGGCTCAAAACCAAGATGGGGCGCATACCGGCTTGTTCATGACCAATACTGGGATTTAAGTCAGCCCAAATAATATCGCCCCTTAATATTCTGGCCATTCGTCAATCTCCATTTCGAAACCTTCCTCCGCCATTTCCTGCTCGTACTCTGGATTTAATTTTGCACATTCCCGGGCAAGTCTGATTTTTTCAATCCGCTCTATCTTTTCGGCAACAGCCTCTTGGATGGCACGGCTTCGGTTGGGAAATCTATGTGCCTTTACGAGTAAATCTAATTGATTCAATGTGTTTTGATCGATGGTTATTGCAATTTTTGAAGTAGCCATAATTTCACCTCCGGTATTACAATATATCATACCTACGAGGTTTTCAAGAAATTTTTTGTGTGGTTAAGGGTGAGCTGTCGGGCGGCATGGTCCTCGCCGTCCCGACCAGCACCATGTGTGTGCCGGGCACGGCACGTGTTCTTAGAAGTGAGTCGAATGTACTGGAATTTCGGTCATTTGACAAGCCTTAGATCCAGCCCGATGGAGGCGAAGGATGTAGCGGTATGGCAGGTAAGCGAAGACTCCGACGGGGTGTCGGTGACGATTCTCCGGGAGGAAGCTGCCTTGCCGAGGCAAGGTACCGCGAAGGTACGGGGTGACGAACAGAAACCGGGTATGAGGCGCACACACCGGGACGAGCCTGCACAACAAGGTGAAGTCCTCTATCCATCTTAAGGTGTGTCCGTAAACCCGGCATTCACGTACCGAAAGACACGTGTTTACCCCGGGAGGTCTCCCATGTGCCCTTTGAGAAGTCGCGTGCGACGGAATTTTGGCTGGGGGTGGGGCAACCCGCCCTGACCGCATGGGAAAAGTCAGCAGAGGGCATATTAGCCGGAGGAAGTGAGCCCCGCCGAGCGGGGAGGACTCACTGCGTATTCCGCTCAAAGTGACCACCGATTCCGGAGGATACTGACCACCCGTTCCGTTTTATTGTGACCACCTGTTCCGCTGATTGTGACCAGTCCGTCGGAGCGAAGCGACGCTGGTGTTTTTTTACTTTCCAGACTTGGCGGTTTTCGTCAACGAAGAATGGATTTTTCGCAAGGATTCTCCCTTCAGATTGATCCTGTGGGCGTTATGAACCAGGCGATCCAGAATGGCATCTGCCAGAGTCGGGTCTCCGATGTGTTCGATCCAAAAAATTGTCAGCCAGCGTGTTGCCGCCGATGCCACAACATCATTGATTGAGGTGGCGCCCCGTTGGGGATACAAACCCGTTTGTCATAAATGCGGATACAAGTTCGATACCGCCCATAGCTGGGCACAACGCCGGGTCAGGGACTTGAACCTCGCATCCGCCGAAGTGTGGCTCGATTGCCGATACCGAAAAGTGTTCTGCCCTGTATGCAGGCAAATTCGGACCGAGGATCTGGAAGTGTTCGATCCATACATCCGGGTGACAAAACGTCTGGCCCGGCACGTCCTCCGCAGACCTCCTGCTGAGGGCAGTCATTTCACTTTCCCCCGACTCCCGGTTGCCGTGATAACCCGTCGGCATCATCCAATGCGCAATCGGCATTTCCCGCACCACCACTCCCTGTGATAATATTCGGCACATGCTTGGTTCCTTTCGGGCACCCGGCTCTGGACAGGCAGATCGTTATAAATCGTTCATGGATTGCAACCGAAAAGAGGTGACACAATGGCAAAAGAATATCTACCCATGGGCCCAATGCGGGATTTCCCCACCAACGGCAATACGCCTATTTTCGGGGGGATTTACGAGTATACGGGCTGGCAGGATGAATCATGCTCTTGGAAAACGACCTGCGCCATCGGCGACTGGTCTTTTCTGCCGTCTCTTCGGTTTAAAGGCCCAGAAGCCCTGAAGGTGTTCTCCGATCTCTCCATCAACAGCTTCGCCAAGTTCAAGATCGGCCAGGTCAAGCATGTCGTTCAATGCAACGAAAATGGGAAAATCATCGCTGAAGGAATACTGATAAAAATGGCGGAAGACGAATACATCGCCCAAAGCTGGCCGGCCTTCTGGAGCGATTTCAACCGTAAAAAAAGAGGATACGACTGCACTGCGCAACCCGTGGAATTGTTCAATTTCCAGGTCCAGGGCCCCAATTCGATCTATCTTCTTGAAAAGCTCACGGGGCAGAGCCTTCGGGACTGCAAGTTCATGCACTACAAGAAACTGAGGATCAAGAACATCGAAGTGTACGCTCTCCGCATGGGCATGTCCGGAGAGCTAGGTTATGAACTCCAAGGGGCGAAAAAAAATTCCGTGACCGTATACAACGCTGTTCTGGAGGCGGGACGAGAATTCGGCTTGCGCCGCATGGGTGGCCGTGCGATCACCGTCAACCATCTGGAGGCGTGCTTTCCGACAATCGGCACCGATTACCTGCCCGCCTTGGCCGATGAAGGCATGGAGGATTTTGTATCTTATTTGGACACCGTTGTCCCCGGCATTGTCCGAAGTGGGTTCATGAAAGTCGGAGGCAGTTTCCAGGGAGATCACATTGCAGACTGGTACCGAAGCCCTGTGGAACTGGGATGGACAAAAAGCATCAAATTCGACCACGACTTCATCGGCCGCCAGGCCCTGGAAGTCGAAGTTGCCCACCCCAAGCGCACCATGGTCTCCCTGGACTGGAACCCGGAAGACGTGGTGGATGTCTATGCGTCGCTATTCCGGAAGGAAAGCTGCGATTTGATCGAAATCCCCAGAGAGTATTACCTTCGCTGCAGCACCGACAAGGTCATGAACAAAGACGCGCTGGTGGGCTTGTCAACGTCCGTGGGGTACAGTGCTTATTTTAAAAAGATGATATCCCTCTGCACCATCGACATCGACCAATCCGCCCCGGGAACTGAGGTGACGGTCGTCTGGGGCGCGCCTGAAACCTTTCAGAAGCAGATTCATGCCACCGTCGCACCGGCGCCCTACAAAAAAGACAACCGCCGCATCGATGTCACATCCCTGCCGCACCGTCTGGAAGCAGCACGAGGTTCAAGCCCCAAAAGAACCTGAAGCAGATATTGCCGCACCATGGGGTCGGCGGCCTTGAATTTTGTCACCAGTGGGCAGAATGTGTTACATAAGATCATCAGCGTCAAGGATGTTCCACTCTGTTCGGGCGGATAATGGCATGGAATTACGACAATTACGCTATTTTATCGCGGTGGCGGCACATCTGAGCTTTCGCAAGGCGGCAAGGCACATCCATATCTCCCAGCCGGCCCTCAGCCGCCAGATCGCCGATCTGGAGGACAGGCTGGGTTCCCGTCTTTCCTTGCGTTCCAATAGAGGTATCAAGCTGACCAGCGCCGGGCAATTTTTTTTAACAGAGGCAACAGCCATCCTGGAAAGAATCGATCGTGTCACGGAAAAAATAGGACAGACCGCCACCGGGACTTCCCACAGCCTGACCGTCGGGGTCATGGGATCGTTTGAGAAAGACTTTCTGCCGTATTTCTTAAAAAAGTTCCACCGCAACTGCCCCGACATCACTGTCGCAGTGAAAAGATTTTGTTGGCAACGCCTTGACGACGCCATTGTGCAGGGAGATATCGACATCGCCCTCACCATATCGCAAGACCAGGCTGTGCCCCAGGCCCTCTCCGCCGAAAAGCTGCGCAGCGAGCCCCTCACCCTCGTGGTTCCGAAGGACCACCCCCTGGCCGACAAATCCAGGATTGCCCTGTCTTCCTTGGCCGAAGAGCCTTTCATCATCATGGATCGCACGGAAAACCCAAAGGCATACACCCATCTGTTGGGAATTTGTGCGAAAGCCGGATTCCATCCCAATATCGTCAGCCAGCACCGGGAAATGGAAACCGTGCTGATGCTGGTGGAATCCGGTGCCGGCATCACCGTCCTTTCACGGCTTGCCACCCCCAGCGCAGGCCCTTTCCTGCGATTTGTGGACATTGAAGACGGCGGATTTTCCGATCTGATCGCCACATGGCGGAAGGATTCACTCAACCCGGCCATTTGCCCGTTCATCCAATATCTGAAACAACACACACAGGCGTAACGGCAACTGCTACAAAAGCAGCCCCACAACCAGCCATGGAAAACATCACAGTTGCGTCACATCCGTTCGCCGGCGATCTTTTTTAAAGGGCAGGCCGGTCACCGTGGCCCGGATGTTTCTCTGAACACTGCCGGGAAAGCCCCAAACAACGGTCACCGGTGTGCCGGGAACCGCCAGATCCCGGTCCAGAACGGCAAAGGAAATCATTTTCCGCAAATTGCTGCTGAACACCCGGGAGGTCGAACACCCCACAAGCGTTCCATCATGCAGCACCTGATCGTATTCAGGACCCAATGTTCTCGGGAGTTCCATGGGGGACGGGAGCGCCTCGTTCCCGAACAGCGCCGCAAAGGTATCCACCACATCATCACTGTTCCACGTCAAACCGACGAATCTTCTGGGTGGCCCACCGGCATCACGTTCCGCCAAAAGCGCCTCTTTGCCGACAAAGTCGTGGCCATCGAGCGGCCCCCGGCCACCCCACCCCAGCTCCCCCGGAGACCTGAAAAAATCGGCAGGCCCGTTTTCGGGGATGTAGCTGCCACGAAGGCCGCCCCCCGGCAGCAATTTAGGCCCGCCTGGCGTTCCGATGGACGCCGGCAGATAATCGAGGCCGTTGGTGGCGATACCGGCTTCAACATGGGAAATTATCTGGGCACGCATTCCCAATTGCCGAATGCCGAAGGCCGCACCCGCCGCGACCACCGCTTTCCAAACCGCATTGGCGTCTTCGGCGCTACCATGTAATTCATAGCCCAATTCTCCGGTGATCCCGGTGCGAAGCACCCTGATGGAATTGCCGTTGATCCGGGCCATCCGCGACTGGTTGAACCCGATGTCCCGCAAGCTCTCCCCGATCAGCTTTTCCAGGATGTAAAAAGACTTGGGTCCTTGCACCGCGAAGATATAATAATCCGCACTGACCCATTCGATAACAGCATCCCACTTGCCACGGTTGAACATGTAGCCGGTCCAGTTACCGCCGCCGCCGGTGTACATGAAGGAATCTTCGGATTCCCGAATCACCACCCCTTCGGAGCATACCTTGCCGTCCTGGTTGAGCTGCACATGATGCTTGATCCGGCCGATTTTAAAATCCCTGAGCGAATTCATTCCCACCCACCTGAGAAAATTCAGGGCATCCGGCCCCTTGATTCGCACCTTGTCCAATGCGCTCCAGTCTCCGATATAGGCCGTTTCAACATAGGAAAGACTCTCCTCGACCCAGTGCGTATACTCGGCCGGCAGCCAAATCGGTATCCAATTGTACAACATGCCGGAACCGTTGCCCTCCGCCTGGACAGCGGCGGCCGGACTGAACACCGGGGGCCGTTCCACGATAAAGGGGCGGTCTTTCAGCGTATAGGTTTTTTTCCATGCGTCACGCTGGCGTTGCAGAAAATCTGACATCGCACATCCTCCTGTTTGGTCTTGTTCGGGCGCACTGGTTTTTCATTGTTGCCGCCTCCTATTATCATACCGATTCTACAATGAATAATACCGTTTTTCGATCGCGTGATACCCTGCCGACATCAGCGCCGCACAAACCGGAAATGACAATTCGGCCGTCTATGAAAAAACACTGGATGGTATCGGAAGCATCAGGATTTTTGGCGTCCGAATGGAATCCCGAGCTTTCGCATGCGGTTACGAAGTGTGCTGGGGTTGATTCCAAGCACCGCCGCCGCACCGTGCACACCCCCCACCTGCCCACCGGTGACGGCCAGCGCCTTTCGAACATGATCGGAAACAACCTGATCCAGGGACGCCACATCGAAAGAACGCTTCCCGGGGACAAAACGCTCTTCGGAAACAACACTTTTCAGCAGGGCGTCTTCGAAGCTGATGGCGGCCCCCTTCCCGAGGATCAAGGCCCGCTCCACCATGTTTTCAAGCTCCCGGACGTTGCCCGGCCAGGAATATCCCAGCAGCGGGCTCACCGCGCCGGGCGACAACTTCGGGATTTCTGCCAGTTGCATCTCCCCGGCCTTTGTACGGATGAAATGATCCACCATCGCCGGAATATCTTCCGGCCGCTGCCGCAACGGCGGAATTTCGATGGGGAACACGTTGAGCCGGAACCACAGGTCCTGCCGGAAGGCTTCGCCCGCCACCATCTTTACAAGGTCCCGGTGGGTGGCGGTGATAATACGGGTATCCACCCGAACCGGACGGCTTCCGCCCACCCGAAGCACCATCTGATCCTGAAGCACCCGGAGCAGCCTTGCCTGGGCCTGGAGCGGCAGTTCCGCCACTTCGTCGAGGAAGATGGTGCCGCCGTCGGCCCGCTCGAAATAGCCGCGCCGCTGGGACATCGCACCGGTGAATGCCCCCCGCTCATGACCGAACAATTCGCTGTCGATGAGGGTGTCGGGAATGGCCCCACAGTTCACTTTTACAAACGGCCCCTTGCGACGGGAAGAACGATCGTGAATCGCGGCGGCAATGATTTCTTTCCCCACTCCCGTTTCTCCCAGAAGCATCACGGGGCTTCGCATGGGGGCGACCTCTCGGACCATGCCCATAACCGTTGCAAGACCGGTCCGATGCCCCACGATTTCATCTTCCTGAAAAGGCCGGAGTTGCTTCTCAAGAAACCGGATATCATCAGCCATCGCCTCTTTGAGCCGGTCGAGTTCATCGTATTTCAGAGCATGGGACACGGCGATGGAAAGGGGTTCGTTCAGAATGGAAACCAACTGGAGATGCTGCTCGCGGTAACGGTTGAGCCCCTTGGCATACAGAACGAAATGTACGATATCCGTTCCTTTCACTCCCAGTGTCATGGTAATGGCGGACTGCTCAATCGGCATCCCTGTCTCACGGGAAACAGCTGTGGACAAGGGGCTCTCCTCAGGGCCGGAGATGATCTCAACATTGGGGAATGTCTGCTGCCCAATAAAGGCCTGCCCCTCTTCGTCGAGGGGAATGACAACATTCAGACGCTCGCCCCCGGATACCGTAGCGGCAGCAATGACTCGAATCAATCCCAACCCCGGGTCGTAAATGTTCAAATGGGCGCTGTCCGCCGGTACGAACGCCCTGAGATACTTCACGCATTCATAAAGCGCCGTCTCTATATCGAGATTGCCGCAAATGTGCACCGTCGCCTGACGGAAAAACGTGTTTTCATCGATAGCCACGAAGGCGCCTCCCTATGTTGTTTTTCACAGACGTTACCATCCTGTGCATAAATATGTCAAATAAGACACCCGTAAAGTACCTTATTTGACACTTCACGTAAGAACAATTCCGTACCACTCTGTTTTATTGGAATTTTCATGCATGGCACATTATTCGCTAATGTTACTTCAAGATGCACAAAAACGCTGCCGACCGACAGAACCATCATCATGTCGGCCGAGGCGACCTTGTCAAACCATAAGGAGTTATAATGACATCAGAAGAACCTCAAACCAATCTCATCACAAAAAATGCAACATTCGGCGGCAGAGAATTTGAGACCATCTACAGGAAAACGCGAGTGCCGGCGCCGGCCCGGGTGCTGAAAGCAATGGAAGAGCGTTCATGGGACGGCCTCGACAAAACCATAGAAGGCGCCAACCACGGCTACTGCGCCGAGTTCAACCGACGCACGTATCTCGCCGCCAAAGGCATTCTCTGCGAGCAGGACGTGCCGGTGAAATTACGGGACGGCACGACCATTTACACCGATATATATCGTCCTGTGGACCAGACCGATATCCCGGTAATCGTCAGCTGGAGCTATTTCGGTAAACGCCCCGGAGACGGCATGGACGAATGGCAGATCGTGGGGGTTCCACCGGGAACCGTATCGAAGATGGCCAAATTCGAATCCTGCGACCCGGCATACTGGTGCCACAAGGGGTATGCGGTGGCAAACGTGGACCCGCGTGGTGTGGGGCATTCAGAAGGCGATATCTGCATGTTCGGCACACAGGACGCCCGGGACGGCTATGATTTTGTCGAATGGCTGGCGGCCCAGCACTGGTGCAGCGGCAAGGTGGGGATGTGCGGTAATTCCGGTGTGGCCATGGTGCACTGGCGCATTGCCGCCGAGCAGCCGCCGCATCTGGCCTGCATCGCCCCCTGGGAAGCAACCGGGGACCTGTACCGGGAAGCACTGTTCGAAGGCGGCATTCCCGCCCTGAAGTTCAGCGACTTTATCATGGCGTCCCTCACCGGTGAGGCCTACGCCGATGATATTGTCAATATGGCCCGGAAGTACCCGTTTATGAACGAATACTGGGAGGACAAGATCCCCCGGTATCATAAAATCAAAATACCTGCCTACGTAACGGCCGGATGGAGTCATTTCCACCTGCGGGGCTCCATGGAAGGGTTCCGGAAAATCCGTTCCACCAAGAAATGGCTCAGGGTGCACCGGGAATTCGAGTGGCCCGACACCTATTCCAGTTTCGGCCTGGAGGATCTCCGGAAGTTTTACGACCGATATCTGAAGGACATCCACAACGGCTGGGAACTGACCCCCCGGGTGCGCCTGGAGGTAATGGATGCCTATGACTGCGATTTCCAGACCGACCGGCCCGAAAAAGCCTTCCCCATAAAACGCACCGAATACAAGAAACTTTACATCGATGCAGCGGCAAACAGCATGCAGTTCGCCCCCGTGGAAACGGAATCCTCAAACAGCTACGAATCCGAGGATGGCCAGATCACCTTCGATCACACCTTTGAGGAGACTACGGAAATCACAGGCTACATGAAACTGCGTCTCTGGGTTGAAGCCGAAGCGCATGACGAAATGGACCTGTTTGTGACGGTTCAGAAACTCGATGAATCCGGCACCTGGCTGCCCACCCACGTATTGGGGGAGGACCATCCCGGGGCCTGGGGAAAAATGCGGGTTTCCCGCCGGGATCTGGATGAAAAACTATCTACGGATTTTCAGCCGGTGCAATCCCACAAAAAAGAAGAGAAACTTACGCCCGGCGAAATCGTGCCGGTGGTGATAGAGATCTGGCCCCATAGCCGGATTTGGCACAAGGGGCAGCAGATCAGGGTGCGAGTAGCCGGACGCTACATTCGGGAAGGGTGGTTCGAGCCGTTTTTCTGGGATCTGGATAACAAGGGGAAGCACATTATTCATTCCGGTGGGAAATACGATTCGTATCTGCAAATCCCCGTCATTCCGCCCAAGTACACTGCCGGCGATTACGTTTACCGGTAATTGAAAAGGAAGAGTAATGAAAGTTCAGAAAACAAAAAAAATAATCGGATACTCCAGTGGCCGGAAAAACGGCAATTCTGAAATGCTGCTCAAACATGCCCTCATGGCCGCCGAAAAACTCGGAGTCGAAACGGAAATCGTTCGTGCCATGGAACACGACGTCAAACCCTGCATTGGGTGCGAAGGGTGTGTGGTGAGTCTCAACAAGACCGGAGTGTCAAAATGCTCGATCAAGGGTGACGATGGCGAATGGCTCATCAACAAGGTGTTGGTGGAAGGGGATGCCCTGATTATGAGCATGCCTATTTACCATCTGGTGCCCAACTCCCACTTTTTTGTAATGAACCACCGCCAGCACCCCGTCATGTTCAACCATCCCGAACTGATGGAAAAATCAAGACCGGGGGCCATCATGTGCGTGGGCGGCGGAGAAGCCGACTGGACGCCCCTTGGGCTCATGGCCGCCAACATCATGCTCCAGCACGCCTATACGCTGGTCGACCAGGTGCAGTTCACCGGGCATGGCCGGCCTGCCCAGGTGTTGGTGAATCAGGCGGATCTAGACCGGGCGACGCGCCTGGGGGAAAATGTGGCCAAATCCCTCCTTGCACCGCCTGAAGAATTTAGATTCCTGGGGGAGGACGGTCAGACAGCCTGCCCGGTATGTCACTGCAACGTGGTTCAAATACAAACCAGCCTGCCAAACGTGGTCTGCCCGGTATGCGATATTCACGGCGTTTTTGTCGGTGAAGGAAAAGATATGCGGGTGGAATGGGACCGGAAAGAAAGCGAAAATCCGCGCTTTTCCGTCTACGGCATCAATAAGCACCTGGAAGAAATCAAGACCAAACACATCAGATACGCAACCGAATATCATGAGAAAGTCAAAGTGCTGAAGAAGCCTTTTCTAGACTGGGGAAAGGTAGTTCACGCACCGAAATAAGGTCTCTGATCCAATTACGTTTTCAACCATATCGATACGAGAAAATATGAGCACATATGAAGCGGATATTATCGTTGTGGCAAGCGGCCCCGCAGGACTCGCAGCCGCCATCAGTGCGGCGGAAAAAGGCGCAAAGGTGGTCCTTTTCGAAAAAGGCGCCACAACCGGAGGCGCCGCCAACATGGGCATGGGACCCTTCGCCGTTGAGAGCCGGATACAGAAGGCCAAGCAGCACAAACTAAGCCGGGATGAAGCCTTCGACATTTTCATGACCTACACCCACTGGCGGGTGGATGCCAAACTGGTGCGTGCCTATATCGACAAGAGCGCCGATACCATCGACTGGCTGGAGAAGATGGGGGTGGTGTTCGCCGATGCCGCCAGTTATTTCCCGGGGGCGCATTTCACCTGGCATATCGTCCAGCCGGAAATGGGGAAGCCCGGTCCCACCGCCGCCGCCACCATGATCAAGATCATGACAGAACGCGCCCGGGCCTTGGGTGTCAAAATTCACCTGCAGACACCGGTGAAAAAGCTGGTCAAAAAGGGAGAAAAGATAGTCGGCGTCATTGCCGAAGACAGGTCCGGCAATGATGTCGAAGCGGCGGCATCTGCCGTGATCATCGCCACCGGCGGATTTGGCGACAACCCGAAGATGATCAAGAAAAACACCGAATATGAGTACGGGAAGGACATGTTCAATTTCCGTATTCCCGGTGTGGAGGGAGACGGTATCCGGATGGCCTGGGAGGCGGGGGCTGCAAAAAGCCGGATGGACATGGAAATGATCTACGGCATCCCGGGGGGCGGCGGGGACCACGGGTTGATGGCTTTGTTTCACCAGCCGAATTTCATGGTGAACCTTCTGGGAGAACGGTTCATCAATGAAGACCTTATGGGCAACACCACATTCACGGGCAATGCCATTGCCCAGCAGAAAGAACGCTGCGGGTTCACAATTTTCGATTCCGCCGTGAAAGCCCATTACGAAGAAAACGGCTTCGACCATCCCCTCGGCATTGCGGCGGATCTCAGGGTGGACGACATTGAGGCCCTCATGCGGGAGTCAATGGAAAAGGGGAATGAAAATATTTTTATCGCCGATTCCCTGGAAGAACTCTGCCAGCAGACCGGGATCGATTTTCAGGGACTTGCGCAGAGCGTCGACGCTTACAACCGTGATTGCGAGCTTGGCCGGGACCGGCTTTTCGGCAGACGCTGGGAGCATTTATACCCAGTGAAAGGCCCCCGGTATTATGCCTGCAAAAACATGCCCAGCGCCTACGGCAGCCTGGGCGGCATCAAGATCAATCACCGTACCGAGGTGCTCGACAAGTCCTGGAAGAAAATACCGGGCCTGTATGCCGCCGGAACCGACGCATGCAGCATTTTCGGAGACAGCTATGTGTTTATCCTGCCCGGCAACACCATGGGCTTCGCGCTGAACAGCGGCAGAATGGCCGGTGAGCATGCTGCTTCATTCATCGGGAATCGGAAACATGAGCAAAATTGATGCTGTCGTAAGAAACGAAAAATGCCCACGTTTATCCTGCTGGAAGCGTTTTCGGCATGGATCAAACCCCACACAGAAAGGAGGGAGGATAAACGAAGTCGATCATTTCATGTTCAGTTAATCACCTTTAAGGAGGAAAAGATGAAACGACACAGTTTTCGGCGGTACCTTCTGATTGCAGTAATTGCGTGCTTGTGCTTCACCCCACAGCTTTTCGCCTTTGACACCGTCACCTGCGGCGATCAGCGCCACACGGTGTATGGGTGGCTCAGAAACAATCTTGGCTTTTTCACCGAGTACGACGAGGGTTCGGACCTGGCCTCCAACCGCACCTGGGCCCGGTTGTACCTGGATTCGAAAATCAGCGACAACTTAAGCATCTGGGTGGCGGCCCAAGCCGTGTATGAACCAGAGTACGACGTGGAAAAATCCGCCGCCGAGGGAGACGCCTCCGCGCATTTCATGGGGGATTACCACGAGTACGACCGGTTCGAGGACGTGATCCGGGAGCTTTATTTCGACTACCGGTTCAACAAGAGCCACAGCCTGCGGGTGGGCCGCCAGATCGTCATCTGGGGGGAAAGCCTCACCACCCGGGTGGGGGACGTGATTCACCCGGACAATGGCGAGTTCACCTTCGCCTTCGCGAATCTTGAAGACACCCGCATTCCCCAGTGGATCGTGAAGGGCACCCACGATTTTGCCGGCCTTGGCAGCTCGGTGGAGTGGCTGGTCAACCCCAACTGGGTGGACGAGGAATACCGGGTCAACAAATCCCACCTTGTGAACAGCAACCGTTTCGGCATTCCCACGGACAACGTTTTGATCGGCCAGGATTTCGTGGGTCTCCTGATGCAGGGGATGAACCCGGCCATGGATGTGTTCGCCCCCCATGTGGAAGACGTGCATGTGGAAGACAGCCTGGACGATCTGCGCTACGGTGCCAAGACCTCCACCTTCCTGGGCGGGGCCGAGTTCGGGGTCATGTTTTTCCACACCCAGAACTACGATCCGACCTTCGTGCGCCAGAACCGGACCGATATCATTCCCCTGGTGCCGGGGGTGGTGAACATGTACATGCCCCACTACACCCTGGAGCATCCGGACATCGACATCATCGGCGCCTACACCAACGTGGACATCCCCCTGGGGCTTTTGCGGGCCGAGGCGATTTACGTGCCCAACAAGCCGTTCATGAACCTGACCGAGAGCGACGGCTGGAGCCGGGAGAACTACTTCAAGTACATGCTGGCGTGGGATCTGAACGGTTATTTTTATTTTGACTGGCACAAGAGCGCGCCCTTCGACATCACCGTGGAGCACGTGGGCGAGGTGGTGCCGGACAACGATGACCTGCAATTCGCCACCTACGGCACCGAGATACCCACCTGGCGTCCGAACCTGGGCTGCCGGATTTCCACCAACTGGTTCTACAACATCCTGGCCACGGAAGTGATCTTCTCCTACACCTGGGGCGAAGAGGGCGATTCGGGGCTGTTCATGCCCATCGTCAAGTGGACCCCCAGCTGGAACAACGACATGTTCTCCGCCGAGCTTCGCTACATCGGCATCTTCGGCGAAAGCCGGCTCGAGGACATCGGCATGTTCAAGGATCGGGACATGGTGGTATTGACCACCCAGATCAACTTCTAGCCGTTTTTTCGGACGCACACCGCCGCCGCTGGATTCCGATGTGTGGAAACCGGCTGACGGCTGACATGGAAAGACTTCGCCCAATGGGGCGACATGGAGGAGAATCATATGAAAAAATGCATGAACAAGGCGATGAAAACGCTTGCCCTGCTCACCGTAATGGCCTTCTGCCTGGGTGCTGTTGCTTCTGCCCAGGACCTGCCGGCCCCCGGCACGGTCATCAACAAGAGCAATATCGACCAGTACAAGGACCTGTTTCCCGACTTCTGGTATGAAGCCTTCACCACCGGTTACGGGTTCATCGAACCGCTGAACGTCAAGATGGAAGAAACCAAGTCCAACCCTTATCCCGAGGAGGTGATGATTGCCTCTGCGGCCAACAAGGGAAAGTATGACATTGATACCGAAGGCTACATTACCGGCGGACCCTACGAAGAAATCAGCGGGTTTCCATTTCCGGATATTTCCCCAGATGATCCGCAATTTGCCACCAAGATCATGTGGAACTACGATTATCGCTACATGTTCGATGACCAGCGCAGTAACTTCATGAACCTGGAAAAGCGTCTCGGCAGCAAATGCGCCAGCAGTGTGGTTGAAAGTTTCCAGATTTCTTTTCAAAGCAGGATGTTTGACGATCCGAAACCGTTGTACAAAACGGCCCAGAACTATCGAAAGGCCAATTTCATCCGGAACATGTTCCCGCCGGTGCAGCGGAACTTCATTACCCTTCTGATCCGCTACATCGACCAGAAGGCCGCCGACACCACCTATCTGTACCTTCCCTCCATGCGCCGGGTACTTCGGGGCGAGGCAGGCGAGCGCTCCACCCCCATCATGAGTTCCACCCAGGCCCCGGACGATTTCGAAGGCGGGTTTGCCGGAAGAATCCCCGAGTTCACATACGAGCTGGTGGCGGATACCAAGGTGATCGGCCAGGCCAATGCTACCTGGAACTACACCAAGATGAAGGATGTCGGCACTCCGGACCTCATTCCCGTGGAACCCGACGGTTGGCAGGTGCGGGAGGTGTACGTGATCGATATCCTGCCCAAGAACGAGAAATACCCCCAGAGTAAAAAACGTATTTGGATGGACAAGGAAACCATGAGCAATCTCTATGCCTGTGCCTGGGACAGGGCCGGCAAGTTGTGGAAAATATGGCAGGCGCCGCAATACGGCATTGCCAACCAAAGTAAACCGGGCACGACCATTCCTTATTTCCCGGGGATGCTGGGCATTGACCTGCAGCTTGGGTACGGGGTCCAGATGTTTGCAGACTGGGTTCAGAACGGGCAAGGGATAACGGAAAACGATATTTCCATCGCCGCCATCCGGAAAGTCGGGCGGTAACGGAAAGAGGTGTAACAGCCCGGGAACAAGAAGCTATCTGGTTTTGAAAAACTCACGGCTGGATGCCCTTGGGGGCTCCGGCCGTGAGTTTGCCCGTTCGGATCGGGCGGTTCCGGGGACGGGCCAAGATAGCTGTTTTTATTGTTTCGGAACGGTTCCCAAGGCACCGCTTTTTTGGGGTTTGTTATTTTCCGCGCTAACTATCGCGTCATAGCGCTCCTGACACTCCCGCAATTCAAAATGTCCGTTATGGCCTTGCGCGCTTTTCCACCAACCGCCATGGCGCCCATTAAATGTTGCACCTGAACCAAATTCTGATCTACTGATCGGAAGGCCTCATCATCCCTAAAGCCCGCCACCCGTCTGCGAATCCCGCCGACCGCCGGCCTTATCGGGCGGCACATAACGCTTCATTCAACGAGCAGCCGCCCCACCTGCGCATAAAACCGAAACAGCCGGCTTCGCACGATATAATGGATGCGCGCACGATATAGCGTAGTTAAGGTCCCCATCACCCAGGCCGCGGGAATTAATACCAAAATAATTCATATAGTTAAAGCATTAACGTTCGCCACCACAGACTGGCACACTTTTTGGTATATTTTCTGAGAAACCAATCCACAACCAACGGGAGCAACATATGGCGTTAGAAAAAACAAAATTATCGGTTCTTCTCTATGGCCTGGAAAAGGTGCTCAAGCTGACGGCGGTCCGGTACCCCGTTTTCCGGGAGCGGCTCAAGGAAAAGAATTTTATTGCCCAGCTCAGACTCGAAGACAAGTCCCAGGGACGGTTTTTCACCTTCAACAACGGCAAGATATCCTCAAAAGGGGGCATCCATCCCTCGCCGGATGTGGACATCTTTTACCGGGACGCCATCACCGCCGTGGATCTCATGAAGATGAAGCGGGATTACCTGAAGATGATCAACACCATGAAATCCTTTCAGATGGGCCTTATCGGGGACGAGGAATCCGCCATCTGGTTCATGGAAACCCTGAGCATGGTATTCACCGTAGGCGCCAAATACGGCCGGGACATGGGCGACGGCGTCACCCGGTATACCAGCAACACTAACGGGGGCCCGGTTTTCGTGGATGTAAAGGACGGGAGAATCCTGCGCCTCACCCCCATCGAATTCGATGAAGAAGACGCCCAGCCCTGGACCATCGAGGCCCGGGGAAAAAAATTCACCCCGCCCCGGAAAACCACCGTCAGCCCCCACACCATGGCCTGGAAATCCATGGTCTATTCAAAGGATCGACTGCTCTATCCCATGAAGCGGGTGGATTTCGATCCCAACGGCAACCGCAATCCCCAGAATCGCGGCAAATCCGGCTACGCGCGTATCAGTTGGGACGAGGCCATCGATATCGTGGCCGGCGAGATTCAGCGGGTCAAACGGGACCATGGCCCCGGCGCCATCATGAACGGCTCGGGGTCCCACCACACCTGGGGATCCCTCGGCTACTGGCTGAGCGCGCGCCTGCGGTTTTTCAACTCTCTTGGCTGGACCCCGGTCATTCACAACCCCGACAGTTGGGAAGGCTGGTTCTGGGGCGCCATGCATCATTGGGGCCAGAGCATGCGAAACGGCGGCGGCGAAGTCTACGGCACCGTTGAAGACTGCCTGAAAAACTGCGAGCAGGTGGTCTTCTGGTCCAGCGATCCGGAATCCACCTCAGGGGTTTACGGCGCCTTCGAAGGAACCGTGCGGCGTCAGTGGATCAAGGATCTGGGCATCAAAATGGTCCACATCGATCCTTACTTCAATCATACGGCAGCCCTGATGGGCGGCAAATGGCTCGCCCCCCGGCCGGCCACCGGCAACGCCCTGGCCCTGGCCATCGCCTACGTCTGGATCACGGAAGACCTCTACGACAAGGATTACGTTGAAAAACGGACCGTCGGTTTCGAGAAATGGCGGGACTACATCCTCGGAAAAGAAGACGGCACACCGAAAACCCCCGAATGGCAGGAGGGCGAATCGACCATCCCCGCCAAGGACGTGCGGGCTTTGGCCCGGGAATGGGGCAAGAAAAAGACGTATCTTGCCGCCGGGGGCATCATCGGATTCGGCTCCGCCTGCCGGTGCGCCACCGGTAACGAGTGGGCAAGGTCCATGGTCTGCCTCATGGCCATGCAGGGCCTGGGGAAACCCGGCGTCAACATGGGCTGCATGCAGCAGGGCACCCCGGTGGACCACTCGGTGTTCTTCCCCGGCTACTCCGAAGGCGGATTCTCCGGCGACATCTACGGCACGGGTATCGCTGTCAACATGTACCAGCGGATGCCCCAGCTTGCCACCGTCAACACCGTGGGCCAGGCCGTGCCCCGGCTCCGGATCCCCGAAGCGATCCTGGACGGCAAAACCTCGGGCTACCCCACCGACTGCAAGACCCTGGAAGGCCAGTTCTTCGAGCTCAAATACCCGGCCCCGGGCCATTCGCCGGTGAAACTCTACTACAAATACGGCGGGTCCCACTTCGGCACCATGTGCGACACCAACCGCTACGCCAGGATGTACAAATCCGAGAACCTCGAATGCGTGATCAACCAATCCATCTGGTTCGAAGGAGAAGCCAAATTCGCCGATATCATTTTGCCGGCGTGCACCAGCTTCGAGCGCTGGGACATCGGCGAGTTCGCAAACTGCGGCGGCTATATCCAGCACAGCTTCAACCAGTGCAACCACCGGGTGGCGGTGCTTCAGCACAAATGCATCGAACCACTGGGAGAGTCGAAATCCGACTTCCAGATCTTCCTGGATCTTGCCAAGAAGCTCGGTCTCGGGGCCGCGTTCTCCGAAGGCTGCACCGAGCTCGACTGGTGCAAGCGCTACTTCGACGCCACGGATCTGCCCCGGTTCATCTCCTGGAAGAAGTTTCTGAAAAAAGGCTACCATGTGATTCCGGCGCCTCCCGAAGAGCTGCGGGCCCCGGTCTCGTTCCGATGGTACGCCGAAGACCGGCCCAAGGACACCCCGGAGATCTCGCCACTGCCCGGCGATTACACCGAAAAATTCCGCATGGGCCTCCAGACCCAGTCGGGTAAGCTGGAATTCGAGGCCTCCAGCCTCAAGCGCTTCGATCCGGACGATCCCGAACGGCCCACCATCAGCAAATACATACCTTCATGGGAGGGGCATCACACAAAGGAACTCTACGAAAAATATCCGCTTCAGCTGATCTCGCCCCATGCCCGGTACACCTTCCACACCATGGGAGACGGCAAGGACAGCATCATCAACGATATCAAAGACCACCGGGTGCTGATCGACGGATATTACTACTGGATCGTCCGGATCAACAGCAGGGACGCCAAAGCCCGTGGCATAGGGCATCACGACCTTGTCACTGTCTTCAACGACCGGGGGTCGGTCATCTGCGCGGCCCAGGTCACCGAACGGGTGCCACCGGGAACGGTTCACTCCTACGAATCGGCAGCCATCTATGATCCGGTGGGAGAGCCCGGCGAGTCCCCCGACCGGGGCGGGTGCGTGAACCTTCTGACCCCTTCACGACCCATGATCAAGAAATCCCACAGCCACGCGGGCAACTCCTGCCTGGTCCAAATAGAGAAGTACTCCGGGGAGGCAAAATAATATGAAAACATGGCATATGATCATCGATGTTGAAAAATGCGAGGACTGCAACAATTGTTTCCTCGCCTGCAAGGACGAGCATGTGGAAAACGACTGGCCCGGCTACGCCGCCGCCCAACCCCGACACGGCCAGCGGTGGATGAACATCATGCGCAAGGAACGGGGACAATACCCCTTGATCGATGTCGCCTACCGTCCGACCCCCTGCATGCACTGCGAAGACGCCCCTTGCGAGAAGGCGGCCGAAAACGGCGCGGTCTACCGGCGCAAAGACGGTATCGTCATCATCGACCCGGAGAAGGCAAAAGGGCAGAAAGAAATTGTCAAAAGCTGCCCCTACGGCGCCATCTTCTGGAACCAGGAGAAGAACCTGCCCCAAAAATGCACGTTCTGCGCGCACCTGCTGGACAAAGGATGGAAGACGCCCCGCTGCGTCCAATCCTGCCCCACCGGCGCGCTTCAGATGGTCCTGGCAGAGGCCGCCGAGATGGCAGAGCGGGTATCTGACGAAGGCCTTGAGACGCTCCACCCGGAGCGCGGTACCCGCCCCCGGGTGTATTATAAGAACATGTACCGCTACAACAAATGCTTCGTCAGCGGCTCGGTGGCCTGTGAAAAAAACGGCGTCATGGAATGCGTCCCGGGAGCAAAGGTATCCCTGAAGAAAGACGGGCGGGTCTTCGGGTCCGATAGCACCGATGCCTTCGGGGATTTTAAAATCGACCGGATTGAAGAAAACAGCGGAACGTACCAGATCGAAATCAATTTTGAAGGAAAGAAAAGCAAGGCGGTCGACGTGACGCTCGGAAAGAGCGTGAGTCTTGAAACAATAACGCTTTAACAGTGTAAACCGGCATGCGGCCCGACGGGCCCTCGGACCGCATGCCGGGCATGAAAAACAACGACCCCGGCCGGCGGCCGGAAAAAGGAGGCGATATCATGACACAGCAATGGGAGAAAATCTCCCCAACCGAAAGACAGGAAGCCATGTTTGAAAGATGGCTTTCACCGGAGGGCGTCTCTTTCGACTCTCCAGAGGCGAAAACCGCCTACAGGGCCCGTATCACCCGCCTGAAAGACGCGGTCCAGCTTAAAAAAACGCCGGACCGGGTGCCGGTGTTCTCCCTTTCCACCTTCATGCCGGCCGATTTATGCCGCACCCTGCCCCGGGAGGTCATGTACAGCGCCAGCAAAATGGCGGACGTCTGGACCAGGTACCTCGAAGAATACGAACCGGACTATTTCGGCACCCCCGGCGACGTCGGCTGCGGGCAGATGCTCGACAGACTCGACCTGAAGACCTACAACTGGCCCGGGCACGGCATTCCCGAGGCAGCGACCTGCTACCAGGCACTGGAAAAAGAGTATATGCGGGAAGAGGATTACCCGGCACTCATCCGGGATCCCTCTGACTTCTGGCTGCGCCGCTACCTTCCCAGGGTATTCGGCGCCCTTGCGCCCTTTCAGCAGCTTCCGGCCCTGACGGGCATCGTGGAACTCCCGGGCTATACGGTCCACATGGCCGATTTCGGAAGCCCGGAAGTTCGAGAGGCCCTGAACGCATTGATGGATGCCGGGGAAATGGCCTATGAATGGCGGGCGCAACTGGAAACCTTCCACCGGAAAGCGGCCGCAAAGGGCTGGCCGGCGCTGGCCCTGGGCGTGGCCAAAGCGCCGTTCGACTACCTGGCCGACACCCTCCGGGGAACCCGCCACGCACTGCTCGATCTGTATCGGCGCCCGGATGATGTCCTCAAGGCCCAGGAAGTTTTGCTGCCCCTGATTATAGAAGGCGGACTTGCCGGGCCACGCGCCACGGGAAATCCCATTGTGTTCATGCCGCTGCACAAAGGCGCCGACGGATTCATGTCCGATGAACAGTTCAAGGCGTTTTACTGGCCGTTCCTGAAAAGGGTGATTTCGGGCCTTGTCGAAGAGGGATGTGTGCCCCTGTGCTTTGCCGAAGGCGGCTACAACACACGCCTTGAATATTTGAACGAACTTCCGAAAGGAAGCTGTATCTGGCTGTTCGACCGCACCGACATGAAGAGGGCAAAAGAAATCGTCGGCGAAACCACCTGCATTGCCGGCAATGTATCGGCGGGCCTGTTGCTCACCGGAACCGCGGACGAGGTGGCCGCATCGTGCCGCGAACTCATCGACACGGCCGGGAAAGGCGGCGGGTTCATGCTCTGCCCGGGAACCGCCATGGATCAGGGAAAGCCCGACACAATCCGGGCCATGATTTCCACAACGAAGAAATACGGTGTTTATCGTTGACGCTTCATGGGCGGAAAATTCCGGCGCGTCTCATCCGATACCGCAATGTACTGGGAGACAAGCCCAAAATGGTGGCGGCCCCCTGGGGGCCCTCAATTATCCAGCCGGTCTCCTGGAGGATCTGCGTGATGTGCGCTTTTTCCACGTCATCCAACTTCCGGGAGACGGGCGGCCCCCCTTCCGGTTTCGCACAGGGCAATTCAATGCGCAGCCAGCCGTCCCGGCTGATGATCACTCCCCGCTCCACCAGGTTCTCCAGCTCTCGGATATTGCCCGGCCATTCGTAGGCCATGCAACGTGTGACGGTTTCACGGGGAATGGACGTAATCGGCTGACCGATTTTTTTCCCGATCTTTTCCGCGAACCAGTCTACCAGCAGGGGAATGTCCTCACGCCGATCCCGAAGCGGTGGCAGTGTGATGGGAAACACATTGAGCCGGTACCATAAATCCTCCCGGAATCTGCCGGCCGCCACCTCTTTTTCCAGATCCCGGTTGGTGGCGGCAACAATTCGGATGTCCGATCGAAGCGTCTTCCCGCCGCCCAGGGGCTCAAACTCACCGGTCTGAATCGCCCGCAGCAGTTTCGGTTGGAGATGGATGGGTAACTCACCGATTTCATCCAAAAAGAGGGTGGCGCCGTTTGCCACTTCAAACCGGCCGGCCTGACGGGCCACCGCGCCGGTAAACGCCCCTTTTTCATGACCGAAGAGCTCCGCCTCGATGAGTCCGGCGGGCAGTGCGGCACAATTTAACTGCACAAGCGGCCGCTTCTGGCGCAGGCTCGCCTGATGGAGGGCATGGGCGATCAGTTCCTTTCCGGTTCCGGTCTCCCCCTGAATCAATACCGTGGTGTTCGAAGAGGCCACCCGCTTGACAAGGTCCAATACCGCCATCATGGCCGCGCTTTGCCCGACGATATTGGAGTGATCGTAGCTCCTTCTCACCTCCCCCTGCAGATAGTTGTAGTCCAATTGCAGTTGGCGATCTTGGCGGACCATGCGCTCACGGAATACGGACCGCACCTCATCGGTGCGTTTGCGAACCAGGGCCTCGGCCAATAATTTGCCAATTTTTTTAAAAAACCCAATGTCCTCTTGGGTCCATGTGCGGCAATAACGGGTGGTGGTGGCCGCCATAACCAGCACCACCTGTTGACCGAGCTTGACAGGAACCGAAAGGGATGATTTCGTATGCCACCGGGAGAAAAATGCTTTCAAATGAGGATTTGGAAAGGATGCATCCGCCAACTGATTGAACGCAAGCACCTCCCCCTTCCACCAACTTTCATTTGTCTCCTCAGCCCATTTCCGCACCACATCAAAGTTTTCTTCAATCCATTTGCCCATCTGTCTGGCTTGTGGATAGCTCGCTTTCGACAACCAGGCCTGGGTGGGATGAAACCCGCGGGAATTCGGCAGTGGTTCAAAAACCTCAACCCTGTCCAGGTCAAGCAACGCACCGATATTCGACAGCGCTTTGAAGATCTCCCGGTCAAGGGCAAAAACAGGAAGTGATTCAAACGTTTCTGAAAGATCCAAAAACAGTTTTTCGCGCGGCTCCTGATCACAGTCGCAGGTGGAAGCAAGATCAAGCATAAAACAACCGTATCCCATAAGTGCGCCTTGCCCGGTCGGCTTCTTCCCGGACCGAACCAAACGCATGGTACCGTAAAACACACGCAACGCATTACAAGCTATCTCAAAATAAATCTAACGCCCCCTGACGGCGTTGTGTGGCTCTTCAAAATGCTCACATATTATATATATGCTGCGTTTTTTCATCGCCCCGCGCCTTGTCAGTGGGCGCGATCTTTTTTTGAGATAGCTTGTAGGCAATTTCGGTTTCATACCACAAGAAACGAGGCGGCGCAAACAATTGCGACCGCCCCGTTATTCAAAAAATGCCTGTAACAGTTCCAAACGATGGATCCTGATCAGGGCCGTAAAAAAAACATCCTGTTTCTATCGCCCCTTATTTCTCCTTGAAAAATGGCGGGAGCGTTTCCCGGCACCGGCAAGATGATGGTTTGCCGGGTATCGTACCGGCACCGGGATGACTTGAAATATCATGTCATGTCAGACCGTGATCACCGCCCCAACTTCCGCAAGGCAGAGGTGGAGATGTCCTCATGGGTGAGTCCATTACCGTTGAGATTCCAGGTGCCAAACATCTGAACGGCATAACCGAGCTGCAAATCGAAACCGATATTGCTGCCGTAGGGGGAGGTTTCCCCCGGGCTCGAATTGTTTTTCTCTCTGCTGTTGGGAATCTGCCATACCTTCCAAAGCTTTCCGGCCCGGTCCCAGGCAGCGGCATAAAGGCCGACCAGCGTTTCCTTGTCGACCCAGAGAACCTTCCGGCCCTGGGGGTATTTCGGATTCTTGGGAATTATTTCGATCACGTAAGCTTCACGCACCGACCAGCCGTCTGTCTGGATGGGCAGATATTGCTCCGGGTTGATGGTTTTGGTGGTCTCGAAATTCATCTTATTGTCCGCCATGGCGATGGTCTTCTTGTCGGCCAGGAGCGTGTAGGTAAACTCCGGAATCCGACCGGCGAACCCGAAGAAATCGTCCGGTGCCTGGGTGGAGCTCATGATGGGGGTGGAGCGCTCGCCGGCCTCACCGCGAAGCACCCGACGCATGGACGGCAGGTACAGGTAGGTGGTGTCGGCGGACCGTTGGTCGATATAACGGATCAGAAGCGTGATGAAGTTCCGCTGCACCGGCGGGGCCAGGTTCCGGATGAGGTTTGCGCTGCGATAGCCCTGGGGGGTTTCGTACAGGGGTTTGGGGTCGTCATACATCCGGTTCTGAAAACTGATGAGGAAGTTTTCCACATCACTCGTGGCGACTTTTCCGCCCCTGCGCAGCTCATAGTTCAGAAAACGCCCAACCATATCGTCCATGGTATATTTATAGTCATAATTCCACATCAACTTCTGGGCGAAATGGGGATCTTGCGGGTCGATATCCGGGAACGGAAAGCCCACGACATCTTTATCCGGACCGCCGGTGATGTACCCTTCGGCATCAATGCTGTACTTGCCCTTGTTCAACGCCGATGCCTCCAAAAAGGGCTTGGGATGCGGGTTGGGGACCGTTTCCGTGATGGTGATGGACAGGGGTTCGATAAACCCGTCAAATCCGGTGTAAAATGCATCCATCCAAAATTCCGGAAAAAAATCCTTGTACTGGTCGACATTGTCCTTGTTGATAACGGTGCCGGGGGCCGGGGCATCTGCGGCCACGGCCGGAGCAGCGATACCGAAGGCGAGGGCGAAACAAAGTATTACGGCAAACAGATTCATACGTCTCATTTCAAACATTCCTTTCCTATTCCTGCCATGGGTGCGTCCATGGCCGAATGAAAACCATCTGCTGCGCCGATACAAACTTGGCAGCGTGTTTTTTCGGAATCCGGCCCCAGGTCAAAAACCCGAAGCCGGATTGTAATTACAGCCAACCAACAATCTTAAAACTTTTATCGGTTCGATCAGAAGTTTGCCGGATTAGAAGTTGATCTGGGTGGTCAACACCACCATGTCCCGATCCTTGAACATCCCCATGTCCTCGAGACGCTCTTCACCGAAAATACCGATGTAACGCATCTCTGCGGAGAACATGTCGTTGTTCCAGCTGGGCGCCCATTTCACCACCGGCATGAACAGCCCCGAACCACCTTCCTCACCCCAGGTATGGGAAACGATAAGAGACGTCTCCAGAATGCCGTAAAACCAGTTGGTGGAAATTGAGCATCCCAGATTCGGACGCCAGGTGGGGACCTCTACGTCGTAGGTGGCGAACTGCAGGTCATCGTTGTCCGGCACCACCTCGCCCACGTGCTCGATGGTGATGTCGAAGGGCGCGCTCTTGTGCCAGTCAAAGTAGAAAAAGCCATTCACATCCCAGGCCAACATGTATTTGATGTAATTTTCCCGGGACCAGCCGTCGGCCTCGGTCATGTTCATGTATGGCTTGTTGGGAATATAGATGGCCTCGGCCCTTAGGAGTCCCAGGGGAAGATCCATGTTGGTGTAGGCACCGATGATGTCGATGTCCGGATGGATGAGGTTGTAGTCCTGCTGATAGAGCACGCCGGGAATGTAGGTGTGCCGGGCACCGCGCTCGAAGGTCGGATCGTAGGTCTGGGTATGGAAAAACATGACCCCGAACTCGGCCCCGCCCAGGAAGGTGGAGGTTCTGGCACCGTAGCGCAGATCGTCCAGGCTGTCTTCCACATGCTCATCCTCCACATGGGGGATAATGTTATACCCGCCCATGGCGGCAGCGATAAAGTCGGAGGTCATCAGAACGTTGTCGGTGGGAATGCCGAAGCGGTTGGTATCCACCTGGTGTGATTTGTTGACCCGGTACTCCTCGTCCACCCAGTTGGGGTTGACCAGCCACTCCACCGAGCTGCCGATGTCGCCAAAATCGTGGGTGCCCTTCAGGATCCACTGGGGAATGCGGGTGTCTTCAAGATTCGCGAAGGCGAAGGTGAACTCGCCGTTGTCCGGGTGAATCACGTCCCCCACCCGGGTGGTGAGGCTTTCCCCCCAGATGACGATCTGGCGGCCGACGCGCAGGCTGTGGCTCTTGTTGAACTGGTAGTCGAAATAAATTTCCCGGATCACGTCCTCGAAACGGTCGTACTCGTGGTAGTCCTCCATCCACACGCCGGTCTGGGACTTGGCCGCCGCCGATTCCTCCACGTCGTACTCTGGTTCGAACACGGCCTGGGCCGCCACCCAGAGGCTCAGGTTGTCGCTGATTTGCGAATCCAGATACAACCGGGCCCAGGTGCGGTTGGTGGCCAGGTCCGAGCCCTCGTTGTACTCGGTGAAAAAGCCCAGGTTGTTTCTGACCCACCCGTACACCGTGTGGCGTTGATCACCGCAGGTGATCGTATCAAGGGCAATGGCATCCGCAGCAACGCAAACAACCGCCGCGACGCTCAACATAAAAACTGTAATCCACCCAAAAAAGCGCTTCCTCATCATTTCCTCCATGTATTGGCAATTGATTTATTAGGCGATCAAAAACACCCTACAGATAACGGTTCCCACCTCCTTTCCAACCGACAGGCTTTTGCCGGCACCCCGTCGCGCAAATTCTTGCTTGGGGCAATCCTGCAAGCCTGTCGCGATACGCCGCCGGGATGGCCAGATCCAGGCCCACCCAGCGGTGTTTCTCACGGGTTGTTTCCAGCAATGTCAGGGACACGTCCATGGACCCTGAAAAATGTGAAAGGCAAGCCATAACCAAATGGCCTGCGGGGGGATGGAAGGAGCAAGGAACATGCCTGTCTTCCTGAACGTGGCAACAACGGCTTAACACGCTGTTATAACACCGCTGCGTCCATTCACGTCCGAGCATGTCGGAAAGGCGCCGCCGCCCAACGCCACCAATAATCGTGGAGCCGCCCGCCCGGCACCGCCATTATTCGCGGACCTGTACAAGCGATACAGGGGAAGGGGGTGTTCTCGCAGAAATTGTCCTTATGTTTGAAGATAGCAGAAATGAGAAAAACTGAAGACCCGGCAGCCCATTGATGCTGGTACGCCGCGGATTACGATACATCGCCACTCATGGCAGGACATTACGAGCGGCTGATTCCAAGCCGTTTCATGCGATATCGGAGGGTACTGGGTGTGAGCCCGAGGATATTTGCAGCCCCCCGATGCCCCTGAATGACCCAGTTGGTTTCATCAAGCACACGCAGAATATGCGCCTTTTCCACATCACCCAGTTTTTTGGACTCGACCACCGAAGTCGTCGGCGACCCCCCCGGCAAGTCCATGCGAAGACACCCATCCCGGCTGATGATAACGGCCCGCTCGACCAGGTTTTCGAGTTCCCGAATATTGCCCGGCCAGTCGTAGGCCATGCAGGACGCGACGGTTTCATCGGGAATGGAAACAATCGGCTGTCCGATTTTCTTTCCAATCTTTTCTGCAAACCGCTGAATCAGAAAAGGGATGTCCGCCCGCCGGTCGCGCAGACGCGGCAAGGTGACCGGAAATACATTCAGGCGGTACCATAAATCCTCCCGAAACCTGCCGGCCTTCACCTCTTTTTCCAGATCCCGGTTGGTGGCGGCAATGATGCGGACATCGGTTTTTACGGTATTTCCGCCGCCAAGGGGCTCAAATTCACCGGCCTGGAGCGCTCGGAGCAGCTTGGGCTGTAACGCAAGCGGCAGTTCTCCGATCTCGTCCAAAAACAGCGTCGCCCCGTTCGCCACGCTGAACCGCCCGGCCTTCCGGGACACGGCGCCGGTAAAAGCGCCTTTTTCGTGACCGAAGAGCTCCGCCTCAATGAGCCCCGCGGGTAAGGCGGCACAATTGATCTGCACCAGGGGTCTTGCCTGCCTGCGGCTTGCCTGGTGCAGCGCCTGTGCAATGAGTTCCTTACCGGTCCCGGTCTCCCCTAAAATTAGTACCGTGGTATCGGTAGGTGCGACCCGCTCGACAATTTCCAGAACATCCCTGAAACTGGTACTTTTCCCAACCAGCATTTTATCATGGATTTCCCGGCGCATCTCCCTGTGAAGATACTGGAAATCCAGTGCCATCTGCCTGTTGTTACGCATCAAACGCTCAAATGCGTCTTTTCGCAATCTCTCCAGACGCTTCCGGGCCAACGCACCTGCAAACAACTCGCCGATGGCCGACAGACAGGGAACAAGATCATCGGGCCAACAGCAGAATCGCCGTGTGGCGTAGACGCCGATACCGCCCACCACCTGATTATTGATAAAAACCGGCGCCGACACACCCGATTTGATACCGTAGCGCCGATATAGTCTCTTGAGTTTATCGGCAGCAACCGGCAGCGCCTCCAATTCGTGGAACACCAGAAACTCTCCCCGAAGCCACCTGTCCGTCAGATAGGCCCGGGATTCAACCAGTTCATCCCAGTGATCTTCCTCCCAGGCATGGTGTTTGCGCATCTCCGCCGCATCTTCTTTCGGGTACCACGAATGGGTCGGCTGAAAGATATTTGAATCCTGAAGAAACTCGCTCAACACCCCCTTATCCGCCCCAAGGGTCTCGGAAAGCGCCTGAAGTCCCGCGGTGATCGCCTTACCCACCCGTGCCGGCGGCGCGTTCTGGAAAGTTTTGGACAGACGCAGAAACAAACGATTGCACTTGATGGATTCCGGAGAATATGATGCAAAATTTTCTTTCACAATAAACCCTTTGGAAAATGCTCGCTGTATCAGGACGGTTGGTTTTAAAAACTGTATTTTCGGCTTCGTGTACTTTTTAACCGGCATTTACTTTACAAGCTATCTCAAAAAAAAGAGCGCGCCCACTGACAAGGCGTGGGGAGATGAAAAAGCGCGGCATATATTTAATATGTGAGCATTTTGAAGCGCCCCACAACGCCGTCAGGGGGTGTTAGATTTATTTTAAGATAGCTTGTAGCACATGCCGCGACCACGAAAAATATTATTCCTTCCGTCATGTGACCCCTGTAATTCGGGAGAGCCCACAACAGAGCAACCCGACAGGCTGTATAACCAGCCGGTCGGGTGCTCGCAACTCACCGCCGCCCAGGCAAAATCGTCTGTCCCCCATTTAGCCGAAGGGAAAACGACGTCCCGATTCCTGCCTGTGCATCGGTTTTATGAAAGATACATCTATCGTCCCAGTTTCCTGAGGGCTGCAACGGAGATATCCGCGTCAGTCACACCGACACCGTTCATGGTCCAGTCGGCGAACATCTGAGTGCCGTAACCAAGCTGCAGATCAAGACCAAGCATTCCCGGATAATAGGGAATCGTCTCTCCGGGTGCCGCCGAGTTCGGATAGGGCTTGTGGGGGCATTGCCAGATCTTCCACAGCTTGCCGGCCCGGTCCCATGCGCAGGCATAGAGATTGATCATGGTCTGTTTGTCGAGCCAGATGCGCTTCCTGCTCTGGGGATATTTTTCGTTCTTGGGCAAGATATCGATCACCCATACATCACGCACTTCCCATCCCTCGGGTTCGACAGGAATATATTCCTTCTCATCTTTCTTGATCATGGCCGAATAATTCCAAGTGGGCCTCGACTGACCGATCACCTGGGTTTCTTCCACCAGTTCGTAGGTGAACTCGGGAATCCGCCCGGCGAAGCCGCCGTTGAAATCGTCCGGCGCCTGGGTGGAGCTCATGATGGGGGTCGAACGCTCGCCGGCCTCGCCCCGGAGTACCCGGCGCATGGACGGCAGGTACAGATAGGTCGTATCCGATGCCTTCTGATCGATGTAGCGGATCAGGAGGGTAATGAAGTTCCGCTGCACCGGCGGGGCCATGTTCCGGATGAGGTTGGCGCTCCGGTACCCCTGGGCGGTTTCATACAGGGGCTTCGGATCCATATACATGCGGCTCTGGAAGCTGACCTGGAAACTCTCCACCTCGCTTATGGACACGTTGCTGCCGATCCGTTTTTCAAAATTCATAAACTTCGACTTCTGATCGTCGAAATTATACTTATAGTCATAATTCCACATGATCTTATGGACATACTGGGGGTCCGCCGGATCGAGTTCCGGAAACGGATATCCGACGATATCCTCGTAGGGTCCACCCGTGATATAGCCTTCGGCATCGATACTGTATTTGCCTTTGTTCAGTTTGGTGGCGTCCATAAAAGGCTTGGGCATGGGGTTGTTCGTATGCCCGTCGTTTATCACAATGGAAAGCGGCTTGATAAACCCGTACCCGGTGGCGAACGCATCAAGCCAGAATTCCGGGAAAAGGTCTTTATACTGATCGATGTTCGCTTTATTGATGACCGTCCCGGGAGCCGGCAGGTCCGCAGCCACGGCTCCCCCAACCAGGCCCGTCGTGAGCATCAGGCAGATAGTGCAAACCACGAGAACAAACGTTTTTTTCTTCATGTGCAAATCCTCCGCGCATAGGCCTCCCGAAGGAGACTTTTTACGCTGCCGGCCTCACGCCGGCAGCGGTTTCTTTCATTTGTTTTTTTCGGAATACATTTTCAGAAGTTGATCTGGGTCGTCAGTACCACCATGTCCTTGTCTTTGAACATCCCCAGATCTTCGTGATTGTCTTCTCCGAAAAGGCCGATGTAGCGAAGCTCTGCGGAGAACATGTCGTTATTCCAGCTCGGCGTCCATTTCACGACGGGCATGAACAGGCCTGAGGTTTCATTCCCAAATGCATAGGAGAAAATCACTTCGGTGGCCAGCACGTTGTAGAACCAGTTGGTGGACAGCCGACAGCCGATGGCGGGCTTATAGCTTTCCAGATCCGTATCGTAGATGACGAACTTCAGGTCATCGGCATCCGGCACCCACTCGCCGACATGCTCGATGGTAATGTCAAACGGCGCGCTTTTATGCCAATCGAAGTAGAAATAGCCGTTGAGATCCCAGGCGAGCATATACTTCACGTAGCTGCCTTCGGACACGCCGATCGGAGACGATGTGTCATGGAAGGAATTGTTGGGAACATAAATTGCTTCGGCCCGGAGGAGCCCCAGAGGCAGATCCCAGTTGGTGTAAGCGCCGATAATATCCATATCCGGATATTTCAGGATATAATCCCGCACGTGGAGATCCACACCAGGTCCGGCCCCATCTGGAATCGTCGCATAAACCGGAGTATTGAAGAAAAAGGGATTGTAGTTCTGGGTATGGAAATAGGACACGCCGAACTCCGCACCGCCCAGGAAGGTCGAGGTTTTGAAGCCGAAGCGCAGGTCTTCCAGACTGTCATCGGGAAGCTCTTCGTATACATGCCCGGGAACGATATGCTGCATGATACCCCGCCAGATGGGGCCCGGTGCATGGGCAGGGTTGTCTCCGGCGGGGATGGCAAAACGCTGCTGACCCGGCGCGCCGGCACGGTTGACCCGATATTCTTCATCGACCCAGTTGGGCATCACCAACCATTCGACGCTGCTGCCGAGCGCCGCGAAATCGTGGGTGCCCTTGACGATCCATTGGGGGATCCGGGTGTCTTCAAGGTTGGCAAAGGCAAACGCAAACCGTGTGTCCTCGGGATGAATGACGTCTCCTACCCGCTGGGTAAGGGCCTCACCCCAGATGACAATCTGCCGGCCGACCCGGAGGCTGTGACTCTTGTTGAATTTATAGTCGAAATACAGTTCACGGACGACATCTTCGAACCGATCGTACTCGTGGTAATCGCCATGGTCTTCGAGCCCTTTCTCGACGTCATATTCCGGCTCGTAGACCACCTGGGTCGCCAGCCAGAGGCTCAGATTGTCGCTGAACCGGCTGTCGAGATACCCGCGGGCCCAGGTTCGGTTGGAGGCAAGATCACTGCCGTTGTCCAGCTCGGTGAAAAACCCGAGATTATTCCGAAACCACCCGTAAACCGTATGGGTCTGTTCGCCACAGGTGATCGAATCAAGCGCCACCAGCTGTGCCGGTCCGCACAGGCTGACAATCACCACAAAAAGCGGCACCGCGATACAACTCAGCCAAAATCTCTTCATGTCTTCCTCCGTTTTCCATAAATGATCAATTCGTAATACTGCCCTAAGCGCTATCGAATGTTAAGCAATCCCCTCCTTTCTGCAGATCGGCATAAACCCGGAGCATACGAAACGAAGCCCTGGGGGGGGCGTAAAACACCTGCATACATCGAATCGAAATCCGAATGCCGACACCATCTCTGATTGTTTTTTGAAGTCAGGGAAAAAGCTGTGAGCCCCTGAAGAAATGGGCGGGTACGAACTGCCCACTGCAGGACTAAAAGCAAATACCATGCCCCGCACAGCGGTTGAGACAACGAGTATTACAACAAGCTGTTATATTATGATATTATTCGTATGCGCGGAATTGGATGGTGATTTAAACGAAGAGCAGAGCACTAATATTTGAGCCCTGCCCAAGAATGGCGCACTAATATTTGTGCGTCGATAGGGATAGACGGGCAACGAAACACTGATATCAGAAGGCATTGCCCCATAGGGTGTCGTTGCCGGATCATTCAGCAGAAAAGGTGAGGGTTACTTCAAACCCCCGGGGCGTGAGGTTTTTGGCGGAAACGCCGCCCCCGCACGCCTCCACGCAGGTTTTGACGATGGACAATCCGAGCCCCGTGCCGCCGGTTTCCCGCGTCCGGGCATCCTCCGGACGGAAAAACGGCTCGAAGAGCCTGTCGATATTTGCCGGATCGACACCGGGTCCGGCATCGGAGACGGAGAGGATAACGACATCGTCGTGCCGCTTGGATTTTATGGTGATGGGGCCGGCATCGGCACCGTATTTCACGGCATTGCGAACCACATTGGCCACGGCCCGGGAGAGAAGTCCCGGATCGGCCATGACGGTAACGGCGGAATCGATATCGAAAACAATGTCCGCCCCGCCGGTTCCTTCCCGGTGAACGCATTTGCGGACCACGGGCAGCAGCTCAACGGAAATCGGCACAACCTTTTCAGGCCGTACTTCCGCCCTGGAAAAGGCGAGCAATTCGTTTACCAGCTCCGCCAAATGGGCCACATCTTCCCCCACAGCCGCCAGGCGACACTGATTTTCACCCGCTGCCCGCTGCTCCATAACTTCGAGCCCCAGCCGGATGCGGGCAATGGGGGAGCCGAGTTCATGGGCCACGTCCCGAAGAAAGCGCTTTTGCCCTTCGGCCACCCCCCGCAACCGCTCGGTCATGTGAGCGATGGCTTTTGAAAGACGTCCGATCTCGTCCTGGCGATGCACGACAATGTCCACCGCGAAATTTCCCCCTGCAACGGCCTCGGCGGCCCGCGTCATCCGCCCCAAGGGTTTGGTAATATGCCGAACCATGGGGATCCAGAGAAGCACCGACACCAGCAAAACACCCGCCACCAGCAATATCCACGGCAGGGGATCGAAAAAAAAGCCGTGCCCCGTCATGGAGTCGGAGCTTGCCAACAGCATGGCCGGCCCCTCCCCGGAGCCCTCCGGCACCGGCAGCCGGAACCACAAGCCGACCCAATACCGCTCCGGCCCCCGGGTTTTAAGCAGAAACCGGGACCCGTCAAAACCGTTTCCGTGCCCGCGAACCCCATGGCGCTTTTCTATCCAGGCGGCCTCTTTCCCCGGAGAGCCGCCCCAGGAATCGACACGGGGCCCTTCTTGGACATCCCCGTCGGTTCTTTGTGAAACTTTGCGCAAGGGCATGAAAGCGATCTTGTCTATCACCGCATCGGGAATGCGCAGCCCTTCGGAGGAGAAAACCGCCCCCCCGGAAATCACCAGGCCGAAATCGATCCGGTGTATTTTGGCATGCTCGGTGAGAACCGCGTTCCAACGCTCTTTCGGACGAGCGTCCAGGTCCCGCTCGATGAACATGGCCGCCACCCGCAGGCGGTCCAACGCCCGATGCCCAAAAAACGAATGCAGGTCCACCCGTGACCGGAGGGCGACACCACCGACAACCAACAGAACCAACACCAGCAAATTCAGAAGAAAAAAAAGCAGTATCTTGGTAAACAGGGACGAGAGGCGCCTCATCTCTCAAGATCCCCCGAATGTTGAAACATGTACCCCACGCTGCGGACGGTCTTGATAAAAACCGGCGCACGGGGGTCATCGCCCAATTTTTTACGAAGCGATGAGATATGCACGTCCACGGACCGGTCGAACACCTCGCAGTTTCGACCGGCGACAGCATTGAGCAACTGATCCCGGGAGAGCACGCGCCCGGCAGACTTGACCAATGCGACCAGCAGGTCGAATTCGAGGGCCGTGAGTTTCAAATCAACGCCTCCCAAGCGCGCCGTTCTGGAAGCCGGCTTCAGGCAGAGCGCCCCGGCACACAGCGTCTGCGCGTCCACTTTCGGCGCGCACCGGCACGCAGCAGCCTTGTGCCGTCGAAGGACGGCCCGGAGACGGGCCAGAAGTTCCCGGGTGGAAAAGGTTTTTGGCACATAGTCGTCGGCCCCCATTTCAAGGCCCACAATCCGGTCGGTCTCATCCCCCAAAGCCGTGAGCATCAAGACCGGCACGTCCGTGGTCCGGCGGATACACCCCAGCACCGCGATACCATCCATCCCGGGCATCATCACATCCAGTATCACCGCTTGATAGGCGCCCTGTGCCAGAAGCCCCAGCCCATCGCCCCCCGAGTGCGCAAGGTCCACCTCAAATCCCATGGGATGAAGGTATTCCTGCAATAATCTGCAAAACCTCCGGTCATCATCCACCAGAAGGATCCGGGTGGGTGTCTGCACGGCGTCTGGAATAATGTCTGTCTTGGATGGTCGGTGCATCATCTTTCCTCTGTTCCTGATTTTTTTTGCACAGGCACAATGGGGATGCAATCGATTTTACATTCGCTTTACAAAATATCACCTTGTAAACACATGCCCTTTACAAAGGCGCGCTAAATTTTACCCGTGTTCCGGAAGTCGGAACTTGCATCGCCCCCACCCGCCGGAACAAACCGGGGCCGGCAAATGAAAAAATAAGGAGGCTTGTCACCATGCTGAAAAGAACCTGGGTTTCACCCTTCGTCGGTTTTTCGTTTCTCATGATTTCAATCACCGGGCTGCTGATGATGATGCATGTCCAAAACCATCTCATCACCGGCCTTCACGAATGGCTCGGCGTCCTGTTCATCATCACCGGACTCTTTCATCTCGCCCTCAACTGGAAGCCCTTTCTCGCCTGCTTCCGAAGCAGACAAGGGGCCGCTGCCACCATTGCCGCCATTGTCATCAGTGCACTGCTGGCGGTGGGAGGCTATTTCCACGGCCATGATAAAAACGGGAACGGAACACATTACCGGTACGATAAAATGCGCCATAGCAGGTGACGGGGACCGCCCCGGACTGCACACCTGCCCAACGCCGTGCCCCCGTCTGGCTGTGTTCGCAACCGCATTGACAAACCGTCCCCCTTTGGATAGATAGGGGGACGTTTAAAGACCGCGTACGTTTCCGGAGCGGACAGGGAACCTTTCAGACGAGCGGGCAGATGGCGTCTTGGCAGAACGGCGGATGATCCTGCAGATGGGCGGACATGAGCGATAAAATCATTCCCTTTGTCATTGAGCATGCCGGCGGACCAAGTTGTGCTTATCCATCCTACCCCACTTCCCCGCGCAATGAAATTGAACGCATTCAGGCCCTTAACGACCTGGCAAACGATCTGAAGGACCAGCACAGCCTCAAAAAGAAATTGCAGCGTGCCACCGACAAGGCCAGGATGCTGACCAACACCGATCTTGCCTTCATCTGCCTGGTCGAAAAGCAGGGAAACGAATACACCGTCACCGCTGTTTCCGGCGAGCGGACGCTACCGCCCACCCTCACCCTTGCCGTCGGGCAGACGGACAACCACGAGACAGAAAACGGATGCGCCTTCAACACCGGGCCTGGCAAAAATTTTTTCTTTTCCGATCAACTCCATCGACTGGGCATCAAATCCGGCATCACCACCCCCCTCCTGGTGAAAAAGAACCACTTGGGGTTCCTGTTTGCGGGGAATCACACCCCGGACACCTTCACCAGGACCGAACAATGCCTTCTGTCCCTCATCGGCAACCTGGTCGCCGCCGAGATCGACAGGAAAAGAGCCGAGGAGGACCACCTGCGGCTGGAAACCGTCCTGGAACAGGCCGTCGAGTCCATTATGATCACCGATCAGAACGGCTGCATCCAGTATGTGAATCCGGGGTTCGAAATCGTCTCGGGATACCGGCGGGAAGAGGTGCTGGGGCGCAACCCGCGTTTTCTCAAATCCGGCCATCACAGCCCGGAGTTTTACAAAACCATGTGGCAGACCCTTCGCCGTGGAAATACCTGGCGCGGCCATTTCATCAACCGGCGCAAGGACGGCTCCGCCAACGAGCTGGATGCCAGCATCTCTCCCGTTAAAAACGATGCCGGCGTCATCACGCATTACGTGTCGGTGCGAAAGGATGTCTCCCAAGAAACCGCGCTCAAGCAGCAACTACACCATGCCCAGAAAATGGAGGCCCTGGGCACCCTCGCAGGCGGCATCGCACATGATTTCAACAATCTTCTCATGGGCATCCAGGGCAACGTGTCCCTGATGCGCATGGACATACCGGCCGAGACCCCCAACCACAGACGATGCACCACCATCGAAAAATACATCCAGAAAGGCGCGGACCTGACCCGGCAATTGCTGGGCATCGCCCGGGGGGGCAAATATCAGCAGGTGGCCACCGACATCTCCCTGCTGGTCAAAACGAGCCTCGACCTGTTCGGCCGGACCCGCAAAGAAATCCAGATCCGCACCCGGTTTTCCGACCAGGCCTGCACCGCGGAGGTGGACCCCGGCCAGATCGACCAGGTTCTCCTGAACCTGTTTGTCAACGCATGGCAGGCCATGCCCGACGGCGGCACCCTGTCGGTGGGAACCGACATCATTGCCCCGGACAAACGCAATCCAATGCATTTCGGTCTAAAGGCGGAACGCTACGTGATGATTTCAGTCACCGACACAGGCGTCGGCATGCAGGAATCGGTCATGGAGCGGATCTTCGATCCGTTTTTCACCACCCGGGAAAAAAACCGGGGCACCGGACTGGGTCTTGCTTCGGCCTATGGCATCGTGAAAAATCACGGCGGCCTGATCCAGGTCTCCAGCACGCCGGGTAAGGGCTCAACCTTCCTCGTTTTTCTACCGGCAACCGACAAGGCATCCTGCACCAGGGCAGCCCCCCATGAACAAATCGCCCGGGGCTCGGAAACCATTTTACTGGTGGACGATGAGGAGATGGTCATCCTGGCCTGCACCGAGATGCTCGAAAGCTTGGGGTACCGGGTGCTCACCGCCATGAAAGGCAAAACGGCCGTGGCCACGCTTCAGGCGGCACCCAATGCCGTCGACCTGGTAATTCTGGATCTGATCATGCCGGAAATGAGCGGCCGGGAAGTGTTTGAAGCGCTCAAGACCATCCGCAAAGACATCAAGGTGCTGTTGGCCAGCGGCTATGCCATGGACAGCCAGTCCCGGGAATTACTTTTGAACGGCGCCGACGGCTTTATGCAAAAACCCTTTTCCCTTTCGGAACTGAGCCGGAAGGTAAAAGAAGTCCTGCTTCCGCCCCCGCCTGCTTGACAGTTATCGCATTCCTGTTTTAGACTTTTTCCATACCATTTCCGAGCCCGTGCCGCTATTTCCCATCAGCACTGCCTGTGCGCTGAACACCAGCTGTTTCCCTTTTTCATGGAGGTCACATGGACGAAAAATGGGTCTATCATTTCGAAGACGGCAACACCCGGATGCGGGACCTGCTCGGCGGCAAAGGGTGTGACCTTGCGGAAATGAGCAACCTGGGATTGCCCGTGCCCCCCGGTTTTACCATCACCACCAGGGCTTGTCGGCGCTACCTGTCGGCCGGCGGCGTTTTCCCGGAACAAATGTGGGCGCAGATCGTGGCCGCCATGGCCGCCCTGGGCAAAAAAACCAGACGCGGGTTCGGCAACCCGGCGCAGCCGCTGCTGGTATCGGTGCGCTCGGGAGCCAAGTTTTCCATGCCGGGCATGATGGACACGGTCCTCAACCTGGGGTTGAACGACGAAACCGTGGCCGTCATGGCCCGTGCCACCACCCCGCGCCATGCCTGGGACGCCTATCGCCGCCTCGTGCAGATGTTTGGAAACGTAGTGCTGAAACTGGACAACGCCCTGTTTGAAAACATTCTGTCCGAAACCATCGCCGGGGAAGGCGCCGCGTGCGACGCCGACATCTCCGCCGCCGGGTGGGAGCGCACCACCGCCCAATTCAAGACATTGCTGCGAAAGGAAACCGGTCAAGAATTTCCCCAGGATCCCTGGCAACAGCTGGAACTGGCCGTGCGGGCGGTCTTTGATTCCTGGAACGCCAAACGGGCCGTGGACTATCGCCGGGCCACCGGAATTCCCGAAAACCTGGGCACCGCCGTGAACATCGTTACCATGGTGTTCGGCAACATCGGATGGGACTCCGGCTCCGGCGTCGCCTTTACCCGGAACCCCTCCACCGGCGAGAAAAGCCTGTTCGGGGAATACCTGCTCAACGCCCAGGGGGAAGACGTGGTATCGGGGGCAAGAACCCCCCAGAAGATCGAAACCCTCAAAGACTCCCTGCCCCGGGCCTGGGAGGAACTGGTGGCGGTGGCCGGCACCCTGGAACGCCATTACCGAGAAATGCAGGACATTGAATTCACCATCGAATCCGGCAAATTATGGATGCTCCAAACCCGCAACGGCAAGCGCACCGCGGCAGCGGCCGTGAAAATCGCCGTGGACATGGTACGGGAGCAGCTCATCGAAAAAGAAACCGCCGTCAAACGGGTGATGCCCGCCCATATCGACCAGATGCTCCACCCCCACTTCGACGAAGCCGCCTGCCAGGCCGCCACCCCCATCGCCCGGGGCCTGAACGCTTCCCCCGGCGCAGCCATCGGCACGGTGGTCTTTGACGCCGATTCGGCAAAAGAGCAGGCGGCCGAATCAGCGGCGGTCATTCTGGTCCGACCCGAAACCACCCCCGATGACGTCCATGGCATGATCGCCGCGAAAGGCATCCTTACCCAGCACGGAGGCGCTACCAGCCACGCCGCCGTGGTGGCAAGACAGTTGGGGAAACCCTGCGTGACGGGATGCGAATCCATCCGCATCGACATGCAGCACCGGTGTTTCACCGCCAATGGCCGGCGTATCCGGGAAGGAGAAATCATTTCCATCAACGGCACCACCGGGGAAGTTTACGATTGTGAAATGCCCACGGTGGCTCCGCATTTTGAAGACCAGGCCGATCTTCAAACCCTCCTCGCCTGGGCGGACACAGTCCGGCGTCTGGAAGTCTGGGCCAATGCGGACACGCCGGAACAGGCGGCCCTTGCCAGACGATACGGCGCCCAGGGGATTGGACTGTGCCGCACCGAGCACATGTTTCTGGGCGACCGCACCGCACAATTTCAGGCAGCCATCCTGGCAAAAGACGAAACGGAATTTCAAACCATCCTAAACGATGTCCTGCTGCCATTGCAGCGGGAGGATTTCATCGGTATCTTCAACGAAATGGACGGCCTCCCGGTGATTGTCCGTCTTTTCGACCCCCCCCTGCACGAATTTTTACCCGCCCGGGAGGTTCTGGTCCGTGAGCTGGGGGCCATGGAAGCCCGGGGCGACACCGGCACCACCTACAGCCGCAAACAGAAGATACTGGAAATCGTCAACGACATGCATGAATGCAACCCCATGCTGGGGCTCAGGGGCTGCCGTTTGGGACTCATGCGGCCCGCGCTCAACAGGATGCAGGTCCGCGCCATCTTTGAGGCGGCCTGCGCCTGTACCCGCAACGGGATCACGGTACATCCCGAGGTGATGATCCCCCTCACCAGCCATCGCAACGAACTCATCCACATCCAGCCGCTGCTGAAAGAAATCGCCGAATCGGTCATGGCTGCACAGGGGGTAAGGTTCCGGTATAAATTCGGCACCATGATCGAACTGCCCCGGGCGGCCCTCACCGCCGATGAACTGGCGCAGGAAGCCGCTTTTTTCAGCTTCGGCACCAACGACCTGACCCAAATGACCTACGGCATCAGCCGGGATGACGCTGAACGAAAATTTCTGCTGCACTTCGTGGAAAAGGGTATTTTGCCGGAGAACCCCTTTCAGACCCTGGACGCCCAAGGGGTGGGGGTTCTTGTGGAAATGGCGGTGGTAAAGGGGCGGCAGACCCGACCGGACCTTGAGGTGGGCGTCTGCGGCGAACACGGCGGGGATCCCAAGAGTATCCACATCTTTCACAGACTGGGCCTCGACTATGTCAGCTGCTCCCCCTACCGGGTGCCCGTGGCGCGCTTGGCCGCCGCCCACGCCGTCTTGGATGAAGCGACGCCCCTCTGACGTTCACGGACTGATCTCAATGGGTGTCCCCGCCGCCACGCTGGCCCATATCTCGTCCATGGCCGCATTCTTAACGGCAATGCATCCATCGGTCCAGTCGATCTGTTCATAAAGCCAAACCGGCCAATCGGCCCCGTTGTCGGGAACCCCGTGAATCATGATCATGCCGCCGGGATGCACCCCCTTGTTTCGGGCGGCCCGGCGGTCCGAGGGGCTGGGGTAGGAAATGTGAATGGATTTGTAGAAGCGGCTGGCAGGATTGCGCCAGTCCAGAACGTACCTGCCTTCGGGGGTCCGCTTGTCGCCTTGCCGCTGCTTGTGGCCGGAAGGATTTGGCCCCAGGGCGATGCGATAATCCCGCACGACACGCCCGCCCCGCATCAGGTATAATTTGCGCTCGGCCTTTTTCACCAGAACGAAATCCGCTCTGCACTGTGGAGCGGAAAAAGACTCCGCCCAGGCCGCGCCCCCGCCGAACAACAGGCAAAGGATCCCTGTCAGGGCACATCCCAGCATGGCCCGGACTGGACCGCGAAACAATCGTGACAGGCCGATCGTCAAAGACCCCATTCACACCTCCCGAAGAAAGAAGCATCGCCGTGTTCTCTTGGAGAAAAACACATCTTCGCCAAAACGCTTCAGCAAGTGTCATGCCCAACACGAGACAAAATATAACATACTGTATTTATATGTTTTAAATTATGTCCGGCAGCCCTCCCACCCCAGACTGTACAGCAAACTGCACGCCGGCGGACATGACGGTATACAGGGGCGGCGCGCCGGCGCCGCCCCTGCCGCCCCCTATTGTCAACAACCGGTTTTTCCGGTAGTTAACGGCAACATGACTGCCACCTTCACAAAACGGGGCCCCCGATGCGGATAGAATGCCAAAACATCTCCTATCGCTACCCAAATGCAGAGCATCCCCTTTTCAACGGGCTTTCATTCCAGATCACCGAACCGGGGTTCCATGCCCTTTTCGGCCCCTCCGGCGTCGGCAAAACCTCCCTTGCCGCCATTCTCACCGGAGACATTACCGACTTCTCCGGCCGGGTCCGGAATAAAGGGCTGCCGCGCCTTCTGTACACCTACCACATCGAACGCTTTCCCGACTGGTCGGTGGCCGGTCGCCACCTGGAAAAGGTAACCCCCCCGACGCGCACCGCCCTCAAAGACATGCTGGTGGACGTCTGCGGCCTTGCACCGTTTATGGGAATGCGCTTTTCCAACCTCTCCCTTGGACAGAAGAACCGTTTCAACCTGGTGCGTTACCTGGTGCAGGACTTCGACCTGCTCATCATGGATGAAAGCCTCGCCAATGTGGATGAACCCATGCGGGAGGCCATTCTGCTGCGCATCAAGCATCTGTTCCCGGAAAAATGCTTCTGCTACATCTCACACAACGTGTCGGAAGTCGCCCGGTTCTGCCGCCACATCCTGGTTCTTCGCCCCCCGCACAAAACACCCCAGGTCCAGATGGTCCGGGGACAGGATTGCACCGAAGACAACCCACCCGCACCGGCCGACACGGAAAAGACCATGCTGGAGATCATGAATGCTGCATAGACGCCTGTACCAGTTCTTTTTCATCTATCTGCTGGGCCTGCTGCTGCTCCTGGGGTTGAAATACTGTCTGGGACTTTCGGACTATGTCATCCCCGCTCCCGGCCAGATTTTTGACACCGCGCGGCAAGTGATCACGGGCTATGCCGGGGACGTGGCCGACACATTGAAAGTGGCCCTGATCGGACAGGTTCTCTCCATTGCCATGGCCGTGGTGGTGGGCGTCCTGGGACGCAAAAGATCCTGGATAGGCTCCCTGGTCAAGGCGGCGGCCTACAACGTACAGGCCTATCCCATCGTGGCCCTGGCCCCCATCATCTTCATCCTTCTGGGAGACGGGTTCCTCTCCCGGCTGCTGATCGCCGCGATGATCTGTTATTTCCCGGTGTTGCTGTCGGTACTGGCCATCTTGAGCGAACCGGTGGCGGACATAGAACATTTTTACAGGGCAACGGGTCGGATGCGCTGGCAGCTGGAAATAAAGATACGGGCCTTTGAAAACCTGCACAAGCTGACCACGGTCATTGCGGGCAGCGCCACCTTGGCCATGGCCGGCACCATCGTGGCGGAATTCATTGCGGCCAATGCCGGCATCGGATATAGTATCCGGGTTGCGCTGTACCAGAGTGACTTGGCAAGAATCCTGGTGGCCCTGCTACTGATCGGCATCTGTATTTCCCTCTACCAGGGGCTGTTGGAATGGACCGGAGCACATGTAAAAAAATTATGGGCCGGCATCGGCTGACCGCATCCGTCGGCAAAGCGGCAATCGCAACGATGCAGACACAATGCGCCGCCGTGAAACCCGTTTGCCTTATCGTCGGCCTGCTCCTGGCGCTCTGCCTTTGCCCCGGGCGGCAGGCCCTTGCCGCCGATGGGCAACCCACCGCCCTCACCTACCGCCTCAAATGGTTGTTCAACGTCAGCGCGGTCGGGGACTTGGTGGCCGACCGGCAGGGGTTTTTCGCCGCACAGGATTTGTCCGTTGAAGTGAAAGCAGGCGGTCCGGAACGGGACGCCATCAAGGAGCTGGAGCTGGGGTACGCGGATTTCGGCGTGGCTTCGGCGGACCAGGTGATTTGGGCGCTGGAAAAAGGCGCACCGGTGGTGGTGATCTGCCAGTTGTTCCAGAAAAACCCCCTGCAATGGATCTACCGGTCCCAGGAAATGACCATCGCCCACCCGACGGATCTCCGGGGCAAGACCATCGGCGTCACCTTCGGAGGAAACGACGAAACCATTCTGCGCGCATTGCTGGCCGCCGGCGGTATCGCGGACCGGCAGGTTCACTTTTTCAGTGTCCGCTACGACTACACGCCCTTTTTCAGGCGCCGGGTAAACATCTGGCCCGTCTACCAAAACGCCCAGGGCATTATCTTGGCACGGAAGCTTCGGGCCGAAGGCGAGCCGGTGGCCTTTCTCGATCCGGCCCGGTTCGGCGTTCGCTTCGTGGCCAATTCCGTGGTCACATCCCAGGGCATGGCCGAAAACCACCCAGAACGGGTGCGGCGTTTTCTCCATGCCCTGCTCGCCGGTTGGCGCATGGCCATGGCACCGGAACACGAGGCCGTCGCCATCAGCACCTTGAAAGCCTTCGACAGGAACGCCGACCCCGCCGTTCTCAAACCGCAAATCGCGGCCACCCGCAACTTCATCCTTCCCACCGACGGCGGCGACATCGGCGCCATTGACCACTCCGCCTGGCGCCAGACCGAAGCCATCATGCTTTCCCAGGGGCTCATTCGCCACCCGGTAACCGTCGAGGCCGCGCTGGCGCCCGATTTTCTACCCTCCCGCGATAAGGCAGCCCCTTCCGCATCGCACCACAACATGAAAGGAAGATGACGTAACCAAATGAAGACACAAGCTGTTATTGATCATATCGTCCACTGGCTGAACAACTATTGCGAGAATGCCGGCATGAACGGTTTTGTGGTGGGCGTCTCGGGCGGCATTGATTCAGCCGTCACCTCCTGCCTGTGCGTCCGCACCGGAAAAAAGGTCCTGCTCCTGAACATGCCGATTCACCAGAATCCGCAACAGGTATCCCTGTCCACCCGGCACATTGACGCGTTGTGCCGGCAACGGCCGAATGCGGCATGCATGAACATCGATCTAACGCCGCCGTTCAAGGCCTTGGGCAATGCACTCCCGAACGATATCCAGGACCCCCACACCATGGCCAATACCCGCTCCCGCCTGCGCATGCTCACCTTGTACGCCGTGGCCACCCATCACCGGCTGCTGGTGGCCGGCACCGGCAACAAGGTGGAAGATTTCGGCATCGGCTTCTATACCAAATACGGCGACGGGGGGGTGGATCTGTCCCCGATTGCCGATCTGACGAAAACGGAAGTGTACGCACTGGGGGCGCACATGGGCGTTTTGCAAGACATCCTCACGGCGGCGCCCACCGACGGTTTGTGGGAAGACAGCCGCACCGACGAGGACCAAATCGGCGCCACCTACCCGGAGCTCGAATGGGCCATGGACTGCAAGGCCGGCCGGGTGTCCTGTCCCCGACCGACGCCCCGGCAGAAAGAAGTGCTGGCTGTCTACGAAAAATTTCACACCGCCAACCGTCACAAGATGCGTCCCATCCCCGTATGCGCCATACCATCGACGTTGAAAGAGCAGGATGTGCGGGTTGATGAACCAGCGGATTCAAAGCAATAAAACCAAGTGCAACACGGACAGGAGGAAAACCCATCATGAAATGCCATGAAGTCGATTATAAGATCATGGGCGACGACATGCAGATTGTCGAGATCGCACTCGATCCCGGTGAAACGGTGGTCGCCGAAGCCGGGGCCATGAATTACATGGAAGACGGCATCTCCTTTGAAGCCAGAATGGGCGACGGCTCAAAAGCCGATGGGGGGCTGTTCGGCAAGCTGCTGAACGCGGGTCAGCGGATGCTCACCGGAGAGTCTCTGTTCATGACCCATTTCACCAACACGGGCGGCGGCCAACAACATGTGGCCTTTGCCGCGCCCTACCCGGGCAAGATCATCCCCGTGGAGATGGCCCGCAACGGGGGGGAACTGCTGTGCCAGAAAGACGCCTTTCTGTGCGCGGCCCTGGGCACCGAGATCGGCATCGCTTTCAACCGCCGGCTAGGCACCGGCTTTTTCGGCGGCGAAGGGTTCATTCTTCAGCGGCTGCGGGGCGACGGCATGGCCTTTGTCCATGCAGGCGGCACAGTGATCGAAAAGCATCTCAACGGAGAAACACTCCGTGTGGACACCGGCTGCATCGTTGCCTTCACCACCGGCATCACTTATGACATCCAGCGCGCGGGCAGCCTCAAGTCCATGTTCTTCGGAGGCGAAGGCCTGTTTCTGGCAACGCTTAGGGGCACCGGAACCGTCTACCTGCAAAGCCTGCCCTTCTCACGCATGGCTGACCGCATCCTCCAACACGCCCCATCGGCCGGTGGTAGGCAAAAAGGCGAAGGGTCGGTCCTGGGGGGCCTGGGGCGGCTTCTGGACGGGCACTGACACGCAACCGGACGACCACCAGCTTTCAGCCCAACCCGGCGGTTGCGGCTGAAAGTTGGCCCCCATGTCCTCACCTCCCCCTTGCCCTTGAAGCCCTTCTTTCATTCCCTACAATCCTTTCAACGCCGCATTGATGTCACCGATGGCTTTCTTGCCGTCACCGTAGAGCATGAGGGTGTTGTCTGCGATAAAGAGGGGGTTGGGAATACCGGCGAACCCGGGGCTGAGACTCCGCTTGACGACCACCACGGTGCCGGCCCTGTCCACGTCGAGGATGGGCATGCCGGCAATGGGGCTGTCGGGATTGTTACGGGCATCCGGGTTCACCACGTCGTTGGCGCCCACGACCACCGCCACGTCCGCCTGGGAAAACGTCGGGTTGGCGGCATCGATATCAAGAAGGCTGTCGTAGGCGATGTCCGCTTCCGCCAAGAGCACGTTCATGTGACCGGGCATGCGCCCCGCCACCGGATGGATGGCGAAGGTGACCGCAACGCCCCGGGCTTCGAGCAATCGGGTCATGTCCCGCACCAGGTGCTGGGCCTGGGCGACGGCCATGCCGTAGCCGGGCACCACTACCACCCGGCGGGCGTCTTCCAGCAGCAGGGCCACCTCCTCCGCCGAAGTGGACTTGACCTTGCCATCGTAGAACGCATCGGCATCCACGTTGCCGCCGCCGCCCATGGCCACGCCGAAAATTACATTTCCGAACGACCGGTTCATGGCGCTGCACATGATGCGCGTCAAAATCAGCCCCGAAGTGCCCACCAGAGATCCGGCAATCACCAGTACGCTGTTGCTCAGCACAAAGCCCGTACCGCAGGCGGCAAGCCCCGAATAGGCGTTGAGGGCCGCGATGACCACCGGCATGTCCGCGCCGCCGATGGGCATCACCAGCAGCACCCCCAGCAGGCCGGCCGCGATAACCGTTGCCCATAGCCATTGCACGTCCCCCCCGGACATCACAAGCAGAACGCCCCCGGCCACACAGCAGCCCGCCAGCAGGCCGTTGACCATTTTCTGCCCCGGGAAAACGAGATGTATTTTGATCATCCCCCCAAGTTTTCCAAACGCCACGAGACTGCCCAGCAGGGTGACGGCCCCGATCACCACGGCCGCGGCCGTGGAAACCAGGACCCGGATACCGGCGTGCTCCGGCGGCGCCCCGCCGATCAGGGCGGCACCTGCCACCAGTACCGATGCGCCCCCGCCGAATCCGTTGAAAAGCGCCACGATCTGCGGGATGGCGGTCATGACGGTCCTAAGGGCAAGAACCAGCCCGATCACGGTACCCACCGCCAGCCCTGCAAGAAGAACGTTCCAGTCAAGCCCCGCTTCACTGACCAGCACCGTTGCCACGGCGATCAACATGCCAAGGGCGCTCAGCAAATTGCCCCGCACCGCCGACCGGGGGTGGGTCAATCCCTTGAGCCCGAAAATAAACAGAACCGCGGCTGCCAGGTAACATAGACGGACCCCATCGCTTTGCATGTTTAACTCCTCTTGCGGAACATCCCCAGCATCCGATGCGTTATGCAAAACCCACCCACGATGTTGACCGTCGCCAGCACCACCGCCACGAACCCCAACACCGTGGCAAGAAGGGGATTGCCCAGCTTTGAAGACAACAGGGCTCCCACCAGGGTAATGCCGCTGATGGCGTTCGTGCCGCTCATGAGGGGCGTATGCAGGGTCGGCGGGACCTTTGTGATCACCTCCAGCCCCACGAACAGGGCCAGCATGAAAATCGTGAGCAGGGCGAGAAAATCCATGGCGTTCTCCCTTCCGGCGGCGCCGGTGCGTCTTTGTTCAGGAATGCATATACTGTCGCGGTATAAAACCTCGGAAAAAAAGGACGGCCTTATCTTGCCTGTCCTTCGGCCCGGCTGCTGCGTTGCTTCGCGTGGTGAACCTGCAGGATATTCCCCTCTCGAAGCGCCTTGTAGCCAATCCGACATCCGGCGCAATCCCATGGCAATTATTGATTTCCGCGGCCCTGACGGCGAATCATGCAACGGGACCGGCCGGTTGCAGCAGCATGGGATGCACCACCGCGCCTCGGGTACACATGAGGGCCCCCTTGTAAATCGCATCTTGGGCATCCCGCACCTTTCGTCCCCCTTCGGCACCGAAAAGATGTAAAAACAGTGCCGTGATGTTTTTCGACAACATCTGACTGGCATGATGGGGTAAGGCGGCCGGCAGGTTCACCGGCCCCAGGATGGTCACCCCGTGGGCCTGCACTGTTTCTCCCGGACGGGTCAGGGAACAGTTTCCGCCCCGCTCCGCCGCCAGGTCCACCAGCACCGATCCGGGGGGCATGGCCCGCACCATGTCTTCGGTGATGAGAACCGGCGCGGTTTTCCCCGGCACGGCCGCTGTGGTGATGACCACATCCTGCCGGGCGACGACTTGGGCCATGGCCCTCTGCTGTCGGCGATAGAAATCGTCTCCCCTATCCCTGGCGTAGCCGCCCGCGTCCTCGCTGTCGCCGGTGTCCAGGTCGAAGGCGACAAACCTGGCCCCCACGCTCTCCACCTGCTCCCGCACCGTGGGCCGCACGTCATAGGCCGACACCACGGCGCCCAAACGTTTGGCGGTGGCACATGCCTGGAGACCCGCCACACCGGCACCCACGACAAACACGCGGGCCGCGGACAAGGAACCGGCAGCGGTAATCATCATGGGAAAAAGTTTGGGCAGGGCATTGGCGGCCAGCAGGACGGCTTTATACCCGGCCAGGGACGCCATGGAAGACAGGGCGTCCATGCTTTGGGCCCGGCTGATACGGGGAATGAGCTCCAGGGCAAAGGCGGTGACCCCGGTGCGGGCCAATGCCGCGGCGTTATCGGTATCGAACGGTTCCAGAAAGCCGATGAGCGTCTGTTCCGGCCTCAGGAACCCGAGGTCCGCAGCGCCCCGCTCGGGATTGGCCCCTCCGGCGCGCACCGCAAACACCACATCGGCGGCGGACACGACCGCATCACGCGCAGTGATGATTTCCGCCTTCTGTTCCCGGTAGGCCGCGTCCGGATACCCCGCCGCCAAGCCGGCGCCGGTTTCGATCCGCACCGCATGACCCCTTTCGACCAGCATGGGCACCGCGGCCGGCACCAGCGCCACGCGTTTTTCATCCGGGAAGGTCTCCCTGGCAATACCGATCAACATGCGCCGTCCTCCCTTTGGCCGATAACCGGCCGATCATGGATCCACAATAATCTTCACAAACCTGTTTTGCAATAGTCCGCAACCACGTCCTTCTCCCGACACACCATGGAACGCCCGATTGACACCGGTGCGGTTTTTTTTTAAATATCTTAGGTACACTCGATTTCCGAGGCGGAACCGCAAGTATTTTTCATGCTGCCATGCGGCCCGCATGCTTGCCGACAAATTCCTCCCTTCCGGGCCACTGGTCCGGGACGGATATGCGCCACAAAGGATGGCCGGACAATACCGGATGGAAAACAAACAAACACGGCCCCGGAAATACGGCCGCATTCTGTTGCTGTTCGCGCTACTGCTCACCGTGGCCACATGGGCATTGCCCCACCTGTTACGCCTCCCCCTGGTCCATGATCATTTGCAGGCCTACCTTTCCCGGCAGATCCCCCAGAAAATCCAATACGAAACCGGCAGCATCCAACTGTTTCCAAGGCCCCGGCTGCAAATGCGGAAGGTGCGTGTCGCAGCCGGGAGCACCGACCTGGTCACCATCGACAGTGTCTCGATCCATCCCCGACTCTCGGCACTTCTGGGGGGCCGCATCGACATTTCGGAAATGACCGTCGTGCGGCCCCGGGTATGTATTTCCCTGGCCGATGATGTTTTCCCAAACACCCAGTGGACCACCGGCATCCAGGACGCAACGCAGCAGGCCGCGGCCCTGCTGCGCACCGTCACAGGCGGCAAGGGCAGCCGGCTCTCCGTCAAATTCCGGCAGGGAGAAATCCTATTCACCTTCAACGACCAGCCGGTTCTCTCGTGCCGCGACATGCGGGGCCGGCTGCAATACCGGCCAGACGGCGTTTCCCTGGCCGCAACTTGCAGCGGAGATGCCTGGAAACGCGCCGAATGCGCAGCGGTTTTCGATACCCGGTCCCACCATTGCAAAGGGACGCTGGCGGTCAGCGATTTTACGCCGGCGGTGCTGAAAAAAACCCCATTGATGCAAACAATGGTTGTCGAGGGCCGCCTGTCCGCCGACATCGGCTGGGAGAGCCGGAAAGACGGTACCTTTGAAATCGTGGCCGCCGCCAACGCCCCGGATCTTGTGCTCGGCAAACAAAACGGCCGCCTCCCGGTGCGGGGCGAACGCATCACCTGCACCCTTTCCGGCGCGGCAGCCGAAATCCGGGAGCTCCGAGCGGGATGCGACCTGGCCGCGCCCGCCATCAAGATGACCGGCAGCTACAACTGGCAACCCGGCGCATCCCTGGCCGCCTGGACGGTCAGTGCCAGGGACGTCAACATCGGGGGCATCAAAACCGCCGCGTCCTTTTTCTGCCCAACGCTGGAAACCGCGCACCAACTGTTCCACATTCTTCCCGAGGGCGATATCCCCTGGATCACGCTTCAAAACGAGGCGCCCGCCCCCCGGCTGCTGAATCGCCTCGATGCGTTTCTTCTCCACGGCCGGTTTGAAAACACCACCATCCACATCCCGGAACCGGATCTGACACTGGCGGACAGCGCCGGAGAGGTGACGGTCTCCGACAAGGTACTGGAAGCATGGGATGTCCGGAGCCGACTAGGCGGCAGCACCGGAACGGACGGCCATTTCGTGATGCACCTGGTGGAAGAAGAGTTCCTGCCATACAAGGTGAAAGTATCCGTTTCCGCGGACGTCTCCCAGCTTCCACCTCTTCTGGCCCGGCTCACGGACAACCAGGCCTTTGCCGGTGAAATGCGCCGCATCTTGGCCGCCTCCGGCACCGCCCGGGGTCTTCTCACCCTGGATCACACGGCAAAAGCGCTGGAACTGGGCATTGACGCCACTGATTTTGATGTCCAACTGACCTATGGCCGAATTCCCCATCCCATGACCGTGTCCGGGGAAGGCTTCCACTACAGCCGCCAAAAGGTCACCATGAAGGCACTTTCAGGCAGTATCGGCGGCTCGCAGTTTTCCCGGCTGGATGCCGCTGTTCAATGGCGCGAAACGCCGGCCCTGTCCGTTTCCTCGGCCCAGGCGCTTTTGGACGTTGATGAAGTATACGCCTGGCTTATCAACAAAGAGACGGGCGAAAACGCCCTCCGCGATCTTCGCCCCACCGGAGGGCAGATCCGCATCGACCGTTTCCGGATGAGCGGCCCCCCCCAAGCACCTCGGCGCTGGCGGTTCAATGCCGAAGGGGCCATCACCCGGCCCGCGCAACTCCACCTTCCGTTTTTTTCATCTCCGGTTACGGTGAAAAGCGGAGACTTCTCTCTGGTCCCTGGACGCATCACGGCCGAAGAACTGGCGGTCTCGGTGCTGGACAGCAACGTGTTCATGAGCGGGCATTACGAGGAAATCGCGACGAAAAACGACGCGTTTGATCTCACCATCACCGGCACCATAAACCCCGCGCTTAGCGCGTGGGCCCATGCCCAGGCGGGGGTTCCCGAACCGTTGCGGTTGCGCAGCCCCCTGGCCGTATCCCCCCTCCGCGTCAGCCGGGACGGCGCGGGGGAGATCACCGTTGAATGCAACGCCGCCACCGGAGCCGGCGGCGACATCTCCTTCCATGTCAACCGGACCGACTCCCGACTATCCCTGGCCCCGCTGCGCATCAACCACAAGGGAAACCAGGCCGTCCTCCTGCTTGACATGGCCGCGGGCAACATCTCCGCCGACTTTTCAGGGCACATGGACAAGCGGAGCGCCGATGTCTGCTTCGCCCAGAACCACCTTCTCACCGGCGCCCTGGAAGGAAATTTCCGCACGGTCATCAACACGGCCCATCCGGAAAAGAGCACCCTGGCCGGCAAGTTGCATACCACCGGCATCGCACTGCCGTCACTGGGCGTCCCGCTGGAAATCAACGCATTGCAGGTGGACGGCGACGAAAACGGTCTCGCCGTCTCCGACACCCGCTTCACCTGGAAAACGCTCTCCCTGTCCGCCCGGGGGCGCGTCGACACCGGCGGTGACGCACTGGTTCTAAACGCCGACCTTACCGCACCGTCTCTGGCATGGCCGCAGTTGGAAGCGCTGCTTCCCACCGGCAAGGAGGTCACCTCCGGTCTGATCCCCGCTTGGCTGCGGGGCACCTTGCACGTCGGCTGCGACCTGTTTTCCACCCCCCTGGACGCAGCGGGGCACCCCATGCAGGCCGACATAACGATAGACGATACCCTGGTAAACATCACAATCCGGGAAGCCCAAGCCTGCGGCATCTCGTTTCCGGGCACCATCACCGTTGCGGCCGAAGGGGTTCACTACGCCTTTTCTCCGACAGCCGCCGGGAGCCCCCTGCGCCCCACCATGGCCTGTCTGCACAAGGGAAAAACCCTCGTGGACGGAACCTTCGACCTGTCCGGCCAACTGACAGCCAAAGACGGTACCCAACAGACCGTCGATTTGTCCACCCTGTCCGGCACGGCCTCCCTGGAAGCCTATGACGGCAGAATATACAAGGCGGTGCTGCTGGCCAAGGTATTTTCCCTGCTGAATGTGACGGAACTTGTCACCGGCACCTTCCCGGACCTGAACAAGGAAGGCTTTCCCTACAAAACGGCCGCCATCACCGGAACCATTGAAAAGGGGCGGCTGACCATTGAAACGGGGGTCATCGACAGCCCGGCCATGAAGATCTTCTTCGAGGGTACCGAAGACCTGGTCCAACGAAAGCACGATCTGACCATTGTGGTCGCGCCCCTGAAAACCGTGGACATGCTGGTGGGGAAAATCCCCCTGGTCAAAGACGTGCTGGACAAAGGCGCGCTCATCTACCCCGTTAAAATCATCGGCAGCTGGCAAGAGCCGGCCCTCACCCTGTTAAGCCCGACAGCGGTGGGCGGCCAGGTGTGGGGTGTCGTGGTGCGCACCCTGAAGCTGCCCCTCACCATTCTGGAAAAAATACTTCCCGAACACCAGGACGAGTGAACGCCTTGGCGTCCTATGCCTTCCCGTCGCCCACCAGCCGTGCAAAATGTTCGAACGACCGGTCGTAGCTTCGCTCGGCATCTGCGGGAAAACAGCAAGCCGGCAACTGGCGGCTTTTCAAATGATAAGCAAGACATTCGCAGCAGACCCCTTTTCGGGGGCAGGGGGCATAGGTGCAATTGCAGCGCTCCAGGTTTCGTTCCTTCAGGCAATCCATGGCATATTCCTCTTCTGTTCCCCGCCCCGAACCCCCCTCAACCCAACTTGACTGCGATATCAAGGGGGAAGATGGTATTGGCCGTCACATTACAAAACCAACTCAGAGGATGTCCAGATCCGGGTTGTAGTTGTTCCTGAGCGCCCAGAAAAGCGCGACCGCAGCAGCCGCCACGGCGATCAGCACGATGTATCCGGTATCGTAGGAATGGGTCAGGTCATACGTAACGCCCATCAGCGCGAAACCAAGGGGCCGAATCATGCCCACCACCACGTTGATCACACGGTTGACCGATGGGAATTCATGCCGCCCGAAGGTATAGGCCGCCATGGACGGGTAGAGGTTTCCGATCCCCCCCAGAGCAACACCGATGAAAAACACCGTGGCCACGGTCATGGCCCCGCTCTCGGCGACAAGAAGAAAGGCCGTAGCGGCCATGTACCACAGACAGTAGGTGATGGCAGCCGCGCGGACACCAAAACGCTGGTCCAGCCAACCCCAAAAATAACTGCCCGGAATACCGATGAGAGACGCGGCGGATAAAAACCCAACGGCCTGGTTGATGGTGAAGCCCTTGTCGATCAGCCGTGGAACCAGCTGGGTGACAATGCCCACAGTGACCACGAACAGCAGTCCGAACCCCAGGGAAATCAGCCAGACTTCCTTGTTCTTCAGCAAGCGGGTGATGGTCCATTGGCTGCGGTGATGCGTCATTTCATGCCGCAGCCGTGCCACCTCCGACGGAGACAAGTCGGCGTTGTCCGGGGTGAGCCCCGCCTCCTCGGGCGTGTCGATGACCCACCACCATGTGACCAGGGCCAGGGCCAATACCCCGATGCCGATAACAAAGAAGGCGTGGGCAATGCCGTGACGCTGAACGAGCATATTGGCGATGGGCACGAACGCGGCCGACGATAGCGGCAGGCCCATGGTGGAAATACCGAAGGCCAGGCCCCTCTTTTTGATGAACCAGTTGCTGACAAGGGTGTTGGTGGTGGTCCATGCGACCCCCTGGGCCAGAAAGGCAAAGGCTGCGATGCACAGAAAAAATCCGAAAAGGGTCGTCACCCGGCCGAAAGCGATGGCCGCCGCCCCCATCAGGAGCAGACTTGCAACGGTGACCTTCTTGGGGCCTTTTTTCATCACCAGCCATGCGAATAAAAACGCAGCCACCACGCTGAGCAAGGTACCCACGGTAATGGCGACGTTCATCTGGCCGCGGGTAAAGCCGTAGGCCGCTTCAAACGAGGGGATGATGATGTTGAGGCCGTCGGCGGCCAGGGCGGCCGCCACGAAATACATGAGGGCCGAGTGAAAGGTCATGCTCCACCCCAGCATGAACGGTTTGCCTTTCGCCGGGACCAAGCCCTCTTTCCTGACAACACCTTCTGGAACACCACGCATTTCTTTTCTCCCATCGGCCCGTTTGTGATATGGGGTCGTCACGGCGCAACGCCGCAACGGCGCAACGGCGCAACGGCGCAACGGCGCAACGGCGCAACGGCGCAACGGCGCAACGGCGCAACGGCGCAACGGCGCAAATGTTAAATGACCACACAGGCGGTGACAAGCATTAATTTCAACCCCGCTGCCAACGGGTCTACCGGGAAGAGTGACGCATTGAAAAAGCGCGGCCTGCACTACGGGCATCTCATCATCGCCGGCTGTTTTGTCTGCGGCATCATCAGCAACGGGACCGGACTCAGTGTCTTCGGCATCTTCATCAAGGTCCTGCAAGACGACATGGGGTGGTCCAGGACCGACATCATGACCGCCTACGCTTTGTTTGTACTGGCCATCGGCACGACATCGCCGTTTATCGGCAGGATCGTTGACCGGCGCGGTGCAAGGGCGGTGTTGGCGGCCGGCTCCCTCGCCACATCCCTGGGGCTGCTGACCTTCTGGCAAATGGAACGCCTGTGGCATTTCCATGTCGGCAACCTTCTCCTGGGTGCCGGCACGGCCGCCACCGGTCCGTTAACCCTGAGCTTCATCATCTCCAACTGGTTCGTCCGCCACCGGGGCCGGGCCATCGGCATCATGTCCATGGGCGTCAGCCTCAGTGCGGTCGCGTTCGCCCCCCTCATCGCCGTCAGACTCCTCCCGGAATTGGGGCTGAAGCCCACCTACCTGGCACTGGCCCTCATCAACGCCGGTGTGCTGCTGCCCCTGGCGGCCTTTCTAATCCGGACCCGGCCCGCCGACATGGGACTTCCTCCCGACGGCGGCGCGTTTCCGGCAAAGCGGACCGGGCAAACAGCGGCGCCCACGGCCGGGGGGCTTTCGTTGAAGGCGGCGGTGGCCACCCCCGCCTTCTGGCTCCTGGGGCTCTATCTGGTGATGAACCACAGCTACATGGGCGTTTTACAGAGCATGTTCCCCCATCTGGCGGACCTGGGTTTTCCGCCGGGCATCGGGGCCACGGCCCTCGGCCTAATCAGCATCTGCGCCACCTTCGGTATGTTTTTCTTCGGATGGCTGTGCGACCGCCTTCCCGTACGCCACGTCGCCGCAGCGGGCCTTGGCACGTTGGCCACCGGCATCAGCCTGCTCATCTGCGTCGGGCCCCAGGCACCGGCGGGGTTCGTTTTTCTCCACGCCACAATCATGGGTTTCGGTGTCGGTTGCTGGCTGCCGGCCTTGTCGATGCTTGCCGGCCGCACCTTCGGCATGGCCCATTACGGCGCGGTCTACGGCCTGTTAAGCCTCTTTCAGCACATCGGAGGCGCGGGGGGGCCGCTATTGGCCGGATACGTGTTTGATGCAACCGGATCCTATCACCGCGCCTTTTTTCTGATTCTTTTGCTGCAACTCCTGGCGATGCCCGTCGTTCTATCCGTAAAAACACCGCGGCAGACGCCGCCTGATTTCTTCTGAAGCCGCGGCGCAACCATGCCCGCCCCGTGAATGGATATTGACAATTGGGCGCCGGGCCCCTATCGTTGCACCAGGCAACACCGGTAAGTAAGTGTCACGCGCCGTGACCTTTAATGGACGCGAAAGGAACACCATATGAACCTGGAACGGCTTCTTAAACCGAAACGCATTGCCGTTATCGGGGTCTCCACGGCCAAGGACAACCACCCGGCCAACGTTATCTTCAAAAAACTGCAGCTGCGCTACCCCGTGGAGATTTTCGGCGTCAATCCCAGGGGGGGCGAAATCCAGGGATGGCCCCTGTACAAGAATCTGGCCGACATCCCCGGTCCCGTGGACATGGTCATCATCGCGGCCCGGGCGCCCCAGACCCCCGCGATCCTCACCGAATGCATCCGGCAGAAAGCCGGCGGGGCCTTTGTGGTGGGCGGCGGATTTGCAGAGGTGGGCAACACGGCCCTCCAGGACGAACTGGTCGATATCGCCCGGAAAGCGGATTTTCCCTTTATCGGCCCCAATTGCCTGGGCGTTTTCTCCCCCGGCAAGATCGACACATTGTTTCTGCCCGGCGAGCGCATGGAAAACCCCCCGGCCGGAGGTGTCGGCATCGTCAGCCAAAGCGGCGCCCTGCTTGTGGATCTGCTGGTGAAATTCGCAAAGCGGGGAATCGGCGTTTCCCAGGCCGTCAGCATCGGCAACAAGGCCCTTATCCGGGAAACGGATCTGCTCCAGTATCTGATCCGTGACGCCGATACCCAGGTGATCACCTTCTACGTGGAAGGATTTCTGGAAAACGAGGGACGCAAGTTCGTGTCCATGGCCAAAGACTGCGGGAAACCGGTGATTCTCATGAAATCGGGAAAAACCGCCGAAGGCACCCGGGCCGTAAGCAGCCATACCGCCTCCATCGCGGGAGACTACAAGGTCTTCTCCGACGTTTTGGTTCAGCACGGCATCATCGAGGCCAGAAACGAAAGCGAACTCCTCTCCTACTGCGAGGTACTGAGCACCTATCCCCGCCATGTCCAGGGGAATGTAGGCATCATTACCATCAGCGGCGGCCACGGGGCCGTCGCCACGGACCTTCTTTCCAGCCGCGGCTTTTCCATTCCCCCCGTTTCCCCGGAGGTCCAGGCGCGCATGCGCGCCCGCCTCTCGCCGTCCATCAGGGACATCGCCGTGCTCAACAACCCGGTGGACCTGACCGCCAGCGCCCTGGACGAAGATTTTGCGGTCTGCTACGATGAGATGACCAACGCTGCGGAATTCGACGCGCTGCTGATGCTGGTGTTGCCCTATTCACCGGGCCTGTCCGTGGACCTGGGCGCGAAAATCAGCAACCCCTCCCGCAAACGGGTCAAGCCCCTGCTGGCCTACATTCCCCATGTGAACAAATACCAGATGTTCATCGAAGGCTTTGAACTCAACCGGGTTCCGGTATCCGATTCCATCGAAGGCGCCGTCATGATGCTCGACGGCATGAGGAGGTATCAGGCATGGGAATGACAGCAGACGCAAACAGGATCCTGTCCGCGTCCAGAGCGCGAGGGTGGGTGATAGAACCGGACGCCAAGCGGATCCTTGCGGAAGCGGGTCTGACGGTACCCCGGTTCCGCGTGGCAAGTACCCGGCAAGACGCCCTCCGGGCGGCTGCGGAAATCGGCTATCCCCTGGTGGCGAAAATCATTTCCCCGAGCGCCCTGCACAAGTCGGATGTGGGCGGCGTGGTGGTGGGGATTGCTTCCGACCAGCAGATGGCGGAGATCTTTGACCGGTTCAGCGTTTTCGAACAGTTCCAGGGCGTTCATCTGGAGGAAATGGTCACCGGCCTCGAACTGATTGTCGGTGCCAAAATCGACCCCCAGTTCGGCCCCGTCATTCTCCTGGGCATCGGCGGCACCAGCGTCGAAGTCTACCAGGACACGGTCATCCGCATGGCGCCCCTGGAAATCCGGGACGTGGCGGCCATGGTATCGGGCCTGAAGGCCAAACAACTCCTGGACGGATACCGGGGCCGCCCCCCTGTCTGCCTGGAGGCGCTGACCCGGACGATGACCGGCTTCTCGGCCCTGGTCATGGATCTGGCCGATTGGATCGAATCCATCGACCTGAACCCGGTCATGTGCACGGACAAGGCCTGTATCGTTGCCGATGCGCGAATCATGTTAAAGTAAACCCCGCCGGCAGCAGGCCGGAATGCGAAGCCCACCCCGACCCGCAGAAAAAATCAGGAGGCTTCTCCATGCAATATCGAAATGTCCCCAAAACGGGCGCCCCCCTTTCCGCACTGGGATACGGCTGCATGCGCCTGCCCTTGCAAGGGACGGCCATCGACGACGCCCGCGCCACCCGCCAGCTGCGATCCGCCATTGACCGAGGCGTCAACTACGTGGACACTGCCTGGCCCTACCACCAGGGACAAAGCGAGCCCTGGCTGGGCAGGGCACTGGGCGACGGATACCGAAAAAAAGTGAACATCGCCACCAAGCTGCCCTCGTTCTTCGTGGAAAGCCGGGAAGACATGGACGCTTTCCTGGACGCCCAGCTGCAACGGCTTGCCACCAACCACATCGATTACTACCTGCTCCATACCCTGGACGGTGGGCTGTGGGACAAGCTGCATCACCTTGGGGTGACGGACTTCATGCAACAGGCCCTCAACGCCGGAAAAGTGCGGAACATGGGTTTTTCCTTCCACGGAAGCGCAGAAGACTTCAAACGGATTGCCGATGCCTATGACTGGACCTTCTGCCAAATCCAGTACAACATCCTCGACGAGGAAAACCAGGCCGGCACCGAGGGTCTCCGATATGCCGCCGCAAAAGACATGGCCGTCATCGTCATGGAACCGCTCCGGGGCGGCTGCCTGTCGCCGACAACACCGCCGGAAGCGGTGGGCGCGGTCTGGAAACGGGCCGACACCCCCCGCAGCCCGGCCGAATGGGCCCTGAGATGGGTATGGAACCATCCCGAAGTCACCGTTGTCCTCTCGGGCATGAACGAGGAGGCCCACATCGACGAAAACATCACCATCGCGGACACCGCCCTTCCCGACGCCCTGACGCAAAAAGAGCGCCGGCTGATCCGGGAGGCGGCCGACACCTACCGACGCATCATGAAGGTGGGCTGCACCGGATGCGGCTACTGCCTGCCATGCCCGTCAGGGGTCCAGATCCCCGTCTGTTTCGAGGTATACAACAACCTACACATGTTCGGAAACCCGGACGCGGTTCTGTTCAGCTATATCGCCCGGGCCGGCGGCGTTATCAGCGGCGCACCGGGCCTTGCCTCCCAGTGCGTGCAATGCGGCGAATGCCTGGAAAAATGCCCCCAGGGCATAGAAATTCCGGACTTTCTGGCAGCCGTGGCAAAAGACCTGGAAGGAGAGGGGTTTGCGCAGCGTGCGGAAATGATCAAACAGGTGATGGCCGCCACCAAAAAAACCTGACGCGGCAAGCCGCCCGGGAAAGGTGCGGCACGGCATCCATAAAAAAACATAGGGGATAAAATTTATCGCTTGCTTTTTTCATGGATTCCGCTATTGTCACACATTCAACTTGGTTCCCGGCATCGCTGATACGAGGAACGGTTTTTTACCTGCAGGAATCGGTCTCACCCACCTGAAGCATCCTCCAGTCTAAAATTTTGAATATTATCCAAGAGAAAGGAGGATGGAATCATGGCCAATGGCACTGTAAAGTGGTTTGACGAAAAAAAAGGGTTCGGCTTTATCGAGCAGGAAAGCGGACCGGATGTCTTCGTGCATCATTCCGCCATCAACGCAAACGGTTTTAAAACCTTGCGTGACGGCGACCAAGTGACTTTCGACATCGAGCAGGGACAAAAAGGTCCTTCCGCCGTCAACGTCACGACAATCTGATAGCTGAAACAAAAGGGGCATGCATTGCGTCTGCGTGAATGCCCCAAACCTGCCTGCCCGCAATCTCCAGGGACGAAACAGAAAAAAATCACCCGGATGTTAGAGCGGGACTCTGCGATTATTGCGTCCGGACCTGCGGCAGGCGTGCTGGATCTTCCGCACATTTATGATTTGGATCAAGGCCCCTGTTGTACAGTCGTCCTGATCCCAGAAAGGATTCTTTTTTGCACAATTTCAAAACGTTTTCACTGCATCCCGTTGTTCTGAAGGGCGTGGCGGCAGCAGGGTACACCGCCCCCACCCCCATCCAGATCAAGGCCATCCCGGAGGTCATGAATCACCGGGATGTCATGGGGCTGGCACAAACCGGCACCGGAAAAACCGCCGCCTTTGCGCTGCCCATTCTTCACCGACTGATGAACCGCACCCAGAAGGGTGTCGGCGCCCTGATCCTTGCCCCCACCCGGGAACTGGCGCAGCAGATCCATGACAGCATCGAGACCCTGGGCGGCGCAACCGGCCTGCGCAGCGCCGTTGTCTACGGTGGTGTCGGCATCAATCCCCAAATCACGGCCCTTAAAAAGGCCGACATTGTGGTGGCGTGCCCCGGACGGTTGCTGGATCACATCGGGCGAAAGACGGTGGATTTTTCCCATCTGTCGATACTGGTACTGGACGAGGCGGACCAGATGTTCGACATGGGCTTTTTTCCCGATATCCGCCGCATCCTGGGTCACCTTCCCCGCGACAGCCGCCAGACCCTGTTGTTTTCGGCCACCATGCCCAAAGAAATCCGCCGTCTGGCAAACGATATTCTGAAAAATCCGACAACGGTGGAAATCGGCACCAGCGCCCCGGCGGAAACCGTCCGCCATGCCCTGTACCCCGTCTCCCAGCATCTGAAAACAGCCCTTCTGCTGCGGCTTCTGGGAGAGACCGCCACGGGCTCGGTGCTGGTGTTCACCCGCACCAAGTACCGGGCAAAAAGCCTCGGCGAAAAGCTCTCGAAAGCGGGATACCCGTCCACGTCACTCCAGGGCAATCTTTCCCAGAACCGCCGTCAGGCGGCACTGGACGGCTTCCGATCCGGAAAAATTCAGATTCTGGTCGCCACGGACATCGCCGCCCGGGGCATCGACGTTTCCGACATTTCCCATGTGATCAACTACGATGTGCCCACCACCCCGGAGGCCTATATTCACCGCATCGGCAGAACGGGCCGCGCAGAGCGCAACGGAGAGGCCTTCACCCTGGTGACCGAAGAAGACAACCGCATGGTGAGGGCCATCAATGCCGCCATCGGTCGGGCCGTGGAAAAACGCACCCTGGCAGATTTCGACTACGCCGTACCGCCGACTGCCCAGACACGGGACACACGCCCGCCCCTGCGACAAAGCAGATTGCAGGCGCCCTCTCGGCCCAGTGACCGCAGGAAACCGGGCCAAAGCGGCACCCGAAAACGCGACGGGAAAGGCGCCTTCGCCTGCATGGCACCGAAGAGAACCGGTGGCCGGCCCCATCACGGATAACCGCCGCCCCGGCAGCGCGGCCCGCCGTGCCGCCGGGGAACCGTCCGGCAAAGTGTTTTCCAAACGGCCGTCTCCGGGTCAATAGCCCGGAGACGGTGCTTTGCCCTGCCGCAAGGTAAAGGTCCGCCGCTGGGCGGCGGTTGCGTACAAACCTCCCCGCCCACCACTTTTCTCCCCACTCACCACGAAGGAACCGTTGGATTTTTCCTCCCCGGTGAACCGATAGGCCACCCGGCCGCCGCCCGGGCATTTGTGGAAGTAGACATTCCCCGACACCCGGGAGCCCGTCTGCTTCAGAGAAACCATCCAGCGCCACCGGTATTCCGCCCCCTCGTTCTCTGCACACACCGTTGCCGCGTGCCAGGAAAGGGTACGGTCCTTTGGCGGAGCCGGTGGCAAGGTGGGCGTTGCCGGAGGCGGGGTCGGAACAACCGGTTTGTCCACACAAACGCCGTTCTTGCAGACCTTGCCCTGGGGACAGTCACTGTCCGAACGGCACCCGGATTTTTTCACGCATGCGCCATCCTTGCACACCGTACCGCTCGGGCAGTCGCTGTCGCGGCTACAGTCGGGCTTCTTGACGCATTTCCCGCTCCGGCACACATACCCGCTCGCGCAGTCGCTGTCTGCACTGCACGCCGGCTTTTCCACGCACCGTCCACTGCTGCATATCCGGCCTGGGGGGCAATCACTGTCGAAGGCACACGCCAGCTTTTTCACACACGCTCCGTTAACACAGGCCGTCCCTGACGGACAGTCGGCATCTGAAGCACACGGCTCTTTTTCAACACATTTACCGTTCCGGCAGACGTACCCTGCCGGGCATTGATCGTCGCTCCCGCATTTTCCCGCCAGGCCTTCCTGCATGTCGTCAAGAGCATCATCGAGAGCGTCCGCCCCCGGACGCCGGCCGGTCCCTGCCGCCTGGTCCGCTGCCGTCCGGTCCGCCTGGTCCTGGCTTCGGTCGTCTTCCCTACTTATCAATGTATCGGTAGCATCATCGTAGCTGTCGTCTAAGGGAGAGACGCATTCGCCGGTGCGCCGATCGCAGACATATCTATCCGGACAATCACTGTCATTCCAGCACCCGTTTTCTTGCTCGGGCAGGCAATCGCCGGTGTCCCGATCGCAAACGTACCCCTCAGGGCAATCGATGTCCGCCGTGCACCCTGAACCCTCTTCCACACAAACGCCATCCACTTTCTCGTAGCCGGGGATGCAGTCGCAATCACCGGCGGCATTCCGCTGCGCATTGGCACCGCAGACTTTCCGGCAGGCACCGTCCACCCGCTCATAACCGGCCTTGCAAATGCATACGCCGTCCGGTCCCCGCTCTTCATTTTCTTTGCAGGAAGGCAGGCACCGGCCGTCCACCGTCTCGTAGCCCTCAATGCACACGCAGTTCCCGTCATCGTCGCGGCGCTCGTTCTCCCTGCATTTGTCTTTCAATTTCTCGAGGCATTCGGCCGCCGTATCGGCATGGGCCGTGGTCTTTTCCACATGCTTCCGGGCGTCGACCGCCATTTTCCGAATCTGGGTCAAATAACCCGAAATATCCGGGACCGTCTGGAGGCACGCCCGGTCCTCAGCCGCCAGCACTTTCAATTTTGACAGTCTCTTGAAAATCAGTGCCATTTGCCCCTGGACGCGCTCCATGGAATTAACATCCGCTCTGACATCGGGCACTTCAGCCACCACCTGATCGAGCCGTGCCATGGCGGCGGTAACAACGCCAAAGTCTTTCATGTCCTTACATTTGTCTCCCAGTATCTTGACCTGGGCTTTCGCCTTGGCAACCCCGGCTGAAAGCTTATCGCGCTTGTCCGCATTCTCCGTTACCGTTGCTTCCACATCGTTCAGTCTGGATTTCAGATCCGATGCCTCGGCTTCGGCAGAAGAGAAATCCACCGGAGCCGGAGGGGCATGTTTTTCCAGTTCTCTTCCCAGAAAATAGATGGAGTCGGCCAGATGGGTGACCACCGTCACCGAATCCCGGGCCTTGGCCACTGCTTTTTCCGCCTCTTCCGGCGCTGTTACCGTACAGGCGGCATCCCGATAGATCTCCGCCTGGGCCGCCTTCGCCGCCGCTTCCGACAGGGCGGTCTTCGCCAACTCGGCCGTCGTGCCGGCGGACTTGTATTCGGCTTCCGCTTTCTCACAATAGGCTTCAATCGGTGATTTCGCGGTATTGATCTGCCGAAAGATACCGTCGATCGACAGGTTCGCAGCGTCAAGGGAACGCTCAAGACCGTCAAAAACCCCCGGGCCGGCGCCCTTGATATCGCCGGCATCGAGAATCAGCCCTTCCAGTGTTGTCAGAGTGTCATTATAACCGGACAGGCAGTCCGGAGTCTCATCCAGGCATGTCATGGCCCGAACCTGGGCGAGCATCCCCTGGAAGGTGGTCATGATGGCCAGTTCTCTCTTCAGCTGGGTAAGCTGGGATTTGAGTTCCCCCTGAAGCTGCTTGAACTTCCGACGTTTTTCCACTTCCGCCTGGACTTCGTTCAGCATGCTCCGAGCCACAGAGCGAACCAGATTCCAATTTTCGGGCCATTGTCTGACGCCCGGAAAGTTCTTCATGCCAAGCTTTACCTTGGCATATTCCATCAGCGACGCCCGGCGCTTGACCATATCGAAGGTATCCGGTTTGGTAAGCTCGGCATCGAGATAGGTTTTCAGGAAATAAGTTTCCCCCCCCCTCTCCAACAGTTTTGAATCGTTTTCCGCAAAACCGGCGTAGGTTTTGATATTGATATCGAGGATCTCTTCGTTCAGCTCCACGGCAAACTGATTCAGCTCCTTGCACACGGTCCAGACAGCACCGGGAAGACCTGACCCGGTGAGTTCAAAGGCCTTGCCAAGCAGCCAGTCACTGAAAACTTCGGCGGCCTTCTTCCAATCTGCGGAAGCGACGGCGTCCAGCCCCTGAATCGCCGTGGTCAACTCCCCGATATTGGCCAGTACGATATTGATATTGCCCCGTTTGGCCAGCATGTCCGCTGTTCCAAGCCCGTCGCCGAGAATCTTCTCTTCCGCCCACATGGCAAACAGTTGCTGAGGCGCGGATGTAGCAAGTGATTTTACATGGGAACAGCTGTAACGGCCCAGAAGGGCCGATCCGGCTTCACCCCTGGCCCGGTCGACGGGAACCGTCAGAGACGCCGCGACCAAGGCAACGGCGATGAAAAGGACGGATAAAGGGCGAAAAAAGAATGCGGCGCGTCTATTCATAACTCCCCCGTTCCCGTTGGCGCGCCCGCAAACATGGAGCGCTCTTGCCGTGCCTCAGCGGGCAACGGCCGGTGAGACCTTATTTTCATTGTGTGTGGAAGGAAAAGGATTTGAAACAACTTCTGTAATGTATGCGCGACGGCGGCCTGCTTGTCAAGTAACCCCTTGCAGTGATAAAAAAAGGGCCCGGCGTGTGGAACGCCGGGCCCTTCCGACAAGCACGGACCAGGCGAATGCGGCCCGTCCGGAGGAAAAGCGAACAAATTATTCTGTCTTTTCCGCGACTCCGGGAATAACAGATGCCTGCCATCCGCCACCAAAGGCTTTGTAGAGTTTCACGAGGTTGGAAACCAGCACCCCCTCGTTCTGTGCCAAGGTGTCTTCCAGCACCAACAGCTGGCGCTGGGCGTCGAGCACATTGCTGAAATCCACCAGCCCCGCCTCGAACTGATCCCGGGCCAGCAGGTCCGCCTTCCGGGCCGCCGCCACGGCCGCACGCAACGCCTGGTGTCGGTTCTGTTCCCGGGAATAGGCCACAAGAACGTTTTCCACCTCCTCCAGAGCGCCGAGAACCGTCGCCTCGTACTGGATCATGGCCTGTTCCTGTCGGGCGGACTGTATGGCAATGTTCTGCCGGATGGCCCCCGCGCTAAATACCCGCCACGACAAGCTGGGCCCCACCTGCCAGGTCCTGCTGGCAGCGGAGAAGAAATCATCCGATGCCAGTGATTCAAGCCCCAGCGCCCCGAACAGACGGAACCGGGGATACAGGTCCGCCGTGGCGACGCCCACGCGGGCCGTCTGGGCGGCCAAGAGCCGTTCGGCACGGCGCACATCCGGCCGGCTCCGCAAAGTGTCGGCCGGCAGGCACACCAGACAGGACGGCGGCAGCACGGGAATGGCAACCGGCGCGTTCAGCATGTCATGAACGGCACCGGGGGATTCCCCCACCAGCACCGCCAACCGGTTTTTAGCCGCCTCCAGACCGATCTCCAGACTGGGAATCGAAGCCCGTGTCTGCTCCAGCACATATCGGGACTGCTGCACCGCCAATTCATTGATAATACCCGCCTCGAAGCGGGAACGGTTCAAGCGGTATGTTTCCTCCTGGGAAACCATGTTGGCCCGGGCCGCGGCAAGACGGGCCTGATAGGTCCGCACCTCGATGTAGTTAAGGGCTGTTTCCGCCATCAAGCTGACCAGCACATCCCGGTAAGCCTCTTCCGCAGCATCCAGGTCGGCCTGGGCCGCTTCCACGGACCGGCGTACCCCGCCGAACACATCCAGCTCCCACCCCGCATCGAATCCGGCTGCGTACAAACGGTCTTCCACCGCACGCCCGGTGGTACCGTTTTCACTGGTGCGCGACTGGCTTGCCGTCCCGGAAAGGTCCAGGGTCGGGAAGCGATCCGCGTCGCGCACGCCGCGCTGGGCCCTGGCCTCCAGTACCCGGCTCCGGGCCTCCTTCAAGCCGAGGTTGCCGCTGACAGCCCGGGCCTCCAGCCGGGTAAGCAGCGCGTCGTCGAACACGCGCCACCAATCCGCCAGCACCTCGGGAAGCATGCACCCGGACGTCAACCCGCCCCGAAGATCCGTATGCCAGCCGGGGGCCACTGACAGCGCCACCGGTTCATAATCCGGCCCCACAGCAGCGCATCCGGCCCCCAGAAACACCGCCAAGGAGCACAACAGCGCCGCAAAGAAAAAAGTGCGGCCGTTTCGCCAATGGTTTATCCGGTATTTTTTCATATTTTCATCCATTTCATGTCTGCACCGGCGGAATGCCCGCCGCTGGTCAACCATCCGCCTCCCCGGCAACCGCGCGGCCCTCCTTCTTTCCGAACCGCTCTCCCAAAGACTGGAAGGCGTAGTAGAAAACAGGGATCAGAAAAATTCCCAGAAATGTTGCCGACACCATCCCCCAAAAAACGGTGGTGCCGATATGACGCCGGCTGCCGGCACCGGCACCGGTGGCGATCACCATGGGAAATATCCCCAAGATGAAGGTGAACGCCGTCATCAACACCGGCCGGAACCGTATCTTGGCCCCCTCCAGGGCAGCGGCCACCACGGACAGCCCATGAGCCCGCTGTTCCCTGCAAAACTCGACAATCAGGATGGCGTTCTTGCTGGCCAGCCCCACCAGCAGCACCAAGCCGATCTGGGCATAGATGCTCAGGTCAAACCCGAAAAACCGAAGCCCGGCAAGGGCTCCCAGACTGGCCACCGGAAGGGAGGCGATGATGGCGCCGGGAATGGTCCAACTTTCGTACTGCCCCGCCAAAAACAGATACGCGAATAAAAAGGCCAAGCCGAAAAGCAGGCCGATCTGACCGCTGGCCTTGCGCTCCTGATAACTCATGCCCGACCAGTCATACTTATACCCCTTCGGCAAGGTGGTGTCCGCCAGCGCGGTCATGGCCGCCATGGCCTCCCCGGAGCTGAACCCGGGCGCCGCCTCCCCGTTGATCTGAACGCTCTGGAACTGGTTGTATCTGGAAATCACCGGCGCCCCCAAAACCGTGCGCAACGTAATGAGGCTGCCCAGGGGAATCATCTTCCCCTCGGTGCTCCGCACGTACAACCGGCCGATATCATCAATGGTGTTCCGGTAATCGGCGTCCGCCTGGATTTTCACCTGGTAGACCCGCCCGCCCAGGTTGAAATCGTTCACATAAGCCCCCCCCATGTTTGCCTGGAGCGTGGAAAAAACAGAGGAAACCGGCACTTTCAGTGATTCGGCCCGGGTACGGTCCAGGTCCACGAAAAGCTGCGGCGTGTTGGCTGTATAGGTACTGAACACCCGCGCCAGTGCCGGATGCTGATTGGCGGCCATTGTAATGGCCTGGGTTGCGGCGGCGATGTCTGCGGCGGACTGGTCCCCCAAGGCCTGGAGCCTGAAATCAAAGCCGCTGGTGTTGCCCAGCCCCTGAATGGGCGGCGGGGCGAACGCAAAAATGTTCGCCGTGCTGATGGCAGCCAATTTCTGCTGGGCCTTTCCCAGAATCGCGTTGATGTGCAGATCCGGCCGGTTCCGTTCGTTCCAGGGAGCGAGCACAACGATGCCGAAGCCAACATTTTCCGCCGTGCCGCTCAACAAACTGAATCCGCTGACCGCCATCACGTGGTCCACCCCTTCAATCTCCTTTAGCTCCCGGGTCACCCGGGCCAGGGTCCTGCCGGTGCGGGAAAGGGCGGCGGATTCCGGAAGCTGGACATTGACCAGAAAAGCCCCTTGGTCTTCCGGGGGAAGAAAACTGGTGGCCTGGTGAGAGAACATCCAGCCCCCGACGCCCAATACCGCCAGAAATACCAGGGCGGTCACCACCCGGCGGCGGATCAGCCATCCCGCCCCCGCCACGTATTGCTTCCGGGCGCTTTCCAGCATCCGGTTGAACCAAGCCAGTGGGCCGTGCTTTACGGGCTCGGTCTTTTTCAGTAGCACCGCACACAGGGCGGGACTCAACGTCAGCGCCACCAGGGAGGAAATAAGCACCGCCGTGCACATGGTCACCGCAAATTGCCGGTATAACTGGCCGGTGATACCCGGCAAAAAGCCGACCGGCACGAACACCGCCAGCAGCACCAGGGTGGTGGCGACAATGGGACCGGTCACCTGGCCCATGGCCTTGACCGACGCCTCCCAGGGGGAAAGTCCCTCTTCCGCCATGATCCGGTAAACGTTTTCCACCACCACGATGGCATCGTCCACCACCAGACCGATGGCCATGATCAGCGCGAACAGGGAAATGGTGTTGGCACTGTAGCCCAACGCCAACAGCACGGCGAAGGTTCCGATGAGGGAAACGGGAATGGCAATTGTCGGCACCAACAGCGCCCGCCAGTCCTGCAGGAACAGATAGGTGACCCCCACCACCAGCAGAAAGGTGATCAGGAGTGTCATCACGATTTCCTCGATGGCGGCCGACACGTATTTGGTGGTGTCGTAGAAGACATTATACGCAACATCTTCCGGCATCCGCGCCTCCATGCGCTTTAACACGGCGCGGATCTCCCGCATGGTGTCCAGGGAGTTGGCTTCCGAAGAGCGGTAGACGGCCATTGCAAGGCAGGGAGCTCCGTTGAACACGCTGGAGGCGCTGTAGCGATTGGCCCCCAGCTCCACCCGGGCGATATCCCGGATGCGCACCAGGCCACCGTTCGGATTGGTCCGAACGATGATGCGCTCGAACTCCTCGGGGGTGGAAAGGCGTCCCTGGGCCGTCAGTGTATACTGGAGCTGCTGCCCCTCCCTTACCGGCTCTGCCCCGATGGACCCCACGGCCGCCTGGATGTTCTGCTGCCGGATGGCGGCCATCACGTCATCGGCGGTCAGTCCCAGTGCCGTCAAGCGGTCCGGCTGCATCCAAACCCGAATACTGTATTCGAACTCCCCGAAGATCATCACATCGCTGACCCCGGGGATGCGGACCAGTTCGTCCTTGACGATTCGGCTCACGTAATTGCTCATAAAAATTGTTTCGCGGGTGCCGTTGGGGGAATAAAAATTGATGGCCCCCAGCATATCGGAAGAACGCTTGCGCACCGTGACGCCCTGGTCGGTGACCTCCTGGGGCAACTTGGACATGGCCACCTGGACCCGGTTCTGGAGATTGACCTGGTCGAGATCCGGATCCGTGCCCACGGCGAACGTCACCGCCAGGCTATACCGCCCGTCGTTGGAACAGGTGGAGTTCATGTAGAGCATGTTTTCAACCCCGTTCACCTCGGCCTCGATGGGAGCGGCCACGGTGTCGGCCACAACCTGGGCATTGGCCCCGGGATATGTGGCGCTCACCCGGATTTCAGGGGGGGTGATACTGGGATATTGCGCCACCGGTATGTTTAGAATGGCGATTAACCCGGCGAGGGTGATGACAATGGATATCACTGCAGCCAGCCGCGGCCGACTGATAAAAATCTTTGAGAACATGGCTTGCCTCCGTTACCGCCCGTTTTCAGGCGTTACACGCACCGTCATACCGGGCCGGACCTTCTGAAGCCCCTGGACGATGACCTTGTCGCCGGCCGTTAACCCCTCTGTCACCGACCAGTTGCCGTCCACCATCGCTCCCGTGGTAATGCGGCGTTGGGTCACCTTGTCCCCGTCCACCACCAACAACACATAGCGCCCCTCTTGGTCTTCGAGCACCGCGGCCTGGGGCACCACCGGCATGGGCGCGGGCGCACGCCGGCTGATCAGCACCGTCACATACTGACCGGGCAACAGTTTGCCGCCCCCGTTGTCGAACAAGGCCCGTACCTTGACAGTGCCGGTATCGGGATCCACCATGTTGTCCACAAAGTCGATCTGCCCGGCAATCTCCGTTTGCTGCCCGTCGCCCAAACGAATCTTCGGGGCGAGGAGACGCTCTCCCTTGCTCCTGGACGCATCCCCAAGGGCCGCCCGGACAGCCGCCAGATCGTTCTCACCGATGGAATAAACGACCCGGACGGGATCTATTTGAACAATTCTTGCCAGGGAACCGGAATCAGGGCCCACCAGGTTTCCATGGGTATAATGGGTGGCCCCGATCCGGCCGCTGATGGGAGCCGCAATTTGGGTATACCCCAAGTCCAGCTCGGCCCTTTCCAGGTCGGCACGGGCCCCCTGAAGCTGGGCCTCCGCCCGCAGCACCTCCGCTTTGGCGTTGTCGATATCGGTGCCGGACACGCCGCCGGAACGGACATCCCGTATCCGCTTCATGTACTGGTTTGCCTTGAAAACCGCCGCTTCGGCCTGGGCCAAGGCGGCCCGGGCGGCATTCACAGCGGCCCGATAAGGCGCCTGCTCTATTTCAAACAGCAAGTCCCCGGACTGGATATAACCGCCTTCGGCAAAGCGCACCTGCTCCAGGACCCCCTGCACCCGGGCGCGCAGATCCACGGACTGAACCGCCTCCACATGGCCCACGTATTCATCCGGGGGATTGATGTCTTCCACCGTCACCGGCACCACCGCCACCATGGGGGGCGGTCCGTCCGGCCCGGGCGGCCCCGCGTGGGCGACACCGGCAACACCGACCACCGCCGACAAGAAGCCGACGGCGGCAATGCGGCGGAAGCGTCGCATTGCGGAACAAACTATGGCAGTTGAATTGTTTTGGGTACACATCATGGCCACTCCTAGGTCAGGGGTTGGAGACCACCTTGGCGCAAGGGACACCGACACCACCGTATTCAGCGGCAGACACTCAGCGGCCCGAGCGCGCGGTCTGATTCTCGATAACCACTTTTTATTAGAGCATTATGTTGCGTCGTGCGATATTTGTAAAGAAATTGTAAAATCTGAGGCGGGACCGCCACCGAAGTGAGCGGTCCCGCCCGAACCGAGAGGGCCCGCAGGGCTCCCCCCGGGGGGGGTCTGTGAAAATGGCGCCCCTGGCAGACCCGGCGATTGACCCCTTACCGGAGCCACCAGGGCCGGACGCATGCGACACGTGGCATCCACCCGGTTTCCCGTACAAAACCTCTTGCTTTTTCAATGAACTTGAACTATCAATTTAAAAAGCGTAATTCAAATACGCATTTGATTTATACAGGAACTACAGCCCCTGCCGGCAGATGTCAAGGGGAAATTTCAATTTCGCCCGTTGCCGGCGGGGCACCCGTGGCGCACATGCGCCTGCCGGAGACGCACCCCATGGCCCCAAGAAAAGACGGCGAAGAAACCCGCGCCCGAATCATCGAGAGCGCTTGCGAGGTATTCGCGGAAAAGGGGTACCAGTCCGCCACAGTGGCCGACATCTGTCGGCGTGCCAATGCCAACGTAGCGGCCGTCAACTATCACTTCGGCGGCAAGGCTGCCTTGTACGTAGCGGCTTGGCAGCATTCGTACCTCCACACCGTTTCCGACCCCGACTTGGATCTGTCGGGAACCTGCGTCCACGATCCCGAAGACCTGCTGTGCGCCTACATTATGCGCATCATCCACAGCCATGCCACAAAAGGGGCCGAAGCCCAGTTTACACGCCTTTATCTGATGGAAAAGGCCAATCCCACCGGCCTCATCCAGGAATCCTGGCGCGATATTGTCAACCCCAAGCACCAGCGGCTGAAAACCCTCGTTAAAAACGTTGCGGGCCAAAGGGTGCCGGAAGAAGTCCTGCTGTTTTGCGAGTTGAGCATCATCAGCCAGTGCCACTCCCTTTTGACGCTGCATAAAAACGATTTCGAATTTCTGCTCCAGCAGCCCTATTCCGAAGCCCTTCTCAAACGGTGGGCCAAACACATCACCCGCTTCTCCCTGGCGGGCATCAAGGCTGCGACAAAACCATCCGGAATCCCCCCTGGATAACCGAGCAGCAACGTTTTGCAACAGCCCCTTTACGCGCTTGCCCGGTTTTTTGGGAACAGACACATTCCGCCTTGACATCCCGGAGTAAATGCGTAGCTTGTCAGATACAAACCGCTGGGCCGGAACCATGGGGCGTCATCAAAATTGCCCGACCGCTGGTGAACCTGTTCAACCCCGCCACGGATGTCGTTTCCTGTTTCGCGCTTTTATCTTGAATGGCAGTGATGCCACTGACCGCCGGCACCGCCTTATTAAAAACCGTGCCGCAACGGAAAGGAAAACCACTATGGAAAAAGCTGCAGACGGCCTGTTCGTGAGCGTCGACTACACAGGAACCTTTGAGGACGGTGAAGTGTTCGATTCCAGCAAGGGGCGCCGGCCTTTGGAAGTACATATGGGCGCCGGCCAAATGATCGCGGGTTTCGAGAAAGCGCTTCAGGGCATGGCCCTCAACGAGAAAAAGTCCTTCACCCTCAGCCCCGAAGAGGCCTACGGCGAAAGGGATGAAAGCCTGACCCGGGAATTCCCGGCAAAGGACGTGCCCGAAGGCATGAACCCCCAGGCGGGCCAGACGGTGGCCCTCAATACGTCCGACGGCCGGCAGATTCCCGCCCAGATCACCGAAGTCTCCGAAGAGTCCATCACCTTGGATCTGAACCATCCCATGGCCGGGAAAACCCTCAATTTCGAGGTCCAGGTCGTAAACATCAGCGACACCCCGACCCAGGCCGACGCATGCAGTGGCTGCGGCGATGCAGGCGGATGCAGCGGCTGCGGCGACTGATCGCCGTCCCGGACGAAGACCAACGCGCGCAAAACAAAGGCCGGCCGGATCCGTTCAAAACGGATCCGGCCGCTTTTTTTCAATATTGGCCTTCTTTTCAATGAAAACAGTCCGAAACTTCCGGACACAGTCAATTCTCACGCCGCCTCGTCACAGGTGGCACCCGCCCTGCTCACAGAAAGTTGCCGGCAAAGTCCAAACCTGACGGATTCTCTTTTCCAGAGGTCATGCACATTGCCTTGCCTTTTTTTTGCTGATGGCCATCATTTCATTTTTAAAACATTCCGGACATAGTCCATGTGAAAAATGAACCCCCGATTTCTCTGAAATATATGCTTCAATGCTTTTCCAGGATTTGGAATCCTTGGCATCACCTTCCTTGGTACGAATCTTCTTGCACTTCGCACAAATGGGCAAAAGCCCTGTTAAGGTGGTTTGCATTTCCGCCAGGAGCCGAGATTGAATATATGTTCCCAGCAACACAAAAACAGCCCCTACCAGAAAGATCACACTTACGAACAAACGGCTGACCAAGGAAATTTCAAATGCGAACACCAACAGAACAACGATATATCCAAAAAGAAAAAAAACCATCATCAGGCGATGCAATTCAAGGCGCCGGCCAAGTTCCTGACGATGCCGCTTTGGGACATACGGCATCGCCTTTAAAAGATCCTTTGATTTCAAAATGCTGACAAGCATGATGATCGCCCCCAAAAAAATCATCAGACAGGGGATATTTTTTTCTATGCTCATTTTAAATTTTCCTACAGGGTAATCGGAATAGAAAGGGGCCCCACGCCTTGTCAGCGGGCGCGATCTTTTCTTGAAATAGCTTGTAGTCTTTTAACCATTTGTTCATAGCTGACCACAGGCGCATTGGCTCTTTCCTCAAAAGCCAAGAGGGCTTGCGCATCCTCGGACAAGGCTTTCTTGATGGCTTCGTTAATGAGCACTGATATTGAGCGAGATGTTTCAAGATCTTTGATCCTTAACGCCTGGCGCAGCGCAGGATCAATTCAAACTGCTGATCTTTTTGTCAATGCTGTCTGGTAGCTGCCCCTTTTTCAACGTATGCGACATCATAACATCATGACACCTTGGTGTCCAATTTCAAAGCACGCCCAGAATCAAGAGACCGGTTGCGTCTTCCGCGCAAACCGGCCGCCCAAATGGCTTGATGGATTTTGCCTTCACAATTCAGCCCATGGGCATATATCATTGTCGTCTTTTTTCGCAGCCCGGAAACGCCGTTGGGAACGGGCGGGCCTTTAGGGCTCGGCGCGAACGGTGGGTTTTGTTCAAAACAGGTCCGGCCGCTGTTTTTTCAATTGCTGCGCATTGACGATATTACATTGGGCCAGGGACGCGTCGTACACCAGAACCGCCTCCCCCCGCCGCAGGTACCCTAAAACCCGGTCCACGTTCTCAGCCAAAGATCCCCGGGCATACCCCGAATCGGTGCCTTCCCGGGTCACGAACTCTGCAATGAGGTTCCGCAGGGTATCGGGCCGGAGCTGTTCAAAAGGAATGATCATGCATGCCCATTTTCAGAAGCGGCACGGCCGAAACTTTCCCGCCGCACCGCGTCGCAGGAACCCGCGGCCGCGATCAACGCCCCCTGTCGTCGGGGACAGGGGATCTGATTTCCCCAAGCACCTTCAGCTTGGCCGCGATCAACTGGGGATGGGAAAGGCGCAGCAACGCGGCCAGCTTATTCATCAGGTAATGCTCGTACCGGTCCATCCGGTCGTCAATGTAAACGATGCGCCAAAGGGTCTCCACGATTTCGATTTTCTCTTCGGGCGTATAATGCGCATTGATGCGCTTGGCAAACCGCCAGTAGTCGACACTGTCCTCCAGCTCCCGGTCCGCCGCAGCGATCAACTGATCGGCGTCCTCCGTGGACAGTCCGTAGCGCTCCACCAGGATCCCCACCAGGGCGTCCATCTCCTCCCTGCTGAAGGCGTTGTCGATCCGCCCCATTTCCAGAAACAAGGCGCATACCGCCACCCGCAGGTCATGGGCGCCCGAATCGCCCGCCGGCATTTCGCCCGGGCCATTGCCGCCGCCCAAAAAACGTTTCACCAGATCGATCATTTTACCACTTTCAAAACAGTTATCTTTTTCAGCCGTTGCCATAAATGCCGGACAATCACATAGGCGGCCTGCCGCCCGGAAATATCGGCCTGCCCCATGGCGTCGGCACAAGCCTGCATGAGGGGATCGTTTCCGGGAAGCCGGAAGGCCATCTGGACGTGGGGCCCAAAGGACTTGAAGAAAAGCGCCAATTTCGGTTCGCTCATGGCCGCAAGCCGGACACGATCGGCAAACGACAGCTCCGCCAACAGCTTATCCACGGCGCCGTCCACCGTCCGCGGAAATAATTTAAGATAGGAATCGCCCATCCGTCCCCCGCCTCTTTCCGGATACCATATCGGCCCTGCCGGAACAAGGCAAGGACGGCCCGTTGCCCGTCCGCTTCAATTATGGTATCCCTTGCGTAAGCTTGGGCCCTTTCGATGAATCAATACGCAACGGCTTTCACCATGGAACCAGACCGTGACAGGTGGAATGAAAAATACCGTGACCGGCCACACGCACCCGATGGCCCGGCGGCGGCCCTTCATCGCTTTTTCCATTTGGCCCCCTCCGGAAACGCCCTGGATATCGCCGCCGGCACCGGCGCAAACAGCCTGTTTCTCGCCACCCGGGGATACAAGGTGGATGCAGTGGACATTTCCGATGAAGCCATTGCACGCATGCCCCGGCACCCCAACCTGACGCGGGTTCGCGCTGACCTGGACCGCTACGATCCGCCCGAAAACAGATATGACCTGATCATCAATTTCCGATTTCTCAACCGTCGGCTGTTTCCCGGCATCCAGGAGGCCCTGCGACCGGGCGGGCTTTTAATCTTCGAGACCTTCGCCACGGCGCCGGACGGAACCGCCGCCGCGCCCCATCGCCGTGAGTTTCTGCTGCGTCCGAACGAACTGCTGCACGCCTTTATCGGCCTGCATGTTCTTTATTACGAAGAAACCCTTCGCCGGGAGCGCGATGAAGACATCCACATGGCGACCCTGGCGGCCCGGCGACAGAAATGAGCAATTGAAATGGAGTTCTTTTTTGACCGATGAAAAATCACATGTCGCTTCGGCGGGAGAAGACCTGTTCAACTTCGCCATAGACCGCAGGGACGTAACCGCCGCCCTGGAACGACTTCCCGGACAGAAAGCGGCCCGGAAGGCCTTGGTGGCCCATGAACTGCAGATGCTGAAGATCATCAGCGTCGGCTGGAGCCTGTCCTATCACTTGGCAAACAGCCCCATCAAGCAGGCGCTGATGATCCGCTACTGGGAATTGGTCCGGGAGTTTTCCGGGCAACTGGATCAAACCACCGCCCTGCTCGTGCACCGGGACATCTCTTTTTTCGAAACGGTCAGGGCACGCTTCAACGCGTACCTGGAAAAAATGGAAACAACCACCGGCGCGCCAGAACCGGCGGTGGTTATCGGCCCTGTTTTCGCCGAACACTGCGGCAGCGCAGGTGAACCCCACACGGTCATGGCCGGCGCACGGTTGTTCATCGGCGCCGTGGCGCAGGTAAGGACCTATCTCGAAAACGCAGGCCTCCACTGACCCGGAAACCGGTCCGGTCGCCCCCATCACCGACCCTTTGGCGCCACGTCGATGACCATGATCTCTTGGTAGCCTTCAAAAGACTCACCGTCCGTCGTTCCGAGCAGCACCAGCAGGTTCAACTCCCCGATCGCCAACCCGGTGAGGCCCTTAATTTCATCCGAGATAAACTTGGCAACGAAACAGCCCCGATCATCCGCCTTCCAGGAATCGATGAGCACGCCGTTCAGGGTCACCCCGGCGGCATCCACCGCGTTGTATGCAATGTCCGTGTGCACCGTTACCACCGCAGCATGGCTGCCGATGTTGAGCACATTGGGGGCCACCTCGATCTCGATTTCAAAGGCGGATGACATCCCCGGAAACAAGAAAAACGCCGTCGCCGACAGCACCCCGGCCAATTGCTTTAACCTACTGGTTGTTTTCATGTCGCGCCCTCCCCTTTTGAAGTTGGTATGCACCTGTAAATCAGAAAGAGCATGAAGCGTGCCACATCATCAGTATCATTTTTATGATATATTTCAAAATATTGAACATTTTGCAGCAGGATGCGCGGACGACACCCTCGACAAACCGAACCCGGGGCCGACATTTTTGTCGGCCACCCGGATCCCCTGCGGATACCGAAGGGCGCCCGTGCAAGGGTTTCTTTTTCACCGCGAATCGGGTACAAGGCATCTCAAAATGAAACCAGCACCCCCGGATTCCGAGAAGAAGAACCATGCAACCCACATCACCACCGGCGGTCTCCGTCATCATCCCCACCTTCAACCGGGCCTGGATTCTCCGGGACGCCGTGGACTCGGTGCTGGCCCAGACGCACAAGGACTTCGAGCTGATCGTCGTAAACGATGGGTCCACGGACGAGACGGCGGCGCTTCTGGCCGCCTACGGCAACCGGGTCTCCGTCCTTGAACAAACCAACCGCGGTGTCAGCGCGGCCCGAAACGCGGGCGTGGGCGCCTCCCGGGGGGACCTTGTGGCTTTTCTGGATTCAGACGATGTGTGGTTGCCGGAAAAACTGGCCGTCCAGGTGGATTTTTTCCGCCGGCACCCCGAGATTCTCATCTGCCAGACAGAAGAAACCTGGATCCGCAACGGGCGGAGGGTCAATCCGAAAAACCGGCATAAAAAACCGTCCGGAGACATTTTCGAGCCCTCCCTGGCCCTCTGCCTGGTAAGCCCGTCGGCGGTCATGATGCGCCGGCAATTGTATGAAGCATTGGGGGGGTTCGATGAACAACTGCCCGCCTGTGAGGACTACGATTTTTGGCTGCGCATCGGCTGTCGCCACCCGGTGGCCCTCATCGACCGCCCCCTCATCTTCAAACGCGGGGGCCACACGGATCAACTCTCCCGGCAACCGTCTTTGGACCGTTATCGAATCGCGGCATTGGATAATCTCCTGGAAAAAACACCGCTCAGTGAGCGGCAGCAATGCGCGGTGCAAAACATGCTGGTGGAAAAATGCGACATCTACGCCGCCGGATGCCGCAAACGCGGCCGGAACGAAGAGGCGGATGCCTATGAAAAACGCGCCGCCCGCTTCAGACCCTCCTTGAACCGCTGAGCACGCGCCGTTTCCCGCCACCTCCACCGTTCGTCGGATGCGCGCCTGCGCCTATGCGATCAGATTGTGAATGTCCGGATGCTTCCGGATCAACCGCAGGAACTGCTCGGTACGGTGCACCAGGCGCTGCTCAAGCACCTGGTTGAGACGGCAGGTTACCAGGTAGCCCAGGGCGGTATCGCCTTCGAGCAGAGAATGAAACGCGTCGCCGTCCACCACGTACACCGTGCTGGGCTCGGCGCAAATGGCCTCGTAGGTGTACGCGCTGTATGCCGCAAGACCGGCGGCCAGCATATTGGACCAGCCGAAGGGATACCCCGGTTTGATGGAGTCCACGGAAACCGTTATTTTTTCGGACAGATGCTTTTCCAAAAGCACCTTGCCCTCGGCCAGGATATAAAAATCTTCCACGGCGTCCCCTTCTCTGAAAATCGCCTCCCTGGCGTCATACCGCTTGCGCTCCGCAAGGGGAAGCACCTTGTCCAGCATTGCGTCGGTCAAGCGCCCAAGGACCACCGTCCGGCGCAGTTCTTCCCTGGTGATCATACCCCGCTCCTTTTGTTGCCGGCTCCGGCATTGAACATCATGTGCCCGCCTCTCCTTCACTTTCAACTGAGCCAATACATCAATACAAGCAGCAACCCCGCAGCGATCATACCAAGTCCCGCGGGCAGACTGCCGGTTTCGAAGGCCCGCCGAGCAGGCGACGGCGCCCCGGGCGGCCGTTCGCCGGCGGAAGCACGGACAAGAAAACCCAACACCCATCCGGACATCCGCCCGGCCCCCGTGGGCAGAAACCGGCACAGCCGCCCCACCAGACCGTTAACCAAGACGGTATCGGCCCATCGGTTCAGGCCGTTGAAGCCCCGGTCCACCATCGCGTAGACGCCCCGGCCGCCCTTTCGATAAAACCAGTCGGCGTCGAGATTGATGGCCCGCACCTCCGAAGGATAATAACCGCTTTTGAGCAGCAGGAAAAAGGCGAAGATACCAAACAGCAGCAACTGGAGCTGACCCACCACATGGGCCCCGCTGTAGGGTGCGTACACCACCGGATAAGGCAGTATCTCATAAAGGGGCGCGGGATACACCCCGATAAAAATGCAGCAGAAGGCGGCGATGCCCATTGCGGCTAGCATGTTCCCGGGCGGCTCATGGGCCCGGATGCCCGCATCATGGCCGAAAAAGGTGAAATACGGCACCTTGATACCGGCGTGGGCGATGACCCCGGCCGAGGCGAATTGCAGCATCAGCCAGGCAAGAACAAGATGCCTGTCGCCCGCTGCTGAGATGATCATGGACTTGCTCACAAACCCGCTGAACAGGGGGAAAGCGGAAATGGAGGCGGCACCCACCATGCAGAACACGCAGGTAAGCGGCATGGTGCGGTAAAGCCCCCCGATGTCGGTGCACTTGATCTTTCCGGTCACATGCAGCACGGATCCTGCGGCCATGAAAAGGAGGGCCTTGTAGAGAATATGGCAGAAGGCATGGCTGACCGCCCCGTTGAGGGCCAGCTGCGTTCCGATACCGATGCCGCACATCATGAACCCCACCTGGTTCATGAGGCTGTAGGACAGCACCCGGCGGATATCGTTCTCCACCTCGGCGTAGAACACCGGCAAAATGGTCATGGCAGCCCCCAGCCAGATGAGAAGTTCCGTTCCCGCAAATCCCCTGGCCATGACATACACCGCGCTCTTGGTGGTAAAGGCGCTCAGAAACACCGCACCGGCCACCGTAGCCTCCGGGTAGGCGTCCTGCAACCAGGCGTGAAGAGGTGGAATGGCGGCGTTGACGGCAATCCCAACGAACATCAGCCAACTGGCCGCGTCCCCCAGGGTCATGTGGGAGAAGGCGGCGGATCCGGTGTTGGAAATGGTCAGGACGATACCCGCCAGAAGGCAGAGCCCCCCGAACATATGCACCAGGATATAGCGATAGGCGGCCCGCTGGCTTTGTGGTGTGCGCCGGGCCAGAATCAGGAATGTTGAGGCAACGGCCATCAACTCCCAGAAGATGTACAGAGAAATGAGGTCCCCGGCAAAGGTGACGCCCAGGGCGCTTCCGGCATACACATAGCCCGCCACGTATTGCAGGTTGTCCCGCACCCGCAGGGCGTAGACCGCACCGATGAAGGCAATGAGGGTGAAGATATAACCGAACACCCGGCTGAGCCGGTCGATGCGCCCCAGGACCAGCTCGTAATCCATAAAGGAAGCCGTCCAGTGGTACCCCTCTGGCATTTGGACCAGAATATAGAAGGCCAGGGCCGGAAGAAACAGCAGGTACGCGGATTTGAGCCGTCCTTTCAGGAAAGGAAGCAGCAGGCTGCCGCAAATCATCACCAACGCCGGCGGAAGACCGTTGGCGAACACAAGCGGGGTCATCGGGGGCCTCCGCCGACCATGGCCGCCGTCATCCCATCAGCGGTTCTCGTCATCATAATACCTTTCGCTCCTTTTCAGGAAAAAGCGCAGCACCTTGGACCCGAAAATGACCAACACGCAGGCGACAAATCCATAGGCCGCGAAAAATTGCGGCAAGTCCTCGAAGGGGAAATGGCCATGCTTGTGCACCCAAAAATCAGCGATCACCAACCCGGCAAGGGCGGCATAAAAACCCCGGATCAACCATCTGACGTTGGCCGGTTTATCGAATATGGTAATTTCTTTTTTCATCCGCAGGTCCTCTTCTTACCGCAAAAAAACGCCGGCACTTCGAAGGAACGCATACACCAGGTAACCCGCCGCAACCGCCAGGATCGCGAAAAAGGCCGGCCGGTATCCGGGCACCGGGTCGTAATTGATTTCCATGATTTCTTCTTCCGTTTCAGTGAGATCGGACTTTTCGTCATGCCCCTGCATGCTACAGGCCTCCTGTCATATGGCTGACGGCCAATTGCGCCAGGCGAAGAAATGGTTGGGGAAAAAAGAACAACCCAATGGAGGCCACGGCGGTCAAAACCGGTGGCACCAGGCACCAGCGCGGGGCCTCCGCAATCTCGTCCGGAAACAGAGACTGCTCCGGCGTGCAGAAAAAGGCTCGGTACACCACCGGCAGAAAATACGCCGCGTTCAACAGGGAGCTGATCAGCAGCACCACCAGAAAAATGATCTGCCCCGCCTCCAAAGTCCCCAGCACAAGATGCCATTTGCTTACAAATCCGCCGCAGGGGGGGATGCCGATCACCGACAGGGCGCCGATGAAAAAAGCCGCCATGGTCACCGGCATACGCTTGCCGATGCCCACCATGTCACTGATATACTTCTTGCCGGTGGCAACGAAAATGGCGCCGGCACAGAAAAACAGAGTGATTTTTCCGAAGGCGTGCATGGCAATGTGAAGCATGGCGCCGGTCAGACCCTTGGGCGACAGCAGGGCTGCGCCCAGGACGATATAGGACAGCTGGCCGATGGTGGAAAAAGCCAGCCGCCGTTTCAGGCCGTCCTGGCTGAGGGCGATCAGGGACGCCGCCAAAATGGTCACCGAAGCAACGGCCGCCACGACAGTACCCAGATGCAGAGATTTGAGGAATGCGACTCCGAACACCCCGGTCATGACGCGCAACACGCAGAAGACCCCCACCTTGACGACAGCCACGGCATGCAGCAGGGCGGACACAGGCGTCGGGGCCACCATAGCCGCCGGCAGCCAACCGTGAAAGGGCATGATACCCGCCTTGGCAAACCCGAACACGAACATGAACAACAGCACGGCCACGGCGGTGGGCGACCCAGCCCCGGCCATGATCCCCCCGGCGGCGAAGTCCAGGGTGCCGGTCATGCCGTAGACGATGAGCATGGCAGGCAGAACAAGGCCGATGGAGGCTCCGAAAATGTAGGAAAGATACTTTCTTCCCGAGGTTCTGGCCTCCCGGTCCTGGTGATGGGTCACCAGCGGATAGGTGGCAAAGGAAAGCATTTCGTAGAACAGGTACAGGGTCAGTAGGTTGGCGGAAAAAGCCACCCCCAGAGTGGCGGACAGGGACAGGGCGAAAAAACTGAAATAGCGCGTCTGGCTGTGTTCCCCCAGCCCCCGCATGTAGCCAATGGAGTATATGGTGGTGACGATCCACAGGCAGGAAGAAACCAGGGCGAACAACAGCCCCATGGCATCCACCCGGAACGCGATGGCCACATCGGGCAACACCCGGACAAGGGTCCATTCCAGTTGGGCCCCGGCCAATACGGCGGGCACCATGGAGGCGACCAGGCCGAACTTTGCGGCCGCCACCACGAAGGTCCATGCCTCCCGGACATTGGCGGATCTGGCGGAAATGAGAACAAACGGCAGCAACAGGGACAGCAAAACGGCGATCAGGGGTTTGACACTGACGATGCTAATCATGGGCGGCATTGTTTCCGGTTGCAATTCACGGGTTACACGATCCCTGCCGGGAGGGCCGGATCGATGATGGTGGTCACGATTTTTCCGGCATACAACCCGAGGACGATCAGGCCGATGGCCGTCAGTACCATGACGGCGCTCATGGACACCGGTGCCTCGGTCACCTGGACGTGATGCCCCGCATGGGCGCCGCGGTCATCCGGAAAGGGCTCGAAATGGCCGATCTCGAAAATCCGGAAAAACAGCACCGCGTTGACCAGGCTGCTCAGCAGCAGGGCCGCCACAAAGGGATAATGCCCCGCGGCGATGCCGCCGCTGATCAAGTACCATTTACTGAAAAAGCCACAGGTCGGCGGCACTCCGATAATGGACAAGGCCCCCACCACCAATACCCCCATGGTCACCGGCATCTTCCGAAAGGCCCCCTGGAGGGCATGAAAATCATCCGTCTTGAGTTTGAACCGAAGGCCCGCGGCCGCCAGAAACACGCACAGGGTCATGGCCGCATCGTTGACGATGTGCAGCACCGCGCCGGTCATGGCCGTTCGGTTGCCGAGCCAGAACCCCCCGACCATATAACCCACCTCCGCCACAATGATGTAAGAAAGCATTCGGGTGAGCCGCTGTTGGGACAAGGCCATCAAAGAACCCGCCAGCATAGCGACAATGGCCAACCAGACGGCCGCCGGCCCCATCGCCAGGTGCCCGAAGGCAAAAGCGGGCGTAAACACGCTCAGCACGATCCGCGCCATCACATACACCATGACCTTGGTGGTCAGTGGCGCGATAAGCCCCCCCACCACCGGCGGCATATAGGTGTAGGCGTTGGGCAGCCACCCGTGCAGGGGGAAGAGGGCCATCTTCACGAACAACCCCAGCATGCAGATAATGAAGGCCGCAGTGATCATCCGGGAGGCATACAGCTCCGGCAGCAAGCGGGCCAGGTCCGCCATGTTGAGGGAGCCGGTGGCCAGGTACAGATACCCGACACCCAGAAGATAAAGACTCGCCCCGATGGTCCCCATGAAAACGTAGTTGAGGCTCGCCAGGGGGGCATGTTCCCGGCCGATACCAATCAGCGCGTAACCGGTGATGGCGGTAATCTCCAGCAACACGAACAGGTTAAAGGCATCTCCTGTGACCACGATACCGAAAAGGCCCGTCGCAAACAGTACGTACAAGGCATAGAAGGCTCCCAGCCGATCCCCGAAGGTTTCCGCCGCCGCCCGGTGGGTGGCCACAAGGTTCAGCAGCGCCACGGCGCCCACCACCACCAGCACGATGCCGTTCAGGTGGTCCACATGATAACCAATGCCCATGGGCGGAGACCACCCGGCCAGATTGTAATCAAAAGGGCCCCCGGAAAGCACCCGGGCCAGCATGCCCGACGCGGCAACCAGGGCGCCCCCCATTGCAAGCACGGCCACGGGAAAGCACATCCGCTTGTTGACCCAGCCCAGGATGGCGGCCACCAAGGCCCCGATGAGGGGAACCACCACGACCAATGCGGGAAAATGTTCTCTCATGTCAAAGACCTTCGCGCCTTCTTCTCCGAAGGGGAAAACCCGGCGGCCCGAATCCGGCCGGCGATCTCGTCTTCTTCAAGGGTGCCGTATTGCCGGTGAATCTTGACGACCAAGGCCAGGGCCACCCCCAGGGTGGCCACCGCCACCACGATGGCGGTCAGCATCAATACGTGGGGCAGGGGGTTGATATAATCAACGGCATGGATCGCATGATGCCCCGCGCCGTGGCCGTGGGCCACGATGGGCAAGGTGGCGCCTTTCTTGGCGGCGATGGAGACATAAAACAACACGATGGCGGTCTGTAGGATATTCATGCCGATGATCTTCTTGACAAGGTTTTGCTTGGCGATCATGGCATAGAGCCCCGTCATCATCAGCAGGATGTACATCCAGTAGTTGAACTTTGCCATCAGCAGTTCCGCCATCACAGCCCCTCGTCCATCCGCCCCGCCGACGACAGGACATAGTACAGCGAAACCATCACGGCCATGACCGCCAGCCCCACCCCGATTTCAACGACCAGGATCCCGTGGGACCTGGCCATGACCGGGTCGACCCCAAGGACATCGGCCAATGCCGCGTAATTGAGAAACTCTCCCCCTAGCAGCAGGCATAAAACACCCGTGCCCACATAAATGAGCACCCCGGTGGAACAAAATACCGCCGTTACCCGTTCACCGATTTGGGCGAGGGTGGATCTCAGGTCGCTGGAAAGCGCGAACAAAATGATGGCGGCACCGTAGATAACCCCGCCCTGGAACCCGCCCCCGGGGCTGTGGTGTCCATGGGCCACGACGTAGAGGGCGAACAACTGGATGAAGGGAATTACCAGGCGACAGGCGGCCCGGACAATGAGATCGTCCGGCACCCATTGGGAATCGATGCGGACAAATTCTCCGGTATGGTCGGGCAGGGTTCCCCCCTGGCCGATCCTGAGGGTAACCCCGGTGTCCATGTGCCGGTAGAGCACGGAGGCCGGCGGCTCACGACGAAATACCCGCAGCAAAAACAGGCAGGCGATGCCGGCGGAAAAAATCACCGCCGTTTCGAACATGGTATCGTAGCCCCGGTAATCGGCCAGCACGGCCGTGACGACGTTGGGCACGCCCGTGTCGTCGACAGCTTGTTCGATGTAATAGGGCGATAAATGCGTGCTTGCCGGTGAAGCCGGATCACCAAAAGTCGGAAAATCGGCCGTGCCGTATAACAGAAGACCGCCCAGAAAGAGCACCGTAAGCAGTCCGATGGCTTTCAATCCTTTGTCCTCCGTGAAGTTCTGAAAACCGCCGCCACAAAGACAACCGTGCTCACCCCGGCCCCCACAGACGCCTCGGTAAACGCCACGTCAACGGCCCCCATGATGGCCCACAACAGGCACATCATGAAACTGTATGCACCGAATAAAATGGCGGCGCCCAACAGATCCTTGACGGCCAGGGCGCCAATGCCGCAGACCACCACCAACAACAGAATTAAAAATTCAAGCAGCCACATCATGCTCGGTCCCCTCGCCTTTCTTGATCCAGGGCGCCAGCCCCGCCCGGACACCGGCATCCACGATGGCGTGGGTGGCCGTGGGGCTGGTGATGAACACAAACACCACAATCAGCATGATTTTCATGGCCGTCAGCCACCCGGCCGGAGAAAAATGAAATACCTGGAGGGTGTATAGGGCCGTTGCCGCCATGGTCAGAAACAGGCCCATGGTATCGAGCTTGCCCGCCGGATGCAGGCGGGAATAAAAATCCGGAAACCGCAGAAGACCCACCGCCCCGGCCAGAAAGAAAAACAGGCCGCCGGCCAGCAGAACGACAACCGTCGCTTGAATGATCATGGCGACTCCTCCGCCGCGGAAACACCGTCCGTCTCCCGGCCATACAGCCCCTTTTTTTTCTGGAAATAACGGGACGCGGCCAGCACGGTGATAAAGTTCAAGGTGGCATAGGCCAGGGCAATATCCACGAACATATCCACCCGCCCGTACAGCAGACCGATTAAGATGAGCAGGGCTGTGGTTTTGCTGCCGATGGCGTTGACCCCGATCAACCGGTCCAAAACGGTGGGACCGAACACGGCCCGGTACAGCGACAACACCATCACCAGACCCAAAAAAACAGCGCTGTAATTAAGTAAGGCTTCCATCACTCCTCGAAAATATGGGCCACGCGCCGCTCCATCTCCCCGGGCAGCGCCGCACCGGATGCACGGTCGATCACGTGAACGGTCATGTGGCCGAGAACCGAGGCGAACACCGTGACGGTACCGGGTGTCAGGGTAATGGAATTGGCAAAGGTGAGCAGGGGCATCTCGCCGGACAACCGGGTTTTAAACCGGATGATCCGGGGATCGATCAGGGTCATCATCCTGGGATGAAACACCAGCCGGACCATGTAGAGGTTGGCCAGGAAAATCTGGCAGAGAAGCCAGGGTACATAGGCCATAAAGCGGAGAAATACGCGGGGATATACGGATATTTTGGGATCTGAAAACATGTGGCGTCCGGAGCAATACGCCACGATGAAACATGAAACGACCCCCAGGGACAGGTGAAACACATCGCCCTTGCCCGACAGCACCACCCAGGTGCCGAGGGAAATGACGAAGGCGAGAAAAAACGGCGCTCCGAACCTTGGGCCGGACCTGGCGCCGTCTTTTCCCCCGGAGGCCGCAGGCAAAGGCGGCGGCAGGTCCGCCCCCCCGCGCAGTCGCACTTCTATATCGTGAATATCATCCACAACGCCCGTCTCCTCTGCCCCCTGCCGCCCTTTCCGAATAAAGCGCTGCGCCAGTAAAGCGGCCGATGGCCGCCTGCCCCTGATGCACCGTGTCGTAAGAAAAAGAGGTCCGCTTCAGGAAAACAAGGGGGAAACCGAATGTGAAGCCATAAGGTTCTTCATAAAGCAAAGACGAGGGACCCTTGTCAAGAAAAATTCACCCCACAGTTTTATAATCAGCGCGGGTGCCCATCATACAGGCACCCTGGAAAACCGCACCGTGTCCCCGCGCTGGGGAACAAGAGGTCACCGCACATGCAAAAGACCCCCCGGCGCCAAGCCGGCGACGGGGGGTCTTTTCATCAGGGATGCTTTCCGGAACTCCATGCAAACCAGCGCCGGATCCGGTCCCTTTTATTATTACTTGTCTTCTTTCACCTCTTCAAAATCGGCATCCACCACGTCGTCATCCGGAGCGGTCCCACCGGCTCCAGGACCGGCACCGCCGGCCTGCTGTTCGCCCTCCTTGGCGGCCTCCTGATACATGGCTTCGGCCAGCTTGTGGGATGCCTGGGTCAACGCTTCGCTCAGCCGATTGATTTCATCGGCATCATCTCCCTCCATGGCCTTTTTAAGGTCGGCCACGGCACTTTCCACGCTTTCCTTGGTGGCGGCGTCGATCTTCTCTCCCAGGTCCTTGATGGATTTTTCCGTGGAATACACCAGCGAATCAGCGGTGTTCCGGGCTTCCACCAATGCCTTCTTTTTCTTGTCTTCTTCGGCATGCAGCTCGGCGTCTTTCACAAGCCGATCGATTTCCTCCTCGGTCAAACCGCTGGAAGCGGTGATCTTGATGGACTGCTCTTTCTTGGTGGCCAGGTCTTTGGCCGAAACATTGACGATGCCGTTGGCATCGATATCGAAGGCCACTTCGATCTGCGGCACGCCCCGGGGCGCCGGGGGGATGCCCACCAACTCGAACCGGCCCAGCGTCTTGTTGCCCGATGCCATTTCCCGCTCCCCTTGCAGCACGTGGATACTCACCGCCGGCTGGCTGTCCGCAGCCGTGGAAAACACCTGGCTCTTGCGCGTGGGGATGGTGGTGTTCTTTTCAATGAGCCGGGTCATGACGCCGCCCAGGGTTTCGATGCCCAGTGACAGCGGGGTCACGTCCAGCAGCAACACGTCCTTCACGTCCCCTTTGAGCACCCCGCCCTGAATCGCGGCCCCGATGGCCACCACCTCGTCGGGGTTCACGCCCTTGTGGGGCTCTTTGCCGAAAATGGCTTTCACCCGGGCCTGCACCGCGGGCATCCGGGTCATACCACCCACCAACACCACCTCGTCGATATCCGAAGCCTTGAGGCTCGCATCCTTGAGGGCGGTGCGGCACGGATTCTCCAAATTGTCCAGCAAATCCGCCACCAGGGTTTCGAGCTTGGACCGCGACAATTTGATGTTCAAATGCTTGGGCCCACTGGCATCCGCCGTGATAAAGGGCAGATTCACATCCGTTTCCATGGACGAGGACAGCTCGATCTTGGCCTTTTCGGCCGCTTCCTTCAACCGCTGCAAGGCCATCTTGTCCTTGCGCACATCTATCCCCTGGTCTTTCTTGAACTCGTCGGCCAAGTAATCGATGATCCGAAGATCGAAATCCTCGCCGCCAAGGTGGGTGTCTCCGTTGGTGGATTTGACCTCGAACACGCCTTCACCGATCTCAAGAATCGACACGTCAAAAGTCCCGCCGCCAAGATCGAACACCACGATTTTCTCGTCGCTCTTCTTGTCCAGCCCATAGGCCAGCGAAGCGGCGGTGGGCTCGTTGATGATGCGCAGCACGTTAAGGCCGGCGATCTTCCCCGCATCCTTTGTGGCCTGGCGCTGGCTGTCGTTGAAATAGGCAGGGACGGTGATGACGGCATCGGTGACCGGCTCCCCGAGATAGTCCTCTGCATATTTCTTGATGTAGGCAAGGATAAAGGATGAAATTTCCGCGGGACTGTATGCCTTGTCGTTCAACTTGATGCGCACGTCACCGTTCTGGGCCTCCTCGATTTTGAAGGGAAGGACCTTGATGTCCCGCTGGACCGGATCGCTGCTGAATTTGCGCCCGATCAACCGCTTGACGCCGAACACCGTATTTTCCGGATTGGTGATGGCCTGCCGCTTGGCAATCTGGCCCACCAGACGTTCTCCGCTGCTGGATATGGCAACCATCGACGGTGTTGTTCTGCCGCCTTCCGGGTTGGTAATGACGTTCGCATCGCCTGCTTCCATCACCGCCACGCATGAATTGGTGGTACCCAGGTCAATACCAATGATTTTTCCCATGAGAGTCCTCCTTGTCCCCTTTCCCTTGAATGTATTTTATTCTGTTGAGTTCGTAGTGGTTTCTGAGGGCGCCCCGCCATCCCGAACCGCCGCGGGCTTTGCCACCACCACCATGGCAGGACGCAACAAACGGTCGTGGAGCATGTATCCCTTCTGCATTTCGTTGATGACGGTGTTCGCGGGATGCGCATCCGTCTCCTCCTGCATCACCGCCTGGTGAAAGGACGGATCAAAGGGTTCTCCAAGTGCCGTGATCACCGAAACGCCGTATTTTGAGAATGTTTTCATAATCTCGGAAAGTGTCATTTCGACACCTTCCACGACGCATTGGTTGGCCGCGCCCCCTTCGCTTGCGGAGGCAATGGCCCGCTCAAGGTTGTCCAGAACATGCAGCAAATCCTTGAGCAGGGATTCGTTGGCGAATTTGCGGAACTCCTCGGATTCACGGGCGGCCCGCTTTTTATAATTATCGAATTCCGCCGACACCCGCAGGAGCCTGTCATAATGCTGCTGAGACTCGGCCAGCGCTGCGTTCAACTTTTCGGTCATTTCGTCGGCTGACGCGGGCGCATCCTTGTTACCGGCATCCTGGGCCTGGGCGTCACGGTTTTCGGATGTGGCCTGTTCCGCCTCCTCGTATTTTTTGATTTTGTCTTTCGCACTCATTCCCAGATGATTCTCCGATTGCTGTAGCGTTTTAAAAAATTATAAAACCGGCTGGGCGCAACATTCGCTCCCCATCGCCGGAACAGCCGCTTTCCGATGTTGAAACCAAAAATAAGACTGTTTGCATCGATGTCAAGAACACGGAACAAGGTTCAAACATAAGGCAATGGGTGGGATGGCATCGGCACGTTTCCAACCGGGCGAAAGGAGGCGGGCGGGGAAGGGAGGTAACCCCCCTATGGACGCGTTTCCGGACCTGCGAAACCACATCAATGCCGGGATCGATCCACGACACAGACCGCATCACTTATCGCTGCTTCCTTCCGGACCTGACGAGGTTCGCGACCGTCTGTTGCGCGGCGACCGGCTTGAATGGCTCCCGGATCCCGGGACGACGTCCAATAGGGGGGTCATCAGTTCCGCCCGTGGCGGAAATCGAAAATGCACCACTATGGGCCCGTGTTTCTGTTTCGGGCAGGAAGATGTTATAAATCAAAGCGGTTTCAATTTCAAGGCAAATCCGGGCGGACCGGCAACACCCCCGCCGATAAGGTGTTGACCCCCCTGGGCGGCTGGTCTATTTTGCGCCGGAACAGGCATGGTCCTTATATTCAGGGGGCTTCCCCCATACAATGCAAAAAGAGGGCGCCCGTGGCAACCGGTTCCTTTATAAAAGCCGTCACCAACGCCATTGCAGCACATCATCTCCTGGCGGCCAGCGATAAAATTTTAGTGGGCGTTTCTGGGGGACCGGATTCCATGGCGCTTCTCCATGCACTCCACACCCTTTGCCAGGCGTCCGCATGGCCGCTGGCCGTGGGCCACCTGAACCACAAGCTGCGCCCGGAGGCCAATGATGAGGAAGCGTTCGTGGGGCGAGCGGCAACGCGCCTGGGCCTTCCCTTTTTCTCGGCAACGGCGGACGTCGCCGGCCACTGCCGCCGCCGGCGCTGCTCCCTGGAAGAAGCCGGGCGAACCCTGCGACACCGTTTCCTGGCCCGAACCGCCATGGCCAACGGCTTTTCGGTGATCGCCCTGGGTCATCACGCCGACGACAACGCCGAATGGATGCTCATGAGCCTGCTGCGGGGAAGCGGGCGGCAGGGGCTTTCCGGCATCCCCATGACGCGCCGGGTGCGGGATGACGGATTTCCCGGGAAAACCGTGCGTCTCATCCGTCCCCTCCTCGGTTTACAGCGCCGGGAAATCGCGGCATATCTTTCCAAGGAAAAGATTCCTTCCGTAACGGATGCTTCCAACCAGGACCTGCGTCACCGCCGCAACCGGATACGCCACGAATTGCTGCCGTTGCTTCGATGCCATTACAATCCCAATATCGTCGAAGTCCTGAACCGCGTGGCAACCCTGAACCGGGACGAGGAAAGCTGGGCGGCCCCCATGGCGCAGGAGCTTTTCACAAAGGCTCTGGAAAGTGAATCCGCCGCTTGTGCCCGGCTGTCGCGGGCGGTGGTGGTGGACAGCCCGCCGGCCCTTCAGCGGCGGATCATCCGCTTGGCCCTTGCGCGTGTGAAGGGAAACCTGCATGGTATAAGCTTGAAACATGTGGACATGGCACGGGATCTGCTGCGGCGTGAAACGGGCAGCGCCCGCATTGACCTGCCCGGCTGCATTCGGGTGCGGGTTGAAAACGCGCAGGTTGTTTTTTCAAGGGAAACGTGCCCTTTGAGACGCACGCCACCGCTCAATCCCCAGCCCGCCTTCTCTCATTGTCTCCCGGCGCCGGGAACGATCGACGTTCCGGAGCTGGGCATGGCAGTCACGGCGACGGTGCTGCCGGCCGCACTCCTGCCCGACGTTCGTAATGCTGGACATCAGGTGGCCTTCTTTGATATGGATGCCATATCTTTTCCGCTGGTCATACGGAGCATCCGACCCGGGGACCGCTTCAACCCCTTCGGCCAACCCGGAAGCCAGAAGGTGAAAAAATTTTTCATCGATCACAAGGTGCCGCCCGCCCGGAGATCCTGCACGCCGGTTATGGCCTGCCGGGACCACATCATCTGGCTGATGGGATACCGGACCGATGATCACGTGAAAATCACCGACAGCACCCGAAACATCCTGAAGGTACGGTTTACGCTTGCATAAGAGACGATCATGATTACCATGGAAAGCCGCACACAGACACAGGCGTCTCCGGAAGCACCCCGGAAGCGACATCATACGAGGAGGTAGCGCCCTTTGAACCCGTTTTATAAAAACCTGGCACTCTGGCTGGTCATCACGCTGATGATGATCATGCTCTACAATCTTTTCAACCAGCAGCACCTTGCAGAAAACAATGTTTCCTACACCGAATTTCTGACCATGGTGGAAGGCAGCCAGGTGGGGCAGGTCACCATCCAGGGCCAGGAACTGCTGGTCACCGACACCGCCGGTCGGCGCTTCAAGGTTTATGCGCCCCAGGATGCCGACATGATCAAAATACTGCGGCAGAAAGGCGTCACCATCCAGGCGAAACCTCCCGCTGAAACGCCATGGTACATGACCATCCTGGTGTCCTGGTTCCCCATGATCATTCTGATCGGCGTGTGGATTTTCTTCATGCGCCAGATGCAGTCCGGCGGAGGCAAGGCCATGAGCTTTGGCAAAAGCCGGGCCCGGCTCCTGAGTGACCAGCAGGCCAAGGTCACGTTTGAAGACGTCGCCGGCATCGACGAGGCCAAGGAAGAACTCGAAGAAATCGTGGAGTTTCTGAAGGATCCAAAAAAATTCACCCGCCTGGGGGGGCGCATCCCCAAGGGCGTCCTGCTCACCGGTCCGCCGGGCACCGGCAAGACATTGCTGGCCCGGGCCATCGCAGGAGAAGCCGGTGTGCCCTTTTTCAGCATCAGCGGTTCGGATTTCGTGGAAATGTTCGTTGGCGTGGGCGCATCGCGGGTCCGGGATTTGTTCGTCCAGGGCAAGAAAAACGCCCCCTGCATCATCTTCATCGACGAAATCGATGCCGTGGGACGGCACCGCGGGGCCGGCCTCGGCGGCGGGCACGACGAACGCGAACAGACCCTCAATCAATTGCTGGTGGAAATGGATGGATTTGAATCCAACGAGGGGGTGATCCTCATCTCGGCCACCAACCGGCCCGACGTTCTGGATCCGGCTCTCTTGCGGCCCGGGCGGTTTGACCGCCAGGTGGTGGTATCCCTCCCCGACATCAAGGGCCGGGAAAAAATCCTGAAGGTTCACATGCGGAAAACGCCGGTGGCCGCCGACGTGGATCCGGTGGTGCTGGCCAAGGGCACCCCTGGTTTTTCCGGTGCGGATCTTGAAAACCTGGTCAACGAAGCCGCGTTGCTGGGCGCCAAACGCAGCAAGGAAAAGGTCGACATGATCGACTTCGAGGATGCCAAAGACAAAGTGTATATGGGCCTCGAACGCAAATCAAAGGTCATCCGGGAAGAAGACCGGAAAACCACCGCATACCACGAGGCGGGCCACGCCCTGGTGGCCAGGTTCCTGCCCCACACAGACGCGGTCAACAAAATCACCATCATTCCCAGGGGCCGCGCAGCCGGAGTCACTTGGTTCCTCCCGGAAGAACGGGACTTCAAATACAAGGACCAGTTGGAAAGCGAATTGTCCGTCGCCTTCGGAGGCCGGGTGGCCGAAGAAATCGTCTTCAACCGCATCAGCACCGGCGCCTCCAACGACATCAAGCAAGCCACGGCCCTGGCGCAGAAAATGGTGCGCACCTGGGGAATGAGCGAAACGCTGGGGCCCTTGTCCTATGACCAGGGGGAGGAACAAATTTTTCTGGGCCGGGAAATCGCCCAACACAGGGATTACTCCGAAGCCACCGCCGACAAGATCGACAAGGAAATCGCTCAACTCATTGACAAGGCATACAAGGCCGCAAAGGAAGTGCTGGCAGAAAACATCGAAATCCTCCACAGCCTCTCCCGGATGCTTCTGGAAAAGGAAACGGTGATGGGAAAGGAACTCGACGCACTGATTCTGTCCATGCGCCCGGATATGGAACTGTCCAGCAACGCCCAAACCGATGCACCGGATGGAGAGGCGACGGTCTGACCATGGACACGGCGCACCCCACCAAGGAGTTTGATCTGCAATGGGGCCGCTATCGTCTGAGGATGAAGGCGCGCACCCTCATCATGGGGGTTCTGAATGTCACCCCGGATTCCTTTTCGGACGGCGGTCGTTTCCTGGGCATCGAGGCGGCGGTGACCCAGGGGCTTCGCCTGGCCCGGGACGGCGCCGACATCCTGGACATCGGTGGGGAGTCCACACGCCCCTTTTCCCAACCGGTGCCTGAAGCACAGGAAATCGAACGGGTCGTACCGGTTATCCAGGCCCTTGCGGATAAGGTGGATATCCCCATCTCCATTGACACCGCAAAGGCTGCGGTGGCCCGGGAAGCCATCGCCGCCGGGGCCGCCATCATCAATGACATTACCGCTCTTTCCGGGGATCCGGAAATGGCACCCGTGGCCGTCGCCGCCGACGTGCCGGTCATCCTCATGCACATGAAGGAGACGCCCCGGACCATGCAGGTGGCCCCGTCCTATAAAAATCTCATCCAGGAAATTTATGATTTTCTGGAGGCGGCGGTTTGCCGGGCCGTGGAAAACGGGATCGATCGATCACGGCTCATCGTGGATCCGGGAATCGGCTTCGGGAAAAACCAGGCGCATAACCTGATGCTCCTCCGGAATCTCGAACGGTTCCTGCCGCTGGAATGCCCGATCCTGGTCGGATCGTCCCGGAAAGCGTTTTTGCGCAACATTCTGGCCGACACCGGCCTGAAAGATCTGCCGCCAAACGCCCCGGCCGTCGAAACCGCCACCCAGGCTTCGGTGGCGGCTGCGATTTTCAAGGGCGCCCATATCGTCCGGGTTCACGACGTGGCCAGCGCCCGAACAACCGCCGCCGTGGTGGACGCCATTAAAACCGCCGCCGCATGATTACGCGCACGGCAACGGCATTACACAACCGCTTATCAAACCGGACGTTCCGGGTAGTATCATAGGATATTCGCTTGACCAAACCTTCGCATAAACGCATCGGCTTTCTGGTGGGGTTGCTGATCGTCTGCGCGGCGGCCTACCGGTGGGTGGCTGCACCCGTGGCGTTCGACACCGCCTTTGACATCCGGTTGGAAAACCTTCCTGCCGATCTGGTCGTGACCGGCCCGGTTCCCACGGAAGGCGAGGCACGGATACGGGGCCCCAGGGCGGCGGTCCGGTCGTTCCGGAACAGCGCAGGCATTTGCCGCCTGGACCTCCGCCCGGCAAAACCCGGACTTTTCACCCTCCCGATAGACGCGGCCGCTTTCAACCTGCCCCGCGCCATTTCCCTGGTAACCGTGGACCCGGCCTCGATCACCTTGCGCCTGGAACCGAAAATCACCCGCACAGTGGCTGTCCAGGCCGTTTTAATCGGCACGCCGGCCCAGGGCTATGAAGTACAACAGGCGGCAGCGCATCCGACCGCCGTTGCGGTCAGCGGGCCCAAACAAATCATCGACGGCCTGGCCCATCTGCCCACCGCACCCGTTTCGCTGGAAAACAAATCGGACTCCTTTAAAAAAGAAATCGCCCTGGACCTGCCCGAAGGGGTCATGATGGCAGGCGATCCGCCGCCCTCACCGGTAGTGGTCACCGTGGTCACGATCACACAGCGCATGGGGCAACGCCATTTCGAAGGAATCCCCGTGGAGGCGCGGCACACGGTTTACGAGGCCCGCATCACGCCCCCGGTCATCGCCATTGATGTCAAGGGTGCCGAAAAAGACCTGGCCGGCCTTTCCGCGGACAGCGGCATCACAGCCTTCGTTGATCTGAAGGATCTGCCACCGGGCATCTACGTCAGAAGGGCCAAAATCAACCTGCCCATCGGCACCAGCCTGGTGCAGGCAGCACCTGAAGTGTTCACCATCTCCCTCAAATGAGCGCAACCAACCAACGCCAAAAGGAGCTGTCACATGCTGTTTGTCATTGATGTGGGCAACACCCATACCGTTCTGGGGGTTTTCAAGGGCAAGCGCCTTCTGAAAAGCTGGCGCATCCGGACCGAGCCGAATGCCACAGAAGATGAATTCAGCGTCTTGGCCACCGGCCTTTTCACGGCCGGGGGCATTGCCCTGGACCAGGTCAAGAAAACCGTCATTTCCAGCGTTGTCCCGCCCATGACCGCAATCCTGGACGCCTTCTGCCGAAAATACATGGCACACCCGCCCCGATGGGTAACGGCCGACACCGTCAAGTCCATGCCCAACCGCTACGGTGCCCCCCGGGAAGTCGGTGCCGACCGCATCGTCAACGCGGTGGCCGCATTCAACAAATACAAGACCAGCCTGATCGTCATTGACTTCGGCACCGCCACCACCTTTGACGCGGTGTCCGCCGACGGCGCCTATCTGGGCGGTGCCATCAGCCCCGGCATCATGATTGCCGCCGAAGCGCTTTACAGCCACGCCTCAAAACTGCCACGGGTGGAATTGGCCACCCCCCCGGCGCATGTCATCGGCACCGACACCATCGGCAGTATTCAATCCGGCATTCTGTTCGGGTATGCGGGGTTGGTGGATGGCATCGTGCACCGGATGAAGGCGGACATGCGGCCGACGCCGAAGGTAGTGGCAACCGGCGGGCTGGCCCCGCTCATCGGGGGCATTTGCACCGCCATCGAAGCGGTGGAGCCGGACCTCACCCTGGAAGGGTTGCGATTGATCAGCCGGGGCGCCTGAGCTACCGCCTAGTCCAGGCCCAACATCTCTTCGATATTCCGGATCTCCTGCAGGACGGCGGCACGCTCCCGGGAGCCAAGATCCGGGGCCGCCAACCGCTTGCGCAGCCCCAGCAGTCGCATCTCCAACCGGTACGCACTGCACCCCTCTGTTGTCACATCCGGCCCAGCCGTTTAAGGGTTTCCCGGAACACCCGGTAAGTGAGGGCCTGATCGGTGAGCCCCCGCTTGAGGATCCGTTCAAAATCGGCAATGTTTTCCGGATTGATAATGAGATTCACACTTCTGTGCAACGCCGCCATATTGTCCATGGTGCGAAAGCGGCTGCTGATCAGCAGCAGGAAAATGCCGCGACGCACCGCCATGTTCTGACGTTCAAGGAAGATCAGCAATCCATTGGCATTCGGATCCGCGGTGTCGAACATCTCGTTGACAACAATCAAATCGTATAGATGGTAGCGCATTTTTTTCAGGGCGTCCCGGGCCCCATCACACACGGTAATGTGATACTCCAGCATCTCCAATACGCCCACGACCTGTTCCCGTATGACGGTATCATGCTCACAGACCAGGGCGGTCTTGCCCTCCTCCTCGATAAAGTCAAAGGGGCGATCTTCGGCGTCGTAATCGTCGGACAAGTCCGCCCCCCCCCCGACAGAGCCGCCGATGGTGATGGTCCCCTTGCATTTGGGACACCGCAGGGACAAGGCCTTGTTTCCGGGCACTTTTTCATCCGGAATCTTGAATTTGCTCTGGCACTGATCACAGGTCACTTGCATGATCGGCTCACAACCTCCTGTCAGGGTGGTGAAACAAAGGAACGGCTATTGGTCGGCACCAATCTTGTAATTCTTGTCGATTTCGAGGCTTTCGATATCCGTGGTCGCCTCACCCCGGGCACTCTTCACCGAATCAACGCCCCGGCCGACCACGCCCCGGCGGGAAGCATACGCCATGGCCGTATCGTGGGTGATCTGGCTTTTCGCATAGAGGTCGATAATGTAATCGTCGAAGGTGGTCATGCCGAACGCGCGGCCCGCCTGCATAATTTCGTAGTAGGTCTTTCCCTCGGCTTCCCCGTTGAGGATGGCGTCCTTGACCCGCAACCCCGTGCTCAGGATCTCGAAGGCCGCCACCCGACCACCGCCGATTTTCGGTAGCAGCCGCTGGCAAACCACCCACCGAAGGGTATCGGCCAAACGAATGCGGATTTGGTTTTCCTCCTCGGTGCTGAACATACCGAGAATCCGGTTGATGGTCTGCCCCGCATCCACCGTGTGGAGGGTGGTCAACACCAGATGGCCGGTTTCCGCGGCGCTGAGACCGATCTCCACGGTCTCGCGGTCCCGCATTTCCCCCACCAGAATCACCTTTGGCGCCTGCCGCAGGGCTGCCCGCAACCCGTTGGCGTATGAATCGAAATCGCTGCCCAATTCCCGCTGATTGAAGGTGGAGCGCTTGTGGGGATGCTGATATTCGATGGGGTCTTCCAACGTCACCACATGGACGGATTTCTGTTCGTTGATTTCATTCAAAATGGCCGCCAGGGAGGTGGACTTTCCGCTGCCGGTGGCACCCGTCACAATGACAATCCCGTTGAGTTCCTTGGAAATTTTATAGAAGGCGGCCGGCAGTTGCATCTCGTCCACCGTGGGGATCTTTGTTTCGAGCTTTCGCAGCACGATGGAATAATTATTGGATTGAGAAAAAATGTTCACCCGGAACCGGGCCTTGCCTGCCAGTTGGTAGGACAGGTCGCAGGAGCCGTCCACCAGCAGTCGTTCGGTCAGGCGATGGTCCTGGTTGATGAGCCCCATGGCGATGGTTTCGGTCTGGAAAGGCGTCAGCTCTCTGAAATCCGGCTCCATTTCCACCGGCACCAATTGACCGGCGCTTTCCACCTGCAGGGGTTTACCCACCGTGAAGTTCAGATCCGACACATTGCTGTGGGCGTCCAGCATGCGGGTGAAGATATGATCGATTTCCTGTTTTTTCATCCTGGCCTCCGGAATGCCCGGCGTTTTGGCGCGCGTCAGGCTTCGGTGAAATCCGCAGGCGCGCCCTTGATAAACGGCTTGAACCGGGCCTTGTCATTGGCCTTGGCATATGCCTCGTCCGGGCTGATCACGCCTTTCTGGTACAACTCCATGATGGCATCATCAAGCAACTGCATGCCATATTTCTTTCCGGTCTGTATCATGGAGGGAATCTGATGGCTCTTGCCCTCCCGAATCAGGTTGCGGACCGCTGGCGTGGCGATCAGAATTTCCAGGGCCGCCACACGGCCGACCTTGTCCACACGCTTGAAAAGGGTCTGGGCCACAACGGCCCGAAGGCTGTCGGACAGGGTGGAACGAATCTGGGCCTGCTCGGTGGAAGGAAACACTTCGATAATCCGGTCCACGGTCTTGGGCGCACTGGAGGTGTGCAGAGTGCCGAACACCAGGTGCCCCGTGGAGGCGGCTTCAATGGCAAGGGAGATGGTTTCCAAGTCCCGCAACTCGCCCACCAGAATGACGTCCGGGTCTTCACGCAGGGCACCGCGCAGCGCGGCACTAAAATCCCGGGTATGCATCCCCACCTCCCGGTGATTGACGATGCAGCCCTGGCTCTGGTGAACGAATTCGATGGGGTCCTCCACCGTGATGATATGGTCCTTGCGCTCACGGTTGGCCACATCGATAATGGCCGCCAGGGTGGTGGACTTGCCGCTGCCGGTGGGCCCGGTGACCAGCACCAGCCCCCGGGGAAGCGTGGCCAGCTTCGGGATGACCGGCGGCAAGCCCAGCTGGTCCGCCGTCATAATCTTGCTGGGAATTTCTCGAAAGACCGCACCGACGCCGTTTTTCTGCATGAAAAAATTGGCGCGGTAACGGGCAAGACCTGGAATTTCGTACCCGAAATCCACGTCACCGGTTTCTTCAAAAACCTTTATTTTTTCTTCGGGCGTGATTTCATAGAGCATGGCCCGCAGCTCATCGTTGGTGAGCACCTTGTACTTGATCCGCTCGATATCCCCCCGGAGACGAAGGGCCGGAGGAAGCCCCGCGGCCAGGTGGAGGTCCGAGGCCCCCTGGTCGTTCATCAACTTGAAAAATGCATCAATCTTTGCCATGAATCGCTCCCAACGGTTTCCGCATCACGCGCCCTGCCCCGCGACAAACAGATGCAACCGCCACTTGGTACGAAACAGCCGCATGTTGCCGCCACCATCCGTTATTTCTGGAGAATCTTAATCTTGTCCTCTTCGGCGTCGATGGTCTTTTCTTCTTCCTTGCCCATGTCCAGCAACCGGCTGTGGGCATCGAGAACGGAACGAATCTGTATCTCGATCTGGGTCCGCTGGCGTTTCAGTTCCGCCATGTCCTCGTGCAGCTGTGCCAGACGGTTGTGGGCCCGGTTCAGAATTTTCTCGGCTTTCACCTCCGCCTCGGCGATGGTGATTTCGGCGGCCTTGCGGGCGTTTTCCTTCATCTGCTCAATGGTTTTCTGGGAATTGAGCATGACGCGCTTGAATGTGTCCTCCCGCTCCCGGAAGCCCTGTACCTCTCCGTTGAGTTTCTGGATTTCGCCGGCCAGACGGTCGCGCTCCTCCTGTAGACGGCCGAAGGCATCGGCCATTTGATCGAGGAACGCGTCCACCTCCTGGATATCGAACCCCCTGAATTTAACACGGAACTGGTGTTGCTGGATATCGATCGGCGTCATTTTCATGCTCGGCCCTCCTTTCGAGGCTAAAGCAGCATCATGGCCATGCGTTCGAGGCTGGACACCAAAAACACCTGCAGAAAGATCACCCCGAGAACGGCGATCATCGGAGAAAGATCGATGCCCCCGAAATGCACCGGTACCAGACGGCGAATATACGACAGCACCGGCTCGGTGACATTGTAGATGATCCGGACGATGGGATTGTAGGGATCCGGGTTCACCCAGGACAACACCGCACGGGCCACCACAATCCACATGAACAGGACCAGAACGATATCCAGCACTTTGGCCACTGCAAGCAACAGGTTTCCCAACACAAACATTGGTGTTTACACCCCTTCCCTCCCCCGGGCCCTGCAGCGCAGGGGAAATCAAATTATTACCAGAAAATTAAATATATTATTCAGGAGAAGTCAAGAAGTTTCGAAGAAAAAGCCGTTGACAGGGCCGGGGGCCGGGGATAGGTTAACGTGTTCCAAACGATCGTTCATACCCTGTCAATCATAGGAGTTTGTTCCATGTCACAATCCATCGGTTTCATCGGCGCCGGCAATATGGGGGAAGCCATTATTGGCGCCGCACTTACCGCAGGGTGCTACCGCCCCGCCGATATCACGGCCAGCGACGTGAGCCCCGATCGCCTCGCCTACATGGCCGCCACCTACGGCATCCGCACCACCACCGACAATCGGCGGCTGTTTTGCCAAAGCGACATTATCGTTCTGGCCGTCAAGCCCCAGCAGATGACCGACACCGTGTCCTCAATCGCACCGGAAACGGCCGCGGAATTGACCGGAAAAAAGCTCGTCATCTCCATCGCAGCCGGCTTCCGGATGGAAAAAATCGAGGCGCTGCTCTATGACCGGTTACCGGCGGAAAAACGGCAGATGCTGCCCATTATCCGGGTGATGCCCAACACCCCCGCCCTGGTGCTACAGGGCGTATCGGGCATGTGCGCCAACGGCTTCGCGTCGGGCAAGGACATGGCGGATGCCACCCGGCTGCTTTCCGCCATGGGATCTGTGACTAGCTTCGCGGAGTCCGACCTGGACGCGGTAACCGCGCTGTCCGGCTCCGGTCCGGCGTACGTTTTTTATCTGGCCGAAGCCATGATCGACGCCGGCGAGGCCCTGGGCCTTGAACGGTCCGCAGCCCGGCAACTGGCCGTCGGCACCATCAAGGGCGCCGCCGCCCTCATGGAAGCCAAAGAAGACCCCCCGGAACAGCTGCGCCGCAACGTCACTTCTCCGGGAGGCACCACCGAGGCCGCTCTCAAGGTGTTCGCTGAGCACCACCTCAAGCAGGTGATCGGGGCAGGCATCAAGGCCGCAGCCGACCGTTCCCGGGAGTTGAGCCGGTGAGAAACAGAACGTAGCCGCCACCGCCCGTCTATTGACTTATCCTCAACGGCCGCTATTATAGGGGGAAGGCGCCGGGAAAAGCGCCGTTTTTTTGCAGCGTTCGGGAGTCTCCATGTTCAATGATTCTGTTTCATACTCAGCGGCCTTTATTGCAGGGCTTCTGTCGTTTTTCTCACCTTGCGTATTGCCGCTGATCCCGGCCTATTTCACCTTCATCACCGGATTCTCCCTGGACGAACTTACCCGGGGAGACGATGCAGCGGTGCGAAAAAAAGCGATTCTCTCCACAATTATATATGTTCTCGGATTTGCCACCGTCTTTATCCTGATGGGCGCCTCGGCATCGTACCTGGGCGGTCTGCTGTTCCGCTATGTCGCCCATATTCGCGTTATCGGCGGCATCCTGATCATCCTCCTGGGCGTTCACCTGACAGGGATTTTGCGGTTCAAATTGCTCGATTTTGAAAAAAAGGTGCAGGTACACCGAAAACCCGTTCATTTCCTCGGAACCTTCACCATCGGCATGGCCTTCGGCGCCGGCTGGAGCCCGTGTATCGGTCCGCTGCTCGGATCGATCCTCATCATCGCCGGCAGCCGGGAAACCATTTTGGAAGGAACTCTGCTTTTGAGCGTCTATTCTCTCGGCCTTGGCATTCCGTTTGTTGCGCTGTCGTTCTTTATCACCTTCATCCTCGCATTCATTAAAAAGGCCGGGCGCATCCTCAGATATGTCAACGCAGTCGCCGGTGTTCTCCTCATCCTTGTGGGCGTCTTGCTTGTATTCAATAAATTTTCCTTTATCCCCGGTCCAAACTAAGGAGTATGGCGACATGAATAGACTGTCCAACAGCTTCATCCTTTCTCTGGCCTTTTTGTGGACTGCCGTGGCGGCTTCGGTTTGCAGCGCAGCCGGTGCACCGCCCCAGTCTCCCACAAACGACACCTCCCGCGTTCAATGGCGCTCCCTCAATGACGCCATGCACCCGGGCAAAGACAACCAGAAAAAAGTGCTGCTATACTTCTACGCCGACTGGTGCCATTATTGCAAAAAAATGGACGAGGACACCTTCATGCAGTCGGATGTGGCCGCTTACATGAATACGCATTTCATCCCGGTGCGCCTCGATTTCGACAAAGACAAAAACCTCGCGCAAAAATACCGTATCCGCGGGTTGCCGGCCACGTGGTTCATGGACCAACACGGCGAAAAGATTCAGTTCCTTCCCGGCTATATCCCCCGGGAGATGTTTCTTGGATACCTGAAATACATCCAGACAGACAGCTACCGGACCATGGCGTTCAAAGAGTTCATATCGGCCCAGTAGAGAGGCACCCGGCACATGGGTAAAGCCCTGCGCAAGGCAGGACGGCAGGTCAAGGCAACTCTTTTTTAGTGCGATGGGCGTGCCGGCGAAACATCCGAACAGTCAGGCTGCTGAGCACTGCTGCGCTCAAAACGATGAGCGCGGCCGGCACCCAGACATAGCGCAGCTTATCGGACAGGGCCGACGCCGTGGACACCCCCACGCATCCGAAGGCGAACACCGCCACTGAAAACACCCCGGTGCCAAGGCAAAACAACCCGCCGTCATACCAGGGAACAATCACCTTCCGAAACAGGGGGGGGGAACCGATCTGCATGCGCGCTCCTTCCGGTCATCCGGCCGCTAACGGCATGCCAGACGGACGCTGACAACAATGCCGCATCTTTTTTAATAATCACAACGCAATTGGGCAATCCCCGCCGCCTTGCCGGGTGCCTGAAGCGCAGTCATACCCTAACCGAGATCCCCCTGGGACGCAAGCCCACCCCCGGGTCATTACTCCCTTGATTTTTTTCAATATCCCACCACCGCTGAAAATCCCCCCGAAAACGCTACATATAGTTTTTTTTTGTTGACACACAACAACATATTGGATACCTTGGGAGCGCTTTTGGGCAACGCCAAACCCCGGCGATGCCGTATCCTACCTGAAATAGAAACCGTTTTAAGACGTTGCAGGACATGATGGGCATATTCTTTTTTGTAAACCCTAAGGACAATCGTTGAGGTGCCGCCAGTGATCGAACAGCTAAAGAAAAGAGATGGCCGGATCGTCGAATTTGATTCATCAAAAATCACGTTGGCAATCGAGAAAGCCGGAAGGGCATCCGGTGAGTTCAGCGACAGGGAGGCGCGAAAACTGACCTTGCGCGTGCTGACCCTCATCCACGACATGCGGCTCTGCCCCACGCCGGACGTGGAGGAAATTCAAGACATTGTGGAACGAGTCTTGCTGGACTCGCCTTATTACAAAACCGCCAAAGCCTACATCCTCTACCGGGAACAGCACGCCCAGATCCGCAACATGACCACCGCCATCAACGTAGACTTGGTGGAAAACTACATTCAGAAGCTTGACTGGAAAATCAAAGAGAACAGCAATATGTGCTATTCTCTGCAGGGGCTCAACAATTATATTTCCTCCGACATCACCGCCGAGTATTGGCTGAACCGCATCTATCCCCCCAATATCCGAAAGGCGCACAAGGGCGGCGACATTCATATCCACGACCTGAGTCTGTTGTCGGTTTACTGCGTCGGCTGGGACCTCAAAGACCTGCTCAAACAGGGCTTCAAAGGCGTGTCCGGAAAAGTGGAAAGTGCACCACCAAAACATCTCCGCTCGGCCCTGGGGCAGGTCGTTAATTTCTTCTATACCCTCCAAGGAGAAGCGGCCGGCGCCCAGGCCCTGTCCAATTTCGACACCCTGCTCGCCCCCTTTGTCCGCTACGACGCCCTCAACTATGAAGAAGTCAAGCAGGCCCTGCAGGAGTTCGTCTTCAACATCAACATCCCGACCCGTGTGGGGTTCCAGACCCCTTTCACCAACATCACCATGGACCTGTGCGTCCCCTCGATACTGAGGGATCACCCCGTCATTATCGGCGGCAAGGAACAGGAGAGCACCTATGCCGAGTTCCAGCCGGAAATGGACCTGATCAACAGGGCATTTGCCGATGTGATGATGGCCGGTGATGCCAAGGGCCGTGTGTTCACCTTTCCCATTCCCACCTACAATATCACGGCGGACTTCGATTGGGACAACCCAACGCTCGACCTGGTGTGGAAGATGACGGGGAAATACGGCATCCCTTATTTTTCCAATTTCATCAACTCCGACATGTCCCCCGAAGATGCGCGTTCCATGTGCTGCCGCCTTCGGCTGGACAACCGGGAATTGCTCAAACGCGGCGGTGGACTTTTCGGCGCCAACCCGCTGACCGGGTCCATCGGGGTCGTCACCATCAACCTGCCGCGTATCGGATACTTGACGAAAACCAAGGAAGCGTTTTTTGCAGCCCTGGGGGAGAAGGTGGACATGGCCGTGGAAAGCCTGGCCATCAAGCGAAAGATCCTGGAGAAGTTCACGGAAAAAAATCTCTACCCCTACTCGAAGCATTACCTGAAAGACATCAAGGAAAATTCAGGCTTGTACTGGAAAAACCATTTTTCCACCATCGGCATCATCGGCATGAACGAAGCCTGCCTTAACTTCATGGGCAAAGACATCGCCAGTCCCCAGGGACGGGCCTTTGCCTTGGAGGTAATGGATCATCTGCGCGCATTGCTGGCGGAAATCCAGGAGACGTCCGGAGACATCTTCAACCTGGAAGCCACCCCGGCCGAGGGAACCAGCTACCGGTTGTGCATGCTGGACAAAAGAACCTACCCGGACATTATCTGCTCCAACGAAAAACACTACCAGCAAGGCGCCGCGCCCTACTACACCAACTCGACCCAGCTGCCGGTCAACTATTCCGACGATGTGTTCGAAACCCTCATGCTTCAGGACGACCTTCAGACCAAGTACACCGGCGGGACTGTGTTGCACATGTTTCTCGGCGAGCAGGTGTCGGACATCGACGCGGTCAAGGGGCTTGTCCGGAAAACAGCGCAAAATTTCCGGCTGCCGTACTTCACCTTGTCCCCGACCTTCAGCGTATGCTCTTCCCACGGCTATATCGAGGGGGAGCAGGAGTCCTGTCCCCACTGCAACCAATCAACGGAAATATACTCTCGGGTCGTTGGGTACCTGCGCCCGGTGCAGCAGTGGAACGACGGGAAACGTGCCGAGTTCACTCTGAGAAAAACCTTCCGGGTTCCAGAAGAAAACGAGTCCCCGGCCCAAGGCAGACTGGAAAAGACCATCGCCATGCCCGAAAAGAAAACCGCCGCCGCGGAGCCGTCCGCCGCTTCGATCGCGGCCACTTAACCGGCTCCGCCGTTAACTGAGATGACAATGAACTGTTCTGTGTGCAATCGCTTCATTGAAAAGAAACAAGGGTACTATCTCGTCGACGATACGCCTTACTGCACCGGTTGCCGGCACAAGATCGCGCGACCGGCCTCCGGCCCCGCCATGCCAGGGCCGGAGGCCGGTCCGGACAGCCTGCTCAAAGCCTTCCGGGCCTACCAGCAAAGTGCCCGCAAAACCGCCTGCCAACGTTACTGAACCGGTACGGGAAAGCGGCATGATCTTCGGCGGTATGCAGAAAACGTCCCTGATCGATTTTCCGGGCAAGGTCAGCTGCATCCTGTTCACGCCGGGGTGTAATTTCATTTGCCCCTATTGCCACAACCCGGATCTTGCGGCCTATCGAACCGACCAGCTGTCCATGGTGACAACAAATGCGGCGCTCGAATTGCTGGCCGCGCGGCGGGCGCTACTCGACGGTGTGGTGGTCACGGGCGGCGAACCCCTGCTGCACAAGGACCTCGGTGCGTTTCTGGAGGAGGTGAAGCAACTCGGCTTCCAGATTAAAATCGATACCAACGGCAGCAAGCCGGAGGCATTGGCGGCGCTAATCGCAAACGGGTTGGTGGATTACATCGCCATGGACGTAAAGACCGATCCAGACGGCTACGCGCCGGATTTGCACCCCACCGGGGTGGCGCAACAGATCCGGAAAAGCGTCCGGCTCATTTTATCGTCCGGCATCGCCCATGAGTTTCGCACCACCTGCCTCCACCCCTTTGTAAATGAGACGATCATGACTTCCATCGGCCGTCTCATCGAAGGTGCGGATCTTTATGCCCTGCAACGCTTCCACGGCCAGAAAGTGCTGCGCCCCAATCACATCAGAGAAAAAACCACCCCCTGCACGGAACAGGAACTGACGGCCTTCAAGCACATGGTTTCTCACCGGATCACACGGTGCATCATTCGGTAAACCCCTGTGACCGGTAATCGGTGAAACGCCCGTCCGGCGCCCGCACCACCACCAAACAGCTCACCCTTGGCAGGGCGTCGGCAAGGGCCACGGCCTGCCCGGGCCCCATCACCATCATGGCCGTTGCCAACCCGTCGGCAAACACGCAGGTATCCGCCACCACCGACACACTGACCACCCCGTTGGCAACCGGGTAACCGGTGCGCGGATCGATTACATGGGAATAGGTGCGCCCGTCGATTTCAAAAAAGTTGCGGTAATCCCCACTGGTGGCCAAAGCCTGATCCTGCAGGGCCAACACCCGGTACACCTCCCCGAACCCCGCATCCTTACTGGGGCGGTTGATACCCACCCGCCACGGTTTCCCGTCAAGCCGCCGCCCCGCAGCCGCAACTTCTCCGCCAATTTCGACCAGAAAATCCTCATACCCCAGGCCGGCCAGCAACTCCGCCAACGCATCCACACCGTAGCCCTTGGCAATGGAGGCGAGGTCGAGCCGCACTTGCCGCCCCCGCACCTTTTCAAGCACCCGGCCGGCCTTGAGCCGGATGCCGTCTAACCCCACATCGGCCACGCAACGGGAAATCTCATCGGAAGGGGGCACCACCCCCACGAAACCGGCAGGGCCGAATCCCCATAAATCCACCAGGGGCATGACAGTGCCATCCCATGCCCCCGCAGTGAGCCGGTGAATTTTTTCCGCAACCCGCAAAACGGAAAAAAAGTCCTCGGATACGGTCATTTCCTGGCCGGATTCAAGCGCATTGAAACGACTGATTTCACTGTCCGGCAGGTAGGTGGACATGCTCCGGTTGATCTCCAGGAGACGATCGCCGATTCGCCGCTCAAGCGTTCCCACCGGCCGGAACACCGAGGCAACCACCTTCACCTGATAGGTGGTGCCCATGGTCTCGCCGGCTACCAGCACCACCCGCTTCATGCGACAACCGGCCGCGCCCCACGATATTGCCAACACGCACGCCGCCAGCAGGCAGGCGCGCACCGCCTTTTTCATCACGACCTCCATCGCTTCTCTGGTTGCCGGTCTGGCCCAGGCGGCATGAAACCGGGGCACCGCCAACGGATCATTCCCATGCCGGGAGCATCTAACAAATTCGGGGCAATTGTTCCCCTGTGAGCATGGGGACGATACGCCGGCCACCGATGCGGGTGTTCATGTATACCTTGCCCGGATGCTCCGCCACCACCTGACCGAGCACCACGGCACCCCGCCCCAGGGGATGCGACCGCATGGCGGCCAGCACATCCCCGGCAACCTCGGGAGCCACGAAAGCCAACAGTTTCCCCTCGTTGGCCACATAGAGCGGATCAATCCCCAGCAGATCGCACATGCCGGCCACCGGGCCGTTCACCGGAAGATTCGCTTCCCGGATATCGATGCCCACCCGGGAGCGCGCCGCAATCTCCCCCAAAGCCGTCCCCACCCCACCCCGGGTAGGATCCCGCAACACATGCACATCAGCGGTCACCGAAAAAATCGCCGCCACCAGGTCATGGAGCGCCGCCGTGTCGCTGGCCATTTCGCCGGAAAAGGCCAGTTTCTCCCGGGCGTTGAGGATGGTCATGCCATGATCGGCCATGGTACCGCTGAGCAGCACCGCGTCGCCGGGCTTGGCCGCATCGGAGGACAGATGCCGCCCCTTGGGAATGCGACCGATGCCGGAGGTGTTGATGAAAAGCTTGTCCACCGCGCCCCGGGGAACCACCTTGGTGTCGCCCGTCACCACCTGAACACCGGCCCGCTGCGCGGCCCGGCGCATGGCGGTGAGAACTTCCATCAGCGTGCCCTGGGAAAACCCCTCTTCAATTATAAGCCCCATACCCAGGTACAACGGCACCGCACCGCACATGGCCAGGTCGTTGACGGTGCCGTTGACCGCCAACTCACCGATGCTGCCTCCCGGGAAGAAAAGCGGGTCCACAACAAACGTATCGGTGGAAAAGGCCAGGTGCACACCGTCGATAACAAGGGCGGCCCCGTCGTCCATCCGGGAAAGGATGGGGTTGTCGAAGAGGGGCAGCAACTGTTCCGTCACCAATTCATGGGATAATCTGCCGCCGCTGCCATGGTCCAGTGAGATGTGTTCATCCTGCATTGGATGTGATGTCCTCCCCATAATGATGGTATGCCGCGCAGGTTCCCTCGCTGGAAACCATGCACGGCCCCATGGGATGCGCCGGCGTGCAGACGCCGCCGAACAGGGCGCAGGCGGTGGGGACAATTCTGCCGGTCAAAACCTCCCCGCAACGGCACCGCCCGGGGCCGGACGACGGATGGACCGCCATCGGGAAAAGCCGCCGCGCATCGTGCATGTCCAAGTCCCTCTTCAACGCCAGGCCGCTGCCGGTGATCTTGCCCAGCCCGCGCCAGTGGGCATCCGTGGTATCGAAGGTATCTTTCAGAAGCGCCAGGGCCCTGCCATTACCGGCTCCTGTCACCACACGGTCATAGGCATTTTCAAGTCGACAATGACCGGCGGCCGCCTGATCGCCCAGCATGACCAGCGCCGAAAGCAGGTCCACGGGTTCGAAACCCGCCACCACCGCCGGCACCCCACAATGCGCCACAAAGGGCCTGTAAGCATCGGCGCCGATAACGGCCGACACATGACCGGGCAGTAAAAACCCGTCGATGGCGACATCCGCCATGCCCATCAGGGCATGGAGGGCGGGCAGCACCCGTTTGTGTGCAGAAAACACGCTGAAATTGGCCACCGCCTCCCGCCGGGCGGCCTGAACGGCGGCCGCCACCGTCGGCGCCGTGGTCTCGAAACCAACGCCCAGAAACACCACTTGCCGGTGGGGGACGGCACGGGCGATGGCAAGCGCATCCAACGGGCTGTAGACAACCCGGATATCGGCACCTTTTCGCCGCTCCTCAACAAGAGAGGTGCCGGTTCCCGGCACCCGCATCAAATCACCAAAGGTAGCGATCACCACCTCCGGCATGCCGGCCAGTGCGATAAAAGCGTCGATCTCGGCCTGGTCCGTCACGCATACCGGGCAGCCCGGACCGGACACCAGGGATATCTGCGGCGGTAGCAGGGATTGGATCCCGTTCCGGAAAACAGACATGGTGTGGGTGCCGCACACTTCCATGAAGCGAACCCGCCGTTCCCCCAGGCGTTGCCCCACAGTCCGCAAGCGCGTCACCAGCCGCCGGGAAAGGGCCGGGTGTCGAAATTCCGCAAACACTGCCGCCTCCGAGACTCTTTTCACAACGGCGCCCCTCTCTTTATTCCCCACCCCGTCACCGTTGTGCAGCCGCCACCACGGCCTGGCCGAGGCTGATCCCCCCGTCGTTGCAGGGGACTTGCCGATGTGTGTAAACTGAAAACCCTTCGCCCGCGAGACTTCGCCGCAGCCCCGAAAGGAACAGACCATTCTGGAAAACCCCGCCGCTCATGACCACCTTGCCGATTCCCGTGTCCTTCCGCACCCTGAGACAAAGCCCGGTGAACAGGGACACGATGGCGCGATGAAACCGGCGGCTGACCATCCCCACCGGAACACCCTGGGCCGCATCGCTTGCCACCCGGCGGATCAGGGCGGACACATCCGCCACGTACACCCCGCCATCAGTGCAGTTCACATGCCAGGGATAGCCCTGGTCAGCGGCGGCCAGCGCACCGCCGGCAGCGGCCTCCAGCATCACGGCCGCCTGTCCCTCGAAACTGGTCGTGATACACCCCCCCGCCATGGCGGCCACGGCATCGAACAGTCGTCCCAGGCTGGAAGTAAACGGCGCGCGCCATCGGCCGGAAGCGATTCCGGCCACCGTATCGAACTGTTGCCGGGGAATTTCGGTTCTCATGGGCAGATCAAGGTCGCTGAAAGACGCGCCGAAGGCCCGATACAAATAGCTGACCGCCATTCGCCAGGGGTGACGGACAGCAGCATCCCCTCCGGGCATGGGCACATAAGCCAAATGGGCGGCCCTTTCAAATCCCGCAAGGGTTGCCACCAACACCTCGCCTCCCCACACAGCCCCGTCGGTACCGTATCCCGTACCGTCCAGGGCAAGTCCGATCACGGGTCCGGCAAGCCGGTGTTCGGCCATGCAGGCCGCTACATGCGCATGGTGATGCTGCACGCGCACAACCGCCTTCCCGGCCAAGTCCCGGGCGAAACGGGAAGATGGATAATCAGGATGAAGATCACAGGCGATGCGCCCGGGGCGAATGCCCAGCAGCCGGCGCAGGTGGGCAATGGTTTCCTGGTAAAATGCGAAGGTGTCGGCATCCTCCAGGTCACCGATATGCTGGCTCAAGAAGGCGCGCCGGTTCCGGGTCAGACAGATGGTGTTTTTCAACAATGCGCCCATGGCCAACACCTGGGGACCGGCAGCCCCCAGGTTGACCGGCGCCGGAGTGATCCCCCGGGAACGGCGCACCACCTGGATCGATCTGCCTGTCACCGAAACCACTGAATCGTCACAGCGCTGAACGATGGGGCGATCGTGCACCAGAAAGGCATCCGCAACCCCAGCCAGTTGCCCCAACGCATCCGCTTCGGTGATCACCACCGGCCGGCCGCAGCCGTTGCCGCTGGTCATTACCAGCACACCGGCCGCTTGAACCAGTAAATGATGAAGGGGCGTGTAAGGCAGCATGACCCCCAACCGGCGGGTGCCCGGGGCCACCGAAGGGGCCAAGCGGCCTGGTCCTTTTTTATCCAGCAGCACCACGGGCCGCGCAGGATCCAGCAAGGCCCCGGCCCCGGTCTTGCCGAAGCGAACCAGGTGCCCGGCGGACGTCATATCCGGCACCATGACGGCGAAGGGCTTGTGAGGGCGGTGCTTGCGGCGGCGCAACGCAGCCACGGCCGCCTCGTTTCGGGCGTCGACGGCCAGGTGAAACCCCCCGAGGCCCTGAACCGCAACGATGCCGCCCTTAAGGATCCGCGCCACCGCCTCCGCAAGGAAATCCCGGCACGGAACGGTACGCCCTGCTCCATCCCGCAACGCGAGACGGGGACCGCACGCAGGACAGGCAATGGGCTGGGCATGAAACCGCCGGTCGGCCGGGTTTTCATACTCGGCCCGGCATTGGTCGCACATGGTAAAGGCCCGCATGGCCGTCGCCGGCCGGTCATAGGGAAGTTGGCGGATGATGGTAAATCGCGGGCCGCAACGGGCACAGTTGATGAAGGGATACCGGTACCGGCGGTTTGCCGGATCGGCCATTTCCGCAAGGCAATGGGCACAGACAGGCAGGTCCGGCGGCACCTGGACCCCGTGGCAGCCGCCGTTGCGGCTGGTGGAAATGGTGAAGGTTTTCAGCCCGCGCGGGGTGCGGGAAGAAACCGACATAGCAGTAATGCGGCAAATGGCGGGCGCTTCTTCCGGCAACCGCCGACGGAATGCGGCAACAGCTTCCGAAGCCCCCTCCACGCAGATACACACCCCTTCCGGTGTATTGGCAACGTCGCCGAAAAGGCCGCAGCCAACGGCCAGCTGGTGTACGTAAGGCCGGAACCCCACCCCCTGAACCGTTCCCCGCACCACAAAGCACTGGGCGGTGATTGTTCCTTCCGGGGCCGAAAGGCTCAAGGCGTTTCCTCGCCGTCCGCGTCGTCGACGGCCGACAGTGCCTCCCTGAGAAGTGCCAGCGATGCATTTGCAGCCGCCGCATCAAGCCGCTGGATGGCAAAACCGGCGTGCACGATCACATAATCCCCCACCCCCGCATCGGGCACCAGCAGCAGGCTCGCCTGGCGCCGTACCCCCTCGGCATCCACAACGGCCATGGGTCCGTCGGTGGATACTATACGGGATGGAATCGCTATGCACATTTTCCTGCCTCCCGGGGCGTATATCCAGCCCCCAGCCGGTCCAATTCCGCCAATACCCGGTTGATTGTCGGCCCCACCTGGTCGGTCATCACCGGCGTAAGGGCAACCTGAAGCGTCTGGATATCAGCTGGTTCTACACCGATGATCACGGTTTTCGGCACATGATCCAAAGCCTGACACAATGTCAGCGCCTCCAGGAGATCCACCTGGTGAAGGGAGTTTTTTGCCCGGATGCGGAGGGGAATATCCGCCCCGGCAAGACGGTAGGGCGTTCCCGGATCCCCACCGTTTCGAACGGCGTCCACCACGATCAGGTGCCGTGGCTGGGATATGATGCCCAACAGCCCCACTCCCAGCACCCCGCCGTCCACCACCAGCACATCGTCGGCAAAAGTAAAGCCGCGCTCCAGGGCCTCCACCACCCGAACACCGAAGCCCTCGTCTCCCAGCAGAATATTGCCCACCCCCATGACCGTGACACGGGGTGCGGGCGGAATGGCCGCCGCCGACATCACACCACCCGCACCTTGTAGACAGCGTTTGACTGCGGATCGATCACATGCACGGCACAGGCAATGCACGGGTCAAAGGAATGAACGGTGCGCAACACTTCCACCGGACGACTGGCATCGGCCACCGGTGTGCCGATCAAAGCCTCCTCCACGGGGCTGAGATGACCGTCGGCATCCCGGGGCCCCAGGTTCCAGGTGGAGGGAACCACGTACTGATACCGTTCGATTTTCCGGTTTTTAATCTGCACCCAATGCCCCAGGGCGCCCCGGGGCACATCGTTGAGACCGCACCCTTGGCCGTTTTCCGGCATCTCGAAGGCGGCAGCGGTGCGGGTGTCGCCGCGTTTGAGATTGTCCACAAGAGCCATCACCCAGTCCTGCATCGCTTCGCCGATGACGAGGGTTTCAATGGCACGGGCAGCGGTACGGCCCAGGGTCGAAAACAACGCCGACGCCGGTATGGACAAATGGGACAGCGTGGCCGCCACCTGCGCCTTGACCTGGGGATGGCCCACGGCGTAAGCAGTCAACACCCTGGCCAGGGGCCCCACCTCGCACGCCCGGTTCTGATAGCGGGGCGCCTTGATCCAGGAGTATTTCCCGGCGTCCGGCTCGTAGGCGGGATTCTCCTTCAGTGGCTGTGTCTCTCCGGCATAGGGATGACGGGCGTCACTGCCTTCATACCAAGACCGATGCACATGTTCGGTCACATGCTGCTGGTCCGCCGCCTGCACGTTGGCAAGGTTCCTGTCGAAAATCACCCCCCTGGGCAGGAACAAGCTGTCGGGCTCCTTTTCATCGGCCGGGAACTCTCCCCATGTAAGAAAATTCGTGCACCCGCCGATGCCCCCCCAATCCTTATAGAAGGAGGCCACCGCCAGCAAGTCCGGCACATAAACATTCTTCACGAAGTCGTGGGCCTCCTTGGTCACATAGAGGAACTCCGCCAGGCGCTCGGGGTTTAAGTCGCGCACCGATGTCACGCCCCCCACCACCAGGGATTGGGGGTGCGGATTCTTTCCGCCGAAAATGGCATGCAACCGTGCGACCCGCGCCTGGAGGCGCAGGGCCTGGATGTAATGGTCGGCGGCCATAAGGTTGGCCTCGGGCGGCAGTTTGTAAGCCGGGTGCCCCCAGTAGGCATTGGCAAAGGGCCCCAATTGCCCGCTGTCCACAAAGGTTTTCAGCCGTTGCTGGACATCCTTGAAATGGCGCGCCCCGCCCCAGGGGGCATTGCTGACATTGGCGGACAAAGCGGCAGTCTTGGCCGGATCCGCCTTTAGGGCACTGACGATGTCCACCCAGTCCAGGGCATGCAGGTGATAAAAATGAACGATGTGGTCGTGCTGGTACTGGGCGGCGTGGAGCAGATTGCGGACCAGGCGGGCGTTGGGGGGAATGGACACTCCCACCGCATCGTCCACGGCCCGCACCGAAGCGACGGCATGCACATAGGTGCAGACCCCGCAGGAACGCTGCACAAAATGGTGGGCATCCCGCGGGTCGCGCCCCTGAAGGATCATTTCAATGCCGCGAAACATCTGGCCGGAGCTCCAGGCGTTCACCACTTTTCCGCCTTCCACCTCCACCTCGATGCGCAGATGCCCCTCAATACGCGTGATGGGATCCACGGTGATTCTTTTTCCCATACTCGTTCCTTTCCTTGCAGGCCAGACGGTTCCTTGGCTGTTTGGTCAGCAGGTCACAACTCTTCGTAAAAAGGGCTCATCTTGTCCCAGAAACCCGGCTCGCTGCACCCAATGCACGGGTGACCGGCCTCCACCGGCCAGCTGGTACCGTCATTGTATTTGGCCGTGGGACAGTTGTTGAAGGTTTCAGGGCCCCGGCACCCCATTTTGTAAAGACAATACCCCATGGCCGCCTCCTGGGAACCAAAGGCCGTCACGAATTCGTCATTTTCAAAATGGGACCGGCGGGGGCATTGGTCGTGAATGGTTTTTCCGTAAGCAAACAGGGGGCGGCCCAGATTGTCCAGGGCGGGCAATCTGCCCAGCAACAGATAGTTGACCACAGTGCCGACGAAATTGACCGGATTGGGCGGACAGCCGGGCAGCGTCAGGGGCTTGATCCCCAAGGCCGCCCCCAGGCCCTTGTATCCCCCTGGGTTGGGATGCGCGGAAGGGATGCCGCCGAAAGCGGCGCAAGCCCCGATGGCGATGGTCGCGGCCGCCCGGGGCACCACTTCTTTTGCAATCTGGAGAAAGGTGCGACCGCCGACCTTGCCGTACCCGCCATCATAGCGCGTGGCAACCGCACCCTCCACCACGCAGATGAACTTGCCGTCATGCTTACGCACCGCCTCGGCGAGAATCTGCTCGGCCTGATGCCCCGCAGCCGCCATGATGGTTTCATGGTATTCCATGGAAAGCACTTCGAGCAGCAGTTGGTCTACGAAGGGATAGTGGGCGCGAAGCAGGGCCTCGGTGCATCCGGTGCATTCGCCGAAATGCAACCAAACCACCGGTGGCCGCTTTTTCACAGCGGCAAACACCTCGGCGACCCGCGGGGCAAACGTTGCGGGAAGCCCCATGGTGGCCGCCAGGAAGGTACAATACCGCACGAAATCCCGCCGGGAAACCCCCTTGCGGGCCAAACCTTCTGGAACCGTATATTCCTTGTCCATCAGTCTCTCCTGCTGGCTTGGACCTGCCGCCCGATTTTCAGGCCGCGGTGTTCCGGCCGAACATTTCCGGAAATGCAAGACCCTGTGCGACACAGGTCGGTTGTTATGCAGATGGAGAAACGGTTGGGCACCCCCCATTTCAGGGAACCGCGCAACCGCCCACAAGGGCATCCAAAGGACGGCACAACCTGCTTGTTTTTTATAACACGCCCGGCCGGCCGCATACAACCATAAAAATTAAGATCTTACGGCCGACAGGCCATGGAGACAGGAAAGACAACAGGGAAATTACGCTGCTCCGGTGGAAGAAGACTTGGCGGCGGAAGCGACATTCAGGTCTCGTCTTCGTCCAAGGGTGCGTCATCGTCGACCTCGATGGCGGGCGTCAACCCACCCGACTTTACGCCGTCGTCGAACCCGTCCGAGAAATCATCTTCCAGAAATTCGTCGAGTTCCTCATCATCTTCCAGTTTTTCAAATCGCAGGGCCTCGCACGGATCTCTGGAAAGAAACTCCGCATCCTCGCAAGAGACTTCAACCGTATCAGGGCCGTCCGGCGCCACCAACCCCACGGCCGCCTGGAGAATTTTTTCGGAGAAATGGGCGGTGGGGAAAAAATTTTCGGTCCGCATTTCGGCAATGGCCGCCTCGATGCCTTGCGCCATGGCCGCTTCCAACTGCCCGGCCCGAAAAGAAGCCTGACAGACCAGGGAGAACATGTCCTTATCAAGCTCCGCATACTCACGAATGGACAGCGCGCCGGTTTCGCCGTCTTTGCGAAGGACAAATTTATGCTTCATTATCGTACTCCTTGTTCAACCGTTCGGGTAAAAAAAATGCGCTCGGAATCCCGGCCGCCAATTGGGGAAACCATAAAAAAAATCTCCTGTCAAGCACACATTGACATGGGGCTGCGCGGTTTCTCCTTGCAATGACGTCCCTGTCATATTATTGGAAAATGCGTTGCCGAAAAGGCCCCGAACAACCCCCTGGAGACCATCACGTGCACCACGGCGGAATCAACGCACTGATCGCAAAGAAAAAAGAGGTGGCCGCCTTCATGCGCCGGCTTTATCGCCGGCATTTGACCACCAGCCTCGGCGGCAATATCAGCCTGCGGTTTGACGCCACCCGGGTGCTGATCACCCCTTCGGGGGTTGACAAAGGGACCCTCGGCCGTCACCAGATCGGCCTGGTATCCCTATCCGGCGCCAACCAGACCCCCGGACTGCCCCTGAGCATGGAAACCGGCATGCATCTGGCCATCTACCGGCGACGGTCCGACGTACACGCCGTGGTGCATGCCCACCCGGTGACCGCGTCCGCCTTCGCCGCCTCCGGCAAAAAGATCAACCCCAACCTCCTGGCCGAATCCCGGGCCATGATCCGCGTACCCGCCACGGCTTCCTATGCTCTCATGGGGACCGAGCGCCTGGCCGACCACGTCGCTGCGGCCCTTGCCGACACCGATGCCGTACTCATGGAAAACCACGGTGCGGTCACCGTGGGAAACACCCTGCTGTCGGCTTTTGAACGCATGGAAGTGCTTGAATCCGCCGCCAGGCTGACCTTGATAACCACCCTGCTGGGAGACTGCCGGGAACTGACAGCGGACCAGCTTTCCGGCATCGACCGCCTGATGTCCCCGTGATCGGCCGCACCGGCGACAACCGTCACCAGAACAACACCAAGGACCGGCACCGTTATGAACGGCACAGACCACAAACTTCGCCCCATCTGGATAAACGCCCACAGCGGTCAGGTGCAGATCATCGACCAGCGCAGACTGCCCCACGAGATGGTCATATGCGACCTTGACACCACCGATGCATTGATCCATGCCATCTGCGACATGGCGGTGAGAGGCGCCCCTCTGATCGGCGTCACCGGCGCCTATGGCGTATACCTGGCCGCCCGGGAGGCGCTGGATGCAAACGACCCGCCGACGGCCTTCCAGCAGCGCCTGGAACGCATCCGGGCCGCCAGGCCCACGGCCGTCAACCTGGCCTGGTCGGTGGACCATCTGCGGGCCAGGCTGCCCCGGGAAACCGTCACCCCCCGGACCGTCGCAGAGGCCCTGCGCCTGGCGGGCGACATCGCCGAACAAGAAGCCGCCAACTGCCGCCGCATCGGCGAGCACGGCCTGCACCTCATCAAAGCGGCGGCAGAAAAAAAAGGCGGCGGAACCGTGAACATTCTGACACATTGCAATGCCGGATGGCTGGCCTGCATTGCATACGGCACTGCCACCGCCCCCATCTACGTGGCAGCCGAGCAGGGTATCGACGTGCATGTCTGGGTGGATGAAACCCGCCCCCTGAACCAGGGCGCCCGGCTCACCGCCTGGGAACTGGCCCGCCAGGGCATTGCCCACACCATCGTCACGGACAACGCCGGCGGCCACCTCATGCAACGGGGGCTGGTGGACATGGTGCTGGTGGGAACCGACCGCACCACCTGGGCCGGTGACGTTGCCAACAAAATCGGCACATACCTGAAGGCCCTGGCCGCCCGGGACAATGCCCTGCCCTTTTACGTCGCACTTCCGTCGAGCACCTTCGATTGGCATCTCCGGGACGGCCGTGACATCCCCATCGAAGAACGCGACCCGGACGAGGTACGCTTTGTTTACGGGCGCAGCGGGAACAACACCATACCGGTCCTGGTCCCACCCGCAGACAGCCCTGCCGCCAACCCGGCCTTTGACATCACCCCGGCCCGCCTGGTTACCGCCTTCATCACCGAGCGAGGCGTGTGCGGGGCCACGGTCGAAGGCATCGCAGGACTTTTTCCGGACAGATGAATTCCTTGACAACACCGCACACAATGTTTTTAATGCCCCAATGCTGACAGATATCGAAAAAAAGATAATCGCCGCCGTCCAGGCCGACATGCCGGTATGCGAACGGCCTTATGAAGCGATCGCACGGCAAATCGGCATCCGTGAAGAAGTCCTGCTCAAGCACCTCCAATCCCTTTGCGACCGGGGCATCATTCGGCGCTTCGGCGCAACCCTCCGGCACCAGCGCTCCGGGTTCAATGCCAATGCCATGGCCGCCTGGCAGATACCCGAGGACAGGATCGCGGAAGCGGGTACGGTCTTTGCCGCTTTCAAGGAGGTGAGCCATTGCTACCGGCGGGATCCCGCACCCCAATGGCCCTATAATTTGTACACCATGATCCATGCCAAGAACGATGCCGGGTGCCGCACAGTGGTGGAAAAAATGTCGCGGGCCGTGGGAATCGACATCTTCACGCTGCTGTTCAGTCACAGAGAACTAAAAAAAACTTCCATGACATATTTCCCCACCGATGAAGAGGACTGACCGCTCCTTTCCCCATGTGCTGCTCGTCAATCCGTGGATTCATGATTTCGCCGCCTATGACGTATGGGCCGCTCCGCTGGGACTTCTGCTTCTCGGGGCCCTGCTCAGAAAAGCCGGTGCCTCTGTCGCCTACATCGATTGCCTGGACCGTTTCCACCCCCGGGGGCCACGCACCGATCCGGCCCGCAGATGCGGACGCGGCCCCTACCTGAAAACAAAGATCCCCACCCCTCGGGGTCTGGAGGATGTCCCCCGCACCTTCTGCCGGTATGGCATCCCGCCGGCATGGTTCCGGGAGGAGTTGGAACGGATGCGGAAACCGGACGTGATCCTGGTCTCTTCCATGATGACCTACTGGTATCCGGGCGTGCAGGAAACCATCCGCATGCTGCGAACCGCTTTCGGCGCCACCCCCATCGTATTGGGCGGTATCTATGCCACGCTGTGCAGGGACCACGCCGAACAGCATGCGGGGGCGGACAAGGTGATCACCGGCACCTGTGAACGCCGGATCCTGGAAACACTGTCCGAAATCACAGGAACCTGTCTTTCCACGGCGGTAGACACGGAGGATCTTGATGCCCTGCCCTACCCGGCCCTGGATTTGCAGCGCCACATCCCCTTTGTCCCCCTGCTCACGGCCCGGGGCTGCCCTTTTTCCTGTCCCTATTGCGCGGCGCACTTTCTTAGCCCCCGCCACCGCACCCGCCGACCGGAAAACGTGGTCGAAGAAATAATGTTCTGGCACCGGCGCTACGGGGTCCGGGACGTTGCCTTCTACGACGATGCCCTGCTGGTGGATCCCGAGCGCCATGCCATCCCCTTGCTTGAGGGGCTCGTCGCTCGGGGCATGCCCCTTCGGTTCCACACCCCCAACGCCCTGCACGTCAGGCATATCACGCCAACGGTGGCTGGACTCATGGCACGGGCAGGCTTCCACACCGTCCGCCTGGGGCTGGAAACCGCCCGCCTGCCCGGAGATCCGGACTGGGACAACAAAACCACCCTGGAAGAATTCCGACAGGTCGCCGCCACCCTGTTGGCCGCCGGTTTCAGGAAAGAGCAGGTGGGCGCTTATCTGCTGTACGGACTTCCGCAACAACCTTTCGCCGCGCTGGAACAAGCCATCCGCACCGTCAAGGACTGCGGCCTGACACCCGTGCCCACGTATTACACCCCCATTGCCCACACCCGCATGTGGCCCGCCGCCGTCGCCGCCGCCCGCTACGATCTATCCGCGGATCCCATATACACCAACAACGCATTGTGGCCCTGCGTCAGAGGCGGCTATCAATGGGAACACCTTACCCGCATCAAAAAACTGGTTTCCGCTTGACATCCCGCACCACTCATGAAATAGTATGAGTTTTAAATCATTGAGTGAACACCAGCGGCACACGCGACCACTTTTTGCTTGACAGGCGGTTTGTTTTCCATTAGTAGTGCCAAATTCTAATGCAAAGAGGAGCAACAAGACGTGAAAAAGTACACATACAACGCCAAGGCAAGTGACAATGAGGGAAAATGGTGGGTCGTGGACGCCCAGGACGCCATTCTCGGTCGGCTGGCTACAGTTGTTGCGGCCCGCCTTCGCGGCAAGCACAGCCCCATGTTCACGCCCCATGCCGATTGCGGAGACAGCGTGGTGGTCGTCAACGCTGAAAAGATCGCATTGACCGGCCGGAAGCTCGATCAAAAGATGTACTACCGCCACAGCGGTTATATGGGCGGCCTCAAGAGCATCACCGCCAGAAAGCTGCTCGAAAAAAAGCCCGAAGATCTGGTGCGACACGCCGTAAAGGGCATGCTGCCGAAAAACAGACTGGGCCGGAAGATTTTCAAGAAACTCAAGGTCTATGCCGGAGACGCCCATCCGCATTCGGCCCAGCAGCCTCAACCGCTTGACATCAAATAAAAAAAACAAACAGGAATTTCCGACCTCGGGGTTATTATGACAAAAGAGAACATCACCTACGCAACCGGAAGACGCAAAAGCGCAATCGCCAAAACGTGGATGCAGCCCGGCAACGGTCAGATTATCGTAAACGGGCGTCCCATGGAAGAATACTTCGGGACCGAAACCGCCAAAATCGTGCTGACCCAGCCCCTGGATCTCGCCAACCTCAGGGACAGCTTTGATGTACGCGTGTCCGTAAAAGGCGGCGGCGCCTCCGGCCAGGCCGGGGCCATCCGTCACAGCATCACCCGCGCGCTCATCCTCATCGATCCGGATCTGCGCAAAGCCCTTAAACGGGCAGGCTTTGTCAGACGCGACCCGCGCACCAAGGAAAGAAAAAAATACGGGCAGAAAGCAGCCCGGGCACGGTTCCAATTCTCAAAACGGTAATCTTTCGTGCCGACCGCGCTTGGAAGGGAACAGGGTCACCCCCTGTTCCCTTTTTTTCTCCGCCGCCAAACCATCCCGACTTTCCTGAAAATTTCTTTTTCCCGAAAAAACCCCCACCGCAATTGTCAAAACCGGTAAACATCTTTTGGCAAACCTTCCGTTTCCCCAGAAAAAAGCGCGTGTTTCCCTATCAATTCAGACAGATATAGCTTGACAGGCAAAGAGAAACGGTATTAATTGGCCCTTGCAACACCACAACACCACTTCAACCGTGCAAGCGGCACCCCGAAGGAGACTTTATGACGGCGAATCGAATCCACAACTTCAACGCGGGCCCGGCAGCCCTGCCCCTGCCGGTGCTGGAGGAAATCCAGCAATCCTTCCTGAACTATAAAGGCTCCGGCATGTCCATTACGGAAATCAGTCACCGGTCCAAATGGTTCGACGACGTCATCAACGATGCCATCGCCCGGATCAAGCGCCTGCTCAATCTCGGTGACGGACACGACGTGCTGTTTCTGCAGGGGGGGGCCAGCAGCCAGTTTTTCATGGTGCCCATGAACCTACTGCCGGACGGGGCGTCTGCCGACTATGTGAACACCGGCACCTGGTCCACCAAGGCCATCAAGGAAGTGGGCATCCTGGGCAAAACCTGCAGGGTGGCCGCCTCTTGCGAGGACCGGAACTTCTGCTACATCCCCAAGCAGATCGCCTTTTCCCCCGACGCGGCCTACGCGCACATCACCACCAACAACACCATCAAGGGCACCCAATGGGCCGCCATGCCGGATACCGGTTCCGTACCGCTGGTGGCGGACATGTCGTCGGACATTTTCAGCCGCCCCTTTGACGCGGCCCCCTTCGGCCTTATTTATGCCGGCGCCCAAAAGAACATGGGCCCCGCCGGCGTTTGCCTGGTGATCATCCGCAGGGACATGCTGGAACGGGTGCCGGAGAACCTGCCCAGCATGCTCAAATACACGACCTTCACCGACAAGAATTCCATGTACAACACCCCGCCGTGCTTTGCCATCTACACGGTGCAGCTGGTGCTAAAATGGCTGGAGGAGACGGTGGGCGGGCTTGAAAAAATGGCGGCCGTCAACCTGGAAAAGGGAGCGCTCATCTACGAACTTCTGGACGAAAGCGGTTTTTACCGGGGAACCGCCGACAAGGACAGCCGGTCCCTGATGAACGTCACTTTCCGGCTACCGGACGAAACGCTGGAAAAACGTTTTGTGGCGGAGGCCGCAGAGGCCGGGTTGGGGGGACTCAAGGGCCACCGGTCCGTTGGTGGATGCCGCGCCTCCATCTACAATCCCACCCCCCTGGCCTCAGTGGCCGCCCTGGTGGATTTCATGAAAGCCTTCGAGAAAAAAAACGGGTGAAGCAGACCGGCAACATGGTTTCGCGGCGTCTGGACAGCCGCAAGACACCGACAACCAGAAACACAACCGCATGGAACAAAGAAAGCCCACCCGGATACGGGTGGGCTTTCTTCATACCGCCGCGCGGCAAAGGCTCCTGCGCTGATCAAGCATCCGGCAGATCCCCTGACCCCGCCTTGGGAATCCCGCCGGCCGACGGTTTCCCGGCAACGACAGGGCGCCTTCCCTTTGCTACATATCCATCACGGCCCCCCGGTCCGCGGAAGTTACATGTGCGGCATAGCGGGCCAACCAGCCCCGGTTGATCTTGAGTTCAAAAGCCGGAGTATCGACAGCCCGCCGGGCAAGTTCCTCCTCGTTCACCACCAGTTCCAGGGTCCTGCCCGCCGCATCAATGCGAATCAAATCTCCGGCCCGGACCAGGGCGATGGGACCGCCGGCAGCCGCCTCGGGGGAAACGTGCCCGATGCACAGCCCCCGGGTGCCACCCGAAAAACGGCCATCGGTGATGAGGGCCGCTCGGAGCCCCGCTCCGGAAAGTGCCGCAGTGGGCGCCAGCATCTCCTGCATGCCCGGCCCCCCCTTAGGCCCTTCGTAACGAATCACCACCACATCTCCGTTGCGCACCTCCCCCCCCAGAATACCTTCCAGCGCCTCTTCCTGGGATTCATAAATGACAGCCGGCCCTTCGAACTGCATCATGTCCTCTTCCACCCCAGCCACCTTCACCACGGCCCCGTTGGGGGCGATATTGCCGAACAAGACCGCCAGACCGCCGTCCTTGGAAAAGGCATCGCCCACCCCACGAATCACATCCCCGTCCGGGCCGGGGGCCTGCTCCACCGTATCCCCCAAGCGTCCCGTTACGGTCACGGCCGCCAGATCAATCTTGCCTCCGGCCGCGTGTACCTCTTTAAGGATCGCGGGGATACCGCCCACCCGGTGCACGTCTTCCAGATGAACCGAAGGCCTGGAGGGTGACACCTTGCAAACACAGGGCGTGGCGCGGCTCAGCTGATTGATGCGGTCCAGGTCGTAGTCAAGCCCCGCCGCATTGGCCAGCGCCAGGGTATGGAGCACCGTGTTGGTGCTGCCCCCCATGGCCATGTCCGCGATAAAGGCATTGTCGATGGCCGTGCGGGTCAGGATGTCCGACGGCCGGATGTTTTCGGAAATGCACCGCTTGAGCACGCCTGCGGCCGCCTTGATGAATGCGATGCGCTCGGGATTGAGCCGGGTTCGGGTCTTATGCGCATCGGCCCACACCTCGGCGGTGATGGTACCGTTTCCCGGAGGAGCCAACCCCACCACCTCCGCCAGGCAGTTCATGGAGTTGGCCGTAAACATGCCGGCGCAGGAACCACACCCCGGGCAACAACTTTCGGCCAGGGCGTCAAGATCCCCATCGCAGATCTTATCCGCCGCACGCTTTCCAAGCCCCTCGTACACGGTAATGAAATCATTGCCGGCCGGACTGGCCAGCATGGGGCCGCCCGACACATACACCGCCGGAATGTCAAGGCGGGCCATGGCGTTCATCATTCCCGGACCGATCTTGTCGCAATTGCCCAGGGCAATCCACCCGTCACAGGGATGGGCGCAAATCACCGACTCGATCTGATCGCTGATCAGTTCCCGTGAGGGCAGGGAATATTTCATGCCGAAATGCCCCATGGCGATGCCGTCACAGATGGCGGCCCCCACATTGGCATACCAGACCGTGAACCCCAACTGCTCGAGCTCCTGACGCAGAATGTCCCCCAGCACGTTCAAGTGGGCATGGCCGGGGATATGGGTCGTGTAGGAGTTGACGATGGTCACCATCGGCTTATCGAGCGCTTTCATGGAAGGAAGAACACCGGCCCCCTTCATCAGGGAAGCCACCGGATGCTTGATCTTCCCTTCGGTCAGGATGCGGCTCCCCTTCCGGCGGAGGGTATCGATACCCCCATTGATGAAAGGTGCGCCGGTCTTGTCGTCTGTTTGCATTGTATCGTCTCCTTTTCAGATATCCACCCGGCGGCGCGAACAACAACAGGTTGTCCGGCACCGCAACACCGTGGCAGTCGCCTCTTTTTACCGGTATCGCAAAACAGGTGTCAATTAAAAACCCGTCGTATCAAACACAGCCGACACAAAGGTATGGTCCGAAGGCCTGTCGGCACGACGTGGCGCCATGTCGATCGCAACGTCCATAGCCCGCTCCGCCAGAGCAGACGTTGCCCAAATATGATCGATGCGCCAACCGAGGTCCCTTTCCACCGCCTTCGGAACACGGTAGTCCCAAAAGGTGAAGCGTCGGGAATGGGGGTGGCGCATGCGGTAGAGATCATGGAATCCCCATTGCCGAAGGGCGCCGAGTGCCCTGTGCTCCTCCGGATGAAATCCAACGGCGCCATTGAGTTTTTCCGGGTCGAACACATCGAGGGACGCCGGCGCAATGTTAAAGTCGCCGGCCCACACCAGAGGGGTTTCCGGCAGGTAAAACCGTTCGAAATAGTTGCGCAGACGCGCCAGCCAGGCCAACTTGTGGGTGAATTTTTCCGAATCCGGCGCCTGCCCCTGGGGCACGTAGGTATTGACGATATCGATCCGTCCCAGGCGCACCGCCACCAGCCGGGCCTCTTCCGGGCCCTCGGCCCCGTCGTCGAACCCCATCCGGACGGCCGCCGGTGCTTCCCTGCTCAGGACGGCCACGCCGTTGTATGCCTTCTGACCAAACACCGTGCAGTGATAACCTATCCGCTCAAAGACTTCCCGGGGGAAATCCGCGTCCTGTACCTTGGTTTCCTGGAGGCACAGCACGTCCGGCCGTCGGCTCGAAAGCCAGTCCTGAAGAACCGGCATTCGGGCCCGCACGCCGTTTGCATTGAAACTTGCAATGATCATCTGATCTTCCATGGCATTATCGTCTCTTTTGGCATCAGACGGCTTGACCGGGGCCAAACACCGCCGGGGCCTACACGGCGGCGGCCAAAGGTTTTGCAATCGTAATACGCTTGTGGCATAATAATCTCCAAGACACCCAACCACCCCTTATGCAGCAACAGGAAAGCAACACCGTATGGCCACGGAAAAAGACATCGTTCTCATATATTTCGAAGACAGACCCCTCACCTTCGCCCGCATCGAAAAGATTCTTCCCGACGCCAAACCCGGCTGGCACCATGTCCAACTTCTGATGCTCCAGGTCCCCCTGCAATCGGTCACGTGGATCCTGCGCGACGCATACATCGACGGCGATCCGTTCACCATGAACGGCAAGCAAATGCGTCTGGAGCTGGTGGAAGCGCCCAAAGCAGCCCTGGTGCCCGACGACGATACCGAAAATGCCGCCCACGAGCAAGAGGCCCCCGCCCCGCCGCCCAAACAGGGCAACGTCATCACCCTCAAAGCCCTCAAGGACCGCCAAAGTTGAACGTGTCCGGCCGCCCCGGCCTGAAAACCGTTCTGTCCGCCTCCAGAAGAACCGACATCCCGGCTTTTTACATGCCGTGGTTCATGGCGGGTATCGAACAAGGTCTGTTTCTGGTGGAAAACCCCTTCAACGGGCGCGTGTCCCGGGTGCCCGCGACCCCGGACCATGTCCACACCATCGTTTTCTGGTCCAAGGACTACGGCTTCTTCCTTGACAACGCATTCGGCGAAATACTGCAGCGGCGGGGCTATCACCTCTTTTTCAATTTCACCGTCAATTCCCGGTGCCCGCAACTGGAGCCAAATCTCCCGCCCCTTGCAAAGCGCCTGGAGCAATTGGCCGCGCTGTGCGCAAGGTTTTCACCCCAATGCGTTTCCTGGCGGTTCGACCCCATCTGCGTCTTCACCGATGCCGGCGGTAACCGATGTGACAACCTGGGCGATTTTTTGCGTATCGCCGAAACGGCACGTGATTTGGGTATTGGGCGGTGCATCACCAGCTTTATTGATCTCTACCCAAAGGTAAGACGCAGGGCCCGGGGCAAAGTCACCTTCTTGGATCTTCCCCAACGCATCCAGCGTCACATCGTGTTGAAACTGCATGCGGTGCTCCGCCCCATGGGCATCGCCCTGGAATTGTGCTGCGAAAAAGAATTACTGGCGACCCTTCCAAGGAAAGCCGGCGTTAAAAACAGCCGCTGCATTCCGAACGAAAGGCTGGCGACCATTTTCGGCGGCGATATTTCCCTCGCCGCAGACCCCGGCCAGCGCCGTGCCGCCGGGTGTGGGTGCGGCATTTCCCGGGACATTGGCTCCTACCGGCAGCAGCCATGCTTCCACAACTGCCTGTTCTGCTATGCCAATCCTGCCGCCCCGGAAACCGCAGGAAGCATCCCGGAAGGGCGGATTTCATGAACATCGGTTCGGTTGTTATCCATCCCCCCACCGTGCTGGCACCGCTCGCCGGCATCACCCACCTGCCCTTTCGCCTGATGGTCAAGCGGGCCGGATGCGGCCTGGTCTGCTCGGAAATGGTCAGCGCCAAGGGGTTGATGCACCGCTCCCGTAAAACCCGACAACTTCTCGACAGCCATCCCGAAGAACACCCCCTTTCAATCCAGATCTTCGGCGCCGAACCCGACACCATGGCCGCAGCCGCCGAAACAGCCGCCGCCGCCGGCGCTGCCGTCGTAGACATCAACATGGGATGCGCGGTAAGAAAAATTCTCAAAAGCAATTCAGGGGTCGCCCTCATGCGGGAGCCGGAAACCGTCAAGAAACTTCTGACCGCCGTACGCCGGGCCGTTTCCGTTCCCTTAACCATCAAGATCCGTTCGGGATGGGATCCCTCCGGGAACCAAGCCCTTGAAATTTCTCGCATCGCGGTGGATGCGGGGGTCGACGCCATCGCCGTGCATCCCCGCACCGCCACCCAGGGTTTCGGCGGTACCGCGGACTGGCGCCTGATTGCCCGGATCAAGGCGGCCATCCCCCTCCCCATCATTGGAAACGGCGACATCATCACCGCCGCCGACGCCCTGCGCATGATACGGCAGACCGGTTGCGACGCTGTCATGATCGGCCGAACGGCCCTGGCCAACCCCTGGATCTTTTCCCAGACCGCAAGCCTGCTGGCCGGGGATGCCCCCGGTGCCGTCAGCCACCGGATGCGCATGGATGCCGTGACGCATTACCTGACCGCTGCCGTCGACTATTTCGGGGAAGCACACGCCTGCCGTATGATGCGAAGCCGCCTGGGATGGCTGACCAAAGGACTGCCCCATAGCAGCCGGTTCCGGGAAACGATTAGCCGCATCACCTCGGCCGCGGAGGCCCTGAATGCAATCGCCACATTTCGAAACGACCTTACCATCGCCGACACGCACAATAATCCGGCACAGGACCATTGACAGGAGGCGGCCACCTCATCTATGCTCTTTATTCCGTTCCCCGGTGCAGCGGTTCTCCCCCAGAGAACACAATCGGAATGCTTGACAACGGAAAGGCCGCACCATGAGATCCTTCTTTCAACGCTTATGTGCAATGGGGATAGGGGGCGTGCAACGTCTATCCCAAGCAAGACGGACGCCTCCAAAAAGCACCCGCAGAGCCCCACCCAACGCCGATTCATCAAACCTGGCACTGCGCCAAAGTGAAGAGCGGTTCCGCGAAATCGCCGAACTGGCACCGGTGATCATCTGCGAGGTGGATGAAGTCGCAAACCGACGTTTTGTCAACGCACAAGGCGTCAAAACCCTGGGCTACGATCGGGATACGTTGATCGAAAAATTCTGTTCCCTGGAAATATACCACCCCGAAGACCGTGAGGGCGCCGCTGAAGTAAAAAAGATTATTCAACAAGGACGCCGCCCCCCACCATCGGAACGCAAATTACTGCACCGGGACGGCAGCATTGTTTCGGTTGTAAGCAACGCGGCCCCGATTCTCAGAAACGGCGCGGTACATGGCGTGCGTGGGTGCTTTACCGATGTCAGCGCCATTAAAAAGCTTCAGGAGCAGATATGGAACGCACGGCGGCTGGAAGCAATCGCCGATCTGGCCGGCGGCGTGGCCCATCAGTTCAACAATGCCCTGGCGGTCATTGCCGGCAATCTTGAGCTGATGGAATCACTTGGACCCGGCAAGGAAGAACTGCACGATTATATCACGCCCATCGGCCACAGTTGCGAGCGGCTTCGTCAATTGACCGCGCACCTCCTGGCCTATGCCAGGGGGGGGCAATACAAAACGGAGTCGATCGACCTGAGATCCTTGATCGAAACAGCACTTCCCCGGTTGAAATCGGCTCTGAAACCGTTCATCCAAATGGAGACAGACCTGCAACCGGGCCTTTGGCGCGTCAACGCCGATGCGGTGCAGCTACAGATGGTTCTCACCGCGATCGTCACCAACAGTGATGAAGCCATTGAAAACGAAGGCCGCCTTCGCATCACCTTACAAAACGAGATGGTGCCGACGACTGGGCCTCTGGTGGAAGAAGGGTTGAAACCGAGCCGGCACGTGTGCCTGACGGTGGAAGACACCGGGCGGGGCATGGACGCGGAAACCCACCAACGGCTGTTCACCCCCTTTTTTTCCACCAAATTTTTCGGACGCGGGCTCGGCTTGGCAGCGGCTTATGGGATTGTCCGCAACCACGGCGGGGTGATCCTGGTGGACTCAACGCCCGGAGAAGGAACCCGGGTGCGCGTGTATCTGCCTGCAACGGTTTCAGAGACCGGCTCCGAAGAACACCAGACAGCCGTTTTATAGTATCCCGCCCCTGGCGCCTTGACAAACCCCACCACCCGCTATAATAAACATGCGGTGGCCTTTATTCAGAAGACGTTCTATCGGGCGTTGTTTCCCTTTTCGGGGGCCACCGGCAGCACCCGTCTGTCCGCATCGGATTCCACCCGGAAGACTTTTTCTTTTTTTGCACACGAAAAACCGGCCCACCGCGCACAGGAGGCACAGAAAGATGCACGGATTGCTGTTCATCGACGATGAAGAGGGCATCAGGCGATCTGTTTCCCGCGCTTTGCAACGCAGCCGGTACGAGGTTTTCCTCGCCCGGTCGGGCGATGAGGGCATCGACTGGCTAAAACAGCACCCCGACAAAGTCGCCACCGTTGTTTCCGACTATAAAATGCCCGGCATGAGCGGCATGGAAACGCTCGCGGCCATTGGGCACATGGATCCGGAGATCACCCGGGTCCTACTCACCGGATACGCGACCATGGAAGCGGCCATTGCGGCCACCAACGAGGGCATCGACGGCTTTCTGACCAAGCCGTTCGACAACCTGGAGCTACGCACAAAGCTTCATGAAATCTTCCTCCGGAAACGGCTGAAGCAATTTGTTCCGGAAGCCGTGTACGAAAAAATCCAGAAGGCGCCGGAAGCACTCTCCCCGTCATTTCACGAAGCCACGATTCTCTTTTGCGACATCCGCGGGTTCACCGGCATGAGCGAGGCGGCAGCGCCGGAAAAAATCGCCGGTTTTCTCAACCGGCACTTTTTCTCTCCCATGGGAGATATCGCTTTTGGACACAACGGCCTTGTGGACAAGCATATGGGCGACAGCATTATGGTGGTGTTCGGGGCCCTCGCGCAAGACGTCCAAGATCCCTTCAACGCCGTCCGGGCCGCCTTGGCCATGCAGGAAAGAGCGGTCGAAATCGACCGGCACCTTCAGCAAGTCAACGGCTTCCGTCTCCGGCTGGGTATCGGCATCAGCACCGGGAAGGTTTTTTCCGGAATACTCGGATCCTGCCGTAAAAAGGAATTCACCGCCATCGGCATGCCGGTCAACGTGGCCTCACGACTTCAGAAGCTGGCCGACGGCGGCAACGTCCTGGTCAGCGAAGAGACCTTCAAAAAGGTACGCCAAGCCTCTGCACGGATGTTTTCCTTCGAGCGACTCCCCCCCACCGCGATCAGGGGCATGGCGGCACCCATGGCCATCTACCGCGCCATGCCCGCTTCTTGAAGGCGCGGCAGAACGCTCACCGCCCGGAGAAATCCGGCGCCCGCTTCTCTAAAAAGGCGCGGATGCCTTCCTGCTTATCTGCAGTGCCGCATGCCAACGTGTGCAGGTAAGACTCCAAGGCAAGGCCTTCGCAAAGCGATCCTTCCGCGGAACGCAGCACCGCTTCCTTGGCGTACTGGACCGCCAGGCGCGGCCTGGCCGCGATGGTGTCCGCCAGCGCCCGTACTTCCATCATCAAATCTTCGGGCGCAACGACCTTGTTAACGAGCCCCATGGCCAGGGCGGCATCCGCCTTGACCGGGTCGCCGGTGAGGATCATCTCCATGGCCCGCCCCATGCCCACCAGCCGGGGTAGGCGCTGGGTGCCGCCAGCCCCGGGCAGAATGCCCAGTTTTACTTCCGGCTGCCCCAAACGGGCTTTGGCCGAGGCAATCCGCAGCGAGCACACCATGGCCAGCTCCAAACCCGTTCCCAGGGCGAAGCCATTGATGGCGGCGATAGACGGAATCTCAAGATTCTCGATCCGGCTGTAGACTTCTTGCCGACGACGGGTTTCCGCCCTGCCAGTCACGGCGTTGCGACTGTTCACCTCGTTGATGTCGGCACCGGCGACAAACGACTTTTCCCCGGCACCGGTGAGAATCAACACCCGCACATCGGCATTATTTTCAATATGGTCAAGCGCCCGGGCAATCTCTTCTACGGTCTGGTTGTCGACCGCATTCATTTTCTCCGGGCGGTTGATGGTCAGCGTGGCCACGACCCCGTCCACGTCGAGCAGAATATTGTCGAACATGGCTAATCTCCGTATGTATAAAACCCTTTCCCCGTCTTTTTGCCAAGATGGCCTTCCGCAATCAGCCGATCCACAATGGGCGGATGGGCGTACCTGGGATCATCCAACTGGGTTCGGAGGGTCTGCATCTTGGCGCGATGGATGTCAAGGCCGATCATATCCAACAGTTGCAAGGGCCCCATGGGGTGATTGGCCCCAAGCTTCATCGCCTTGTCCACATCCGCCGGATCCGCCACGCCATGCTCCACCAACCAGGTGGCCTCGTTTAGAAGCTGACCGAGAATCCGACTGACGATACCTGCCGGCGCCTCGTTTTTGCACACGACCGGGTCCTTGCCCAAATCCCTTGCAAAGGCTTCGGCCGCCGCCACCGTTTCCGGCGCTGTTTTTCTTCCGGGCATAATCTCCACAAGTTTCATGATGGTGGGGGGATTGAAAAAATGCATCTGCACCACTTTTTCCGGACGACCGGTGGCCCCGGCCATCTGCGATATGGACAGGGACGTGGTATTGGTCGCCAGAAGCGCTTCTGGCTTGGCAACCTTGTCGATCTCGGCGAACACTTTCTTTTTGATGTCGATGTTCTCCACCACGGACTCGATAATCACGTCCGCATCCGCTGCCTCAGCATACCCTTCGGAAACACTGAGCCGGGACAACACGGAATCCCTGTCCGCCGCTGTGATCTTGCCTTTTTCAATTCGCTTGTTGAGGCCCTTTTCGATGCCGGCCAGTCCCTTGCCGGACAGCTCCAAGCTGATATCGGTCAATACGGCATTGCAGCCCTGCTGGGCGCACAGCTGGGCGATACCCGCCCCCATGGTTCCCGCACCGATCACAAGTACTTTTCTGGCTGTCATGATTGCTTCCTCCTTCCGTCGGCAGCGCCGACGGTTCCGGGTTACCGGCAAGCTTCTGTACTCCCGTCAAATCTTCTGCCGATTGTTAGTTGAGCCGCTCCACCACGAAGGCAACGCCGTTGCCGCCGCCTACGCAAGCACTGACCAGGCCGAATTGTTTGTCGCGGTCCCGCAGCGCGTAGAGAAGCGTGGTGAGTATCTTCGACCCGGTGGCGGCCACCGGATGGCCCAGCGCAATAGCACCACCGTTGACATTCACCTTACTGCGGTCGATGGCCAGCTCCCGCTCACAGGCGATGTACTGCGCCGCGAACGCTTCGTTGAGTTCAATCAGGTCCATGTCCTCCAAGCCCAGCCCCGCCATTTTCAAGGCAACGGGAATGGCCTTGACGGGAGAGAGTCCGAACACTTTCGGATCGTAGCCCACAAAGGCATAGCCGCGCACCAGGGCCATGGGTTCAAGCCCCATGGCCGCGGCCTTTTCCCGGTCCATCAGCACTTGGGCCGCCGCAGCGTCACACAACGCGCAGGCGTTTCCCGCCGTCACAGTACCATCCCGGTTGAATACCGGCGGCAGCTTCGCCAAAGACGCCGGTGTCACACCGGAGCGAAAAATTTCCTCATCCTTGAAATCCGTCACCTCCCCTTTTCGGCCGGGCACCGCGATGGGGACGATCTCCGCTTCAAATTTGCCGGCGGCCACCGCCGCTTCCGTCTTGTTGTGGCTGTCGGCGGCAAAATCATCCTGCTCCTCGCGGGTAATCCCCAGGTCCTTTGCATAGGCATCGGTCAACTCCCCCATCAAGCCACCGCCCAGTGGGCACTGGAAACCATCCTTATGCAAGAGGTCATCCACGGTTCCCTTGCCCATGCGATAGCCCCATCGGGCCTTGGGCAGACCATAGGGAACATTGTTGGCACTCTCGGTGCCGCCGGCCAGCACTGTGTCCACATCCTGGGACTTGATGGCCTGGCACCCCATGATCAACGCCTGAATACTGGAGCCGCAACGCACATTGACCGAAACCGCCGGCACATCCGCCGGAATCCCGCCGGCCATGGCCGTCAGCCGGGCTGGATTCGGTCCGACGCCCGCCTGCCATGCGTTCCCGAAAATCGTCTGATCAATCTTATTCGCATCAATCCCGCTCCGACGGATGGTCTCCGCCACCACCTGCCCGCCGAATTCCGGAGCGGTCATGGATTTAAGGGCCCCACCATACTTTCCCCCGGCGGTTCTCGTCGAAGCCAATATCACGACCTGTCTCATAACACCCTCCTCTGGTTTCGGATTCCGATGTGTGCGGCCTACCGATTTGCCTTGCGAATGCCCAGCTGATCCAGGGCAATGATCCATTTACAAATGTTCGAAGAACCTTCCACCATGGTGTAGGTGGGAACATCCCGGTAGAAACGCGCCAGGGAATATTCGGTGGAGTACCCATAAGCACCCATGATGCGCATGGCAAAATTAACACATTTGGTGGCCGCCTCGCCGGCAGCGTATTTGGCCATGGCCACATCCAGTCCGTTGTTGATCCGCCCCTGGTCCTTGCCCCATGCGGCTTTATAGGTCAGAAGCCGCGCCCCCTCCAGATCCGTTGCCATCTGGGCAATCATGTCCTGGTTCATCTGGAACTCACCAATCTTTTTCCCAAACTGCTTGCGCTCGTTGGCATACTTGATTGCCAGCTCCAATGCAGCCTGGCCCACGCCCACTCCGCCGGCCGCCGCGGACAACCGCGTCTGGTTGAGGGAACCAAACAGGATTTTGGCGCCGTCACCGGGCTTGCCCAGTATATTTTCCTTCGGCACCCGCGTATTGTCGAGAAACACCTCCCCGGTGGGGGATGAAAAAGAGCCCATCTTTTCCAGATCCGTTGTCTTCACGCCGTTGAAATTTTTCGGTTCCAGCACAAAGGCGGACAGCCCCCTGGATCCCGCCGCCTTGTCCGTATAGGCGTAATAAATCAAAACATCAGCCACGTGGGCGTTGGAAATCCAGGTTTTCGACCCATTCAGCACCCAGGCGTCCCCGCCGTCTTCGGCCTCGGAACTCATGGCCATCATGTCGGAACCGGCGTCCGGCTCGGTCATGGCGAATCCGCCAATATAATCGGCGCTCACGAGTTTCGGAATATACTTCTTTTTGAGCTCCTCACTGCCATACGTGAGGATGGTATAGGCACATCCGAGGGTCTGCATGTTGATCTGCACCCGCAGGGAACTGGACACCCGGGCAATCTCCTCGGTGATAATGATGGCCGCCAGCCACCCCATGTCCTCCCCATCGTACGCCTCGGGAATCACCGTTCCGAAAAAACCAAGCGCCCCCATGGGCTTCATCACCTCCTCGACGGGTAAATAATGGTCCCTGTCCCACTGGTCGGCGTAAGGAGCGATTTTTTTCTCGGCAAATTCCCGCACGGCCTTCCGAATCATCTGCATCTCTTTGGAAAGAGCAAAATCCATTCGATTCCCTCCTGTGTTGTCGGCCTGGCGGCCGGGGTCAATGCACCTGCAATCGGATGTTCTATCATGCGAAACGCTGTTCAATATTTTATCGATACCCCCATTACCAGTCCATGTCAAGGGTTTTCTTCTGATCCACTATGTTATTGTTTTACATAACTATACTTAAACTACCACCCCAAAACGCCCGTGCCCGAAAAGCTATTGACAAACGCAACGCGTCCTGACATATGCATAAACAGACTTGCTGTTCTTCAATATGAAACAAAAGAGGGCTTCCTTTGAATTCCATTGAAAAGGCACTGACGCTGCTGTTGGCGTTTGAGAAGGAGCAACCATCGTGGGGGGTGCGGGAGCTGAGCGCCCACCTGGGATTCAGCCCGGCAACGGTGCTGCGGATGCTTCAGACGTTGAAGCGCTACGATTTTATCCGCCAGGATCAGGCCACCAAAAAATACCGGCTGGGCAACGTCTATTTCAATTTTTTCCGCGTGCTCCGGGACACCGATACATTGGGCCAGGCCGTGGCGCCTTATCTCGAATCCCTGCGGGAAAAAACCGGAGAAACCGTCCATTTCAACGTCATTGAAGACCGGTTCCGCGTTTGCGCATTGACCCTGGAATCGCGCCAGAGCTTGAAGGCCGGCATGCCGGTGGGCAACCGTTCTCCCCTGCACGCCGGCGCCTCATCCAAATGTCTGCTGGCATTCGCTCCAGAAACTGTCCGCACCGCATATCTTTCGAAAAACACGCTGGCACCGGTAACGGAAAACACCATCGTCAACTGCAACCAGCTCCAATCGGAAATTGAAGACATTCGGGCCCTGGGATATGCCTCCAGCCTCGCGGAGCGCACCCCGGGCCTGGGCTCCCTGAGCGCCCCCCTGCTCAACGACAGGGGGAAACTGCTCGGCTCCATCAGTCTGGCCATCCCGGAAATCCGCTACAAAGACTACGACCACCGAAACGCCTGCATCGCCGCGCTCCTGGACACAGTCAAAGCGGCTAGGGCGACGCTGGGGCATTATGAACCCGGACAATGACACCGCCGCCGACCGCCGCCCTTGCAACGACGGATCACGCAGCGGTCTGTTCTCTGAGTTGTTTCTTCAAAACTTTTCCGATGTTGTTCTTCGGGAGAGTCCTGCGGAACTCCACGGCCACGGGCACCTTGTAGCGGGCAAGCCGCTGGCGGCAAAAGGCGATCAGCGCAGCTTCTGTGACGACGGCCCCCTCTCTGAGTACCACGAAGGCCTTCACGGCCTCCCCGAATTTAGAGTGGGGGGTTCCCACCACCGCCGCTTCCAGAACGGCGGGATGATCAAACAGCACCTCTTCGACATCACGCGGGTAAATATTGTAACCACCGGAAATAACCATATCTTTTTTTCGGTCAACGATATAGAAATACCCGTCTTCATCCATGCGGGCGATATCGCCGGTGTACAGCCAGCCGTCGCGCGTCAGCACCCGGCGCGTCTCGTCCTCCCGGCCCAGATACCCACGCATCACCTGGGGCCCCTTGATGAGCAACTCCCCGGCCGTGCCCGGGAGCACCTGCACATCTCCCTCCACCGGGTCCACAATCCGGCAACGGGTATCGGAAATGGGCATGCCGATACTGCCCACCTTCCGGGTCCCCCCCGCAAAGGGATTGATATGGGTCACCGGGGATGCTTCGGTCAGGCCGTAGCCCTCGACAATGACGGCACCGGTTTTGGCCTCAAAAGCGGCAATCACTTCCCGGGGAAGGGGAGCGCCGCCGGAAAAGCAGCCGTTTACACAGCTTAAATCCACCCGCTCCACTTTGGGGTGGTTTAAAATACCGATGTACATGGTGGGCACCAGGGGCACAAAGGTGGTCCGGTGCCGACTGATGGCGTGAATCAGGGCCGCCGGATGGGGCTTGGGCACCAACACGTTGCACCAGCCCAGGTAGACGGACAGGTTCATGGCTGTGGTCAGCCCGAACGCATGAAAAAACGGCAACGCGCCCAGCATGGTCTCCTTGCCCCGTCGAAACTGGGGAAACCATGCCGCGATTTGCTGAATCTGCCGACTCATGTTGCCGTGGGTGAGGACCACCCCCTTGGAAAGCCCCGTGGTACCACCGGTGTACTGGTACATGGCGGCGTCCTCGAAATCCAACACCGGAAAAACCGCATGGGAAACACCTTGCGACACCAACTGGGACCAGCGGTACACCCTGTCGGACCGGGGAACCCGGGCAGACAATTTGCGGAACTTTGCCGCCAAGGGGAACAATATCCGCTTGATCGGGGGCAGGTAATCCCCGAGGGAGGTGTAAACGACCATTTCCAGGCCGGTTTTCCTTCTGAGACGGATCATCCGGTCCGCAAGCAGATCAAGGGTAATCACCATTCGGGCACCGGAATCGTTGCACTGGTAAGTCAGCTCATAATCCGTGTACAGGGGATTGTTCATAACCGCAACGGCCCCGACCTTCAATATGGCATAGTAGCTGACCACGCAGGGAATCACGTTCGGCAACAAGACAGCCACCCGATCTCCCGGACGGATCCCCAGTCGGATCAGGGCGGCCGCAAACCGGTCCACAAGCTGTGCCAGGGCTTGATAGGAAAGGCGGTATCCTTCGAAAACCAATGCGGTGTGATCGGGAAACCGGTCAGCAGTCTCTTCGAGGAAGACCGGCAGCGGTGTCTTTGCATATGCCAGGCAGGCGCGCACCCCGGGTTCATAATGCCGCCACCAGGGAGCGGCATCGTAAAGGGAAGGGGCTTCGGCCATGGCAACCTCTTTTCATGGGTGAAATAGACCGGCACCGCGCCCGGAACAACGGCTTGCCCCAAGACATCCGGCATCAGTCGACCGCCGGCGAAGACGGACGGATCATGATTCGAGGGGAACTATCGAATAATTCAAATCGCTTGTCAACCAACCGGAAGGCGTCCGCCATGCGCCCGAACCCCCTGGCGGTCTGGCGGAAGATTTTCTTGACAGCGTATTGGCGGAACGATAGGTTTCCCTCTTCATTTCCGGCCGGCCCAGCAGCCGGATGCGGCATCCGCGGACCTTAGACGCGAGACCCTTCGTCAGTCGATAAGCGCTGCAACGCAAGTGCAGGCCATTGACAAAAAGCCAAAAATGCCGGAATACGGCCATGCATTGACCGCAAAAAAGGGGGGAGTGGTTTATCCCGGCCTCCGCGGAAACGGCCTGAAACGATGAAAGGAGAAAACAGACAATCCCATGGACGCATACCTCACTTCACCGGCCGAATCGACCATTTTGTTCATTCCGGGGTTCATTCTTTACCTGTTGATCCCCCTGGCGGGAACCGGCCTGCTCACCTATATTCTCACCAAAAGGTTGAAGCCGTTGGCCCTTGCGGCCCCGGACTTCCGTTTTGACAGGCTAAAACAACGCCTCTTTAACGTCTACGAAATTCCCCACCACCGAATGACACGCTACTTGTTCGCCAGCGTCATTCACATCACCACCCTGGTCTGCCTGATCGTGCTCAGCCTCCGGGTGATCACGCTGGTACTCCAGGGGGTGTTCGCCGGATTCACGCTCCCGGGCCTGGACGGCGGCGTCGGCACTGCTTACAACGCCCTGGCCGACCTGGCCGAAACAGTGATCCTGATAGCCTGCACAGTCTCCATCCTCCGCCGGGGCTTGTTCCAACCCGCCCGCTACAAGGTGCCCGAACGCTACGGCAAGGACAGGCGGCCGGAAGCCATCTTTCTCACCGCCATGCTGGCTCTCATTGCCCTGCTGGACATGTGCTTCCAGGGCAGCCGATGGGCGGCGGCCGTGGGCGGCGGCTCCGGGGCTGCCTTTGTTCTTCCCGGCACCGGCGCATGGCTCGCCGGAACGGCCTTGCTGGGAAGTGCCCTGGATACCATTCAGGCGGTGCACTGGTGGTCCTATTTCTTCCTCAACGTCCTTATTTTCGCCTTTTTATGCCTCTTGCCCTTCGGCCGGCTTTTCCACCTGATCACCGGTGCGCCCAACGTGTTTTTCATGCGTCTGAAAAAAGGCAATATCAAACCGGTCAAATGGGGCGTTCCCGAAGACCAGGTGGAAGACCTTGACTCCTTTGGTGTAAAGAAGCTCGAAGACTTCACCTGGAAACACCTGCTTGATTTTTACGCCTGCGCCGATTGCGGCCGATGCTCGGACCAGTGCCCGGCCAACGCCGTGGGACGCCCCCTGTCCCCCCGGTTCATCTCCCTGAAGGGACGTGCAGCGGTCTTTGAAAAATTTCCTGTCTTCGGCAACGCAACCGAAAAAGAGGACGCCCCGGTGATCGGCGGCATTTACGAAGAAGACGAAATCTGGTCCTGCACCACCTGCGGCGCCTGTGAGGAGGAATGCCCCATCGGCATCGAGTACATCGACAAAATGGTCGATTTGCGGCGGGGCATGGTGGACGAGGGCATGGTACCGCAATCCCTCCAGAAACCACTCCAAGCGCTGGGCAAACGGGGAAATCCATACGGAAAAATGGAGAAAAAACGCGCCGAATGGGCCAAGGACCTGGCGGAAGAGGTGCCGGTCAAAATCCTGGGAAAAAAAGAGACGGCGGAGACCCTCTTTTTCGTGGACAGCGCCACTTCCTATGACGACCAGGTGCAGGGCATCGCCCAGGACACCGCCAGGATTCTTTCGGCAGCGGGTGTCGATTTCGGCATCCTCGGCCCTGCGGAAAAAGACAGCGGCCACGAGGTCAAACGCTTTGGCGAGGAGATGCTGTTTCTGGACCTCAAGGCAAAAAACACCGACGCCATCACCGCGGCGGGCGTAAGGGAAATTGTCACCGCCGATCCGCATGCCTACAACGGCCTGAAGAAAGATTACGACAACCTGCCGCCGGTACTTCACATCAGTGAAGTTCTTGCAGCGGCCCTGGCAGACGGCCGCATCGCCCTCAAGCCCCTTGAAGACCGGGACAAGGTGTTCACGTACCACGATCCATGCTATCTGGGCCGGCACAATAACCTGTACGAAGCGCCCCGGACCGTTATCGATGCCGTCCCCAACCTTAAGCGGGTGGAAATGACAAAATGCCGCGACCGCTCCTTTTGCTGCAGCGGTGGCGGCCTGATGCTGTTCTACGAACCCGTTGAAGAAAAACGCATGGGACAGCTGCGGGTAGAAATGGCCAGGGAGGCGGGCGCAAACGTAATCGTGACGGCCTGTCCGTTCTGCATGATCAACATCGCCGACGCCATCAAGACCAGCGGCCTGGAAGGAAAAATGGAAGTCATGGACTTGACCCGGCTCGTTGCCCGGCAGCTGGAGTAACCGTCCACCGGTCGGACGCGACGCGCCTGGCGCTCTCCGGTTCGGCAAGAACAACAATCAACTCACAATGGGGAGGAAGTTTATGGAAATCTTGGTTTGTGTAAAGCGGGTGCCGGATACATCGGAAAACGAAATCGAAGTCAACGCCGACGGATCGGACATCGCGCGTGACGATCTGGTGTATTCGGTCAACGAGTGGGATAATTATGCCGTGGAGGAAGCCATCCAGATCCGCGACAAAGTGGGAGGCTCCGTGACCGTTGTGACGGTGGGCGACGAAGAGGCGGAAGAAGTTCTGCGGCGTCAGATGGCCATGGGCGCGGACAACGGCCTGCTGCTTTCCGACGATGTCTTTGAAAATTCCGACGGAATGGGCCTGTCCACCATCCTCAAGGCCGCCGTGGACCAGGGCAAATACGACCTGATCCTCACCGGGGCCCAGGCCGACGACGGCGCCGGTCAGGTGGGCGGCATGCTGGCGGCCATGCTCGATGTGCCCTATGCATCCCTGGTCAACCAAATCGAAGTGCTCGATGCCGGCAGAATCAAGGTGGGCCGTGAAATCGCCGGTGGCAACCAGGAAATGAACGAACTTACCCTGCCCTGCGTACTGTCGGTCCAAACCGGCATCAACGAACCGCGTTATGTGGGTATTCGCGGCATCCGCAAGGTGGCCTCGGTGGACATTCCCGTCAAGAGCGCCGCCGACCTGGGGGTGGGAACCGACACGGTGGGAGATGCCGCCGCACGGATCAAAAGGCTGGACTATTTTGTGCCGGCCATGGGTGACGGCGCGGAAATGCTCGACGGCAGCACCGAAGAAATCGTTGAGAAGCTGGTGGAACTCTTAAAATCCAAAGGAGGGATCAAATAATGACGCAAATCTTTGCGTGTATCCTGCACAAGGACGGAAAAGCGGATGATACGGCGCTGGAGCTGGTCTCGGCCGCTGAAAAAATTATGCCGGGTAGCCCGATAACGGCCATCGTCACCGGCAGCGGCTCCGGGATCGATACCGTGTGCGCCGAGGTGGCGGGCAACTATCAGGAGGTCTGGAAAATCGACAACACCGCCCTGGGCGCCCCCAATGCAGAAGTCGCCCGGAAGGCCCTCCTGGCGGTGATCCCCAAAGGCAGCATTGTGCTTCTGTCACACGAACATTTCGCTATGGACCTGGCCCCCGGTCTTGCCGTCAAACTTGAAGCCGCCTATCTGCCCGATGCCGTGTCGCTGGAAGCCGGCGGCGGCGCCACACTCAAGGCCGTCCGCCAGGAATATACCGGGCAGGTCAGCACACACGTGACCTGCGACATTTCCAAAGGCGCGGTCATCACTGTCCGGCCGGGTGTTTTCGCGCCGACCGAACGCGCCGCCGCCGGCCAGGTGGTGGACAAATCCGACGCCATCCCGGCGCTGGACAGCAACCGACGGTTCATAGAAATCGTGCCGTCCGAAATGGGGGATGTGGACATCACCCAGTCTGAAATCCTGGTGGGCGTCGGACGGGGTATTGAAGACGAGGACAACCTGGAAATCATCAACGAACTGGCCGAAGCCATGGGCGGTGATGTCGCCTGCTCCCGGCCCATCGTGGACGCCAAATGGCTGGATAAATCCCGCCAGGTGGGCACCTCCGGCATGACGGTCAAACCGAAGGTATACATGGCGCTGGGCATCAGCGGATCCTTCCAGCATGTGGGCGGCATCAAGGGGAACCCCTTCATCGTGGCCGTCAACAAAAACCCGAAGGCCCCCATCTTCCAGATCGCCGATGTGGGCGTGGTGGCCGATATTCTTGAATTCATTCCGGAACTGACGGAAAAGATCCAGGAAGGATAGCCGTCTACTCCATATCCACCGACCGGTCGCTCCGGGCTGGCCACCTTGCCTGGCGGCGGCCGGTCGGTGTCGGGAATGTTCCGGCTATTCGAATTCCCCCAGCGGCCTGGCGAAGGTGTAGCCCGCCGGCTTCGCCACGGCACTTTTCCACACCGCCGTGCTGTTTCCCCCCGGAAGAGAAAACGGAAGCGACACCACGTAAAGCGCACACCCAAGCACTGTCGACGCCATGCCCAGCGGCCTGACCAGAATCAGATCCACCGCCATGGTTTCCGCCGCCGGCAGCGGTGTTTCCGGCGCAACCGGCATGGGATCCTCCGCCGTGACGGCCCCGACCGGCATCCCGGCCACGGGCAGCAGCAACGCAACAATCAGCAGCAGCAACACGCCGCGTTTCAACACATTTGCCATGGGTCCTCCTTGCATTTGATGTTCGGTGGGCCGGCCCTCCCACGCAAAATACCGGTCCAGGTTGAAACAAGCTCTGATTCGCCGTATAGTGACGCCGTCGCCGTTAACGGCGAAAACCCCTGATTCACGGTAAAAAAAGGAACTTGGCGTGTCAAGAAAAAAGGCGGAAGACCGTGGACCGCAATCCCAACCGGGCGCATGCCGCCATATGGCCGCGGCCGTGGATCTTCCGGTATTCGGCTCCTATACCTACCAGCTGTCCGAAGCGTTGGCGCCCCAGGCCGAAGCCGGCAAGCGCGTACTGGTTCCCTTCGGCCACCGAAAAGTCACCGCTTACCTGTTGGGCCCGGCGCCGCCACCGGAAAATGTGCCGGCCAAACACGTTTTGGATATTTTGGACGAAACCCCCCTGTTTCCAAGGGAAATGCTTTCGTTTTTCCAGTGGACAGCGGATTATTATCTCCATCCCCTGGGGCTGGTCATTAAAACGGCCTTGCCGGCTGGATTGAATCTTAAGGAAAACAGCCAGTTGCAAATCACAAGCACCGGGCTTCGGATGCTTGAAACAGAGGCGCTGCCGCCCCTGGAAGAAGCGGTGTTGCGCAGCCTGGCCCAAGCGCCCTGCCGGCGGGAGGACCTGTCCGCCCGCATCGGCATGCCGGTGCCGGGCCTCCTGGTCAACGCCCTTGCCGATGCCGGAAAACTTTGCCGTAAAAAGGTCCTCACCCGTGCCACAACGGGCAAACGCTTGGAACGATGGGTCTTTCTATGCAGCAACGACAATGGACGCCACCGCCTGACGGAAAAGCGTCAAGCCGTCATCGACCTGTTGCAAACGGAAGGCGCCCTGCCAGTGGGTGTTGTAAAGGACCGCCTGCCGAAAGCGGCATCTGTGATCACCGCCATGGAAAAAACGGGACTTGTCCGGGTCGAAAAAAAGCCGGTGTACCGGGACCCCCTCGGCAGTCCCATCACACCGGACAGCGCACCGACGCTTACCGAAGAGCAGCGCCGGGCGGCGGAAGCCATTCGGGGAACCCTCGGGCAGGGATTCGCCGCGTTTCTTCTTGCCGGCGTCACCGGAAGCGGGAAAACTGAGGTGTACCTTGCCGCCGCCGATGCGGCCACGGCCGCCGGACATCCAGTGCTGGTCCTGGTGCCGGAAATCGGCCTCATCTCCCAAATGGAGCGCCGTTTCCGGGCCAGATTCGGGGAGGTCGTGGCGATCTTGCACAGCGGCCTTTCCGCCGGGGAACGCTACGATCAATGGCGCCGCATTGCCGCAGGGCAAGTGAAGATCGTCGTGGGCACCCGCTCCGCCGTGTTCGCCCCTTTCACCGACCTGGGGCTTGTCATCGTAGACGAGGAGCATGATCCGTCCTACAAGCAGGAGACGGGCCTCCGGTACAACGCCCGGGATCTTGCCGTGGTGCGGGCCAAGGCCCTGGGCGCGACGGTGGTATTAGGCTCAGCCACCCCTTCGGTTCAGTCCTACCACAACGCCCAGACAAAAAAATTCCAGGTGTTGTCCCTGACCCGGCGGGTGGCACAGCGCTCCCTGCCGGAAATCCAGGTGGTGGACCTGAAGACGGTGCGGGGGCTAAAGGGTGTGGAAGGATACATCACCCCGGCGCTCAGGAAGGCCATGCGCACCACCCTGGCCCGTGGTGAACAGGTGCTGCTGTTTCTCAACCGCAGAGGATTCGCCAATTTCCCGGTATGCCGTGCCTGCGGCAATGCCATCACCTGTGCCCATTGCGATATCACCCTCACTCTCCACCGTGGAAGCAACGCCTTCCGGTGTCATTTCTGCGGGTTTTCCCGGCCCGCCACCACGGCATGCCCGACGTGCGGAGCAGACCGCATCCACCTGATGGGCCTCGGCACTGAAAAGGTGGAAACCGGCGTCAAGGCGCTGTTCCCCAACGCCCGGGTTGCGCGGATGGATCAGGATACAACGGCCCGAAAAGGTGCGGTCCGGGACATCCTGAAAGGACTCCGGGATCGCACCACGGATATCCTTATCGGCACACAGATGGTGGCAAAGGGACACGATTTCCCCCACATCACCCTGGTGGGCATCATCTGCGCAGACCTGTCTCTCAGCTTCCCGGATTTCCGGGCCGGGGAACGCACCTTCCAGTTGCTGGCCCAGGTAGCCGGAAGGGCCGGCAGGGGGGAGCAACCCGGCCGGGTGGTTTTGCAAACCTACAATCCGGACCACTTCAGCATCCTGAGCGCACAGGCCCAGGATTTTCTGTCCTTTTACGACCGGGAAATTGCCTTCCGGCGGGCATTGCGCTACCCACCCTTCGCACGCCTGATTCAAATACGGATTACAGGAAAAGACAAGGCAAGAACCCAGCGCCAGGCCTTGGCGCTGGGCACGCATTGCAAGGCCCTCAGAGCCAGCCGACCCGTGTATGCCGGCACAATCGATGTGCTGGGGCCCATTGAGGCCCCGGTATCACGGATCGCCGATCGGTACCGGTGGCAAATCCTGCTCAAGGGCGCCGGGGTCAACCCCATCCAGCGCTTCGTTCGAGAGCTGATAAGCGCCCACCCCGGCATTTTCAACGACCGTCACCTGACCGTTGCCCTGGACGTGGACCCCGTTGACATGCTCTGACCCCAGGACAGCGGCAGCCGTTTTCCGGAAACGGACCGGCAAACACCCAATGCCCCCTCCTTGCGCCGAACGCAGATTCCAATCCCCGAAATACGCTTCGTGTGCCGCATGCTTTTCATTTGGATTGCCGGGACGCCGCCAAAGGCCCTCTGCACGACTTGACTTTTAGGCGATCCGCGGTAAGATTTGGCGGCTGCGCGGAATTTTCCGCTGTTCGCAACAGCCGGCATTCAACAAATTTGGAGGGAGCTGTTCAATGAAAACGAAAACGGGCCAAATCCTCTTGCTGGCGCTCACCGCCTGGCTCATCGTCCCATCGGGCCTGTGGTCCGCCGAACATGCCGATGCGGCCGCAACTCCGCCCGCGGTCGCGACCCCGGCGCCCCTGGCCGTCATCGCCCAACCGGTCCATGAATTTCCCCCGACACCGGAAGGCAGTGTTGTCACCCATGATTTCGTGGTCCAGAACCATGGACAAACGGTATTGAACATCCTACGGGTCAAGACCTCCTGAGGATGCACGGCGGCCTCGGTTCCGGGGCCCATCCCTCCCGGTGAGGAGGGAATCATCCAAATCCAGGTCCGAACCGAAGGCCGGGCCGGAAAGCTCAGCAAACGCGTCACGGTCTTCACGGACGATCCGGACCACCGGGAACTGGTCCTCACGGTCAAGGGCCAAGTGGACAGGCTCTATACGCTTTCTCCGGAACGGATCAAACTCGTGGGACACGCCGGGCAGACCCTGCGGGAAACCGTCGTGATCGTTCCAGAACCGACGTTTCCGTTTACCATCGAAAAGGTGCGGGCAAAACGCGGCGGCAATATCGCCTTTCACCTGTCGGAAATCAAAAGCCCGGAAGGTTCCCGCTTCGAGCTGACCGTGGAAAACACCCGGACCGAAACCGGCCCCTATTTCGACACCCTTTTTCTGACCACCGACAACCAGCGCCTGCACGAAATTGAAATTCAGGTGTTTGGAAACATCCGGCCAAAACCGGACGACACGTCCGCACAACCGCCGAAAGGGTAATCGGCTGTGCGAACCAATGAAAGAACGCTTCCTTCATGAACCGAATCAAAGTCGTCGCCTTTGACTGCGACGGGGTGCTGTTCGATTCCGAGAACGCCAACAACGCCTATTACAACCACATCCTCGCCCAGGTCGGCCATCCCCCGATGACGCCGGAACAGTTGGCGTACGCACACGTTCACACGGCCGATGAAGTCATGGCGTTTTTATTGCCGGACACCACCCGGCTTCAAAAAGCAAACGCGGTGCGCCGCAAAGTGGGATACCTGCCCTTTATCGCCTACATGCGGATTGAACCCCACTTAAAATCTCTTCTGACTGCGATCCGCCCCCGGTATAAAACCGCCATCGCCACCAACCGCACCAACACCATGCCCCATGTTCTCAAAGCCCATGATCTGACCGATCAATTCGACCATGTGGTAACCGCGGCGGATGTCAGTCGGCCCAAACCGGATCCGGAAATGCTCATCCGCATTCTGACGTATTTCAACATCAGGCCGGAGGAAGCGTTGTATGTCGGCGATTCACGGCTGGACGAACAGGCGGCAAGGGCGGCGGACATCCCCTTCGTGGCCTTCAAGAACCGGGAACTGGCGGCCGCCCATCACATCGACACCTTTGCGCAACTCGCCCCGCTGCTGCCGGCGTAATGGCTGAACAGTCGCCAAATGGTTGCAACCTATGGTATGGTAATGACGAATCATCACCCACCCCAAACGGAAGGACTGCACATGGCTTTTTTCGACTGGAAAGAGGAATACAGCGTCGGCATCCAGGAAATCGACCGACAACACAAACAATTGGTATCACTTCTCAACAAGCTGTTCGAAGCCATGAAAACCGGCGAGGGACGCAACGCCTTGTCAGGTATTCTCAAGGATCTGGTCGCCTATGCCGGGACCCATTTTGCGGCCGAAGAAAAATTGATGCAAGCCAATGGATATCCTGACTACCCGGCGCACAAGGAGAAGCATGAAAAGATGGGCCAACGGGTCCAGGCCTACGTGGAAAAATTCAATGCCGGTGAGCTCAATACGCCCATTGAAATCAGTAACTTCCTCAAAGACTGGCTGGCCAAGCATATCCTGCAGACCGACAAGGCCTACGGTCCTTTTCTGAACAGCAAGGGCGTCGTGTGACCACCCGGAACGGAAAAATCCTGTTGAAAATGTTTCCAAATGAATGCTATGGGTTATAACCAACCGCGGGGGGGCTCCCGCGGAACACCAACACTTTGGAGAGCGGAATGTTCGGGATATCCAAATACCATGTTGCCGCCGGCAGTTATTATGCCTCCGGTAAGGAGCAGAAACTGTTGCAGGCTTTTCTGGGCACATGCGTCGGTGTCACCCTTTACGACAAGACGGCAAGGGTCGGGGGCCTCATCCATATCCTTCTGCCGGAACCCGTATCCTCCGAAGGCAGTTTGTTTCCGGAGAAATACGCCTCCACGGCAATGCCCATTTTTATCCAGGCGCTTTGCGATGCCGGCGCCGATAAAAAGAATCTGTCCGCCGTCATCGCCGGAGGCGCTTTGGTGGGACCCATCGATGAACGCGATCTGGCCCTTGACATCGGCGGGCGCAGCGTTGACGTGGTCCGTCAGTTCCTGTCCCGGGAACACATCCCCGTCGAGCGCTCCGAAACCGGCGGTTTTTTCACCTGCTGCCTCAGCCTGGACCTGGTGACCGGAGAAACCCGGATCGATCCGGCCGGACATGAGCGCTACGAACCGGATCGGCCGGCGGACATCCCTTCCAGGGAAGAAATCAACCGCGCCATCCAGACCCTGAAACCCATTCCCCAGGTGGCGCTCAAAATACTGCGCCTTGTGGGCAAGGACGATTACGACATCGACGAAATCGCCGAGGAGGTGCGCAAGGACCAGGTAATCAGCGCCAAAACCCTTCAACTGTGCAACTCGGCCATGTTCTCCATGCGGCAAAAAGTGGAAACCCTCGACCATGCCCTGCTGCTTATCGGTCAACACCAGCTGATCAAACTGGTCATTTCCGCATCGGTCAAACGCCTGTTCGATCCGGGCACCCAGGGATATTCCCTTTGCAAGGGCGGGCTCTATCACCATGCCCTCGGCACGGCCATCATCGCTGAAAAATTGGCCCAGCGCACCGGCAAGGCCCAGCCCGGCGTCGCATACACCGCCGGCTTGCTGCACGATATCGGCAAGGTGGTTCTGGACCAATACATCACGCCCGCCTACCCTTTGTTTTATCGAAACGTCGCGGAAAAGCACCTGAGTTTCCAGGAAGCGGAAAAACGCATCCTCGGCATCGACCATACCGAGGTAGGACGTGAGCTGGCTGAAAAATGGGGGTTCCCGGACTCCCTGGTCTCCGCCATCTGTCACCACCACGTCCCGGAAAACGATCCCCAGCACCGGATACTCTCCCACGTTCTTTACTTGGCGGATCTGCTGATGGAGCGCTTTCAGGCCGGCCTTGAGCTGGAGCAGACCCCCACCGGAAAAATCCGAGACCGTCTGGCGGAGATCGGCATCCCCCTCTCCCAACTGCCAGAGTTGGTGGATGCAATCCCCGAGGGCGTCTTCACGGCCACGGGGCAGGAGACGGAAGGAGAATGGGCCGCCTGACCATGACGTCCGTCGACCGAAAGCCCCTGCTCGCCCTTCTGCCCGCCGTGGATCTCCTGTTGACCAAAGCCCGGGCCGTAGCGGCCTTTCAGAACACGCCCCGGGCCGTTCTGGTAGCGGCCATCCGCAACACCCTCGACACCCTGCGCCGCGACATCCTGACCGCCGCCACACCGCCCACCCCCCAGGATCTGAATGAGACCGCGTTGCTCAGCGCCATCGGTCAGACCCTCGCCCGCGAGGAAACCCCCTCCTTGCGTCGGCTGGTCAACGCCACCGGCGTGGTCATCCACACGAACCTGGGCCGATCCCCCCTGGCAGAGAGCGTCATCACCCATATGAGCGAAGTGGCCCGGGGGTACAGCAACCTCGAATATGACCTTGCCACCGGCCGACGGGGCTCGCGCTACAGCATCGTATCGGATCTATTGTGCGACCTGACAGGGGCCGAATCCGCCATGGTGGTCAACAACAACGCAGCAGCGGTCCTGCTGTGTTTGGACACCATCGCCCGGGGAAAGGAAGCGGTGGTCTCCAGGGGAGAGCTGGTCGAAATCGGTGGGGCGTTTCGCGTGCCCGACGTCATGGCAAAGAGCGGCGCCCTTCTCAGGGAGGTCGGCACCACCAACAGAACCCACCTGAAGGACTACGAGGGCGCCATTACCTCGGAAACCGGACTGCTGCTCAAGGTGCATACCAGCAACTTCAAGGTGGTTGGATTTACAGCCGCTGTCTCCCTGGGGGAGTTGGTCGCCCTGGGCCGCCGTTTTCAACTTCCGGTCATGGAGGACTTGGGCAGCGGCACCTTTGTCGACCTGCGCGACGCCGGGCTCGATTATGAACCGACCGTCCGGGAATCCGTGGCCGCCGGCACCGACATCGTCACCTTCAGCGGCGACAAACTGCTGGGCGGCCCCCAGGCCGGTATCATAGTGGGCAGGGAAGCATGGCTGCACCGCATTCAGAAAAACCCGTTGACCCGCGCCCTCCGCATTGACAAATTGACCCTGGCCGCCCTGGAAGGAACCCTGCTGCTGTACCGGGATGAACAAAACGCCCGGAACACCGTGCCGACCCTCCGCATGCTCACCCTTTCCCGGCAAGCGGTCACCGAACGGGCCGACCGTCTCGGGGCCATGCTCAGTTCGATTTGCCCGGAAAAATTGACCGTTGTCCCCATGGACAAACCAGGAAAGGCGGGAGGCGGGGCACTGCCCGCAACGGCGCTTCCCAGCCGGTGCCTGGGAATCCGCGTCGCGGGCATGTCCCCCGACGCCCTGGAGTGCGCCTTGCGGAAGGCCGACCCGCCCATCATCGGGCGCATCGACGACGATCTGTTCCTCCTGGACCTGCGCACGGTCCTGGACGATGAGATGCCCCTCATCGCAAAGGCCCTGGGCCGTCTGTTTACCCTTTGATGCAGGATGAAACAATGACTGACCAGCCTGACCGTTTGTTTCAACAGCTGACCAGCACCCGGCATTTTCTGCTGGCCAAAACCGACAAACAGCTCCCCCACACATCCGCCGGAGAGGAGACGGCCTTGTGCGGTGAGACGCCCGTGCAGGATATCACGGTCTTCTTTCCGGATCTTCCGGTGGGCGACCAGTTGCACGACCGTGTCAAACCGCGGCTCGAAGCGGCGGATCACTTCGTGGCGTGCGCCATCCGCCCCGACCTTACCTGCACAAACAAGGAGACCGCGACGAAAAACCTCTTTGCCCTGACCGCCGCCATCGAACACCTGTGCGCCGCAGAAGACGGCCTCTGGGGCATTCTTGACCGCCATCTGTTCGGCTGTTTCTTCCCCGGCAAAACCGATGCCTTTCTTTCCGCGATCCCCGATCGGATTCGTTCCGGGCTTACCCCGAAACAGATCCCCGTCACGATCGGCACGGCGCAATACCCCACACTGGATTACCCAAGGGACGTCATCATGGGAAATGCCGTCAAGGCCGTGGAGCACGCCCTGTTCTTCGGAATGGACAGCACCGCCGCCTTTGACGATGTAAGCCTGAACATCAGCGGGGATAACTTCTTCCAACAAGGCGACATCCCCCTGGCCATGACGGAGTTCGAATCGGCCCTGGCCCTGAACGACCGGAACGTCAATGTGCGCAACAGTCTGGGGGTTTGCCATGGTCTGATGGGAGACCTGGAGCAGGCGCGCAGGCAATTTGCCGCCGCCGTCTGCTGCGACGGCAGGGAGTTCATGGCCCTGTATAATCTGGGACTGATCCACATGCTGCTCAATGATCGGCACAAGGCCATTGACTATTTCAAGAAAGCCCAGAAGGCCGGAGGGGATATTTTCGAAGTGGTATACCAAACCGGCCGCCTTCTGGTGGAACTCGGGATCCCCGAAGAGGGGCGGGCTTACCTGGAACGGGCCGTCGACATGGAGCCCGATTCCGCCCCCGCCCACCGGGTGATGGGCGACTGTCTCACGCAAATGAACGAACTGGGAGATGCGGCGGCCGCCTACAAACGCGCCGTGAAGCTGAACCCGGAAGATGCCGCCGCCTTATCCGCCTTGGGCGCATTGTATGACCGGCGGGGCGAAAACACGGAAATCGCCACCCTGTACTGTAAAAAGAGCGTGCAGCTTGTCCCCGGAGAAGGGCTCTTCCATCTCCGCCTCGCCCGGCTCTACGAGAAGCAACACAATACCCACGCCGCCGAACGCGCTTTCAAAATGGCCGCAGATCTCGGCCATGCGGTCGACGACATCCCGAACGCGTCGGCACTTCCCCGGAACACCGGCTGACCTGAAGGAGACATTACATGCCGATATACGAATACCATTGCGAAAAATGCGACAATACCTTCGAATGCCTCGTGCTAAAGGATGACAGACCGTGCTGCCCCAACTGCAAGGAGGCGCAGGTCAAGCGTGTACTGTCCGCTTGCGGATTCGTCAGCAAGTCCGCCGGCGGACAAACCGTTGGAAAATCCGCCGGCTCTTCCTCCTGCGCGGGATGCGCCGCCACCAGCTGCAGCAGTTGCAGTCACTGATGGGCGGTCGAATCAGAATCGGCACCCGCGGCAGTCGGCTTGCCCTCTGGCAGGCCAATTGGGTCAAAACGGCTCTGGAAAAAATCGTGCCGGACCGGACGGTGCACCTGGAAATCATCAAGACCAGGGGCGACAAAATCACGGACGTGCCCCTTGCCCAAATCGGCGGCAATGCGCTGTTCGTCAAAGAGTTGGAACTGGCCCTGGAAGACGGACGCATCGACATCGCCGTGCACAGCATGAAAGACATGCCCTCCAGTATTCCGGAGGGTCTGTGTATCGGCGCCGTCCCCCAACGGGAAGCGCCGTGGGACGTCCTGATCGCCAAAGAAGGGGCATCTTTCGACGCCCTGCCGCCCAACGCCCGCATCGGCACCAGCAGTCTGCGACGCCAGGCCCAGTTACTGCACCACCGCCCGGATCTGACCATGGTGCCCCTTCGGGGGAACCTGGACACCCGCATTGGCAAACTTGCCACCGAACAGCTGGATGCCATCGTGGTGGCGGCCGCAGGCGTTAACCGCCTGGGGTTCGACAACCGCGTCACCCAAACGCTGCCGGCGGACATCCTGCTCCCTGCGGTGGCACAAGGAGCGCTGGGCATCGAAATCCGCAAGAACGACACGGCCGCAGCCCGCTGGACAGCGCCGCTGAACCATCCTTCCACATCCCAGGCCGTCACGGCGGAACGCGCCTTTCTCAGGCGGCTTGGCGGCAGTTGCCAGGTTCCCATGGCGGCCTACGGCGCCATTGAGGACGGCATCCTTACCCTCAGGGGATTGGTGGCGGCCCTGGACGGAAGGGCAATGGTGGCCCATACGGTCTCGGGCCCCGTGGGGCAGGCGGAACAATTGGGCGACGCGCTGGGAATGGATCTGCTCTCAAAAGGCGCGGACATCATCTTGGACGATATTCTTTCGGAGATACCCTGTAATGACAAACGGTAAAGTATATCTGGTGGGCGCGGGGCCCGGTGACCCGGACCTGATCACGGTCAAGGGAAAACGCTGCCTCCAGGCAGCCGACGTGATCATCTACGATTACCTGGCCGCACCGGCCCTGCTGGCCCTCACCGGCGACAACGCCGAAAAAATCTATGTGGGAAAAAAAGGGGGGGACCACACCCTCAGTCAGGAAGGCATCAACCAATTGATCGTGGAAAAGGCCCTTGCGGGGAAAACCGTTGTACGGTTGAAAGGCGGCGATCCCTATATCTTCGGCCGGGGCGGGGAGGAAGTCGAGGCCCTGGCAAGCCGGGGGATCGCCTTCGAAGTGGTGCCGGGCATCACCTCTGCCATCGCCGCCGCCGCCTATGCCGGCATCCCCCTCACCCATCGGGACATGACATCCACCCTGGCCTTCGTGACCGGGCATGAGGATCCCACCCGGGAAACCAGCCGCATCGACTGGGCGGCCCTGGCCCAGGGCATCGGCACCCTGGTCTTTTTCATGGGGGTCAAGAATCTTCCGGACATCGTGGGCCAATTGATCGCAAACGGAAAGCCCGCCGATACGCCCGTGGCCCTGATCCGCTGGGGCACCACCAGCGACCAGAAAACAGTCACCGGAACCCTGGAAACCATTGTCGAAACAGTGGCTGCCGCCGGGTTAAAGGCACCGGCCATCATCGTGGTGGGCGCGGTGGTTTCCCTGCGCAGCACCCACCGCTGGTTCGACACCCGAGCGCTCACTGGAAAAACCATCGTGGTCACCCGGGCACGGGCCCAGGCCAGCGATTTGGTTTCCCAACTAAACGACCTGGGCGCCACATGCCTGGAATGCCCCACCATCCGCATCCTGCCGCCCGAAAACCTCGAGCCCCTGGACCAAGCCGTTGCAGACATCGGTGCCTACAACTGGTTGGTGTTTACCAGTGTCAACGGTGTCACCGCCTTTTTTGACCGCTTGTCCGCAGCCGGAAAGGACGCCCGCGCATTGGGCCACGTCCGCACGGCCGCCATCGGCCCCGCCACCGCAGAAAAAATGAAGGCGTTCGGCATCGGATGCGACATCCTGCCGCATAATTTCCGCGCGGAGGCGGTGGTGGCCGCATTTGAAAAGGAGGCCGTCCGCGGGCAGCGGGTCTTGCTGCCACGGGCCCGGGAAGCCCGGCCCATTCTGCCGGAAGCGTTGCGGGAGATGGGCGCCCGTGTGGATGAAGTGGCCGCCTACCAAACGGTGCGGGACGACCACGGCGCCCATCGGCTCAAGCACCTTCTCAGCGAAAAGCAAATCGACATGGTCACCTTCACCAGTTCCTCCACGGCCACCAACTTCCGGGCGCTGTTTACCGACGACGAATTCCGAAACCTGATGCCGGGTGTCACGGTGGCCGCCATCGGCCCCATCACCGCCGACACGGTCCGGAACCTGGGTATGACGGTGCACCTGGAGGCCGTTACCTACACCATCCCCGGCCTCTGCGAAGCCATCCTTGGTTTCTACAAGCATCAGGATGCAATCCCCTGACCGGCCCCGGTGCGCACACAACCAGGCCTTGATGCCGGCCACGGCCCGGCCATGACCGGTTGCTCATGTGCGCTTGACCCAACCCCGGCAACTGGGATATCATCAATTCTGGACGAAACGGTTCCTTGGCGGTTCAACCGACAGCACCTTCATCAATCCGGAAAGAGGTGTCCATGGATGATGTTTCTGAGCACCTGCGGGAATGCGTCGACATCCTGAAACGGTTCAAGGAAACCATCATCGCCAACATCGTCCTGATCGGACAAACCGCCTCACCGACCTTCAGGGAAAAAAAACGCACCAAGGTGTTCATGGAACGCCTGGTGGACGCCCAGGTGGACGAAGTCTCCACCGACAGCTACCAGAATCCCATCGGCATCATTCGGGGTGCCGACGATACCCTCCCGCCCATCTTTGTGGTGGCCCACCTGGACACCTTCTTCTGCAAGAATATCGTTCACGATTACATCATCCGGGAAAAAACAATCACCGGTGCCGGCATTCTCGACAATTCTCTGGGAGTGGGCGTGCTGGCCTCCTTGCCCGAAATCTTCAAACGGCTGGGGCTGCGGTTTCGGTCCGACATTGTGCTGGCGGGCGTGATCCATTCCATCGGAAAGGGAAACCTGCGGGGGATCCGCCATCTCCTCAACGCATGGCCCACCCCCATCCGCGGCGCGGTTTGCATAGAAGGCGTTGAGCTCGGGCGCCTCAATTATTATTCGGACGGCATGATCCGAGGCGAAATCGAATGCAATATCCCGCACACCCGGGGACTGATTCACAAATTCCGGCCCAACGCCCTTCTCATTCTGAACGATGTGATCAATCAACTGCTGAAAATCCCCATCCCCCAACGCCCCCGGACCCGCATCGTCATCGGCACCCTGCACGGCGGCATCGATTACGGCAATATCGCCTACGACGCCACACTGGGATTTGAAATCCGCAGCGACTGCGATGAAATGGTCCGCAGCCTGTACGGCAAATTCCAGGACGTGGTTTCGGGACTCGCCCACGAAAACGAGGTATCCCTCCGGCTGAAGACCATCAGCAATCTCAACGCCGCCCGGCTGACCTTTCATCACCCCCTGGTCAAGGAAACCGTGGCCGTCATGAAGGCATTGGGACTCACCCCTGTAAGCGAACCGAGCGAATCCTCCCTTGCCATTTTTCTGTCCAAAAAAATCCCCTCCGTCACCTTGGGCCTCACCCACGGGTATAATTATTACCAGGAAAATGCCACCATGGAAATCGCGCCCATGTTCACCGGTATCGCCCAAATCATCGGTGTGTTGCAGGCAATGGACAACGGAGTGTGCGATGAACAAACCCTGGCTTGAAGCCAACACCTTCCATTATTCTCAGTTTCAGGACCTGAACCGGCTGGCGCGTCTCAAACGGGAAAAGCGGCTGAGCATCTCGCTTTGCCTCCCCACCCTCAACGAAGAGAAAACCATCGCCAAGGAAATCGTCATCATGAAATCCGAACTGATGACGCGCCACCCGTTGGTCGATGAAATCGTGGTGGTCGACTCAGGCTCCACGGACAACACCTGTGACATTGCCAGGGCCTATGGTGCCGATGTCTATGAGGCCGCCGGCATTCTCCCGGACCTACCGCCCTACCGGGGAAAGGGGGAGAATCTGTGGAAGGCCCTCTACATCACCCGGGGGGATATTATCGTCTACCTTGATGCGGACATCAAAAATATCCACCACCGCTTCGCCTATGGTTTGATCGGTCCCCTGCTCTGTAACGACCACCTCAAATACATCAAGGCCTTCTACGACCGGCCCATCGCCATCAGCCAGGATGAAATTCGCCCCACCGGCGGCGGCCGCGTCACGGAACTGGTTATAAGGCCTCTTTTTTCAATGTTCTTTCCGGAACTTACCCAAATTATCCAACCCCTGTCCGGGGAATACGCGGGGTACAGGGAAATATTCGAAAAAATGCCGTTCCCCATCGGATATGGTGTTGAAACAAGTATGATACTTGATATATATGAAACATGGGGTCTGGAAGTCATCGGACAGGTGGACCTGGAACGGCGCATCCATCGAAATCAGGACACAAAGGCCCTGGGCAGAATGGCGTTTGTCATTCAGAAAACATTTCTAAACCGTCTGGCGAAAAGCGGCCGAATCGCATTGAACACACGCATGTTCGATGAAATGATTCAATACCGGCTCGTACGCGACCGATATGTGCCGGACCCGCTGGAAATGAAAGGGCATGAGCGACCGCCCATGGAAACCGTTCCCGCTTACCGGGAAAAATTTCACCGGCGCTGATGCAGTGACCATGAACGATATCGCCCCCCATGACAATCCCCCGGCATTGGTGGACACCTTCAACCGACGCCTGAGCTACCTGCGCATCTCCATCACCGATCAGTGCAACCTGAACTGCGTATATTGCCGGCCTTATGCCAGATGCCCGAAAATCGGCCACCAGGAAATTCTGCGCTACGAGGAAATCCTGCGCATTGTCCGGGTCGGCGCAGATCTGGGCATTTCGAAAATCAGAATCACCGGGGGCGAGCCCCTCGTTCGAAAGGGCGTTTATGCATTCCTGAAACAGATAACGGCCATCAAGGGCTTGAAGGACGTGTCACTGACCACCAACGGCGTCCTGCTCAAAGAGCATCTCCAGGACATTCAGGCGGCAGGCATCTCAAGACTCAACATCAGCCTGGACAGTCTCCACGCTGAAAAGATATGCGCCATCACCGGCCACGATGTGTTCCATCGCATCTGGCAAGGCATCCAGGAGGCGCACCGCACGGGATTTTCCCCCATCAAACTCAATATGGTGCCGATCCGGGGCATCAACGATGATGAGGTGTCGGATTTCGCACGCCTCTCCCTGGACCATCCCTTTCACATCCGCTTCATCGAATATATGCCCATCGGCAACACCGGAATTGAAGGAAATCGCCGCCTCCTTGCCGAGGAGATAAAGCAACGCATCGAATCCGTCGGCCCCCTGTTGCCTGTCACCCCCGTAAACGCCAGTGATACGGCCCGCCGTTACCGGTTTGAAAACGCCAAGGGCGAAATCGGACTCATCCAGCCCATCAGCAGCCATTTCTGCAGCACCTGCAACCGGCTGCGCCTGACAGCCGATGGCCAGTTACGGCTCTGCCTTCTGTCAAACCGTCAAATGGACCTCAAAACACCCCTCCGTAAAGGATGCAGCGACGAGGATCTCAGAGAACTACTGTTGGAAGCGGCCCGCCGCAAACCCATGGAGCACAACTTCCGGGCCAGTTGCGAGGACACCCTGGGGAACCACATGTCCGCCATCGGCGGATAAGGCCCCGCCCCAGACTCATTGCCCGGCAACATCCTTTCCACAGTGCTTGCAAACAGTTGCCCGCTGCTTGATGATTTCCGCACAATAGGGACACTCCCTGGTAAAAAATCGCCGATGGATCTCGGCAATAGCCGCGGCGACGTTCTCCTGAAGCAGCGCATTGCCGAATTTGCAGCTTCTGAGGGCATCAATGGCCTCCAGGGTCCCGATGTCGCCCATCATTTCAGCGGCCTTTGCCCGGACGCGCATGGGTTCGGCACCGTCCATCAGCAATCGCAGCACCGACACCCCGTCTTTTTCGGCAAAGCATTCGGCCAGGATCGAGAACCCTTTCTTGGTGGCCTCTTTGAGCGCTTCTTCCCGCATCACCGCCACATCGTCGATAATCTGGCCGGTGCCACCCGTTGGACTGAATACCGGCATGCATTCATACCCATCATTGCCCGGATAACGCATACAGCGGTAAGAAGAATTGCGCCCGTAATTTTCCCGCATGTTCTCCCACCCCTCCTTGTAGAGGGGGCAGTCGTCGTTGAAACACAGATAAAGGTAAGGCACGCCCCACCCTAATCCGTCGCCGACGTTGACGGGCGGCACCTCCCACAGATGCATCACCTGGTCACAATGGGGACATTTGGGCTTTTCACTTTGGAGCAGTTTGTCCAAAACTTCTTCTTTTGTTTCAAAATTCATCTCGCTTACGCCTCCGTGCAAATGGCGCCACGCATGCGGATCCCTGGCGGTGGCAGCGGGTTGGACAACATACCCCAGGAGCGGTATGACACGCAAACATAACCCTAAGGCCCCCCTGGCGCTTTGTCAACTCGGGCATGGCAGACGCCCGGAAGATTGTCGGATTCCGACGCCGAACCATTTCGTCATTTTTTTGACGCGCCCCCCCCTGGCGCGCCCTCTTTTCCCGTCAGATATCTGTCCCCTGCTGGGCCCACAAGGCACTTTCAGCCGGGCGCAGGCGGTAATTTTTTCCGCATTCAGCGAAAAATCAGACTGTTTCCAAGGCATATTTTGCTGGCACGTCCGTTGCATAACCTCCGTGCAGACCGAGGCTTCGCAAACCGCCGACGCCCCAGACAGCAACCAGGAGAGGGAATATGCCGTTACCGCTGATTCGACAATTTCACCACGCCGTTACAGCCATGGGAGCCGCCTTGGGCCTTGCAAAAAGAATCGATTACAAGACCCTCAACCGCTACGTTATCGGCATGAACAGCTCCCTTACCCTGGACCATGTCCTGTCGGAAGCCGCCCGCTGCCTGAAAGATCTGTTAGATTATCAATTATTTGCGTTTGCAGTTCAGCACCAGGACCGTGCCGAGGCCTGGATCGACCCCCGTGCGTATCAAGACCCCCTCCGCAAGGTGATCAAGAGGGATTTCGGGCCGGTGCACCTCCAGGAAGTACATTTTTTAAGCCAACTTGCCGACAACGCCGCCCAACCGCTGAGCTTCTCCGACGCCCGGTTGCTGTCCCATGTGATCATGAGCCCTCACGGGCTGGCCCGGCTCTATGTGTTGCCCCAACGGCGGATGCTGCCCTACCATGAGGACATGCTCGCCATAATCGTCAAAACCCTGGGCATCGCCCTTAACAATTGCCTGAGCGTCAAACGCCTGGAAAGCGATGCCGCCCTCGATCCCCTCACCGGCTGCTACAACCGGCGGGCATACGACCGCATGATCGAGCACCAGGTGGCCGGCGCCCATCGGCACGACACGCCCATGTCTCTGATCATGTTCGACATCGACCATTTCAAACAGGTCAACGACAACCTGGGGCATCCGGCCGGAGATGCGGTACTGGCTCAAGTGGCCGGCGCAGTGCGCAGGGCAATCCGGCAGGGTGACTATCTGGTCAGATACGGTGGGGAGGAGTTTCTGGTCATTCTGCCCGAAACCCGGCTTGTACGGGCCCTGGATCTTGCCAGACGCCTGAAGGCCGTTTTGGAAACTTTGGACATCCATCTGCCGGACGGAAATCACATTCGCAAAACCGCCAGCTTCGGCGTGGCGTGCCTCAAGCCGGGCTGGGACAACGCCCGCTTGGTAAAGGAGGCCGACACCATGCTCTACCAGGCCAAAACCTTGGGGCGCAACCGTGTTATGCCGAAACTCGATTTATTTCTCGCTGATAAAAACACCCCCCCGCACCCTTTGAAGTGCCAATAAAAAAGGCCCGGGATCCCTGGGGGATCTCCGGGCCTGTGCGACAGAATCCCGTCGCCTATTTCTTCCGATTCTCCGGCCGCAAGGCCCGCACGGCGGCGCCTGCTTTCCACATTTCTGAATTTTTGATCCGGTCCAATTCTTCCCGCAACCGCTGCCGATAGTCCGGCGCGCTGTTGGCCTCCAGGGTGCGGCGGGTTTCGCCACCCGTGAGAACGCTTTCATATAGATCGGTGAATACGGGCATCACCGCATCCCGGAACTTCGGAGCCCAATCGAGCGCGCCGCGCTGGGCCGTGGTGCTGCAATTGGCAAACATCCAGTCCATCCCGTTCTGCGCCACCAACCGAATGAGGCTCTGGGTCAGCTCCTCCACGGTTTCGTTGAAGGCCTCGCTGGGCGTATGACCGTTTTTCCGAAGGGTTTGATACTGGGCTTCCATGCATCCGGCCAAGCATCCCATCAGCACACCCCTTTCACCGGTCAGGTCGCTGTAGACCTCTTTCTCGAAGGTGGTATGGAAAAGATACCCAGACCCGATGGCGATTCCCATGGCCAGGGTCCTGTCCCAGGCCCGCTGGGTATAGTCCTGAAAAACAGCCACGCTGGAGTTAATGCCGCTGCCGTCAAGAAAGTTTGTCCGTACCGTTGTGCCGGAGCCCTTGGGTGCGGCAAGGATCACGTCGATATTTTCCGGCGGAACGATACCCGTTTGGTCCTTGTACACAATGCCGAAACCGTGGGAGAAAAACAGCGCGTTCCCTTCATGAAGACACGGTTTCACCTTGGGCCACATGGCCACCTGCCCCGCATCCGAAAGCAGGTATTGAACAATGGTGCCCCGTTCTGCGGCCTCCTCGATGGGAAACAGTGTCTGCCCCGGCACGAACCCATCCGACACGGCGCGGTCCCATGACTCTGATTTTTCCCGCTGGCCGACAATAACCGGAATGCCGTTGTCCTTCATGTTCAGCGCCTGACCCGGCCCCTGAACACCGTAACCAAGAACCGCCACCGTTTCATCTTTTAGAATATCCTGGGCCTTGGAAAGAGGAAATTCATCGGATGTCACCACCTCTTCCATAACGCCACCGAAATCGATTTTCGCCATATTGTCCTCCTAGGGTCTTTGGTCTCCCCATCGCCCACCACGATAAGGAAAAGATCAGATTTTTCTAAAAATGTTTTAATTAACTCTTTCAACCTGTTTTGTCAAAAAAAACTTTTGCGCGGACAAGGCTGGCGCGGTGGCCTTCAGTTCCCGGTGACAAGGATCCTGCGCCGAACATGTCATCACCCTGCCCCTACGGCATTGTCCCCTTGTCAAGTGTCGCCCAAACGCCTAAGATAAGACCCCAGTGGGGAGCGGTGCGCCACCGCCCCCACACCGGCTGTTACCATGACCACGGGCCAGGGGCCCTTTACCTAGGAGGTGCCTGATGACGCAGAAAATCCTGGTGGCGTTCGACAATTCGGAAAACGCAATGCGCGCAGTCGCATTCATTGCCCGCTCTTTTCCCACCGACAACGAAGTCCTCCTCTTTCACGTCTTACCGGATACCGCGGTGCTCTGCGAAATGCACAGTCCGGAATTGACCGATTATTTCATCACGCAACAGAGCAGCTTCTGTGCCCTGGAGGACAAGAAACGACAGTTGGTGGAAGACGCCATGGTCCGCGCCAAGAGTGTGCTGACGGCAGCGGGGTATCCCGAAAAGAATGTCCGCACCCGGCTCGACACCAGAAAGAAGGGCATCGCCCGGGACATCCTCACGGAAGCCGAAAACGGCTATGACCTGATTGTAATGGGGCGGCGGGGCGTCTCGGCCATCATGGAATTTTTCATCGGCAGCGTTTCCCAGAAAGTAGTGAACGCCGCCAAAAAACTTCCTGTCCTGATTGTCAGCTGACCGCCCGACCCTCCCCCGGGGCAGCGAACCCATCGCCGCCCCGGGTTGAAACCGATCGCCCGACATAAATCCGCTCCATCCTGCCCCGCCGCCACAACGACAATCCCGTCGCCATCCGTCTGCCCGAAAAGCCGCATCAGCAAGAAATTGCGCTCCAGGGCATTTCCGGTGCACTTGCCCCCCATTTGACGTCTTGATATCTGTCGGCAAAGATGTATGATACACACCACGGTGACCGCTGTTCCCACCAGGCACCAGTTGTTGAAACCAGGACGGTTCGCCTGCGCCTTTCCCGACATCGCAGGCAGGCGCCGCCTTCCATGCAAAGGAGCCTTTTCATGACCCCCAATCTGTTCGGCCGGCATTTTTTAACCCTACTCGATTTCACGCCGGAGGAAATAGGCAGCCTCCTCGCCCTGTCCGCCGTCCTGAAGAGGGAGAAGAAATCGGGTGCCGAACAGCAACGCCTGCAAGGGAAAAACATCGTTTTGATATTTGAAAAGGATTCCACCCGCACCCGTTGCGCCTTCGAAACAGCCTGTTTCGATCAAGGGGCCCGGGTCACTTATTTGGGACCCACGGGATCCCAATTGGGGAAAAAGGAATCCGTCAAGGATACGGCACGGGTTCTTGGACGCCTGTATGACGGCATCGAGTATCGCGGTTTTGGGCATGCGCGCATCGAGGAACTGGCCAAATATGCCGGCGTACCGGTCTGGAACGGATTGACGGACGAATTCCACCCCACCCAGGTATTGGCGGACCTGGTCACCATGAAAGAGCATTGCGCAAAACCACTGGCCCGGATGGCCCTCGCCTACCTCGGCGATGCACGCAACAATGTGGCCAACTCTCTGCTCATCGGAGCGGCCAAGATGGGAATCGATTTTCGTTCGGTGGCCCCTCCCCCGCTACAACCCGATGGCGGCTTGGTGCGCCGCGCCAACGCAATTGCCCGTGACACAGGCGCCCGCCTCACCATCACCGACGACATCGCGACAGGGGTCAACGGCTGCGACTTCGTCTACACCGATGTCTGGGTATCCATGGGAGAACCCCCTTCCGTCTGGAAAGAACGGATTGCCATGCTGACCCCTTACCAGATCAACGCGGCGGTGCTGGACAGAACAGGAAACCCGGACATCAAGTTTCTGCACTGCTTGCCCGCCTTTCACAACCTTGAAACAAGCGTCGGAAAGGAAATCTGCGCGGCCTTCGGTCTTTCCGCCATGGAAACCACCGACGCGGTGTTCGAATCCGAGGCCTCTCTGGTGTGGGACCAGGCGGAAAACAGAATGCATACCATCAAGGCCGTAATGGTGGCGACCCTGGCCGCCGAGAAATAGTGCTGCCCGGATTTTATAACAACAAGCACGCCGCGCCCCAACATCTTGTGGTTTGGCCTTGACAATGCAAAGGGTTTGATGTAGCGGCGGGGAGTGGGGTTTTTCAAACCCGCTCCCCTCTCATTTTAAATCCTGAAATTGGAATGCCGCCCCCACTTCAGGGCGCATTTCCGAACGCTTCAAACCGGATCATTGACGGCTGATGGTCGGAGGTATTTCATGTCTTCCGAAACCAGGGTATTGATAGTGGATGATGAACCGGATTTCTGCACCATCATCCAGGGGTATCTAAAACAAGAGGCTGTCGGCATCCGAACCGCCCTTTGCGGCAAGGACGCCCTGCGCATCCTCCAGGAGGAACCTGTTTTCGATGTGGTGTTCCTGGACCTGAACCTTCCGGACATGAGCGGCTTCAAGGTCATGAACTGGCTCTCGGAGGAAACGCCGGATACCTTGGTGGTCATCATGACCGGTTATGCTTCATTGGAATCGGCCACGGAGGCGCTCCGGCAAGGTGCCCATGACTACCTGACAAAACCCTTTGCCAGGGAAGAGCTGCTCAAGGCGCTGCAAAACGCCATGACCCACAAACAGGTCAAAGAAGCCCACCGCCTGGCACAAAACGCTCTGCGGGACAGTGAAACGGGATTCAGGCATCTGGTCGAAAACATCCTTTCGGGCATTCTCATTATCCGCGGCAACGCAATTCTCTACCAGAACCCGGTGCAGCGCGACCTGTTCGGTCCCGTCTCCCAAGTACTGGTCAATGGCGATTATCGCGCCATTGATCCGGACGACATCGAGAAAATGAAGGACATCGCCCGCCGGTTCCTGAAAAAGGAAATCGCCGTTGCGGAAACAGATTTCCGGTTCTACGTCTCGAAGCCGACGGATGGGAGCCGGGAAAGCAGATGGGTCCTCAGCCGGGCCACCCGCATTTCCTACCAGGGCAACCCGGCCGTGCTCATCAACACCATGGACATCACGCGCCTCAAGGAGCTGGAACGGCTGATCATCATCAAAAACAAAATGCACTCCCTCGGCAGGGTGGCCGCCGGCGTCGCCCATGAAATCCGCAATCCACTGACCGGTATCAACTCTTATCTCTTCTCACTGGGGGCTTTGACCGACGCGGGCATGGCCTCCCAGGCCGACGCGGAACGCGCCCGGGAAATGATTCGGCAGATGCAAACGGCTTCGGACAAAATCGAAAGCGTCATTCACCGGGTGATGGATTTCGCTCGACCGGGTGTGCCTCTCATGGCCCTTACCAACGTGAACCTGGCGCTCCAGGATGCCATCAAGTTATCCGAGGTCACCCTGCGGAAAAGCGGCATTGAACTGATCACCGATTTTGCCTCCCAGATCTCCGCGTGCTACGCAGACCGGCAGCTGATCGAGCAGGTGATGATGAACCTGATCAACAACGCCGTTCATGCCCTGGAATGCGCCGCACCACCGCTTCGACTGCGGATTGCCTCCCATCAGCGTGACGGGAAGGTCATCCTTCAGGTAGAAGACAGCGGGCCCGGAATTCCAGAAGGCTACAGGGAAAAAATATTCGACCCGTTTTTCACCACCAAGGATGACGGCGCCGGCATCGGGCTTAACATTGTGCAGCGCATCGTCGCCGATCACCACGGCAACATCACGGTTTCCAAGGGCCAGCTCGGCGGCGCGCTGTTCACCATCGAGCTGCCGGTGGACCGGAGGTCCCCGGCCCGATGCTGACGCACCTGATCTACATTGTCGACGACGAAGCCGTGGCCAGGGAGGGACTTGCCATGGTCCTCCAAAAGGACTACCGTGTCAAAAGCTTTGCCGATGCAGAGTCCGCCCTCGCGTCTCTTGCACAGGACGCTCCCGACCTTGTCCTCCTGGACATCGGTCTCCCAGGCATGAGCGGCATTGAGGCACTCGGCCACATCAAACATCGCCGGCCGGACATTTTGGTCCTCATGATCACCGCCTATGAAGAGGTGCAAAGCGTGGTCTCCGCCATGAAGCTGGGCGCCCATGAGTACCTGGTGAAGCCGCTTCAAATGGACCCCCTCCTCATCTGCATCCGTAACGCCCTCGAAACCGTCTCCCTGCGAAAGGAAGTCCGCTCTCTGCAGGAAAAAGTTCTCCAGAACGATGTCCCCTTTCTGATCGGAGACAGCAGCGCTGTTCAGCGCATTATGGAGGTGGTCAACAAGGTGGCCCGCAGCCCGGACACGCCGGTGTTGATACTGGGGGAAACGGGCACCGGAAAAGAGCTGATCGCCCGGGCCATTCACTGCCGAGGCCCCCATTTCAAAGGGCCCCTCGTGAGCGTCAACTGCGCCGCCATCCCCAAGGAACTGATTGAAAGTGAATTGTTCGGATACGACCGCGGCGCCTTCAGTGGCGCCGACCCCGGGGGGAAAAAGGGGCTCGTGGAAAAGGCGGTCGGCGGCACCCTTTTCCTCGATGAGGTGGCCGACCTGACAGCCGATGCCCAGGCCAAATTACTGCGCTTCCTTGAAAGCGGAGAATATTACCGTCTGGGCGGCACGCAAAAGCTGGCTGCCCGCACCCGCATCGTTTCCGCCACCAACCGGAACCTTTCCGACATGGTGGCAGCCGGCCGGTTCCGCCGGGATCTTTACTTCCGGCTGGCGGTCATCGAAATCAAGATGCCGTCACTCAACGAACGGCGGGAAGACATCCTGCCCATCGCCAATCATTTTCTGATGGAATTTTCGGGAAAATTCGGCAAATCCTTCACGGGCATCTCCCCCCGCGCCCAAGCGGCGCTGTTGCAGCGCCACTATACGGGAAACGTCCGCGAACTCAAAAACATGATAGAACGGGAGGTGTTGTTCAACACCGGCCCCTTGCTGGAACTCTCCGAACAACAGGTGGAACCGCCCCGCACCTCCTGCCGGGAACAGAACCGGATGCCCGGCAGCCACCTGCTGCCGCCCCTCACCACCGACGGCATCGATCTGCCGACTGCCCTCAAGAAGGTTGAAGAGTATTACATCACCGCCGCCCTTTCGCTGTCCGGCGGAAATGACTCCAGGGCCGCGTCCCTACTTTCCTTTACCCGGGACACCTTCCGGTACCGCAAAAAAAAATCGGCCTGAACAGCCAAATTTTTCCGCAAAATATCCAAAAGCGTGCCCGGACGCAGCCCGCCGATTGGGGCAAATGCCCCAATCTTATGGGGCATTTGCCCCAAATTCTCCGACCACAGGGGCCACCCCGTCCGAATAGAATAGAACTTATCACCCTGTAATAATAACACAATATAACTAATTAGGTGTACATGCATGTTTTATGCTGTGCAACAAGAGGCAAGGATCTCCTTACCCCATGGACTGTTCGGATTGCACAGGAGGTAAAAAATGGAAGCGGCAGCGAAGCGTACGATGGACATAATGGTCGCAGCGGCGATCCTGTTGATCAGTGTCCCCCTGTTGGTGCTGGCAGCGCTCGGAATCAAGCTGACGGACGGCGGACCGATCCTCTACAGACAAATTCGGGTGGGAAAAAACGGAAGTCTCTTTTGGATGCTCAAGTTCAGATCAATGGTGCTGGGGGCGGAAGCGCAGACCGCCCGCCTTACAACCAGGGCGATCTTTCCATGCAACCCCACCTTCAAAATGAAAGAGGATCCGCGGGTCACCTGGGTCGGGAAATGGCTTCGAAAGACCAGCGTGGATGAATTGCCCCAACTGTGGAATGTTCTCAAAGGGGAGATGTCCCTGGTGGGGCCCCGGCCCCCGTTGCCCGCCGAAGTCCGCCACTACGGCATGGTCGAACGTGGGCGGCTGAGCATCGTTCCGGGCATGACGGGCCTGTGGCAGGTCAACGGCCGAAGCGATCTACCCTTTTCCACGCAAGTCGCCCTGGATTTGGCCTATATCCGGAACCGCAGCCTCGGGCTTGACATCAAGATCATGTTCCAAACAATCCCCGCCGTAATTTTGGGCCGGGGCGCTTATTAAAATCCGGTTCGTTTTTCCGATTGGTGTTGGTGTTGGTGTTGGACCAGGTGCGGCGCCTCCGGGCGCCGCACCGCCCTTTCAGTCGCGTCTGGCGGCGATCTTTTTCCATGAATCCCTCAGGGTAACCGTGCGGTTGAACACCGGCACACCGGGTGTGCTGTCTTTCAAATCCACACAGAAATACCCCAGCCGTTCGAATTGATACCGGCCCTCCGGCGCCGCACCGGCCAACGCCGGTTCCAGCTTGCAGCCGCTCAAGACTTCCAGGGATTGGGGATTGATCATTTGGGCACTTTCCGGGGCCGCAAGATCACCGGTGGGCGTTTCCACCGCAAACAACCGGTCGTAAAGCCGGACTTCCGCTGCCAGGGCATGTGCCGCCGACACCCAATGGAGGGTGCCTTTCACCTTGCGGCCGTCCTTGCTCCACCCGCCCCTGGTTTCCGGATCATAGGTACAGTGCACTTCCACCACCTCACCGGCGTCATCCGTGATCACGTCCACGCATGTAATGTAATAGGCGTAACGCAAACGCACTTCCCGCCCCGGGGCCAGGCGAAAATACTTTTTCGGGGGGTCTGTGGTGAAATCGTCCCGCTCGATGTAAAGCACCCTTGAGAAAGGAAGCCGGCGAGATCCCATGGACGCATCTTCGGGGTGATAGGCCCCTTCCATCTCTTCGTTTTTGTCTTGGGGATAATTCACGATCACCACCCGAAGGGGACGCAACACCGCCATCACCCGGGGCGCACACACGTTGAGTTCCTCGCGGACCGTGTGCTCCAGCAAGGCAAGATCCACCATGCTGTCGCGTTTTGCGACACCGATGCGCTCACAAAAGCGGCGGATGGCCTGGGGCGGGTAACCGCGCCGGCGCAACCCGGAAATGGTGGGCATCCGCGGGTCATCCCATCCGTCAACGATTCCGGCGGTAACCAGCTGAATCAGCTTCCGCTTACTGAGAACCGTATAGCTCAGGTTCAGCCGGGCGAACTCTATCTGCTGGGGATGACAGGATACCGGCAGATTGTCGAGTACCCAATCGTAAAGGGGGCGGTGATCTTCAAACTCCAAGGTGCAGATGGAATGGGTGATCCCCTCGATACTGTCCGACAGGCAGTGGGTGTAGTCATACATGGGGTAAATGCACCACTTGTCGCCGGTGCGATGGTGATCCGCCCGGCGAATGCGATAGAGAACCGGGTCCCGCAGATTCAAATTGCCAGACGCCATGTCGATTTTTGCCCGCAACACGTGTGCGCCGTCCTCGAATTCACCGGCCCGCATCCGATAAAACAAATCCAGGTTCTCCTGCACCGAGCGATCCCGGTAGGGGCTGTTTTGCCCGGGCTGGGTCAATGTTCCCCGGAATTCACGAATCTGCAAATCACTCAGACTGCACACGTAGGCCTTGCCCCGTCGAATCAGCTCAACGGCATAGGCAAACAGTTGCTCGAAGTAATCGGAAGCAAACCGCACCGGGCCGCTCCAGGCATGGCCCAACCAGCGCACATCCGCTTCAATGGCCTCCACGTACTCCACCTCTTCCTTCAGGGGGTTGGTGTCATCGAACCGCAGGTGACAAGCCCCTCCGTAATCGGTGGCCAGGCCGAAATTGAGGCAGATGGATTTGGCGTGCCCGATGTGCAAATAACCGTTTGGCTCCGGCGGAAACCGTGTCACCACCCGGCCGTCGTATCTGCCGGACAAGTTGTCCTGATCGATCCTGGTGCGGATGAAATTACCGGGAGCAGGACCTTCACCGGCCACAGATAAAGCAGAGGGGGGGGGGTGTTCTTTGGACATGGGGTATGATCGCTTCCCTTTGGATGTTCGTTGGATTGTCTTAGAAAAAAGCCCGGACCGCGGCAAAAAGCCGCCGGGCACTGGCGTGCTTCGTAGCATAATCCTTTAGGGAAGGCAATCCACAGCACGTCCCGTCAATACACAATGCCCACGTAACCCACCAGGCTGTCTCCCGGATGTTTGTCGTAGCTGGTGGTATAGGCCACGCGCCTTCCTTGCGTGGCGCCCATTGTATGGGCGGCGCTGATGGTCGCGGCCGCCGCACCGGCGCAGCAAGCATTCAGATGCATCGCCGCCTCATCCAGTACCTTCCCCGTTGCCATGGCCACCATGGCCTCGACAATACGCCGGTCGTTTTCTTCCCGAACCCATTGCACCGCCGCGTCCGCCGGACCTTGGGGCATGTAACCGTAATTGGCGCCGTAATGTGTCAAATCCGTGGATCCGATGACCTTGACCGCAAATCCCAGTTCATTGGCCAGTTCCACAGCCGCCCTGCCGATCTCAACAGCCGATGGATTGGCCGGCACTCCAATGGGCACGATGGGGATCCGCTCGAAAAAATATCGCACGAACGGCAACTGAAGCTCCAGGGTATTGTCCGGTGTAAAGTCCTGTGCGGTCTCGATTCTGAAGGAGAAACGCCCGCGCAGCGCATCGGCCACCTGGGCCGCCACGGGAAGATCCCCGAACGGCGTTTCCCAACTACCGTCCACCATCATGCGGGGGTTCGCGTGCGCTGGCAAGTGCATGCCGAAAAGAAACAGAACATCCGGCACGGTCTGCCGGGCCAGCAATTCGATGACGCGACAAGCCACCGCACCCGAAAAATGCCATCCGGCGTGGGGAACGATACCGGCCACAAAAGGCGGTGCGCCTGCAATGGAAGATGGCGTTTCCAGGAGGAATTCCTGGATCTGCCGTTCGCACCGGTGCGCTTCGGCCGGATACCAGGTTCCGGCAAACATGGCTTTCCGCATGGCCATTCCCATTCTCCTTTCCCGGACTGCTGCCGGAGGAAAAATGTGCACCCCTGGCAGTACGATGTGACCCAATATCCAAGAATACCGTTTTGCCGCGTTCAATTCAACAGTGCGGTTGCATGCCGTATCCGAAGAATTGCAGGCAAAACAACGGTCACCGCAGATGCAAGCGCACCGGGTTGGGGCAATGAACTTACAGAAAAGGTTTTTTCTGGCAATTGCCTCACCGTCGCGGCTTTTCTTTTTTCCATTCTATGCTTAGTATGGTAATAAGAATATTTTTTTATTGTGCATGACAATCCGTCCCTTTTGCCTGTCAACGCGAACCGGACCGGGAGAACACCATGTGGGAATACACCGAGGAAGTCAAAGATCATTTCTTAAACCCCAGAAATGTGGGTGAAATCGAAAATCCGGACGCCGTGGGCGAAGTCGGTTCCCTGGCCTGCGGAGATGCGTTGAAGCTGATGCTCAAGATCGATGAGAACGAACGCATCGTGGATGCGAAATTCCAGACCTTCGGCTGCGCCAGTGCCATCGCTTCCTCTTCGGCGCTCACCGAGATCCTCAAGGGCAAATCCCTCCAGGAGGCCGCAACCATCACCAATGAACAGATCGCCGATTACCTCGGCGGACTGCCCAAAGAGAAAATGCACTGTTCGGTGATGGGGCGAGATGCCCTGGAAAAGGCAATCGCCGCTTACCGTGGGGCACCGGAGCCCCGGAAGGAGGGGAACATCGTCTGCGAATGTTTCGGGGTCACGGATGTGGAAATCGAGCGGGCCGTCCGGGAGCACCGGCTCGACAACATCGAGGCCGTCACCAATTACATCAAGGCCGGCGGCGGATGCGGCCAATGCCATGACCGCATTCAGGCCATCATCGACCAAGTGCTCGAAAAAACACCGACCCGGGGCAAACAGCCCATGACCAATCTTCAGAAGATTCGCCTCATCGAGGAAACCCTGGAGCGGGAAATCAAACCCGCCCTGAAAACCGACGGCGGCGACATCGCCCTTGTGGATGTGGAAGGAAACCGGGTGCTTGTCAAACTCTGCGGGGCCTGCGCCGCCTGCAGCAAATCCCAGATCACCCTGAAAAATCATGTGGAAAGCAAACTGCGGGAGCTTGTCAGTCCTGAACTGGTGGTGGAGGAGGTGTGCGGATGACGGTCGTTTACCTGGACAACAACGCCACCACCCGGGTGGCCACGGAAGTCGTGGACGCCATGCTGCCCTTTTTCTCGGAACACTACGGAAACCCCTCCAGCATGCACAGCTTCGGGGGCAAAGTGGCGGGGCATATCCGAAAGGCCCGGGCACATGTGGCAGCCCTTGTGGGCGCCGCACCGGAGGAAATCCTTTTTACCAGCTGCGGCACCGAAAGTGACAGCACCGCCATTCTCGCCGCCGTGGCGTCCCAGCCCGACCGCAAGCATCTCGTCACCACCCGGGTGGAGCACCCGGCGGTCAAGAACCTGATGGAGCATCTCGGGCGCCAGGGGTACCGGATCACCTTCGTCCCCGTGGACCGGCAGGGGCGACTGGATTTGGACGCACTGTACGCCGCGCTGTCCGATGAAACAGCCCTGGTCAGCGTGATGTGGGCCAACAACGAAACCGGTACGGTGTTTCCCGTTACGGAAATCGCCGAGCAGGTAAAAGCCCGCGGGATCGTATTTCACACAGATGCCGTCCAGGCTGCGGGAAAACTGCCCATAGATGTGAAAAACACGGCGGTCGACATGATGTCCTTGTCGGGCCACAAACTGCACGCTCCCAAGGGCGTCGGTGCCCTCTATGTCCGGCGGGGGACCCGCTTCCACCCCTTTTTGCTGGGCGGCCACCAGGAAAACGGACGCCGAGCGGGCACCGAAAACGTCGCCTCCATCGTCGGCTTCGGCCGGGCCTGTACGCTGGCCGCAAGCCACATGAACAACGCCATGGAAACCGTGCGTACCTTGCGCGACAGGCTGGAAACCGAGCTGCTACGCCGCATCCCCAACGCCATGGTTAACGGACATGGCCCGACCCGGCTCCCCAACACCACCAATATTTCGTTTGAATACGTCGAAGGAGAAGCCATTTTGCTGATGATGGACGCCCTCGGGATCTGCGCCTCCAGCGGTTCGGCCTGCACGTCCGGCTCTCTGGAACCCTCCCATGTGCTGCGGGCAATGGGTATTCCCTTCACCGCCGCGCACGGCTCCATCCGGTTCAGCCTGAGTGTTTATACGACGTCGGCTGAAATCGATTACGTCATCGAAAAAATGCCCCCCATCATCAAGCGGCTGCGGTCCATGAGTCCCTTCTGGAAAGAAGCCGCGGCGAAACGGGAGGCATAACCCCGGGTTAGCTCCCGCTGGCAGGGTGATAGGGGGGCGGGAGGCCTCAAAACCGCTCGATGAGTTTTTCGATGAGAAAAGTGCTCTCACGCATGGCCTGTTCACCGAAAGGACCGAACCATTCGGCAATCTGCTGAAACTGGCAATTGAACGCCGCCTTGTCCCCTGTTTCGAGCATCTCCAAGTTTTCGGACAAACTCTTCACGTAGGCCTTGAGCAGGTCCCGCCGCTGGGATGAGGCAAAGATAATCTCCGAATACAGATCTGCGTCCTGGGCGAACAGGCGGCCCACCATACCCAACTCCAACCGATAGATGGGACTTGAAAACTCGAGGGTGCGGGGAAGGTCCACCTTTCGCCGCCACAGAAACTGACCGAACGAAAACGTGGCGAAATGCCGCAGGGCCTGGACGATGGCCATGATTTCATCGTGCTCTTCGCCGGTGGTTTCCACCAACACTCCTCCCCAGGCGGTCAGCTGGTCCACCACCCACTGGCAATCCTCGGAGCGCCTACCGACAGTGAACGCAACGACCTGTTTGTCCATGGTGGCGGTGGTGGGCCCGAATAGGGGATGGAGGCCCAGCACCGGCCCACAATGGGCGGCAAGCATGGCCGCCATGGGTACCGTTTTGATACTTGTCAGGTCCGCCAGAACGCAATGGGGCGGCAAATGCGGCGCCAACTGTCGTATGACCGAAGGCGTCGCCGCGATGGGCACACTGATAATGGCCAAATCAATCCCCCGACACAATGTTTCTGCCTGGGACCAATCATTACGGCCCATGCCCCGGACCGCGTAGCCACTCGCCCTCAGCCATTTGCTGAAATACCGTCCCATCCCACCGCTGGCACCCACCAGCAACACCGTTGCGCCCGGCCGGATGCCTTTCCGGGTAATCTGGGCGGTCTGTTCGACCCGGGAATCTCTGAGAATACAGCGGAACATTTCTTCCAGGGTATCGGGATCAAGTCCGGCCGCAGCACCCTGCCGGCGCCGATCTGAAATCAGGTTCTCCTCCCGGGCCGGGTGATGCACCGGCAGGTGCCGCTTCTTTTTCAATGCCACCACCTTCTGCACCTCTGCCTTGCGTTCGGCCAGCAGCGATACGATGGCACTGTCAATTTCATCGATGCGTTCCCTCAAGGCACCCAGGTCGTCCATATCCGCATCGGTGGGTATTTCTAAGGCGGGCCGCCCTGACCGTTTTTCCTCTTTCAAAAGCAAAATCCTTTCTTACCCGGATACCGATTCGCCGGAACCGGCCGCCCGGATTTTTCCACCACCAAAATAATCTCTGCCGATGGTTCCCGAAAAAACAGGCCCCCGCGCATGGCCCGGGGGAACAAATCCGAACACATCCCGCAGCAGGCGCATCACGATCCGGTAAGTGGCGCCCCAAAGCAGATCCCGTTCGTTTCCAAGTGAATACACCAGACACGGAAAAGTCTGGGGACGCGGTATGGTCCCTCCGGAAACAGGCGTGGTATAAACGACCCGGTAGCGGCCGTAGGCGCCAACATCAAAAAAATACCGCAAGGGGATCGGTACGATCCTTTCAACCTCCCGGTTCGGAACAAAACCACCGGTTTGGCGGGTCCACCCCACCACTGGAAAAATGACACGTCGGAAATGGGTCACCCGTTGGGGGGCCATCGCCCCGAGAAACGATACCGACAGGGGCCGGAGCCGTATCTCTTCATACCCTTCCCGGAGGCCTGTGGCAAACCACCTGGCAAGCCGGTACCGGGGCCCTTTCCAAAGGCCTTTCGGCCGAAAGACCGGCTGCCACAAGGGAAAACCAGGCAGCAAGAGCAATCCGGCCAGAAAACAGTCCATCAGGGGTGCGGTGCCGCCCCCGGGAAAACATAGATCCCCCGGCTGGGAAACAAAACGGGAGCGGCGGGTCAAAATCAAACAGGGTTCACGCACCGCTTCCCCATCGGGTGCCTGCATTCCCAAAAGCACAAGCACCGAAGCCGCCTTGAACCCAGGGGAAACCGGCCGTGCCCAGTGCCGCCATGCAATACCGTGCCGGATCAGCGCTGTCTGCAACCGGTCTGCAAGACGGCCGGGGGAGGAAAGTTCCGGTGGATGGAAAGTCATCGGTTCAGGTCATCGGTGCAATCGCTGTTCCCGGTCACACAATCAACAGCGGTGCATCTTCCAGCATAATTTCCAACGCCGCCAAATCGATCTCGCTGAGCCCCAGGGCAACAGCTTCCGCCGTGGCCACCAACACCATATCAACGGGCGCATACAGACCGATTCCCATCTTGTTGCATGCTTTGTCCGCCATCCGCACCAGCAGCAGTAAGGCGTTTCGGGTGTCGAACGCCTCGGTGTGATGATCCTTAGCCACCGTGCCATAGGTTTCGGGAAGATTCCAGCTTTGGGCCAATAAAAACCCCTGCTCGGTGTGGAGACTGTCCATGACCTCCAAGACGAACTCCCGGGAGGGCGTAAAGCCGGGGTATTCGTTTGCCCGCACCGCCGCGACGACCGTCAACAAAAACAACTTACCGATGTCATGGAGCAGTCCGGCGACAAAGGCCTGATTGGCCAACCCCTGGTATCCACAGCGCTTGGCGAGCCATGCGCTGCCCAGGGCGGCGCCGGCGGAATGCCGCCACAATTGTTCTGAGAAATCTAGCACATAGGGGTCTGTGCTCTGGAAAAGTTTCTTCTGAGTCACCAGCAGAACAATATTGGACACCTCCTGCATTCCCAGTCGGACGACGGCGTCCCGCACGGTTTCCACCTTGGACAGGCCCCGGAAAAAAGCGGTATTGGCCATCTTGAGCACCTGGGCGGTGAGGGCCGGGTCCACCTCGATCAGGGCTTCGACCTTTTTGATGCTGGGTTCGGCCCGGGTCACCTCTTGCTGAATCTGAAATGCAGTCTTGTCAAAGGGCGGCAGCTGGATGTCACCGGCTTTCAGGTGTGCATCGATGATATCCTTGAACGGTTTTTCCATTGTTAATTCCCGCTGATGCGTTTTAAATCGGCAAGGGGTCGGGGCCGGTGCAGGTAGGGGAGGCAGCGCAAGACCTCCTCCAGTGTGGTGACACCACCGGCCGCCTTGAGGATGCCATCCTCAAGCAAGGTCACCAAACCGCTGTGCGCAATGCTGGCGTTGCGGATCTCGTGACCGGCCCGTCGATCGATAATCGCCTGGCGCAAATGTTCGTCGAGCAACAAGACCTCGAAAACGCCGCTCCGGCCCTTGTAGCCTGTGTACCGGCACTGGGGGCAGCCACGGCCCTTGAAGAATTCCGCGCCCCCCACATCGGAAGGCGCGTAACCCAATCGCCGCAACGTGCTGACGGAAGGCTTGTCCGCCACCAGGCAATGACGGCAGGGGCGCCGCAGCAAACGTTGGGCGATCACACTGGCAACGGTGCTGGCGACGAGGAACGGTTCGACATCCATGTTCAGTAGCCGGACAAGCCCTCCGACACTGTCCTCGGTATGGAAGGTTGTCAACACCTTATGTCCGGTCAGGGAGGCCTCCACCGCCACTTCCGCGGAGAACCGGTCCCGAATTTCACCGATCACCACCACGTCCGGATCCTGGCGGACGATGTGCCGCAGGGTTTCCTCGAACGTCACGTTCAATTTGGGGTTGATGGAACATTGGGCGATGCCGTCGATGATGTATTCCACCGGCTCTTCGGCCGTCACGATGCTTGTGGTGGGTGTGTTCAGATGGTTGATAAAGCTGTAAACGGTTGTGGTTTTGCCCGATCCGGTGGGGCCGGTCACCAAAATGATGCCACTTGGCCGTTCCAGGGCATGGTCCCGGAACCGTTGAAACAACCGGGGAGAAATGCCGATGGCATCGGCCTTGAGCAATGTGGCCTCCTGGCGCAGCAGGCGCAGCACGATCTTTTCTCCGCTCAAGGTCACATAGATGGAAACCCGCAAGTCGATTTGGATATCCTCCATCTCGAACAAGATGCGCCCGTCCTGGTGACGGCGTTTTTCAGCGATATCCGCTTGGCACATGATCTTGAGCCGGCTGATGATGGCCGGCACGAGGTCGCGGCCCAGGTCCTTGTAATGCAGCAGCACACCGTCGAGACGGAAACGGATCCGCAGCCGGTCCTGCATCGGTTCAATATGAATGTCGCTGGCTCCGTCCCGGACCGCGTCCATGATGATGCTGTCCACAATGCCCACCACCGAATCCTGATCCACGACCCGACGCTGCCGCCCGGCCAGGTTGCGCCGGTTTTTTTTGACCGCTTCGACAATGGACCGTCGCAGGGCAATGGCCGGCTGGATTTTCTCTCCGAAAATCTGCTTGGCGGCGTTCAGTTCATGCTTGTCAAGGGGATCGACAAAGGCCACCAGTACACCGTCTTCCTCAACCCGCACCGGTATAAGGGGGTGCTCCTCGTACCATTTGGCCGGCGCCTTGGAAAAAAGCTCCGCGCTGACATTTGTAAATTGTGGGTCCACATACGGAAAACCCATCTGGATGGACAGCACCTCGATGAACTTTCGCTCATCGATAAAATTGTGGTCCACAAGGATTTCGCCGAGTTTCTGTTTGACCTTCTGCTCATTTTGAATATGGAACGCAGCCGCCAGGTCTTCCTGCCTCAAATGCCCCAGCTCCACCAGGAGATCCCCGATGCGCATGCTCAACCGATGGGAACGAATGGCCCGTTGGACCTGCTCGTCGGAAATGTAACGCAGCTCTTTGAGGATCTCGACGACGGGCATCGGCGCAGAAAGTTTTGCCCGGATGCGCAGGGCGTAGGCGACCTGGGCATCGGTCAGCACCTTTTCGGCCAGGAGAATGGAAAGAATACTGCCGGCGGAAACATCGGAGCCGCCGGTCCCACCCGCCACCCCGGAAGAGGTTGTTTCAGAAGTGCTGTTCATAATGCTTCCTGTTGTTGCCCCCCTACCCCAGATGGGCCAGAAGGATCCGAAGCATCCTTCGGATCGGTTCGGCCGCTCCCCACAGCAGCTGATCACCCACCGTAAATGCGGTCAGGTATTGGGGGCCCATGTTCAATTTGCGGATACGACCAATGGGTACGGTGAGGGTGCCGGTCACCGCGGCCGGTGTCAATTCCCGCAGGGAGTCTTCCTTGGTGTTGGGCACCACCTTCACCCAATTGTTGGCGTTCCGGATAATCCCGATAATCTCTTCCAGGGGAAGATCCCGGTTGAGCTTGACGGTCAGGGCCTGACAATGGCAGCGCATGGCGCCGATACGCACACAGATACCGTCAATGGGAATAGACGGGTCGGACTGTAGGATCTTGTTGGTTTCCGCAACACCTTTCCACTCCTCCCGGCTCTGCCCCGAAGGCATTCGGGCATCGATCCAAGGGATGACACTGCCCGCCAGGGGCGCACCGAAATTTTCCGTGGGAAAATCAGGGCCGGTCATGGTACCGAGCACCGTGCGGTCAATGTCCAGGATGGCGGCCGCCGGGTCCGATACCAACGGACGCGCCGCAGCACCAATCCGATCCATCTGCGAGACCAGTTCCCGCATGTTCTGGGCGCCGGCCCCGGAAGCAGCCTGGTAGGTCATGGACGTCAGCCATTCGATGTACCCGTTGCGAAACAGCCCGCCCAGCGCCATCAGCATCAAAGACACCGTGCAGTTGCCGCCGATAAAATCCCGAAGCCCGCCGGAAAGGGCCTTGTCAATCACCTCCCGGTTAACCGGGTCCAGAACGATCACACTGTGCTGCTCCATGCGCAAGGCGGAGGCCGCATCCACCCAGTATCCTTTCCAGCCGGCAGCCCGGAGTGCCGGATGCACCTGCTTGGTGTATCCGCTTCCCTGGCAGGTAACGATGATATCCTGCTGTTTGAGTGTCTCAATATCGTGGGCGTCCTGCAGCAACGGAATGTCCATGCCGATATCCGGACCGGCCTGACCGACCTGGGACGTGGTGAAAAAAAGCGGAGCAAACCCTTCGAAATCGCACTCCTGGCGCATCCTTCCCATGAGAACCGAACCGACCATCCCCCGCCATCCGACAAATCCGACGCGTATCATTTCATATCCTTTCCCGGGCAAAGCCCCGGCCCTCCGGCGGCGGCCGCCAAGGGCATCGTTGTGTTCAGAGGTATATCTGATAAGAAATATGAAAAAGGATGCAGAGTGTCAAGTTGTTGCACCATGTTTTTTTGAAAATTCGAGCGCTTGTCGGGCCACCTGCCCAACGGTCCGCCGTTGCAGCCGCTCGTCAAGATAGAGATCGAAAACAGCCGGGTCCGAAACAAGGGCTTCCAGCAAGGCGCCGAGTGCCGGCAGGCGCAACGGGCCCGCCGCCCATGCCGAAAGGCCGCGCAAAACCGGATCTGCGGCGGTTAAAAAACCGGGCAAATGGCGGCCGGCGTCCACCACCGCACCGGCGCGGACATGGGCCATCCGGCCCAGGGCCCACAGCACGCCCCGCTGCAAGCCCGGATGTTCAAGAAAGTTTCCCTCCGGATCCGCATATGACACCAAAATGGATGCGTATTCCCCGGTCAAAAGGGGGGACCGGGCCATGGCATCGCCCATGGCCTCGGGCGCCCCCCAGCCGATCCCTCCGGATTCGTCATTGAGAAGCCACATGAGGCGCCGCATGCTGATGCGCGCATCAGCCAATGCAGAGTGGACCTGCCCGGCAATGACACGCCCCAACACGGAAACCGCGCGCCACTTGATACCGGCATCCCCATCGCACATCAGGGACTGCAGCGGTCCGACCAACCGGCGGGGGGCGAAAGGGGACAACGCCACAACCACCGCCCCGGGGGATTGCCGGCCAAGCAGTTCCCGGAGCAACACCTTCAGCTGCCGGCTTCCAACAGGCGCCGGCATTATGAAAGACGCCCCGCTTCCCGGCAAGGGGAGCGTCTTTTCCGATCCGCATGACACCCCATTACGCCTCCTATCCCGGCACGGTGGGAGGTGTTCGCTTGCCGTTCGGCCCGTTGTCCTCCCAGTGGATGCAATCGGCAGGGCAATAAATGATGGCCGCGTCCACTTCCTTTCGGGGATAACTGGCCCGCTCCCGCACCTGAACGAAGCCGGCATCGCCCAAGGCAAACACGTCGGAGCATATGTCCACGCACACGCCGCAGCGAATGCATGCGCTCAGGTCCACCACGGGTCTTTTCATGATCCGTTGCTCCTGCCCCACCCCATGTGCCGCAGCATGGAATGACCGGCGGAAATAAAAAAGCCCTTTGTTCCATGGGCGCAAAGGGCTTTCCCCCATACCGGGGGTTGTGTCAACATCGATTGGACATCGTAATATGTCACCCTGGTGCTGCGATAAAGCCGCAAGGGCGGCGGTTACGAAGTCAACCTAATCCTCCGGGGAAAAATCATCTTTTCCCGCACCGCAAACCGGGCACTCCCAATCGTCCGGCAGATCCTCGAACGCCGTGCCGGGAGACACGCCGTTGTCCGGGTCTCCCTCTTCGGGATCGTAAATGTATCCGCAAACATTGCACACGTACTTTTGCATGAGCCACCCTCCTTTTTTCAGATTTCATTGCGCCGGCGCCGCATACCGCGCCGACAGCTGTCCATTTACTACAAGCTATCTCAAAATAAATCTAACGCCCCCTGACGGCGTTGTGGGACTCTTCAAAATGCTCACACATTACATATATGCTGCGCTTTTTCATCGCCCCACGCCTTGTCAGTGGGCGCGATCTTTTTTTTGAGATAGCTTGTAATTCCCTATACCGACCCAACCAACCTCTTGACCCGATTCTCGATATCGTCCCGGACGGCGCGGACATCGGTGACCACTGAGTGGACAACTTCCGCAACACGCCACACTTCCACCCGGGCCGGGGGGCCCCCGGGCGGCAATACGGTGCCGTCCATGGAAACGACCACATCGGGAAAGCCTTCCGCCAGCGCCTCATTGTGCCCCGGGGGCACCAGGAAGGCGCAGTCAATTCCCACCTCTGCCATGGCCGACACCGCTGCCGGCGCTATCTGTAAGGCAGGCGCCGTGCCCCCTGTGCAAATCTCCAACCGGTCCCCGGCCTCCCGCCTGGCGAAAGCGGCGGCCATCTGGGTCCGACACGCGTTTTGCCGGGAAAGAAAGAGAATCCGCTTGCGGTTTAAAAACGGCGCCACCATCCGGGCCGCGCACATTTTTGCATCTTCGATGGCGGTGGGATGACGCTCGATATCCTTGAAGGACTCCACACCGCGATACATGAGCCGCTCCGCATACCGGGCATCCACGGCATCGAAAAAGTATTTCGCCGTCAGCTCCACACCATCGAACAGTTTCTTTCCCCGGGATGCGCCAACGGCCAGCAGACATCCCTGGCGTGTACCGGCACCCGGATCCGTCAGTTTGAGACGGTATTTACGGGCCCAAAACACCTGGCACCGGTCAATGAGGGCCTTGAGCTGCGCCGTTACATTGAAGAAGAATACGGGCGATGCCATCACGATAATATCCGCCCAGCGGATGCGCCCATAAAGGAAATGTTGCATGTCGTCGTCGATGGGGCAATACCCCTTTTTTTCGCAAACGATGTATTCCTTGCAGGGCAGCACGTGATGCCGCTCCACGTCCACCGTGTGGGTAAGCGCCCCCAGACGTTTGGCCTCCGCCATGTAAGCGGCCAGCAGAAGGCTGGCGTTCCCCTTTCTTCTGGGACTTCCTTGCAACCCCAACACTCTCATTTCCGGTCCACATCTCTTTCCGTCAACGAAATCCGAAAGCCGCGCCAGCCTTCTCGGCTACTTTTCGTGGCACGTCTTGCAGGTTCGCGGCCCCGAAGGCGCTTCGTTTTTGGCAGTTTCCCGGTGGCAGGAAACGCAGAGCTTGTTCATCACATGCTTGTTTTTCAACTGTCCCGCAGCCTTCAAAGATGCAATGCTTCCCCGCTCCCTTGGAAAAACCGTGTGGCAGCGCTGGCAGTCCATGCCCTCCCCCTGATGCCGCCGATGGGGGAAAAAAACGCCTCCGGCGGTTCCACCGTCCAGGACCATGGTCTCAGCGCCCCGATCGGTATCCGCAAAAATCCCCGGCACAATGCTCCCGAACGCCCCCAGGAACAAAGAGAACAGCAGCAGGTTCCGCCCGATGGCCGTAGTGGCGCTCAAGGCGCGACGGACCCGGCTTCTCCCGTCAACTGGCATTGGGAGAAATCAATTGGTTTGCCACACTTGCCGCAAAGATGGGTTTTATCGAATTCATCGGAAAAAATCTCCTTTTCCTCCCCACAGGCCGCACATTTGCAGGTAAAAGACTTCAGGTGCTTGAAATTCGCGTAGCCCGGGCAATGCTGGGGTGTCGACGCCATACCGCCTCCTTTCCATTTGTTGAAACGGGGGGTGAACATCGGGCGGCATTTTCCGGCGGCAATGGGCCGGAAAATACCGCCCACCGTTAAACAACTGCTTGCAGCTTTTCCGAGATGGATTTGCCGTATGCCTGGGCCATCTGGACCCCTCCGCCCAATGTGCTGGCCTTCAGCATAAGAGGCCCGGCCACCATATCCATCTTGAAGACATGTGTCATGGTATCGAAGATACGATCCGGGGCCTCGCCGCTCCAGCCGAAAGCGCCGAAGGCCCCCCCGGCCTTTCCCTCCAGGCCCGCCTTTTCAGCCAGAAAGAGCAGGGTCTTCATGACCGGTAGCATATCGCCATGATAAGTCGCCGATCCCAGCACCAGGGCATCGTATCCTTGGAGATCCGCTTCCCCTTTAACAGCGGCGGCATTTTTCACCACCGCTTCATCTCCGGCCATTCGAACACCTTCGGCAACCAGTTCACCGATGCGAAGGGTCTCGCCGGTTCGCGTTGCGCATAAGATCAGAACCTTGTGCATAACACCTCCTCATTGGGCGGAAAGCATCAAGCCTTCCACAACCCGTGGAGATTGCAGTACTCCCTGGCGACAACCTGGTCGGCTTCAACCATGAAGGTCGCTTCCGGGGCGCCCCCCGGCTTGAGAAACTGCCGGTAAACCTTTCCATCTGCTATAATTTCGATCCATTCGATGTAATGCTTTTCTTCCATGGGATGAGCGACGCTTCCCACGCACACCTTGACACCGCCGGAAATTTTTTCAACCACCGGCACATGCTTTTCCTTGGCGGCATCCACCGTGTTTTCGACCATGAGCACCATCGGCTCTCCGCAGCACACCAGCTCGCCACCGCCTCCGTGCATGACTTCAACAATATTTCCGCAGGCTTCACATTTGTAGATTTCATGTTGCTTGGCCATGTTTTTCTCCTTTTCTGGAAACGCAATCTATTTGAAAAACAATGTATCCTCACCCGGCGACTGTCTTGGTCAATAATTTTCTCCCAGCAGCTCGAAATGGGCCTGGGGGTGCGCACAGGCCGGGCATTCTTCGGGCGCCTCCGTTCCTTCGTGGAGATATCCACAATTGCGACAGCGCCAGCCGGTGGTCTCGGAACGTTTGAACACACGCCCGTTTTCTATGTTGGCAGCGAGGGTTAAATAGCGTTTTTCATGAAGTTTTTCCGCAACGGCGATGGCTTCCATGACATCGGCGATCTCGTTAAACCCCTCTTCCCGGGCGATCTTTGCGAATTCCGGGTACATTTCCACATGCTCGTGGTTTTCTCCCTCGGCCGCGGCCTTCAGATTGTCCAAGGTCTTACCAATAACTCCGGCCGGAAACGCGGCCTTTACCTCCACCTCCCCGCCTTCAAGGAACTTGAACAGACGTTTGGCATGCTCTTTTTCTTGGCTTGCAGTTTCCTCAAAGATGGCCGAAATCTGCACGTATCCCTCTTTCTTTGCCTGGCTTGCAAAATAGGTGTAACGGTTACGGGCTTGGGATTCCCCCGCAAATGCTGTCAGAATGTTCTTCTCGGTTCTGGTTCCTTTCAGTGTCGGCACGATATCCTCCTGTTCTGTTTTGGTTCATTTTTGTTGTTGCAGCGCCTTACCTGCCGCCAGCGGACCCGGAAAGCCACCAGCCTTTTTTCATGTGGGCCAGTTTTTCCTTTTCAGCCAGCTGCTTGAGCTTGTAAGCGGAATCCCTCAAGATTCCATACAGGATCCCGCACCCAGCGTCTTCACGATCCTCATCGCCCTGGTCGGCCAATTTGATCATCTCCTCCACCAGAGCCAGTGTGCGTCTTATGTTTTGGTTGCAGGCTCTCACAGATATCCCGGATACGCTTTGTGGGTAAAAGGCGCGGATCTGAAAAACCGCCTCCGCGCCGTGCGTCTGTTTCAGATTTAATTCAAAGCGCATGCCAGTTTCAAGGAAAAAGGAATAACACAAAGGGTAAGACACTGAAACGGCTCCATTAACCGCAACCTTTCCATTGCTGTAAAAGCCCCGTCCGGTCTGTGTCCCGGGACGGCTGCTTGAGACACTACCGTCTTACCCCTCCGACCTGCGTCGCTTTTACTGTTTGTTTTAATTTGATAATACACCACCATCACCCGTCCCGCCGGACCGAACGAGACATGTTTGTATCACGACACACGCCATAAGCACCTGCGATTTTGCATTGACGTTGCCTCCTGGTGACTTATGTTAAGGGTTATCCCATGGATCGACTGCAACCGGGAGGTGACCATGCACGACCTTCAATCGCTGCGAAAAGAAAGAGCCCTTCTCAACGACATCAGTTGGGACATGACCCCGGAAGAGGCTGTGCGCCTCTACCTGGAATGGGGCAACAACTGGGCCGGGGGCAATTATGTGATCCGGGGAAAAAATGACTATTCCCTGTATTTCGTCATCAACACCTGGGAAGCCACCCCCGTGGTTTTCCTCGTCCGCCGGAATTCGGACGCGGCTGAAGAGTTGGCCAAGCTGTCCCTGCCGACACCCCTCGAAGAAAAATTCATGGCATCCATCGGTCACAACAAGGGCGTTTACGCCCTTGATAAAGACATCAAGGCATGGCTGCAAAAGGAGCTGCTGGGGGAATGACAAAAGTTCAGCCACGCCCCTCTTCGGCCTGCAGCAACTTCCCCAGCCCCGGGGATACCATGTTGCGGGCACATTCCGGGCACAGCCCGAAAAACTCCAGGCGGTGCCCAATTACCCGATATGCGGTCTCGGCGCCCACCTGTCGTTCGATGTCCTCTAGGGGCGGCATGTGCACGTTGTCCACCCGGTCGCACAGGCTACAGCGGATATGGTAGTGATGCCCCGGGTCCCAATCGAACCGTTTGATGGTCCCGCCAAACTCCAGCTTCTGAATCTCTCCGATATCGCAAAGAACCTCAAGATTGCGGTAAACGGTGCCCAAGCTTATCCTGGGGAGCCGCCTGCGGACCACCTCGTAGATTTCGTCCGCGCTGGGGTGGTGGACAAATTTCCTCAGTTCTTCGAGAATGACCCGGCGTTGGCGAGTCATTCGCAGGCTCGGTCTGTCGGCGCTCATCGTTTCTCTTTTGGCACGAAGCTGCATTCCGCCGGGCCGCAATATTCCCCGATGTATTCCGACGCGGGCCTGTACAACATTGGCTTGGGCGCCGCCTGGGCGAACTGCTCTTCCAGCACATGGGCGCACCAACCGGCCATCCTGGACACGGCAAAAACAGAAGAAAACAAGTCCACGGGTATCCCCATCGCATAATAGAGGGGAGCGCTGTAAAAATCGACATTCACGTATATCGCGCGCCCCTTCTCTCTGCGGAACGCCTCCTTGGCGCGTGTCTCCAACTGCCTGGCCATTTCGTACCATTGTGGTTGCCCGGCGCGCTGCCCCATCTGCCGGGCCATGGGGCCAAGAATGAAGCTACGGGGATCATCGGTCTTGTAGACGGCATGCCCCAACCCCATGATCTTGTTGCCGGCGGCCAACTGCGCATCGACATAGGCCGGCACCTTTTCCGGCGACCCGATACGAAGAAGCATTTCCATCACCCGGACATTGGCACTGCCGTGCAGCTCCCCGGACAACGACCCCACGGCCGCCGATGCGGCCGCATACATGTGCGCCCTGGTGGAAGCCACCTCCCTTGCAGCGAAAGTGGAAGCGTTGAAGGAATGTTCGGCATGCAGCACCAAGCATGCGTCCATGCACCGGGCGGACTGCGCATCGGGGCGCTGCCCGAACAACATATAGAGGAAATTGGCGCCATGATCCAAATCCGCAGCCGGCGAAACAGGAGCCTTGCCATGGCGGATACGATGCCAGGCCGCCACGAGTGTCGCGGTTTTGGCCACAAGCCGTGTGGCCATGCGAAAGGCGTTTTCGGAAGAGGATGCCCGCCCGGCGACATCGGCATCCCAAGCCGCCAGCATGCTGACACTGGCTTGCAACACGTCCATGGGAGGCGCTGATACCGGAAAGGCCCTGAGTGCCGCCAAAATGCCGTCCGGTAACTGCCGCTCCTGCTGCAGCGTCCGCTGAAAATCAGTCAACTGAGCAAGGGTGGGGAGCGTTTCATGAAAGAGCAGGTACACCACCTCTTCGAAGGAAGCCTCGGCGGCAAGATCCTGAATCAGGTAACCGCGGTAAATGAGTTTCCCCTCTTCGCCCCGGACATCGCTGATCTTGGTGCTTGCCACCTTGACACCGCGCAGCCCCGTATTCATCAGCTCTTGCGTGGTATTCATCCATTTCCCTTCATCTGCAGCCGCCCGCCCAACGGCACGCGACAAACAATCCGTTCGGTTCCCTGATTGAAACACCCCTTCCTCCAACAATGCGGCGCATCCACTTAAAAGTCAAGTATCCCCTTGGAGACGATGTCTTTCAACGCAGTTGAAAACAACAATGAAAGATGTTATCGCATGAATAAATGTGCCCCAAACCCCGGAGGGGGCCAGAACAAACCGGTGTCGCCGGTTTGCTCCCCGCACCACCGGATTCCGGAAATCAATACCCGCTTTTCGCCGTTTATATTTCCAGAGAAGGGTTGAATGGATATCGTCCATGTGAAACAGGGCCATGACCTAAGGCCTGCCGGTGCCCCCTCCCCCGCGGTAGCCGATGTGAGCGATCCGGAAACAGTTGCGGTGCTGCCCGAACGTTTTCGATTTATGCGCCCACGGCTGGCCGTGGCGACTGGTGACCGGGTGCAAACCGGAACCCTTCTGTTTACGGACAAGAAAAACAACCAGCGCACATTCCTCTCCCCCGGCGCCGGCACGGTGACCGACATCGATATCGGACCCCGCCGGGTGGTCCGGCGCATCCAAATTACCCTGGATGACACCGAAACGGCCGTCCATTTCGACACCGCTTCGGAAAAGCGGATCCCCGGCTTGTCCCGGGGCACCCTAATCTCACGGCTGATCGCCGGCGGTCTGTGGCCCTGTATCCGCGCATTGCCCTTCCGCGACATCGCGCCCGCCGAAGAGACACCGCCACGCATCGTCGTCTCTTTGGGCAGCCGGGAGCCTTTCTCCCCCCTGGCTGAAATCTATATTAAGGGCAGGGAGGATTTCTTTCGGGTCGGCGTGGCAGTGCTCCAACAGCTTGCACCGGAGGTGGTGGTGTGCCAAAATGAGGATTTTGTGCCGCCGACACTTGAAAAACATCTCGGCCCTGCACGCGTCTTGACGGTCCGGGGCCCGTACCCTGCCCATGACCCCGGGGTGGCGGTGTTTCACACCAAAACCGGCACCGCCGACAACCGGGCGTGGTTTGTAGACGGGCAGGACGTGGCCGCCATCGGCGAATTGATGCTGACCGGCCGGTACCCCACCCGACAAACCCTTGTGGTGGCAGGACCCATGGTTTCCCGGCGACAGCACCTTGTCACACGCCGGGGAGCCCCGCTGGGGTATCTCGTAAAGGCCCTCGGCGCATCGACCGCCGCCCCCTGCCGCTGGGTGGTGGGAGGGATCCTGACCGGTTTTCCCAGCAGCGCAGAGGGATACATGGGCTTTTATGAAAGCGCCCTGACACTTCTGCCCCAAGGCGACGAAAGGGAATTTCTGGCGCTCTTCAAGCCCGGGTACCACAAACCCAGTTACTCTAGAGCGTTTCTGTCGGTGTTCAACAAGCACCCCCAGTCCATGAACTGCAATACCCACGGCGAACCCAGGGCCTGCATCGCCTGCAACCACTGTCCCCCGGTCTGTCCGGTAAACATCCTGCCCCAGCTTACGTACAAAAGCCTTTTGGCAAACGATATGGACGCGGCACTTGCCCATGGTCTTCTCGATTGTGTGGAATGCGGTCTCTGCACCTATGTCTGCCCTTCGAAAATCGACCTCGCCGAAACGATCCGACAGGGCAAGGCAACATATTACAGTGAGTCGGCGCCATGAAAAAGGTTCTCAGGCGTTTTTTCGATGGACAACGATGCCGCGCAACGGAAGGACGGCGCCTGCTTGCCCCGGCGCCCTTTCTCGATGCCATTGAAACGGTTTTTTTCGCCACCGGTACCGTAACCCGCACCGGCCCGCAGGTGCGCGACAGCCTGGACGCAAAACGCTATTTCGCCTTGGTCATCGTGGCACTCCTGCCGGTGCTGCTCTTCGGTATTTACAATACGGGCCACCAGGCCCACCGTGCGCTCGGCCTCTCACCAGGGGCATGGGCCGATCTTCTCACAGGGGCCGTCGTCGTCCTGCCCCTGGTACTAATCAGCTATTTCGTGGGGTTTTTCTGGGAAATCGTTTTCGCCGTGGTGCGCAAACACCCCATCAGCGAAGGCGTATTCGTCACCGCCATGCTCTTCCCCCTCACCCTTCCCCCCACCACGCCCTGGTGGCTGGCAGCCATGGGCATCTCTTTTGGTGTCATTGCAGGCAAGGAGGTCTTCGGCGGGACGGGCAGGAATTTCCTCAACCCGGCCCTGACCGGGCGGGCCTTTCTCTTTTTCGCATACCCGGCCAGCATGTCCGGGGACAAGGTATGGACGGCCGTCTCCCGTCTGCAGGAAACAGCGGTGGATGCGGTGAGCGCCGCAACCCCCCTGATGATAGCCGCCACCCGCACCGGCAATAGCGTGGAAGCAACGCTTTCCGCCGCAGGGTACTCTTTTTCCACCCTGTTTCTGGGAGGCTACCCGGGGAGTATCGGCGCCACCTCCACACTGCTGTGTCTGGCCGGCGCCCTGTTCCTGGTTCTGCTGGGCATTGCAAGCTACCGCATTATCCTCGGCGCTGTTGCCGGCATGCTGGTCACCGGCACCCTGCTCAACGTGTTGGCGCCCAACGACCTCTCAGGGTTTATGGCGCTCAACCCCTTCTATCACCTCGTGATGGGCGGCGCGGCCTTCGCCATCGCCTTCATGGCCACCGATCCGGTATCGGCCCCGGACTTAAACGGTGCCAAATGGCTCTATGGTTTTCTCATCGGCCTGCTGACCGTGGTGGTCCGCGTGTTCAATCCGGCCTTTCCCGAAGGGGTGATGCTGGCCGTCTTGTTCATGAACCTGTTCGGACCACTGTTGGACCACGTGGCCCTCTTTTTTCGGCTTAAACGGCGGGTGCCCAATGTCTGAGGCCATGCGCTCCATCGTCTTCGCCCTGGTCATGTGCGTGATTTGCAGCGCGTTGCTGACCGCCGGCGCCGTCGGCCTTCAGCCGTTTCAGGAAAAAAACATCCGTATCGACCGGCACCGCAACATCCTGCTGGCCGCCGGACTTCTGGACGGAGGGCAGACAGCGTCCCCCGCACAAATCGAAGATCTCTACAAGAAGAACATCTCCGCTTTTCAGGTGGCTGCCGACGGGCGGCTGGAAGCGGCCGGAACAAGCGCGCAAGAGGGGTTGCCCCTGTATCTCGTGCTGCGAAGCGGACAGGCAAAAACCTATATTCTGCCGTTCAATTCCAGGGGCCTGTGGGGGCGGATCAAGGGTTATTTGGCCCTGGCGGACGACGGCACCACCGTCAAAGGTTTTACGGTCTACAGGCACCAAGAAACGCCGGGCCTGGGAGGAGAGATTGAAAAACGGTGGTTTCAGGAAAATTTTGCGGGCAAAAAAATCCGGGACAAACAAGGAACGCTGGTTTCCGTTTCCATCGCCAAGGGACCCGTGGCCGAAACCGTGCCCCGGGAAAAGCGCCCCCATTACGTGGACGGCATCAGCGGCGCCACCTTGACCGGGAAATTCCTGAGCGCCGGGCTCAAGGACGTTCTGATGGACTATGAACCGATTTCCATCCGCTTCCGGAAAAACCGCGTTCCCCGTATTCCCGGCACGGAGACGCCATGAAACGCCTCAAATCCGATGCCGCCAAGGCCATTGTTAAAGCCCTGTGGGAGACAAACCCCATATCCAAGCAAACACTTGGTATCTGCTCCGCTCTGGCGGTCACCGTCAAGCTTGAAACAGCCCTGGTCATGAGCCTGGCGCTCACGGCGGTGGTTGCCTTTTCCAGTTTCTTCATTTCCACCCTGAGAAAAAGTATCCCCCGCAACATCCGCATCATCGTGGAAATGTCCATTATCGCCACCCTTGTAATTCTGGCCGATGAGCTGCTGCGGGCCTTTCTCTACGATATCAGCAAACAACTTTCGGTCTTTGTGGGCCTGATCATCACCAATTGTATCGTGCTGGGGCGGGCGGAAAGCTTCGCTTTGGTCAATCCGCCTGTGCGCTCCTTTGTGGACGGCATCGCAAACGGTCTGGGGTACAGCTCGGTTCTGGTGGGAGTGGCCTTTTTCAGAGAACTTCTGGGCACCGGCAAGCTGCTTGGCTTTCCGGTGGTGCCCCAATGGGCCTATGATGTCGGGTATCAAAACATGGGCATCATGGTGCTGGCCCCCGGGGCCTTCATTATCATCGGGCTGTTTGTCTGGCTGGAGCACACACTTCTCCGGCGGAGATAGGACATCTATGGAGAATCTTCTGAGCATCGGCATCAATTCCGTCTTCGTGGGCAACATCCTGCTGGCCTATTTTCTCGGTGTCTGCTCATTTCTGGCCGTCTCTCAAAATATCGACACCGCCTTCGGCCTGGGTGTCGCGGTGGTGTTCGTCCTGACCATCACGACCCCGGTCAATTGGCTGGTCTATCATTTCCTCCTGGCCCCCGGCGCACTTTCCTGGGCAGGTCTTCCCGAAGTCAATCTCAGCTTTCTGAAACTTGTGCTGTTCATCGCCGTCATCGCCGCCATGGTCCAGGCGGTGGAAATGGTCATCGATCGTTATTCACCGGCACTGTATGCGGCCCTCGGCGTGTTCCTCCCCCTGATCACCGTCAATTGTGCCATTTTGGGCGTCGCCCTGTTCATGGTGGAAAGGAATTACACGTTCCTCGAGACGTTGGTGTTCGGCGCCGGGTCCGGTATCGGCTGGATGTTGGCCATTGTCGCCATGGCCGCCGTCAGGAAAAAATTGCAATATGCCGACGTCCCCGAAGGCCTTAAAGGCTTCGGCATCAATATGATCACAACCGGCCTCATGGCCATGGCGTTCATGCTGTTTTCGGGTATTTCACTACAATGATCCCCCGGACCGAAGACGATCGGAGCAAGACGTGATATTTCTGGTCAGTCTCACTGTTTTTACAGGCACCATCGCCGCGCTCGTGGGCATTCTGCTGCTTGTTGAAGCCCGGGTGGTGCTGAAGGGCGAACGTAGCATCGTCGTAAACGATGATGAAAACCGGCAGTTGACGGTGCCCATGGGCACCACCCTATTGTCGGGTCTTGTGGAAAACGACATTTTCCTGCCATCGGCCTGCGGCGGAAGCGGCACCTGCGGCCAATGCCGATGCCGGGTGGTGTCCGGCGGGCGCGATGTCTTACCAACGGAGCGCACCCACCTCAATCGCGTGGACATTGCCGACAATTTTCGCCTCGCCTGCCAGGTAAAAGTCAAAGAGGAAATGCGCGTTCGCATTCCGGAAGAAATCTTCAACATAAGAAAGCATAGCGCAACGGTCATCTCGAACCAGAACGTGGCGTCCTTCATCAAGGAACTGGTCCTGAAACTGGATGATCCCGAGGGCCTCCAATACCGCTCCGGGGCTTATGTCCAGATCGATGTTCCTGAATACGAAACTACTTTTTCGGAGTTCGATGTGGGAACGACGTACAAAGAAACCTGGGACCGGTTCAATCTCTGGGCACTAAAGGCAAGGGCAGAAGAGGAAGTTTTCCGGGCCTATTCAATGGCCAGCGCCCCCGGAGAAGAAGTACTGCGCTTCACCGTCCGCATTGCGACACCGCCGCCGGGAAAGGAGTCAGAAATACCGCCGGGGGTGGGCTCCTCTTATGTGTTCCGACTGAAGCCCGGCGACAGGGTGACGCTCAGCGGGCCCTACGGCGACTTCTTCATCAAGCCGACGGAGCGGGAAATGTGCTTTGTCGGCGGAGGCGCCGGCATGGCGCCCATGCGAAGCCATATTTTTCACGCGTTGAAAACAAAACGGTCGAAGCGAAAAATGAGCTTCTGGTATGGCGCCCGTTCAAGAAAAGAGATGTTCTACGACGAAGACTTCAATGCCTTGGCGAAAGAATATCCGAATTTCACCTATCACGTGGCCCTGTCCGACCCACAGCCGGAAGATAAGTGGAACGGCCTGACAGGGTTTATCCACCAATGCCTTTCAGAACACTACCTCAAAGACCATCCGGACCCGACGGAAATTGAATACTACTTGTGCGGTCCGCCGCCAATGATTGACGCAATGGAGAAAATGCTTGACGATTTCGGCGTCGACCCGGAAATGATCGCCTACGACAAATTCGGATAACAGGTATGCCCCCCCTCGCCCTTGCCATCGACCAGGGAACCCATGCCACCCGCGTGATGCTGGTTGACTTGGACGGCCGCATTCGCCATAGCGCATTTGTCGAAATCGGAATGCAGCGACGGGGAATCCACCGGGTGGAACAGGATCCGGAAGAAATTCTAGCATCTCTGAAAACCGCCATCGAAAAAAACCTTGCGCATTCAGGCGGAGCGGAAAATATCGTATGCGCGGGACTGGCCGTTCAGCGTTCCAGCGCAATGGCGTGGGATACACGCAGCGGCCGGCCCCTCACGCCGCTGATCAGCTGGCAGGACCGCAGGAGCGCCCGCTGGATCCAACGCCTTTCATCCAATGCCGAAACGGTTTACCAACGCACCGGGTTGCCGCTGTCCGCCCATTACGGAGGAGCAAAACTGCGGTGGCTGATCACCCACCACCCGGAAACGCGCAAAGCCCGGGATGGGGGATACCTTGCCTGGGGCCCCTTGTCGGCATTTTTGCTCTGGCATCTTCTGGAGACACCTGTTTACGCGGTGGACCATGTCAACGCCCAGCGCACCCAGCTGTTACACCTCACAGAACGCCGATGGGATCCGGAAATGGCCGCCTTGTTCGAACTACCGCTCGCTTCTCTTCCTGCGCCGCGCCCCGCCGGCGACCATTACGGCCGGCTCAAATTTGCAGGCATCCCCTTGACGGTTGTCACCGGCGACCAAGCCGCTTCATTTTTCAGTCTGGGCCGACCGCGCAGCCGATCGGCCCTCGTCAATCTGGGCACGGGGGCCTTTGTGATGGCCCCCCCGGACAAAACCCCCTCTCCATGCCCGGGTTTGCTGACCAGTATTGTCCACAGCACCGGGAAGGAAGCGTGGTACACCACCGAAGGCACCGTTAACGGAGCCGGGGCCGCACTGCGTTGGGCCGCCGATCTTTGGCAGATACCCGATCTTGTGTGGAGGCTTCCCCGCTGGCTGGAGACCGAAACGTCACCGCCAATTTTCCGCAACACCATCGGCGGCCTCGGCTCTCCGTGGTGGCATCCCGCACGATTGCCTGGCTTTGAAGGTACGGGCAGTATCCCCCAGCGCGCCGTGGCCGTGGTGGAAAGCATCGCCTTTCTAATCCAGGCCAACATAGACGCCATGGCCGATAGCGGACATTGCATCGACCGGATCCAGGTCGGCGGCGGCCTTTCCCGCATGGACGGCATGTGTCAAAACATCGCGGATCTGTCCCAAAAACCCGTCTACCGTCCCAGCGCTCCCGAAGCGACCATCCGGGGCGTTGCCTGGCTCGCCTTCCAGCGGCCAAAGCGATGGCCAAGACCCGGCCGCGGCCGACTGTTCTCTCCCCGAGACAATCCATTTTTGTTGCAGCGTTACCGGCGCCTGCGCCGCATTCTTGAACAACCGGGAGGGGACGACTGACATGGTTACAAAACCGTCGCCATCCTTCACATGGTTCGCCCACCGAGGGGCCAGCGCCCATGCACCGGAAAACACGCTTCTTGCCGTCCGCACCGCACTGGCGATGAACGCCCCATGGATCGAAGTGGATGTCTTCGCTGTAAAGGATGCGCTCCTGGTGATTCATGACAGGAGACTTGAGCGGACAACCAACGGCGTCGGCGACATCACAGGGAAAGATATTTCCTATCTGCGCCGCCTCGATGCGGGAAAAGGAGAGAAAATTCCCTTTCTGCAGGAAGTACTGGAGATGGTTTCGCAACGGGCAGGCATCAACATCGAGCTGAAGGGCCCCGGCACCGCAATCCCCACGGCACGCCTGCTCAGTCGCTACCTTTCCAAGGGCCGCATCCGGCCGGAGAACCTCCTTGTCTCTTCTTTTGACCACCAGGCCCTGGCAGCATTCCAGGGAATTGCACCCCACATCCCCATCGGGGCGAACATCTATGGTCTGCCCCTGAACAATGCAGGCGTCGCCGCGGAACTCCGCCTTTCCTCCGTGCACCTGCACAGCAACTTCGTCAACCGGCGCCTGGTCACGGACGCACACCGACGGGGCTTGCGGGTGTATGTCTACACCATCAACAACGCGGAAGACCTGGCGCGCATGATCAGCCTGGATGTCGACGGCGTTTTCACCGATCATCCGGAACTCTTCGGAGATCCCCATTGATTCGGGCCGAAATGATCGCACGGTTACGCGCCGAATCCTCCTGGGACGTGGTTGTCATCGGCGGTGGCGCCACGGGGCTCGGCGCCGCCGTGGACGCTGCCGCCCGGGGGTACCGCACCGTTCTTCTGGAACAGGGAGATTTTGCCCAAGGCACCTCCAGCAGAAGTACCAAGTTGATTCACGGCGGGGTGCGTTACCTGCAACAGGGAAACCTCGCCATGGTTCTCGATGCCTTGTACGAGCGTGGCCTGCTGCTGCAAAACGCACCCCACCTGGTGCATCACCAAGCCTTTGTGGTCCCGAATTATGAGTGGTGGGAAGGCCCATTCTACGGCGTAGGACTGAAATTCTACGACGCCCTTGCAGGCGCCCTGGGCCTCGGCCCCTCCCGTCATCTTTCCCGGAAAGAAACCCTCGCCAAAATACCCACCATTACCCCGGACGGTCTCCGGGGAGGAACCATATACTACGACGGCCAGTTCGACGATGCCCGCATGGCCATCACCTTGGCCCACACGCTGCACGACCTTGGCGGATGCCTCCTCAATTATACGCCCGTCACCGGCCTCCGGAAGAAAAACAGCACCATCTGCGCAGTGACAGCCGTCGATGTGGAATCCGGAAACGCATTCGATATTTCCTGCCGGGTTGTCATCAACGCAACCGGCATTTTCGCAGATGCGGTGCGGAAACTAGACGACCCGGCCGCCCCCCCCTTGTTGGCACCGAGCCAAGGAATCCACATCGTCCTGGACCGCCGTTTTCTCCCGGGAGAAACGGCCATCATGGTCCCCCACACCGATGACGGCCGCGTGTTGTTTGCCGTCCCCTGGTACGATCGGGTCATCGTCGGTACAACCGACACGCCGATTCACACGCCGGTGATCGAACCTGTCCCACAACCGGAAGAAATCGATTTTCTCCTCTCCCATGCCGGCCGCTACCTGAGAGGGCGCCCCTGCGCAGACGACGTCAAGTGCGCATTCGCAGGCATCCGCCCCCTTCTTCACGGATCCGGCGGCAGTACCACCGCAGCCCTTTCCAGGGACCATCAGGTATTGCTGTCCCCCTCCGGCCTGGTGACCGTGGCGGGGGGGAAATGGACCACCTACCGTAAAATGGGGCAAGACGCGGTCACCATGGCCGCCCGGGTCGGCGGCCTCCCGGAGCGTCACTGCACAACCCACCAGCTTCGCCTTCACGGATGGCAAGACACCCCCCCGGCGACTGGGGCAGACGGCCCTTACGGTACCGATGCGGAGGCCCTGTCTGCCCTTGCGGCCGCTCACCCGGAGCGCATGCTGCGCCTTCATCCGGACCTTCCCTACAGGGCCATTGATGTCGTATGGGCCGTGCAATTTGAAATGGCCCGCACGGCTGCGGATGTTCTCTGCCGACGCCTGCGGGCACTGGTGCTGGATGTCCGGGCGGCGATCGCCATGGCGCCGCGGGTGGTCGACCTGATGGCAACGGAACTGGGAAGGAACGACGCCTGGCAACGACAGGAAATCGCGTGCTTCCGCAAACTGGCATCGGGCTACCTGCTTGCCTCCGACAAAAAGATGGTGTAGCATCTGGGTCTTGAAAAAATGCCGTCCTGGATGCGTATCGCGCAACGGCCCTTGCCATGTCGTTTCACCCAAGGAGGAACCGTGAAAAAACTTGTTTTCATCACCATTGCCTGCATATTACTGACCACCGGTCCTCTGGGGGCCGACACCACCGCGCCCAAGGTAAAGCTCGAAACCACCCAAGGGGACATTGTTTTGGCCCTGAACCCCGACCTGGCGCCCAAAACGGTGGCTAATTTTCTTCAATACACCAAGGACGGATTCTACGACGGCACCATCTTCCACCGGGTCATCAAAGGATTCATGATCCAGGGTGGTGGGTTGACCGAAGACATGACCAAGAAGCAAACCCATGCCCCCGTTGAAAACGAAGCAGCTTGCGGCCTTAAAAACACCAGGGGAACCATTGCCATGGCACGAACCGGGGCACCGCACTCGGCCACTTCACAATTTTTCATCAATACGGTCGATAACCCGGCCCTCGATTACCGCGGCGAAGATCCCGGCACCGGGCGACCGGTTCAGTGGGGGTACTGCGTATTCGGAAAGGTGGAAAGCGGTATGGATGTTGTGGACAAGATCGCCGCCACCCTGACCACCTACAGAGGTGGACGCAGTGATGTACCCGTACTGCCGGTTGTCATCAAAAACGCCGGCATCGTTTCGCAAAACAAGGCAACACAACCATGATCTTCATTAAATGAGACCAAAGGGAAAACAACCGCTGGAAGATCGTTTCAATACCGATTTCTCCCCCCTGGACCACCCGGCCGTCCTAAACCGGATGTTTCATCCAAGGCGGGAAACAACCGACCGTGCACCTGCCGGAGCGACATCCTTGATGATTCCGGTGGAGCCTGGCACGTCCATCGGCGCCTGCTTTCACCCCGCAGGCATCAGCGCCCCCACACTTCTTTTTTTTCACGGCAACGGTGAAGTTGTTTCCGACTACCATGATATCGCGGCACTGTTCACCGACTCAGGACTCAACTTTTTTCCTGTGGACTACCGGGGCTACGGCCGTTCCGACGGCACCCCCACTGTTACCGACATGATGAAAGACTGCCACGCCATCGTCGATTATGTCTGCGGGTGGACCCGAATACACGGATATCGGGGCCCCCTGGCGGTCATGGGACGCTCGCTCGGCAGCGCCCCGGCCCTGGATCTGGCCGCCCGCAGGCCCCAAATAATTGACGGCCTCGTCATCGAAAGCGGTTTTGCACAGGAAGCGCCGTTGTTAAAGGTGTTGGGAATTCCACACCCACCCGGAATGCGGCATGTACGGGGCTTTTTCCAGAACGCAGACAAAATCAGCGCCTTTTCCAAACCACTGCTTGTCATTCACGCGGAAAACGACCATATCATCTCCTTTGACCAGGGCAGAGCACTGTTCAATAACTGCCCGTCCGAAACGAAAGCCTTTCTCCCTATCAGCGGCGCACACCACAACGACATTTTCTCCCGCGGGCTGTCCGACTACATGGACGCCCTCAAAAGGTTCCGTACAGGTCTACAGAGCGGCCCCGACTGAACAAAGGGCAACAGAAAGCGGCTTTCGCGCCTTTGCCCACCCCGCAAGTGCAAACCGCAGCCACCTTCACCGCCGAGCACCGGAGGGACATTCCTTGGACATTACAACCTTGCAGCCATGCCGGATGCATCGCCGGAGGGCAGTCCCAGCCATATATTATTTTCTGTAATTTCTGACCGTTAAACACGCACTTGTTGGCCGCTACAATCCACCACGGCCCTCCGCATCCCCGGATATTCCAAGTTCCCTTTGATTCCAATCGGTTGCCCGCATCTTAGCGCACCCGTTTTTTTTTCAACACCACCAAAATTTTCTTGACAATTTTTTTTTAAAAAGTATTCTTCTCACGGACTTATGAAAATTAAGTGCTCAGGCAGCCAAGCGGTCACGCGCCCTCGACAACCGCCATAAGAGGGCAACCCATAACAACAGATGTTGGCAATCCCGTTCAATGGTGCTCATGAACACAATCAAACCAAAGGAGGAATTAAATGACAAAAGCGGAACTCGTTGAAAAAATGGCAAAAGAAGCAAACATCTCCAAAGTCGCTGCTGCCACAGCACTCGATTCATTCATGGACGGTGTCACCAAGGCGCTGAAAAAGAAGGAAGGCAAAGTGACCTTGGTCGGCTTCGGCACCTTCATGAAAGTGCGTCGCAAAGCGAGAAAAGGCCGCAATCCCCAGACCGGCGAAGAAATCAAAATCAAGGCCGCCAACGTCATCAAATTCAAAGCCGGCAAAAAGCTCAAAGACGCCATGTAATCCCGCACATCCCTGAAAAGGGGTGGGAGTCCGATCTCATTCGCCTGCCCCTTTTTTTCTTCTCCTTCCCACCTGTTCCGCCACCGGGTATCGTATCCACGGCCCGAATCATGCCGTCTCCCTGGCCCGCATCCCCTTAAGCACCTCGATACTGCTCTTGAGTCCCTTGTTCAACCGGGCCATCTCGATGGCCATGCCGGTAATTTCGGCAACGGCCTGAACAAAATTGACATCATCCAGCGAAAATTCCCAGGGCTCTTCCGTATACACGCGCAGACAGCCGATCACAGCACCATGGACCTGAATGGGCACCGACAGAATAGAAGAAATCCCCTCCTCCCTCGCCGCCTCAGGATATTGAATCCGGGGATCGTCGGACACCTCGTAAATCGCCACAGGCCCGTCTTTGAGGGCACCGGCAATCGATTGCAACGCGCTCAACGGCCCTTTGCTCAGATACCTTTGGGACAGGCCGAAAGCGCCGGCGAGTTCCAGCGCATGGCTCTTTCGGTTGATGAGAAACAATGCGCACCCCTTGACCCCCAGGGCGGTCCTGACACTTTCAACCGTCAACAGCACAACCTCCTCCGGATCCCTTGTGGCGGAAATGGCCCCCGTAATCTTGAGCAGTGTTTCATAATTGAGAAGCTGGCGTTTCATGGTTCCCCCCTTTCTGGACAAATCGCCCGGTTGTTTTTGTTTTCCCATACCGTGATTTCCTGCTTTCCTCCGGTGCAACGGCATTTGCAGCGCGGGCAGTAGCACCTTTTCTGCAAACCCGCAGGAAAAGGAGCGCATTTAGGCAAAAAATCACGGCCGCGTTGGCAAACAAATGAATCAAAATCCGGCGAATCCATCCAAGAGGGGCGCGGCTGGCGGGAACAGGCATGGCCACATACGCCGGTCAATCAGCAGCGACAACACCATGTGGGGTCGATGTATTACTGTAGGCACGGCCCGGCTTCCGTGTCAAGATATCCATATCAGGAATGGCCGTATCTTCATTTGTTTTAGTGCGTTAATGTCGTTTCTGCACCGCCGCTGCCGTTGGAAAAACAATTGCGGGCCGCCCGGGAACACGGTATGGTGACAGGTATGTTCACCAGCATACCGGCTGCGGGAAGGAGGCACCGACATGAAACAAAACGCCACACATATCGGCATGGTCACCGCCAAACTCATCAACGCCATCATCAAGATGCCCCTGGACGCCCAGGAAAACCTCCTGATGCTTGTGGGAGACTGGTCGGAAGACGCCCGACGCTTTCCACGCCGGGAGACCCTCATTGACATCGACTATTCAGACGACGAACGCAGCGCGCAGGGCTTCATCCTCAATATCGGCCCGGGTGGTGCGTGCATCAAACCCGGCGGCCCCTTCCCAAAGGGAAGCCCGCTGGTGATGCTGTTTCGGCACCCCAAGAACAACCAGCCACTGAGAAAGACGGGAACCGTGGTATGGCGAGACCAGCATGCCACGGGCATTGCTTTCACCCGGGAAGCAAAAGACATGCTGCCCCAATAGTGGAAAGAGCCGCAGGTGATTGAGAGAATTATTTCAGACGGACGGCCCGGTGTCGGAAGGGGGGCCCTGGATGCTGCTGCGACTTTGGACATTCCCTGCAACAGCGGCCGGAAAAACGCCGGTGAAACCGGCCCGCCGCCACCACCGAAGCAGCCCTGGACAAGCGGCGGCCTTTCTCGACATACCGCCGCATGCATCGCGCGGCACACGAAGTCCGCCCATGGCACCTTGTCCCTTGCACTGGACCAGGAAGTCTGCGAAGAAATACACCACGCGCGAAACATTGCGAACAAATGCCACCTGCCATGGCATCACGTTTGCCTGGGACAAGCCGACAAGTTCCAGGCTGCCCAGGATGTCCACGAATGGCTTGTCACAAATAACATCCGGATCCTGCACGTAATCGGCGCCACAGCGCCCTTGCCGGACGAACGGGCCGCATCGGCCACCCGGGATCTGCTGGAAACCATATACTATCTTGGCCTCATCGAGCACAACATGACGGCATCCGCCCAAACCACGGGACCGCCCTCCACCCCGTCCCATCCGGCCCCTCGGTCCACGGAACAGATCATTTCGCAAATCTGCGCGGAGATGTCACTTAAAGACAGGGTGCACATGGCGAACATGCAGCAGGATGAATTGGCAACGCTTTCCACAAGCCTCGGACGCTACATCATGGCCCGCATCGAAACATGGCGGGATGCCCCGGAGGCCTTGGCAGCGTTGGAATTGCTGCAAAAGTCGCTCCCTCCTGAAACGGACATCGTCACGGGGATCATCACGAAATTATGGCACCGACTGCAAAGCACCCATAAGCTCCGCGTGGTTTAGCACCGCCACGGACGAACAACTATCGCCTGGAAATGACGCCGGAGTGGAAGGGAAGCGGGTTCTTGCCCCGATCAAGGAAGAACCGCCGCAAGGTCTCTTCGATGACGGTAAAGGCGATATCCTTCCACGGAATTTGTTCTTCCTCGAACAATGCAACCGACAAACTTTCTTCCCCGGGGCAAAAATACGAAGACGCCATCCGGGCATGGAACATCACATAGATGTGGTTCACAGACGGCAAACTGAACAAGGCATAAGGCTGAATGATACGGACCGCAGCTCCGGCCTCCTCCAGTGTTTCCCGGACGGCACCTTGGGCCACGGATTCGCCGTTTTCAAGATACCCCGCAGGTAGCGTCCACTTTCCCCGCGCCGGCGCGATGGCACGCCGACACATGAGAATGCGCTCTTCCCATTCCGGAATGCACCCGACCACCATCTTCGGGTTCTCATAGTACACCCGCCGGCAATGATCACACACATGCCGCTCGCGATCATCTCCCGGAGGAATCCGACGATTGAGTGTGCCACCGCAATAAGGACAGTACTTCATAACTGTCACTTCTACAGAATTCTCTTCCATGCCCATCTCTTTTTCAATTTTATCCACGTCGGAAAATTTCTCCCTTCAAAGGAGAGCCCCTTGACGAATCGGAACGGATCATGCAAATCTAACGCGATAACGGCAGCCCCTTTTCGCGCATCCTATCGCCGCCGGGGAAAGCTGTCAAACCAAGGCCACATTGCCTTGGTTGCCCCATCAGCACACGGAGACGCTCATGGCAAGTGAAACGGATATTTTTTGGATCGGCTTCGGCGACATCCATGAAAACACCTCCCGCCTGGATCATATCCCCCAGCTCAACAAGGCGGAAGGCCTGTTGGTGGCGGGGGATCTTACCAATATGGGAACCCGGCAGGTTGCCGAAGCCGTATTGGAAGACATCGGCCGGCACAATCCCCGTGTGTATGCGCAGATCGGCAATATGGACCCCCCTGCGGTGGATGCCCTTTTGACGGAGCGGGGAATCAATGCGCATTGCCGGGCCATTGACCTGGGACACGGCGTCTGCCTGATCGGCCTCGGCTGCTCTTCACCAACCCCGTTCAACACGCCTTCGGAGGCAACTGAAGCGCAGTTGGCCGATTGGCTGGCCGACACCTACGCAAGCGTCGCAGGATATAAGCATCTAATCCTGATGAGCCACACACCGCCGCATGGCACCACGACGGATCGCATCGGCGCCGGCACCGCGGTCGGCAGCCCGGCTGTCAGGGCGTTCATCGAGGACAGGCAGCCGGACGTTTGCCTGACCGGCCATATCCATGAATCCAAATCCCAGGACCGTATCGGCCGGACGCGCATCGTTAATCCAGGCCTTTTCGCGGACGGTGGTTATGCCGTCATCCGCTTGCGGCACGGCACCCTCTCCATCGCATTGGTGCAAGCGCATGGCCCCGTTTCAAAACACGCGCACAGGTGAGTGCAGACAGCCTCGCTGGGGAACAACGGCAGGCGGGAGCAACCGGCTTAGGCGTAACGCCCCCCCCGTCAGCTGTGCTCCCTGGTTTTGTGAAAAACGATTTCGGGCCATTGTTCCATCACCCTTCCCAGGCGCCACGCATTGGCGGCCAGATAGGCGAGATTGCCTTCGGCGTCCCTGGCAAGGGCCACCTGATGTTCTCTTTCAAACATTTTGAGCTTCAACGCGTCATCGCTGGTGACCCATCGCGCCGTGGAAAGATCCACCGCCTCGTAAACCGCATCCACCCCGTATTCCGCCTTTAGCCGCGCCATGGTCACATCAAACTGCAACACCCCCACGGCCCCCAAGATGTGCTCACTGCCGGTCATGGGGCGAAACACCTGGATGGCACCCTCCTCGGCGAGCTGGAGCAGACCTTTTTGCAATTGTTTGCTTTTGAGGGGGTTTTTCAGCCGCACCCGGCGGAAATGCTCGGGAGCAAAATTGGGAATACCGGTAAATTTGAGGGGCTCCTTATCGGTGAAGGTATCACCGATCTTGATGGTGCCGTGGTTGTGAATCCCGATAATGTCTCCGGGGTAGGCCTCGTCCACATGGGCGCGGTCCTGGGCCAGGAAAATGGTGGCATTGGCAAAGGTCACATCCTTGCCGATCCGATGGTGGCGCACCTTCATCCCCCGTTTGAATTTTCCCGAACAAATGCGGACAAAAGCCATGCGATCCCGGTGGGCCGGGTCCATATTGGCCTGAATTTTAAAGGCGAAACCAGAAAAAGCCGGTTCTTCCGGTGCCACCGCACGGGTTTCAGCCTGCCGCAATCCCGGTGCCGGGGCCATTTCCACCAGGGCGTCCAAAAGCTCCCGCACACCGAAATTATTGACGGCACTGCCGAAAAATACCGGTGTCTGGCTCCCCTTGAGGAAATCCGACATGGAAAAGGGGTTGGCGGCACCTTCCAGCAGGGCCACATCCTCCCGCAGTTCCTCTGCCTGGCTGCCCAGACGCTGCCCAAGCGCGGCATCGGAAATATCCGCGATCAGCTCATCATCCTGAACCGCCCGGTCCGCACCCGGCGTGAACAGCTGCAACCGGTTGCGAAAGAGATTATAAACACCCTTGAACCGCTTGCCGGCACCGATGGGCCAGCTCATGGGCACGCATTCGATCTGGAGCTTGTCCTCAATGTCCCCCAGGATGTCCAGCGGTGCAAGCCCCTCCCGGTCCATCTTGTTGATAAAGGTGATGATGGGGGTGTTGCGCATCCGGCAAACCCCCATCAGCTTTTCAGTCTGCGGCTCCACGCCCTTGGCGCTGTCGATCACCATCAGGGCACTGTCCACGGCGGTCAGTACCCGGTAGGTATCTTCGGAAAAGTCTTCATGCCCCGGGGTGTCGAGCAGATTGATATCGAGCCCCTTATAACTGAATTTCATCACCGACGTGGTGACGGAAATGCCACGTTCCTTTTCGATGCTCATCCAATCACTCAAGGCATGGCGGGAGGCCTTGCGCGCCTTGACGGCGCCGGCCATCTGGATGGCGCCGCCGAACAGCAGCAATTTCTCGGTCAAGGTGGTCTTGCCCGCATCGGGGTGGCTGATGATGCCGAAAGTCCGGCGCCGTTGTATTTGTTCAAGCTGATGTTTACTCACGAAAAAACCCCTTGTCTACGGTCGCCCGAAGGGAAACGGACCCCACCCGACCACCCGTTTCCGGGCAAAAAAATATCGAGCCCCGGCCCGATATGGTGCTTATCATGCATTGGTCAAATCAAAGAGGGGCCACGCCCCCCGGTTCGGTTTATTCCCGATCAGTAAAAAGCGCCCCCTCAAGGGGCATCGCATTTCTGGTCCCCCAGCTCGGACTTGAGCTTTTTCAACAGGCTTTGCTGCCCCTCGCAGTCGGCGGGAACAAGATCGATGTAGCGTTCAAGATCTGAGATGGCTTTTTTAAGCTGCCCCTTTTCCGCGAAATAGCGCCCGCGGTCATTGAAGGTGAAGGCGTCGTTCGGGTCAAGGGAAAGTGCTCTTTCCCAGTCCGGAAGCGCGTTTTTGCCCACATCCTTTCCATTGGCCTTTTCCATCTCCACCCAGAGGGTGGCCCGCAGGCCATAAGCGGCGATATGGTCCGGCGCTTTTTCGATCAGTCTGTTGATTTCCGACATGGACTGGTCCAACTCCAGTTTCAGAAACAGAATCACCGCGCTGGTGTAACGCGCGATGGCCATCTCGTTGTCGGGCAACTCTCCAGAAGAAATCGCTTTCTGATAAAACCCGAGGGCATCATCGTGGCTGCCCGCATCAAAACACAGCTCCGCCGACTGAAAATCCTCCATCCCGGCGCCCCAGCAGGGCGCCGCGATCATCAAAGCGAACATGCCGACAAACACGATCCATTTTTTCATATTCCGCATCTCTCCTTAAGCACCCCTTTCGGATAGCGGAGGTGCCGTCGAATGGTTTGGCAACGAAAGTTGGTTTTTATCAGGAACCCTGGCCGGAGTAAAGAAAAAGCTCCGGCGGCGCCGGGCGCCGGTGCACCCCTCAGTCGCTTCCCGCCCTGGCGATCCGGTATTTTTTCATCTTGTAGCGCAGCACCCGCTCACTGATGCCAAGGGATGCGGCGGCCCGGGTCTGGACCCATGTGAACCGCTCCAGGGCCGTAAGAATCATCTCCCGTTCAACCGCCTCCAGTCGGCCCGCCAGGGTACCTGCCCCGACTGTCGGCTGCCACCGAAGCTCCGGAGGAAGGTCTTCGGGATGGATCACCGCCCCCCGGGTCAGGGTGACGGTTCGCTGTATAATGTGCTCCAGCTCCCGCACGTTTCCGGGGAACGTGTAAGAGACCAGCATGGCCAGCGCATCCGGATGAAACGCAACCGGACGCAGACTGTATCTGTCCGTGAAAAAATCGACCAAAGCGGGAATGTCCTCCCGCCGTGCGCGCAGTGGCGGCAGTTCAATCTCAAACACATTCAGCCGGTAAAACAGGTCTTCCCGAAAAGCCCCGGCCGTCACGAGCTGCCGCAAGTCCCGGTTGGTGGCCGCCACCACCCGGGCATCGGTTGCGATGGGCCGCTCCCCGCCCACCCTGCAGATTTTGTTCTCCTGGAGGGACCGAAGGAGCTTGGGCTGCAACGACAGGGGCAGCTCTCCGATTTCATCGAAAAACAACGTTCCGGAACCTGCCAGTTCGAAACGGCCCCGCCGGGCCGCCACCGCGCCGGAAAAAGCCCCTTTTTCATGGCCGAACAGCTCCGATTCGAACAGATTCTCTGGAACCGCCCCGCAGTTGACCGCCTCAAAAGGGCCGCCGGCCACCGGACTGAGAAGGTGCAGAAGCCGGGCGATCAGCTCCTTTCCCGTTCCTGTCTCTCCTTTGATCAACACCGCCCACGGCGTCGGCGCCACCCGGCGAACCATGGAAAGCACCTCTCGAAGCCCGGTCCCATCCCCGATGATCCGAAGGGGCAGGGGGGCCTGGGATATCGCCGCACGAACGTCCGCCACGTCAGACAATGTGGCCAATCGGCTCTCGATGTTCCGGATTTTTTCGAGCAGGACCGTCAGGTTCACCGGCTTTTCAAGAAAATCATCAGCCCCCAGTTTCATGACCGCCACCGCCGTGTCCACCGAACCGTAAGCGGTAATCATCACGGCATGCACCAAGGGATTGCGGGCCTTCATCTGCGCAAGCACCGCGTCGCCGGACATGCCGGGCATCTTGTGGTCCATCAGCACCAACTGAAACGGTGTGCGGGCAAACCGACTGAGCGCCTCGGTACCGTTGCCGGCGGTATGGACTGTGAACCCCTGTTTCTCCAGAAACCCCTTGAGAAGCTCCCGCTGCACGGCCTCATCATCAACAATCAGAATCCGCATGTATCCCTCCATCCATCGGGGCCGCTTGGGAGAAAAAGAGTGACGCACAGCATATCCGGCGGCGAGGTCGCCACCGTGACGCGGCCGCCATGGGCGGCAACGACGCGGCGGACAATGGCGAGTCCCAGGCCTGTTCCACGGGCCTTTGTGGTGTAGTATGGCTCCAGGATACGATCAACGCCACCTTCGGGCACAACCAAGCCACCGTTTTCCACCCGGAAAACGCATTCACCGCCGCGCCTGTCAATGGAAAGCCGGACAATACCGCCATCTGGCTGCGCCTCGACGCTGTTTTTGATGAGGTTCTCAATGGCCTGGGACAACAATTGCCGATCTGCCTGCAGAAACGAATCGGCATGAACGGCCAGACGGAGCTCGACTGCCCGCTGGGCACATTGTGACCGATAGAGTCGCAGCACGTCACGGACAAGCATTTCCATTCGCACAGGCTGGAGAACCGGCACCAGGGGCATGGCATACCGCCTGAGGTTGCCGACGATGCCGTCGGCACGATCGAGCGCCCCTTGCAGGGTGACGATCAGTTTCCGATCCGCGTCGGAAAGGCCGCATGCTTCCATCTGAAGCCGTTGCAGCCCCATGCTGATGGCATTGAGGGGGTTTTTTATCTCGTGGGCGATGGCGGCGGCCGAACGCCCCAGAGCCGCGTCCTCCCTCTCCACGGCAAGGGTCCGTTCCACCGCCCGGGTCTGCAGCAGGTACCGTTGTTGGAAACGGAAGAGGACCCATGAAAAAAAACCACCCAACGCGGCAAGAACCGCGCTGAAAACCACGAACTCCCCCCACAACAGCCGCACACGGACAACATACTGGTCGGCGTTGATGCCCACCGTCAACACCCGGTCGCCCAATGACCGGCGGACCTCGGCTGTCCGGCCGTTTTCGGTGTCCACAAACCGGATCGCATCGGTTTTCTGCCCTTCGCCCTCACCAGGGGCAGGAAGCACTTCGACACCCAGCCGCACATAGCGAACAGCGGCCAGATCGCTGAGGCTTTGCAGCAACCGGTCGATGCCGATACGCTCCTGCAAATGCTCAATGCCGGCGGCCTTCAGGGCCACACCCACGCATCCCGAACCATCGGCACCGGGCCACGCAGCCGCATAGAGGTGCTCCAACGGCAAATGCCGAAGCACACCGTCGGGCGCCTGACAAAGCGTTTCGAAAATTTGAGGCGGCCCCGGACCTCCCTGGGCCGCCGACCCATCGGATCGGATCACGCAAATGGCGTCCAGTCCGTTCTCACGGGCAAAGGCGGCAAGCTCCTCCCCGCGGAAGGGTTCTATGCCGTCCAGGTATTCCACGAAACGGGCCGTGTTGCCGAGAAAAAGGGAAACGATCTCCTCCAGGGCCTGGTGGGACAGCAGGGCCCCCCGGGCGTTGAGTTCAATCACACCGGCGAGCATCCGGGCATGCTCCCGGGCATAGGCTGAAAACATGTCCTGGCTTCTTCGCACCTGCCAGAAAAAATAGACCAGCACCAGACCGATCAGGAGACCGAACACCATTAGGTTGGCCCGCCATCCCGGAAGGACGCGGAGGAAACCGGTGGCTGTCGCCGCATCAATTCGGCTCATCGGCGTCCTGCCCCCGGGCCGCCCATTCTGCCCCCCGCCCCCCCCCGCCCGAGCCGGGACCGGACGCCGGTGGGGTCACGGCGCCCCCCCCGTCCGGAAGCGACCCGGATGGTCTCGGCGCGCATGAAATCGGCTCCCGGCTGATCAAAATCCCCCCACACCCGCACAATATCACCGGTTGTCAACCCGGCCGGCCAGTGGTCGGCATCCATAACAACCGTTAAAACCCCGGACGGCAACGGCCGCCCACCGCCGGAGGCGTCCAATACCCGAACGGTAATGGCCCCCTTCGCGCGCTCCACTGTTTGCACAATTCCCATCAGGAGCTCCGCCGCACCGGCGTCCCCGTGTAAAAACCATAGACAAACCAGCGCACCGATCAGTATGTGAAAGTTGCGCCGCATAATGTCGCCATTTTGTCGTAGGTCTCACCAGCCAGGGGAGAGTCGTTTCGGATCCAGTCGATCCTGAAAAAGAGGTCCGCCACTTGAAATGAACGGACCACTTCAAAACCCGCTCCGTAATAATCATCGGTGCGGCCTCCCCCCTCCGGGGCATTCTCGTAATCCCGCACCGCCCAATGCCCCTCCCCGGAAAACGCCCAATGCGCCAAACCGCTCCACAGCACACGAACCAGGCCGCCGACCTCCTGGTGGGATTCATAGACAGCCGTGGCGTCAAGGATTTTGTAATGAAATGACAGGTCGGCCTGGAATGCCGGTGACAGGAACCAGTTGGCGTCCACCCGGGTTGTCCAAAAGGTGTCGGTCCGGGAATATGTCACGGGTGTCGGTTGCCCATCCGCACCCGTGTTACCACGGCGCCCCCGTCGGTCGCCCTTGCCAAGCAGGGTGGACCGCTCGCCAGGCGCCGACACTTTATTGGGATAGTCGGTCCACGCAAAAAGCTGCCGCAATGCCAGGGACAATCGGGCATCCGCAAGCCACTGCACCATGGCCCCAAACAGGTAGCGGTTATAATCATCTTCCCCCACCAGGTCATCCCGGTAGCATGCCGCTTCGCCGAAGACGCCCGGCTGGAAACGTGCGCCGGGAGGAAGAAAGGTCGCCCGCCCACCTGCCCGCAGAAGGTAATGATCCTCAAGGTCAAGGTACTGGCCGTAACTGCCCTCCAGAAAGACCGCTGCCGAGGTCGGTCGTTCTTCTTTTTGGAACGAATGGTCCCACCGCGCAAGATACCGGACAACTCCCGATCCATCACCATCCGGCACCTCGGCGGCATTGTCGTCATATCCGGCCGACAGGTCCACCGTTATTTCCGCAGCCCGCAGCTGGAAGGTAATAAAGAGACAACCGACCAACAGTGCCGCCGTTGCAAAAGGAATTCTCTTCAAGGCATCCGTCCTTTCCATGACAGCGGAGTTGATGGCAACGGAACCAGGGCTCTTAGGCAGGGTGATGTTCCACCCATACGGCGTCGGCCGGTTCCCGTCAAGCCCCCGCCCCCAAAACTGCCGTCCGACGGGATATGTCTCCGATGGAACATCTCTGGGCCACGGGCGGAACGCCGGTTGTCTTCTTCACCAATCGCTTCTTGGGCCCCGCAAAATCACCGGGGGGCACCGTTAACGAACATCGTCTGCCGCATAAGGACAGGTTCTGTTCTGAAAGCGTTCACCGCCGTAATGACCCGTCCGCCAAAGCGGCAACCCGGTTGTTTCATCCCGCAGCACCACGGTGGTGTCGCCAATGGCCACACTGTAGGCGATAAACTTTGTGGTACCGTCACTGAACGTGACATCCCGGCCGCTGACGGTTATCACGTCCCCCACACCCGGTCGGACGACATCCAGATCCGACCAGTACCGAATCGGGCCGATGCCGTAAACATCGACAATCTCTCCGTCACCAACGTCGACGCTGATTCCCCGGCCATAGGGCCCGACGGTCATGACCGTGCCGGTAACATCTCGAAAATCGCCGAAGGTCTGTTCGCCCAGCAGGCAAGCCCCCGCCCCGTCGCCTTTCGGCCCCCTGCCGTTGCCAGCCATGCCCACGCTCCAGGTCGCAAGGCAGACGACCGTAATCAAACCCATTCCCCGCATTACGTTTGCCAATTTCATAAAACCTCCTTGAGTTGATGGATAGTTGCGGTCTGTATCGCCCCCGCAGCTTCCATAACAACAAGGTTCGTGCCACACCCTGAATAAATTTTTATCGTTATATTACAGGAGAATAATGGCATAACAGACCAAGGGCGGCGCGACATTCCGCGTCTCCAGGCGACAATAATGTCGAAGCCGGGACATTCCCGGCCCCTCAAAAGATGCCGCGACCGTAAGGAACGCCGAGCCTGTTCATCCGGTTCCGGAGGGTGGCCGGATTGATGCCGAGCTTCTCGGCCGCACCGCCGGAGCCGTTGATTCTTCCTTTCGTGAGCTTGAGCACCTTCCGGATATGGGCGGCCGTTACACCATCCAGGGAAAGATCCTCCCCCGGCTCGAAAGACGGTGCCGACAAGGCGTCCGCCTCTTCCCCGCGGACGATGCTATGAAATGCCAGGGGGCGTCCCCGGCTCAGAATCAAAGCCCTTTCCACCACGTTCTCAAGTTCCCGGACGTTGCCGGGCCAGTCATAGTTCATCAGCGGAGAAAGCGCTTCGGCATGGGCCGCGAGGGGCACAGGGATGTTCATCTGCTTCGATTTCTTCTCCAGAAAATGCTCCACCAGAATCGGAATATCCCCCTTGCGTTCCCGCAAGGGGGGAATCATGATGGTGAACACATGGAGGCGAAACCACAGGTCCGACCGGAACCTGCCCGATTCGATCATCTCGTCCAGGTTCCGGTGGGTGGCGGCGATCACCCGAATGTCCAAATCCACCGGCCGGGTGCCCCCCACCCGCTGCACCTTTTTCTCCTGCAAAACCCGGAGCATCCGAATCTGTGCGTTCAGCGGCATCTCTCCAATCTCGTCGAGAAACACCGTGCCCTTGTCGGCCAGCTCGAACACCCCTTTTTTCTGAGCCGTGGCCCCGGTAAAGGCGCCCTTTTCATGGCCGAACAGCTCACTGTCAATGAGGGTTTCTGGTATCGCCCCACAGTTGACCGGAACGAACGGACCGCTCCTTCGTTCTGACAATTGGTGAATGAGGGCCGCTATCATCTCTTTTCCAACGCCTGTCTCCCCCAAGAGTATCACCGGACTGTCGAAATGCGATACCTGTCGCGCCATTCCCATCACATGTTTCAACCCGGCGTCGGCACCGACAATATCGGACGCTGATACGATGCGATCCCCGGCCGCGGACAGATCATGCGGTTCAGGGGCCTCTGACTTGAGCCGGGCCAGGGTATCTTCCTGGACCAGATCGGATATCAGTTTTGAAAACAATACCCGGAGGGTCGTGAAAAGCTGCAGATGTTCATCCGTATAACGGCCCTCTCCCACGGCATGAACCGACAAGCTACCGCGAACATTCCGGTACTCGAGTTCCACGGACATACCGCAATACGCGCCCCACTTGCTGTCGTGGCGAATAATCCCCCTGGAAACGGGGTCGCCTGTTTTCCCGAGGAAACGGCCGGTGCCGGTTTCACGGGACAGCAGAACGGCAACCTCGTCACTCCTGAATGGCAGGACCCGATTCGTCCGCACGGCCCCTTCTTCGGTAACCATGGCAATCAGCTTATAATGATCCTGCCCCGGATCGAATAGAGCCAAATGGAGCCGGTCCGCCGGCATGAACCGCCGAAGGCACCGCAGCCCGGCAATTAAGGACGCCTCGGTGGTATCGCCCCCGAGAAAGTGTTCCGATACCTCACGAAAAAAAGAATCCACATCCATCGGTATTCTTGATATCCTTCCTATGAACAGTTGATAACCGGTGCAGAGCGATTGGGCCGGTTGCATTTTTCTTATATGATAGAATTAGCATGTTTTTTCTTATATGAAAAATTCATTTTCCATATAAGAAAAAAGTGCCCGCCGTTAAAACAACAGCCACTGAACAATCAGCATGATAGAAACATGGCACAAATCCTGCTGCTTTCATCCTGAAACATGGGAGCCCCGTCGTTCCCATCGAAATACACCACCAACACCATCGCAGGAGAAACAGCCCCATGGAAAAAACCAAGCCCCCCGGGACAATGCCGGCGCCCTCCCCCGAGTTTCTGGCCCGGGAGAAACGCTTCACGGATGCAATCGCCCTCAAAACACCAGACCGGGTTCCGGTGGCCAATACGGCCCAAACCTTTATCACCCGCTATGCAGGCATCACGGACGCCGAGGCACATTATGACTACGAGCGCCTGTCGGAAGCTTTTCTCCAGGGCACCAAAGCCCTGAACGCCGATGTCTGCATCTCTCCGATGTTCTATTTCTCCGGACCGGTGTTCGAGATGCTCGGCACCAAAACCTTCAAGTGGCCGACACCCGGAAAGAACGAAAACATCCCCTTCCAGTTCGTGGAAGACGAATTCATGAAAGCCGAGGAGTATGACACCTATCTGAAAGATCCGTCGGATTTTACCGTCCGCATCCTCATGCCGAGAATGTCCAAAGTGTTCGAACCCCTTGGGATGATGCCGCCCCTGCGCACCCTTTTCAACCCGTATACACATGCCACCGTCCTGCCCATGATGGCCAGCGTACCGCCCCTGGTGGAAATGTTTAAAAATCTCGGCAAAATCGGCGAAGAGATGGAGCGTTTCAACAAGGCCCGGTTTGCCTTATCGAAAAAACTTTTTGAGGCAGGCTACCCCACCGCTTGCGGCGCCTCAACCAGTTGCCCCTTCGACTGCGTGTCCGATTTCCTGCGGGGAATGAGAAGCACCATGTTCGACCTGTTCCGAGAAAAAGACAGACTCAAGAAGGCCGTCGACTTGATGCTGCCGGATATGATCGGCGGCGCCATCATGCAGGCCCAGATGAGTGGAAACAAGCGGGTCTTTATTCCCCTGCACCGGGGCGCCGGCGGTTTCATGAGCAACGAGCAGTTCGCCGAATTCTACTGGCCGGGCCTCAAGGCGCTCTTGCTGGGGCTGATCGATGCCGACTTGACCCCCGTCCCGTTCTTCGAGGGAAATTACACGCCGCGCTTGGAGTTCCTGGCCGAACTGCCCCCGGGCAAGATCTGCGGGCATTTCGACATGGTGGACAAGAAAAAATTCAAGGAGCTCCTCGGTGACAAAATGGTCTTCTGGGGAGATGTGCCCGCCGGGCTCCTCATCGCCGGCACCGTGGACGAAGTCAAGGACTATGTCAAAAACCTCATCGACATGTTCGGCGGAACGGGCCTTATCGTGGACGGCGCCGTGGAAAGCTATCCGCCGGAGTCCAAACCGGAAAATGTCGAGGCGATGATCCAGACAGTTTTTGAATACGGGCGGAATTGACCACTGTCCCCAGCAACATCCGGCCGCGTTCAACCGGACCGCTCCGCAGGGAAATGCAAGACCTCTCTGGGAGGCGGTTTGTATCGGACATTGGAAAAAGCAACCATCTCATTTTTCGTTGCCGGGGGGGCCGGCCATTGCCCCGCCACCGGGCAATTATCATCTTGACAAATATGGTCGCCGTGTTAGTTTTGGGACCATGAACGATATCATCGCCATTAGCAGCCTTTTCGGTGTATTGTCTGCACCTGTCCTGGCAGTCGTCCCTGCCAGTGCACCCGGTTGATAATGGACTGAGCATCCTCCCCAGACAAGCTAAAATCCGTTATCAACCTCGGTTGATAACGGATTTTTTGTTTTCAGCCCTTTTTAGGAAAGGAAAAACCAATGGATCTGTCCGGTGCCCAGATTTTTCTCAAAACCCTGCAAGACCAGGGTGTGGATACGGTGTTCGGCTATCCCGGCGCCGTCATCATGGATATCTACCACGAGATGCGTCACACCGACATCCGGCATGTGCTGGTGCGCCACGAGCAAGGGGCCGTGCACGCCGCCGACGGATATGCCCGGGCCGGCGGCAAGCCCGGTGTTTGCCTGGTGACATCCGGACCCGGCGCCACCAATACGGTCACGGGGCTGGCCGCGGCCTTTATGGATTCAATCCCACTGGTGGTGTTCACCGGCCAAGTGCCATCCCATCTGATCGGCAACGACGCCTTCCAGGAGGTGGACATCGTCGGCATCACCCGGCCCTGCACCAAACACAATTATCTGGTGTCGCGCACCGAAGATCTGGCACACGTCATCCAGGAAGCATTTCATATCGCCTGTTCGGGAAGGCCCGGTCCGGTGCTGGTGGACCTGCCGAAGGACGTACTGCAGCGCAAGGTGTCCTACGCACCGCCCGCACACGTGCAACTGCGCTCCTACAACCCCACCTACCAGCCCAACGTCAAGCAGCTGAAAAAGGTGGTGGAACACATCCGGAAGGCCCGGCGCCCCATGATCCTCACCGGGGGCGGCGTCACCCTGTCCGGCGCCTCCGCGGCGCTCACCGAACTGGCCCGCAAAGCGAACATCCCTGTGACCGGAACCCTCATGGGCCTTGGCACGTTTCCCGGCACCGACCCCCTGTGGTTGGGCATGCTGGGCATGCACGGCACCTACCGCGCCAACATGGTCACGGCGGCCTGCGATCTTATGATCGCCGTGGGCGCCCGGTTTGACGACCGTGTCACGGGCCGCACCGACGCCTTCGCCCCCCAGGCACACATCGTCCACATTGACATCGACCCCACCTCCATCCGGAAAAACATTCCGGTGACCATCCCGGTGGTGGGAGACTGCAAGCAAACCCTTGAAAAGCTAAACAACATGCTGGCGGCATCCGGACCGCTGTATGATCCGGGCAGCCGTCACCAATGGCTGGACCAGATACAAGAGTGGAAAAGCACCCGCCCCATGGCCTATACCCAGAAAGATGTCATCAAACCCCAGTTCGTCATCGAACAGGTGTATGAAATAACAAATGGAGACGCCATTATCACCACCGAGGTGGGGCAGCATCAGATGTTTACGGCACAGTACTATCATTTCGACCGGCCCAACCATTTTCTCACCTCCGGGGGCCTCGGCGTCATGGGCTACGGCTTGCCGGCCGCCATTGGCGCCCAGGTTTGCCGGCCCGATCACCTGGTCATCGACATCGCCGGAGACGGCAGCATCCAGATGAACATCCAGGAACTGTCCACGGCCATGCAAAGCGGTTTGCCCATCAAAATCGTCATCCTCAACAATCGATACTTGGGCATGGTCCGTCAGTTCCAGGAATTGTTCTACGACAAATGTTACACAGCCACGCGCATGAAACACGCGCCGGATTTCGTCAAGCTGGCCGAAGCATACGGCGCGAAAGGCCTGCGTGCCACCACACCCGAAGAGGTTCGGCCGGTGCTGGAAAAGGGCCTTTCCACCCCCGGCCTCGTGATCATGGAGTTCATGGTGGAAGAAGAAGAGTGCGTCTATCCCATGGTGCCGGCCGGCCGAGCGGTGACGGACATGCTGTTGGCCTGAAACCCGGATGCCGGGATCAGGCAATAACGAAAAAGAGAGCCGGTTTTCCGAACCTGCAAACCGCGGAACCTGTTCACCCTCCGGCAACGCCGGACCGAATCACACATACAAAAGGGGATACGTCCTATGTCTCAAACCAGATGCGTTTTATCGATACTCGTTGACAATGAGCCGGGGGTGCTGTCCCGGGTGGTGGGTCTTTTCGGCGGCAGGGGGTATAACATCGAAAGCCTGTGCGTTGCGGAAACAACGGAACCCGGCACGTCCCGCATCACCCTGGTGACCGCAGGAGATGAGCTGATCCTCGAACAGATCAAGAAGCAGCTCAACAAGTTGATCAACGTGGTGAAAGTCCACACCCTCACGGGGGGTGACTATGTGGAACGGGAAATGGCCCTGATCAAGGTCAACGCCAAGGCCCAGCACCGGGCGGAAATCCTCAGAATTGTCGACATCTTCAGATGCAAGGTGGTGGACGTCAGCCTGGAACATTATATTATCGAGGTGACCGGCACCCAGGGAAAACTTGATGCCATTCTGGGTCTCCTCAAGCCCATGGGCATCAAGGAAATCGCCAAAACCGGCACCATCGCCCTGTTTCGGGAGCCAAAATAGCAGACCACGAGACGCTATACGGGAATTGCATGAATATTTTCCAGCGCCGCCACGATGGCCCGGGCATCTTCCTCACCGGGCTGCACCGGCAGTTGGAGAAGCACCCCCAGCCCTTCGGATGCCTCGTGAAATTCCTCCGGAGAAAGGCTGCTGACCAGCACGGTGTTGACCAGGGGGTTCGCCTGCGTCATCCGGCGGGCCAAAGACAGACCGTCCGTGTCGGGCAAATCCTCATCGATCACCGCCAGCAGGGGAGGCGCCTGGGTCACGGTTTCCAAGGCATCGTCCCCGTTGGCAGCGGCCTGCAATTCCACATCGATGCGGGAGGCCAGGGCCCCCGCAATGGCGGCGAAACGGTTACGATCACTCGAGACCAGCAGAATGTATTGTGATGCCATCATCGGGGCCTCCTCACCCCATCTTTCCGCAACAGGAACCGGGGCCGGCACAGCCGGCCGCACCGGGCGCGTTGCCACAGCAGGTGGTATCTCCCGCTCCCGGAAACGACGCCGTGTTTCGGCCGGTCAGGGAACTGGTGGCGGACATGAGCCGTTCGGTTTGTACGCTGCCGCAACCCGGACAGGCGACGGGCTGATCGGCTGAGGGGACAAGCACCTCGCTTACCTGGAAACACTCTTTGCAGGCAATCTCGTAAATAGGCATGACGCTCTCCTCTTGTTCCGCGGGGCAGCACATGGCAGCGATGCGGCCCGCCGTCATCGCTGTTTATTCACCCGGGAATCCGTTTCGCTGATAATAATCATCAATGGCTTCGCCCAACGTGTTGACCGCCAGGCGGGCGCAATGGGCATGGTCGTTGGGAAGCCCGCCGACAACCCGCTCGATGTCAACGGGCTGAAGCAACAATGCCGACTCAAGATCCTTGCCGGTGGCAAGCTCACTCATCACACTGGCACAGATGATGGTATACAAACAGCCGTTCGGCAGGCACTTGAGCTCCTCGATGCGGCCCGCCAGCACACGCAACTGCACCGCAAGGGTGTCGCCGCAGGATCCCACGCCCACGGCGACACCGTTGGCCGTCTCCAGGGTGCCGATGTTGCGGGGGCTCTGGGCATGGGAAACAAAAAGATCCCCCACGGTGGGCGGTGCCTTTCCCTGATCGGATAATTTCCCCTCAAATTTCATACAGCCTCCGGTAGGGTAACGGTCGGACGCCTTGCCTACTATTGTCCCCCGCCGCAGGTATGCTCCTGGCTGAATTTTGGAAGCTTGCCGTCAAGCATGGCCGCCACGGCCGCGCCCACGGTGGCGGCTTCCGCGCCGTGATACACTTCGATCCCCACCTGGTTGAACCCCATGAGGGGGCGCAGTCCCATCCCGCCGGCGATCAACAGGTTTACACCGTGCTGGGCCAGATAATTGACCGGGGCCATGCACCCGCCCTGGACATGCGGCACATTTGGCACCACCTTCACATCCTTGACGGCGTCATCTTCCACAGACACAAGCGTGTAAAGGTCACAGTGCCCGAAATGGGCCCCCAGAGCTGCATCCAGCCCACCTGGATTCTGAGAGGGAATTGCAATCAGTTTGTTCATGTTTTTTCTCCTGTGGTTATTACAAAGGTATCGTTCCTAGGGTTCCTGAACGGTGACAGCTTCCAGACCGGCCAGGACCTGAATCTCGGCCCAGGCCTGCCGAAGCTGTTTGGTCAGATCGCACGTACAAAATTCGGTCACCGCTTTTGCGGCCACCATGGCCTCGGTCATGGCCACATCATGGGGCAAACGGGCAACCACCGGCAACCGCCGCTGTTCGCAAAGGTCGCTGATCGCCCGGGTATGCGCCGCATTCAAATCGCATTTATTGACAATCACCGCAGCGGGAATATTGAAATGGGCGCACAGTGCCAGAATCCTCTCCAAATCATGACGCCCGGAAGGCGTCGGCTCGGTGACAATCACCGCCAAATCCGCACCGGAAAGGGCGCTGATCACCGGGCAGCCGATCCCGGGCGGGCCGTCACTGAGAATAAGATGCGCCCCCCGCTGTTCGGCAAGGGATTTGGCCTCTTTCTTGAGCAATGCCACCAGCCTTCCGGAATTCTCTTCGGCCGGAAAAAGCTGCGCATGGGCCATGGGCCCGAACCGGGTGTTGGAAAGATACCATTCGCCGCAATGTTTTTCGGGAAAGGAAATGGCTTCTTCCGGGCAGAAGGTGACGCAGACCTTGCACCCCTCGCAGCGGTATGGATCGATTACGAAGGCCTCGCCCTGTTGAACGGCGCCATATCGACACAACTCCACGCAAGTGCCGCACCGGGTACAGCGCTCCGGCAGAATCAACGCTTCGTTGCCCGAATAAAAATCTTCCTGCCGAAACCGCTTGGGTGAAAGCAACAGGTGCAGGTCCGGCGCATCCACATCCAAATCGCAGATAATCGCGTTGTCCGCCAGATGACAAAACGCGGCGGTAACGGAGGTTTTACCGGTGCCGCCTTTTCCACTGATAACCAAAATCTCAGGCATGGGGAACCTCCTCGGTGCCGGTTCCGGCCAACATCTTGACCTGTTGCGCCAATGCGCTGAAAAGCCCGTGTAGCGCGTCGGAAACCGTCGCCACAATCCGGCCGGTGGCATAGGCTTCGGCAATGCGCCGGTCGTACGGAATCTCAGCAAGGATCTTCAAATCGGCGTCCCGGCAGAAACCATAGACGCCAGCATCTCCCACCCCGGCCCGGTTGATGACAACCCCCATGGGTTTTCCGAGTTTTCCAAAGGCCTCGTGGGCCAACTTCAGGTCATAAACTCCAAAGGGCGTCGGCTCCGTTACCAACACCACGAAATCGCATGCCATCACCGCCGTCACAGCAGGGCAGCTGACACCGGGGGGGGCGTCCACAATCACATCCGCCCGTTCACCGCCGGACACCTCTTCCAACCGTTCCAGCACGTTGCGCATCAGCGGCGGACTCATTGCCTCACCGACCCTGAGGCGTCCCATCAGGAAAGGCCGGTCCATGGCGGTTCCCACCGAAATTTCCCCCAACTCCCGTCGGCCCGGTGAAATGGCCGATTCCGGGCAGATGCGCATGCACCCCCCGCAACCGTGACACAACTCCGGAAAGGTCATGACCACCGTATTGAAAACCGAGATGGCCTTGAACTGACAGAGCGCGGAACATTTTCCGCAATACGTGCACCGGTCCTCATCCACGGCGGGAACCTCCATATACGACCGGGTGGTTTCCATTGCCTCGGGGTTTACAAACAGATGAAGATTCGGCTCTTCCACATCCAGGTCAACGGCCGACACGGCACCCTCCCACACCGACAGCAATGACGCCGCCACCGTGGTTTTTCCGGTGCCACCCTTTCCGCTCGCAACCGCTATCTTCATCACCAATGCCCTTGTTTGTTCGGCTCGGATGCCGCTTCGAGCTCCCCTTTTTTGAACCGTTCCACGGCTTGGCGCACCGTCAAACTCTCGAGGTTCTGGTAGACCTTGATGCCGGCCGCAGACAGGGCGGCAAAGGCCTTTGGCCCTACGTTTCCGGTCAACAGCGCCTGCGCCCCTGCACGGGAGACGTTTTCCGCGGCCTGAATCCCCGCGCCCTGGGCCATTGCCTGGGAACCGCCATTGTCCACGTAAGTAAATTCCATGGTTTCGGAATCGACGATCATGAATCCGGCAGCCCTTCCGAAACGCGGATCCAACCGACCGTCCAAATGCGGCCCGTCACTGGTAACAGCTATTTTCGCCATGTGTTCCTCCTTTGTGGCAGCACGGTTTCCGCTGGTTCGGCCGATGTCCGGACCTGCGGATCGGCTGCCGGTTGTGTCAACAATTCCGGGCAAACCGGCTGCCCTTCCCACAGGCGGAGCCATCTCCACCAGCCCGCCTTCCACGCGCAACGCCAGCCCCTTTACGATGGATTCGGCAAGGGTTCTGCGGGCTGCGGCAAGAATCCGACCAAAGGTCTGGCGGCTGACCCCCATCCGCTGGGCCGCATCCTCGTGTTTCAGGCCTTCATAATCGGCAAGCCGAACCGCTTCGAAGCCGTCCACCGGCAGGCATACTTCGGTGAGATCCCGCATGGGAACCCCCCTCGGTTTGAAATAGGTGGTGCCGGGAACCGCTCCCACCCGTCGGCATTTATAGGGTCTGGGCATTGCATCTCCTGGCCTGCCGGCCTCGGAACGCCGCCGGCAGGTATTGTTAGCATATGCTCATTAAGTATTTATAGGCGAAACAAGCCCGTGTCAATCCCTTATTGAGCATATGCCCATTCTATTACCGCCTCACCCGCAGCGCTCCCGGGCCCGTCTGCTGCATTCCGCGGACACCACCTCATAATCGCCGCCTTCGATCCGGATGGCCCACCCATTGGCCAACGCCCGCGCCACCTGATGCCTGGCATCGGACAGAATACGCGACAACGTGGGCCGCGACACGCCCATTTGGCGCGCTGCATCAGCCTGCCCCACTTTTTCCGCATCCACCAGACGCAGCGCCTCCAGCTCCTCCACCGCAAGAACCACCCCCCTAAGCTGCTGCACCGGCACCCCCTGGGGCTTGAAAAAACCATTTACCGGCATCCTGCACACCTGTCTGCACTTTCTCGGCCTCGGCATCCCCTGTCTCCGCTGTTTTAAATCATTGTTTTTCACATCATAACCAACCCCAGGCCCATGTCAAGGACATTATGAACAATAGCTCTTTATCCTTGCCGACCGGAAGCAGGGAAGGGCCATTGCATTCCATCCCGACGGAGCATACGAAACGGCCGGCGGTGGATCCTTGTGCGGGGACCTCATCGCACGCCCACCTCATCGGCACGTTTGTGCCATGAAGACGGGCAATCCCCCCGTGCCTTATTACGCCCTTTGTTGACACGATGTTTTTCGCCATGATAACGAGTAACGGATTATAAACGCTCACTGCCCTTCAAGACGCTTGGGCTCATCCTTGCCAACAACAACCGTCTTGTTGCCGATCGCTTACTGTAACCGTTAACCTTATATATGGAACGCATATGGAAAACACATTCATTCTAAACGGCGTACAGGCCCCGTTCACGCCGGGGCAGACCATTCTGGAAGCCGCGGAACAAAACGGCATATCGATTCCGACCCTGTGCCACCTGAAGGGCACCACCCCCACCGGGGCCTGTCGGATCTGCGTGGTGGAGGTCAAAGGCGCCCGCACCCTGGTACCCGCCTGCGCCACCCCCGTCAACAAGGGAATGGACGTTCAGACCGAATCCAGGAAGGTGGTGGACGCCCGGAAAATCATTCTCGGGCTAATGCTCGATTCCGGTAACCACAATTGCGCCATCCAGTGCGGTGCATCCGGCGACTGGACCGCCATGCAAAAAAACGCCATGGAATACGAGGGCAGTGAAGAGCTGTGCCCGGCCTGGGGAGACTGCCAGCTCCAGGAACTGGCCTTCCGCTACCAGGTGACCGGCAGCCGCACCAAGACCGACACCGCCGCGTACCCGCCGGCCGAACTCGTCAATCCACTGATCATCCGCGATTTTTCCCGGTGCATTCTCTGTGGACGTTGTGTGCAGGCCTGCAACGAGGTACAGGTGAACCGCGCCATTTCCTTCGGTTACAGGGGAAAGGATGCCAAAATCGTAGCGGCCGGAGACCGGCCCCTCGTGGAATCGGACTGCGTCTTTTGCGGCGAGTGCATCCAGGCCTGCCCCACCGGCGCCCTGGTGGAAAAAAAGGCCCAGTATGAATGGCGCCCCTGGGAGACCGAAAAAATCCGCACCACCTGCCCCTACTGTGGGGTGGGCTGTCAACAATGGCTGCACGTCAAGGATGGCAAGATCGTCAAGGTCACAGGCGTGGAGGAAGCCCAGCCCAACCGGGGTCGCCTGTGCGTTAAGGGACGCTTCGGCTATGATTTCATCTATTCCGGTGAAAGGTTGACAACGCCCCTCATCCGGGACGGAGAAACGTTCCGAGAGGCGTCTTGGGACGAGGCCCTGGACCTGGTGGCCGGCAAGTTCAAGGAAATCATCGCCACGGACGGGCCGGACGCCCTGGCGGGGGTCAGCTGCGCCCGGAGCATCAACGAAGACTCCTACCAGATGCAAAAACTATTTCGCGCGGTGCTCGGTACCAACAATATCGATCACTGCGCGCGCACCTGACATGCTCCCACCGTCGCCGGTCTGGCGACAGCATTCGGTTCAGGCGCCATGACGAATTCCTTCGCCGAGTTCGACCGGGCCAAGATGTTCCTGGTCATCGGCTCCAACATGGCCGAAGCCCATCCCGTGGCGGCCACTTTTTTGAAAAACGCCGTGCAAAACGGCGCCGAACTCATCCTGATCGATCCCCGGCGGCACAAATTGGCGGATTTTGCGGACGTGCACGTACCATTGAAGGTGGGCAGCGACATCGCCCTGCTCAACGGCCTGATGCATGTGCTGATCCAGGAAAATTTGTATGACAAGGCGTTTGTCGCGTCCTGCACCGTTGATTTCGACCAGCTGAAAGAATCCCTGGCCGCTTACACCCCCGAACACGCCGGGGAAATCGCCGGGGTGCCACCGGACCTGATACGGCAGGTGGCGCACCGGCTGGCCGCCGTCAAACCGGTCATGCTCTGCTACACCCTCGGCATCACCGAGCACACCTGCGGCCGCAACAACGTGTTGGCCGTGGCCAACCTCCAGATGCTGCTTGGCAATATGGGGGTGGAATGCGGCGGGGTCAACCCCCTGCGCGGGCAAAACAACGTCCAGGGTGCTTGTGACATGGGCGCCCTTCCCAACGTATTTCCCGGCTATCAGGCCGTCACTGATCCGGCGAGCCGTGCCAAGTTCGAAAATGCCTGGCAGGTGGAGGCCCTCCCCGACAAGGTGGGGCTCATGATCCCCCACATGATGGAGGGACTTGTCAGCAAGAAGGTGAAAGGGTTCTACATCTTCGGGGAAAACCTGGCCAACACCGAACCGGACATCAACAAGGTGGAACACGAACTGGCGTCCGCCGAGTTCCTGGTCTGCCAGGATATCTTTCAGAACGAAACCACCCGGTTCGCCCATGTGGTTCTGCCTGCAGCGGCCTGGAGCGAGAACGACGGCACCTTCACCAACTCCGAGCGGCGAGTGAACCGGGTGCGCACGGCAAGCCCCGCACCCGGGGACGCGAAGCCCAACTGGTGGATATTCCGGGAAATCGCCCGCAGGATGGGACAGGTCTGGACATCGGACAGCGCCCGGGAGATCTGGGACAACGAAATCAGTGTGCTGGCCCCCCAACTGTGCGGCATCAAATACGGGCGTATCGAAAATGACGGGCTTCAGTGGCCATGCCCCGATGAGAACCATCCGGGCACCTGTTTCCTGCACAAGGACGGCAATTTCACCTGCGGCCTGGGCGTTTTCACCCCCGTGGAATGGACCCCGCCTGCTGAAATCCCCGACGCGGAGTACCCACTGGTGCTCAGCACGGGGCGCCGGCTGACCCATTACCACACACGCACCCAGACAGGCCGCTGCGAGGGGCTCAACGATCTTTTGGGAGAAGAAACCGCGGACATCTCCTTCGAAGACGCCCGACAGAAGGACATCGCCCAGGGCGAAATGATCCGGGTGGCTTCCAGGCGCGGGCAGGTGCTGGTCAAGGCCAACATCACCGAGGAGGTTCCCCCCGGAATGGTCTGGATGGCCTTTCATTTCCGGGAAGCCTGCGCCAACTGGCTGACCAACGCCGCTTTCGATCCCGTCACCTTTACCGCCGAATACAAGGCGTGTGCGGTGAGAATCGAAAAGCAGTAACGGAATTGGTCGGCCCGGCGCCAAGAACGCCGGGCCGACCTTTTTCCCCGGGCGTGCGCCGGCTGTATAAGAACCGTGTTTCCATGCGGCCATGGACACAAGACCGTTCGCCATCCCCCCATCCGCCGGCGCGGATGGCCATCGTCCATTCCCGGCACCGTGCCACCGACCCCGTTTATTTTTGACAGACCGCCGCCGGAAGTGCTACCTACAGCGGACATATCGCCGCCGGGGGCTGACATTGCGTGAACACGGCGGGCAAGTCACCGCCGGCCCCAAGCAGCCTGTTGGATCCGAACCTTTTGGCACACGAGTACGTCATGGAGTTGAACGAACAAGCGCTTTTCCGGAATCAATGTTTTATCGACGGTCAATGGGTCTCGGCTGACAACGGCCTGACCACCGATATCTTCAACCCTTCCGACGGCAGCCGCATCGGCACCGTACCGGCCATGGGAAGCGATGAAACCCAACGGGCCGTTTCGGCGGCCAACAGCGCATTTTCGGGCTGGCGCGCCTTCCCCGCAAAGAAAAAAGCACAGCTGCTCAGAAGATGGTTTGAACTGCTCATGGAACACCGGCGGGATTTGGCTGTGATCATGACAACGGAGCAGGGCAAATCCTTGCGGGAGGCCAGCGGAGAAATCGCCTATGCCGCCTCCTATCTCGAATGGTTTTCAGAAGAGGCCAAGCGGGTATACGGGGATACCATGGCCCACCATCATGCCGATAAACGGCTGCTGGTGCTCAAGCAACCCGTGGGGGTCTGCGCCGCCATTACCCCCTGGAATTTCCCTTCGGCCATGATCACCCGAAAGGTGGCACCAGCCTTGGCCGCCGGCTGCACCGTGGTACTCAAACCCGCTCCACAGACTCCCTTTTCGGCCCTGGCATTGGGCGTGCTGGCCGAACGGGCGGGCATCCCCCCGGGTGTCTTCAACGTGTTGACCGGAGACGAAGTGGCCATCGGCCGGGAATTGACCACCAATCCGCTGGTGCGAAAACTCACCTTCACCGGTTCCACCGCCGTGGGAAAGCTGCTCATGCGCGCATGCGCCGACACGGTGAAAAACGTCTCCTTCGAACTGGGCGGCAACGCGCCCTTCATCGTGTTTGAAGACGCGGACATCGACGCCGCCGTCAGGGGCGCGGTGTCCTCTAAGTTCCGGAACACCGGGCAAACATGCGTTTGTGCCAACCGTATTCTCGTCCAGGATACCGTCTACGAGCGCTTTGCCGAACAGTTCTGCGCCCAGGTACGCCAGCTGAAAACCGGAAACGGTTTTGAACCGGACGTGGATCTCGGCCCCCTCATCGACCACGACGCCGTCCGAAAGGTCGAAGCACATATTGAAGACGCTCTGGCCAAGGGCGCACGGGTATTGACCGGGGGGCGACGACTTCCCCTTGGGGACCGTTTTTTTGAACCCACCGTTCTATCCGAGGTGACCGCCGCCATGCGGGTGGCCAGGGAAGAAACCTTCGGGCCCCTGGCCCCTCTGTTCCGGTTTTCCACCGAAGCCGACGCCGTGGCCATGGCCAACGACACCGAATTCGGCCTGGCCGCCTACTGTTATACCCGGGACGCAAGCCGCGTCTGGCGGGTCTCCGAAGCGCTGGAATACGGCATGGTGGGCGTCAACACCGGCATCATCTCCTCGGAGGTGGTCCCCTTCGGCGGCATGAAGGAATCGGGCATCGGTCGGGAGGGGTCCAAGTACGGCATCGACGCCTTCCTGGAAATCAAATGCGTCTGCCTCGGCAACGTGGGCGACGACAAGGCCACGGCGTCGTGACCGCCGCCAAGGCACCCATGACGTCCGATCCACGGGGACTGACGCCCCTCAAACCCAACGACGTGGTCGACTGCTTCGGATGCGGGGTCCGCAATCCCTACGGACTCAAAATGACCTTTTCCACCGATGGCGAAGAAGTCTATTCCCACCTGACCGTCCCGGCGCATTTGGGCGGATGGAACAAGCTGGTCCACGGCGGGGTGCTGTCCACCATCTGTGACGAAATCATGGGCTGGACGGCCATGTACCGCACCCGGAAACTGGCCCTCACCCGCACCATGACGATTGAATTCAAGAAAGCGGTCCTGATCACCGACCGTCTCTCCGCCGTGGGTCGCATCACCCGGCGGAAGGGCAACGATGCCACGGTGGAAGGCGAGCTGCGCAACCAGAAGGGGGAGGTGTGCGTCAGGTCCACCGGTGTCTTCGCCCTGTTGGACGCCGCCATCGGAATCCGCATGGGCATCATGGATGAGACCGATGCCAAGCGGTTCTTCACGCCCGTCTTCGGCACCCCCTAGCACCCTCACCGCCCCTGGGAAAAAACGTCCTCCTCCCGGTCCGAAGCAACCATGGCCCCCTTGCGGATGCTGGCAGCCCCGAATTTACGGGCAATGGCATCCACGGCACGATCGACCTTCTCCCAGGGGGTGTTCCTGTTGACCGGGTCGGTGAACAGCCCCTGCTGCACCGGTGTCTGGTCCGACACGAGGCCGGCGGCGCCGACACCGATCAGCCGCACGGCACCCGGCATCACATAGGCGTCCAACAGAGCCGCGGCCAATTTGAAAATCACCTCGGAGGCAAGGGTCGGCACGGCCAGGGTCGCGCTTCGGGTAACCTGCCGGAAATCGGCGTGCTTGAGTTTCAATACCACGGTCCGGGCCCGGACATGCTTCTTTCGCAATTGCCGCCCCACGTCCTCCGACTGGACCAGGAGATACCGACGCAGCATGGCCTTGTCATAAAGATCAGCCGCGAGGGTCTGTTCGCAACTGACGGACTTGACGGGGGCATGGGGCATTACCGGAGAAGAATCAACACCGGCGGCAAGGGAAAAAAGACGTCGGCCGAATTTCCCCAGGCGCTGCTCCAGAAGCGCCTGGGAATGGACGGCCACATCTCCCAGGGTCCGGATGGATAAGCGCGCAAGAATCTGCCGCGTCTGCTCACCCACTCCGGGTACTTTGGAAACAGGCAGGTGTTTCACGAAACCGGCCACATCACAGGGCAGGACGACAAACATTCCATCGGGTTTTTTCATGTCCGAGGCAATTTTGGCCAAAAATTTGTTGGGCGCAATTCCGATGGAGCAGGTCAGCCCAATGTCCTTTCGAATACAGTCCTTGATGCGTCCCCCCATGTCCCAGGGAGAGCCGAAAAGGGCTGCGCATCCTGCGGCATCCAAATAGGCCTCATCGATGGAAACCGGCTCCACCACGGGTGAAAAGGTCCGGAGCAGTGCCATGATCCGCCGGGAAACCTCGGCATAGCGCCCTTTCCGCGGAGCGACAAACACCGCCTGGGGACAGCGTTTCTTTGCCTGGAACACCGGCATGGCCGAACAGACCCCGAAGGCCCGGGCTTCATAGCTGGCCGCCGCCACCACCCCACGCCCGGAATCGCGCCCCACCAGAACGCATTTGCCCCTAAGCGCCGGATTGTCAAGCTGCTCCACCGAGGCAAAAAAGGCATCCATGTCAATGTGCAGAATCATTACAGCCAACTTTCCGAAAGGGTACCCGCGCCCACTGCGGCAGTGGGCGCACCATGCTGTCCCTCAGCATATCGCCGTGGGGCGGAAAAAAGTCAAGTGCTGGAACCACAACAGGCCCGCCCCTCCCCCAAACGTTCAACACCGTTTTTGACAATCCGCATATGGCCATGGGGTGCCGCCTGATCCACCGCCGGCCTCCGAATCCCTGCCCGGCCCCTTTCGCGTTGTCTCAATTGGTGGTATGAAAACGCTTCAAACAAAGAATTTTCCCTCACCCCCGGGAGATCGTCCATGATATCAGGTGAAGCCACACCAAGCGCCACGGGGGTCTGCTCGGCGGCACCTCCGGCGGACACCGCCACCGATTGCACCGAAGGCGGTTGCAAACGCCTGGAGGAACGGGTACTTATGGATTGATCCCCGCCGACACCCGTCAACGGAAGCAGGGGCTGATTGTCTCCAGGGTGGCTCTCCGGGCAGCGGATTACATTGACGCCGGGCAGCTGGCACCGCCGCAATGCCTGGCGGCACTTTAACGCAGGCAAAAACCATCATGAAAAAAAAGGCCAAGAAAAAAAAACAGCCGCGTTCCTGGTTCCGCCGCCTGATCAGGAGAGCGGTGCTTTACGCAATGGGCATTCTGGTGGCGTCCCTTGCCCTCTACGCCCTGGTGTTATCAGCCCGCATCGACGAACGCTTCGCGGGCCGGTTGTGGAATCTGCCGTCCCATGTCTATTCGGATGCAACCCTTCTCTACACGGGCCAACCCATCAATCATGCGCTGTTCGTGGAAAAACTCAAGCGTCTCGGATACCGGGAGACCCGGAGCGCCCCCCTCCTACCGGGGCAGATGCAATCTGGGCAGGAGACCATTTCCATCTACCGCAACAGCTTCAAAGCATCCCCGTACGACCAGGAGAGTATGCCGGTGACCATCCGGATTTCTGACGGACACATCGCCGCCATCACCCGACGGGACACCGGTGCCACCCTGGGGCTTCTGACCATCGAGCCCGAAGAGCTGGCGCTGTATTTCGGGCCCAACCGGGAAAGCCGCCGACTGGTATCCCTGAACGACCTGCCGCCCTATGTGGTCCATGCGGTCCTATCCGCGGAAGACCACCGTTTCTACGAACACCGGGGAGTGGTGGTCACCGGCATTCTCCGGGCACTGTGGACCAATCTGCGGGAAGGCGGCATCCGCCAGGGCGGCTCCACCATCACCCAGCAGCTGGCCAAAAATTATTTCCTGACCCCGGAACGCACCCTTCGGCGTAAGGTGGCCGAACTTTTCATCGCCCTGTTACTTGAATACAAATTCCAGAAAAACGACATTCTGGAAATCTACCTGAATGAAATTTATTTCGGCCAAAAGGGCTCTGTTTCCGTCAACGGCCTGGGGGAAGCCGCCCGCTTTTATTTCAACAAGGAGGCAAAAACCCTTTCCATATCCGAAGCGGCGGCCCTGGCGGGGCTGATCAAGGCCCCCAACCGCTTCTCCCCCTACGCAAATCCCGCCTTGTGCCGGGAGCGCAGGAACACGGTGCTCACCGCCATGCACAGGCAAAAATGGCTGACCGATCAGCAGCTGAACGCCGCCGCCGCGGCCGCGCTCACCCCTGCCGGCTACCGGGCTTACCGGCGCCAAGCCCCGTATTTTATGGATTACGTCACCGACCAGCTTACCCGGCTCTACCCCCGGGAGGCGCTCAACAGCCAGGGCTTGTCCATCTTCACCACCATCGACACCCAGGTCCAGGCAGCGGCCGAAGACGCCGTTGCCAAGGGCCTCGGGCGCCTGGAAACCATTTACCCGGAGCTCAAACGCACGGCTTCGGACGAACGATTGCAGGCCGCCCTCATCGTCATGCAGCCCAAAACAGGATACATCCTGGCCATGGTGGGCGGCCGCGATTATGCCCGCACCCAGTTGAACCGGGCCATCCAGGCCCGCCGCCAACCGGGAAGCGCCTTCAAACCCTTCGTCTACCTCTCGGCTCTGGACACACATCCGCTGACCACCGTCCTCGATAACACCCCCCGAACCTATACCGGGGAAGGTACCCCGTGGACACCGAAAAATTTCGACGACAACGCCCCGGCGGAAGTGACCATGCGACAGGCCCTGGCCCAATCCCAAAACATCGCCACCATCAACCTGGCCCTTGCTGTGGGAATGGACCGGGTGGCCCGCACCGCCCGGACCTTCGGCTTGAGCGTCAAGCCTTACCCTGCCGCGGCACTGGGTGCCTTTGAAGTCACCCCACTGGACCTCGCCCGTGCCTATTGTGCCTTTCCGGCCGAAGGCATGCGCCCCCAAGCATTGTCGGTAAAAGAGGTGGTCAACGACATGGGCCGGGTGCTGGAAAGTCGGCATGCCGAAATCAGCGCCCTCATCAGCCCGGCCGAAGCGTATCTGATGAACGACCTCCTGCGCACCGTGGTCACGTCGGGCACGGCCCAATCCCTGGCCCGGTGGGGTGTCACCTGGCCCACAGCCGGAAAAACCGGCACCTCCAACGACGCCCGGGATACATGGTTCGTCGGATACACCCCGGACGTTCTGGCCCTGGTTTGGGTGGGATTTGACGACAATGCCCCCACCCCACTGACCGGCGCCAAAGCGGCCCTGCCCATCTGGGCGGCATTGATGAACAGCCTGCCCCAATACGTGTCGGGAAATTGGTTTTCCATGCCCCCCGGCGTCTCCCGGTTGACCGTGTGTGCCGAAAGCAAGGATCTTGCCCGAACCGGCTGCTGCCCCCGCACCACCGACGAAATCTTCCTGGACGCCAGGGCACCCCAAACACCCTGCCGCCGGCATACCTGCACGCCGTCTGCCCTGAAACAATTTCTGGAAGGAGTAAAAAACATTGTCCCCGGATTTTAAATCTCTCATGGCCGCCTGCGTTCTGTTCCTGTTTGCCGCTGGATGCGCCGCGGCCCCCCCCATGCAAACCCGGACCCCGCCCCCGGCGACCGAGCAATCCGGCGCAGGGGGCGAAAAGGCCCCGGTCACGCCCCCACCGGGCGAAACCGACGCCAGCCGCCGGAAAATGGAGACGCCGACGGCAAAACAAGATCCCAGGGTGGTGGCGGCCCTGGCCCTGACACAACAGGCCCGGGGCCTGATCGCGGAAAAACGCGCCGACGAAGCCCTCCGGATTCTGGAACGGGCCGTCAACGTTTCTCCGGACAATGGGGAAATTTATTACTACCTTGCCGAAGCATGGCTCATCAAAAACAACCGTGCCCAGGCAGACGCCTATCACCGCCTGGCGGCCATGCGACTTCAAAACGATGGCCAGTGGGCTGCACGGTTATGGTTACAGAAAAAGAACATCGCAGCCCCAGAAAAGTAGGTTGTCGGCACATCCGCCGGCCTGGTGTTTTTTTTGCCGGTTGCTCAAAAAGGAGGACTGCCATGAACAAGAAAACGGGTGATGCCCCGGAGGTCATCTTTCGCAAAGCGGCCCCCATCGACGGCCCCGGGTCACGATATCCCGGTTTCAAGCCCGGCACCACCGTGTTGAAGAAAGGCACCGTCAAACAAAAGGGGGCCGCCCCCCTCTGGTGCGACATCCTCCACGAGCGCGATCTGGCCGTCAAACTGCGGGACGGCGTCACCATCTACACGGACATCTTCCGGCCCGTGGGTAACGAAAAGGTGCCGGCCGTCATCGCCTGGAGTCCTTATGGAAAAAACATCGGCCGTGTAACCCTGAACGATTTTCCAAAAAGGGCCGGCGTCCCCAGGAGCGCCACGTGCGAATACCAGAAATGGGAGGGTCCCTGCCCTTCCCTCTGGTGCGCAAACGGCTATGCCGTCATCCACCCCGATGCCCGGGGATCTTACATGTCCGAGGGCGATATTCATGTGTGGGGATCCCAGGAAGGACGGGACGGGTACGATCTCATCGAATGGCTGGCGGCACAGCCCTGGTGCAACGGGAAGGTTGCCATGGCCGGGAACTCATGGCTGAGCATCGTCCAGTGGTTCATTGCGGCCGAACACCCCCCCCATCTGGCCGCCATCGCGCCGTGGGAAGGTCTTTCTGATTCTCTCCGTCACGACCAGATGCCCGGAGGCATTCCCGAAACGGCCTTCTGCGAGCGGATCGTCTCCTCCCTGCCCGGAAACAACCGGGTGGAAGACGTGCCTGCCATGACACGCCATTACCCGTACATGAACGCCTATTGGAAAGACAAGGCCGCCAGGATCGAAGACATCGACGTCCCGGCTTACGTGGTGGCCTCGTGGACCAACATGATCCATACGGTGGGAACCCTGGACGCCTATCTACGCCTTGCGGATGGAAAAAAATGGCTCCGGATCCACAACAGCCTGGAATGGCCTGACTTCTACACGCCCGCCAACCAGAAGGACCTGATGCGTTTCTTCGACCGCTATTTAAAGGATATCGACAACGGATGGGAAAACACGCCCAGTGTCCGCCTTTCCATTCACGATCCGGGCGGTCGGGACACGGTCAACCGGCCGGAGACGGCTTTCCCTGTGCCCGGGACCCGGTACACCCGTTTTTTCCTGGACAGCCGCACCGGTTCCTTTTCCGAGGCCCTGCAGCAAGACGCCGACACCCTTTCGTACCGGTCCGACGACGGCAACGGCAAGATCGTTTTCTCCCATCGTTTTGGACGGGAAACCGAAATCGCAGGATATGTGAAGCTGCGGCTGTGGGTATCTGCCCAGGACGCCGACGACCTGGATGTTTTCGTACTCCTGGAAAAGCTGGGCAAAGGCGGTCGGCGGATGGGCCTGGGGGTACTGCCGCCGCCCAACGCCCTTATGAAAAAGATCCTGTCGTTTCTCTATTCCAGGGGGTCCGACAAGCTGGATTTTTTCTTTGCCCCGGTGTCTGCGGGGCGCCTCCGGGTCTCCCGGCGGGCACTTGACAGACGGCGGTCCACGGAATGGAAGCCGGAACTGGCCTACGACGCCCCCCGGCCCCTGACCCCCGGTGAAATCGTCCCGGTGGACATTCCCGTCAAGCCGACCAGTGTCCGTTTTCGGGCCGGAGAACAGCTGCGCATGACCATCGGCGGTTTCAACCCCCTGCCGCACCGGCTACCGGGCATTGCGGCCCCGACGCTCATCAACCGGGGCACCCATGTCCTCCACATGGGTGGACAGTACGATTCACACCTGCTGCTGCCCATCATCAAGGGATAGCCCGAGGAAACCGGCCATGGAAGGAAACGCAAAATTCGCATTGTTCATCCTGGGCAACACGCTTGTGCTCTATGCGGGCCATCTGGGGATCTACGCCACCCTTGTCCGTTTCTTCGGGATCGCCCCCCCGGGCGTAAAACGCATCCTGTTCTGGGGGCTGTCTGCATTGGCGGTGAGCTTCATCCCCTGCGCCATGCTGGTACGCACCTTCCCGGGAGGGTTGACCGGTTTTTTGTACACGGCGTCCGCATTTTGGCTGGGACTTTTTTTCTACCTGCTGATGGCGGCCGCTTTGTCATGGACCGTGTTCCTGGGGTCGAGAGCCATCGGATTTCATGTGAACATGAAAATGCTCCTGGGAGCAATGAGCGCCGCCGCGGCCTGCCTTTGCCTCTGGGGGGCATGGCAGGCCGGCCGGCCCGAGGTCCGCCGCTTGTCGGTGGCCGTCAAGGATCTTCCCGCCCAATGGCAGGGAAAAACCATCGTCCAATTGTCGGATGTACACCTGGGCGCCATTCGAACGCCCCGTTTCATGGAACGGGTGGCCGAAACAGTCAACCGTTTGGCGCCCGCCCTTATCTTGATAACCGGAGACCTGTTCGACGGCATGGGGGGGTGTCTTCAAGATTTTGTGGGGCCACTGAACCAGCTGAAGGCCACCCATGGCATTTTTTTCGTGACGGGAAACCACGAAGGTTATCTGGGCATCAAAAAGCCACTGGCGGTGTTAAAACAAACCGATATCCGGGTGCTTGACAACGAAGTGGCGAGCGTAAACGGCCTGCAGATCGTGGGCATCCGGTTCCCGGACCACACCCTCACCGCAGACGTGCGGCATCTCCTTCTGGTCTCAGGCGCTTACACGCCGGAAACGCCGAGCCTCCTCCTGTACCACACCCCCACCAACATCGACGCCACCAACCACAGCCGGGATGTCCAACAGTCGACCTCCTATTGGCGGCCCGACACGGTCATGACCCTCGCCAAGTCCGTCGGCATCGACCTCCAGTTGTCGGGCCACACCCACCAGGGCCAATTTTTCCCCTTCACCTGGCTGACCCGGTATATCTTCAACGGCTACGATTACGGGCTGCACCGGGACGGTGATTTTCAGATCTACGTGACCAGCGGGACCGGTACCTGGGGACCGCCCATGCGCATCGGCAGCGCGTCCGAAATACCCGCCATTCGCCTTGAAGCAGCGCCTTGAAAGGTCGGCGCCTATCGTTCTCGCCCCATATCAAACGCCTTGCCCACATAAGCGCCCACGCCATGGTATTGGCGGGCCTCCGGGCTGAACACCAGGGGCCGGATCTTTTCGATATCCGGCTTGCCGCTTTTGGCCAGCATGTCCTCGTCCACCTTCACATCCAGGATCTCACCGATAAAATGGGTGTGCAGTCCGATTTCGTGATGGTGAATCAACCGGCACTCCAGCACCATGGGAAACGCATCCACATATGGGGCATCCACCAACTCCGCCTTCACCGGGGCAAGGCCGGTCTTTGCAAATTTGTCGGTATCCCGCCCCGAAGCAATACCGAAGAAATCGGCTTCCTTGGCATGCTGCTCGCCGGGCACACTCAATGTAAAGGCCTTGCGGGCCAACAGGGCCGCGTAGGTATAAGTGGCCTTGCGCAGGGAAATGGTCACACACGGCGGTTTGGAGCAACAGATGGCGCCCCAGGCGATGGTCATGACATTTGGTTTTCCGTTCGCGTCGTAGGTGCCCACACACCACACGGGGGTAGGGTAAATCAAGGTTTTGGGACCGAATGATATTTTCATGATGCCTCCTGATTGGCTGTGCCGACGGAACACAATGCGCCCGTCGGCGTATTAAAATAAAATCGTCGGTACAGACCGAAGAATATACCAACATCACGATGAAAAAAAGCACCGCCCCTTTTCCATTGGAAATGGATCGTCAACGTTCCTTTCCCATGCGACGAAAAGCTTTTAATCTTTGCGGGTTGATGGTATTGAAAGACGGCTTTGCCCACAGGGCCGCTTCAATGCCACAGCGCATGAATAACCTTATCCTGCCGGATTTTCGGCATCACGCTTAACAGTGAAAGGAAGGAAAAAATGGATTCACCCGTACGATACCCCGGAATGAGATGGCTTGTGTTTGTCGCGGCGGGTTTGGGCATGTTGGCCGCCAACATGTACCTTGTCTCTTTCGCGCCCATTTTACCGCAGATCGCAGACAGCCTTGGCGTCCCCGTGGCGACGGCCACCAATTTCATGTCCCTCTACATGCTCTTCGCCTCCGTCTCCATGATCTGCGGTGGGTTTTTCGCCGATCGTTTCGGAGCGCTCCCCGTCCTGTTCGCCGCAACCCTCATCGCGGCCGTGGGCAGCGTGACCCTACCCTGGACAGGCCACACCTACAAAATGGCCCTTATGTCCAGGTGCCTCCAGGGCATCGGCACCGGGCTTGTTTTCTCCCTTCTGGTATCCGTTGTGGGCGTCTGGTTCCCCCCCAAGGAACGCGGTCTGGTTTCGGGTCTGCTGGGGACCTTCATCCTTTTGGGTGCCGTTGTCGGTTTCCCCCTGAGCGCCGCCCTCTTCGAAGCCACCAAAAGCTGGCAGCAGATGTCGGCGTTTCTTTCCATCGCCGGCTGGATTCCCTGTGCCATCACCCTGGGAATTCTCCTGGCCCCAAAACCCCAACTGCCCTCCCAGTCGGGCGCACATGCCGCACCCCCGGGAGGGAACCGTTTCCTCAAGGCCTTTACGGAGCCGACCACCTGGGTGGTTCTGGGCCTTCTATTTTGCGCCGCCTGGCTACTCCAGACGATTTTCAATGTCACCCCCACCTACCTGGCTGCCGCCGAACCCATGGGCATCGGTTTCGGCCATGTGACCGCCTCCAAGCTCATGCTGGCCGTCTCCGTTGCCGGAGTGTTGGCGCCCATCATCAGCGGCATTATCCAAGACAAGGTATTCGGCACCAACGCCCGGCCGTTCGTATTCATCGGATACGCTCTGTGCGCCATTTGCATGTTCCTGCTGCTGCAACCCATGGTATACAAAAGCGGCGCGCTTCTCTTGATCACCTTGATCCTTGCCGGATCGGGCATTTCCATCCTCCTGCCCGCCATCATTGTATTCATTGCCAACAGTTACGAACCGGATATTTCAGGAAAAATCTTCGGCGTCTGCAACGGTATCGGCAACTTCGGCGGCGCTTTGGGCCTGTTCGTGGCCGGCGCAACGGTAGCGGCAACAGGGAACTATACAATGGCCATCATCTGCATCTCCCTTGCCGGCGTGTTGGGCTTCATCCTAACGATGCTGCTGCGCAATCGGAAGCAGGCAGGCACCCAGACCGCCTAAAACCCCCTGGGCCATCAGAGACGTTTCCACCATTCCAAGAGTGGGCGCCGGCAAACAGGAGCCGGCGCCCACTTCTGATGCAATGGTGCCGGGCAGGATTACCCAAATATCCGATCCAGGGTTTGGGGCACTACGGCTTCAATGAGACGGGGACCACAAGATGCCATGGCCGCTTCGAACTCCCGGTCAAAGGCCTCGGCCGAATCCACCCGCACCGCCGCCACCCCCATGCTGTGGGACAAGGCCACCCAATCGATGGCGGGCTGCTTTAGGTCAAGCATGGAAAGCGTCTTCGCGTTCGGTTTCTCCGCACCCACCCGGCGCAACTCAATGTTCAAAATCGCATAACTGCTGTTGTTCAGAAGCACCACGGTCACATCCGTCTGCTCCCGGGCCATGGTCCATAAGGTCTGCACCGTGTACATGGCGCTGCCGTCCGCCTGAAGGGCCACCACCTTGCGCTTCGGGCAAGCCACCGCTGCCCCCAGGGCCAAAGGGAGGCCGATACCGATGGCGCCTCCGGTAACGGCCAGCCAGTCATGGGGGGGGCCGCCCTCTGTTGCGGCATAAACCGGCTGGCTGCAGGTGATGCCCTCGTCGCACACAATGGTATCCTTCGGCATCAACCGGCACAGGCTGCGACCGATGGCATCCGGAGTGAGCGCCCCCTGGGGCTTGGGGACGCGCCTTTTCGATTGAAGCGCCACAGGGCGAGCGTCCACCTTGAGTATCTGGGAAAGGGCCGTCATAGCGCCCGGCACATCGTCGTCGGTGGTGGCCAGAGTGAATATCCGGCATTCCGGCGGCGCCAACAGACTGGGCTTGCCGGGATAAGCGAAAAAGGCCACCGGTACACGTCCCCCCACCAGAATCAACTGCTCGAACGCGGCCAGGAATGCCACCCCCTTTTCGGCGAAATAAGGCATCCGAGCCACCGGAACCCGGCCTGCACCCCGCTGAAGCCGGGCCGGGAAGGTCTCGCACAGCAGGCTGGCCCCCGTGGCCGCACAGATACCGCCGGCCACGGCCAGCACTTCGGCCCGAAGACCCCGCCCCCCCATCACCAATCCGGTGCGTTTGCCATTCGAAAGAAGCCGTGCCGCCTCTTCCAGGAGGGGAGGCGGCATCTCCTCCGCCCGTTTTTCCACCGGCAACAGGCGGGGTGTTCCGGCCGGCTCCCAGGCATGGTTGGCAGGTACAATGAGGGTGGCGATTTTTCCCGATCCCCGCAGGGCAGCGCCCACCGCGTCCGTCCCCGAGGCGGCCAGGTCATCGGCGGACGCGGACACCTTGACCCAGTCCGAAAAAATGCGGGCATGGGCCGGCACATCCGTTGCCAGGGGCGCATCGTATTGCTGGTGGTAGGTGGCGTGATCCCCCACCACGTTTATCACCGGTGTGTGGGCTTTTTTGGCATTGTGCAGATTCGCCATGCCGTTGGACAGCCCGCAGCCCACGTGCAGCAGGGTCGCGGCGGGCCTGTCGGCCATTCGGCCGTAACCGTCCGCCGCCCCGGTCACCACTCCCTCGAACAGGCATAGGATGGCACGCATGCCGTCGCTCTTTCCTATGGCATCCACCAGGTGCATTTCACTGGTACCGGGATTTGCAAAGAAGACATCCACCCCCGCCGCCGCCAGCGTTCTCAGCAAGGCCTGGGCACCGTTCATCTGGTTCTCCTTCTTCCTGTATTGAAATGACCGTACCCGCAATCGGCCGGCGACGCGGCAACCTTGCTTCTTCTTTACTTCTTTTCAGGTCCCACGCACTGCGCCAGCACGATCCTCTGGCCTGCCGTCAATCCGAGCTTTCGCGACAACGCCTCCCTGTCGATGGATCCGCGCACCACGCTGCCAAGCCCTTCGGAAGCACAGAACAAATAGACGTTCTGCGCCACGAAACCGCTGTCGGCCGCAGCATAAAAATCCCTGTCCGCATTTGTCTTGAGCTTTTCCATCTTTGCATAATCGGCCACATAGATAAGATTCACCGCCGCATCGGCCACGTAGGCCTGTCGACCGGTCAGGGCGCGGATATCTTCCGGCATACGTTTTTCAAGCCCGTGCCGTACAGCATCATAGCGAAAAACCCCCTCGGCGGTGGCCACGAAAATGTCGATTTCCTGCTGGTTAAGTGCCGATGGCGCGGTCCTTTTGCCCGTGTCCGGGCGGTTGACCCCCATCCCGGCCCACAAGAGATCCGAGAGCTGTTGCAAGCTGAGAATCCCGCCGGCGTCATAGCTTCGCACCGAGCGCCGAATGCCGAGCACGGTCATCAGGGGCTTTCCCCCCGTGATCCGAGGGGCGGGCAGTAAAACGATATCCGCCGCCCCCACCACCGGTGCCGCACCCGCCACCATCATCACCGTCACCATCAAAGCAATCAAGGTACGCATTGCCATCTCCTTTCACAAGCTATTGGTGTTGTATCACATTACACCATCATCTTCCGGGGGACAACCGCCCTGCGCACACTTGCGCTTGTGCACGCCTTTTCACCACGGCCGCAGATATGATTTGACATCGTTACCCAGGCCCCCTATGATCGGAGAAACGCTAGGGGTGCTGACACAGCTGAGAGAAAACCCTCACGACCTGATCCGGGTAATACCGGCGAAGGGAAGCGGATGAATCAACACAATAACGAATAATCCCGTTATGATCTGCGTTCATGCCGCATTCCCTTCAAGGGGTTGCGGCTTTTTTATTGGAGGCGACAATGCATATCCGTGTCAATGGCAACACCGAAACCGTCACGCCCCCATGCTCCATCGCGGACCTGGTGGCGGCAAAGGGGCTCAACGGCGACGGCCTGGTCATCGAACACAACCTGCGCATCATCAAGAAGGCGCATTGGGGAACCGTTTTGCTCAAAGAAGACGACACCTTGGAACTATTGAACTTTGTGGGCGGAGGCTGACATGGAAGATGTCCTTGAAATCGGCGGCAAAAAATTCACGAACCGTCTGTTTACCGGTACGGGGAAATTCGCGTCCAAGTCCCTGATCCCGAAAATGCTGGCCGCCAGCGGCTCGGAGATGATCACCGTGGCCTTGCGTCGGGTGGATTTGGCGTCTAAAACCGAAAACATTCTCGATTATATCCCGGAGAACGTGTTGGTACTACCCAACACCTCGGGCGCCAGAAACGAAGAGGAGGCCGTCCGCATCGCCAGGATCGCCCGGGAAGCAGGGTGCGGCCATTTCATCAAGATCGAAATCATCACCGACACCAAATACCTGCTGCCCGACAACCACGCCACCCTGCTGGCCACCGAAATCCTGGCAAAGGAGGGGTTCGTGGTGCTGCCTTACGTGATGCCGGATCTTCCCCTTGCCCGGCGCCTGGAAAACGCCGGGGCCGCCGCCGTCATGCCCCTGGGCGCCCCCATTGGGTCGAACCAGGGGCTCAAGACCGCCCCCATGATCGAATTGCTTATCGCGCATTGCACCGTCCCGGTCATCGTGGATGCGGGCATCGGCCGACCGTCCCAGGCCGCCGCTGCCATGGAAATGGGCGCGGACGCAGTACTGGTGAACACCGCGATTTCCTCTGCCGAGAATCCCGCGGCCATGGGCAAGGCTTTTTCCATGGCCGTTGCCGCAGGCCGCATGGCGCATCTCGCCCATATGCGGGAGGAAAGCAAGTGCGCCGTCGCCTCCTCGCCCCTCACCGGCTTTTTAGACTGACAGGACACCACCATGGCGTTTCGTGACATCATCGAACAGCACAGAAATTTCGATTTTGATGCCTATTTTGCCCAGGTCTCCGACCGGGATATTGAAAAAAGCCTGGCGGCGACGCACTGCTCCTGGCGGGATCTTCTCCACTTCATCTCCCCGAAGGCGGGAAAACATCACCTGGAAGCCATGGCCCAAAAAGCCAGGCGCCTGACGCTCCAGTATTTCGGACGAACCGTCCAGCTGTATGCCCCCCTCTATATTTCCAACTTCTGCACCAATCAATGCGTGTATTGCGGGTTCAACCAGACCAACCCCATCAAGCGGAAAAAATTGACGCGGGAGGAAATCACCCGGGAGGCCGAAGCCATCTCAACAACCGAAATGCGGCACATTTTGGTGCTGACTGGAGAAGCACCTGAAATTACACCTATTTCATACATAGAAGACGCTGTCAAAATCATAAGAGCACGGTTTCCGTCGGTCTCCATCGAAGTGTTCCCAATGGAAGTCGATGAATACGCCCGTCTCAAAAGCGCCGGCGTGGACGGCATGACCGTCTACCAAGAAACTTATGACCGGGATATCTACCGGAAAGTACACCTGGAGGGCCGAAAAACGGATTATCTTTTCCGCCTAAACGCCCCGGAACGCGCCGCAAAGGCGGGCCTCCGCACCGTTTCCATCGGCACCTTGTTCGGACTGGGCGAAAAGCGGCGGGAAGCGTTTTTCACCGCCATGCACGCCCGGTACTTGGAAGACCGGTATCCGGACACGGAAATCGGCCTGTCGCTGCCCCGCATCAACCCGGCCGAAGGCGGATTTCAACCCTTTGACCCGGTGGACGACCGCACCTTTGTGCAGTTCCTGCTGGCCTACCGGTTGTTCATGCCCCGCTCGGCCATCTCCGTTTCCACCCGGGAGCGGGCCGACATGCGGGACCGGCTGCTGTTTCTGGGCGCCACCCGGATATCGGCCGGTTCCCGGACCGATGTGGGTGGCTACACCCGGCCAGCCGAGGCCAGCACCGCCCAATTCGACATCTCCGATCAGCGCACCGTGGCGGAAACCATTTTGGCCGTCCGCAACCAGGGCTTTCAGCCGGTGTTCAAGGATTGGGAACAGATTTAAAAGCAGGCGCCCGGGACGGGGCATAAACCAACGTTGCGCGCACCTGCCGGAAACGGTCGGCCTCCGCGGGCGCAACGGCAAAGGAGCAGGACATGTCGACACGATTACCAACAGGCATCTACGGCATCACCGCCGAAAAGTTCTCCGAGGGACGAAGCAATGTGTCGGTGGTGGAACAAATGCTGCGCGGCGGCGTCCGTATTGTTCAGTACCGTGAGAAGCACAAGGATAAAACTATCCGGGACATGTACGCGGAGTGCTGCAAAATCAGGGAGATCACCCGGGCCGCCGGCGCATTGTTCATCGTCAACGACTTCATCGACATCGCGCTGCTCACCGATGCCGATGGCGTGCATGTGGGCCAGGACGATTTGCCGGTCGCCGCCGTCCGGAAGCTGCTGGGCGATAAAATCATCGGGGTGTCCACCCACAACCCGGCCCAGGCGCACAAGGCGGTGGCGGACGGCGCCGATTATATCGGCGTGGGCCCCATATACGAAACCCATACCAAGGAAAACGTCTGCGGTCCGGTGGGCCTGTCCTACCTTGACTATGTTGTCGATAATATCGCCCTCCCCTTCACGGCCATCGGGGGCATCAAGGCGCACAATATCGGGGAGGTGGCCCGGCGTGGTGCGCGGAGCATCTGCCTGGTAACGGAAATCGTCGGTGCCGACGACATCTCCGGAAAGATAGAAAACCTGTTGACGTCGATGCATGCAGCGAAAGAATAACCCTTTCCCATGACGGGGCCTGTACGTTGCGCTGCATGGCCACCGCGCACACGACCCTTACACCTCGAACCGCCGGAAAAACCGGCTCAGGAGTCAATAATGACCTACACCACCCAAATGGACGCCGCCCGCAAGGGCATCGTGACCCCCCAAATGAAACAACTGCTCACCCGGGAGCAGATCACCGAGGCCCAGCTTTTGGAAAGAACTGCCGCCGGCAGAATCACCATCCCCGCCAACAAACGCCACACATCCCTGATCGGCGGTGGTGTCGGCGAAGGCCTTACCACCAAGATCAATGTCAACCTGGGCGTGTCCGAAGACTGCTGCAATCTCGACATGGAGATTAAAAAGGTTCGGGCCGCCGTCGACATGAAGGCCGACGCCATCATGGATCTGAGCACCTTCGGCGACACCCGCACCTTCAGGCGCAAAACCGTTGCTGCCTGCCCGGTAATGATCGGCACGGTGCCAACCTATGACGCGGTGGCCCGGTTCGGGAAAAACATCAAGGACATCTCCGTGGACGACTTTTTCGCGGTGGTGGAAACCCATGCCGAGGACGGCATCGACTTCATGACCATCCATGCAGGCCTCACCAGGGTCGCGGTGGAGCGGATCCATAAAAATCCACGGCTCATGCATGTGGTCAGCAGGGGCGGCGCCGTTCTGCTGCAATGGATGACGGAAAACGACAGGGAGAACCCTTTTTACGAATATTTCGACCGCCTTCTGGATATTTGCAGGCACAACGACATCACCCTGAGCCTCGGCGACGGCCTGCGCCCCGGATGTCTCAAAGACGCCACCGACGCTCCCCAGATCCAGGAGCTGATTTTCCTGGGGGAACTGACGAAAGAGGCCTGGTCAAGGGATGTCCAAGTCATGATCGAGGGGCCGGGCCATGTTCCCCTGAACGAAATTGCCGCCAACATGCAGTTGGAGAAAAAGCTTTGCCACGGTGCGCCTTTTTATGTGTTGGGGCCGCTTGTCACCGATGTCGCGCCCGGCTATGACCACATCACCTCCGCCATCGGCGGCGCCATCGCCGGTGCGGCCGGCGCCGATTTCCTCTGTTATGTGACACCGGCGGAACATTTGCGGCTGCCCGACTTGGCGGACATGAAGGAGGGCATCGTCGCATCGCGCATCGCGGCCCACGCGGCCGATATCGCCAAGGGCATCCCGGGCGCCCTGGAATGGGACATCCGCATGAGCGAGGCCAGGAAGGCCCTTGATTGGGAAAAAATGCTCTCCCTTGCCATTGATCCTGAAAAGGCCCGGTCCTACCGGAGCGCCTCCACCCCCATCGACAAAGAGGTCTGCACCATGTGCGGCGATTTATGCGCCGTGAAACGCAGCCGGCAGGTGCTGGAAGGAAAATAACACCAGGGGCGGGAAGCAGGCACGGACATGAACACAAACCATGCACCCGGCATCTACATTCATATTCCGTTCTGTGTGGAAAAATGCCGGTATTGCGATTTCTACTCCCTTGCCGCCGCTGCTTCCGGCCACGCAGGCTTCGTGGCGGCATTGGTACGGGAAATCGCTTCGGGGGCGGCGCTCCCCGGCCCACCGGACACGGTCTACTTCGGGGGCGGAACCCCCTCAATCCTCGGCCCGGCGGCCATCGAACGCATCTTATCGCAAGTGGCCGGTTCTTATTCCCTGGCGCCCGATGTGGAAATCACCCTGGAGGTCAACCCCGGCACCCTGAAAAAAGGAGATCTTACCAGGTATCGGGCCATGGGCATAAACCGCCTCAACTTAGGCGTCCAGTCCTTTGACGATAAAGACCTCGCCTTCCTCGGCCGGTGCCATCGCGCACAAACGGCCCGGCTGGCACTTGACGCAGCCAAGGCGGCGGGGTTCGACAATCTGGGGTTCGATCTCATCTACGGGCTGCCCGGGCAATCCCCCCGCCGCTGGAAGACGACGTTGGCGGAAGCCCTTGCCCGGCAGCCCGCGCACCTCTCCTGTTACATCCTCTCCTACGAACCCGGCACGGCGCTGACCCGCATGAAGGACCGCGGGAGCATTCGCCCCCTGTCGGAAGAAAAAACCGCCAACCTGTTCTCCCAAACCGCAGACCTCCTGGCGGATGCCGGCTATGATCACTACGAAATTTCCAACTTCGCCCGAAATGCCGGCTCGAGATCCCGGCACAACCAGAAATACTGGCATCATGTCCCCACCATCGGGTTCGGCCCCGCGGCCCACACCTGGCTAAACGGCACGCGGCGATGGAACATCGCCGACCTGGACCGTTACACCACCGACGTGTGCATGGGGAGGTCGCCTGTCGCGGGATCGGAAGTATTGTCACCCGGGCAGATGATGACGGAAATCATTTACCTCGGGCTGAGAACCCGGGAAGGCATCCACCTCAAACGCTTCGAGGAAACATTCGGCCTTTCATTCTCGCGGATTTTCTCCGGCCTTATAAAACAGTTGTCCGCCAGAGGCTTACTGGAATGCACCGGCACCCATTGTGCCCTTTCCCGCCGCGCCATGCGCTACCACGATCACATCACAGAGCAGTTCATAGCCCTTGGGCCCGACCTTCCCTGTGCTGAATAACTGACGGGAAAGAGCTCCTGCAGGGCGGAAATTCTATGTCGACAAAGCGGTGATCAGCACCCCCAGATAAAACTGGGCATGGCTGATGGGAGCGGCCATATTGGCCCGGTGGTTGGCGAAAACACTGCCGGGGGCGCTGTCCAAAATGATCCAAGGGGCAATTTCACAAGCATGGCGGCAGGAACCAATGGCCTGATGCAGCACTTCCAGGCCCCGCCGGGAATCAATGGTGGGGCCGAAGTCTTCCAGCACCGCTTCCAAAACGGTCTGCATGGCGGCGGCGACCCCCTTTGCGTAGAAAAAGTAATCGTCGGCCGCAAAAAAACTGACGGCGCTGCCGTCCTTCTCTCTGGTCTTGACAAGATTCTCCTCACAGCTGCCGAGCAAATCTTCATATTCCCGGAGCAAGGGGATAAGGTTGTCGGCCCGGGTGAAGAAAAACTCTTTCCCCGCGAAAAGGGCATCTCGGTATGCCCGAACGGCGTCTATGGCGTCATTGTATTTTGCTTCGGGGGAAGGAAACCAGTAGGCATCGGCCTTGACCATGAGCCAGCTCATGGCCTGCTCCAACTGTCGGTTGTACGCCACGGTGGTGCCGGTACGGGAAATCCGCTCGGTGAGAATCCGCACGGTGCGGCGGGTAACCTCCAGCACCCCCCGCTGACGGTTGTTCACATTGTCGGTCAGGTTGACAAGATCGTTGGGTCGCCAGCCCCAGAAGCGCTTGTTGAGCTCATCATCGAGGGGTTTGATGACGGCCGCCACAAATGCCGCGCCCACTGGAAGAGGGGCGGCCTTGGTGACAATCTGTTCCTTTTCTTTGACCGTTGGTGGAACCGATGCCTGCCCGGCGGCGGCCGGAACAGGAGCCGCCGGCAATGCGTGGTCGGCCCGTGGGGCAACCGCCTCCTTGGCCCCCACATCCCGGGCCGGCGCCGATGGCGCGCCCACGGGCTGTAAGCGTGCCAACAGTGTCTGCACCCCCCACAGCACCGCCACGGCCAGCGCCACCGTCCCCACCATTCGAACCCAGACAAAAACCTTCATTCCGTCCATGTCCACCTCCCGGCCGCTTCGTCAAGATGGCGGCCTACAGCTCCGGTGGTCGGTTTTCTACCGCACAGGTCTTCTGAGCCTGCGCAAATCCCCGACCCGAAGCGTCAGGTTCTTGGAATCGAAGTATTCCATCAAAGGCACCGAATATTTTCGGCTCATGCCCGTCAGCTCCTTGAACTGCGGCATGGAAATCTCCCCCTCCCGCGCAAGAAACGCCACCAGACGATTTTCGATTTCCGCCATGGCGGCCGCAGAAAAATACAGATCCTCCTTTACCTTGACCACCTGCTTCTCATTGACAAGGAGGGCCATGACCTCCTTGGCCCGGGCCGAGGGCGTCCCAACAGCACCGGCGACATCCTTGAAGTAGGGCGGGGCGAATCCGCCCGCCTCATAGGCCGCCAAAATTTTTGCCCGGCAATCGGCCTGGTCCATCCCCAGATGCACAGCATGACCCTGTTGCCGCACGAGGTCGCCATCAACCGCCACGGCCTCCTCCCGCACCAACTCACCGAGCATCAGATGGTAGAATTTGTCACCGACAACCGGCGGCACCTTGGACTTGAGCTCCTCCCGGGGCATGCCCTCTCGGAGGGGATTGGCCCGGTGGTAACGGGCAAGATAGGCCAGGCATTGCTTCTTGAGCTTGTCCATGGCCTCCATGTGCACATAAACCTTGGCCGCCTTATCGACACACAAAATCTCCCGACGGGACAGCAGCGGCTGCAAGGCGGCGTCAAGCGCCTTTTCCGAAAAGTTGGTCAGCACCATCAACTCGGCAAAGGACACCCCCTTGTAAAAGGCGGCACGCACACAATAGGCGGCCAACACATCGGGAGCGCCGTCCGCCAGGCCCGCCACCTGGGCGGCCGCTTCGGCATCGACACCCTTGTGCTTCCGGGCAACCGGTGACAGAATACGCCCCCCCCCGATGGTGCGCACCGGGGAATAGCTCCGGACCACATACCGGTCGTCCTTGAAAACCGTCACCGGCAGATCGAGACGGATCTGGGCCACGGTTTCCGCTCCGGGCAACACCTCCTCCCGGTCCATGAACACGAGCTTGCCCATGACTTCGGAGGAGCCGGTATGGAACCGCACCAGAGAACGGTTTTTCATGGCCTTTGGATTACTCGACAGGTATTGAAAGGACACATCCACCATATAGCTCGGCACCAGGGTGTCGGGCCTGGCCACGACGTCGCCGCGCTGCACCGCCGCTTTTTCCACCCCCTGCAAATTTATGGCCGTGCGCTGCCCCACGAAGGCCTCGGACACGGCGGCGTTGTGAACCTGCAGGCCGCGAACTTTTGAAATGATGCCAGAAGGATAAACCATCACCGGCTCCCCCACGGCGATTTTGCCGGAAAACAAGGTGCCGGTGATGACCGTTCCGAATCCCTTCATGGTAAACACCCGGTCCACCGGCAATCGGAACAGCCCACCGGCCGATCGGCCCGGCACCGTTTCGGCAACCGCCGCCAAGGTCTCTATAAACGCCGGTACACCCTGTCCGGTAAGAGAAGAAATCGGGCAGATGGGGGCGTTTTCCAGGAAAGTGCCGGCCATGAACTCCCGCACATCCTCGGTGACCAGATCCAGCCAGTCCGCATCCACCATATCCACCTTGGTCAACACCACCAGGCCGAAACGTACCCCCAGCAAGGAACAAATCTCCATATGCTCCCGGGTCTGGGGCATCACGCCTTCGTCGGCGGCCACCACCATGGCCACCATGTCGATGCCGGTGGCGCCGGCCACCATGTTTTTCACGAATTTTTCGTGCCCCGGCACATCCACAATACCCAGCCGCTGCCCGCCGGGAAGTTCCATGGACGCAAACCCCAGCTCGATGGTGATGCCCCGGGCCTGTTCTTCTTTGAGACGATCGGTGTTGATGCCGGTCAGCGCCCGGATCAGGCTGGTCTTGCCGTGATCGATATGCCCCGCTGTTCCCAGAATGATCTGTTTCACAATCGCACCGGCCTTTTCCTGTCTATTCGCGTCGCCGCGCTCTCAGGTATTGCGCAAGGTAGGCCAGCCCCACAAGAATGATCGCCAGGCCCACAACATACATTAACCCCTTGCCGGGAAAGAAAAAACGGGTGAGGACCACCGCAAACACCGCGGCCAGAACTGTCCGAAAGAAGAAGATCTGCAATTCACGCAATGAGATACCCCCCATGGAAGGCAATCGGAAAAAGAGACGGCGCATCGCATCCCGTGGCTCTACGTCATCTGGCAATCGGCACGGCCGTGCACCATGCAAGACCCCAAAAAGCAGGTGCGCAACGGAAGCGATGCTTGCCCCCGCGTCTTGCAGAATGCTATAACACATGGCCAAAGGTGGCTCAACAAAACAATCCTCCTGCCCGCCGTGCCTTTCCGCGCACAAGTTTTCCCTTGAAAAGGGCCATTCAATCTGTTACACAGGGTGTCTCTTTATGGTGGGTGTAGCTCAGTTGGTAGAGCACTTGGTTGTGGCCCAAGTGGCCGTGGGTTCAAGTCCCATCACTCACCCCATCAGGACGATAAGGCCATTGCAGACATGTGCAATGGCCTTATGACTTGCGCACCCGTAGCTCAGTTGGATAGAGCGCCGGACTTCGAATCCGTAGGTCGCACGTTCGAGTCGTGCCGGGTGTGCCAGAACGAAAAAGGGTTCCAGCCTTGCTGCTGAAACCCTTTTTTTGTTACTGCTCGGGCGCCGGAACCGGACAAGCGCCCTTTCGAAGAATTACCCCGAAACGCGTTTGCGCATCACGGCGGCCTCCCGGGCCTTTGTTTCCACGGGCACGCGCACCAGGCGCAGGGCATTGGTGGGGCAGGTGGCCACGCACGGCGGCTCTTCTGTTGCGTGGTCCACCGTATCGGCGCACAGGTCACATTTCTGCATGGTATCATCCGGGCCGAACTGCGGCGCTCCGAAGGGGCATGCCGCTTCGCAGGAATGACATCCCACGCATTTCGCCTGGTCCACCCGCACGATACCGTCATCAGCCCCTTTGGCGATGGCCTCCGCCGGGCAAACGGCCACGCAAGGCGCATCGACACAATGCATGCAGCCAATGGACACCGAGGCCATGGTCACCTGGGGATAAGCCCCCCGCCAGATGCGCCCAACCCTTCGCCAGGCAATGCCCAGCGGGACCTGCCGCCAGCTTTTACAGGCCACCACACATCCGCGACACTCGATGCAGTGCTCTTCTTCAAATAAAATGGCATATTCAGTCGACATGGAACGGCTCCTTTCCCGAAAAATGACAGCGGCCTTCCGACCCGACGCCCATCGCCTCAGGCCTTTTTCACCTGGACCAGGGTCTGACTGCTCATGGCGGTGACCAACGGATCATAGGCTTTTTCCGCATCCACACTATACATGTTGTTGACATTGGCCCCGCCGTCGCACAATGGGAAATCTTCGCGCCCCAGCTCCTTGCAGCCCTGCCACCATCCGTGCAGCATCATGACCGTATCCGGCCGGATGCCGGGGTAGAATTCGGCCCGGACCTTGAGCCAGCCGTGGGGGGACGTCACCACGACCCAGTCCCGATCCTTGATTCCCCTGCTCGCGGCCGTATCCGGGTGGATGTGCAGGGTGGGATCCGGGGTAAGTTCCCGCAAAAACGGAACGTTCCGCTGCCAGCCGGCGGAAAAGTTCATGGACGTATGGTAGTCGGAAAGAATCAGCGGATATGTTTTCGTCATGCCGGGGGTGCCGGTGATGCTTTCCGGGGGTTCCCGCCATTCGGGCAGGGGCGAAAAGCCCTCGGCCTCAAAGGAGGTGTTGTAGAGAGCCACCTTGCCCTGGGGAAGGTATGGCGCACGGGACAGCCGGGGGCTTTTGTTCCCGAACACCTTCTCGTATTTCTCAAAAACCATGTCGCCGGGCGGGTATTCAATGCCGGTGGGATGTTTCCGCAACTGATCGATGGTCATGTCGAAAGGCGCCAGCTGATAATTCTGGCACGCCGCCATGCTGCCGTTCCAGAAATCCGCCCCGTATCCCATTCTGACGGCCAGGTCCATGAAGAATTCCTGCATGGATTTTCCTTCACCCACCGGTGCGATCACCCGGTTCCGGGCCATCAGAAAATTATGCCGGACTTCAAACGGATGATCGATCTCGTAAGGCGTCAACACCGGAATGACAATGTCCGCATACGGCATGTCCGCCGTACGATGGGTGTCCAGAACCACATGGAAATCCAGCTTTTTCAGCGCCTCCACGACCTTCTTGGCACCGCGCGTGCTGACGATGGCCTGGGATCCCGGAGCGATAATGGTGCGAATGGGAAATGGTTTTTCGGTCAGCACACTTTCAAACAAACGATAGTAGGCCGAAGAGGTGCCTTCCACAAAGGGCTGGAACGCCCGGGGGAACTCCGGCCCCACCAGCTTGTCCAGCCACTCCTGGGTAAAACGTCCCGTCAGGTGGACACTGTTGGCACGCGGCATCTTCGGCGGGACAGGAAAGATATTGCCCCCGGGCCGGTCAAGGTGGCCGGTAATGGCCACCAAAAGGGCCACGCAGCGGATGGCGTCACTGGCGGAAGGTGCGTGCTCCAGGCCGTTGCCCATATCAATGGCCGCCTTTTCGCACGTCGCGTACAAACGGGCCACCGATTGGATCTGTTCAGCGGGAAGCCCCGTGATCCGTGCGGCCCACACCGGCGTGTATTTCTGGATGTGCGATTTTAATTGGTCGTAGCCGTAGCACCATTTTTTTACAAACGCGGCGTCGATCAAGCCCTCGTTGATGACAACGTTGAGCATGCCGAGCCCCAGAGCTGCGTCCGTGCCGGGCCGGATGGGCACCCATGTATCAGCCATGCCAACGTCCGGCTCCACGGAGGGCTTGATGGCCACAATCTTGGCACCCCGTTTCTTTGCGGCCAGATATTCCCGCGGCCCCTCCTGGGCAGGCCCGGAGTATACAGGCTGCCGCCCCCAAACCAGAACGACATCGGCATTTCTGTAGTCGGGTATCGGCATGGCGCCAAGGGTATAATTGAAGGCGAAGATCCGCTGGGTAAAACAAATGCCGCTATGACCGTAGTTGGGGCTGCCGTGGGCCGCCATGAAACGGGCCATGAACTCACTGTAGTTTCTGCGGGCGGGCGAGGTCATGCCAAGACTTTCCGGCCCGTATGTCTCTTTCTGCTTCTTGAGGGTGCCGGCAACAATGTCAAGGGCCTCGTTCCAGGATATTTCAGCAAATTTCCCCTCTCCCTTTGCGCCGATACGCTTGAGAGGCTTCTTCACTCGGTCCGGGGAATACACCCATTGGGGTGCGGCCTGCCCCTTTGGGCACACAGCCCCGCGGTTTACCGGCGACTCCTTCATACCCGCCACTTTTGTGAACACGCCATCCTTCACAAAGGCATATACGCCGCAGCCGTTTAGCGGCCCGCACATGCTGCAAAACGTGGGCACCACCCTCTCGCCCCCTTCACGGGCGGCGGCCATTGCCTCTTCAAGGGTGAAGGCTTTCACCGGCGCCAAGTGCCAACACGCCGCCCCCATGACGCCGGTGCCGGCGGCCTTGAGGAAGGTACGTCTGTTGACCGATGCGGAAACTGTCTGCTGGGACATGCCACTCCTCCTGTTCCTTGTAATTAACCTTCTTTTCACACGTCAACCAATTCGCCCAAGCATGCCAGGGCGCGCCCAACTGGCAATAGTGGAGTATTTAACCCATAGCATCTTGTTACAGTTGAGTCAAGAATAGACTTGACCCCTTTAAGGCGCCGGCGATATTTTCCTATTTATTGAAAAACCTGTTACACTGGGGCGTAAGGCATACCATAATGGTCGGCCGCCCGCATTGGGGCATGGCTGTGCCGCCGTAAAACAGGGCGTCGGAACCCTGGCCTTCCCCGTCACTGACCGCAGAAAACGGCATCTCCATTGCACCGGCCGACAAAGGAGGCTTTTGCGATGAAAACCCTTCTGATCTACCCGGAATTCCCTGACACGTTTTGGTCTTTTTCCCATGCGCTTAAATTTATTGGTAAAAAGTCTGCACTTCCCCCGCTTGGGCTGTTGACGGTGGCCGCCCTATTGCCCAACGATTTTGAAAAGCGCCTGGTCGATCTGAACGTGGTCTGTCTGACCGAAGCCGATCTTGCCTGGGCGGACATGGTGTTGATCAGTGCCATGGCGGTTCAGCGTCCTTCGGCCGAAAAAATCATCGCCCGCTGCAAAAAGTCCGGCCTGAAAATCGTGGCTGGCGGCCCCCTGTTCACCATGGCGGCGGACGACTTCGCAATGGTGGACCATCTGGTGCTGGACGAGGCCGAACTGACCCTGCCGGCCTTTCTTGCAGACCTGGCGGCCGGTGCGCCGAAAAAGATATACAGGGCAACCGGCCACCCGGACATTCGCACCTCTCCGGTTCCATCCTGGGATCTGATCCGCAATCGCCGTTACGCCTCCTTGTCGATACAGTACTCCAGAGGCTGCCCCTTTGACTGTGATTTCTGCAACATCACCACCATTTTCGGCAAAAAGCCCCGGGTCAAAACCCCCCGGCAGATCATTGCCGAATTGGACATCATTTATCAACGCGGCTGGCGGGGCAATATCTTTTTCGTGGACGACAATTTCATCGGCAACAAGCAGATGCTGAAGCGCCGCCTGCTGCCGGCGTTGATCGATTGGCGCAAGGAGAAGAAGGGCTGCGTCTTTTATACGGAAACCTCCATCAACCTGGCCGATGACCAGGAGTTGATGGCCATGATGGCCGAAGCCGGGTTCGATTCCGTGTTTGTCGGCATTGAATCCCCGGAAGAAAACAGCCTGACGGAATGCCATAAGACCCAAAACAAGAACAGAGACTTGCTGTCGGACATCAGAAAAATTCATGGCGCGGGCCTCCAGGTGATGGGCGGCTTCATCGTCGGCTTCGACAACGACCCGCCCTCCATCTTCCAGCGCCAGGTGGATCTAATTCAAAAAAGCGGCATTGTTTCCGCCATGGTCGGCCTTCTCCAGGCCCCGCCAGGCACCCGCCTCTTTGACCGCATGCAAAAGGAAAATCGGGTGCAGGGTGTTTTTTCGGGCAACAATGTCGAGCGGTGGACAAACATCATTCCGGCCATGGGGCTGGACCGGCTGATCGAAGGCTACCAAAACATCATCGCGCAAATCTATTCACCCAAACAATATTACCAGCGTATCCGGTGCGTTCTGAAGGAACTCAAATTGCCGGCCGTGAAAATTCCAACAAACACGGGGCGCCTGCTCGCATTTTTCCGCGCCTGTGTCAGAATCGGGGTTTTTGGAAAGGAACGCGGCCAATACTGGCGCCTGTTGGTATGGACCTTGACCAGGCGGCCCAAACTGCTGCCCCTGGCAGTCACCCTGGCCATCTACGGCTACCATTACCGAAAAATAGCGGAAACCCATATCCTCTGACCCCAGCGACGTCCGGCGCCGCCCCCTTACCCAGGGGGCGGCCTGTCACAGGGAAACCAAAGGACAACGGTGGTGCCCTTGCCGGGGGTACTGGCGATGTCTATCCCCCCGCCGTGCGCCGCCATGGTGTCCGAAGCGATACAAAGCCCCAGCCCCACCCCGAAGGTCTTGGTACTGAACAGGGGGGCGTGAATTTTCTCACGGATCTCGTCCGGTATCCCGGGCCCGGTGTCCGTGACACACACCTCCACCTGTCGTTCCCGCCTGCGAACGTCCACGGCCACCTCCCGGAGCGTGCCTTTTTGGTCCCCCACGGCCTGCACGGCGTTTGTCAGGATATGCGCCAGCGCGCGCCGGGCCCGGTCCGGATCCATGGAGACGGTTACGCCGGACATCAGACGCCGCCTGATGGAAACATCTGGAGGAACGAGCTGCTGATCGAGCACTTCGCCCACCCATCGATCGATCAAGACCGTCTGCGGCTTGATGCTGCGTTTGTCCGTATAATCCACCAACTCGTTGATGATGGTGCTGCAACGTCTGATGTTCCTGTCCGCCAGCACCATTGCCCGCCGGATCTTATCGGGCTGATTTCTTTCCAGGGCCACTCGAATGGAGTAAAGGGAGGTGTTGACGGTGCCCAGGGGATTTAAAACTTCATGGGCGATGGTGGCGCTGACCTTGCCCAGGGCCGCGAGCCGTTCCTGGCGGAGCAGTTCCGCCTGGGCTGATTCGAGTTGGGCCGTACGCTCGGCCACCTTCTTCTCAAGTCTCTCAATCAGGCCACGCAACTGGTCGGTCATGGCATTGAAGGCGTCGGCCAACACACCGATCTCGTCGCTGCGCCGGATCGCAACCTGCCGGGTCAAATCACCGGCGGTGATGATCCTCGCGGCCCCCGCCATTTCCTGAATGGGATGCACGATCTGCCGCAGCACCCATGCGCCCAACACCGCGGCAGCGGCCAAGGCCAGCAGCACCAGGAAAACGGTCAGCCGCACCAAACCGAAGGCCAGGGAAAAGGCATCGGCGGTCTTCTGTTCGGCCACTGCAACAAAGGTTTGCTGACCATACTGCAGCGTCTTACGGGCCATTACGGTCTTCTCACCGCTCAACCCCGGCCAGATGCCATCGTGCGCCGGCACCGCCATCACGGTTTCGCTCAGCACCAGGGAAGGGTTGGCATGGGCCACAAGCCGTCCCCGGGCATCCACGATATACACGGACTGCCCCGGCAGCACCGGCGCGGCGGCAATGCTGTCCCATAAAACCTTCAGCCGCACGTCCGCAATAAGGATTCCTTCCATTTTGCCCGTCCGAATATCCACGATCGGCTTTGCAATCGCGATCAAGGGCTCTCCGGCGGCCTCGTCAAAGCGCACCGGGCCGTAATAATCACCGCCGGTCTCCTGTACGGCGGCAGCGACTTCCAGGTCCGTTGCGCCCACCGTCCCATCGCTGGAAAGGCCCAACCGGGAAATGTGCGCTTGGGGCCGTTGCGCCGCATCCAGCAGCAATATGCGGTCAAACTCCCCCCCGGCCATCAGCAACCTGAACACCAAAAGTCTCTGCGTCGCCACGTCGTGTTTGAGTTGATAGTACTTGATGCCCAGATCCAGCGCGCCGGCCGCACCGGACAGGATACGGTCGAACCGGAGCATCACGTCATTGGCCATTTGCCGCTGCAGCAACATTCCTTGCCGCCGCCCGGCCTGGTAGCTTTGGTGGACAACGATGGTGCCCAGCATCAGCAGTGGGACAATGCCCAAGGCGATAAAGGCCGTCAGAAGGCGTCTTCGAATAGAGTTGACCATGGACGCAGCTCTCGGTTGCGGCTACCGGAAAATATGATGAACACGCGCCAGCACCTCTTCGGGGATGGTGAGGCCTATCTTTGCAGCAGTTTCCAGATTGACGGTAAAGAGCGCCTCGGCGGTTTCCACCGGGAGATCGGCGGGGCTGGCGCCGTTGAATATCAAATGGGCCAGGCGAGCCGTCTGTTCCCCGGCACCGCGCAGATCGCCCCCCACCGTCAGCAAGACCTCCGCGTCCAGGGGCACCGAGGAAACCATGGGAATGCCCCGCTCGATGGCCGCCCGGCTGAGCAAGGCATTGCGGTCGTCGAGGGTGGGGGAAGCAATGCGCAACACGGCATCCATGTCCGGGGGCAGATGCCGGATGGCCTGGACCGTTTCGTCAACGCTATCGGTGTAATACGGCACCAGCGTCAGCCCCAGCTGGTCGGGGGCATTCCCCATCCCGGCTAAAATCATGCGGGATACGGCGTCCTGGGGATTGTAGGGCAAGAAAACATTCTTGGCCCCAGGAAGGATGATCCGCAACCATTCCAAAGTCTTGCGGGTGGTTTCCGGAATCCGCACGCCGGTGATGGCGCCGCCCGGGTGGGCGATGCTGTTGACCAGCCCTCTTCCACGGGCCGGACGGCGTTGTTGAACAATACCGGGAAGTCTGCCCCCTCAAAAACCTCTTTCACCGAAGCGACGGCCAGCACGCCCACCACCACCACAAGATCCACCCGCCGCGCCTTGAAACGTGCCGTCTCCCGGCGGAGCGCCTCCAGGTCCCGGCCCACGGTTCCGTTGGAAAGATAAATTATATTTTTCCCCTCGACATAGCCCAGTTGGGCCATGCCGGTCTTGAATCCTTCGACGGCGGGCGTAAGAACCTTTGCGGAATTGAGAATACCCACGGTGCGCGTTTCGGCAAAGGCCATGGTGCATGCCGCCGTCAATACGCATGTGACAAGTCCGATGCCGAAAAAAAGCGCCCGCCGGGCACGTCGTTTCTGCAAAATTGGTCCTCCGCTTCTGCGCCCCATGGGCCGCCCCGGACGCCGCTGCATCAGCCGGCAGCGGCCATTTCCTCCCGCAGCCAGTCACACCAGGCATCTACGCCCTGCCCGGTGCGGCAGGATGTTTCAAATATCCGGATATCGGGATTGAGGGACAGCACCCGTTTGCGAAAAAGGGACATGTCGAAATCGGACAGTCCCAGATAATCGGTTTTGTTGACCACCAGTGCGTCGCACACCGAAAACATCAGGGGGTATTTGAGCACCTTGTCGTCGCCTTCGGGAACGCTCAGGATCATGACCCGGCGCTGGGCCCCCGTATCGAACTCCGCCGGACACACAAGATTGCCGACATTTTCAATGATCACCAGGTCCAAGGCCGCCAGCGGCATCTCATCCAGGGCGCCGGCGACCATGGGGGCATCGAGGTGGCAGGCGCCTCCGGTCCGCAACTGCACGGCGGGAACCCCCTGGGCGGCGATTTTTTCGGAATCCACCATGGATTCGATATCCCCTTCGATCACACCGATGCGGCAATGCGCCTTGAGCTCTTGGATGGTTGCAAGGATCAGGCTGGTTTTCCCCGCCCCCGGGGAAGCCATAATGTTGATCATGAACAGGTGGTTGTCCCGCAACCGTTGCCGGATTTCGTCGGCCAGGTGCGCGTTGTCCGACAGTACCGCTTTTTTGATATCGATCAATCGAATGGAACCCATCTTAACCACCTCCCCACCGAAAACGCCGTCCTCAACCCTTTATCCCGAAATGCTGCCGATTCAGCCAACAGAGGGCACCCACTATTGTTTCCGTGAAATAGCTTTCCGAGGGCCGCGTTTCCGCGGCCGTGAACAGATTTGTCTCTCCGTTTTTCAGGGCATCGAAACAAGAGGAACATACCAGACTGCCCTGGTGCCAGAACAGGGGCCTGCTGGCGGCATAATGATTGTGCAGCTTCCGGGCGTCGCTCAGGTGCATGCAAACCTGCCGGCGATGCTGTTTTGGGTCCTCGTCCCCCGCACGTAGTTTCGCCCAGTAACAATAGGCATCCGGAAGATCCTCTTTCATGATGAACCGCTGGAAAAACATGTCATCCTGGGGCACGGCCCCGCGCAGCATCAAATTGAACCCTTCCTGGCCGGTGAGAATATTGCGGTTGTTACATTCCTGGCAAAACACAAACCCATGGACAATCAAAATTGGAGTTTCCTCGGCATGGTATTGCATCGCCTTTTCCGGCGAGCACAGGTGCGCACACACCGTCCATGTTTTCTTTTCCGGATAACGCCCGGCCGGCATGGCGTGCCCGTTGCCGTCGCGGGCCACACACGTGGCGGTTCCCGGCGCTCCGACCACGAAAAACGTATCCCGGGTGCTGTCGTGCTTGGCGGCCATGAGGCATTCTCCCTTCTCCCGAAATGGGAATGCAGCATATTCTTGTTTGACGTCGTCACCTTGACACGAAAAGCGCCAACCCGCGTGGCCCCGATGGATCATCACTGGGCCATGCCGGTTCCCCGGCTTCTCAGCGACGGTCTTGGCGGTCCAGGTACTCCAGCAAATCGCTCATGGCCGCCACCGGATCCCGGCGGGTCAGGCTCCGTCGGATGTCAACGGCCCGTTTCAAATCCGCCGGCGCCAGCAGCAACTCTTCCTTGCGGGTACCGGACTGGTGGATGTCGATGCTCGGAAACACGCGGGCCTCGGCGCATTCCCTGCTGAGTACCAGGTCCATGTTGCCGGTTCCCTTGAATTCCTGGTAAATCACCTCGTCCATCCGGCTGCCGGTGTCCACCAGGATGGAGGCGACAATGGTCAAGGAACCGCCCTTCTCCAGATTCCGGGCCGCGCCGAAGATCTTGCGCGGCATGGCCAGGGCATTGGCGCCCAGGCCGCCGCTCAACGTGCGGCCATGGCTGTCGGTCTTGACATTGAAGGCCCGGGCCATCCGGGTCAGGGAATCGATGAGCACCACCGCGTCCTTTCCCAGTTCCACGCTGCGGATGGCGGCATGAACGGCCATCCGGGTCATGCGCATGTGCCGGGAAATGGACTGGTCGGCGCAAGAATACAGCACGTGGGCCGCTTCGCCCAGCCCCCTCCTGAAATCGGTCACCTCTTCGGGCCGTTCGTCCACCAGCAGTACAAACACCTGTACATCCGGATGGTTTTTGATCATGGCATTGGCAAGATGCCGCAAGATCGTGGTTTTACCGGATTTCGGCGGGGCAATGACCAGCCCCCGCTGCCCCTTGCCCATGGGGACCATCAAATCCAGGGCCATTCCCGTCAGGTCACCGGGACCCGTTGTCAGGGTGAATTTATCGCTGGGATCGATGCTCGTCCGATCCCAGATTTGGGGAATCGCGCTGCGCTCTTCCGGAGCAAGCCCGTCCACGGTGTGGACGGCCGACAGCTTCAAATTGCCCTCTCCGCGGGCCCCCTTGCCGGCAATATGGCTACCCTCCCTGAGTTGGTGGTTCCGGATCAACCCCGCAGGAACAAACACATCCCCTGTCTGGGGCTCGAAGTTCCCCCTGATATCCCGCAGGAAACCAAAACCCCTGTCCATTATTTCGAGATATCCGTCAACCGCCGTCATGCACGCATCTCCCGCCCGATGCGCACCGCGGCAACGCATATCCGCATCTGCCCCTTTCGGAATATCGTTTCCGTCATGTCTCCAGCCATTACCTGTTTGTGAGAGATTGAAAACTGCCCATTGCACCAATTTCAAAACGCCCGTCTCGGCCGATCTGTGCGGTGGCCGGAAACTTCAGCCCCCGATCCCCGATGGATGTCTGGAGCCGCCTCGATTCCATCGAAATCACTCCGCCTTGCGCCTATCCGAAGGAAAAGGTTTTGAAGGTGCCCCTGTTAAATGTATATGAAAATCGGGAAGAAGAGGTCAAGCAGTCTTTTTCCCCCCGGCGGCGGACATGGGATTGATTTTTGAATACCATCCGTGCTTTACTGGCCCAAACCCTATGCCGTAAAGGATGGACGCATGCGCACCCCCGCCGCCGGGCTCCTTTTTGACAAACGTGACCATGCCTTGATCCGCATTGTCAACCGTTTGCACCGCACAGGACACCCCCATGGCGGCATACGGGGCCGGTTCTACCCGGTCTTTCACCCCAACGGCATCAAGGAACTGGCCGAATCCAAAAGTCTTCGCATCGCTTATGCCGTGGCGCATCTTCTGGATTCTCTGGAAGTGGGCGCCGTGGAACAGCGCATCAACGCCCTGCGCATGGTGCGGGCCGAAGCCATTGATACCGCCGACGGCCCCATGCCCCTCAATACCGCCCGGGTGCTGCTGCAACTGATGAAGGAACTGGTGCGCGCCGACGGAGACTACCAGCGGCAGTTGATGCTCGCCCACGATTTCAGGATCGCCGCCGGGGGCAACCCCCGCGTGATCCGTCGGCAATTGAAACGCTTCCACCTGCTGGAAATGCCCGAAGCATGGAACCAGGTCACCTTTGACGATCACGTACACGACGCCACCTCCAAGGGGCGCAAAACCCCCACCCACCTAATCATGGATGCATGGATCAAAGGCATCCGGCGGCTTCGGGTCATCCACTATAACTGCATCACCTCCCGGGTGGCGGCGGAACTTTTCTCGGCCGCCCGTATCCTGGGACTCGACGTGCGCGTCGGCATCGAATTCAACGCCCTTTACCGCAATAAATTCGTCCAGCTCATCTGGGTGCCCAGGGGCTTTGCCGATCCCCAGGATTTCCTCTGTTTCCTGGCCGACCCCAAGGTCATGCGGCTGATGGAAGAGGGGCAGGTTGTGTCGGCCTACCAGCAGCAGCACGTCATGACCCTGCTGCGCAAATTCAACACGACCTATCTACCGGAACTGGTCCGCACCTACGACCTGCCCCTTTCTCCCATCGATGAAAAGGATTTTCTGAAATTTGTCGGTATCGGCCAGAAATCGAAACTGCACCTGTCCGAATACATCCAGAACCGCTTCATCGACGCTTTGCGCACCCGGCTGCGGGAGCTGCGCCGGCAAGATGTCGGCGGCTCCGCCGAGGCCCGTAAAAACACACGGCGCTGGATTGAGACCATGAACCGGCTGGACATCGAAGCCACGGTCAAGCGGCTGCTCAGCCGTGAAAACAACCCGGAAATCCACTACCCGGACATACCCCCGGCCGACATCGCGGCCCTGCCGCCCCTGATGGCCCTTTCCCCGGCGCAGGTACTCGAACGGCTGGCCGCACTCCGGTCGGGCTATCACATCACACTGAACCTGACTGATCTTCGCTTGGAAGAAGTTCTCGAGCTTCTCTACGACTGCCAGGGGGCCGTCACCCGGCTTGAAATCTTCAATCTGAAAGACCATGCCGCCGGAAAAACCAGGCATCTGCCCGGCATCAGCCGATTGCAGGAAGTCATCAACACCGGCAGCATCATTTCCCTCAAGCAGACGGTGCAGGGCATTATGGACCAGGTGGCCGCAACCGACCTTCCGGACAAACAGGATCGCCTGGCAAAGCTGGGCAACATTCTCTATGACCTGGCGACCTTGAAGCGTTTCTACCATGACACCCCGCTGGAAGGCCGCATCGGAAGCGACTCAACAGGCAGAAGCTTCAAGGTCCAGGGCATGGGAATGGCCGTCAAGGAAACACTTCCACTCAGGACCCAACGGGAACTGCACCACAAAAAGCCAGGCAGGATCCGGTTTGTTCTGCCCGTGCACATCACTGTCTACCCCCGCCACACCTTCAAACCCAGGCGGCCGGAAAAACCCCTGCATCCCCTGCTCTACCGCCTGGCCCTGGCCGTCCCCCCCACCGGACGCCTGTTCTTCATCTGCGAAAAATCCTGGCAGGTCGCATCGGCCGCCACCCGCATGGTCGATGCCGGCAACGTCGTCACCCTGGGAGGCACCCGCAGCAAGCAGGCAAGAGGCTACGGTCTGGAAGAAGAAATGCGAACCACACCGCTCCCCTGGTTTTCCTGGCGCTACCTGAAAACCCGGCTGAAAAACCCCTTGAAGATAGGGTTCGGATTCATCCCTGCCTTTCTTACCTTCTACCTGACCAAGGACTGGTGGGTACTGGCATGGCTGGGCGCGCCCATATGGTTTGCCGTTACGGGTCTGCGCAATATCATCCAATCGGTACTCGGTGGCGGCGGGTGGAAACGCTCCCCCCTGATGCGGTGGAACAACACCATCCGCTGGGACAGGATCACCGACTCCCTGCTCTACACCGGCTTTTCGGTGCCCCTGCTCGATTACCTTATCAAGACGGTTATCCTGGACAACGCCGCGGGCATCACCACCGCCAACCACCCGGTGCTGCTCTACACCTTCATGGCCATGGCCAACGGGGTGTATCTGATGACCCACAACCTCATGCGGGGGCTTCCCAGAACCGCAGCTTACACGAATCTGTTCCGAAGCATCCTTTCCGTCCCCGTCGCCGTCTGCCTCAATGCCTCACTAGCCGGCCTCCTGGCCATGGCGGGTGTTGCGGCCCCGCAGGCGGGGCTCCAGAAATGGGCGGCCATCATTTCCAAAACCGCCTCCGACTTCGTGGCCGGCATTATCGAGGGGATAGCGGACCGGTATGACAATATTCGCGCCAGACTGCGGGATTACCGGCAGACCTTCGACCGCATCCTGGACGTCTACTCCCAGCTGGAACTGCTGCATCCGGAAGTAACGCCCCTGAATATTCTGGAAGCACCGGCCACGGCCAGAAAAATCGCCCGGGCCGAAACCACGGACCTGGAACAGATAATCATGGTTCATGCCTTGGATTTGTTGTATTTCTGGATGTATCAGCCCCGGGCGCGCATCGCCTTCAAGCGCTTCGTCCGGTCCCTTCCGGAAGATGAACGGCAGATCATGGTCGGCAGCCAATTCACGCTGACACGGCACCATGCAATCAGCAGACTGTTTCTGGACGGCATGCTAGGCGAATCGTTTCAGAAGGCCCTGGCATTCTACCTGGCGCGCTACGAAGCGTACCTGGAAGAAATCAAGCAACTGGGTCTGGATGGCGCTTCCCGGGAAACCGGGGCCGCATGACCCCGCCCCATCCATGGATGGCAGAAAGGAGCCCGGACACATGAGCGACCCGCAGCACCTGCACATTCTCTGGACCACCGCCGACCCGGTCACCGCGGAAAAAATGGTGTTCATGTACGGCATCAATTCAAAACACAAGGGATGGTGGGATCAGGTCACCATCATCATCTGGGGCGCCCCGGCGCTGCTGGCGGCAGACAACCGCGCAATCCAAGAAAAGATCCGGGAGGCACTGGATGCCGGCGTGGTCCTCTCGGCCTGCAAGGCCTGCACCGACCAACTGGGTGTCACGGACACGCTGGCAAACATGGGCATCACGGCAACCTACTGGGGAGAACCCCTGACACGCCTTATCAAACAACGGGCCTATCTGATCACGGTTTAAGAGCCGCGGACGGCCGTCGACGAGCTGGGGTTGTTCCCGCCGAGCGGCCATGACATTACGCAATCAAACGCACCGGCAACCCACAAGAAAAAATGCCATGACCCCCTTGCGCATCCCCTCCATCATCGATGTTGAATCCTCCGGGTTCGGACCCGACAGCTACCCCATTGAAATCGGCGTCGCCCACGCCTCGGGCGCCCGGTATTGCAGCTTGATCAAACCGCGACCCGACTGGACGCACTGGAGGGCCGACGCCGAAGCGGTGCACGGCATTGACCGCGCCTTGCTCGCCCGCTGCGGCAAGGCGGTGGGGGATGTGGCCCGGGATCTTAACACCCTTCTCGACGGCCAGACGGTATACAGCGATGGGTGGGTGGTGGACCAACGTTGGGTGGCGCGCCTGTACCATGCCGCGGCCATTCGGCAACGTTTTTTCCTCAGCCCCCTGGAAATCATCCTCACCGAAGCACAGATGACCCTCTGGCACCGGACAAAGGAGGCGGTCATCCGGGAACGTAACCTTGCCCGGCACCGTGCCAGCACCGATGCGGGCATCATCCAGGAAACCTACAAACGGACCCGGGACCAACTTCGGCGGAGCGCATGAGCGCCGCCCGACCTGTTAATCGAACAGGGGCACCAACCGGAACGCTGCAACATCCACCAGCCCGCGATCGGTGATCTTGAGCTCCGGGATAACCGGCAGGGCCAGAAAGGACAGAACCATGAACGGATCCCCGGCAGCGGCACCCAATGCCCGGGCTGCGGCCGTCAACCGGTCCAGTCGCTCCCGCAGCCGGCGCACCGGCTGCGAAGACATCAGCCCCGCCGTCGGCAACGCCAGGGAGGCCGTAACCGCACCGTCACAGGCAACCGCAAGTCCCCCGCCCATGGCCGCCAGCTTTTCCACGGCAACCCGCATGTCGTCATCGTTGACACCAACCGCCACGATATTGTGGGCATCATGGGCCACCGACGTGGCCACAGCGCCGCGCCGCAACCCCAGGCCCGTCACAAAGCCCTTGCCCACGTTGCCGGTGCCCCGATGCCGCTCCACCACCACGATTTTCAGCAGATCCTGCTCGGGCACGCTCACAACCGCCCCGCCCCGCACGGTGGCGCGCATGCGTCGCTGTTTGGTGAACAACTGGTCCGGTACAATTTCCATGACCCGCAACATGTCTCCCGCGGCCGGCACGGTGAAGTCAAGGCAGGCAGACGCCAGGTTCACGGTATTCACCGGCGCTTGGTCGGCCAGTGGTTTTTCTTCCGCCACCATCCGGCCGCCTTCGGCCACCTTGATTCCCCGATGATACACCACTTCGATCACCGGGTCCGCCAGGTCCGAAAACACAACGATATCGGCCTGCCTTCCGGGAGCAATGCCGCCCAGGTGACCAAGACCGAAATATTCCGCCGCATGCAAGGTCGCCATGCGAATGGCGATTACCGGATCCAGGCCCGCCCGCACCGCTTTTCGTACCAGGTCATCCACGCTGCCCCGGTCCAACAAGTCGTGGGGATGGCGGTCATCGGTACACCACATGAGGCGCCGGGCCGTATCATGGGTGACCAGCGGCAGCAAGGCAGCAAGGTTCTTGGCCCCGGTTGCCTCCCGGATCATGATGTGCATGCCGGACCGAAGTTTTTCCCGCGCCTCCTGAAAATCCGCGCATTCGTGGTCGGAGGTGATGCCGGCGGCAAGGTAAGCGTTCAGCGCCTTTCCCGAAAGGCGCGGTGCGTGTCCGTCACGCACCTTTCTCCGCCGGCGCATCATATCAAGCTTCTCCAGCACGTCCGGGTCTCCGGACAGGACCCCCGGCACATTCATCATCTCCCCCAAAGCAACCACCCGGGGATGGGCCGCCAGGGCTGAAAGGTCTTGCGCCGACAGCCGGGCACCCGCGGTTTCCAGATGTGTGGCCGGCACACACGAGGGAAGGGAGAAGTAAACGTTGGCCGATACGTCGGCCGCCTGATCGATCAGGCAACGGATGCCCGCCATGCCCATGACGTTGGCGATTTCATGGGGGTCGGTTACCACCGTGGTGGTGCCGTGGGGGACAACGGCGCGGACAAATTCGGGAACGCTCGCCATACTGCTTTCGATATGCACATGGGCATCGATGAACCCCGGCGCCAGAAAGCGCCCCCCCAGGTCGACGGTCTCCTGGGCCCGGTAGTCTCCCGTGCCCAAGATGACCCCTTCTTTGACGCCAACGTTCCCAGACAGGATTTCACCGGAAAAGACATTGACAATCCGGGCGTTGGCAAGCAGAAGATCCGCCGGTTTCTCTCCCCGGGCGCATGCAATCAGGTCGGCGGCGTTCATGACGGCTCCTTGCCGGACCTTATCCGCTGGCCGACGGCCTGGGCCGCGTCCAAAATTTCCTCCAGGGGCAGGGTCAGCAGCCTACCGTCCGCCACAACCGGCCGGCCCGCCACCACAACATGCCGCACATCCCGGCCCTTGGCGCTGTATACCACCTGGGAAGCCGCTTCATACAGGGGTGTCATGCCCGGCTGGTCCGTGCCCACCACGATCAGATCAGCCTGCTTTCCAACGGTGATGGACCCGACCTGCCGCCCCAAACCGATGGCCTCTGCCCCCCCACGGGTGGCCAGGGTAAGCACTGTTCTGGCATCCATGCATGTGGGATCCAGGTGGTGCACCTTGTGAATCTTCGCGGTCATGTCCATTTCCCGGAACATGTCCAAACTGTTGTTGCTGGCCGCACCGTCGGTGCCCAGACCGGTCCGGACACCGGCCGCCAGAAACGCCGACAGGGGAGCGATGCCAGAGGCAAGCTTCATCTCGCTCTGGGTGGTGACGGACACGGCAGCGCCGTTAACGGCGATGCGGTGGATATCGTCCGCATCCACCCAGATGGCATGGACCAGAAGCGTGTTGGGGTCCAAGAGGCCCAGCCGGTCCAGGTAGCCCACCGGGGTCATGGCATGCTGTTCCATGATCTGCCGCCGTTCGCTGCGGGTTTCTGCAATGTGGATCTGGAACAACAAGCCCCGTTCCGCGGCCGCGGCCTTGGCCCGGCGCAGGGTCCGCTCACCGCAGGTGTAGGGCGCGTGACAGAAAACAGCGGGAGCGACCGTGGGAAACCGGTGGGCGAGGTCATCTGCAAACCGGGCGGCATGGGCAACGTTTTCCCCGGGGTCCGGAACTCCCGGCGCGGGGAAATCGACAACCCCACAACCGAGAACGGCCCGCATCCCGGCCGCGGCCACTGCCTCGGCCACCTGCCCTTCGAAGAAATACCCGTCGCAGCAAGTGGTGGTACCGGACAGCAGCATTTCGGCGCAGGCGAGCAGGGCACCGGTCTTTGCCGTGCTTTCAGTGATATATGCCGCCTCGGCGGGAAACATATGATCTTCCAACCAACGTTGGAGGGGTAGATCGTCAGCAAGCCCCCGGAACAACGTCATGGGAAGGTGGGTGTGGGTGTTGACCAGCCCCGGCATGATGATGCCCCCCGCCGCATCGATCACCCGGCGCGCCGCGGGCAGGACGCCGTCCCGCGCCGTCACAAGGGTGACAATGTCACCGGAAACGCCCACAATGCCGTCTTCGATCACGTCGAAGCCGGTATTAACGGTCAGCACCGTACCACCGTGGATGAGAAGATCGTAGGTCACAGCAGCCTCCCGGTGATGGCCGCGGCCAGCCGCCGGGCCTCTTTTATCACCACCGCCTCGTCTATGGTGGTCAGCCGCCGATCCTCCATCACCACCCGCCCCCCGATAACCGAGGTGATCACATCACCGCCACGGGCGGCATACACCAGATGGGACACCGGGTGGTACATGGGCACCAAATGGGGCTGACAAGTGTCGATCACGATCAGGTCCGCCTGCTTCCCGGTTTCCAGGGTACCGATTTTGTTGGTCATGCCCAGCACCCGGGCCGCAGACCGGGTGCTCATGCACAGCACTTCGGCAGCCGACGTCACCGTGGGATCAAGGGCGTGCACCTTATGGAGCTTCGCCGCCGTGTTCATCTCGGCAAACAGGTCGAGATCGTTGTTGCTGGCACATCCGTCGGTGCCCAACCCGACACAGATGCCGCGGGCAAGCATGTCCCGCACCGGCGCGATGCCGGAGGCCAGCTTCATATTGCTTTCCGGGTTATGAGAAACCTTGACGTCAAACCGCCGCAGCAACGTCAAATCGTCTTCGGTGAGCACCACACAATGGGCCGCGATCAGTCGGTCCGACAGCACGCCAAGGTCCGCCAGGTGTTGCACCGGGGTTTTCCCATACCGCTTTCGGACCTGGGCCACCTCACCCCGGGTTTCGGACAGGTGGGTGATCAGGGGCACCTGATGCCGTGCGGCCAAGTCCGCCGCCTCTTCCAGCAGGGAGGCTGCACACAGGTATGGAGAGTGCGGTTCCACGGCCACGGACACCAGGGGGTGGGCCGCCCATTTTTCAATCAGGGCCTCGGTGTAGGCAAGGCCTTGCGCCAACGGCCCGTAATTGGCGGACGGAAAGTCAAACAACACTTCCCCCACCAGGGCCCGCATGCCGGCATCGGCAACGGCCCTGGCAACGCTTCCGGCAAACAGGTACATGTCGCAAAAACAGGTGGTCCCCGAACGGATCATCTCGGCACAGGCAAGTTGGGCGCCCCAATAAACGGCCTCTTGGGTAAGTTTCGCTTCGGCCGGAAAAATATGATCTTCCAGCCAGGTCATCAGGGGCAGATCATCCGCCAATCCCCGAAAGAGGGTCATGGCCGCATGGGTGTGGGTGTTGATGAGCCCCGGCAAAACAATGCCACCCTTCGCATCGATCACCTTCCGGGCCCTGGACGAAGAAAAATTCGCCACCGGCCCTACGGCCGCGATCCGGTCCCCCACCACAGCCACCGCTGCGTTTTCAACGACGCTTCCAGCCGCGTCGCAGCAGAGCACGAGACCGCCAGTCACCAAAAGATCATATTGTTCCGGCGGGTTGCCACGGGAACCGTGCTCAATCATCGATATCCTCCATCAGTACGTCCAGCAAATGTTCCAGGTGCGGCGCCGTTCGCTGCGCCAAGGCGATGATGTCTTCCACGGAGGCCGGCTCCGGCCGGTCGGGACGATGCACGTTGGTAAGAATGGAAAGCCCCAGCACCCGCATGTTCGCATGCACCGCCGCAAGCACCTCCATTACGGTGGAAAACCCCACCGCATCGGCCCCGGCCGCCTGGAGGTACCGAACTTCCGCCGGAGTCTCCAAGCTCGGCCCCGACAGCCCGGCATACACGCCGGCCCGCATGGACAGCCCCGCTTTTCGCCCCGCCGTCAAGGCCAACGCATGCAGATCCCGATCATAGGCCGCGCTCATGTCCGGAAACCGGACGCCCCAATCGTCTTCATTGGCGCCGGCCAAGGGGGTTTGCCCGGTCAGGTTCAGGTGGTCGGAAATCACCATCACCTCTCCCGGCGAAAAGGTGGCACGAAGCCCCCCGGCGGCGTTGAGCACCACCAGGATCCGCACCCCAAGGGTCTGCATCACCCGGACCGGGAAAGCAACCTCCCGGGGGGTGTAGCCCTCGTAGAGATGACAGCGCCCCTGCATCACCATCACCGGGCGCCCCCGCCACTTTCCCAGGACCATCCGCCCGGCGTGGCTTTCCACCGTGGATCTTGGGTAATAGGGAATGTTCTCATAATCGATCCGGGCCGCCGCTTCGAGTCTTCCGGCGATGTCCCCCAGCCCGGTGCCGGTGAGAATGCCGATCCGGGGTGGTGCCGGGCAAAGGGGTCTCAAACACCCGGCGGCCGCCTCCGCTTTCGCTCTATAAGATATCATGATAAGGCGCTCCTCTTCCGCATGTGTGCACGATCACACCAATGCATGCATTTCTCACCTGAACGTCGTCGCACCGCGCAAAATCATATTCAAGATCCCCACCACCGTCAAGATAATGGTCCCTTGCGGCACTGTTCGGCCGTGAGGGGAATCAATCCCGATCGCAGGTATTGGTGAGCAAGATCCACGTACAGCTGTTTTCCCCACTGCCAGAATGCCTTGTCCTTTCGGCCCACCTCCCGCACGATCCGGGCCGGATTGCCCGCCGCCACGACGCCTGCCGGGATGATCTGGCGCAACTTGACCACGCTGCCCTCCGCAACGATCGCCCCCGGGCCGATCTCGGACCAAATGCTGACGACCGCCCCCATCCCGACGACGGCCAGATCCCCGATGCGCGCACCGTGCACCACAGCACCGTGCCCGATGGTCACTTTCGCTCCGATCCGGTTCAGTTCCCCGGGCGGGGCGTGTATGATGGCGCCTTCTTCAACGGCGGTGCAGGCGCCGATCTCTATGCGTCCGTAATCCCCCCGCAGAATGGCTCCATGTCCGATATAGCAATCGCTTCCGATGGCGACATCACCGATCACCCGTGCCAGGTCGCTGACATAGGCCCCCTGTCCGACAGCAGGCCGCCGGCCGTCAAATGCATACAGCATAGCAATCTTTCCTTTCCGCAAATCGCATAGACATTGCAATTCGGTCATGAAGACGTTAATATGCCGCAAACGATTGGGTTCACATACTGCTTCCCACGGCGGCGAAGATACCGCCCGGCAACCGATCTTGAACAAACCACATGCCCGGTGTAACACCGAGAGCGGATTTTAGACAAGTCTTCCCCCTCTTCCCGCCGCATTCCCCAAAAAAAAGAGGACGCCATGCATCACATTCTGCATAAGCCGCCCCCAGTTCGCCATGACATCATCGCCCGCAGCGCCGCCATGAAAAAGGTGCTGGAGCAGGTGCTTCACGCCGCCCGGACCGATTCCACGGTCTATATCGAAGGCAAAAGCGGCACGGGCAAGGAGTTGATCGCAAAAACGCTTCACCACGCAGGCCCCCGTCGCAAAGGCCCGTTTATCGCCGTCAACTGCGGCGCCATCCCCGAAGCCCTTCTTGAGAACGAATTGTTCGGCCACGTCAAGGGCGCTTTCACCGGTGCCGATGACGACAAACAGGGCCTGTTGGCCGCCGCACACGGCGGCACCTTTTTCTTCGACGAAATATCGGAAATGCCTCTGACCATGCAGGTCAAATTGCTGCGGGTATTGGAGCAGAGGGAGTTCTATCCATTGGGTGGGAGAAAAAAGCAATCCTTCGACATCCGTGTGATCGCCGCCTCCAACAAATTATTGGCAGCGCAAGTGCGAAACGGCCGTTTTCGAGAAGATCTGTATTACCGCATCCGCGTCATTCCCGTCCTTCTGCCCCCCCTCGCCGAACGGCGGGAGGACATTCCCCTGCTGGTGCGGCATTTCCTGGAATCATACGCCGCCGAAACCGGCCGGCCGGCCAAGCGCATCAGCCCCGATGCCATGCACCGGCTGCTTTGCCATTCCTGGCCGGGAAACATCAGGGAACTGAAAAACACCATCGCGTGCGCCGTGGCACTTTGCGATCAGGATGTCATCGGGGAAGAACTGGTCCGAAGCAATCTGCCTCCGGATGCGGATGGCATCCTTCCTTTGAAGGCGGCAAAGGACGCCTTCGAGAAACGCTACCTGTCGGAACTGCTTGGCATCACGGGGGGCAACATGAGCCGGGCCGCCAAGCTGGCCGGCAAGTACCGTGCGGATCTTTACGTCCTTTTGCGCAAGCACCGCCTGACCCCATCCGATTACCGCTCGCCTGACCCGGCGCAAACGTTTTAAAGCCGCCGGTACTTTTTGCCGATAACATCTCTGACGTTTGTTTCACGAGATTTCAAGCACAGAAAGAGATGTTCGGCATGCCACACCACGCACCATGGAAAACATTCATACCGGCACTGCTTGCCCTTTGCCTGGTCGGAACACCGGTGGGGCCGCAAGCGGCTTCTGCGGACGCGCCGTTCTCCCTGGCCCTCCTGGCCGACCTGGCAGGCCTGCAAACAGACACCGCAACGATGTTTCCCCTGGAAAACTTCCAGACCGGATTCAATGAAGCGGTGCATGCGGCCAATATGGAATACCTGAAAACCAATACGGATCTTTTCGATAAAATCCGTGCAGACATCGGCCGGCTGCCCCTAAGCTGGCGGTTGGAATCGCTCTCTCATCGCCTGCTGTACGCGCCCGAGCAGCGGGAACGGTATGTGGCTCTATACGAAACGTATTGCCGCCAAATCATTTCCGATGTTTTGGCCGCCACGGGGCATGAAAGCCCATACAACAACATCGTGACCCTTTCGGGCCGCCTGCCCACGCCGGAAAACACAGACGGCGGCGTCACCGCCTTCATTGTCCACGACCTTGCCAGGGAATACAATGCGCGCTACGCCTTCGAAGGCAGTTCCGGCCGGCAGGTGGCCATCGAACTGACCGGCCGGCTTCCGGTGGGGGAAGTGGGAGCATATTCAAGTTTTCTCCACATGGCGCCGGACGGTTCCATCTCCTTTACACGGGACCGCGTCACCATCTGGCAGAACAACGCTGCAAACCCCTACACCGCCCTCATGACCCCCGTGGAGGAAACCCTCCATATCCTGTTGCGGGGCAGCACCGAAACGGCCATCCGGACAAGCTTGGAACGCCAAAACCCCACCGATCCGCCCGAAGCCGCAACCATTGTGGCGGAATGGATCGCCGTTGAAGAAGCCGTGGTCGGGGGGCTGGTTTATCACCTTCTGCCGGGAATCCTGGAAAAGCACCTGGCATTCGACACCAACCCCTACGCAGCCGAGGATCTTTTTACCAAGCGGCATTTCGGCCAATACAAATTCCTGGAACTCGGGATCGCCCTGGTGGGAAAATTGGGATACCGCAAGGCCATCGAATTGTACGAAAAGGACCCGGTCGCCTTTCGCTGTCGGTTGTAGAAGAGTGACAACCGTATGGCGGGGCGAGCGCCCCGTCGATCCGCAGCAGGAAAACAACGAGACGGCGACCGGGAGGGGGCGGGAACCTTATTGGTTTACAATCTCATAACTTGATACGGAGATGCTTTCACGGCCTTCGGCCTCCTCCATAACCGTCGCGTGGATCTTGATGGTCTCCCCCACCAGATCCTGCAAAGCCCGGTTCTGCTCGGTATCGCTTAGTTGGTACTTTTGTCCGTCCGCATCCAAAAAGGTGTTGTCACTGAGTACCGTTCCGGTTAACTGAAGGCTTTTTTCTTCAGCCATGGGGGCGGCGTCTTCCGCCCATGCCATGGAGCCCATTGCCACGCCGAGTACCAGCATAACAGCCAGTATTCCTGCCATCTTTCTCATAAATGCCTCCTTTCGAAGTTAAGACGCGGGAAAAGAGTCCGATCCGTTTCCATGCGCCGGGAAAAAGAGTCTCCGGAACCATTCCGGCGACTCTCCCATCACACCCCGCTGTTAGAGCAAAGAGCGTGCCCGAACCGAAAAAAGCGCCAACCTACTGGTTCCGTTTTTTTTTCAGACATATTGTGGGAACATCAGCACCGCTGCTGGGGCAAATTCAAGAACCGCATTGTCGGTTTCGGGAAGTGCCTCTTCACCGCCCACCGCCCCGCAACAGCAGATATCCCAAATGGTTTGCGCGGCTTGCCATCGGACAGCGTCGCAGCATCATGCCGGAAACCGTGGTGAACAGGTGGAGGGATTTCCCTACAGGACGGCACCAATTTTTCTTCCTTGCCCGGTCCGTACCGCAAACGACCGCCCCTTGTCCGACATCCGTCTTTACACCGGGGAGATATTGGCCTATAACCCATGCATCTTCCCGGCGCGCCGAAAACGTACCGGAATCGGTTTGGGCGCGGGCATGAAGCCGCGCCTTGCATCAACCTTACCGCGGGGAACGGCGATCATGAACGTGGGCAAAAAAATCAGAATCAAACGGATTATCAACCGGGCGTCCGGAAAGACTGTTATCATCCCCATGGACCACGGGGTCTCCATGGGGCCGATCCAGGGGCTTGAAGACATGGACAAGACCGCCAACATGATCATCCGGGGCGGGGCCAATGCGACGGTGGTGCACAAGGGCATCGTCATGTCCACCAACCGCACCGAGGACACCGACATCGGGCTCATCATCCATTTGTCTGCATCGACCTCTTTGAACCCCTTTCCCAATGACAAAATCCCGGTATGTGACGTGGAAGAAGCCCTGGCCCTGGGCGCCGATGCGGTGTCCGTGCACATCAATATCGGCGCCGACACGGAGTCCGCCATGCTGGAAGCCCTGGGACGCACGGCCAAGGCCTGCTACCGCTGGGGGCTGCCGCTGCTGGCCATGATGTATCCCCGGGGCAACGCCGTGGAGGTCAATGTGGAATCCATCAAGCTGGCCGCCCGGGTAGGCGCGGAGCTGGGAGCGGACATCATCAAATGTCCCTACACCGGCGACGCGGATTCCTTCCGGGAGGTGGTCCGGGGATGTCCGGTGCCGGTGGTCATTGCCGGCGGTTCCAAAATGAGCGACAGGGAGACGTTGACCATGATCGAAGGCGCCATGCAGGCCGGCGCCGGCGGGCTTTCCATGGGCCGGAACGTGTTTCAGCACGACAACCCGGAGCTGTTTGTCCGGGTGGCCTGCGCCATGGTGCACAAGGGTATGGGCGCGGACGAGGCCCTGAAAACACTACAAGGGGCCTTCTGAACGCCGACGGCCGTACGGAGCCGCCATGATTTTCAAGACTACCGGACAAGTCGGGCCGGATCTTTTCATGTTAGGGCACCCCACCAATCCGGTGTATCTGCTACAGGGCGAAACGCCGGTGGTGGTGGACGCGGGGCTTTCCGTGTTGGGCAGACACTATATCGCCGCCATCCGGCAGCGACTCCATGGTGCGGCACCGGCGTTTCTTCTGCTCACACACGCCCATTTCGACCATTGCGGTGCGGCCGCCGCTCTCAAGCAGGCCTTTCCGGACATGCAGATCGTGGCTTCCCCCAAATCCCGTGACATCCTGGACCGCCCCAACGCCCTGCAACTCATCGGAAAGCTGAACGCAGCCGCAACCCCCCCGGCCCAAGCCGTGGGGGATCTTGACCGGACCCGGGACGCGTTCCGACCCTTCGCCATCGACCGGGTGGTTTGCGAGGGCGATGTGCTGCCCCTGGCAAACGGCCGCACCGTCCAGGTGCTGGAAACACCCGGCCACACCAGAGACAGCCTCAGCTATTTTCTCCCCCGGGAGAACATCCTCTTTCCCGGTGAGGCGGTCGGTGTACCGGACGACGCGGGGTACATCGTCTCGGATTGCCTGCAGGACTACAAGCAATATGCCGCCTCCCTGGAGCGGTTGGCCACCCTCGACGCGGAAACCCTCTGCATCGCCCATTACGTCACCTACACCGGCAGGGACGCCGCCGCCTATTTCAAGGACACAAGGGCACAATGCGACGCCTTCAGAAGGTTGGTGGAAACGGCCATGCACGAGGAAGAGGGAGACCTTGAGCGGGTCATGGCCCGTATCCGCCCCCTGGAATATGACGGCAAGCGGGAAGACGCCCAGCCGGAAAGCGCCTACATAATCAACCTGGCGGCAAGAATAAAGGCAGTGATGAACCGAGACGGAAAGCAGGTCGGCCGATGAACCGGGGGCTGTGTTTTGTGACCGGTTCTGCCCTCATCCTCGGCATGCTGTGGGGATGCCTGGGTGCCTCGCAAACACACAGCTTCGATTTCATGCCGGCCGAGACCCGGATGGAACACCAGGACGTCCTCGTCCGGGCCATGCTCACCGGCATTGTTTCCCGTCCGGGTGCCCCGGACGGCGGGAGCCCCTATACCCTCACAATGGTCGTCAGCAGCATTTCAGGATTTTACCGGAGTGCCGACATTTCCGCTCTGGTCCTGGAAGATGCCCGGGGAAACCGGGTACCGTTACCCCGGGAGGCAAAAAAGATGCATGCGGCATTTGTCGAAACCGGCCCCGATTATGTCGCAACCTTCTCCGTCCCGGGCCTGCCCCTTGCCTACAGCGCGCACCGGCTGGTGTTCAATCTCGCCGTTACCACCCATGCCAATTCATGCATCCGCAAAGCCGTTTCCCTGGCGCTGCACCCCGTGCCCGCCGTTCCCTGACCGCCACTATACGCCCATCCTTTTGTCCCTGGGGCCACGGCCGTGACACACTCGGGAACAATTCCGTTGGAAAATCAAGTCGGAAATGGCATCGCCGGCAGGCGAGGATGCACCACACCCCTCCCCGGTTGTCCGCCTGCCCCTGCCGCCCAGGCTGGTTGGCTCTGTTCGGGCGATTTTGTCCAGGCTTGACACATCAAACAAATTATGTATCATATGAACAACTATTCATGAATGGAGCTTTGCATGGACGCCTGCACTAAAAAATGCATTCATAAAAAAACAGTGGCGCAGGTGCGTGCGCGCCTTCCGCACCGGACGCACTTGCTGCAGATTGCAGAAATTTTCAAGGCGCTGGGCGACCCGGGCCGGTTGATGGTCGTCGCAGCGTTGCTGCAGGACGAACTGTGCGTGTGCGATCTTGCCGCCCTCAGCGGCCTTTCCGAATCAGCAGTGTCCCACCAGCTGCGGATGCTGCGGCATCTGCGCATCGTCAGCAACCGGCGGGAGGGAAAAATCGTCTACTACCGCCTCACCGACGACCATGTCCGACAGCTCGCGTGCAGCTGTATCGAACATGTGGTCATGTGCGACACGCAACAGGGAACCGCATGAGCCTTCTGCAAGACATTCTGGCCGCCTGTTGGCACATCTACCGAGAATCGGCCGTTTACATGCTCATGGGGTTTTTGATCGCCGGGGCACTGCACATATGGGGCCGACAGGAAAAAGTCAGCGCCCTCCTGGGCGGCGACGGACTGCGCCCGGTGTTTCTGGCGGCCCTCATCGGCACCCCCCTCCCCCTGTGCTCCTGCGGGGTGGTACCCGCTGCCGCCGGCCTTAAGAGACAGGGCGCCGGCAACAGCGCCACCGTTTCGTTCCTGATATCGACACCGGAATCCGGCGTGGATTCCATCGCCGTCACCTACGCGCTGATAGACCCGGTGATGACCGTGATGCGCCCGGTGGCGGCCTTTGTCACGGCCATTTTCGCCGGCCTCACCGAATCCCTTTTCGGCGCAGCCAAAAACCACCCCCCCCCGGCCGGCGATTGCCAATGCCACGGCGGCTGCATGGCAGCGCCCTTTTCCACCACCGGCACGGGCCACGGCACCGCCGCGGTTGTCGCGAAACTCTCCCGGGGGCTGCGCTACGCCTTCGTCACCCTCCTGGGAGACGTGGGCCGTTGGTTTTTGGTGGGAATCCTCATCGCAGGCATTATCACCTTCTTTCTGCCGGACACATGGCTGCCGCGGATATCGGAGCACCAACTGCTGTCCATGCTGTTCGCCATGGCCGCCGGAATTCCCATGTATGTGTGCGCCACCGCCTCCACCCCCATCGCGGCGGCACTGATACTAAAGGGGCTGAACCCCGGGGCCGCCCTGGTTTTTCTATTGCTGGGACCCGCCACCAATATCGCCTCTTTGAGCATGATCTACGGCCTGCTGGGGCGGCGGTCCCTACTGCTGTACCTGGGCTCGATGGTCACCGGCTCCATTGTCATGGGATATGTTGTGGACATTGTGTATTCCTATTTCGGCATCGTCCCCACAGCCGTGGCCGGAAAGGCCGGAGCCCTGACGCCGCCGGTGGTCGAGCTTTCCGCCGCCGTTGTGCTGGGGCTTCTTCTCATCAACGCACTTCTGCCCTCCCGCCGGAAAAATGAAACGTAACGCAGCTATCGGACGGTTCAGATACCGTCAGGTGAGAATATCCAGCACCGCCCCCTTCATCTCGTCCTCCACCCCAAGCGCCTTCACGTTCGCTTCAAAACCACGCTGATAGAGAATCATCTGCGAAAACGCCTCGGCCAGGTCCACATTGGCGCCTTCCAAGGCATGGGGCACAAGACGTCCCGCACCGCCCTCCCCAGGCCGCACGGTGGTTGCAACGCCGGAGGCAGCCGTCTCCCGGAACCGGTTCCCTCCCAGTGTTTCGAGGCCGGCGGGGTTTGGGAAGGTCGCCACGGCCAGTTGAAACAGATCCGCTGTCTCACCGTTGCTGTAATGACCGCTGACAATACCATCCGGGCTGACGGCCACCGACAGAAGCGCCCCTGCACCGGCGCCGTTCGCACCGAAGCGAAGCGTGGCCGATGCTGCCGCATATTGGGTGCTGCCGCCGGACACCGGGATCCACCCCGCGCCGTCGTGCCGAATGCCGAGGTCAAGCTGAATGGTCACCGCGGAACTGCCGCCGGCCGCTCCCTGGAAATCGGCCTGGAACGCAAAGTGCCCGTCCAGAAGGTCCGCCGGCGCAGTGACCGGGGTCCAATTTCCCGCCCCGTCATTCCGCTGCATGGTCATGCCGGTGGGAACGCCCTGTGGGTCAAAGGAAAGCGTACCAGACGCCAGCAGCCCCAGGTCCGCCCCGCCTGCCCCGGCCCGACGGTCCTCCCCCGGTAAACTGGTAACGATATATTCCCATTCCGAAGCACCGCCCCCTTTGTCGAAATAGACCGTCACATCATGGGGCGCCCCCAGCGCATCATAAACAGTCACGGCCTGGCTGTATGCACTTGCCTCCGATGAAAGCGGCGGATCGGCATTGCCACGCCACTGCCCGGTAAGACCCCCGGGGCTGTGATCCGCCGCAGCGGCATCGAGATTCACCCCAAGGCGGATTTCCGTGGTGGCCCGCGGTGGCGCCGAAAACGGGCCGAGGGTCACATCCGTTAACCCGCCGGCAGGCCACCCGGTGGCCGGATCAATTGCCCAACCCCGAACGGTGTTGCCCGTGGCATCGGTAAGACGCCCCCCCCGGTCGAAGTGGAAACCGCCGTCCCTGCTGTAGACGGTCCCCCCGGCCGCGTCCCGCAGCACAAAATAGCCTTCTCCGCCGATGGCGAGGTCACTGGGAGACGCTGTGGGCAACAGCGGGCCCTGCTGATGGGCGGTGGTTACCTGCCCAGAACCCGTGGCCCGGCCTTTCTTGAATCCGGTCGTGGCCGCATTGGCCACGTTGTTGGCCGATACCGCCATTTTTCGTTCCAGAACCTTAAGCGCAGAAAGCGCCGGAGAAATCCCCTGAACCATACCGACCTCCCGTTAAGCCCCATCAGGCGACATTGCCTTTCACTTATATCGGCGGGAAGCAGGATTTGGTTAAATCACGCGGATGACGGGTGTCCAACGCAACCGGGTTGTGATATGCCGTAAACCTGCGCTGCCGGAAGAGGCAAGACCGGGTTGTTTCCTACCGATGCCCGCCGGAGATACACGCAACAGCCCGAGCAACAGGTCTCGAAAGTGATGGACATGAATTTAAAAACAACCGACAGCACCATCAATGCCGTTCTGGCCGCCATACCGGAACCGTTTTTCGTTTTTGACGAAAACGGCCATTATGTCGACATTCTGGGCGGTGTGGACAGGAATAAATACCACGACGGCCGGCACCTGGTGGGCAAGCGGATCCACGATGTAATGGCCGCGCCCCTGGCGGACGATTTCCTGGCCCAGATCAGGAAAGCCATCGAAAGTGAAGCGGTACACAATTATACCTACCAACTGTCCGCAAAGGACATCAAAGGTTCCGAGGCGCTGACCGGCCCTGAAGGCAAGCAATGGTTTGAAGCGCATATCTCCCCCATCAGAAACACCGGGAACCAACCCCGCATGGTGGTGTGGATCTCCTTCAACATCACCCCGGCGCGCAACGCTCTTTCCGAAAAAGACGCCCTCATCGCCGAACTGCAGCAGGCCTTCCGGGAGATCAAAACCCTGCGGGGGATTTTGCCTATCTGCTCGTATTGTAAAAAAATCAGGGATGACAAGGGCTACTGGAACCGGATCGAAGAGTATATCCGGGACCATTCCGAATCCGACTTCAGCCACGGCATCTGCCCCGAATGCGCCCGAAAACACTACCCGGCGTATTTCCCGTCGGACACGTAAGAGCGGCATGGAAAAGGGCGGCGACTTGCGGCTGAACGATTATTCACCCGCAGGCATTTTAAGATACGATTCCGGTCCATATCGACTGTTTCAAGGAGTGCTGGTTAATACATACATCAAGAATTGCTATGCATCCACCGGATTGATAAGCATAGCGCATGCGCTTGAAAACCAGACACCCGATGTGCTGATGGCAGGTGCATTGCAAAAAGGTATGCGCAAACCATTCCCATGTTATGATTTCCCATTAATCTGGAGGCTGTATTATGCTGACGACAAAAGAGGCCATTGAAAAACGGCGCAGTATCCGAAAGTTCAAACCCGACCCTATCCTCCCTGTGGATCTGGAGGCAATAATGGACGCCGCCCGTCTAGCACCATCCGGGTGCAACGCGCAACCATGGCGTTTTAAAATCGTCACCGATTCGGAAACCAAACAACAATTGGCCCAGATAGCCAGCAATCAGTCCTTTATCGCATCTGCCGCCGCAGTCGTCATCTGCTGTGCGGACGTTGGAGGTTATCTTGATGGAACCGTTTCGGGCCTTCAGGATCTCGGTAAGATTGGTGCCATTGAAAACGACATTGTCACGGTTCTGAAAAAGAAAATCGAACAAGGGCTTGAAACGATCAGCATCCGTGAGATCGGGCCGCGCATTGAAGCCAATCTTGCCATTGCGGTGGAGCATATTGTGTTACGGGCCCTGGATTTCGGTATCGGAAGCTGCTGGGTCAAACTGTTTGATGAACAGAAAATAAAAGAATTATTCGGCTGGGGCGACAATCTTTATGTTTTTACCTTACTTCCCATGGGATACCCGGCGGAATCCCCCGCACCCCGGAAAAGGTTGACACTCAGTGAAATAATGATCGACTGAAGCTGATGGTGCCGGCGCATCGGGCCACATGAAACAGCCAGGGAGGCCTACTGCCTGGCCGGCAGTCGGCCAGTTGCGTCTCAGCCGAACAATGTCTTCTCCGAGGCGCACGCCCCTGTTGAATTCTTTTGCATTCCTGCGGGGCAAAAGAACAAACGATAACAATGTCGAACACACACCGAGAACAATGGCATGCGGCCACAGCTCTTACCTTTTGCCCATATTTTTTCTGAATTATGGTCGAAACCCTTTCCCATCTTTTTTCGACAATATCTTTCTTCGACATCTCAATGAACGCATCGAACATCGCCTCTTTCAAGACACCTTGAATATCGCATTTTTTGGGCAGCTGGATTTGATACCTGAAGCCGCTTGCCGGAGCATTGTTCAAAACAAGTCAGCATGTTAATTACAAGCTATCTCAAAAATATATCTAACGCCCCCTGACGGCGTTGTGGGGCTCTTCAAAATGCTCACATATTACATATATGCTGCGCTTTTTCATCTCCCCACGCCTTGTCAGTGGGCGCGATCTTTTTTTTGAGATAGCTTGTAAGAGGCTTGCGGCCTTCTTGGTGTAACAGGCCTTTCCACCGGTTCCGCATAACGGAAGCGTCCGGTTTTTTTTCGGATTTACAAAATCTTGGGACCTTCCTATCCCCGCAATGCCATCAATGCCTGCCAGGTGTGGGCTTCGAGAAAAGAACCGGGAACGTTGGCCTCCATTTCCATAAACATCTTCCAGGGCATGGCAAAGGTCATAAGATGCGCACCAAGCTGTTTGGCAATATGCACCCGGGCGGACAAGTCGGTCAGGCCCACAACGGCCCGGGGCCTGTCCGAGTCGGCCTCCCGGAACGGGTAGATACCCAATGTCTGGCAGCCGGCAGCGTAAGGAAGGATCACGTTTTCATTGTCTCCCCGGCCGTAATTCGCCAGCACCACCAAAGCAGAAAGCTGATCCGGATCTGCAAAGAAAGCAACCACTTTGGGAGGACTTTCCGGGACGATCCGATCGAGGGGCCGGAACACGACATGGGACGCCGGGATATCGACCATGGGAAGCGCCGCGATAAAACGTCGGACCTTATCGGGATCCTGGACATAGCGCTCACCGTGAAGGAAGTTTTCATGCGCTTCTTTGGTCATATGGGGCTTTGCCTGCTCGGCCACCGCCGCACCCACCCTGTCTCCGGCGTTACCGCTGGATAAAAACCGGCAAAAACAATCTTCACCCCCGGGAAAATCTTTGTACCGGTTGCCGAACCCCACACCGACCCCGCCGCCCCAGCAACCAAAAGTCTCCCGATCACAGACGGCTGTCTTTCCCCTGGCGGCATTCGCCGCCAACCACATGATGCAGCCCCATTTGCCGGGCTTGAACTGCATGGCCCCTTCGGGGGCTTCATCCGCCCAGCTGATGGCAATGGGAGGATAGGTGGCGCCTATTTTTTCGTGGATCAGACTCTTCATGACCAGCCTCCAAATTGGGGTAAACGAAACGGGACGTGCCGAAGGTCGTACTACCTTACTTCAATAAGCTTCAGCGCGGCGCCGATCAATGCCGCCTGCTCCTTGCTCATCTCTCCCAGGCTGCCGCGTCTCTCCGCCATGCGCCGGAAGCGCGTGAAGTCTGTGGGCAACGCCTCGGTGTCAACAAGGCAAGCAATTTTCCTGATGATCTCCGTAATGTCTTCCGGATACTTGATGCGTCCTTTTACCTTGGCGAAATACTCCAACTTCATCCGCGCCCTGGCACTATCGAATTCAAGATCCGTTACCCGGTGGATGGCAAGAATCAGATAATCACCCAGGGCCTGCCAGAAAATCTCATCGTGATTTTTCCAACGCGGCAGGTGGAACCGCAGCAAAGCGGGCCGCTTTTTTCCGATTTGGGGGATCCGCCTATACAGCACCACCGGGAAATGACCGGTCGTTTTACAATCAACCCTTCCAAGCATGTCAAACAGCGTCAGCCGCTGCTGCTTGCGGTACCGTTTATCGATCTGCTCCAGGATACCGCCCTGCCCCACACCTGCATGCACCTCTTCAAGTGCCGCGATAAGAGAAACCGGCATTGTTCACCTCCCTCGTCGTCACATGCCGCAAGTCAATGCGTAACAACGCACCATGCTTGCGGGCAGGGGCGCTCCTGCCACACCGGCACGCCCGTCTCGTCCAGAACCGTTCCTTCTGAACCTGCCAACAGATTTTCAACGGCAGCGTTGCATTTTAAGATATTTTATGGTTTCTACAGAAAGCCGCTGTTTTGTACAAATACAATTCATGTATATTTTGTCCCACGTTTTCCGTCCGCACCAAGGTGCACTTTTCATTTTTTGCAGCACGTTACACCCGCTCATCGTTTTTTGACGGAAAATGTCGCAGCACGCATATTGTTCACAAGGCATCTTAAAAAGCTGCCCGCGCACAAACAAGGCATGCAGCGACAAAAAAGCCGAACATATTTGTCGTATGTGCGCATTCTGAAAGGCCTCACAACACCGCCAAAGGACCTCAGACATATTTTGATATGCCTTGCACATAATATACGGAAGTTTGTACCGGAAAGTCCACCGGCAAAGTGGACCTTGCATCCGATATGAAAACAAACAGTTTTCCAAACCGGCTGTGGGGATGCATTCCCTCAATGGAAAAAACCTTCCGAAACGAATGGGGACAGGATAATGATAATGAAACGACTCTTTCCAGCATCGCGCCTCCCTTTTCTCCGCACAATTAAGGATAGACAGCGTTGGATATGCCGGACCTTTGTTCTGGGCCTCATGTGCGTTGTTCTCAACGGGTGCGACGGCCACGGAGAGCCGGCAGACCAAGAGGTCGCACCGGTGCCCGTCTCTCTGGTCCGGGCCCAACACATCAAGCGTTTTCGCACCATCTCCGTCAGCGGCACCGTGGTCTCCCCCAACGCGCCGGTCCATGTCTCGTTTCTTGTGGCGGGAAGGGCCGAGAAGGTCCTGCCCCGTGAAGGCGATTTTGTTGCAGCGGGCCATATCCTGGCCGCCCTCGACCCCAGCGACTACCGGTCCGCATGCGACAGCGCCACGGCCCAGACGGCCCAGGCCAGGGTCGCCGCCGACCAGGCAGAGCGGGAATTTAGCCGAATGGCCTTCCTGTTCGCGCAAAAGAGCCTTTCCCGTAACGATTTCGAAAAATTCAAGGCCGCCCGCGATGCGGCGGCTCTGAAACTGGACCAGGCTCTTGCCGCCGAAAAGGTTCACAGAAAGCACCTTTCGGACACCCGCCTCCATGCCCCGGTCAGCGGCTTTGTCAGCAAACGCCTGTTGGAGCCAGGCCAGGCCGTGGCCGAGGGTGTACCCGCCTTTGCGCTCGTCCAATTGGATCCCGTGGAAATCCTGGTGGGAGTGCCGGAGACGGACATCCACCTGGCAGCCATCGGACAAAAAGCCGCCGTGACCCTGTCCGCCCTGCCGGAGCTGCACTTCGAGGGAACGGTGAGCGCCATCAACGTCAGTGCCGACCCGGGCACACACACTTATATGACCCGCATCTCCGTTGCCAACGCGGCGCATTTGATACGGATTGGCATGGTGGCGGAAGTCGAGATCTTCGGAGATGAGCAATTGGAAGCCATCACACTCCCCGTGGAGGCCATTGTACAAGACCACCAAGGCGCCCCCCTGGTCTATGTGTACTACCCGGAACAAAACCGTGCCTATTCAAAGCGGGTGACCGTCGGCACCCTGATCGGCAACGAAGTAGAAATCCGGGACGGCCTCTCCGGCAATGAGCAAATCGTCATCGCCGGTCAGGACAAACTCCGGGACGGCGCCGCGGTCGCCGTCGTGAACCGTTCCGCCGTCGAACGTTAGCGGACAGGAGCAATATAACACCATGAACCCCATCAAAAGCAGCCTGAATCAACCGGTTGTGGCCCTGGTCTTCTCGGCGCTCCTTGTCACCGTCGGCATCTACGCATTTTTCAACATGCCGAAGACAGAAGACCCGTCCATCACTATCCGCATGGGCCTCGTGCTGGCTCAGTATCCGGGCGCCACCGCGCAGCAGGTGGAAAAACAAGTCACCAAACCCCTTGAACGGCATATCTTCAAATTCCCCGAAGTCCGAAAGGAAAAGACTTACTCAACCAGCAGCCACGGCCTGGTGGTGGTCAACGTGGAGCTTGAGGAAAACGTCAAAGATCCCGATGTGTTCTGGGCAAAGCTGCGCCATGAAATGAACGAGACGGCGGCCACGGAGCTTCCTGCGGGCGTCCTGGGCCCCTTGGTGAAATCCGATTTCGGAGACACGGTGGCCATGCTCATCGCCGTTCACGGAAAACGCTACGGCTACCGGGAACTACAAGACTACGTGGACCGCATCCAGGACGCGCTCCGCACGGTCCGGGACATCGGGAAAATGGCCCGCTACGGCGAGCAGGCCGAAGAGATTTGGATCACCAGCACCACCGAACGCATCAGCCAGCACCAGACAAATGCCCTCCAGGTGATTCGGGCACTTCAGCAACAAAACATCATCAAAGATGCCGGAAGTCTCGCCGCCGGGCGTGTGGACGCCCCCCTGCGAACCACCGGCGTGTTTCGCACGGCGGGGGATATCCGGGACGTATTGGTAAGCGTCTCCCCCACCGGCCAGCCGGTGTATATCCGGGACGTTGCCCAGGTGCAACGCCGCTATGAAGACCCCCGCTTTCTTGTACGGTGCAACGGAGAACCCAGCGTGCTTCTTTCCGTCGAAATGCAGAAAGGCAAGAACATCGTTCATCTCGGCGAGAAAATCGCCGGGGTTTTCGACCAGATTCAATCTCTTCTCCCGCCGGACCTCTCCGTGGAGATCGTCACCGACCAGCCGTCGGTGGTGAAAGACCGCATCACCTCCCTCAGCCACGAATTCCTGCTGGCCATCGGGTCCGTTGTCCTGGTAACCCTCCTGCTGCTGCCCCTCCGTGTTGCGTTGGTTTCAGCGGTGGCTATCCCCGTCACCCTCACCACCACCCTGGGAATCATGAATGCCTTCGGCATCCAGCTCCACCAAGTCTCCATTGCCGCCCTCATCGTGGTACTGGGAATTATCGTTGACGATGCCATCGTCATCGCAGACAACTACGTGGAGCTGCTGGACCGCGGAGTTCCCCGGCCCCAGGCGGCCTGGCGCTCGGCAACGGAGGTGGTGGTTCCGGTCTTCACCGCCACTGTGACCATCGTCTGTTCCTTCCTGCCGCTTTTGATTCTCACCGGATCCGTGGGTGAATTCATCCGGGCGCTGCCCCTCACCGTGGCCATCGCCCTTGCCGTTTCCTTTGCAGTGGCCGTGATGCTGACGCCCATCCTCTGCCGCTTCTTCGTGCACAAAGGGCTCCACAATCAGGAAACAAGCGGGGCGGAAGAAGGCCATGCCCCACCCCCATCCCTTTTGGACCGACTTCAAACCGTCTATGGAAAGGCAATTTCATTTCTGATGCGCCGCAAGGCTGCTGCCGTAATCCTTGGAGTGGTGGCCGTCTCCGCAGGCACGGTGCTTTTCAAACAAGTCCCCAGGGAGTTTTTCCCATCCGCCGAACGCAACCAGTTTGTCATCGATGTCTGGATGCGCCAGGGCACGCGGATCGAAACAACCGACGCGGCTGTCCGTCGCATCGAAGCGCACCTGGCGGGCCGCGCGGACATCCAACAGTATGCCAGCTTCATCGGCCAGAGCGCCCCCCGGTTTTATTACAACGTCAACCCCCAGCAGCCCGATGCCGCCTACGGCCAACTCATCGTTAAGACCCGCAGCCAGGAAGAGACGCCTGGCATTGTGGAAGAGCTTTCAACCCAACTCGCAGAGCGCGTGCCGGAAGCATTGGTGATTGTAAAAGAACTACAGCAGGGAAACGTCATCGAGGCACCGGTGGAAATCCGCATCAGCGGGGAAAGAATCGAAACCCTGAAACAAATCGCCGCCACGGTGGAAGAAATCATCACCGATATCCCTTACGCCCGCTATGTCCACCGGGATTACCACAATGACGCCTTCAGGGCGGACGTTCATATCAACAGCGAACTGGCCAACCGGATGGGACTGACCAACGCCACGGTTGCCCGAACCCTGTCGGGCGCTTTCGACGGGCTGCCGGTAAGCATCTTCTGGGAAGGGGACCGTCCCGTCACCCTTGTCCTGCGGCTCGAAGAAGGCGAGCGCCGCACCTTCGACGATGTAAAAAATACGTACGTCACCTCCGCCCTCACCCGGGCCAGCGTGCCCCTGCGGTCACTGGCCTTTCTCACACCGGAGTGGGAGACCGGGCGCATCGTGCGAAGAAACGGTGTGCGCACCATCACGGTCCGCAGCTTTGTCACCCGGGACCAATATGCCAGCGCGCTTTTCGAAGCCATCGCACCGAAACTCGACGCCCTTTCGCTTCCCGAAGGATATGCGCTTTCCTATGGCGGCGAAAAACACAATCAGGACGAAACCTTTCCCAAAATGGTGACAGCCCTCGGTATCAGCCTGCTTGCCATTTTCCTTGTTCTACTGCTGCAATTCCGGAACATACGAGAACCCATCGTCATCATGTGTGCCATTCCCCTAATGCTGCCGGGAGCGGTTTTCGGGCTCCTGATCACCGGAAACGCGTTCGGATTCACCGCCTTTGTCGGGTTGATCAGCCTTACCGGCATCGTGGTACGAAACGCCATTATCCTCGTAGACTACATCAACGAAAAAATATCCCAAGGCCATCCTGTCGAAACCGCCGCTACGGAAGCGGGACAGCGTCGCCTCCGGCCCATATTCCTCACCACCATGGCGGCCGCCGTCGGGGTGACGCCCATGATTCTCTCTGGCTCCAGCCTTTGGAGCCCGTTGGCCAGCGTAATCGCCGTTGGACTGATTTTCTCCATGTTTTTCACCCTGCTCGTCGTGCCGGTACTCCACGTTCTGGCATGCGGGAGCCTGAAGAAGGCCGCGACGCCGGCGGCGGCTGGCCTGATTTTCTTGGCAGGCATCTCCGCCCCTATCCCGGCACACGCCGAAACCCGTCCGCTTTCCCTCCAGGAGGCGGTTTCACTGGCCCTCGATCACAACACCGCCCTAAAAATCGCCCGGGCAAAGGTGCGCGAAAGCGATCTAGAGGTAACCGGCACTCGCTCCGACTATTTTCCCCATCTTTCCGATGACGCAACCCTGTCGGTTCTAACCGACAACCAAATCGTCTCCATTCCTGCAGGATCCCTCGGGACCGTTCCGGGTCTCGGCGGCTTTCCGCTGACAACGACGGAAATTTCCCAGGGGTCAAGCACCACCTTCCTCAACACCCTGACCCTCAAGCAGCCACTGACCCAGCTTCTTAAGGTTCGCGACGCGGAGCATGCCGCCATTGCCAACCGCGGCATTTACGAAGCGGAGCTTCATAAATCAGAAGCAGAGGTGGCCTTTTTCGCCAAGAAACTCTACTTCGGACTTCTTCTGGCACACAGGGAAAAGGAAGCGGCCCTGGCCACGGTCAGCGAAGCGAATGAAAATCTTCGCGAAGTCAGGGACGGCGAAGCAACCGAAGCCCTCCTTCCGATGGCTGTCACCGGCGCCCGCGTCAAACTGCTTCAGGCCGAACATTTTTTGCTTGCCACCGAAGCGCGGATTCTGGATGTCAGCGCCGAGTTGAGCGACCTGTTGGGACATCCGCAGGGCACCGAATACGCGCCGACCTTCTCACGCTGCGGTGTCACCGAACCGCACCCGCAGGGAAAATACCTGGAAAAGGCCTTTTCCAGCAGCCCGCTGATCCGTGCGGCAAATGAGACGGTGCGAAAGGCAAAAAGCGGCGTGAGCGCCGCAACCCATGACTATATCCCCGACATCGGGCTTTTCGGGAGCTATATCCACCAGGAAGGGATCTCCTTTGTGGCGGAGGATATCGGCATTGTCGGCCTTCAGATGACGTGGAACATTTTCGACTGGGGCAAAAAACGCGCCGCTCTTGGCAAACAGCAGATGCAGCTCACACAGGCGGAAGAAAACGCGAAACGGGTAAAACAACAGGTGGAAGTCGCGGTGGGCAAAGCCTACCGGAAACTTGCGCAATCAAAAAAAATGCTGGATGTGGCCCGTGAAGTCCTGACCCTGCAAACCGAGCGCCTGCGCGTGGGCGGTAACCAGCTTGCGGTGGGCGCCATTACGGCGGCCGCCCACAAAGAGCTGACTGCGGCAGTTGAAAAGGCCGGATACGATGAACTTAAGGCTTTTGTCGCCTATCGCCTTTCAGTGGCGGAACTGGAGCGGGCGGTGGGAGATGTTGCGCGCCAATAGGCCATGGCCGCCCCACACCACATATGCCAAGGATGAAACAGCACCGGCAAAACAAACCTTTCTGCGCGAAAAAACCATTGACAGGCAGCCGCCCCACTATATAGGATAATTTAAATCCTATTTATCCTGTTAGGAGAATCGCCTCATGCGCCTGACCAAGGCAGCCGAATACGCGGTGCGGTGTGTCCTCTACATGGCCGGGGCTCCCTGCGGCGCGGTCGTTTCGCGAAAAAAAATCGCCCAGCGGATGGACATCCCGGACGCCTTTCTCGGCAAAATCGCTCAGCAACTGGCCCGGGCGGGCATCCTGGAAATTCGCCAGGGCCCCCGGGGGGGCCTCCGCCTGCTGCCGCCCCCGGAGGCCCTCAGCTTGCTCACGGTCATCGAAACCATATCCGGTGAAATCATTCTAAACGACTGCCTCTCGACAGCCATTGGCTGCGACCGGCATGCGACCTGCCCAGTGCATGACATATGGCGGCACGCCCGACAGCAGCTCCGGGCCACCCTGGCCCAAGCCGACTTTCGCTCGTTAACGCAGCACGGCTGCCCGCCGGATGCGTTTAAGAAACCCAGATTACCCCAAAGGGAGAAATGATCATGGATCCGTTATTTCTTTCACGCCTTCAGTTTGCAGCAGCCACGATGTTTCACTTTCTATTCGTCCCCCTCACCCTCGGCCTGTCGATCCTGGTGGCCTGGATGGAGACCCGCTACGTACGGACCGGCGATAAGACCTATCTTGCCATGACCCGGTTCTGGGGCAAGATTTTTTTGATCAATTTCGCGGTGGGCGTGGTCACCGGCATCACCCTCGAATTCCAGTTCGGCACCAACTGGTCACGCTACTCCGCCTTTGTCGGAGATGTCTTCGGCTCCCTGCTCGCCATAGAAGCCACCGCAGCTTTCTTTCTGGAATCGACCCTCATCGGCGTCTGGGTGTTCGGCTGGCGGAAGCTTTCGGCCAAAGCCCACGCCACCGTCATGTGGCTGGTAGCTGGCGCCTCCTCCCTGTCGGCCGTATGGATCCTCACAGCCAACGCATGGATGCAGCATCCCGTGGGCTATACCATCCGCAACGGCCGGGCCGAACTGACCGATTTTATCGCGGTCATCACCCAGAAATTCGCGGTGCTTGAAATCATCCACACGGTTTCAGGTGCATACTTGCTCAGCGCCTTTTTCGTGATGGGTGTCAGCGCCTGGCACCTTCTGAAAAAGCAGCATGTGGAAATCTTTACCCGAAGCTTCAAAATCGCCCTGGTGTTCGGCCTTGTCTTTTCCTTCGTGGAAGTGCTGGAGGGGCACTTTCACGCATCGGACCTGGCCGAGAAACAACCCACCAAACTGGCCGCCATGGAGGCCCACTGGGAGACAAGCACCAGGGCACCGGTGTTTCTCTTCGCCATTCCGGACCAGGAGAACGGAAGGAACAAGGTGGAGATCGGCCCCATTCCGGGCCTTCTCAGCCTTCTGGCTTTCCATGACGTGAATGCCGAAGTGAAGGGGCTTTCGGACTTTCCCAAAGAAGATCGTCCGCCGGTCCTTTTGTCCGCCTGGTCGTTCCGCATCATGGTAGGACTCGGCATGTACTTCCCCCTGGTAGCCCTGTATGGATGGTTCAAACGAAACCGGCTCATGGAAAACCCCGGCTTTCTCAAATTGATGCTCTGGTCAATTCCCCTGCCCCATATCGCAATCCAGGCCGGTTGGGTCTTGGCCGAAGTCGGCCGCCAACCCTGGATCGTTTATGGCCTCATGCGCACGTCCGACGCGGTATCCCCCATCGACGGCACGCAGGTACTGATCTCCTTTATCGCCTTCCTTGTGGTTTATGGTCTGTTGGGATGCACCGGTTTTTACCTGATGGTGCGCCATATCCGGCAGGGCCCGGCACCGGTTGCGGGCGCCTGACCGACCGTCCACGAAAAAGAACGCCGGCAATAGGGACAAATCGCATAATTGAACATATCAGCGCTTTTCCAGGGCATCAACAAAGGAGAAAAACGATGATTCTCGAATCGATTTGGTTTTTTATCTGGGGTCTTTTGTGGGCCGTATTTTTCATGAGCGACGGGTTCGATCTGGGCATCGGCACCCTCTTTCCCTTCCTTGGCAAAACAGAGGAAGACCGCCGCATCATGGTCAATGCCGTCGGCCCTTTGTGGGACGGCAACGAAGTTTGGCTCCTCACCGCGGGCGGCGTCACCTTTGCCGCCTTTCCAGAGGTCTATGCCGTCATGTTCTCCTCCTTGTACGCCCCCCTGATGTTGATCCTCTTCGGCCTCATCGTCCGGGGCGTGTCCTTCGAGTTCCGCGGAAAAATAGACACCCCCGCATGGCGGAAAATTTGGGATACCTGCATTTTCATCGGCAGTGCGCTTCCCGCCCTGCTCTTCGGCGTCGCCTTCGGCAACATCTTCCAGGGTATCGCCTTCGACGCAAACGGCATCTACCAGGGCACGCTCCTTACGCTGCTCAATCCCTACGGTCTTTTGGGAGGGCTTTTGTTTCTCTGCCTGTTCATGGTGCACGGCGCCCTCTGGCTATCCATCCGTGCGGAGGGCGTCCTGCATGACCGAGCCGCGAAAACAGCCGAAAGGCTGTGGCCGGCGCTGCTGGCGGTGGCGGTTGTCTTTCTTCTCTATACTCCCTTTGCAACGCGTCTCTACGACAACTACCTGGCCCATCCGGCTCTCTTTCTGGTAATTATCTTCAATGTGGCGGCGCTTCTTGGAATCCGTATTTTCATCGCCCGCAAACAGTACGGCAGGGCTTGGTTCTCATCGGCCTTGACCATCGTCCTGTGCACCTTCTTCGGTGTAATCGGGTTGTTTCCGGCCCTCTTTCCCTCCAGCATCGATTCGGCCTATTCCCTGACCGCCTTCAATGCCGCCTCAAGCCCCCTGACCCTTAAAATCATGCTCGCGGTGGTCATTCTCCTCGTACCGGTGGTCATCGGTTACCAGGTGTGGGCCTACACCCTCTTTTCCGGAAAGCTTTCGCCGCAAAACCTGTCGGAGGAAGGAATGTATTGACTGCGGCCCCATAGCCCGGGCGCGCTCCGAAATTTTCGTCGGCTTGCCGGTGGCGCTGAACCGCTTGCACAGAAACCAAAAAGGGGTAAAAACACGGCCGGACAAAGGTGTCGCCCTGCGCATTCCGCAGAACGCGAAAAAAGGCCTGGAAAACACGGAGGAAAACATATACTTTTTGCCCTGTGTCATTGAAGCGGATCCATCTGACTGAATAAAGGGGGAACGATGCAGAAACAAGCAGCCGCGGCCGGGCTGACATATGATGACGCCCGTCGCATTGCAGACGGTTCGGGTGAAACGGTGGTACCCACCTTATGCGCCATGTGCGGCCCCGGCCCCTTTGCCTGCGGGATATATGCCTTCGTAAAAGACGGCCGCTTCGTTCGAGCCGCCGGCATGCGCGAATCGCCCGTGAACCAGGGCGCCCTGTGCCCCAAGGGCCATGCGGCACCCCAGTGGGTGTATGCCCCGGAGCGGTTGACAACTCCCCTGCGGCGGACCGGAAAGAAAGGTGCCGGGGAGTTCGAAAAGATTTCCTGGGATGACGCCGTGGGCATTGTGGCCGAAACCCTGCTCCGCCAAAAACGGGAATATGGGCCCGCATCCCTCGCCATTCTCTCCCCTGCCCTACGGTCCTACAACGCGTATCTTCGGCGGTTTCTCACGGTGCATGGCAGTCCCAACTACGGGCACTCGGGCATCTGCGCCATGCAGCGGGCCTTTGGCTTCATGCATACCGTGGCCGACTGGCCGGGACCCGACATGCTGCGCACCGAACTTATTCTTTATTGGGGCCGCCAGCCCGTGTATTCCGCACCGTCCATGCCCGGTCCCCGGATGATGCTGGCGGCGAAACAGCGGGGCGCCAAAATCGTTTCCATCAAGCCTTCGATGGAGCCAGACACCGGCCTGGCGGACATCTGGGTGCCGATCCGGCCGGGCACCGATGCGGCCCTGGCCCTTGCCATGCTGAACGTGGTAATTTCCGAAGCGCTGGTGGACAAGCCCTTCGTGGACACATGGTGTTACGGCTATGCGCAGCTGGCGACCCATGTGCGGCAATATCCTCCGGAATGGGCGGAGAAAATCACCGGCGTTACCGCGGACCAGATACGGCAGGTCGCCCGGCTCTACGCCACCACAAAAAAGGCGAGTATCGATCTTGGAAACGGCGTGGAGCATACCCCCTCTTCCTGCGACGCCATCCGTGCCGTGGCATGTCTCATCGCCATCACGGGGCACCTCGACCGCCCCGGGGGCAATCTTTTCGGTAGCCCCTTCGGCGTGCCCACCAACATGCCGCCGACAAAGGACATCACCCTCCGGGAACGCTACACCCCGGAACTGGTCGACAAACTGGTGGCCCCGGAATTCCCGAAACCATTCCAGCCCTTCATGGAAGGCCTCTCGTCGGCCTATTACCGGATTTTCGAAAGCGTGCTCACCGAAACGCCCTATCCCATACGGACAGTGATCGCACCCGGCACCCAACCCACGGTCAGCACACGCGGCACGCGAAACGTGGTGGCGGCGCTGGAAAAGCTCGACTTCTACGTAGTGGCGGATGTCATGAAAACCGCGGACATGCATTTCGCCGATATCGTCATCCCAGTGGCCACCCCTTATGAACTTGATCACCCCTTCGACGGCAAAGGCATGTGGATCATGGCCAGAAACCGTGTGATCCCACCCCTGGGGGATTACAAGTCCATGTACGAACTCTTCCTCGACCTGGGGGTGGCCATGGGCTACGGCGATGATTTCTGGAACGGATCCATCGCCGCCTGCATGGATGACCAATTGGCGCCCCTCGGCATGACCATGGCCACACTTCGGGACATGCCCACCGGACGGGTCTACCAGCCACTTCCCCGTTCCTTCGAAAATTATCGGGAGATGTTCCAGCGCAAAAGCGGCCGCCTTTCCGGCGCGCCCTTTCTTCCCCAGGGCAAGGTGGCGCTTTACCAGACCGATTTCGAGGCGGCGGGCTTCAGCCCCCTGCCGGTATGGCGGGACGCCCCCGAAAGCCTCACGGCAACACCGGCGCTTACAGAAAAATACCCTCTGATTCTATCGGACTACCACACTTCGAAAAACTTCACTGCAGGTTGGCAGCGCAACGTGCCGGTGCTGCGGCACATGACGCCGGACCCGGTGCTGCACATCCATCCGGACACCGCCGCCTCCCGCGGCATCAGAGACGGCGACTGGGTGCAAATCACCTCTCCCCATGGCCGGATCAAAGCCCGGGCCGGTTGTTTCCCCGGGATCCGCCCGGACACGGTAATGATGCTCCACGGCTGGTGGCAGGGATGCCAGGCCCTTGGCATCGAAGATGCACCGCTGCTTGACGGCGGCTCCAACGTGAACCTTCTCTACAGTGTCGACCCCGGGAAGGTCTATGACCCCTTGATCACCGCCATGAGCAGCCAGACCCTGGTCGAGGTGCGTTTGTTGGAAGAAGTGCGATGACCCCTACGGAGGTGTTCCATGACGGATGAGTATGGCTTTGTCTTCAACAAGAACCTTTGCATCCAGTGCAACGGCTGTGAAGGGGCCTGCGCGGTTTATCGGGATGTTCCGACTGGTCATTTCCGACGGGTGAAAACCGTCTGGCAGGGCCGCTTTCCAGACGTTTCCCGCGCCGCCCGGATGCTCTCGTGCTGCCATTGCCTGGAGCCTGCCTGCATCCCTGTCTGTCCGGTAACGGCCATCGCGAAACAGCCGGGCGGCATCGTGACCGTGGATGCGGACATCTGTATAGGGTGCGAGGCCTGCAGCGATGCGTGCCCGGTGGACGCTCCCCGGTTCAACGCGGCGGGCAAAATGGAGAAATGCGACATGTGCCTGGGGCGTGTGGATTTTGGCGCCGACCGCCCCCCTTGCGTGGCCACCTGCCCCACCGGGGCCCTTTCCTGGAAAAAAATGACCGTGGAAGAAAAACGATCAGGAGAGGCGGCCTTCCGATGATCGTTCCTCACTCCCAATCGCTGCGCGAAAATCTGTCATGTGCAAACCGAACGGAATACGGCCCGGCGGCCGATCAAATTCCCTGGATCTCTTTGGAGCGGGCACTTCTGGCCGAGGCCGAACGGGCCCAGACCCTGGCCGCGCTTGCCCCCCACATCGATTTTGCCTGCAAGGAAACCAAACCCCACCTGGGCCCCCTGTCACCGGGCTGCCAGATATGCGGGCAAGGACGGTGGTCGTGCCTTTTCATCAACGGACGGTGCAACTGCCGGTGTTTTTACTGCCCCACCAGCCAGGAAGAAATCAGTGTCCCCACCACCAACAGGATTCCTTTCGACACCCCGGATGACTATGTCGATTACGTTCGGCACTTCGGCTTCTCAGGGGTGAGCATCAGCGGCGGAGAGCCGCTGCTCACCCTTGATCGGGCCGCCGATTACATCCAGGCGGTACGCCAGGCCATGGGTCCTGCGCTTTACATCTGGCTTTATACCAATGGGGTGCTGGCCACAAGGGAAACCCTCCGGAAGCTGCGGAGGGCCGGCCTCGATGAAATCCGGTTCGACATCAGTGCCGCGGACTATGATCTTGGGCGGGTTCGGATGGCGGCAGACTTGATTGGCTGCGTCACGGTTGAAATTCCGGCCATCCCCGAAGACGCCGACCGGTTGATTGCCCTACTGCCCCACCTGCACGCGGCAGGGGTCCGACATCTGAACCTGCACCAATTGCGGCTGACGCCCTACAACCTGCCGCGGTTGATGCACCGCGGCTACACCTTTCTTCACGGGGAAAGTGTGACCGTTCTGGAATCGGAAACCGCCGCCCTTCGGGTGCTGCAGGCAGCCGCCCTGCTTCCGGCGTCCCCGGCGGTCAATTATTGCGCCTTCGCCTACAAGCGCCGCTATCAGAAAGCCGCCACCCGCCGTCGGAATGCAGAAGGCGTGCGCAAGAAGACCGAGTCCATCACCGAAAACGGGTTTCTCCGCACCCTCACCCTTTCCGGCACGCCGGATGTCATCACGCCCCTGGCGAACCAGCTGGCAGAAAACGACATCGATCAAGCTCTGTGGCAGGTGACCGGTGCCCGGGACCGCCTGATTTTTCATGAGAGCCTCCACGGCCGTCTGGCGGCGGCGCCGGGCGCGCTTACGGCAAGTTACGCAGAGGCGGTGCTGGATACGGCCGTGTCCTATCGATGCGCCTTCCACGAGATCCGGTTGGCTTCCGGCCGAAAAATCTATATCGAAAAACGACCCATCCGTCGGGATCTTCCGGTACCGGCGGGCAACCGGGAATGCTTCGGGGAAGCCCTGTTTCCCCCGCTACCGATACCCGGTATGAACGGATGCGACGAAGAGACGGCCGCGTTCGAATACATCCGACCGGGGCTCCAGGACTACTTCTAAATATCGAAGAAAACGCCGGAACTATCCGCTGTTGCCGCAGATCCCGAAGCCGCCGCCGCCTGGGGTGCAAATCCGGATCCTGTCCCCCGGCAAAGCCGCAACCGCGTTCTTACCGCCGAGATTGACGGCACTGCCGTCGGCATGGATAAAGAGGTTCTTCCCCCGTTTCCCGGATCGCCCGCCCTCCAAGCCGTAGGGAGCGAACACGCGTCGCTCCGACAGGATGGACACCTCCATTTTTTCAAGGAAGACAATTTCCCGCACTAGACCGTCGCCCCCGCGATGCGCACCGTCGCCCCCGCTTCCGGACCGCAATGAAAACTCTCGAAGCATCACCGGATACCGCCGCTCCAGCACCTCCGGATCGGTAATCCGCGTGTTGGTCATGTGCGTGTGCACCCCCGACTGCCCGTCCCACCCGGGGCCCGCCCCGGCACCGCCGCCGATGGTCTCGTAATACCCGACGTGATCGTTCCCGAACGTCAGGTTGTTCATGCACCCCTGGGATGCCGCCACGGCCCGAAACGCCTTGAAGACGACATCCACAATGCGCTGGGAGGTGAGCACGTTCCCGCCGGCCACGGCCGCCCCTTGCGACGGGGATAACAGGGAGCCGTCTGAAAGAAGAATGGCAACCGGCTTAAGACACCCTGCATTCAGGGGAATATCCTGCCGGAGAATACTCCGGAGGGCATAGAGGACAGCGGAACAGACCACCGCCCGGGGCGCGTTCCAGTTCCCCCACACCTCTTCGCCGCTTTCGGTGAAATCGAAAACGGCGCTCCCATCGGTCCGGTCAAGGGTAAGCTTCAGGCAAATGGCGGAGCCGTCATCCATAAAATCCTCGGCCAACACCTGGTCCACCGGTTGCAGCCCCAGATCCTTGGAAAGCTGTTTCAGCATCCCCCGCACAGCCTGTTCCGCGTTGTCCTGGATATGCCCCACATAAACTTGCACCTGTCCTAGAGAATAACGCTGCACCATCTGCCGAATGTGAAGCACCCCCTGATGGTTTGCCGCCACCTGGGCCTTCAAATCGGACAGATTGTCGCTAATCCCCCGGGCGCCGGCGATCGACGGCGCACCGGCCTCCCGTTTGAGGCGACCCGGCGCCAGGAGCAATGCGGTCACTGCCTTCTCATTGAACCGCCCCTTCGCAACCAGTTTAAAGGAGTGGACAGCGGCACCTTCCTCCTTTAGCCGTTTGGAAAAAGCCGGCATGGAGCCGGGAGAAATACCGCCGACATCGGCATGGTGCCCCCGGCTGGCCACGAACAGTTCCGCCCTTCCGTCTATCCATACCGGCGTAATGACGGTGATGTCGGGCAGATGACTTCCCCCGGCGGCCGGATGATTGCTCATCAGCACATCGCCCTCTTTCAGACGCTTTCCCCAATGATCGATCTGCCAACGGACCGTCTCCCCCATCGCACCCAAATGCACCGGCACGTGGGGCGCATTGGCCACCAGGCGGCCCTCTCTGTCGAAAACCGCACATGAAAAATCCAGCCGTTCTTTGATGTTCGTTGAAATCGCCGTCTTTTGCAGGGTTCGGCCCATCTGCTCCGCAACGGACATAAACAGGTGACTGAACAGCGACAGCCGGACAGGGTCCACCGCGTTCCGGGGTGCCAAAGGGGCACGGCGCCCCACCACGATCCGGATATCCCCCCATTTAGTGAGCCGTGCCCCGCAACCGGGTTCCACCACCACCGTGCTGGTGGCCTGCATGAGAATGGCCGGCCCTGTCACCTGGAAGTCCCGTCCCAGGTCCTCCAGCCGAAATAGGGGCGTTTGGATCCATCCCGTCTCAAAACAGCACGGCACCCGATCCACCGGAGAAACCGGCCCCTTCTTTGGCAGTTCCGGGCCCTCCTTGGGTCCGGGCGCCGTATACGCGGCCCGGACGCGGATATCATCCACCAGGATCTTCCGGTCCGGCAGATCAAATCCGAACTCCCGCAGATAGGCATCCCGAAAAGCCTGGGCGTAAGAAGCCCCTTGCCCCGGACACATCATAATGGCCGTATTGGTTCCCTGATACCGGAGATTCAGGTAGCGCCGGACCCGGGCCGCGCCTCCGGGATAGCCCTGATCGGTCAACTCCTTCCGGGCCGCTGCCTCCAGCAGGTCGAGGCGTCTTTCAAGCGCGGCCAAGGTGTCGGAATCCAAAGATACCGCCGCCGGGGCCTGCCGCTCCACCACCACATCCGCCAACCCCATGCCGTAGGCGGATAGAATGCCGGCATGGCGGTGAATAAAAACCTCCCGGATGCCCAGCTCCCGTGCAATGGCGCAGGCGTGCTGTCCGCCGGCCCCGCCGAAACAGGCCAGAACATGGTGCGCAACATCATATCCCCGCATCACGGAAATCTCCCGGATGGAGCGGATCATGGTTTCATTGGCCACCCGCAAGAAGCCCAACGCCACCTCTTCCATGCGCATTGGCCGGCCGCCTGATTGCGCCAATTCCTTATTGACAGCGGCGGTCATTCGCAATAACGCCTCAGCCGAGGCATCACGGTCCAGGGGTTGGTCTTCGGCCTCTCCGAAAATCATGGGGAAATAATCGGGCTGAAGCCTGCCCAAAAAGAGATTGGCGTCGGTGAGGGCCAAATGCCCCCCCTTACGGTAACAAGCCGGCCCCGGATGAGCCCCAGCGGACTCCGGCCCCACCACGAACATACCGTTGCGGAAAAAAAGGCGGGACCCGCCACCGGCAGCAACCGTGACGATGTTCATCTGGGGCGCCTGGATACGCACACCGGCCGCCTCGGTTTCATGTACCAACTCGTAATCACCACCAAACCGGGAAACGTCGGTGGAGGTACCGCCCATGTCGAATCCAATCACCGGGCGCTGTGCGTCTCGGGAAACCGTGGTCATGGCATACCCCACCACGCCGCCGGCCGGACCGGACAGAATCGCGTTGCCGCCCTTGAAGCGATCGGCGGGGACAAGACCGCCGTCGGACTGCATGAACAAAAGGCGTGTCCCGGCCAGTCGGTCTTTGAAGCCGGCACGGAAGTTGTGAATATAAGAACGAATGTGGGGGGTCAGGAACGCATCCACGGTGGTGGTGTCTCCCCGGGACACCATGCCGACCCGGGGCATCACCTCATGGGAAAGGGAAACCTGGGTGAACCCGATCTTCCGCGCGATGTCCCCCACCGCCCGCTCGTGATCGGGAAAGCAATAGGCATGCATGAACACCACGGCCACGCTGGTAATCCCGGACGCGAATACATCCGCCAACCGCCGCGCCACGTCCGCCAGATCAGGGGCACGCAGGCGAACGAACCGTTCACCCGTCACGGTCCGGATCAATTCGTGGTTCCCGGCATCCGCGGAGTCCCGGAGGGGACGGATGCGCTCATCGACTTCAATCACGGTGTCATACAGCAGGCCGGGTTTTTCTATCACAAGGTCAAAAATGTCGGGGCGGGCCTGGTTTCCGATCCGGAGAAGGTCTTTGAAGCCTTGGGTTACCAGCAGGGCATGGCGGGTTCCCTTCCGCTCCAGCAGGGCGTTCGTGGCCACCGTGGTGCCCATGCGGATCCATGCGATATCGGCCGCGTCCACCTGATCGGCCGGAACGGGCACGCCTGAAACCGATTCCAGTATTCTCCGGATCCCTTCCCTGGGGGCATCGGGATAACGCCGGGGGTCCTCGGACAAGAGCTTGACCACCCGTACCTCGCCGTCGGGAAGCACCGCGTACACATCGGTGAAGGTACCGCCCCGGTCGATGGAAAAGCGAATCCCGCCACCCGCCCCAAGTTTCTCAGGACGCTGAACCGGCACGGCTGATCCTTTCCGCCGCCCCCCGGGACCGCACATGGGGGTTGAAATAGCCGTGTTGAAGCTCTGGAAACCGGTTTCTTAACCGGCGGATGAGCGCTTTCATCCCCGTGGGCGGCCCCATGGGCGCCGCTTCTTCCATGGCGGCCCGGTAGCGCAAGGGGTCGAAATTCATGTTACGCCACTGGATCTGGTGAATCGGATGGCTTTGTAAAAATGCTTCAAGGGCGGCCCGCTCTTCCGGGCAATCGGTCACCCCCGCCATGTTCAGGTAGTTGATGGCCACGTGCCGGCCGGCGGCAAGGGCCCTGTCGATGCTGTCCAAAACGTCGGCAAACCGGTACCCGTTGGGCCTGAAATAAGCCAGGTAGCAAGTCTCCCGAACCGAGTTCATGCTCACCCGGATACTGTCGAGTCCGGCGTCAAGCAACCGCGCCAACACTTCGGGCAAACTGCCGTTGGTGTTCATGTTGATGGTGCCCCCAGCGGTCTGCCGCCGAATTTTACGAATCGCGGGTTCAATGACCCGGGCGGCCAGGAGGGGGTCTCCCTCACATCCTTGACCGAAGCTGACCACCCCGTCCTTCACCTTGAAAAGATGCGCCAAGGCAACCTCGGCAATCTCGTCGGCAGAGGGTAAAAACCCGATCCGGTCCTGGCAGTGGGATACCTCCCCGCTGCGCTGCAGGGACAGGCAACCAAGGCACCGGGCATTGCATTCTGAAGAAGCGGGCAGGGGGGCCTCACACCGGCCGATGAAAAAATTCTTGGCCGCCGGACAACCATAGGTGAGTGCGCATTTTTCAAGATGCCGGCAGAGCCGATTGTTGGGCATCTTTTTCTTCATGGCCGCAACGCCCCGGCTTACCTTTTCCAGGGGCATCAGCCGAAGATCCTGGCGGCGCTCCCGGTCAATCTGAAACACGGCGCTTCGAAAACCGTTGCCATGCCACCCCACGGCCCCGTAAGAAAACAGGGGCAAATTTCCCGCCCCGTCTCGCTCCACATAACCCGGTACCTGGGAAATCACATATCCGGGTGAATTGAACGCGGACACCGGGAAAAGCGGTTCTCCGGGAAAACACGGGTTTTCAAAAACCGTCTCGATTTCACCGGTGGCCAGATTGTAGCACATTGGCGCCCGGTCCGGGAGAAACATCAATTCACTGCCGTGGGGCAGCACCTGGGTCTCGCCCACAGTCAGGGGTACCGGCGCCGCCCCGGCCATACCCACTGCGGCATACCCCTCAAGATCGAAAATCTCCCCGGCGGCATTGGCCACCACGGCGGTCACAAACGGCGGCCCGGACATTGGTGCCCGCCTTCTTGTTCTTTTACTTTTCACCATGCCCCCATCCCCATTCAACTCGCCAACCGGTCCGGGTGACCGATGCCACATGACCGTCAAAGACGATCTGGTCGACCAACCAGTCCTGATCCCGGTACCGCACAAGCAATAAGCGGTCACTGATTACCCGGCACACCCGGCAGTCGGAAAATTCCCGAAATCCGGCCCCAGAGGTTTTCAGTACCGCCTCTTTGGCCGTCCAGTATCTGAAAAAGGTCAGGCCCCGCCGTTCTGGACGCCCTGCCAACTGCCACTCCGCATCCGTGCCCGTCTTTCTGAACAACGCATCGGCACAAGGCTTTACCCGCTCCACATCGATCCCCACCGGCCCCGTGGCCACCACACCGGCCACATAGGTCTCCTTGTGGGACAGGGACCAGAAAACGCCCGAACAGGAAAGCGGCGCCCCCTGATCGTCCTTGTCGAAACGATCGATGAAAGCGCCGCTTTTTGTTGCGGATAAGGCGACGGCCCGCCGGGCCAGAACGCTTAAAAAAGCGTTCTTTTCCTTACCCGAGAGCCTCCAAACAGATGCGGGCACAGGCAGAATCACAGGCCGGATGACGTCCATCTGCCCAATGCCCCTTGATGCTATGCCTGGCCGTCGGCGTTCGGTTCCTTGAGGATGATCCGACAATCGGCCACCGTGGCGCCCTGTCCCTTGGGATGCACCAGCAAGGGGTTGATGTCCAACTCATTGATTTCCGGATGGTTGGTCACCATGTCGGACATGCATACCAGAAGTTTTTCAAGGATCTCCACATCCGCTTCCGGCTTGCCGCGAAACCCCTTGAACAGCTTATACCCCTTTATCTTTCGGATCATCCGCCGGGCCTCGTTCCGTCCGATGGGCGCCAGACGGAAAACCACGTCCTGAAACACCTCCACAAAAATGCCGCCAAGGCCGAACATGAGCAGGGGGCCGAAGGTGGGATAGCGGCTCATGCCGAGGATGACCTCTTCTCCCTTGGGCGCCAGCTTCTGAATGAGCACACCGTCAATGACGGCGTCTGCGTTGTACGCCTTGGCGTTGGCGACGATTTCGGCATAGGCTGCCTTGGCGTCCTTCTGGTTGGCGATTCCGACCTTGACACCGCCGGCGTCTGATTTGTGCACGATCTGGGGGGAAACAATTTTCATCACCACCGGAAAACCGATCTCCTTGCCGATTTCGGCCGCTTCGGCTTCACTGGTGGCGAGGCGGGTGGGCAGGACGTTGAGGCCGTAGCATTCCAACAATTCGAGGCCCTCCAATTCGCCCAGGTACGTTTTGCCTTCCGCGATTTTCGCGGTGATAAGCTGCGCTGCTTTCGCCGTATTATGGGAAAATTTAAAGGGGGCCAGGTGCTGACGGTTCATCCAGTTGGAATACCGGTAAAGAGCCCCCATGGCCTTGGCGGCATTCTCCGGAAAGCTGAAAACCGGAATGCCTTTTTCCTGGAGGTATTTCACCCCGGCGGACACATCGATCACCCCCATGAAAACGCAAAGAATGGGCTTGTACGAACGCCTGGCTACACGGGCGATGGCTTCGGCCGTTTCAAGGACATTGGTCATGGACTGGGGGGTCAAAATCACCAATGCACCATCGACCCCATCGTCCTTGATGACGGCGTCCAGGGCGTTTTCATATCGGTCCTGGGCCGCATCCCCGATCACGTCCACGGGGTTGTTCAGACTAGCGGCCTGGGGCAGGTGGCTTTTCAGGGATTCAAGGGTATCTTCACTGAATCTGGCCAGTTTCAGGCCCGTGGAAATGGTCATATCGGTGGCCACAATGCCGGGTCCGCCGGCATTGGTCACAATGGCCACCCGGTTGCCGTTGGGCACCTTGCGGCGCAGTTTGCCCGTGGCGGTTTCGTTCTTGAACGCGAAAGCGCCGGCAAAATCAAACAGCTCGTCAATGGTGTCCACCCGGATCACCCCCGCCTGCTCGAACAGTGCGTCGTATACCGCCGAGGTGCCGGCCAATGAACCGGTATGGGAGGCCGCGGCCTGCGCGCCCTCACTGGTACGGCCGGATTTGATGACCAGCACCGGTTTGGGCCGGATATCGCCAGAGGTGATTTCCTTGACGGCATTGATGAACTCGGCCCCGTTTCTGCGCAGTTCTTCGAGGTAGATCATGATCACCTCGGTCTCGTCGTCCTCGTGAAGATAGCGCAACAGATCGAGCTCATCCACGTCCGCCTTGTTGCCGATGGAAATGAACTTGGAAAAACCGAAATCCCGCTCCGCGGCGAAATCAAGCACCGCGGTACACAACGCGCCGGACTGGGAAATGAAGGAAATATTGCCAGGTTTCGGCATGCGGGACGAAAAGCTGGCGTTGAGGTGCACCGTATCGACGGGATTGATGACCCCCAAACAATTGGGCCCCACCAGGGGTACGTTCGCCGCGCTGCACATGGCAACGATCTTGTTTTCAATCTCTAGGCCTTCGCCGCCGACTTCCTTGAAGCCTGCAGACACGATGACAATGCCCTTCACCCCCTTGGCGATGGACTCTTCCACAGCGCCCAGGGCCAGCTTGGGCGGAAGAATGACCATGGCCAGATCGACACTGTCGGGGATGTCCGAAATGCTCGGATAGGTGCGCACGCTTAAAATGGATTTGGCCTTGGGATTGACCGGGTACAGCGTCCCAGTATAGCCGCCTTTGAGGATATTGGCGAAAATATCATGCCCGACCTTGCCGCGTTGGCCGGAAGCACCGATCACCGCCACGGATTTCGGCGAGAAAATGCCGTCTAAATTCTTCATGTCTTCAATTCCTTTCCCGTTATATATTGAATGGCCTAATTCTGTATGGCGTTGGAAGCAGTCGTCTGTTTCGACTGTCTGGAACTTAGTTGTGTTTGGAGAATTTTACAAGCCATTGCGCACCATTCGCTGCCTCGAATCGTTTCATTTGCTGTTTTTTTTCAATCGCAACGCTTCTGAATAGATGCGTTTCCGGGACAGTCCGCGCCTGGTGGAAAGGGTCCGGCTGATGGTGCCCGGCCCCTCCCCCGCAGCCAAGGCCGCCGCGATGTCCTGTTCAAGGGAGGCCCCATCGGAAACAGCTCCTGGATCCGCCCCTGAAACCAACAAGGTGCATTCCCCCTTGACCTGCCCACGCTCCCCGAGGCGATCCAATACCGCCGAGACCTTTCCCCGTAAAAATTCTTCGTAGGTCTTTGTCATCTCCCGGCACAGCACCACGTAGCGATCCCCCATCACTTCCCGGACTTCCGCCAGGAGGGCCTCGATACGCCGCGGCGACTCGTACATGACCATGGTGCGCATCTCTGCGGCAAGGGATTCGAGCCAACTGTTGCGCTTCCCCTTCTTCTTTGCGGGAAACCCAACAAATACAAAAGTATCGGTGGGAAGACCGGATGCGCTGAGTGCAGCTGTCACCGCCGACACCCCGGGCACCGGGACCACCGGCACCTGGCGGGCAACGGCGGCGCGGATCAGACGGTAGCCTGGATCCGACACCACCGGAGTCCCGGCATCCGACACAAGGGCGATACGTTCTCCATTCAGCAGGCGGTCCACCAGCGCAGGCGTCCGCAACGCTTCATTGTGTTCATGGTAGGAAATCAGTTTGCCGGAAATGTGATGGTGCGCAAGAAGGCGCCTGGTCTGCCGCGTGTCCTCTGCGGCAATCACATCCACATCCTTCAGCACGGACAACGCCCGCAAGGTGATGTCCTCCATATTGCCGATGGGAGTGGCCACCACAAAGAGCCTGCCGCCGACGGCAGGCTCCGGCGGGTCATCCGTAGGCGAGGTCAAAGGCATTTTTTATAATCTCGACAACTGGTTTGCCCTGTTCGAGTGAAACGGCCACCACATCGAACCGAGCCTTTTGGCTGCATTTGCCCACAGCTTTCAGGTAGCAGAGCGCAACCATCGACAGCTTTCTTTGCTTGCGGGAGGTCACCGCCCATTTGGGACTCCCGAACCGATCGCTTTGCCGTGTTTTGACTTCGATAAAAGCGATGGTCTCCCGTTCCACGGCGATAATGTCAATTTCGCCGATGGCGTTCCGATAATTTCTTTCAAGAAGACGATAGCCGTTCTTTTTCAAATACCGCGCGGCTATGCCTTCGCCCGCCAGCCCCAATTGTGCGTGCCGACTGACCATCGCGTTCCCTTTGCGCCGGGCCGAAACACCCGGCGTGCGTATGTTCACTGATGCATTTGAATGTTGAAATCTGGAGGGCGATCGTTTTCATATCGACTGGCCGGGCACTACAAATACTCTTTCACGCCCCGGAAACTTTTCCGGTGAATGGCGCAACAACCAAAACGTTCAATGGCACGCCGGTGGTCCCGGGTGGGGTATCCCTTGTGCCGGTCAAACGCATATTGCGGATACGCGGCATGAAACGCCGTCATCAAGCGATCCCGGGTAACCTTGGCGACAATGGATGCGGCACCAATGGAAATACTGAGCGCATCCCCCTTGGGAATGGCCATCTGGGCGATATTCGATGCAATCCCGAAGGAACCATCGATCAACAGAAAATCGGGCGAAACCCCGAGGGAAGAAACCGCCTGCCGCATGGCCTCCAGGCTTGCCTGGAGGATATTGATCCGATCGATTTCCTCGGCAGACACCACGCCCACGCCCACACCATCGGCACAAACCAGAATCTGATCGTAGAGCAGGGCCCGTTTTTTGGGGGTCAGCTTCTTTGAGTCCGTCACGCCCGCAACGGAAAAATCCCCGGGCAGCACCACCGCCGCCGCGACCACAGGCCCCGCAAGAGGTCCCCGACCCGCCTCGTCCACACCGGCAATTCTGGAAAATCCCCGTTCACGGGCGCGGGCTTCATGCAACCACACATCAGGCATCATCACCGGTTCATGCTCCGGGATCATCCAACGGGACAGCAAGGCGGCACTGTCCGGGCGCGCCCCTTGTTACGATCCCGATCAGTTGAGCCGGCGCTCCTTGATACGGGCCGCTTTGCCCCTGAGATTTCTCAGATAGTAGATTTTGGCCCGCCGCACCCGACCCCGGGTCACCACCTCGATCTTGTCGATGGCAGGCGAATGCAGGGGGAAAATTTTCTCCACCCCCACACCGTAAGACACCTTTCGCACTGTGAAGGTGGCATCTGACAGCCCGCCGCGTTTGGCGATCACAATCCCTTGGAACACCTGAATACGCTCTTTTTCGCCTTCCCGAATTTTCACATGGACCTTTACCGTGTCCCCCGGAATGAAATCCGGCAGGTCGATGCGGACCATTTCCCGCTGCAATTGTTCAAGTGCATGCATAACGCTTCTCCTTATGATACCCCATATGCCATCGGCACCGACCGGTGGCCTTAATTTATTGTTTATCCGTCCTGCCCCAGCAGCCGGTCCAGCACAATGGACACCGCACAGCGGACCGACAGATGATTGTAGTTCGTTTCCGTGGCAATCGGGGCCAGCACGGCATCGGCCCGGGCCATGACGGCTTCCGCAAGACCCCACGCCGTACCGAAGGTGAGCAGCAAGGGCCTTCCATCCGAAAAAGATTCCCGCAACGCGGCGTATCCAACATGCCGCGCCCTTTCCTTGGCGCTGGTCACCACAATTTTCGGTGCCTGTCCCTCGGTTGCCAGAATATCCGCGCATACCTCCGGCAGCGCATCCCGCACCCGAATCAGGGACAACGCTTCTTTCCGCGCGGGGTTCCGTTGTCCGCCCTGCCCTTCGGTCCAGTGGGAAACGATCCTGGCAACCAGACGTTTCTGGTCTTCCAAAGGCGTCACCACATAATACCCCCGACCACCGTACGTGCGCAACGCCCGGGCGATATCATGCAGATCCAGATTGGTCACCGCCGAACAAATCGTCTGCCCCTGGCGGTCAACCACCGGATGGTGAACCAGTGCCACGTAGACCCTGGGCTTTGATAATACTGTCAATTTCCTTCCGCCACTGCTTTAATAGCTCGATTTCGGTCTGCGCCAGGTGCCTTCCCCCCAACAAGTCCCGCCTTTTGAGGAAGGTCCGGATCAACGCGCTTTCGGCCCGCCACCGGGCAATGGCGGCGTGATCACCGGAAAGCAACACATCGGGCACTCCCTCGCCCTCGAACTCACGGGGCCGGGTATAATGGGCATGCTCCAAACGACTGCCGGCAAACGACTCCTTGTCCGCCGCATCTTCCCCCCCGAGGGCACCCGGAATAAGCCGCGTTACGGCGTCCATGATGATCATGGCCCCCAGCTCGCCGCCGGTGAGGACATAATCCCCCAGGGAGACCTCATCATCCACACAATTGAGGCAAACCCGCTCGTCGATGCCCTCGTAACGTCCACAAATCAGGGCAATCCCCTCCTGGGCCGCAAATTCCCGGGCCATGTCCTGGTCGAACACGCGTCCCTGGGGCGAGAGCAACACGGTTCGCATTCCCGGATGCCCCCTGCGCACCGATCGAATGGCGGCGACCAGGGGCGCGGGCGTCATCACCATTCCGCTGCCCCCGCCAAAGGGCCTGTCATCAGTGCTCTGGTGGCGATCCGTGGCAAACGCCCTGATATCCACCGCCTCCGCTGTAATCAGCTTGCTTTCAATGGCGCGTCGGACAATCCCGTGCGTCCAGAAAGGCCGGCACATATCAGGAAAAATGGTTAAAACAACAAAACGCATGCAAAGTCAATCAAAACCGTTGCCCCGATCAGGAGCATTGGTTTTCTTTAGCGCCGGCGGCAGCAGTTCTTCGGGCAGGGATATGTTCATCTTCCCGGCCGCCAGGTCCACTTTTTGGACCACCGATGCCAACGCCGGTACAAGAACCTCTCGATGGGCCGACCGTTCGGAGCGGACCACGTACACATCGTTACTGCCCGTCGGCAAAATGGATACGATCCGTCCAAGCGGCCCCGCCACAACGTCTACAACCGACAGCCCGATCAGATCGATCCAATAGTAGGTATCCTCCTCTTCGAGGGCCGGCAGCGCATCACGGCGCATGAAGATATCCGCCCCCGCCAGCGCCTCTGCGGCCTCCCGGTCCGTTATGCCCCGGAACCCTGCCAAAAAACCGTTTTTAAACGGCTTGGCCCATTCGACCACGACGGGCCGGGCATCGGGTGCCGAGCGACCGATCAGAAGGCAGCGATCCGGCACGAACACGGCCTGGGGCGCCTCTCCGTAAAATGCCATCTTCACGGCGCCCCGAATCCCATGAACTCCGGTTATTTTCCCGATCCGCAGCAGATTGTCGGAAGGCATGACTTCATTCAATGATCTCAAGCACGGTGCGCTTCTTGACCTTGGCGGCAGCGGCGCCGATAATGGTGCGCATGGCCCGGGCCGTGCGCCCCTGCTTGCCGATCACCTTTCCCAGGTCTTCCTTGGACACCTTGAGCTCCAGAACAGATGTCTGGTTTCCCTCGACCTCCTCAACCGACACCTGGGCCGGGTCATCAACCAACGCCTCGGCAATGTACTTGATCAAATCCTTCATCTCGCCGTCTCCTTAGTTGGTAAGGTGCGATGCCGGGTTCAAGATGTCATGGCCGCCCTTCAGGCAGGCGCATCTTCTGGCTGCTGGCGCTTGAGAAGGGACCGCACCGTATCGCTGGGCTTGGCGCCTGCACCGAGCCAATACTTCACCCGATCCTCCTTCAGCATCACCTGGTCGGATGCCACCAGGGGATTGTAGGTGCCCACGATTTCGAGGAACCGGCCATCCCTGGGGCATTCGCTGTCCGCCACAACGATTCTGTAGAAAGGACGCTTTTTCGCGCCGTGCCGGGCCAATCTGATTTTCACCGCCATAAGACTCTCCTTCAGAACGGAAGCATGTTCCGGGCCATCCCCCGCATGCCCCCCTTGTTTAACTTCTTCATCATTTTAAGCATTTGTACATAGTTTTTCAGCAACTGATTCACATCCTGGATCGTGGTGCCGCTGCCCCTGGCAATCCGCTTCCGGCGGCTGCCGTTGATAATGCCATGCTGCCGGCGCTCCTGGGGCGTCATGGAATTGATGATGGCCTCGATGCGGACAAACTGCCGCTCGTCCACTTGCAGGTTCTTTAACTGTTTTAGGTTCCCGAGCCCGGGAATCATGCCCAACAAATCGGTTATCGATCCCATCTTGCGAATCTGCACCATCTGGTCGCGGAAGTCCTCCAGGGTGAAACGGTTCTTGCGCAACTTCTTTTCAAGAACCGCCGCCTCTTTTTCATCCATGACCGACTGGGCCTTCTCAATCATGGTAAGGACATCGCCCATGCCCAATATCCGGGACGCCATCCGGTCCGGGTGGAACGCCTCCATCTGGGAGAGCTTTTCCCCCACCCCGACAAATTTGATCGGCTTTCCCGTGATGGCGCGAATCGACAGGGCCGCACCGCCCCGGGCGTCACCATCGAGCTTGGTGAGGATTACGCCGCCGATGCCCAACGCCGCATCAAACGCCTGGGCGCTGTTGATGGCGTCCTGACCGGTCATGGCATCGGCCACGAACAGAATATCAGACGGCAGCACCGTGTCCCGGATGCGAACGAGTTCCTCCATCAGTGCCGTGTCCACATGCAGCCGCCCGGCGGTATCGATCAACAGGGTATCACACCCCGCCTGCTGGGCTGCCGTCCGCGCCCGCCGACAAATCTCCACCGGATCCATGCCGCCATCCGTTGGAAACACCGGAACCTCCAACTGGTCTCCCAGCTTCTGCAGCTGGTCAATGGCGGCCGGGCGGTACACGTCCGCAGGAACCAGATAAGGACGTCGGCCGTCTTTTTTAAGCAACACCGACATTTTGCCGGCGGTGGTGGTCTTGCCGGCCCCCTGGAGCCCCACCAGCATCACCGAAACGGGTGCCGCACCTGACAACCGAAGAGATTCATGGCGGGTGCCCATCAATTCGGTCAACGCCTCGTTGACGATCTTGACCACCTGCTGCCCCGGCGTCAGGCTGTTCAACACTTCCTGACCCAATGCCCGTTCCCGCACGTCTGAAATGAGCTGCTTCACCACCTTGTAATGAACATCGGCCTCCAGAAGCGCCATCCGAACTTCCCGGAGCCCCTCCTGGATGTTCTCTTCTGTTAACTTGCCGTGTCCCTTGAGTTTTTTAAAAACAGTGGTGAGTCTTTCACTCAAGCTGTCAAACATGCCGCCCTCGGTCCGCGCATTGGTCGAAGATATTAAATTCTTGAATTTAGTATCGTAATGTGCTTATGTCAAGGAAAAAGAACCTGGCCCGGCAAATCATCTGGTGTGCACCGGAGGCCGGCATCGCTGTCACCCGGATCAATCATCTACCATGCTTTCAGAAAAAACAGACATCCACACCCTGTCAAAGGCCCACCTCGTCGAATGGCTGGAGGCGCGGGGCATCGCTGCATTTCGCGCCACCCAAATCCGCAAATGGCTCTACAGCGCCCAGATGGACAGCTTCGCGGAAATGACCAACATCAAAAAAGACATCCGAATGCTGCTTTCCGAGCATTTTGTCAGCTGTCGCCTGGAAGTCGAGGCCGTCGAAACATCCCGGGACGGGTGCCGGAAATTCCTGTTCCGGCTTGCGGACGGAAACCGCATCGAGACCGTCCTGCTCCCGGAAAGAACCCATGACACCCTGTGCATCTCCAGCCAGGTGGGATGCGCCCAGGGGTGTCGGTTCTGCCTCACCTCCCGCCTCGGTTTCATCCGGAACCTGACCGCCGGTGAAATCGTTGCCCAGGTCCGGGATGTAAAACACCTGCTCGGCCCCGGCAACACCTTGACCAACATCGTTTTCATGGGCATGGGGGAGCCCCTGGCCAACTACAGCAATGTCCGAATCGCCATGGAAACCCTCACGGACGAACAGGCCGGCATGGGGTTTTCCCCCCGGAAAATCACCGTATCCACGGCGGGACTCATCCCCAGGATGGCCGACCTTGTCCGCGACACCCGGACGCAACTGGCCGTTTCCCTCAACGCCGTGGACAACGAAACGCGCAGCCGGCTAATGCCCGTCAACCGGAAATATCCCCTGGACACTCTTTTGGAGGCATGCTGGGCCCTGCCCCTTGCCCCCCGCAGAAAAATCACCTTCGAGTATATTCTCATGGGCGGCGAGAACGACTCCGAAGACCATGCCCACCGGCTGGCAAAGCTGCTGCGACCGGAAAAGGCAAAAATCAACCTGATCCCCTATAATCCCCACCAGGGATGCGGATCCCGGCGCCCGGAGGAAGAAACCGTTCTCCGATTCCAGCATATCCTGCTGAACAAGCGTTTCACCACCAATATCCGCATGAGCAAGGGCACGGATATTTCCGCTGCCTGCGGCCAACTGCATGCCCGCTGCGCACCGGAAGCCGCGTAGCCGCCCTCAGATCATCAGTTTTTTTACATCCCCCGGGGAAACCCCCAGCACCCGAAAAGCGGACGCCCCCCCCGGCCCACGCACCGTAACCTCGGCAGCGGCCTCCGGCGGCGCCTTGCTGTATCCAACCGCCATACCGGCCGCCAGTTTAACCACGGCCTCTTCAGCCGCCCCCGGCACAAGGACCAGGGGACCGGGCCAGCGTTGCAGCCGAACGAGCGTGTCCTGGCGCGGATCATACCAGTTTTCGATGCAGACATTGTCCTGCCGGGTGCGCCCAACGATAATCTTTTTTCCTGCGGGAAGCCGGAAATGCCGACCGTATTTGAGAAGGTGCAGCGCGGCCTCGGTAAGGGGATCCTGATGCGCCATCAATTCCCTCAGCCGGTTGGCATACCCCTTGTCGGTCAACAGGCATCCCCCGGCGGGGGCCGGGTATTGGGTAATGCCGAAATCGGCGGCCATCTGTATCTGGGGCTTTCGGGACCGTCCGGAAAGGGCCAACAGCCGTTCCCGGTCCACCAATCCCTGCTGTTCCGGAAGCGTCTCGGGCAACAGACGCGCACTGAGGGGGCGCAACACAAGCCCCTGGTAGCCGGAATGCTTTTCAACATACCGCAGGGAGGGCTTGGTTTGGGACATGGGCCGTTGGCCCACCACCTCTCCGCTGAACAGGAAATCGAACCCGTCCGCCCCAAGACGCCGTCCGGCCAGTTCGAACATCATGGCGTGGCAATCCATGCAGGGATTCATGTATTTCCCGTAACCGCACGGAGGATTCTGAAGCATCTCCAGATAGGGGGCCGTGATGTTTTCAACAATCAGGGGAATTCCCTGGCGCTGTGCCGCCGTCCGCGCCTTGTCCGCGGAAAAGAAGGGTGTTTCAAACGTGATCCAATGCACGTCAATACCCTGTGCCGACAGCACTGCCGCAGCCAGGGAGCTGTCAAGGCCTCCGGAACAAAGGCCCAATGCCCGTACTTTTTTTTGATGCATCTGCATGGTATGAAAAATGGGCTTTCCTCTTCAGGGGCCCCCCTGTCATGAATAATAGCGAGCACCCACAACATGCCCGTATCCCAAAACGAAAGCGTCCGGATCCGATCCGTTCAGCGCATGCTCAAAAGGCGCTATCCGAACGTTACAACCCAACTGCATCACCGCAACGCCTTCGAGCTGCTGACGGCCACAATCCTTTCGGCCCAGTGCACCGACCGCCAGGTCAATGCCGTCACACGGACGCTGTTCGAGCGTTTTCCCACTCCGGCCGCGCTCGCGGCGGCGCCGCTGGCGGAGGTCGAAGCGCTGATTCGACCCACTGGATATTTCCGAAACAAGGCCCGCCACATCAAGGGCGCCGCCCAGGCCTTGGTGGAACGTTACAACAGCGCCGTTCCGGCGGATATAGTAGCATTAACGTCTTTACCGGGTGTGGGGCGCAAAACGGCCAATGTCGTCCGGGACGTATGTTTCGCCATTCCCTGTATTGTTGTCGACACCCATGTCGCGCGCCTATCCAAGAGACTTGGACTGACCATGCATACCCATCCCGACAAAATCGAACGGGACCTGATGGCCATCTTGCCTGAAAAAAACTGGCGCCCCTTCTGCCTGGAACTTATTTATCACGGCCGGGCCGTCTGCAAGGCCCGGCAACCGAAATGCACCGACTGCCCCTTGCAGACGGTCTGCCCCTTTCCGGAAAAGACTAGCGGCTGAGCGTCTTTTTACCGGGACAGCTCTTCAAGCATCTCCAGTGCTTCCTTGGCGGTCTTGTTTTCGTGGACAAGGGCACAGGCCGCTTTGACAAAGGCGGTGGGATTTTTATGTTGAAACGCGTTGCGCCCGATGGACAACCCCCGGGCACCGGCTTGCATGGCGCCCTCAATGGTTCGGAACATCTCTTCGGTGGATGCTTTGCTGCCACCGGCAATCAACACCGGCGCCGGGCATCCTTCAACGACCTTTGCAAAGGAATCGGGATCTCCCGTGTAGTTTGTTTTGATAAAGTCGGCCCCAAGCTCCGCTCCTGCCCGGGCAGCCAATTTCACGGCCTCGACGTCCTTATCGTTTTCGACATTTCGCCCACGGGGATACATCATGGCAATGAGCGGCATCCCCCAATAGCTGCAATCAACAGCGATTTTCCCAAAATCCTCCAGCATCTCAGGCTCACTGTAACTGCCGATGTTGATATGGATCGATACGCCGTCAGCCCCGAAACGAAGCGCGTTCTCGACGGTGTTGACGATCACCTTTTTGTTGGGCCGGGGAGAAAGCGCGGTGGATGCCGATAAATGTAAAATGAGGCCGATGTCCTTGCCCTCGTGCCGATGGCCGTATTTTGGTAGCCCCACGTGACCGATAACGGCGTTGGCACCGCCTTCTGCCACATGATTAACGGCTTCTGGCAAGCTGGTCAGTCCCGGAATGGGGCCCACCGTCACGCCATGGTCCATGGGCACGATCACGGTCTTGCCCGTATTACGATCCATAATGCGTTCCATCCGGATCGCCTTGCCGATATTTAGCATTTGTCACCCCCAAAAGGTTTTGTTGGCTGATGTAAAAGTTTTTTTATCACGAATATTCACCAAAGGAAAGAATGCGAACATCCCCGCCGCGGGCAATCGGATATCCTGCATTGCGGCAACGGGTGCATTTCGGGATCCAATTGCGTTCAGGGATTTACATTTGATGGAATCTTTCTGTCTTAGTAAGGGAGCGCGGCCTTTGCGGCAGAACCGGAAAGATGGGCACCTTTTGATGCCATTTACTTGTCAAGAGGCTTGGCCTCACAGCCATCAAACGTGTTGGCGGTTGGAACGCAAGAAAGCCCGGATCGTAAGATCCGGGCTTTCCTTTGGTATGATTTTCGGCGGCGTCCTACTCTCCCACACAGTGTCCCGTGCAGTACCATCGGCGCAAAAGAGCTTAACTTCCGTGTTCGGAATGGGAACGGGTGTTTCCTCTTTGCCATCGCCACCGAAAAATCGGTATGCAATCCGGACAAGCGCTTTTCATCAGTAGAGTTATTCGGGCTTATGTCAACGGTTTTGTGGCTAAGCCTCACGGCTGATTAGTATCCGTAAGCTCAGTACGTTACCGCACTTACACACCGGACCTATCGACCTTGTCGTCTTCAAGGAGCCTTCAGTCCTGGTACAAGTACCAGGAGGGGATATCTCATCTTGAGGTTGGCTTCCCGCTTAGATGCTTTCAGCGGTTATCCATTCCGAACTTAGCTACCCAGCAATGCCGCTGGCGCGACAACTGGAACACCATTGGTTCGTCCATTCCGGTCCTCTCGTACTAGGAACAGATCCTCTCAAATATCCTACGCCCACGAAAGATAGGGACCAAACTGTCTCACGACGTTTTAAACCCAGCTCACGTACCACTTTAATCGGCGAACAGCCGAACCCTTGGGACCTGCTCCAGCCCCAGGATGTGATGAGCCGACATCGAGGTGCCAAACCGCCCCGTCGATGTGAACTCTTGGGGGCGATAAGCCTGTTATCCCCGGCGTACCTTTTATCCGATGAGCGACGGCCCTTCCATTCAGAACCGCCGGATCACTAAGACCTACTTTCGTACCTGCTCGAAATGTCTCTCTCGCAGTCAAGCTCCCTTATGCCTTTACACTCCACGGCTGGTTTCCAATCAGCCTGAGGGAACCTTCGCGCGCCTCCGTTACTCTTTGGGAGGCGACCGCCCCAGTCAAACTACCCACCAGACACTGTCTTTCGCCCGGATAACGGGTCGAAATTAGAATTCTAGACTAACAAGGGTGGTATTTCAAGGTTGGCTCCACCGAAACTGGCGTTCCGGTTTCAAAGCCTCCCACCTATCCTACACATATTACCCCAAAATCCAATGTCAAGCTGTAGTAAAGGTGCCGGGGTCTTTCCGTCTTTTCGCGGGTAGACGGCATCTTCACCGCCAATACAATTTCACTGAGTCCCTGGTTGAGACAGTGCGGAAGTCGTTACGCCATTCGTGCAGGTCGGAACTTACCCGACAAGGAATTTCGCTACCTTAGGACCGTTATAGTTACGGCCGCCGTTTACCGGGGCTTCGGTTCAAAGCTTCGTCCGAAGACTAACAAATCCCCTTAACCTTCCGGCACCGGGCAGGCGTCAGACCCTATACATCGTCTTGCGACTTAGCAGAGTCCTATGTTTTTAGTAAACAGTCGCTACCGCCATTTCTCTGCGGCCTCCGTCAGCTCCGGGAGCAAGTCCCTTTACCTAATAGAGGCACACCTTCTCCCTAAGTTACGGTGTTATTTTGCCGAGTTCCTTAACCAGGGTTCTCTCAAGCGCCTTGGGATTCTCACCCTGCCTACCTGTGTCGGTTTGCGGTACGATCACCTTGCCATCTCGCTAGAGGCTTTTCTTGGCAGCATGGGATCAATCAGTTTATGTCCTTTTGGGACTCCTCATCACCTCTCAGCCTTAGGAAGACGGATTTGCCTGTCCTCCCAGCCTACCGGCTTGAACCACCACTTCCAATCGGTGGCTGACCTACCCTCCTGCGTCCCCCCATCACTCAAACGATGACACGGTGGTACAGGAATATTAACCTGTTTTCCATCACCTACGCCTTTCGGCCTCGGCTTAGGGATCGACTAACCCTGAGAAGATTAACTTTACTCAGGAAACCTTGGGCTTTCGGCGAGCGGGTTTTTCACCCGCTTTATCGTTACTCATGTCAGCATGGTCTCTTCTGTACAGTCCAGCCGTCCTTACGGTCAACCTTCAGCCCGTACAGAATGCTCCCCTACCACTTGCATCAAAGATGCAAATCCGCAGCTTCGGTAATGTGCTTGAGCCCCGTTACATTTTCGGCGCAGACTCACTCGACCAGTGAGCTATTACGCTTTCTTTAAAGGGTGGCTGCTTCTAAGCCAACCTCCTGGTTGTCTGTGCATTTCCACATCCTTTCCCACTTAGCACATATTTGGGGACCTTAGCTGGCGGTCTGGGTTGTTTCCCTCTCGACCACGGAACTTAGCTCTCGTAGTCTGACTCCTGCAATAACAGTTGACGGTATTCGGAGTTTGGTTAGGTTTGGTAATCTGGTAGGACCCCTAGCCCATCCAGTGCTCTACCCCCGTCACTTACTTTGCAAGGCTATACCTAAATATATTTCGGGGAGAACCAGCTATTTCCAAGTTTGTTTGGCCTTTCACCCCTATCCACAGCTCATCCGAGCATTTTTCAACATACAACGGTTCGGGCCTCCACGCCATTTTACTGGCGCTTCACCCTGGCCATGGATAGATCACTTGGTTTCGGGTCTACTTCACGCAACTAATACGCCCTGTTCAGACTCGCTTTCGCTACGGCTACACCTTACGGCTTAACCTCGCTGCGTAAAATAACTCGCTGACTCATTATGCAAAAGGCACGCAGTCACACCGATACCCGCCGAAGCGAATACCATGGTGCTCCCACTGCTTGTAGGCAAACGGTTTCAGGTACTATTTCACTCTCCTCACCGGAGTACTTTTCACCTTTCCCTCACGGTACTGGTTCACTATCGGTTGCCAAGTAGTATTTAGCCTTGTGAGATGGTCCTCACGAATTCCCGCAGGGTTCCTCGTGTCCCGCGGTACTTGGGTGGTCGATCCAGAAAGTCCGATACGTTTCGCCTACGGGACTATCACCCCCTATGGTGTGCCTTTCCAGACACTTCGGCTACAAATCGGTTTGGTAACTTTCCGAGAAGTTCGAAGCCTTCTCCAATCAACTCCCACGACCCCGCATATGCAACGCCTTCGAGCTATCACACACATGCGGTTTGGGCTCTTTCCCGTTCGCTCGCCGCTACTAGGAAAATCACTGTTGTTTTCTCTTCCTGAGGTTACTAAGATGTTTCAGTTCACCTCGTTCGCCTCATGGACCTATGGATTCAGTCCATGATGATCC
>CAXXFG010000001.1:672500-1662500 GCA_963678885.2 Desulfobacterales bacterium | reverse complement strand
TGCCCCGGCGGCAACCCCAAGGGCAATTCGACCGGGAACGGGCCCCTTCCCAGCCTGGCGCCGTCTAATAATACCCCAACTCACATGACATATCCGTGGCGGCGGCTTTCAGGGCCGAAGCCACCAGCCCCTCTTTCTCTTGGGTAAACCGCGCTTTTGGAATGGGAACCCCCAAGGAGGCCACCGCTTTTTTTTCATTGTTGAACACCGGCAGAGCCATGGACACGAGGTCCACAAAATTTTCCTCCCTGGAATAGGCAACATCCCCGTTTCGGATCCCGGCAAGCTCTTTCCTGAGCACCGCCTCGTCCGTTATGGTGAACGGAGACACCGCTGCCAATTCCACCGAGGCAAAATACCGGTCCAGCTCCGGGCCGCTGAAAAATGCCAAGATCGCTTTTCCCGGAGCGGATGCATACATCGGGTATTGATCCCCGATTTTCAAATCCCATTTCAGGGCCTCGGTGGACGGCGCCTCCCATACGATCATGACCTCGTTGCCCGTGCGAACCGCCAGGCCGCAGGACTCGTTCGTTTTACCGATGAACCGGCGGATAATGGTCTGACTGACCTTTACCAGGTTCAAATCGGCGAGATAGCGTCCGGCCAGCACCAACACCTGGGGACCGATGCGGTAGCGCCGATGATCCTTATCCACCGTCAAGAAACCGCCATCCACAAGATCCGCCAACAGAAAAGACAGGCTTCCCTTTGGAATGCCAAGGCCCGTTGCAATATCGAGATGTTTTGCACCGTCCCGGGAACGTCCGACAAACCTGAGAATCTGCATCACTCTAGTGGCCGACTTGACCATCGCCCCACCTCCATGGATCCTGTGAAACCAGTGACCCGGAAATAAATAGGAAAGAAACAAATAAACCTTGACAAACCGATGGCGCTCATATATAAATTTATATATGGAAACTCTGTTTGCATATATAACTTTTTAAACGGGGTCAAGCTCCCGCTTTTTGGGAACCGGCCATGCGCATCAGGGCCAACACCGCATTTCGCAGAAAGTAACACCCATGACACAAGAAAAAAAATTCGGCATCAATTACCAATGGTTGATTCTCATTGTGGCGTTTTACGGCTGCTGTATCCACTCCGGCTGCCTCATGTACGCCTTCAGCCTGATGGTGAAACCGCTCCAGACAGAATTTTCATGGGACCGGGCAACCATCATGCTCGCCTTTACCCTTCAATTTCTCTGCCTCGGCTTTGTTTCTCCGCTGGTGGGAAAGGCCGTGGACACATACGGCAACCGAAAAATCATCAGCCTCGGCGCAATCGTGGCCTCCCTTGGCTTTTTGTCCCTCACCCTCACAAAGAGTCCGCTGCATTTTTACATCGGCAATATCATCGTCGGGCTGGGTAGTGCCGCCATGGGGCCGGTTCCGCTGAGTGCCGCGGTCTCCAAGGCCTTTGTACACAAACGGGGCCTCGCCATCGGCATCATGTCCACCGGCATCGGGGTTGGCGGGTTCGTGTTTTCCCCCCTGCTCGGCGGTTTTTTTATTCCGAATTTCGGGTGGCAGGGCGGCTATGTCAGCATCGCCGTGTTTACCATACTGATGCTGCCCCTGGCCATGCTGATTCTTAAAAAACAAGCGCCGCGCCGAGACGCCACCGCCAATGCAACGGCTTCCACCGACAAAGCGAAGGCCAGCATCCTTTCGCTTCCCGTGATTCTGATCTCCGCAGGATTCTTCCTGTACCTGTTCAGCCTGGTAGGCACCCTGCAAACCCAGGTGCCACATCTCCAAGACATCGGTTTCCCGGTACTTACCGCTTCCAGTGCCCTGGGCGCCCTTGGCCTGATGAGCGCCATCGCCAAATTCTTTTTCGGGTGGCTGTGCGATAAAGTAGCACCAAAATTCGCCTTCGTCATTGGCGCAGCCTTCCTTACCGTCGGTATTTTCATGCTGACCCTGCTCAAGCCGACATCCTCCCCCATCCTGCTTTGGGCCTATGCCATCGTATTTGGAATCGGTGTGGGCTCCTGGCTGCCGATCATGTCGATGATGGTCAGCTCAACCTTCGGCATGGCCGCCTACGGGGTCATCTTCGGCGCCGTTTCCCTCTTTCAGACGGCCGGCTCCGCCCTGGGCCCCCTGGGCGCCGGATTTCTGTTCGACCTCACCGGGGACTACAACACCGCATTTACCGTGTTCATCGGTGTTTCCATCGCATCGATCCTGGTTATCATGAGCGTCAAACAGTCCACCAACGCCGCGCAAAACACCGACACCATCTGCGAGCCCTTGAAAAAAGCAGCTTAGCGAGCGATGGCCGGAAACAGCCATCGACGAAACCAACTGCCGCCGGGGATTTCTCCCCGGCGGTTTTGTTTTTTGGGCCATGCGAATCAGGTGGACGACCGGCGACGGTTTATGATATGGATGCCGAAACCTTTGATCCATGACACCGCAAGCACATGAAACCGACCAGAAAACACCACCCCTATACCGGCTTCGAACAGGGCCCCATCCGCCCCCCAAGTGAAGCGGGCAGCCTGCTGATTCGCGTCACCCGCAACTGCCCCTGGAACCAATGCAGTTTCTGTCCGGTATACAAAGGCTCCCGTTTTTCCGTGCGGCCCGTTTCGCATGTACTGGAAGACATTGAACGGGTGCACCGGTGCATCGGTACTGTTCAGGAAGCTGCTGAACAGCAAAACCTCGCCGCCCGGGCCGTTTTCACAGCAGCGGCTGAGAACGACCCCGCAGCCTTCCAGGCCGCCGCGCACTGGGCCGCCAATGGCATGCGCGCCATTTTTTTGCAGGATGCCAACAGCCTCATCTTAAAACCAGCTGATTTGATTCACATCCTTACGCAGTTGACGCATCGGTTCCCGTGGGTGGAGCGCATCACCTCCTACGCCAGGTCCCATACCGTTGCCCGCATCAACGATGAGGACCTCGCCCGCATGCGCACGGCAGGCCTCAACCGGATTCACATCGGCCTGGAATCCGGTTCCGATGCGGTACTGAAATTGGTTCGCAAAGGCGCCACCCGGGATTTGCACATTGCGGCCGGCCGGAAGGTGAAAGCCGCCGGCATGGAACTTTCGGAATATGTAATGCCCGGCCTCGGCGGCAAACCCCTCTCCCTGCAGCATGCCGTTGAAACCGCCGAGGCCCTCAACCAAATTGACCCGGATTTCATTCGACTGCGAACCCTTGCCATACCGGATCACGTGGCGCTCCATGAAGACATGGCCGCAGGACGCTTCCACAAATTAAACGACCTGGACACCGCAAGGGAGCTGCATCACTTCATCACGCACCTGGACGGCATTACCAGCACCGTGGTCAGCGACCATATCCTCAACCTTTTCCAGGAAATCAACGGCACCCTCCCGGACGCCAAAGCCGGGATGATCGCCCTGCTGGAACGGTTTCTGGCCATGCCCCCCGAAGACCGGCACTGTTACCAGATCGGTCGCCGTCTTGGCTTTTTCAACCAACTGGAAGACATGACGGTCCCCCACCTGCGCCAACGCGCAGACGAGGCCTGCATCCGACTTGGTGTCAACGCGGAAAATGTCGACGATCTGGTCGCTGAATTGATGAAACGGTTCGTCTGAAAAAACAGCCGTCACCCAGACTCCCCTTTACGGGCGACAGCGTCAATGAAAACCAAATCCCGCGCCTGGGTGTTCTTGGTGCCGATGGCCAACACCTCGATCTGCTGCTCTCCGAATTTCCGGAAGTACATACGGCCATTATAAGCAAACAGCACCTCCCACACCGTTTCTCGTCCCTTCCGACCGAAAACCTTGCGTTTGATGGGAACCTGATCCGGCGCTTCGTTGAGCCGATAAATCATTTCCTCGCCTTTCAGCCGCATCTCCTCGGTCAGGGCAACAAAGCCTTCCACGGCCCGTTGGTGGATGGTCAAATGCTTGTAAAGCGTGGCAAACCGCTTGGAAAGAACGTCCATCTCCCGCTTTTTGGGGGCACGCGACCGCTGGTGTTCTTTTTCATAATTTTCTATTTGTTGATGCAGCGCCGCAATCTCCGCCCGCTGATGCTCCTGGAGCTTCAGGTTCCGGGTGAGGTTCTCGTCCAGGGCGATAATCTCTTCGAAAAGTTCCGCTTCCTGGCTACCCGCCTTCTGTTTCTCACGGGCAAGGGCCGCTTCCAACCGCGCCCGGTCCCGCTGCAGAACCGACAGGTTTCGGGCGGACTCCGTTTCCTGGCGCAGCAGCCGATTCAGCTGGCGCCGCACAGTGACTTCCGCAAGCCGGCTTCTGCGAACCCCCACCTGGTAGACACCATAGAGAAGACCGATGGCCAAGAAAACATAGACTGTCAACAGGCAGTTTGACAGCGGCCGATTGAAATCAATGTCCACATCCACGGAAGCATCCACTCCGGCTCGGAGAAGGGCATAGTTTTCAGATGCGATGTCGAGGGGCGCCAGCTGGTGCAGATGGGCTTCGCCTTTTTCGATGGGGGCGGGGTACAATACGGTCGACGCGCCGGCAGTCACCCATACCTTTGCCGTTACCCCCCAGGACAACAGCCGCTGCTGCCGAAGGTAGCGGTCCACATGGCGACGCACTGCCTCCTTGAGGAGGAGATCGCCTGCCAAAAGGGGTGCCGTCTCTCCGACACAAACTTGCTGGATCTCCGTTTGATACTTCCGGGCAAGAAGCCAGATGATCCCCTGGGTGGTAAAACCATAGAGGAGCGGCGGCAACACAATGCATACGGCAAACAGTCGAAAGGGAACATGCTTCATATCACAGGGGCTGGTGGGGCCGCCGAAAGGGAAACCTCCCGGCAGCCACCGAGCATGGCCGCATCAAAGGGCCGACAATTTCTTTTTCGCCGCATCGGCCCACTCTGCCGTCGGATCGAGACGCAGGGCCTTTTCGATGGCTTTTTGGGCGGCTGCGGTCTCCCCCTTGCCCAGAAGCGCCAATCCCAGGTGGTATTGTACGGTGGCATCTTCCGGTATCTTTGCCAAGCTTGCGGTGAATTCGCCGATGGCGCTGTCGAAAAAACCCTTCTTGTAATACACGAGCCCCAAGGTATCCATCACCCGGGGATCGCCGGGCGCCAGGGCCTTTGCCCTTTGGGCGAAGTCTAGAGCCTCCTCGAGGTTGCCCTCCCGGGAGACCACCAAGTAGGCGAGGTTGTTCAGGGCCGGCACCGAGTCAGGATTGATTTCTATGGCGGCGCGGTAATGCTTTTCCGATTGTTCCGGCTGCTTTTTCAGATCGTAAATGGTGCCGATCAGCATGTGAAATCCCGCTGCCTTAGGATTTCGCTTAAGCCCCGCCTCATACTGACGGACGGCGTCGTCCATTTTGTTTTCGGAGAGATAAATGCGCGCCAGGGCGTGGTAAGCGCTCATAAAATTCGGATCAGCCGCCAACGCCGCCTCATAGGCGCCGATGGCCGCGTCCTTCTTGTCCTGCCGGAGCAGCAAATCGCCTTTGAGCCCCAGCACCACCGCCTGCTGGCGGGGCGCATCGGCAACATCCGACAGATAACGGTCACATTCATCCAGGGCCCGGAGCACATCCCCCTGGTGGGAAAGCACCTGCACTTTCTGGACAAAGGCTTCCAGAAAGCGGCTGTTCAGCGACAACGCCTCGTCCAGGGCCTCCAGGGCTTCACCGTATGACGCGGCCATGGCCCGGGCCACGCCCAACCTGAAAAATCCCATCGGAACATCCGGCCTGTCAGCGGTCAAGGCGGCAAAAATTTCTTCGGCGGCGGCCGGCTGCCGGCGTGCCAAATGCACATTGCCCAAAATCAACCGTGCCTGGTAGCTGCCCGGTGCCGTCTCCAGAGCGGTCTTGGCTTCTCGCTCTGCCTGGTCCAAGACGCCGTCCTGCAGATAGAGGTCCGCCAGCATCAGCCGCGACTGAAGATGACCCGGACGCAAATCCACGGTTTTGAGCAACGCGGTCTTTGCCACCCGTCGCTCTCCACTCCCCAACAACGCCAAAGCCTTTGCGTAATGCGCCTCGGCCGACTCCGGCTCATCCTCAATGAGCCGGTCGAGCATGGGGATGGCTTCGGTGAATTGATTGCGCGCAACCAGTAATTCTGCCTTCAAAAGGCGGCCCGTAAAATAATCCGGCCGTTGGGATAGGATTTTTTGAATGAGACCGTCCGCCTGGTCCAGGTCGTTTTGCTTCAGATAAAAACGCGACAGCGTGCTCAACAGGCCTATATCGTCGGGCTGCAGGGCAAGGGCTTGCCGGTAAAAGGTTTCCGCCTTTTCCACATTCCCCGCCGCCTCCTGGAATCCGCCCGCCACAAGATATGGCTTCACGTTTTCCGGTTCAACGTCGATAGCCTTTTGGAAAACAGCGGCCGCCCCTTCGGGGTCTCCCTGTTTGAGCAAATGGTTGCCATGGAGAATCAGCAGGTCAATATTATCAGGATTGGCGGCAATGGCGTCTGTGAGAACCGTCTCGGCCCGAACCCGGTCGTTGCGCCGCAGATAATAACCATACAGGGCCATTTGGGCCTTAACATCCGAAGGGACTTTTTGGATCGCCGTTTTAAGCAGCCTCTCCGCAGCGTCTGCATTGCCGCTTTGGGCATGAAGCCTTGCCAGCCCGAGATACGCCGGCACTTTGGCGTCGTCCAATGACAGCACCTTTTTCAGCGTATCCATGGCTTCGTCCACGTTGTCCTCCTGCTCAAGAACACCGGCCATCAGAAAAAGGGCCTCCACATTCTCGGGCTCACGCGACAACACGAGGGATAATTTCTCCTTCGATTCCGGGATCTTTTTCCCCAGCATAAGGAATGTGGCCAGCTTTAGCTGCACCCCGGTATTGTCGGGATCAAGCTTGGCGACATTGGAAAACGCACCGTAAGCTTTTTGGGCGTTACCGAGCTTCAGGTAGGTTTCCCCGAGCTTTTCGTAGGCAGCTGCGAAATTGGGATCGATTTGAATCGCGTTTTTGAGTTCCAGTTCCGCATTTTTATATTCGCCTTTCTCGAAATACGCCGCGCCCCGGTCATAATAATCGGTGCGCTTCTCTTCTTTCGACGAACACCCCCCCACCAATAACACACACACAAGCCCTATGACGGTTGCTTTTACAAGGCCACGCATTGCCAATCCTCCTCGCAGAAGTTCAAGAAGTGCCCCCTGTCTGCTCTCCAGGATCTTTTTCATCACATATTCATGGAGCGATGTCAAATAATCCCCGCTGGTTGGAAAACCGTTTATGAAGAACAAAAAACGCCGTGCGGCGCAGGTTCCTGGCCGCACGGCAACATACACCTTCCCCGCCGGAACCGGCGGGGAAATAACAAATATTATTCTTTCCGCCGGGACATTCCCACCCCCAACAGCGCGAAAAGGACCAGGAGGCAGGGGGTCACCCAGCTGCCGGAAGCGCCGGCATTGCCCAAAGAACCGGCGATAAAGCATCCACCGCCACCCCCGCCGCCACCGGCCGCAGCAGCCGTTTCACCTGAAACGCTCTGGGAGGACGCGGTCTGTTCCGGGAGGATCTCTATGCCCGATGGATCAACAATGACCCCATTGGCAATGCCGTCATCATCACCGAACCCGCCATCTTTCAGCGTAAGCGTCACCCGTTTGCGATCCGCGCTGAAAACGGCATGGGCACTGTAGTCCTGCCAAGAGCCATCAATGGGATTGTATTTTACCCAACTTGCACTTTCGTCCGCCGGTGCATCCAGATAAACCGTCACCGTCGCCGTATCCCCCGGAGCGGCAACCTCAAGCCTGAAGTTGATCAGACCGTAAGGATATTGTTCCCGCACCTCGGCGGCATCCTGGGCGCCGCAGGCCGTTGCCGGATCCACCGCAGCCATGGACAAAACCGCCAGGACCGTGTCGGAGTGTTCAATGCCCAACCCGATGGCACGCCCGGACACAGGGGACAAAACGGACCGCACAATGGCCTGCTCCCTGTCGGCGATACCGTCTGCGTTCAGGTCGACGTCCGCTGCGGGTTCCTGGTCGTCGGGGACGCCGTCTTCGTTCATATCGTTTGAAAAAGCCCCCGTCTGGAAATGCACCGGCACGCTCCACTCGGACGCGCCCCCCCGGCTATCCCAAAACCGTGCCCTGCAAAAATAGGCGGTGTTCGCCTCCAACAGAAGCCCGGGCAACGGCAATTCCCGTAAATGCTGCACACCGGTGTGGTTCAGAACCAATCCGCCGTCCGATCGCCGCCCCACCTGCCACTGGGTCTTTAAATGACGGTCCCCGGCGTCCACGTCGTCAAAAACACCGGCGGTAATTATAACCGCCACGGCGCCATCTTGTGCACAAGCCCGGACCACCATGTTTTGCGGCGCCGAGGGGATGTTGTTGCCAACGACCGGTTCGCCCGCCGCTTCTGCGTCAACGGATCCCGTGCTCGTTTCTTGGGTCTCCTGCGCAACGTCCCCCGTCTCGGTTGCCGGTGCGGTCTCTGTGCCGTCCGATCCTTCTTCCGATGCTGTCTCCTTGGCAGCCGGCCATGTCGCTGCGCTGTCCCCGTCACTGTTCGTACCGGTGGCGCCGCTGTTTTTTGGGGCCCCACTGTCTTTGGTGTCCTTGGACTTTTCTTCGGTGGACTTTTCGACATGGACCGCGGTAGCGGCCAGTACCTGGCAACTGTCACTGGCGGCCAAGCCCCTTGCATCCGTCACGACAAGCTCAAATGCCAGCCGGTCGCCAGCCGCCGCCGAGGCGGGCATGGTAAACGAAGGCGTTGCGGACGCACCGTCCGAGAGCACCACCGCCTTGCCGCTGGTTTGACGCCATGCATACGAAGCAATGCCGCCGTCCGGATCCCGGGAACCCGTGGCGTCCAGAACCACCGTGCTTTTGGGTACGGCGGTCTGATCCGGCCCCGCCTCTGCAATGGGCGCCGCGTTGAACCAGGACACGTTGACCATGCAGGTATCCGAGGCGCTCAAACCGTAGCTGTCCTCAACGGTCAGTTCAAATGTCAAGCTGATACCGGCGGCATCCGTCACGGGTGCAATAAAAGAAGGTTGCGCGGTTTCGGCCCCGTCGAGAACCACGGCGGGCCCACCGGTCTGTCGCCAGTGGTATGCAGCGATGGCGTCATCCGGATCCGTGGAGCACAACCCCGCCAGCACCACCAGCGTCTCCTCCTGGACCATCTGGTCCAACCCGGCACAAGCGACGGGCGGCTGGTTATACCAGACGACATTCACCGTGCAACTGTCCGTATCCGACAATCCGCCGCCGTCCGTCACTTCCAGCACAAACGACAGGGTCGCGCCGTCAACGCCAACCTCCGGCGCGGTGAACGATGCGCGCGCACTGTCTGCATTGTCCAGCACCACCGTAGGCCCGCTTTGTTGCACCCAGCGATAAGAGGCCAGGTCGTATTCCGGATCTGAAGAATTTCCGCCCTCCAGGTGCACCACGGCACCTTTCGATACGCTCTGGTCGGGCCCGGCATTGGCAAGAGGCATCTGGTTTTGAATCATGACACTCGTGGTCAGGCTGACTTCATTGGAATACGCACTCTCCGCGCCGGCGGCGGTGTACGCCGTAACCGCCAGGCAATAGAAAACGCCGTCTTCCACTCCGGTCAGTGTATATGAAGGATGAGACGCATCCGCCAGGTCCGCCAGCGCGATGGTGACGGGGGAATCGCCTTCTGCCGCCCCGGTTCCATTGTAAGGCGCCCCCACGTCCCCGCGCTTGTAATACACGCGATAACCGGCAACACCGCTCTCCCCGCTGGCATCCCACGCCAAGGTGATGTCTGCGGCCGCGGCCTGCCCCGGCATTCCGGAGACCGTCACCAGAACGGTCAATACCGTCAACAGAAGGGAAAGGACAAAAGAAAACGACAATGAAAGAACAGGGACTCTTCGCATGAAAACACCTTCCTTTTTCGGTTCTGTCTTCCGCGCAAAGCGAAGCAACCTGGAAGGTGTTGCTGCTCTGCCCGGCAACCTGTCTACCTTATCTTCGGTGTCCGAAGACTTAGGCCATCGGCTTTGCGTCCCTCCCTTTCGGAAGGTTTGCCTTTATCGAGCATCATCAAAAGAACGGGACATTGTCGAAACCGTTGAGAAGCAAAATAAATGCCATTACCATCGCCGGCACGGCGCTCTCCCACCGTTTAATCCTTAACATATTGTTTTATTGTTGTATTATTAGAAAAAGATGGCCGGAGCAACCTGGCCTGGCAGAATGAAAAGGAGGGGGCCACAACAAAAAGTGCACAAAACGACACGGTTCGAACCGCAGATACCCATTTGTATACAGGCGCACAACAACCTGCAATGACAGCGAATTACCATTTCGTAAGATGCGGCCCATGGCCTTGACACTTGAATTACACTTGCCCTGCTTTCATGGCACGGCGTCAACAGCGTGGCCGGGGGAACTCGGGGCGCCCGTCATCCGTCATTCGGCATGGCACCCCAGCACTCTTTTGTCCGGCATCGTGCCGCCGGAACCTCCTTGGCACCGATCTTGCTGTTTGGACCGGGTAAACATCGCATCATGCCGGAAACCCGGCATGCCCGGATTCCGGGTCCGTTAAAACAAAAGAAGCATCTCCAATGTGCGCGAGGCCTTGATGCAAACCATCCCCCTATCCGTACCCCACATGGTCCTGTCCAGCCAGCAGACCCTCACGGGCGACTGGACACTGCATACACTGACGCCTTTCGGCGACATGGACATCCTGTTTTCCACGCAATCTGAAAGAAGCGGCAGGGTTTTGTTTGATGTGGCGGTCAAAGGAGATACGGCGTCCTGGATGTTGGAGGGCGTGTTCCCCCCGTCTTTCAGGACCACCATCATCGAATTGATTGGCAGAATCGTGGTGCGCCACAGCGGTGCGCCGGAAAACGGCGCCTATCGGTTCAACATCCGTCTGACCGGCAAGACCGGAGACGTCAAGGTCAGCGGGCACCTCACCGCTTGTGTTTGCGCCAGCGCGGATGGGTGATACCGAATTTCTTGATTTTATAGTTGAGGGCCCGGGGACTCACCCCCAGCCGTTCGGCAGCGTCCTTCTGAATCCATAAACAGGCGTTGAGGGCATCGACAATCATTTCCCGCTCATTTTCCACCAACGATGCCTGGCGCACCACCGGCGACGTAGCCGGCGCAGCGAGGTCAAGCGGCTCGGGCAGCACCAGGTGGCATCCATCGATCAGATCGCCTTCCTCCAGAATCGCCGCCCGCTCCAACGTGTTGGCCAACTGACGGATATTCCCCGGCCAACCGTATGCCGCCATGGCCGCCATCGCTTCGGGCGAAACCGTGGGCACCTTCCGTCCCAAGGATCTGCATATTTTTGAAAGAAGCGTTTGCACCAACGGGCGGATACAATCCCGGCGCTCCCGGAGAGGCGGCAACCTGGCGCTCAAAACATTGATACGGTAATAGAGATCCTCCCGGAAGGCGCCGTCGGCAACCAGCTGGGGCAGATGGCGGTTGGTGGCGGCGATCACGCGGACATCCGCGTGGATGGTTTGGTTCCCTCCCACACGCTCAAACGCCTTCTCCTCGAGCACACGCAGCATCTTGGCCTGCAGGGGCAAGCTCATTTCCCCGATTTCGTCTAAAAAGATCGTCCCTCCATGGGCCTGCTCAAATCTTCCGATCCGCACCTTGTCCGCTCCAGTAAACGCACCCTTTTCATGGCCGAACAGCTCACTTTCCAACAGCGTTTCAGGGATATTGGCACAGTTGACCTTCACAAAGGGCTTCCGGCGGCGGGGGCTGTTGAAATGAATACTGCCGGACAGGAAGCTCTTGCCGGTTCCCGTCTCGCCGGTCATGAGAACAGTACCGTCGGTTTTTGAAAATTTGACGAGGGTTTTCAGCACCGCCCGCATGACGGGACTGACGCCCACCACCCGGCTGAAGTCATACACCACGTCCTGTTCGTGACGCAGATAGTCGATCTCGTTTTTTTTACTTCGCTCTTCCAGGGCTTGCTTGAGCAAGTGATCCACCCGCGCCACCGAATACGGTTTGGTCAGGAAATCATAAGCCCCCAGCTTGATGGTTTTCACCACCAACTCGGCATTTTCCGTCTGGCTGGTCACAATGACAGGGGTGTTGGGCAGCGCGGTCTTGAAGCGTTTGAGCAGGTCCATGGCCCCGGTGGTCCCTGCCGTCATATCCATGATCACCGCATCATATTGCGTGGACTTCATCGACTCCAGCGCCCCCTTGTCGTCTTTGAAGCTGATGTCATAGGCGGGGGTGAAGGTGTCGGTCAGCATCCGCTGGCAGGAAGCGTCTTTCTCCAGAACGAGGATCCGTTTCATGTGCATTCCATTTCCGACTGTTTTTCATTGGTGGCAGGATTTGTATCAGGACAGCATTCCGGTGGGATTTTATACCGTGTTCACGGGGGATCTGTAAAGGAAAAACCCGGCGGGGCAAACATCTGCCGGAAGCGGGGCCCGCAGCTCACCGTTCTGCGCAGGCCAGAATCTCGGACAGCCGCTCCTCCCAACCCACGGTGGACAGAAGAACGCCCCCCAAACCAGCGGTCTTGATCTGGGACAGCACCTCGGCGGCGATGCCGATGCAGGCCTGCACCTTATCGGGGGCCTTTTGAATCCGGGCAACGAGGCTGTCGGGCACCGCCACATGATTCATATGCCGAGCAATGTAGCGGATCATCCCGAGGGATTTGACGAGCAACACCGTGGGGATCAGACAGGCGCCAAGCCCCTGGGCTTTTGAAAGAAACGGCGCCACCGCTTCCAGATCGAACACGGGCGGCAACACGAAAAACCGCACCCCGGCCTCTATTTTCCGCTGCATGGCCGCAATCTCAGCGTCCAACACCGTCCCCCTGGCTGCGGCGTTGGCGGCGGCACCCACCAGGAAAACCGGCGCCCCGGCAAGATCGACCCCCGCCATGTCCTTTCCCCGCGCCAGTGCGGCGATGGCCTGAAACAAGCCGGGGAGATCCAGATCGTACACGGCCCGCGCCTCGTGGTGGTCGCCGAAGCTGGGGGCCTCCCCCTCAACAGCCATGACGGCCCGGATGCCGCCGGCGCCGGCGGCAAGGAGATCCGCCTGAAGGGCCAGGCGGTTTCTATCCCGGCAACACACCTGCATCACCGTCCGCAACCCTTTGGTTTCCAGCAGCATGGCGCAACCCAATGCGCTCATGCGCATCACGGCGTTTCCCATCTCCGGCACCAGAAAAGCATCCACCCGGTTTCTGACCCGCAAGGCATTGTCCACCATGCGCGAAATATCCGTTCCCTTGGGGGGGTCCATTTCAGCCAACACAACAAACCCCTTCCCTTCGATCTTTGATTGCAGATCCATGGAAGATCTCCCGTCCTGGCGTTCAAGGCAACGGCGGCGACAAGCGGCGCCCGCATCGCCGACATGCCCCGGATGGAGGAAAAATAGGCATGATAACTTTCTGAATGGTATTTATTTCTTAAATTTCTATAAAACCAAAAAGGCACGGGAGTCAAGCGAATTATGGCGCGGAACCGCTGGAACATGTTGACGACGACCCTCATTTTTTGCAGTATGCATTTTTGCCGCAAAGGAAAACCTGCAACGGATACCGACGCGCAACAAAAGGAAGGCCGCGTGGCAGCCCATATTTCCGTCATCGTGCCCGTGCTCAACGAAACGGCGCGCATCCACACCTGTGTAGCGCATGCACGCGCGGCCAGCGAAGGATGGCCATTGGAAATTCTGGTGGTGGACGGCGACCCCGCCGGCGGCACCGTGGCCACCATCACCGAACCGACCGTCCGGACCGCGATCGCTCCCCGGGGCCGGGGGCCTCAGCTCAATTACGGCGCCTCCCTGGCGTCGGGAAAGATCCTTGTGTTTGTCCATGCCGACACCCTACTGCCGGCAAAGGCCCTGGACATGATCAAAACGGCGGTGGGTGCGACCCCGGAAGTCTATGGCGCCTTTAATCTGGGAATCGCATCTTCCCGTCGGGTGTTCCGGCACATCGAATCCAGCGTAAAAATTCGTACCCGCCTCACCCGCATCCCCTATGGCGACCAAGCCATCTTCATGACCCGCCGCCTGTTCGAACGGCTGGGCGGATACCCGAACATTCCCATCATGGAGGACGTTGCGCTGATGCGGCGGGCCAAGGCAGCCAATGCCCGTTTTGCGCTCATTGACGCCCTTGTCCGCACCTCTGCCCGCCGCTGGACTTCCGAGGGCGTGCTGTACTGCACCCTGAGAAACTGGCTGCTGCTCAGCCTCTACCTGGCCGGAATACAGCCGGAACGGCTGATAAAATACTACCGACGGCACTGAGGGCCGGCAGTTGTTCGAACAAACCGCCAAAGGGCTATTCGTAGCGCAAGGCGTCGATGGGATCGAGTCTTGCGGCTTTCCGGGCCGGAAAATAACCGAAAACCACTCCGATGGCGGCTGAAAAAGCAAACGCTTGGACAATAATGGACGGGTCAACCAGGAAGGGAAGCCCCAGCAGCCCGGTGCCCACTGCCGACACCACAAGCCCCAGCACAATCCCCACCAACCCTCCGAAACAGCTGATGGCCACCGCCTCCACCAAAAATTGCAGCAGCACCTCGTTTTCCAAGGCGCCGATGGCCAGCCGGATACCGATCTCCCGGGTCCGTTCGGTCACCGACACCAGCATGATGTTCATGATACCGATGCCTCCCACCAGAAGACTGACGGCCGCCACGGCACCAAGCAGAGATGTCAACACCCTGGTGGTGCCGGTCAGGGCAGTCATAAGCTCCCGCGTGTCCAATACGTGGAAATCATCCTCCTTGCCCGACAAAATCTTCCGACGCTCCCGGAGAAGCATCCCCACCCGCTCCTTGACCGCATTCATCTCCGTCGCATTGTTGACCGAAACAAAGAGGGTGCTAACATCCGTATTGCCCGCCATCCGGCGGTGAAACATCCGGATGGGAACCAGAATGATATCATCCTGGTCCCGGCCGAAGCTGGATTGCCCCTTGGCACTTAACACGCCGATCACCTGACACGAGAGTGTCTTCAGCCGGATCCATTCCCCGACGGGATCCTGCCCGCCGAACAACTCTTCGGCCACCTTGGCACCCAACACACAAACCGACTTGCCAGCCCGAAGTTCTGCCCCGGTAAATAACCTTCCCCGGGCGATGGCCCAGTCCCGCACCTGGAAAAAGCCGTTGGTGGTTCCCATCACCGATGTCGCCCAATTGAGATTTCCGTTGATGGCTTGAACACTTTGGCTGCTGCTGGGCGCCACGGCCTCAATTCCTGCTATTTCCCGGGCAATGGCCTCCGCATCGGCCATCTCGAACATGGGTGCGCTGCTGCGGGCACCGCCGGGGCCATGACGCCCCTGGCCGGGCATCACATGCATCAGATTGGTGCCGAGGCTGGAAATTTCGTGTGTTACCTGAGCGGTGGCACCGCCGCCGATGGTGACCATGATGATCACTGCGGCCACGCCAATGACAATGCCCAAAATGGTCAGCGCCGAACGCATGGCATTGCGCCGAATGGACCGAAGGGCCAGGAAAAAGGTTTCCCAGAACATGGTTATCCCTCCCCCCCGGGACCACCAGGGCCACCGTTCGTCATCACACCGTCACGAAAATGCAACCGGCGGGAAGCATAGTCGGCCATCTCCGCGTCATGGGTCACCATGATCACCGTAATTCCCTCTTCCTGGTTGATCCGGGTCAGCAAGGCCATAATTTCTCCGCTGGTGACGGTATCGAGATTGCCCGTGGGTTCGTCCGCCAACAACACCCGGGGCCTGGTCACGATGGCCCTGGCGATGGCCACCCGCTGCTGCTGCCCACCGGAGAGTTCCGACGGCGTGTGGCGTTCCCAGCCGGCCAATCCGACCGCCGCTAACGCCTCCCGGGCCTGCAGGTGCCGTTCCCTACGGGCCACTCCGCGGTAAATCAGGGGTAACTCCACATTTTCCAGGGCCTGGGTGCGGCTGAGCAAATTGAACCCCTGGAAAATAAAACCAAGGTAATGGCGGCGGAGCAAGGCCCGCTGCTTTCTGGACAGCCCCCCCACGTCCACCCCCCCAAAACGGTAGCTGCCGCGGGTCGGGGTGTCCAGGCAGCCCAGAATATTCATGCAGGTGGACTTGCCAGACCCGCTGGGCCCCATGACGACGACAAACTCCCCGCTCCGGATCTCGAAACTTACCCCCTTCAGCGCCTTCATGGCCGCGACACCGCGCCCGTAAACCTTCTCCACCTGCGTGAGGGCGATGAGGGAGGTGCCGATCATAAGTTGCCCCCCGCCGTGATGCTGCCGACGACCAGTTCGGTTCCCACATGAAGCTCCTGCCCCGTAATGTGCGTCCAGCTCCCATCGCTCTGGCCCACCGCTACCGGCACCGGCACCGGCGCCCCGTCTTTTAACACCCACACCCGCTTCGTGCCTGCGGAAGCAGGCGGGGAAGGCACGGCGCTCTTCTGGGAACTGGGCGGCCCCGGAAGCAGACGCCGGAAAAACCCTTTTCGGGATTGCCGAGGCATTATGTTTTCTGCGTTCGGCGCAAACCGAAAAGCGGCATTGGGAGCCAGTTTCACCTGGGGTATGTGTTGGACGGTGATGCTTGCCGTGGCGGTCATGCCGGGACGCAACAGAAGGGAGGAGTTGTCCACGGCCAATACCGTCTCGTATGTGACAACACCGGCGGTGGTAACAGCGCCGTAACGGACCTGGGTGATCCGGGCCGGAAACGTCTTGTCCGGATAAGCGTCCACGGTGAAAACAGCCGATTGCCCCGCCGCTACCTGCCCCACATCCGCTTCGTCCACATAGACATGCAAGGCCATCTGGGTGAGGTTTTCCGCCAAGGTAAACAGCACCGGCGCCGACAGCGACGCCGCCACCGTTTGTCCGGGGTCCACCTCCCGGGTAAGCACAATGCCGTCCACCGGTGAACGAATCTCTGCCTTTCCCAGATCCGTCCGGATGGCGTTGAGACTTGCCTGGGCCTTGGCCACGGCCGCCTGGGCAACCGCCTTGTCCGCCACCGCCCGGTCTAGCGCTGCCTGGGCAGCATCCATTTCATGCTGGGAGACGGCACGGTTGTCGGTGAGCCGCCGGACGTTGGTCAGCCGCCGGACTTCATTTTGGGCCTCCCGGATGCTCGCCGCCACCTGACGCCCGGTGGCCCGGGCGGAGGCCAGAGACGCCTCGGCCTGCAGCACCTCGGCCGCCAGCTTTTCGGTGTCCAGACGGGCAAGAACCTGCCCCTTGGACACCGAGGAATTGTAGTCAACCGCGACACTCTTGATGATGCCCGACAACTCGCTGCCCACCTCCACCTGATTGGTGGGCTCCAGCGTGCCGGTGGCGTTGACCGTAAGGGTCAGGTCCCCCAGGGTCACAGGCTGCGTCCGGTATTGCACCTTGCCGTTGCCGGAAGTCCGGCCGAGCAGCAGCAATGCCCCGAAAACAGCCGCACCGAAGGCCAAACACACGAGAAGCCATCGCCCCTTTCGCCCCTTTGTCCCGCCACCGGTCAGGCCGACAACACCTGCCACATCCGAATCGTTTGTTTCTCCCTTATCGCGCATTGCCCTCGCTCCATTGACTGGTATTGTTGTGGCCTGCCGTTTCACCGGCAACGGACAGGCACTCCCACCCGCCGCCTAACGATTTGTACAGGGCGATCACATCGGACAGCACCGCCCCCTGGCTCTCAATTTGCTGATCTTCGAGGGAAAGAAGAGACCGCTGGGCGTCAATCACGGCCGTGAAGTCCACGAGCCCGGCCCGGTATTTTATCTCGGCCAGTTCAGCGGCAGACATGGCCGACGCCACCCCTTCGGCCAACACCCTTTCCCGTTGCAGCTCCTGACCGTAGGCGGTCAAGGCATTTTCCACCTCTTCATAAGCGGAAAGGACGGTACTGTAGTACTGTTGAAAAGCCTGATCCCTTACCGCAGTCTGCGCTTCGATATTCCGCCGGATGGCTCCAGCGCTGAAAACAGGCCAAGAGATCCGGGGCCCGATGCCGCCGCTCCAGGTATTAAGAGACACACTTCCGGGGGCCGTCGCCTCGATGCCGATGGTACCGGTCAACGACAGTTTCGGATACAACTGGGCTGCGGCAACGCCGATGTCGGCTGTCCGGGCCGCCAGAAGGTGCTCAGCTTTTCGCACATCCGGCCGCTGGCGCAGAACCTCGGCAGGCACCCCCACAGCGATATCCGCTGGAACCGTCGGAAACACACCGGGCGTTTCCAGCAGGCGCTGGACATCACCGCTCGCATCCGCCAACAAAACGGCCACTCGGTTCACAGCCGCGGCAAGACCTGTTTTCAACAACGGAAGCCCCGCAAGGGATCCGGCCAGGCTATAGCGGGCCTGTTCAACAACCAATGCGTCCGCCGTACCGCCGGCATATTTCGCTGCCACAAGCGACAGGGTCTCCTGCTGGAGGGCGATATTCTTCTCCGCAACGCCAATCCGCCGCTGATAGGAGCGCACCTCCCCATAATTTCTGGCCACCTCCCCCACCAGGGACACCAGAACGTCCTCCAAATCCGCGTAACGCGAGGCCAAGGTGGCGGCGGCACTTTCCACGCCACGCCGGTTTCCGCCGAAAAGATCCAGTTCCCAACCGGCGTCGAACCCAGCAACATACAGATCGTGCGTTTCTCCCGGATCACCGCTGCGTGACTTGGTATAACTTCCTGTTACGTCCAGCTGCGGCCGCAAAGCCGCTTCGCTGACTCCCCGCCGAGCCCGGGCCTCCCGAATCCGGGCTCGGGCTTCCATGCCCCCCGGATTGGCGGCGACGGCGCGGTCCACCAACCGGACCAGCAGCGGATCGTTGAAAAGGCGCCACCACTCCGAAAGGCAGGTGGTGGGTGGTGAGGCCCTGTCACCGGCTTCCGCAGCGGCCCGCCAAGACTCCGGCGCCGGACAATCGGGCCGGACATAGTCAGGCCCCACCGTCAGGCAACCGGAGGAGAGCAGTATCACCATCAATAGGCCAAGGCCGAAAACGCGGCTGCGACGCATGGCCATGCCCGGCCTGAAAAGTAACACCATATTCAACATCCTTTTCCAGAGAAAAATTCGGCTACTGAAACATTCCGCCGCCACGGGGAACCACCGGCGTTTCCTCGCCATAAAAAACGCTTATAGGTGCCAGAGCATCTGCCGCTTGACCCGAAACCTGCCGGCGACAACGCCCCTCCCCCTCTTATCGCTGTTCGGCCCGAACTGCAATCGGTTGGCCCCGATGCTGTATACCCCGACCGGGTACCTCCATATGATAATGTCACCAGCAAAACGAAAAAAGTTACCGCCCCAGGGCATCATAAATTGTGCCCCTTATCGATAACGCGTCTTTATATCCATTTGCTCTATTACGAACCACCATGAAGTTCATCCGGAAATCGTGTGAAGCAACGAATTGGAATAGAAACATTTAATGCCTCCAAGGCGCTGTTTGTATACGATAAAGCAAGGTAGCAAAGCAACGCGATTGGGCATCCAATACCGCGGGCTGGAAAAAGCACCAAATTCCATTTGATCCTTTTTCCTTCGTGCGCTTCGTGTGAAGTCATCAGCATACGTTTTATGATCAACAACCGGAATGTTTTGTACTGGCCCTGCAGAAGGGATTCCCGCAGCGCCCGATAAAAAAAGAACAGCTGGTTGAGATCACCTCAACCAGCTGTTCCGGGATGAAAAAAGAATGACCGGTTGAGCCCACATCAACCGGTCATAAGGAGGAGAACAGATGAAATATTATCTGACTCTGGCATTGAGTTATGCAAAACATTTGCCAATTTTCAAACAGAATGCCAATCGAGTTATTTTTCTATATTTAAAGTGGGTTGTACGCCGATGGCCGTTTCATCATCGCCTTGCCGCCAATCGGATCCCGCCGCGGAAGTTCAAAATCCTACACCCCCTCCCCGCATGGAGGGCATAACATATCGTTTTTTTGAGACATATAATTATTTTGAGCGGATTCATATTTTTGAACGCGCCGCCCTCCCCCGCCTGCCAAAATGCTTATCCTTTCGTCTTTGTTACATATTACACGGTTCAGACTGATTAACAGCAACCGGCGGGGGTTTACAAAAAAGCCGCAAAATGTATAGTGGTGCATGCGAGGTGGGGTATCAACCGTCCCACCCCACCCATACCATGATGAGCAAAAGCAAATGAACCACCTGCTAACAATTGCCGGTTCCGATTGCAGCGGCGGCGCCGGCCTCCAGGCGGATCTGAAAACATTCGCCGCCTTCGGCGCTTACGGCATGAGCGCCGTCACGGCGGTAACCGTCCAGAACACCTGCGGCGTTCGAAGTGTTCAGGATATCCGCCCCGACATCGTCGCGGGGCAGATCAACGCCGTTTTTGAAGATATACGGGTCGATGGCGTAAAAATCGGCATGCTGTCACAGCCCGAGATTATCGCGGTTGTGGCGGAGCGGTTGCGTTTTTTCAAAGCCGCGCCGGTGGTACTCGACCCGGTAATGGTGGCCACCAGCGGTGCAACCCTCCTGGCCTCAAAAGCCGTTGCCGTTCTCGTGGACACTCTTTTTCCTCTGGCAACCCTGATCACGCCCAATATTCCCGAAGCCGAAGCGCTCACCGGGAGGGCCATCGGGACCCTTTCCGAAATGGAATCCGCCGCCAGGCAGATTTGCGATTCAGGCGCCGCCATGGTGCTGATCAAGGGCGGCCACCGGGCCCAAGACGCCACCGATATTCTGTTCGACGGGGTCACCTGCCACCGCTTTGCCGGCGAAAAAATAGCCACGCGCCATACCCATGGCACAGGCTGCACCCTGGCCGCTGCCATTACCGCATTGCTGGCCGCGGGAAGCCCCCCCCAAAAGGCCGTCGCCATGGCCAAGCAGTACGTCGCCGGATGCATTCGCCATGCCCCCGGCATCGGAAAGGGCGCCGGTCCGCTCAACCACATATACGCCCGCGTGCACCGGGAAGAACCCCACCCCCTGTAAATTCCCCCGAACACAATATGATCTTATTATATCAAAAGGTTATGCCTGAATCACCCCATAGCGCTTGACTTTTCCGAAAGCCGCTGTTAGCGGTTGAACAGGGAGAAGAAGATGAGAAACGCACCCCTCCACCTGTGGGTTCTGTTGTGGCTCCTGATGGCGCCCCTTGGGGCGGAAGCGCAGCAATGGCGCCTTTTGTCGGACGCCCAGGCAACGGGCGGCGACAGCGTCACGCCATTCGCAGGCCTCCTGACGGATTGCCGCGCCGCCGCTTCCGAACATTTCCCGGCCGGCGGGACCGTTCCCCTGGTTCCCCTTGAAATCCGGCAGCTGATGGTATCGCTGGTGGACACTTCGGATCGCGCGGCCCCCTCCGGGAAGATGCCCACCTTATCGTTCTCCGGGCTTCACCTGGGCGCCGGGGTCCAGCGCAGCCGTTTGCCCGTGAACCATGCCGGTCTTTCCAGCGACAGCACACCGGCAACGGGCAATGTTTCTTCCGTAATGTTTGTGGGTATCGGCCTGGATTTTACGACCTTGTACTTGAAAGGTAGCGCCGTCATGGGCCGTGCTGCGAAAAGCCTTCCCGATGCGCGGCTTTCCCCATCGCCCTTGCCGCTTTCGGGCAGCAGGCGCGCCGTTGGATTCGAGGCGTCTGCCGGGGTTCGCGTCAACGAAAACCTCTCCCTCGGCGCGGGGGTCGAAACCGTAAGGCAAGCACACAGAAAAGAAGTTGCGGAGGAAAACGTGTTCGCCGTCTACGCCCAGGCAGTACTCCATATCGCCCCCGGCGTTCAACTCATCCCCGAAGTAGGGCAAGTGGAGCGGAAGTCGGGCAACAACCCTTCCGAACCGTCGCCCGGCTTTTATGCCGGCGCCAAATGGGAAATCAATTTCTAGCAATCCACCGCCCAGCAGCGTCTATAAAGGTTTCCCCAGCGCCGTTTTGACGGCCTGCCCCAGGGCTTCACAGGCATATGGCTTTTTCAAGTAGGGCGCGGCCCCCAGCGTCATGGCTTCCTTCAGGCGCCCGGTTTCCGAAAAACCGCTGGTGATGACCGCTCTTTGGCCTGGGCGCTGCTTGAGAATCTGTTTGAGCGTATCGAGACCATCCATGCCCGGATCCATGATCATGTCCAGGATGACGAGATCCACCTGCTCGTTTTTCAGATAATCCACCGCCGCTTCTCCACTTGCAACCACCACCGCCTTGTAACCAAGCCGCTCAAGGAGTTGACGCCCAATCTGGCGCTGTTCTTCAACGTCGTCCACCAGTAAAACCGTCTCACCGTCCCCACGCAGGGCTTCAATGGCAGCCCGCTGATCGGGGATGAGCCGAGCGGTTTTTTGCTTATCCGTAACCGGAAAATAGAGGCTGATGCGCGTCCCCTTCTTCTCCGTGCTGACCACATCGACATATCCCCTGTGGTCCTTGACGGTACCCCAAACCACCGCCATGCCGAGACCGGTGCCGCTGCGCCCCATGACCTTCCGGGTGTAAAACGGTTCAAAAATCCGGTCGATGTCTTCCGGGGCAATGCCGATGCCGTCATCCGCTACGGTCAGGATTACATAGAGCCCCTTGCGAATGGCGTCATACCCTTTTACGGGTTGCTCGAGGTACAGGCTCGTGGTGGAAATGTTCACGACGCCCCCACAGGGCATGGACTCGGCCGCATTGGACACGAGGTTCATAACGGCCTTAACCAAATGAACCTCCGATCCGGCAATCAACGGCAGCGGATCGGCCAGAAGAGGGACCACCGCGACCGCCGGGTGAAACAGCATCATCTTCTGGTGCTCGGGGCTGGCGAGATAAGCCCGCACAATGTCATTCAGGTCCACGGGTTCTTCCACCACAACTCCCCGCCGGGTGAGAGTCAGCAGGTCCTGAACGACGGCGGCGGCCTTTTTTCCGGAGCGTTGAATCGCCTCGATGGGTGCTCGTAACGGGCTGTCGGACGGCAAATCCAACAACAGCAGATCCGGATAGCTGAAGATCCCGGACAAGATATTGTTCAGATCGTGGGCCACCCCGCCGGCAACCGTTCCCAATACTTCCATTTTCTGTGCCCGCTGAAGCTGGGCCGTCAATTTAAGCTGTTCGGCCTCAACCCGCTTCTGTTCGGTAAGATCGATCATGATGCCCCGCGCACCGATAATCATGCCGCCCTTGACGATGGGCGCCGAATGGACGGATACGGGCAGTGTCCGCCCCTCCCGGGTGACAACCGTGTATTCTTCTCCTTCGATGGCGTCTCCCCGCAGCACGGCCGCGAAGTTTTTCATGGCACGGCCACGATCCTCCTTACAAACGAGGAAAAAGACAGGGCCCCGGCTGGCAAAATCTTCTTCGCTGTATCCCAGGAGGGTACGGGCGTTACGATTGGCAAAAGTCATCCGCCACTCAAGGTCAAGCTCAAAGACGATCTGGGGCAGGGAGTCTGAAAGTTCACGGAACCGCGTCTCGCTCTCCCGAAGGGCGGCTTCGGCTTCGATACGCTCCTCGGCCTCTTTGACCAACTGCACATTCGCCTCCCGCAGTGCGCCGGTGCGGACGGCAACGATCGATTCGATCTGCTGATGCTTCTTCAAAAGGCGCTGTTCCGCATCTTCCCGGTCCCGGATCTCTTTTTCCAGGTGGTCGATAAGGCCTAAATTTTCATACTTCAACACCAGAAATCGGTGGATGTCCCGATTGAGCCGTTTCGCCGCCACGAACATGAAATAGGCGAACAGGAGAAGCATGCACCCCATGACGAAATGGACCCGATCGGGAATTGAAAAAACAACCAGCGTCAACGGCAGCAGGGTCGGCACGGTGAACATGGAAAAGGCCGAAAGAAGGGAGGCAAACACGCCGACGGATCCGGCCACCATCCCCCCCAGGACAAAAACAATCAGTATCTGGTAGGCCAGCGCATCCGGGGGGAACAGAAAAACAGCCGCCCCACCCCAGGCGCACCCCGAGGCGGACAGCAGAAGAAGGTAAACTTTTTTCTGCTGCCGTGCATCGGTCCGCCGCCCCTTGCGCCTGTCGTAAAGCAGGACCCCCACCCGCACAAGGCAGATCAACAGCATTACGGAAAGCCAGGTAAAAACCCGCCCCGGGGAAACGGCCCGCACCAGTAGAAAGCTCAAGAGGACTGAATTAAAGGCAGTGGCACTGATCCCCAGCGCGGATTGTGAGACAAACCATTCCACCTGGTCGCGCAAAATCTTATCCCGGTTGTCCTGATCCATTGGAATCACATAACAACGATTGATGCTGTCGGTAAATAGCCTTTTTTTCGCCGTCAGCGCCTGCCTCTTTCCAGGATCGCATCCGAAACCTCACGGCCGGCAAGGAACACGCTCCATCACAGGCCCGCCGATCACATCGGAAAGTGTTACGATTTCAAACCCTTTTGCATCTGCACCTTCCACAACCCGCCGCACTTCCAAAAGCCACCGATCAAGGGAATTGCCCCGCCGGGGCCGAATGTCGTGGAGCATGATAATGTCTCCGGCACGCAGCTTGCGCAAAATCCGCTCCGAAATATGATCAATGCGCCGATTGCCGCGGTCACAAGCCCGGAGGCTGAAATTGACCGCCACCAACCCGGCCTGCCGCAAAGGCTTCCACAGCCGGGGCCCGGTAATGCCCACGGGCGGTCGAAACACCCGGGGCCGCACCCCGAACCGTGCAAACACCTGCTGGGCGGCCGCGATTTCTTCCCGAACCGCCCGTTCGGTTTTCAGCATAATCAAATTGTCATGGCGATAGGTGTGGTTCCCGATGGTATGCCCACCGGCAACAATTCTCCGGACGATTTCAGGAAAACAGGCCGCGCGCTCACCGGTAAGAAAAAAGGTGGCCGGCACCCGGTATTCGGAAAGCAGGGCAAGCAGCGAAGGGGTCGCCGCAGGATCGGGACCGTCATCAAAGGTAAGGGCGATCGCCCTTCTGTCTTTCCGACCACGGGTCACCACCGGAAGGAAAAAAGAGGTCGCCGGAATGAACGGCGCGGCCAGGCACATGAGAAGAAAGAGACCCAAGGGCACCACCGCCAGGAAGGAATGCGCCGGCCAGAGAGCCCCCGCTGTAAGCAGTGCCAACCCGCCAACCCGTTCGCCGACGGAAAATTTCGGCAACCTCACGCAGCGTCCCCTTTCATCGCCGGCGACGCCACAAGCCACAACAGTTCCGGATTTCCGCCCGACACCCGGGTGCTCTCAACCGCGAATCCGCAGCGGGACACCAACCGGATCATTTCCGCACCGGTCCGGTGAAAGGGCGTGATACCGGCAAGCCGCATGCGCACCCGGTCAATCTTCCAGAGCCACGACACCCGTCCGTCCGGGGCCGGCACAACGGCCCGGATCACCAGCACCCCGCCCGGATGAAGCGCTTCAGAAACGGCCGTCAACGTGGCGACCAAAGCCGCATCATCCAGGAAGTGCGTCATGTCCAGCAGAAAAGCAGCGTCCACCCCCTTTGGCAACTGCGGTAACTGCGGTGCGCCCTGGCAGTGCATCTCTCCCCGCGGTCCCATGGCCAGCTGCGCCACCCGTACCCGTTCCGGATCCGGATCAAGACCGATAACCCGCGCACCGGGATAATGTTCGAGCACCCAACAGCCCGGCACCCCGAAACCGCATCCGATATCCACGGCGGTCCTGACAGCCGGCCGCCCCTTGAGCAGATCCGGTAATTCGGAAAACATCCGGTCGGTTTTGTATTTGAACCTGGCAAAAAGCCTTGGGTAAGGCTCCATGTGGCGATAGCGCCCCGCGATTCTCTCTGCCATGGGCAACGCGGCAACCTCGCATTTCGGCCTTGCAGAAAAATAATGGTCCAGCAGCGGAGGCAGCAGCAAAAACGCACCCAGAAGGGCATACAAAACACCCAGGAAGGAAGAAATTCCGGCACTGCGCAGCAAGGCATGATCGGAAAAACACAGCATGCCGAACCCGATGAGGGTGGAGGCCGCCGCCAGCAGCACCGCGCCTTGGATGCGAACAACCCCGGGATGATCCCCGGTGCCGTAACGCTGACGCGACCTGACAAGGTAGAGAGAATAATCGACACCCATCCCGAACACGATGATGGCCAGCATCACCGCCGGAATATCCAACACCCTCCCGGCAAGACGCAGGGTCCCCAGGGTGCACACCAAAGCGAACACCACAGGCGCCAGGCAGATTAGGGCCAACCGGACATCCAGAAAGAATACGAACAGTAACAGCGCCACAGCGCCACCAACAATCAGCACCATTTTGACAAAAGAAGAAAACAGCAGCGTCCCCAACGTCCTGGAGAAAAAATCCGGATCGAAAATGCGGCCGGCATTTCCGTAGCGTTCCCGAAACGCTTCCGGCGCGTAGGCCGGCCCCGGCGTTATCGTGGTAAACTGCATCCAACGGCCGTCATCGGCACGGGTCACGCCCATGAGCCCATGCATGGCCTCGGGTATCCGGAATCCCTCCGCCGTGGGGGCCTTTCGGGAGACCAACTCGGTAAAGGGCGCAAAGGCCCCCGGGGCAAACCCATCTGCCGTTGCCGCGGCCAATTGCCGCTCAAGAAGCTGTTGCCGGTCGGGGGTCCAGAATGCCCGCCATGCAGCAAAATTGGCCTGGCAGGCGGCAGCACCGGGAAACAGCATGGCGGGCAGAAATGCCCCGGCCACCCTATCCGCCGCCATATCCTCAGAAAATGTGGCAAGCAGATAATCCCCCCGCTCCTGCAAAATTTGGAGCGAGTCCGCTTCGGTCATGAAGAACAGCTTGGTAAACATGCCGCTGCCCCAGACCTGCGCCATCAGCTGTTGCGCGCGCTCGGTGGGTTCGCTGACGGTGTTCATGGCGCTCAGGCGCGTATCGAACCGCGGCGCGGCAACACAGAGCATTGCCACCCCGAACCCGGCCGCCGCCCAGGCCGCCCTTTTTCCCCCCTTCGGCAGCCGCCAGGCCCCACGCCCAAAAAAGCACGGGCGATCGGCAAGCACCGGCACCCCGGAAAACATGCCGGGAAACACCATGTGCACAAACAGAAAAGAAAAGGCGATGCCCAACGCGGCAAACTGGCCCAACTGCACAAACACCGGAAACCCCGTCAGCCAAAGGGCGCAGAACCCCCCGACCGTGGTAACGGCCGCCATCAGCCCGATGGCCCGCACTTCCCGGGCCGCGGCCCGTCCGCTGCCCATGGCGCCGTGCCCCAGAAACAGCAGATAAGCGATGCCATGGTCCACGGTAATGGCAATGATGGCCCCCCCGAACCCGACAGCCATGATGGAGAGGCTTCGATAAAAGAGGGCCAGGCAAAAAAAGGCGGCAGCCGTGCCGGCAGCGGCCGGCAGGAAGGCGAACAACCCCAACAGGGGACGTGGAAACGCCAACAGAAGCAGGAGGGCAATGCCCAGGGTCGACACGCCGACCGCCACCTGCACGTCATGGCGGATGATCCGCTCGTTGTCCAGCGCCGCACGGTACGCACCCACCGGTGACAATGTCACCGGGTTGCCCGGATCCCCCTGGACCGATAGATGTTCTGTAATGTCGGACATCAACGTCTCTATCTTCCGGGCGGCGGCCGTGTCTGCACCGGCCGCTAACGGTGTCGCCACCAACAGCAGATGCTTCCGGTCCGCTGACAGCAGCCGACCGCGGTGGAAAACAACGTCTCCGGAAGGCATCCGCTGGGACAACCGTGCCAGCACCAGGTAGCGCAAGGCCAATGGGTCCCGGGCCACGAACCGACCGGTACCGATGGCCTCGATGGACATCAACTCCTCCCGGAGGCCGGCAATGCGACGACGCACCGCATCCGCTGAAATCCGCGGGGCCACAAGGACCTCCAGGTCCTGACGGGTAAACAGAACCGGCAGGTGGGCGACAATATGTGCCAGCAATTCCGGCACCAGGGTGCCCATGGCCTCCATGCCCACCCGCGCAAACAAACCGCTGTCGCGAAGCCGCTGCTCCACCCGTTCGGCTGCGGCCACCAGCGCGTCGGGATCGGCATGGGCCACCCCGATGTCGATGGCCACCTCCCCCTGGAGCGGGTGATGGGCGAAGATGTGGGCCGCATCGGAAAACACACCGCCGGTTGTCGGAAGAGAGCGGGTAATGTCCGTCTCGATATTTGCGGAACGAATTCCAAGCACCGCCATAAGGACCACAACCAGCAGCGTGAGGGCGAGACGCAAGCGGTTCGGGCGAAACAGAACCGTCATCCCATCCCCCCCCACCACAGCAACCCCAACAAGATCAACGCATGCGCGCCGATCACCAGGGGGCGATACCGGTGATACCATTCATCCAGGCGTTGGAGACGTGCAAGACCGCCGCACAAGCGCCGAAACCGGTCCAGGGGCAGGTACCGGCGGTTGTCGCTCCGGGAATTGCTCTGGAAGGCCACAGCCGGATAGACGGCATACATTTCAGGGTCCTCTAAGTCCCGGAGAAAATCATCATAGGGAACTCCCTGCCAGGGGCGGGCAACCAATCGTTCGGCAAGACGCCGGTGGATAACGTACCCGTGGGTGAGACTGCGGTACCCCACCCGCCGCACCCCGGGCCAGGCAGTGGCCCGGCTCCACCGCACCATGCATCCCAGGAAAAGCACATGCCAGGACGGATGCTGGTCCATGAACGCCGCACAACGCCCCAAGTGGTCCCGCTCCAGTCGGTCGAAACGGATGTCATCTTCAAAAATGAGAATCCGATCAGCGCCTTCAGCCAGCGCCTCTTTCATGCACAGCAGGTGAGACGTATAGCAGCCTTGCTCACCACCGCCCGGATGCGGGGGCACCACCATGAACGCGACCCGGCCGCGCACCCCGGCCCGGGCGAAGGCGGCGGCGGCCTCTTTGCGCCGGTCGGTGCGCTGCGCCAGGGAAATACAGTAGATACGATCAATCCGATCCCAGAAATCAGCCATGTACGTCCTGTATCCGACAAATTGGCGGGAAAGCCCTTTCCTCGGCTCCCGATAACCTGTATAAGCGAACACGATGGAAAGACTGCTTCTATACCACAACGTCCGGTAAGGTCACAGAAAAAACCGCCCATGATCAAACGCTTTGTTCACCTCATCTCCCAAATCCCGTATGTCCGCGCCGTTCTCCAAGACCGGGCCGACCTATCCGGATTCCGGAAAAAACCGACCCGACGGATGGTGGCGGGACTGATCACCATCGGCGTCAGCTATACCATCGGCTGGCCGCTCATCGCCCTTTTGGGGATCCTTTCCATTCAGTGGAAAGAACCGCTGCTGGTGGTGGTGGGGGGGCCTGTGGCCTATGGCCTGTCACATCTGGTGTTCATCCTCGGCGCGTGGCTGGCCGGCGCCGAGCATGCGCACCGACTGTTCCGGTGGGCCGTCCGTGTGGGTGCGGAATTTTTCATGGCGCGTTTTTCGATTCCCCTGCCGCACCAGGAAGATAGGGCGCCGCACGACGGAAAAAGCACCTGCCCGCCATCCTCCCTGGAGAAATGAGACCGATACCATGCGCATCGTACTCGTTCATCCCGCCGGCGCCAACTGGATGCCAGGCCAAAAGGATGTCACCGCCACCGCCAACCGCATGGCCCCGCTGGGTCTCCTGTCCATGGCCGCCTATCTTGAACAGATGGGTGCCACCGTCATGGTGGAAGACTGCCTGGGCCCCCACGCGCCACAGCGAATGGAACACAAGGTGGCGCGTATCCTCTCCCACCGTCCCGATCTCATCGGATTTTCCGCCACCACGTCCGGATTTCTGGACGGCTATGACATGGCCACACGGATCAAGCGGCAAAGTTCGGACACCCCCATTATCTTCGGCGGTGTGCACGTATCGGCCTTGGGGGGCAGCCTGCTCGATCACTTCCCCCATATCGACCTGCTGTGCGTGGGCGAGGGGGAAGGACCCTTGGCGGCCCTGGCCTCGGGAGCTGCCCCGGAAACGATTTCGGGCCTGGTATGGCGGAAAAACGGGCAACCCGTCACCAACCCACCGGCGGCTCCCATCGTGGATCTGGACACCCTGCCCTTTCCTGCCTACGAAAAGCTCGCGGGTTTTCCCAAGGGATACCGCCTGCCGCTGTTCAGTTACATCCGCACGCCCGGGGCCACCATGGTCACCAGCCGAGGCTGCCCCTATCAGTGTTCCTACTGCGACCGTTCGGTGTTCAAAAACCGCTATCGGTATAACTCGGCCGATTATATTTACGCCCACATGCAGTACCTGCGCACCCGGTTCGGTATCCGGCACCTGAACATCTATGACGACCTGTTCACCCTGAACCGCAGCCGCATCCTGACCCTGTGCGAACAATTATGCCGCTCTCCCCTGGGCATGCACTTCAACTGCGCGGTGCGTACCGGACATGCCGACGACGAGCTGCTCCGGATGCTGAAAAAAGCTGGCTGCCTCATGGTCTCCCTGGGCATCGAAACCGGAGACGCGGATCTGATGGGCACCCACAAGCCCGGCGTGAGCCTCGGGGGGGTCCGGCACACGGTCCGCCGAATTCAGGCCGCAGGCCTGCGGGCCAAGGGGCTCTTCATGATGGGCCTGCCCGGGGAAACCGAAAACTCCATCCGCAAAACCAGCGATTTCGCCATCTCCCTGGGGCTCGACGACATGAACATGAGTAAATTCACTCCGTTTCACGGCGCACCGGTCTGGAGCACCATCCGGCAGGAAGGAACCCTGGAAGAGGACTGGCGAAAAATGAACTGCCTGAATTTCGTGTTCCTGCCCAAGGGAATCGATTCGAAGGAAACACTGGATCGCCTGTACAACACCCACGTCAAACGTTTTTACAGCGATCCGGCCTGGCGACGGAAGCTCATCGGACGCACCTGGGCCCACCGCCACAGCTTCTGGTACCTGCTTCGGCATCTGCCGGATTTTCTCCTGGCCATGCGCGCCTTCGAACCCCGGAAATAGCGACGGACTATCGCGCCGTCGCCATGCATTGCCGGGCCAGCATGGCCAGATCCGTCACCCGCATGCCGTTGAAAACGAGCTGTTCCGTTCCCGCATGGGCGAGCCGCCCGTATGTGTGCTCTCCGCCGGGAGTTCGGTCCAGCAGGAAAAAAAAAGCGCCGACCGGCAAGGACGGCAGCATCGAAACCATTGGGGGCACCGGTGGATTCACTACCCCACAAAGCATCTGATCCGCCTCCCCGGCCATAAGGGTGTCAAAGGCCATCCCGAGCCCGGCCAGGCCCATCACGTCATTCTGCCCCACCACGTAGGTGGGCCCGGTAAGTCCATAGCGGATGGCGGCATCCCCCAGAAAAACGGACGGCAACGTGTAGGAAAAAAGACCCGGGCTGGGCGGCGTATCCCCACCGGCCCGCACCGCCTGATAATAGGCGGCATCGGTTTCCAGGCATCCGAAACGGGTGGCGGCCACGATACCCATGGGCCGGTTTTCGGACCATTGTTCGCACCCTGCATCCGCCAAGGCAAGCCCCACGGCGGCCATTCCCAGCCGGGAGTAGGTGTCCATCCGCCGGCCCGAAGGCCCCGTCAGGGTAGAAGGGATGGACGGCAGGCGGCCGAAGCCCGGCCACCCGGCCGCCGCCGCCGGGCCGGCGCCCATTCCACCTGGCCCCACAGCCCCCAAGCCGGTGATCCGGATGCTCATGCCGCCCCCATTCCGGCCAAGAGCAGGGCCGCATTGACCCCCCCGAACCCTGAATTGGTGCTCAGCAAATACTCTCCGGAAATGGCCGTCGGCCGAGGGCGCACCCGTCCGGCCGCTTCCGCCATGGGCGTATGCATTCCCACGGTACCGGGCATCCTCTGTTCGGCGAGCATTTTCACCGCCAGGGCGACTTCAATGCCCCCGGCGGCCCCCAGTGCGTGGCCGATGGCGCCCTTCACGGATCCCACCGGCAACGCACGGGAGCCGAACACCTGGTCAAAAGCGACCAGTTCCATCAAATCGTTGTATACCGTACCAGTGCCATGGGCACTGATGGCAGCGACCGCCTCGGGACCAATGCCGGCCATGGCCAACGCCGCGCGAACCGCACGCACGAGGCCGGCGCCGTCCCGGGCCGGGGCTGTAATGTGCGCCGCATCGTTTGAAATTCCCCACCCGCAGACCCGGGCCAACCCCAACCGGTTCTCGGATCGGGCCCGTCGGGCGCTCATCAGCAACACCGCCGCCGCCCCCTCTCCGAGGGTCAGGCCCTTGCGTCCCTGATCGAAGGGCCGACACGGCTCATCCGACAAGGCCTTTAAGGCGGCAAAGCCGGAAAAAATGAATTCCGTCATGAGATCCACGCAGCAAACCAGCACCACCTCGCTTCTCCCGGAGGCGATCATGGCGGCGGCCCGGGCAAGGGCAATGGTGGAAGACGCGCAGGCGGCACTGATGTTGACCCCCTGGTCTTTCAGGCCCAGTTTTCTGCCCACCAACCCGGGCAGGTGGGACGGCAGAAGCACTTGCATATCCCCTGGGGGGCCACCCCGGCAGGTGGCCTCAAAGGCATCGATGCCCGCCTTGGCAGTTGCGGTGACAATCCGGGTATCGGCGGGAAGACGGCCCCATCCATCGAAAAGGCACCCCAACAGATCATTGACCATTGCACCCTCTTCCGCCAGGTCAAGGCCATCGATACAGGCGGCATGGGTGGCTGTCCACCGGTCCGTGGGAAAGCGACGCACCGGCCGAATGGCGGAAGCCCCCACCAACAGCTGTTCCCACAGTCCTTCGGAAGTATTCGAAAGGGCCGTCACAGATGACGCGCGGGTAATGAGGGGCGTCGCACCGGCCTTGCCATCAATGAAAAACCGCATCAAAAAAAACGCCCCACTGCCAGAACAACACTGTTGAGCCCTCGGTTGTCTTCGTTAAGATCGGCATTGGAAACATGGCTGAGCCGGACGGTGGCGAAATAGACGGCTCCGTTGAGGGCTATGTCCACGCCCAACCCGACCAGGGGGCTGAAGTTGAGGCGAGAGCCCATTTCCTCCCGGGGCGGGTCGCTGTCCCTTGCCTGGAAATCGGTATAGATGCCGCCGAAACCGGCGGAGACATAAGGGCGGAGCCGGTGCGTTGCCAAGGCATCCAGATAATAGAGCGCCAGCATTTCCAGGGACGCCACCATGCGGACGGGGTCACTGGTGGTGGCCCCGATGTCGGCTTCCACCTTGAAGCGCAGGGCGTCCGGCGCCCTGTGACGCCAGACCTTGTCGTAATCCCAGATCCCGAACGCCGACACCTGCAGGTAGTGCCGGTTTGTCACCGGGTCGAACGGATGGCCGGAGATGATTCCCACCCCGTAACGGGGTTCCACTGCATCGGTGGGCCCACCGGCGGCGGCTCCTGGAAAAACCGTTACGACCGCAAGCACAGATAGAAACACAATAAAAAATAATTTGGAAGAAATCTGCATGGTGACGGTCACTTTAAGGAAGCAATCGGGACCTGTCAAGCGGGCCCTTACTCCTTTCCATGTTGTCACCCAATGACACACATTTCATAATTGCCAGGCTTGCCGGCGAAATGACCTTTACGATCAAATCAGGTTTTTGTCTTACTACAAGCTATCTCAAAAAAAAGATCGCGCCCACTGACAAGGCGTGGGGCGATGAAAAAGCGCAGCATATATGTAATATGTGAGCATTTTGAATGCGCCCCACAACGCCGTCAGGGGGTGTTAGATTTATTTTGAGATAGCTTGTAAGGAGTGCATAAGTCTATAGACACAAACCGTTTGTGATATCCATACAATCAGGATGTCTAAATAGAGCTGAAAATATTTTTAGCAACTTTTGGAGGCTGCGTAACTTTGGGGGTACGACGCACCTACAAATTAAGGATACTGACAATAACCTTTTCAATGGGGATCTGGTTGCGAATCATTCTTAAAAAATCCGCCGGGTAACAGTTTGCCATTGTATACCACAGAATATTTCCGTTGCCGCCATACGGACATGGTCGGCAGAGACGGTTGTGGATTTGTTTTTTGCCGCGACAATAATCGCCCCACGGGCCAGATGGTTGGCCTTTCGGAAGAGCCCTCCGAACCTTGATGGATGGCGGTCACCGCTGCTTCTTTGAATATTGAGAGAAAATTACGAGAACGCCTGCACGCCGGTTAAATATTACATTAGAAGAATTGCATGTTTTATAGCAGGCTAAAAGCTTGTACCCAAAAGGTCATGGAACAAGCCATAACCTCCTGATATTGTTGGTCGGGGCGAGAGGATTTGAACCTCCGACTTCCTGCTCCCAAAGCAGGCGCGCTACCAGGCTGCGCCACGCCCCGAAGGACGGGGTTTTCTATCATGCTTTGATCATCGGTGCAAGTCCATTGCGCCAATACCGGAATGCCTCCCCAAATAGGCCTCAATACCCGTTGCAATGGCCCCTGCCAATTGTGCAAGACGGGCCGGATCAGTCAACTCTTTTTCTTCAGGGGGGCGGGTCAATAGCCCTGCCTCAAAAAGCACGGCGGGCATGTCCACCCCAGACAGCAGCACCAGGGGCGCTTTTCGGACGGTAACCGCCAACGGCGCCTGCATGATGGCAAGGGCTGATTGCAAGGTCTCGGCCAGACGCCGACTGGCGGCACCATGCTGAAACTGCCGCCGGGACCACTCCACCGGGGAATGCAATGCGCCCAAGGAAACGCCATCGCCGATTGCCCCGGTGGGGCCATCGGGAAAGGCCCCATGATAATAAAGACACCGGCTGCCGATGCTGGGTCGACCGGCCCCACCGGCATGGATACTCACCAGCACATCCCCCTGCCCGGCCAATTCTTGCCGGCGGAACAGGGAAAGCGCATAATCATCCGTCCGTGTAAGGACGACCGTGCAGGAGTTTGCCAGCCGGGCGGCGACCAAACGTGCCAACGCCAGCGCGACATCCTTTTCGAAAGCACCCTGTGCCCCGACCGTCCCCGTATCCCCCCCCCCGTGCCCGGGATCGATGACAACCGTTGCCGGACCGCCCGCCTCTCCACTGGCAGCAATCCGTTGCCCGCCCCCCCCCAAGGCGATCCACAGCAAGGCCAGAGCACAGATGCGCACGCCACGCCCCCCACGACCTAATAAATATGTTGACATTTCAAGTGGTTTCCAAAACTCCTTGACACAATGGAGGTTTGATATTATTTTATCTGGAATTTATCAGGTACTTTAATATAGATAGGTTTAATGTCAAGCTGTTGATCCAACCCGCTACCTTCAGCACCGCATGGGTGCTGTCCCCGCGTGGGCGACCTCCTGGGAAAATCAGCCAACAGAAACCCCGCATGGCGCCATCGGCCCGGTTCGGTGCCCCTGGCGGTTTTTGTTGAGAAAGAACGCGGCAGGTGGACAGCTTTATGGATACCGAAAACGGTACGGCAAAGGCAGGACCAAGGCGAGAGTGGCGGAACTGGTAGACGCACTGGACTTAGGATCCAGCTCTGGCGACAGAGTGGGAGTTCAAATCTCCCCTCTCGCACCACCACCCGGGTGCATTGGAATGGAACGCACCGGGCCTTCAGCCACCGTTGCAATGCTCCCGGGGAGCAAAAAGCGGATTTTCGGCAGTTTTATTCTCAGAAAGGAACAACATGCAAGTAACCGTTGAAGACGTCAGCTCGGTCAAAAAAGTGCTCCACATCGAAGTCCCGGTTGAGACCATCCACCGTGAAATCGAAAAAGCCTATAACACCCTTCAAAAAACAGCCAAGATCAAAGGGTTCCGTCCGGGCAAAGCCCCCCGGAGCGTTTTGGAGCGCACCTATAAAAAGGATGTCGAGGCCGATGTCTCTTCCCAATTGATTCAGGACTCGTTTGTTGGCGCCCTCAAAAAGACGGGCCTGGACGTGCTGGGCTCCCCGCGGATCGATCCCCCCGCCCTCGATCCGGACACCCCCTATGCATATGACGCCACCGTTGAAATCAAGCCGGACATCGGTGAGATTGCCTTCAAAGGGCTGAAGCTTGAAAAAACGGTTTATCCCATCACCGACGATATGATCGACAAACAGCTGGAAATGCTGCAGACCAACCTGGCCCAGAAAATCCCCCTGGCCAAACAGCGGCCGGTTGAAAACAGCGACTGGGTGTGCATCGACTACGAGGGGTTCAAGAACGGGGCTCCCGTGGCCGCCGCCGCGAAAACGGAAAACGCCACGGTCCAGGTGGGCGAAGGATACATCTCGGAAACCTTTGACCAGCAGCTGGTGGGCATGTCGACAGGAGACAGCCGGGAGATCACCGTCACCTTTCCGGAAGATGACGACAACAGGGACCTGGCCGGACAGGCCATCACCTACCAAGTGGTGCTCAAAGACATTTTGGTGGAGGAGCGGCCCGCCATCGACGACGAATTCGCGAAGAAACTCGGAAAATTCGACTCCCTTGACACCCTAAAGGCAGAAATTCGATCCAACCTTTCCCAGGGATATGACAAACGCGCCGAGCAAGAGCTCCATGAACGTTCGTTCGAGGCCCTTCTTGCCAAAACAGACTTCGAAGTGCCGGAGGTGTTGGTTGCCTATGAACTTGAAAACATCATCGCCGACGCGGAACGCTCTTTTGCCCAGCACAATATGTCCCTTGAAAGCGTCGGCCTTTCGAAAAACGATCTGCGTGTAAAATACAAGGATACCGCAGAGAAACAGGCACGACGCCACCTCATCCTCGCCCGAATCATCGAACAGGAAGCGCTGGCGCTCACCGACGATGAGCTGGATGAGGGCATCCGGGAGATGGCAGAGGCTTATCACCAGCCATTTGAAGGTTTTAAGAACTATTTTATGTCGCAACCGGACAAATTGGCTTACTTCAAAGAGGCGCTCCTTGAAAAAAAAGCGATGAAACTTATCATTGATCATGCTACCATTGACGAAAAGGAAGCCGCGCCGGAAGCCTCCGGGGCGGAAGCACATGCCGAATAACCGGCCTTGACGCCACCAAGACCGTGGACATTATCGCCAAATAAAGGAGATGAGCGTTGCCGTTAATACCGATGGTAATCGAACAGAGCAGCCGTGGAGAACGGGCCTACGATATCTACTCAAGGCTTCTCAAGGATCGCATCGTGTTCCTGGGGACCGCCATCAATGACGAAATCGCCAATCTATTGATTGCCCAGTTTCTGTTTCTTGAATCGGAAGATCCGGACAAGGATATCAATTTTTACATCAACTCTCCGGGGGGTGTGGTCACTGCGGGCATGGCCGTCTACGACACCATGCAGTACATCAAGCCCGACATCGCCACCGTTTGCATCGGCCAGGCCGCCAGCATGGGCGCCGTATTGCTCGCGGCGGGTGCCCATGGCAAGCGCTATGCCCTTCCGAATGCGCGGATCATGATTCACCAACCCATGGGCGGGTTCCAGGGGCAGGCCTCCGACATCGCCATCCAGGCCAAGGAAATTCTGCGCATGAAGGAGACCCTGAACAAGATACTTTCTTTTCACACCGGAAGGGAGCTGGAAAACCTGCAGACCGATACGGACCGTGATTATTTTATGACCAGCCCGGAAGCAAAAAATTACGGTCTGATCGACAACGTCATCACCAACCGGGATGACCTCGACAACATCGCAACCACGGAGGCTTAGCATGGCCAAAAAAGGCGACATGGGTGACAACCTTTTTTGCTCATTTTGCGGAAAAAACCAGAAAGAAGTCAAAAAACTGATCGCGGGCCCCGCTGTCTATATCTGTGACGAGTGCATCCAGTTGTGCGGTGAAATCATTGAAGAAGAGACGGAAAAAGATCAGGAAAAGCTGGTTCAGGGGCTGGTGCCCAAGGACATCAAGCAAAAATTAGACGAATACGTTATCGAACAGGATCACGCCAAAAAAATCCTATCCGTGGCGGTGCACAACCATTACAAGCGGCTAGATTCCATGGTGGGAGCCGGTGATGTGGAACTGCAGAAGAGCAATATCCTGCTGATCGGCCCCACCGGCAGCGGCAAAACCTTGTTGGCCCAAACCCTTGCCAGGTTTCTGAACGTGCCGTTCACCATCGCCGACGCCACCAGCCTCACCGAGGCCGGGTATGTGGGCGAGGATGTGGAAAACATCATCCTTTCCCTGCTCCAGAAGGCCGATTATGACGTGGAAAAGGCCAAGCGGGGGATTGTCTACATCGACGAGATCGACAAGATCGCCAGCAAGTCTGACAACCCCTCCATCACCCGGGACGTGTCCGGCGAAGGTGTCCAGCAGGCGCTGCTTAAAATCATCGAAGGCACAACCGCCAGCGTGCCCCCCAAGGGCGGGCGAAAACACCCCCAACAGGATTTCGTCAAAATCGACACGTCCAACATCCTGTTCATCTGCGGCGGCACCTTCACCGGACTGGACAAGATTGTCCAGAACCGACTGGGTGCGAAAACCATGGGATACGGGGCCAAAATCGTCGCAAAAAACGACCGGAATCCCAGCGAGCTTCTCCGGTCGGTGCAGCCGGAGGATCTGATCAAGTTCGGCCTGATCCCGGAATTCCTCGGCCGCCTGCCGGTCATTGCCACCCTGGGCGAACTCAACGAAAATTCTTTGGTGAGGATTCTTACCGAGCCGAAAAATGCGCTGGTCAAACAGTTTAAAAAAATGTTCGAAATGGAAGGGGTCAACCTCCGCTTCACCGACAGCGCCCTGACGGCCATCGCCACCGAAGCGCTGAAACGAAAATCCGGCGCCCGGGGTCTTCGGGCCATTCTCGAAAGCAGCATGCTGGACATCATGTACGAAATCCCTTCCATAGAAAACGTAAAGGAATGCGTTGTGGGCGAGGATGTCGTTCTCCACAAGGAAGCACCGATCCTGCTCTACGAACAGACCAAGAAGCAAGCATAACCGCTCTTTATGCATCCACCACCGCATCCGGCGCATATCAGACGCCGGATGCGGCATCTGTTTCAAAAAAACCGGACTTTCCATGGTCAATCTGCCGAAATTCTTCAAGCAAGAGGACAGCGCCCCTCCGGAGCTGACATTGCCGCTGCTGCCCCTGCGGGATATCGTGGTGTTCCCCCACATGGTCGCCCCCCTGTTCGTGGGGCGTAAAAAATCCATCAACGCCTTGATGGCAGCCATGCAGCAGGACAAGCAGGTGTTCCTCGCCACCCAGAAAAAAGCGGGCGTGGACGCACCCCAAAAAAACGATATCAACGCCATTGGCACCATCGGCACCATTTTGCAACTGCTGCGCCTGCCGGACGGCACGGTCAAGGCCCTGGTGGAGGGCCGGACCAGGGGGTGCATCCAACATTTCATCGGAGGAGATGCGGAAACCGACGCTTTTACGGTGCAAGTCGAAGAGGTGCCCCCGCCCACCGAATCCACCCCGGAAATCGAGGCCCTGGCCCGCACCACGTTGCAGAATTTTGAATCCTATGCCAAGCTCGACAAGACTATCCCCTCCGAGCTCATCGGGAATCTCTCCGCCATTTCCGACCCGTCCAAGCTGGCAGACTCCATTGCCGCCCATTTTTCCTTCAAAATCCAGGACAAGCAACGCCTCCTGGAAGCGGTTGACCTTTCCCGCCGATTTGCATTGCTTATTCAGCTGATCAAGATGGAAACCGAAATCAGCCAAATGGACAAGCGCATCAAGGGCCGGGTCAAAGAGCAAATGGAAAAGACCCAGAAGCAATATTATCTGAACGAACAGATGCGGGCCATCAAAAAGGAAATGGGCGGTGAAGAGGACCCGGCGGAGGAACTCGCGGAACTTGAAAGGCGCATCAAGCGCAAACGCTTGAGCAAGGAAGCCGCTGGAAAAGTCCGCCAGGAATTCAAGAAGCTCAAGCAGATGACCCCCATGTCGGCGGAAGCAACGGTGGTCCGCAATTACATCGACTGGCTGATCAGCCTGCCCTGGTTCGATAAAAGCAAGGTCAGCAAAGACATCGACACCGCCGAGGCAACGCTCAATGAAGACCATTTCGGTCTTGAAAAGCCAAAGGAGCGTATTCTCGAATACCTGGCCGTGCAATCCCTGGTCAAAAAGCTCCGGGGGCCGATCCTTTGCTTGGTGGGCCCCCCCGGGGTGGGAAAGACCTCTTTGGCCAAGTCCGTGGCACGGGCCACCGGCCGCCAATTCGTGCGCCTGTCCCTGGGCGGTGTCCGGGACGAGGCCGAAATCCGGGGACACCGGCGCACCTATATCGGCGCCATGCCAGGCAAGATCATTCAGTCCCTTAAAAAGGCCGGGGTCAACAATCCGGTGTTCTGTCTGGATGAAATCGACAAGATGAGCATGGACTTCCGGGGAGATCCGTCCGCCGCCTTGCTGGAGGTGCTGGACCCCGAACAGAACTATAATTTCAACGACCATTACCTGGACGTGGATTACGACCTGTCCGACATCCTGTTCATCACCACGGCCAACACCCTTCCCGACATTCCCTTGCCCCTCCAGGACAGAATGGAGGTCATCCGGCTGCCGGGCTATACGGAATTTGAAAAATACCACATCGCCAGAAAGTTTCTGGTGCCCAAACAGATTGAGGCCAACGGCCTCAAGGATAAAACCGTTCATTTTTCAAAGGCCGCCCTCATGACCCTGATCCGGGAGTACACCCGGGAAGCCGGGGTCCGCAACCTGGAACGTGAAATCGCCGCCATTTGCCGGAAAGTGGCGCGCGCAGTCATGAAAACGGGCGGCGAAAAAAGTCACCAGATCACCGGGGCATCAATCCAGAAGTATCTCGGCCCCCGCCGCTTCCAGTATGGACAGGCGGAAGAAAAAGACCAGGTGGGCATGGTGACCGGCCTGGCCTGGACCCAGGTGGGTGGTGAACTATTGAACGTGGAGGCCCTGATCATGCCGGGCAAGGGAGACCTGATCGTCACCGGGAAACTCGGGGACGTCATGAAGGAATCCGCCCAGGCGGCCCTCAGCTATGTGCGCTCCCGTGCCGAAAATCTCCTGCTGGACAAGGGGTTCTATAAATCCGTGGACATCCACATCCACATCCCCGAAGGCGCCATCCCAAAGGACGGGCCTTCGGCAGGCATTTCCATCTGCACGGCCATCGCGTCGGCCCTGACCAAACGCCCGGTCCGCCGGGACGTGGCCATGACCGGGGAGATCACCCTCCGGGGCCGGGTACTGCCCATCGGCGGACTCAAGGAAAAAGTGCTGGCCGCCCACCGGGGCAACATCGGCTGCGTGTTGATCCCCAAGGACAACCAGAAGGACATGAAGGACGTTCCGGCCAGCGTCACCAAAAAAATTGAGCTGGTACCCGTGGAACATATGGACGAGGTGTTGTCCCACGCTCTGGTCGCCGGGCAGGATACGCCGGTATTCAAGAGCTGCGATATCCCCTTGGACATTACCGCAAAGAAGCCGTCGAACAAGCAGTCGTTGATTTAAGTTTTCCGGGATGGTTTTTCACTTTCCCCTTGACAACCATTACGCAGCTTGTTAAATGTCGCTGTCTTTTGAGGGAATGCACCACAGCGTGCAAGTGCGCAACGGGCGGATAGCTCAGTTGGGAGAGCATCGGCCTTACAAGCCGAGGGTCACAGGTTCAAGCCCTGTTCCGCCTACCACCCCCCAAAAAGACCCAAGAACGCCAGATTACGGGGGCGTAGCTCAGTTTTGGTTAGAGCGCTGGCCTGTCAAGCCAGAGGTCGCGAGTTCAAGTCTCGTCGTCCCCGCCATAATAAAAGGGCTCGGTTTTTACCGGCCCTTTTTTTACCACCCGCCAACGACACACCCCACATCAGCCAGCATTTTAAATACAGCCTCATACAATCTGAACATATCACTGCCAAGAAAGCCTGGAAGATAGATTTTGGATCACCCCTCAAGCATGATTGCAGCGAAGGTTCTCTTGTGCCAAGAAAGCGTGATGCGGTTGGGGTGATTGCACTGTCTCATCCAAGGCTATTTCGATAGCGTAAAGATGTCATGGTGAAAGGAGCAGCCGTGTATTTGACAAAATATTGTCTAAAAGTGAAAATCATTCTTCTGCATGCCCTGATGATCACCCTTTTGTTGTTCAACACCGGCCGACCGCCGGCCGCGTATGCCCAGGTTGAACAAATACCGACCGCACGCGCCTATAAATTGTCTGCCCTGAAAGAGCATTTCACCTTTATGATCGCCAGCGACATTGGCCGGAACGGATATTATGATCAGAAAAACATCGCGGAAACGATGGGAGAAGTGGCATCAATCGTTGCCCCTGAATTTGTCGCGGCCTTGGGTGACGTGCACCATTTTATGGGCGTCCGCTCGGTTCAGGACCCGCTTTGGGAAACCAATTTTGAATGGATTTACAAGCATCCCGAATTGATGATTCCTTGGTATCCGGTATTGGGAAACCACGAATACGAGGGAACGACCCGTGCCGTTCTCGAGTATTCAAACGTAAGCCGCCGTTGGGAAATGCCAAATCGATATTATGTTATCACCCGGTCAATCGGCAAAGATGTATCGGTATTACTGCTGTTCATCGACACAACACCTTTGATTGATAAATACAGAAACAATCAAATAGAATATGCCGACGCATGGCAACAGTCGATGGAACAGCAGCTTGCCTGGATCAAAGACATTCTAGAAAAATCGGACGCCAAATGGAAAATCGTCATGGGCCACCATCCGGTGTATGCGGGAACCACCAAAGACCCATCCGAACAAGAAGATCTCCAAAAACGGCTACAACCACTTCTGGATAAATACGCGGTGGATCTGTTTGTGTGCGGCCATATCCATAATTTTCAACATATTCGGGTCCAGGAATCCAACGTTGACTATTTCGTGAACAGTTCGGCATCACTGTCCCGAAAAGTGGTTGGTATTGAAGGCGCTCTGTTTGAAAGCGGGGCATCGGGCTTTACCCTGTGCGCCGTCAAAGAAGATGAAGTAATAATGACTTTCCTCAACAAGGAGGGAAAGATCCTCTATCAATATATCCGCCGGAAATAGCCAGCCCCCTTGGAAAGGCCATCTACGGTAACGCCCCCCTTTTGCATTAGGCGGCATAAGCACAGATTGTGTGCCGAAGTCCCGTAGCAGCAGCCCCGGGTGGATCGCTTTGCCGAAAATTCATCCACAATGGATTGGCCGCACACATCAACTGCGGTACGCGTCCCTGCTTGGCTGCTGTTGTCTTTCATATTACGCGTATTAGCTGCTGCACAGCTGCCGGAGCCCCCTTCAGGGAAAAGCCCGCACACCAGGCCGCATCATGCTCTTCCCGGACATGACCGAAAGCGGCGCGACGGTTTTGAGGTCGGGATCGGGGGATATGCCTGTAATGATAACGAAGCCACGGTCGTACCGGAAAGGGCATGGCTTATGCCCACAGGATGCGCCGCCTGCGCGTCGGCACTGGTGACGTTCCTGCTAAAAATACCGACCCGGAAACAGTTTTCTAACATTTCCATAACCATCGCCTAACTGTCGGTCATTAGTAAATCACCTTCATTATTTCTTACCTACCGAATGGTTTGTGAGCGAAAACAACTGCACCGTTTTTCGAATGCTATTGGCATGGAGGTAAAAGATGACTAAACGGCTACCGATAACCCTAACGCTGTTATTGACAACCATATGGACACTGATTTCATGCGCGTCATCAGGGTGGGCCGGCGAAAGGGGCATGATAACGGGCAAGGTAAGAGATTCTCTTAACAATATCAACCTAATGGGAGTCCTCGTCGATGCAGACAACGGTATTGCGAAAACCGTTACCGACCGAGATGGCGGATACACCCTTTCTCTGCCGGCCGGTGAACATACCGTCACGTTCAGTTACCTCGGTTATGAACCGGTCACAAAAACCATCGACGTGTCGGTGGCCAGCGCAACCGCTTTGAACATTGATTTCGGAGAGAGTACGGTTCAGATGCGTGCAATGGTGATCACCGGGCAAGCCGTGGGGCAGGCAAAGGCCTTGAACCAGCAGAAGACCGCACCCAATCTGAAAAACATCGTTGCTTCTGATGCCATCGGGCGTTTCCCCGACCAGAACGCGGCCGAAGCATTGGACCGCATTCCCGGGGTCTCCATTGAAAGAGATCAGGGCGAAGGGCGGTTCGTGATCATACGGGGTATTGACCCGCACCTAAACGGTGCTTCCGTGGATGGTATCTCCCTGGCATCCGCGGATGCCGATACCCGAGCGGTGCTGTTGGATGTGCTGCCCATGAATGTAATGGAAACCCTGGTGGTAACCAAGGCCCTTACCGCCGACATGCCCGCAGACAGCATCGGCGGGCATGTCGATATCATCACCCCCAGCGCCTATGACCGCAATGAACGGACACTCCACGGCTCTATCGGTGGAAATTATTCCGACCTTACCGACGATCTGACCGAAAGCGGCCAGGTCACCTTCGGAGATGTCCTGGGAAAAAACAACCAGTTCGGTGTACTGGCCTCCGTCAGTTTTGACAAACGTGAATTCGGTTCGGACAATATTGAAGCCGACCCCTGGGAACACAACACTGACGGCCAATGGGTAACCGAAGAGCTACAGTTTCGGGAATACAATCTGACCCGTGAACGGATGGGGGTCACCACCAACCTTGAGTTCAAACCACTTGAGTCCCACAATTATTTTCTCCGGGGCCTTTATGGCTCCTATACCGATCATGAATACCGAAACCGGGCAGTTATCGGCGACATGATGATGCGGCCGGACAGCGCCGGCACCGGTACGATTGTCGGTGAGGATTTCGAGGACGACCCGGGCGCACTTTTCCCCACCACCGAAATCCAGCTAAAGGATCGCGAGGAGACACAGAAAAACTGGGCTATTTCCGCAGGCGGCAAACATAAGCTGACTACCTGGACCGTTGACTATAAACTGGCCTATTCCTATGCCGAGCAGGACACGCCGTTCGACACCCAGTTCCAGTATGCAACCGAGGCTCTCAACTACTTCTATGCGGGCGCCGATTCGGACACGCCTTTGGTTTCAGCGTCCGATGGCGACATTGACGACCTCGGTATCTACGAGCTCGACGCAGTGGAAGACAGTACGCAACTGGTGGAAGAAGAATCATGGATTGTCTCCGCAAACATTCAAAAAGAGCTGAACACCGCGTTTCAGTCGCACATCAAAACCGGATTTCATGTCACCCTCCGGAATAAAACCAACGACCTGGAAACCTTCGTCTATGAAGATGCTCCTGACCAGCTGACCAGCCTGGAAGGTAACACCAGACGCGGTCGGAATGCATTCAGCGACTTTCCCCAGGCGAGCCACAACCTGCGGGAGCGGTTTTTAGGAACCCGAAGGCTATTCTCATCCGAGCGTGACCTTGAAGCGTCGGTGGTCGAGGATTACGAAACAGATGAGGATACTTACGCCGGTTACATCTTGGGCCATGTGGATTTCGGCCGGTTCAGCCTTATCCCCGGAATTCGCATGGAATATACAGAAATTGATGCACGGGGCAACACTTTCGACGAAGACAGCGAAACGGTGGGGCGCCAACAAAGAAGTCATGATTACACAAATGTCCTGCCGAGTCTGCATGCGAAATACCGTTTGACAGATAACCTGCTTTTTTACGCGGCGTGGACGAACACCATCTCCCGGCCCCAGTGGGAAGAGACCCGTTACGGAAAGTTCACCGACGATGACGGCAATGTTGAAATCGGCAACCCGGAACTCGACCCCTACGAAGCGATGAACTGGGATGCAACTCTCAGTTACTACATGCCCGGCTCCCTTGGCATCGCCTCCATTGGATTCTTCTTCAAGGACATCGACAACTTTATCTACTCTCAGACGTCTGAATTGGAAGATTATGAGTTGACGACGTTTCGGAACGGTGAGGACGGGCATATCTACGGACTGGAATTGGCATATCAGCAGAAACTGCGTTTTCTGCCATGGTTTCTCAACGGTTTTTCCGTTGAAGGCAATTTAACCCTGTCAAACAGTGAAGCGGATTTGCTTGCCACTGAAGCGGGGGATGCCAACAGAACGGTCGATTTCATCCGCCACTCAGATACAGTTGGCGCGGTGGCTCTTTCCTACGAGAAATTCAATTTCTTCCTGCGGCTCAGCGGTTCTTATCGCAGTAATTATCTGGACGCGATCGGCGAGAATCCGAGCGAGGACCGCTATATTGACGACCATTTTCAACTCGACTTCTCTTCCTCCTACACCTTCAGGAACAGATATACACTATATCTGAACCTCGTCAATTTGACAGATGAGCCTCTCAAGGCATATTTCGGAGAGTCTGGACGGCTCAGCCAGTATGAAGAGTACGGACTTGCCGCAAGATTCGGATTGAAGTTCAACTTCTGATGCGGTGGTTCACCAGCGTCCTGCATCGAAATTCGGGACGCTGGTGAATGCCGGCTTTATTGATACGGGCAATGATTATCAGGCAAATCAAAAGAACCTTGACCGCCATAACGGCTCTTATGCTTCTGCTTCCCGGACCTGTCGGGGTATTTGCCGGAGACGCGCATAGTCTTTCATTTAGAGACAGCAAAATTCTTTATCAGGCGCACCGAGCCCTGAAAGTGGGTGATCCGGCCCAGGCGATTCGGATTATCGAACAGTACCAACAACAGAAGGGCGAACCGCTTTCCGCCCCTTTTTTCTCTTTTACCGGTATTTGCCATTACCGACTGGCTGAATATACGCAGGCCATCCGGGCCTACGAAAACGCCTCGAAACAAAAGCCGATGGATGGAGACCTTGCACTGAAACTTGCCACCTGCCTTTATCTCGATGCAGCATATGAGAAAGCCGGATATGAATTTGCACGCGCCTACCGTTTGATATCCCCTCCTCGCGCGGATCTTCTGTACCAATCGGCCGTTGCATTCTACCAGGGGAAAAAGTATGTCGAATCCGCAGAAATATTAGATCAGCTGATTGGAACAACCACCGTCTGCAACACCGCGTGGATGGAGTTGATGCTTTCTTGCCAGTTAGAACTTGAGCAGTGGCGAAAAGCCGAAACTATTATAGATAAGCTTCTTAGAAAACAACCGGATCACGAAGCATATTGGCGCCTGCTGTCGCAACTATATCTCCGTCAAAAACGATACAAGCAGGCGGCCTTGGCCATGGACGTAATGCTCCAGCTTGTTTCACCATCTGACGAAGATCTTCAAAGTCTCGCCGGACTCTACAGTTATCTCAACCTCCCTCTTCGTTCCGTTGAATTGTTAAGTAAAGCCTACGGCCATCGGCCCGCTCCGGATGAAATCAAAACATTGGCGAGCTTCTATCAACGGGGTTTCGATTACAAAAGCGCCTTGGCGACAGTGGACCAAGGTATCGCGGCATGGCCGGACGACTCCAGTCTCCGATCTCTAAAAACCCAGCTTCTTTATGCGAAAGGGGACTACGAAGCTGTGATGTCAGAAAACGCTTCGCCAGTGTCTCCCACATCCGCAGAAAGACTATTGCAAGGATATGCGGCCTGGCACATAGGAAACTGGGGCAAGGCGCGCAGTTTCTTCATGCAGGCGATGCGTGATAGCCGTTTGCGCGACTCGGCGAAAACCGCCCTGGATGTAATCGAAAGGATACTTCAATCCGAGAAAGATGCCAGAGCCCCCCTTTCCCACACAACCTTTGCGGCAAAAAACCATGAATGAGAGCACCAGATGACGATACGATATTTTATTTTGATAATGCTTTGCCTTTGGGGAGCAACCCCTCCCGCCAGCGCCGAAACGGTCGGTCAAATCCAAGCAGAGCACCAGCAGGTAATGCAAAAAGAGATTGACGCCCAGCAGGCAGTGGATAACTGGGCCATGGAAAGGGAGGCGCTGGTTAACGAGTTGCTCGATTTGAATACCCAACTGGAATGGAACAAATTTCAGGAGGAAAAGTTCGCGCAGTACGTGGCACACAAGAAAAACACCATCATAGACCTCAGCCGTCGAAAAGAACAATTGCAATTGCTGCGTATGGCGCTTGAACCCTTCCTCCAGGGACGAATTGAACGATTGCAGGCGGTCGTGGATGAAGACCTGCCCTTCCTGTCCCTTGAACGTAGCGAACGCCTGTCATTTCTTCGGGAATCTCTCGCCGATCCGGATATCGCCCTGAGTGAAAAGCTGCGTCGGGTCCTGGACGCCATGCAGGTGGAGGCGGGCTATGGGAATTCCGTGGAGGTAACAGAAGAGAAACAGAATCTGAACGGTCAACCCACCATCGTCCAAATCCTTCGGTTGGGACGGATTGGCCTTTTTTACCTGACCATAGATGGAAAGGAGGCCGGTTGGTGGCATCCCCAACGGCGGCAATGGACTGCGCTTAAGCCGGATGAGGTCAGAACGGTTCAAACCACGTTGGATATCGTTCACCATAAACGTGCAGCCCAACTGATCGATCTCCCGCTTCCGGCCATCACCGCCACCACAGGAGAAGGCGCACAATGAGACGTATTTCACTTGCTTTTTTCATGATACTTGTTGGGCAAACGGCCCTGCTGTCCTCTGCCGGAATGGCGTCCTCCTGGCAGGATGTTACCAATGCCGTTACCGCCATGAACGAAGCGGGAAAAAGCCGCTCGGAAATGGTCCAAACCCTGCTGAAACAGGACAAAGCTGCGCTTACAGAAACAGTGGCCCGACTACGCCGGGCAATGAATGAAGAGCGCGTGCGTTTGGAAAAAATCCAACAGCAGCTGACGCATCTGAAACAAGAAGAGCAGCGGCTTCGCCTGGAGCTCTCCGACGAACAGGATGAAATTGAGGGCATTCAGGGAACGGTATTAGGTGCGGCCAAGCAGATCAATGACCTTTTTGAACACAGTCCGATTGGGTCCGAAATGACAGCAGCACGGCAGCTTCTAGACGGTATTATGGCAAAAAAATCTTTTCCGGGAATGGATGAAATCCGTGGGCTTTTCGCTCTTTGCAATAACTACTACCGGAAAAGCGCACAAGTTTCGTTGTATCAGGGCCGATATTTTGCCTGTGACGGTCAGATCGAAAACGGTGATATCGTCCGAATCGGCGGCCTGGGTGCTGTGTTCCGTACAGGCAAGACTGTAGGGTATCTAAAGGCCAACAGCGACGGGCGTGAATTGGTTGCGATAGGAGGCCAGCCCCCCCGAAAGGCGCTTCAGGGCATTAAACGCTTCATGACCGGCGCACAGGGTCACCTACCCATTGACATCTCAGGAGGCGCTGTGTTCCTGCAATTCACCCAGGGAAAAAGCATCATGCAGTGGCTCGAATCAGGGGGGCTTCTTGTCTGGCCGATCCTAAGTATCGGAGCAATCGCGATATTTCTGGCAGTAGAACGCCTTATTTTTTTCCTTCGCATCCGCTCGGATTCCGGCGCCATTTTGCAAAACGTCACACGTTTAGTCCAGTCTAATAAAATCGATTCTTGCTTGGAATATTGCGAACGAAACAAGAAATTCCCCACCTGTCAAATATCCGCCGGCTGTCTCCAACATATCGGTGAATCCCGTGAGGTACTGGAAAATGCATTGGAGGAATCACTGCTCAAACAAGCGCCGCGCTTCGAAAGGTTCCTGCCGACCCTCTCCATGTTTGCAGCCATCGCTCCGTTACTGGGCCTACTAGGCACAGTGACCGGCATGATCAGCACCTTTCAAGTAATCAATATTTTCGGCACCGGTGATCCGAAAATGATGTCCGGCGGCATTTCCGAAGCCCTTATCACAACCCAGGTTGGACTCGCTGTTGCGATCCCGATCCTATTTCTTCACCATGTCTTCGAACGCAGGGCCGACAATATTCTTGCCGATTTAGAAGAAAAGGGAAACGCCTTTAAAATCACCTTGACGAAGACCGGACGCACCCTCCGAAACGAGGACCTCAATGCCGCTTGACTTGTTGGATAATGGTAAAAATCTTCTTCTCGACGGCGGCCATGTAATGATACCGCTTGTGCTGATGTCGCTTCTTATGTGGGCGCTGATCTTTCAGAAGGTGCTTCTTTTTCTGGAGGCCAGGCGACAAGAAAAAAGCACGGAGTGGTGCTGGAACGCCTTGAAACAGGGGCAATTCGAAGGGGCGTTCTGGCAGCAAGCAGTGATGCGGCATTTTGCATGGCTGCGGGAAAACCAACATCTGGACAGGGAAAACCTCTTGCAGTTGCAGCGTTGCCGTGAAAATCAATTGGATCGGCATGTTCGCACCATCCTGTTGCTGGCAGGCGCATCTCCGCTACTTGGGTTGCTGGGGACGGTCGGCGGCATGATCACGACTTTCGATGTCATTGCGGTTTTCGGCACCGGGAACGCCAGAGCCATGGCAGCCGGCATTTCCGAAGCCCTTATCACCACCCAAGCCGGCCTGGTTGTTGCTGTGCCCGGCCTTCTGATGGGAGCCGTCCTGTACCGTCGTGCGGAAAACACAAAGGAGCGCATGCGTCGCTTCGGCCTGCAACTGTTGCAACAGGCATTAAAGAAAAGGGTATAGGCGTTATGGCGAATGTGATGCGAAATCGTCGTCTGAGAAGAAAAAACACCGAATTAAACATGTCGCCATTGATCGATATGATTTTTATTCTGCTGATCTTTTTTGTAGTAACCACCTCTTTTGTCAAAGAGGCCGGGGTGGACGTGCAACGCCCGGTGGCGCACACTGCGGAAACAAAAGAAGGCACGAACCTCGTGCTCGCCATCACCGAAAACAACCTCATCGTGGTGGAAGGGAAACCCATCGATGTGCGATCCGTACAGTCCTATATGGAACGATTTCTCATGCAGAACCCAAACGGTTCTGTGGTGCTGGCCGCGGATCGCAACAGTCGCTCGGGCGTCGTTATACAGGTGCTGGACGCCTGCAGGCTTGCCGGGGTGAAAAATTTGAGCGTCGCCGCGAACAAGGGGGCTTAACCCGAGCATGAAAGCGTCCATGGTTCGACCGATTGTGGCCTCTGTCGCGGCTCTTGTCGTCAATATGCTCCTTTTTCTTTTCATTCCGTTTCTGTCACATATAACCGCTGAGAAACAGCCGGAAACGCTGCAGCAAGCCTTCACGTTCAACAACCTTAGGCACGCCCCTCCCCCGCCGCCGCCTCCTCCGAAAGAGCCGCTCGTTCCCAAACAGCTGCCGCAAAACATGACCGCTGTCGCGGCCCTTGGCCGGGTTTCTTCTCCGGCAGCGCCAAAAATGCCGATGGTGCCGGTCACGCCGCCCCAATTCGACCTCGCCCCTGCCAATCTCGATCTGGGGGCGAATATGGTGTTTTCAGCCCCGATCTCTGCACCTCAATCCGAATTCAATATCAGTGAGGTCGACGCCACACCCCAGGTCATCGCACGGCGCGATCCGGTTTACCCCTACCAGGCCCGGCAAAAAAACCTGAGCGGGATCGTTGTCCTTAAATTCATCGTGACTCCCGAAGGGACCGTGGAAAGAATTTCCGTGGTGCAATCAAACCCTCCCGGCGTGTTTGACGATGCTGCTATCCAAGCGATCAGTGACTGGCGTTTTAAGCCGGGAATTCTCGACGGGGATGCCGTGTCCACCTGGATGAGCATTCCCCTGAAGTTTCAATTACAATAACTGCATGGACAGGAGATAGACATGACATCAATCCTTGGCAGGGTATCTCTTTTGTTAATTTTGATGACATTGCCGCCATTTTTTATTGCCTGCCAAAATCATCAGGCGCTTTTGGTGCAAATGCATGAAGGCGGAAACACGCCGCTTAAGCCCCATCAGGTAACCGAACCGACGCCCAACGACACCGATGATCCGGCCATCTGGATACACGCCGACGACCCGGAGAAAAGTCTCATTCTGGGAACAGACAAGAACAGCTGCGGAGGATTGTATGTCTACGACCTCCAGGGAAGGATTCTGCGGGAGAAATCAATATCCAACCTTAAGCGCCCGAACAATGTCGACGTCGAATACGGAATGCTCCTCGGGGGCCGATCGGTGGACATCGCTGTTGTGACCGAACGGGAAAGTCATCAGATGCGCGTGTTTCAACTGCCGGAAATGGCGCCCGTGGATGGCGGGGGGCTACCGGTATTTGAAGGAGAAACCGGAGATGGGAAGCGCGATTTAATGGGCATCAGCCTTTATCGACGATCCGGTGACGGTGCAATTTTTGCCATTATCAGTCGGAAAAACGGCCCTCCGGGAACTTATCTTTGGCAATACCTATTGCATGACAACGGAACAGGCCTGGTAAGGGCCACCCTGGTGCGCCGGTTCGGAATGTTCAGCGGGAAAAAGGAGATTGAAGCCATTGCCGTGGACGACCAACTGGGGTATGTTTATTATTCAGACGAAGGATTTGGCGTTCGGAAGTATTACGCCGATCCGTCGCGGGGCAACGCAGAGCTGACCGTTTTCGCCACGCACGGTTTTACAGAAGACCACGAGGGAATTTCCATTTACTGCCAGACACCGGAAACAGGCTACATACTGGTTTCGGATCAGGCAGCAAACAAGTTTCATATCTTCCCCAGGGAAGGTGCGCCCGGCCAACCGCATCATCATCCGCTTCTGGAAATCATCGCCACATCAACCCACGAGAGCGATGGATCCGAAATCACGGCTACACCGATGGGCATGCGCTATCCCAAAGGGTTGTTTGTCGCCATGTCGACGGACCGCACCTTTCACTACTATGACTGTGCGGATATTTTACAAAAAATCCGCGGCAATCCGTGATGTCCATTTTTCCTTGAAAGCAGTTACAAGGTATCTCAAAAAAGAGCACCCCCACTGATAGGGCGGACGGCGATGATAAATCGGAGCACATATGTTATATGTTTCCCGTGTTGTAACGCCGCACAACGCCGCCATGGGGGTGTTCGGTTTCTAACCGAATGCGCACCACACTTGCCGGGCGGACGTTTCCGAAAAAGTTAAAGTCACCTTTTGCCCTTCCGGCGCTCTTTTCGTTTAACGGCATCGCGCTGCAAAAGGCGTATAGCACCGATCCGTTCATGGGCGAACCCCTCGCCGCCATCCTGTACACCCATGCAATGACGCAACCGTGTTAAATCGAAACAGTCGCGTGGACGCAACTCACCCCTTCCTCCCCCCCCGTCTTCCGAATAATGCAAAACCAACATGATTTCTTAAGGTTATCGCATTTTTTCCCAAAAAAATCTTCGCCACGACAAGTGGTACATGTTTTGCTTTTTTATTGAAAACAAGGTGCGGCCTCTTCGGTTGTTTGCCGAACAACCCGCACCAGCAACCCTTTCATCACAGGAGGCACCCAATGCGTATCGCTGTCACTTCCACAGGCCCCACCCTCGATGACAACATCGAAGCCCGCTTTGGACGGTGTGCCTATTTTATTATCGCAGACCCGGAAACCCTTCATTTCGAAGCCGTCCCGAACCCCAATGTCAGCCTGGGCGGCGGCGCCGGCATTCAATCCGCGCAGATGATGGCCCAGAGGGGCGTCTCGGCCGTGCTGACGGGAAATTGCGGCCCCAATGCCGTCAAGACATTCGGTGCCGCCAACATTCAGGTCCTCACCGGTGTTGCCGGAACGGTCCGGAACGCAGTCTCCCGTTATAAGTCCGGGCAATTGCCCGCGGCGGCCCAGCCGGGTGTCCAGCAGCGCTCCGCCGGCAGTGCCGGACAGGGCCCGGGCATGGGCACTGGTCAGGGACCTGGCTGCGGCCGGGGCATGGGGGGTGGCCGGGGCATGGGGGGTGGCCGTGGCATGGGGGGTGGCCGGGGCATGGGGGGTGGCCGGGGTACAGGTCAAAACCGGTAAACCAGGTGCCGGCCGCCCGCAAAGCGCGGGGGTCGGGTGAAAAGCGCACCTGCGGCAGCGTTGATGCCGCAATCGACAGATACAGAGACGAACGGGCCCGGGGCACGACATCAACGGCCCCCTGACAGCGCCACCCCTCCTCATGCCCGTCAGGGATGATGTCGGCACCCCGGGCCCTTTTTTAAAAAAGCGCGCCCACCAGATCAACAGGCACCCCCACCACCAGACGATCCCGCCCGATACAACCGTTGCGGCGTGTTTCAGCCCCTCCGAAGGCGCAACACACCTTGCGATTCGTGTAGACCTGGGCGGCCACATGACCGCAAACGGACATGAACGCGGAAACGGAAACCGACAGGTTCTCATGGAAAGCGTTCTGCCACATTTGTACAAACCGTGTCATGTGAGCAGGCTGCATGTGGGACAGAAGAATGTCCGGCGCCCGGTAATCACCCACTGTGATGGCAACAATCTTTGAATCCAGGATCTTCGGCACCGCCTCCAAAAGCTTTTCGGCAACGGGCAGTTCCAACCCCACAGAAGCGGTCATTCTGCGCACGGCCTCCGCGTCACCGTTGGCCTGCCAACCGAAACTGGCGCGTGCGCCGGGACAGGCAACCGTTTCCCGGGTCAATGTCAGGGCGCCCGTATAAGACGCCGGAATCGCAGCGCAAAACGCCATGGGCCGGTCAGGAACGCGCGCGCCCGCCGGCACCTCACGGTGAAAGGAAACGCCGGTCCAGCGCCCTCCCATACAGCGTTCAAAAAGTTTGATGGTATCGGAACGGATCGCTCCGCCGTTGTCTGATCGGCACAAAAGGTGGCCTCCTCTCAGGGTTTGCAGATTGACGGTTTCAGGGGTGATACCCTTCCGGCAAATGCGCCGTCCCCTTGATACAGGCAATGCCCGTCTCGGCGGTGATGCGTTCGCACAGCGCATCCAGCTGCGCGCAGAACCCATCGCCCAGGACCCATTGCCCATCCTTTTTTTTCGAAAACGCACAGGTGCAGAAATGGATGGTGTCCACCCCCTTGCTCTGTAAAATCCTGCTCAGCGCCACCACGTCGTCTCCGGGGCATCGGCAGGTAAAAACGCCCACCAGCTCCGCCGCGTCGTGCATGGCAAAACCCTGGGTGCGGGTCTCCAAACTTTTAAAACACCCGGTCAACGGGCATCTGTCCTCATTTTTCTCGCAACGCAACAACCCAATCTTTGCCATAACGTCCCTCTTTAACCGGCGTCGCCGGATGTTAACTGTTCACGGCTCACCTTGCGGGCACCACCATCATCAAAACCGGTAGACCTTCCCGACCCTTCCCTGGGACGCCTCCTTTTCGAAGGCCCGCTGGAGCACGGCGGCAGCCGCGTCACCCGTGCAATGGCACGGCGCAATACACTCTGGAGCCATGTCCCGCAGTGCCGCAACCGTTTCTGAAAGCCGGGATGCATCCGCATTCAGCAAATGAAGCCCACCGATCACCGCCCGGATCTTCTCCGTTTGGGTCACCCGGCGGATGTGGCGGATCGTGTTGACCAAGCCGGCATGGCAGCAACCCAGGCACACCACAAGCCCGTCATCGGTCCGGACAAACAATGCAAGGTCATCTTCGATCAGGTCCGGGCGCACCCCCTTTGGATCAAGATAGAAAGCCCCCCCTGTATCCTCAAACGTTGTTTCCCGGGGAATCTGCCCGGTAACCCCCACGGTCTCTGACAGCATCGTCGGCTGCCTGACCCAATGCAGATGGCGATGGGAATGCCCATCCATGGCAGCCATGGCAGCCCGTGGCATGTCGATCGCTTTTGCCGTGCCGCTGCGCATACCGTAGCGGGGACGCACCACGCCGGGGTGACAATAAACATCCATGGTCGGTGATTTGCGCAGCGCCAGAGGAATGCCGCCGGTATGGTCAAAATGCCCGTGGCTCAAGACAAGGCAATCCGCACGGCCCACGTCGATGCCGAGGGTGTCGGCGTTTGGCCCAAGCGCACCACCCTGGCCGGTATCGAACAAGATCCGCAGCCCCCCGGCTTCAATCCACAGGGAAAACCCGTGTTCTTCCACCAAGCCGACATCAGCGCGGTTGTCGACCAGTATGGTGATGCGCACGTCCGCGGGCTTCATGGGCGGGTCCCTGTTTTATCAGTAGCGTGCACCGTCTTGTCGTCCATGGTAATCAACGGCCGGATAATGTCCCGCATCGTCCTCCCCGTCGGCGTATCCCCAAAATGCTGGATGAATGCGCGGCCATCATCCCCGGCCTCGGCGATTTTCGGATCCATGGGAATGGCTCCGAGAAAGGGCACGCCCATGTCCCCTGCGAGACGCTTGCCCCCGCCGGCACGCAGAATCTGCGTCACTTCCCCGCATTTCGGGCAGCAAAAGCCGCTCATGTTCTCTATGACGCCCAGCACCGGCACCTGGATCTGCCTGCAGAAGGTAATGGATTTCCGCACATCCACCTCGGCCACCTTCTGGGGAGTCGTAACAATCACCGCCCCGGACATCTCACCGACCAACTGGCATACCGAAAGGGGTTCGTCCCCGGTGCCCGGCGGCGAATCAATGATCAGGTAGTCCAGATCACCCCACACCACGTCCTTGAGGAATTGCTTGATCACATTCCATTTCATCGGCCCCCGCCAAATAACCGCATCATCCTGATTTCTCAGCAAGAAGCCCAAGGACATCACCTTCATGCCGGCCAGATTTACGGGAAGCAAACCTTCCGCGCTGCCCTGGGTCGTTTCCCGACCAAGGCCCAGCATGGTGGGAATGCTCGGCCCATGAATATCCACGTCCAATAGCCCCACCCTTTTGCCCGCCATCATCAGGGCCGTTGCCAAGTTCACGGCCACCGTGCTCTTACCAACGCCGCCCTTTCCCGACAAAACGACAATCTTATGCCCAATGCGGCACAGCCGGGACATCAATTGCCGCCTATCCTGGAAATCCTGTTCGCTTTCCCCCTTTTTAGGGGCTGTGGCGGAACACTCCTTTTTATCGCAACTATTGCATGATGCCTGTTCTTTGTTTGTCATGTGAGATGTCCTCTTTTTAACATACGAAACGGTTACGCCCCGATCGGGCGGTTGTCTGGTCTCTTCCTTACATAATAGACGCGGCCGCCATACGGCACCTGGATCAACCGGCCTTCCGTCACGAGCCCGTCGACAACCGACCGAGGCGCACCGGCACTGTCCAGCAAAGCCGCCACCGCCTCGGCCCGCATGGGATGAACGGCCGTGATGCGCAGGAGATCCTCGGCGGCATCGCCGGTGGCGGCAAAAGCATTCCCCTCATATCCGACAAGATATTCCACATGTGCAACCGCTTCCGAAAACCGCTGGAACCCTTCCACGAGCATGTCCTGGGGCGGGGCCGTCACCCGGCCGTCCGCAGGCGGGCGTGTGGGAATCCCCAGATACGCCGTGTGAGGGTGCAACGCACCCAGGAAGTCGGCCACCGCTTTTATGGCAGCGGGCGTGGCGTTCAGGCCCTCCAGGAGCATTGTTTCCGTAACCAGCCGGCCGGTAAAGGTCTGGGCAAAACGCAGGATGCCGTCCAGAATTCCGGAAAGCGACAGCGTGGGGTGCGGGCGGTCGAGGCGCCGCCAAAGATCCGGATCCACCGTATCGACTTTCAGCGACACCCAGTCGGCCCGTGCGAGATCCGCCCGTACATCCGCCCGCCAGATCAAGGACGCATTGGTAATCACTGCCACCGGCGGCCCCAACTGCCTGAGCAGACCGATGGTTTCCCCCAGGTGTCGGTCCAGGGTGGGCTCCCCATCGGGCACAAAGGCCAAATAGTCTACCGGCGTCGCCTTCTTGGCCGCCGCCGTCAGTTTCTCCCTCACTTCTCGGAAAACGGCCCGGGGCGAATAAAAGGTCCGGCGCTCCGCAAGCAGACAGGACGTTTTCCCCACCTGACAGTAGCGGCAGGCATAGGTACAGGTCTTTGGGGGTATATTGTTGACGCCCAAACTTCTGCCCAACCGCCTGGAAGGAACCGGGCCAAAGGCACACCCCATGTCACCGGTGTCCATCATCTTGTCCGTATCCCCTCGTTGCTTCGCCGGTCCGGAACCGGTTCCGGACCGGCGGGGGCACCAACCGTATCACGAATGCAAGCGCATCTTACGCGTCCTCGGTTTCCGCGCCTAATTCTCCAAGGCGCCTGTTCAACGCATCCAGCTCCGCCTGCATCGCTGCGGCCTGGCGCCGAAGAACCCGGCGCTCCGCTTCCGGATCGGGGTCCCGGTAGGATGCCGGTGGGCCGTAGGCTGCTGTTGATCCGCCAAAGCGCATCCAACCGGTCAGGCCGGTGGCGTGATACATATTGCGCCACCCCCTACCGCCGGCACCGCAACCACGCCCGAAACCTCCCGAAAACCCGCGTCCCGGAACCACGTTCGCATACCCCGGTGCGCCATATCCTGCGCAGTAACCAGCTGCGCGTCCGGTCATGGACCCCATCCCATTGGGGCCGGTTCCATTTCCTCTCGGCATGGGTCTGCCCTCCTTTCTTGTTTTTGTACCGTTACCACCGGCAACGGTCTTGATAAGCATATCGGACCATGCGGCACAGGATCGCCGCCAAGATCCTGTCACACAGCCGCCGGCCCGGGAGCATCCGCACGGGAACGCAGCATCGTCAGGCGCTGCACCCCTTTGATCTGTCGGTAATTGGCTCCCTGGCTCACACATTGCAAAGCCAATTCGGCGTCCACCACCCGTGTACCGGCCACCGCGTCGACACCATGGTCGAACAGCACCGGGGACATCGGGGCGGAATCCCCCAGCAGAATAACAAAGGCCCGGGGGGCGCAAAGCGGCAGCAACTTTTCCAAGGTATGATTGGTCAGGGACGTGCCGGTGATGGCCACCACGTCCGCCCTGGGAAGAAACCGCTCCGCCGCGTTTTCGTCAAAATCCCCGGCCTGGGGATTCTTCTCGATCACCCACAGGTGATTCGCCTTGGCGCGCACACGGGCCAGAAAAGGGAAATGCCCCACCACCGCGACATTCTTAAACGCGCCTTTTTCCAGGATGATCTCCGCCGCATTGCATTCGACGCACCGGCCCATGTCCACGGTCAGCAAGGAATTGATGCAGGCCATGCCCATGGCCGCCTCAAGAAGGCTGTCGGAATAGGACAGCCGCGCCAACGCTTCGGCCGGCTGTCGGTGCCATGTTCCCGGCGCCGCTACCATGGGCCCGGTCTGTTTCAGGGCATCTTTGGGCAGCGTGGCCGCCAACCCACAATACCGGCTCTGGACAGCGGTGTGAAAAACGCCCTGACGGATATCCACCACCGGCGTGTTAAAATCGAGTGCCCCAAGAATGTCGTCCAGTATCTTCATTGTCCTCTCTCTGCCTGAAAGCTGGTTGGGGAACCCGGCCGATCCCCCTGGCGCCGTCGCCGCATTGCCCGCCTTTTCCGGTTCCGGCAGCCGGGCATGGCGAACACGTCGCGATCCAGTTGCCCATTGAACCAAGCCGCCACAACATCCGGCAGCGTACCGGCTACAAAGGGCACCACCTGAATGCCATAGGCGGCCACCACCTCGTGCATCGGCTTGGAGATCGCACCGCACACAAGGGTCTGAACCCCCAGTTCCACCAGCCGCAACACTTTTTGCACCGGGGGGGATTCGGGCAGCGTTTCCGTGCGTTCGCCGACAATGCGCAAGGCCTCGTCTGCCACAACATGAATCTGCCGCGTGGTATCGAACACGGGGGAAATGCGATTGTCCCAGTATGCAAATGCCGTTATCACCATGGGCGTCCTTATGCTGTTGTCACCAGATGGAAAAGCAAAGGCAATGCCAACAGTGGAGGCCGGCGCTCAATACTTATAACATTCTGTTTTATAAGTCGGTATTCTTGTCGTGCCGCGAAAAAGAAAAAAGTGCGGTAGCGCATCCGCACCCATTATACCATCGGACAAGTTGCGTCGCCGCTACTGTTTCAGTCCTTGCGCGTGCGACCGTCCTGGACCGGCAGGGGGATGCCGAGTTTGCGGATTCTGCGGAAAAGCGTTGTTTTATGAATGCCCAGGGCCCGTGCCGTGGCCAGACGATTGTAGCGATTCTGCGCGAGCGCGGTTCGGATCACCTGGGCGTCGAGGATGTCGTGGGCCGAGCGCATATCGGCGGAGGGATGGGGCGCCTCCCCGCCGGCCAGCAGCTCGCCGGGAAGGTGGGACACGTCGATTTGCCCATTGCCGCAAAGGATGAAAGCGCGTTCAACAGCATTTTCCAACTCACGGATGTTGCCCGGCCACTCATGGGCCATGAGCAGAGCCAGGGCTTTTTCCGTGACGCCTTGCACCGATTTCTGCTGCAACCGGTTGAAACGGGCGACAAATTGATGCACCAGGAGGGGGATGTCCTCTTTTCGCCGTCGCAGGGGCGGCAATTCCATGCGCACCACATTCACCCGGTAATAGAGGTCCTCCCTGAACGCCCCCCGGCGCACCCGATCGGCCAGGTCCTGATTGGTGGCCACAATGACCCGCACGTCGGCGGTTTCCGAACGCGTCCCCCCCAACGGATCGAAGGTCCGCTCCTGGAGAACCCGCAGCAGCCGCACCTGGAGCGCCGGGCTCACCTCGCCGATCTCATCGAGCAGAATGGTCCCCCCCCGGGCAAGGGCGAACCGGCCGGGCTTGTCTTTGCGGGCACCGGTGAAGGCACCGGCCTTGTAACCGAACAGCTCCGATTCCAACAGGGTGTCGGGCAATGCGCCGCAATTGACAGCCACAAAGGGGCCCTGGTTGCGCAGACTCAGGGCGTGGATGGTCCGCGCCATCAGTTCCTTGCCGGTACCGGTTTCCCCGAGAATCAGCACCGTACTGGGACTTGCGGCAATGGCCGGCAGCACCTCGAAAAGCCGCTGCATCAAAGGACTTCTGCTGGTCAGATCCCCGACACGGTATTTTCCGGCCAACTCCTGGCGCAGGGCCTCAAGTTCGGAAAGATCCCGGAACGTTTCCGCGCCCCCGATCACCCGCCCCGCACTGTCCCGCAAAACAGCCGTGGAGACGCTGATGGGAATGCGCGTGCCATCCTCCCGGACAATATACCCGGATTTCCCGATGATCGGTTTGCCGGTCTTCAGTGTCTCTTTCAGGGCACACCCGGCCCCACACATGCTCGAACGAAACACATCGGCACAGCGCCGCCCCAGGGCTTCCCTCCGGGATACGCCCGTGATTTCCTCGGCGGCCCGGTTGAAGGAGGTCACGCACCAGTCCATATCCACCGTGAACACACCGTCTGAAATGCTCTCCAGGATGGCCTCGGTGGGCGCATGTCGCAATGCCGCCTTGTCTGGTTTACCAATCATCGGGAAAAATTCCTCGGTTGCCGGGCACCCCTTTGCATAAAATGAGCGCCTTGCCCGGATTTCCAAATTGACACAAAATGCGCAAAGAAAAAAGACCGGGCTTGGCCCCGCTGAAAAAAAATCGCCTTGACGCACAGACCAGGGGGTGGCATATGGAAGCTTAATATTATGTCTTTAAACGTCAACACAAACGGATACAATCCTGCGGCTGCCAGAAAAGAAAGGATATTTTCCACATGTCCCCTCTCTATCAAACCATGAAGGACCGCGCATTCGAGCTGTGCGAACAGGCCGGATTTCTGGAACGCACCGTCACCGTCAAGGCCAGGGCCCTCAGCACGGAAGAGGCCATCGGCAATCCGGAGTCCAACGATTTTCCCCTGCAAAAAGGAAAGGAACGGCTGATGCAGGCCGCCTTCGAAAGCGGCATCGGCCAGGCGTTTACCGACCGGTTCGGCGATTTTGAGGGCACGCTGGCCGAGGTCTTCGCAATGCCCCTTGAAAACAATTACCGCCGTGCCATCTTCATCGCCACCCTCAACGCGGTTCTCCACCACCAAAAAAGCATCACGGGCAGCATTCACTGCAGGGACCAGGAACCGGGGGAGTGCGCGCGACAGCTGGTGCGCCACCTGAAAGAAACATATGGCACCGTCAAGATCGGCCAGGTGGGGTTTCAACCCCGGATGTTGGAAACCGTTTCCAAGGCCTTTTCCATGCGCCTCATGGATCTCGATCCGGAAAACATCGACACCCGGAAATTCGATGTGCTGGTGGAGGGACCGGACGCCAGGGACAGTGTCATTGAATGGGCCGACTTGCTGCTGGTCACCGGCAGCACGGTTGTCAACGGCACCATCGACCAGTTCGTGGGCAAAAAACCCGTGCTCTTCTACGGCACCACCGTGGCCGGCGCGGCCCATCTCATGGGGTGGGATCGCTTTTGCGCCTGCAGCCATTAACGCCGACACCGGAAATTTCGACCGATGCGCTTGGATCACCGCCTTCTCCACCACCTGGCAATACACCTTGCCGTGTTGCTTTTCGCCGGATCTCTCCGGGCCGCGGCCGCGGCACCCGTGGAAGTCCGTCTGGCAGTGGAATTCGTGGACCACGCTGCGTGCGCCCACATTGCCGCGCATCACAACTGGTACCGGGAAGCGGGCCTGAACGTCCGTGCCTTTGACAGTTATGCCACGGGAACGGCCCTTTCCGCCGCCCTTGGCAAGGGAGGCATCGATGCAGCCTACATCTGCCTGCTGCCGGCCATCAACGCCCATGCCAACGCCCACGTGCCGCTGCGCATCGTGGCCGGGACCCATCGCTACGGATACGGCCTGATCGTCCACCCCGGAAAGGTGGGCCGGGTGGAGGATCTGGCCGCAGAAGACATCCGCATCGGTTGCACCAGGGAGGGCAGTCCGCCCGCTGCCCTGCTGCACCGGTTGGTGGCGCAATACCGTCTCGACGCCTCCGTTATCGCCCGCGCCAGGCGCATGGCGCCCTCGCAACTGTTGCTGTCGCTTCAATCTGGCCGCATCGATGCGGCCTTCATGCCCGAGCAATTCCCCACCATGGGAGAAGCCGCCGGTTTCAAAGAGCTTGTTTCCGCCCAAGACCTCTGGCCAAACATGCAGGGAAGCGTGTTGGTGGTCACGGAACGGTTCCTGGCGGCACACCCCGGGGCCGTTGAAACACTGGTGGCACTCACGAAAAGGGGCATCCGTTTCATCCACGCCCATCCGGATGAAGCCGCCCGCATTGTCGCCGACAAGCTGAACCTGTCCGCCGAGGACGCGGCATTCGCACCGCGTCCCGACTCCTTGCGGGTAACGCCGGAAATGATCCGCGTCTCCCTGTTCCGCAAACTGGATAACCGCGTGGATATCGCTCCCGGAACCATTCAAGAAACCATCGACGAAGCGGCACGGCTCGGCTACATCCGGCACACCTTTCCCGCAGAGAATATCTTTGAAGGAAGGTTTCTCGATGAATAGATCCCGTCCCCTCCCCCTTTTTCGCGGGCTTCTCCCGGTCTTAATTCTGCTGGGGGCATGGGAAGCCACGGCACGGCTGGGCCTGTTTCCCGGCGGCGCGTTCTTCCCGCCCTTCTCGTCGGTGATCATGGAAATCAGGACGCTTATGTTCGCCGGTGTGCTACTCCCCCATTTTTTCAGCAGCCTGTGCCGGGTTGTGGCCGGATTCCTGCTGGGCGCCGCCCTGGGCATTTTCATGGGGGTGTGCATGGGATGGAACGAGCGCATCCACCAGTGGTGCCGTCCCTTGGTCAGTCTGCTATACCCGATCCCGGCCCTGGGATGGCTGCCGCTGTTGATGCTGTGGATCGGTGTCAATGAACTGCTGCCCATTGCCATCATTTTCATCTGCGCATTCTTCCCCATCCTCTACAACACGGTCACGGGCATCCGGCAGGTTCCCCGGGAGCTGGTGAATGCGGCACGGATGCTGGGCGCCTCGAACCTGGCAATCCTGCGCCGGGTGGTGCTGCCCCTGGCGCTGCCCAACATTTTCACGGGCCTGAAACTCGAGGCGGGCATGGCATGGAAGGTGGTAATCGCGGCCGAAATGGTGGCCATCCCCACGGGCATCGGCGCCTTGATGATGAAAGCGGAAAGCCTGATCCGGGTGGACATCATCCTGGTGTGCCTGATGCTACTGTCGCTGATGTGCCTTCTGTTCGAACGGTTCTTCTGTTTTCTCGAACATAAATTCACCGGCGAATGGAGATGACGTGCCGTCCATAACGCTCGAAAACATTACAAATTACAGTTGCAAAAACCTGTCGCTGTCCATCCGGAAAGCGGAACTATTGGTGGTGACCGGCGCCACGGGTGCCGGCAAGACCACCCTGCTCAATGTCATCGCCGGCCTTGCGCCCTATGACGGAGACGTGCGTTTCGACGGTACCTGCGTGAACGCGTGCCACCCCGCCCAAAGAAATGTGGGATATCTTTTCCAGTCTTTCGCCCTGTTTCCCCACCTGACCGTGCGGGAAAACATCGCCTTCGGGCTGAGGGTGCGCAACGTGCCCGGCGCGGCCATCGATCAGCGGGTGAAGGTGTTGCTGGAGCAACTGCACATCGCCCCCCTCGAAAAACGCTACCCCAACGCCCTGAGCGGGGGAGAAAAACAGCGGGTGGCCCTGGCAAGGACCCTGGCTCCCCGGCCGAAGATTCTTCTGCTGGACGAGCCGTTCAACAGCCTCGACCAGCGAACCGCCAAATTCTTGCGGCTGGAACTGAAAAATCTGCAGCAACAACTATCCCTGACGGCCGTTTACGTCACCCACAACCAGCCAGAAGCATTCGAGATGGGCGACCGGATCGCCGTGGTGCACCAAGGCCGGGTCGAACAGGTGGGCACGGCCGCCGACATTATCTTTTCTCCCCGGACCTCCGCGGTCTCGACCCTGTTCGGCGCCCCCGTCACGTTGAACTGCAGCCAGGTGACGGAACTTGATTTCGGTCTGGGAAAAGCCACCTGCGGCACGCTTTCCCTGATCGTGCCCTATGCCGGCACACCTCTTTCAAAAATCGCCGTTCTGCCGTCCGGGGTGCATGTTTCCAAATACCCCATCACAACACCGGTGCCCAACCGGTTCGAAGGTCGCCTCCGGGATGTCCGCAACAGGGCACCCATCATGGACCTCGACATCGATGTGGGCGGCACCTGCATCACCGCAGAGCTGCCGGCCCGCCTGTGGGAGGAAACAGGCGTCCGAAAAGGAGACACGGTTTACGTGGCCGTGCCCTTGAAAGCGATTCGGGTGCTGGCCGCGTAACCTCCCGGGGGAGCCCCGTCCAAGGATTGTCGGTCCGACGCAGCGGATTTTCCCCGCCCCTGTATAGTTAAGCATCCGACAGGATTGAACGACAGGCCATCACCCTGCACCCTGTTAACATTGCCATTTCCACCGGAATCTGTCTATAAGCGCCTCATGAACGACACCACCGCCACATTTTCTCCCCACGCCGTTCTCAAACGATATTTCGGTTATGATGCCTTCCGGGAACACCAGCAAGACGTCATCGAAACCATCCTGGCCGGAAAAGATGCCTTTGTACTGATGCCAACGGGCAGCGGCAAAAGCCTGTGCTACCAAATCCCGGCCATCATGCGCTCCGGGGTGGGGGTGGTCATCTCCCCGCTGATCGCCCTCATGCAGAACCAGGTGAGCGCTTTGCGGCAAAACGGCGTAAAGGCGGCATTTCTCAATTCCGGCCTCAGCCCGGGGGAAGCCGAGACCGTGTCCCGTCAGGTGGCGGCCGGTGAAATCGACCTGCTGTACGTGGCCCCCGAACGGCTGCTGATGGACCGGTTCCAGGCCTGGATGCGCCGATTGCCCGTAGCCCTGTTCGCCATCGATGAAGCCCACTGCGTCTCCCAATGGGGGCATGATTTCCGGCCGGAATACCTCCGGATCCTCGAAGTGACGGCCCGGTTTCCCCATGTGCCCCGTATCGCCCTGACCGCCACGGCCGACGCGGTGACCCGTCGGGACATATTGGAAAAGCTTCACCTGAACCATGCCCGGCAGTTCTCGGCCAGCTTCGATCGGCCCAATATCCGGTACACGGTTTCCGTCAAAACAAACGGCAAGAAACAGGTGCACGATTTCATCCGGGCCGGCCACGCCGGCCATGCCGGCATCGTCTATGTCCGCACCCGGGCCCGGTGCGACCAGATCGCGGCATGGTTGCGTGACCGGCACATCAACGCCCTGCCCTATCATGCGGGCCTGCCACCGGAAATCCGTGCCCTGCACCAACAGCAATTTCTCCGGGAAGACGGCATCGTGATGGTGGCCACCATCGCCTTCGGCATGGGCATCGACAAGCCCGATGTCCGCTTTGTGGCGCATCTGGACCTGCCTGCCAGCATGGAGGCATATTACCAGGAAACAGGGCGGGCAGGCAGGGACGGCAGGGACGCGGAAGCATGGATGCTCTATTCCCTGGCGGATGTGGTGTCCATGCGTAAAATGCTCGAACGCTCCGAAGGCGGCGAGGACATCAAACGCATCCGCCGCCAAAAACTCGAAGCACTTCTGGGGTACAGTGAAACGGTTTCCTGTCGCCGCACGGCGCTGCTGGGCTATTTTGGAGAACCTTACCCCGGCCCCTGCAACTGCTGCGACACCTGCAGCCGCCCCCCAGACACCTGGGACGGCACCGTCGCCGTCCAAAAGGCGCTGTCCTGCGTGTACCGGACCGGCCAACGGTTCGGCGCAGGGCACCTGATCGACGTGCTGTGTGGCGACTTGACCGAGCGGGTGGCGCAGCTTGGCCATGAGCGCATCAAGACCTTCGGGGTGGGCACGGAGCTGTCCAAGGCCCAGTGGCGCTCCGTCTTCCGGCAGATGCTGGCTGCCGGGCTCCTGACGGTGGACATGGGGCAAATCGCTGGTTTCCGGCTCACCGCGGAAAGCCGGCCCGTACTCAAAGGCGAAAAAAACATCCGCCTGCGCAAAGACCCTCCGGCGATCCGGCCCTTGGCCCGAAAGGCATCGACATCCCGGCCCGATGCCGAGCAGGGCCTGAAAACCAACGGAACCGGCGACTTATTTGAAAAGCTGCGCCGGCTGCGCCTGGATATCGCCCAAAAAGCCGGCCTGCCCCCCTATGTGGTCTTTCACGATAAAACCCTCCAGGAACTGGCCCTGGCCAGGCCCGGCAACCGATTTGAACTCCTGCAGATACCGGGCGTCGGGGACCGCAAGGCTGATCGTTACGGTCAGCAGTTCCTGGATCTCATCAACGCAGACGAGCACACCGAATAGCATCGAAGTCAGATCAGGGCATCTCCGAAGCCCGGGCGGTCGCAGGTCCGCTCGCATCCGGTGCGTCGCCCCTTTCTGCGATGGAACGCCAGACAGCGTCCGTATCGAAAAAGCGCGCCACCGCCGCCTGGTATTGGTGGGGCCCTCGGGCCTTTCGGATTGTCTTCATCGCCTTCTCACAATCTTTGAAAGACATTGAAAAATACCGCCAGAAACCTTTCATCCTGTCCATCACGTGGGCCGGCCCGCCAAGCAGTGCCGCATAAGCATCGAACAGGTGGTCGTGGAACCGCCGCATCCGTTCCAAGGTGCCGGTTTCCGGGTACCGCCCCCCTTTGATGGCGGATGCCAGAAAAGGGTCGGCCACGGCCCCCCTTCCGATCATCCAGCCGCTGATCTCTTTGAACCGGCTGGCCAGCATCGCAAAATCCGACGGCGTGCAGATGTCCCCGTTGTAGACGACCGGATGGGCGCATATGGCAAGGCAGCGGCCGAAAGCGTCGAGATCCACCCGTCCCCCGTAACGCTGTACGCCGGTTCGCGGATGAATGATCACGGATGCCAGGGGATATTGGTTGAAGAGGGGCAGAAGAACGAAAATATCATCATTGGACTGCCATCCCAATCGCAGCTTAATGGACATGCGCCCCCTCAGGCCGGCGCAGGCATGATCGAGAAAGGCCCGGATCCGGTCCGTGTGGGGCAACATGCCGGATCCACGCTGCTTGTTGGCCACGGTGGGGTATGGGCATCCCAGGTTCCAGTTGACCGTGTCGTAGCCCAGTGCAAACAGATAGTTGGCCAGCAAGGTGAAGTCAACGGCCGATTTACTCAGAATCTGGGGCACCACCGGCATCCAGCGGTTATTCTCGGGCAGGACATCTTTCACATAACGCGCCTTGAAGACATTGTCCTGCTTACTGGCGATAAAGGGCGCCACCGCCAAGTCGAACCCTCCGAAATGCTCCGCCAAAAGAGACCGAAACACATGATCGGTAATACCCCGGATCGGCGCCAGGTAAAGTGCGGGCGATTGCATAAGAGCCGGTTCCTCTTCCCCTCCGAATGGTATCTAAAGCTTCAACGTGCCTTCCAGGTACGGCACTGCATTGCCGCGGATGCGCACCCTGTCGCCGTCTGCACAGCACCAGAGCACCCCGCCCCTTTTGGACACCTGCCGGGCCAATAGTTCCGACTTTCCCAGCACTCCCGCCCAATAGGGCGCCAGCACACAGTGGGCCGAACCGGTCACCGGATCTTCCGGCACCCCCACCCGGGGGGCGAAAAACCGGGAGACAAAATCACAATCCTCCCCCCGGGCCGTAACGATGATGCCGCGGCAATCGACTTTCTCCAGCAGTGTCATGTCGGGCCGGAGGCGTCGCACCGCCTGCTCACCATCCACCACCACCAGGACATCTTCCGCCGACCCCAACACGCTTTTGGCCCTAACACCCAGTGCCTGCTCCACCATCGCTACCCCCGCAATCGCCTTTGGGAGGCGAGCCGGAAAGTCCATGGCCAGCAACCCGTTGTCGCGGGTCACGGTTAAGGGGCCGCTGCTCCGGGTCTGAAACACAATCGCATCCCCCGGCCACTTGCGCATTTCAAACAGCACAAACGCCGCCGCCAGGGTGGCGTGCCCGCACAGGGCCACCTCCACCGTCGGAGTAAACCAACGAAGTGTGAATCCGCCGCCGGCCCCCACCAGAAAAGCCGTTTCGGACAGGTTGTTTTCCGCCGCGATCTTCTGAAGCGTCTCATCCGGCAACCAGCTATCGAGCAGGCATACCGCCGCGGGGTTGCCGGAAAACACTTTTGAGGTAAACGCATCCACCTGATATATGGGTATATTCATCGCTTCATCCTCTTTTGAAATTCATCATCATGTCAGACGTCCCTCCTCCGGCCTATCATCCGGCCGGAGCTGACATCATTTGGCCGTCCATCAATCATGTATTTAAGTTGGTACTTCATAACATTATTTGAATTGACACTTCAATATTTCATGATAAATTGAAGTTGATGTGCATTTTTAAAAGAGGCCAACGATGATCAATCGTCGCTTAAAACTGCCTGCCGAAAATTTGGAAACCTTTTTTCTATGGGGTCCGCGCCAAACCGGAAAATCAACTTTATTGAAAGAAAAATATCCGGACAGCATTTGGATTGACCTTCTGAAGGCTGAGGTTTTCAGGCGGTACTTAAACAACCCGGAATGGCTTCGGGACGAACTTGCATCGTCAGGGAGCCCCCCGTTTGTCGTTATCGACGAGGTTCAAAAACTGCCTCAATTGCTTGATGAGGTCCATTGGCTTCATGAAAACCGTGGTGTCCACTTTGCGCTCTGCAATTCCAGCGCGAGAAAAATAAAGCGGGGGCAGGCAAACCTTCTTGGCGGAAGGGCGGTTCGTTACGAATTGCTGGGGTTCACATCCACCGAACTTGGTCCGAAATTCGACCTTTCACGCATGCTCAATCATGGATATCTGCCACGAATCTACATGACGGAAGCCCCAAGGCGACTGCTCAATGCCTATGTGGCAAATTATCTTAAGGAAGAAATTGCAGCCGAAGGCCTGGTCCGGAATCTACCGGTCTTTTCTGAATTTCTTGGCATGGCGTCTCTTTCGGATACGGAATCAGTAAATTTTTCCACCATCGCAAGAGATTGCGGGGTTTCCAGCCACACCATCAAGGAATATTTTCAAATTCTCGTGGACACCCTCCTTGGCAGATGGCTGCCCGCCTATCGGAAAAAACCCAAACGACGGGTTGCGACATCGCCAAAATTTTATTTTTCAGATGTGGGAATCGTCAACTTTCTCGCAAAACGCGGAAATCTTGAGCAAGGTTCTGAACTGTTCGGAAAGGCCTTCGAGAATTGGTGTTTTCATGAACTGTCCGCATACAACGCCTACTCGGAATTATTCGCGGATTTCAGCTGTTGGCGACTTGCCGGCGGCACGGAAGTGGATTTTGTTATTAACGACATGGAACTGGCCATAGAAGCGAAAGCAGTGGCAAAGATATCCGCCAAGCACTTGAAAGGCCTGCGCAGCCTCAAGGAAGACCATGCCAATGTAAAACGTCGGATTGTGGTTTGCTGTGACTCTTCAGCGAGGACAACCGAGGATGGCATCGAAATTTTACCGGCGCCCATGTTTGTTCAAATGCTGTGGCAGGGGGAATTGTTCCGCTAATGCCACCGAACACTATTCACTCCGCATCGTCTTTGATCCAACTCAATTGGACGCCTGGAATCGGCGACCCCACTTTTATAGGCTGGCTGACAGTGGGGGCATATTTTGCAACCTCTATTTTTTGCGTTACCTGTGCCAGACAACTGGCTCGTTTGCCCTCGATTGAAAATGCCTCCACCTATCGAATATTCTGGTGGATTATGGCAGCGGCACTTTTTCTGTTGGGCATAAACAAACAACTGGACCTTCAAACCCTGTTAACCGAAATTGCCAAAGTTGCTGCTAAACGTCAGGGGTGGTATGAACAAAGAAGAGCCGTCCAGGAGTTTTTTATAGCAGCGATTGCATGCGGCGGTTTCGGCTTTTTACTGTATATATCGCAAAGACTTAAAAAGCTGTGGAAAGAAAACCATCTTGCTTTAACTGGGGTGGTCTTTCTTGTGAGTTTTATTATAATTCGCGCCACATCCTTCCATGGTGTTGACACAATTCTTGGTTTGAAGCGTTTCGGCGTTAAGGTAAACAGTTTCTTGGAACTCGGCGGCATCGCGTGCATTTGGCTTTCTGCAATAATTCAACTGAATCGAAATGCTCATAATAAATGGCGCCGTATCGAAGCAAAAAGCAGTTTTTTATAAAATCCCTGCCGAGCAACAGCCTGAATCCCCCTTTTCACCACGAACACCGTCTCGGACAGATGGCTAACCTTACATAAAATTTTTCCTTCTCAATAAAATTTGACTTTCATAGCATCATCTGTTAGATCAATGAACTTGTAGTGAAAGACCTTTTTCTTCCCAAGATAAAAACAGATTCTAATGTTGCCGGCCCTCCATGCCAGCCGGACCGCCGGCGAGTTTCCTGGTTCGTTTCCAGCAGGCACGCCTTGCTGGTCGCGGTTCCCATGGGTAGCGATCAGCCTCTGGATAGAGGCCTGAGATAGCGTAAGTGCCAGGCACCAAGCCGGCACCCTGCACCTCACGTAAGCGCATATCGCATCGATTAAAATGGAAACACTTGAAAGCTCGTTTTAAAGCGTGACCACATTTAATGAACAGCCAACCCAGCTTCAAGGAGTGGAAAAATGAAAACCGTTCGACAGATCATGATGCTGGCAAGTATAACCGCCCTGGCCTTTTGCCTGCTGGGAGCAATATTTTCTGACGACGCCCACGCCATTGAGATAACCCTACAGGATCAAACGGGTCAGCCGATCCGAGGCGTTTTGTGCACGGTATATAATGTTGCGGGGGAAGACCAGGGGGTCAGCGGTGCTACCGGCCCGTCGGGGCAGGTGACATTTAACCTGCCGGACGGCGGATATAAGTTTAAAATAGACTGTTGGGATACAGAATCTTGGACGGATGTAGTGAACGCCACAAGTGAAACGGCGCTTGTTCATACACTCGAACGTCCGAAAATTGAGCCGTCATTCGGCATCAATCTCAACCCTATTTCGTGTTGGAAGCCCCAGGTTGCTTTTGTCGACCGATTCAAATCCACAGGCGATTGGCCCCCAGCCATCCCCGCCGACGAAAACGGATATCCTCTTGAATTGCCATATAACGGACAAACCCTCACCGCGTATATGGCCGAATGCCCCGAAGGTCTCTACACGATTTATTATGAGGGACAAGGATCTTTCGATTTCTGGCCGGCCAATCTGGTCCAGGTGATTCATGAAAAACCCGGCATGACGCAAGCCTACTTCACACCGGGTGAAGCGCTTAGAAAATTTAATCTGATCCTTAAAACTTCTCAATTGGGAGATCATCTCAGAAATATCCGGGTGGTCATGCCAGGGCATGAAAGCACCTACCTCAAGGAACCGTTTTATCCTCCCTTCATACAAAGAATTGGCCCCTTTGACGTTTTATGCTTCGCCAACATAGCGAGATCGAAAGAGAACCCTGACCTAATCTGGCCTAAAAGAACCACCCCGGAAACCTATACTCAAGGCCGTCGGGAAGGTGCAGCTTATGAATATATGATCGAAATGGCGAACCAAACCGGAAAGGCTCCCTGGTTTACAATTCCTGAAAACGCTGACGACGAATACGTCCACAACATGGCCGCATTGATACGAGACAACCTGGAGCCTGAATTAAAGGTCTATCTGAGCCCCAATTCGACCGATACAGTAAGGTGCGTTGAGGTTTTTTCTATATTTGAAGAAGAATTCGGCAGCGATGAACGGCTCGTCAAGATCCTGCATGGCGCCCAGGGAGGAACAAATTATCGAGTAAATCAATTTATAGATCCTGTAAACAACCCCAACGGTATCACCATCGACGCGATCGGACTTTCCTTTCGCTATGCAGGGCTCAGAATTAAAAATCAAATTATCACTGAAGGGAAAGAGGATACCATTACGGTTGATGAAATACTGGACAGGTTTGAAGACCGCCTGTTTACAACCGAGCTTGATACGATTCAAGAAGCTAAAAGCGTTGCGAACGTACACGGGCTATCGTTGTACGTCTTCGACACCGGCGATTATGTTTACTACCCAGGGGATGAAGGCCTGGCTGGCAAGTTTGTTGCGGCAAATAGGAACTCGAGAATTGGGGAAATATTCCACTTCCTGTTCGACATTTGTTTCAACAACGGCGTGGATCTGGTCAGCTTCTTTTCCAATGTTGAAGATCATGCCATCGGATTGCTCGAATCCCTTAACCAACCCATTGAAGATGCGCCGAAATACCAAGCCCTTTATAGCTTGATGCAAATCGATAAAATTCCGGTACGTGCCATTAAGGCCGGTGGCCCCCCTTTGCCTAACCTGATCATTCGAGCTTATACTGATGAAGGCACTTATACCGGGACACATGGTATGACAAATGAAAAGGGCATCGCTCATTTCGATGATTTTGAAAATGGTATTTATAAATTTCGGTGTGACTACCAAGGGAATGCCATTTGGAGTGAAACGGTCGACCCGGCTGCCGGCGAGGGCATTGACATCACCATTGAAACCGAACAGGCGGATGTTTCCATCATTACTACCTCCGGCAGTGTCGAGGGGGTACTTGTCCAGGTTTTCACAGAAAACGGCCGCAGCACCGGCCTATCCGGCTTCACCAATGTCGACGGGTGTGTTTCGTTTGATCTTGTCGCTGGTGGAAAGTTTCAATTTTTGGCAAATATCTCCGGTGAACAGTATTGGAGTGAACTCACAGCAATCACGAAAGAAAACACCAACAGCATCTCGATACTTGCAAGCAATCAATGGGCTCCGGCCGAAATTTTCGTAAGCTCTACCATGGCCGTATCTTCTCCCACTCGCTTTGGAGCTAATTTCTCTTCGGATCGACAACTGAATGAGTTCGTATTAGATGGATGCTTCGAGCCTCAGGTGGACCGCTTTATGTTTATTGCAACAGGCGGCAACCAACAGCATGCGGAAGGTGACTTCAGCCGTTGGGACACCATTACGGACGGACATTATGATGGCGCAACAATTCGTGCTTACCGGATAGTAGATGATGCAGTAACGCTGGTTCGAAAGGAAATCATCCCAGAGGGTGGATACATCGCAAGGACTTGGAGCCCTGTTGTAGGCGGCGATATAGGCGGGGGGATGGTACCGGCTTATCAGAAAAATCAATTTACCGACGGACGAAGATGCTTGTATTACCAACAAATCGACCTTGAGAATGGCAAAAGCTATTACTATATTGTGAAAGCTGTCGATCAATCCGGAAACACTTCTGAAGCTTCCGATGAATGCCAAGTCATTCCCCTTGCATCCGAAGATGTTGGTCCTAAAATCATCACCGTTGGCTTCACTAATATCACCGCGAATGAAAGTGCGCCTGGGACTTATGATATCTACAAAGACTACGCGGAAGCCACTGGTGGAACAGAGCCCTTAATTTGGTCCGTTGAATCGGGGAGCAGTCTTCCTGACGGATTATTACTCAATAATAGTACGGGGGAGATCTCCGGCTTGCCAACATCAGATTCTGAAGCAGAATTCACCTTAAAAGTTATCGACAGCAGGAACCGTTCGGACACAAGAACATTCAGAATGAACTCGCCGGAAATTGACCCGGACCAAAACGACACGACCCCTCCCGGTGCGCCCCAAAACGTCAGGGCTCTTGCCAACAACGGCTCAGTAACAATCACCTGGGATCCAAACAACGAAATTGATCTCGCCGGCTATATTGTCTATCGTTCCAAATTTTCACAGAGTGAGCATCAACAAAGAATCAACTTCGCCTCAAGCGGGCCTGCGATTAAGGAGGGCGATTTACTATATATCGATTTAATTCGGACCGACCCGGCATTTGAGAGCGTCTCTGACAGAGTATTGTGGAACCGTTTTACAGGTGGAGAATGGGGCCTCAGGGTTGACAATAATGACTGGCGATTCTGGTCCGATCCAGTCACCAAATGGAAACAGGTTTCCTTCCACCATGTCCCGCACCCAGGCAACTTACCAAATGACTTTGTGAACCATGGCAAAACCTGTTTGAAACTTGGCACAGGGCAATCAGAAAAAATAGGAATCCAACAATATCGGTTCGGACATCCCGGTGGATATTATCCGCCGCTGAAACGGAACCATACTTATCGCTTGTCGATGTGGATGAGGCAAGAGGGCATTTCAACCCCGGGAATACGTTTCCGCATGAGTGGAGACTATAGTTACATTGATCATTCCTTTAGCGATGTAGACGGCGAATGGCGGAAATTCGAATGGGACTTCATGACGAGAGCGGATTATCCAAACAATTCTGTTATTGACTACCAAATAGAATTTTTAGGCCCCGGAACGTTATGGATTGATAATGTAAGCATTTATGACCCTGAACTTCCGCATCATGCTGTGCTGCCGGAAGTCGTCCAGAGTTTCTCGGATTTTCACCCGGGTTCGTTACGCATTTGGTCAGGACAGACGAATACGGTAAACGGAACGACGCTTGAAAACTGGACAAATCCGGATGATGTTCATATGCCCTATGCAGATGTGTTCTGCCTCCCAACCGCCCTGCAGCTATGTAAAGAGTCGAGGGCAACCCCCTGGTTGATCGTGGGCCCATATATGGATGAAGAAGAATGGAAGGGTCTTATTGACTATCTTGCTGGCGATGCGTCCACCAAATATGGTGCAAAACGTATTGCCCAGAGAGGTGGAGACGAAACCCCCTGGTCCGACGAGTTCGACAAAATCATCATCGAACTCGGAAATGAAACCTGGAATGGCCTATTTGAACCCTGGACATACAATCAATTCGGCAGCGGAACGCTATTTGGTCAGTTTGGTGAATACTGGTTTAATCAGGCCAAAGCCAGCCCTTCTTGGAATGCCGGTCTTGAAGACAAAGTACATTTTGCTCTCGGCAATTGGTCTGGCCAGAACAACGGAACATTGGAAAACCGTGGAATTCAGGCCTTGGCTGCCTGCCCCACGGCGAACATTCTCGTAGAAGCCATGTACAATGGTGGATGGGAAGCCGGCTACATTGCGGGGGGAAATACGTTTAACGATAAAGGGGTCCAGGACCTTCTGATGTATGGCCCTCGCTCAAATCACTTAATAACGAACAATCAAATCCAGACCCAAAAGCTCGCCGCCGATATCGGTTTGGACTATCAACTTTGTGTTTATGAAAGCGGTCCCGGTTATGATCATAAAGATCCAAATAATCGGCCCGCAAATCAATACGGTCGTTCTCTCGCCTCCGGCGTAGCCACTCTCGACAGCCATCTCTACAACGCCTACTATGGTTTTAAGGACCAGTGTTTTTTCATGTTCCGCACTGGTGGTTATACCTGGTCTTCCCATAACCTGTGGGAGTTCGGCCGACAGGAACAAACAGCCTGGCAGGCCCTGAAAATGAGAAATCTATATGCAAATGGAGACATGCTGGTCACTGCCGCCCTATCGGAGCCCACTGGGTCCTTCCCTCAAGAGGGCGCCTACGCCGGACTTTCCAACGCGCCCATGATTAAAACTTATGCGTTTTCCGATGGGAACCAATATGCCGTTTTTATTCTCTCACGGAAACTGGATAACTTTCCCTTAGCCGGCGACGACGGCAACACACCGGTAACGCTTCGCCTTCCATTTGCAAATCCTTCCGCTATTACACTGTATAAACTCACAGGCGACCCCCGGGCCAACAACCTTGGCGGTGTGGATGAAACAGGCAATCCGGTACCCCAAGTAATTGGGGAGCAAAAAGAGTCCATACCTCTCTCGGCCTTTTCCCAGCGGTTTGTTGTGGACCAAACCACAGGCGGCGCCATCGGGGGGATGCCACCAGGCTCCATCTACCTCTATGTGTTTGACGGGGTGGAGACACCTGATTTGCCGCTCAACCCCCAGGTATTTGTAAACCCGATCTCACACAAACCAGCCCCGGGTCCGGGCGACGTAGTACATTTTCGGGTCATTTTCGATCGACCGGTCACAGGATTCGGGGATAGTGCGGACGATGTCCTTTTAGAGGGAACGTCCAACCCCACCACCGCAGAGATCGTGGAACTAAACGGCTACAAGGGAACCACCTATGATCTTGCTGTAAGCGGCATGAAATCCATCGGAACGCTGTCAGTTACAATACCATCGGGAGCCGCTGAAGCAGTATCTAACCGCGCACCCAACACCCCCTCCATCAGTACCGGCAGCGCCATTGTCAAAGTAAAAACCGGCCAAGGCGCCCCGCATGCAGGTGTTACGGTGTCGGCTTACACTCTTTCCGGAGAGCCTACAGGCATCCGGACCGTAACAACTTTTGATGGTCAGGCACATTTTCCAACAGATCAATTCCCGCCCGGGGAATACAAGTTCAAGATAAAGTGCCTCGGGTATGAATATTGGAGTGGCCCCGTCACAATTTCGGCAGGATTGGTTGTCGAAGTGATCATTGATATAGAATTGCTTCAAGGGGACATTATTCTGCCAGGTGGCCCCGAAGCGGGAGTTAAAGTGTATCTATACCCGGAAGACGGTACGGAAATCGGAATCTCCACTGAAACGGACATTTCGGGCAGTTTCAGCTTTAATGTACCCGTAGACCAAAACTATAAAGTGATGACCGAAGTTCTGGGGAATCAGTATTGGAGCGACGTGGTCACCATCTCCGGCGGGAACGCCAATACGATTGCCGTCAATACCGGCGGCGGGCTTTTGCAGGTGACCCTTCAGGATGAAGCAGGCGTTCCAATTACGGGGACCCCCCTCACCCTTTACACCACCGAAGGCCTCTCTCTTGAAAAAACAGAGGATACGGATGCTTCGGGAACCTGCCGCTTTTATGTCACGGAGGGCGCCTACAGAACAAGGGCCAAATATCTGTCCAACGAATTTATCGGGCCGGAAATACAGCTATCAGCAGATTTAACAATGGATTTCGTGATACCGCATCAATCGGTTGAAATTACCGTACAAAGTAATTTTCAAGGGGTCATCGATCCGTTATCGGAAGCGATGGTCTGTCTTTATTCCGAAAATGGCGCGGATATCGGTCAAAACGGGAAAACTGATGCAAATGGGAAGGTGGTATTCAGACTTCCAGAAATATCTTTCAGGGCGAGAACCAACTGCCTTGGGGCCACTAACGAATCGAATGTTTTTGCCTGGCAGGATAAGACCATAACCATTCCAATGGGCCTAGCTGATGTTTTTGCCTCATGGAACGAAACACCCTTAGGAGGCGTCGATATCTCCGTTTTCTCATCGACAGGTGTGAATCTAAACGCCCGAAAAAGCACCGACCTCGATGGAAAAGCAAGCTTCCTGCTTCCGGCGGGAGATTATAAATTCAGTTTACTTAACAACAATAAGGAATTCTGGAGCGATACCATCACGCTTATGCCGGACCAGATTGTAACGGTTCCCATTTCAAGCGGCAAACGGTTTGAGCTTGTCCTCCGGAATCAAAGCGGAACCCCGGTTCGGGGTGTTTCGTGCTCGGTTTATAATGATTTGGGCGAGAACTTGGGTATCAACGGTTTCACCGATAAATCGGGGCAAGTGGTGTTCAACCTGCCTGACGGTGCCTATCAATTCAAAATAGCATGCTGGGACATGGAACTCTGGACGGATGTGGTGGAACTATCCGGTAACGCGGAGCTGATACAAACACTTGAGCAACCGCAGCTGCAACCGGCGCTCGGTGTCAAATTGAATACGATTGGCTACTCGAAACGTCAGTTGGTTTTTACCGACATGATGAAAACAGCCATGCCGTGGAAGACCAGCAACAGTCATAGTGTTTCGGGAGGAGAAAACCTCTGGGATACAGGTGTCATCAATCAGATTCCATGTGATGAGAACGGCTACCCTCTGGAACTTCCTTATGAGGTGCCTGGAACCGAGGCCCCCCAGATGGTCGGCACGCTCATGCTGCGGGCCCAAGGAGGACACTATCCGGGGGGTGTTTATACTGTTTATTTTGACGGAAACGGAGAATTGGATTTCGGTTTTGCGGCCACCATTATCCATGAAGAGCAAGGAAAGATCCTCATCGACGTCAACCCCGACAGTTCTGGCGGGATATTAATGAACATCAAGGCTTCGGAGTTCGGAAATCATATTCGAAACATTCGCATCTTCCCACCGGGGCTCGAACCGAACGATGAAAAGAAGGTATTTTATGCGCCGTTTCTGGAACGAGTTCAACATTTGAACGTTTTGGATTTCAGCGAAGTATCATGGGTCAACACAAACAGCGCACCCGTATGGGACGATAGAATTCTTCCTGATTACTACACTCAGGGAGGCACAAATGGCCCCGCCATTGAATACTTGATCGAACTTTCCAACCAAACGAATATCGACCCCTGGTTCACCATACCGTCCGGTGTGGACGACAACTATATATCATCTCTGGCCGCCCTCGTCCGCGACTCTTTAAGTCCGAATTTGAAGGTGCGTATCAGCTACAATTCACCCAGCAATTTGGTGAGAAATGCGGAAGTTTTTCATTTATTTAATGAGGCGTTTGGTGATAAGACGCGCGTCCGCAACGTTTATCTGGCCGCCAATACTAATCGAATGAAACAATTTCAAGACCCAGCGTACAATCCCTATGGGGCCGCCGTTGATGCGGTCTCAATTTCATTTCAATATGACGGGTTGGCGATCGGAAACGCCATTAATGGGGAAGGCTTGGCCGATACCATTACCGTTGAGGAGCTTCTCGACAGGATCGAAGATTATCTGTTTGCGACCGAATTGCCGGAAATCATAGCGGCAAGAGAGGTGGCCGACACCTATGGTTTGCCTTTATATGTTCGCGACGCCGGGGACTATTCATTCTGGCCGTCCATTGAAGGCCTTTCCGGCAAATTCGTAGAAGCCAACCGGGCGCCCCGAATCAAAGAAATAATCTCAGCTATGCTTGATGTCTGTTTTAACAACGGCGTGGACGTAGTTAGCTTCTTTTCCAATGTGGATGCCTACGCCAGCGGCCTGCTTGAATACCAGAATCAACCCACTGGTGATGCACCGAAATACCAAGCCGTTTGGGACTTCGCCGCCGAGTGGAACGCGCCCCCCGAGATTACCTTAACCTCTCCGGCCGCACCTGTTTATGCAAACGGGGACACTGTCGAGATCACCTGGGAAGATACGGACCCGGACAATAACGCAATAATATCGATATATTATGATGATGACGATAGCGACCAGGACGGCGTGTTGATCGCCACCGGGCAAAAAGAAAATCCGGATGGAGATCAGGATTCATACTCGTGGGTCATCAACGCTATGGATGAAGGCGACTATTATATTTATGCCATCATCAACGATCCATTTTGCAGCAGGCATGCTTATGCCCCAGCGCCAGTTCACATCGGGCCGAAGAATATTTCCCTACAGGTTCTGACAGACGGAGGAAGCGCCTTGTCGGGACTGAAGGTTTATGTGTTTACCGAATCCGGTTCCTACACCGGCAAATATGCCAAAACAGATGCCGACGGCAATGTCTCGTTCAGCCCGGATCAGTTTAGCCCTGGCAGTTATAAATTCCGGGTTGGGCATCTCGGATATCAATTCTGGTCGGACACCGTTACCCTCCCTGAAACCACCCGGAATCAGATGATCATTCCCATGGAAACCGCCCGAATCTCGGTTGCCATGGCCGGAGGACCGGTCGACAATGTCAAGGTTTACCTTTTCTCCGACTCCGGATCCTACCTCGGACAATATCAAAGAACTGATGGCGACGGGTCCGTTTCTTTCGAACTTCCCGAAGGCTTGCACTATAAGTTCAGGGCGGATGTAATGGGCACACAATACTGGACTGGGCCGGCGCTGATCCAGGACGGCGATATAAACGACATTGACCTGGATACGGGTGGCGGGCTGTTGCAGGTGACCCTTCAGAAAGAAGCCGATAATCCTGTTGAAAGCGTGAAGCTTTACCTTTTTAAAAGCACAGGCGCTTACCTCGGTAAATATCAAGTGAGTGATGCTCAGGGCCGGACGGCATTCAATGTCTCCGAGGGTATTTACAAGATCCGTGCCGATTATATGGGCTATCAGTTCTGGACCGAAGATGTTGAAATTGTCACCGATACGGCCATCGACTTCACTTTAGCGCATACTGAGGTGGCCGTCACTGTGAATGCCCTTTATCAGGAGACCTCAGCGCCTGTATCCGGTATCAAGGCCTATCTGTTCAACACTTCCGGCGCCTATCTGGGGAGTTGCTCCACAACAAACGAGTACGGCCAGGTCTTTTTAGACTTACCCGACCAGACGTACAAGGTCCGGGTGGATTACCTTGGCCGCCAATACTGGTCGGAAGAATTCATTGGCCAGGATGCAACCGTAGGCATCTCCATGGCCGATGCCCAGGTGACGGTGACCGGCAGCGGGCTACCCCAAGAAGGCATAAGAGTCTATCTTTTTTCTGCATCCGGATCATATCTGGGTCTCTATCAAACCACAGATGCAGACGGGCAGGTGGTATTCCGAATACCCGAAGGATGCTACAAATTCCGGGCGGATTATCAGGGGGCTCAATTTTGGAGTGTGGATAGCACGCTGGCATCAAATATGGTCAATCCGGTGGCCGTACCGGTGGGGGGCGGCAGCTTTACCCTTGGCCTTACCCTTGGAGACGGCACGCCCTTGGCGGGTGTCAGCGGCCATGTTTTCAACCTCAACGGATCGTATCTGGGCATAACCGCCGCCGCCAATACGGACGGACAGCTATTCTTTAACCTGGCTGACGGCAGCTACAACTTTCGAATCGATTACCTTGGCGAGCAGTTCTGGACCGGCTCGGTCGCGGTACCTGACACGCTGTCAACGGAAATGGAAATCAGCCACGAAACCGCCGAAGTGACCGTCACCACCGGGAACGGTCCGGTGGTGGGAGCAAAAGTGTATCTTTTCTCCCAAACCGAATCTTATCTGGGAAGACACTTCATCACGGATGAAGCCGGAAAGGTGAGCTTCCACCTGCCCGTGGGTGTGGGCTTCCGGTTCCGGGCGGATGTCCTTGGCGGCCAATACTGGAGCGACGAAACCCTTATAAACGGAGGGGGCGTCAATCCAGTGGCCATCGATACCGGGGGTGGATTGTTTGAGATAGCCCTGCAGAAAGCGCCGGACGTTCCCATGGGCGACGTCAAGCTCTATCTGTTCAGCGATGCCGGAAGTTATCTGGGGCAGCACCAGGTAACCGATGATGTCGGGCATGCCGCATTTGAGGTGCCGGATGCCGCTTATAAAGTGCGGGCAGACTATCTCGGCTATCAGTTCTGGTCGACAACCACTCAGGTCTCCACCGATACGGCCATCGAGTTTACACTTCCCCATCAAGTTGTGGAAGTGACGGTAAGCGAACTCTATCAGACAGAACTACCGCTTACCGGTATTAAATTATATCTCTTTGCAGAAACAGGTTCCTATCTGGGTCAATATCAACTTACGAACAACAACGGACTGGTAACCTTCTCGCTCCCGGAAAAGGCGTATATGCTTCGGACTGATTATCTGGGCGCCCAATTCTGGACCGAAGCCTTTACATGGAATGACATCGATCTTGATATTTCCCACGGCAAGGCCCGCATTCATGTCTATCAATCCGGCGAAGACCTCACCGGTGCAGAGGTGTACCTGTTTACCGAAAATGGCGCCTATCTGGGGCGCTGCAAAACAACGGGGGATAACGGTACGGTGGACTTTCTAATCCCGGCATTACAGCCCTATCAGTTCCGCGTGGACCATGAAGATCAACGAGTATGGAGCCCGGGAATCAACTTAGATGAAGGGGAGAATGAGACCATCTTCATAGAGCTTGATTCTGGCCACTAAGGGCATTTGCGCTTCTGTTGCCAGGCCTAAACAAGTAACCGGACCTTCAAGCCCTGATAGCCGAAATCGGTAAAGTTGCTGCCAAACGTCATGGATGGTATGAATAAAGGGAAGTCGTCCAAGGGATTTTTATAACAGTAGTTACTTGGAGCAGTAGAAAAGACCATGGAAGAGATCACCGTTACCGATATATCGTTCGTTATAATTGGCTATAATGAAAGTGCAATTTTGAAGCAATGCCTCACTTCAGTTCAACAGGTCAACTTAGACAGCTTTTCATACGAAATCATTTATGTAGATGGCGGATCCCAGGATAACAGTCTCGAAATTGCGAAGGCAGTCGGCGTTGACAAGATTTTGGGAGGGGACCTGCGGAGACGTGCCGCTGAAAACCGCAACCTTGGTTTTAAACATTCAACAGGCCGATTCATTCAATTCATTGATGGCGATATGGCCATGGACCCGGATTGGCCCTTGATTGCTGCGACATTTTTGGTCTCGCATGAGCAAGCCGCCGTTGTCTGCGGCAACATCAAGGAAATCAACCCATCGGTTTTTTATCAGATACTTCAACTCGACTGGTCGGATGAGGAGGGCGAGGTTATCGCCTGCGGCGGCTCCGCCATGTGGCGACGCGACGTGCTTGAAGCATTGAACGGTTTTCCAGAAACGGTTGCTTATGGTGAAGAGCCTTTTCTTTGCTGGCGTGTTAGAAACGAACTTGGGATGAAAATAAACTATCTGAATCGCGCCATGGTAGACCATGACCTTGGTTATTCAGGCTTCATGGATTATTGGCGCCGTAATGTCAGATGCGGCGAAACCTATGCGGAGATCGCCCATGCTTGTTTCCACAGTACAGACCGCCTCTGGCTCAAAGAAACAATATTCAACATCGTCTGGTGTTTTTTATTGATCACAACGCTAATGACGGTCTTTGTCGCACCTTTTCTGTTCAAAATATGGGCAACGGCCTTTCTACTGATTATTATAGCCCGAAAAACAGTGCAGACACTTAAGAAAAATATGAAGGCATCCGTATCAATCGGGTATGCGCTGCATGTATATTTTTCAAAGATTCCCCTGGCATTGGGTGAAATCAAGTGGTTCTTTCATTTTCTTTTACACAGAACTTAAAAACCCGATTTGTTTTGGCTTATAATTACTGCCCTTGAGCAACCTTAAGACAGAGTTCCCCATTCCGAGGTATTTCAAATGACTAAAATCTGTGGCGCTGTTCGAAACAATAACGATGCCTGCGGGAAATTGATACGCCAAATGAACCAAGCGATGCAGCATGAACCCTGGCACAGCCTTGATGATTATTCGGAAGCACAATTCGAGGCTGGGCATATCTCTTTAGGAAAGATCAACCCCGAAAAACAACCCATTTGGAATCGAGACAGAACAAAATGTATCGTTATGGCAGGAAAAATATTCAATTATAAAAAAGACAAGGAAAAACTGAGTAGAAAAGGATATATTTTTCAATATCAAAACAACGACCCTGAATATATACTGTATGCATACGAAGAATATGGATCGAAGTCCTTCAAGAGCCTTAATGGGGTTTTTGCGTTTGCGATATGGGATAAGAAAAGCAAGCAGCTTGTTATTGTTAATGACAGGTATGGCTTTCGCCCTTTATTTTATGCCCGCCACAACGAGGGCATTAGTTTCGCTTCAGAAGTAAAAGCATTGCTAAAAGATGACCAGATTCCTCGAAACATTAATTGGAAAGCCTGGGGAGATTTTTATGTATTTGGATGGATATTCGGAAACGACACCTATTATAAAAACATTTATGCGCTGCCACCTGCATCCGTATTGATATACAAAAATGGAAAACTATCTTTAAAAAGATATTGGGACTACAGGAAGGTAAAAGTCGACACAAAACATAGCGAAGACTATTTTGTAAACAAAGGAGCAGAGCTTGTTGAAAGTGCGGTTAAAAGGCAAATCGAAGGCCTTGAAGATGCGACCTGTTTTTTAACTGGCGGCCTTGACTCCAGAGGTATTGCCGCAACAATAAAAAAACTCAAGGGCGATGACCTCCAAATCAACACATATATTGGATGTACGTTCAACACGGAACAATTAAAATCCATAAATGCAGAGACAATTACACAACAGTTGGACTTTCATCATAGATGTATTCTGGAGACCATCGTCTCCAAAGAAATAGCGACCGCTCTCGGGTTCAAGCACACGACTGTTTTCTGGACCAATCAAGAAGAAAAAAGTTTTCTCGACAAATGGGCGTATGTAACAGATGGCATGACAGACGCCCATTTGTGGGCCATGAATTTGGTCAGCCATTTACCCCAAGATATTCACGTCAACTTTGATGGAGCTGTTGCCGGCGTTTTTTTAAAAGGCCACTTTATCTCACCAAATGAATTGAAATACCCAAGCTGGATCTACAGATTTTCCCTGTTCTTTAGGCTTTACCAGAGAGAACAACTTCTTTACATAAAAAAGCATTTCCACCATAAATTGGCCAGGAAAATGATTTTTCAAAGCCGCGTTGGATTCATCAATGAGCTGCTTAAAATCCCATTTTGCAAGAAACCGAGGACCTTGCTTTATTTCGGAAGCCGGACCAGGCGATCTATTGCCTTGGCAATCTATTCGGTAATCGCAACAAAGACAGAATGCTTTTGCCCATATCTTGACAATGACCTTATGGAGTTCGCATTATCGATCCCTCCCAAAATGATTTACCATAAAAAAATATACAGGAAAATTCTAGAAAAAATAGATCCTCAAATAATGAAAATTCCCTCAAGCAGCAATGACGACATTATTTCTGATCCTGCATATATTGAAAAAATAAGCACCGCAAAAGCGACTTTTTTAAAAGAGCTGGAAGCCGCGTCTTATTTCGATGAAAAGTCGAAAAAAACAAACAACCCAGAAGTTTGCCCGATTGAAACAAGTGAACCTCATTTTATTAAATGGTATAATTCCTTTAACGTTTGAATTTCATTTCAAACGACTTACCCTTTCAAGCATCTCAAAGGTCCATCCAGCACGACGTTCAAACCAGGCCTCCGCACAATGAAATAACGCCGCTGTCCGGGCCTTTCTGGACAGCTCAATCATCATATCAGGATCTGCGACCAAGTTGCAGATCAGTTCAACGCCTGATTCAACGGTCGACTCTCCGGTATATACGCAACAGCCATCATTGCGTGCCCGCTCAACAACGAATTCAATCGGGTAGCCCACAAGAGGCAACCCTGCGGCATACCCGTCGAAGATCATCCGAGGCGTTTCCTCCGCCCGTGAGGTAAAAATCATTAAATCGGCGTCCATTAGTTTTTTCAACAAGCCCGCCCCATAGGGCAGCGCTCCATGGAACACAATCCTCTTATGCAATGATAGTTTCGCCGCCAAGGATTCAAGGCGCAGCCGATCCGGACCGTCTCCTATAATATCCAACGAAACATCCAAACCTTTTCTTATAGAACCATATAGGATCTTTATGCTTTCATCGACACCTTTTTCCCAGATTAGACGGCCGCAAAAAACCAGGCGAACCCGGCGGCCGGTTTTCAATGACAATATACGCCTTTCATGCGCCTCTTTTTCGATAATATTTTCTCTCGAATAGCTTGTGTTGAGGAAGTTTTTATGGAATTTGTTCAGATGGCCATATCGCCTGACAAGCGCCTCCCCCTTCAGCAATACCAGAGAAGCGGACTTTATGCCGATAATGTTCATGCGTTCAAAGAGCTTCGTATATATAATTGACTTTATTTTCTGGGTCACGGATTGAAATTTCATCAAGTCATGCTGCCTGGAAACAATATCGCCATCTTGTACGTATATTGTTGGGATTCCCGCTTTGGTGGCCTTCAAATGCCCTAAATAGGACAGAGGTTTATACACATCGTCCAACCCGGAATGAACAACCTTCGCATCTTTGAGATGTTGATCTATGTCCCGCAACCACCGTTTTTTTTCGACCAACCAAAATTGCCTTGCTCGACAACTGTTGTCAAATGAGGGTATTAGATGGATGCCGTCGCCCTCTGGCCTGACAGTTGTCCGGATCTGCTGGTCCTTATAGTTGATGTTTGGTAGCCTCGGAGAAAGAACATATAACGGACCCAACTTGTCTTCGACAGAACGTCGCAGAAGGGTCAATCCCTGTTTCCAATCCGTATCAATCAGGGCTTTATCCCCGTCAACATAAATCGGAACATGAGAGATAATCAAATACATAATACACCGTATAAGATGGAACAGGCATTCAGTAAATGGACGTAAACGGTGGCCACCCCTGCCAACATCAGGCCTCTATACCGGAGTGATCATTCTGTATGTTTATAGCCCCAGAAAAATTATGCATAGCGCATATCATGGCATTCGTGATAACTACAATATAGTTTGTTATTAATAAAGAGAAAAAAACAACCAAGCCCTTCATATTCTTTAATATTATGAAGATTACATTTATTACGCCCTTTGCAGGTCTTTCTGGCGGAATCCGAGTCGTGGCCATGTACGCCCATGGGTTAAAACAACGCGGCCATACAATCTCGGTTGTTTCCGTGCCCCTTTCTATCCCGTCAATAAAACAAAAAATTAAAAATCTTTTGAAGGGCCACGGCTGGCCAAAAAACCGAATAAAGCCGTCTCATTTCGATGGACAAAATATTGACCATACTGTCATTGATAGATACAGACCGATTGAAAATGATGACGTTCCAGATGCCGACGTTGTGATCGCCACATTCTGGGAAACCGCAGAATGGGTGAACAACTTAAATCAATCAAAAGGAAAAAAATATTATTTCGTCCAGGGCCATGAGCTCTTTGAGTGGTCTCCCGTTGCAAGAGTGACGGCAACCTACAGATCTCCACTGAAAAAGATAGCGGTTTCCAAATGGCTCGTAAATGTCATGCAAGAAAATTATGGAGATAAGAATGTAGCCCTTGTTCCAAATGGCGTTGACGCCCAATTCTTTACTCCCAGGCACCGTTGCGAACGACAGCAGAAAACGATAGGCTTTGTCTATTCCACTGCAAAAATCAAAGGATCAGACATCATTATCGACGCATTGAACAGGGTGCTTCAGGATAAATCAGATATAAAAATTCTTTCGTTTGGCGCGGAGCCGGTGTCCGCTGGTCTCCCATTGCCGAAAAACGCTGAGTTCCATCACAAGCCTTCCCAGGAAAAAATTCGCGAAATTTATACTTCCTGTGATTTCTGGCTGTTCGGAAGCCGTGCCGAAGGCTTCGGCCTCCCCATTTTAGAGGCCATGGCCTGCGGAACACCCGTCATTGCAACCAAAGCCGGGGCTGCGCCGGAACTGCTATCAAAAGGTGAGGGCATTCTGCTGAATGATAAAACCCCTGAAACGATGGCCAGTGCAATTCTTGAATACATCGGCCCTCCGTCGGACAAATGGCATGAAATGTCAGTTTCGGCGAGAAAAACGGCAGAGGAGTTTTCTTGGGCTAATTCAGTCGCCCTGTTTGAAAAAGAGCTTCTTTCAGGTCTGTAAAACAGACAGAAATCCCGCCTTCAGTTTACTCAATCTGCTCTCAACTTCATCTTACCACCCCGCCCCGATCCTTGAAGGGCTGCGGGCCTTCCAAAAACAAATAAATGGAAAACGAAACGATAAGCCCGATGATTATCGTTAACGCAATTAATAAAATTCGGGAAAATCCATCCCCTGGCAATAACGATCGCAAAATCAAAAACGCTCCACCAAACACAACCGCCGTAGAAATTAATTGCAGCCAGGGCCTGATCGTCGCTCTGGTCGAAAACTTCAGACTGCTTTTTAAAAATAGGCTCTGGACAACTGTAATGGCAAGAACGACGCAGAACATTGCCAGCACGGCGCCGAGCATTTGGTTCAAATGAATCCCAAGGGGGACCAGGAAGAAAACAAGAAGAAACCCGACAAAAGTTGACACCGTCTGACGCTTCGGTTGCCCCATTGCAAAGAACGTATTGCTGGCTGCGGATCCAAGGACGGAAAAGACCCCGGCGATGGTCATCCAGGCTAAGGAAACGTATGCCTCTTCGTACCGGGAATCATAAAGAACGCCCGTAATATCACGTGAAAAAAATGCGATGGTCATAGCCGCCGGGGTTATGAGCGCCAATATCAACGCACACGTTCTGTTGTACATGGTGGTAATCCTTGAAAGGTCCCGCGAAACGGAGCTGACCGCCGGCATGTATGCCTGTGCCAGAACCGCCATGAAAAATAAAGGGACGACATTCCCGATATTCCGCCCTATCTGATAAACCCCCAACGTTTCCATCCCCAGCAGCTTCCCCACGATCAGCACATCAGCATTCAGGGCAAACCAGGTGATGATGGTATTGATAAAAACAAATTTCCCGAAATTGAAAAGTTCCGCGCCGTATTCCTTATGCCACTGAAATCTGGGAAAATAGGGCTGGACAACATAGGAACCGACCACCCTGACCGCCGCTGCTATCAGGGCGCCAAACGCTAGCGCCATAGCCGATTTTAAACTATAGGCAAGGACAACGGAGGCCAGAAGCCCAATAACCTGTATCGTTATCTCGAGTGCGAATTTCTTCTCAATGCGGAATTTTTTAACAAGCAGGTGAATCGCCGGATTTTCAAATCCCAGAATCAGCGGGTTGAATGCCATAATGAAAAACAACGGCATCAGGGCCGAGTCTTTGTATAGAACAGAAGCCGGCCATGCAGCCACCATAATGGCGCAACACAGGATGATGCCGCGGCCGATGGAAATAACCCAGGCGGTATTGAGAAATTCCGGTTTTTCACCATGGGGATTCTGAACAATTGAAAGGCTGATTCCCGCATCTGCGAAAAGCCGAATCATGACAAGAACCGTGGTTACGGTTGCCATAAGGCCAAACGCTTCGGGAAACAGTATCCGCGTCAAGATAAGACTTCCCGCCAGCCGCAGGGCGTCCGACGCCCCTTTTTGTATAACAGACCAGGCGGCCGCCCTCAGACTCTTGATTTTCAGCGAGTGGGTCTCGGGTTGTCTCAATTTTCCTGCGATTCTTTTTATACGCTCAAGCAAAACAAACTCCTCGTCGATCCCTCTCTTACGACACAGACATATCTATAAAAAGCGAGGTTCAGAAGACGACGTATTATATGGTCTTGGCCTGGAGCTTTGAGAAACGCTGTCCTCAGACAACGCTTCTTTTCCAACCCCTGTCAGTCCGCCGGCAATAACCGCAAAAATAGGATTAATCATTGCGTTCAGCAGATTGTCTAACATGTACAAGCACAACAAAAGCGCTAATGCACCTCCAGGGGCGACTCTGTGGTGGGTCCAATATCCCGAAGGATAACATCTTATAAAATGGACCACCGGCAGCAGTAAAAAAAGCATAAACAGGCCAAGTCCCACCAGGCCGTTCTGTCCTAAAATGATGATCCAAAGGCCGTCCGTTACCGAAATATCGTTGCCTTTTTCATCATATACACGGTTGCGCCCCCATCCGCCCCATCCGAAAAGCGGTCGCTGAAAGGCTTTTTCCGCAAGAATATTTTCATTTTCCATCCGCGTCCATAACGACAGCGCCCGGTCATAGCTGATGTTTTCGGCAATGAACGCCTGCAGATTATACCCATCCCAGATGCCTGTTGCACGTGTCCCGACGTATATAAACGGAATGATAACAAGACATGCGACCAGAAGGGTTGTCCTCAGCTTTTTGACAATATAGATCACACAGACCCCTACAAGTAGTAAAAACAGAGCGCCGGTCGAGCGCGCCATCACGGAAGTAATCAATAGCGCCGCCAGACACCATTTGATAGGGATACCGCCTATTTTTTTTAAGGCCCCGCTTGCCCAGAACCAGTAGCAGATCAGTGCGGCACTCACCATCCATACACCAACCATCAGGCCATGATTCATAAACACCATCGGGCGCCACCCTCCCCACCGGAAGGTTTGCGCGAATGAATTTTGATGGAACCCGTAGACCCAGCGGTGTAATTGCGGACTTAAAACATTCTCAAGCAGGCAAAGCGGGACATATACGAGGCCGCCCCAGAGCATTCCGATGGCAAATGCACGCAGCCCTTCAAGGTCGCTGAAGTACAGCCTTCCGACCAGGTAGGGAAACCCCCAGGTGAAAACATAGCGGAGAAACGTTGCCAATCCGTCGTACAGGCCAAGACCGTTGGTCAATGACGATATAAGCGGGCACACGCACCACAGAAAAACCGGCATGTCAGCCATCGATGGCCGAAAGAACAGAATCCTTTTCTGGTCGAATACAAAGGCGGCCATGAAGATTCCCATGCAGGTGGCGGACATTTTGGTATAATCGGGAAGACCGGGGAGGGGATATTGGGCGATGGGCAAAAACATCCATGCGGAAAGAAACGCGACAATAACGGCACGTCTTGGCTCAAATTTTGTAAAAATCCCGAAAACAACCGGTATCCAGCCGAACATGACGATGGGGACGAGCGGCGTCATGACATTTTTCCCGTATCCCCAAGACACTGCACTATGGTTTCAGCACTGATCCTCTCGTGAAAGGAGCTTTCAATTTTTTTTCGCGCCGCAGCACTTATACACTGCGCAAGTTGCGGATCGGATATTACCGTATCAATCGCATCTGCAAGTTCTTCGGGCTTGCCAGGAGCTACCAGCAACCCGGTTTCACCATGTTTGACAAGCTCCGGGACCCCCCCTACGCGGGTGGCCACAGCCGGAACCCCGGTGGACATGGCCTCCATAGTAGCAACCCCCAGCGCTTCTTCCTGGCTGGCCAGAACAAAAACATGAACGTTTTCCAACTCTCGGCACACCTGTTCTTCTGATATGGCTCCGAGCAATGTCACACTTTCTTCCAGGGACAGCCGCGAAATAAGTTCTTCGAGATAATTTCGGGTCGCCCCGGTGGCAGAATCATCTTCTCCTGCAATTCGAAGAGACGCATTGATGTTCCTTGCTTTCAATAAAGAAACGGCTTCTATTGCATCCTCATGCCGCTTTCCTGGGTTCAGGCGCCCACATGAAAAGATCCTGCATTTTTCTCCGGGCTTCCATGGAACATAGGGGGCGCTTCGATGAAACATTCCGGTATCCACACCCATTGGCGCTTTTTTAACAAGCTGAGGTAAATGGCCCCAGGGCTGCTGCATTACCTCCCGGAGCAGGCTGTCTGCAACAACGATGCAAAATGCTGCATGTTTCCATTTATTTCGCTGATTTGGCCCGAAGTAGGAAAGATGGCCGTGGAGGGTAAGGCTGTATGTCAGCCCGGAAAGCAGATGGGCGTAAAGGGCGATGTTGGCGGAATCAGCACAGGAGTGAACGTGAACATGCCGCCACCCCGCCGCCCGGGCTCTCTGGGCCAGAATTGCCCCCCAAAAGGCAAGGGCCAAATGCCGAAAACGCCCCCCAATACCGTCTGCCTCAGCCCCTATTGCAGCAGCCATCACCTGTTTCCATTTGAAGCCGTTCCGGAAAAACAGGAAGAAAATGGTTTTCGCTATTAATGGAAAAGTCGGTGGGAATAGGTAGGTTGTCCGGGTTATCGCCCGCCCGGCCCATTTGTGGGACACAAGTTTTTCGGACGGCTTCTTTGTTGAAAGAATATCCGTCGAAATACCCAGCTGCTTCAGTGCCTGAAGCTCTCGCCAGAAAAAAGCATGGGTTTGCGCAGGAAATTCCGGGACAAAATAGCCAATTTTCAAGATCGCACCCGTTTCCTTAAATACACAAGTAGTTTCAGATAGGCGGGCAGGCTAAACAATCACTCCAAAGCCTCACGGTAAATCGCCACCAATTTTTCCGCTTTCCGGCCCCATTCGAATTCACCTGCCCGAAGTGCCGCATTCTTGCTTAATTTCCCGTACAATTCAGAATCATTCATAAGTCGTTCCACGCCTGCCGACAGTCCTTGAATAATTGACGCCCTCGACACCGGATCAATTTTTATGCCTGTTTCATTGGTAACATACTCGGAAATGCCGCCATGGTTGACAACAATGCATGGAAGCCCCGCGGCCATGGCTTCAAGAACCACGGCGCCGCCGAACTCCCGCACCGAAGGAAAGCAGAACAAATCGGCACTGCGGTAATATTCCAGTGTTTCATGATGATCAACCCAGCCTGTGAAGCGGACATGTTTTTCAATATTGAGCCGTGTTGTCTGCTCCTTCAGATTATTTTTTTCAGGGCCGTCTCCGACGATGGTCAGCGTAAGCCTGTCCTTGATATTCTGAGCCATACTGCCCAGGGCGGAAAGGATCATATCCGCACCTTTATATGGGACAAGCCTTCCAACAAACAAAATATTGAAAGGGGCGGTTTCCGGCCGGGCAGATTTTGATTTTGTCCGGGACAAGAATTCCGATGGTATGCCGTTTTCAAAAAACAATTTGAGTTTTGGCGGGTGGACATCAAATAATGCCTGTATCAATTCCTGGGTATAAGAAGATCCCGCCAAAACGGCATTGGCCTTTTGGTATGACTCTCTATAACCTGGCAGAAATCTCGAAAAGTATCTTAGAAAGTTGAAATGAGCAGCTTCCTTCTTTGCAACACCACCAAAATTTGAAGGAAAAGGCAGCCCGCCATTTACAGGGCCAATCACAAATGGCGTCTTATGACTGCAGGCCTTGCGAATTTTGACCGGATACCTTGGAAGCATAGGTGTCAAAGCATGAACAATATCGTACCTGCCGTCCAGAACATCCTTTTTGAACCGGCGAAACACCCTGCGGTTGAATTCCGCGTATACAGGATAGGACAGGACGTGGTGGAGGGGCCAGTTGTTCCAGCGGGAGAAAACCCAGCGGTCTAAATACTTGTAATAAACCCTCGCGGTGCGACTCTCTGCCACATAGTGAACAGGCCGCTCCCCCCGGACCTTTTCAAGGGCCTGTTTGTTTCTTTCGTGGGTGACAAGGGTGGCATCGACAAGCTTACTGACAGCGTTGTAAAAATGATAGGCCAGCAAGGGGACGGAAGACCATTCGGGATTGCATTCATTGATAATGAACAGAACTCTCATGGGAGGTGTTGTCCGCCATCCTGTAAGTCGCCGCGTCCCGCGGCGCATCCAACAATTTCCGGGCCGTAAAGATCTCCTGCTGCACATCGTCCATCCGTCGGATCCAAGGAGAATTCACCTTGAATTTATCGGGCAACGCCTCCAATGCCGCAGATGCCTGTGCTCTATCAGAGAATACATTAAAAATCAAAACATACCAGTCCATTGCCGCATGAATCTTTTTATAATAGGCAAGCGTGCCACTCCCGAAAAGCCGCATGGCCGTTAAATCCAGGTAAGTTTTTTCGGATGCCCCCATCAACTGGATGGTATAGTGCCGGGGAGATTGCGCCAGAATCCACGCGGCCGACCGTAGGCCGGTCGCCCGGGATGCACCGCCCGACTTCTCTTGGGCGGGGCCCTCCATGCGGCTGTTGGAGGATGATGCGACCTGAACATCAGCATCCGTTTCCATCGGCAACCCCCATAAGGGCGCCTTTTCCCCACTTTCTCCGCCGTCCTTGGAGGCGGAGTCCACTGCAACCACCGGCGCCGGCAAGGCGACACTGTTTTCCCCCGGCACCCGGAAAAACGGCGCAGCTGGGTGCCGCGCCGGCAAGGATGCGAAAAAAACCCGCCCCCCTCCCAAGAAAGCCCCAACAAGACAAATCAGCACCATTATTTTTTTGTCCAGCCGCTTCAACCGACGCAGTCGGTTTAACAACATCCGATAGGCGCGCCCGTTGTCCTGTTCCGCGGCCCGGGATGAAAGCCCCCGATGCCGCACATCCCAGAACGGAGAGGTGATGATGCGTTTCGTGATGGGCGCCAGGATGCGGGAAATAAAGATCTGCGCACGGTTCCGCTCCCGGGGGGCGCCCCAGTTAAGCACCACGGCCACGGCCTTGACCCGAAGTCGGCGAAAAATATCCCCCACCATAAACAGGGCGTCATAGCGGCTGCGGTCCCCCTGAACAATCAAGGACACCATGTCGGCGTTCAAAATGAGAAACTCGGTAAAATCGCTGACCAGTACCGGCGGAGTGTCCACCAGGATCACATCGTAGTGTTCCTTGAGCCGCTGGAACATGGGGGGAAACTTGGAGCGGTCGATGAGGTTGATTTCACTCATGAGCAGCAACTGCCCGGCCGGCAACAGATCAAACTGCCGGTCCTCGATCCGCACGATGGATTCCTGAAAATCGATCTCCTCCCGCATATGCTCCACGAGTCCGGCTGTGGGAATGCCCTCCAGAAAAACCCGGTCCGAGGAGGGGTTGATGAGGTTGGCGTCGATAACCAGCACCCGCTTGCACAGGCGGGTCATGGCATAGGCCACGTTGGCCATGATCTCGGAGGTACCGCTTCTGTCGTCCACCCCCGTGAAGACAGCCAGCTTCGCCCCCCGTTCCCGCCGCTCCCGGTCCAGCCGAACAGCAAGGCTGTGAATGGCCTTGGACACCACATTGGCCGAATCGTCCCGGGTGGCCCGTGAGAACGGCACATCAATGGTCCGGGTGACCAGGTAATCGGAAATGGGCCAGGTCACCTTGGCACCGATGGCATCCAGAACGTCCTTGCGGCTGCGCACGCGCTTATCGGCCAGGTCGAACAAAACACAGACAAGACAAATCCCCCCGAAAGCCGCCACGAAACACAACACGATCAACTTCTTGAAATTGCTGCCCGCAGGCCCCCGGGGCGGCAAGGCGCGGCTTTCAAGGGAGATTCTGCCCGGCCCCCGGGCTTCCATTCTAAGCACGTTGATGCGGTCCTCTATCCGGGTATACAGGTCCTGAAGCCGCTCCAGCTCCTTTTCCACCTGCTGTCCGTCCAGAATCTTATCGGATATGGCGGACTTTTGTGCGGCAACGGCGTCGAGCCGCTGCTTGAGTTCGGCCTCGGCCAGCCTGGCCGTCTCACACTCGGACCGGGCCAGGGCGATTTTTTCCTGCAACTGCGCTTCCCGCTTCGCTTCAAGAATGCGACGCGTCCTGGCCTTGAGCATGTCCTTGGAATAATCCAGCGAAGTGGTGAGATTCTCGATCTGGTTCGCGATGACGGCCCGGTCCGGGTTGTTGTCCGAAAGTCCTTCCAGGGATTCTTTGAGGCTCTGAATTTGGCGGTAGGTCTGGATGTCCATTTCCGAGGCAACGCCGCTGTTGAGAACAAATGCCTCCACATCCGCATCGATGGGAAGGGCCTTGAGGGCTTCGGCCTCCCGGACCGCTGCCTTCAGATCATTTTCCTTCTTGATGCGCTCGGTGTAGGCCCGGATGTGCTCCTGCTGGAGCCCTTTGAGCATATCGTTGTGAATATTGCCGGCCTCCTTGAAATCCACCGACCCGATCACACCCGAGATGTTCTTGTAGCGCGCCGTCAGTTGGGAAATTTGCGCGTCCAGCGCCTGCTTCTCATCCTGAAGATATTGCAGGCGCCGTGATTCCTGGCCTTCTGCCTCGGACCGGGTCTGCTCCAGGTAGCTTACCATCACCGCATTGACCAACTGCGCAAGCCCCTCGGGGTGATCGCCCGCCAGGCTCACGGAAATAAAATGGGTGCCACGAACATATTCCACCTTGAAACGGGTGACCAACATTCTTGCCGCCTGGGCCATTTTCCGGTCGTCGGCGACAAACACCCGTCGGATGTCGGGTGCCAACGCCCCAAGGGCTGTTTCGATGGTATCCCTGGAATGAATCCGCTCACACTGGGTCTGAACGTAGTCCCGGTAATAACCTGCGATGGGATTGTCCTCGGCGCGTGCAATAAGGGTCTGCACGCTCGGAGCGATAAGCAGCTTTCCGTCGGCCTTGTAAAACGCCTTGGTTTTGAACAGCGCCACCGGAGACATCAGCACGAACAGGACGGTGCCGAATACCGCGATCTTGACCCAGTGCCGCGCGATGGTCCCGATGGGATCAAATGCCTTGGTGGGCCGAAGGGAAATTGTATTGTCCGGTTGCTCTATCATGCAGGTTCCACGTCGCTGTGGCCCGTTGCTTCAATTCGAAGCGCCGTCCACGAACCCTTCCTGCCCCCAGAGTTCTTCCCGCACCTCCTGCATCACGCCGAAGCGCTCCAGAACGGAGGTGGACAGGTTGAGCACCTGGAGAAAAGGCATCACCTGGTTTAACGCATAGTTGAATTTACTGACGCCGTTTTCCGCCACATAAAGCACATCGTTGTCCTTCAGCTGCACATTGTGCTCAAGACGCCCCTCCCGCAGCATGGCCCCAAGATCGATTTCCTTGACCGTCCGTGTTTCACCGTCGAAACGCAGAATAAATGTTTTCTTCAGGTTGGCGCTCTTGGTGGGGCCGCCGGCCAGCATCAATGCGTCCAGGTAAGTCATCTGGGAGCTCAGCCGGATGGCGCCCGGCTTGAAAACCTCGCCCATCACGTACATCAATTCGTCCTGGTTTTCGGGAATGAAAATTACGTCGTTGTTCCGGATGCGGGCGTTGAGGGCCATGTTGCCGCTGTGCAGCAGCTCCCGCAAATCCACCCAGATCACCTGGTCCTTGCCCCGTATAATGGCACACCGGGTCAGCACGGCCTCTTCCCGCAACACCGGCAACCCACCGGCCAAAGACAGTGCTTCCAACAAAGTCCCCTTGCCCGGAAAACGCACCACGCCGGGATTTTCGATCCGACCCAACACAAACGCCTTGTTGTTGTTGTATTCCCGGATCACCAGGCTGACCTCGGGGCGTTTGTAGTACTTGGACAACGCAATGGTGATTTTTTCGGCCGCCTGCTCACGGGTAAGCCCGGACACAGCAATGTTCCCGATGCGGGGAATGGTGATGACCCCGTCAGGCCCCACCAGCACCTCCGGGTTGGAAAGCGCCTTGCGGTTCCACACGTCCAGCTGCAACAGATCCCCGGGGCCCAGAACGTAGTCGTCCGGAATGGCCGCCGCTTCCTTTTCCAGCACCGCCGCAGGGGTATAGGCGATGGCCGACTGCGTAGGCGGCGCAAACCCGGCGTCCCGGCCGGCGAACACCTCTGGACGGGGGGTCGGTGCGGCGCAGGACGACAGCCACATCACGCTGATCAGCAACAGGGATCCCGCCCTCCGTATAAAAAATGCAAACAGCATACTTTCTTCCCGTTTTCGAACCTTCGAGTTCGTTTGTGCGGAACTGCATAAAAAATCAACCGGTTGAAATGCAACATGCGTGCCATCATATGAAAACCGATGGGCCGTCCCCACAAGTTGCCGAAAGGAAGGACGTGAAAGGGAAGGGTGGGACGGCGGTATTGAAGGCAATGCGTCCGCTGCCGGAAAATGGTCGGCGCGGTGGATGCCGGTGGGAGGCCTCTTTTCGCCGCTGCATTCTGTCGGAAAACCGACGGGGGCGGTCGGCGCCATGACAGAATTTACCGTCCGGAAGAGAGTCGCCCCGGCAAAAAATACCGGGTGCGTCCCGGGCAAAAAAGAAACGCCGGCATTCGGGCCGGGGTTGCCCCGTCGGACTATGCGGCGGCTGGCGGCCCCTTGCCGAACCGACCCCGCCGCAGAGTGGTTGCCATCAGCCGGATCAAAGACTTGGCCGCCGTGCGTTTGTTCCGGGAAAGTGGACCGACACAAACTGTGTTCTTCACCAACACCACCGCTTGCCACAGGAGTTCGACGCCAGCGGCCGCCAACACCCACGGCCAACCGAAATTTTTCCGATAATACAGGTACTCGCTTTGATACTGGTAGCGCAGCAGCTGTTTTCCCTTCTCGCTGATGGCAAGGCGGGTGGCCTTGCTGCTTTCGCCCCCCAGATGCACGACCTGGACGTGGGGGAAAAAATACGTGTGCCACCCGGCACGCCGGGCCTGGAGGCAGTAATCGGTTTCCTCGAAATAAAGAAAATACCGCGCATCCATGAGTCCCACCGCCGCCACCACCCCACGGCGGATGAGAAAATACGCCCCCGGCACCCATCCCACCCGCCGGGGGGCATCGTGTGACCACCAGGCATAATCCGGCCCGCCGAGAAGTTTTGATGTCGGGAATGTGTCGGCAATGCCGCTGATGACAAGGAATTTGCGCCACGGGGTGGGCAGCATCCGGGCGCAAGGCTGGCGCATGCCGTCTTCCCCCACCAGGGTCACCCCGAGGATACCGCAATCAGGGGTATCCTCCATGAAGGCGATGGTGCGACGAAGCACGCCGGGAAAGAGGTAGGCATCGGAATTCAGCAGCAGTATGTAACGGCCCGAAGCCCCGGCGATGCCAAGATTGTTCCCGCCGGCAAACCCCAGGTTCCGCCCGCTTTCTATAACCATGGCTTCTGGAAACTCCCGGCACACCATCTCCACGGACCCGTCGGTGGATGCGTTGTCCACCACAATCACTTCCAGCGCCGCCTCCCCGCCCGCCGCAAAGACGCGGCGGAGACACTCCCGCAACACCTCCCGGGTGTTGTAGGACACGATAATAACGGATAGTTCACAGGCACCGGCAACAGGTTTCATGGCCTCTCGCAGCAACGCGGTTGGTGGGCGTTCACAGCTGTGTCGCGGTCCAACCTACACCTTGGTCCGTTGTCTGTCAATAAGCTGTGATTACAATTGGTTGAATTCTCATTTTACCGGTGCTATAGAGGCAGCACGATTCACCGTGGCGGCAACCGTACGGACGCTCCCTTCTTGAAAACATGAAGAGGCACTGTGGCGAAACCGAGCATCATTTACCTGTGCAGTGAATTTCCCGGCATTTCCCACACCTTCGTGCTACGGGAAATCGAGGCCCTGGAAGCGGACGGTTTCCGCATCGCCACCGCATCCGTCAACAAGCCCCAACATCTCGACAAATTCTCCCCGGCCGAACGGAAGCTGGCGGAAACCACCCTGGTTTTCAAGCAGACATCCCGCCCGAAAATCACCCGGTGCGTTGCCGCGCTCTTTTTCCTGCACCCGGCAAAGGCTTTACGCATGGCTAGGGCCGCCTGGCGCTTCGGATTCCGAGGCGGCGTAAAAAACCCGAAAAAGGCGCTGGGCTATTTCCTGGAAGCGGCGCTGCTGGTGCGCTTCGCCCGTCGGCAAGGCATAGACCATGTCCATGTGCACTTCGCCAACCCGGCGGCGACGGTGGCCCTGATCGCGTCCCGCTTCGGCACCCTGCACTATTCCCTTTCCGTCCACGGACCGGACGTGTTTCACGATGTCACACCCAACCTTCTGGCGGAAAAAGCCCGGGAAGCGACGTTTGTCCGGTGCATCAGCTTTTTTTCCAAGAGCCAACTGTGCCGGCTGCTGCCCTATGCGGACTGGGGAAAAATCACCATTGTCCGCTGCGGTATCCGTCCTGAAGCCTTCCCCGCCCGACCGGCGCCGGACCACACGGTCAAGCAACTGCTGTGTGTGGGCCGCCTGACCCGCAACAAGGGGCAGCATGTTCTGATGGAGGCGTGTGCCCTGCTCCGGGACCGCAACCGCCTGTTTCACTTGACCATGGCCGGAGACGGCGAAGACCGTCCGTCCCTGGAGCAACTGGTACACCGACTCGGCCTCGTGCACCATGTCACCTTTACAGGCGCCCTGGGACAGGACGCAGTAAAGGCCCTGTACCGGGAAACCGACCTGTTCGTCCTGCCGTCCTTTGCAGAAGGCGTTCCCGTGGTACTGATGGAAGCCATGGCCATGGAAATCCCCGTAATAAGCACACGGATCGCGGGGATACCGGAGTTAATCACGTCGGAAACCGACGGATTGCTGGTACCCCCGGCGGACGCCCGTCTGCTGACCGAGGCCATCCTTCGGTTGCTGGACGACCCGACCCTGGCTCGGCGGTTGGGAGAACAGGGCCGGAAAAAGGTGCTGGCCCAATATCACCTGGACGACAACTGCCGCCGCCTGGTTTCCCTCTTTAACAGCGCCGGAAAAAACACATGAACCTTTCCATGGCCATTGCCGTTGTGGGGGGCGCACTCGCCCTGATGACCCTCCCCGGCACACTTGAAATCCTGATGCTGACGGTGGCGAGTCTCTTTTGGCGGGGTGCCTCGGACCGCGCCGCTACCGGCACCCTATCCATGGCCGTGATCGTTCCGGCCCACAACGAAGCGGAAACCATCGGCCCCTGCCTTGAAAGCCTGGCCGCCTGCAACCGCACCATTGCCAATGCCACCGTGATCGTGGTGGCGGACAACTGCACGGACCGCACGGTCACAGTTGCCCGCAAGCACGGCGCCCGGGTGCTGGTAAGAAACGATATCCTGCACCGGGGCAAGGGACATGCCCTGGCCTTTGCCTTTGCGCAGCTTCTGAGGGAACCCTTTGAGGCTTTTATGGTCGTGGACGCCGACACAACAGCCTCTTCAAACTTCCTGGACCGCTCGGCCCGACGGTTTCTGGCGGGTGCCGATGCCTTGCAGTGCCGCTATATAGCGGCACCGCCCCACCTTCAGTTGCGCAGCCGCCTGATGCACCTGGCCCTGCTGGCCTTTCACGTTATCAGGCCCAGGGGCCGACAGCGGCTCGGTTTTTCCGCCGGCATCTTCGGAAACGGCTTCGGACTGGCAAGGCAAACCCTGGAAGCCGTGCCCTACTGCACAAGCTCCATCGCGGAAGACCTGGAATACCACATCGCCCTGGTGCGCCGCGGCAAGCAGGTGGTATTTGAAGACGCGGCCATGGTGCAAACACCTTTTCTGGAAGACGAAGGCGGGGCCCGGGTGCAACGTGCCCGCTGGGAAGGCGGCCGGCTCCGGCTCATGGCGGACCGGGTCCCCTCCCTGCTGAAAGAACTCTTGGCGGGAAACCGCCGATGCGCCGAAGCACTGCTGGATCTGCTGACCCTGCCCCTTGCCTTTCACGGGCTGCTGTTGCTCGCCGCAGGCATCGCCGGGCCGCACGTTGTGCGCTGGTATGCCGCAATCGGCCTGGGTATCCTTGCGGGCCATCTTCTGGTGGCCGTCGCCACCGCCGGCACATACAGGGACCTGCTTACCCTCCTGACCGCACCGGTGTATGTGCTGTGGAAAATAGTCAGGCTGCCCATGATTCTCGGTGCCGCCGGCAAACATGCTGCATGGCGCAAAACCCCCCGCAGAAGAAAGAGAGACATTCGGCCATGACCCCATCCGCCACCGCTGTCCTGGGCGTCCCGGTGGACAACCTCACCATGGACACCGCCGTCGAAGAAATCCTGAACATGATCCCCGCCTACCACCGCGATCACCGGCCCCGCTACGTGGCGACGGTCAACGTCGATTTCATGACCACGATCCTTTCCTGGCGGGGAACCGTGCCCCGGCACCCGGAACTGCTGCACATCCTGCGCAAGGCGGACATGGTCACCGCCGACGGCATGCCCATTGTCTGGGCCGCCCGTTGGCTGGGAGCCCCCCTGCCCATGCGGGTGGCGGGCTCGGACCTGGTGCCCCGGCTCGCGGAAGCGGCGGCGGCCAACGGCAACAGTCTCTATTTTCTGGGCGGGAAGCGCTTCGAAATGACCGCATACCGGGCCGCCCGGGTGCTAAAAGAACGTCTGCCAGGCCTTTCCATTGCCGGCATCGATGCCCCATGGGTCCATACACGCGGGGAAGCCCTGGCCCAGGCGGAAGAAGAAGACCTGAAAATCGTCGAAAAAATAAACGCTGCGGGCCCCGATATCCTGCTCGTCGCCTTCGGCAGTCCCAAGCAGGAAATCTGGTTCGACAGAAACCGTCACCGGTTGAAGGTGCCGGTGGCCATGGGCGTGGGCGCCACCTTCGAGTTCATCTCCGGCGCCGTTCACCGGGCGCCTCCCTGGATGCGGAAAGCGGGCCTGGAATGGGCTTTCCGGCTCCGCCAGGAGCCCCGCCGAATGTGGAAGCGGTATCTGGTGGACTTCGTTAAATTCAGCATGCTCATCTGGCCCTCGGTGTTGCACTGCCGTATCCGGGGAAGCGCTTCACCTGTCGGACCCCGGAGACTTGCAGACACGCCCCGCGCCGGCGTCAAGCCGGCCGGCGTCCGCCGGGTGGCGTTGCCGGCAACACTTTCCGCCCCCCTTCCCCCGGACACCATCCAGGCCTTTTCACAACCGTCCCCCCTGGTTGTCGACTTCTCCCAAGTCCGGCATGTCTCCGCCGGCGGGCTCGGTAACCTGGCCCGGCTCTGGCAGAAAGCCGACGCCGCTGGCACGCTTCTGGACATCACCGGCACCTGCCGGCACCATCACAAATGGTTGGCCGTTCACCGCCTGGCCGATTATTTCAGGGGCACCGACCCGCCGCCGTTTTCCTATACGGCCACCTACCCGGCCCCGGACACGGCCCTGCTGCGGTTCTCTGGCATCCTGGATACCCGTCAAATCGCCGCATTCAGCACGCCGGCCTTCCTGGACGCCATCGGTGGCAGGGATTGCATTGTGGACATGCAGCGCCTGCTGTACATCGGCTCCTCGGGCCTGATGCTGATGCTCAATCTTTCCCGGGACATCCTCGCCGGCGGCAGAAGTTTCGTCATCTGTTCACCCCGGGCGGATGTTTGGCGGATGTTTCACATGGCGGACCTGGGCCGTTTGTTCGTTATCCGCCCCACGGCCGATGCGGCCATGGATTTTATCCACACCGTTCGGGGCGATGCCCAGGCAACGCCCCGAAAAACCGCCGCGTTCTCGAAATGACGGCCGGCCGCGGCACAACAACATAACCCGTTCCATCCAAAAGGAAACCGTATATGGACAGCACCTTGGAAGAAAAGATCAACTGGCTGGTGGACAGGGCGCTGATCAGCGACCTGTTGTTCAGTTTTGCCCGTGCCCTGGACACCAGGGATCCGGACACCTATATCGCCAACTTCGTGCAAGAGGGCGTGCTGGAACTACCGGACCCGTCGGCCGCCAACGGAGAGATGATCGTTGTACCCCGAGAGCGGATGCGGGAAACCATGACCCACGGGCTGTTCAATTTTTCCGCCACGCATCATCTGAGCACCAACCACCAGATCACCGTCTCCGGGGATACGGCCGGCTCCCGCTCCTATCTCCAGGCAGTGCATGTGGGCAAAGACCCTTTTGACCACTGGGATGCCGGCGGATGGTACGACTGCACTTACCGACGCACCTCCGAAGGCTGGAAGTTCACCCATGTCCGCCTCACGTCGGTCTGGATGAGCGGAACGCCCCACGGCATCAAACCGCAATAGCGCAACCGATCGCATTCTCTTCGAATATCCAGTGCTGCGCGAACTGGTTCTTCCCCTGCCGCCGCAGGCCTTCTGCTGAGGACGGTCGTATGCAGACGATGCGCCGCACCGCACCGCCTTGCCTGCCCTATTCAGCGATCTTGGCGACGGTCCGGACGGAAACGATGCTTTCCCAATCGTAGTAAGTGTTGATGGCCGCGGCCTTTTCGGTTTCCGTGATGCGGACAAATTCTTCTCCAAGAAAAAGAACCGCCCCGGTGTATATCTTCTCTTCGTTCACCTGCACACTGATATCCTTGCGGAGCTTCCGGGACAAGGTCCCGTGAAGCGGCATAGACGCGTATTCGAAAATTTTCTCCAGCGTTGTTTTTTTCATGATGCTCCTCTCTGTTCCCTTATTCGCCGCACCCGGCACAGGGCCTTGCGCACCCATCCGGACCATCCGTTTGGGATAAAAGCGCCCACCACATTCTGAACTCTTTGAGCTGGTCCGCATCTTCTTCTTCCTGGCACTGGGTCAACCGATGGTGATACGCCTCATCAAAATCATGCACGGTAAACGACAGGTTTTCTTCCGCGAGGACCTTTTCCCGCGCACAGGCACTTGCAGCGGCATTCAGGCGTTTTCGCAGCCCGCTGTCTGAAAACCCTCGGTCGATAAACGTCAGGGCGTCTCCAATGGTCATAATACTTCCTTTCCGAACCGGCACAGCGGCCCTTGCTTGCCCGATTGGTCCTGAAATGCACTGGAAAACGACCGGGATGTGGGATGAAAACAAATACGGTGCCCGGGTGAAAGAGCAAGATGGGTGCCAGCCCAGAAAGAAATGCGGCGACAGCTGCGCCAGCGCCATTTATTCCAATTAAATACAACCCGGTAAATGCCATGCGCCAGCCCATGCCATCGGGTGCTCTGCCAGACAACCGCCCGGGCTGGTCACAAGTTTGTCGGATGGTAACCGTGTAACAATTCCCTTTTTGTTAATCGCGTAATGGAAACGCACCAATGACAGGCGGCCAAAAAGACGGGCGGATGCGGAATACCGTGCACCGCCTACCTGTGGGCGCCGATTGCAGTCTCCGGGGCCAAAACGATGGCGGTGCGGGTGGGAAGATAGAGATGCAGCAGGTGCGCCGTGCCAACCCCAGGATTGCCGGCCAGTGTCTGGTGGCCCTGCCCGGGTACCAAGCGCCCGTTGCCGCCGAAGGCGGGGGCATCGGTATCGAGCACCATCCGGTATGCCCCCGGGGGGGCGTGAAAGCAATAATCGGCGTAAGAGTCGCTGGGGTGGAAATTGAAGGCAAACACAAATCCGTTGCGGTGAAACGCCAACACCTTCTGGTCGTTGTGTTCGTGCAGCAGATAGGGCCAGGCAGCGGCAAAAAGATCCGCCTCCCGGGCCAGGCGAATCATCGCCTTGTCGAACCGGTCAAGATACTGGTATTTCAAATCGGGATTGTCCACCAGGGGCCACTGGCGCCGGGCGTACTGGTAGGACCAGCCGTTTCCTTCCCGGGGAAAATCAATCCACTCGGGGTGCCCGAATTCATTGCCCATGAAGTTGAGGTACCCGTGGCCGGCCGTCGCCAGCGTTATCAAGCGGATCATCTTGTGCAAGGCAACGGCCCTGGCAACCCCCAGGTGACCGTCTTCCTTGTGCATGTGATCGTACATGGCCGCGCCGGCCAGACGGAACATCAGACTCTGATCCCCCACCAGGGCCTGGTCGTGGGACTCGGCATAGCTGATGGATCGCTCATCAGCCCGGCGGTTGTTCAGCTCGTGCCACAGGTACCCCATGGGCCAATGCTCGTCCCGGACCTCCTTGGCCAGACGGACCCACTGGTCCGGCACCCCCATGGCAAAGCGGTAGTCGAACCCGATGCCGCCGTCTTTCACCGGGACCGCCAGCCCCGGCATTCCGCTCACGTCCTCCGCAATGGTGACGGCATCGGGACGCACCGCATGCACCACCTCATTGGCCAGGGCAAGATAGGCCATGGCCTCTTCGTCCACTGCTGCGTCAAAATAATCGTCGTAGGACGTAAAGGCCTTGGAAAGACCATGGTGGGTGTAGAGCATACTGGTCACCCCGTCGAACCGAAAGCCGTCCACCCGGTATTCATCCAGCCAGAAGCGGCAGTTCGACAGCAGAAAGTGAAGCACCTCGGGCTTTCCGTAATCAAAGCACTTGGAATCCCAGGCCTCGTGCATGCCCCGGGCCCCCTCATGAAAGAACTGATATGCGGTGCCGTCAAACCGGGCAATGCCTTCCACCTCGTTGGAAACGGCATGGGAGTGCACAAGGTCCATCAGCACGGCCAACCCAGCGCCGTGGGCGGCGTCGATGAGCGCCTTCAGATCCTCTGGGGTACCAAACCGGGAAGATGCAGCGAAAAAATTCGACACATGATAGCCGAACGAACCGTAATAAGGATGCTGCTGAATAGCCATTAGCTGAAGGGTGTTGTACCCGGCCGCGACGATACGGGGCAGCACCTCCCGGGTGAATTCCGCGTAGGTGCCCACGCCGGCCCGATCCTGGGCCATGCCGATGTGGGTCTCGTAGATAAGAGGCGACCGGAGGCCAAGGCCGCAGGGCGCATGGCGCCATTTGTGGACGGTGGGCGGACGCCACACCTGGGCGTTGAAAATCAGGGTGTCGGGATCCTGGTGGATCCGGCGGGCATATACCGGCAAACGGTCTCCGCCGCCGCCCTCCCAGTATACCCGCAGACGGTAGAGGTCTCCGTGCGCCAATGCCGACGGGGGCAGGGAGATTTCCCATGTACCCTGCCGGGAAATCCGCTGCAAAGCAAACCCCTCCTTCTCGCGCCATCCGGAAAAATCACCGATCAGAAATATGGCAGTAGCGTTGGGTGCCCATTCCCGGAACACCCAGCCGTCCGCTGTCCGGTGCAGGCCGAAAAACATATGCCCGGAAGCAAAGTCCGCAAGAGATGCGGTGCCACCCGTTAACCGCCGGGCGGTTTCCCGCACCAATCGGATGCGGCGCAGCAACGCCTCCCCGTAAGGTGCAAGGTAGGGGTCCCGATACAACAACCGCTTCAACCGCTGCTGCCCGTACTGTCTGGTGTTCGCATGGCGCATCATCAATTCACCAGGGGCCTTTGCAGCATTCTTTCATACAAATCGATATATTGCCTGGCCGTTACGCTGTGGGTGAAGCGCCGGGCGCTTTCCCGCATGACGCGGGCGACATGGGGGGCCCGAACCGATTCGGGTTGCATGTGAAAGGCCATGGCCTGCTCCATGGCCCAGAACAGCCCCCGGGGATCGGCCGTTTCGAATAAAAACCCGTTGCCGGTTGCATTATCGACATCCAGGGACACCACCGTGTCATGCAGCCCGCCGGTGTCACGGACAACCGGCAGTGCACCGTACAGAGGACCGATCATCTGGGGCAAACCGCACGGCTCGAAAAACGACGGCATCAGCACAAAATCCGCCACCGCATAGGCCAACCGGCTGAGGTTCTCATGGAAGTCGGCCACCAGCACCCGCCGATGGATGCCGTGAAACCGGACGATGTCCTGGAAGTGACGCTTGAACTCCCCATTGGCCACAAACACGATCTGCAGGTTCTGCTCCCAGTACCGAGATACCACGTCGAATAAAATCTCTGCCAGCAGTTGGGAGCCCTTCTGCACCGTATCCAGCCGGGACGGCCAGAAAAACACCGGCGCCAGGGGATCCTGCCGGAGGCCTAAATGCTGCTGGAAGAACAGTTTGTTCTCACGTTTTCCCTGCACATGGGTGTCGGGCGTATAGGTGCGGGAAAGTGCTTTGTCGGTTGAGGGATTATAGGAAGGATCGGGAGCGTTTAAAATGCCCGTCGCGCACTGGGCGTGGAATTTATTGGCCAACTGCTCCTGCAGCGGCGCCTCCACGAATCCATGACGGCCGTGAACCACCTCTTCCAGAAAGGTCGGACTGACCGTGTTGACGAAATGGGCGGCAAACACGCCGCTGCACAAAAAATCCACATCGTTCCATTCGCGGGTTTCCTCATAACTCCACGGCATGTAACGGAAATACAAATGCTTCCAGAAGGCCGCGGCGTCAATGCCCATATCCTCTATCTGGGCTAAAGGTTTTCGCACCGTATGGATGTTGTGGATGGTGAACAGGCAGGGAATTTCAAGCTGCCGGGCCATGGCGGGCACAAGCCCCGTCATCCAGTCGTTGCAGTGAATCAGATCTGGCCGGACCCGGGGCATGATATTGTTGATCACTTCCCGTTGAAAGGCGAGGGAAATTTTGGCGTTCTCCCACTCGTAATTCGAATAAACCCGGTTGACGTAAAAAAACGCGCGGTCTTCGGCCAGGTGAACACGCTCCTGGGGCATTGTTCCCCGAATCATGCGCATCTCCTTGCGCAGAATCGGAGAAAGATGCTCGGAAAACAGCGTGCGGTAATCGGGAAGCGCCACATGCACATCCGCTCCCTCCCGGAACAATGCACTGACCAGGGCCGCGGACACATCCGCCAGACCCCCCGCCTTGGCGGTCAGGTTGTTGGCGATGTTGCCCATTCCGTCCGGCAGATAAGTGACCTCCGGGGTAACGATGAGAATACGGGGATTGCGGTTGTATTCCGTCACGGGCAATGGCTCCCCTATACGGACCAGGTGACGAACCCGGGCCTGTTCTTGATCCAGTGATCCGCCCGGGGAGTCACCCGGGCGGTAAATCCGAAACGACCGGCCCGCTTGCAAGACAACGTGCCGGCGTACAGGTAATCACCGCCTTCAAGCACCTGTTCCACGGCCATCAATTCCGACTGCCCCTCGACAAGGCTGTCAAAGGATTTAACATGTCCATAGTACAGTTCCACGTCCACCTCCTCCGGCCGCAACTGGCCCAGGTGGACACGCACCGTAACCCGGAACGCCTCACCGACCCGGAAGGGCCCATCCTGCTCCCGCACCGGGTTTTCCACCCGAACATCCCGCCACATCACCTTAAGCCGATCGGACTGGACAACCAGGGCCTTGGCCTGGCGGGCCCCGTCGGCCAGCAGGTCCTTCATCCGGCGGGCCGCGGACCGGTAAAACCGTCGGTCATATTCTTCCACCATACGGTGACCACTATATTCCTGAAGCGCCATTTTCATGGAGGCCTTCATCATCCCCAGCCAGCGCTCGGGAGGGTCCCCCCCCTTTCGCTCGTAAAAACATGGAATAACTTCGTTTTCCAAAACATTATAAAGGGCCTGGCTCTCAACGGCATCCTGGTAGGCAGGGTCCTGGTACTCGGCACCGTCGCCCACCCGCCAACCACGGTCCGGGTGATATCCCTCGGCCCACCACCCGTCAAGCACGGAAACATTCAGAACGCCGTTCAGCCCCGCTTTCATGCCGGAAGTACCGCAGGCCTCCAGGGGGCGCCGGGGAGTGTTCAGCCAGACATCGGCCCCTTGCACCAAGTACCGCGCCAATTGCATGTCATAGTTTTCAAGAAACAGGATCCGGTGTCCCAGCTTCTCCTCCTGGATGAAATGAAACAAGCGTTGTATCAGCACCTTCCCGTCATGATCCTTGGGGTGGGCCTTGCCGGCAAAAATCAACTGCACCGGCCGGGTTTCAGAGCGCAGCATGGCCTTGAGCCGCGACGGGTCCTGGAGCAGCAGGTAGGCCCGTTTGTAGGCGGCGAACCGCCGGGCAAAGGCAATGGTCAGCACCCCCTGGTCCAGCACGGATCCGGCCGCCTCCATCATGGCCTTGGGTGCGTTGCGCTGACCGTATTGCCGCACCATCAATTCCCGGCACACACGGATCAGCCGGGACCGCCCCAGCTCATGGGCCTGCCACAACTCTTCGTTGTATATCTCATCGATGCGATTGAGCAGCGAAGGGGTGCGCACCATCAGAAACCAGTCCGGCCCCATATAGCGTTCCAGCAGCCCACCGATCTCGTGGGACATCCAGGTGGCGGAATGCACGCCGTTGGTTACATGGGAGATGGGCACCTCGTGCTCCGGAAGATCGGGCCAGACATGCGCCCACATCCGCCGGGCCACGCGTCCATGCAAACGGCTGACCCCGTTGCAGTACTCTGCCATGCGAAGCCCCAGGACAAACATGGAAATGGGGGTTGCCGGACTGCTGCCCTGGGGCTGGCCCCAGGAAAGAATATGCTCCGCCGTGGTGTCCAGCCTTTTTTCAAGGGGCAGAATGTAAGGCCGCACCAACTCCACCGGAAATTCGTCGTGGCCCGCCGACACGGGCGTGTGGGTGGTGAACACCGTGGTACGCGGCACCACCTGGAGCGCGGTCGTTAAATCGATATTATGGATCTCCATCATTTGGGCCAGCCGCTCGAGACTGGAAAAAGCGCTGTGGCCCTCGTTCATGTGACAGACCACAGGGTGAATCCCCATGGCAGAAAGGGCCCGCACACCACCGATACCCAGCACCATTTCCTGTGCCAGGCGCACCCTGGGCTCCCCTTCATACAGGCGGGCGGTGATTTCCCGAAACTCCCTGGGGTTTTCCCGGATATTGGTGTCCAGAAGAAACAGGGGCACCGTGCCCACCCGTGTTTCCCACACCACGGCGTAAATGGTTCCCGAAGGCCCCCGGACAGACACCAGCACGTTCTTGCCGTCGGGTGTTTTGGAACGCCGCAAAGGCAGGTTGAACAAATCCGTCTCCGGATATGCTTCCTGCTGCCAACCGTCCTGGTTTAGAAACTGTTCGAAATAGCCTTGGCGGTAAAGCAGCCCGAGTCCCACAAGGGGCAGCCGCTTGTCCGACGCCGATTTCAGGTGATCGCCCGCCAGCACCCCAAGTCCGCCTGCGAACAGGGGCAAACTGACATGCAGGCCGAATTCCATTGAAAAATAAGCGATGGTGCCATTTTCTGCAGCCTCCGCTTCCTCGGTCTTTTTCCCGATGCCGACATCCCGCTCAAAATGCTCCTGGACCTGGGCCAGGTGCGCCAGGAAGCCGCTGTCCTTGGCCAATTCCTCCAATTGGGACTGGGGCACCAGGGTGGAGAACTTGATGGGATTGTAACCGGCCCGGTCCCAAAGCTTCGGATCGATGCGCCGGAACAGCTCTTCGGCTTCACGGTGCCAGCACCACCATAAATTCCTGGAAAGATCCCCCAGAAAGGACAACGATTCAGGAAGATAGGGAAACACCTGAAATGTCTGCAATGGGCTCATCTGCCGCGCCTCCATAGCCAGCGGAAAGGTAACAGTGACCGGTTGTTTCAACGATACTGCCGTGGGCCGAAATAGTAAAGCCCGCTATTGGGTCAGCTTCCGCCAGACCCGAAGAAATTCGCTGACGCTCCAGGCCTGGGCATCGCAGCCGCGCTGTCGGTGGGGAACGTCGCCGTCGAGAACCTCAGGCACCTGCCCCACACATCCTTCTGAAAGCAGACGCGCCACGCTGCCGAGCCACGCCCGGGCGGCCGGAACACCTTCGGGGCCGTAGACCATGGCCCATGCCTCGCAAAAGCTGGGCATCATCCAGGGCCAAGCCGTACCGTTGTGGTAGGCGGGCTTTCGTTGGGTGTCCTCGTCCCCGACATACCGCCCCCAATAGGGCGCGCGGGGATCGTTGAGGGCACGGTCATCAAGTGCCACGGCCAAGGGATGCGCAACCGGCCGGTCAGCCAGGCTCCGGATCGCTCCGGGCACCAGCAACGCCGCACAGGCGTCCAGCACCCCTCTACTCACGGACACATCCTTCAACGCGCCCAGGGTGATCGCCAGCAGCTGATTGGGCCGCAGGTGGTCATCGGGCATCGCCTTGCTGGCACCGGTGCCGGCCGACGCATGCAGGCAATCGGCAAGATATCCCTGGCCGTCCCTTGCATACAGATCCGAAATGGCGGCAGCGACCCGCCGGGCCAGGGCAGGCCAGTCTCCCCGAATACCGCCGGGATCGATCCGCCCCAGGAACACCAGGGCGTGGTGCCACAAGGCCTGGATTTCAATGGGGTAGCCTTCCCGCGGCGTTGCCGCGGGGAAATTGGTGTCCATCCAGGTAAAATGCGCGGGACTGAAAACAAGCCCCGTTTCCGGATCCATGCGTACACCGCCGGACGTGCCCGTCTGATAGGCATCCGCAATGGAAAAGAGAATTTCCCGGACGCTGCGACCACCGGCCATGGTGTCCAGGAAGCGAAGTGATTTTTCAGCCGCCGTCACCTCTCCGCATCCGGCGAAAAACCACAGGGGGGCGTCCGAGGTGTCCCGGTTGGCGGCCGCGGCACCTGCGATCATGTTGGGCAGGGTGCCCTGCTCTTCGAACTGCCCGAACTGCCGGAGAACGGCCCGGGCGTCGGCGATCCGGTCGGCGGCGCACAGCCCGCGGACAACGATCAGGGAATCCCTGCCCCAATCGAGAAACCACGGATATCCCGCCACCACCGTCTTTCGGGTGCCGCGCCGGACCACAAAATGCCCCAGGGCCCGGGTCAAGGCAGCGCCAATCCCCATGGCGGCGGGCTCTTCGTAAAGCGCCGCATCTATGGAGGCTGGTGTCGCCACCGCCGGAGCCGACGCAGCTTTGTTCGACACCGCATGGGCCACCAGCAGTGCCGGCACATCACCTGAAAGCGCAACCGTAAAATAGCCCGGGCTGAAAAGATCACCTTCCGCATCGAAGCCCCGCTCGGCTTCGAGGGGCCGGTGCACCATGTACTGCCATTCGGGATCCGGATGGAAACGACCGCCGACCAGGGTCATTTCAAGCCGGGCGGATGCCTCCGGCTGAAACACAAACCCGTCCGGCCGGGCCGCCACCGCATGACGCCAAGCCGTTTCAGGACCCAGGTAGGCCTTGGTGGTCGCATGGAAATCGCGGTTTTCCACATCCGGACGCACGATCAGCCGCACCGGACGACCGTCGGCCAGCCGCCCTTGGCGCTCTTTGGCCGGATGGCGGTAGAACAGCAGACGGATCGTATTCTCGTCCTCCACCATATCCATCTGAACAGTCAGGCGCACATGCTCGCCCTGACCGGTTGGCACGTGAAAGCGCCAGACTCCCCGGTCCTGGGTGTCCACGTGAAATGCCCGGAAGCAGTCGAAGGAAAGCGCCTGGGAATATCCCTGGTACACCACCCATGCCCGGCACCGGGCAAGCAAAATATTGCGATCCTCGGGCCAGTCGGGGTGGAGGTTGGCCGCCAGCAATGCGTCGTAGCGACTCTGAAGCGCCCCCCAGATGACCGGCGCCCGGAGCATCCCACCCCGCCGGTTGGTATCCAGAAACATCCGGGGCGCGGCTACCAGATCCCGCCGCCCGAAAACCGGGGGAATCCGAAGCCGGTCCGGGTCCGCCAACTGCAGAAGGCGCGCCGTTTCATGGCGGCATCCGTCGGGAAGAAACACCGAAAGTTTCAGCCGGCGGCACGTCATGTCCGCCTGTGAGGGACCGGGGGGCAACAGCACAAACCAGGATCCGTCCGCGCACGGGAGACTCTCCTCCCGGGCCAGGGTTCTCTTCCCCTCCATGAGCCGCAAATGAAAGGCATGCGCCGCCGTGACCAGCAACATGTGGGCCGGCGGCACCATCACCTCGCGCCGGACATCCGCAGGCCAACACCAGGTAACGACCCGGGGCACGGCGTCCGCCAGGGGCCCCTGGCGGCAGAAGGCCAGGGGGTCTTGGTGCAGCATCCGGGCCGCGGCCTCCGCGTCCAGGCCGTCCACGGCGACATTTCCGGTCTTGGCGACAGACAGGGCCAGCACTTTGGCTTGCAGCTGCTGCCGAGCAATCCGGGGGACAACACCCGGCGGATAGCCTGCCGCCTCGTCGCAAGACGTCTCGGTGCCGCCGCTGCGGGCCAGGCACAGCACTTCCCCGGGGGAAAGACGGCAAGCGGGCATCCCCCCAGACATCTCCCAGGAAACAGAGCGCCCGGTGAGAAGATCGTGAAGCGGGCCGTCACCGGGATCAAAGGCACGCCCGTCCCAGGCGGCGCATCCCCCCGCCGCCTCGTCCAGGTTGGCCAATACCAGTAGCCGGAGGCCCGTGGGAAGGTGATGCCGACAAAGCGCCACGTGATTGCCCGGTCCGGTCTGCACAAGGCTCAGATTTGTCTGGTCATGAAAAGCCGGATGCGTCTTCAACAGCACCGCCAACCGGGAAATCTGGGCCACCTGATTGTCGGCGGCGCCCCAATTGAGGCCCGGAGATGCATGCACGTTGATCTTTTCCGTGGCGAACCACTCCACCCCCGCCGCGAACCCGAAAGCCCCGAACGGCGCACACAGCGCACACAGCGCGGTCCGCATGCGCGCATGACGCACCGAACGGGCGGCGAGGCGGGGATTGTCGTGGGTTTCGGCAAAATGCACCATGATCCCGTCCCGTTCGGAAACAGCGGTTGCCTGGGGCAAATAGTTTGCGATCTCATCCCGGGTGTAATTCTGAAACAACTCCGAGTAGGCCCAGTTGAAATTTCCGTCGTTTAGCAGCGCCCGCGTAACGGTCATCTTGCCCCCCAGGCCTTCGAGGAGAAAAAGGGTGTCGGGATACTGCCCGCGCACCACAGCGATGATGTAGCGCCAAGCCTCCATGGGAATCATATATCCCGCATCGCACCGGAATCCGTCCACCCCGCGCCGGCACCAAGTCAGAAACACATCGGCCATGTACTGCCACAACGCCTTGTTAGCATAGTCCAGTTTGGTCAGGTCTTCCCATTTGATACCCCAGGCGCCGGGCACGTGGATACGCCCATCCGGATCCCTGGACAACCACTCGGGATGGGTCTCGTGAATGTCGGCGGCCCAACCGGTGTGGTTGATGGCGATGTCCAAGAGAAGCTTGCCATGACGCTGGTGAACGGCATCCACCAGTTCGACGAACTGCTCCAGGGGCGTTGCCAGCGGATCAAAACGCGCCAACGCCGGATCCACCGCGGTAAAACTGAGGGCCGCATAGGGGCTGCCGAAACGCCCCATGCGTGCATAGGTCGTTGGGGTGGGATGAATGGGCAGTAATTGCAAATACCGGCAGCCGAGGGTACCGAAAATGAAATCCAACTCCCCCACAAGATCCCGGAAGGTCCCCGACGGCGGAATCACCGTGTATCCGGCGGCATCGAGTACTGCGAGTTCCTGGTCGGCGATGGGCCGCTTGGCACCGCCGGCCTTGTTGGGACCAAACTGCCGTACAAAGGCGTTGTAAAGCAGGTTGGCGCAGCAGGTATGCGCCGGCTCAACGTTGAGCACTGTATTGTCTCCGGCCGGCCAGATCGGATCCCGGGAACGGTGGGGAAGAAAAAAGCATTTCGCTTCAAAATGCCCCACCTCCGTCAGGGCAAGGGTCACCTCGAATCGCCCCGGGCGGACGGTCCGCATGGGCACATCGAACCAGGCCTGGCCCAACGGGGGCAGTTCCTTGTCCACCGCTCGCACGATTTCGTCACGGATATCCGCCCCGTGGCCCACATTGGTGCGAAGCCAAGCACGCCCGTGGGTATCTTGCGGCAGTTCAAGGGTGAAACGCAGTGTATCTCCTCGAAAGCAGATCAGGTGGGCGCCGGGGTCCGGGTTCTGGCGGATCGACACGGATGACTCCTTGGTGTCATGGCGGGTTGAAGAATCTGTAATTGCGGGCCAACGCTCGGTGCGTCTTCTATATCCTTAATACCCACGGGGAAGAAATGCAACGACCGAATCACAACGGACCGTTATTATTTCATAAAAAAATACCGGGCCGCCCGGGATATCACAGATGGACATCCCCCGTCACCACGGTGCCGGCGGCGATGGAACCGGGTGTCTTCCGGGAGTTGACAATCCGCACCGTTCCCTGGATGGCCACCTCCCTTTCGAAAAACACGTCTCCTTCCACACGCATCGCCGCGCAATCAAGAAGGGACGGCGCACCTTGGGAGAAGCGCCGGTCAAAAGCATCGATGTTCTTGTAGTGGGCCGCATCCAGGGCCACCCGGATCGTTTCGGTTCGCACCGCAGGGTTGGGGGTCAACCGTCCGTCATCGGTCAGACAGAAACGGTCGGAACGCAGGACGAGAAGATCGTTGCAGGTTTTAACGGGAAGAAACCGGGACCGGGGTACGCAAACCACCCCGGCCCCCTCGAACAGGGAGATGGCGGCCCCCATGGCACTTTCCACCTGATACACCGGCAAGCTGTCCTCCCGACGCGGATCGAGGGGTTTGGGGTTGACGATGACAGGCAGACGCACCATCCCCTCCCGATCGATCAGCCTCTGAAGGTGTTCGAGATTGAGCCAGATATTGTTGGTGTTGAAAAACCGGTAATGGTGGATATCCCGAAAGGCGCCACGCTCCCCGGCCGGACATTGGGCCGACTCCCGGAGGACGAGCCGTCCCGACCGATGGCGGGCCAGGTGCCCCCCCTTGGCATCCGACGGACTTCGCTGGGCCACTTCCATCAGGAAGGGCATGTTCTTTTCGGCAACATACCCTAACAGCGCAAGATCCAGGCTCGCACCCAGATTGTCCGCATTGGAAATCAGGGCATACCGGATGCCCCGCGCCAGCAGCCTGCCAAGCACGCCCGATGTGTGAAGACTGATGTACAAGTCCCCATGCCCGGGGGGGTTCCATTCCAGCTGCGGGTCCTGGGGGCAGACCACGGGCGTCAGCGCGCCCCGGTGAATTTTGGGAAATTTATGCTGAAGAAACATCATGGGGCGTGTCGCATGCCCCTTCCGTTCAAGGAACGCGCAGGTATCGGCGTGGGTGCTGAAACTGTTCATCAGGCACAGGGGCACCTTGTCGGCCGCCGTCTGTTGGAGAATGATGTCCAGGAAGGAATGCCCGTTTTTCACCTTCAGGAGGGACTTGGGCCCCGTCAGCCCCATGCTGGTTCCCAGCCCCCCATTCAAAACAATGCGCACGAAGCGCGGTACCGCCGCCTTGCCGGCATCCACGAAAGCGGACAAATCCGCCGCATCTGGCACGGACGCCGGCGGCACCGGCGCCAAGTCCCTGTCGTAAATAAGCCCCGTCTCCCCGGAAAGGATCTGATCGTAATAGTACAGAAAAGTTTGGATGATCGCCGGATCGATTCCTTCGTTTTCCATCTTTAATGTGAACAGGCGTCGAGAACCGCCCTCTTGTGCGGAAGTCATCATGCGTGGGAACTCCTCTGTCCAGGAATCATCAGCAATCCGTTCATGGGTCAATGCGGAAACGGTAGCACAAGCTTCCGGAAAAACAAAGACCGCGGGTGCCGGTGCGCATCAGGGCGGTTGGCAATGCAGTCGCCCGTCTGTATGGAGCGGCGCCGGATGAAACGCCCGGCCCGGCGCCCGAAACCCCTTCCAATGAAGAAAGCGCGGGAATGACGGCCCCCGCTAGAAGGCAAGGGGAATGGCGACCAATTTGCTCTGCCCACCGTTTTCGAAAAGACTTCCGGTTTCCGTAAGCACCAGAAGTACCTTTCCATCATGCACCGCCATTCCCTGCACAGGAGTATTTATTTTTTCTCCCAGGGTACCGCTTTGAAACACACCCTCCTGGTACTTGAGCACGGCCAGCCAGGTGTGCTGGATGTCCGATGAAAGACCGGACGCCCGGCTCAAAAAGCTCTGTTCCGATGCGACCGCCAGCAACTCCTCTGCGCCGTCCCCGTCCAGATCCGCCGCGACCGGCGGAATTTCAACCGTGACCGTGCGGGTCATCAGATTCTGGGCTCCGGGATTAACATCATACGTCAGCCCAAGAAGACCGCCGCCCATCACCTTCGGGGATTTGTGCAAAAGCTTTTCCCCAGAAAAAATATAGAGAATATTGTTGCGGATAAAAACCGTCTCCGGCGTTCCGTCGCCTGTAAGGTCCGCCAACAGACTGCCCGAAAGCGTGAAGCGGGCGGGGAAGGAAATGCCAGGCGCCGCATAACGCAGATCACCGTCCGGCAGTTCGATTGTTTCGATGTGGCGACTGAAAAATTCCTCCGGGGCAAAGCGCTGGGCCAGCAGCAATTCGCGCTGCCGGTCCCCATCGGCATCGAAGCCGGCCACAAATCGGGGAATCGGTCCCCTGACCTTGCGTAGGGTCTCACCCGTCCATGCGTAGAGGGTCGTCACCGGGGAGCGATCCGTAAAATTGACAACGACCAGCATCGGCGGCATCGTGGTGTCCGGCCGCCACCAGCTTAAAAAGATCACGGGGTCCAGAAACGGAGAGGCCTGCTGCGCCAGCAGACGCACGGCATCTGAAATCTGATGGATAAAAATGTCGCTCCCGTCGGTTGTCGCCATCAACAGCCCGTTTTCCTGGGGATGAAAGGCGCTCATTTTCACGGCCCCGCCCGGCAGTTTCGCCAGAAGGTGTGCGGACTGAAAAACCGGGGAAAGGTGCTTGGTGGGCAAGAGCCCCTTTTTCTTTGCCACAAAGACCGCCGGCGCCCGGGCTTCCGTTTCCGCCCGGGCCGCCGCCGGAGCCGGAGCGAACGCGGCGGCGTCTTCCCACGGTCGGGAACCGGGCACGGCCGCATCATATTCCCTTATGGTCTGGAAATCCGCGCCTTTCACAATAAGCCGATCGTCCTGGCAGACAAACACAACAGCGTCGGCAACGGCCGGCAACGGCGCCGGTGTTTCGGGTTTCATTTCCTGGGCCGCACCGTAGGGCATCCAATCCATGTGGTTGAGGGCGTCACGCAGCATCAGGAACAGCGGCTTGCCGCCCCCGGAATAATCCCAGAAGACAGCCGGCAACCGCTCATAGCGCCGGACAGCGTCCCCGGGGGAAATAAGCGCGCTGCTTTCCAGAATGCGCGCATGGGAAAAGCCCTGCTGAAGGCGGCCAACCCGCAACGTTCCCTTGAAGGTTGCCAACTGCCCGAGAATTTCTCCGGTCACCGGATGCACGAGATCCTCTCCGCCGGAAAGGACATGGAAGAGATCGCCCACTTGGACACCGTCGGCCGCGTCCAGGTCCAAAACGACACCATCATTTCTGACCATGACCACATAGCCGGCAATGGGTTCAAAATCTCCGGCAATTTGCCCCAGCACGGCCGCACCGGCCCGGGGGCAAGACAGCCCCCCCACCAGGATTACCGTTGCAAGCCGGCAAGCGACATTGATAAAAAAAGAGAATGACATGGCATCCGACCTCCAAGAAGGGGCATGTGCGAAGCTTGGAAAAGAGGCCGGGGGGTCACCGGCCTCCGCTCCATGTGCCTTTACAGGGCGTCAGAACTTGTAACGGATCCGGCTGGTGGCGTTGAATATATCTTCTTCAGCATCACCATCCTGGACCTCTTCGAAGAAGTCAAGCGCACCGTCGCTGACGAGGTAGCCCAGGCTCAGTTCAAAATCAACATTCTTGTATATCTTACGCGCATAATAGGCATCCACTTCCATGCCGATGCTGCTCTCGGACTGAGGCCTGCCGAGGGAATCGGTGTACGCGATGTCCTCCGCGGTCATCATGTAAAGCAGCGCGATACCGGCACGGGACTTTTCACACAGCTTGGTATCCAACGCCAGCTTGTTCAGGATCAACCCCTTGTCCAGAACGTAGGGACGCTCGGTGAAATAGTCGTCGTCAAGATAGCCGCCTTCCATCAGGCAGACACTGTCGGTCCGGTCCAGATCCGTTGCCACATAGGCGTTGATGTCCCCGTCCCGGGCATCGTCGTCGCCGGAGGCATACCAGAAAGTGTAGGTGATCTTGTGGGCGCCGATTTTCATCCCCACGTCCAAATGAGCGAAATAAGCGCTCATATCAAAATCTCCGGATCTGCTCAGACCGGAAGCATAATCGCTGAAGGTGATGTTGTCGATATTACCCATTTGATACATCAGGTCCCAATTGACGAACAGTTTGCCCGAGGTCATGCCGCCGTCCACCCCCAGCGTCCAAAGGTTGAGGTCCACCTTGTCGGCGAATTTCTTGACCTGCCAATCCCGGGAAGAGACGGTGTTGTCGGCCGGAGACGACGCATCCGCGTCCCCTCCCTGGTACATTGCAAAAAGCCCCACATCCAGGCCGTCATTCGGCTTGATGTTCAACCGGCCGTAAAGCGCGTCGGCATCTTCCCGGTCATCATCACTGTCGTTCACCTGAACCTCATGGCCCCGAAGCCATGCCAATTCATATCCCATGCCGGCGGCCTCGCCGTAGAATTTGACGCCGGCGATGGTTTCTTGCCAGTTGTAGGGACTGACCTCGATGGGCTGCAAGCCCATCCGGACCCGGGCCGGGTTTTCAACGTTGGGGAATTGAAAATCCAGATACGCCCACCGGACTTCCATGGCGATGGAATCCCCGGAGTAAGCGGCTTTTCCGCTTTCACCGAACCGGAGCCCGCCGATTTCCGTGGCGAACACACCCTTTACCTTCCCATCATCCGTGGCGGCATCGAACCAGAAGCGGTATTTGATCTCCGCGAAATTGTCGCTGGTCTCGCCGTCGCTCAATGTCCCTTTATGGTCGGGCTGAAAAAAATCCACATGGTTGGTGTAGAGCAAAAATCGGTTGTTCAAATCCCCATGGAAAGAAAAATCCACGGCCATGGCGGAAGACACCATCACCGCAGCCATCACCACCGATAATACAATCCCCCATAATCTCTTCATCCTCTTTTTCTCCTCCTCGGTAAAAGTTATCGGGCCTGGGTTGCTGAACAAGTATCTGTGTCCGAACCTGTTACGGGATTTTCCTGCATTGCCGCACCGCCTCCCATGGATTCGGTTTCCTCTGAGAAATGGAAAGGTTGGCTTATTAGCAGGCCGCAGAAAAAAAAGCAAACACAACCAGGGCGGAGCCTGCGGAGCACATCCAAAACCGCCTCTGGGAAAGGCATGCTGCCCAAGCGCCGGGAGCCAGCCCGCGGGCCACGGGTTTTCCCGCGAAAGCCCGTTGACACGCAGGATATACTTCAAAAAGCTACCAGGCCGCTGTGGCAAACGCAACCAAAAACAAGACGCATGGCCGGACGCCGCAATGCTGATCCTCTTCGGTTTTTAAGTGGCGCCGATCTTGCGATGCTGATAAGAAGGAGGGGGGGGAAGCACCGGAAGCCGCAGGCCACGCCGCCTGTGGACCCTGGAGGAACGATCCATGCACATCCCAACCGATAAAGGCGCCCGATGGCAGCTGACCACATTTTTCCCAGCAGTGGACGCAACGGACCTGGTCGCCTTCAAGCAATCGCTGCGGAAACAAATCGCCCAGACTGCCCGGGACATCCGGCAGCAGGGCGTCGTGACCGATGCCACTGCCGGATCCTGGCAGGCCATCGTCCTGGATGCAGAAACGGCGGGCGCCCGGCTGCACCACCTGGAAACCTACCTGCACTGTCTCTCGGCATGCGACGCCAGCAACCCGCGCCATGAAAAGGCCCTGGCGAATCTGGCACGCATCGCTGCGGACCATCGGAAAAACCTTACACGGATCGAGCGGGCGGTCCATGCCCTTGATCAACGCCGGTTCCAGGCGTTTTTGGACAACGCCTGCCTGAAGGATATCGCCTATCCCCTGCAGCGCCTTCGCATCCGCGGCGGCTGGCACATGTCGAAAATGGCGGAAGATCTGACGGAAGATCTGGGCGTGGACGGCTTGGGGGCCTGGGCCCGACTCTACGACCGGCTCTCCGGAGCCGCGACCTTCACCCTCACCCATCCCGACGGCACCGCGGAAACCCTTCCCATGAGCCAATGGCGGGGGGTTCTCTCCCATCCGGACCGCACCGTTGGCAAACGCGCCTTTGAAGCCGGGATAAAGGCCTGGCAGCAATTGGCCCCTGTGTGCGCGGCGGCTCTCAACGCCATCTGCGGAACCCGGCTGACCCTGGGCCGCCATCGCAAGGCCCCCGCCGTCGCAGACCTGGCGGCATTTGAAGCGGGCCTGAAACCGAAAACCATCGCCGCAATGTATGAGGGCATTGCCGACACCATGGCCGTTGCCCAGGATTTCTACCGGATCAAGGCATCGTTTTTCGGCCGGCAGGGCATCTGGTTTTTCGAGCGGGAAGCGCCCCTTCCCCTTGCCGAAACCCGCCGTGAGACCTGGACCGAAGCGACGGCCACGGTGCACCAGGCTTTTCTGAAGCGTTACCCGGCCCTGGCCGGTCATTTCCGGCAACTGGTCGCCAGCCGCTGGATCGATTCAACCCCTGCGGAAAACAGACGGCCGGGGGCCTTCTGCATCTGCTCTCCCTTGACCGGTGAGCAGCGCATCTTCATGACCTACACCGGCATCCCGACAGACCGCATGACCCTGGCCCACGAAACCGGCCATGCCTGGCATCATCAACTGGTCGCGCCCCTGCGCCCCTTTCTTCAGGCATACCCCATGCCCCTTGCCGAAACAGCCGCCACCTTTGCCGAACATCTGTTGACCGCTCCGGGGGCTGGCACCGGCGGCGCGTTGCCTGCAACGCGGCTGGCGGCCCTTGACCGATACCTGTCCAACGCCGCCATGATGCTGCTGGACATCACCACGCGCTTTGAATTCGAAAAGCATTTGTACGAAAAAAGGCGCCGCAGCGAACTGTCCGTGGAAGAACTGTGCTGCCTGATGACCGATACCCAGCGACGAATCTTCGGAAGCGCCCTGCTGCCCGACGGACAAGATGCCCTATTATGGGCCTCCAAGCCCCATTTTTATATGCCCGGTCTTTCCTTCTATAACTTTCCCTACACTTTCGGTTTTTTGTTGGCCCGCCGCATCTATGAAGCATTGGAAGAGACGGGTCCTGAAATTCTGGGCCGTTACGAAGCATTGCTCCGGACATCGGCCGCGGCGCCGGTGGAGGACGCCGTCTTCAACACCATGGGATTCGACATCTCCCGGCCGCACTTCTGGGAAGAGGCGGTCCGGGGTCTCCAGCCGTCCGTGGCGGAATATGGGCGGTTGATAAACCGTCATTTGTCAGGGGGCCGAACGTGACAGAAGCAAAAAACCCACCGCTTCTGCAATATGACGCGTCTCGCTGTCGCTGGATTGCTCTTCGGAAAGGTACAAGACGATGCCCGCATCACTTTTCTCCAGCCAGCGGACAACGGCGGGATTGCCGCCCCGGCAGGTCTGCATGCCGGCCAAAAGGACCGCCCCCGCCCCATTTACGGCGTCCAGGGCCAGCACCGTTGCAAGGTCCGTCACACCCCCCGGAACAAGGCCCGCGGCATAGGAAAAATGCGGCCCCTGCCACTGCCCGACCTCCCATGCAATAAAGGAAACCGTTTCCGCGGCATGAGCCGGTGCGTTCAACTCCTGTTGCTGAAGCTGAACACGAAACCCATCAACGGTGACATCCGACACCCGCACCGTTACGGCCGCCAGGTTGTTGGTGGTACAAACAGAGGTCATCACCACAGGAACACTGGAAAAGGGCCTTGCAAACGATACGGCGGCATCCCCCCCGGGGGCCCGGGTGGACACTTCGCCCGCCTCCATTTCCCCGCCGTCCGGCAGCCGGCACCGCCCTGACGCCGCCGCCAGATACCCCACGGTTTCACCAATGTGTTCCCCATCGTGGTATCCCCACTCCTGAACACGGATGGCAAAGCCATTGGCATCGATGCGGTCGAGCCGCACCACGACGCCGTCCGGTGCGTTCGTGCCCGGCGGGCCGGTCACCACCACGGGGTTTTGGTAGGTTCGGGGAAACCGAACCGGTTTCCATTCATGGGTCGCCGACACCTCCCCAAAGAGGAAGGGCAGCTGCGTTTCCAACGGTATTGTCCGCACCGTATTGGAAAAATCGCTCTCCTCGCCGGCGGCATTGAAGGCTGTCACCGAAAAGCAATAACTGCGGTCGGGGGCCAGCCCCTCCAAGGTCATGCCCGGATGATCCGGATCCTTCATCATGTAGGGCCACACAACCACCGCAGCCTGGTCCTCGGTCCAATCGGCGGGGATCTCGGGCGGGTCCGCGACATAGACCCGGTATCCCGCCAGATCGGCATCCTGGTTGGCGTCCCAGGCCAGACGCACCGATGCGGCCCCGCCGGTCTGCGGCCCCAACACAATTGTCAGGAAAAAGAGAAGAAAGCCCCGTACCCTCAAGAAATCAATACACGCGCGTTGATGCACTGCTGACAAAAACATCGCCACGTCCCCAATGCCGTGTCGGTAAGGAAGGAAGCGCCCGACAAATCCAAAGGCGTGGGCGCCCTGCACACATACGGTCCTATCAGAATGCCGCGCGAATGGCCCCGCCGTCCACAGGAATGGAAGCCCCTGTAATGTAGGCCGCTCTTTCAGATGCCAGGAAGGCGGCCAGGGCCCCCAGCTCTTCGGGCTCACCGATGCGCCCCACGGGCACCGGCGCGCCCATCTCGGCGAACACGGCCGCCGTTGTTTTTCCGGACTGCCTGGCCACGGCGGCCGCATATTCAATGATACGGTCCGTGCGGGTGTAGCCGGGCATGATGTTGTTTACGGTGATGCCGTCCTTTCCCAGCTGGGAGGCCAGGGTCTTGGCAAGACCATGCACGGCCGGACGGGTGGCGTTGGACAGGACCAGGGGCGCCAAAGGCTCCTTGACCGAAATGCTGGTGATGTTGATAATCCGCCCCCATCCGGCGGCCTTCATGTGGGGGACGGCAGCCCGGATCAGACGGACCGCGCTCATGGCGGAAAGTTCGAAGGCCGATTGCCAGGCCGCATCGTCAAAGTCGAAAAAATCCCCCCCCGGCGGGCCACCCGCATTGGTAACGAGGATGTGGAGCCCGCCGAAGTGGGCGACGGTTGCATCCACCAATGCCTGCACGTCGGCCGGGCACGTCATATCGGCGGTTTTGGCCAACACCTCCGCACCGGTGGCGGCCGCCACCTGTTCCCGGGCCCGTATCAAGTCTGCCTCGTTCCGGGCGCAGAGGGTCACCTTGGCGCCCTCGGCCGCCAGGGCCTCGGCGCATGCCCGCCCGAGCCCCTTGGAAGAAGCGGCCACCAGGGCGATTTTATTTTTCAATCCCAAATCCATTGCGGTGCTTTCCAACCCCGGGCGGTGCTTGTGGTTTATATGAAGCGTCGCCGCTCCCTATGCTTTTGGAGCCACACCGCCCTTTTTCCATTGCCCAATCTATACGGCATATCGGTCGCGGTGTAAACCCCGGCCGGGCGGACAGGCATCTGTTCCCACGCCCATCCCGTCGGCACGTCCCGCACCAGAATTGCATTCAGCCCCCGGGGAAAAGGTGTTCCTCCCCCTTGACACCCCGGTGAAGATGGTTATTATGTTTCAGCAATATGATAGCGTGCATCTATTTGATATAATGACAATAAAGCCGCACAACCGACCTCAGGGGGAAAACGGTGCTCGAAGAAATCAAGCAGCAGGTAGAGGAAAAGGGCCATCTCGTCAACAGCATCCGGCAGGAAATCGAAAAGGTACTGGTCGGCCAGCGTAAACTGGTGGACGGCCTTCTCATGGGACTGCTCACCCAGGGCCATATTCTCATCGAGGGGGTACCGGGGCTTGCAAAAACAAGCGCCGTAAAGGCATTGGCGGCAACGGTGCATGCCGACTTCAAACGCATTCAATTTACGCCGGACCTGTTGCCGGCGGATCTCATCGGCACCGAGGTATACCGACCGAAAACAGGCGAATTCACCGTAAAGAAGGGGCCTGTTTTTCACAACATCATCCTGGCCGACGAAATCAACCGGGCCCCGTCCAAAGTGCAGTCCGCCTTGCTGGAAGCCATGCAGGAACGCCAGGTGACCATCGGAGAGGCGACCTTTCCGCTGCCGGCCCCTTTCCTGGTAATGGCCACCCAGAACCCCATCGAACAGGAGGGGACCTATCCGTTGCCGGAAGCCCAGGTGGATCGGTTCATGCTCAAGCTGGTCATCGACTACCCGAGCCGGACGGAAGAAAAAGAAATTATGCGCAGGGAAGGATTCGGCTCTCCACCTGTCATCACCCAGGTTATCGGTCCCGGAGAACTTGCCGGTCTGGTTGCCCTGATCGACAGCCTCTACGTGGACGAAAAGCTCAGGGATTACATGGTGGACCTGGTGTTCGCCACCCGACGGCCCGCAGACTATCATCTGGATCTGGCCGATTATATCCGTTTCGGAGCGTCCCCCCGGGCGACGATTTTTCTCAGCCGGGTGGCCAGGGCCCATGCGTTTCTCCAGGGCCGCGCCTACGTGACCCCCCAGGACATCAAAACCATCGCACCCGACGTGCTTCGGCACCGGATCATTTTGTCCTACGAGGCGGAGGCCGAAGACATGACCACGGACCAGGTCATCGCCCACATTTTCGACACGGTGCCGGTACCTTAAGGTAGGGGTGGTTACAGGGGCCAGGGGGCGGGAATCGGAAAACGGATATCGAAAAGCCATGTTGCCACACGCGTTGATTAAAAAGATACGAAAGGTTCATATTCGAAGCGGTCGGCTGGTCAACACCATGATGGCCGGACAGTACAAGTCCGTTTTCCGGGGCTCCGGCATCGAATTCGAGGAGGTCCGGGAGTACGTGCCCGGTGATGAGGTCAAGAGCATCGACTGGAAGGTGTCGGCCCGGATGAACCGCCCCTACATCAAACGCTACCGGGAAGAGCGGGAACGGCTGGTGATGCTACTGGTGGACATGAGTGCTTCCGGAGAGTTCGGTACCACCGATACCCTAAAAAAAGAAGCGGCCATCGAAACCGCTGCGATCCTGGCCTTTAACGCCATCCGCAACAACGACAAGGTCGGGACCATTCTGTTCACGGATCAGGTGGAAAAATACATCCCCCCCCGCAAGGGCGCTGCCCATGTCTGGCGGGTTATCAAAGAACTGTTCACCTTCACCCCTGCCCGGCGGAAAACTGATATCGGAAGCGCCTTAAGATATCTGAACCATGTGAGCCGGAAACGAACCCTTTCCTTTCTGATCTCCGACTTCCAGGCCGACAATTTCGACCAGGCCCTTAGAATTGCAGCCCGGAAGCACGAATTGATCGGCCTCTTGATTTCCGACCCCGGAGAATTTACCCTGCCCGACACCGGATGGGTAGCCATGGTGGACCTGGAAACCGGTCGGGAACTTCTCGTGGATGCCGGCCACCCGTCAACGCGCATCCGGTATGAAGCCGTCAAACAGGCCGCCCGCACCCGGGCCCGGGCATCACTCCGGTCAGCGGACATCGACTGCGTCGAAATCAGCACCTCCGCCGCGGCCGCCGATGTCCTCACCGCCTATTTCCGGTACCGGGAAAAAAAGGCAAGGAGATAGGATGCGTATGCGGACATGGCACATCGGTATCGGCATGTGGATGATGGCGTGGTTGCTATGCCTGCCCGGCCCGCGCCTTTGGGCACAGCCGGACCCGAACGAACCGCCGGGGCCGGCGGCGGCACAACAAGCCCCCCAGATGACCGATATTCACGACCTCAAGCCCCTGGCACCGGTGCCCGTCCCCATGGGCACGGCACAGCAGGTGGGAATCCTCGCCGGCGCCCTCATCGTGGCGGCTTTGGCTGCGCTCGGGTGGCGGTTGTGGCGACGGAAGAAGACCGCACCGCTGCCGGTGGCGGCCCCCCTGTCCGCCGAAGAGACCGCCCTCGCCCATCTCAACGCCCTGTCGGCAATGGGGCAAGCAGAGGCTAAGGCCTTTTACTTTCAGCTCTCGGCTGTTTTCAGGGAATATCTCCACGGCCGATTTGCCCTGGACGGCCTTGAAATGACCACCGAGGAACTGCTGCCCGGCATAGAACGCCTGCCGATTCCTCCAGCCCTCAAAGGCGGGGCCAAAAGGCTCCTCGTGTCCAGCGACCCCGTCAAATTTGCCGGCGCCCCCGCCGATCAGACGACCATGGACCGGGACAGGAGCTTTGTCGTCACCTTTGTGAAAGAGACCACCCCCGTACCTTTCCGGGAAGGAGCCATGGATCGTGTTTCGGTTTGACACCCCCCATATGCTGCTGCTCCTGATCGCCATCCCGTTGGTGATCGTGTACCGGAAGCACCGCTGCCCATCGCCCCGACTTAAAACCCCCGGCACCCAGGGGCTCGAAGGTCTGCCGACAAGCCCCATGGCGGCCCTTGCCCGCCTGCTGCCGGTCATCAAGTACGGCGCCCTGTGCCTGATGATTATCGCCCTGGCAAGACCCCAATGGGGCGTGCGGGAAGTGAGCCTCCGCACGGAAGGCATCAACATCGTATTGGCCGTGGATCTATCAGAGAGCATGGCGGCACTGGATTTCGAGCGGGACGGCAAGATCGTCAACCGGCTGGAAGCGGTGATCGGTGTAATCCGGTCGTTTGTGAGCAAGCGCTCCGGGGACAGGATCGGTTTGGTGGTGTTCGGCGATCACGCCTACACCCAGCTGCCCCTCACCCGGGACTACGATACCCTTATCGACATGCTCCATCGGCTGACCATCGGTGCTGCGGGCAAAAGCACCGCCATCGGGGACGCCATCGGTATCTCGCTCAAACGTCTGGCGGATATCGAGGGAAAATCGAATATCATCATTCTGCTCACCGACGGGCGCAGCAACAGCGGCGCCCTGTCACCCGAAGCGGCCGCCCGGATCGCCGCCCAAAAAGCGGTCAAAATATACGCCATCGGGGTCGGCGGCACCGGTGAGGCCCCGTTTCGGGTCACCGTCCCCGGCTTTGGTGAACGCTATGTCTACCAGCGCGTGGACATGGACGAAGACACCCTGCGGATGATCAGCACCCGCACCGACGGCATGTGGTTCCGGGCCGAAGACACCCAGACCCTCCAAAAAATCTACGAGACCATCGACCGGCTCGAAAAAACCGAAGCGGTGGTCAAAACCTTTGACCAGTACCGGGACCTGTACAGCTACCCGCTGCTACCCGCCCTCGGGCTGTTGGCCCTGTGGGTGATACTGGTAAACACCCGATTCCTAAGGATCCCATGAGCTTTGCAAACATCCCCATGTTATGGCTTATCTGGGCCGTGCCGGTGCTGCTGGCCGTTGGGCTCTACGGCATCCGAAAGCGGGCGGCCGTTCTGGCGGCCTATGCCGCTGCCAGGGGCCGGGCCGCCATCGCACCGGAGGTTTCACCTGTGCGGCAATGGGCCAGACTCCTGGTCTTGATGGGAGCGATACTTTTTGCCATCCTCTCTCTGGCGGGTCCCCAATACGGCTTTCACTGGAAGGAAATCGAACGCCGGGGGGTCGATCTCGTCATCGCACTCGACTGCTCTAAAAGCATGCTGGCGAACGATATCGCCCCCTCCCGCCTTGAGCGGGCCAAGCGGGAAGTAATCGACCTTCTCGCAATGGTCCAGGGCGACCGCGTGGGGCTGGTGGCCTTTGCCGGCACCGCCTTTCTCCAATGCCCCCTCACCCTCGATTACGATGGATTTCATCTTTTTTTAAACACCCTTACCCCCGATTATCTGCCCGTTGGCGGCACCAACATTACCGCCGCGATTACCACGGCCATGGCGGCATTCAAGACCGAGGACGCCACGGACAAAGCCGTGTTGCTCATCACCGACGGGCAAAACACCGGGGACAGTCCCCGGGAAGCCGTTGCCCGGGCCGCCGCGGCGGGCATCAAATTGTTTTGCATCGGCGTTGGAGAAAAAACCGGGGTGCCCATTTCCAACCCCGCCGGCGGCTATGTTAAAGACAACGAAGGCCATATCGTCCTCACAGAACTTGACGCGGCGGCCCTCAAACAGATGGCCGCCGCCACCGGAGGGGCCTATGTGCGCTCGGTAGCAGGGGACATGGATCTCGACACCCTCTACCGGAAACATATCCGGGGCACCATGCAGACGGCCGCCCTTGGCACCCACAACACCAGGGTACTGGAAAACCGCTACCAATGGAGCCTCGGTTTGGCCGTGGCGCTGCTGGTGCTGGAAATGGTGCTCCCCCTTCATGCAGCACGGACCGCCGTGGTTCTGCTGGCTCTGCTGACCCTGGTGCGCCCCGGTCCCGCCGGGGCCGGGACCCTGAAAAACAGCATCTCCGGGGGCGAAGCCGCATACGCCCGGGGAGACTACGACCAGGCGGCGCGTCACTATACCGCCGCCCAACTGGAAGCACCGGACCGGCCGGAACTGTTTTACAACTTGGGCAATGTGCGCTACAAAACCGGTGATTATCAAGGCGCCCTGGCCGCCTGGCAGCAGGCGCTGGAAACCGAAGACGACAAGCTCCGGCAAAAAACCCGCTACAATATGGGCAACGCCCATTTTCGGACGGGCAACCTCGACGCGGCCATTGCAGCGTATGCGTCGGCCCTGGAACTGGACGCGACCGATCACGAGGCCCGGGAAAACCTGGCCTTTGTCAAACAGGTAAAAGCCCAGCCGCCCCCCCCCGACCCGTCCGGAGGCAAAAACCGTCAGGACGGCGAAGAGGCAGAAAGGAACCGGCGGCAACCGGAAAACGGAGCGGACGCCGATAGCGACGGACAGCACCAGGCCCCGGGCCCCTCTGCCGGCACCGATGGGAACAGCGGGGAGGACGGCGCACAGCCGTCCCCGAGCGAAGAGACGCACCCCTCGCCGGATGCCGCCGCGCAGCCCGGAGCGGCCCACAACGACCAAGAATCCCGGCGGCAGGCGGAACAAATGCTCAATCGCCTCCAGGATCAACCGGGCCGGGCCCTGGTGCCGGCTTACCGGGAACAGCGGGTGGAAAAGGATTGGTAACATGCGTCCGGGTGCTCCTTTATATTTTGTTTGCGCCGGCCCCCGTCGGAGGGGCCTTGTCCGGCTGTGGGTGTGCTGCCTCCTGCTGCTCCTCCCCCAAGCCCTCAAGGCCCAAGCCCCGTCGGTCAGCGCCGCCGTGGACCGCATCCAAACAGACCTGGAAACCCCTGTGCGCCTGACGGTGACCCTATCGGGCGGCAGCGGAGAAGTGGATACCCGGCCCATCACGGACTTCGACATTCTCTCCCAGGCATCGAATAGCAGCGTTCAGATCATCAACGGACGGGCACACCATGAAAAAAGCATCCACTACCACCTGCTGCCGCTGCGGGAGGGCCGCCTGACCCTTCCCGCCCTTCCCGTCACCGTTGCGGGTCAGCGCCTGCAGACCGCGCCCATCACGGTGACGGTGACCCGCACCGCGGTCAATCCCGACGACAGCCAAGATATCCAGGTGTCGGCCGGTATCACCAACACCCGGCCCTGGCTGGGAGAGCAGGTGGTGTACACCTTCCGGCTCCGCTACGCCGTGCCCATCGACAACACCCACTACGAGGCGCCCACCTTCGACGGCTTCGAGGCGGAGCAGATCGGAGAAGAATCGGCCAGGCGGATCGTGGTCAACGGCCGCCAATACCAGGAGGTAACCCTCTCGTATCTGCTGGTGCCCCTGTCAGCCGGGTCGATCACCATTGCTCCGGCGGCGCTTCGCTGCGACCGACGCCTCCCGGCAATAGGCGGCCGCATGGGCGTTGACGCGTTTTTCAACCGTGGCCGGAGAGAAATCAAACACATGAAAACCGAGCCCGTCACGGTCAGCGTAAGACCGCTGCCCGCCTGGAAGGGTCCGGGACGCTTCTCCGGCCTGGTGGGTCGATTCCAATTGGATGCAGAGCTGGAAACGCCTGCCGCGGATATGGGCGCTTCCGTCACACTGACCCTGACCTTGACGGGGACGGGAAACATCCGGGACGCCGAAGCCCCGGCCCTGGCGGCGCCCCCAGGTTTCAAACAGTATGCCGACCAGCCGGAAACCGACATCCGGCTGGCGGCCGACGGCTACACCGGAAAAAAAGTGTTTCGCACCGCCCTTGTTCCCACCGCCGCCGGCACCCACACGTTGCGGTTGTCCCCCCTGGTTTATTTCGACACAGCCGCCGGCACCTATCGCACCCTCGGCCCGCCCCCCCTCACCCTGTCGGTGCGCGCGACGGAAACGCCCGGGGCACCCCCATCGGTCTATTCCGCCGCCCTGGAACAATCGGGCGCCCAAGGCGCCGGAAAGCGCCGGGTGGATTTCACGGGCAGAGACATTCTGCCTGTCAGCGATGATCTGGCCGCTCTGGAAACGGAGCACACCCTGGAAACCACCTGGTTTCTGGGGCTGCTGTTCGCACCGGGCCTGGCGGTCCTACTGGCGGGGGTTGCCTTGAAAAACGCACGAAAGAATGATCGGCCGGCGGCAGTGATGGCCCGGAAAGCCGTGGCAGAACTCAAGGCGGCGGAAAAAGCGGCCGGCACTGCTCCGGAAGTGCTCTCGGCGCTGCACCGTGCCCTTCCCTACGCTGTTTTTTCCCGGGCGGAAACCTTCGGCGAAGCCCTGGCAACCCAGGAGGCAAAGCAGCTGCTGGCAGACAGCCGGGTGCCCCCTGCACGCATCGCGGCGATAACGGATTTGATGGAGCGGCTCGCATCCGCGCGGTATGGAACCCTTCCCCCCGAAAAAGAAGAACAACAGGCCCTCATGGCCGAAACCCAGCGACTGGTAAAGGAGCTTGTGCGATGAGGCCCTTCCGGTTCACCACCGCCCAAAGATGCGCATTCCCGGCACTGCTTGTCATGGCCATCATCTTGCCGATGTTCTTTCCCCCGGTGGCCGAACCCACCCCGAACGCACAACGCTTCCTCGACGGAGTGCGGCATTACGAAGCCGGCGAATGGCCCGAAGCCGTGGCCGCCTTTGAAGCGCTTGTGAACAGCGGCATCGAAAACCCAAAGCTCTATTACAACCTGGCCAACGCCCATCTTAAGAATGGACAGCTCGGCCGGGCCATCCTCTGGTACGAACGGGCGCAGCGCATGGCGCCGGGCGATCCGGACCTCCGGTTCAACCTCGACTATGCCCGGACCCGGCTCAAAGACGAGGCGCCGCCTTCCGGGTCACCCCTTTTGCAGGTGCTGTTTTTCTGGAAAGACCTTCTTTCCACCGCAGGATGGCAGCGGACGTCGGTCACGTGCGCCCTTTTCTTCTGGTGCCTTCTGGCGGCGTCGGTCTTTCTGAAAATCGACCGGCTCCGGGTCCCGGCCTGGGTTCTTGCCGCCGCAGCCTTCGTGTCCGCCGGCACCGCAGTGTACGAAGCCCATGCCCCTTCGCTGCACCCCAGAGCGGTAATCCTGAAAGAAGCGGCACCGGTTCGCTCCGGCCTCTCCACTGCCGCCACGGAACTGTTCGTCCTGCACGAAGGAACGGTGGTGGCTGTGGAAAAACAGCGGCTGCACTTTATAAAAATTCGTTACGCAAAAGACAAGATCGGTTGGATTTCCAATGAAACGGCGGAAATTATTTAAACCATAAGGAGAAGAATGCATGATCCATGTTGAGAAGCTTACCAAGTACTACGATGAGCTGTGTGCGGTGGATCACATCGACCTGACCATCGAAAAGGGCGAGATTGTGGGGCTCCTGGGGCCGAACGGCGCCGGCAAAAGCACCACCCTTCGCATGCTCACCGGCTACTACCTGCCCACGTCCGGCACCATCCGGGTAAAAAACTTCACCGTGCAGGACAACCTTCGGGAAGTCAAATCCATGATGGGTTATCTTCCCGAATCGGCGCCCCTTTACCACGGCATGCTGGTCTATGACTACCTGGACTATATCGCCGGCATCCGGGGCCTGTCGAAAGATCACAAACGCAAGCGCATCCGCCGCCTATCCGACCTATGCGGCCTTGGGCACATCATGCATCGCAGCATCGCCACCCTCTCAAAGGGGCTCAAGCAGCGGGTCGGGCTGGCCCATGCCATGATGAGTGATCCGGAAATTCTGGTGCTCGACGAACCTACCAGCGGCCTGGACCCCAACCAGATCGTCGAGATCCGTGACATCATCCGCGAAATCGGCAGACAAAAGACGGTCATTCTCTCCACCCATATCCTGCCCGAGGCGGAAGCCACCTGCGACCGGGTGGTCATCATCAACAAGGGAAAAATCGTCGCAGACGGCGCAACGGAAGCCCTCAAACAGGCATCCGCCCAGGAAACCACCCTTTTCATTTCCTTGAAAAACGCGCCGGAAGCGGATGTCCGTTCGGCATTCTCCGCACTGCCGTTCGTGGCAGCGGTCAGTGTGGTCACCCCGGCCGCCGGCGGCCTGGTGGAACTGGCAGTCACCTGCAGCGGGAATACCGATCCAAGGGAACCGGTTTATCAGGCCATCAAGCAGACCGACTGGCTCCTGATGGAATTCCGCCAGGAAGCCAAAAGCCTCGAAACCATTTTCAGAGAACTGACCAGGGAGAACTGACATGCAGCAGACACTTCAAATATTTTTCAAGGAATTTAAAGATTATTTCATTTCCCCCATCGCCTACATCGTGATCGCAATCTTTCTGCTCATCACCGGCTGGTTTTTCTTCATGACGTTTTTTCTTTTCGGTCAGGCGGAAATGCGGGGTTTTTTCTCACTACTGCCGATTGTTTTCTCCTTCGTTATTCCTGCGGTTACCATGCGGCTGTTTTCGGAAGAAATGAACGTCGGCTCCTATGAGACACTGATGACGCTGCCCGTATCCCAGAAGAACGTGGTCGTGGGCAAATTTCTGGCGGCCACTGCCTTTGTCGGCGCCATGCTCCTGCCCACCGTTGCGTACCCGGTATGCATCTCCTTTCTCGGAGATCTCGACTGGGGACCTGTCATCGGCGGGTATGTAGGGGCCATGTGCCTTGGCGCCTCCTTTTGCGCCATCGGTCTTTTTGCCTCCAGCCTCACCCGCAACCAAATCATCGCGTTTATCATCGGCATGGTCATCTGCTTTGCCCTGACCATGTTCGATCAGATGCTGTTTTTCTTTCCGCGGAACCTTGTCGGCTTCATCAGTTATCTCGGTGCGCAGTTTCATTTCGAAAACATCGCCAAGGGAATCGTCGACTCCCGGGACTTATTGTATTTTCTAAGCGTTGTGTTTATCGCTCTTTTCGGCACGCACATCGTGCTGGAAGAAAAGAGATAAGGAGAAGATATGACCGTGACGAACAGATCCGGAAAGTATGTCAAGTTTTTTATCTACATGGTGGTTATGGTTTTGGTGAATCTGGTGGGCGCAACCCTCTTTTTCCGGGCCGACCTGACAAGCAACGACATCTACTCTTTGTCCAAGGTGAGCAAAGAGGTCGTCTCCACGCTTACCGAACCCATGACCATCAAGGCCTTTTTCACCAAAGATCTGCCGGCGCCCCACAACAACACGGAGCGATATCTGCGGGATCTTCTAAAAGAGTATGCCCTGCAGGGCAATCGCTATTTCAACTACCAATTCCATGACGTCAGCCCCCAATCCGAAGGAGACAACCCGGCCTCCGACATCAATCAGGAAATGGCCGCCGGGTATGGTATTCATCCGGTCCAAATTCAACAGCTTGAAACCGACGAAATCAAATTCAAGCGTGCCTATATGGGCCTGGTCATCATCCACGGGGACGTGGTGGAGCGTATTCCCACCATTACCAGCACCGAAGGACTCGAGTACAAGCTGACCACCGCCATGCAGAAGGCAAACCGAAAAATCAGCACCCTTCGGGGACTGGCCGAGGACATCCAGGTAAACCTGATCCTTTCTGAAAGCCTCCAGACCGTGGCACCCCTCATGGGACTCGATGCACTGCCACAGATTCCCCAAACGGTACGGGAGATCGTGGAAAAGCTGAACCTTAAAAATTATGACCGCCTGTCCTTCACGGTCACCAATCCCAGCAGCGACGCAGACATTGCCGCGTTCGCTGAGCAGGGCAACGTGATCAGCCTCAAATGGCCCGCCCTGGACAACGGCCGCATCCCCGCCGGCAAGGGCGCCATCGGTCTTGTGATGACCCATGCAGGCGACACCGTCTCGATTCCCCTGCTGCGGGTTCTCAGGCTTCCCCTGGTGGGCACCCAGTACCAGTTGACCCCCCTTGAAGATTTGGCGGAGATGATCAACGATCAGGTGGAAGCCCTGGTGGACATCAACGAAAACATCGGATACCTGGCCGACCATGGCTGCCCTTCCCTTACGCCGGGCATGTCTTTCGGGGGCAACCAGGATCCCCAGGCCCTGTCCAGCCTCTACAACCTGATGAGCGACACTTACAGCCCCAAACGCTTCCGCCTGGCAGACGACGACACGGTACCGGCGGATGTCCGTTGCATCATCGTGGCCCGGCCGACGGAACCGTTTTCCGATTACGAGTTGTTCCAGCTCGACCAGGCGCTGATGCGGGGGCAGAACCTGGCCATCTTTCTGGAGCCGTTCAAGGAGGTGCACTCCGAGCAGATGAGCCCCATGGGATTTCAAAACCCGCAGGTCCGCTACGAACCCCTGGACACCGGCCTTGAAAAGCTGCTGGACCACTGGGGCCTGCGCGTCAAACCCGGCATCGTCATGGATGAAAACTGTTTTAAGCAGCCCCTCAACCAGGCCATGGGCGGTGGCCAGCGCCCCATATATTTCGCCCCGGTCATCAAGGCGGAAAACGTCAACCAGGCCCCGTTGTTCATGCGCAACATCAAGCAGCTGATCGCCCTGAAAGCGGCGCCCATCGAAGTGGACGAAAATGCGCTCGCGGAAAAGGGCTTGACCCTCACCCGCCTGTTTTCCTCTTCGGATAAATCCTGGGAAATGAAGGCGCCCATCAACCTCAATCCCCAGTTTCACCACCCGCCGGGTGCCGACACGGCCACGGAAAAAAAGCTCCTGGCCTGTATGGTGGAAGGGCGGTTCCCCAGCTACTTTGCCGGGAAACCCATGCCTGAAAAGACAACCGAAACACCCACCGAACAGGATATAGACGCGCCAACAGACGCAACGGCCCCGGCGCCCGACACCGCCGTGACCACGACCACCGACGGGGCGATCGACCAGGTGGCCGCCGAGGGAGCACGCCTGGAAACCGGCCTGCCGGCCAAAATATTTCTCATCGGCAGCGGTGACATGCTGCGAAACGACATCATCGATGGCGAGGGAAGGACCCCCAACGCCATGCTGGTCATGAACGTGTTCGACGCCCTCAACGGCCGTGAAGACGTGGCGATCATGCGGGCCAAAACCCAGAAACACAATCCCCTGGCCGACACCTCCGCCCGGACCAAGACTGCTGTAAAAGTGGCCAATATCGCCGGTCTGCCGATCCTGGTGGTGGTATTCGGACTCCTGGTCTGGAGTCGCCGGCACATGCGGAAAAAAGCAATTGAACGCCTGTTTGAACGATAGCAAGGAGAGGTGACATGAAACGAAAAGAACTCATTGTCCTGCTGGTGGTAATTGCCGGGCTTGCAGCCTATCTCGTGCTGCGGAACACGGATCGGTCCCATTACCGGTTGCCCACATTGCCGGAGGTGGTGAAAAACGATCTGACCCGCATGGAAATCATCACGCCGGAAGAGACCATTTCCCTTGATCGGGACCAGGATCAATGGCGGATCGGCGACAAGGGCCATGCTGCGGACCCAGGCAAGGTCCAATCGATGTTGTCCAGTTTGTCGGACCTGACCCTGACCGCCCTGGTAAGCGAAGCCCAGGCCTATGGACGCTACGATCTGACCGAAGACAAGAAAATCACCGTCCGGCTGTGGGCCGGCAATCGCCAGGTCCGGGAGGTGAACATCGGGAAACCCGCCGACATGAACCGCTTAACCTTTGTTCAAATCGGCGACGACCCCAATGTTTACCATGCCCGGGAAAATCTCCGGCGCACCTTCGATCTGGATACTGCCGCGCTGCGGGACAAGACCGTACTGGATTTCTCCGCCGATGCCGTCCGGCAACTCACCCTCACGGCCGGCGAAAAAACCTGCGTTCTGACCCTAAACCGGCCGCCGGCCGATACGGCCGACGCGCGGCCACCGGAAGAAGGCACACCGCCCGCGGCCGTCGCCGGCGCGTGGCGACGGGAAACCGGTGAAGCCGTTGACCAAGAGCTGGTCAAAGGCCTGCTTTCCCGGCTGTCCACGCTCACGTGCGAGGCCTACCTGACAGAGGCGGCCCGGGATTCGATGGGCGCACCTGTGCGGACCATCTCCGTGGCCGGCACGGCGACACATCACCTGCAACTCTACGAAAAGGCCGACAACGGCTTCCCGGCCACCTCCAGCCAGAACGCCCACCCCTTCACCCTCCGATCCGCCACCGGTGATCGGATCGTGAAGGACATGGACACACTGCTTGCCCCGGAAGCCGGAAAAAACAGTTAATACCGACGGCAACCGCGCCCGCCCTTCCCGGGCGCGGTTGCCGTACCGCAAGACACCGCGCCTGAAGCCCCCCCGCCGCCGGCACCGATCCACCATGCGGCATCGCCCCATAATGCTTGTTTGCCCCCCCGAAATCGGGTATAGACAACCCGCATCCAACAAAATACTAGCAGAAAACTAACAATCCGCACGGCATGACCGCCGGGGAGGATCAAAAAAGGCTTCATGGAAATCTATTTATTTTTTCTCGGGTTACTATCAATATTGGCAGTGACGGACCTGATCGTCGGCGTCAGCAACGATGCGGTCAATTTTCTTAACTCGTCCATCGGCTCCCGGGTAGCCCCACGCCATGTGGTTCTGATCGTCGCCAGCCTGGGCATGCTGGCGGGCGTCACCTTTTCCAGCGGTATGATGGAAGTGGCCAGAAAAGGCATTTTTCATCCGGAGTTGTTCCTAATGCCGGAGCTGATCACCATCTTTCTTGCCGTCATGCTCACCGACATCATCCTGCTGGATGTATTCAACACCTTCGGGATGCCGACGTCCACCACCGTTTCCATCGTTTTCGAACTGCTGGGCGCGGCCGTGGCGGTGTCGCTCATCAAAATCCTTCAAAGCGACGGCGGGCTTGCACAATTGAGCAACTATATCAACACCGGCAAGGCGCTGGTGATCATTTCGGGCATTCTGCTGTCGGTGGTCATCGCCTTCTTTTTCGGCGCCGTGGCCCAATACGTCACCCGCCTCATCTTCACCTTCGAATACCAGACCCGGATGAAACGCTACGGGGCCGCCTGGGGCGGCCTGGCCCTGTCCACCATCACCTATTTCATCATCATCAAGGGTGCCAAGGGTGCCTCCTTCATCACCCCGGAAATGCTCACCTGGATCAAAACCCATTCGGTATACATGCTGGGGGCAAGCTTTGTCGTGTTCGCACTCATGTTCCAGGCCCTGATCCTGTTTACCCGTATCAACATTCTCAAACCAGTGGTCCTTGCCGGGACCTTCGCACTGGCCATGGCCTTTGCCGCCAACGACCTGGTCAACTTCATCGGTGTCCCCCTGGCCGGCATGAACGCCTACCAGGTGGCGGCGGCGGCGGGCGACCCCATGACCGCTTCCATGGCGGCCCTCCAGGCATCGGTGCCGTCCAACACCGGCCTGCTGCTGCTGGCGGGAGCCATCATGGTCCTCACCTTGTGGGCGTCCAAGAAGGCCCGCACCGTCACTGAAACAGAGGTGAATCTCGGCCGCCAGGACGATGGCGTGGAACGGTTCGGCGCCTCCCCCCTGGCACGCCTCCTGGTCCGCATCGCCAACATCCCCATCACACTCGTCCAGAAGGCAACCCCCAAAAGCATCCGCAGCAAATTGGGGCCACGGCTGACGCCGCCGGCATTCCGGGCCCAGTCGGAATGCGGTGATGCGCCGTGCTTCGACCTGCTGCGGGCGTCGGTGAACCTGATGGTGGCCAGTGCCGTGGTTTCTTACGCCACGAGCCATAAACTGCCCCTATCCACCACCTATGTTACCTTCATGGTGGCCATGGGTTCCTCCCTGGCCGACCAGGCCTGGGGCCGGGAATCGGCGGTGTACCGGGTCACCGGCGTGCTGGCGGTGATCGGCGGCTGGTTCATGACCGCAGTCGCCGCCTTTACCGTCGCCCTCGTGTTCGCGGTGCTGATCATGAACTTCGGCCTGCCGGCGGTGCTTCTACTCCTGGCGCTGGGGCTCTTGCTCATCCGGCAAAACCATCGCCTGCACCACCAACGGAAAGAAGAAGGCCGGCGCCTGGAGGCCTTCAGCCTGAAAAAAGTCACCACCGCCCCGGAAGCCATTGCCACATCATTTGAACACGCCGGAGCGTTTCTCTCTGAGGTAAGCACCAACCTGGGGCACTCCTTTTCGGGGCTGTTTGCCGAGAACCGAACCGAACTCAAGGCGGCACGCAACAACACCAAACGCATCCAGACCTGGGCCAACGTTATTATGGCAAACATTTTCAAGACATTGTATTTAATGAAAAAATACGACGTCGCCGACACCAAGAAATACGTGTCCACCATCCGATCCCTGCAGGAAATCGCCGAAACACACCGGGACCTGGTGATCCGGGCTTACCAGCATGTGGACAATCTGCATGCCGGGCTTACGGACGGACAAAAGCGGGAAATGGGCGAAATGAAAACCAACATCACCGACTTGCTGAACACCGTATCGGCCATGCTGCGCGATCAAAAGCCCTTCGATTATGAAACCCTTTCCGCACGACGGGACCGGATCGTCACCATGGTGGCAACCTTCGACCAACGGCAAATAGAACGTATTCAGCGCCGGGAAACAAAAACACGCCTGAGCATTCTCTATTACGGATTTCTCGATGGTTGTGTAAAGATCTCGGATCAGACCCTTTCCCTGGTGGATATCTTCAGGGACGCCTTCATGCTTGAAAACGGACGGGGAAAGGGACAGCCCTGACCCCGCGGTCACCCGATCTGAATATGCCGGGTCAGGTGCCCGAGTTCAGGGAATATCAACGCCTTGCACGCCAGCTTGCAGGCACCGAGGCTACCGGGGATACAAAATACCACCGTCTCACCAATGACGCCCGCCGTGGCCCGGGACATGAGGGCTGCTGAATCAATCTCTTCAAAGCTCAGCTGGGCAAACAGAACCCCAAAGGCGGTCAATTCCTTTTTCAGCAGCGGTTGCACCGCCTCGATGGTCACGTCCTTGCGGCTGACGCCGGTGCCGCCGGTCAAGACCACCGCCTGGGGGCGGTGCTCCCGAATGACCGCCAACAAGGTACTGCTGACCGCAGCGGCATCGTCCGGTAGGATCTGGTGGGTCACGATCCGGTGCCCCTCCTTTTTCGCATGATTGCAAATCCAGTGTCCGCTTTTGTCCGTTTCCAGGGTCCGGGTGGTGGAAATAGTCAACACCGCCACCGCCACGCTGCGGGGTGCGTTTTTTTTATGTTCGCGGGTTCCCATGTATTCCACACTCCTCTCTTCCATTGCCGCAATCGGTTAAAAAAATAAGCTTTATCATGTAATTCTAAATTTTTATACCACGTCAGCCGACAAGATCAAGGGCCTGGGGGCCTGCTGGCACCGGACAGCCCCCCCGACGCGGGCACCCGACACCTTTCCCAGGGGACGCCGGGTGCCGAATACGGCCGCCTTACGCCATGTAATTATAAATATTGACCTTTTTAAGAAAAATACCTATATTTGTAAAATCATTTTGTTTTTAATCAGGAGACTCCCATGGAAGAGATTAAAGATAAGAAACAGGATTTTCGCAATCAGATGGCCGAACGCCTCGGGGCGCTCTCGGATAAGGTCTTTCTCGAAAAACAGCAGATCGTGGTGGACAAGCTCTTCGATTTCGCCAATTTTATCGAAGCCAAAATTGCACTGCTTTACCTGAACGGCCACTGGGAAATCGACACCCGCCTCATTCTTCAGCGGGCACTGGACATGGGCAAAATCATCGTACTGCCCGTCAGGGCAAGAGAAAAACCCCGGGTAATGCTCTATAAAATCGACGCCCCAGCCAGAGACATTATCACCGACAGTGAAGGGCAGCCGGTACCCGACACCTCCCGATGCAAAAAAGTCCCCATCGACTGCATCGACATTGCCGTCATCCCCGGGCTGGCATTCGACGAAAAAGGCGGCAGGATCGGCCTTGGGGACGGTTATTACGACTACCTGATTCCAAAGCTCCCGGCCACGGCCAGAAAGGTGGCGGTGGCCCTGGAGGACCAGATGGTACCGGCGGTTCCAATGGAGTCGCATGACAAATACGTTGATATCATCATCACCGACACCCGTGTCATCTACAAGATATAAGCGCCGGAAGCATCCGGTAAAACAGCGGCCCCAGGGAGCCGCGGCAGGACACCATGACCAGAGAGCCATTGAAGTATCGCCGCCAACGGGAAGAAATGGTCCAACGGCAGATCGAAAGCCGAGGAATTGTCGATCCCAACGTGCTGGCGGCCATGCGGAAGGTCCCCCGGCACCTGTTTGTCAGCGAAGCGCTGCGGGACCAGGCATATGGTGATCACCCCCTGCCCATCGGTGAACAGCAAACGATCTCCCAGCCCTTTATCGTTGCGGAAATGACCCAGGCCCTGGCCCTGACCGAAAACGACCGGGTTCTCGAAATCGGCACCGGCTCCGGCTATCAGGCCGCCATCCTGGGGGAAATCGCCTACAGGGTGTACACCATCGAACGCATCAACAGTCTTTATCTCAGGGCCAGGCGCCTGTTCGACCAGTTGCGCTACCACAACATCCTGACACGCTATTCCGATGGCACCACCGGATGGCGAGACGAGGGCCCCTTTGACGCCATCATTGTCACCGCCGGCTCCCCGAAGGTGCCGGAAACCCTGGTGGAACAGCTGGCGATGGACGGAAGGATGGTATTGCCGGTGGGCGGTGAGCACGCCCAGGAGCTTGTCAGGATTACAAGGGACAAAGAGGGCCTGCGCCAAACCACCCTGGGCGGTTGCCGGTTTGTAAAACTGGTGGGGGAGCATGGCTGGTAAGGAGCGCCGGCTCACCGCCACCCGTTGCCCCGCCGCTGCCGGTCGTACACATCGAACCCAAACATGATGGCCGCTCCCGCCACAAAAGCGGCCAGTGTCCATAACAGTTGCCCGGTGCTCTCCCAGAGCACCGGAACATTGCCGCGCAGTGGATACGCCGGCACCCGGGTGATGCCCTCCCCCGTTTTCACATAGAGATCCGCCAACCGAACGTTCTTGAACGGCCAAAGCGCGTAGAGCGAACCACCCATGAGCCCCATCAGGAAAAAAATCGTCCGGTCCCTGAAGCGCACGTACAGGTAATTGAACAGCCGCACGAACAGAAGGATACCGGCCACGGCGCCACAGGAGAAAACGGAAAGGTACAGCAGGTCTTCCGGATACAGGTGCCCAAGCCGCGACACCGCCGCAATCACCGCGTAATAACTGCCGAACAGCAACAGCACGAAAGAGCCGCTGACGCCCGGCAGCACCATGGCGGAAACGGCCAGCATGCCCACCAGGAAGATCATCCCGTATTCAGACAAGCTGTAGCCCAGCATCCCCGACGTCTGGAGTCCCTGGGCAATCAACTGATAATGCCGGCTCTTCTCCAGCAACTTCGCCGAAGGATCGATTTGAACACTGAGCCAAACAGTCAGGGTCGCGCCCACCACCAGCCACAAGGCCTTTGCAATCGTTCTACGCTTGAGAAGACGATATGGAATGGGAATGGAGAAGAGGATCAACCCCGAAAAAAAACCGTATGTGACCGCATAATGTGCTTCCAGACAGTATTTAATAACCCGGCTGAGGCTCAGGATTGCGGCCAGTGCGCCGATACCCAACCCCGCCAGAAAATAAAAATCCCTGGTCAACACAAGAGTCCTGAACGTCGCCCATCGGGGGGTTCGGGCCCATTGCATCAGCGCCTTGAGAAAACCGGCGTTGTAGCTGCCGAGAGCGGTCAGCATGCGCGGATATATTCCCAGTATCAAAGCAAAAGTGCCGCCGCTGACACCTGGAATGATATTGGCGATACCAATTACAAAGCCAAAAAGGATTGTTTTCACGCTGTCTCCGCCTCCTCCCCACGTGGATCATCCCGATCGCTGCCGCCGTCATGGAAAAAATGATCCTTTGCCACAATCCTCCACAGAAAGCAAACCGGATGGTTGACCATCATCCGCACCGGAGAAAACCCTGCAGCCCACCTGCCGGGGCATGGGCGGTGGTAAAATTTCCCGCACATCCGCCTCCGCAGCGCTCCAGGGAAGGTTGACGGCCTTGGATACCGCATTGTCGGTAAATTTCTGGAAGGCGGCCTGCATCCGGACATGCCGACGCGGCGGTATCTCCGATGCGGTGCGAAACAGTCGCTTCAGCGTGGCCGGCACCGCCGTCTGCCGCACCGACCCCCCGGCGGCCAACTGGTCGGCCAGCCGGTGGCTGTAAACATCTTGGGCCTTGGCCATCTGCAGAAACAGGGGGCGCACGACGTTCAGACAGGACGTGTCCATGGTCCGCCGCCGGTGGGCAACGGCAAAAATCGGCTCCACACCACCGGAACAATCCGCCAAGATACTGATGCTGCCGGTGGGTGCGATGGTGGTGGTGGTGGTGGCATTGCGCATGAAGGGGGTTTCCGGACGATCAAAGCAGCTGCACGGATAGGCGGGAAAATTGCTGCGCCGCCGACCAAGCGCCGCCGAAGCACCACGGGTCAGGTTCCGGATGCGGGTCATGAACGCTCCGGCGAAATCTTCCGCCGCATCGGAATCATAGGCAAGGTTCAACTGCACCAACATGTCCGCAAAGCCCATGATCCCTATGCCGATTTTCCTGGTTTGGCGGGTTTTTTGGGCAATCTTCGGCAGGGGGTAGCAGTTGATTTCAATGACATTGTCGAGAAAATGAACGGCCTGGTGAACCGTCTTTGCCAGACGCGCGTCATCCACCGCCCCCTTTCGTACCATCCGGGACAGGTTGACCGACCCAAGGGTACAGGATTCATAGGGCAACAAGGGCTGCTCACCGCATGGATTGGTGGCCGGGAAGGCGCCCAGGGCCGGGGTGGGATTGGCCCGGTTCATGGTGTCCAGGAAAAGGACCCCCGGCTCTCCGGATTGCCAGGCGGCATGGACCAACAGATCGAACATTGCCCGGGCCGGTATGCGTTGCACCGCTTGCCCTGCCGGGGGTTGATCAGTGGGTAGTCGCCTCCCCGGTGCACGGCGGACATGAGTGTTGGGGACTTGGGCAGGAACCGGCCGTCCCCGAGAAGCGCTTCAAAGCCTGCGGCGGCGGCGGCCACATCGGTACCGGTGTCAAAATACCTGTCTGCCACGGCGACAACGCGGGCCACCCGCTGTATCAGCTGAACCGGTGCTTCCAAAATCCGGGCCCGGGCATCCTTTTTCAAGTACCGGTGCTCACGTACCGTCCGTGCATTTTGTGTCAGGCACCAATTCATAGGCTCCGTCGGCGTTCAGAAACGCAATGAAGGCGCTGCAGACCGGAGACGGCGTTCGTTGCTTGTGCCGGGTCAGAAAGAAGCGCCGGGTCAAGTCCACACCGTCGATCTTGACGGCAGCCACCCGACCGGCGGCCAGGTCGTCGGCCACCGCCAATGTCGACAAGATGGAAACCCCAAGCCCGGCTTTGACGGCCTGTCGGACAGCTTCGGTACTGCCCATTTCGGCCACCACCGTCAATTCTTCGGTGGACAGGTGATGGGGCACCAGGCACTGGCGGATGGACTGCAAGGTACCGGATCCCGGCTCCCGAATGATGAAAGGCTCGGCCGCCAACGCGGTAAGCGAAATATGTTCCCGGCCGCGCCACCGGTGATGGGCCGGCAGAATCACCTGCATCTCATCGGTGAGCAAGGGCGTCTGGTCAATGGCTGACTCTTGGCTGCGGGCCCCGACAACGCCCATTTCCAACCGACCGGAAAGAATTTGTTCGGTCACTGCGGCGGTGTCCCCCAGCACCAGGGAGATCTTGACCCCGGGGTGCCGTTGGGTAAAACGTCCGATGGCAGGGGGCAGCAAATAGGCCCCGGGAATGGTGCTGCCCCCCACCGCCAGGGGGCCCTTGATCACCCCCTGAAAAGCCGCCAATGCCGACACGGCCTCCTGACGAAGGGCCAGCAGTTTTTTGGCATATCCGTACAGCAACGCCCCCGCCTTGGTGGGCACGGCCTTCTTCGGTAATCGATCAATGAGACGGCAACCCACCGTCTGCTCCAGATCCCGGATGTGGCTGCTGACGGTGGGCTGGGACAGGTGCACCTGTGCGCCGGCATTGGAAAAGCTGCCCGCCTCCACCACATGACAGAAAACCTTCAGCTGCCACAAATCCATCAACACCGCCCCGGGTTGCCTGTTTGGAATTTCTGTTGAAGTTTTTCATACACCACGTCTGGCACCAGCTCCCGGATCTGTCCCCCGAAGGAGGCCGCCTCCTTGATGATGGACGAGCTGGTGAAGATCCACCGGAGCCCCGTCATCAGAAAGACGGTTTCAATCTTTCGGTTGAGGCGCCGGTTCATGAGTGCCATCTGGAACTCGTGCTCAAAATCGGAAACCGCTCGCATGCCGCGCAAAATGGCCACGGCCTTGCATTGCATGGCATAATCCACCAACAGCCCCTCGGAGGTGTTCACCTCCACGTTGCCCAGATCCCGAACGCTTTCCCTGAGCAGTTCGACCCGCTCGGTTATAGTGAACAACGGCGCCTTGGCGGGGTTGTGCAACACAGCCACGATAATGTGATCGAACAGTTTGAGTCCCCGTTCGATGATGTCCAAATGTCCGTTTGTAACCGGGTCGAAAGAGCCGGGGTAAATGGCCAATCGTTCTTTCATTCGCGTCTGTCCTCGGGAGGGGCGGCCTTTGCCGCATGCTGAAATGATTTATAATTACAACGAATAACAAAAAAAAGAAACCAATGTTTTGCCGTACCGTCGCTGATCCCGCAAATCGAACGCAGGGTGCGGCACCGGCAGCGCCTCTTTTGGGGAATGCTCCACCACCACCAATGCCAGGTCGGCAAGAAGCCCGGTGTCGTGGAGCCGGGCAAGGGTCGGTGCGACCATGTCCCGGCCATAAGGCGGATCCATCAGCACCACCTGGAAAGGCCCCCCCGGCAGATGGCGCCCCCCCGCCGGTGTTCCCAGATCCCGGCGCAGAATGTCCACCGATGCCGCCAACCGACAGGCCCGCACGTTTTTTTCGATGACCGCCAGCGCCGCCGGATGGTTGTCCACGAACACACCGTGCAGCGCCCCCCGGCTGAGGGCTTCAATGCCCAGAAGGCCGGTGCCGGCGAAAAGATCCAGCACCCGGGCGCCAACGATTTCCGTGCCCAGAATATTGAAAATGGCCTCCCGAACCCTGTTGGCGGTGGGACGCGTGTCCGTGCCGGGCACGGCATGCAGGCGCTTTGCCCGCAACCTGCCGCCAATGATGCGCAACGGCAAGGCCACGTCAGGAAACGTCCCTTTCCTGTTTGAGCTTTTCGCGAAGGATCTTCCCGGACACCCCCATCACCCGGGCCGCCTTGTCGATGTCCTGGCCGCAAGCCCGGACTTTTTGCCGAATGAAGGCCAGTTCGAACGCCTTCTTCGCCGCCTGCAGGTCTTCGTATCCGAACAATCCCTCTGTCCCCATGGAGGCGGGTTCGGCGCCGCCCGGATGGTAGGGTGCGGGCAGATCCGATATGTCGAGGGTTTCCTTGCCCCCCATAATGGACAAGCGTTCAATGAGATTACGAAGCTCACGCACGTTGCCCGGCCATGCATAGGCGCTGAGACAGTCCAGCGCCCGGGCGCTCATTTTCCTTGGATGTCGTTTGTTCTGCTGCGCGAACTCCGCCAGGAACGTGTCCACCAGCAGGGGGATGTCCTCAAGGCGGCTGCGCAGGGGGGGCACATGAATGGGCACCACATTGAGGCGGTAATACAAATCGTCCCGAAAGCGCCCTGCACTGATTTCCTGTTCCAGATCCTTGTTGGTGGCGGCGATCACCCGAACATTCACCTGGATGGAACGTGTGCCGCCCATCCGCTGGAACCGGCGTTCCTGCAGAACCCTTAAAATCTTGGCCTGGGTGGCAAGGCTCATGTCACCTATTTCGTCGAAAAAAAGTGTTCCGTTGGCGGCGATCTCGAATTTTCCCGGCTTTTTGGCGGGCGCATCGGGCACCACGCCCTTTTCGTGGCCGAACAGCTCGCTTTCCATCAGGCCGGTGGCGATGGCGGCACAATTGACGTCCACCCATGGCTGTGCGGCCCTGGCACTGAGGTTGTGGATGGTACGGGCCACCAACTCCTTGCCGGTGCCGTTTTCCCCGGTGATCAGAATCCATGCGTCCGAAGGGGCGGCCTGGGCGATCTGTTTTCGCAATTCCTGCACCAGGGGGCTGGCACCGGTGATGGAGTGCTTTTCTATGGTCTTTTTCCGCAGGTACTGGTTTTCTTCTTCAAGCCTCCGAAAGTTTAAGGCATTGTTGATGGTAAGAATCACCTTGTCGATGGAAAGCGGCTTTTCGATCAGGTCGAAGGCACCCATTTTCGTGGCCTTGACCGCCGTTTCGATGGTGCCATGCCCGGAAATCATGATCACCGGAATGGCCGGGTTCTCCTTTTTTATTTCCCGAAGTGTTTCGATCCCGTCCATTCCCTGCATCCAGATGTCCAACAACACCACGTCCGGGGCTTCCGCCGCCACCATCTGGAGCGCCTCGTAACCGTTGGCGGCACCGAGCACCTCGAACCCGTCATCGGCCAATAGGCCGCGGAGCGATTGGCGAATCGCGGCCTCGTCATCAACAATCAGTACCGAAGGTAACATCGTTTACCCCTATCCTCTTGTGGCTGGGTTGCAGGTCACTCTGACAGCGGGTCTAATCAACCTGATGCCAAAAGTCAAACGGGATGGGAGGGCGCTCCTCCCACCGGCAGCTCAATAACGAACCGGGCGCCCGAGGGCAGGTTGTCCAACACCCGGATCATCCCGAAATGGTCCGCCACAATGGAGTTGACAATGGTAAGCCCCAGCCCCATGCCGGTCTGTTTGGTGGAAAAATATGGTTCGAACAGCCGGATCTTCTCTTCGTCGCTGATGCCCGGCCCGTTGTCCGCCACCTCAAGACGCACCCGGTTCAAGATGGGGTCGTGGGTCAGGCTGATGGCCACCACCCCCCGGGCCTTGATGGCCCCGATGGCATTGTCCACCAGGTTGATCATGGCCTGCTTCATCTGCTGACGGTCCAGGTTGAGCTCGGGGATTTCTTCGGCGATGGTGACTTCGAAACGCACCCGGGGATGCCCCTCCCGGTAAAGCGCCACCGTTTCCTCGATGACCGGGGCCAGCCGGCAGGGGGCGGGATTGGCAGACGGAAACTTGGCGAAGGCGGAAAATTCGTTGACCAGGTTCCGGATCATGGCCACATGATCAATGATGGTCTGCACACATTCCCCAAACACCGGCTCGTTTACCTTTTCGGCATATTTTCGCTGGAGCCGCTGGGCGGACAGGGTAATGGGGGTCAGGGGATTTTTGACCTCGTGGGCGATGCGGCGGGCCACCTCTCGCCAAGCGGCCAGACGCTGAGCCTTTTCCAGCTCCGTCAAGTCATCGAACACCACCGCATAGCCAAGGGTGGCGCCCCGGTCGTCCTTGAGAATATTGGCATGCAGCAGAAAGCTCCGTGGCCGCCTGTCGATGGTCAACCGCACCGTTGTCTCAACCGCCCCGTTCACGCTGCGCCCCAGCCTCTTGAGAATGTCCTCGGCAACGGCCAGGTGCGGCTCCGCCAGCAAATCCCGGTAGGATGATCGCAAAATCGCGTCCGCCTTGATGTGGAGCATCTCTTCCGCCGAAGTATTGACGGTGGTCACTGCGCCCTCGGCGTCCAGGGAAATCACCCCCGCCGACACATGTTTGAGAACGACCTCCGTAAAAAGTCGTTTTTCTTCGATTTCGACATTCTGCGCCTGCAGCACGCGGGTGGTTTGTTCAAGCTGGGAGCGGCTTTCCCGCAAATCCCGGATCATCTTGTTGAACGAGGCCACCAGGCTGCCGATTTCGTCCCCCGCCACCACATCGATGGCAACATCCAGGTCCCCTTCGGCCACCCGCAGGGTCCCCTCGGCCAGTTCCTTGATGGGAATGCTGATGGTCTTGGCCAGGTAAAAGCCGAACCAGACGGCACAAAACACCACCACCAGAGCCACGATGGACAGGGCCAGGTAATACGTGTATTGAACGGGACGCTTGACCAGTTTCATCTGGCGATAGCCTTCCACCCCCCGGGACAAATCGCCCAGCGCCCGGGTCAACTCCCCGGAAATGACGCTGGTGACCACCACAAAACCATCGGCCCGGGCCCTGGGAATACCGAAGGGAATCGTGCCGATGGTTCGGACCAACTCCCCCTGGGCCAGGGGCTGGAAAACGGACTCCACCTGGGCCGAACCTGGTTCCTTCTGAAACTGGTCCGCAGAAATCTGCCGGGGGGGCGCCCGTTCGAACCGGGCGGCGAAGGCGGCGGCCATCTGCTGAAAATTACCGGCATACACCTCGACCCCTTGGAGGCCATAGACCTGGCGCACTGTTTCCAGATATTGCACCAACTGCTCCCGGCGCGCCTGCCGGGTCAGCTCGCGGGAATGGATATGCGAGGCGATCTCCTCGATAAAAAACAGCGCCGTTTGTTCCGTCTGCACGTATATCTGCCGGCCCACATCCAGGGAGGACTCCAGCGCGTTTTCCACACTGGCGTCGAACCAGAAGCGCATACTGGCCGTGATGAAGTTGATGGAGAAAAAAAACAGCACGGTGGTGGGCAAAAGCGTGAGGGTCACAAAGGCCACCACCAGACGGGTGCGCAGCCGGGCGCCCATGGCATTTCTGCGGCGATCGTACAGAAGTTTGACCAGGTTGCGGAATACCAGAAAAATCAGCAGCACCAACAGCAACAGGTTGATGTTGATGAGGATAAACATCAGGATGGTGCTGGAAACGGGGATGTCCCCCTCCAGGGTCACCACCCTGTTTTCCGCATAGGTGAGCAGCGCCACCAGGGCCAGGACGCAGATGATGATGACGATTTCGCGTTTCCGGCGCCGGCGGTCCTCATCGGTAAAGAAGCTGGCGGTGCGCTTGTCGGGCGCCGCTGTCATTTGAGTACCGGGGCCCGCTTAAAAGGTAAAGTCAATGGCATACCAATCCGTTTCAACGTCCCAGAAGGACAGGAAGAAAAGGACCCGGTGCAAGTGCAGTGGCAGGGTCAACTTGCTCAGTTCCGCCTTGGCCCGAATCTGGTAATGTTGTCCCTTTTCCAAGGTGCTCAGAGAAGCGATCTTCAGGCTGTCGATCCGGATCATCAACTGCTGGGCTTCTTCGAAGGAGCTGGTAATCACCGGGCTGGCCGGGTCCCAGGAACGCATCACGTGAAATTCCTTTTTCAGGTTGTCGTAGCGTATCACATGACGGACCTTCAGGTCGACGAGGGTCTTGCTCAGCCAGTAGGAACGGCTCTGGTTGAGGGTGATGTAGAAAGAAAATTCGGTGGAAACTCCGCTGAGCACGGCTTTCTTGGTCTTCTCACTGAACGCCCCGGTGGCGTTGAGATAGAGCAGCAGGTCATCCCGGTTGTTGGTGACAACAATATTGGACAGGGCAGCTTCCTGGGCGAACACGGTCGGCACCGCCGGGAACAGCAGCAAAACAAGAAGAAGGAGTCGGATCGGTACAATTTTCATGGCAGCATATGAGGTTTACGGCATTCAACATCGCTGGGGGGCCGTCGGGACCCCGTGTTTTCCTGCCAAAAGACGGCGACAAGCGGTTTTTATACAGAACCGCCCGTTAAATGGCAAGTTCTTTCAATCGCGGTGGCGGGGAGTAGAAAGATTCGGTCAGAACACGGGTCTCCCAAGCATCTTTTCGTTCGAAAAACAGCTTGATGAAATCGTAGTGAAAGGCGTGACCGGACCGCGCGGCCACGATGCGCCCCAGAATCGGCATGCCCAAAAGAAAAAAATCGCCGATGCAGTCAAGCATCTTATGCCGGACAAACTCGTCGGGAAATCGCAGGCCGCCGGGGTTGAGCACCCCCGCGTCGTCGATCACCACCACGTTGTCAAGGGACCCCCCCTGGGCAAAGCCGTATTGCTTCAACTGCTCGTATTCCTTTAGGAAACCGAAGGTGCGGGCACCGGCCAGATCCCGCTCGAACACATCCCCGGACAACCTTCGTTCGCAGCATTGCCGACCGATCAGGGGATGGTCGTACTCAATGGTATATGAAATTCGCAACGCGTCGCTGGGATACAGGCCGATGAACTTCCCATTGCAGGACAACTCGATGGGTTTTCTGATGACGAAATAGCACCGGGAGGTATTCTGGGCCACGATGCCGGCGGACTGGATGAGCATCAAAAACGGCCAGGCGCTCCCGTCCATGATGGGCATCTCGTAAGCGTCCAACTCCACCTTGATGTTGTCGATGCCCAGCGCAGAAAAACAGGCCATCAGATGTTCGATGGTCGAAACGATAAACCCCTCGGCTCCGATCACCGTGGCCAGGCTGGTATCCACCACATTGTTGAAATGTGCCGCCACCCCCGGTCGATCGGGCAGATCCGTTCTGAAAAACCGAATGCCGTAATTGTCCGGCGCCGGTCGCAATGTCAGGTGAACGGTTTTTCCCGAATGCATGCCGACCCCTTCGCAGGTGACCGGCCGGGCGATTGTCCGTTGTTGATGGTGAAACATGGTAACTCTTCGAAAATAACACAAACAATGAAGGTACGGAAAACTATTGACAGACCATTTGCTTGCCACCTATACAACTTGCTGATATAAAATGCAAGTTTTCTCTATTCGCCGACCGCCTGTCTTTCGGCTTTTTTGATACGGCTGTTGCCCCCGCCCGTTCCGGCGTTGAATCCCATCGGCCCCCCTCACCGGGCCCCCAAGGAGGCGACGTGATTGCAAAGGTTTTCAGCAGTGCGGTCATCGGCATCGACGCGCACCTGGTGGAAGTGGAAATCGACATTTCCAGTGGTCTTCCGACCTTCACCACCGTGGGTTTGCCCGAAGCGGCCGTCAAGGAGAGCAAGGAGCGGGTCAAGTCCGCCATCCACAACTCGGGCTATACCTTCCCGGATGACCGCATCACGGTGAACCTGGCGCCGGCGGGAATAAAAAAAGACGGCACGGGCTTCGATCTGCCCATCGCCCTGGGCATTCTGGCGGCCACGGGCATCGTCCCGGAACACATCGTGTCACGGTTCTGCATCATGGGAGAGCTGTCCCTGGACGGCAGGATCAAACCGGTTAACGGCACCCTTCCCATGGCGCTGGCCGCCCAGGCCGCAGGGCATGCGGGCATTCTCGTTGCCGCGGGAAACGGCAGGGAAGCCGCCGTGGTGCGCAATGCCAGGGTATACCCAGCCGCCACGCTGCAAGAGGCGGTGGACTTTTTCCGGGGCGTGGCCCCCATCACCCCAAAGACCGAAGACACGGCGGCGCTGTTCGCCCCGCATCCCGACACCGGGGTTGATTTTGCCGAGGTGCAGGGTCAGGAAACAGCCCGGCGCGCCCTTGAAGTGGCGGCTGCCGGCGGCCACAATCTTCTGATGCTGGGCCCGCCAGGCTCCGGGAAAACCATGCTGGCCCGCCGGCTTCCCACCATCCTGCCACCCCTGACGTTCGAAGAAGCGCTGGAAACCACAAAGGTTTTCTCGGTCATGGGGTTGCTGGCCCCGGACCAGGCCCTGGTCTCCCAACGGCCCTTTCGTGCGCCCCACCACACGATTTCCGATGCCGGCCTGATCGGGGGCGGTCACATACCGCGTCCCGGAGAGGTCAGCCTGGCACACCACGGGGTGCTGTTCCTGGACGAACTGCCCGAATTCAAGAAGCACGTTTTGGAAGTGTTGCGCCAACCCCTTGAAGACCGCCAGGTAACCATCGCCCGCGCCGCCACCGCCATCACCTACCCGTCCAACATCATGTTGGTGGCCGCCATGAATCCATGTCCGTGCGGATTTCTCGGCGACCCCAAGCACGCATGCAGTTGTTCCGGCCATCAGATCCGCCGCTACCGCGGCAAGGTTTCCGGCCCCCTTCTCGACCGCATCGACATCCAGGTGGAGGTACCGGCGGTTGCGTACAAGGACCTGAAAAAACGAACCGACGCAGAAGCCTCCCAAACCATCCGGCAACGGGTCACCGCCGCCCGGGCCATACAGGCAAAACGGTTTCAGGCGACCCCCATCCACGCAAACGCCCAGATGAACAGCCGCCAGTTGCGCAACTTCTGCCGCATCGACGATTCCGCCCACGCGCTCCTGGAAAAGGCCATCGATCGTCTCGGCCTGTCCGCCCGGGCCTATAACCGGATCCTCAAAATCGCCCGCACCATCGCAGACCTGTGCGAAACGCCGCACATCTGCCGGGAACATCTGCTTGAAGCCATCGGTTACCGCAACCTGGACCGAAAACGCCCAACGCCGCTGTTATGACCACCGGCGCATTTTGTTGTTCTCGATGCGCTCTCATTATTGACAGCTTGCACGATAACGTCTAACGTCCACTGACAAAAATTTCGACACCCCAAACCCGGCTGCGGTCATTTGCCGGCGAAGCGGCATCGCCATGAAAACCTTCGATGAAATATCCGCGCTGTATGAGATCAGCCAAGCTCTCAACGAACAACTGAACCTCAAAAAAGGGGTGGAGCGCTTGCTGGCCCTCATGGTCGACACCCTGGGCTTCGTTTGGGGCGCCGTGAGCATCCTCAATCCCCAGCGCAACGAAATCAATGTCGAGGTCGTCCACAGCAGCCGGAAAAGCGCTGCGAAAGACATCACGTATAAGATCGGAGAAGGCCTGACCGGACGCGTCATCGCGTCAGGGGAGCCCGTGGCCATTTCAAAAATAAGCGAGGAACCCCGGTTCCTGAACCGCAGCCGCCTGAAGCAGGCCTATTCGGGCAAGGAGCTGAGCTTCATCTGCGTGCCGATCCTCAAGGGCAAGCAGGTTGTCGGCGCCCTTGCCGTCCAGCAGGTGTATACCCCTGGAGCGGATCTGGCCCAAGGCATCAAGTTCCTGTCGGTGGTCGCCACCATGGTGGCCCGGCATGTGATGCACCTGGACGCCATGCGCATCGAAAGGGAACGTTTCCGGGAAGAAAACCAGCGCTTGCAAAGTGAACTGAAAAACCGGTACCGCATCACTGAAATGATCGGCAACAGCAACAAAATGCGGGAAGTTTTCCAGATGATCTCCCAGGTGTCCGGTAGCACGGCCACCGTGCTCGTACGTGGAGAAAGCGGCACCGGCAAAGAGCTGGTGGCCAACGCCATCCACTACAACAGCCGCCGGACCAAGCGACCGTTCATCAAAATCAACTGTGCGGCCATTCCCGAAAATTTGATCGAAAGCGAACTGTTTGGCCACGAAAGGGGGGCGTTTACCGGTGCGGTGCGCCAAAAGCCGGGCAAATTCGAACTGGCGCACCTGGGCACTCTGTTTCTGGACGAGATCGGATCCATCGGTCTCGACGTTCAGGCCAAACTGCTCCGGGCTCTCCAGGAGCGGGAATTTGAACGGGTGGGGGGCAACCGTACGCTAAAGGCGGACGTCCGCATCATCGCCGCCACCAACAAGAATCTGGAAGAAGCCGTGGAAGACGGCTCTTTCCGGGGCGATCTGTACTACCGGCTCAATGTGTTCCCCATCTACATGCCGCCGCTACGGGAGCGGAAAACCGACATTTTGATGCTGGCGGACCACTTTCTGGAAAAATACGGAAAGGAAAACGGAAAGGACATCCGGCGGTTTTCCACGCCGGCCATCGACATGATGATGGACTACCACTGGCCGGGGAACGTGCGGGAACTTGAAAACTGCATTGAACGGGCGGTACTGCTGTGCGAGCAAGGCACCATTCACAGCCACCACCTGCCCCCGACCCTTCAAACCGGCGAGGTGTCCGGCACCCTGCCGGGACTTTCACTGGAGTCGGCGGTGGATAACCTGGAAAAAGAGATGATCCTCGACGCCCTGAAAAACGCCCACGGCAACATCACAATCGCCGCCGACATTCTCAAAACCACGGTGCGCAAAATCGGTTACAAAATGAAAAAATTCGGCATTGACTACAAAACCTTCCGGGGCAATATGTCCCAGGCATAGACGCCGCGCCCGCCATCTTTGACAGGAGACCCATCCATCGTTATTTGCTTATAATTACATCTCGTTACAAAAAACAGCTTGCCTCCTCTGACCAGAACTTTCTATAATGGACGAAAGCGGTTGAGAGGCAACCTGTGGATTTAACGCTCAAACCAGCTGGAGAAAAAAACATGAAACGTTCATTTGGCATTGCGAAGAAGATATGGATCAGCCTTGCGGTCCTGGTGCTGGGATACCTGATTTCAACGCTCACAGGATTTGTTTTCGGGCGGCATGTAGAAAACAGGCTGGTCAACACCTCCGACGCCCTGTTCCCGGCAGCCCAACAGGCCCAGCAGGCCCTGACCGCCTTTAACGAGCAAATAAAACTATACAATGACGCGGTCATGCTCGGTGATGCGGACATGGTGGAAACCGCCGGCGCCAGCAGCGGCGCCAGCCTGGAAGCCCTGGCGACCATTGCCGGTCTCTCCGGACTCAATGCCGCCCACGGGAAGGAAGCCCGGGATCTTGCCGACGCCCTGGAAGCCTACACGGCAAACGCCCAGAAGATTTACGGGGCCATGAGTCAGGCATCGGACAATGCCGCTGCCGGGGCGGCACTGGCCAAACAGGCCATGGCCCTGGCCAAGCAAACCGACGGGTTGCGGGACAGGCTCACCGCCTTCAAGGAGTCCATGGACACGGCCCTCAAAAACGAATTGACCGCGGCCAGCCGCCTGAGCCACCAACAGCGATGGTTTAACGTGTTTTTGTTCGTGGCCATTGTCATCGCCCTGGGTATCGGGGTCTGGTTTATGATTCACCGGACCATCAGCAGACCCTTGAACCACGCCATCGACGACCTGACCCGCAGTTCGGACCAGATGAACATGAGTTCCCAGGAGCTGTCCTCCGCCAGCCAGTCACTGGCGGACGGTTCCTCCTCCCAGGCCGCCTCCATTGAAGAGACCTCTTCGTCCCTGGAAGAAATGGCGTCCATGACGCGGCAGAATGCGGACAATGCCAACCAGGCCGACAGCCTGATGAAGGACGCCAGCACCGTGGTGGACACCGCCAACAGCACCATGTCGGACCTGACCCGCTCCATGGAAGAAATCTCCAAGGCCAGCGAGGAAACCAGCAAAATCATCAAAACCATCGATGAAATCGCCTTTCAAACCAACCTGCTGGCCCTGAACGCCGCCGTGGAGGCTGCCCGGGCGGGGGAAGCCGGAGCCGGTTTCGCCGTTGTCGCCGACGAAGTGCGCAGCCTGGCCATGCGCGCCGCCCAGGCAGCCAAGGATACCAGCGACCTTATCGAAACCACGGTAAAACGGATCTCCGGCGGCTCCGAGCTGGTGGCCAAGACCAACGATGCCTTCGTGCAGGTATCGGAAAGCACCCGGAAGGTGGGTGACCTGGTCGGTGAAATCGCCGCAGCCTCCAACGAACAGGCCCAGGGTATTGAGCAAATCAACAAGGCGGTTTCAGCCATGGATGAAATCACCCAGCAAAACGCCGCCAACGCAGAAGAGTCCGCCGCCACCAGCCAGGAAATGCGCAGCCAGGCCCAGTATCTGAAAAAGATCGTGGAAGAACTGGTCCGCCTGGCCGGCGGAAGGGCCACAGCGGTTGTGGCGGCAGCCGCCCCAAAGGTTCAACCGTCTTCCAAACCGAGGACACCCGCATTGCCCAAATCCACCACCGCGCGACCGACGGCCATCACCCAGGGAAAGAGAATTTCCCCCGAACAGGTGATTCCAATGGATGAAGACGACTTTCAAGACTTCTAAGGACGCAGCGCCGCAACAACCGGGGGGGTTATCCCACTTTCCAGGCCATCTGGATCTGGGTCCCCCCGTTAATGCGGGACCGCACTGAAAAGGTTCCAAAGGAGTGCTCCACTCGCTCGCGCATACCCACAAGCCCCATCCCCCTGGTACTGCTCATGTTGGACAATGCCTCCTGGTAGTCAAACCCGCGGCCGTTGTCTTCCACGCCGAGAAAAAGCGTTCCGTTTTTTCTTGTCAGTGTCAGCATCAATCGGCTGGCCCCGCTGTGCTTGGCGATATTGTTCATGGCCTCCTGAAGCACCCGGAAGATGACGATTTTAAGGTCTTGGGGAACATCCTCTTCCCGGACGTTCACCTGCCGTTCGATGCCTATCCCCCGGTAGATCGCCTGAAATTCCCGGCAATGCCAGTTGATGGTGGCCAGGATGCCCAAATCGTCCAACAGGGATGGGCGCAGCGCCGTCATGATCCGGCGAACCTCCGTGATGCTTTCCTGGATCAAATCCATTACCGACTCGATGCTGATGCCCGGCGGGGGCTCCGGGCTGCCCATCTGTTTTAGCTTCTGGGCCAGGGTGAACTTGATGGTCACAAGACTCTGGGCGATGGTGTCGTGCAGTTCCAGGGCGATGCGCTTGCGTTCATTTTCCTGGGCCGTCATCAATTGCGAAGAGAGAATGCGAAGCTCTTTTTCCGATTTCCGAAGATCCGCCTCCGCCCGTTTCCGGGGGGTGATGTCCACCATATTGCCCAGGATGGCCGGCTGCCCCCTGTACAGGATCCGGGCGCTGTTGCGCACCACCCAGATAACCCGCCGGTCTTTGGTAATCCCCCGGGCTTCGTACCGGTCCGGCGCCTCGCCGCCCTCAAGCCGGGTCTTGCTGTAGGCCTCCACCCTTGCCCGGTCGGCCGGATGCACCAGCCGGGTGGACTTCATACCAAGCACCTCCTGACGCGTGTATCCGTGAATGTCTGCGAACCGCTCGTTTGCGAAGACGATCTTGCCGTCCTGCTTGATATAAATACCGATCAGAGAGTTTTCAACCAGGCTGCTGTACTTTTCTTCGGACTCTCGGAGTGCGTCTTCGGTTTGCTTGCGCTCTTCGATTTCCTGCTTCAATTTAACCGTGGAGCGCAGCAACGCCTCGGTACGCGCCTGTACCTGGTATTCCAACTCCTCGTGGGCCTTTTGCAAGGCCTGCTCCACCTTGAGCCGTTTGGTGATATCAATGGACACCGCCATTGCCTGGCAGAGGCGCCCTCCCGCGTCTTGCTCGGCGATGGAGGACATGAGCACGTCGACGACCCGCTGGTCCTTGGTGATGAATTGGTAGTGAATATCCTTGCAGGTACCCGTCTCCAACAGATTGGGCAGGTCCACCGCGGCCCGGTAACGTCTGGATTCTTCCGCCAGAAAATCCATGAACGGCCGCCCAATGACCTCTGCGCGCTCGAAGCCGAGCGTTTTAAGCCACGCGTCGCTTACATGGAGAATGTTTCCAGCCGCATCGACGGAGTGAAGCATTACCGGTGTGCGCTCATACAGGATTCGGAATCGGCTCTTCTTTTCTTTCAACGCGTTGCGGACGAGCACCTCTTCGGTAATCTCGATGCCGGCCCCCAGCACCTGGACCTGGCCGTCGGCGTCCTGATAGATACCGTGATGCAGCATATAGGTGCGCCCGTTGGGATGGCGCCACTCAACGGCACTGCTGGCGCCGTCGGCCAGCACCTGCCGGACATTGCACTCCGGGCAGGGAGCCGATGAATTGTTGAAAATCTCATGGCATTTACGCCCCCCCGGATCGCCGAACAAAACACGGAACCGGCGGTTTGCAAAAATTACCGTCCCGTCGATGGACTGCACAAACACAAAAACCGGCAGAACATCCATCACTGCGCTTAAGGTTTCCTGGTATAGACCCCCTGTCTGCATCTGAAATCCCCCGATAGCGGCCGGTTACCGACCCGTTCCACGATTGCGGAAGCAAAGGACGAAACCAGGGCGCGCTTGCATGGACCGCCGGTTGAAATTCACCGGCAATGCGCATGGAACGAAAGAGGCCACCCAAGATGGCATGGAGTGGAAAGCAAGAGACATGCAGCCCCATGGCGGCAACAAGCCGAATCTATACCGCGATGGGCGTTAAAATCAAGTAAAACCCGCAAGCGCTTCGGTGCAGATCGCAGTGGTCTTTTTGCAGGCACGACACCCGCGCAGCACCGCCACTTGTGAAGGGGCCCTTGCAGTTTCAACGGCAGTTTTCTATAAAAGCTATATCAAAAAAAAGAGCGCGCCCACTGACAAGGCGTGGGGCGATGAAAAAGCGCAGCATATATGTAATATGTGAGCATTTTGAATGCGCCCCACAACGCCGTCAGGGGGCGTTAGATTTATTTTAAGATAGCTTGTAGTCATCCGCAGCAAAAATGCGCCGCCGGTTGTGTTTTTATGCATGGCATGCCAAAACCGGCCTTACCGACATCGGAGAACACCATGGGAACAGCCGCACTGGAACGACACCTTTTCTTGATGGCAATCTTTCTGATCCTATCCTTCGGATTCTTCACGCCCGCCCTCGCCGCCTCCCAGGTAACCGTTTTTGTAAGCATCCCGCCCCAGAAGAGTATTGTCAGGCACATCGGCGGGGATCGGGTGACGGTCCAGGTCATGGTGCCCCCCGGCGCCAATCCGGCCACCTACGAGCCAAAACCGGCACAGATGGCCGCCCTTATGAACACACGATTGTATTTGGCCATCGGGGTCCCCTTCGAAAACACCTGGCTCGATAAAATCGCGGCGGCCAACCCCGAAATGCAGGTGGTGCATACCGATCAAGACATTGAAAAACGTTCCATGGCCGCCCATCACCACGCCCATGGAAAACAGCCCCACACCCCGGCACGACCCGCTCACCATCACACCGCCACCAACGACACCGGACCGGAGTCTTTGGATCCCCACATCTGGCTCGCCCCCCCTCTGGTGTTGGTACAGGCGAAGATTATCTTGTCGGCCCTCCAGGAAGCCGATCCCACACATCGCAACACGTATGCCGACAACTTTCAAATCTTCGCCCGAAAGGTCGAAACGCTGCACCGGGAACTGGCGGCACTGTTTGCGCGTCAACAGGGCATGCGCTTCATTGTGTTCCATCCGTCCTGGGGCTATTTCGCCGAAACCTACGGCTTGGTGCAGGTCCCCATTGAAATCGAAGGTAAGGAACCCAAACCGGCCCACCTGCAATCGCTCATTCAAACAGCCAGGGAAGAAGGGATTTCCGTCATTTTCGCCCAACCACAGTTTTCCAGCCGGAGCGCCCAATTGCTGGCAAGGGAAATCGGCGGCACGGTCCTGTTCGCAGATCCCCTGGCCGAAGATTGGATGACGAACCTTCGCCACGTTGCCCGCAGCATCCGCGACACCCTCGACAAACAGACGAAAATAAAACCGTAACGGCCTGCACCGCCCGGGTCCTTTTCACGGCACCCCCCCCACGTAATCCGGCTGAAAGAATACGCCCCCGCCGCGAAAACAAAAAAACCTTGACAAACCACCCACAGGAAGTTAAGCACAAAAACAAATGTTAGATGTGGCTATCTAAACACGGTATACCTTGCGGTCTTTTGCCGAGCTTCGGCGAAAAGAAAGCGAAGGCGTAACCTGCGGCACCGTCTTGTGTCCGGATTACGCCTTTTTGTTTTTCAGCACCGGGAATAATCCCGCCGACAAACGGAAGCCACGCGCCGGCACTTACGGCGTGCGTCATTGAGGGGAAGCGTTGACATGATCGAAAAAACTTGCGGCACCCTTTCCGCAGCGACGGCCGCGTTCCGCACCGCCCTGCTGATCCTATTGCTCACAGCGGCGCCCGGAATCGCCGCGCCGCAACCGCCCGGTGCAACGGTTCGGGACGGTTGCGGCGCGCTTTATCGCCACCTTGAGGCGGTTTCCGCGCGCCTTTCGCAATTGCCGTCCGAAGGCCTCCCCTTTCTACTGGAAGAGCGCGGCCAGCGCATCAGGGCCCTGGAAGCGATTCTGTCCGAAACAGAGGTGACATGTGCGCAAAAATGCCGGCAGGTTCTCGAAGCGCTCCGGGTCGAAGCGGAATACGGCCACAGCGTGGAGGCATACCGGGACAAAATCCAGCCCTCTCCGGCCGGCACTCCCCCCATCATGGCCGACATCCTGCGGGTGGGTCGCCTGGCCCTCTTCTGGCAGACACCGGACGGAAATACCGTCGGCCACTGGAATCCCGATACCGGCACATGGGCACAGCTTCCCGCCCATTACCGAAAGCATGTCAACGCGGCCATGGACATGGCTCACAAACACCGCGCCGTGGATCTGGTGACGCTTCCCATGGGAAAGCTGATTCGGCCTGCATCCGCGCCGCCCTTTCCGGACAGCACCTCGAATGCCGCGGCACCGCAAACGCACACACAGGCATCGCCCGCCCGCGAGGTGCCGGAAGAGGCAGGCGCTTGCGCTCTTGCCGATGCTGTGCGGGAAGCCGGCGACAACACCACCAAGCTGCTGCGCTCCTCCCATTTCACGGCCCTCAACCCAAAGCGGACCGCGTCGCTGGAAAAACTTCTTTCCCCCCACCACTCCCCCGGGTTGGAGGCCGTGACCGCCATCAGCCGACTGCTGTTCGAGGAAATCTCTCTTTCCAGCAGCACACGTTTGTACACCGCTGCCTTTATCACCCCCTCAGGGGTGGCGCGCACCGCCACGATTCTGACCGTCGGCCCCTTTTGCGCCGCCTTTCGTGACGACGACCAGGTCGGATTTCTCCGCTACGGAAAGGAAACCAAACGGTTTTACGCCATTGAAAAAGAAGTGCCGCGGTCCATTGGCCGGCTATTAAAGCAATATATCAACGGGAACGCAGATGCCGTTATCTTCGACATGCACCGGGGCGCGGCCCTGGAAGGGTTCGCCCATCATCGCACCCTGCACGACCGCATCCTCGCCGGCGGGCCGATGGTGTGGCCCATCCTCCTGATAGGCGTCATGTCCCTGGCCATCGCAGTGGAACGCACCCTGGTACTGAACCGGATTCACGCCAACACGGACACCCTGATGGGGCGGGTCAACAACCTGGCCGCGCAGGGGAATTGGTCCGGATGTGAGGCCGCCCTGGTCCATGGCAAAGGGCGGCCGGTCAACAACGTCCTGCGGGCCGGGCTGGGGGCCGTAAACGAGCGCAGAGAAGTCCTGGAAAGCATTCTAGAAGAGGCCATCCTCAGAGAATTGCCCCGACTGGAACGCTTCCTGCCCGCACTTAAAATCATGGGTGCGGTGGCGCCCCTTCTGGGGCTTCTTGGCACCGTCACCGGCATGATCGCAACCTTCGAGGTCATCACCCGGCACGGCACCGGAGACCCCCGCCTCATGTCGGGCGGCATATCCGAAGCGCTGATCACCACCATGCTCGGATTGTCGGTGGCCATTCCCATCATGCTGCTGCACACCTTCCTGCACCGCCGCGTGGAACATATCGTGGGTGACATGGAGGAAAAGGCCGTGGCCATGTGCAACATCATCTGCCGGGTATGCACGCGGCCCGAAACGGAAAACCCAGGCGGACGTCCCGCCGTTATCACCGGATAAGCGGCAACAGGAAGCACCAATGAACCTCTTCACAAGCAGTCTTCTCCCTTACCTGGACAATGCGTGGAGGTATTTCAGCCCCGGCGGCGGCATCATGGGCATCCTTGTCCTCTGTTCCCTGTGGATGTGGGCCCTGATCGTGGACAGGTTATACGCCTTCCGGCGCATGGGCAAAGAAAACATCGGCATCACCGCAGCCGCTACTCTAATGACGTCGGGCCAGGCGGCCCCGAGCGCCGGGGGCGGCACCCGGACATTGGTCCTCGATTTTCTTGCCGCCCGCAGCGGACATAGGGATCTGGACCAACGCATTCTGGAACAACTGGCCATGGCACAGCTGCGACCGCTTGGGCGGTTCTTGTCCACCATCTCGGCACTGGCGGCCGCGGCCCCTTTGCTGGGATTGCTGGGAACCGTCATGGGCATGGTCAGCACCTTCGACACCATTACATGGCTGGGTGCCTGCAACGCCAAGGCCCTGTCCGACGGCATTTCCAAAGCAATGACCACCACCCAAGGCGGTCTGCTGGTGGGGATACCGGGGCTACTCATGGGGCGCCTGTTGTCGCGCCGCTCCCAGAGTCTTGCCCGCCAACTGAACTGCACCGTCATTGCCCTGAAACGGATGGTATAAATGATCCGCATAAAAGATTCATTGCGCGGCCGCTGCCACGAAGAGGGGATCAACATGACCCCCTTAATCGACATCGTATTCCTGCTGCTGGTGTTTTTCATGGTGACCACAAGCTTCAATAAGAACGCCGTCATCGATGTCCAACCGCCGGTCGCCATCACGGCACAGGATCGCAGACAGGACGCAATCTTGCTCACCGTGTCCCGGGACGGACGCATTTTTTCCGGGGAGCAAATGCTGGATATCCGCAGCATCCGCGGACACATCGCAACCCGAGATGCCGGATATGACGAAAAGAACGTTGTGATCGTGGCGGATCGGAAGGCCGATACAGGCGTGGTGGTTGAAGTCATCGACCAGTGCAAATTGGCCGGCGCAACTGGCATCGGCATCGCCGCTGGTCGGCCGGAAACAATCAGGTGAAGATGGACGTTGAAAAAACCATCCGGCTGCTCCGAACAATGGCCCTGACCCTTGTCATCAACGGCTCCCTGTTCACCGCACTTCCCAATGCAATGCTTCGTCGGCCCGATCCGGTCCGGCCGGACGCTTCCTTCCGGCCGGTTTCGGTTGTATGGAAAAAACCGGCGCCGGTGGCAGCTTCCGGGAAAAAGCCGGTGCAAGCCGCGCTCCCTCCGCGCCAATCGGGATCCCGGCGGCCGCCGCCGGCGCCGCCCCAGCCGGCGGTGTCGGTTCCGGAAACGAACGCCGTCAAAGCCCCGGTTCTTGCCCGGAAGCCGAAACCAGCACCAGGGCCAAAAAATGTTCTGGGCCATGCGGCGCCGGTCGCCGCTTCTTCTCCAAAGGGAAAAACACCCCCCATCGACCATGAAGAAACGGCGAAGAACAGCGCCCAACAAACCGCCGCCGGGAAAACGACAATGCCGGTTCAAAAAAGGGACAGCTACGACCAACGGGAAGTAAGCCAGCGGCCGGTCGTCACATACAAGCAGCACCCCCTCTACCCCTACCGGGCCCGGCGACTGCGCTTGAACGGAGAGGTGGAGGTGAAATTCCTGGTGGATACCCGGGGCCGGGTCAGCCGCATTTCCATTGAAAGGGCCACCCCCCCGCACTTGTTCAATGACAGCGTGCTGGCCGCGCTGCCCCAATGGCGCTTCGCGCCGGGGCGTGTGGACGGCGCCCCGGTCAACACCTGGGTCACCACCACCCTGGTGTTCAGAGTTACGGGCCGATGACGGCCGGCGCATCCTTTCTCTGCGCCGCGCCGCCTGCCCCCAACACAGAAACAGAGGAGAGATACATGCACATCATCAACCGTTGTATGACGGCGGCCCTGCTGACAGGAATCACCGCCGCCTTTGCCTTCCCCGCCCATGCGCGGGCGGCGGCCGACGAAACGCGCATTGAAACCACCGTCATAACCGCCACCAGGACCGACACGGTTATCAAGGACGCCCCCGGTGCCGTCACCGTGGTGACCGCAGAGGACATCCGGGACATGGCCGCAAACGACATTCTCGACATTGTCCGGGAAAGCGCCGGCGTTTCCCTGATCGGCCGCGGCGTGGGCGGCCGCAGTGTCATTTCCCTCCGGGGACTGGAAAGCCAACAGACACTCATCCTCGTGGACGGCCGCCGGGTGGCTGCCAGCGATCCGGTGTTCGGCCACTCGGACTTCGAACAAAATTGGGTGCCCATCGAAAGCATCGAACGCATTGAAGTAGTGCGGGGCCCCCTGTCGGCATTGTACGGATCCGAAGCCATGGGCGGCGTCATCAACATCATCACCCGAAAAAGCACGGGCGAATGGAACGGCAGCGTGCGTGTGGGCGGCGGCCTTGCGGACGACGGAAACGGCGGCGTCCGCCAGCAGTATGGCGCCAATATCGCCGGCCCGCTGATCGGAAACAAACTGGGGCTCAGTCTCTCGGCGGAATATCTGTATGACGAAGACATCCCCGACGAAGACATGCCCGCCTATACCGAAATCGAAGAAAAAGAAGCGACGTCTGTAAATGCCGGCATGCGGTTTTCTCTCAATGACAACCATACCCTGACCTTTGACATAAATGTCGTCCAAGACGACCGCAACAGGAACACGGTGTCCCGGGGCACCGACTACGAGGACTGCTACGCGCTGGACAAAATCATATACGGCCTCGGCTGGCAGGGCACCACAGGACCGGTCCAGTCCCGCGTATCCGTCTACCGCTCCGACATCGACAAGGACAGCATTAAAATATATGAAACCGGCACGGTCACCCTGAACCCGGAGAAACTTACCAATGACGTCCTCGAAGCACAAAGTACCTTTGCAACGGGCCGCCATTTGTGGACCTTTGGCGGTGAACTCCGCAAAGAAGAGCTTGCCAGCTCCAGCCTGCGTTCCGGCGAAGACAGTGTGACGCATCAGGCATGGTTCGGACAGGACGAATTTTCGCTGCTCGGCGGCAGACTGCTCCTGACCCCTGGACTGCGCTGGGATGATCATGAGAGCTTCGGCACACAGCTCTCCCCACGCCTCTACGCCCTTTATAAAATCACCGACCTGTTGACGCTCAAGGCGGGCTATGGACAAGCGTTCCGAGCACCCACCGTCAAGCAGGTGTCGGAAGGCTACCATGCCACCAGCGGCCCCCATACATTCGTTGGCAATCCCGATCTCGGCCCGGAAACATCCGACACCTACGAATGCGGAGTCGAATACTTCGGAGAAAACCTCTTTGCCCGTGCAATGTTTTTCTTCAACAGCATCGAAGACCTGATCACTTATGAGCAACTGGCTGTGGACAACGGCCGTCGGACCTACCGGGCCGTCAACCTGGACGAAGTGGAAACCCAGGGATTCGAAACCGAACTCGGCATCGGCCTTTCCCGCAATTTTTTCTTGTCCACCGCCTATACCTATCTGGAGGCCGAGGACACCCAAAACGGACGGCGCCTTGAAGGAAAGCCGCGCCATTCGCTCAATGCCAAGCTGAAGTACACCACCTCCTCAAAGGACCTCACGGCGGCGCTGCGCGTGCAGTACATCGCCGACCAGGTCCTCGAAAACGGGCAGGACGCATTGGAAGGGGTGCCCGACTATGCCCTTTGGCACCTTTCCATGAGAAAAACGCTTTGGGGGGGCCTTGAAGCCCAGTTGGGGGTTGAAAATATCGGGGACGTGCGGCTGTCCGAGAAATCCGACCTGTTCGCATACGAGGAACGCGGCCGGCTTTATTATGCGAACTTACGCTATGCGTTTTAATTGCGGTTCTGTTTCCGCATCGCCCATCACATGACGAATGTCTACAAGCTATCTCAAAAAAAGATCGCGCCCACTGACAAGGCGTGGGGCGATGAAAAAGCGCAGCATATATGTAATATGTGAGCATTTTGAAGAGCCCCACAACGCCGTGAGGGGGTGTTAGATTTATTTTGAGATAGCTTGTAATCAGTCTTAACCATTGCATTCCGCAAACAGGAGGTAACATGAAAGACAATTACAAGAGGTTTTCGCGGCCGGCGCTGACCGCCACGATTTTCTGCATCGCACTTCTGATGACCGCCGTCGGCTCCGTGCAGGCTCACAATCTTTGGCTCAACGCCGTTGACTTCTCGCCGCCCCTGGAGGGCCGGGCCGGCGCCCACAGTAAAATTTATTTTGGGTTCGGACACCGGTATCCCGTTCAGGACTTTCCCGACAGGCAAAGAATCACCGAATTCACGATGGTCAAACCCGGCGGCGCGGTCCAGCAGTTGACACCCGGAGAAGGCGGTTTTCTTGCCACCGGTTTGATCCTCAAACAAGTGGGCGCGCACATCATCACCGCCGCCACCAAACCCGGATTCTACACCATGTATCTCGAAAACGGCCGGATGCACCATAAGCTCGGGTCCAAAGAGGGCATCGGCAATCCCTTGCTCAGCCTCTACTACGAAAATTTCACGAAGGCGCTGATCAACGTGGGGGAAACGGACACATCGGCCTTTACCGCCCCGGTGGGCCACCATATCGAGATCGTTCCAATGGAAAACCCTTACCTGAAAAAAACGGGAGACACCCTGGCCGTGAAGGTGCTGTTCAACAACCGGCCCGCACCATTCTGTGACGTGTCGGCCACCTACGTTGGGTTTTCCGCAACCGAAGACTATGCCTTTTCCAACAAGGCCGGTGGCGACGGGGTGTCCACCATCCGCCTGTTGGCCCCCGGCCAATGGGTAATCCGTGCAATCGTTCGCAAGCCGGCCTCGGAAGAACTTCGTGAAAAATGCTTCGAAGAGAAATATTCAGCAACCATCTCCTTCGGTGTTCAGTAAATCGGGTGGACACCGAAGGCACCGGCCGGTCGACCCGTTCCACCTGGGTCGGCCGGCCGGACAATCCAATGGAGGTTTTATGCGGATCGCATTCATTTTTTTTCTAACCTTGATCGGCGGGCTGCACCAGGTTTCCGGCGCCGCTGCACACACAGCGCTTATGGCCTGTTTTGACAACGGGGACGGAACCGTCACCTGCCACGGGGCGTTTTCAGACGGTGCATCTGCGGCCGCCGTACCGGTACAGGTGGTAGACGAAAACGCCGCATTACTGATCCGGGGCCACATGGACCAAGATGGAGAATTCACCTTTCCAACCCCCCAAACGCCCTACACAGTCATTTTCGATGCCGGTCCGGGCCATGTGGTCAAAGAAAGAAGCGACAATATCACGCCATGAACACCACCGCCCGCCTTCTGTGGCGCATCACCAGGCCGGTCCACAAATACATCGGACGCTTATTTCTTTTCTATTTCCTGCTGATGGGCCTTACCGGAATCCTTCTCAACCATCCCGAAGGAATGGCCCGATGGCGGGTTCCCCTCAAGTTTCTGCCCGACAGCCACGGCTACAGAAACTGGAACCGCTTTTCATTCCGGGAGGCGGTCTTTTCCGAAAACGATTCGGGCACCTTGTATGTCTGCGGCAAAGCCGGCGTGTGGCAAAGCCGCGACAACGGCCGCACTTTTAGGATCCTGGACCAGGGAGATCCCGCCACCCCCTACACGCGCGATACCCGCTGCCTGCTGCTCATCGAAAAAAACGGCGCCGACTATCTGCTGGCCGGAACCCGAAACGGCCTTTTTGCTTATGCAACCGCCGATGCCCGCTGGCGGACAAGCATCGGTGGGCCGCAACTATTTGATATTGTGGATATTGTGGATACTGGCGATGGCGTCATCGCCTTTACGCCACAGGCCGCCTATCATGTAACGGTCACCGAAAAAGTCCCGACGCTCCGAAAGCTGCCCCTTGTCGTCAGCCTGCCGTTGCAGGGCCGGGAACCTCTTCTCCGCTTTTTCCTTAAATTGCACGACGGATCACTGCTGGGGAAGACCGGCAGGCTTCTTGCCGACGCCGTTGGCGCCGCGCTGATCTTTCTGTGCGCCTCGGCCGTCTATCTTTGGTATGTCCCCTGGCGGCGGAAGCGTGGCAACGTTATTAGGAAAGAGGCACGTCTCTTTCCTTTCTTCCACCGCCATCACCGCGGCGTCGGTGTTTTGGCAACCGCCTTTCTACTTGTGATCACACTGGCCGGCATGTTTCTGCGACCGCCCTTTCTGATGATGATCGTCGGCCGCACAGCGCCGGCCGCTCTTTTTACCATAGACCGACAAGCTCTCCCCTTGGGGACCGAAATCCACAAAGCCACCTATTGGCCGGAGCAGCGGGCCGTTGTCCTTGCCACCGACAGCGGATTTTTCAGGGGCCCCGCCGATTGTTCGGCGCCGTTTGAACCGGCCGGAGTGGTGGTGCCCGTTTCAGGCATGGGAGCCACCGTTCTCGAAGCCCTTTCAAACAACCGGCTGCTGGTGGGCTCTTTCAGCGGCCTTTACATCTGGGACGCCGCCGGAGGCCACCTGACGGATGTGCATGGCACTCCGGTCGGCGCAGAGGTTTTCCACAGCGGCAAGCTTCCAGTGCAAGACATGAGCGCCGGGGCCGCCGTTCGCGGCCGCGATCTTGTCTGGTGGGCGGACTACCGACACGGAATGCGGAGCTTTCCGCCAAACCGACCGTCACCGGCCATGCCCCCATTGGGAAAAGCCGGGGACATGAGTTTATGGCATTTCCTCTTCGCAGTGCACAATGGACGCATCTTTCGTGATTGGCTGGGGGTGTGGTCCTGGAGCCTGGTTCCCGCCGGCGGCGCCCTGCTGCTCACCTGCGTCCTGACCGGCGCCTACGATTGGTTTTACCGGCGCGCCATCAAAATTCGAAGGCAAGCGCATGTATGACGAAAATAGAGCTTGACAGCACAGGGGGCGCTGTGGCAATAGCAGTCTCTAAAAAGGTTAGCTTAATCTATCTTCTAAAGAAAATGCTTATTCAGTTTTGAGCTTAACACAACAACGCGTGGGCGGCACGGACTTCCCCTTCACCGCACCCGCCGCCCATGAAAAAGGAGAGCCGCCCATGACCCTCGATCAGATGAAACCCGGCGACACGGGATGCATCAAGCGCCTGTCGGTAAGCGAAAAGCTGGGGCACCGCCTGATGGACATGGGCATCTACCCCGGCCTTACGCTGACAGTGGTGCGCAACGCACCGCTCGAAGATCCCATGGAAATCCAACTCGGCGGCTATTTCGTCAGCCTGCGACATGATGAAGCCCGCTATGTGGAGATTGAATAAGATGGGCGCAGCAACAATTCTTGTGACATTGGCAGGGCAACCCAATTGCGGAAAATCCACCGTATTCAACGCCCTGACCGGGGCGCGGCAGCATGTGGCCAATTATCCCGGCGTCACCGTGGAAAAAATGACCGGGTGGTACCGTCGGGGCGACACCCGGGTGGAGGTGGTGGATCTTCCGGGCATCTACAGCCTGACATCCTACTCCCCCGAAGAACGGGTGACCCGGGACTTCCTGCTGCATCAACGCCCCTCGGTCTGCGTCAACGTCATGGATGCCGCAAACCTCAAACGCTGCCTGTACCTGACATTTCAATTACTGGAAATGGAAGCGCCCGTGGTGCTCAACCTGAACATGATGGACAGGGTGGCGCAGCTGAAAATGGGCATCGACACCGACCAACTTTCACAACGGCTGGGGATCGCCGTGGTGCCCACCACCATCAAGAACGGCCGGGGGAAGCAAGCGCTATGGAAGGCCATTGACATTGCCGCCCGCCAAAAGCCGTCCGCACCCCATGTGCGCATACACTACGGCGAGATGGAGCGTCCACTGGAACGAATCACGAAAGCGCTTTCGGACCAAACCTCCCTGGCAGAACGGTTTCCCTTGCGGTGGTTGGCCATCAAGCTGATGGAAGGAGATGCCGAAGCCGTCCGTCTGCTCCGGCAGCAGGGCGACAACGCCCGGCAGATCCGCGACATGGTCGATGCTGCAAGGGAAGAATTCGAAGACCGCTTTCAGGAACCACCCGATCTGTTCATCGCCAACCGGCGGTACCAGGCGGCCGATGACATTGCCCGGCATTGCATCACCGGCGGCCGCACCGCCCGCCCGTTTTCGGACCGACTCGACCAGGTGGTCTGCCACCGGCTGCTGGGCCCGATCATGCTGGTGGGCATCATCTGGCTGCTCTACTACCTGGCCATCGTGCAGGGCTACAACCTGACCAACTATACCTGGCCGTTGTTGGCAAAGCTCCGAAACCTGGTAGAAGCCGCGGCCCCGGCCCCGGGCTTTATCGACATACCACTATTGCGATCCTTCTCCCTGTGGATCACGGACAGCATCAACGCACTTTTCAACTATGTCCCCATTTTCTTCATTCTCTTCGGTCTGATCGCCCTGCTGGAAGACAGCGGGTACATGCCGCGGATGGCCTTTATCATGGACCGTCTCTTTTCCCGTTTCGGCCTTCACGGCCAATCCACTCTGCCCATGGTGCTCGGCGGCATTTATGTCGGCGGTTGCGCGGTGCCCGGAATCATGGCCTGCAAGGGCATCCCGGACGAGCGCTCACGGCTGGCCACCATCCTGATCATCCCCATGCTCAACTGCCTGGCCAAGGTGCCCCTTTATGTCCTGCTCATCAACATCTATTTCGTCGGCCACAAAGCCTTGGCCATGTTCTTCATCTCCACCATCAGCCTGCTGCTGGCACTGCCGATCTCCAAAATCCTGACCCTGACGGTGCTCAGGAAAAAGGACACCGCCCCCTTTGTAATGGAAATGCCCCCCTATCACCTTCCCACACTGCGGGGGGTGCTGGGGCGGGCGGTTGAACGGGTCTGGCTGTTTATTCGCAAAATCACTACCATTGTGGTGGCCGTGGCGGTGGTGGTCTTTGCGCTGCTGCAATTTCCCGGCATTAGCAAAGAGCGCAGAATCCTCTACGTCCAACAGAAAAATGCGGCTGTTTCGGCCTTTTTCGCCACCGCCCGGGGAACCGTTTTTGCCGACGGCCTCCAAAAACACCCGATCATGGATCTTGTGCAATACGGGGAAGCCTACAAGGCCGCCAAGATGACCGCCGGAAACGCCACCGCCGCCGCAGCCGTCGACGCCCGGTTCCAGAGTCGAAATCCGCTGTTTTACCGCATTGTCCAGCCAGGCGACGACAAGGCCGCCAAGAAGGTCTCGCGGGCACTCAGAAAACTGGTGAAACAAAGAAAAGGCATCCTCCGGGAAATGCGCCGGGAGCGAATTGAAAACAGCTTTCTGGGCCTCATGGGCAAAGGCCTTGAGCCGATCACGCAGTGGGCCGGCTTCAACTGGCGGGTCAATGTGGCCCTGCTCTCGGCCCTGGCGGCAAAGGAAAGTGCCGTGGCCACCCTTGGATCGCTGTATGAACAGGAAGAAGAGGGAGAGGACCTTGAAACCCGCATGGAGCGGGGAGAGGCGCAATTTACGCCCCTGCACGCCCTGGCCCTCATGCTGTTCATGGTGCTTTACCCGCCCTGCATGGCAACGGCCATCGCCGTCAACTCACAAGCCGGCGCCTTCCGCTGGATGCTGTTTTCCATCGGTTACCCCATGCTGCTGGGTGTCGGGGTCGCCACCCTGGTGTTCACCGGCGGCAGCGCCCTGCATCTGACGGGCCTGCAGGCCATGGGCGTCTTCTACGCTCTGGCCTTGGGATTCACGTTGCTCATGGGCGCCATCAACAACAATCCATCATATCATCAATCAATCAGGAGGAACGCGACATGCGCAAACAAAACCTAATTCTGACAGGCACCCTTGCCCTCTTACTGCTCATTTCCAGCCGCGTCTCGGCCCACACCCCCCTGTGTGCCTGCTACGATAACGGTGACGGCACCATCACCTGCGAGGGCGGTTTTTCCGACGGCTCTTCCGCTGCGGGGGTGGGAATGCGGATAGAGAACACCGGCGGCGACATTCTTCTCAACGGCAAGATGGACGCAGACAGCGAATTTTCTTTTTCGAAGCCCGCCGACACATACCGGGTCATCTTCGACGCCGGTGAGGGGCACGTGATCGAAATTCAGGGAAGTGACATCCTGGAATAAGAAGTCAATCCATTAACGTACCACCATTTTGAAAAAGGAGCATACAAATGAGAAAACAAAGCCTTCTGATGGCCGGCCTGATCGTTCTGGCCCTCGCCGCACCGGCCCTGGCCCATTTCCAAATGATTTACACCCCCGAGTCCGCTCTAGAGACGGCAGGAACCGTGGATTTGAAGTTGGTGTTCACCCATCCCTTCGAAGCAGGCCACACCATGGACATGGGTGCCCCAGAAGAGTTCTTCGTCGTCCGCAAAGGAAAAAGAACGGACCTGCGCGGCACATTACAATCCATCACCTGGGCCGGCCTTGCCAACAGCGGAGCGGCATACGAAACCAGCTACAAGCTGCGGGGTATGGGCGACAATGTCTTTTGTCTCGTACCGGCACCGTATCTGGAACAGGAAGAAGGCTGCTACATCCAGCAAATCACCAAGACCGTCGTCAACACCGGAGGGTTTCCCACCGACTGGGATGCGGAAATGGGGCTGCCGGCGGAAATCGTTCCCCTGGACAAACCCTACGCCCTGTGGACAGGAAATGTTTTTCGGGGCATCGTCAAAAGAGAGGGAAAGCCCGTGCCATATGCGGAAATCGAGGTGGAGTACATGAACCACGCGCCTCTCATGGATAAAAACGCCTTCGCCAAGCAAGAAGCCGTGAGGGCGCCCCAGGACGCCTTCGTCACCATGACCATCAAAGCAGATGTCAACGGCGCCTTCACCTTCGGTATCCCCAGAGCCGGATGGTGGGGATTCTGCGCCCTGGGGGTAGGACCGGCAACAACCTTCAACGGAAAGGATCTTTCCCAAGACGCGGTCATCTGGATCCAGGCGCGGGACATGAAATAGTTGCCGTCGCAAGAAGCCGCCTGGGTATGAAATTGGCATCCACACCAACCCGGCGGCATCGAACAAAGTAAACGGCCTGACGGCTCTCGCCTGTTTTTTATTGACAAACGCCCAAAAAAAGACAGACACATTGTGATTTGGAACGGTTAAACGGCCGCTTGCACAGCGGCTGCAGTCTTCTTTAGACACAACAACGTAAAGAACGTTTTGATATGGAGGAAAAGATAATGAAGAGAGTCTGCTATATACTGCTGGGCGCCCTTTTTTGCGGCCCGATGCTCGCCGCGCCCGCTTTCGCAGAAGATATGAGCAACGCGGAACTGACAGAGCGGGTAATGAAACTTGAAGAAAAAGCGGGCGGCTTCGTTTCCGATGCATGGACCGATCGCGTCACCATCAGCGGCCTCATCGAAGCCGAGGCCGGTTACGCCACCTTCGACCCCGCTGATCCGGGGGCAAACAGCGAAGATGAAAGCGACGTGGTGCTGGCCACCGTGGAGTTGGGTGTGGATGTAGACATCGCGAAGCATGTGACGGGCCATGTGCTGTTGCTGTGGGAAGAAGACGATACGGAACCCATGGATGTGGACGAAGCCTTCATCACCCTGGACGGAAAGGACGTGTGTCCCCTGTATCTGTCTGTGGGTAAATTGTATGTGCCCTTCGGAAATTTCGAAAGCCATTTTATCAGTGACCCCCTTACCCTGGAACTGGGGGAAACCCGGGAGAGTGCCATCCAGGCAGGTTTCGTCAGCGACCTGTTCCAGTTATCCGCCGCGTTGTTCAACGGGGATATCGACGAAACCGGTGAGGACAACCATGTGGACAGCTTCGTTGCCGCCGCGACTTTCACCCTGCCCGAAGACGCGGCCGGCCCCATCGGTGTCGCCGGAGGGCTGTCTTACATCAGCAACCTCGCCGACACCGACGGCCTTGAAGGAGAAACCCCCGGACAGGTCGCAGACCGCGTGGGCGGATTCAGCGCCTTTGTGAGTCTGTCGCTGGCCGACCTTTTCTTCGTGGAAGCTGAATACCTCACGGCCCTGGACGATTTCGCCCCCGGCGAATTGTCCTTTGACGGCGGCGGAGCCGCCGCGCCCAAGGCATGGAACCTTGAATTGGCATGGGCGACCACCGAACAATTGGAAGTGGCCGTCAAATACGAAGGCGGTGACGACCTGGGTGATTTCCTCCCGGAACAGCAATGGGGCGCCGCGGCGTCCTATGCGCTGTTTGAAAACACCTGTCTGGCCGTGGAATACCGCCACGGCGAGTTCGAAACAGACGATACGCAGGATGTCCTCACCGCCCAACTGGCCGTGGCGTTCTGAGTGTTCCGGACATCAGCGGCCAGGCAAACCCGTTTCGCCTGGCCGCACCGCCACAAGCCCTGCCGGTATCCGCCCTTCCCCCTCACATTTTTCGCACACCCCGCCCATCATCCCCGCACGGGCCGTTGAAAACCGTAACGCCCTTGGAAACAAATCCCTTTGCCGGGACACACCCGCCGCACCCACCTTGTCCCTAACAACACCTTGACATTCCGCACATCTGAGCATATAGCCCGGACATAACGTGCAATCAAGAAAGCCGCGCCCAATCAACTGATGACAAACGATACCGCCCACACCCCCCGCAGGAGCCGCACCCTGCCCGACAGCAGTGAACTGTTCCGCGTGCTGTTCGAGCAGGCGGCCGATACGCTGTTCATCTGCGACCGGGAGGGACGGTTCGTGGATGCCAACGCGCAGGCCTGCCGGGAACTCGGCTACCGCAAAGGGGAACTGCTGCAGCTCTCGCTTCGCCACATCGACGACGCCTTCATGACCCGGCCCGAAGAAATATGGTTCTGGAAAAACCTGCCCCGGGACCAGGCCTTTTCCATGGAAGTGGTGCACAAACGCAAGGACGGCAGTCAATTTCCGGTGGAACTCCGTTTCAGCATCATCGAACCGCCCGAAGGAGGTCCGTTGATGCTGGCCCTGGGACGCAACCTGTCCGAACGCAGGAGCGCAGAAAAGGCCCTGCGCAAAAGCGAGGAGCGCTTCCGGAATCTGTTCGACCAGGCGGCGGACGCGCTGTTCATCATTGATTTGGACGGCCGTTACATTGACATCAACCGACAGGCATGCCTGGAGCTCGGCTACAGCCGGGAGGAGTTTCTGCGGATGTCGGTTCGCGACATCGACGATGATTTCAGGACGCGGCCCAAGGAAAAATGGTTCTGGGAGACCTTTCCCAAAAACGAAGCCGTATCGTTTGAAGTGGCGCATAAACGAAAAGACGGCACCAAGTTTCCCGTCGAGGTCAAGCTGAGCCTGATCGAAGCCTCTTCCAAAGAAAAACCGCATCTGCTGTCTTTGTGCAGAAACATCACCGAGCGCAAACAGGCCGAAGCGGAAATTATCCGGCACCGGAAGCACTTGGAGGAAATGGTGCGGGACAGGACCGCCGCCCTCGAATCGGCCAACGCCGCCCTGATAGAGGAAAACAGCGAACGCAAGCGCACCGAGAAGGCCCTGCAGAAGGCCATCGAAGAGATAAACGCCCTCAAGGAGCTGGTGGAGGCAGAAAACCTTTACCTAAAAAAGGAAATCAAGCTTCAGCACGGCCACGAGGAAATCGTAGGCCGCAGCCGGGCACTGAGAAAGGTCCTCAGCCAGGTGGAGCTGGTGGCGGACACCGATTCCACGGTACTGATCATGGGGGAAACCGGCACCGGCAAAGAATTGATCGCCCGGGCCATCCACAATATGAGCCGGCGCAAAAAACAAGCCATGGTCAAGGTCAACTGCGCGGCCCTTCCGCCAACGCTCATCGAAAGTGAGCTTTTCGGACACGAAAAAGGGGCCTTTACCGGTGCCGTGGCAAAACAGGTGGGGCGCTTCGAAACCGCAGACGGATCCACTTTGTTCCTGGATGAAATCAGCGAGACCTCCCTGGCCCTCCAGGCGAAACTGCTGCGGGTTCTACAGGAAGGGCAATTCGAGCGCATCGGCAGTTCCAAAACCCAGAGTGTTTCGGTACGCATCATCGCCGCCACCAACCGGGACCTTCACAAGTCGGTGGAAGAAGGGCTTTTCCGGGAAGATCTATACTACCGCCTCAATGTCTTTCCCATCCATGTCCCGCCGTTGCGGGATCGGCGCGAAGACCTGCCGCTGCTGGTGGAAACCTTTGCCGCGGAATTTTCACAGACCATGGGCAAAAACATTGAGCAGGTGTCGCGCAAAAGCATCCAGGACATGATGCAGTATTCTTGGCCCGGCAATATCCGGGAGCTTAAAAACGTCATCGAACGGTCCTTGATTCTCTGCGAAAGCAAAACGCTGACCGTTCAGCTGCCAAAGGGCGCCGACGGGCAGCCGTCGACAAACCGGGATGAATCTCTGGAGCAAGTCGAACGGCAGCATATCCGCTCGGTTTTAGATGCCACCGGATGGCGCATCCGCGGCGCCGGCGGCGCAGCCGAACGCCTGGGGCTGAAGCCCACCACCCTGGAATCGAAAATGAAGAAACTCGGCCTGCGCCGGGAACCCCAATCCGCCAACGGAAACTGACCTCCACATCATGCCCAAAAACATCGGATTCAAACAAATCGCCCTGGATCCCAGCGGCGCCAGACGGGGCGAATTCACCACCGCCCACGGCGTCGTGCAAACCCCCGCCTTCATGGTGGTCGGCACCGAAGGCTTTTTCCGGGCCGCCGCCCCCCGGGACATTGCCGAGACCGGCACCCAAATCGCCCTTGCCAACACCTACCACCTGTCCACCGCCGAACGGTTGGCCACGGTCAAAAGATGCGGGGGGCTGCACCGCTTCATGAACTGGGACGGCCCCATCCTCACCGACTCCGGCGGGTTCCAGGTGTTCTCCCTGCCGGACAAACAAATCACAGAAAACGGCGTGACCTTCACCTTCAAGGAAAAAGGAGCCCCCATCTTCCTGTCCCCCGAACGCTCCATGGAAATCCAGAAAACCCTGGGGGCGGACATCGTCATGGCCTTCGATGAGTGCGTGGAATATCCGGCCGCCAAAAATTACGTCCGCCAGTCCGCGGACCGCACCACCCGTTGGGCCGAACGGTGTCGGAACGTCACCCTCCAGGAGCACCAGTTTCTATTCGGCATCGTTCAAGGCGGCGTGTATCCCGAGTTGCGCACCCGCAGCGCCCGTGGCATTACCGGCATCCCCTTTGACGGCTTCGCCATCGGCGGCGTCTCTGTGGGAGAGGGCCATGACCTGATGACATCCGTGGTGGCCCACACCGCTCCGCTCCTTCCCGACGACAAACCGAAATACCTGATGGGCGTCGGCATGCCCGAAGACCTGATCGCTGCGGTAAGAGGCGGCATGGACATGTTCGACTGCGTAATTCCCACCCGTTTTGCGCGTCTCGGAACCCTGTTTTCCCGCACAGGGAAAATGCGCATCATGGACAGGACCTTCCGCAAGGATAAATTCCCCATCGACACCCAATGCGGATGCTACACCTGCAAGCACTACTCACGCATGGTCCTTCGTTACCTGTTTTTCTCCAACGACCCCTTGGCATGGACCCTTGCCACCATTCACAATGTTACCTTCTACCAGGATCTGATGCGGCACATGCGCACGGCCATCGAGGGCCATTCCTTCGATGCCTTCGCCACCAAATTCCTCGAAAAATACCTGCCCCAAACCCCTTGAGCATTTCTTCTTGCGGCCGCCGCACCGTTTCTGCGGGGGCGGCCGGTGGATGTCCGCGCTTCCCATAAAAATCTTGCGCCGCCTGAATTTCCATGGTAGCTGTTTCGCGTTGGATGGGTGTAACAGGAGTTGGCGGTAGCGCACCGCAACAGATGGACCGACCGGACGAACCGTATCGACGAGGAGAGGCCCATGACCCGGAAAAACATCATCTCCCTGACACTTATTCTGTTGATCGGCGTGGTTGTCCAGGCCTGGCTGCTGGCCTTGGACTGCAAGGAAACACCCGCCGATGCCGCCACTGCCTTCGCCCGCGCCTATTACGGCCTCTGCCCCTCATTGGCGGACCGCCTGTGCACCCGGATCGAGGATCCCGTTGAAGCAGCACAGCGCCACATCCATACCACGACCGCGAACATTATCCGGCGTGGCTACGACAAGCACTTTGCCAGGTATGCACTGTTCGACGTGGAGACAAGGACCGAATACCTGGACGACACCACGGCCGTGGTTCACATCAGCGCCCACCGGCGGATCAATCTCAACCCGGTCTTCACCTGGGTCGCCGCCATGTTCCGCCTAGGCGACACCCGGACGGTGGAAAAACAGGTTTCCATGGTGCTTGAAGATGGCCGATGGAAGGCCTGCACCGACTTGAAACGCTTCTAACGCGGCGGCCCTGCCATCCGGCGCATCTGCCATGGACCGTATTTATCAGCGACTGAAGCAACGGGCAAACGCGATCGCCGCCACCTATCCCAGGCCCGTCTTCTATCTTCATTATGCACAGACCCACCGTTACTCCGCCGTGTTTTTCAGCCGCAACACCACGGTCCTTGGGTTGAAAACGCTGGTCTCCGGTCTGTTGACGGCCAATATGGGCCACGGTCTAGCCCATGCCGAAAAGGTGGCCAAAGACGCTGGCACCCTGGCGTTGATCGAAGGACGGCTGGCCGGTTATTCCAAGGTGTTCACAGACCGAATGCTGCTGTGCGCGCAGGCCGCCGGGCTGCTGCACGACATCTGCCGGGTCGAAGACGACCATGCCCGTCAGGGCGCCAGAATGGCGGACGCTCTTTTGCGCAATCACCCCTTCTCCGGCAAAGAGCGGGAAGACATCTGCCGGGCCATCCGGAACCATGAAGCGTTCAAAGAAAATTTGCCGGCGCCGACACTTTCCGGCAACATCCTTTCGGATTGCCTGTACGATGCAGACAAATTCCGTTGGGGATCGGACAACCTCTCCCACACCCTATGGGACATGCTCAATTATTCAAACGTGCCGGTGGAACGTTTTCTGGCGCATTACCCGAAAGGCATGCGGACATTGACGGACATCCGGGGCACCTTCCGCACCCGCGCCGGCAAGAAATACGGCCCCTGCTTTATCGATACCGGCATCGCCATCGGCAATGCGCTCTACCGGGCCATGGAACGGGAATTTCACCTGTTTTAAAGGCCATCGTTCCGAGGTTTCCACACAACTTTTGCCTCACGAGTTAACTTGCCCCCTTACGATGCGGGCACGGAGGCCTGCCGCTCCCCCGCCTTTTCATGCCGTTGCATGAAACAGGATGCCTGACGCCGCCCTATGTTTCACCACCCGCCCGCCGGCCGCAAGATAACAGAGATGGGCGAACACATCACAGGTCTCATAATATTGGTACAGAAGCGGCAGGCACCGCCACCCCCCAGGGCCGGCAAGATCGCTCATCATACGGTTGGCGATGCCGAAGGCGTCGGATGCGCCCTGCTGGAGGGCCGCATACACCCCAGCGTTTCGGGCCTTGTAATGATCCGTCACCTCGGATATCCGCTCCCGGAAACCGGAAAACACGGGCCCGTGCCCAGGAAGGGCCAACTGCACATCCATCTGTTCGCAACACCTTAAACTACCGAAATACTCCACGAGGGGATTCTCGCCGCCATGCCGGGGCAAAAGCGCGGACACAAGATCCGCCATCAGGTGATCCCCCGACAGCAGCACCCGCCGGGTCGGCTCATAGAGGCAGACATGCCCCGCCGCGTGTCCTGGCATCATCCTGCAAATGAACCGATACGCCCCGCAAACGATCGCATCCCCTTCCTGGACAAAATGAAACGGCCAGCTGCACCGTCCCGGCTGTTCGAGGGCGATGCCGGAAAGGATATCCCCCGGATCCACAGACGGAAAACCCATTATATTTAGAAACCCGGCAAAGCGGTCCCGATAACCAGCAGCCCATGCCGCTTTCAAATCGCAAGCCGCCTCCCTACTCATATATACGGTTGTGGAAGCCCCCAACAGCGCAGGAACAGCGCCACAATGGTCCACATGCCCATGGGTAAGAACAATATCGCTTTCCCCGGGATCCACCCCCAACACTTCCAAATCAGCCGCAAGGGCCCTGTGACCGTCTTCCCAACAATAACCGGTGTCAACAATCAACGGACGCCCCTCTTCTGCCGCCACCACATAGACATTGGCCGTTTCCGGGGAAACACCGGGAAGCGGCACAACGACCCTGTAAAACCGTGGGAACACCTCTTCAATCACGCCGACACCCTCCTGACGGTCCTTGCCGAACACACGCACACACCATTATCAATGGCCGGCCCGTGTGTTTCTTTTACGATATATTGTAAAATTTATATATTATTGAAAACCAATTTTTGCTCCGGCGCTTCGAAAAAACAACCTTTTCATTACTTTTCTATATGTTAGGAGCCTTGGCACGAAGCTCGCAGTCAGAAACGGCCATGTGGCACCATCACACGCACACGCACCCCAACACAAGGAGTATGTACCATGTTAAAAAATATGCGCAAATGGCAACAGGACCTCATCGCCTCCAGCAAGACCGAAGCCCTCCCCGTCATGTCCTATCCCGGCATGACCCTCACCGGGCACCGGGTCATCGATGTTGTGACCAAGGGCGCCGCCCAGGCCGCGTGCATGGAAGCGCTGGCGAAACGATACCCCTCCCTTGGCGCCGTGAGTATGATGGACCTCTCGGTGGAAGCCGAGGCCTTCGGCGCCAAGGTTCAGTTCACGGACAACGAGGCTCCGAACCTGGAAAGCCGGGTTGTCGTATCGGAACAAGACGTGGATGCGCTTGCCGTTCCCGGGGTGGGTGCCGCCCGCACCGGCGCATACCTGGACGCTCTGAAACGCGCCGTGAAAAGCATTGCCGACCGGCCGGTATTCGGCGGCGCCATCGGCCCCTTCTCCCTGGCCGCCCGCCTGATGGAAGTCAAGAACGTGCTGATCGAAACCATGCGGCGGCCGGCATTCGTTCATGCCACCCTCAAAAAAAGCACCGCCTTCCTGCTCGATTATATCAAGGCCATCAAAGCCACCGGCGCCAACGGTGTCATCATTGCCGAACCCGTTGCGGGCCTCGTCTCCCCCGCCGACTGCGACGAATTCTCTTCGGCCTATGTCAAGCGCATCATCGAAGCGGTTCAAGACGAGACGTTTGCGGTCATCCTGCACAATTGCGGGCCCGCAGCCGGCAAGCAGATCGCATCGATGCTGTCCACCGGCGCCTGCGGCATCCACCTGAGCGCCACGTCCGATATGCCCGCCGCCATGCGCAAGTTGCCGGCCGACGTCCTGGGCTTCGGCAACCTCGACCCCTCCACGGTCTTCAAAATGGGCACCCCCGCACTGGTTCGGGAAAAAACCCTGGACCTGCTGAATCAAGTCGGCGCTTATGGCAATTTTGTGATTTCCTCCGGCTGCGACATCCCCCCCGGGACCTCCCTTAAAAACATGGACGCCTTTTTCGATGCCGTCGCCGAATTCAACCAGGCACGGGAGGAAAAACGCGCGTCCTGAGCATACCCAGCATAGACAGACGGAGAGCGCCCACGAGACACCCCGACGTCCCTCCCCGTCTTTCAGCCGTTTCACTGCGGCCAGGCACCAGATGCAGAAACCCGATTTTTCCGGAGAGAAGAGGGCCCCTGAAAAAGGGGCGACTGCACCGGCGCCGGCCGCGGTGAGCGGCCAGGCATCCGCAAAATATTGAATACCAGCCTTACAAATTACCGTAAATTTATCCATTGACAACAGGGTGCGTCGTCCTTAGGATCGGTGTCATCGATTAAAACCCGAAACACCACCCAGGACATCGCCATGCCCGCCCCCCTCACGCAATTCCCCTCCCGGCTGTGGAACGAACTCGACGCCACAGAACAGACCATGCTGACATACCTGTTCTGCCTCACGCCGCCGGCATCCCTGGATGATCTGGTATCGCTGGCCGGCATGCCCGTTGTCAAGGCCCTTGGCATCATGGAATCCCTTTCGGAAAAACAACTGGTTTTCGAACGGCCCGAACACGGCAGGGGGTTCTATTTTTCCGCCATCGCCGATCGGGACGCGTGCCTTGTCCGCCATATACCCCGGAACCGGCTCAGAGAGATCCGTCACCAGGTTTTCGAACATTACGACCGCTTTCTGGAAAAGGGACCCAAAAAAACCCTGGTTCTGGCCGACCTCTATATGAAGCTGGAAGATACCGGTCCCCGCGCGCTTCGATACATCACAGATGCGGCCACACTTTATTTCAAAAGCAAAGAAAGGGACAAAGCCCTTCTCTACGATGGCCGGGTTCTGGATTGCCTGGCAGCGGGAGACGCCGACGACAGCACGTCGGCATCGCTGCTCCACCCGATCCTCGAACGCATCCTGCAGGGGGCCGGAAAGCTGCCCCCCCAGACATGGCAGACCATCCTCTCCCGGGCCGGTGAAGTGGCCGAGCGGCTGGGCAGATGGAACGAGCTGGGCCGCATCAAGCTGGCCCAGGCCGAAGCCTGGCAATGGGCTGGCGACCACGGCAAATGGGAGCAGTATATCGACGAATTCTGGACAATCGCCCAGAAATCCAAAAACCGGCACATGCTCAGGGTGGCAGCGCTTACCGCCAGCGATTTTCTGTTCTTCAAGGGAAGGCTCGCAGAGGCCATCGACCGTTACGAGACGGTTGTCGGCCAGATCGAAGCGTTCGGAGAAGATGAAACCAGCCTCAGGGCCACCGCGACCCTCGGCTGGTGCTATATGTGCCGGGGAAAACTCAGCCGGGGCACCGGCATCATCGAGACCCTCCGTTTGCGGGCCGATGCCCTCGGCTTAAACAGTCTTCGGGATTTCTGCGACCTGGGCCTTTCCTACGCACTCATCGAAATGGGACAGGATAAAAAGGCCCAGGCCCTGGTGGCGCCGCTGCTGGAATCCGAAGAGGATACCGGTGACCCCCGAAACTTTTTGTTCGCGTGCTTTTCGATGGCCCAGATCCTCGTTCACCGGGGCGATTTCAAAGGCGCCGCCGGCTACCGCGACAAAGTCGCAGCCCAGTGGTCCGAGAACACGGGCACCCTCCTCATGCGGAAGCCCTTCGTTCTGGAGGTTCTCTATCAACTGGAGCAGCACGGCTATCCCCACCCCACTCTGACCCTCCAGAACGAAATCGACCGTGCCCTGGATCATCTGGACATTTGCCGGCAGGGCATTGCGCTCCGGTACAAGGGCATTCTCAACATCAAACAGCGCCAGAAAAAAGGCCGGGCCTTCCTGGACCTGAAAAACAGCGAAGAACTGCTCACCACGGCCGGCGCCGATATCGAGCTTGCCCGCACACGCATCGAACTCGGCCGGGCCTATCTGGACGGCGGTGAAATGAAAACCGCCGTGCAATACCTCGAAAAGGCGTGTTTTTTTCTGTCCCGTATCGGCAAGAATCTGTTCCCCAAAGATCTGCGCCTCGTGATGACCCCCCAGGAACAGAAGTTCGAACTGATGATCGATCTGATGGTCAGCATCGCCGAAACCTCCGGCACCGCCCGTGAGCGGCTAAATTTCCTTGAAAAGGTGATCAACGTCGCCATCGATTTCACCATGAGCCGGCGGGGCGCCTTCTTCACATTGACTTCCGGCACACCGGAAATCGTCGTCAGCCGAAACGTCGACCCCCTCCTGCTCAAAACCGAGGAATTCGATCTGATTCTGGACATTGTTTCCCGGACCGCCCGGGGGGGAGGGGATATCGTCTATCCGGGCTCGGCGCTTCCGGAAGGGTTGCCTGAAAAACACCTTTCCGCCGCCGGCATCGATACCTTCATCTGCACCCCGGTTCAGCTGTCCGGCACCACCTACGGATATCTTTACATCGACAACTGGCTGTCCCGGGAAGCAGCCCGGCCGGACCACCTTCCCTATGTCCGGATGATCTGCCTTCAGGCCGCCGGCGGATTGAGCCACATCGCATTATTGGATGAAACGAAACGCCTGAAAGATCGCTTCGAAGACGAGGCGACCTTCTATCGGAAGGAAATGGGCATCACCGGCGAGACCGATGGCATCATCGGCACCTCCGAAGGCATCCGGCGAGTTCTCGACCAGATTCACCAGGTGGCGCCCACCGACAGCTCCGTGCTGATCACCGGGGAAACAGGCGTCGGCAAGGAGCTGGTGGCCAAGGCCATCCACAACCGCAGCCAGCGAAAAGACGGGCCCTTCATTCCGGTGAACCTCGCCGCCCTTCCCCAGGAGCTTGTGGCCAGCGAGCTTTTCGGGCATGAAAAAGGCGCCTTCACCGGGGCCAACGAGCGGTATAAGGGCCGGTTCGAACTGGCCAATGGCGGGACCATTTTCCTGGATGAAATCGGCGATCTGCCGCCTGCCGCCCAGGTGAAACTGCTGCGGGTGCTTCAGGAAAACGTGTTCGAGCGACTTGGCAGCGCGGAGCCGATCCAGTCCGACTTCCGGGTCGTCGCCGCCACCAACAAGGATCTGGCCCGGGCCGTCAAAGAGGGCAGTTTCAGGGAGGATCTGTATTACCGACTCCGGGTCTTTCCCATCGCCATTCCGCCGCTTCGGGAACGGCAGGAAGACATTCCCCTGCTGGTGTCCGCCTTCGCCGAGAAATTCGGAAAAAAAATGGGAAGAAGCATCAAACGGTTTCGTCCAGGACAGATGAAAAAATTGCAGGAATATGAATGGCCCGGCAACGTCCGGGAACTGGAACATTATGTGGAAAGAAGCGTCATCCTCTCAAAAGGAGACGTGCTGACATTTTATTTCCCGGACAGAAGGTCCACGCCCACGGCCGAAGCCGACGCCTCCGCGCTGCTTCCCATGGACGAAATGGAGCGGCAGCATATCGAACGGGTGCTTACCGCCACCCGTTGGCGGGTAAGCGGCCCCCAAGGAGCGGCCGCCATCCTCAAGATGAAACCCACCACACTTTTTTACCGCATGAAAAAGCTTGGCATTACAAAGCCGCGCCCGGAAGCGCCGGCATAATTCCGATGCGCGTTTTCAAAAAGGCGGGGCCGCCGCCTTCCGGATATCACACAGCAGATCCCGCATATTTTCGGACCCAAACACCGGATCGCAGGTCTCAAAATCATTGTCCGTAAGGATATTGATGTTGGACCGGTCCCATCCCAGATCATCTGTTTTCTCCGGAAACCACCACCCGTAATTGGCCGAAACCACATTCCGGGGCACCCGATCGGTCACATCCGCTTTTTGAACGACCTTGCCCCGGGGCCCGATGATTTCCACCCAATCACCATCGGATATCCCTTTTTCCGCAGCCAGGTCCGGGTGAATTTCCACCAACGGGTCGGGATAGCTGGCACGCAGGGGGCCTGCCTGCCGGTTCTCGGAAGCGAAAAACGGCTTCACCCGCACCCCCGTAATCAGTTGGTAGGGATATTGCTTTGCCAACTCAGGATTGCTCCAGGGTGTTTCCGGAGAGTCCACGTATCCGGGCAGGGGATCATAACCCAATTCCTCCATGGCCGTGGAGTAGAACTCGAATTTGCGGGTGGCGGTTCGGAACCCCTCCATGCGGTACTTTCGAAACCGACGCTCCCCCTCCAGGTATCCGCGTTTGCAGAAATCTTCCCATTCCATACCCGTTGGCGCAAGAATTTCATTCAAGGCATCCTTCACCGTGGGCCACCAGTTTTCCGGCCCCGTACAGCGCTTGCCCAAATCGTTTAAGATATCGTAATCCGACCGCGCCTCTCCCACCTGAACGGCTTTTTGTCGCGCCAGCACCCTGCCATGGCGCTTCCACATGTCCCCGACGTAATCATGCTCCAGCCAGGTGGACGCGGGCAGCACAAAGTCCGCCTCCCGGGCCGAGGGCGTCATGAAAAAGTCCTGAACCACCAGGAAATCCACCGCCTCGAGGGCCCGCTTGACCTCCCGGGCATTGGCCCGGGTGATGAGAGGGTTGACACTGATCAGGTACAGCGCCTTTACCGGGTATGGCTCCTGCCGGAGAATGGCGTCCCATATCATTTTGATGTTCATGAGCATGTATCGGTTGGCCAGGCGGAACCTGTCTCCACCCAGGCGTTTCTTGTTCTGCTCCGTGGTCAACTTCCCAACGGATGTCAGATGTTGAAAACCCATCACCGGGTTCCGCGGAAACAGCACGTTGCCACCGGGCCGGTCCAGGTTTCCGGTCATGGCCATCAGGGCCAACAGGCATCGGATGGTATTGGAACAGTTCTTCGACTGGTCGACGGACACGCCCCAATGAATGGCGGCCGGCTTTGTGGTGGCATAGGTGACCGCCGCCCGGGTGATCTCCTCCTCCGAAAGGCCCGTCATGCCGGCCGCCCAGGAAAGGGGATATTTCTTCGCCCGCTCACAGAAGCGTCGCCAGCCGTGGGAATAGGTGGTGACGAACGTTTCGTCATAGAGTTTTTTGTCGATGATCACATTGATCATGCCCCAGGCAAGGGCGCCGTTGGTGGCGGGGGTGATGCGCAACCACTGGTGGGCATTTTCCGCCACCGTGGTGCGCCGCGGATCCACACAGATGATCTTGGCCTTTCGCTGCATGGCCCTGGCCAGTTCACACCCCTTGTACTCGTCCGGATTTGAAATCAGAGGGTTGGCCCCCCATACCAACACGCAGGCCGGATCCCCTTCATAGTCCACGAGGGTATGGGTACCGGCCAGCCAACGGCTGAGGGTGACCCGGGGGGCGTAACAAAAATTGCCGGCGTTCAGCACGTTGGGGGTACCGAACAAATTGGCAAACCGGTATACAAAGGGATCGTTTTCACGGCTGGTGCCATATCCCATGGCAAGGGACTCGGCGCCGAATTCTTCCCGGTATGCCAGGAACCGCTGGGCGATCTCGTCCAGGGCTTCGTCCCAGGTTACGGGTTGAAAACGGCCATTTACCTTTTTCAGGGGCCGGGTCAATCGATCCGGATGGTGGGTGATGGTGTGATACTTGAGCCCCTTGATGCAAAGATAGCCGCGGTTGATGGGCGAGGCGGGGTCCCCTTCGATCTTGACGGCCTTGCCGTCCCGGACCGTGACAATCACTCCGCAGCCGCCGTGACATCCCCTGCAGGCCGTCCTGATGGTTCGCTCTTCCATGATCGCCTTCCTTTCTTCCCCTGTTGCGGGGCCTGTGGGAAAATGAACACCGCTATGGTCACCATGATCAACCAACGACCGGGCCCAGAATAACCGGTTATTTCCTATTAGTCAACACATTGACTATTAATATGCAACCCCCTTTCCTATGGGGTTCCGTTGCCGTTGTTCAGCAGCTGTTTGACCAGGGAAAGCAGCTTCTTTTTTTCCAGCGAAGAAATTCCCGTCATGATGCGGGCAAGGCTCCGGGCCCGATCCGCTTCAATTTCCCCGAGGATCTTTTTCCCGGCCGGGCTGATCTGGAGCATCGTGACCCGGTCGTCCCCGGAATCCTTGCACCGCCGGATGAACCCTGCTTTTTCCAGGCGCTTGGCCACACCGGTCATGTTGGCACCCGCCACCAACATAATTTTGCCGACGCTGGAGATATTGTTCCGGCCATCCTTGGATCCGGCCAAAACACGCAGGGTATTGTACTGGGGAAAGGACAGCCCGTAACGCCTGAAAACAGCGGATTGCGCCCGCTTGATCAATTCCGCGGCCCGCACGACGCCGATCAGCAGCTTTTCATCGTCGTCCAGGTTGCTTTTATAACGCTCAACCCCCATGGCGAACTATCTTTCCGGATTGCGCCCCGGACCGGGCCGCTTCTCAACAGGTGACAGGGCCTTTGCAATTTCCCTGAGCTTTAAAGGCGTTATCTCTGTGTCGAATTTCATGTGAAAGGCATAATCGTCAAAAGAAGTGGGGCTGACGGCCACAACCGTTCCCCGTTGCTGCATCTTGAAGGGCGGCACGGTATGGTCCACCGTGTATTGAATGACAAGACCGCGCCCCAGCATCAGCCCCGCCTTCTCCTCGTTGGAAACCTTGAGCAGAAAGGACGTTCCCCCTGCGGAGATATCGAACAAACTGACCCGCAATGGCCTGCCGATAAGATTTCCGTTACCGCCCAGCAATTGAATCGCGGCTTTGCCCACCAGCCGGACGCGCTCCCGCTCTCTTCGGTCCATGCCTTTTACCCGGAGAGCCTCTGAAATGTTACCCGCCTCCAGGCAATAATCTTTCAGCTTCCCCCCCAATCCGGGCACCTGGCCCTGCATCCCGGTCAACGCATTCCTGCTCAGTTTATACAGCGTTGCGGTGGTAAAAGCGGACACCGACGTGGTGGACAGACTGCTAGAAAAAAAGGTTTCGTCTCCAAACACATCCCCGGGCGCCAACGTCTTTATCAGCAGGTTGCGTCCCCCCCGCCGACAACCGGCCCGGAGCTTGCCCTGGGTCAGAAAAAAGAGCCCATCGGAGCGCTCGCCCTGCCGGTACACAAAGGCGTCGGTATGGACGCTCATCTTCTGCAACGCGTAAAAAAGGGCGCTGCCCTCCTCCTGTGTCAACCGACCATAAAGCCGGGCAAACCGTTGGCGGTGGTCCACGTCGATTCCCTCGGACCTTTCCCCGTCGATGATCTCGTTGACCTGGATAATCTCCGACAACGCCATGGGATCCACATCGTAGATCCGGTCCCGAAAGCGTTCGGCCCGCTCAAAATCCTTTTGCCGGGCGGCGGCAATGGCAAGATCCGAAAGAAGCGCCAGTGCTTGCTGGACGTCGTTCTCCCGGAGACACCGTTCCAAACGCCTTTCTTTGTCTCCAACATCATTCATGGCGGCCCCCCATGTCCCGCCCGGGTCTGCCGGATGCCCGGGTTTATGCCCCGATGATGACACCTTCATGCCGTTGATCCTATGGATAGCAGGTTCCACGGAACAGAGACAAGGTATTTTGGCAAAATCACTTCATTACCAAAGCGCCCATGCGCTTGTGGGCATCGCGGACCTGCGCATCCTCCATGTACGGCATCAGTTTCATCATGGCCCCGGCCATCCGGAGTCCCAACGCATCGGCCTTTTCCTGGGACGCTTTGAGCTGTTCGGGTGGATTGGACCTGTCCTTGAGCTCCGGGTATTTTTCCGCAAGGGCCTTTAATCGGGGCAGCAGGTCCTCCATACCGTCCGCGAACCGGTTCACCGCCTTCGCCGCCGCCTTGGCACTGTCCACCTTTTCCACATCGGCGATATAGTTTTCGAGCAATTCGATGTAGGCCTGGTTCAGTTTCTCCGCCGCGTCGTATTTCCCGCCGCAACCGACAATGCCCCACAGCAAAAGAAAAATCGTGCAAACCACTACGGCCGATCCCTTCATGTCGCCTCCTTCCAATCAGGTTAAAAAGAAACCAATCGAACTATTGACGGTACACCATGGTTGGTATAGAAACTATACTTTTTTATCGGACCCTTTTGTTTCAAAGGAGCACCACCATGACCGAGGCTGTCCTCGAAAGAGCCGCCATGGATCTGATGTCCATACCGCCCCTGTTGCACAGAAGTGTCCGGCGGGCCCTTTCCGGCATTGATGTGCCGACCCCCGACCTGGCGGCCCAGGTGTCGCACCAGCAATTCGAGACCTTGCGGCTGCTGGAGGAAAAGGGCACAATGCCAATTGCCGAAATCGGCAACCGCCTGCATATCGCAAAAGCACAAATGACCCAAGTGGTGGACAAGCTGGCGGAACTGGCGATGATCCGACGCGCCCCCAATCCCGCCGACAAACGGTCTGTGCATATCTCACTGTCATCTCGCGGCAAATGTGTTCTTCAGCAACACAAGGATCGGTATTTTCACGCGGTCAAGGAAACCATCGCCATCCTTTCCGACCAGGAGATCGCGGATCTTTCCGCCTCTCTGCGACGCATCCAGCAAATCATGTCCGTGTTTGAAAACAATTGATACAATGCCCGCGCCCCCCCGGACGCACGCGGCTTCGGTAGCCTTCCATGCAACACAACAATATTCTTGACGATCATCGCATCGGTCGCCTGCTGTTCAGGCTTTCCCTGCCGGCATTTGTCGGTATGTTTGTCATGACCCTGTACAACGTCGTGGACACCATCTTTATCGGTCACTATGTCGGCCCCATCGGCATCGCCGCCCTTTCCATCGTCTTCCCGGTCCAGATGATCGCCATGGGCATCGGCCAGATGACGGGCATTGGCGGGGCCTCTCTCATCTCTCGGTTGATCGGCGGAAAAAACAAAAGAGGTGCCGAGCAGGCCCTCGGAAACGCCCTGACCAGCACCTTCGTGCTGTCTGGCATCGTCATGATCGTCGGCTTGATCTGGTTAGATGGCATCCTTGCCCGGTTGGGCGCCTCTGAAACCATTCTTCCCCATGCCAGGGTGTATATGAAAATCATCCTGATCGGCCTTTTTTTCCGGTCGTTCGCCATGCTCATGAGCACCCTGATCCGTGCCGAAGGAAACAGCCGCATCCCCATGGCGGGCATGATCCTCGGGGCAACGCTCAATACGCTCCTGGATGCCGTGCTGATTGTTTTCTTCAGCATGGGAATCGAGGGCGCGGCATGGGCCACCGTCATTGCGGAAATGGCTTCGGTGGCGTATTTGGCGGTGTATTATGCCTCTGGAAAAAACTATTTGAAAATCACCATCACCAGTCTGGCGGTTGAATGGCCCGCGCTGCGCGCCATCTTTTCCATCGGCATCGCCGCCTTTGCCATGGGAATCGCTTCGAGCCTGTCAGCGGTTTTTGTCAACAGGCTCTGCGTTGCATATGGGGGAGACATGGCGGTGAGCGCCTTCGGCATCTTCCAGCGCATCATCATGTTCGCCCTGATGCCGGCCCTGGTCGTCGGACAGGGGCTCCAGCCCATTGTCGGGTTCAATTACGGCGCCAAACAATACGCACGCGTGTTAAAGGCCATCACCATCGCCATGACCGCCGCCACGGTCTGCTGCACGCTGGCATACGTCGTGCTGCACTTTTATCCGGGCCCCCTGATCAGTGTGTTCACCGCCGACAGCACCCTGCTGTCCCTGTCCGAACACGGCATCCGGCGGATGTGCGGGGGCGTATTTCTCATTGGTGTCATCGTCACGGGGGCCACCATCTTCCAGGCCCTTGGAAAGGCTGTCCCCTCTTTTGTAACCTCCACGGCCCGCACCGTGCTGTTCTTAATCCCATTGGTATATACCTTACCAAATTATATGGGAATCGACGGCATCTGGTGGGCGTTTCCCATTGCAGACGGCCTTACCTTCGCATTGACCCTGACACTCATTCTCCCCCAACTGAAGCGGATCTCCAAAGAACAAAAATTCCTTCAACAGCGCTCCGGCAGATAAGACCTGCAGACAAGACCTTCGGAAACAGACCATGACCCTCCCCGCCAAGACGAACGTCAAAATACTTTTTGCCCTGACACTTGTGCATTTTACCGGAGACTTCTACAGCGCATTTGCAACACCGCTGTTTCCCCTGTTTGTGAACAAGATGGGCTTGAGCCTTACCCAGATCGGTATCATTTCAGGGGTGACCCGTCTGCTTGCCTTCATCATCCAACCCTCTGTGGGATACCTGGCCGACCGTCACGCCACCCGCACCTTCATGCTGGCCGGCGTGCTGATGCCGGTGGTGTTCATCCCCCTGGCCGGCATCGCTCCGGATTACTGGACGCTCCTCTTGCTATTGGCCGCAGGCGCGTTCGGCTCCGCCATGTTCCACCCATCGGTCACCGGCCTGGTGCCCTTGTACTCCGGGAACAATACAGGTTTTGCCATGTCCATTTTCAACACCGGCGGAACCCTGGCCTTCGGACTGGGCCCCCTGTTCATCACCTGGTATGCCGGCCGGTTCGGACTGGAAGCGGTCCCCCTGACCATGGTGATGGGCCTTTTGTCAGCCACATACCTCTACCGTGTCGTACCCGCCCCCCGGCAAGAAGGGCCCCGCCGGTTTGGCTTTCTGGGCACCGTGCGGGAAAGCCTCGGTGAACAATGGAAGGCGGTGGCCTTGATTTGGGCGGTGATGGTGCTCAGGGCCGTCGTTGGACAGTCCTTTCTCACCTTCATGCCGGTGCTGTATGTGCAGAAAGGATACAGTGTTTTCTCTGCGGGTGTTATTTTCTCGCTCTTTACAGTGGCGGGTACCGTGAGCGGCCTTGTGGCCGGCCACATTTCCGACCGCATCGGATTTAAACCGGTCTTTCTGTTCACGCACCTGCTCATGACCCCGATGCTGTTGTTGTTTTTGCGGCTGCAGGGCGGCTGGACATATTTGGGGGCCGCCGGCGCCGGCGCCGTGGTGCTGGCCACCCTGCCGTTGGGGGTTGTCGCGGCCCAGGCCCTGGCCCCCAGGGGGCGGTCCATGGTGGCCAGCCTTATGATGGGCTTCGCCTTCGGGCTTGGCGGCATGGCCGCGCCGGTGGTCGGCAAACTGGCGGACACCTATTCCATCCACACGGTCTTGTCCTGGCTGGCCGCTTTGCCCTTGGCAACGCTTCCCCTGATTGCCAACTTCCCCCGGTCCACGACCCGACCCGTCACCGGGCAGCGCTGAGCCTCCGCGACAAGACCGGTTATCCCTCCGCGGCCTTTTCCAGCGCATCGAGTTTGTCAGGATCGGAGACCGCAATATCCACCAGGGCTTTGGGAATGGCGCTTTGCTCACACATCACCCGGATCTCCTTTTCCTGGTCGCTGAATTCCATGATTTCCCGAATCCCTTCGATGTATTCGAGCATCTGGTCGGATGGAATGTCCTCCAGCGCCGGCCCTTCGGCCGCTGCCTTTTTCTGTGCCGCCGCCTCTTCGGCAAGCCGCTGCTTCTCCTGTAGCTCCGCCTCCATGGCCTGTTTGACGGCGTCGATAACGCTCTGCTGGATGTGTGCGACCGCCACAATCATTTTCTCACTGATGTCATGATCGAACAGGTAACGGACCTTGTCTGCTTCGCCCTTGTCCGCCACAGCCGCAAGAAGGCCCTCGACCTTGGCCCGCGCCGCCCGCTCTTTTTCAATAGCGGCATTCACCGCCGCCAATTTTTCCTCGGTGATCTCCATCCTGTCAACGATCACCGGAAAGGCCATCCCTTGCTCTATGAGCAGCCGAATCCCCTCGTCATCGGGAAGTTCTTTCGCCCTGGCAATGAGAAGATCACGCTTCTTCTTTTCAACCATGCGGATAACGTCCACCCGGCGATCGGACTGCCTGAATTTAGGCCAGGACCGACCGATATCGGAGATGATCTTGTTGACCGCCGCGTATGGGTCGGCCAGTTGTTCCAGGGTCAATGCGTCGATGGCGGCCCCCACATCCTGCATCAACGGCCGGCCGGCCGCACGCATGTCCGCAAGCGCCCATCGCAGCTGGAGCAGATTGCCGCCGTACCCCGACACCCGGTACCCCGCCGCATCCAGGTCCCCGGCTACCCGCTGAATCGTCTCCTCCAGGGCCTCGTCTGAAAGATCCTGGGCACCGAACCCCAGGAATTTTTCTTCGATGGACAGCCAGAGCGGTTTTTTTTCCATTGCGTCACTTGTCGCCATGCCTACCTCCTTATAATAAAAAAATGGCCGCCCCCACCGATCAGCCGGCCGCTTCCTCTTTCACCGAAACAGCGATTTTGAACAGAAAGGTGAGCACGAAAAATCCCGTGGCCCAAACGGCGAGGGAGATCATCAGCTCCGGCCCCGTGGGCACGTATTCGTTCACGTGGTGCAGGGGCGATGGAACGAATCCGCCGGAAATCATGCCCAAGCCTTTGTCGATCCATGTTCCCACAAACACTGCGACGCACGCCAGAGCCAGCACCGCCTCGTTTTTCCGGGCCATGGGAATCACCAACAGGATGATCCCCAGAAACATCAGGGCCATGGAGGTCCACATCCAGGGAACCAACACCCCGTGGCCGTGAAGCCCGAAGAAAAGATACCGAAGGTGATCCATATGCTCGGGAATCCGGCTGTAGAACACCACAAACACCTCGCACAAGAAGAAAAAAACGTTCAAAATGATGCCGTAGGTCACAATCTTGGCCAAGGCCTGAATCTGCTCCCGCCCCGGGTCGAATTTACTGACACGGCGCACCAGGAGGCACAGCAAGATCAGAAAGGAAGGGCCCGCAGCAAAGGCCGATGCCAAAAAGCGCGGGGCCAGGATGGCCGTCAGCCAGAACCCCCGGCCCGGCAGGCCGCAGTAGAGAAACGCGGTCACCGTGTGGATGGACACCGCCCAGGGAATGGAAAGATAGATGAACGGCTTGACCCATTTCGGCGGCGCCACGCCGTTTCGCTCGGCTTCAAGCACCTGCCAGCCGATGACGATGTTGAGCAGCAGATAGCCGTTCAGCACGATCATGTCCCAGAAAAGAATCGAATTGGGCGTGGGGTACAGCAGCACATTGAGCACCCGCATGGGCTGCCCCATGTCCACGAAGATAAACAGAACACACATGGTCACGGACGCAACCGCCAGAAATTCGCCGAGAATGGTGATCTTTCCGAACGCCTTAAAGTTGTGCAGGTAGTAGGGAATCACCAGCATGACCGCCGAGGCGGCCACCCCCACCAGGAAGGTGAACTGGGCGATGTAAAACCCCCAGGAAACATCACGGCTCATGCCGGTAATGCCCAGACCGAAGGACAGTTGCTTCAGGTACATCAGAAACCCGATACCGATCACAACCGCCAGGGCGAGCATCCAGCCGTAGTATCGGCGGTTCCCTTTTAACGCGAGCTCAAGCATAATTACCTCACACGATGTAGTAAACGTTCGGTTCCGTGCCCAGCGCTTCTTTGCGGCGGATGACGTAATGGCTGTCCAAAAGCATTCGCACATCACTCTTGGGGTCGTCCAAATCCCCGAAGGTCAGAATGCCGCCGGAAGCCGCCACGCAGGCGGGCGGTTTTCCAACGGCCAGGCGTTCCGCGCAGAAATTGCATTTCTCCACCACTCCCTTTGTCCTTGTCGGGAAAGCCGGGTTTTTTTCCGCGATGAACGGCACCGGATCTCTGAAATTGAAACTGCGGGCACCATAGGGACAGGCGGCCATGCAGAAGCGGCAGCCGATGCAGCGGTGGAAGTCCATCAGCACAATGCCGTCGGAAGCGCGCTTGAACGTTGCCTTGGTGGGGCAGGCCCTTACACAGGGTGGATCCTGGCAATGATTGCACAGCACTGGAAACGGCAAGTCCTTTGCCCGCGCATTGAGATACGCATGCCCCTTGGTGGGAAAGGCGTGGGGAAACGCCTCTTCCCAGATCCATTTAATTTCGTGGTCTTTTTCTGTAAAATCGGGAATATTATGCACTTTTCGGCAGGCCTCGAAGAGCGGCGCGAGATCTTCGGGGCCGTGGATTTTCCGCGTGTCCACCACCATGGCCCACCGTTTGCCGGTAAGCGCATCGGCATTGGGCATCATCCGGGGCTGGGGGCGATGGGCGTTGCCGCCGCTTGCAGCCAGCGCCGTCAACCCTGGTGCGGCGGCCAGCCCTGCCACCGACAACCCGGCCAATTTCATCAGGTTTCGTCTGCTGCTGTCCATCATTGCATCTCCTTGGGATTATCGATGTGGCAATCCCAGCAGTAGGGGGTTACCGATGCATAGTTGTGGCATCTGTCACAGAACTCGGCCTTGTTGCTGTGGCAGTCAAGGCAGGTGTTGGACAGGCTCATGTCATATCGCTTGCCCTGGCTGTTCACATACACCCGGCTGCCGTCGCGCACCACCGCATCCCGCCATACATCCAGTAGCTGCATGTGCTGACGTGTCATATAATCCTTCTCCCGGACACATGTTTCCGCCGCCCGGGCCTTTTCCGTCAGTACAACTTCCGGAGGCGGCGCCGCCTTACCGAAGTTGAACAGAAACGGCGAGATCACAATGGCCACGAAAATGATCAAGCCGGTTGCGATGAGTCCCGCATGGAACATCTTACGCTTCGCCATCTTCCTCCTCCATTCCCGCCAGCGGTTCGCCGCGCAGATCCGTGGTTCTCTTGATTTCACCCGGCAATATCAGCGCATTGCCCACCAATTCAGTCACGCCGGTCACCTCCACCTCGGGCACCCAATACTCCATCAGGGTGGGAAACGCGGCCCGGTCCACCGCGCAGATGCATGCGAGCATATTCACCCCGTGAGCATCATGAACGTATTTTACAGCGTTGGCCCGGGGAAATCCGCCGATCATGCGTAACTCGATATTCTCCCCGGCGTTGAGCCCCGCCCCGCTGCCGCAACAGAAGGTCTGTTCCCGGATGGTATTGCGCGGCATCTCGTAGAAGTTGTTGCACACGCTCCGGATCACGTACCGGGGCTCTTCCAGCAGGCCCATGCCCCGGGAAGGATTGCAGGAATCGTGATAGGTCACCTTGAGATGATCGTTTCGATGCGGATCCAGCTTGAGCTTGCCGTGCTTGATCAGGTCAGCCGTGAACTCCGAGATGTGTACCATCTTTGTGGAACGGGCATTTTCAAACCGAGTGCCGGTAATGGGGTTGACGGGCACCTCCATGAAATCGGCCGGCCCGTTCATGGTGTCCATGTACTGGTTGATCACCCGCCACATATGTCCGCACTCACCCCCCAGGATCCATTTGACCCCCAACCGGCGGGCCTCGGCATACATCTTGGCATTGAGGCGTTTCATCATCTCGTGGGAGGCGAAGGAGCCGAAATTGCCGCCCTCCGAAGCGTAGGTGCTCCAGGTGATGTCCAGCCCCATGTCCTTCAGGTAATGGAAGAGAATGAGATACCCCATGCAGGTATAAGTGCCCGGATCTGCGAACACGTCGCCGGATGGTGTGATGAACAGTACATCGGCGCCCTTTTTATTGAAGGACGGCGCCACTTTGACACCCGTAACCTCTTCGATGTCGTCCACAAAAAAGTCGATCATGTCCTTGAAGGCATGGGGCTGAATGCCCAGGTGGTTACCGGTCCTGTAACAATTGGCCACCGGCGTGGCGATCCAGTCGATGTTCAGGCCCAGCAAGTTGAGAAGCTCCCGGGACAGCAGCGTGATCTCGGCGGTATCGATGCCGTAGGGGCAGAACACCGAGCAGCGCCGGCATTGGGTGCACTGGAAGAAATAGTACCACCACTCCTTGAGGACATCGACGGTAAGATCCCTGGCCCCCACCATTTTCCCCAACAGCTTTCCGGCCCGGGTGTACTCCCGCCGGTAAACCGACCGCAACAGCTCCGCCCGCAGCACCGGCATGTTCTTGGGATCTCCGGAACCGAGAAAGAAATGGCATTTGTCGGCGCAGGCCCCGCACCGCACACAGATGTCCATGAACAGCTTGAGGGAACGGAACTTGTCGATCCGCTCCCGAAGGCCGTCCATCACGATTTCTTTCCAGTTCTCGGGAAGATGCCAATCTTCCTCCACGGGATTCCACTGCCGGGCGAAAGGCTCCCCGACATACTCTACGCTTTTCGGGTTGGCCGCGTAGCAGTACATTCCCTTCCTGATCTGAGGCTTGGTATCCATCCACCCGGAACGCGGCGGATGATAGTCGATTTTTGCTTGGAGCTCTTCGGGCTTCAGGATATCGTCTGACATTCGCTACTCCTTTTCCACTGGCAGGCCAGCCTCTTTCATTTTTTCCCTAAACTCGTCCTCGTACTCCTGATAGGTATGGACCGCGACGGGATAATTCCATGGGTTCACATGCCGGACCGCCCGGGTGTTGCCCATCATGTTCCGTGTGGGGCTCAGGAAAACGCCTCCCATGTGCATGAGCTTGCTGAAAGGAAAATAGGCCAACAGCACGCTGACCAGGAACAGATGAATGAAAAAGATGCCGGTGATACCATCGGGCACCACTGGGCGGAAGGTGACAAGGCCCATGGCAAGGGCCTTTATCTGCACCACGTCCGCCCGCGTGAAGTAGCGCATGAGAAGGCCGGTGAAGGCAATTCCGAAGAGCAGGAACAAGGGGAAATAATCGGAAGCAAGAGAGATATAGCGCACCTGCACCACAAACAGCCGGCGCAGGAACAGAAAGGTGACGGCCGCCAGGAGCACCACGCCCGAGAGCATCAACACGGGCAGCCCTACCTGGAGAAAGCCGTCGACGGCCTCCAGGAGTCGAACACAAGCCGGGACGGGCTCCAAGAAGAACCGTAGGTGCCTGAGAAGGACCGTTAAAAAGGCGTAATGAAACGCCAGGGCGAACAACCACAGCCATATTTCCAAATTGAAGGCAAGCTTTCCGCTTTCCGTCAGTTTGGCCCGCGTATTTCTGAAAAGCGACCGGAAGAAGAACACCTCCAGAAACATCCGGCCCACCACCGCCCAGGGGCTTGCCGGATTTTCAAGCGCATCGTGCTTTATCCACGGCAGGGTTTTTTGTTGACCGGATGTGGTGGTGATCCGAAAGGGCACCGGCGACCGGGCCCAACCGATCACCCGGCTGCTCACGCCGTATAAGAACAAGAGCACCGCAATGTAAGGGAACACAACGCCGAAGAAAACCTGGAGGCCCGGCAGACGCGCCCCCGCGTATGCCAAAAAGGAAAGGACGATCACTGCCATCAGTGAAACCACATAGTTGACATTCATAACCCATTACCTCACTTTGGTTGAATCGCCGGATCTTCCGGGCGGTTATCACTCCTTCCATTCTGACCGAAGGTCAGCAGCGCACGGTTGCTCAGCTCTTTTTCCCTGAGTTGGCTGATGCACTGCCTGCATTCCATGTAAATGTCGAATCCGATGAGGGCCAGGGCATCGATCTTTTTTTCAAAGGCGTGAAGTTCCGAAAACAATTGCCCGGAAGAAATCTCCCGGCCAAGCACCTTGTAAACAGAATCTTTAAGGCGGAAGACAAATTCAGTGGCCTGGGAGGGAGAAAAGCTCTGGACCGCACGAATCCGGATAAGCGGATCCAGAAAATCAGAAAGTGTTCGGTGGTCCATGCCACCGTCAACCAATTCATCAAACAAGGCGGTCATGCCGCTTCTGGCGGAAGCGCCGATGGGATTGCCGAAAAGATCGCCGGTGCGCTTGAGGAATTGCGCACTGTCGGGAGGGTACGTATCGACCAAGAGGCCAAACCAGTCGTCCAATATGGCACGTTTGTTCCGAACCAGCAGATTCTCCAGCCGCATCCCAAGACTCCTCTCTCGCCCTGTTCGCTTGTCCGGCGGTGCATATGCGAATCGCTGCAAGACCACCAGCTTGCCCGGCTGCCGTTATGGCACTGCATTGGCTTAGACTGACCCAAAGGATTTTTTATAGTCAAAGGCCATGGGCCTGTCAAGGAGAATCCCAGGATGATGGACAATCACAAGCGGGCCCGGCGCGTCCGCGGCAGGCCCACATGCGGGCACCACCATCAGGCCCGTCGGATGAGGGCCCGCAACTTTTCCCCGATGGACCGGACCACCCGCACGCGCAGGAACAGGTCACCGTCGGGTCCGCCGCCGGCGCCCGGCATGCCCATACCGGCCAGCCGGATCCGCTGCCCGTTCCGGGTGGCCGGCGGAATGTTGACCACCAGTTTTTTCCCGCGCTTGCGGTGGGCATATGCGTATGGCCCACCCTGGACCGCCTGCCGGGGCGACACGGTTATGGTATCGGAAAGATCGCGCCCCTTGCGGGGCAAGAGGGCGCCCGCGATGCGCGCGATAAGCATCCGGGCCAAGCGACCCGTTCCCCGGCCGGCCGGCCGGCCTCGGCGTCCGCCCGGGGCGCCCGAAAAAACCGCTCCTCCGAAGAAAAACCCGGGCCGCCGCACACGAAACGTGCGGCAGTGGTCACCGTAACATTCCCGGAACACCGCATCGAACCCCCGCAGTCCGAAATTTCTGGCCATCTCCTCGAAGACTTGATGAATATCCGTCTGTTGAAAAATATCCTCTTGGGAATGGGTTTTTCGGAACTCCCCCGCGGCCCCGGCACCGAACCGGGTACGCATGGCATCGTAGCGACGACGCTTTTCCGCGTCGGACAAAACGGCGTAGGCTTCGTTGATGGCCTTCATCTTGTCCACACCCTGGCCCGTCTCCCGGGTCCGGTCGGGATGGTATTGAAAGGCCAGCTTTCGATACGCTGCCTTGATGTCGGCCATGGAGGCAGTGGTGTCCAGCCCGAGGACCTGATAATAATCACTTTCTTGCATGAAGGACAATCCTTTCGCGGCCCGGAAACCATTGCCGGGCCCGCCGATAACTGTGCGGCGACTTTTCGCATAAGACAGTAACATAAGCTTTAACCCGGCCCGGCGCAACCCGGGCGCGTGGGCAGCCTCGACCAAAAACGCTTCCCGCACCCCCATCCGCCGGCAAAACGGCTTGACTTCTTCAGGGAGAACACCCTAAGAAGACCCACACCAGTGTTTTGCCCCTTGGGACGATGCATCCGTGCCGATCGGGCAAGCAGAACAACACCTAAACCGGCAAAACATGACACGCGACACCGACAAACAATACATGAACGCGGCCTGGCTGTGGATACTCGGCTTCACCGTATTGCGTCTCTTCTATGCCCGTCTGTTTCTGCTGGCCCCGGATGAAACCAACTACTGGCAGTGGAGCCGATACCTGGACTGGGGGTACCACGACCAGGCCCCCATGATCGCCTGGGCCATCCGGTTGGCCACGATGGCACTCGGCCACACCGAAGTGGCCGTGCGCCTGCCGTCGCTTCTGGCCATGGCCCTTGCCTCCGGGTACCTGGTATGCATCTCCGGCCGCTGGTGGGGCCCCCGCACGGCTTTTGCGACGGCGGTGCTGACCCAGGGCATTTTCGAATTCAACGTGGGGGGCCTCATGGCCACGGCCGACGGCCTCCAAGCCGCGGGCTGGGCCGCCGCAGCCTACCATGTGGCCAGGGGATACGAATCACACACATGGCGCCACTGGCTGTTGGGAGGTCTGTGGTTCGGATTTGGATTGCTCAGCAAATACACCATGGTGCTCTTCTTGCCGTGCGCCTTTCTTTATGGCCTTTTTTCACCCCGGCACCGGCACCGACTCGCTTCGGTAAAACCGTACTGCGGTGTTCTTCTTGGAGTGGCGGTCTTTCTGCCGGTCCTCTACTGGAATGCAGCCAACGGATGGAACTCCGCCCGTCACGTGGCCTACATCGGCGGCGCTAACGAAGGGTTTTCACTCCACTTAAAATACCTGGGGGACCTGCTCGGCTCCCAGGCGGCCCTTTTATCCCCCCTGGTGTTCCTCCTGATCCTCTGGGCCTGGCACCGGGTGTTGCGGAAGAAGCACGGCACGGAAAAGTGGATCTGCCACTATCTGTTCTTTACCTCTTTTCCCATGTTCGCCTTTTTCCTGCTGCTCAGCTTTCATACCCGGGTATACGGCAACTGGCCCGCCGCCGCTTTTCTGACGGCTTCCGTTTTGGTGGCGGCTCTGTTCTCCACGCAAAAAAAGATCTGGAAATGGACACTGGGCACCGCTTACGGATTTACGGCGCTGGTGCTACTGCAAATCATCTGGCCGGTGGTGCCCATTGCGCCAGACATGGACCGCACCGCCTATGAGCTGTCGGGATGGAATACGCTCGGAGAGGCCGCGGAAGTCATGCGCCAGAAAATGCCGCGCCCAGAGCAAACATTCCTGTTCGGCCTGCGCTACCAGATCGCATCGGAGCTGGCGTTTTACACCCCCGGAAATCCACGGACGGTCTCCATCAACCGGTGGACCCGACCAAACGTGTATGATTATTGGTGGCGGGACGCGGAGCTGATCGGCATGGACGCCGTCGGCGTGCTGCGGGAAGATGGACCTCTCGGGAAACGTCTTGGCGACATCTTTGACCGGGTCGATCCGCCCCAGCCGCTGACCATTTACCGCACACGGCCTTTTTCTCAAAAACGGGAACCGATCAAAACCTATTACCTTTTCCGCGCCTACGGATTCAAGGGCGGCATCCATTGGAAGCCACCGAATCCAAACGATATTCGCGCCAGCGACACCTATGCGGAAGCGCTACAGATTCTCCCGACGTGCGGCATGTAGTTTCCGGATGCGGAACAGCTCACGGAAAACGAAGAGGAATTTCCCGATGGAATTGTATTGAATCCGGGACTCTTCATGGTGCCGCCAGGTCACCGGAAACTCGCCCACCCGGAACCCCTTTTGCTTGGCCAGCCATAAAATTTCCGGATCAAAGATCACCGAGTGCAGTTTCTGGAGCGTGAACAAGCGCCTGGCCGCATCCCGGGTGAAAAGTTTGAAGCCGCACTGGGTATCTTTGTAGGAAAAGCCCAGATAGGTGTTCTGCACCAGGGTGTAGAGTTTTCCCGACAGGGCCCGGAACATGTTCTGCCGCCGGGTGATGGTCGCCCCCTCAATGGCCCGGGAGGCAATGGCCACATCACAGCCGGCGTCCAGGAGGGCAAACCCCTGCTCCACGGCCGCCATGGGCACTGCGTAGTCGGCATCCATAAACATCACCCGGTCCCCGCTCCCCTTGAGCATCCCGTATTTGACGGCATATCCCTTGCCCCGGTTGGGATGGTACTCCACGGCCCGGACAGAAACATCCTCCCGGGCGGCGAAGGTGTCGTTCACCACCTGGCAGGTCTGGTCCATACTGCCGTCGCTGACCACGATGAGTTCACTCTCGTAAGGCTGCCGTGCCAGATAAGCAACGGCCCGCTCAAGGGTCGGCACGATGCGGTCTTCTTCGTTGTATGCCGGAACAATAATGGATAATTTCATGGGAAGTCCCAAAAACACCGGTGCTCAGCTGTACCCGGCGCTCTCCTTCTGGGCCGTTTCGGCGTTGTTGACAAACTGCATATCGTGGAGTTTCCGGTAATCGCCGTTTGCGGCCAGCAACGCGGCATGAGTGCCGGTTTCCGTTATCCGCCCCCCGACCAGCACCACGATGCGGTCCGCGTGGGCGATGGTGGACAACCGGTGGGCGATGACAAAGGTGGTCCGGCCCTTCATGAGGTTCTCCAGGGCCTTCTGCACCCACATCTCCGCTTCGGTGTCCAAGCTGCTGGTGGCCTCGTCCAGGATCAGGATGGGGGCGTCCTTGAGAATAGCCCGGGCGATACAGAGACGTTGTTTTTCCCCACCGCTGAGCCGGCTTCCCAACTCCCCGATGGTGGTTTCGAATTTTTTCGGAAACCGCTGGACAAAATCATAAGCATACGCCGCCCGCGCCGCCGCCGCAATGTCTGCGTCCGTGGCGCCCGGCCTGCCGTAAGCGATGTTGTTCCGCACCGTGTCGTTGAACAGGATCGGCTCCTGGGAAACAATGGCGATCTGCTCCCGCAGCGATGTCAATGAGATGGAGCGGACATCCCGATCATCGATCAGGATCCGACCCTGGCTCACATCAAAGAAACGGGGAATCAGATTCACCAGGGTCGATTTTCCACCGCCGCTCATGCCCACCAGTGCCAGCACCTCGCCGGACGTCACAGACAACGAAATATCGTGGAGCACATCGACGGTATCGTACCGGAAATGCACATGATCGAAAACGACCCGATGGGGCGCCTTTTGGATGTGAACGGCATTCTCCGCCTCCCGGATGGTGGTTTCCGTTTCGATGACGTCGTATACCCGGTCGGTGGCGGCCAGGCCCTCCTGGATGATGTTGTTGGCCCGGGAGAGCTTCTTAATGGGATCATAAAGAAAAGCCACCGCCGCGATAAAGGAGATCAGCGTCCCGGGAGTGGATGTTCCCGCAACGACTTTGGTGCCGCCATACCAGAGAATGAAGGCGATACCGAGCCCGGCGAACATCTCCATCACCGCCGGCGAGAGGGCCTTGGAGCGGACATTCTTGATCTCCAGGTGGAACAAGGCCATGGCCTTGTCCGCGAACCGCTCCTTTTCGTAAGGTTCCATGCCGAAAGCCTTGACGATCTTGTTGCCGGCGAAGGTTTCATGAAGAAAGGCACTCATGTCGGCCATCGCCTCCTGGCTCCGGGTGCTGAACTTTCTGACCCGGCGCCCGAATTTCACCACCGGCATGAAGGCAACCGGCATGATCACAACGGCAATGATGGCCAGCTGCCAGTCCCGGTAGAAAATCACTCCGATCAGCAGAAAAATACTGAAACAATCCCTGAGCGCCGCCTTGACGGTGTCCGATACCATGGCCCGGATAATATTCACATCGTTGGTGATACGGCTCATCAGAACGCCGGTCTTCTCCTGTTGAAAAAAGCTGATGGGCAAATCCTGGATCCGGTTGTAGAGGCGGTTGCGGAGCTTTCGGATAATATCCTGCCCCACGAAGCTCATCAGGTACTCCTGGCCGTAAATCCCAACACCCCGGATCATGTAAAGACCGATGATCACCAGGGGGAACAGATTGACCATGAGCATGTTTTTTTCTATGAATATCAGATTGATGGCCGGCTCCAGAAGCCATGCCGATGCGGCGGTGGTGGCGGAGATGAGCAGTGAACAGAACATGGACAGAAAAAATCGGCCCCGGTGGCCCTTGATCAGTCCGAAAATCTGACGATGCCGGCTTTTCAGATTTATATTGAAGAAACTTCCCATCATACTGATTAGACCCTGCTTTCTGCATCATGGTTAAAAAACCGGTCCGCGTCATCGGTAATCCGGCACAGTTCGGTTTCGAGCTGCCGGCGCCGTGCCGCCAGATCCTCCTTCCCGGCATCGGCCGCGACCCGCACCGGATCCCCGAACACCACCCGGCACCGGGTGAAGGGCCGCGGCAGCATAAACCGGTCCCAGCTGCCGAAAATCTTTGCCTTTCTGGCACTGTAGGTGACCGGCACGATGGGGCACCCCGTTTTCTGTGCCAGGATGATGATGCCCGGTTGCACCCTGTGCCGGGGCCCCTGGGGCCCGTCCGGAATCACCACCCCCGGTCTGCGCTGCTCTTTGAGGCATTTGATCTGCCGGGCCAGGGCCCGCAGGCCTCCTTTCCCGGTGGAGCCGCGAATGGTTTCGTGCCCCTGGCACTGGAGCACCCGGGCGATAATCTCCCCGTCATCGGACCGGCTGACCAGGATGGCCCCGTTCCATCCCTTGAACAGATAGCTGACCAAAAGGATACGGGAATGCCAGAAGGCCAGGATGAACCGCCGGGAATCGAGCAGGTCCTGGACTTGCGCCTTACCGACGGTGTCGATGCGGGAAGCGAAAAAGAGGCCGTCGATCAACCACTTTCCCAACAGCCCCACCAGCTGCCACCGGCGCTCCTTGACCCAACCGCCCATATCCCGTCCTTATTGATCCACCGGTTGCCGGGGTGTTTGAAGCATCTGCTCGGCCAGCAACGCCACGCGATCCGATGCCCCGGGCCCGCCGAGTTTTTCCCGCAGCGCCAGCAACGCCTCCCGGCAGGCCGAAAGAGCCACCGGATCCCCAATCATCCGGGAAAGCGCCCCCGCAATATTCTCCGGCGTCACCGCCCGCTGAATGAGTTCGGGAACGATTTCCCGCCCCGCAATCAGGTTGGCAAGCCCAATGTGCTTGACCCGGACCAATGCCCGGCCCAGCCAATAACTGAGGGTGGACACCTTGTAAACGATCACCGTCGGCACGCCTGCAATGGCCGCCTCAAGGGTTACCGTGCCGGAGGCCGCCACCGCCAGGGTGCTCTGGGAAAAAACCTTTTCCACGCCGTCCGTTTCGATGTCCAGGGGCAGCTTATCGCCGTAATCGGCAATGATCCGGGAGACGAGCCGCGGGTCCACCGACGGCGCCATGGCAAGCACGAACCGGATCCCGGGATGTTTTCGGGAAAGAAGCCGGGCCGCGGCCAGCATATCCGGCAGAAGCTGGGAGACCTCCCTGTCCCGGGAGCCGGGCAGCAGTCCGAGGGTGAACCCCGCCCGGGGCTCCACCGGTCGGGGGGGCGGCGCCGCAGCATCGAGAAGGGGGTGCCCCACGAAGGTGGCCGGTACCTTGTGATCGCTGTAAAACGCCGCCTCGAAGGGAAGGATGACGGCCATGTGGTCAACACGGTCACGGATTTTTTTGACCCGCCCGCTCCGCCACGCCCAGATCTGGGGGCTGATGTAGTACAACACCGGCACCCCGCATTTTCGAGCGGTTTTGGCCACCATGAGGTTGAAATCGGGAAAATCAACGAGAATCAGAAGATCCGGGCGCAGGCTTTTGACCATCCCCCTGGCCGTGGCCAGCCCACTGACGAGGATGCGGGCCTTGGCGAAAATCTCGGTGATGCCAACAACCGCCAGCCGATGGGCGTCCAAACGGATGCGCACACCGGCCCGGGCCATGCATCCGCCGCCGATACCGATACAAAAGAGATCGGGACGCCGTTTCTTGAGAGCCGCGACCACCCGGGCGCCATGATAATCCCCGGATGCTTCCCCGGTGATGATCATCACGCATGGCGGCGGAGCGGATGTCTCCTGCTGAAAATCGGATTTCCGGGAAAAAGCGTCGGTCATCTCTTCAACATCCGGTTGTTGGTTGCATTGATCTGTTCCATGACGCTCAGGGCCACCGAAAGGGCCTGGCGTCCCACCTGGCCGGTCACTTCGGGCGCCACCCGGCTTCTGACCGCATGCACGAAGGCCTTTATCTCATCATCAAGGGCGTCTCCCTTGGTAAAACACATTTCCTTGACGTCCATGCCGGGAATCACGGCATCCGTTGCGCCGTCCCCCTTGCGGATCACGGTAATGCCATGGTTGGCGAAATCAACCGAAATATAGGCGTGCTGCTGAAACATCCGGATCTTGCGCTGGTTCATGGTGGAAACCCGGCTGGCCGTAACATTGGCCACTGCTCCGTTTTGAAACTCAAGGCGGGCATTGGCGATATCCACCTCACCGGTAATGACCGGTATCCCCGCCGCGTGGATCCGCCGGATGGGCGCTTTTACGAAACTCATGATGATATCGATGTCGTGAATCATCAGGTCGAGCACCACGCTCACATCAATGCCCCGGGGTTTAAAAACGCTCAGGCGGTGAGATTCGATGAACCGCGGGTCTCCCACCATACCGTCGAGAGCCATCACCGCAGGATTGAACCGCTCCAGGTGCCCCACCTGGATGATCAGCCCCCGGGACTCAGCCAGGGCGATGAGGCTGTCCGCCTCCTTGAGGGTGACGGTCATCGGCTTTTCGATGAGCACGTCCACGTCCCGTTCCAAAAAGTCGCGACTGACCGCATAATGTTCAGGCGTCGGGGTCACCACCGACACGGCATCCACCTGCCCGAACAGCGCCGTATAATCATCGAAACTCCGGGTGCCCAGTTCTGCGGCCACCGCCCCGGCCCTGGCGGCGGAGACATCCACCACCCCCACCAGCTCCACACCGTCCATGGCGGCATATTTCTGTGCATGAAACCGGCCGAGATACCCGACCCCGACCACTGCGGTCCTAAGCGTTTTCATCTTCCGCACCTTCCTGCCGGGCCACCACGGCGATGCCGTAACGATCGGCCCGGGCGATCATCTCCTCCCGGTCGAACACCACCGCCCTGCCGGCCTCCATCACCAACACCTTTGCGCCGGCATTGTGCATTGTTTCAATGGTGCCGACGCCCACCGCCGGGATATCGAACCGCAGGTCCTGGTTGGGCTTGCAGACCTTGACCACCACGGCCTTGCCCCTCCCCAACGGGCCGCCCCGCCTAATGGTGGCATCGGTACCGTCAATGGCCTCCACCGCCAGCACCGAACCACTGGCCAGAACGATACACTGTCCGATGTCCAGGCGGCCGATCTCCTTGGCCAGCCGCCACCCCAAGCGGATGTCGGCCATTTCATCCCTGCTGGGTTGCCGCCGGGTCCAGCAGCCGGGAGCTGCCAGGATGTCGGGCAAAAGCAACGTGGACGGCTGGATCCGTATGCCTTCTTTTTCCAATAGGTTCGCAACGGCTCTCAGGATGCCGTCGTCATGGGTGTGGCGCATGGCCGCCACCAGGGCCAACGCCTTGGTGTCCGGGCGGATGTCGGTGAACATGCGGGTCTTTTTGATGGCCCCCATCATCACGGCTTCCGTCACCTGGTGCTCCTTGAAAAACCGGATGAGCCGTTTGATCTGGCCGAGGTGAACCCATTCAACGGCCGCCACCTGGCTGGCGAGGGCCGGATCGGTTTCCTTCAAATGTGCCACCGCGTACACGTCATAGCCATTGGCTTTGGCGACCGCCGAAAAAATAAGGGGAAACTGTCCGCTTCCCGCAATGAGTCCGATTTTTTTCATGGTGCGTCAGGCGTCGCGTGCCGGGTGCCGGGCATCGGAAAAAGGGCTTCCAGCACCCCCCACCGCCCCATGGCAACCGGCGACCGGCAGCTTATCGTGTGATGCCCCGCTTGGAGGCTTGAATGAACGCTACGAATGTCATCACCTCCGGAATCTGTTCCACCTCGGCCTTGACCCGCTCCACCGCCTCATGCATGGTCAGGCCGATTCTGAAAAAAATTCGGTAGGCTTTTTTGAGTTCCGACAAGGTGGCCGGTGAAAACCCGTGGCGCTTGAGCCCGACGGAATTGAGGCCATGGAGTTTAGCCCGATCCCCCGAAGAGATGACAAAGGGGGGGATGTCCTTGACCACAGCGGCCTTACCTCCGATGAATGCATAATCGCCCACCTGGACAAACTGGTGAATGGCGGTGAGCCCCCCGATGGTGGCATGATCGCCGATGGTGATATGGCCAGCCAGGGTCGCGTTGTTGGCGAACACCACCTCCCGGCCGACCCGGCAGTCATGGGCGATGTGGGTGTAGTTCATCAGCAAACACCCCTCTCCCACTTCGGTGATGCCGCCGCCGAACTCCGTCCCCCGGTGAATGGTCACAAACTCTCGGATGATGGTGCCGCGTCCGATTTTAACGAACGTTTTCTCCCCCCGGAACTTCAGTGACTGGGGCACGGCGCCGATGGCGGCGAACTGAAAAATCCGGCAATCGGGCCCGATGGACACATGGGGATCAATCACCGCGTGGGAACCGATGGTGGTGCCGGCGCCGATGGTCACATGGGGACCAATAATGGCATAGGGCCCGACGGTGACACGGTCATCGAGTTCCGCCTTGGAATCAATGACGGCGGTGGGATGCTGAATCATACTTTCTCTCCAATGGTCGCCATCAGTTCGGCCTCGGCCACCATCGTGCCGTCCACTGAGGCCGTGGCGGCCATCTTGATGGCCTTGGCACGCTTTTTCAAAAAGGTTACTTCAAACACCAACTGATCGCCGGGCACCACCGGTTTGCGGAACCTGGCCTTGTCGATGCTCATGAAATACATGACAGCACCCTGCTGTTCCGGGGGCAGGGAGGAGGAAAACAGCACCCCCCCTGCCTGGGCCATGGCCTCGATGATCAAGACCCCGGGCATGATGGGCTTCCCGGGGAAATGCCCCTGGAAAAAAGGCTCGTTCATGGTCACATTCTTAATGGCCACGATCTTTTCGTCGGGCACAAGCGCCAGGACCCGGTCCACCAGCAAAAATGGGTAACGGTGGGGCAAAAATTTCATGATGCCGAGAATGTCATGCGTCGCTTCCATGGGACTCCCTTTCCACCTGCACCAGGCGTTTTTCAATGCTTGCCACCTGTTTGAGCAATTCCGGCAGTTTCGTCATGGCCCGCTGCACCCGCAGCCAAAGCCGATGGGGAATCCCCGGCGATCCCGACAGAATCTCACCGTCCGCCACCGACTGGCCGATACCGGCCTGGGAGCCGATGATGACCCCCTCACCGATGGTAAGGTGGCCGGCAATGCCGGCCTGACCCGCCAGAATGGCGTTTTTCCCGATCGTAACGCTGCCGGCGATGCCCACCTGGGCCACCAGGAGGGCGTTTTCCCCCACCACCACATTGTGGGCGATGTGCACCAAGTTGTCGGTTTTAACCCCTGCGCGGAGATGGGTGCTGCCCAGGGCGCCCCGGTCAATGCAGTTGTTCGCCCCGATCTCCACGTCATCGTCGATGCGGACGATGCCGATCTGAGGTATCTTGTGATGCCCCCCGGCATCCGAAGCGTAGCCGTACCCGTCGCTGCCGACGACCGTTCCGGCCTGGATGATGACGCGGTGGCCGATGACGCAACGTTCCAGTATGGTCACGTTGGGGTGGAGGATCACGTCGTCCCCCATAACCACCTGGTCCCCGATGACCACGTTGGGATGAATCTGCACCCGATCCCCCACCGTCACCCGATCTCCGATCACGGCGCCCGCCCCCACCGCCAGGTCCTTTCCGCACGAAAAGTCATCACCGATGACGGCCCTGGGATGAATTCCCGTGGACAGACGGGACGGCGGATGAAAGGCGGCGATAATCTTGGCGAAGGCCATCTGGGGATGGTCCACCCGGATGACCGGCACGGTTGCACAGGCAATGTCCCGGGGCACCAGCACCACACCGGCGGTGGCCTGGTCAAGCTGCTTGAGAAACGACGCCTGGGCGGCAAAGGTGATATCCGTTCCGGTGGCGTCGGCAAAGGACGCCACGCCGGAAATTATCCGCTCACCGTCCCCCGCAAGATCCCCTGCCACCAGCCGGGCAATGGCCGCAGTGGTCATTTCCATGACATCAGTCCTTGCTTTTCTTTGCATGGGCGGCGTTATAGGCATCGATAATACGGTCGGTAATGTCGATGGAGCTCGGCGCATACAATACACCACCGCCGTTCTTTTCAAGAATCAGCAGGTAGCCGTCCTTCTTGCCGATTTCCTGGGCAAGGGCCAGCACATCGCCCTTGAAGCTATTGACCAACTCCATATTGTACTGGTTGAACTCGTTCTTGTATCTCTTTTCAAGATCCTTGAAATCGAGCATCTTGATTTTCAGGTCCCGCTCCTTTTCAGCCCGGGCATCGGCACTCATGACCATGGCCTCACGCTCGAAACGGGCACGGGCCTCCTCGATGGCCATGCCTTTGGCCTTGAGATCCTCTTCCATCTCCTTGCCCTTTTCGCTGATCTGTTGCTGCGCCTCTTTTCCGGCTTCGGAGGTCGTCAGGACTTTCTGGAAGTCCACCAGTCCGATCTTGGCCACATCCGCACCAAAGGCGATGGCGGGCATTAGGCACATTGCAAGAATTACCGTCCGTATACCGGGCTTGAAAAATCGCATATCATTCCCCCTGTCATGGTTGATCCCGGCAACACCGGGATATCGCGGCGACCTTGCCGCCGTTTGTTACCGCAAACAGCCCACCCAAAAATCCGGCACGAATAACCGGCCGTCCCGCTTTATCAGAAGGCGGCCCCCATTGTAAACTCCCACTTGCCGGAACTTTCATCCGATGACTTGGAGTCGAGCACGTGGCCGTATTCAAGCCGGATGGGTCCCATGGGGGAATACCACCGGAAACCGAACCCCATGGTTTGCCGAAAAGCACCGAAATCAAAATCGGCCGGGTTGGTGCCGTAATAAGCCGCCTGGTCACTGTCATAGACCCGGTCGAGGTAGGCGTCATCGTCGAACACCTGGCCGGTGTCGAAAAACACCACCCCCATGAGGCCCGCCGCATTGACCAGCGGGAAAAGCAGCTCCAGGTTGATCTGGACCATCTGGTTGCCGCCAACCTCCGCGCCCTCGTCGTCCCACAGGTGCACGTCCCGCCAGTCAAACCCCCGCATGGAGTTGATGCCACCCATGTAAAACCGCTCGTAATCCGGCAGTTTCTTGCTGGAATTTTCGAAAATATAACCCGCCTCGGCATGAATGAACCCAACGAATTTCCAGAACAAGGGCATGTACCAGCCCAATTCACCGGTGAGCTTGGTGAACCCCACGTCTCCGCCGAGCCCGGCATACTCCACGGTAAACCTGTGGTCCTGGCCGCTGGTGGGATTGACGATCTTGTCCCGGGTGTCATAGCTGACCCCCGCGCTGACGCTGCTGGTGATGAGGGTTCCCTCGAGTTCCTTGATGTTCTTTGAAGCGGTCTCCTCGATATCGGTCAGTTCGCCCATGTCGTAGGCATAGCTGGCGAACAGCCGCATATCCTCGGCGAAAAACGGGTAGCTGGCGCTGATGCTGCCCCCGAGGCTCTCCTTGTCATATTCGTCGTAGTCCCGCCCCCATTTGAAAACCGTAAACCCGGCGTTCAGGGGGATGTCGAACAACCAGGGCTCGATGAATTTTGCCATCAGCTGGGACGTGGTAGCGCCCAACTGGGTGCTGAGCGACAGGGCCTGGCCCCGGCCGAGAAAGTTGTTCTGGGAAATCGATGTGGTCAAAAACACCTTCTCCACGCTGCTGTACCCGCCGCCGAAGGTGAAATTGCCCGTGGGCTTCTCGGTCACGTCCAGTTGGAGCACCATGGTGTCGTCCGAGGACCCCTTGTAGGTGTTGACCTTCACGTCCTCAAAGAAATTGAGCCGGTTGAGATTCTTGACACTCTTTTTCAGATCCTTTCCGCTGAACAGATCCTGCTCGTGTACCTTGAGCTCACGCCGGATCACCTTGTCCCGGGTCTTGGTGTTGCCGCCGATGCGTATCTTTTCAAAATAGACCGCGTTGCCCTTGTCCACCCGGAAGGTAATGTGCACCGTATTCTCTTCTGGGTTCCGTCCCATGTGGGGCGCCACGTCGGCAAAGGCGTACCCGTAATCGGCATACAGGTCCGTGATGGTCAACACGTCTTTGCGCACCGCATCACGGTTGTAATATTCCTCCTTGGCAATGTCGAGCACGGCCATCAGTTCGTCATGGGGAAGAATCAAATCCCCCGCCACATCCACTTTGCCGACCTTGAACCGGGGACCTTCGTCCACCTTGAAGGTGACATACATCCAATTGTCCTTCTGCTCCACGTCGGGATCGGCCACCCGCACCTCCACGTAGCCGTTGTTCTGGTAGAAGGCTTCCAGCATGGCCACATCCCGTTTGAGCATGTCGGGGTGGTACTCCCCGGAGGAAGTCAGCCAGGAAAACATCCCTTTTTCCGAGGTTTTCATCACCTTGCGCAACTGTTTGTCGGAAAAGGCCTCGTTGCCCAGGATCTCGATTTCCTTGATGCGAATTTTCTCCCCCTCGTCGACGACGAAGGTCAGGATCACCTGATTTTCCCCCGCCGGTTGGGTTTCATAGGTCACCCTGGCGGAATGGTAATTGCGTTCCTGGTACTGGAGCTCCAGGCGTTGCAGGTTCTCTCGGATATCGAACACGTTGAGGATGGCGCCGGTGTGGATGTCGATGTTCTTTTCCAGGGCCTCCGTGGCAATGGCCGTGTTCCCCTTGAACCCGATGGCCTTGACCGTTGGCTTTTCCGTGACGCGAAAGGTGACGATCTTGCCCCCCGGGCTGTCGTCGGCCTCAATGCGGATATCGTCGAAATACCCCATGGCATATACCGCCTTGAGATCCCGGGACAGCGACCGGGGAAGATAGTCATCTCCGGGCTTGGTAGTGACGATGCGTTTGATGGCGTCGGCTTCGATGCGCAGGTTGCCCGCCACCCGGACATCTGCGATGATTTCCCGTGGCACCAGGACGCGGCGCAACGCTTCGCTGATCTGCTGCACAGCACCGGGCAGGTTTTCGATGCCCTCACCCGCTGCGTTCAGGGGCATTGCCGGCGCCTGTGCCTCGGCCTCCGACAACCAGGCTGCCAAAACAAAACGGTCCCCGGTCCAGGAAAGCGTGCCCCATACCACGTAGGCGCAATTCACCGCCCGGGCCGCTTCCCCAAGGGCGGCGGGGGTCATCTCGTCCGGAGAAGTCATGGGCAACACCGTGACATCGGTGCCGGCCAAATGCCGCTGGATAATGTTGGGGATTTCCGCTCGTAAATAATCAAGATCCCTGTCCGCGGATACGGAAAACGGAAACACGGCCACCCGGACCGGTTCCCGGGAAAAGCCGGTGACCGGCCACCAGATGAGCAACATCAATGCAAGTGCGATGAATCGTTTCAACGGTCCTCCCTATCGTATGGAAATTACTTTCCCGTCCAGGATGGTCACCTGCCGGCGCATGAAGGACGCCAGTTCGGTGTTATGGGTGACCACCACCATGGCCATGGCGAACTCCCGGTTCAACTCCAGGAGCAGTGCGTGCACCTGTTGGCTGTTCGCACGGTCCAAATTCCCGGTGGGTTCGTCGGCCAGCAGCACCCGCGGATTCGTCACCAGGGCGCGCGCCAGGGCGACACGCTGCTGCTCTCCGCCCGAGAGCTTCATCACCCGGTGTCCCAGCCGGTCCTTCAATCCCACGCGCACCAGAATCTCCTCCGCCGCCTTCCGGGCCGCCGCTTTCTTCCGGCCCTGAATCAACAGGGGCATCATGGCGTTTTCCATGGCGGTGAACTCGGGCAGTAGGTGGTGAAACTGAAAGACAAACCCCATGGACCTGTTGCGCAACCGTGCCAGTGCATCGGCGCCGAGCCGACACATGTCCTGTCCTTCGAACAGCAGCCGCCCCTTATCCGGCCGCTCCAGCGTTCCCAGCAAGTTCAGGAAGGTGGATTTACCGATACCCGAGGCGCCCACCACCGCCACGGTTTCTCCCGCCCGCAGGGTGAAATCGGCATCGGTCAAAATTTCGATGGGCGCGCCACCGTTGCGAAACCCCTTGTACAGCCCCCGGGCGGCCATCAGCAGGGGCCCGCCGGCGTCGGTATCGGTCGCTTTCCGATCGATTTCAGCCATTGCGGATCGCCTCCACCGGGTTCAGCCGCGAGGCCTGCCGGGCAGGATACAGTGTGGCCAGGAAACAGATGCACAGGGCCGCAACAGCAATTCGGGCCACATCGAACACCTGCAGTTCGACGGGAAGGGTTGTCACGTAATACACGTCTCCCGGCAGCTCAATAAAGTGGTACCGGGCAAGCAAGCTGCAAAGGATGAACCCCAGGCAGCCGCCGAGCACCGTACCGATCAGGCCGATCACCATTCCCTTGAACACGAAGATGCGCCGGACCTGGCGATCCGTGGCACCCATGGCCCGCAGAATGGCAATGTCCTTTTTCTTTTCCATGACCATCATGATGAGGGTGCTGGCGATATTGAAGGCGGCCACAAGCACGATCAGGGCAAGAATGATGAACATGACGGTTTTTTCCAGCTTCAGCGCAGAAAACAAATTGCGGTTCTTCTGCATCCAGTCGCTGGCCCAATAGGGGAAACCGAGGACGTCCACGATCTGCTGCCGGATGGTGTCGGCCTGGTAGATGTCGTGCACCCGGATTTCAATGCCGGTGACGGCATCGGGCATGCGCAACAGCTTCCGGGCCTGGGCCAGGGTGATGAACCCCAGGGAGCGGTCATACTCGTACATGCCCGACTCGAAAAACCCGGCCACTTCGAATTGCTTCATCACCGGCAGATGCCCCACCGGCGACAGCATGCCCCGGGGAGAAATCAGCTGCACGGCGTCACCGATGCCCACCCCCAACTGTTCGGCCAGGGTCTTGCCAAGGACGATGCCCGCACCGGACGCCCGGTCTTCCTGCATCAGGGGCGCGGCGTCCAGATATTCGATAACGCGGCCCACGGTGGCGGGATCCACCCCCCGGATGATAGCGGCGGTAACGCCGGCGGCGGAGCGCACCATCACCTGGGACAGGATGAAGGGCGAGGCCGCCGCCACATCCGGCCGCCCCGCAAGATAATCCCCCACCGTTTCGTACTCCGTAAACGGCGACAGGTGCCGTTGCAGCACCACATGGGCGTCCACGTTCAGAATGCGGGATTTCAAGTCCGACTCGAACCCGCTCATCACGGCGATGACAACGATCAGCGCCATGACCCCCACCGTCACCCCGGCAACGGACAAAAGCGTTATCAGGGAGATAAACGCCTGTTTTTGCTTTGATCTGAGGTAGCGCCTGCCTATGAAGAATTCAACCGCCATCACGTCCCGGAATTATTGCCGTTCCTGAGTTTTCGATTTCATGTGCGGGAAAAGGATCACTTCCCGGATGGACGCCGCGTCGGTCATCAGCATCACCAGCCGGTCGATGCCGATCCCCTGGCCTGCCGTGGGCGGCATGCCGTATTCAAGCGCCTCGATATAATCCCTGTCCATGTAATGGGCCTCTGCATTGCCCGCGTCCCGCTCGGCCACCTGCTGCAGGAATCGCTCCGTCTGGTCCTCGGGGTCGTTTAGCTCGGAGAACCCGTTGGCGATTTCCCGTCCCGCCACGAACAGCTCGAACCGATCGGTGAGGGCAGGATCGGCGTTGCTCCTGCGGGACAGGGGCGAGACTTCCACCGGGTAGCCGGTAATAAAGGTGGGCTGTATCAACTTCGGCTCCACCAGGACGTCAAACAGCTTCGTGACGATTTTGCCCACCCGTTCGGTCTTGGTCAGGTGAATACCCTTGCCGGCGGCGAACGCCATCAGCTGTTCCCTGTCGCCGAGTATCGCCGGATCCACGCCGCCAATTTCCTGCAGGGAGACCAGCAGCGGCAGCCGCCGCCACGGTGCACCGAAATCGATGGCATGCCCCTGGTACGAAACGGTCGCGGATCCGGTCACCTTCCGGGCCACGTGGGCAAACATCTCCTCGGTCAGATCCATCAGATCATGGTAGGTGGCGTATGCCTGGTAGAATTCGATCATGGTGAATTCGGGATTATGCCGGGTGGAAACCCCCTCGTTGCGGAAGCTGCGGTTGATTTCGAACACCCGCTCGAACCCCCCCACCACCAGACGCTTCAGGTACAGCTCCGGGGCAATGCGCAAAAACAGGTCCATGTCCAAGGCGTTGTGGTGGGTCACAAAGGGCGTGGCTTCGGCCCCGCCGGGAATCGGCTGCATCATGGGGGTTTCCACCTCCAGGAAATCCCGCTCCAGCAGAAACGACCGGATGGCCTGAATGGTCCGGCTGCGCTTGACAAAAAGTTCCCGGGTGTCGGCGTTCATGATCAGATCGATGTAGCGTTGGCGGTAACGCTTTTCCGGATCCTTCAAGCCGTGAAATTTTTCCGGCAGGGGGCGGGTTGCCTTGCACACCAGGCGGAGGGATTCGGCCAGCAAGGTCCACTCGCCCGTCTTGGTCTGGAAGAGGGTGCCGCGCATCCCCACGAAATCGCCGAAATCAAGCTGCTTGAACAGGGCGTAGGCCGCCTCCCCGATCTTGTCCTTGCGCACATAGGCCTGCATCTGGCCGGTACGGTCCCGAAACCGGATGAAGGTGCTTTTACCGAACCGGTTGATGGCCATCATGCGGCCGGCAACGGTGAACACCGGCCCGTCGCCTGTCAGCGTTTCCGGTTCGGTACCGATGGCGGCTTGGATATCGCGAATGGTATGCGCGGCCTTGAAATCGTTCGGGAACAGATCAACGCCCTGGTCCTTGAGAGCCTGATTCTTTTCCCGCCGTTTCTGTAAAATTTCACTTGTCTTGTCCATGGTCCCTCATTTCAAGCCCCCCTGCCATTCCAATGAAAAAAGTGCAAGTCCAGCTACTTGCACCTGTTTCCCGCCGCTGGGGAATGGCGTTTTCAACTGGTTGAAACCTTTTGAAAATTATGTTTTAAACAGATTCTGCTAACCTATTTGGGTACAACTGTCAAGGATAAGGACCGGCCGAACCCCAGATGAATCAAGGCTTTCCGACGACGGAAGGGTCAGCCGCAACAACGGGACACCCCACAAGAGAGGATGGATGCGATGCAACCGGACCAGAACCCAACAAAGGAAGAGCAGGACGCGCAATGGGAACAGCGCACCTTGTGTAGTGACGGCAACTGTATCGGCGTAATCGGCCCCGACGGGCGGTGCAAGGAGTGCGCAAAGCCCTTTGAAGGAGAGCTGCCCGATATTGATGAAACCTCCGATGCTGCCGTCCCCCCTACCGGACCCGACATTGAACAGGCACCGGAAATGCCAGACCACACTTCGACAGAAGATGCGGCCTCCGGGGAATCGAACGACTGGGAAAACCGGCGCCTCTGCCCCGACGGCAATTGCATCGGCGTAATCGGACCCGACCGACGGTGCAAGGAGTGCGGAAAACCCGGCTGAGCAATGCCCCCTGCCGGAACCGGAAGGCCATAAAAGGCGGGGCGAGGCGGCAAACGTTCTTGGAACTCCGCAGCAACCAACGCGGCATAATAGAAAAAGGCCTGGCGAAATCGCCAAGCCTTTGATTTTTTTGGTAGCGGGGGCTGGATTCGAACCAACGACCTTCGGGTTATGAGCCCGACGAGCTACCAGACTGCTCCACCCCGCATCAGGTAACCGCCTTTGTAATTGAAAAGCCGTTCAGTGTCAAGGGGTTTTTATGGAACCAGCGCCGCTATCTTTGCCCGCACGGCTGCAAGATCCTGCCGGCCGCGGATCAGCAACTGCTTGCGGCGACACGACGCACCGGCGACAATGTCCAGGGCGGATTTGGGCACCCCCACGGCTTTGGCGAGAAAAGCGATGCACATCTTGTTGGCGGCGCCTTCCACCGGCGGCGCCGTGAGGCGCACCTTGAGGGCGTCGCCCTGGCAGCCAACAATCTGGTTTTTGGAGGCCCGGGGCTGGATGAACAGGGAGACAACCACACCGTCTGGTGTCTCGCGAATCCAGGTCATGGCTCAAGAGCCCCCGGGCAAGCAGCACTTTTTCAGGGCCGCCACGAGAAAGGTCGGCGGCCGGATGACCTTGCCGTTTTCCCCCAGACAGGCGTGCAGGGTATGACCGACGGCCAGAACGGCCATATCGGCCTTTCGATAGAGAGTATAGACCAGTTTAAGCCGGGCACGAACGGAAAAATCGATGCCGGTCTCAATGATCAGCTCGTCGTCATAAGCGGCAGAGACCATGTACTTACAGGTCGCTTCGGCCACCGGCAGCATGATCCCGCGGCCCTCGATCTCCTTGTATGGGACCCCCGCCTCCCGAAGTAGCTCGTTTCTCCCGATCTCGAACCATCTCAGATAATTGGCGTAGTAGGCCACCCCCATCCGGTCGGTGTCGCCGTAGATGACCCGGTACGCGGTCCGGTGGGGCGCCACGGTGGTACAGGCATCGGTCATTTGAGAAGCGGCTCCAGGATCGTGCCCAGCTGCGCGTAACTCCGGGCCACGGGCAGGTGGGGGTATTCTTTTAGAATGCTGTCCGGCGGACAGAAGAGGATGCCGTGGTCGGCGGTCTGAATCATGGACAGATCGTTGTAGGAGTCCCCCATGGCGATAATCTCGTAATTGAGCGCGGCAAGAGATTCCACCACCTTGCGCTTGCCGTCCGGCTGCCGGAGGGTATAGTCGCGCACAGTCCCGTCGGCATCCACCTCCAAGGTGTTGCAGAACAGGGTGGGCCAACCCAGTTTTTCCATCAGTGGGCGGGCGAACTGGGTAAAGGTGTCCGACACGATGATCACCTGGGTTCGGCGGCGCAGCCCGTCCAGGAAGTCCACCGCCCCGGGCAGGGGGTCCATGGCGGCGATCACCGTCTGGATATCCTGGAGCTTCAGGTTGTGTTCCGCCAGGATGCCGAGGCGTTTTTTCATCAGCACATCATAATCGGAAATGTCCCGGGTGGTCAGCCGCAACGCCGCGATTCCGGTTTTTTCCGCCACATTGATCCATATTTCGGGGACAAAAACCCCTTCCAGGTCAGAACAAAGCACTTGCATCGCCGCTATTCTCCATCCTTGTCTTCGATCCGGATGACCATGGGATCATCGGTCACAATGTCGAATGCTCGTATTTCCGCCATGGCCTTCTTCACATCCGCCTCCTTTGCCATGTGGGTGAACATGACAATGGCCACCGGCCCCCGGGCTTCCCGCCCCTTCTGGTGAACCGACTTAAGGCTGATGCCGTAATTGCCCAACACGCCAGCGATCCGGGCCAGCACCCCGGGCCGGTCCTGGACGGCAAAACGAAAATAATACTGGGTTTCAATCTCATCGATGGGCAACACGGGAAGATTGCGGATATGTTCGAGCTGGTAGGACAAGGTGGGCACCCGGCCGGACCGGCCCGCCATCAGATTCCGGGCGATATCCACCACATCGCTCACCACGGCGCTGGCCGTGGGCATCATGCCGGCGCCGTGACCATTGAGCACGATCTCCTCCACGGCATCACCGGAAATCATGATGGCGTTCAAGCTGCCGCTGACGTTGCTCATCAGATTCCCCGAGGGAATCATGGTGGGATGCACCCGGCTTTCAATGGCGTCCCCCTTGTCCTTTCCAATGGCAAGCAGCTTGATGGTGTAGCCGAACTGGGCGGCGAACTCGATATCAAGGGGCGTGATCTTGCTGATGCCCTCGATGTGGATATCGTCGAAATTGATGGCCATGCCATAGGCCAGGGCCGTCATGATGGCCAGCTTGTGCGCGGTGTCGTAACCTTCGATATCCAGGGTCGGGTCCGCCTCGGCGAAGCCCTTGGCCTGGGCCTCGGCCAGGGCTTCCGCGAAGGAACTGCCGTCGGCGGTGATCTTGCTCAGGATATAATTGCAGGTGCCGTTGAGGATGCCGGTCATGGACTCGATTCGGTTACCCACCAGGGATTCCCGAAGGGTCTTGATGATGGGCATGCACCCGCCGCAGCTGGCCTCGTAAGCCAAATCCACCCCTTTTTCCGCAGCGGCCATGACCAGCTCGTTGCCGTGCCTGGCCAGCAGAGCCTTGTTGGCGGTCACGATGTGCTTGCCGTTTGCGATGGCCTCCAGAATAAAGGTCTTGGCAATGCCCTCGCCGCCGATCATTTCGAGAATGATATCGATCTCAGGATCGGCAATAAGCGCCCGGGCATCGGTGGTGAGCACCCCGTCTGGAAAGGCCACGCCCCGGTCGGTTTCGATGTCCATGTCCGCCACCCGCTTGAGCACCAGCTCGGCGCCCACCCGCCGGCGGATCAGGTCCTTCTTTTCGAGCAGAATTCGCGCCACGCCGGTGCCCACCGTACCGCAGCCGATCAATCCTATGGTTACCTGTTGCATGCAAAAACTCCCTGTACGATGCGGTTACATGATCTTTCGGATACCCCGAATGGCCTGGTTGATGCGCATGGGGTTTTCAATGAGGGCGAAGCGCACGTAATCATCACCGTATTCTCCGAATCCGAGCCCCGGTGACACCGCTACCTGGGCCTCGTTGACCAACATTTTCGAAAACTCCACCGAACCCATGTGCAGGTGCTGCGCGGGGATCTTTGCCCATACGAACATGGTTCCCTTTGGGCTTTCAACCGGCCAGCCAACGCGGTTGAGCCCCGACACCAGGGCGTCGCGCCGCTCCTTGTAGGTGAGACGGATCTCTTCAACCGGCTCCTGGGGGCCGTTGAGGGCAATAATGGACGCGATTTGAATGGGCTGAAAAATGCCGTAATCAAGATAGCTCTTGATGCGCTTCAACGCGGCCACGGTCTCGGGATTCCCCACGCAAAAGCCCACACGCCAACCAGCCATGTTATAGCTCTTGGACAGGGAGAAAAATTCCACCCCCACGTCTTTGGCACCCTTGGCCTGCAGAAAACTGGGGGCCTTGTACCCGTCGTATACCAGATCGGCGTAAGCAAAATCATGGATGACCAGAATGCCGTGCTCCTTGGCGAAATCGACAATCTTCTGGAAAAACTCCAGGTTCACCACCTCGGTGGTGGGATTGTGGGGGTAACTGATCACCAGCAGCTTCGGCTTCGGCCAGGTTTGTCGGGTGGCCTGGATCAGGTTTTCGAAAAAATCCTGGTCCGGCCCCACCGGGATGCCCCGCACGTCGCCGCCGGCGATAATGGCGGAAAACGGGTGTATCGGATAGGTGGGCGTCGGTGAAAAAATCACATCCCCGGGCCGCACAGTCACCAGCACCAGGTGGCTCATGCCCTCCTTGACGCCGATGGTGGCGATGGCCTCGGTTTCGTAGTCGATATCCACGTCGAACCGGCGCTTGTACCAATCGCTGATGGCCATACGCAGCTTCTTGATGCCCATGGAGGCCGAATACCGGTGGTTCTGGGGCTTCCGGGCCGCCTCCACCATTTTCTCGACAATATGATCCGGGGTTCCCAAATCGGGGTTTCCCATGCCCAGGTCGATGATGTCCTCCCCCGCCCGCCGGGCCTTCATCTTGAGCTCGTTCACCGTGGCGAACACATACGGTGGCAGCCTGTCAAGTCTCGCAAATTCTTTCATATATCATCCTTGGATGTCGTTGTGATCTCTTTCAAAATTTTATTAAATTACAATACCTAAGCCCTAATGTCAAAAAAAATTGTTTTGACTTTTCAACCAAAGCGGTCTAATTTTTTCACGATATTATCGAATCGCCACGGCATAAAAAGAGGAGTGGGCCATGTCGCAGCATATCACGTACGCCGACGCCGGCGTTGATGTTGATAAAGCCAACAAGTTTGTTGATACCATAAAGAAGCTCGCCAAGAAAACCAGTCGGTCAGGAGTAATGAGCGACATCGGCGGGTTCGGGGGCCTGTTTTCCCTGAACGTCAGCAACTACGAAAATCCGGTTCTGGTCAGCTCCACCGACGGGGTCGGCACCAAGCTCAAGGTGGCGTTCATGACGGGCCGTCACGACACCATCGGCATCGACCTCGTGGCCATGTGTGTCAACGACATCGCCGTACAAGGCGCCAAGCCACTGTTTTTTCTCGATTATATCTCCACTGGGAAGCTGGACACCGACGTGGCCACCAGCGTCATTGCCGGCATCGCCGAGGGCTGCCGCCAGGCCAAATGTGCGCTGATCGGCGGCGAAACCGCTGAAATGCCGGGACTCTACACTTCCGGGGAATACGATCTGGCCGGATTCACCGTTGGCCTGGTGGACAACGATAAAATCATCGACGGATCGGACATCCACGTGGGCAATCAACTGGTGGGAATCGCCTCCTCGGGACTCCACAGCAACGGATACTCCCTGGCCCGAAAGATATTCTTCGATATCCTGAAGATGGATGTGGACACCCATGTGCCGGAACTCAACCAAGTGTTGGGAGAGGCGCTGCTCACCCCCACCAAGATTTACTCGGAAACCATCCAGAACCTTATCCGCGACCTGCCCGTCTGCGGCATGGCCCACATCACCGGCGGGGGCATACCCGACAACATTGTGCGCATCATTCCCAACGCCTGCCAGGTGCGCATCAAGAAAGACAGCTGGGAAGTTCCGCCCATCTTCACACTCATGAAGGAAAAGGGCAACATCGCAGAGCAGGAAATGCTGCGGACCTTTAACTGCGGCATCGGCCTGATCGCCGTGGTCAAGGAAAATATGGCCCAGGAAGTGCTCGAACGGCTTAACGCCATGAACGAAACGGCTTTTGTCATCGGCGAAATCGCCGAGAGAAAGAAGTCCGCCGCCAAAATCCGATGGGTATGACCTGAAACCATCATGGACACCCTGCTGCCACTGGTGTCGATTCCGCTGTGCCTTGTCCTCGTCCCGATAATCGGACGCCTGGCCGTAAAAAAAGGATGGGTCGCCCAACCTTCAGCGGAGCGATGGCACCGGAAGCCGACCGCCCTGATGGGTGGCATCGGCATCTATCTCGCCCTGGCGTGTCCCCTTCTTCTGTTGGGGGACTTCAGCGCCTTGTGCGCCCGATTCACCGCATCGGGTCATGGCGCCCCGCCCCCGTCCATCGCCGCCACCCTTTGGGTCGGCATGACCTTGATGTTTCTGCTGGGCCTCCTGGACGATTTTATCCGCATCAAACCCCATACAAAGCTGGTGGGGCAGATCCTGGTGGCCTCCCTGACCACCTTCCTGGGGTTCCGGCTGCATTGGCTGACATCCATGACACTGGATACCACCCTCAGCATTTTCTGGATCATCGGCATCACCAACGCCTTCAACCTCATTGACAATATGGACGGCCTGTGCGCCGGCGTCGGACTGATCGCCGCCGTTTACCTGGCCGGGCTGTTCTGGGGGATGGCCCCGCCCGATGCGCTGGCGGCCCTGGCGCTTGCCGGGGCGTTGGCGGCCTTCCTTGTCTACAATTTCCACCCCGCGTCCATCTTCATGGGAGACAGCGGCAGTCTCGTGATCGGATACGGCATGGCCCTGCTGTGTTTGCATTACGCCCAAAGCGTCTCCGAAAATTTCATCGCAGCCGTCGCGGTCCCGATCCTTGTGTTGATGGTGCCGATTCTCGACACCACCCTGGTGACCATGATTCGGCTGCTCAGCGGCCGAAAGGCCTCCATGGGTGGCCGGGACCACACCTCCCACCGGCTGGTGCTGATGGGCCTTTCGGAAAGGGGCGCGGTGCTGTTCCTGTATCTCACCGGGGCCGTATCGGGCGTTGCCGCCCTGTTTGTCAGCCGCAGCGATGGACTCACCTCCCCGGCGGTGATCATCCCGGTGCTGCTGGCCATAGGGCTGATGGGCCTCTATCTGGCCCAACTGCGGGTTTATCCGGAAAGGGAATTTTGCCTGCTCCGCAACCGCGCCTATACCCCGGTGCTGATGGAGCTGACCTATAAGAAGCAGCTGTTGCTGGTGCTCCTGGATTTCGGCCTCGTTGCCTTTTCGTATTACCTGGCCTACCGGCTGCGGTTCGACGGGGCAGCCTTTGCCGCCTTTTTCAGAGGGTTTCTTCAGTCTCTGCCGGCCATCATCGCCTGCAAGCTGCTGGTATTTTTCACCGTGGGGGTTTACCGGGGCATCTGGGGACACATGAGTACCAACGATGTGTTCGTCTACCTGAAGGCCTCCACCATGGCCACCTTGCTGTCGGTGGTTCTGGTGACCTTCATCTACCGGTTTGCGGGCTTTTCAAAAGGCGTGTTCGTCATCGACTGGCTGCTGACCACCGGCCTGCTGCTGGGCACCCGGGGATCCTTTCGCATCTTTCAGGATATTCTGAAGCGCAAGTCCATGAACGGGCCGGGGGTGTTCATCTACGGCGCGGGCCGAGGGGGCGAAATTCTCCTGCGGGAAATGTTGAACAACCGACGGTTGGGAATGACGCCCCTTGGCTTCATCGACGACGATCCCCTGAAAACCGGGAAAAAGCTTCTGGGCTATCCCGTGCTCGGCGGCTTCGACGACCTTGCCCGCCTGGCGGAAAAGCATTCCCCCCAGGGCATGCTCATCTCCTTCAACCACACCGGCCGGCGCACCTTGGCCGGCATCGCCACCGCCTGCCGGCAGCACGGCATGTTCGTCAGGCGCTTCACCATTCACCTGACCGAGGTCGACGACGCACCCTGAGACGGAACGCGCCGCTGCCCGCAACCGGAACGGACACATGCGACACCATGATTGTACTCGGAATTGAAACATCCTGCGATGAGACCGCCGCCGCAGTGGTGGAAAGCGGCCGCCGCATCTTCTCATCGGTGGTCGCCTCCCAAGTCGACATTCACCATGCCTACGGGGGGGTGGTGCCGGAACTTGCCTCCCGGAAACACATCGAAGCCATCGTGCCGGTGGTACAGGAAGCGCTGGACCAGGCAGGGCATTGCCTTTCTTCCATCAACGGCATCGCCGCCACCCAGGGGCCGGGCCTGGTGGGCTCCCTGCTGGTGGGTTTTTCCTTTGCCAAGGCCTGCGCCTACCAGTGTAACCTGCCCTGGATCGGCGTAGACCATCTGGAAGGGCACATCAACAGCGTGTTTCTGGAACCGGATCCGCCTGAATTTCCATTTGTGGTGCTGCTGGCGTCGGGCGGGCACACCAGCATCTACCATGTAACGGGCCATACCCGCTACGAATTGCTGGGGCGCACCCGGGACGACGCGGCGGGAGAAGCCTATGACAAGGTCGCCAAAATGCTCGGCCTGGGATATCCGGGGGGAAGGGTCATCGATGAACTGGCGGCAAAGGGGGATCCGAAGCGCATCCGGTTTCCCCGGCCCTATCTGGACAAAACCGCTTTCGATTTCAGTTTCAGCGGCATCAAGACCGCGGTGAGCCGATACCTCCAGACCCATGCCGACACCTTCCGGGACCACATGGCCGACATTGCCGCCGGCTTCCAGGAAGCGGTGGTGGACGTGCTCTCCTATAAGTTGATGCACGCCGCTGCCCAAAAAAACTGCGCCCACGCGGTCATTGCAGGAGGCGTGGCTGCAAACAACCGTCTCCGGGCGCGGGTGGCGGCGGCGGGCAACCGCAGGGGCGTCCGGGTGCATCTGCCGGCCAAGGCATTTTGCGGCGACAACGCCGCCATGATCGCCGCCGTCGGATACCACCACCTGGCAGGGGGAAAGACCGCACCTCCGGACGCCGATGTCTATTCACGGATGCAACTGCCGCCGGCAACCCCGGCAGCATACGGTAAGCGCTAAACCGTCAGCACGTGCGCCAGGTACTGTTGTTTCAGCCGGAGGATTCTGTCCGCTGAACGCTGCAGTTTCTCCAACATCGCTTGGGAGTTTTCACAGCGGGCTGTCATTTCTTCCACAGCGGCCTCCATCCGGGGGCTTCTATGACAGATGAGCAGGATATCGACATCGGCCGCCATTGCCTGGCCGACGGCAGTGGAAAACGCCACGTGTTTGTCAATGGCGCCCATGTCCAGATCGTCCGTCATCACAACGCCCTCATACCCCAGCGCCTTTCGCAGCCAACCGGCACAGACGCCCGGTGACAAGCTGGCGGGCCAACACGCATCCACCGCCGGATAGCGGACATGGGAAAGCATCACCCCCGCCACCCCGGCGGCGATGGCCGCCCGAAAGGGCACCACGTCGGTCCGGTCCAGCACGGCCTTGTCCGTATCCAAGGTGGGCAGGTCTAGGTGGGAATCGAGAACCGTACGGCCGATACCGGGAAAATGCTTGGCCACGGCCATGATGCCCCGCGCCTGAAAGCCATCGATCACAGCAGTGCCCATGGTGGCCACCTGCCCGGCATCGCCCCGGAAAGCCCGCTTGGCCATGACGCCGTCACACCCGGGGGGAACCACGTCCAGAACGGGCGCCAGGTTCATGTTCACACCGGCCCCGGCAAGTTCTCCTGCCGTTACGGCGGCGAAGGCAGCTGCCGCCGCGGTATCCGCCATGGCCGGATTGCCGGGAAACCGGGTAAAGGGGGCCGGCAGCCGGGCCACCTGCCCCCCCTCCTGGTCGATGGAAATGAACAAAGGCGGCTGTCCGCATTGCCGGGCATATGCCTGGGCCCCGGCACAAAGCGCGGTCAGCTGGCCAGGGGCCTCGATGTTGCGCCGGAACAAAATCAGCCCCCCCACGTGCAATGTGTCGATCAGATAACGCACATCATCGGTCAGAGTCAGCCCGTCGAATCCCACCATCAGGCGCTGGCCGATCATGCGTTCAAGGGGCAGGGGCATGGCAGACCTCTTATCTTCCCAACTGGTAGCGCCGCACCGCACGGTTATGCGTTCGGATGTCGGCGGAAAAATGGTGGGTGCCGTTTTTCTTGGAAACGAAAAAAAGGTACCCGGTCTCGGCCGGATACAGGGCCGCCATAATAGCGGCCTTGCCGGGATTGGCAATGGGACCCTTGGGCAGTCCTTTGATCCGGTAGGTGTTGTAAGGCGTTTTTTCGGCCAGGTGCCGCCGGGTCAGGTTTCCGTCAAAATCGTCGATACCGTAGATGACGGTGGGATCCGATTCCAGACGCATGCCCCGCTTGAGGCGATTGTGAAACACCGAGGCGATCAGAGGCCGTTCGGAGGCCGCGCCCGTTTCTTTCTCAATCATGGCCGCCAAGGTTACCACCTCGTGAACGCTCATGCCAAGTGCGCTTGCCCGCTTTTGGAGACGGTCGGAAAAAACTGCCCGAAAGCGCACGACCATGGCCGCTGCAATGTCGGCGGCCGAGGCACCCTTGGGAAAGAAATAAGTTTCGGGGAACAGATATCCCTCGGCCGTTTCGGCTGGAATCCCGTAACGGGCAAGAAACGCCGGGTCGGAAGCAGCCTGGGAAAAGTCGGCCCGGGAGGCGAGTCCGCGCCGGGCCACGCGGTCGGCGATCTGGGCCATGGTAAACCCTTCGGGCACGGTCAACCGATACCGGGTCACCTTCCCTTGGACCAGCTTGGAAAGAATCCGGTTCGGGTCCATGTCCGCCGACAGGGCATACTCGCCTGCCTTTATTCGGCGCTCATCGCCCCGCAGGCGGGCAAGCAGGCGGAACTTCCAGCCGCAGGAAACCACACCAAGGGCGGCCAGACGGTCACCAACCACGGCCATGTTGTCTCCGGGGGAAATGGTCAGCAGCACAGGCGCCGCTTGCGGCCGGGCCGGGGTGCGTGCATATCGGCGTATGTCGTAGACGCCCCAGCAAAGCACGCCCACCGCCGATAGCAGCAGAACGGCAACAATCGCCACCGGTTTTTTCAGAAAGCGAAACACCATACCCCTCTTGTCCCATGGCCGCCTGCGGGCCGCCAAGTCGTCTCAACAAAACTGCCGGACCATACCACACCCCAGCCCGTCCCGCCACAGATGACCGTACAAATACCCCCCCGCGCCACCCGGCGCCGTCCACATACAGCCGCCGCCAAGTTCACCGTTGCTTTTTTTGAAAAAAATTAGCATAGTAGCATCTTCATAAACGCAACAAGAGCACCGCTTGCTACCCGGCCCCGGGCCGCATCCGCACAGCGGCTTCAAGAACGAAACATACACTGCCCAAGGCCCTATGAACATTCTTCTCATCAACCCGCCCAATTGCGGAAAAAGCATCCCCGAAGAACGCTTCGGCATCGAGACCATCAAGATGCTTTTCCGGGGAGAGCCCCTGGCGCTGGAAACCATTGCCGGGAATCTTCCCGGCCATGAAGTGGCCATCATCGATCTCAAGGCCGATCCCAACGGCCTCACCGAAGACCGCATCACCGTTTCCCCGGATCTGATCGGCATCACGGGCGTCACCTGTGAAGCCAACACCATGCTGGCCATTGCCCGGAAAATGAAGGACCGTTACGGGGCTCCGGTGGTGGTGGGCGGTCACCATGCCTCCAATGACCCCGCTTTTTTCAAACAACCCTCTGTGGATTACATCGTGGTGGGCCTTGGCAAGATGAGCTTCCGCCAACTGGTGGAAGCCCTCCAGGCCGGCACCCCACCGGACATTCCGGGCATTGTGTGCAAGGGGCCGGACATGCACTGGCGCTTCACTCCCAGAAGCTATGGCGCACAGGACCTGGTGGACGCATGCCCGCCCCGCTACGACTTGGTATCCCGGCACCGAGCACATTATGTGATGAGCGGGCTCGGAGGCCGAACCGGGTTCGTGGCCACGGCGTTCGGCTGCACGCACAACTGTGCGTTCTGCAGCATCCCCAACCTGACCGGCAATCAATACCTGCGCCACAGCATCGATGCGGTTGTTCGGGACATCCAATGCCTTGAAGACATTCCCGTCATCCGTCTGGTGGACGCCAACACCTTCGGCGCACCCGACGGTGCCATGGAACTTGCCCGGCGCATCCGCGATGCCGGCATCACCAAGCGATTCGTGGCGGACGTACGGGCCGACACCGTGGTCAGGCACCCGGAGCTGTTCGCACTGTGGCGGGAGGCGGGACTGACAGCGGCGGTCATCGGTTTTGAAGAAATCAACGACGCGCGCTTGAAGGCGTATAACAAGAAAAGCGCCCATGGGCTGCACCTGCGCGCCATCGACATTCTCAAGAAGCTGGATATCCGCATCGTCGGCGACTTCATCATCGCGCCCGATTACGGAGAGGAAGACTTCACCGCTTTAGACCGCTTTGTGGCGACCAGCGGCATTGACCTTCCCATACCGGCCATTTTGACGCCGCTGCCCGGAACCCCCCTGTACCGACAACTGGAAGACCGGATCACCAACCAGAACCTTGACTATTACACCTTTACCAACGCGGTGATGCCGACCCGCATGGCGGAGAAAAACTTTTACAGCACCTATGCAGATATGCTAAAGCGCTTTCTGGCGTACGTGCACGCCACCTGAGCCGTGTTTAGCGGTGGTGTGGAAACACGGTCAACGATGGCAAGCGAATCGCCGCCCCCCACGGTGCACCCCAGCGGCAGCGCCCCGGAGTAGAGACTTCCCGGGCCGGTGATGACAGAGGATGGACGGATGCATGTTTACATCAACGATATGGCGGTATTTCTACCCAACCCACCGGTTTCGAACGATGCCATCGAAAGCGTGCTGGGGAAAATAAACGGTTTCCCTTCCCGGGCCCGTCGGCTCGTCCTGAAAAACAACGGCATCACCACACGGTATTATGCCATTTGCCCTGAAACCGGCCGTCCGACCCATACCAACGCCCAACTTGCCGCCGAAGCGGTCCAACGACTTCGGCCCTCCGCCGGTTTTACTCCGAAAGACATCGAATGCCTGTGCTGCGGCACCACGAGCCCGGATCTTCTGCTGCCCGGTCACGCCCTGATGGTGCAGGGGGAGCTTGGACTTCCGCCCTGCGAAATCATGACCGCCGCCGGCATCTGCATGTCCGGCATGCTTGCGTTCAAATATGCCTACATGAACGTGGCCATGGGGTTTTCCCGTAACGCCGTGGCAGTGGGTTCGGAACTGTCCTCTTCGTTTATGCGCTCCACCTTTTTTTCGCGGATCCCGCAAAAGGAGGCCGCCGAGAACCCCCGCCCGGAACTGGCCTTTGATACGGATTTTCTGCGCTGGATGCTTTCCGACGGTGCCGGCGCCGCCTTTCTGTCGCCCGACCCCGTCCGGGACAAGCCTTGTCTTCGCATCGACTGGATCGATTACATTGCCTACGCCGGGGAATTTTCCACCTGCATGTATGCCGGCGGAGTGAAGAATCCGGACGGCACCATCACCGGCTGGCGGCTGGCCGACCAGATCGGCGCCTCGGAACGCAAACACCTGATGGCAGTCAAGCAGGATATCCGACACCTGGACAAGAACATCGTTGGCACCATGCAGCGGGCCCTTACGACCACCATCGGGAAGCGCGGTCTTGCGGCCGGGGATTTTGACTGGTTTCTGCCCCATTATTCCTCCGCCTTTTTCAGGGAAAAATTTCACCGGGCCATGGCCGACGCCGGTTTTGACATTCCCATGGAAAAGTGGTTTACCAACCTGTCCGAAAAGGGCAATACCGGCGCCGCCGCCATTTATATCATTTTGGCGGAACTGATGGCCGCCGGCCGCCTGAAAACCGGTGAACGGCTGTTGTGTTTCATTCCGGAAAGCGGGCGGTTTTCCCATTGTTTTATGCAGCTGACGGTCATGTAGCCCAAAAGACGGGCCGGACGGATCTGTTTGATGAAAAGGGCGCACGCAAAAAAATGAAGATAGAAGAAGTTCCCCAGGATCCGGGCATGATCGACAACGAGAGCATGAAGGAGCTTTGCTACGCCGTGGACAACCGGGGCCGTTACGTCCTGGCGCCCAGCGCCGGATGGACCCCCAAGAACATCGCAAATGAACAGGCATGGCGCCTTATTCACCGACAGATTTCCGATACAATTCGGAAAATCAAGGCCGGCAAACTCAGCCCCCTTGCGTTTCATATGGTTCGTCACCAGATGACCCCCGGACTGCTCGCAAAATACGTAGGCATCAACCGCCTCCGAATCCGGCGCCACTTGAAACCGTCCGGTTTTCGACGTCTCACAGACGAATTGCGCCGGCGGTACGCGGATGTGTTCGATGTGCCCGCACATCTTTTGGAAGCGGTTCCCGACCACCCGATATCAAAAGCCGGGGCCGTTCATGATTGAAATTCCCTTTGCACACCGGCAATCCTCCCATTGCGAAAGCGGTGTGACCGCCAATCTGCTGTGTCACCAAGGGCACGTCATCAGTGAATCCGTTGCCTTCGGCGTGGGCACGGGGCTGTTCTTTGCCTACCTGCCGTTTGTGAAGGTCAACAAGCTTCCACTGACCACCTACCGGTGTGAAGTCGGCGGCATCTTCAAACGCGTCACCCGGCGCCTCGGTTGCACGGTAAACTGGCGCAAGTTCAGAAGCCCCCATAAGGCGATGGATGCTCTGGATGAAACCCTGTCCAAAGGGATTCCCGTGGGATGCCGCACCGGCGGATATTGGCTGCCGTACTTTCCCCCGGCCTTCCGGTTTCATTTCAACATGCACAATCTGGTGGTGTTCGGAAAAGAGGGCGACGACTACCTGATCAGCGATCCGGTGTTTCCCCATCCGGTCCGCTGCCCCCGGAAGGACTTGATGAAGGCGCGTTTCGCCAAGGGTGCCCTGGCGCCCAGGGGCGCCATGTATCACCTGGCCCAGGTACCCGGCATGTCGAACATGGCCGCCGCCGTCACCAAGGGCATCCGGGAAGTCTGCCGACGCATGCTGAAAACACCCCTGCCGGTGGCCGGCATCCGGGGCATCCGCCTGCTGGCCGACCGGATCGGCGGTTGGCCGTCGAAACTGGGCCCCGACACCGCCGTGCTGCACGTGGGACAATTGATTCGGATGCAGGAGGAGATCGGCACGGGCGGAGGCGGTTTCCGCTTCATGTACGCGGCCTTTCTCCAGGAAGCCGCCGGCATCCTGAACGATTCGCGCCTGCTGACCCTTTCCGAACAGATGACGGCCGCCGGCGACATGTGGCGGAAGGTGGCGGTCATCGGGGCCCGAATCTGCAAAGGGCGCGCCTCGGACCAGGACACCTACGATGCCATGGCCGAACTGCTCAAAGCGTGCGCTTCAGGAGAAAAACAGATTTACAAGGAACTGATGGAGATCGTGTAAATGCTGGAACTGACGGACCTGCCGCTTAAAAAAAATCTGAAACAACTGATTTTTCGGGAGCTGAACATCACCCATGTCGCCCCCGAACAGTTCAGCGACGACGAACCGATTTTCAGCGATCGGCTGGGGCTCGACTCCATCGATGCGGTGGAGGTCGTGTACCTTGTGGAAAAAAATTTCGGCGTCGCCATCAAGGACATGAAGATCGGACGACCGGCCCTGCAATCCATCAATACCCTGGCGGCATTTATCGAAAACAACCGTTCGTGACCACCGACGGCACCACACACATGCTTATGGACCCATTGCCCAGCGCACCGGCCATCACGGTCCGGCACCTTACCAAACGCTACCGCGGTGCGGCGCAGCCTTCGGTCAGCGATCTGGACCTGACCGTTCATGGCGGGGAAATCTTCGGGTTGATTGGCCCCAACGGCGCCGGTAAAACCACCACCCTTTCCTTGCTGAGCACCATCCTGGCCCCGGATAGGGGCCGCATCAACATTTGCGGCATCGATTGCGTGCGCCAGCCGGGCAAGGCCCGGCGACTGATCGGCGTGGTTCCCCAGAACATCGCCCTCTATCCAACCCTGACCGCCTGGGAGAACCTCACCTTCTTCGCCCGCCTGCACGGAGTGCCCAAGCAGCAGACCACAGAGCGCGTCTCCCGGGCGCTGTCCTTCGTCGGTCTCGCTTCGAAGGCGCATCAGAAAATCGCCGCCTATTCGGGCGGCATGAAGCGACGGGCCAACATCGCCGCCGGCCTGGTGCATGCACCGCGCATTCTCTTTCTGGACGAACCGACGGTGGGCATCGACCCCCAATCCCGGCAGTTGATCCTGGACAGGCTCCGGCACATGAAAGACACCGGCACCACCGTGCTGTACACGACCCATTACATGGAAGAGGCCCAGCAGTTGTGCGACCGGGTGGCCGTCATGGACGGGGGGCGAATGCTTCTGGAAGGCACCCCAACGGCGCTTCTGGCCACCCATGACGACTGTGCCGACCTTGGTGCGCTGTTTTTGAAACTGACCGGAAAACAACTTCGGGAATGATCCCGAATTGGGAAAGGACCGCCTGACGGATCATGCCGCGTTTGCTCGCCGCCACCTGGAAGGAAATTCTGCTGCTCATCCGGGACCGCTCCGGGCTGCTGCTGCTGTTCGCCATGCCGGCGGTGCTGGTGCTGGTCATCACCCTGGTCCAGGACAACGTTACCCGCCCGCTGACAGGAAACGGCCTGGATGTGGTCTTTGTGGATGAAGACCAGGGCCTGATGGGCCAGCGGATGGCGACGGCTCTGTCCGATGCCCGGGGCCTCGTCCTGCAGCGCACCCTGGACGGCGCCCCCCCCACGCCCGCCCAGGCCATCGACGCCGCTGTCCGGGGCCGGATCCAGGTGGCGGTGGTGATTCCAGCCGGCACCACGGCGGCGGCCCTGAATTCAGCCCGGCACCGGGCCGCAGACCTGTTGGGCATGACACCCGAGGAGAACGCCCCCACACCGGTTCCCGGCAAGGTGGCGGTTTACTTCGATCCGGCCATGCTGGGCCCCATGCGCTCGGCGGCATCCCAGATGGTGGACATGATGGTCCGGGCCCTGGAGATGGAGCTGCAGGCAAGCACGGTCTCTGAAATGCTGTCGGAAAAACTCAATCGGGAGCTGGGTGAACTGCTGGGCCCCATGGCGCCGGCCTTCGGGCCTTCCATCGACCTCACCCGCCCGGCCGCGCCCCTCCTGCAAATCACCGCAGATCCGAACGCGGCCGATCCGGTGGTACCCATGCCCGATGCCGTCCAGCACAACGTGCCGGCCTGGAGCCTCTTCGGCATGTTCTTCATCGTGCTGCCCCTGGCGGGCGGTTGCATCAAGGAACGCCTGACCGGCGTGCAATACCGCCTGCTCTCCCTGCCGGTACCCTACCTGCTGCTTGTCATGGGCAAAATGCTGGCCTACATGGGGGTCTGCCTTGTTCAGGCCGCGCTGATTGTCTGCATCGGCAAATGGGTTCTGCCCCTGCTGGGCGTACCGCCCTTTCAGTTGTCAGCCACCCCGCCGGCGGCATTGGCCCTCATCACCCTCTGTGCCATGCTGGCAGCCACCAGCTATGGCGTCCTGCTGGGCACCGCCCTTCGCAGCTACGAACAGGCCGCCATGTTCGGCCCCCTGTCGGTGGTGATCGCCGCGGCATTGGGGGGCATCATGGTCCCGGTGTTCGCCATGCCCCAGGCAATGCAACGCCTGAGCCGTCTCTCACCCCTGTCCTGGGCCCAAGACGCCTACCTGGATCTTTTCGTCCGGGGTGGCGACATGGGAAGTGTTGCGGGAAACGCGCTGGCCCTGTCTTTATTCGCCCTCGGGTGTCTGGCCGCCGCATGGGTGGTCTTCCGCCGCCGCCTGCACACCGGCGCCCATCTATCGGAAACGGCCTGAAAGGCCGGTGGCGCTGGTTGACAGCCCCACCGAAATCGGAATAAACAAACGGAACGGATGACCGAATATGGCCCACAGCATTGAAATCGAAAAAACCGTCGCTTTTCATGATCTCGACCCCATGGGGATCGTCTGGCACGGCAACTACCTGAAGTTTCTGGACCAGGCCCGCTTCGCCCTCTTCGATTCCGTGGGCGTGGATCTGTACCGCTACATGCGCGAACAGCATTATGCCTTTCCCATCACCCGGACCAGCATTAAGCACATCTGCCCCCTTGGCCCCCGGGACATCTTCACCGTCAAGGCCACCATCGCCGAAGCCCGGTTCAAGATCGCCATTGATTTCGAAATTCGCCGGCAACCGGACCGAACCCTGTGCGTGCGGGCAAGGGGTGAACAGCTGGCCGTGCGGTTTCCGGCCATGGAGTTGGAATACGAAATCCCCCCGGACATCCGGAAAGCCTTCGGATACGCGCCATGAACATCCGTTTGAAAGCCGCGTTCGTCACCGGCTATGAACGCATGGCCGGGTGGAGCACGCTTCTGGACGACATCAACCTCTTCCCGGTGGCCGACGCCGATACGGGACGGAACCTCAAGATCAGCCTGGCCCCCTTGCGGGATCCCGACCACCGGGCGACGCCCCACCGATTGCTCATGGCCGCCACGGGAAACTCCGGCAACATCGCCGGCGCCTTTTTTTCCGCATTCGTCGCGCACCAACCCTCTGCACAAATGGCCGAAGCGGCCCGGGCGGGCAAAACAGCCGCCTGGCAATCCGTTGCCAGGCCGCAGGCGGGCACCATGCTGTCGGTGTTTGATCGGCTGAGCGCTGAACTGACGGCCGCGGAAAATAATTTTCCAGCCGCCGTCACCGGGTTGAAACAGGCCGTCTTGGAGACGGCGAACCAGCTTCCCACCTTGAAAGCCGCCGGTGTCGTGGATGCCGGGGCAATGGGCATGTTCTTTTTTTTCGAAGGTTTTTTTCACCGCCTTACAGATGGACGCCTCCCCCTCTGCAATCCGGCCGCCGTGTTCGGCAGCCGGTTGACGGTATCCGGAAAGCCCCACACCCCAACAGATGCCGGATATTGTATCGACGCCGTACTGACCCCGACCGGCGGCAGCAAGGAAACACTGGCCCACGTTTCCGCAATGGGAGAGCACCTCGTTGCCGTCTGCGATGGCGCCCATTTGAAAGTCCATTTCCACGCCCCGGATGAAAAGGCCGCCCGGGACAGGCTGGCAGCGTTGGGAACCGTCATCCGGCTCGATTCGGAAGAAATCTCCCCGGGCCCGCCTGGCCGAAACCGGCCGGAGAAGGACCGGCGCACCGTTCATCTGGCCACCGACGCCGCCGGGTCCCTTACCCGGACGCTGGCCGAAACGCTGAACATCTCCCTGATAGAGAGCTATGTGGTGTTCAACGACCGGCCGGTGCCTGAAACCCAGGTGTCGGCCCCACATCTTTACGCGGCCATGCGAAAGGGGCGGAAGGTCACCACGGCCCAAGCCTCGGTGTTTGAACGGGAGCAGCAGTTTGAAAGCCTGTCCGGCCGCCACGCCCACGTCCTGTACCTGAGCGTCGGCGCCGCCTATACCGGCAATTGGGAGACAGCCCGCCGATGGAAGGCGCGCCAGGGGCCGCATTGCCCCCTGACGCCCCTCGATTCCGGAGCCGCTTCCGGCCGACTGGGTCTCATGGCCCGATCCCTCGGAACCCTGGCAGCCGCCGGTGCCACCGTCCCCGACCTTCTGGCCCACCACCATCGCCTCAACCGCACCTGCGACGAGTTGATTTTCATCGATCAGTTAAAATACCTGGCCGCCGGTGGACGCATCTCCAAGGCACGCGGATTTTTCGGCGACATGCTGCACCTGAAACCCGTTGTCCGCCCCACCCGAAGCGGCGTGCAAAAAGAAGGCGTGCTCAGGAACGCCGAAGACCAAGTCCCCTTCGCACTTGCCTATTTGGCCCGACAAATGCCCCCTGGGGCAGAAGCACACATGCTGCTGCAATACACCGACAACACGGAATGGGTCGAAACCCAAGCCCAAACGGCGCTGCAAACCGCCTATCCCCGGGCCCATATCACGCTGCAACCCATGTCCATCACATCGGGCGTGCATATGGGGCCCGGTACGTGGGCCTTGGCCTTTCTGCTGCCGGAGCCGGACGAAAAGGCGGCGGCCGTATGAACACCAGGCACCACCGAGATCGGAATCGGGACCGGGTGGTTGTGATCGTTCCGGTATACAACCACGGCCGCACCGTGGCCGGTGTGGTGCAAGAAATTTTGGGCATGGGCTTCCCGGTGATCGTGGTCAACGACGGCGCCACCGACGACACCAGTGCCGCCCTTGAAACCATTTCCGGCATCCGGGTGTTTGCCCACGCCGACAACCAGGGCAAGGGTGCGGCGCTGCTGACCGGTCTGCGCGCGGCGGCGGGCGCCTATGACTGGGCCGTCACCCTCGATGCCGACGGCCAGCATGCCCCCCGGGATATTTTCGCCCTGCTCTCGGCGCGTCCCGGAAAAGGGCCGGTAATCGTTGTCGGGCAACGCACGGGCATGGCGTCGGCCCCCTGGACCAGCCGGGCCGGCCGTGGGTTCTCCAACTTCTGGATGCGGATGTCGGGCGCCGGACGCCTGACCGATTCCCAGAGCGGTTTCCGGCTCTACCCCCTACCCGCCGTACTGGAGCTGGGGGTAACGGCCAGGCGGTACCAATACGAACTGGAAGTATTGGTCAAGGCCGCCTGGCAGGGCATCCCCCTACTGGAAGCACCGGTAACCGTCGATTACGCTCCCATGGGGCAACGCGTCTCCCACTTCAATCCTTGGAGGGACTTTTTGCGGAACACCGCCACCTTCAGCCGCCTGATCACCCATCGGGTCTTTACGCCCCGCCTCTGGGGCCGTCCCCGAACACGGTACCGGACCCACCTATGAGCGGCCGTTTCTATCGCTTTCTTACCACTGTTTCCCGGTGGATCGGCTCCTGGTTCTTCGCCCTGGTGGCCCGCGGCATCGCCACCGGGTATCTTCTCCTGGCCCACAGGCGCCGACGGGCAAGCTGCCGTTTTTACCGCATCATCTATCCCCATCGCAACCGCTGTTACCACCTGTGGTGCGCATGGCGACAATTCCTGAATTTTACCGATGTCTACCGCGACCGCTTTCTGATCCAGAACCTGGATGATATTTCGTTTGCAACGCAAGGACTGACGCATCTGGAGACCGCGGCCCGCAACGGCTGCGGTGCCGTAATGCTGATGAGTCACATGGGAAACTGGGAGGTGGCGGCCCGCCTACTGAAAAAGTCCCTGCCCCGGCTACCTCTGCTGCTGTACATGGGAGCAAGGCCGGACGAGGAAATCGAACACATCCAGAAAAACGCCGTGCGGAAAGAAGGCGTCACCGTCATTGTCGCCGATAAAAACGGCGGCTCCCCTTTAGACATTGTGGCCGGCGTCTCTTTTCTGGGCCGGGGGGGCGTGGTCTCCATGGCCGGTGACATGCTGTGGCGGAAAGATCAGAAATCGGTACCGGCCGCTATGTTCGGCCGCAGTATCAGACTCCCGGAAGCGCCCTTTTTGCTCGCTCTTGTCTCCGGCGCCCCCCTGATCGTCTTTTTCGCCTTCCGGATCGCACCCCGCCGGTACCGGTTCATCGCGTCGCCCCCGATTCCAGTGACGGCGGCTTCACGAGAGGAGCGCACCGAGGCGATTCGCCGGGCGGCGCAACTGTATGCCGACCGGCTGGAGGAAGCCGTCAGGCGGCATCCCTATCACTGGTATCACTTCAATGATTTTCTGGGGCAAATCGTCCCTTGACGCGGTAGATGTCTTCTCTTGAAGATGTTGCCGTCAACCGGCGGGCTATGCGGGAAGGACACAATATGGACGCAAGCCCACGGGCAGGTATCTGCCTTCGCTTCGAACCGATCCGAACGGGCGGAGGTGCGATACCCGAGAGTTTTCGGATCCGTTTGCTTCCGGTGTCGGCCTGTCAGGGAAAACTTGAACCGCCGCCATGCGGTTGAACCGACAGCAGGGACTACAGGATGTGCAGGTCCGATTGTCCCTTGCGACGCCGGATGACCCGGACGGCGGGGGATTTCTTAACGCAAGGGGGCGATTCAACGGCTCTGGACTTGTCCGCCTGTTGAAACAGTTGCTGTAGCTTTGCTTCGAGTTCTTTTAATTTTTTTTCTTCCATCTGTCTTTCACGCAATGTTTAATTTGAAATAACCCATGAGCGACACCACCGCCGCGCTTGTGCCCGGCGACAGAACCCGCCCCAAATGACGGCTCCGAAAGGAGCCCGGAGCTATGCCTGCAAAAAGGAAATACAACGCCCAAAGGTGGTTTGAAAGCAGTAGCGATGTCCTGAATAACTGCGCGGTAGGATCTGCTGGCTTCCATCTCTAACTTTAAAAAACCCTTTATAAATAGCCCATCTTTTTTTGTTTGGCAACAAAAAAGCGCTTTTTCGCGCCCTTGCGAAAAGAGGATGTCTGTCTATCGGACACAAATCAAACGTTTGTTTGATTTTTTTTCCCGGATTGTTTACAGTGTTACCACACAGGATGCGGGTGTCGGCAAACCGGTCGACGCATGGGCCTGCCACCGGCAGGTCTTTTCAATACCGACGGCCTCGTCTCCATGCAACTCGTCGACACCAGCCAAGGAAAGGAGAGGAATCCATGACCACCGTGACAGACCCTGTTACCGGGCTATATTTGGTTGAACTCAGCCACCCATGGGGACAGAACGTCCCCTCCTACCCCGGCCAGGAGGATGTAAAAATGTTTCGGGCCGTCAAGCATGCCCAGCATGGGGTGCTTGCCTACAAAATCAACACGGTGATGCACACCGGCACCCACATGAACGCGCCGATTCACCTGATCCAGCAGGGCGCAGACCTGTCCCGGATTCCCGAAGACCGCCTGTTCGGCAACGGGGTGGTGCTCCACATTCCGAAAACCAGCTACGAAGTCGTCTCCGCCGCGGATCTGGCGGCGGCGACGCCGGCGGTGACGGAAGGCGACATTGTTGTCATCGTCACCGGATGGCACCACAGGTATGCCGACTCCCTGGCGTATTTCGGAGAATCCCCGGGACTTTCCAAGGACGCCGCCCAGTGGCTGGTGGACAAGAACTGCAAGCTGGTTGCCGTGGACACGCAACAAATCGACCATCCTCTGGCAACCTCCCTGGGGCCCCACCGGGGTGGCCCCACCATGCAGCGCCTGGCCGCCGCCTATCAAAAGGCCACGGGGCTGGATCCCATGAAGGAACACGGCGAATGGAACGCCGCCCACAAGTGCCTCCTGGGCGCCGGCATCCCCACCATCGAGCAGGTGGGCGGGGATGTGGACGTGCTTTTGGGCAAACGGGCCACCTTTGCCGCCACCCCGTGGAAATTCGAGCATGGCGACGCCTGCCCGGTCCGCTTCATCGCCATGTACGACCCCAGCGGCACCCTGCGTATCGATGCCGGTAATTAACCTTTCACCCACAAAGGAGCTGCCCCATGGGCCTTGAAATATACAACCTGAGCCACCCCTTTCATCAATTCATGCCGGAATGGCCGTCGAGCCCCGGCGTCAACGTGTCCATCCATAAATTCCACGCCAAGGACGGGGTTTATGAAGTCCGCTGGGAGGGCATCATGCACCGCGGCACCCACATGGATGCCCCCCTGCACGTGACCGAAAACACGCCCAGCATCGCGGACTACCCCCTGTGGCGCCTGTGCGGCACCGGCGTTGCGGTCTCCATTCCCAAGGAAAAATGGGGTCTGATCACCCCGGAAGACCTTGAAAAAGCCCGCCCCGCCATCCGGGAGGGTGATATCGTAATGATCAATACCGGCTTTCACCGGAAATGGGCCGACACCGACGAATACTTCGCCTACGGTTGCGGCATTTATGGTGAAGGCGCCCAATGGCTGGTGGACAAAAAGGTCAAACTGGTGGGATACGGCCACCAGGCCAACGACCATCCCCTGGCCACCAAGCTGGTGGATCACGGGCTCGGCCCCACCCAACCCCATCTGATCGAGGAATGGAAAAAAACCTATGGGCGCGACCCCAAGGAGGATTTTCCTGAATGGGAAGCGGGGCACAAGACCCTGATGGTGAAGGGGGGCATTCCGGGCATCGAAAATCTCGGTGGGGACCTGGACAAGGTCACCGGCAAGCGCTGTTTTTTCATCGCACTGCCCTGGCGCTGGCCCGGCGGGGACGGCTGCATCGTCCGGGTGCTGGCCATCATCGATCCCGAACAGAAATTCCGTTTCGGCACCGGACGGGAATAAGACGGCGACCCTTCTCCCGCCCGCCGTGCATGCCTCCGGGCCGTGCGCGGCGGACGGAAGCGCCATCGGATCACCCTGCGGATTTGATGTTGTGTCCGAGGGGCGGATTGGCTATACTGCTGAAAATATCCGGATCTTTTCTGCACAACCACGCGCGACAATGTGACAGCCTTTCCATCCCTGAAGGAGGACGCACATGACCGACACGCCCAAGTGGTACGATGCACATCTGGCCGTTTTCCGCAATACCGCCTATGTAAACAGCAGGACCGCCTACGATTCCCTCTACCGACAATCCATCGAAGAGCCCGACGTCTTCTGGGCCGCAGCGGCCAGAAAATATCTGACATGGGAAAAGGAGTGGGACTTCGTTCTGCAATACGACTTTTCCGAAGCCCGTATCGCGTGGTTCGGCGGCGGAGTGCTCAACGCCAGCTACAACTGCCTGGACCGGCATCTCGACACCATCGGGAACAAGGTCGCCTATTACTGGGAAGGCGATGACCCCCGGGACAGACGCCAGGTCACATACGCCCAGCTTTACACGGAGGTCAACCGCATCGCGGCGGTTCTCAAATCCCGGGGTATCGGCAAAGGCGACCGGGTGGTCCTCTATATGCCCATGGTGGTGGAGCTGGCGGCCGCAACCCTCGCATGCGCGCGCATCGGGGCGATTCACTCGGTGGTGTTCGCCGGGTTCAGCGCCGAAGCCCTGGCAAACCGCATCGAGGATTGCGGCGCCAAAGCGTTGATCACGGTGGACGGCGGCTTCCGCGCCGGAAAGCCCATTTTTCTCAAGGAAACCGTGGACAAAGCCCTGGTCGGCTGTCCACGGGTGGAAACCGTGCTGGTCTTCAACCGGGCGCATCTGGACATCCGCCTGAACGAAGATCGGGAATTGTGGTGGCACGAGGCGGCCGGTGACCCGGCCCTACCCGACACCGTGCCCCCGGAACCAATGGATGCAGAAGACCCACTGTTCATTCTCTATACCAGCGGCAGCACAGGAAAACCCAAGGGGGTGGTTCATACCCACGGGGGCTACCTGCTGCACGCAGCCATGAGCACCCGGCTGACCTTCGACCTGAAAGATGAAGACATTTTCTGGTGCACGGCCGACATCGGCTGGATCACCGGCCACAGCTATATCGTTTACGGCCCGCTGGTCAACGGCCTTACCGGCGTCCTCTTCGAAGGAGTACCGTCTTACCCAGATTACGACCGGTTCTGGCAGATTGTGGAAACCTACAAGGTGAACAAGTTCTACACGGCCCCCACCGCCATCCGAGCCCTTGCCAAGGAAGGGCCCGCCCATGTGGAACGGCACGACCTGTCCTCCCTCACACTGCTGGGTACCGTGGGAGAACCCATCAACCCCGAAGCCTGGCGCTGGTACCATCACCATGTGGGCAAAGACCGGTGCCCCATTGTCGACACCTGGTGGCAGACCGAAACCGGGGGACATATGCTCACGCCGCTGCCCGGTGTTGCGCCCATCAAGCCGGGCTCCTGTTCGTTCCCCTTCTTCGGGGTGGATCCGGTCATCCTGAACGACGCAGGCCAGGAAGTCCAATATCCGGATGAGGAGGGCGTGTTGTGCATTCGCAAACCCTGGCCGGGCATGGCCCGTACCGTTTACGGCGACCATGACCGCTTCATGGACACCTACTTCAGCCAAGTGCCCGGAATGTATTTCACCGGAGACGGCGCCCGGAAAGACGAAGACGGCTATTTCTGGATCATCGGCCGCATAGACGATGTACTGAACGTATCGGGGCACCGGCTGGGTACTGCTGAATTGGAATCCGCCCTGGTGCTCAACGAACATGTGGCCGAGGCGGCCGTGGTGGGCTATCCCCACCCCATCAAGGGGCAGGGCATCTATGCCTTTGTCACTCTGAACACGGACGTTGCTCCCACCGATGCGCTGAAAGCGGTCCTGATCCGACAGGTGCGGAATGAAATCGGCCCCATCGCCACCGTTGACGTCATCCAGTGGACGGACGGCCTTCCCAAGACACGCAGCGGCAAGATCATGCGTCGGATCCTGAAAAAGATCGTCGCCGGCAAGGTGGACGAATTGGGAGACACCTCCACCATCGCCGATCAAGCAGTCATCGGGAAACTGATCGCCGGGGCCGCAGGCCTACTCCGGCCGGAATAAAACCCCGGTCCCTGACAATCCCATCACGAGACAGGCCGGGCCCCATGCTGACCGCCATTGTTCGAGATGACCGCTACCTGGAACACATGCCGGGACACACCCACCCGGAGCATCCCAGCCGCCTGAGAGCCGTGCATGACATGCTCGACCGGGATCCGCCCGGCCCGCTCCTCCACATCGCGCCCGAACTTGCCATGCTGAAAGAACTGGAGCGGGTACACACCCCCGCTTACATCAAAACCGTCCTCCAAACCGCCGCGCATCCCTTTACGAATCTGGCACCCGACACCCCTGCCTGCGCCAAAAGCTACCTGTCCGCCTGGCTGGCGGTGGGCGGGTGTCTCCGGGCAGTGGACGCCCTCATGGAAAAACGCTGTGCCGCCGTTTTCTGCCTGGTTCGACCGCCTGGCCACCACGCCCAGCCGGATCGTGCCGCGGGTTTCTGCTTTTTCAACAACCTCGGCATCGCCGCCCGGTACGCCGCCGATCGGTATCGTCTGTCCCGCATCATGATCGTCGACTGGGACATCCATCACGGAAATGGCCTGCAGGAGCTGTTCTACGCCTCCGCCGGAACATCCTATTTCTCCACCCATGATGCGCTGCTGTTCCCGTACACCGGCGCCATCGAGGAAGCGGGAACAGGTCCCGGCACCGGCTATACCGTCAACATTCCCATGCCCCGAAGCTTCGGGGACGACGCGGTGCTGCATCTCTACCGACACACCCTCGGCCCGTTCATGCGCGCAATCCGGCCCGAAATTGTATTGGTGGCCGCCGGCTTCGACGCCCATCATGACGACCCCATCGGCCGTTCTCCCATGACGGCCGCCGGGTTCGGGCGTCTGGCGCGTCTTGTATGTGAACTGGTCCGCGAAAACGGTGCACCGCCGCTTCTGCTGGCACTGGAGGGAGGATATCACATCCGGGCGCTGGCCGCATGCGTCCGGGAAGTACTCTGTTCCCTGACACAGGCGGAAAACGCAACGGGTGCACCCCCGGCCTCGCCGCTGAATGCCGAAGCCTCGGCGGCTGCGGAAATCCTTGCCGCAAAGGTCCACGCCGTTCACCGGCCGCATGGCGTCTGGATGCCATAGGAAATTACCGGTCATGATCAAGGCAAGAATACCGGCTGAAAATCCGGAGGCAAATTTAAAAGCATATGATGCCGCCTGCTCCGCCTTTTCCTGGGCGGCGATAACAGCCACTTTTTCCCGGCTGTTCGGAGACGGCATCAACATCGCCCATGAAGCCATTGACCGATGGGCCGACCTGCCCCTCACCGCCGGCCGGTCCGCCCTGATATTCGAAAAAGGAGGTAAGTCGGAAACCTTCTCCTACGGGCAACTTAAAACCGCATCGGTTTGCCTGGCCTCTGTTCTTCGGGCGCGCGGGTTGGAAAAGGGGGACCGTTTTTTTATTTTCCTGCCCCCCTGCCCCGCGGTTTATATCGCCATGATTGCTTGCGCCCGGCTGGGCGTCATCTTCTGTCCGCTTTTCTCAAGCCTCGGTTATGATGAACTGGCCGTCCGGATTACCAACGCCAGGCCCCGGGGCCTGTTGACCCACCCGGATCTGGCGGAACGCGTCCCCCATGACCTGCCCGGTGGGCCCGAAATCCTTCTGCTTACCCAGGGGCCGGTTCCCGGTCGTTTTATGGAAGAGCTGGTTTGCCCGGCCGCCTCGGCCACGGCCGACGCGGCGCTGCCCGCCGCCGCCCTCTCTCCCCATACCCCGCTGTACCTGAATTACACCTCGGGCGCCACCGGCCCGCCGAAAGGAATTGTCCACACCCACGGCGACATGATCGGCATGAAAGCCACCGCCGGGTGGGTGCTGGATCTGCAAGAAGGCACCGTGGTATGGACAGACGCGGATCCCGCCTGGGTCACCGGGACCGTCTACAGCGCCTTTGCGCCGTGGCTTTGCGGTGCGACTTCGGTGGTGATTGAGGATGCCTTCATGCCGTCGACTTGGTACTGGAACCTGGAGCGCCACCGGATATCGGTCTGGTATACCACCCCAAAAACGCTGCGGGGTCTCCGGGAAGCGGGCGAAGACCTGCCCGGACGCTATGATCTTTCCCAACTGCGGCACATCGCCACCGTGGGCGCCCCCCTGACGCCGGATCTCTTCTACTGGACCCGGAAACATATCGGCCGCGCCCCCCACGACACCTGGTGGATGACCGAAACCGGCATGATCTGCATCGCCAATTTTCCGTCCGTCGATATCAAACCCGGTGCCATGGGAAAACCCGTGCCCGGTATTCAGGCCGCGGTCCTGAACGAAACGGGTCAACAGCTCCCGCCGTTGAGTCTGGGGGAACTGGCCATAAAAACCGGCTGGCCGGCCATGATGACCGGCATCTGGGAAGATGAACCACGCTACAAGGATTATTTCAGGGTTTCCGGGTGGATGCTGACCGGAGACATCGCCCTGGTGGACGAAGAAGGGTATTTTTACCACCAGGGCCGCAACGACGATCTGATCAAAGCCGGCGGAGACAAAGTGATCGGACCGTTTGAAATCGAACTGGTCCTGGCCCGGCACCCCGCCGTGGCCGAAGCTGCCGTCATCGCCAAAGGGCGCGCACCGGGAGAAGGCCTTTCCGTCTTGAAAGCTTTTATCGTTTTAAACCCAGGCCCAACACCGTCGGTGCGCCTCAGCCTCGAGATCAAGGCCTTTGTCAAAGCCCACCTGGCCGGCGATGTCGAAGTGCACGAAATCGCTTTCCTGGAGGAGCTGCCCCGCACCAACAGCGGGAAGCTTTTGCGCCGGGTTCTGCGGGCCAAGGAGCTTGGGCTGCCGGGGTAAGCAACCGTTTTTGGGAAAAAGTGTTTTACTTTGAAAACCGAAGCACCAGGGCCGTCACCACCCCCCAGATCCAGTTGAAAAACAGAACGAAAAAAGGGGTCATCATGCCCAGGGAAAGCCCGCCGAGCCCGAGGTGGGCTTTGTTGGGAAAGAGGATAAAAAGTTGCACGGCACTGGGAAAGAGGCTCATAAAGGCTCCCTTTACAAGAGGCCTCGAATTGATCAGGGGTAACACAAACAGCAGCCCCCAAAGTCCGCCCCAAACAATGCGGGGATACAACCAAACCGGCGAAAGATGTGGCGCGATGGCGACACCTGCCATGGCGGTCACCCCCAGCTCTTCCATCTGCCAGGCAGCGAGGCTGTTGGCCAGCCCTCCCAGGCTCCCGGCGGCAAAGCAAGGCAGAATTTTCTTCATGCACGCTCCTGATACCCCTTGAAAACCCGAACGCCGTCGACGCAGCACGGACCATGCGTTCAGCGCTTTTTGATCCGACGCCGCCGCTTTTTATCTTCTCCCTGCTCAATCAACGACTCGAAAGACCAGGTCGTGTCGGCGACGTTTTCTTCGGACCGCAGCCCGCAACGGGCCCTGCTGCAGATCGGACAATCACCGTTTTCGCAGGGATCGGTGTGGATGAGCACGCTGGCCCGGCCCTGGAAATGATCCACGATCACCTCTTCGAGCACCTTTCCCTCCCGGTGACCCGCCTCAAGGGAGTAATCCTGGGGGAGAATCAAATGGAAATCCACATGGACAAAACTGCCCGCCCGCCAGGCCCGCAGTTGGTGGATGTCGATCCATGCCGGACGACGGTTCCGGGCGATCAGGTCGGCAATCCGGCGCAGCAGCTCCGGATCCGATGCGTCCATGAGTCCGGTATAGGACTGCCGCACCAGGGACCAACCGGAGCAGAGAATATGCACCCCCACCAGGCAAGCAATGATGCCGTCGAGACGATACCATCCGGTCAGCTTGACCAAAAACAGTCCCACCAGCACGCCCCCGGAGGTGTAGACATCGGTCAATACATGCTTGCCGTCCGCCACAAGGGTCAGCGAGTCGGTTTGCCGCCCGACGCGGATCAATCCCACCGCCAGCATCAGATTCACCACGCTGACGGCGGCAAGGAAAATCAAGCCGCTGCCCAGATGGGGCAGACCACCCGGGTGAAAAACCCGGGGAACGGCGGCAACGAAAATTCCGATGGCCGCCAGCACGATCAGGGCGCCTTCGAACCCGGCGGAAAAATATTCGATCTTCCCGTGACCGTAGGGATGGGTTTTGTCCGGCGGCTTGGCGGCGATGAGGATGCTGATCAGTGCAAACCCACTGGCCACCACGTTGATAATCGACTCCAGGGCATCCGACAAAATCGCCGAAGAGTGGGTCAGCCGGTAGATAAAAAACTTGGCGACCATCAACGCGGCCCCGACAATCAGCGACAGCAAGGCCATTCCCACACGGCTCTTTATGCGGTCTTGCATCTTAACCCCATTGAAAAAAGCGCGGTTCCGTTTCACCTTCCCGCGTTACAGCGCGCCCGCACCACCGGCGCTACTGCAAGCACATCCGCTGCTGGCAAAGCGCCATGTCCCCCAAAACCAGCGCGGCCATGGCCTCCACAATGGGAACGGCCCGGGGCACCACGCAGGGGTCATGACGCCCTTTGGCCGCAATGACCGTTTCCTTGCCGTTAAAATCGGCGGTGGACTGGGGCCGCCCAATGGTAGCCACCGGCTTGAAAGCCACCCGGAAAACAATCGGTTCCCCGTTTGAGATGCCCCCCTGCACGCCCCCGCTGAAATTGGTGAGCGTCCCGAGGCGGTCCCCCTTGTTCACAAACAAGTCGTTGTGCTGGGAGCCGCGCATGCGGGTGCCTCCGAAACCGGAACCGATTTCAAACCCCTTGGATGCAGGAATCGACAGCATCCCATGGGCCAACAAGGCCTCAAGCTTGTCGAACACAGGTTCACCGAGCCCCTCCGGCACGTTCCGGCACACACAACTCACCACGCCCCCGATGGAGTCCTTGGCGTCTGCCACCGTGAGGATCAGCGTCTCCATTTCCCCGGCCACGGCCTTGTCCGGACACCGTACCGCAAACCGGTCCACATCGGTGCGGGAGATCCGGTCAATGTCCGCCCCATCGAAGGCAACGTCCCCCACCGCACTGACCCAGGCGACGATTTCGATTCCGTAACGGTAGGCCAGCATTTTCTCCGCCACCGTTCCCGCGGCCACCCGGGCGATGGTCTCCCGGGCGCTGGCGCGGCCGCCGCCACTGACCGATCGGGTGCCGTATTTTTTCTCATAAGTATAATCCGCGTGGGAAGGCCGGGGCACCGTTCTCATGTTTCCATAATCACCCGGCCGTTGATCCTGGTTGGCCACCACAAGTCCGATGGGGGTTCCAAGGGTTCTGCCGTCTTCCACCCCGGACAGAATGGTGACGGCGTCGGCTTCTTCCCGGGCCGTGGTAAGGCGGCTCTGGCCGGGTCGACGCCGATCGAGCTGGGCCTGAAGGTCCGTCGCCGCCAGGGGGATCCCCGCCGGGCACCCGTCCAAAACAGCCCCCACGCCTTTCCCGTGGGATTCCCCGAACGTGCTGACCTTAAGTAACGTGCCGAATGTACTTGACATGGAAATAACTCCAGTTAATGTCCCGTAATGTCCCCGCCACCTTATACCCGGCGGCAGGTCTCGTCAACTCGAAGCCCGACAACCCCGGCGGAGCGTACCCCCCACCCACCACAATCCCTCAAGCCCTTAATCCTTCGCGGCCCCAATCCCATACCGCGCCCCAAGTCGCCGGGTGCCGAAGCGCATGGGCAAAAGGACCGCCAGCGCACTCAGCACCGACGCCAGCAAGAAGGCCGCCCCCAGCCAGGCCTGGTAAATGAAAGGAAGTCTGCGCCCGTCCACGGAAGCCATGAAATAATGATAGACCGGGCCGGCCTGAAGAAGCACCACGGCCCCGATATAGGCAACGGAAAGCATCATGAACACCAATCCGCCGAAGCTCGTCACCGTCTGGGACGGGTTCTCCGAGGCAAAATCAGGATACGCGCCCCCGAGGCCGACACCAAGGGCCACCACCCCCGGTGTAAGAAACAGCATGGTCACGGTGGAAAGCCACATCATGAACGGCGTGACATGCAGCAGCAGGTTGGTGGCCACGATCAGCATTTCGCTGAGCACCAGCAGGGGCAACAGATAGATAAAGAACTTGACCCATAGGAATGTTCCCAGCGATATCGGCGCCCCCAAAACGATCCAGAACGCCGCGCCCTCGGTGCTCACGGAGGGGTAGGCGAAACGGGCGGCAATGGCGGTGGTGACAAAGGCCGCCAAGGCCATGTTCAGAAAGGAGAAGAGATTCTGAAGATAAAGGGTTTCAATGGGCGCTTTTTCAAGCGGCAGAACAGCGTAGTTGTAAAGATAGATGACCATCAGAGCCGCCATCAAAAACACCTGGGACCATTGGGTCTGGTCCCGCCAAAAGGTCTTAAGCTCCTTTACGACCAAAGCGCGGACCGGTCCCGGCAAAAGCCGTGCAAAAAACCCGTGGCCCGGCGGCCGCACCCGGACCCGGCGACCCGGGGCTGTTTGGGTTTTGGAAAACCCCTTGAAGTAGAGGGCATCTGCCGCCAGCACCGCCACAAGAGAAAGAAACAAAGCGCCGCTCCAGCAGATTCCCAGGTGAAACACAGCGGCGGCCGCATCGCCCCGAAGAGCGGCGGTCAAGCTGGCAAACGTCCAGGTGCTGGGCAACCAGGGCGCGGCCGGCGCACCCATGGTTTCCAGATACGCCAGTACGGACTGGAACGCCTCGGGATCCACCAGGCGTTCGGGTCGCAGTACTCTGAAAGTCACGTATACCACCACCAATGCGCCGAGGCCCAGGAAGAAAAAAATGCTGCGCACGCGGTTGGCCGGCAACAACACCACCGCACCCAGAACGACCAAGACGCTGACGGCCGAACCGGTAACGGCCAGCGGTACCAGGGCGGGCAGCATATCGAAATAAAATAGCGGGCCGGACCGGTAGACCACGCCATAGGCAATCAATACCGGGAGTGTGAATACAATTACCATCCAAGAGCTGTCCACCGTGCTTTCCAGCCACCGGGCCGCAAAAACGGTCCTGGCCGGTGCCGGCAGGCTGTGCACCAAATCCAAATCCCTGCTCAGGTACAGCTTGGACAAGGCCGTCAACACGGCGCTGAACACCATCAACCCCATGAATGTCACCAGAACCATCAGCAGCAGCTTCCGGGCCAAAATGTCCCCCAAAGCCTCGATCTGCTGAAAATACGTGAGCACGCGTAGGGAAACACCGAAAATCCCCGCCCAGAAAGCAAGCCCCATCGCCGACAGCACCGTTTGTTTTATCCCGTGTCGCGCCCCGAAACTGCCTTTGCTGAATGAGCGCCACCGGGGGCTTAGCAAGGCGGCGATGGCTTTCACAATTGCCCCTCCTCCCGGGTCAGCACCAGAAAAGCCTCTTCCAGTCCGCCGCCTCCCACCCGGGCAGCGGCCAAGAGTTCCGCCATGGTGCCGGTGGCAATCAGGCGGCCGTTGTGGATGATCCCGATGCGGTCACAGATGGCCTCCGCCAGTTTCAGGGTGTGGGTGGACATAAAAATGGTGGTACCGGTAAGGGATAGATCCCGGAAAAGATTTCGGACCATCTTGATGCCACGGGGATCGAGGCCCACCATGGGCTCGTCCACCACCATCACCGCGGGCCTGTGCAGGAGGGCCGCGGCCATGACCAACCGCTGCTTCATGCCGTGGGAGTATGATTCTATGCGTTCGTGGGACCGGGATCCGAGGCTGAACCGTGCCAGCAGCTGATCGGCCTCGGCGCTCAAGCGCTCCGGCGCCACGTCGTAAAAACCGGCGATAAACTGCATGAATTCCATGCCCGTGAGCTTTTCGTATAGAAAGGGACGATCCGGAATGAGGCCGATGCGCTTCTTGGCCCTCTCCGGCTCCCGGGCCATGTCGATGCCGTCGATGATCACCCGGCCGCGGGTGGGGGCCAGGAGGCCCCCGATCATCCGAATCGTGGTGGTCTTGCCGGCACCGTTGGGCCCGATAAAACCGAACAGCTCTCCCCGATGCACCTGCAGGCACAGGTCGTTGACGGCTGTCAGGTTCGCATACTGCTTTGTCAGATGGTGAAGTTCAATCATCGTCCGCCTTGCTGCCGATGCCGGCAACGCGTGAAAATTATCCCGGGGTTAAAGAAACACGGGCACACCTATTGCGAGGAGGGAGGCATGATGGCCAGGTGAATGCGGTCAACAACCCCCAGCAGCGCCACCGGTGCCGTCCCCACACCCCGGACCAACCGAACGTGGGTCACATCCGTCGGCATCTGGTTCATCAGCGCATCCGCCGTGACCCATTCGCCCAGGAACAAACTGTTCCATGCGTGGTAATAAAACCGGCCCTCCAGATAGACAAGCCCAACTTCCACGCGGGCGGGGATTTCCGCCGCTCGTGCCAGTGCCGCCAGCAGCACCGCGTGTTCATTGCAGTCCCCCGCGCCCTGCCGCAATGTCTCCACGGCGGTGGGCACCGACAACACGGGCCGCTTTTCCAGACGTTCATAAACCCAGCGCACCAAATTCTTCGCCTTTTCCAGGGGGCGACGGGCACCGGCGACGGCAATGCCGGCGGCCGCGCGTATCTCGGGGTGGTCCGAGGCGATAATCGGCCCCGGATCCAGGTGGGGAAAAGAAGCGTCCAGGAAAAGCGCATCCGGATCGGGCAACGGTTCGCGCACGATGGTCAGCACGTCGCCGGAAAACTTCTGGCGCCCACCGTCCATTGCCAACCGGTCCTTGACCCCGGCGGGAAGATTCGTCACACGCACCTCCAGGCGTTTCAGGGCTTCGGGTGGATTCGGAAGAAGGCCCGCGGGCGCCACCGAAACCGCCCGCGCCAGATCCGCCGGCTCTCCGGGAACGTCCTTCGCCAACGCCAGAGCCTTGGTGGCACGCTCGATGGTAATTCCCAAAAGCCCCCTTTCCCGCAGCACCTTGCCATCATCGGCCAACCATGCCGTCTGGGAAACCCCCATGAGGGTGGCCGTAAATTTCCGGGCCCTCACCGGCCCGGCGGGCAAGGTGATCATCTCCCAGCCCTCAAACAGAACCCGCACCGCACGTGTACCCAGGGTCAAGGGGTCGAACAATGAAAACGCCGCCGCCTGTCCCTGTTCCAGACCAGCGGAAAAAGCGGCCGCCCAGAGGCCCTCCCCCAGATAAACCGGTTTGTCCACGGGTAACGTCACGCGGCGCTCGCCCATGTCCACGGTGATGCGCCCCTGCGCCACCGTTCCCCGGGCATGAAATGAAAACCCGCCGGAGGCAAGTGTTGATTCAAAGGCCGCCAGGCTGTTATCGCCGTTCAGACGGGCCCGGGTCCGCACATCCAGCACCTGCACGCGTCCCATGGTGTTAAAACGCACCTGCGCATACTCCCGATACAGGAAGCCCGGAGCCGTGTCCTGCACTTGCCGATGGCTGTAGCCGATCTTCCGGCCGTCCTGGCGCACAATGAACCAGGCGTCCCGGCTGCCGGGCCGTATGACGGCGGCATCCTGTATCGGGGCTGGCGGCGCAGTGCCATGCTGCTGCACGGCCAACAGTCCGAAAAAGGCAATGCCCGCGAAAAGCGCCGCCGCCACCAACCGCCGCCTGACGGACCGGGGCCCGGAATTCATGGCACCGCCGCACAGGCGCCGCCGACAGCAAGCGGGAAAAGGCCCGTTTCCCCCCCTGCGCCCGGCGCGGCAACCCCTTCTGCATAAGGCACCCGGCTTCCGTTGGGCGATTCGACATACAGGCGCCGGTCCGCCCCCTCCCGCAGCCACGGATAGCAAAGGGGCACCTTGCCGTGCCCACCGGGGATGTCGAGCACATACCGGGGAATCGCATATCCCGGCAACCGGCCCTGGAGTGAGCGCATCAGGCGAATCCCCGTGCGCACCCCCACCCGAAAATGTCCGAGACCCCGGGCAAGATCGAGATGATGCAGATAATAGGGGTGCACCCCCGCCTCGATAAGGCGCCAGCTCAGCGCCTCCATCACGCCTGCGCTATCGTTGACGCCCTTGAGCAAAACGGTCTGATTGAGCAGCGGAAGGCCAGCATCCGAAAGCAGGCGCCAGCATGCCGTGGCGGTAGGCGTCACCTCCCGGGGATGGTTGACATGCAGCACCACCCACAGGGGCCGCAGACCGGCAAGCGCCCGGCTGAGGGCCGGGGTGACACGGTGGGGGTTGACCACGGGCATGCGGGTGTGGATGCGCAGCACCCGGACATGGGCGATGGTTCGGAGGCGGTCCAGCAGCGGGACCAGACGCTCGTCGGTCAGCATCAACGGATCCCCGCCGCTGAGAATCACTTCGTTGATGCTGGGCCGCTGGGCGATATAGGAAACGGCGGCGGCCAGTTCATCTTCGCTGGCTTCCTGGTCGGCCTTGCCCGCAAGGCGCCGACGAAAGCAATGCCGGCAATATCCCCCGCACCGAGCCGTCGGCATCAATAGCACCCGCCCGGGATAGCGGTGCACCATCCGCGGCACCGAACGATTTCCCATACCAGGGTTTTCGTCCCCGGTTGGATCCTCCAACTCCCCGGACTGCACCGCCAGCTCCCGCATGTCGGGCACCGCCAGCTTGACGAGGGGACAAGCGGGATCACCGGCATCCATAAGGTCAAGATAGTAGGGCGTAATCTTCATCCGAAACCGCCGGGCAGCCTCGGCCGCACCCCGCAACCGGTTGGCCGCCAACGGAAAAAGACGGGCCAGGCCGTCCACGTCGCGCACCGCCGCACGGTCCTGCCGAAGCCATTCGGGATCGGAAAGGCCCTGTTCCGGAGGATGGTCTTTCAAAGGCTCTTGCATCTGTGTTATAGTTTGTCTTATTTAATGTTAACGCAACACCGTCGTTATTTTCCCGGTTTCAACACGGAAAGTCAAGAATCCCCATGAACACCGCCATGCCGGAAAAGGCACTGTATCTGGACCTGCTCAAAAAAGGGCAGTTCAATGTACCGGACTTTATCTATGTGCCGGCCGAAGATTTCAAACAGGAAAACTTCGACGCCTTGGCCGTATTTCTGGAATCCCACAAGGAAAGCTATAAAGTCATTGCAAGAAGCGCCCATCCCCGGGAATCCTTTTACAAGGGAGGCACCTTCGAGTCCCTTGAGACCTATGCCGACGTGGGTGGCATCCGGTATGCCCGCAAACGGATGATCAAGTCCATCCGCACCACCGCGGCCCTGTCCATCAAACGCCAACAAAAATTCAACAACGCCCCCCCCATCGACCCGGAAGAAATGGGCGTCGTTGTCATGCCCTTCATCGACGGCGCAAGCGTCATGGCCAAGAAAATCGGAAATGAATGGGAATTCGGCTACTGCCGCGAACGCAGCCGAAAGGTCCAGACAGATCCATACATCACCAAAACACCCCACGACGCCAGGTTGCTGCAGATGTCCGAGGACATCGAGGCCTACCTCGGGTGCCGGTGCGAAATCGAATACCTGATATCGGAAGCCGGCAAGCTCCACCTGGTGCAAGCCAAGGATATCTCGTCTTTTGAAATGCTGGAGCAAAAGGAAAGCGAGCGGTCCATCCGCCTGGACGGCCTGCGCCGCTTCCGCAAGCGCCGCAATTACCGGGAACGCCCCATCTATGTGATGGACAACCGGGCCTTTTACATCGACCTGATCAGCAAATGCGAGGATTTTTTGCAGGGAGAGGGTAAGACGGTGACCTTCGGGGACATCCTCGATCTTTTCTCCGCCTACCAGGAGACCCTCGAAACCTTCGCCCTGAAACACGAGCGGTTCGGTATTCTGGGCATCTCCATTCACGAAGCCGAAGACCTGTTCCAGATTGCCAACCATTTCCTGGACGATCTGCCGGATCTCCAGGAGCGGCTCACCACCGCCTTGCACCAGCATCTCTACGCCACGGATACCTTCCTGACCGAAGCCGACACCCTCATTGCAAAGGACCGGTTCCGCGTGAATCTATGCACCCACGACGCCTACGGTATCGACACGGTGCGAACGCCCCGTTGGTACCTGTACTGGAACACAAACCGTCACGAGCAAGTCCTGAAGGAAATCAAACGCATCGGGTTTAAAACCGGCGACACGGTAGGCATCGACGTGGATACAGAAGAAATCCCAACGCTGTTCAGGTGGTAATACAGGGCTCCGGGAAAAGGGCCCTTGGCAAAGTCGCGGAGATCTGACACCGCCCCGCTCCGGCCGGGGCCTTATCGCAACTTGCCTTGCTTTTAAGGCCGAGTGCCGTCTCGCCCGTTCTTCCACGGCAACCCGCTCAGTCCGAACGCCACGATATGGGTTACCAGCAACCAGCCGATGCCGAGTATGATGATTCCGGAAACCGGATAATCCCCGTAGGGCTTCCGAAATTCTTCCACCAGGCTGTAGATGAGCGCAAAGCCCAGGGCCACCGGAGTGACGAACTTGATACAGTAGTTCCAAAGCTGGAGAACAACGTATTTGAACACCCGGTGCTTCTTGCCCGAAAGCCCGAGGTTGCCGGCGATGTGGTCCTTGAGTCTCCGGGTTTTGTACAGCCAGCCGATGACAAAAGCCTCCAGAATACCCACGGTCACAAGACCGTAGTGGTTCAGAAAATGGTCCACGATGTCCAGCCAATAAAGCCCTGCATGGGTTGTGAACAGCAAGGATCCCGAAAAGCCCGCAACGCAAACAACGGTGATGACTTTTTTACGCGGAAATCCGAACTTGTCCAAAATGGCGGCGGTGAAGGCCTCGATGATGGAAATGGAGGAAGAAATGCCGGCGATGGTCAACAAAAAGAAAAACAGCACCCCGAAAACGCTCCCCAGCGGGAGCAGGGAAATGGCCTTGGGGTATGCCACAAACGCCAGGCCGATGCCGCTGGTCACCACCTCTTCGATTGGCACCTGTTGTTTCATCGCCATATACCCCAACACCCCGAACACACCGAAACCGGCAAAGACTTCGTAACAACTGTTGGAGAATCCGATGACCAGGCTGCTTTTGAAAACATTCGCTTTCCGGGGCAGATATGAAGCATAGGCGATCATAATGCCGAACCCCAGGGACAAAGAAAAAAAGATCTGGCCGTATGCGGCGATCCAGACCTTGATGTTTCGAATCTTGGAAAAATCCGGCGTGGTATAGAGCCGGATGCCGTCACCGGCGCCGTCCAGGCTCACGGCCCACCCGATAATCACCAGGGTGACGGCAAAGAGAATCGGCATCATAAATTTGGCGGCCTTTTCAATCCCCTTTTCAATGCCCCGGTAGGTGATATACCAGTTGACCAGCCAAATCAGCGCCACGGCCCCCACGATGGGCAGATTGAGGCCGCCCAGCGCCCACATGCCGTCGGAAAGCCCTAAAAAATCCTTGAAGAAAAATTGGTTGGTATCCGCGCCCCATTTCTGTACGACGGCGAAAAGCATGTAGTTGAAGCACCAGCCGATGACCGTGATGTAGTAAAGGACGATGCCGAACATCACGAAGGTGACCGACCACCAGCCGATCCACTCCCACTTGCCGTCGATGATGGAAAAGGCCATGGGTGCGGAGGCCTTCTTCTTGTTGCCCAGTGACAATTCCAGCATGAGGATGGGAATGCCGGCGGTGAAAAGGGCGATGGCGTAAGGCAGCAGAAACGCGCCCCCACCGTTTTCATAGGCCACATAGGGGAAACGCCAGATGTTGCCCAATCCCACGGCGGAACCGATGGCCGCCAGTAAAAAACCAGTATTGCTCCGCCACTGCCCTCGCTCCCCCATGGCTAGATTTCCTCTCTGATCTCCTTGAGCGCGCTTTCAACGACATCGCGGATCTCAGCCAGGCGGGATTCGGTCATGGCCTCGAAGCGCAACACCAACACCGGTTGGGTGTTGGAGGCGCGCACCAACCCCCACCCCTCGTCAAACAGGATCCGCACACCGTCGATGTCGATGACCGGGTAGCGCTTTCGGAAGTAGTCGGTAACCGTCCGCACCACATCGAACTTTATCGCGTCGGGGCAGTCGACCCGGATCTCCGGGGTTGAAAAGGTTCTGGGCACATCCGCCAAGAGGTCGGGGAGGGTTCTTCTCGTCACCGACAGAATCTCCAGCAACCGGCAGGCCGCGTAAACGGCATCGTCGTACCCGAGATATCGGTCGGCGAAAAACATGTGCCCACTCATCTCCCCGGCAAGGTCCGCGGCCTCCTCTTTCATCTTCTGTTTGATGAGGGAATGCCCCGTTTTCCACATGACGGCGCGTCCGCCGTGGCGCTCGATATCGTCATACAGAGTCTTGGAGCATTTGACCTCCGAGATGAACGTCGCCCCTGGTTTGCGGGACAGAATCTCCCGGGCAAAAAGAATCATCAGCCGGTCCCCGAACACGAGGGTGCCCTCGTGGTCCACCACGCCGATGCGGTCTGCGTCTCCGTCGAACCCAATGCCCACATCGAGCTTTCGTTCCCGGACAAGGGCCGCCAGGTCCGCCATGTTCCTTGCCACGGTGGGGTCCGCCTCGTGGTTGGGAAAGCGGCCGTCCATGTCGCAGTACAGCGGGTACACCTCGCATCCCAAGGCTTGAAGCACCGGAAGGATCACCGGTCCGGCCGTACCGTTACCGGCATCAACACCCACCCGGAGAGGTCTTGAAACGGTGATCCCCCTGGTGACGGTTTCCACATAGGCCTCGACAATATTCCGGGATTCCGACGCGCCCTTACCGCTCTCGAAATCTCGTGCCTCGATCAGCTCCCGGATCTCCTGAAGCGCTTCCCCGTATACCGAATCGGTTCCCATGCAGACCTTGAAGCCGTTGTACTCCGGAGGATTATGACTTGCCGTCACCATCACCGCTCCGTCCTGGTTCAAATGTCGGATGGAAAAATAGCTGATGGGCGTGGTGCAAACACCGATATCGGTCACCTGGCATCCCGCGGACACAAGTCCCCGGGTCACCCAGGCGGCATAGGTATCCGACGTCAGGCGGCAATCACGGCCCACCGTCAGGCGGCGACAGCCCCGGCGGATCAGGTAGGTGCCGATCCCCCGGCCGATGTCCCGCACCCCCTCCTCGTCCATGTCTTTCCCCGCAACTCCCCGAATGTCGTATTCCCTGAAAATTCCCGATTGCAGCAATGTCGTCTCCTTTTCTTTATGCCGCCCATGCGTAGACAAGGGCGAAAACCCCCACCGTCCAACAATACGGCGAAAACGCGGAAAAACGTCCGTGCTTGATAATCCGGAGCAAAATCCTGAGAGCGAAATACCCCACCAAGGTGGCCGCCAGAAAGCCCAGCACGAGGGCGGAGACCGACGCCCCGCTTTTTTCCGGAAGACCCGACGCCACGCCCAACACCGTCGCCCCCACAATGGCCGGCACCGACAGGAGAAAAGAATAGCGCCCGGCCGTCTCCCGGTCAACGCCCAGCAGAAGCGCGGCGGAAATGGTGGCACCGGAGCGTGATATCCCCGGCAGGATGGCAAGCCCCTGGACAAACCCGATGACCAGGGCATCCTTGATGCCCATGCGCTCAAGGGGTCGCCCGGCAGTGGCGCACCTCCGGGTCAGCCACAAAAGGGTCCCGGTGCACACCAGCATCAGCCCCACCAGCAAGAGACTTCCGAAAATCCGGTCGGCCATGTCATGAAAAAAAAGTCCCAGTAGGCCCGTGGGGACCGACCCTGCCACAATCAGCACCGCCATCCGAAAAGACGGATGGCGCCCAAAGACGGCGCCGAGCCCCCCCTCTTCGCGGGTCAGTCGCGGCAACCGAAACAGCACGCTGAATATGGAAAAAATCTCCCTGTAAAACACCATGCAAATGGCCACCAGCGTTCCGGCATGCACACAGATATCGAAGAACAGTTCCGGCTCGGTCAAGCCGAACAGATGCTGAAACAGCACCAGGTGGCCGGAGCTGCTCACCGGGAGAAATTCGGTGAGGCCCTGCACCGTCCCCAATGCCGCCGCGATTAAGATATCCAATTCGATGTCCTCTCCTGTTGTTAAACCGGAACAACCGTCACCGCCGCCCCTGTTTCAATTGCATCGCATTCCGTGCCGATCACCACCAGTCCGTCTGCCTTCACCAAGGAATTGATCAGCCCCGATGCGCCGGATACCGGCTCCGCCAAAAGGTTTTCTCCCTGCTGTTCAAGCCGAACCCGCACAAAATCGATGCGCCCCCTGACCGACGGTACCCGCCGGCACATGCGCGCCGCGAGCGGCCACCGGCGGGCCTTTTCCAAAACAATTCCGTTTCGGCGGTCCAGAAACAACCGGACCATCACCGTAAACATCACCAGGGCCGCCAGGGCATGCCCCGGCAGCCCCCACACCGGCTTTCCCCCCGCCGTGGCCAGAAGGGTGGGTTTTCCCGGGCGCACAGGCAGGCCGTGGGCCAGCATGCAGCCATCGGGCAACCGTGCCATTACGCCGGCGGTATGGTCCCGAGCCCCTACGGAGCTGCCGCCGCTGATGAGCACCATGTCCGTTTCGCAAAGGGCCCGGCAACAACAAGCATAAAGCGCGTCGGCATCGTCGGGCACAATGCCATAGGAGACGGCCACGCCGCCGGCTTCGTTCACAAGGGCGGCAAGGGAATGGGCGTTGGCATCCCGGACCCGGCCATGACGGGGGGTCTCGGTTGCCGGCACCAGTTCATCCCCGGTGGACACGATACCCACCCGAGCCCGTTTATACACCGTCACCGCCGTCACCCCCACGGCCGCCAGAAGACCGATTTCCTGAGCCCGCAACCGCTGCCCGGGAAAAATAACCTGCCCACCGGCCTGGAAATCTTCGCCCCGTTTCACCATGTGGCACCCCGCCGCCACAGACCGGTGCACGTTGATGACACCACCGCCCGGGGCTTCGGTGTGCTCGATCCGCACCACTGCGTCCGCCCCCCTGGGAAGCGCACCGCCGGTGGCGATGGGCGCCGCCCGTCCCGGCCCCACGGCGACACCGGCGCGCCCCCCCATGGGCACAGCGTCGTCAAGTTTCAGACAAACCGGGGATTCACAAGTCGCTCCCAGAATGGAGGCGGCTTGCACAGCATAACCGTCCATCAGGGACCGGTCAAATGCCGGCAGGTCCTCTGGACACACAAACGCCGCCCCGAGTACCCGCCCCGGGGCTTGGTCCAGCGGGACCGTTTCCGTATCAACAGGCGCGGTCCGCTTCAAGGCGGCCAGAACCGCCGCCAATGCCGGCTCATTCAAGAGTGTTTTCATGCCGTTACCCCTACCACAAAGCAGTGGGATGATCAATTGCTGCCGCTCCGCCCCGAACGATCAGCCGGGGGAATACGCCGATAGGGAAAAAAGTACCGTGGTGAACCTCCCAGGGTTTTCGCAGCCTACCCGGCCGTTGAAAAGAAAAACCGCGCCCATCCGAAGGAAGCTTGTTCCTAGATTGGCGCGGCTTTCCGCTTGACTGGGGTGTGGCCGTTTCCCCCATCGCAGCCCCATCAAAGGGCCATAAATTCGATCCAGAGTCCGTTCACCTCCGTGGGCTCCAAAAAGGCAAGCCGGACGGTTTTCTCCGGCGTTTCGTGGGTATATTCCAGAACAGTGAACCCCTTTTCTTTAAGTGCGCTCACCTCCTTGTCGTAATCCTTCACCCGCATGGACAAATGGAAAACGCCTTCCCCCCGTTCCCTCAGGCACCTGGCCGCCGGATCCGCCCCCTGCCCGCCGGGTTGAATCAATTCCAACTCAATTTCCCCCAGGGGATAAAACACCATCCGGGATCCCATCTCCGGAAACGCCAATTGCCTGCTGGGCGTAAGCCCTAATTTTTCATAAACATCCATTGCCGCATCCAAATCCTTTACGACATGTCCCACATGATCCAACTCATATTCCATGAAAACACTCCTTCTGTAGAAAATGAAAAGCCGTTGACGACCGCGGCTGATTTATACCGGGCGCACCCAAACACTCCGTCCATCTCGGCCCCGGCCTTGGCGGGCTTGGGCGCCTGTCAGCTTACCGGAGGATGATCCGTCCTTTTAAGAAGTCTGTCCATTGGTTTTGGTTGAACACCCCTTGATCTGCGGTGCCAAACGCAGATTGTTTTTCAGAATAAAAAAATCCGATACCGGCCACAACAGCGGACCGGTATCGGATTGGAGGGAGTAAATGGAAACTCCCATGAGCAACTTATCTTCCGAGTTTGCGCATGGCCGCAATGGAAATATCCGCATCCGTTATGCCCTGCCCGTTCAACGTCCACGTGCAGACCATATTGGTGGCATATCCCAGCTGCAGGTCAATACCCAAGTTGGTGGCATACGGAATCGTATGCGGTCCGGAATGGTTTTCCTCTTTCGAAATGGGTACCTGCCATACCTTCCACAGTTTTCCGGCCCGGTCCCATGCCGCGGAATAGAGGCACGTCATGGTTTCCTTGTCGACCCAGATCACCTTACGTCCCTGGGGATACTTCGGGTTCTTGGGGGTGATGCCGATAACGTAAACATCCCGCACTTCCCAACCTTCCATATCCACCGGCAGGTAGTCCGGATTAATGTCCTTATCCTTCAGGCTGTCGTAATCCATCTGGGCGTCCGCCAAACCAATGGCATTCTGCTCACCGATCAGCTCATAGGCAAATTCCGGAATCCGTCCGGAAAACCCCATGAAATCGTCCGGTGCATTGGTTGAGCTCATGATGGGGGTGGAGCGCTCGCCGGCCTCGCCCCGGAGCACCCGCCGCATGGAGGGCAGGTACAGGTAAGTGGTATCCGCGGCCCGTTGGTCGATGTAGCGAATGAGGAGGGTCAGAAAGTTCCGCTGCACCGGCGGTGCCAGGTTCCGCAGGAGGTTGGCGTTCCGGTACCCCTGGGCGGTTTCATACACCGGTTTGGGGTCATCGTATAACCGGCTCTGAAAATTGATCAGAGAGTTTTCCACATAGCTGACGGATACCGGGCTGCCTTTGCGTTTCTCGAAATTGAAGAAACGCCCCCTTCCGTCGTCAAGGGTGTACTTATAATCGAAGTTCCACATGAATTTCTGAATGAACTGGGGATCACTTTTATCGAGATCCGGGAAGGGATACCCGACAATGTCCTTTTCCGGACCGCCGGCGATGTATCCTTCGGCGTCAATGGAATATTTCCCCTTGTTCAGCGCCGTGGCGTCCATGAACGGTTGCGGCATGGGGTTGGACGTTCTGTCCTTGATGTTGATGCTCAACGGCTTGATCATCCCGTCAAAACCGGTATAAAACGCATCCATCCAGAATTCGGGAAAAAGATCCTTGTACTGATCCGCGTTGCTCTTGTCGATGCGGTCGCCGGGCTTCGGCAGGTTTTGGGCGGATGCGACAGCGCCGAAGCAGAGCACCATCAAGATAATCAGGAATTGGGTCATGACTGTCTTGTTCACACTTCTTTTCATATGAGATACCTCCAGTGCGCCCTTTTGGGCGAAGGCTTTCTAAGTTCAGCCGTCAGCGGAATCCCAAGCATCGGAATCCAGCGGCGGCGGTGTTCGGCCAAAAAAGCGGCTAGAAGTTGATCTGCGTTGTCAATACCACCATGTCCTTGTTCTTGAACATGCCAAGGTCCTCCAGGGGCTCTTCGCCGAAGATGCCGATGTAGCGAAGCTCGGCCGAGAACATGTCGTTGTTCCAGCTGGGGGTCCACTTGACGACAGGCATGAACAGGCCCGAATCACCCTCTTCGCCCCAGGTGTAGGAAAAGATCACTTCCGTGGCCAGGATGTTGTAGAACCAGTTGGTGGAAAGCCGGCAGCCCAGGTTCGGACGCCAAGTGGGTATCTCCGTGGGATAGGTCACGAAATGAAGATCGTCGTTGTCCGGCACATACTCGCCCACATGCTCGATGGTGATGTCGAAGGGGGCGCTCTTGTGCCAGTTAAAATAGAAATAACCGTTCAAGTCCCACGCCAGCATGTATTTGACGTAGGTCTCTTCGGACACCGCGTCGGACTGGGTCAGGTTCACAAAATGCTTGTTGGGTATCACGATGGCCTCTGCCCGCAAAAGCCCCAGGGGGAGATCCATGTTGGTGTACACGCCGAAAATGTCGATTTCCGGGTGGTCCAGAATGTAGTCCTGCTGGTACAGCACGCCCGGAATTACCGGATGGCGTTCGCCCCGGGTGAAGACAGGATCGTATTCATGGGTGTGGAAATACAGAACTCCGAACTCGGCCCCGCCCAGGAAGGTGGAGGTCTTGGCACCGAAACGCAAATCCTCCAGACTGTCATCGGGATACGCATCCTCCACATGGGGGAACATTCCGTATCCGGCCACGGCGGCAGCATGCATGTCTGATCCAATGAGGGCGTTGTCCGTGGGAATACCGAAACGGTTGCTGTCAGCCAGATGCGTCTTGTTGACCCGGTATTCATCGTCCACCCACAGGGGGTTTATGAGCCACTCCACCGAGCTGCCAAGACCGGCAAAATCGTGGGTGCCCTTGATGATCCACTGGGGAATGCGGGTGTCTTCAAGATTCGCGAAGGCGAAGGTGAACTCACCGTTGTCCGGGTGAATCACGTCCCCCACCCGGGTGGTGAGGCTTTCCCCCCAGATGACGATCTGGCGGCCCACCCGCAGGCTGTGGCTCTTGTTGAACCGGTAGTCGAAATAAATCTCCCGGATAACGTCCTCGAATTGATCGTACTCGTGGTAGTCTTCCAGCCACTCGCCGGTCACGGACTTGGCCGCCGCCGATTCCTCCACATCGTACTCGGGTTCGTACACGGCCTGCGCCGCCACCCAGATGCTCAGGTTGTCGCTGATTTTCGAATCCAGGTACAACCGGGCCCAGGTGCGGTTGGAGGCCAGGTCCGAACCCTCGTCGTACTCGGTGAAAAAGCCAAGATTGTTTCTGAGCCACCCATACACCGTGTGGCGCTGATCGCCGCAGGTGACGGTGTCAAAGGCCACAACCTGAGACGCCATGCAGAAACTCAATACCGCCGAAACCAACATTACGCCTATCCACATCCTGTAAGATCGTTTCATCTTTCCTCCTTATGGTTAGTTCCAGTTCCTCTTGTCCTCTGATTTTTCAAACCCTCTACGATCACCCCCCTTCTGTATCCCTACGATTTACCGCATAAAGCATCACACGCTATCGCCCCGCATGGCAGAGATTGCACCGGTTGTAAGGGGCCTCAACGCCTTTTTCAGCGGCCGCGGTCTTGTGGCAGGCCACACAGTTCTTGTGGTATGCCATTTTCAGGTTCAGCATATCGTCTTCTTCGGATGTTGCCGCGTGGCATTCATTGCAGGCCAACACCTCATCACCCGCCTCCCACACATTGACCCCGTCCTCGTACACGTGATGGCATGCCCTGCAACTGATTTCGTAATCATCGGCATGCGCCCCGTGCGAAAAGGAAACCGAGCCTTTGCGATCCGGCTGATAGCCATGGTTTTCAATGACGACCGTTTCCGGTGTATCCGTATCGGCCACGGCCAACGGCATAAAAGCACCGGTCTGTATCAAAACGGCCATCATAATGAATTTCACGCTCCGTAACGTCTTCATCTTTCCCGCCTCTCGTATTCGGTAGAAAGTGTTTTTCGGCACCGCCTTTATGGCGCCGTCACTTCCGGTCTGTAACTGATCAGATAATCCATTCTGCACTCCGGACACAGGCTCATAAAGGCGCCTTCATGTTTTGCAAGTTTCGCCAACTGGGGTTCAGGCGCAAACCGCGCCCCGCAGCTTCTGCACTGGGAAAGCGCAACAGCCCGAATCGGGACTTCTTCAAATGCCTTGAATATCCGTGCCACCCCGAATTCATGCCTCAGCTCCGCCGCGGCCTCGGGGCAAACACCCACGCATTCTCCACAGGAAACACAGCTGAACTGGGAGTAATTGAAAACACGGTTAATCCCTTCGACAAAAGAACGGATGCTGCCGGTCGGGCAGCTTGCCTCGCAAGCCCCGCAACCGATACAGGCATCTGCGTTCATCCTTGTCTTTACGAACAGGAAGACAATGCCCACCAGCATGACGCAGGAAGCAACGAGATGAAGTACAAACAGATGCGTTCTGAAAAACGGAACGCCGTCCAACGTGCCGTGGGCCAGCAGATATCCGCTGAGGAAAGGAAGCAGGCAAATCAGAAGAAAAATGCCGTCAAAAAATGTTGATCTGTTGCGCACCGCCGGCGATGCCAAGCGGCGAACGGCAAAAACGATACACATGACAATCACAAAGAGGGTCATGGCATCGGCCATGCCATCGGGTAACGCCGCCCATGACCACCCGAGGGACGACATTTCCAGCACCGTCACATGCCCGGCCAGCCAAATGGGAACGACAAACAGACAAATATGAAACAGATACCGCAGTACCGTGTAGAAAGGGCGCTTTTGAAGCGCCTTGTGAAACGGCAACATCAACCGTCCAACGGCGCCGGGGACCGTGATCTGCACCCCCTGCCGCCCTTTCTTAACCGTCGCCGCGATAAACAGACCGATCCGAAACAAAATCCCTGCAGACAGCAATACAAAAACAGCCGTCAGCAGCGGTCCTTCAAGAAATAACTTAACCCCCATGCTCCATCTCCCCTGATACATGTTATGGATCTAATATCATTCGCTTTGCTTCGCTATTTTCGTCACCTTGACCTTGACCAGCGGGTCAAGCGTGGCGCAAATGGGGTCCAGATCACTGAAGCGAAGTTCAATGAGGGAGTTGAAGTTCACCCCCTTGCCACGCGCAATGGGCAGTCCTTTCGCCCAATGGCCGGCAACGCCCATCATCGCGACACTGTCCGGGCGCATGGCCTTTCTGACACGCACCACCCCCTTCACCTTAAGCCCCCGCCAGGTTTCGACCTCCACCCGGTCTCCCGATGCCAGGCCCTTTTTGGCGGCCGTATCGGCATGCATGTTGACAAAATACGTGAACGGGTCCATTTTGCTCACCTCGTCGATCCATGGCTGTTCCGCCGTATTCGTGTTCACATGCATGGCGTCTCCCCAGGAGAAGGCATACAGGTCGAATTCCCCTCCCGCCTTGTGCGCCGGTACCGGATACCAGACCGGGACAGGGCTGAACCCTTCCCAGCACACTTGGTCGTAAAGGCCTGCCTCCTCGGTGATCTTTTCCGTTTTTTCTTTGAGGTTCAAAACAAACTCCCAGTAAATCTGGGCCCTGACCTGCTTGAAGCAGCGCCAGTAGACCTCCTCAACCTTCTTCGGCCAGGAAATACAGCCGTGCTCCTTGAACCATTCCCAATCGTGCTTTTCGCCGAAATGCTGGGTCACGGCCTTGTCACACAGTTCATCCCAATCGATTTTCTGTTCGGGCCGCAGTTTTCTCTTTTCATCGAGCCCAAGCATTACATTGAAATACGTATTGATTTTTCCCCGAAGCTTCATCCGGTCGAAAATACCCACAACGATATCGCCGATGTCACGGCGCTCATATTGGGGCGGAACAACCGCCTGTGTAATGTGAAAACACCAGGGATGATCCAGGCCCGGGGGTTGGTTGTGGTAGGGATGCTGAATCCCGGACCAATCCCTCATTTCCAAAGGGCTTGCGGCTGGCAGAACAATGTCCGCAAAGCCTTCGTTGAATTCGTTGGGAAACAAGTCGATGTCGACGACGAAGGGAACGCGGCTGTAAAAGGTCTCGCGGTCTTCCGGACTGCAGCCGTTCATGGCCGCATTGGAGGCATAGTTGATCACCACGTCATACTCGGTTGAAATTCCGAATTTCTTCCAAACTTCGTCTCGATCCACCGCCGAAATGATGGGGGAGTCCAATGCACAGGGGTACAGGTCCGACAGGTCGGGATGGTGCGGCTTCACCGGTTCCGAGAGGGGCCAGGGGCCTCCCTGGGGGAAAATCCATTTGCCGGCGGTTCGTAAAAAACCATCCGGACAGGCAGCCACCGCCATATTGGGCCGACCGGTGCCTTCGTAGCCATGGCATTCCACCGTGACGGTGGCCGCGCCCCCGGGCACATTCACCGCGCCCACCACGTGCTGAAGCAAATCAACTGCCCACAGGGCATGCATGCCGTTTGTATGGGTCCCCGCAGAGCGGATGTGCATCATGGCAACCGGCCGGTAGGGCAACTCCTTGCCATCAATGATGATGGTTTCCCCCACCCGTGCCGCTTCCGCATACTCTGTGGCAATCCGCCGGATATCTTTGGCCGGGATACCGCTGACCTTTTCCGCCTGTTCCGGTGTCATTTTACCGAAACTCTCGATCAATGCCTGCCAACACGGCCGGCAGGAAACACCCGCCACCTCATAAGCACCATCCAGGGCAAAATCACCGACCGTGGGGTCATCGAATGTCTTTGCCGCTGCAGCGGACGCATCCCAAACCATCGGCTTGTTGGTTTCCGCATCCCGGACATATTTTCCGTCTTCGTTGATCAGGTAGGGGGCATTGCTCTTGTGTTTGAGGTAAGCGGCATCGTAGATGCCCAATTCATTGACAATCACGTTCAGCATCGCAATGGCGATGGCGCCGTCCGTGGCCGGTACGAGGGGAATCCATTCATCCGCGTTTTTGGCGGCGTTGTTGCACATGGGGTCGAACACAACCAGCTTCATGCCCCGCTCCCGGGCTTGGGCCATCAGCATGTTGGCAAACTGCTGGAATCCGCCGAAACCGAAATTTGTTCCGAAGATCATCAGGTAATTGCAGTACTTCAGGTCCGGCATCACAACAAAGGCTGCGTAGTTCAGGGCGCTTATGAAATGTCCGGCATTTCCGCAATGGGCGCCTGCGGCATTGATATGGGTCGGCATGCCTTTATCCGAGCTCAACCCCATCAGCATCGGTGCCAGGAACAGCGGGGGGATCTGATTGCCGCCGACGATCCCATGCTGCACCACAATGCGGGACGGGTCCTTCTCACGGGCCTTGTTCAAGTTATCCGCGATTTCATCCAGGGCCTCATCCCAGGAAATTTCCTTCCAACCCGGATCGACACCGATGCCCTTGTTCGGATTTGTTCTTCGAAGCGGCTTCTTGAGGCGGTTCGGATCATAAAGCACCTGCAATGCGGAGAGCCCCTTGGGGCACAATCCCCCCCTTGACCCAACGCTGGACTCGGGATCCCCTTCAAGCTTTACAACCACGCCGTTGACCCGATGGGCCAGCATGGCACACTCCGCCTGACATCTACGACATTGCGTATGGACCCAGACATCGTCAAAAATTTCTGCGGCCTTTGTTGTCTTTTTCATATGTCTCTTCTTTCTCCCTCCAATAGCAAATACTGATCTGACCAATGATGTCAAAACAGCGTTTCGGCGTTCTGGCGCCGCGCTATTTCACATAGTAAACAGAAGGCTCTGTTCCCAGTTCCGGCCTCAGCACAAAGCCGCCTCTTTTCTTAATCAGAACAGACACATTGCTATTGGGGTCTTCAATATCCCCGAAATGCCGTGCCTTCACCATGCAGGTTGTGACGCATGCAGGCGTTGCCCTCTGGTCCACACCCGGTTTCAGCCCTTCAGCAAGCGCTTTGTCTATTTTTTCACTGCAGAAATTGCATTTGACAACGGTACCGCCCTGCAGGGGATAAAGGGTCGTTCCGATGCGCTCAAGCTCCGTTACGCCCTGGCCGGGAAAGTATTCTTTCCTCGTCTGCGCATCGGAAAGAAAAGCTCTTTGCTGATACGGACAGGCCAACACACAGCTCTGGCAGCCGATGCATTTATCGGAATCCACCTCTACAATGCCATCCTCCCGCTGATAAGTAGCCTCGGTGGGACATACGTCCACGCAAACCGGATTCCCGCAATGGTTGCAAAGAATGGGATACGTTATCTTTCTGGCGTTTGGGAACGAGCCTTCTTCGCTGACAAGCAATCTGTTCCAGAAAATGCCCGGGGGTAAAAAATGCTCCTGCTTGCAGGCAATCGTGCAAGCATAGCAATTCACACATTTTTTTAAATCGATTACCATTGCCCATCTAGCCATTACGATTCTCCAGACCTGTCATTTTGAAATGCGTGCTCATTCGGTTTCATCAGCCCAGGGAAGTATCACCAGCTTCCCCTTGGATTTCTGCTCTTCTAGCAAGCGGTGGGTTTCCCCCGCCTCTTCCAGACTGAAGAGCCCCCCGATGTTCACTGTAATTTGTTTCGAAGACACGTAATCCGCCAGTTCCGCCAACGCCGCTTCCACAAGGGGACGCCTTGTGTCAATGTAGCGCTCCAGATAGAATGCCCGAATCATCTTGTTTTTCGGAAGCAGCGGTTCAGGATTGATTTGGACCGGCTCTCTGCTGGCAAAGCCATAAACCACAAGGCGTCCGAATTCGGCGAGGCAATCGAGGCTGTCGGAAAACACCTTTCCGCCCGTCATTTCCTGCACCACGTCGACGCCTTTTCCGTCGGTGGCCGCCATCACCTCTTCCGTCCAATTTTCATCGTTATAATTCAAAGCGATGTCCGCACCCTGCTGCGCGATAAAGGCCCGCTTCTCCTCGGAGGCATCCACGCCGATCACCAAACTTGCGCCCAACAGCTTTGCCAGCTGTACCGACAACGAGCCGACACCACCGCCGGCGCCCTGAATCAGAATCCGTTCTCCTTTTGCCAGACGCGCCGCATCCTTTTGCACCATCATCGCCGTCAACCCCTGCACAATCAATGCGACCCCCAATTTCAGGTCGAGATTGTCCGGGGCCTTGATCAACTTCTTTTCCTTCGCAACCGCAAACTGGGCGTAACCGCCGTCATCCATTGTTGAAAAGACCCGGTCGCCCTCATTCCAAGCTGTTACACCCGGCCCCACGGCCACGATTTCCCCACCGACCTCTCTGCCCGGAATCGCCGGAAACGTGGTCGGCACCGGATAGAAATCCCCATGACGCCGCACCGTGTCCGCATAGTTCACCCCGGCGGCCTCCACCTTTATCAGCACCTCTCCCACCCCCGGAACAGGTTTCGGCACCTCTTCACACACAAAAACCTCCGGTCCTCCATGACGATGATATCGTACAGCTCGCATCCGTAACCTCCTCTTTTATTTCCGCCTGCGCCCCCTATCCGGCACAGAAGGCTGTTTCCATGATGGCGCAAAAATGCACCGCAAACGTAACCTTGGCTCGCAAAAAAAATGCCACTTCCATCAGCGGCCCGGAATTATAAAGTAATGCTTATAATTACAGATAAATAAACTGTATTTCAGGCCGTGTCGTCCCAGGCGCGCAACAGCAAAACCCACCGCATGGGGTGGGTACCACCCAATACGGTGGGTTGTTCGCGCTTTTCCCGCGGTCCGGGAAAGAAGAGGGGAGGAAAGATCGTGTTGGGAAAATCTGCCGAATGCGCCCATGGGGCGGGTCTTTAGACCGCCATGCACCTCTTGCATTCAAGGAGGTTGCCGGTCATCAGGACGGTGAATCGCCAGTTTCCGCATGCGGTTTCTCAATGTGCTGGGCTTCAGGCCCAGCAGATGTGCCGCGCCCCTGGGCCCCTCGATCCGCCAATTCGTTTCCTCCAAGGCGGCCTCGATATGGCGGCGGTTGGCCTCGTTCATATTCATCGCAGCAGAAAAGGTCTGTTGGGCGCCTTGCGGCGGCGGCACGTCGATGCGGAGGGTTCCCCCTGAGCTTGTGATGAGGGCGCGTTCTATCATGTTTTCAAGCTCGCGGATGTTTCCCGGAAACGGGTATCGGGCCAATGTGTCCAGGCCCTGCCGCGAAACACGCCCCCGGGGTTTTCCCATTTTTTTGCTGTACTTATCCACAAAATTTTTAACCAGAAGGGGGATGTCTTCCACCCGGTCGCGTAGCGGCGGAACCGAAATGGGAAAGGTGTTCAGCCGGTAATAGAGGTCTCTTCGAAAAAGGCCCTTGTCTATTTCCTTGCGGAGATTGCGGTTGGTGGCCGCAATGACCCGTACGTCGGTTCTGATGGTCGCCGACCCGCCCACCCGTTCAAACTCACCCTCCTGGAGCACCCGCAGCAGCTTGGCCTGTAAACCGACAGGCATTTCGCCGATTTCATCCAAAAAGATCGTCGCGCCGTTTGCAAGTTCGAACCGCCCGATTCTGCGGGCATCGGCGCCGGTGAACGCCCCCCTTTCATGGCCGAACAATTCGCTTTCGATAAGATTGGGCGCCAAAGAGGCGCAGTTCAACTTGACCAGAGGGCGATGGCTGCGCCGGCTCGCATTGTGAAGCGCCCGGGCGATCAGTTCTTTTCCGGTACCGGTTTCACCGTAAATCAGCACGGTCACATCGGTGGGCGCCACCTGTTCCACCAGCCGAAGCATGTTTTTCACCACCTCGCTGCCCCCGACGATATCATCAAAATTATGCTCCAGCTTAATTTCCTCGCGCAGGTAGGTGTAGTCCGCCTCCACCTGGCGTTTTAATCTTTTTATTTCCGAAAACGCCCTGAAAAGCGTCTCTTCCGTATGCTTGCGGGTGATGGCGTTGGCGAACACCTCTCCAAAAAGGCGCAACCAGGGAATGATTTCCTCCGGCCACCGCCGATAATGATGATTGTCCGCAATGACGAAGGCTCCCACCGTTTTTCCAACAACCGCAATGGGAACCGACAAATGCGACTTGGTGCCCAGACGCTGATGGATGCTCTTCATTATTTCCGCACCGGGCGGAAGCGCATCTTTCTGGGTCCACTGAAAATGTTCGCCGTTTCGCCATTTTTTAAAAAGAAACTCCAGCTTTTTAAAGCGCCCCTCCTTCACCACCCATTCGTCCATCTTTCTGATCTTCTCCGGATCGTTTTCGGCGCCCCAGACGCAATGGGGGTATGGTCTGAACGCCTCTCCGGACTCCTCCCGCAGATAGATGACACACCGGTCGGCCATCAGCATCTCACCCAGGCGAGCCAAATCCCGCCACAGGGCATTGTCCACGTCCCGGCCCGGCAGATTGATATAGGTGGCGGAAATGGCAGACAGGAGCCGCTCAAGCCGGCCCGCCTCGGCGATGCGCTCCGCAGCCCGTTTGCGGTCCATTGCAGCGGCAAACACTTCACTGATGTGGGCAAGCTCATTGGGAAGACTATCGGGCCAGGGGGCCTTTTTCCCATAGGACAGGACAACCAGTCCTCCCCGAACAGCATCTTCCACCATAAACGGCAGCAACAAAAAGGATCTGATACCGAAGGCCGACAACAACTTCTTGTCCACCGCGGCGTCTTGCGGCAAGTCCGTGGAGACACAGCGGGCCACCACCCGCTCCCCCCGGTAGAGTTTCCCGGTAACCCAGGGTGACCGGAACGCCTTGAGTTTGGCGGGGGGGCGGTCAATACCCGGGGCAACATATGAATGCCTGGTGAGCAAAGAGCCGTCTTTCTCCGAAACCTCCGCCAGCACAACCGCGTCCAGGGACCAGAACTTTCCGATTTTTCGAAGCTTCTCGCTGAGTTCGCGGTCAATCCTGTCCGGAGACAGGTTGATGAATGATGCACAGATCTCGAAAAAAAGGTCCTTGAAGTCCTTCTTGACGTCTGTCACTTCGCACTCTCCTTGAGCGGTTGTAGAACACCCACGGTCATTGCCGTGTGGAAGCGGCTTGCACCATACCTAAAATTTCCCCTGCCGCTTGTCAATCGGGGCTCCCAACACGGCGCGCCCCCCGATTGACACAACAGCGGCAATTTCCTATTGAGGGGCTGCGCACGCGCCGGAAATGAACAAAGGGGGGCTCCCCGCACCGGCCTGAAATGAACCAATGGGCGCCGGCTTCGTGAACGGTTGTCAAGCAACCGGGGCCTGCGGTCGCCCAAAAACATTCTGCCACTTCCTTGGAGGTATTATGGCGATATTTGTTTCGGGATCCCTTGCCTATGACCGCATCATGGATTTTCCCGGCCGGTTTTCGGACCACATTCTCCGGAAAAAATTCACATCCTTAATGTCAGTTTCATCGTCAACGGCCTGACGGAGCAGTTCGGAGGGACCGCGGGCAACATCGCCTACAGTCTTGCCCTTCTGGACGAAAATCCCATCATCGTGGCCGCCGCCGGCAAGGATTTCGACCGCTACGGCCAATGGCTTCGAAAAAACGGCCTGGCCACCGACGGCATCCGGATCGTTGGGGAGGAATTCACCGCCGGGGCCTACATCACCACCGACATGGCCGACAACCAGATCACCGGGTTCAACCCCGGCGCCATGAAACACCCGTCCCGGTTTCCGTTTGCCCAATACGGCGCGGGGGACAGCCTGGCCGTCATCGCCCCCGGCTGCATCGAAGACATGAACAGCTACAGCCGCACGTTCAAACGGCTGGGCATTCCCTACATTTTTGACCCTGGGCAGTCGATTCCAGCACTGTCGGGAGACCAAATGGCCGACATGATCACCGGCGCCCGCATGCTCATCTCCAACGATTACGAACTTGAAATGATTCATAAAAGCACCGGCTTGACGGAAAAACAAATTCTTGATCGCACACCGGTGGTGATCACCACCCTTGGAGAAAAGGGCTCGGTTGTAAAAACCGCCGAAGGAGAAACGATGATTCCGGCGGTGGCTGCAGAACGGGTGGTGGATCCCACCGGTGCCGGAGATGCCTACCGGGCAGGCCTCATCAAGGGGATGGTGTCGGGTGAAGCCTTGACGACGGCCGCCCGCATGGGCGCCGTTTGCGCCGGCTACGCCGTGGCCCACAAAGGCACCCAGGCCCATCGATTCACGTTCGCGGCGTTCAGGGCCCGGTACGCCGAAGTATTTGAAGGCTGACAAGACTACCGGCTTTTTTTCACCAAGAAGTAAAGTTTTCCCGGATGCTTCATGTGCCCGGCGGCAATCTGCGCATAAGGTCCCTCCCCCCAGAACAAATCAACCCGGCCCGGCCCACGGATGGCGCCACCCGTGTCCTGGGCCAGCACGAACCGGCGGCACCCGGCCCAATGCCGGATAACGCCGTCGGCATCAACCAAAGGCTTTTCGGTATGAATGAAGGAAAGCCCCGCCATGGGAAACACCCGGCGGTCCACGGCAATGGATCTGCCGGGGGTGACCTTTCTGCCCAAACACCCCAACGGCCCGTCGGTTTCCACCTTGAAAAACACATAGCTCGGGTTGCAGCCCAGAACTTCCTGCATGGACGCCGGATTTGCGTCCAGATAAGCGCGAATGGCCTGCATGGACATCTGTTCCCGGGGAATATGCCCCTCTTCCAGCAGACGTTTTCCGATGCTGCGATAGGGATGGCCGTTGGTGCCGTGGTAATGCACCTGGAGCGTCCGCCCGTTTTCCATGCAGATTTTCCCGGACCCCTGAACGTGCAGGAAAAACAGCCCCACACGATCCCCCACCCAGGCGATGGGCGTGGCGCGTCCGTCTAATTTTCCTTCAAAATCAATGGCGGCTCGGTCAAAATAGGGCACCAGGCGACCGTTTTCGACGCGCCCCACGATCCGCTCCCCGGCCGACAGGGATGGAAACCGCGCCGGCTCCACAACAACCAAATCGTCGGGAACCCCGTAAACGGGGTAGGGAAAGGACGGCGTCTCTATCAGGCTGCCGGCAAGCAGGGGTGCGTAGTATCCGGTGAAAAGGGCCCGTCCGTTTCCATCACCGCCCCGGGATTGGTACACTGCGTAGTGGGCGGCGACATGGCGGTTCAGGGCTTCCGGGGATGGTCGGGTTGCGATGAAGGCCCGAAACGAAAGGAGTGAGTCGATCAGACGGTCCCGGGAAACAAGGTCCCCTGCAAACGAGAAGGACCGATCCGCGGGAAGCGCTTCGAGGTAGGAAAGGCTCTGCTCGATGGCCTGGGGCAGATTGTCGAAGGCAAGGTCATCTGAAAAGCGCGGGTAGGAATCGGGCGTCAGCAGCACCATGGGATGCTCCGGAAGGCCGGAGCGCCGGGCGCCGAACCAGGCGCACCCCCCCAACACAGCGGCGGTCAACACCACCAGGCACGCTCCGGCAGCGGCGATGCGGAAAAACGGGTTCATGAGGGGTCGCCGTCTCCGTCGGCCACGAAGTGACCACTCTTGCCACCGGATTTTTCCACCAAACGAATATCGGTGATGCGCATGCCCCGGTCATAGGACTTGCACATATCGTAGATGGTCAGTGCGGCAACGGAAACGGCGGTCAGGGCCTCCATTTCCACGCCGGTCCGGCCGAAGAGGCTGACCGACGCCTCGATGCCGATGGCGTGGGTCTCCGGGTCGGGTGTGAAATCCACAGACGCGTGGGTGAGCATGAGGGGATGACACATGGGAATCAATTCCGCCGTCTTCTTGGCGGCCATCACCCCCGCAATGCGGGCGGCCTCCAGGACGTTTCCCTTCTTTACGGATTGACCCTGAATTTTATCAAATGTTTCCGGAGACATGGATATACGACCCCGCGCCACCGCCACCCGCTGGGTGTCGGCCTTGGCCGACACATCCACCATGCGCACCCGGCCTTTTTCATCCAGATGGGTAAAGTCGTTCATTGAAACACTCCTGTGGCCCCGGCACCGTCCGAACACATCCGGCAGGCAAGGTCATATTCTTGGGGGGTGTTGACATTGAAAAAGGAAATGAGCTCCGGATCCGCCCGCCGAAGGATTGTTTCCGGCACAGCCTTAACCCGCACCTGTTCGAACAGCGCGGCCACCTTCAGGCCCCGGTCCAGCCGCCGTTCACCAGGCGCCCGGCCCGAATCGGCCCGGGGGGGCACATTGGAGAGTATGCGTTGGAGGGGCGTCAGGCATTGCTTTCCATACACCGCACACAGGGGTTGACGCCCCGCGGCGGTTTCCGGAACAACCACATCGCTTTTTCCGTCGATCTGCCCGGCAACGGCCCGCAGCAGCTCCGGCTTCAAAAACGGTATATCACACGCGGCGACAAAAACATAAGGGCTCTTCGCATACATCAGCCCCGCATGAATGCCCACCAAGGGGCTTCCCAGCGGAAACAGGTCCGTTACCACCAGGGCATCGATCATCAGGTAGGCTTCCGGCGTATTGGTCACGATGATGGTTTCGGAAAACACCGCACTGAAAAGTGCAAGAAGTCTTTCCACGATCGGCACCCGCCCTATTTCGGCAAAGGCCTTGTCCCGACCGCCGAATCGGATGTTGCGTCCACCGCATAGAATCACGCCGGTGCAAGAAGGAATTTGTTCCATCGACCTTTTCGACAACATGCATGCCCCGAAGGGGCGTTGGAGAACCAGTGTCCCCCTGTGAATCTGAAAATCCATGCGCAGTCACCATGCAAAATCGGACGATGACTGCCCATACGCTGATTGCCTTTAGGCGCCTGTTGGCCGCAAGTGCCACGCGGCCGGAAACGGCACACCCACGCCACACTGGGGCTTTGTCGCAGCACCAAGGCATCAGATTACGATGTCAACTGCATCACGATTCCATTTGCCTGTTTCTGGACGGACCTTAATGAAAAAGGCTTCGGAAATCAAGTTGTGGAATGAATCCGCGTCTTATTTTCAACCTCTTGAACTTCCATGAAAATTTAACGTCGTTTTTTCTGAGCCGTTGACGAATCTGCCCTGGAGTGGTAGAGCCTTGGGGAAAATAGACAATTTTAACCTCACAGGACAGGACCATGCTGGATATCAAATTTGTCCGGGAAAATTTTTCAACTGTCGAACTGGCCCTTGCCGCCAGGGGCGCCGCCACCGACATTGCCGGCCTAAAAAATAAAGACGCCGACCGGTTGGCGCTGCTCCAGGAAATCGAGTCCTTACGATTCGAACGCAACACCGTTTCCGACCGGATCGCAACGCTGAAAAAAGCGGGGGAAGATGCCGCCGACCTGATGCGCGATATGCGCAACGTGTCCGCCGCCATCAAGGAAAAAGACAAAACCCTTGCCGCCCTCGACACCGCCATCCAGGAAATGCTCCTGGGCCTGCCGAACCTCCCCCATCCATCGGTGCCGGTGGGCAACAGCGCAGCCGACAACGTCGAAATCCGAAAGGTGGGAACACCACCGGTGTCTGACGGCACGCCAAAGGCCCACTGGGACCTTGGAGAGCAGCTGGGCATCCTCGACTTCGAGCGGGCCGCAAAGATAGCCGGTGCGCGTTTTCCCCTCTACCTGGGAGCGGGCGCACGTCTGGAGCGGGCGCTGGTCAACTTCATGCTCGATGTGCACACCACCCGGCACGGCTACAAGGAAGTTTTGCCCCCGTTCATGGTCAACCGCACCGCCATGACCGCCACCGGCCAACTGCCCAAGTTCGAAGCGGACTTGTTCAAGCTCGACGGCTGGGACTATTACCTGATCCCCACGGCCGAAGTGCCCGTCACCAACATCCACCAAGGCGAAATTCTAGATGAGGCGATGCTGCCCATCTTCTACACCGCCTTCACCCCGTGCTTCCGGTCGGAGGCCGGCTCTTACGGCAAGGATACCCGGGGGCTGATCCGCCAGCATCAGTTCAACAAAGTGGAATTGGTCAAATTCGTTGCCCCCGAAAATTCCTACGAGGAGCTGGAAACCCTCACCGCCAATGCGGAATACATCCTCCAGCAGTTGAACCTGGCCTACCGTGTGGTCACCCTGTGCGCGGGCGACCTGGGATTTTCGGCCGCCAAGACCTACGATATCGAGGTCTGGATGCCGGCCCAAAACCAGTACCGGGAAATTTCTTCGTGCTCCAATTTCGAAGACTTTCAGGCCAGACGAGGCAATATCCGCTTCCGCAGCAAGGGAAAAAAGGGTACCCGCTTCGTCCACACCTTAAACGGTTCCGGCCTGGCGGTGGGCCGCACGGTGGCCGCCATCATGGAAAACTGCCAGCTGCCAGATGGTAGCATCCGTATCCCCGACGCACTTCGCCCGTTCATGGGCGGTCAGGAGACGATCGAAAAGTGAAAATAGACGCATTCCCGGAAGATATCCGGCCGTTTTTAATCCCAGCGCCCCGCATCGGGCTTCAATACCGATGTTTGGGCTGTGACGGCACCTACCCCATCGATAAGCTCCTCTACACCTGCCCCGATTGCAATCAGGTGCTGCTGATGGAGGACGCCGCCTTCGACCGGGTAACCGCCGTTTCCGGCGACATGTGGCGCAGGATTCTGGATTACCGGAAAATGCTCACGATACCGGCGCTCCGGGGAATTTACCGCTACCACGAGTTTATCGGACCGGTGATGCCTCTGGAGAGCGTTCTCTACCTCGGCGAAGGGCACACCCCCATGATCGAGGCCAACGGCTTTCTCCAGAATGAAATCGGTTGCCGCTTCTACATCAAAAACGACGGCCAGAACCCCTCGGCCTCTTTCAAGGACCGGGGCATGGCCAGCGCCCTCAGCTACATCCGCTATCTGATCAGCTCGGGCCGGCTCAAAGAGGTGCTTGCCGTCTGCGCATCCACCGGCGACACCTCCGCCGCGGCAGCCCTCTATGCCGCCTACCTTCAGCCCCAGGTAAAATCGGCGGTGCTGCTGCCCCATCAGAAGGTCACCCCCCAGCAATTGTCCCAGCCCCTGGGAAGCGGCGCCCGGGTGTTTGAAATCCCCGGCGTGTTCGACGACTGTATGAAGGTGGTAGAAGCCCTCTCCGAGTCCTATCCCGTGGCCCTGCTCAATTCAAAAAACGCCTGGCGCATCCTCGGCCAGGAGTCGTTCTCCTACGAAATCGCCCAGGACTTCGAGTACGAGATGGCCGGAAAGGCCGTATTGCTGCCCATCGGCAACGCGGGCAATATCACGGCCGTGATGAACGGGTTTATAAAATTCTTCAACGCCGGCATCATCGGCACCCTGCCCAAAATCATCGGGGTGCAGTCCGCCCATGCCGATCCGGTTTTCCGCTATTACCAGGAGCCCGACCCGGGCAAGCGCAGCTTCACGCCCGTCACCGTCAAGCCGAGCGTCGCCCAGGCGGCCATGATCGGCAACCCGGTATCGATGCCGCGGGTGGTGCACCTTGCAGATACATACAACCGGCTGGCCGGCGAGCAGCGGGTGTTTGTGGTACAGGTAAGCGAGCAGGAGATCATCGACCATGAGCTTGTGGCGAACCGAAACGGTCATATCGCCTGCACCCACGGCGGGGAATCCCTTGCAGGGCTCGTCAAGGCACTGGATCAGGGCATCCTGGCCCCCACCGATGTCGCGGTGATCGACTCCACGGCCCATGCCATCAAGTTCTCCGGCTTCACCGAAATGTATTTTCAAAACACCTTTCCCCCGGAATACGGCATCACACCGGATCCGACGCTTTCCAACCATCCGCAGTTGGTAAAGCCCGCGGACCTGGACGCGGTGCCAGCCCCGGGAAAACCCCTGGCGGGCGAGGCCTTCGCACGCTTCGTCCACCGAACGGCCGAAGAGATCGCAACGGCACTGGACTTGAAAAAGCGGCCATGAGGACAATAAGATGCGCTTGATGAAACGGGGACGGCGACTCATGAAAACCGGAGGAATGCTTGCCGTTATGGCGCTGCTCCTTTGTGGAAGCACGGGATCGGTTCGGGCCGCCTTTTTATACAAGAGCTACATCGTCCGAAACGCCGGCGGCCGGGACATTCTCTGCGATCCCTACATTGTTCAACCCAATGATTACGTCCTCAAGATTTTTCGGGAGCGGGGGGAAATCGCCCATGCCGATTTTCCGGATTTCCTGCGCATCTTCAGACACATCAACCCCCATATTGAGGATGTCGACCGCATCCGGCCCGGCCAGCACATCTTCATTCCACTTAAAAAACTCTCGCCCGAAAGCCTGCCGGGACAGAACCAGGGGGTGGTGACCGTTCCCTTCGTTACCATTTCCGACATCGACGAGATGCTCACCGCCGAGGCCGAGCAGTACCAGGTGAAACGGGGAGACACCATATCGAAACTGCTGGACGCCCGTTTCAGCCGGTACGGTTCCACGGCTTACGCGGAAGGAGTGGACATTCTGAAGGCCCTCAACCCGCAGATTGACGACATCAACCGCATCTATGCGGGGCAGGAAATCCTGCTGCCGCGCCAATCCCTGCGCAACCGTCCCTGGTACGAATCTTTGTTCGATGCGGCCGGAAAGCTGAAACAGTCCTTGCAGTCTCCCGCCCCGGCCCCCGCGGCAATGGCCGAAGCGGAAACCACGGCGGAAGAAGAGGCGCCCGGCACGACCGCGGCCCCGGAAGAGCCGGCCCTCCGTCAAATCGTACGCCTGTTGGAGGGAAAACTGTTCCAGAGCGGCATCTATTATTTCCCCCGGGCGGGAAAGAATGATTTCCAGCTCGACCTGTCCGCCTTCCCGGTGATTGAACTGCCCGGCGGCCGGCGGGCTCTGATCTCGTCCACGGACGGCGTCGGCCGACAACTGACCGATGGGGATCTTTCGGCCATCAGGCGCTACTGGAAAGACACGCGGGTCATCCGCACGGCAAGCGCGGCGCCGGTGGAAGAGCTTTTGCCCGCCGTAATGAATGCCCTAAGTGAAGGTGTCTCCGCCTCTGAACGGCATTTCTCCGAAGGCGGCGTCCATGTGACCGTCCGCCCCCGCTGGCTTTTCAACCAGCCGAAATCCGGAACCGCTCTTGCAATCCACCCCCTCTCCGGCCGGAAGGACAGGACGCCGCAACCCCTCATCGCATACCTGGCGGCCCGCGGCCTGCAACTGAAAGAACCGGTCCTTGGCCGAGGGGGGGACACGCCGCCGGACCATGCCGCGGTCGCACACCGCCAGGTGCCGGAAATCGATTTACGCGCCGCCCCCAAACCCCTGGTGCGCAATATGATGACCCTTTTAGAAGCACCCTACACCCAAGATGTACCCGTATCGTTCCCCTATGGCGGCATCCAGGTTGAGACTGTCAGCAATCTTGTGGGACGCAGGGACGGGACTTCGGTATTGGTCGATTTCGGCGATCTGCAGGGCGAAGCGGTTTCCGCCATCGAAAAAGCCGGCCTGGAAGTGGTTCGCATCAGCGCCGAGCCGGTCCCCGGCCTTCTTATTCCCCGGCTCATCCGGGCAGCGGGCCTTTCGTGTGAAACCGACCCGGCCATCGCCGCCGCAAGCGGCGGCGCCTGCACCGTCTCGCTGCCGGGTTTTTTAGCAAAAGAAGGGGAAACGCCTAAGGTGATGTTGAGCAGCGTTGTTGTTCCAGAGCCGTTGATCGCCTTTTTCGATCAGGCCGGCATCAAGCTCGCCTACCTGAAAAGCGCCTTCTCTCTTCGGGCTCAGGAAGCTGGCCGCGAGTAAGGGCGGCTTTCTTTTTTCAACTTTGCCGCCTATAATCGGCCGATCAATTTATTCCTCTTTCAACAGGAGTTGGATATGAAAAAATGGCTGACGACGGCCCTCCTCTGTGCCGCCCTCTTTCCCCTGACCGGCTGCGGCGCGAACAAAACCGCGCAGCAGGACGACAGGCACCGCCAGGCAACCGCCATCCGGCAACTGGGGGAAGCCTATCTTGCGGAAAAAAATTTCACCATGGCCCTTGCCCAGTTTATGAAAGCGGAAAAAATGGCCCCCGACGACCATTTGCTGCACCAGGACCTGGGCATTGCCTATATGGCCAAGGGGCAGGTCGCACTGGCCATCCCGCATTTTAAAAAGGCCATCGACATCAAACCCGATTTCGCCGCAGCCCGCAACAATCTCGGGGCCGCATATATCGCTTTGGAAGACTGGGACGCGGCCATCGCCTGCTTCGAAGTCCTGACCAAAGACCTGCTGTACGCAACGCCCCACTATCCTTTGGCGAACATGGCCAAGGCCTATTATGAAAAGAAGAACTATGGGGAGGCGCAGCGTTACTACAAGGAAGCGCTGAAGGTGGAACCCGGATTCGTCAACGCCCTCTACGGCCTGGGCAAAACCCATATGGCCACAGGCACTGTCAAAAAAGCCGCCGAATACTTTGAACGCGCCACCGAAGCAGCCCCCATGCTGGCGGACGCCCACTTTGAACTGGGCAACGCCTATCGCCTGCTGGGAGATTATGCCAAGGCAGAAAAAGCTTTTGAGCGTGTGGTCGCGCTGAGCCCCCCCCAAAGCGAACTGGCCCGGGAGGCGAAAGAGGCGCGGTTTAAACTGCCTTTTTAAAAGGCTCGGGCTCCTTTATCGAGAAAAGGAGCCCTTAACCGTAAATCATGCTCTGTCTTTCTTTAATGAAACGAATTGAACGGAGAAGGACCCAGATTCGGTTCCTCACCATCCGCCCATCTTAAAACATAATCGTGTAGGCGGGATGTCGTTTCACTCCCCTGCACAATGGTTGTAGCATAGAGGTCAACAGCGACAAAGCCCGCGTAGGTCTTCAAATACGTCCACTGAAATGTCGCAATTCCGTTTTCATCGGTCGTCACCGTCCCGGGTATGGTTCCTGCTGCTGAATTGCCCGGCTCAAGCGCGCCACTGCCGTTCACATCCTCACCAGGATCCAAAAAGGTGTTCTGGTTAATATCTTCATTGGAATACGTTCCGGTCCATACTAACGTATCTTCCATGAAATTCCCCGTATAATAAAAGGTCGGCCAAAGACTCAGGGTGACGTCGGCACCAGAAACCGGATTCCCGTTCGTATCGGCGACAATAACGGAAACATCCAGTTGGTATGCTGTTTCTCCATTAATCGAGCTAATTTCCGTGCTTGTACCCAATACCACGGAACCCGGAGTTCCACCGATAATAATCGGTATCGTGCTGGACACAGAAGGGCTGTTTAACAGATATGCAGAAACGAGGACGCCTTCCCCACCTGAACTTAAGGACCCGGAAGTAAACGTCGCCGTCGCTATGCCGGATTCATCGGTAAGGACCAGTGTCGGCGAAATTTTCTCTCCGCCGCCAGTGGTATTTGCAAGGGTAAACACCACTGGCGCTTGGCCGACAACATCGTCTGTTGCATTGACGACACTCGCCGTTATTTCAACGGAATTGTTCAAAATTGCCGTCTCACTGGGAGCCACTACTGTATTGCTGGCTTGTATCGAAATTTTCGAGGCTTGGTTCGCCGGTGCGTAAAAGGCAACTGCAACACTGTCCGTTACAGTCGGGCTGTTAACATCATAAGCCTGAACTGTTGCAACGCCTGCTTCCGTTGAAGTCAATTGAGCCTGAGCGGTCCCGTTTGTAACAGGAACAACAATGGCGGAGCCAACATTTCCCCCACCAACCAGTTGCCCCAGGGTTGTGGCGATAACAACCTGATTGCTTGGTCCAGGCTGAGGATCTGCCACGATAATTGAGACCGCGCCCGTCGGACCGGTTGGTGAACTCGATGGGTCCTGACTCGGTTGCGTAATCGCCAATGAACTACTTGCTGAATTTACAGTATACGTCTGAGAGTCAGCCGCACCAGCAGCCGTGATATCAATCGTCACTGTTCCCGCGTTCGTGCCGGTGACTGAAACATTTAATTTCCCATTAACGTCCGTTTGGCCTTGGGAAGGTGAAATGCTTGCGCTACCCGTGGACGCAGTTCTAATGGATATTGAAACGCTCGTATCGAAAATTGGAGTTCCACTCGCATCCGAAACAAATATGCTCAATTCGTCTGTTGCCGAACCCCCGATCGTCAGAACCGTTTGCGTCGGCATCGCCTCAACACTTGTTCCGCTGATGAGTACAGGCACCTGCGCAGAAAGACCTCCCGAAGAGGCTTCAATCACGACTTGACGGTTACTTTTGTTGGTAAGCCCAGAACGAAACTCGACCGTTGCAAGTCCGCTTTCATCGGTAATTACCGAAGCAGCACTTAGTGCACCGCCTGTAGCGCTGAAAGATATCGTCGTTCCTGAAACAGCAACATTACTACCATTAAGTACCGATGCCGTCACAGTAATGAAATCCGAGTTATCCGAACTGACCGACGCACTGGATACCCCGATCGACAGGTCCGCAATTGTCTGACTGCCCCCGGAGCCGCCGCCGTCAGACGAAGATGAACTGTCACTGGAGCAGCCGGAAAAAACGAATGCGCAGCATAAGATTGAAAGGAAAATGAAGGCAGTCCTCTTTATCATTCTCAAGTCCTCCGATAAGACGTCTGTTCGGTGTTCGGTTTTTAAATCACTCCGCCACCCGCTGGGACAAGGTGACGATCTTCGGCGTAATGAAGATCAGCAGTTCCTGCTTGACCTCCGAAGTTTTCTCCTGCTTGAACAGCCATTTCAGCCCGGGCACGTCCTTGAGCAGGGGAAACCCGTCCTCTCCGTATGTTTCGCTTTTCTTCAGAATCCCGCCGATGACGATGGTCTCTCCGTCATTGACCAAAAATTCCGTTTCCGCCTCGTTGGTGGAAATCAGCGGCACTTCGTTGAAACTGCCGGTGATCTCGTTTTTGGTGATGAACACGTTCATGGAAACGCGCCGATCGGGGGTCACATGGGGGGTTACCTCCAGAAGCAGGTCCACGTTCTTGAACTGGGTGGAGGATCCGCCCGAATCGTCCCGCTCCAGGTAGCCGACTTCGACGCCCTGTTTGATGGAGGCTTTTTTGTTGTCCAGGGTCACGATTTTCGGGGCGGACAGGACCTTGCCCTTGCTCTGGGATTCCAGGGCCCCCAGCTGGGCATCGATGGTCAGAGGGGTGCCAGCGATGCGGGCAAACTGGAACCCGATGCCGGAAGTGCTTGCCGCCGGGAAGTTCATGGCCACATCCCAGTTATAGGTCCCGCCCAGCTCGTTGCTGACGACCCCGGTTTGGGACAGGCTCCAGTCAATGCCCAGTTCACTGGACATATCGGTGTTCACCTCCACCACCCGGGCTTCGATGATCACCTGCGGCGTCACCCGGTCCAGGCGCTGCACAATCACCTTGGCCTGCTCAATGACACGCTCGGTGTCTGTGATGACCACCAGGTTGCTGCGCTCATCCACGTCCACCTTGCCCCGGCCATCGGTGATGATATTTTCTATGTGGGGCAGCACTTCCTCCTTGGCATTGGAATAGCTGACGGGGAGATACTCGGTGCGCAGCGGTTCCAGTGCCAACTCCTGCTCTTTTGTCTTCTGGGCCGCCAACATGGCCGCCTGGCGATCGGCCTCCTCTTTTTTGAGGGTTTCGATGGTCGCGATGCGAACGATATTGCCTTCCATCACCTTGCCCAATTGATTCATCCGGAGGATAAGATCCAGCACCTGGTCCCAGGGAACCGGTTCATCAAAGGAAAGCGTCACCGTTCCGCTCACGTCCTTGTCGATGGCAAAGTTCATACCGCTGACCTCGCGCAGGATTCTGAACACATTTTTGATGTCCGTTTCATAAAAATCCAGTGCGATTTTTTCTCCGGTAAACGGCTTGTCCGTCTGCCCGACAGGTTGCCCCATGTCCGCCACGGGTGCTTTGTCGACTACGGAGACGGGCCCGGGCGCTTTGCTGGTTTCCTCTGCCCCCGCAGCCGGTACCGTTTCCAGTGCGGCCTGCCAAGACGGAAGATTTCTTTCCGCAACGGGCTTTGCCGGCAATGACGACGGCTCGAAATGCACCATCAGCAAGTTGTCCTTCTGCTCCACAGCATAGGGCACCGCTTCCCGCAAATCGATGGAAAAATACGCCGTATCGGCCGCGCCCGGCTTTGTGAAAGGCAGAATCCGGTCAACCGCGCTTTCGAACCGCGTGGTAATCAGGGGCCGCTCACGATAATCCGGCAATTTGGCATCAAAGAGGGAAAGCAACAACCGGCCGTCGCCGGCCTTGTCGAGTTTGTATCGTACCGGCGCCGTGGTTCCGATCAGTATGGTGGAGCGACCGTTTTCCTCGCTGTTGAAATCGATGCGGTTCACCCACCCTGCCGCAGAAGACGGAGACGGTGCCTGCTTGCCTGCCGAAGGCATGTCCGCAGCCACCTGACGCGGGACGCCGGTGGCATCTGTGCCCCCCACCTGAATCATCAATCCGTCCGCCGCCGCCTCTGCCCGGTAAGCCGCCAAGTACGCGGCGGAGGTATCAATTACCAGCCGCACCTTGTCCGGATAGCCGTAATGGCGCACGCGCTTTATCCAGCGGTTGTCAACCGTCAGGGTTTGCTCGTTGACATGGGGACTCTTTAAATGGTTCAAATCGAACACAATACGCGGCGGAGAAGGCAAGGTAAAGGATGAGAAATTATGGATGGCACCGTCCGCCCGGACATGCACCACCGCGTGATTGCCGGCGGCGTCGGCCACCACGGTTGCAAGGCGGCTCGCCGGATCGGCGGCCGCAGGGGCCGCCGGTTTGTCTTCCGTCTGTGCCGGGACCGGTTCAACCGGCGCGGCCGGCGCAGCGGAAACGTCCGCCTCAGGAGAAGGAAACACCACGTTCAAACCGTTGCCATCACGGCGGACCGTATAGGAGGTGTCGTGGTTCAGGCCGATCTCCACCCGCACCATCCGGCCCTCCGTGGTCAGTTCCGCCGCCTTGACGGACGAAAAAAGCCCTTCCTCCGCCACGGTCGGCAATTGAGGGACATCCAACACCGTATCGCTGAAATACAAGACGATGCCAAGGGGAACCGGTTGCTTGACCGAGGTATAGGTCAGCGTCCTGTTTCCCGTGATCTGTACAGCCGGTCCATCGGCTTCCGTCACAACCGTGATGCCGGTGATTTTGGCAGGCGCGGGCGCCGTTGCCGTCTCCTGGTATGTCGGCTGCGGCGGCGTCTTTGGCCCGCAACCGGCAGCCGCAACGACCGCAAGGGCCGTAATCAGAAGCAGCATAACTCGCACGGATCGGTTGTTCATCAGGTACGCCATTTTATTCTTCTCCAAAGGGTTTCTGAAGTTTTAGTTCTCTTTCCGTCTTGAGTGTTCGCCCCATATAATCCTCAAGCTGTTCCTCGACCACCACCCGATCGCTCAAAATTTTGACGACCCGCCCGGAATTGATGCCCACGTACGTTCCGTTGGTCAATACATATCCCTTTCCCGAAGCATCCTCCACCATGGCCCGGTTGCCACTTTCAGCACGGAGCACCGCCACAAGTTTCAGTTGGCTAAGGTCGATCTTTTCAAGCGGCGTCAGCGGCCGCTGGGGCTTCTTCTTTTTTGCCGCCCCTCCAGTGGGTTCATCTTTGAACAGGGGAGAAAACGGGTCCACCCTGCCGACGGGATTGTAATGGGGTAAGGTGCCTGGCAGACTGCTTTTCAGAGAATCCGACGGAGGGCTCGCCGCGCCGGCGGGGGGGGGTGGAGGCGTAATGTCTTTTTGGGGCACGGCCGGGGCCTGGACGGAAACAGCGGCCGGGGACTCGGCCAGCGTTGCATTATTCACCGGCGCTTCGGCTGCGGGCGGCCCCGGCTGAACGGGCTTCGCTTTTTTCTCCGCTTCCTTTCCAGGTGTTTGTTCCGTGGTTTCAGCACCCGCCGGAGACTGGGCGATGCGTTTTTTCACCACCGTTGGTTTTGGCGGCGGCGCCTCCTCCTGGCGGCAACCCGTCAGCGGAAAAAGCGCCAATAAAAAGAACACCACGCCACACCGGAGCGAAACGGCATTTTTTGAAATAAGCGACATCATGTGCGTACCTTATCTCCTACGGGTTCGTCGGCTTTCCGGTTTTTGCGCGGGCGCCTGTTCGGGCGCCTCCACAAACTTGTAGGTCACCGCCGTGCAGGAGGTGTCGAGGTTCTCATCTTTCGTGCCCGCCTTCATCTGGACGTCCTGGATGTTGACGATCCGATACAGCCGAGAAACATTGTCGAAAAAGGACGCCACGTTATGGTACGTGCCCGCCACCTTGATGGACACCGGTATTTCCGCGTAAAAATCCTTCTTCACTTCCGGCTTCGGCTGAAACAGGAGAAATTCCAGCCCGGCGTCCTGCCCGGATTGAGAAATACTTGAAAGAAGCGCCGGAATTTCGTTGGTTTCAGGCAAAACCGCTTTGGCGATCAAAAAATCTTCCTCCGCCTTTTTCATTCGGGCCCGGTATTCTTCCAATTTCTTGGCCTTCGCCTTGGTGACCGACAACTTTTGCTCCAAACTTTTTTTCGTGGAAGATAATGTGTCAATCTGTTTCATTTTCGGATAATAGGAAAAGTAGAAGAACCCACCCACCAGCAGCAAAATCGCCGCCGCAAAAATCAGGAGGCGCTGCAGCCGGGTAAGCAGTCCCACCTTTTCGAACAGGGGCTCGAGAGAATCCAGAAAACTGTTGGACGTTTTCATCAGGAAGTCGCCTTTTCCTTCGATTCGTTGGTCAATGCTTTTTTGCGGCATGTAATTTCAAAACTTTTCAAATTCAAGGACTCCTTCAGGGTTTGCTGCTTGAGGCTGTCCAGGTTCACGGAGGAAAACAGGTCCGCCTTCTCAAGACGGGTCATGAAATCGGCCACGGTCTTATTGTCCAGGGCGACCCCCTTGATCTGGATGGTTCCCGCGGTGTCCGAAAAGCTATTGAACCACATCCGCTTCTCAACCACCAGCTCGGTCATCGCTTCCAGCATCCGGACCGGTGCCCGCCGCGATTTTTCCAGATCCCGAATCACGTCTGTTTTCTGCTTCAGTGCATCCAGGTCCCGCTGTATCCGGTCAACCTCCTTGGCGGCGGCCGTCATTATCGACAGTTCGCTGTTGATCCGGTTGATATCCTGGTTCAGGGCCTGAATCTTGTTTTTCCAATACCCGCTCCCCATATAAAGGCAGGCGGCGATCAACAGCAACGTAAGGAAAAAAACCGAAATCTGCCTGCGGATATTTTCCTTTTTTCGGGCCGCTCGAAACGGAAGGAGATTGATTCGTATCATTTGTCGTCGACTCTTCGCAACGCCAGCCCCAGCGCAATGGCGGTCTGGGGGGCTATGTTGTCTAAAAATGCCTGTTCGAACCTGTTTTTATTGATTTCCATTCCCTTGAACGGATCTATGGTTTCAACGGCAGTCTCCATTTCGGATTCGAGAATGCTCCGAATCGCACTCACGTGGGCACCGCCGCCGCTTAAAATGATACGGCCGATATCGTCTTCGCCGAATGAAGAGTAGAAAAAATCGAAGGCGCGGCGCACCTCGGTTCCCCACTCCGCCGAAAACGCGGCCAAGATTTCCTCGAATTGCTCCCGGGGCATTGCGCTATCGGCCACGCCCCGCTTCATCTTCTCGGCTTCGTCCAGCGTGCAGTCAAGCTGCAAGGCCATCTGTTTCGTTATTTGGGCGCACCCCATGGGAATGTCCCGCATGAACAGGGAGGTTGCCCCGCGGAGGATGTTCAGGGATGTTTTCTCGGCCCCGATATCGATCAGAGCCACCATTTCGTCGGCGCCCTCATCCTCGGACATGTTGCCGGAAAGATAGCTCTGCTCATAAATGTTCTGCAGCGCAAAGGCGTCGACGTCGATTAGTCGCGGGGTGCGCCCTGCGTTCTGGACCAGACCGATGACCCCGTCGATCAAGTCCTTCTTGGCCGCCACCAGCAGCACACTCATTTGGTTTCGGTTCTTCTCGTTCTCGCCGAGAATCTGGAAGTCGAGGTTCACATCGTTGATATCGAAGGGAATGTATTGTTCGGCCTCATAATGAATGGTTTCTAAAAGCTGCTCTTCGCTCATGGTCTGGACATTGATCTTCTTGACGATGATCGAGTACCCACCCACCGAAAGGGCAACATTTTTCTCTTTTATTTTTAGCTGCTTGAACATTTTGCGAATCAGGTCGGAAAGCGCCTGTGGATCCTTGATCTCGCCGTCTTCCATCAGGTCCTGATGGATGTCTTCGCAGCCCAGGCGCTTGAGAACGAGTCCCGACTTGCCGTGTTCAATTTCCGCAATCTTAACGGACTGGGAACCAATGTCCAGGCCTACCAGATGATCTCTTTTTGAAATTGCCATAGCAGACTCTTAGTCTTCGAAAACTTTATGTTTTTCGGATATATCCAACCCCAACGCCAAGATGATCTTACGTTTGGTGTCCATCCGGCAGGGGTGGCCGTCTTCAATGCGGGAAATGGTGATCGGTGAAACGTTGGCCTTTCTGGCAAGCTCGGCCTTGCTCATCAGCAACGATTCTCGCATCCTTTTCAGGGAATTCCCTATTCTGGGTTTTATGGATGGCGCGTGACGACTCATTGGCATATGACCAGTTGTTTGGGGGAGGACAAAAAGCAACCTGTTCCGACCAATGATATCTCTTAAACCACACAATAACATCATTGTCAAGCAAATTATGCTTAATTATAGGACAATTAACCATATGTGAACATATTGCATACCACCCCCCCAGCGGCCACAATATTTTGTGGCACCCCCCGCCAAAAAGGGTCATCTTGACTTCCCGTGCGACTTTCCATAGGTTGAACCTGCCTTTTGGCCCAAAACCACATCCGCCCCGGAGAACGCAGTGCACAAAGACACCACGACCAAGGTCGACACCGTCAAATCCTTTCAGCTGGTCAAACATTTTACCTTTATCAGTCTGGTGGTGGTCTTCGTGGGCACCCTGATTCTTTCGGTTCTGTTCACCCATTGGGTGCGCACCGTGCATAGGACCAAAAGCGAAGACTATGCCAGACTTCTCATCGCGAATCTGAACCACCAGGTATTTTACCAGTTCAACATCCCAGTTGCATGGAAATTCGAAAAAATTCAGTTGCGTAACAAGGAGCAATTCGAACTAATGGACAACGTTGTCCGCAATGCCCTGCACAGCTTCCAGGTGGACATGGTAAATATTTATAACCTGAATAATGTTATTTCATACAGTTTCGACCATTCCCTGATCGGAAAAAAAGATGTGGGCGGCACCACCTACCAGCGGGCGGTTTTGGGGGAAACAAGCTCCAAGCTGGTCCAGCGTGGCTCTTTCTGGGAGATGCTCCTTGGTTTTCCCAAGGAGGTGAAAATCATCACCATGGCCCCGCTGCGGGCGGAGAACCCGACGCTCATCTTCGTGAAGGGAAAGGGCATCGTCTTCTCCCCCCTTCAGCAGCAAACGGCATTGGCCGAACGCGACGGCCCGGTCCTTGGCGTGTTCGAAGTGGTCCGGGACATCACGGGCGATTATCGAAACATCTTTCAATTTCAAAAATGGATGGTGCTCAGCTGCACGAGCGTAATGGGCATCATCTTTTTGGTCCTTCGGCTTCTGGTAAAGAGGGGGGAAGCGTTTCTGGAGCGCCGGGCCAGGGAACAGCTCGAACTCAAGGAAAAGCTAAGCCGCGCCGAACGGTTGTCCGCATTGGGGGAACTTACCGCCGGGATCTCCCATGAAATCCGGAACCCACTTGGCATTATCCGCAGTTCGGCGGAGTTGCTGAAAAAGAAAATGGACCGCTACGAACCTGCCAACCCTGTGGCCGGCATCATCGTGGAAGAATCCGGTCGGCTCAACACGATCATTACGGACTTTTTAAATTTCGCCGTGCCCCGGACCCCTCACCTGTCCCCGGTCCGGGTGTCGGAAGTCATCGAAAAAAACTTGACCTTTCTGGCCCCCCGTCTCAAGGAACAGCAAGTTCTTCTCGAAACGCGGATCGAACGGAACCTGCCCGTTCTCATGGCGGACCCGAACATGCTGTATCAGGCATTCTTGAACATATTGATCAATGCCTTGCAAGCCATGAAAAACGGCGGGCGAATTTTGGTCCGGGCAAACCGCTCTTCCGGCGGCGTGTCAATCCATTTTGAGGACTCCGGCCCGGGCATCTGCTCGGAATATCTTGGCAAGGTGTGGGATCCTTTTTTCACCACAAAGGAAACCGGCTCCGGCCTCGGACTGGGTATTGTCAGAAACATCATCAAATCCCATGGCGGAGAGATTCACATCACCAACAAGCCCGAGGGCGGCGCGGCCGTGTCCATCCTGCTCACCGGCAGCAAAGGAGTCGATAATGGAAACGGTACTGATCGTAGATGACGAAAAAAACTACCCCCCCATCCTGAGCGCGGTGCTCCAGGACGAGGGATACGAAACCCTTACCGCCAACAGCGGAACGGAGGCCTTGGGCCTGCTTGCCGATACCGACATCGATCTCATCCTAACCGACATGAAAATGCCCGGCATGGACGGCTTGACACTCCTGGAGCATGTCAAGGCGAAAGATCCGGACCTGCCGGTCATCATGATGACCGCCTACGGCACCGTTGACAAGGCGGTGGAAGCCATGCAGAAAGGCGCCTACAGCTATCTTCTCAAGCCCTTCGACAACAGTCGGCTCGTGCTGTATGTGGGCAAGGCGGTCCGCATGTACCGGGTGGTGAAAGACAACCGGCGCCTTGTGGAAGATATGAAAAGCCGCTACGGCTTCGGCAATATTATCGGTAAAAGCAAGGCCATGCAGGATGTCTTCCGCACCATCGAAAAGGTGGCGCCCGCAAGCGCAACGGTTCTCATCGAGGGAGAAAACGGTACGGGTAAAGAACTGGTGGCCAAATCGATCCATTTCAACGGCTTTCGCCGCAGCAAACCATTTGTACCGGTCAATTGCAGCGCCCTTGCGGAAACCTTGCTGGAAAGCGAGCTGTTCGGCCATGAAAAGGGGGCCTTCACAGGGGCGGTGGCCATGCGCAAGGGGCGGTTTGAAATTGCCGACGGCGGCACCCTCTTTCTGGATGAGATCGGAGAGCTTTCCCACAATTTGCAGGTGAAGCTGCTTCGGGTCCTGCAGGAGAAATCCTTTGAGCGCGTGGGCGGCACAAAACCGGTTTCAGTGGACGTAAGAATTATCGCCGCCACAAACAAGCAGCTGAGCAACGAGGTCGAAAACGGCCGGTTTCGCGAAGACTTGTTCTATCGCCTAAATGTCCTGCACCTTCCCATTCCGCCTCTGCGTGACCGAAAGGAAGACATTCGGATACTTGTCGATTTTTTCATCCGGAAATATGCAGAAGAACGTCATGCCGCAGTTCCAGTCACCGGTGTGGACCACGAGGTTGCCCGCCTGCTGTTCGATTACAACTGGCCCGGCAACGTGCGGGAGCTGGAAAACGTCATCGAGCGGGCCATGATTCTCTGCCCGGGCGGCAATATTCAGGTAACGGATCTGCCGGAGCATTTCCGCCACCAAGCGTGTCAGACCCTGGACCTGGGGGAAATACCGGCTTCCGCCAAGTTGAACGAGACCCTCGTCATGGTGGAAAAATCCCTGATCCAGCGGGCATTGAAGCTCAGTGACAACGTGCAGGCCCGGGCTGCGGACCTGCTCGGTATCGGCAAAAGCGGGTTGAACCAGAAAATCAAGAAATTAAATATCGATGTGAGCGGAAAAGAATAGGGGCGTCACAAATCACGGGCCGGTATTTTTTCACGGGCCACGGTCACGAACATGGATTCTGGGTACGCCGTCATCAGCTCCCCATAGGCCTGGGCCTCCTGCTCCGGATGCCCTGCCGCAGCGTGTAGCCGGGCCAATGCAAACAGCGCCTCGTCGGCCACCAGGGTCTTTTCTTCGGCCAATTCAGTGAAAATGCGCACCGCCGCATCGGTTTCTCCGGACTGCTCTTTCACATATCCCAAGCTGCTCCTGGCAAGAAGTCCGACGGGCGTATTTTCTCCAAAATCGTCCGCGCTTCGGCCATACAATTCAGCGGCGCGTTCATAGTCCCCGGCCTCAAAACAAATATCCGCCAGAACAAAGCGTGCAAACATGCCGCCGCTTTTTCCGCCGTAGGTGGCCATGAGGGCCTCGAAATCATCTTTCACCGCGGGATATGCAGCGGCACCATCGCTCTTCTGGCGAACCGCATCGTAATGCGCCAGCGCGGCGCCTAGTGCCGCCAGGCTCTTGTTTTCGCCTTGCCTGGAAAAGTATCCGATGGCGGACACCGCCATGACAATCACCACCAACGCGCCCAGTGCGAACAAAAGCTTCATTTTATGCAGAAGCACTTGCTCCAACAGCCTTGCGGAAAGGGTCACGAACTCGTCGGGCTCCTTCAGGCTTTTTCTTGTTATTCCTTTTCTGCCAGCCATCTATGCCTCCGTTACTTCTCCGGCCACACCAGAGATCGATAAATCCAGCCTTTGTCCCCGTCCGCGTGCTGTATTTCCAGCCACTTGCCCTTGTCGGTCAACACCTTGAAGGGAATCCCCTTCTCGGCCGTGAAAACGATATCAAACGTCGTGGCAGGTCCGGAGCGGATATTGCAATCGTCCTTTCGGGTAATAACGGCCCGGACCGTATCGAGAAGGGGAAGATAAAGCCACCCTTCATCGTTCTCGAAGTCCTGAAACCGACACCAGTCTCCCTTTTTTTCAATGACCCGCACCGGGTGGTACCTTTCCACCTTCCACAACAAATCCGCCGATTCGTCTGGCCCGGAGCGGACATTGGCCACCGGCACACTCACCGCCATGAACCCGGCTTGGGCCGCAGCTGGCAGCAATAAAAAACAGGTGCCCAATAAAAGAAGAAATCGTTTCATTTTACACGGAATAGAACGTAATGTCCGGCAACCGGACACATGTCAATCGGCGCCCGTATACCGCACCGGTGTCAATACCGATCTTGTCGGGCCTGATCAGGGGCGCGTCAAAAGGCGTGTGTCCAAAGACGACACATCGACCCGGCCCCGCCGGATTCCGGGCGCCGATAAACGGTTCGCGGATCCAAAGCAAATCCGCTGCCTGCTGATCCGTAAGCGCGACCCCCGGCCGCACGCCCGCATGAACGAACACATACTCACCAGCCTCGTGAAATAGAACAAGTGACGCAAAAAAGTCAAGGTGTTCTTTGGGAAAGGGCGCCTGCCTCCGAACGGTGTAACTTTCCAGCGTCCGCCGTCCCCCGTTGGCCAAAAACACCATCGGCCGGATACCGGACAGATAGTCCAGCAGCATGGCCTCGTGGTTCCCCTTGAGAAAGACGGTTTGTGGATACCGGCGCCGGATATCGATCAGGCATTCGACCACCGCATACGCCGCCGGTCCGCGATCGATGTAATCCCCTAGAAACACCAGGCGATCTCGGCTCCAGTCGATATCGATGCGCTTTAGAAGCCGCCGCAGCTTGGCGTGACATCCGTGGATATCTCCGATGGCATAGATATGCGCCATTTCACCCCGCCATCCATCCCGCATTGACTGTTTTCCGCTTCCCGGTGGGGGTCAGGGCCCGGGGGCGGAGCTCACCAGCACCTTCCCGGCCAACCCCTGGCCAAGGCTCAACCGGTTGTATCCTAAGGCGATGGTCATCTGCCCCTGGTGACAGTTGGTTATTACCTCCACCGGCTCTCCCGGCCGCAACCCCATGGAGACCAACCGCATGCGCGAACCCTTGCCGCCGACAAACTCCCGCACCACCAGCCGCTCCCCTTGCCGGGCCTGGCTGAGGGGATGAAGATCCGCCCGGCTGGCCTGGCACCCGGCACATATGCCGTACAATTCCATTCGGTGCTGCAGCAGGTGAAACCCGTGGGCATCGGCGATTTCCAACTGTCGCTTTTCCAACGGCGCATCGGCAAACTCTATGATGGCACCGCATTTCGTGCAGATCATATGGTCGTGGTGCTGACCCAAATGTCGGTGCTCATACCGGGGCGGGCCGTCCTGAAACGTCCGTTTCTGGGCGAACCCGAAGCGGCACATGAGGTGGAGCGTCTGCTTGAGGAAATCAAGGGAAACATCCACACCGTTTTCGGATAGCAATGCATGCAACTGCTGAACGGTCAGATGCTTTTCCGTTTTGAGAAACTCTTCGAGGATCCGGAAGCGATCCTCGAACTGATCGATATGCTCCTGATGGAACAGCTTCTTGAACAGCTCCTTGTCCTTGCGGTGCACCGGCTTCATTTTATTTTCAGCGCCAATCATGCCGGCCCTGGAATGTCCCAGGTGGTGCAGGACCCGCCTGCGCAGCTACGGCTGGCAACGTGGGGCCCCTTTCCAGGCCCGCCGCTCCCTGTCATGTTGTAGCTCACGGTGCTCATCACCCGCTCGAACGCGGTGGATGCGCACCGGGGGCATTTCATGTCCCCCTGGTCATCCCCGCCCATCACCAACAGCTCAAAGAGTTCGTTGCATTTCAAGCATCTGAATTCATACAGCGGCATCGATCATTCTCCCCGGGCCTAGCGGCCCTTGAGCGTTCATCTTCAAAACACAGGCCAGCGGACACCCCTGACAATTGGGCCCCATTGACCGAAAGGATAGCCACTAACCGGCGGCTTTGCAAGGGCCGAATCCGCAGCCGCCCCCCAGCAGACGCCTTTGCCGGTGAACGACACTTCCGTCAAACACTGGCCGGCAGCCGCATCGTAAACCGTGTGCCCCGGCCCAGTGCACTGTCAAAGGAAAGGCTCCCGCCGTGTTTGCGGACGATTTCATGACTGATGTAAAGGCCGAGCCCCGTGCCCTGTCCGACTTCCTTTGTGGTAAAAAACGGCTTGAAGATATCTTTTTGTATTTCTTGGGACATGCCAGCACCCGAGTCGACACACTCAAACACCACCTCTCCGGCCTTCTCTTCGTAATGGGTGGTCAACAGAATTCTGCCAAAGGTTTTTCCCGTGACCGCATGAATGGCGTTCTGGATGATGTTCAGCGCCACCTGCCCGAGTGTCGCAAAATTTCCCGAAACCGTCGGCAATGCGGCCATGTAGTCCGTCTCAATGCGAAGGGGCGAGTGCCGGTGTTGGTTGTGCAGAATGCGACAGGCATCCTCGGCCACGGCGTTCAGGTTGACTTTTTCCCGATAATTTTCCGTCTGCCGGGAAAGCCCCAGGAGGCTGCGGACAATCCCCTTGGCCCGGGAAAGCTCTTTTTCCACAAAGGCCATGTCCTCGCGGAGCATGTTCATTCCCGGCAAAGCGCTCTCCGCCTCCCCGAGGTCCTCCATGGTGCTTTGCACCAGGCTTGTGGCCGTTGCCAGTGGGTTGTTCAATTCGTGGGCCACACCCGCAACCAATTGTCCGATGGCGGCCAGGCTCTCGGAGCGGATCAGCTGTTCCTGGGTTCTCTCCTTTTCCTTCAAGGCGTCTTGCAATGCCCGGGTGCGTTCCGCCACCTTTTTTTCGAGGGCGTTGTTGAGCCTTTCGATCTGCTGATAGGACAAGGCGTTTTCGATGGCCAATGCGCTTTGGCCGCAAAGGGTTTCCAGCAGGTCGAAATCTTCCCTGGAGTACAGTGCGCCGGAACGCTTCTGGCCCATCAGCAGGACACCGTTCAGGTGCTCCTGGAACACAAGTGGAAAGCCCCACATGGCGCCCTGGATGTCCGCCTCCAAAGGCACCCCGCTTCGCATCGGCCACTCAAAGGCCTCCATGGCCACCGGCCGCCGGTGACCGCTCATGAAACGCACCAGGGCGTCCGGTATCTTCGCGTCGAGAGGTGGAGCCAGGCCCGGCCCGCCGCCGGCGAAAAAATACGATCCGGTGCCGCAGCCGTCAATGTCCTTGAGCAGCAAACAGCAGCAATTCACTTTCATGGCCTTGTCCACCGCTTCCAGCAACTGTTCACCAATGGCCCCAACGTCCAGCAGGGAAACGATTTGTCGGCTGAGGGCCTTTAAGGTCTCCTGGTAGTCGTACTTTCCCCTATAGAAACAACGGTCCACCATCTTCTGCACCCCGGTCTTCAACGGGCCGAACACCAAGGTGATCAACACAAAGAAACCCACCGGCAGCAAGACGGAATCGGATGCACCAAGGCCGGAAAAAAACCGATCTGCCGCAATCACAAGCACGGCGTAAATGCAAGTAAGCAGCGCCGTAAGAAAAGAATATATCAACCCCCGATGGATCAGGATTCCCATATCCAGTAAATCGTGCTTGAACAACCCCACCGCAAAAATGCCCAGGGAGATGAAACTGAAATTTCCCGGCGGATACAACGCCGCCCCATACAGAGACAGAAAATTAAACCCGTTGAGGATTCCCAATGAACCAAAGCCCACCAATACATATTTGAGCCGGTTTTTCCGCACGCTGTGGGACTCGAGGCGGATTGCCCGGACAAGCAGTCCCAATGCGTACACGGTGGCGGCCGCCTCACCGGCCACAAACAAGGCATACAACGGCCCGGCCTCGGCCACAAACCCGAACGCCCGTTGCTGCATTCCGGAAATATAGCCGTCCAGCGGGGCCATGCAGATGAGCACCGCGGCATAGCCGTAGGCAAGGCGGACCCACCGGCGGTCGCCCCGTTCCAAATAGGTTTGAAAAAAATCGATGTACAGGGGCAGCAGAAACGGTATCAGAAAATGGTCCAGCCGACTTGCCCACAAGGCATGGGTCGCCGAGGCGGTGACCGATGAAAACAGAAAGCTGATATAGATCAGAGACGCCAGCAAGCATTGCCAAAGAAACAAGCGGTTGAGCCGCGTCGCCTGTCCCCGGGCAAGGCTCAGCGCAGCAAGGGCCAGAAAAGAGCATAAGGTCAATACCGTTGGTATGCGGTAGAGAATCATGTTCCCCCTCCCAAATGGTTTGTTGGAAGCCTCGGCGCACCGGATCCATGGCCGGGTCCGGTGCATCAAGTTGTCGTTTACTGGTGCTGTCTGTAACGGATGGTCTCGCTGGAGTATGATTATCCCAGCAATTCCCGGGCATGATCGAGGGTGGCCCGGGTAATGGTCACGCCGCCGAGCATTCTGGCAAGCTCCTGGACCCGGTCCTCGTCTTGAACCGGTGCAATGGTGGTGCGGGTCCTTCCATCGGAAATCTGTTTTGAAATTTTGTAATGCAGGTCTCCGAATTTGGCGATCTGGGGAAGATGCGTGATGCAGATGATCTGGTGCCGCTGGGAAAGGGTGGCCAGTTTCTTGCCAACCACCTCGGCAACACCACCGCCGATGCCGGCGTCCACCTCGTCGAACACAATGGAATCCACCTGGTCGCCCCCGGCCAGTATGGCCTTGAGGGCCAGTACGACCCGGGACAACTCCCCCCCCGAGGCGATGGCGGCAAGGGGTTTGAAGGCTTCTCCCGTGTTGGGGGCGATCATGAAGCAGGCCTGGTCCAAACCGGATTCCGAAAGACGCATTCCGTCCAATGTCAGCCAAGATGGCGTGTCGGCCTTTCCTTCCTGTGGGCTGAGCATAACCTTGAAGCCGGCCTGGGGCATGTTCAGGGAAGATAGCTCTGTTTCGATTCTGGAGGCAAGTGTCGCCGCCGCCCCAGCCCGCTTATCAGAAAGCGCCTTTGCAAGCCGGACCATCCGGTCCCGTTCGGCGTCCAACCGTTCCCGGGTTTTCCTGATGTCTTCTCCAACAGCATCACCGGCGGCCAGTTCCTGGGTGATAAAATCGAAGTGCGCCATCACCGCCACCAAGGATCCGCCGTATTTCCTCTTGAGCCGGTTAAGCACATCCAGCCGGGCCTCCACCTGTTCGAGTCGCCCCTCCTCCTGCGGATCCCCTCCCAGGTAGTCGCGCAACATCTGCACCACATCTTCCAATTGAAACACCAGTTGCGCCAACCGCTGTTCAGTCGCGGCCAGACGCTGGTCCAGGCGGGCCCCCTCGGCCAGGGCTTTCTGGGCCGCTCCCATTTGTTCGTAGGAAGCCCCCGGGGCATGATACAGCGTCTCCATTGCATCATGGACGATCTGATACAACCGGGCACTGTTCTTAAGCCGCAGCCGCTCTTGTTCCAACGCCTGGTCCTCGCCGGGCACCACGGACGCGTCGGCAATTTCTTGATACTGAAAGGACAACAATTCCTGTTCGGCCCCTTGGTTTGTCTGGCGGGCCTGGAGGGATGCGAGTGCCGCGATCAGGGGGCGCAAGCGGCGGTAACTGTCGCCGACCTCCCCGCGCAACGCCATGAGGCCGCCGAACCGGTCCAGTACCGACAGATGCGTCTCCTCCCGGAGCAAGGTCTGATGGGCGTGCTGCCCGGCAATGCCGGCCAGCGAACCGGTCAACCGTGCCAACATCTGTACGGTGGATTGCCGACCGTTAACATAGATGCGGTGCCGGTCGTGTCGTGACAGCACCCGCCGGACCAACAGGCCTTCGGCGGGGTCGAGATCGTACGCCTTCATTTCCCGGGCCGCTTCGCTGTTGTCGGGCACTTGAAACAACGCTTCCAGCTCTGCGGTGTCAGCGCCGGATCGAATCAGGTCGGGAGATGCGCGCCCCCCCAATAAAAGATGGACGGCATTGATAATGATGGATTTTCCGGCGCCCGTTTCTCCGGTAAGCACCGTGAGCCCCTCGCAGAAGGAAACGCACAGATCGTCGATGATGGCAAAGTTGCGGATGGAAAGTTCTTGCAGCATGGCCGTGTTTGTCGCATCGAATAGGGAACGTCGGTCATTAGCGGGCGTCGTCGTTAGCGGACTGTATGCCACAGCGTCCGGCCTTTGTAAATATTCTTCGCATGGCCGATGCCATGAAAAAGGCTTTACAACCAAAAAACTATGAATTATATAAACAGGATACACGCTACCGGCAGGAAGACGGGTTTTCCGGCGCCTTGGCGGGTATGTGCAATATTCAGCCTGGCCCTTAGGGTTTTCAGCACCTTGGGGGCCCGGTATTTCTGAATCCGTAAAAGGGCATTGGTTCATATGGAACAGACCGCTTCCCTGGTGCTCGCCACAAAGAACAAGGGAAAGGTGCGGGAATTCAAGGCGCTTCTCAGGCATTATCCCGTGCGCATTCTGGGGCTGGACGATTTCGGCCCCACACCCGAGGCGGAAGAAGACGGGACGACCTTTGAGGAAAATGCTTACAAGAAAGCCGCTTTTTTCTCCCGCATTCTCGGTTTCCCCGCTTTAGCGGACGATTCCGGCCTAGTGGTGGACGCCCTGGACGGAGCGCCCGGTGTGCATTCGGCGCGCTTCGGCGGTCCGGACCTGACGGACGCCGATCGCTGCCGCCTGTTACTCGAACAATTAAGCGGCAACCCAAACCGGAAAGCGGCCTTTGAATGCGTACTGTCCCTGGCCGTACCGACCGGACAGGCCCTCACCTACGAAGGGCGGTGCGAGGGTCTCATCACCCATCATCCTGCGGGGTCGGGGGGCTTCGGTTACGACCCTGTTTTTTTCTGCCCCGCACTTTCAAAAACCTTCGCAGAAGCATCCGACCAGGAAAAAAGCCGTTGGAGCCACCGGGGCAAGGCCACCGCGGAATTGCAGGCGGAATTCGACAAGGTGCTCATCTGGATCCGACAGCAAATGCCCCGACCGCCGCGAGCGGGATGCATGGAGCGGCCGTGCTGACGCGTTGTTGAACCAACAAAAACATCCCGAAGAAATAGCGAAAACGGACCGACAAGGAGATAACACATGACAGCGAAAACGGAAGATTTCAGCCTGGTGCTGAAAAAAGGCGTCGACATTGTCGCCGAGCTGGGAGGCGTCAATACCATTGCAGAAGCCTCTGCGGTGTTTGAAAAAACCATGAACCAAGAAAACCTGGAGAAAATCGGTCGGATCCGGACAGCGGAGGTGCTTGTGAAAATCGCCAATGCCATCGTCATGTGCGCCCCGGATGCCGTTTTTGTCAACACAGGAACCGAAGCGGACCGGCAATTTGTCCGGAAACTGGCCCTGGAAAAAGGCGAGGAAACCGCGCTGCCCATGCCGGACCATACCATTCACTACGATCTGAAAGAAGAGCAGGGACGCATTGTGGACCGGACCTTCTACATCATCAACGCGGATGAGCAGGTCAGCAGTCTCGCCCATAAAATATTGCGCCCCGATGCCATGAACGAGGTCCGGGGCAAAATGAAAGGCATCATGCAGGGCAAGACCATGATGATCGGATTTTACATGCGGGGGCCCGTGGGCGCCCCGGTTTCGAATCCGGCCCTGGAAATTACCAGCAGCGCCTACGTCACCCACAGCGCCGAACTGCTGTACCGCAATGCATTTGACCAATTTGACGCCGCCGTGGCCCAGAGCGGTCATTTCTTCACCAACATTCACAGCGAGGGGTGCAACCGACCTGAAGACCTGCCCAACGCCCGGGTGTTCATGGACCGCAGTTGGCGCACAACCTACAGTTTCAACTGCACCTATGCCGGCAACACACTGTTGATGAAAAAAGGCAACCACCGCTTCGCCGTGGACAAGGCCGTTTATGAAGCCAACGGCACGGAGCTCTCAGAGCATATGTTCATCACCGGCATCGCCGGCCCCGGCGGCCGCGCCACCTGGATTGTGGGGGCCGCGCCTTCGGGCTGCGGCAAAACCACCACCGCCATGGCGGGCAACCATTTTGTCGGCGATGACCTTGCCCAGTTATGGATCGACGAAAACGGAACCATCCGCGCGGTCAACCCGGAATGCGGTATTTTCGGCATCGTGGAAGACGTCAACCAGGAGGGCGATCCGCACCTGATGGCATTGCTCCGACAACCGGGTACCGAGGTCATCTGGTCCAACGTGCTCATTGACGAGGCCGGCGTGCCCCATTGGACCGGAAACGGGGAACCAACGCCGGAAAAGGGCCGCAATTACCAGGGGGAATGGCACGCGGGTAAAAAGGATGCATCGGGAAAACCGGTGCCGATTTCCCACCCCAACGCCCGCTGCACCCTTTCCTCCATCGCACTGGCCAATTACTCGGACAGGGCCGAGGATCCGGACGGCGTTGAGGTCCGGGTGGTCACTTACAGCGGCAGAGACGCCGACACCATGCCGCCGGTATGGGCCGCCAGAACACCGGAAGAAGGGGTGACCATCGGCGCCTGCATCGTGTCGGCGGCAACCGCGACCGAAGTGGGCGCCACCGGCGTTAAACGCGCGCCATGGGCAAATGCACCTTTTATCCCCGGCGCTCTGGGTGATTACATGTCCGCACAGTTCCGATTTTTCGGAAACCCGGCCATCGAAGCGGACAAGCGCCCCGTGATGGCGGGGCTGAATTATTTCCTGACCGACGCGGCCAGGGGCGGCACCACCCACAAACTGTTGGGAGAAAAAAGGGATGTGAAGGTTTGGCTGTCGTGGCTCGAACGGCGCGCCCACGGCGATGTGAACGCCATCGAAAGCCCCATCGGCTTTTTGCCGCGGTACGAAGATCTCAAATCCTTGTTCCAGACCCTGATAAAGAAGGACTATTCGGAAGACCTGTACATCCGTCAGTTTTCCCTGTATTGTGACAACATCCTCCAACGGATCGGCCTCCAGGAAGAAGCCTACGGACATGAGCCCAATATTCCGCCGCAGCTGTTCTCGGTGCTCGATCAACAAAAATCGGAACTGGAAGCCTTGAAAAAGACCTACGGCCCGGTGGTCGCACCGGCCCAGTTGGCCGAAATTAATCCCGGCGGCTGAAAACGCACGCGCGTTAAGCCCGTCACCACAAAGACCACGACACAGCAAGGGCACGAAGGGGGCGCCATCCCGCTCTTTGTGCTCTTGCTGCTTTCAGGAAAAAGCAGCACCGACCATGGACCAAACCTTTCTCCCCACCGAAAAGCAGCAGCCGGACCGCCTCCTAAGCCAGCGCGACAAGATTCTGACGCTGCCGGCCGATGAAGCACTGACAACGATTCTGGAAGACCAACAGCCGGCGGCCCTCACACAAGCCTTTTCGGAAGAAGACTTCTATTTTCTCGTCAACGATATCGGTATCGAAGATGCGCTGCCCCTGCTGCGCCTGTCTTCGGACAGCCAGCGGGAATTTATTCTGGACATGGAAGGCTGGGAACGGGACCAGCCGGCGCTGCCCCGTATGGTCCGATGGCTCGACGTGCTTTTCCAGACAGACCCCGACCGTCTCACAAACTGGCTCACCCGGGAGCAGCCGGAGCTACTCGAACTGTTGCTGTTCCGAAACATCCAAGTGATGCTCCGGGAGCACGATCAAGATCCATCCGTTTTCGGAGATGATTTCTTCACCCTCGACGACGTCTATTACGTGCGGATAACAGAGCCCCCCGCCCTTCCAGAAGAGGCCGACGCGGAGGAAGACGTCCCAGAAAAGCCCGACGCCGACCGTCGCCGGGCTTTTTTATACGGCCTTCTGACGAAAATCGCCGATGAAGACCATCAGCTGTATCAAAAAATTCTCCTGGAAGCCGCCGCTGTGATGCCGGCAGAGATGGAAGAGGAGCTCTACCGGCTGCGCTCGGTTCGGCTGGCGGAAAAAGGATTTCAATCGTTTGAACAGGCCATGGGCATCTATCAACCAGAATTTCCCAAGGCCGTGGAAACAAGCCGGGGCAACGCGGCAACGGTGAGCGCCGTCGGCGGGCCGGCCCCGGCCCTGTCCCCCCTCAAGATGCTTCACACTGCCGGCGTCTTTTCCGAGGCCGTCGATACCATTGACGACACCGATTTAAGGCAACGCATCCAGCTGGAATTCGTCTCTTTGTGCAACCGGATCATTTCCGCCGATCAGAAACCGGTCCGGACCCGGGCCCACCTCCAGGTTGTTGTGGAAAAGGCTTGTGCATTTCTGAGCATCGGGCTTGAAGCCTCTTTTGACAACCGCCCGTTGGACGATCCCGGCAACCGTGCCGCCATGGCGGCGGCCATCCGCCGCCTGCCCCTGGAACGCCTTTTCCGTATCGGGTACGGCCAAGCGCTGTCGCTCAAATGGCAGGCAGACACCTGGCGAAAAAACGCCTGGTTCGAAAAAAGCGGGCGACCGCTGACCTTCTGGGGGGAGCAATGGCTGGGCGTGTTGGGCGGGCTTTTACTGGAAAAACCCCTGTTCTACGATAATTACCAAACCGGCGCCACGCTGTACCGGGAGTTCTCCTGCTTTCAGGACATTGCCGCCACCCAGGCCGTCTTGTCGGATATCATGGCCTGGGACCGCCTGCTGTCCGCCATGTCGCTCCCGGACTGCCGTAGTGGCGACAGGGCCGTCACGTGGCAGAGCCTCTGCCTGACACTCTGGGCAAGGGCGTATCTGGAAAAGAAGCGGTCCAGCAGCTTCGACAGCGGGGGGCGTCTGCGCCCCATCACCCTGGGGGAGTTCAAAACGGTTTTTTCCGCCCTGTTCGCGGAAACGGCAGATTCGTCCGGGTCCCGCAAAACCGGATCGGACATCAAAACCCGTTTCCTGATGTGGCTGTCGGAGCGTTCCGGCTCTACCCCGGAGCTGCTGACCGAAACTTTCGGCCGCTCACTGGATGACTTGTTCGCGCAGGTGGACATAGAACTGGGCGCGCTGTCCCCGGACTCCCTGGATCCGCGGTTCATCTATCTGTTCAAGGTGCGGCGTTAACGGCCCCTGGCGGCAATACGGTCCGCAGCGCCTCCAACAGGCTCTCTTCCAGAAACAACCGGAGCTTCTGTTCGGAGAAGGTCAGTTCCTGGCGGGTCAAGCGCAATTCATAGGGCACCGTCCTCAGTTGCAGTGTGCCGGGGTCCCCCAGAAAAAAAACGAGGCGGACGTCAAGGATCATCGAGGTGAACCCAATTTTTTTCACGGCAAAGCACTCCAGACGCTCGATGTTTCCGGCCACCAGCAGCGAAGCGCCCTGTCCTGCATACCGAAGTCCGTCGGGGGTATGCTCCCAATCGGCGATCCGGGTGCAGCGAAAGCCGGCATCCTGCAAATACGCTGCGCACAAATCCGTAAGGGCTGTGGCCACATCCTCTCCTTCCACATGAAATACTTCCTTGGTCCGTCCCCCGATATACCGGGTACCCAAATAGGCCGCCTCCATGCCCTTGCGTACGTCCCTGAACCCGGAGATCCCCACCGTTGTCGCCGGTCCCGGCCGCCCCGGGGAAGAGACGCCCCCCGCCCCACCATCGTAGCGCAGCGGTACCAGCTTCAATCCGCCGACGGCACAACCCCAAAACGCCAACAGCGCCGCCACCAAGAGGCACGTTGCAAACCTGGTCATGATATCCCCTTCCACAAACGCTCTCCGGCCGCGGCCGCCAGGTGCACCAGATCGGCTCCCGACGGGGCTTGGTAGAGCTTCAGGTCAAACTCACCGGCAATGGCCAGCAGGTGGTCAAAAATGTCCGACTGAACGGCCTCGTAATTGGCCCAGACCTTGTCCCGGCAAAACACGTATACCTGCAGGGGCAGCCCCTGCGCTGTGGGTGCCAACTGCCGGACCAGAAAGGTCATGTCGGTATTGATCATGGGGTGATGCCGAAGATAGGCCTGCACATAGGCCCGGAAAGTGCCGATATTGGTCAGCCGGCGGGCATTGGCGGGATCCCGGGCGTCAATGCCCCTTTCGGCGTTATAGGCGGCCAGTTCCTCGCTTTTCCGCTGCATGTAGTCGGCGATGTAACGAATCTTGGAAAACCGCGCCAGCATCTCCGGCGTGCAAAAACGGATGGTGCTCATGTCGACATACAGGGAGCGCATGATCCTGCGGCCGCCCGACTCTTGCATGCCACGCCAGTTTTTAAAGGAATCGTTGATCAGTGCGTAGGTGGGAATGGTGGTGATGGTCTTGTCCCAGTTGCAGACCTTCACCGTGGTGAGGGTGATGTCGAGCACATCCCCGTCCGCCCCGTATTTGGGCATTTCGATCCAGTCCCCCTGCTTGAGCATGCGGTTTGATATCAGTTGGATACCCGCCACGAACCCCAGGATGGGGTCCTTGAAGATCAGCATCAGCACAGCGGTCATGGCCCCGAGACCGCTGACAAGATAAACCGGAGAGCGGTTCAGAACCACGGAAATGCCCATCACCAGCCCCGTGCAGATCAGGACGATCTTGAGTACCTGGGAAAACCCGCGCAACGGGATATCCCGGGAGACGGGAAACTCCTGGTAAATATCGTAGAGGGTATTGATCAGGGCATCGGCCACCAGGAGGACGACCAGGATGAAGTAGAGGGTCACGGCACCGGAAAGGAACGATACGGCCCGGGGAAAATTGCCCAGCACCAGGGGCAGAAATAACTGCACCACCAGGGCCGGCACGATCAGGGTAAGCCGCATGAACAATCTATTTTTGAGCAACAAATCGTCCCAGGTAAAACGGGTGCATGTGAAAATGCGGTGGACAACCCTGTCCACCACCCGGCGGCTGATGAAAAAGGCGGCCAGCCCCGCCAGCAGTACGAGAAGCGACATCAACACGGCGGCCAACACGCCGGCGGTATCACCGCCCAGGCCGCACCGGGAAAACCATGACTGTAGAAGCGGGTTCATTTTGCATCACCAATGCGTGTCCGTAAGAAAAGAGATCATCTGTTGTCGCGTTTCCGGCAAGAATCAATGGCCAGCCGCTGCGGCCAGGAAATCCCGGGTGGAAAGGACACGAAACAGCGGGTAGAGGCTGTTGCGCCGGTATGTGGCAAGGGTCTGTTCATGGGTGCTGAGCGACGGCGCCATGCAACAATCTTCCAGAAGCACGGCTTGGAAATCATGGCACAACGCATCCAGGGCCGTGGCCAGCACACAAAAATGTGTGGCAACGCCGGCGATTGCACACAACGTCACGTCCCGCTCCCGCAACCAGTGTTCGAGGCCGGTTTTAAAAAATGCCGACATGCGGGGCTTGGGCAGCCAATAATCCCGGGGATGGCGCTCCAGGTCGTCTATCAACTCGGCACCGGGTGTCCCGGCGAGGGCATGGGGCTTCATCCGGCTTCGAAAGAAAAAATCATCCTTGTCAAAGGCGTCCGTTGAAAACACCACCGGCCAATGCCGCTGCCGAAAAACCCCGGCCAATCGATTGATGGCGGGAACAATGGGGGCGGCGAGCCGGGTGATGGCGAGCCCCTTGGAAGCATCGAAATAATCCTTTACCATGTCGATGACAACAAGCACCGGGCGCACCGATTCATCACCACGCATCCCCTATCCTTTCCTATGTGTCAACGATGCCGATGCCCAACCTTCAAACCCGGCCGGCAACGGCCATTGATCTCTCATAGCATCCAACGCCCGGCAATTCAATCACACCGCCGGGCGCACGGACAGTCGTTGCCGTGTCGTCGCCGCCCAAACCGGCGCTCATGCACCCGCGCGCCTGTTGCGATGACGGCAAAGCAGCGGTTGCGGCCCGGCAGCGGCCTCTACCTGGGGTGGACGGGCTCCGGGGTCAACGGCGACGCGCCCCACAGCTGGACATCCAGATTCGTCACAAAGGTTCTAAATTCCGTCGTGACGGTCTGAAACGCAGTGGTCTGGGCCAACGCCGCCCAGTGGGCGAGGCTCTTCCACACCGACGTCCGCCGCACATGGGGACTGCCGATCATGTTGCGGTGGGCCCGGAACTCCACGAATCCCTCCGCGTCCCGCATCAAGGCCGTGGCCCGTCTGACCAGAGCGGCATAGGCTTCCTCATCGATGTTCGGCAAAAAATCATAGGTGAACGCGACCTCTATCATGACCGCCTCCTTTCCGAAACCATTCGCGCGAAAGCGCCCGGTGAATTCGGTTGCCGGCCCCTGGTAAACGGAATCCGGCATCCTGCTTTTTAAAATATCATCCCCCACTTTCCTTCCACAAGATAATTTCTTGAACCGTTTTTTTCTTGACAGGGCGGCACAATATTTGCCAGTGTTACCCACTGAATTTTCAGTCGAACCCTTGGCAGGAAGGTGTCGTTCGAGACCATGAGCACCACGTCCGTTCGTTTTCTTCAGTCGGCGGTTGTTACCTCCGGGTTGCTCCAAATCGACAATATCGCCGCAGGCGTCGGTGTCATCCTGTTCAACCCCGAACACAAGACCGCCGCCGGGGTTCACATCATGGCCGCCTCCGCCGGCCCCGCCCAACCCAAAAACCCCCTCATGTACGCGGACACGGCGATTCCCCATCTTTTAGAACAGCTGCGCACGGCCGGTACATCGCCACCCTTTTCGGTGGCTGTGGCCGGGGGCTCGGGCATGATGGGCAATGGAAACGGCACCGATGTCGGTGGCAAAGTGGTGGCCGCCGTGCATGAGGCGCTACACAAGGCCGGGCTGAAGGCCAAGGTGGAAAAGACAGGCGGAACCAGGGTGCGCAGCATGGTTCTAGATGTCGACGCCGGAAAAATCAAGGTGAGTTGAGTGAAAATCGAATGCCCCCAATGCCGCAAGGTATATGACATTCCGGATGAGCGGCTCCCAGACAAGCAGACGTTCTCCTTCTCCTGCCCCGCCTGCAAAGGCATGATCACCGTCAACGGACCGGGTGAAAAGGCCGGGGATCTTCCCAAGGGCGAAGCGCTGAAAAAACAGATCCTGCGCAAACTGACCGCCCTGCCGGCCATGCCCCAGACGGTCATGAAGGCCCGAAACATCATGTCAAACGAAAGATCCAGCTTCGACCAGCTGGCCCGCGCCCTGGAAACCGACCAGGCCATCGCCTCGAAGCTTTTGCGGCTGTCCAACTCCTCCTATTACGGAATGCGCGGAAAAATCGCCTCCATCCAGCATGCTTCCGTGGTGCTCGGTTTTAAAACCCTCAAGGAAATCATTACCCTGGCCGGCTCTTCCTCTCTGCTGGCCAACAAACTGGAAGGCTACGGACTCGACGCCGGAGATCTGTGGCAGCATTCCCTGGGCGCCGCATTTGCCGCCAAATTGATCGCCCGGAAAAAATGCCCGGAGCTGGCCGAAGACGCCTTTGTGGCCGGACTCATCCATGATTGCGGGAAACTGGTACTGGATGAAGCGATCCTGGAACGCAAGGGGCTGTTTGAACGCGTTCTGGCCAACGGTGCGCACAGCTTTCTGAAGGCGGAAAAAACCATTCTCGGTTTCGATCACCCCGAAATGGCCTATGCTCTTTGTAAAAGCTGGAATATTCCTGAAAGCCTCGGCACGGCCATTCGGTATCACCATGCCCCCTCACGGTCCGGAAACGATCGCATGACCTTCATTGTTCACATAGCGGACGCCCTGGCCATGATGTCGGGGCTGGGTGCCGGCATCGACGCAATGGCCTACGAAATGGATCCCAAGGCCATGGCCGCTGTCGGCCTCGGAGAAGAAGACCTGCCTTCCATCATGGCACAAATGGTGGAAAGCGTAATACAAGTCACCGACGCCTGATCTACTTTTCGGCCTCGTCTCCGTTGGTTGCCGGGGACGACCTTCCGAACACTTTCTGCAGCAAAGCGGTGGTTTGCTGCGCCGGATCATTTCGAATAGCCGCCTCTTCCACGGCAAGGTAATGAAAAATACCGTCCATCCCCCGGGCCACGACATGGGCCGTCAAATCCGCTTTCACGTCCGGCACAAACGGCAGCGCCTTGTAGGATCCCATGGCCTTGTCGTAGGCCTGCAGCGCCCCCACCGCCCCCAGGCGCTCTTCCACAATCGGCCGCAATTCAGCGGCCAAGGCGGGCGTCATCTTCTCCTGGAAATACCGGGTGGCCGCATCCCGGGGTCCGTTGTAAATCCGACGGACATCTTCAAATGACATTTCGGAAACCGCCGTCAGAAACACCGCCTTCGCTCTGGGCGCGGCCGCTTCGGCGGCACGGTTCAGCCGCAATTCAAGATCCGAAAGAAGGCCCGGGGCTCCCGCCTGTTCCAGCAGGGTTTTGACCCTGCCCAAACTCTCGGGCAGGGGGATGTGCACCGCCGCGTCCCTATTGAACCCGTCGGGAAGACCGAGTCGTTCAACCACCTTTTCGGTTCCGATCTTTAGCGCCTCCTTGAAGGCCGCCCCGATTTCCCCGGAGCTCGGCTCCGACCGCCCCACCGCCGGCGAAAGACTGTCGAGAATGTCCGCACCCGCCTTGCGCCAATCCCCGACAGCCGGCTGCGGACAAATGCCCCAAGCACAAAGCAAGCACAAGGCCGCCAAGATCGCTTCCCACAGCAGAAGCATGCTGCGCGTTTGTTTCATGGCCTTTCCTCCCAATGAAATCGTTCGCGGAAAAAACACCCTTATCAAAAACCCTACGCCATCCCCCTGGCGGTTGCAACCGGGATGCGCATGGATTTGCGCAAAACGCCTGCCATGCCTATAGTATGGAGAAAGGAGGCATTATGACCCCCAACGGACTGATTCAAGAAAAAAGCCCCTACCTGCGCCAGCATGCCCACAACCCGGTGAACTGGCAGCCTTGGTCGGATGCGGCCTTTGACCGGGCCAGGGCGGAAAACAAGCCGGTTTTTCTATCCATCGGCTACGCCACCTGCCATTGGTGCCATGTCATGGAAAAGGAGTCCTTCGAAGATTTGGAGGCAGCCGGGCATCTGAACAATACCTTTGTGTGCGTAAAAGTGGACCGGGAGGAGCGCCCCGACATCGATGCCGTTTACATGGCCGCCTGCCAGCTACTCACCGGCAGCGGCGGCTGGCCCCTCAGCATCTTCATGTCCCCGGATAAGCGACCGTTTTATGCTGCCACGTACCTGCCCAAAACCAGCCGTTTCGGGGCCCCCGGCATCATCGACCTCTGCCGCCAGGTCCACCGGTGGTGGACGGAGCAGCGCCACCAGGTCGACACCGCCGCCGCAGAGGTGCTGCGGCATCTCGATACGGCCTTTGTTTATACCCCGGCGGCCGAAACAGAGGCCTTTTCGGAGGACGCCGTTTTGGACCGAGCCCTGCAGGATCTCATCCAAAATTATGACGCCGAGTGGGGCGGCTTCGAACCGGCACCCAAATTTCCCACGCCGCACCGACTGCGGTTTCTGCTGCGCATGCACCATCGCGGCGCTGCTCCCGGAGCGCTGGACATGGCAACCCACACCCTCACGGCCATGCGGCTGGGGGGCATCTGGGACCATGTGGGCCATGGCTTTCATCGCTACGCCACCGACAGTCGCTGGCTGGTGCCGCATTTCGAAAAAATGCTCTACGACCAGGCATTGATGGCCACGGTGTACATGGAAGCATATCAGATCACGCAGGATCCGCTCATGGGCCGGACGGCCCGGGAGATTTTCGACTATGTCCTTGGAGAAATGACCGCCCCCGAAGGGGGCTTCTATTCTGCCCAAGACGCCGACAGCGAGGGCGAGGAAGGCAAATTCTACGTTTGGGCTCATGCGGCATTCCGCGAGGCGGTGACCGCACAAGACGATGTGCCTTGGGACAGGATTTTCAACATCCGGCCGGACGGTAACTACCATGCGGAACGCGGAGGCACACGGACCGACAAGAACATTCCCCACCTGACCACCCCCCTGTCCGGCTGGGCGGATGCGCTGGGCATGACACCGGAAACCCTGGACCACCGATGGGCGTCGACCCGCCTGTCCCTCCTGCGCCGTCGCAGCCAGCGCCCCCCGCCCCTCAGGGACCACAAGATCCTGACGGATTGGAACGGGATGATGATCGCCGCTTTGGCCAACGGTGCCCGGGTCTTCCAGGAGCCGGCCTACGCAATGGCCGCCCGGAAGGCGGCGGCGTTTGTGTTGACCCACCTGCGGGATGAAACCGGCGCGTTGTACCATCGCTTTTGCGACGGCCACCGGGCGGTTCCGGCCCAAGCGACGGATTATGCCTGGATGGTCCAGGGGCTGCTGTGGCTCTACCAGGCGACCTATGATTTGTCCTATGCGGAAACAGCAGTGTCGCTTCAGGAGGCACTGCTCGAAAACTATTGGGACGACATTGACGGCGGCATGTTCTCCGTCCCGGACAAAAACACAGACCTTCCGGTCCGCCCCAAGGAACTCCACGATGGCGCTGTTCCCTCGGCCAATTCGGTTTCTTTGGAAAACATGCTGCTGCTCGGAAGTTTAACGGGAAATCCCCTGTGGAACGACCGGGCCCACCGCCTGGTAAGAGCCTTTGGAGGGACGGTCTCCTCCCACCCCGCCGCCTTCACTTCCTTTCTATGCGGTCTCGACTTGGCCCAAGGCAAGGGGGAAGCCGTCATCATCACGGGCGCGGCGGAAACACCCCAACTTCAGCGCCTCGTCTCTGAACTGGGCCGTGTGTACGCCCCCCATCGGGTGGCGCAGATAAAGACCCCGGCCAACGCCGGCCGCCTGGCACGGTTCGCAGCGCACACCCGCCAGCTGGAAACAGATACGAACGCCCCGAAAGTGCATCTGTGCAGGGGAGGTGCCTGCACCGGCACCGCCGATGGCCCCGATGCCCTGATGCCCCCCAGACAGCGATAGGGCTCTGGAAAGAACGAAACACTTGGATCGCTATCCTTTCCGAAACCAAAGGCAACGCGCCTCCTGGTCAACGTCGGCGCCCCTTTCCCACGGTTTCAGCCGGCCGAAGGGTCAGAACCGTCACTTCCGGTGGACAGTTGAACCGGATGGGAATTTTGGCCGTGCCACAGCCGGGGCTGGTATGCCCCGCCATGGAACCGAATCGCCACAATCCCCGGTAAAACCGCTTGCCCGTATTCAGATATGTCATCAGCGGTCGCCCCCCGGGCAGGCAGATCTGTCCGCCATGGGAATGACCGCACAGGTACAAGCCGATGCCGCTGTCGGCCGCCGCACGGTACAGCTCGGGAGAGTGGGCCAGCAGCACCTTGAAACCGGGGCCCGCCTCGGCCTTCAGGCAAGCTTCCGCTTGTTCGGTGTAATAGTCATGAGGATCGTCCACACCCACCACCCGCATCACATGGACGCCCCGCCGCACCGTTTCCGATTCATTGGTCAGAAGGCGAATGCCCAGCGCCTCGATGCCTTCGGCCATGGCTTGGGTGTCGTGATTGCCCAGCACTGCAAATACGCCGTCCGCTGCTTCGACCCTGGACAGAATCCGGGCCAGGGGCGGAAAAACCTGACGGTATTGCCCGTGCCGGCCATAACGGAAGTCTCCGGTAATGGCGCAAAGATCGCAGGAAAGCCCCGCGATTCGACCGGCCAGTAAGGCTCCCAGGCCCTTGATGCTGTCAAGGTGCAGGTCACTCAGATGCAAAATCCGGTACCCCTGAAAGGCTTCCGGAAGCCCCTGCACCGCCACATCCCGTTGCTGTATGACCAGTTGCCGGGCATTATGATAACCATAACGATAAAGCCCGACAAGTTTGAGCAGCCGCCCGAACACCAGAATGGCCTGGTGCTTGATCCGGTAACGCCAGTAACCGTTGGTGCCCAGGCGCCAATTGCGATAATCGGCCTGCTCCATGGCTGCCCGCCGCCGGGCCCACTGGTGCCGGTGCCGCGCGGTTGTTTCCCGAAGCTGGGTGGGGGACGGCATCATGGAAGATCCTCCCGCTTATCACCTGCACGCACGCCCGGTGGCAGGATTCGCCCCGCCGAAAGGGTCACAACAGGAATCTGATCGTCCGTGTCCAGGAAAAGTGACACCGTTTCCGGGTGACAGGTGAACACCAGTACTTGCCGGTCTTGGGAAAGCCGGCAGATGGCCTCCGCGGCCTTCCGAGCCCTTCCCGGATCGAAATTCACCAAAATATCGTCGAAAACCACCGGCAGCGGATCGCTGTGCTGGGCCTGGTGGCGCATATAACCGAACCGAACCGAGAGATACAACTGTTCCACCGTTCCCCGGCTGAGATCCGCCGGCGACACTCGCCGCCCGGCGGCGTCCACCACCGCCAGGGTCTTTTCTCCCATGGGGGCCATTACCGACGGATACCGGCCACCGGTCATGCACCGGAAGAACGCGCCGGCATCCTGCAGGATCCGGGGCTGGTGTTTTTTCTCAAAAACCTCCTGCGCCTGCTCCAGCAATGCGGCGGCCAGGGCATACCGGGACCATTCCCGGGCCGCTTCCTCCAGATCCGCCAGAAGCGTCTCTTCCCTGGAACGAAGGGTCAGCAGATCCTCACTGGAGGAAAGGGCGTCGATCTGCTGTTTGAGCTCCGCCCGTCGGCGGTAGTGGGCGTCCAGCGTTCTCTCCGCCTCCCGCAGGGCATCTTGCGCCGTCGCCGCCCCGGCATTGATCTCCGCCATGGACAGGCGGTTAAGCCTTTCCTTCAGCTGCTCGATATCGAAGGTGCCGGAAATATTTCGCATGCTTCTTGCGGCCAAATCGGCGGCGTTCCGATGGCTGCGGAAGGCGGCTGCCTGTTCCGCTTTCCGGCGAAAGGCCGTTTCATCCTTAACCGCCCCATGGCGCAACAGATCGGTGATGGCAAGCTCGGTTTCCCCAAGCGCCGCGGTTGCGGCTGCCAGCCGGCGGTTATGCTCCGCTATCTGGCGTTCCACCTCCCCAAGCTCCCGCTGGTTCCCCTTCATCTCCTCCAGTCGGGCCACCAGCACGTCAACAGCACCGGGAAGGTCCCCCGGGGAACCTTCGGGCATCCCCGCCCGGGAAAGCAGCGGCGTCGCCAAGGAAACATATGTTTCCACCACCCGCCGACCGGCGGCCAGGTCTTCCAGGCATGTTTCCCGTCGCTGCATCAGAACCAATGCCTTCTCAACTGTCTCAAGGGCCTCCATGGCGGTTTCCGGGGAAAGGTGTTCGGAAAAGCCCTGCCGGTGAAGCCATTGCCGCCAGGCCGTGCGCTCCTCGTCAAGGGCGCCAGCGGTCTGCCGATGCTCAGCACGGGCGGCGTCCAAATCCGCGGCAGCCAGTGTTTCGTGCGCCTTGCGCTCGTCAAGCCGTTCCCGGACACCTCGAATCTCCGCCGCCCGCGCCGTCTCTTTATGTAGCATGGAAAGAAAGCGATCCACCGCCTGGAGTAATTCGTTGTCCGAACCCCCTTCCATCACGGCCGGACCAATAAGATCTTCGGCAAGCCGACGATACGCCCGGACGACATTGTCATGGCCCCGGCAATCGGCTTCCAGTGCTTCCAACTGCCGTTGTTGCCACCGCCGCGCCTCCTGGCGGTGAAGCTGGTTCTGGCGGCGCTGGCGTTGCCCCGTCCAGACAGCCCATGCGGCCAGTGCGGTTACCAGCAAAAGCAACACCGCCTCTTTCCAGGCGCCAGCGTAACCACCGGCAATAGCGGCCGCAACACCGATTAGCATCACCGCCGGCAACGGCCAGCGGTGAAGAGGGGCCGTTGCCGCCATCTCTTCTTGCGCCGCTTCGCTCCGCAGAGCGATAAGCGCCTCCCGAACCTGGGCCCGCCGGGAAAGGGTTTCGGAAAAATGGTCGCGCCCCTGCTGCAGGCGCACCACCCGGACCTGATCCCGCGCAATGGGAGCCGGCCCCTTTGCCTCGCACTCTTTTTCTGCGACCCGGCGCTGGAATGCCGCTTTGTCAAGAGCCGCCTTGCGCTCGGCGACCCTCTGTTGGGCAGATGCAAGGTTCCGCTCGGCCGCCGCCAGCAGGTCTCGGTGCCGACGGATCGCGTCCCGGGTAAACAGAGACCGATCGGCCTTCCTCAAACGAACCTCGTCCCAATCCGTGCCCAACCGCTCAATAAGCCGGTTCAGTTCCTGGGAGATCCGCGTCCGTTCCAGTTCAAGCAGCGGCTGTTGTTCCAGGGCCTTTGCAAAAATGGCGCGGCTTTCCAGGAGCCGGTTGATTTCCGGCGCACCGTCGATGAACACCGGGTCCACGGTCAGGGCCGCCCGGCGGTTCGCCAGGGCCTGGAGTCGGCCGGTTGCATCGGATACGTCCTTCCGATGCCGGCTTCGGGTTTCCGCCAACTGGTCAAGACATGAAAGGCCCTCTTCCGGGAAAGTCGAAAGAGTCAAATCCACGCCGGCCAGGGCCGCCTCGTGCTCCCGAAGCGCCACCCATTCCGGCCACAGCCGGGCCAGCACTTCATAGGTTTCATGGTCGCACCGATGAACGGTCAGCTGTTTTAGGACACGTTGGATTTCCTTTTCCTCGAGTGCAAACCGATCCCAAAGATCGTCATAGCGCACCACCTCTTCGGATGCCGCTTGAATTTTCTTTCGAATCTCGGCCAAGGACTGAACCAGCTGGTTGATCTTCTTATTGCCCTTTGCCCGGAACAGGTCCTCCATGTCCTGCTGGAGGCGTTTTTGCGCCCGGGGAAGGGCCATCATCGCCGTGCCGAGCCCGGCGCCGTGAATGGCACTGGCAACATGGGTACCGGCCAGTGATTCGAAACTTTGCAACTCCGACAGACCGAAGGCCAAGATATCGCGGTAGGCTTCATAGGAGACCGTTCCCAACAGCTGGTCGAGCATTGTTTTGTCGTAAACGGCGCCATCGGGACCAGTCACCGTCACCCGCCCGCCCCCGGGTCCGGGCTTTCGCGCCACAGACCAGTCGACTCCGTCCTTGGTTTGCAAGTCGATCCGGCCGCCGTGAACGCCCCCGTTGAGGGGCGGGTAGGAGGGATCTTTGGCATTAGCCCTGGGAAAGCCGAACAGGATGGCCCGCAAAAAACCCAATAAGGTGGACTTGCCCGCTTCGTTGGCCCCTTGGAACAATATCAAGCGACCCGGCAAAACAACCCGCTGGTCATGGAAAATGCCAAAGCCGTCAATATGCCATCCGGTGATGTTCACGGCGCACCCTCCAGAAGGTCCAGGCACAACAACGCCGCCGAGGCAATCATGGCCGCCTGCTCGTCTGCGTCCGGCTTCCGGAGCAGTCGTCCGATTCTTGGGTGGCCGTAAAGCACCCGCAACGCCGGCAGCAAACCATCGGATGAAGACACGCCTTCTGCCGCGAGGGTATCGGCGGTGTCGAGAATCTGTGCTGCCAGATCATCCGCCTTCCGCCGGGCCGCCAGGTCCATGCCCGGACGGCAATCCACGGCCAGGTCCTGAACCCATACCGGCGGAGAAAACGCTTCTCCCAACTGCCGGGCCCGATCCGCCAGCTCCGTCTTCGCCCCCGGCTGACGGAGGACTTCGTACAGGGGCCCCCGCCCCGTCACAGTGAGCCGCGCGATCACCGGCCGGTCCTGGCCCTTGGCACGCACCTTTTCCAGCCCCATGCCAATGGCCGCGTCCAGTTGCTCCAAGCCTTCCATACCATCGATGGACACGGCAGCCGTCTGCCATCTGGCAACATCCAGGCTGTGAAAGGCGAGTTCGGTCCGCCCATCCGATGCCACCGACGCCAGCCAGCAACCGTGGGGACCGGACTCCCGGATGCTCAACCCCTGGGTGCAGCCGGGATAAACGATGTGCGGAGCGGTCGCCATGCAGACGGCTTCGTGGATATGGCCCAGCGCCCAATAATCGAACCCCCTCGCCTGCAGGTCGGTCACCGTGCAGGGGGCATAGGTGTCATGGCCCGGGTGGCCGCCGCAATTGGCATGCAGCAAGGCGATCTGGTAGAGTTCGGATCCATCGGGACGCAGCAACCCCGACAGGTTCCGGGCTTCCCGCCGGGTGCGGTAGCTGATGCCGGTGATGGCCGCCACCGGGGTCCCGGCGGCATGGGCCACACGGGTCTCGGCATGGTGGGAGGAAAAACGATGGGCCCGTTCGGGCCACTGCATCCGCCTGGACCAGGCCTCCCAGGGGTCATGGTTCCCCGTCACCACAAAAGTTTCGATCCCGGCATCCGAAAGCCGCGCAAGCCCGTCCCGGAACGTCAGCTGGGCCTGAATGCTGCGGCCGGACTGGTCGAAAACATCCCCGGCCACCAGCAGAAACGCCGGCTTCTGTTCCAGGCACAGGGAAATCAGGCGGGAAAACGCCTCATAGGTGGCGGACCTGAGCAGGGCCGCGGATGCCGGCACCTTCGATCCAGCGCCCTTGAATGGACTTCCCAAGTGCAAATCTGCGGCATGTATGAACGAAAAAGCCTTCGGCATGTCTGTTGCGCCCTCCCCGGAGGTTCCATTTCTGTGCACAGCCGGCCCAATAGCGCCGGTAATCTTTCTGGTACTGGTACTACAAGCTGAGCGCAAAATAAATCTAACGCCCACTGATCCCACCTCAAGGGATCAGCGGGCGCGGTCTTCTTTTTGAGATAGCTTGTAACCAAAGCCCTGATGAATATTCAAGTAAAAACGCTTTCCCAGGAATGCGGATCCGCTGTCTTTTCGATGTGTTTCGTTTTGTGTTGACAGAACCTTTTAATTTTTCTACCTTTTCAGGGATAATAAACCTAAAAAAGCATCGCACCGCCGGTGTGCAAAGGAGATTTTCTCATGAAAGGATGTTTTACAGCGCTGATCACGCCATTTACCGATACGGGCCTGGACATGGACGGTCTTGAAAAGCTGGTGGCCTACCAGATAGAAAACGGCATTGCAGGCATCTTGGCGGCGGGCACCACCGGTGAGAGTCCCACCCTTTCCTGGGACGAGCAAAACCGGATGACCCGCCGCATTGCCGAACTCACCCGGAACGAGGCGCTGTGCATCGCGGGCACTGGCAGCAACAACACCCAGGAGGCCATGGATGCCACACGCCATGCCGGGGAAGCCGGCGCCCAGGCCGTTCTTCTGGTGGACCCTTATTACAACGGACCGAGTTCTCTCGAAATCCGCAGAGAATACATCGCGCCCATCGCGGCGGCCAATCCGGACCTGCACATTGTTCCATACGTGATTCCCGGACGCACCGGGGCCCAACTGATGCCCGAAGACCTGGCCATGCTGGCCAAGGAATACGACAACGTAAACACCGTCAAAGAGGCCACGGGCGATCTGGAAAACATGCGCCGCACCCGTCGCTGCTGCGGATCGGAATTTTCCATTCTTTCGGGCGACGACAGCTTGACCGTCACCATGATGACCGACCCGACCATTCAGGCCAGCGGGGTGATCAGCGTCTACTCGAATTTACTGCCCGGCGCCGTCAGCACCCTCGTCAAACACCTGTGCGCCGGAGACAACGACAGCGCCCAAAAACTTGCGGAAGACCTCGCTCCCCTGTTCGAGCTGGTGACCGTGGCCACCACTGAACAGACCCCTTTCGGGCCGGTGGCCTGTAAGGCGAAAAACCCCCTGGGCATCAAAACCCTTATGGCCGTGCTGGGACTGCCCGCGGGCCCCTGTCGCCGCCCCCTCGGCCGACTGACCGGCGGCGGCATGGACAGACTGCTGACCGCGGCCCGGGAAGTCTACACCCGTGCACCGGAACTTTTTGCACCCCTGGAGCGCTTTTTCGGGGTGAACGTGGAGGAACGGCTGAACGACCCCATTTATCGGGAGGGACTGTTTTACGTGACGTATTGACGCAACAGCGCATCACCGTCACCTGAATGCTGCCCCCAAAACGGCGACAACCGCCGCCGAGGGCTTTGGGGGCGCTTGCCAACGGTTACTTGGAGCCGGTGGCACCCTGCTTGAAGGAAAACTGACCTTCCTTAAAAAGAATCCACCGAAGCCAGTCCACGGAAAAATGCAGCAGTGCAAGCTCATCCTCCCGAATGGCGGCAATGGTCGTGGCAGGAATGTCATACCGGTTCAAAAAAGAGCTTTCAAACACAAACCGCCGAAACTGGTCCTGGTTATAGCTGGCCATGAAAAACATCTTCTTGGTGGCATCGGTGAGCTTGACGCTGGCGGGGATGGAACGCTTTCGCACCATCAGATCTGTCCAAACGGCATTGACGGCCTCCCCGATATCCACCGCCTGATCCTTTCGCCAGTCGGCAACCGTCCAGGTACAGTTTTCTTCAAACCCCCGGCAATGGGCTTCTTTAATCAGAAAGAAAAAATCCGCATCGTCTGCGCCCTCCTTGTGGCCCAGGGCCGCCACCCCCAGGGGATAGTACCGGCAGGTGACAGGCCGGTCCGCATACACAAGGCACCCGTCTTCCCGAACAAAGGGGCACGACTGCTGCGCATCGTCGAGCAGGCGCAACGTCACCACCGGAAGATCCGTCTTTTCCAAAAGATGGGGTTCTGTGTAGAGGGCCAGAAAATCCTCCGACGACAATTGGAGACGTTTCTTGAGACGAAGGATGTCATAGGGCGTCAGGGGAATCCGGATGCCACGGCAACATTGGGTAAAACAGGGCAATCCGCTGTGGCAGCGAAAAGAAAACCGGTTGGAAAGTCCCAACCGCTCAGGTCGGATGCAGGCCTGGTTGTCGGTGGAAGTATGCATGGGGAAAAGGTCCTTTCCGGCTGATGACCAGGAAGCGCGAACGCGCAAAATGCGTGCGTATTATGGCGTGATGCGCCAAGCCTGTCAATGCGAAACCAGTTACAAATAATGTATTGACCTCACCGGGGGGAGATGGTAACCACAGGTTGCCTTTGCAGGAGGGATGGCCGAGTGGTTGAAGGCGGCGGTCTTGAAAACCGTTGAGCGAAAGCTCCGTGGGTTCGAATCCTACTCCCTCCGCCAGACAACAGACAACATCCCGGAGAGATGGCCGAGTCGGCTGAAGGCGCTCGCCTGCTAAGCGAGTATGCGGGTAACACTGCATCGAGGGTTCGAATCCCTCTCTCTCCGCCATTTTATCCCGTTCGGCCCGGCCTTTCATTGTCGGGCTGTTTTGTTTCCGCCCGCCGCTAGGTCATGCCGATGGACCGGGAAAACAGACGCAGGCTGTTCAGGTTGAGAACAATGGCAATCCTGTCCCGTAATACCGTCAGCGAAAACGGTTTGGTCAACCAATAACAAGCGCCCAGGCGAATGGCCTCCAGGCCCGTGTCAATGGAAGCGTCCCCCGTGATCACGATAACCTTCGACCATGGGCTCCTGTAGCGAATATGCCCGAGGAGATACCGCCCGCTGTAACCACCTGTAAAGTTGGGAAAATTTATTTCCGTTACAACAATGCCGTATCGCACTTTCCGAAGCTTTTCCATGGCCGCCCCGGCGTCCTCGGCCGTATCCACCTCATACCCCAGTGCGACCAGATACTCTGCAATGGCGGTACGGATGATATCATCGTCATCAACAACCAACACGCGACTGTGCATGGCAAGCACTCCCAAGCCCCTGGAAGGGTATCTTTTTAAACGCTGTTCGTATCTTTTTTTAAACTGCCGGCTCAGACAGATTGCGGGACATGAACTTCCGGTGAAAGGAAAAGCGCCCTTCTCTGTTGAAGGATGGCTTAAGGGCGGTAACGTTGCAGCGGAGCCCTCCCACAGTACCGCCGTTGCCGACAAGCGCCATTTACTTTTGCGATTTTTGCAATGCACATGCCATGCGGAAAAGAAGGGCACATGTGATGCGTCCGGTGGGGGGAAGAGATGTCAACTGCGGCATTCCACAATGATGGTTTGGACGGCCGAATTGTTGAGCCCCTTGATGTCTTCCGGGGTCACGGGCAATAGTACGAACTTCACGCCGCTGCCGGAAGGTTTGATCACGAAGCCCAGTTTGATGGTGACCCGGGAGATGTCCAGGGGCGGATTGCCCCTCCGGGCCCGGGCCATGACATGAATCGCCTCCACAAGGGCGCTTGCCATGGTATCCCGCGAGGCGACGCCGGACAGAGAACTCGATGCCTCCGGCACGTCCACCATGAGGGTCAGGGTCTGCACACTCAGCCCCGGCACCGACGCACCAAAGGGAATCACCTGATAGGAAACCCTGCCGTCGACTTGCACCGCAAGGGTGATGTTGAGTCGCAGCAAAACCGTGCGTATTTCAGGCAGGGCATCTTCCTCCACCACCGTCTGGACCCGGGCCAGGGTCTTTTGCATCTCCGACAGAAACGCGTCGATGGAAATATCCTCCTGGCCGACGGCGGCGGGCGGTTGGCAGAAAAACCACAGTATCATCCAGACCCCGACCACGATGATTGCTCTCGTCCCTGTCAAACGGCACCTCCCGTTTCGATGAAAACCCGGGCATGGCGGCCGCGTCCCAGGGGCGGCAGCAGTGGCCCGGACCTTGCCCTTCCGTTTCATCATAGGCCGCTTTGCCGGGAAGGCACCATCAAAAAATCGCAAGGGAATTCACCCTGCCGCCCCCTTCTCCGGTAAAACGTGCAGCACGTCCCGCAGGGCCGCCGACAGATCCAGGGCGGAAACCGGTTTCATCAGCAGCTTTCGAAACCCGATGCGCTGCGCCTGGGCTTCATCCATGTGCTCGCTGAACCCCGTACAGAGAATAATGGGGGTCTCGGGGGCGACCTCGAACATGGCCTTGCCCAGCGCAATGCCGGTCATGCCGGGCATGGTGATGTCCGATATCACCGCATCGAAAAAATGGGGCTTTGCCTTGAACAGTTTGAACGCTTCCAGGCTGCTGGTTCTTTCGTCCACATGATAGCCCATGTCGCTGAGAAGCTCCCCCATCATGCGCACCAGAACCGGCTCGTCGTCCACCACAAGGATGCGGCCGGAGCCACGTATCGGGGCCGGCGGCAACGCAATCTCCTCCTGGGGGCCCATTTTTTCGCTCAAGGGCAACAACACCTGGAACGCGGCCCCCTTCCCCATGTGACTGTCCACGGTGATGGTCCCGTTGTGATCCCGGACAATGCCATGCACCACCGACAGGCCCAGCCCGGTGCCTTGTTTTCCCTTGGTGGTGAAATACGGCTCGAATATGCGGCTCCGCACATCAGGAGGAATGCCGCCCCCCGTGTCCCGCACTTCGATTTTCAGATACGGCCCCACCACCAGGTCTGGAAAACGCAGCACAACTGCAGGGTCCACCTGGGCATTGGAGGCGATCACCGTAATGCTGCCGGGGGCGTCCCCAATGGCCTGGGCCGCATTGGTGCAAAGATTCATCACCACCTGGTGAATTTGTACCGGATCGGCTATAACCGTGTCCCTCTCAGCGGAAAGAATCAACTCCAGGGCGATGGTGGACGGAATGGATGCGCGCACCAAGCCCACCACCTCTTTGAGGATGCGCCCCACCATCACGGGTTTTTTTTCCGCTTCGGATTGGCGGCTGAAGGTGAGGATCTGCAACACCAGGTCCCGAGCCCGCCTGGCAGCCTTCTGAATCTGGCCCAAATGCGCCCGCTGTTTGTCGCTCAGGGGGGTGCCCTGAATCTCGATCAAATCGGCATAACCCAAAATCGCACCAAGGATGTTATTGAAATCATGAGAGATGCCGCCGGCAAGAGCCCCGATGGCCTCCATGCGATGGGTCTTTCCGATCATGCGTTCGAACTGCTTTCTTTCCTTTTCCGCCGACACCCGGGCGGACATGTCCTGCACCAGCACCACCGTGCAGGGCCGTTCTGCATGCACACCGCGCCGGATGCAAAGGGCGGCCGGAAAAGAAGATCCGTCGCGTTTGTTCAGGTAATAGAGGGGCCGCCCCTCCGGAGCGGCACAAAGCAGGCCCTCGGCGTGTTCCGGTTTTGGAAAAAGGTCTGCAAAACAGCAGCGTGAAAAGGAGGTGCGCGTATGGCCGGTCATGGTCAGAAGCGCCTGATTGGCCTCCAGGAGCCGCCCTGTTTCCGTCTCCACCAGAAGGATGCCGTCTCCCACGCCCTCGACGATCTGCCTGTATTTTTCCTCGTTTTCCGCCAGCGCCTGTTCCGCCGCCGCCCGAAACCGCAGCTCACGCTTCAAGGCCCTGCTGAGATCCCGCCAATACCCCACTGCGGCAACCACGAGAAACATGATGGCCGGGCCAAGAATGCCGCTGTTGAAAACGGCACCGTGTCGAAGGTTCAGGCAGATGTCCAGCAACAACGTCAGCACGGCCACTGCCAGACCTGTCCAGAGGCCCCCGCCGATGGCCGCCGGCAGGACAAAAGCGGCCGTGACAATGCGGGCGGCATCGCCGTAACGTGCATACAGCCAGGGAAAGACCGCGGCATATCCCAGCATGCAGATCACCAACACCGCTGCTTGAATCACCCATCCCATGGTTTTACTCTCCGACGTGCTCTTCCGTATCGTGGGGAAAGGCTTCATGCTCCGCATCCTCCGGATGGAAGGGTTGGCAGGTGCACTGCCTGTTGGTGGTTTCGGCAGACGCTCCCTGAAAGAAGAGTACTTTCCATACCGTACCGTGCGCCGGGTGTCTGGCTTTTTTCCGCGCCTGGTGATATTGTTGAGAAAACAGATTTTTCCCGGTTTGTAAATATCGATGATGAAATGATACGTCCTTTTTTTGATTGAAAGAGGCGCCATGTCCCCCTCCCCCAGCTGGGTATCCAAAATCGTCTCTCCGGAAACGGTCCTGGAACAACTGAAGCCGGGCATGAGCATTTTTCTCGGCACCGGTGTCGTAGAGCCGCGCACGCTCATTCAAGCACTTTTGTCCACCGAAGCACCGCAGCTGCAGGACCTGGAACTGATACAGCTTGTGAGCATGGGAGACGCTGTCTCCCTCGAAGAAAAATATGCGAACAAGTACAGGTTGAAAACCTTTTTTGCCGGCCCGGTCACCGAAGCCCTTCGCAAAGGCCGGGTGGACCTGATTCCCAGCCGGTTCTCCAAGATTCCGCAGCTGTTTGAATCAGAAGGCATTCACATCGACGCGGCCTTCATTCAAATTACAACCCCGGACGCAGACGGATTCGCCAGCCTTGGACCGGCCGTGGATGTCGCCCGCATCGCCATGGAAAAAGCCGCGTTGGTCGTTGGAGAAATCAGCGCCACCTCTCCCCGCACCATGGGCGACAGCTTTGTTCACACAAGGCAATTCGATCTTCTGGTGGAAAGCCGCCTGCCCTGCCTCGATTTTCCACGGTGGCCGGTGGACGATACCTTTGACCGGATCGGGCGCAACGTGGCCGCCCTAATTCCCGATCGCAGCTGTATTTCTTTCGGCATCGGCCCCCTCTACGAAGCCCTGGCCCGGCACCTGACCGGCAAGCAAGACCTGGGCGTGGTCACGCCCATGGTCACCGACGCCCTTATGGAGTTGATGGAGAGCGGAGCGGTCACCAACCGGTACAAACATCATTTTCGGGGCAAGACACTGGTCTCCTACGCTGTGGGAAGTGAGACGCTCATGCACTGGCTGGACGGAAACCCCCTGCTGGAATTTCAGCCCATCGACGTGGTGGGCGATCCGGTGCGCATCGGTGCCAACAACCACCTGATGGTGGTGTTGCCGGCCCGCAAAATCGATTTTACAGGCAGCGTGGCCCTGCACACGGGAAAGGGCAATATTGCCGCGGGCCCCGGAGAATCCCGGGAATACTTCACCGGGGCGGCGCTTTCCCCCGCCGGCCATATCATCTTCGGTATTTCCAGCCGCAACCGGAACGGCGCGTCCAACATCGTTCCGTCGGTCACCGGCTACCCCAACCAACTTAACCGGGAAGAACTCGACTTGGTGGTGACCGAATATGGCAGCGCTGCCCTCTCCGGAAAAACCGTGCGGGAACGGGCCCTTGCGCTGATCGATATCGCCCACCCAGATGACCGGGAACAATTGATCCGGGAAGCAAAGGCGCAAAACATCCTCTACCAAACCCACGTATACACAGCCGGGGCGCACCACTATCCCTTCGGTATCGCCCGAACACATACCTTTCCCGGCAACCTTACCGTTCGTTTCCGGGCCATCAAGCCCTCGGACGTGGATGAAATGCGGCGGCTCTTTTACCGGTTTTCCGACCAGTCCGTGTATTATCGCTATTTTTCGCCGATCAAGACCATGCCCTACGCCACCATGCAAAGTTATGTTTCCATCGATTACCAGGAAACCCTGTCCATCGTCGGCGTTGCCGGAAATCCCGGAAGAGAACACATCATCGCCGAAGCCCGGTATGCGGCCGGTTCTCATCCAAAATACCCCGAGCTGGCCTTTGTGGTGGACGAAGCCCACACGGGAAAAGGCATCGGCACCTTTCTGTTTCGCATGCTAACGGACATCGCCAAGTCCAGGGGGCTTGCCGGATTCACCGCTGAAGTGCTCGCCACCAATACGGCCATGCTCAGCGTCTTCGAGCACTCCTCCTGCCACATGGAAGCCGCCATGCATTCGGGTGTCTACCGACTGACCCTCTCTTTCCCGGAAACCCAAGACCATGCCCGGTAACCCGTCCCAGCCGTCGAAAGACGGCATCTCAGCCCCACCGCCCCAACGTCGGCTCACTTATCTTTTCCTGGCGGCGGGCGTACTGTTTGGAATTCTAGTGTTGGGCCTGCGGCCGAAAAATTCTTTTACAACAAACAACGTGCGTCTGCTCCATGACGAAGGTGTCGGCATTCGGTTCGGCCAATCCGGCATCCTCTATTCCGATCCTCTGCCGGATCTACCGGAAGGGGCGGCCTTTTCCATCGATTGCGCCATTCGCCCGGAACGCCTGTCTCCGGATGGTTTTTTGTTCATCTTCTGCATCCATGACGGCAGCGACGCCGGTCAACTCCTGGCCGGGCAATGGGGATCCGCCACCATTTTGATGAATGGCGATGATTATGCCCACCGGAAACGCAGAAAACGCATCGTGGTGCGACAGGCCACCGATGCACCGGAGGTTCAGTTTTTAACGATAAGTGCGGGACCGGACGCCACACAGGTTTTTTTGGATGGACGCCTCGTCGTCGCGTCCGCTGCACCGGTGCTGCGGTTGCCGGGCGGCGACCAGCGGCGGCTAGTGATTGGAAACTCGGTGTACGGACGGCACGCCTGGCGGGGGGACATGTTCGGGTTCGCGCTGTACAATAGGACCACCTCCCCTGCCCAGGCGCGAAAGCGTTACGCCGAATGGACCACCGCGCAACATTTCTCCTACGCGCATGCGCACCATCCGCTGCTACTCTATACCTTCGACGCACTGGCAGGCGGCATGGCGCCCGACCATGGCGCAGCGGACCACCCCCTGTACGCCCCCATCGAAATGCAGGTACTGAAACCGGAGATCTTTCCCGGAGACTGGCGGCAGCTTCGTTTCAACCGAGACCTTCTCGGCGACACGGTGGTCAATTTCATCGGGTTTTTTCCCTTCGGCTTTTTCCTTGCCGCCTATCTGGCCTCGGGCCGAAAAAACAGCCCCCACCACCCTGTCCTGATCGCCGTGGCCGTGGGCGCCGGGATCAGCCTCTTCCTCGAGGTCGCCCAAGCCTGGATTCCGGCCCGCAACTCGGACCTGCGGGATCTGTTGATGAACACCGCCGGCACCCTGGCCGGCGCCTTGATTGCCCGGCAGCTAAAGAAAAAAGCTGCGCCGCCAACACCCGGTGTTTTCTCATCTCTTTAGGAGATTGTGAAAGGAAGCGCCCATGCCTGGATGCGCCACCTGTCGACTGAAAGCAAGATACGATGCCAGCCCCCGCTCCCTGACGGGACGGTTGTGGAAATGGCACATCCGCTGGTGCCCCGGCTGGCGGTCCTACCTTAAAACTTTGCCCCCCTCGGAACACCGCCGGGTGATGGCCGCTTACGGCCCGCATAAAGAAAGAAAGCGGCCGCGGCCCCAGGACTGACCGGGGCGCCCGGAGCACCGCTTCACAAGGCAGGGCGGCCGCGGCACAAAGAGCGCCCCGGTCGGCCGTCGTCCGTCTCCGGCACGGCATTGCCGGTGGAACGTGCGATCACCGCATCTCCCAACCGGCAGCCGATGTGGGCAGCGATCACCGGACACTTGGCTTTCAGCAAAAAATACACCGGCTGCCGGCTGTGGGAAAGACTTTCGTAATTGCCCTGCCCCTTTGCGATGATCAAGTCCGCCAGGGCGAAGCAGCGGCGAAATTCCGGATCGCAGTCCTCCAACAGGGTCGCCGGCGCATCGGAACCGTTGCTGATGACCGTAACCAAATCGGCCAGCCCGGTTTCAACGGCATCGGCCATGGTGGCGTCGTTGATAACGGCACCGCCGCGTACGGCCACCGTGATCTTGGCGGCGGGCAACTGTTCGATCAACAGCCGGTCGAACACGATTTCGCCCGCGTTATCAGACAGATACAGAATCCGCCGGGCCGTTGCAATGCGCTGTTGCAGCTCCCCCACATCACCCGCAAGGGGAGCGGCAAGACAGTTGGCAATGGTGTCGGCAACCATCTGCCGGTTTACGGTGGAAAATGCGCCGAAATCGATAATATTGCCCGCAATGGCCAGACGCACCGCCGCTTCCAGCGGTGCCGCCGCCGTCGCGACCTGTGCCTTCAGCTTCGGATACAACGCCAAGGCCGCAGCGTTGAACTCCCTCTTGACCGCCGCATAGGGATCCGCGCAGCCACTGGCCTCCCGGATGACGCGGTGGATCTTCTGGGCCAGGGCCGGAGGCGACTGGGACAACGACATCCCACTGAGCATGGCCAATACCCGGCGCAGCACCAGCGCCTGGATGGCGGTGTCCGCCGTTGCCAGTCGGACCGAATCCAGGGTTTGCCGGACAAGGCATGGTATGCAGTCAAAAGTGGTTTCCATGAATCGCCCTGCTGCTTGAACGGCTACAGCAACCCATCGTTTTTGAGTCGGTTAATGATCTCGGTGGTGGTGCGGCTGCGGTTCATGGTATAGAAATGAAGTCCGCAGACCCCCTTTTTCAGAAGATCCCTGCACTGACCCACGGCAAAATCAATGCCCATCTGCAGCACGGCGTCCTTATCCTGTCCTTCCACCGCCTCCAGGCGTGCCTGGAGCGCCGGGGTGATACTGGAGCCGCACACTTTCGACAGCATCCGGGTCATTTTGACGGAATACACCGGCATGATCCCCGGCACGATGGGCACCTGGATGCCGGCGGCACGGCATTTTTCCACAAAATCGAAATAAAAGGTGTTGTCGTAAAAATATTGACACACCACGTATTGCGCCCCGTTGTCGACCTTCTGCTTGAGGCAGGCGATGTCCCTGTCAAGGCTCTCGGCCTCCACATGACCTTCGGGATAACCGGCACAGCCGATGGTGAAGTCATACCGGCTTTTGATGAAGGCAATCATTTCAGAGGCGTAGGAAAAACTTTCGGGATGCGGCGTGAAGTCTTCCTCCTTGGGCTTGTCGCCACGAATCACGAAGATCGTTTCCACGCCCATGGCCTTGTAGGCGTCCAGCACCGCCGTGATGTCCTCCGGCCCCAGGCCGTAGCCCGCGAGATACGCCACCGTTGGTTGCCCTGCGCCCTTCATGATCTTCTTGACTGTCTGATAGGATCCGTCCCGGGTGGAGCCTCCGGCCCCGAAGGTGACGGACATGTAGTCAGGCTTCAGCCCGGCAAGGGCCTCGACAACGGTGCCGAAGCTCTGGGCTGCCTCTTCGTTTCTGGGGGGAAAAAACTCCATGGAGACCACCGGCTGCTTTTCTTTGTATACCTCGCTTGCTCGCATTCGAAGAACCTTCCTTTCTGATGTTTTCCGCAGTTAATATCGGCGGGATGGCGAAACCATGCCGCCGATTGGCTTATGACCGCTTTTCCGTTTCCCGGGCGTCTTGCCATCGGGACGCATCGGCCTTCCGAACAAAAACGATGGAAGGACAAATGATGAGTTGTTCAAATTTTGAGCTTCTTTCAGGGGCGCGGGTTATCAGCCGCCTGGTAACGTCGTGGGCGCCCTGCTCATCAATCAACTGCTTGATAAAACCGACCATGCCATAAGCGTGGGATGGCATGGGCCTTTTCCGGCCCCGCTTTCCAACCAGTTTCGACCAAAAGGATGCCGGCGCGGCCGTGGCCTTTCGATATGCGGCCAGGTTCAGCCCCTTGCCATCTGGCCAGTCGTCCCAATAACCGGTTCCCCAGTCTTCGATCACGTATAGCCCCCCTGGTTTGAGATGGTTTTCAAACAAATGCCAGAAGGCCTTTTTGGTAAGCCTGCCGATGTGGGCGGCATCATCGATGATGATGTCAAAGCCGCCGGGTGCTGTTGCTGTTGCCACCCGCGACAGAAATTCCGGATCCGCCTGGCTGCCTTCGTAAAGGTGGATGCGCTCGGCGGGCTTGAATTGTTTCGGAAGATTAACGTCAACGCCCACAATGGTGCCCCGCTCGAAATAGTCCCGCCACAGCAGAAGGGAGCCGCCGTTATGAACACCGATTTCAAGCAAAACGATCTCCTTCCCCAGCCAGGGGGCCAAGACCGGATCGTAGCGCTCAAGGTAGCCGTTGGGTATCTTGTCCGTATCGTATCTTTCCAACTGGAGTTCACGGCTGCGCATGGGAATCAAACCTCCGGTTTCGGTTGAGGGCAACGGCTTGTCAACAAGGTGTTGTTTTCCCTATGTCGACATGCGCCGTTACCGGGATATTGCGCCTTGAAACCGCGCCATCAATAGGCCGTTGATGGTTTTGCTGTCCTGGATCTCCCCGGTTCTGATCATTTCCAGAACCTTCTGAAGCGGCATCTGGTGCACATCGAGCACTTCGTCCTTGTCCAGGTTCTGTTGGGCCGGGGAAAGGTCTTTTGCCAGAAACAGGTGAATCCGCTCGTCGGAATAGCCCGGCACCGGCACGATCTCGCCGAGTTTTTCCCACGACCCTGCGGAAAAACCCGTCTCTTCAACGAGCTCCCGTTGGGCGCAGGACAGCGGCGCTTCATTTTCTTCCAAGGTGCCGGCGGGGATTTCCCAGATATACCCCCCCACCGCGCGCCGGTACTGGTGAAGAAGGATCACCGTGTTGTCATCGCGCATCGGCAAAACGGCCGATGCGCCCGGGTGACGCACCACGTCCAGGGTGGCCGTCTTTCCCGTGGGAAGCGTCACCTGTTCCCTCACCACGCTGAACACGCGGCCTTTGTAAACGGTTTCTCTTGAATGAACAGCATCCTCTGGTGTCATGTCATCTTTTCCTTTTACGTTTCTCCAGGGGCGCCTCTGTCAGTTCCGGAGGCTTTTCCCCCGGCGTTTCGAGGGCCGCTTCCAATCGGTCAATATTTCCGATGCCTTCCAGGTGTTCCCGATGGGCCCGGATCACGGCAAGGGCTTTGGGCGCAAGCCGTTCAGCGTTTCGGGATCGGCCCAGCGCCCGGTGGACAAAAACACCGGCGGCCTTGATGAGCCCCTGAAGGGCACGCTTTTTCTGCCCTTCGGCCGCCATCCAGAAGCCTTCCAGGTATTCATGGCCTTCGAAGAACAACCCCTCGTTCCACAACAGCAAGAACCGGGGGAAGGGTTGCGCCTGATCGTCCATCCGGGAAAAAACGCGGTCGCTCCTTCGGCCTCTGTCTTCCAGGTAGGCCTCTTGCCCGGGCGTCAAGGACCGGCGGAAAAGGGAGTGAAGGACCCGGTCCACCGGCGCCGGCGTTCCCGTTCGCACAGCTTCAACAATAGCGCTGCTCAAGCTGTTTCGGATATCGCGGTCTGTCCTGTTACCGAAGGGATCGAATGTCCGGATGGGCACCGGGTGCCCGGTTTCGGCCACGGACAGCACAAACGTCGCCGCAGCCTCCGCGTCATTTTCAAAAGCGGGCGCACCCGGGCCAAGGCCGCACAATTCTTCCAGGGCGGTCAACCATTGCCCGGAATCGTACGCCTCCTCGGAAAAGGACCGGCCCCGGACATGCTTTTCAGCATAAGCGGCCAGGGGCCCCGATTCGGCGGAGTCGTTCCTGAGCACATAGCCGAAGGGCACACCGGCATGCCCAACCTCCGCCAGCGTGCTGTAACCGAGCTTTCCCACCACCAGGTCCGCAGCATGGACCAGGTCCGGGTGATAGAACGCCGAATGATGGGGCAGAATGATGATGTTGTTACGGCAGTCAGGCACCGGCACATCATGGGGCACGACAAAGGTGATGTGGGGGAAGGTCCACAGGCGCTCCAGGTGTTGCTGCCGGCTGGTCACCCCCCCCATGGTCAGCAGCACCAAGGGCCGTGCGCCTTTGATTCCCAACCGCCGGCGGGTGGCCGCACGCCCTTGCTTGGCCGGCCGGCTCATGGGGCCCAGCCGCACCGTACCCGGCACGGGCCGGCAAACGGGATCGGTCTGGATGTGCATGTCCGCCTGCCGGTACCAGTGGTCGAAACATCCCATGAAAGACCGGAAGTCGGGGTGGGCGACCGCATGGGGTGCATACAACCAGTCCCAAGTGAAGTTTTCGATGAGAATGGCCGGAAGCTTCGCGGTCCGGGCCACGGCAACACCCAGGGCGGAGATGTCGCAAACAACGGCCCGGCATCCCCGGGACAGCAGGCCGTCGGCAATGTCCCGCACCTGTGACTCCAGAAGGGGAAAAAAGGTTGAAAGACGCGCCAGGGTCGCGTCAAGGTCCGATACGAAGGGGGTTTTCTGCACCACCCCCACATCCGTGTCCAGCAGGTGGCACAGCACCGGCCCATCAATGGCTTCGTTGAAAAACCATTCGGGCAGTCGGCTGAACACCTCTATCCGGCAGCCGGGCATCCGGGCCCGCACAGCGGTCATCACCGCGGCGGCACGGGCCCCATGGCCGAAGCCATGGGCACTGACGAAAAAGGCGATGTGCATCCCTAAAACCCGACGTCTTCGTTGATCAGCACCACCTTGATGCGATTTTTGGGGAAACTCTTCTCGGTGATCGTCCAACTGTTGCAAATGCGCTGGGGGCTGCTGCAATCCTCACAGCCGGATGTTTTAACGCAGGGCGTCTTCATCCCCAACCGCATGGCGTTCACCGGTGCGGCATAATTCTTGATCCGAAACATCGCCTCTTCCAGATCCGCCACCAGCTTGTTCCGGCCCAGCAGGATAATCACATGCTTGGGGCCGAAGGTGATGGCCCCCACCCGGTTGCCGATCATGTCCAGGTTCACCAGGTGCCCCTCCTCGGTAACGGCGTTGGTGCCGGCGAGAAAGAGGTCCACCAGCAAGGCCTGGCGCCGGCGTTCAAGCATTTCCTCTTTGGGCACCGAATGGTCGAAGGTGTCCAGGACCGCGTAGGCCGGATCGCTTTTAAAATAATCAACGAGTCCGCTCTCGTTGAGGGTCAGTGAACCGCCCCAGGAGACCGTCTTTGCCGCCATGCCGGGCAGCTGCTTGATCACGATATTTTTCACATCGGCGCATGTCACGGCACGAAAAACCTCGAAATTATTCGCCTCTAGGGCCACTTGCAGGTGATCGAGCCGTTTTTCCCAGTAGGTTTGAATAGGTGTGCGCATGGTGCCTCCAATGCTCTGAAAAGACGTTGTTAAAAGTTATCCCTGGGTCAACCGCTGGGCGCAGGCGCCGCCATGGTCGCGAAAGTGACGGCAGCCACGGGTCCGGTATCCGGAAAAGGCGTGCAGGGATCACGCCCCGGTGGTTCCGTTTGTAACGCTTTCGGAGACAGAGATCAATTCCATCTTGATGTTTCCCCCGAGATGCTGCACGATTGTCGAAGACAAGTTTCCTCTGGCGGCCACCAAAGAGATCTCATGACCCGACAGGCAACGGATAATCGATCGTTTCGCGGTTTGCTCCAGTCCGGAGACGGCGTGATCACCCGGGTGATCACGTCTGAAAAAAAGACCCTGCGGTTTGAGACCTCTTTTGGCCTCTCGGACGCGTTCATCGAACGGCTCAAAGAGCACCCCGAACACCTGGTGTTCAGCGAACGTTCCCGCATCGCCCGATTAGGCATCAGCATTCAATGCGAACCGCCCCGGGCGGACCGCCTGGAAGGCAGCACCCTGGTCCTCACGTTGGAAGCCGAATCGGTCATTCCCGGTTATCCCGCCCTCGACCAGCTCCAGGGATTTTTTACCCCCGGCCTTCCGGTGGGGCGGCTGGTCTACTGCAATCCCGCCTTGTTGCTGTCTTCCGATGAGGTGCTGGCGGACGTGGATCGTTCGGCCCTGAAACTGCCGGCGTCCACCACCGTGTCCAGCGACGGCAGCATCCTCATCTCCCCCCACAAGGTCATGTGCCGCCTCAAACCAGGGCTCGATCGAGAGGCCCTGGGCCGCATTCTGTTTCGCAGCGACGGCCGTGAGATTCTCAACCGGTACCAAGTGCGGGAACCGGTCCCGGCCCTGATGATCCCGCCGGGGCAGGGCGTCATCACCACCTGCTCCATGTACTTAAACGACCACGTGGTGGCGCTCCAAAGCGGCCTATCACTGGGAGAACACCTGCCGGCCACCATCCTCGACCCGGTAAAGACCCGAGGTATCAACATCTATCTGGAAATCCTCAACGCCAGCGGCCACCCCATTGTCAACCCGCTGATATCCGCAAAAATATACCGGGTGCCACGTCCCAAACGCCGCCGGCCGCCGCGCACCACCACCGGCGGCGCGCCGTTGTTTCCCTACGAGGAAATGACGGCATTGGAAAAGACGCTGGACGCCACGCCAGGGCGCACCTGTCATTATCTCCACAAACCCGTTGCCGTCATGACAGAAAGAGATGCATCGCCGCGGATCTTTTCGAATGGCCCGGACAGGCCCTGCACGGTCACGGAAGCGGTCTGCGCCAGGGCGCGCCGGGATTTTTCCCCCCGCAGCCCCTGTGCCCATCGCTACGCCACCGAACCGGTGAGAAACCTCTTGTACCCCGATAAGCCCGGTATCCTTGCCATGTCTTATTTCCCCAACATCCTCGAACACCGCGACCTTGTCAACCTGGCGTGTGACGGCAAACTGGCCGCCCTGTATTTTTTCAAGGCGTCCTGTGAACATGGTCCTTTCCTGTCGGAAAAGGATCATGTGCGGCTGCAGGAATACAATTCCTTCGGCGTGGATGTCTACTGGGTGTCGGACCTCAACCGCCGGCTGATGGTGCACACCATCCGTGACGGCAAAGGCTATTTCGTAACCCCGGAGCAGCTCGGCGCATTTCACACCTCCATGCTGTTCGCCTTCTATGGTTCCAACCAAGTCCTTTCCCCCATGGGCGAAGCCCGGCTGGGCAAGCTCATGGACGCCCTCATCTCCTTCTGGGGGCGACGTATCGGCATCGTCACCGGCGGCGGCAGCGGTGTCATGGCCCAGGCCAACGCCATGGCAAGAGCCCGCGGCATTCTCTCGGGCGCCAACTTCCTGGAAATCACCGACCAAGCCATGACCACCGATGTTGATTTCTGCCAAGTGTTTCAATCCACCTGCCGGCACAGCCGTCAGAAATGGTTTGAAATCACATCGTTTCCCATTTTCAATATCGGCGGCATCGGCACCCTCGAAGAAATCGGCATCACCCTTTGCAACATGAAACTGTCCATCGCGGATCCGGTACCCATCGTTTTTTTCGACACCGATTCCGGGGGTCGGTACTGGGACGGTATCCGCCACCAAATCGATGAAATGGTCCGCTTCGAGCGGGCCCCGGCCTGGTTGCGGGAAAATCTGGTGTTGACCGATGATCCGGCAGCGGTCATCCGCGCCTACCGGGAGCGCTTGCACCTGTTTTGAGCCAAACTTGTTCACCATGCTGAACAAAATATGCTTGACCTAAAGCCCATTTCCATGGCGTTACTTTATTTTCTTGACAAATAAAACTGAATGCAAGAAAGTGGTTGCATAAACTTCCGGCCTCAGGTACCGCCAATCGCCGCCGGGTGGTTCTACCCTGCGTTGAGTATAGCCCGCTGAACAACCCTTTTTGGCCGGCCACAAGGAGGCAGATATGAAACACACCATCACGGTGTCCGTCAACGGCACTGCATATTGCCGGGCGGTCACCCCCACGCGGACCCTCAATGAGTTCCTGCGGGAAGACCTGAACCTGACCGGCACAAAGTTCGGCTGCGGCACCGGGGACTGCGGCGCTTGCACGGTCATGGTGGAAGACCGGATCGTCTCCAGCTGCCTGACCTTGGCCGTGGACGTGGACGGCAAGTCGGTAACCACGGTGGAGGGGCTGGCCGTTTCCGGAGACACCCTCCATCCCATCCAGGATGCCTTCATCGAAAAAGGCGCCATCCAATGCGGGTTTTGCACCCCCGGCATGGAAATGAGCGCCTTGCAACTGCTGCGGCACACCCCCCAGCCATCGGAAACCGACATCCGCACCGCCTTGTCCGGCAACCTGTGCCGTTGCACCGGCTATAACAAGATCGTCGAGGCCATTGCCCACGCCGGAAAGCAGATGGCCGCCGAACCATCCGGGGAGAAACCATCATGAGCATTGGCCACTTTGAATACCTGTCCCCCCAGAGCGTGGCGGAAGCCGTCGAACTGCTCCGGGTTCACGCGGGACGCGCCCGGATCATGGCCGGGGGCACCGACCTGATGGTAAAAATCCGACTGGGTGCTATCGATCCCGATGTGCTGATCAACATCAAGGGAATCAACGCCCTGCACCATATCACCCTTGATGCCGACGGCGGCCTTACCATCGGGGCCCTGGCACGCCTGTCGGAGGTCGCCGCCCACCCGGGAATCAACGCCGATTTCCCCGCCATCGCCACCGCAGCCCGGGAGACAGCCAACGTACAGGTCCGCAACATGGGCACGGTGATCGGCAATCTATGCAACGCCTCACCCTCCGCTGACAACGCCCCCACCCTCCTGGTGATGGACGCTGCGGTGCACATCGCCGGACCCGACGGAGAACGGCGCCTGCCCCTCAAAGACTTTTTCAGAGGCCCCGGCACCACCGCCCTTGGCGTGGGTGAGCTGGTCACGGCCGTTCACGTGCCGCCCCCCCCGCCCCGCACCGGCGTCGTTTATGAAAGCTTCTCCGCACGCGGCCGACTGGATTGCTCGGCGGTGGGCGTCGGCGCCCTGGTCACCCTGGCGGAAAAAACATGCAACACCGTTCGCATCGCCGTGGGCGCCTGTGCCCCGGTGCCCATGCGGGCAGCCGCAGCCGAGGCCCTACTTGTCGGCAAAACGCCCTCGCCGGCCGCGCTGGAAGCGGTGTCCGTAGCCACCGCCAATGAAACCCTCCCCATCACCGATCTGCGCGCCTCGGCCGACTATCGTGTCAAGGTGGTCCAGGTGCTCACCCACAGGGTACTCGAAGCGGCCCTTCGGTTGGCCGGAAACTGAAACCGCCGTTCACGGCATAAAGGACATGACCATGGAACAACACGCCATTATCGGTAAAGATATCCCCAGAAACGATGGGCGGGCCAAGGCCACCGGCGCGGCCATGTTCACCGACGACATGAAGTTGCCCGGCATGCTCCATGGCGCCCTTCTCAGAAGCCCTGTGGCCCATGCGCGCATCGCTGCCATCGATACAACCCGGGCCAAACGCCTGCCCGGGGTCAAGGCCGTGATCACAGGTCAGGACATTCCCAGGGTTCCTTTCGGCAACTGGCGCCTGTTTCCCAGCACCCAGGACGAATACGCCCTGGCCGTTGAGAAGGTCCGTTTCATCGGGGACGAGGTGGCAGCCGTGGCGGCCGTGGACAAAGACACGGCCCGGGAGGCCCTGGCGCTGATCGATGTGCAATATGAAGCGCTGCCGGCCGTGTTCGACGCTGCGGCGGCCCTTGCCGAAGGCGCGCCCGTGCTGCACGAGGCGACGCCGTCCAACATCAGCATCGACCGGAAAATTAAGTACGGCGATATCGACAAGGGATTCGCCGCCTCCGATTACATCCGGGAGGACACCTTTACGGTGCACGCGGTGAGCCATGCCTACCTGGAACCCTGCGCCTCCTTGGCCGCATGTGACCTGGACGGCCGCGTCACGCTATGGACCAGCACCCAAACGCCCTACATCGTGCAATGCCTGCTGGCCTCCACCCTGGGCCTAAGGGAAAACGACGTCCGGGTGATCAAACCTTACATCGGTGGCGGGTTCGGCGGCAAGATGGAATTGAGGACATGGGAATTCTGCGCCGCGTTCCTGGCGCTGAAGACCGGGTGCCCTGTCAAGTTCACGCTCTCCCGGGAAGAGGAGCTGACCGCCGGAAGGCGGCGGCATCCCATGACAATCACCTCCCGGGTGGGGTTCAAAAAGGACGGCACCCTCATGGCAAAGGATCTTCGGATCCTGCTCGACGGCGGCGCCTATAACAGCATGGGCCCCACCGCCACCTTCCTGTGCGGGAATTTCGGCGCCATGCTCTACCGCTATCCCAACTACCGGTTCCTGGGCGAGCATGTGTATACCAACAAGCCGCCATCGGGGGCCATGCGCGGTTTCGGCGCACCCCAGTCCCTGTTCGCGGCCGAGACCCAGATGAACATCGCCGCAGAGGAGCTGGGGATCGATCCCATCGACATCCGGCTGAAAAACGCCATGGTCCCCGGCGACAAAATTCCAGACGTGGCCACCATATCCAGTTGCGGCTTCATCGAATCACTTGAGGAAGTGGCAAAAATGTCCGAGTGGAAGAAAAAACGCGCCGCTTTCAAAAAAGGCGGCGGCAAGGGCATCGGCATCGGTTGCTACAGCTTCATTTCCGGCGGTGTGTTCAACTGGTTCAACACCCAATACCCCTTCAGCAGCGCCGAGATCCGTGCCTTCGCCGACGGCACCGTGCATCTTCTGACCATGACGTCCGACATTGGCCAAGGGTCCGATACAGCCCTTAAAATGATATTGGCCGAAGCCCTCGGGCTCCGGATGGAAGACATTCGCATCACCTCCGGCGACACGGCCATGACGCCCATGGCGGACCTGGGTAGCTGGGGAAGCCGGGTGACCCTGTTTGGCGGCCGTGCGATTCTGGACGCCGCCGACAAGCTCAAGGAGAAACTCTACGGTGCCGTCTCCGCACGTTACAATATGAACGTCATCTATGAGTTCGAATGCAAAGACGGCCGGGTTCAGGCCGTGGGCAGACCTGAGAAGAGCCTGTCCTTTGGAGAAGCCGTGGCTCTCGTTCAGAAAGCCAACCGGGGCGAGCCCCTGGTGGAGCGGGGGTCCTACACGCCCCGGGGCAAGGGCCTCGTCACCCCGGCCTTCAGCTTCGGCGCCCAGGTGGCGGAGGTAGATGTGGATCCCGACACGGGGAAAGTAAAAGTGGAACAGGTGTGGACCGCCCACGATTGCGGCACCGTCATCAACCATATGGCCGTTGAGGGCCAGCTGGAGGGGTCTATTCAGATGGGCCTCGGCTACGCGCTCAGCGAACAATTCATCATGGACGGCGGCAAAACCCTCAATACGTCCTTCCTCGACTATAAAATGCCCCACGCCATGGACATGCCCGCCAGTGAATCCTTGTGTGTGAAAACCTACGAGCCGGAAGGGCCCTGGGGTGCCAAGGAGGCGGGAGAAGGCCTGGTTTCCCCCACGGCCCCGGCCATCGGGGACGCCGTTTTCCACGCAACGGGGTTTCGGTGCAAGGACTTGCCCATCACCGCAGAGAAAATCCTGAAAGGAACGGGAAAGCTTTAAAGCGGGGCCTCCGCAACGATCACGGGCAATAACCAATCGAGAAAAGGCCCTTGGGCATCAAAACCCGGGGCCTTTTTTTTTGGCGGATCGAAGAACATCCAGCAGTAGTTTCCCGGAAAGCTTCAACTTTCCTCCGTGGCCCTTCTTGTTTGCCATGATCAGGTCATAGAGTTCTTCACGGGTGGCAGGCGGAGTTTCAGGCCGCTCCTTTTCCACAAGCCCCAAAGCTTTTGCGGGGCAGACGGAAACGCATTGCCCGCAACCGATACACCGCCCCGGATCCACCACGGCCACCCCGGTCCTTCCCACGACAATTGCCCCCACCTGGCAGCGTTGTTCACATATCCCGCATGCGTTGCAAGCCGAGGCGTTCACCGTAGCGAAGTAATTCGATGCCCAAAAGTCCAGCGGCCGGGGAAGGTGCCGCTGAATTTCCAGCATACCGCAGCAACACCCGCAGCAGGAACAGATAAATTCAGCCTGCTGCGTGTTGGAGGGTTGAAACACCAACCCTTCCCGCTGATTTTCCGCCAGCACCGCAAAAGCTTCTTCTCTCTCAACCTCTCGGCCGATTCCGATTTCAAGGGCGGTCCGCGCAAGATCGCCCGCCGCCAGGCAGGTTTCCTCCCGGCCGGTCACCTTGCATGGTTTTCCTTCGACTGCCTTTTTTCTCCGGCAGATACACGGCAGCAGAACAATGGGAAACTTTGCTTCTCTTACAAGCGCTTTTACATCGTCGAACTGCTCTATGGTGAAGGAGGAAAACAATGTTTCCCCGATGGGGATGGTGCGCATCTGGGGAGGCGTGACGGAAAGAAGAGACAATCCGAATTTCATCTCCCTGGTATAGGTATTGAATGCATGAAGAAAGCCGGGCGTCAAGCGATTCAATTGCATTTCGTAGATTCCCACCACCAGCGGCGCATTGGCATAACGCCGCACGCCCTCCTTTACGCTCAGTTCGATACCGCCTTTTTTTACCATCCGGCACAACATGCTTTCCAAATCTTGCGTGGAGGACACCAGATGCGCGGCCCGCTTGAAAATCTCATCCGCCGTCGCCATATGGAAAGAAAGGCAACCGGCAATCTTGGCCTCCTCGCACGTGAAAACATGCCGGAGAATGTCAAGCTCGGATCCGGACCGGGTCCGTGGAAAACCGACGGCTTGGCGGTCCAAATGCTCCTGGAGCGCGCGGTATATCTTTTTTTCCTTTTCTTCCATTTTTCGTCCATCAGTGCCGCTTGGAAACCCGGCACTTTTCCGCTTTTCTCACGGTGTCAGGGGCCAGAGAAACGGCATCAGGACCATCAGCACCACCAACACCACCAGCGTCAGTGCCCCACCGGTTTTCACGTAGTCCATGAACCGATAGCCACCCGGCCCCATCACCAGAATATTGGCCGGATGAGAAATCGGCGTCATGAAGCTGGCCGAAGCCGCCATGGCAACCGCCATCAGCAACGCTTCTCCGGACAGGTGCATGCTCTCTGCCGTATTGAGAACGATGGGGGCCATCAGTACTACCAGGGCCGCTGTCGGCACCACACAGGTGGCAAGAAAGGTCAGCACCACCAGCCCCAGCATCACTGCTTCCGGGCCCAGAGGACCGGCCACGGCCACGACCTTTTCAGCCAGCAAAACCGCAAGGCCTGTTTTTTCCAAAGCAGCCCCCAGGGGAAGCATTCCGGCAATCAGAAAAACGGCTTTCCACTCGATCTGCCGGTATGCCTCTTCCATTGAAAGGCATCCGGTCAGTATCATCATGGCCGCCCCCACCACGGCCGCGATGTAAATCGGCGTCCATCCCGTCAATACCGCTAACAGCACCGCCGCCATGATCGCAAGGGAAATGCCCATCTTCTCCAGGCGCGGCCGTTGCTGGTGGCGCTGGGACAGCACGACAAATTCGCGATCACCGGCCAACAGATCCAATTGGTGAACGGGTCCGAACAGCAGCAGGGCGTCTCCGAAACGCAGAACCGTGTCCCGCAAATTCTCCCCTATCATTTTCCCGCCGCGCCATACGGCCAGAACGGTAAGCCCGTACTTCTCTCGAAAGTTAAGTTGACGCACCGAGGTTTCCGCCAGAGTCGAATGAGGAGAAAGAACCGCTTCCACAACGCCGTCGTTTTCCGACAACAAGGTCTCCACCCGCGCCGTGTGTGCCCCTTCTATTTCAAGGGACGCCAGAGCGGAAAGTAGATCAAGGTGAAACGGCGTTCCCTCGACAAGGAGACGATCGCCGGCACCAATCCGCTGTTCCGGTCCGGGGAGAACACGTGTTTCTCTTCCTCCCAACATGACCAATACCCTGGTTCCGAGAAGATCTCCCAGTCTTGTTTCACCAAGCGTTTTTTCCACCAGTGCCGATTCCGGTGAGACGCGAAGAATCATCAGATGGGCACCAAGGGCGTATTTTCGCCGCAATTTCGAGGATGAAACAGGAGACAGAGGATCGAACCGTTTGCGCTCAGCCAGGGCCGTTAGCCGCTCTCTTGGCCCCGCCAGCAACAGCCTGTCTCCGGCGCGCAGGTTCATATCCTGAAAACCCGCACGAAAAAACTGCTCCTGTCTTACAAGTGTCAGCACGGTCACACCGTAGCGGGCATGAAAATCAAGGGCGTTCAAGCTCTTGCCAGAGAAAATGGAGCCTGCCTGAACCGTCATTTCCGCGGCGGCAATGTGCGCGTCAAACAAATCGATAATATCCTGGCTTTTCGGTTCAAGAAGAAGGCCATCCAATACCGTTTGCGCCTCTTGGGGCGCCGGGCGTCCTGCCACCGTCAGCACGTCTCCTGCCGCCAGGCGCTCGGTGGCAGAAGGGGCCGAAAGATGTCGTTTCTGCCTGGAAATGCTGACAACCGTTACGCCCAAGGCAGACCCTATGCGGCTTTGGGCCAGCGTTCTACCATTGAGAAGCGAGCCATGGGGAACGCGCAGATGAAAGAGGTACGCGCCGATGTCGTATCTCTGTTTCCATTCATCGCTGTCCTCTGACGGACGTGCACTCGGCAATTCGGATGGAAGTAAATGGCGTCCAGCGAGAACCATGAAGGCGGTGCCAGAAAGCATCACGGAAAGACCGATGGGTGTAAAGTCAAAAAACCCATAGGGCTGTCGCCCCGCGCTCCTGAGGGCTTCTGTTACCAGAATATTCGGCGGCGTGCCGATCTGGGTGGTAAGGCCCCCCAGAAGACTTCCATAGGCAAGGGGTATCAGCAGACGGGGCGGCGGGATTTCCATTTGCCTGGCAATATCCATTACCACAGGCAGCATGAGGGCCGCCACGGCCACATTGTTCATGACCGCCGAGAGCAGACCGGCGGTGAGCATGATCACCAGAACGAGAAGCCCCTCGCGTTTGCCCGACACCCGGGAAACCAATCGGCCAATAATGTTCGCCACCCCTGTCCGGGTGAGTCCCCCGCTGAGAATAAACACGGCCCAAATGGTCACCACCGCCGGATTGCTGAATCCGGCCAAGGCCTCCGCGGGTGGCAGAAGGCCGGTCACCGCCACCGCACCCAAGACCATCAGGGCTGTAACCTCCATGGGCACCCACTCGGTCACCAACAGCACCACCGCACCCAAAAGAATCCCGGACACCAGCCACATATCAGGGACCATTTTTGCCTCTTTTCCCGTGCCGAAGGGGCACACCATGCAATAACAGGGTTTATTTGAATTTTAAGCGGCGCTTTTTTTATCTATATATAGATATGGACCAGGCACCAAAACACCGGTAAAAACGGTCTCGCGGCGCCGTTTTTTTTAACATCCGCCCCAAAAATTCCGTTTTTCCCCCGGCCGGTCCCTTATGTCGCCATCCCTTCGGCCGCAAGAAGGTCTCTGTACCAGCAGGCAAACTCATACATCCCCAGGAACCGGTCCTCTTCATTGACGATTCCCAGGCAGATTTCCAGCACCCCCTGTCGATATGCGTTGCTGTGAGAAGCATCCCCCCGACTGTGAAGAAACTCCCGGACCAGCATCTGGGTGGTCCGCTTCGTCTTGTCTTTTCGGATGTCGATGGGATCCTTGGGCGCCAGGAAAGGATCCCATCTCTCATACCCTTTTTTCCGAATCTGCTCCCGGCGTCTGGGCGACATCGCTTCGAAAATGGCCCGCTTTTGCGCCTCTCCCCATGCGTCATCTGTCGCCATCATCGTCTCCTTTGGTTTCGCGGGGCGGTTCGTCCATTTTCGTCTCTATTCCCAGAAAAGCATCGTCAAACACCGTCAGCATTGCGGCGGAAACAGGCATAACCAGCTCCGCCAATGCGGAAAACCTGGATCCAATGGTGTCCACAAGAGCGGCCGCCAGGGAAAACAACTGCTGGTTCATCTTGTCGAGGTGAACGGTGGGATACGATTTTCCCTTCTCAAAACCTGCTTTTCCACAGCTGTGGGTCAACCCCCCGATTTCCGTCGGCACTCCATACAAGCGGCAAGTGATGGGGCGGTGGTCGTATAAATCACACTGGTTCCGTTCGTTGAGAAGGGGACACCGTACCCGTTCCGCGGCCATGGTCACCAACAAGTCCTCTTCCCGGGCCCCCTTGTCCAGGCGCTTCTTCGCGTCCCGCTTTATCTTAAATACAGTGCGATCCGCCCGGTTGGCTTTTTCCAAAAGGGGCGCCCGCACCGCCTCCCCATACAACCGGTTAAAATAATGATTAAGATACAACGCCTCCACCAGGGTCACATCGAACACCGCATGACAGCAATCAGAACACCCCACCCGGCAGGTCAACTCATCTGGAAACTCCGTTTTCACCCGCTCAAAAATCCGATCGGCCGCCTCCGCCAACGCTTCGTAACGACCAAAAAAAGATTCATACCGTTCCATATTCTTTCTCCCTGTCTGCCCGCCCATTGTTTCACGTGAAACAATTATTTTCCGATACAAAACCGACTAAAAATCTCATCCAAAACGTCTGTTTTCACGGTGACGCCCACGATCGCGTCGAGGGCGTCAAGGGCGGACTTAAAATCGATGGCCACCAGTTCCCATGGCAACCCCTGGGTCAACCCTTCCATGCCGTCACTCACCGCCGCCAAAGCCTGTTCGAACAGGTTCTTTTGGCGCAAATTGGGCACCACCCCGTCGCCGAACGACCGGCCTCCTCCGGTTGCAAAGGAAAGGATTTCCCCCCGGAGGCGATCCATGCCCAAATCTTCTTTTACCGAAACGGAAACGGCGGCGGCTGTCCGCCAATGTGCAGGCGCTGCCGTTTGCGCGGCTGCGCCGGGCAGGTCTATTTTGTTGGCGACAAGGATGCAGGGCTTGCCTTTTACCTCTGCATAGACCGCCTCGTCTTCGGGGAGGATGCCCGTGGCAGCGTCGGTGAGGAAAAGCACCAAATCAGCCCCGTCTACCAGGGGCTTTATCCGTGAAACGCCTATTTTTTCAACAGGATCGTCTGTCTGACGCCACCCGGCGGTGTCCACCAGAATGACCGGCAGCCCAGAAAGATTCAAGGTTTCTTCTATACTGTCCCGGGTGGTCCCGGGCTGGTCGGTAACGATGGCCCGGTCCTTTTCCAAAAAGCGGTTGAGCAAACTGGATTTGCCGACGTTTGGACGCCCCAGAATCACCAACCGAAGCCCCTCCCGCAATAAATGCCCCCGCCGATAACCATCCAACACCTCTTCCAACCGTCTGATGACCCCCTGCCGGAGACGCATGCAGGTATCGCTGACATCGAGAATATCCGCCACATCCTCTGGAAAGTCGATGCCGGCCTCCAGGCGCGCCAGCACTTCCAGAACCTGTTCCCGCACCAGATGGGTGACCGTCGCTGTTTTTCCCTGCAACTGCCCGGCGGCAAGCCGAAGGGCCGTTTCGGTGCGCGCCTGGATCACATCGATAACCGCCTCTGCCTGGGAAAGGTCCATCCGGCCGTTGAGATAGGACCGTTTGGTAAATTCGCCGGGCTCCGCAAGACGCGCCCCTCCATCCATCACCAGGGAAAGGATTTCACGGAGCACCACGGCACCGGCGTGGGCCTGGATTTCGACGACATCTTCACCGGTATAGGAATGGGGTCCAGGCATAAACGCCATCAACGCCTCGTCGACGACCGAACCGTCATCGGGTCTACGAATATGCCCATGGTAAAGCCGTCGGGAAGAAAATGTCGGTCGCGGAGTTGTCGGACGAAAAAGATTGTCGGCGATGCGGCGTGCCTCGGGACCGGATATTCTAATGACACCGATCCCGCCGCTGCCCGGCGGTGTTGCAATGGCGGCGATGGTGTCTGCCAGGATGTCGGTCACTGTTCCTTCCTTCCCGTCGCCTGGCGGTCAGGTGCCGGAGCAGCCGGTCCTTCCCGTGCCGCTCCGGTTGATAATGCCTTTTACCGGTGGGTCACCCCGGAAAGATGGTATCAGGGTTCGTTTGATTCATCCCCGTCTTGGTTCTTTTTCGGGGCGCCGCCCTTCTTTGGGAAAATGACCAACTTCCGATAAAAGCCGGATCCCATGCTCTGCGTGCGCACGTCGTTGTCTTCCTTGAGGCTTACGTGTACGATTTTTCGATCATACACATTAAGCTCCCCAACGGTTACCGGCTTACCGATTTTCTTGGCCTTTTCCGCCAAACGGACGGCACGTTGCTCGAGGTTGACCCGTTTGCTGTCGAGATACCCCGCCACATCTATCTGAAGCCGAATGCGCGCCTCTCCGTTTTTATTCACCACCCGATCCACCAGGTATTGAATCGCTTCCAGGGTCTGACCGCGCTTTCCAATAAGAACCGCCGCCTTTCCCCCGTCCACATGGAAGACGACTTGCTCGGCCTGCTCTTCAATGCGGACGGAGGCTCCTTCGGTAATTTTATCAAGAATTTTTTCCAAAACGCGTCGCCCGCGGTCAATGTCCTCCTGGTCCATCTCTCTGGACGGTTGCGGGGTCTGTACCGGCGTTGGAGCGGCCGGCGCCGCCGGGGGGGGCTCTTTTTCGACCCTGGGCTTTACCGGTCGGCGTGGCGCCGCTTTTTCCGCAGGGGGTCTGTCAGGCGCCTTTTTCGGCGGCCCTTCCCGACGGTCTTGCACCTTGGCTCTTTTCGGGGCCTCGCTTTTTTCGGTTCCATTTGTCTGAACACGGATTTTCGCCTTTTTCGCACCTACCAGGCCGAAGATCCCGGTACTTCCGTAGGAAAGCACTTCATATTTGAGCGCTTCCGCGGGAACCTTTAGGGCTTTGGCGGCCTTTTGAACCGCCTTTTTGACGTTCTTGTCTTCAAATTCCATGTTCGGTGCCATACCTCCGAGATTAAACAGTCTTTTTAGAAACATAATATTGTTGCAGTATCGATAGGATGTTGTTGAAAAGCCAATACAGAACAAGTCCGGATGAGAAGTTAACAAAAATGACCGTGAACACAACGGGCATAATCATCATCATCTTCGCCTGCGCCGGATCCCCCATGGGGGGCTGCAACTTCTGCTGCCACAGCATGGTAGCGCCCATGATGATTGTCAACACCGGAATCCCGTATGGCGGCTCCATAAACGGTATTGAAACACCAAAATCAAACAATCTGTCCGGTGCCGACAAATCGTTTATCCAGCCGAAAAAGGGGGCATGCCGCAACTCCACCGCTTGATAGAGCATTCGATAAAACGCAAAAAAAACGGGGATCTGCGCCAGCATTGGGAGACATCCGCCGAGGGGGTTTACCTTGTATGTCTTGTAAAGCCCCATAAGTTCCTGATTCATGCGCTGCTTATCGTTCTTATAACGCTCCCGAACGTCCGCCATCAATGGCTGCATCTTTTTCATTTGGCTCATAGACTTATAGCTCTTGTTGCCAAGAGGCCACAGCACGATCTTGATGAGTACAGTGAGGAGAATGATGGCGACCCCGTAGTTGGGTATCACCTTGTACATGGCGTTCATTACCCATAAAAATGGGCGGGCCATAAAGTCGAACCACCCGAAATTCACGACTCTTTCCAGTTGGTTTCCGGCGGCACGGAGCACCGAGACGCTCTTTGGCCCTAGATAGGCCTCGAACAGAAAGGTTTCCTGTTCGCCAACCGCGATGGTTGTCTGGGGCGCTATCACCTGGGTTTCGAGAAAATCCGGGACCGGCTGTAAAAAGCGGACCGTGACGGGCTGTGCGATTTCCGGGATCACCGCGGTCATGAAATACCGGTCCTGGAACGCGGCCCACGTGATGTCGCCGGCATGTCTGTTTTGCTCGGCGAGATTTTTCAGCTTGATTTCCTCGATATGCCCATCGATCATGACGCTGGGGCCCGTAAACCCAAGCTTGCCTTTATCTGTGGGGATGGTATCCACCATGGACAGAACCAGCGCGTCCGTGAGCGCCGCCCCAGACCGGTTGGCCACCGTCACGGCCAGGGAAAATTTATAGTTGTCCGGTGAAAAGGTGTAGCGCTTTTCAATCACCACCCCGGCGGGGGTCTTCAGCAAAAACGAAACGGCCTGTGCCCGTTCTTCAACGCGGATGGTCTCCTGATCGATGGCCAGGGTGTATATGGCCGTCGCCATTTCCGGCCATGCCGTTAGGCTGCTCTGGAAGGTTCCGTGTGCATTTCCGGGGGAAACCATTTCTTTGAGGGGGGCATCCGGGCCCACAGCCTCTTTGTGTTCTTTGAGCTTGAAACTCAGCACCGCGGCACCGCGTTCGGAAATCCGGGCCACATAAAGCGGTGTCTCCACCAACACGGTTCTGGCGTCCCGTTCTGTCGGCACGGCAGCGGCAAGAGGTCCCAGGGGAGCGGGCGGTATCATCGGGGATGTGGGCACCCGCTTCTCAGGATCGGTGGCCAAGGGTGCCTGGGTGTTGGTTGTTGCAGGAGCGGGCGGCCGGGCCTGCTTGTCCGTGAAAAAGAACTGCCACACCAGCAATATCAAAAACGACAAGACAATGGCCAGCAGCATTCTGGTTTGTTCCATGCAAAAATCTCCTACTCAACCGATATATTAACTAAATGCGTAATTCTTTCAAGCAGTTGCCATTGACAACGGGCGCACAAAAACCTTTGAAGGCTTGCGGATGGGGGCAGTGAACAGCGGCTCAAACTTTGTCGTGGCAAAGAGGCGGGGTGGTTCCGGGACGACGCGGAAAAACGGCGTCTGCTTTTTAAACCGGCAGCAGCTCATAGGCTTCCGCCGGAGGCCCTATGGAACCGGATCGATTCCGCCCGGATGAAACGGCTGACATTTCACAATCCGCTTTCCGGACAAAAGGATACCTCTGCTGATTCCGTGTCGGCGTATGGCTTCGGCGGCGTATTTCGAACAAGACGGATAAAATCGGCAGGATGGACCCAGAACGGGCGATATCGTCAATTGATATGCGCGGATAAGGCCGAGAAGCAGTTTCTCTATCGCCGTTCGTATCGTCAAAATGATTACCGTATCCTGTTGAAAATATGGTGAAGCGATTCAAACGCCTGACATGACGACAGTCCGGAAGCCTCTTTTTTTACGATGATGTTGATATCCCAAAAGGACTTCTGGTCTCTCCGGTTGCGTCGAAAAAACTCCCGGACGTATCGTTTGAGTTGGTTGCGGGTCACTGCGCCGCCCACTTTTTTGCTGACCGTAATGCCAAGTCTGGTTCGGTCGTTCACTCCGTTATCGTAGAGCGCAATAAAATAATTGTTGGATACTTTCCTGTTTTTCCGGGAGAGGCGAACAAATTCCACGCGCTTGCGTATACGGTCCGCCCTCCCGAAGGTGGTCGCAGCCGCTCGATGATCGCTCATCTGTCACTCTGTTGAGCCGGCTGCATCCATCGCTTTATCCCGATTTCTTTGCGCACGATCAGGCGGTAAGGCATTTGCGCCCTTTGGCCCTGCGACGGTTGACGATTCTGCGCCCGGCCGCCGTGGCCATTCTTTTCAAGAACCCGTGCTTGCGCGCCCTCTTGATCCGGCTCGGTTGAAACGTTCTTTTCATGTTGCCTACCCTTTTCCCTTCCTATGTTGAAAAATCGCCGCTAACGGCTTCCGATGAAATCCCTGTCCATATAATGACATAAGTATGGAAATGAATCATGAATTGACCAAAAAGTCAATATTAATCATTTTCAATCTTTGAGAATCTCGAAAACATCGAATTGCTCCATATGGTATGTTTCATCGGGGTAAATCACCACCTGCCGTCCCACTTTCTTTTCGAGTTCCAGCAGCAGATGGTTCTCCTCTCCATGGAGCAAATCCGCGATGTCCGGATTGACGCGGAGGGCAAACCGATGCCCCATGATGTCCTGGGCCTGTCGAAAAATTTCCCGGTAAATGGTGTAACATATTGTTTTGCGAGACAACAGGAACCCCTGTCCTTCACAATAAAAACAGGGTTCACAAAGCGTCCTGGTCAGTGGTTCCCGAATGCGTTTGCGGGTCATCTCCACGAGACCCAGCTCCGAAATCGGTAGGACATTGGTTTTGCTTTTGTCCTTTTTCAGGGCCTCCTGCAGAGCCGAAAAGACCTTTTCCTGGTTGGTCTTTTTTTCCATATCGATAAAATCGATAATGATAATCCCCCCAATATCCCGCAACCGAATCTGATAGGCAATTTCCTTGACCGCCTCTAAATTGGTTTTTAAAATAGTTTCTTCCAGGTTATGCTTCCCCACGTAACGGCCGGTGTTGACATCGATGGCCAAAAGCGCTTCGGTGTGGTCCATTACGATATAACCACCCGATTTTAGCCATATTTTTCTATTCAAAGCCCGCGCGATATCCCCTTCAAGATTATAGGCGTCAAAAATCGGCTCCGGTCCATCGTACAGGCTCACCGAACTCTTAAGGCCGGGCATGACGCCGTCCAGGAACGAAAGAACCATTTCGTAGCCTTCCCGACTGTCGATGACCACCGTGTCCGCCTCATGGGTGAGAAGATCCCGGACCGCCCGCAAGCTGACACTCAACTCCTGATGCAGGAGGGCGGGAGCCGAAGCGGTCTGAAATTTAATCTGGATGTTTTTCCATAGGTTCCGCATGAACCCCATTTCGTAGGCGAGTTTTTCCTCAGGCATCCCTTCCGCCGCTGTTCGGACGATATATCCCTGGCGTCCCTGGCTCAGGTGAACGGCGATTTCCTTGAGCCGGTTGCGCTCAACCTCGTCCTCGATCCTGCGCGACACGCCCACCCGGCTGGACGTGGGCATCAAAACCAGAAACCGCCCGGGCAGGGAAACGTGGGAGGTAACCCGGGCGCCTTTTGTCCCCAGGGGGGACTTTGCAACCTGCACCAATACCTCCTGTCCTTCGGTAAGATAGTCCTCGATGGGAAGGCTTTCTCCGTTGGCAGGTCGAAACTGGTTGGTCGCCTCGATCAGGGCGCCATTGTCATCGGCGTCTTCGGCAAGGGCCTCACTGGCGAAAGTTCCGTTCAGATCAATGGCATGCCGGGTGTACAGGTCACTGACATGCAGAAAGGCCGCCTGATGGAGACCGATATCCACAAAAGCCGCCTGCATTCCCGGAAGAACCCGTAGCACCCTGCCCTTGTAAACATTGCCGGCGATATTGGCTTCGTCCCGCCGTTCAATGAACACCTCGGCAATGGTCCCGTCTTCGAGAAGGGCCACGCGGGTCTCATGGGCCGTTACATTGACAACAAGCTTCCTTTCCATCAGCGCATTTCCTGTTCGGGCAATAGCGTCACACCTCTTTGGTTTTCAGGATCCGCGCGCCCCTGATGTCATCTTCAGATAAGCCGAACACCGTTGACAACACCATGGCGGGCCGGACCTTTTTGGCGTTTTGGTTGGACAGCGCCAGCAAAAGGGTTTGGGCGTCCACCAGTTGCATGTCCAATACCACCTGTTTCAGATCGATGGCGATGCTTTTCCCCTTTTTGTTCTTCTTGGTGGTGATTAATGTCGTGGCCTGAACAAAGGCGTTCAGACGCCCGGCGTCGAATGTCTGGTCCGGCAGTTTGATTTCATAACGATCCAAAAATTGCGCCCTATTATTTTGTCGGGAGCCCTCGATGGCGCAGGCATGAATGCGCAATCCCCTGGGAAGCTGTCGGTTCATTGCGGCCATGACCGTTTCGGGCCGGACATGACCGGGCACCCGCATGCGAAAGGTTTCCTCCACGCTTTCCATACCGATGGGCAACGGATCGTCGAAAGACACTTTCGGCATGGGATGAAACCCCTGGGAATACGCTATGGGAATGTCGGCACGTCGTATGGCCCTGAGCACGATGTTGACCAGCTCCAGGTGACCGAAAAACCGCGCGGCATCCCGCCTGGAGTAGGCCACCTCAAGGGTTTTAAAAAAGGTATCCGGCGGGCATGGGGGTTCATTGGCCGCCCCTTCCCCTTCGGCCTCGGATGGACTGGCCAGTCGGGGTTGAACGGCAGCAAAATCACACACGCCGCATCCGGTACAGGCACCGTTTCGGCAATCGGGGGTCAACACCTCATCAAGGGCGTTTTGCCATTCGCGCCGGAGAAAAGCGGGATCGATGCGCATGTCGATATGCGCCCAGGGCAGGGGGGTTTCCATGTCCCGACCAAGGTGGTTGTACTGGTCGAACGAGATGCCTTTTTCCGCCATGACATCCTGCCATAAATCGAACCGGAACTGGTCACTCCACCCGTCAAACCGGCATCCCTTTCGGTAGGCCGCCTCCAGCAAGTCGGAGAGCCGCCGGTCTCCCCTGGCAAAGAGGCCTTCCAGGAGGCTGTTTTCAGGCTGCTGCCATTTGTACTGAACACGGGTGGAACGCAGGGCGTTGCGCAACCATTCAATCTTTTCCTTGGAGGTCTCCAGGCTGGCCTGGGGTGCCCATTGAAACGGCGTATGGGATTTCGGAATAAAGGTATTGACGCTGACGTTGATTTTTCCCTTCCTACCATTGGGACCCTTTATCTTCTGTATGCCGCGCACCAGGTGCACCATGGCGTCCAGATCCGCTGCGGTTTCTCCGGGAAGTCCGATCATGAAATACAGCTTGATCACCTGCCACCCGAGCCGAAAGGCATTTTCCACCACCGCGAAAATGTCTTCTTCCTGGATATTCTTGTTGATGACATCCCGCATCCGTTGGCTGCCGGCCTCCACCGCAACGGTAAAACCGGTTTTTCGCACCCTCTTTACCAGTTCCATCAACTCCGTCCCCACCGTTCCGGCCCGGATAGACGGAAACGAGACAGCAATCCTGTCCCGGGTGCACCGGCCCATTAGGGCCTGCATCAAGGGAATGATATTGCTGTAATCCCCGGTGCTGAGGGACAAGAGGGAAATATCCTCGTATCCCGTCATCTCAAGGGACCTGTCGGTGATGTCCAGCAGTTGGGAAACCGATCGCTCCCGAACAGGCCGGTAAATCATGCCGGCTTGGCAGAATCGGCATCCCCGGGAGCAACCCCTGGCGATTTCCAGGCGCAAGCGGTCGTGCACTGGCTTTCCGAACGGCACAATCGGCCGGTCTGGAAAGTCCTCCCGCCGCAATTCCGGTATGATGGCCCGCCGCACCTTTTCCGGGGCAATATGCGCCGCCTCCGGTACAATTTCAAGACGTTGACCGCCATCGATATCATACCGTGGACGGTAAAACCGTGGAACATAAACCCCTTCGATGCGGGCCAGCCGTTCGAGAAGCGTCTTCTTTTTCTCTCCGCTATGCTGCCATGCCATATACGCTGTGGTCAAAGGCGGGATAACCGCTTCTCCGTCGCCGATGACAATAGCGTCAAAAAAATCCGCCACCGGTTCGGGATTACTGGTGCACGGGCCGCCGGCGATAATCAGAGGATCCCGGTCGGTTCTGTCGGCGGATCGAAATGCCATCCCCCCCAAGGACAACATGCCGAGTATATTGGTGAAATTCAGTTCGTAGAGTAGGGAAAAACCAATGATATCAAAGCCGCTTAAGGGAATGCCCGACTCGAGACTGGACAGTCCGATCCCCTGGGCCCGCATGCGGCGCTCCATGTCCGGCGCCGGCGCGAACACGCGTTCAGCCAGCATGTCCGGCGATGCATTGATCATATGATAAAGGATCTGGATACCGAAATGGGAGGTTCCGATCTCGTAAAGATCCGGAAAAGCAAGTAAAAATTTAAGACGAACGGATGCCGGATCCTTGCGGACATGGTTGATTTCCGTCCCCAGGTACCGGCTCGGCTGTTCGACCCAGGGTAGGATATCTTGAATGCGTTTCTGGTGCATGCTATGTTTTTCGATCCTAATGTGTTGCCAGCACCTGAAGCGTCCATGGTGCCGTTCGGAAATTATAGACAAATTATAACTACATATCGCACTTTGGGAAAAAAGAAAAATGCGCATATTGCCCGCTTTGTTTTTTCTGCTTCTGCCCGCCCTTGTCCCTCTTCGCCCCATACCGGCAAGCGCAACCGATGCCGTCCGAGAAACCCCCGTGGTGCATGCCGTGCGTAAGGTGAGCGATGCGGTGGTCAACATCAGTTCCTCCTACACGGTTCCGTCGCGGACATCTCCCTTTTCCGGTTTCGACCAGAATCCGTTTTTCGATTATTTCTTCAGAGATTTTTTCGATCCCGGCGCAAAACGGGGCGTCGAACGTGCCAGTCTCGGCTCGGGCGTCATCATCGACGGGGAAAAAGGCTTCGTTTTGACCAATGCGCATGTCATCGAACAAACCGGCACGATACATGTCACCCTCAAGGACAAGCGGGAATTCGAAGCCCGCATCGTCGGGGCCGATGCCGAATCCGACCTGGCGGTGCTCATCATTTTGTCCGAGGATCCTCTACCCGCCGTGGCCATGGGAAATTCAGACGACCTGATGATCGGCGAGACAGTCATCGCCATCGGAAACCCATTTGGCTTTTCCCACACCGTCACCACCGGTGTCATCAGCGCCCTGAACCGCAACATTCGTACAGAACAATTTGTTTACCGGGACTTTATCCAAACCGACGCCTCCATCAACCCCGGCAACAGCGGTGGCCCCCTGTTGAATATCAATGGTGACCTGATAGGTATCAACACCGCTGTATACGCCAAGGCCCAGGGCATCGGCTTTGCCATTCCCATCAAAACAGCCAAACGCATTGTTACGGACCTGATCGAATTCGGAAAAGTGGTGCCGGCATGGCTGGGCCTTTCCCTTCAGGAGCCGGATTTTCAGATGACCCGATACCTGGGGCAGGCGGGCCGCAAGGGGCTTCTGGTCAAACGCATCTTTCCAGACGGCCCTGCCGACCAAGCCGGGATTGTCGCCGGGGATCTGATCCATGCCATCAACGATTGGCCGGTAACCTCCCGGGAGGACTTCCGGGCCCGGTTGCGCACCATCAAACCGGGCGACCAAGTGCTGATCGACTATCTGCGTGGTGAGGGCAGACATCGGGTGACGATGACCGCGGCCGTATTTCCGGAATCCTCCGCATTGACGCTGGCTTACGATCTGATGGGCATCCGGGTCCGCAATGGCGGTGGCGTGGTTATCCAGGAAATAACCCCCTCTTCTCACCTGGCCCGGATCGGCGTCGCACCGGGAGATATCATCCGCGCCCTGGACGGCATGCGCATCGCATCCATTGCGGATTTTAAAAAAGCGGTCATCAACAGCAGAGAAAAAACCACCGTGGTCCTTCTGATCCAGCGGGGACAGCGGCTTTACCACGTCACGGTCAAGCTCTCCTAACCCGCCGGCCCTTCCCCGGCAGTGCACTTGAAGCAGGAGCTCCCATGAAAAGAGAAAAAATAAAAACCTTATTGGCGGCGGCGGTTCCCCAACCGCAGGTGTTGGTCAAAGGATGGCTGCGCACCCGGCGGGATGCAAAAACTTTTTCCTTTATCGAACTCAACGACGGTTCGTGCCTGGAAAATCTCCAGGTGATTGCGGACAGCGCCCTTGCCAACTATGGGGAAATCATGGCGCTGGGAACCGGCAGCGCCCTTGCCGTATCCGGTTCCCTGGAAACCTCCCAGGGCAAAGGACAGCTTCTTGAGTTGCGGGCGGAAGTGATCACCATCATCGGAAAGAGCCCGGAGACATACCCTTTGCAGAAAAAGCGGCACACCGACGAATATTTGAGAACCCTTGCGCATCTGCGCCCCCGCACCAATAAATACGGCGCCGCCTTTCGCATCCGCTCCGAGTTGTCGTTTGCCATCCACCAGTTCTTCAGAGAACAGGGGTTCTTTTATATTCACACGCCCATCATCACAGGGTCCGACTGCGAGGGAGCCGGGGAAATGTTTCGCGTCACAACATTGGATCCCTTCTCCCCTCATCCCGTCGGTACCGGGGAGGATTTTTTCGCCACCGATGCAAAGTTGACCGTTTCCGGCCAGCTGTCGGCAGAATTGTTCGCCCTCGCCCTCGGGGATGTCTACACCTTCGGCCCCACCTTTCGGGCGGAAAATTCCAATACCCGCCGTCATGCCGCAGAATTCTGGATGGTGGAACCGGAAATGGCCTTCTGCGATTTGGACGGCAATATGGACCTTTCCGAAACCTTTATCCGCAGCCTCGTGACCCATTTGCTCACCCATTCGGCCGAAGACATTGCTTTGTTTACCAAATTTGTCGCGCCGTCCCTGGCGTCGACCCTCGACACACTGGCCACGCAACCATATGAAAGGATACCCTATGCCGAAGCAGTGGCGATATTGAACCGCTCCGGCAAGCGGTTCTCTTTTGATATTTCCTTTGGCAAGGACCTTCAGAGTGAACATGAGCGGTACCTGGCCGAAACCCATTTCAAGCGCCCGGTGATCGTGTATAATTACCCAAAGACCATCAAGCCGTTTTACATGCGTCTCAACGACGATGAGAAAACCGTTGCGGCCATGGACATGCTGGTACCGAACATCGGTGAAATCATCGGCGGCAGCCAGCGTGAAGAACGATTGTCGGTGCTGGAAGCCCGCATGGCGGATGCAAACCTGCCCCGGGAGCCTTATTGGTGGTACCTCGATTCACGCCGGTACGGCAGCGCACCGCACAGCGGATTCGGTCTCGGCTTCGAGCGCATGTTGATGTTGGTGACGGGCATACAGAATATTCGGGATGTCATCCCCTTTCCGAGGACGCCGAAGGGACTTGATTTTTAAACGCGCAGGCGGGCGGGTGTTAAGTGAAATTGTTCTTTTCAAGATCTTCGTTGAAGGTTTCCATTAAATCGTCGAACAACAAGGGAATTTTCCCTGCAAAGGCGGCCAACAGAGGTAGCATGATCTGCCGGATCTGGGGATGGGAGGCCTTTGCACATCGCAGATGAAAGACATGGCGCCATTCTCGTATATTGGCGGTCATCACGATCTCCGTTTTCAAACTGTTTGGAAGAACGCTTCTGGCCTCCTGGGCCGACGCGCCGTTTCTGACAAGTCGCAGGTAGGCGTTTTCGGCCGCCACCATGGCCTCTTTCCAGATGTTGTAGTTTTCCGTATCCGTTGACCAGAAAAAAGGACGGATCACCGTGATTTCCGTTCCGAATTTCTCTTTTGCGTAATTGGCGTACCGGGTGCTTTCCTGGCTGAAAGAACAGAGCCTGTGTCGTACCAGTTCATGGCTGATGCCCCGGTCACATACGATCCTTACGGAAACAGCGGCATGCTCAAATACAGAGTGATGCCCGGACTTGAGCAGCGCCTTTAGAAGACTCCGCGCCGAAGCCTCGGTGACCTTGTCTTCGGATTTGTAACAGGTGCGGGCCGCCGCCTCCAGGTGTTTCAACACAAAGGCCCCATCGGGCAAGTATAGAATGTCGAATCGCGGATCGATGATCTTCACTGCAACCCCTCTTCATAGCGTTTACGGGCATCCGTCAAATGCGCCGGCAGCGGCGTCCTAAATATCCAGAACACTCACTTCCAGGGCATGGTTCTGAATAAATTCCCGCCGTGGTTCCACCTCGTCTCCCATGAGCACCGTGAAAATTTCATCTGCTTCCACCGCATCTTCCACTTTTATCTGCAACAGCGTGCGGTTTTCCGGGTTCATGGTGGTCTCCCACAACTGATCAGGATTCATCTCACCGAGCCCCTTATAACGTTGGATGGACAGACCTTTCTTCGCATCCTCCAGAAGATGGACCAGCAGGGCCTCCTTGGTCTCTACCCGCAACGGTGGCAAGACGCTCTTGTCGGACTCGCTGATGGTATGGATTTCAAACGGCGCCACGTCGTAGGGCGCGATTTTTTTATACAGCATCAGGGCGCGCTGAAAATTATTCGAATGAATGAAGCTTCTGCCGATCTTGACGATGTTGGGTTTCTGCTTGGTCAAGGCTTCGATTTCATCCGCCGGCGGTTTCGGTATATCGGTCACCTGTATTTCATAAACGCCGCGTTCCTGGTGCCACTCCACATCTCCCACGGAAAAACCGTTTTCGCGCAGAGCCTGGCACAGGGATTCCATACTCTCCTGGTCTTCCAGAACGCTCTTGTCTTCGAGCCCCCTGGAAATCATAAATTCCACCAATTCCCTTGAAATTCCCTGCCGCCGGTACCTGTTGATGACCGAAACATATTCGGACAGATCGGAAATAAACAAAAAGAGGGTATGGTCCTTTATTTCTCCGCCATGGAATGTCACATACTTTTGGGTACTGACGCGCCTGAGCACATATTCGTTCAAACTCGCCTCGTCCTTTAAATAAATTTCGTTTTTCCCCTTTCCCACCCGCAACAGCGGCGGCTGGGCAATATAGAGATATCCCCGTTCAATGACTTCCTTCATCTGGCGGTAGAAAAATGTCAGCAACAGGGTTCGTATATGAGACCCGTCCACGTCGGCATCGGTCATCACCACGATTTTGTGGTAACGGATCTTGTCGATATTGTACTCTTCGACCCCCACACCGGTTCCAAGGGCGGTGATGATGTTCTTGATCTCCTCGCTGCCCAGGATCCGGTCGAACCGGGCCTTTTCCACGTTGAGAATCTTTCCGCGTAACGGCAAAATGGCCTGGAATTTTCGATCGCGCCCCTGCTTTGCACTGCCGCCGGCGGAATCGCCTTCCACAAGAAACAATTCGCGCAGCGCCGGTTCGGAAAATTGGCATTCGGCAAGTTTGCCAGGCAAGGTCGAATCGATGAGGGATCCTTGTTTCCTTGCCATGTCCCGGGCCCGCTTGGCGGCATCCCTTGCCCTGGCCGCATCCACGGCCTTTGCAATCACCTTTTTTGCAACAACCGGATTTTCTTCCAGAAAACTGGAAAGTTTTTCGTTGACCAGGGATTCGACATATCCCTTGACCTCGCTGTTGCCGAGCTTTGTCTTGGTCTGCCCCTCGAATTGCGGAGATTTGATACGGATACTGATGACCGCCGTGAGACCTTCCCGGACATCATCCCCGCTGATTTTCGCCTGAAGATTCTTTGGAATATTTCCGTTTGCGGCGTAGGCGTTGATGGTCCGCGTCAAGGCCGCCTTGAATCCAATCAGGTGGAACCCTCCCTCCACCGTATTGATGTTGTTTGCAAAAGTGAACAGCTTTTCGGCAAAGGTGTCATTGTACTGGAGGCAGACTTCAATCTCCACCGCGTTTCGAACCCCTTCAATGAAGATGGGTTCGTGCAACCCGGTGTGGCGACGGTTAAGGTACTCAACAAAGGATTTGATCCCACCTTCGTAGAAAAATTCCTTTTTCTCGTCGATGCGTTCATCCTCGATGGTGATCTTGACGCCCTTGTTCAGAAAGGCAAGTTCCCGAAGCCTCCGGACAAGAATGTCGTAATTATATTCCGTGGTGTTGAAAATGGATGCGTCCGGCACGAAATGGATTTTGGTGCCCCGCTTGTCGGTGGTCCCTTTGACGGTCAGTTCGCAGGTCTTTTGCCCTTTCTCAAAAACCTGATAATAGACTTTCCCGTCTTTATAAACCTCGACTTCCAGTCTGTTGGACAGGGCGTTGACCACCGACACGCCCACGCCGTGAAGTCCACCGGACACCTTGTATGTGTCATTATTGAATTTTCCACCGGCATGCAGTTTGGTCAGAACCACCTCAAGGGCCGGGATGCCTTCTGTTTTGTGAATCCCAACGGGAATACCCCGCCCATTGTCCTCCACACTGACGCTGCCATCGGTGTGAACCACGACCTGGATGGTGTTGCAATAACCTGCCATGGATTCGTCGATACTGTTGTCCACCACCTCGTATACCAGGTGGTGAAGTCCTTCGACATCCACATTTCCAATGTACATGGACGGTCTCAGTCGGACCGGCTCCAATCCTTCCAGCACATTGATGCTGCTCTCATCGTAAACATGTTCCATTATTATATTCTCATCGGCATAATAGCGCTTAAAAAACTATCATCTTCTTTGTCGAACAGCAGACAGGGCTTTTCCTCGCTTACCAGGTAAATAATCGCCTCGTCGCTGTCGGTCACGTTCAAGGTATCAATAAAAAAACGGGGATTGAAAGCGATGGTCATGCATTCTCCATCATAATCGATGGCCATGTCCTCCTTGCTTTCCCCGATGTCGGGATTGCTGGCGGAAATCAGCAGGGAATTGTTTTCAAATTTAAAAATAGCGGCCTTGTAATCTTCTGAAGAAAGAATGGACATGCGTTTGAGCATCATCAGAAACGGTTGTTTGGCAACGGAAATAATATGGCCGTCTTCTTTCTTAATGATTTCCTCATAGGCGGGAAAAGCCCCTTCGAGCAACCGAACGATCAACGTCTCACGCTGTTTTTTAACAACAAAATGGTTGTCCTGGATCCCCACCCGCACTTCTCCCTCTGACCCCAGGAATTTATTGATTTCATGCAGCCCCTTCTTTGGAATCAGGATTCCCTCTTCGAGCCCGATAATAGCCTCACCCCCAAAGGGGGTGTCCATGAGCATCAGACGGCTGCCGTCTGTTGAGGTCATACGGGCCTTGGGGGTTCCATCTGCGGTGATGATCTGAAAATAGGTGCCCAAGATATGTGCCCGCTTGTCGTCCGAAGGACCGGCCACCATAATGTTTCTCTCGATCATGCGCTTAAGCATGAAGGAGTCGATGTTGATAAATGCGGCTTGCGGAACGGTCGGTACATCCGGAAAATCATCCGGATTCATGCCGACGATGTGATACAATACCTTGCTGTCACCTATTTCGATCCACCGGTTTTCCACCTCGTTAACAATTACATCATCCGTTGGAAATTCACGAACGATTTCATATAGTTTCCTTGCATTAAGCGCGATGACGCCTTCGGTTTCCACAACGGCCGCATAGGTTCCGGTGAACCCCGTTTCCAGATCGGTGGCCGCCAGGGTGATGGTGTTGCCTTTGGCATTGATCAAAACCGTCTCAGTGATGGCCAGACTGCTCTTGCGTCCTGCCATCCCCTGCACCTTGGACAACACATCCAAAATGTCCGTTTTTTTGATCGAAAATTTCATCCCTATTCCTTTCTCCGGGCTGTTACCAAACCATGCGCCACATTCCTGGTTGTCATCATCCCCTTGATGCCTTTTATCCTTGAATCCACTGCTTCATCCGGGGCACCACCTGCGTGGACCAATTCATCCCCGTTCTTAGCCCCATGAAGTGCCTGTAAAGCGCCTGCACCAACACCACTGTTTTTTCCACCAGAAAAACCTTTTCCAGGACTGCCCCCTCCCAATCATCATCGGTCTCGACGGCGCCGGTTTCCGGTACCTTCAACGAGCCCAAATGAAAACTTTCCCCTTTGAGGGTAAAGCGCCATTTCTGATCGCCGGATTGGTAAACGACATTCACTTCACTGACAAAAGCCCCTTTTCGCAATGCCAGCCGAGCCTCTTCGAGTCCGGCGTCGTCCCCCTTGATGGTAACGGTTTCCACGTCTCCGGTCTGCCTGTTTTCCACCACCAGACGATTGCCGACGTCCAAACCGACGATATCCGCATGAAGCTTCCGTAATGCTTCCACATCCGTTTCCATCATACACCAAAGCCACGTCAGAAACTCGTACCCCAAAAATTTATACCGGTTATAGGCAACGGAAACATCCAACATGGGTTACTCCATGAATCCAGCCGGCGACAGGGAGGCCAACTGATCGTTCTGTGTATCGGAAAGTCCGGCTTCGAACATGGCGCAGGTATAGGGAAACAAACGCACAAGGGTCAGGTTGAATGCTTTTGTAAAGAGGCTTTCGACCGTTTCGTTCGCGTTTTTCTGATTGGAAAAAAACCAAACCCACTTGTCTTCGTAATTCCAAATCAGGTCATACACATTGGGAACGGCCGGCACCTGGCGGAACAACATGTTGAGCACATGGTCCTTGAGCATGCGCTTTTCCTCTCGGCTCAAATATTCCCGACCACTGTCCGACAATTTTTTGGCTGTCTCAAGGGCCATGTATTTCTGCACCACTTTGTTGGGGACGCGTTTCTGGTCGATGCGGAGCGAAAACACAAAATATGGCCCGACCACAAAAGATGAGCCCTCGAAATTCGGGATAAACGGCTGGCGGGTATCGGTCCAGCCCGCAACCTTTTCGGTGACCTGTTGATCAATATCTGAAATGGTGTTGTTTTGAAGACCGCCGAGAACGGTTTCCATCACGGCACCCTTGATATCGCCTTCCACCCGATACCGGGTGATGGAAACACTGGAGGATAAGAGTCCCAACTTGGTTGCTCTCCGTAATCGCCGAAACGCGGCGGCGATCTGTTTCATCGTTCATAACACAATATATTGTGGACACTGTCAGAAACCGAACATATATATCCTTTTTTCCTTTTGTTTTCAAGCCATTTTTCCCGTCATGCCCCCCATCCTCCCGTGAGCTATTATGGGCGGGGAGGTGGTCTTTTTTTCTCTGAAAATATATAAAAGTAAGAGATGAAGATGGTGTGGGTATATTCTGAAACTCTCCAAGTAGTTAGAATTTAGTAATAATGTGAAAAGAAAAGGAGGATAATAACTGCTCCGGTTTCGTGTTAACAAAAAGAGACATATTTACCGTCTTTCATCTGTCTGCTCATAACATCCCTCTGATTCTTTCTTTAATAACATGAATTCCAAATATGACGGGGTGATGCGGAAACAAAGCCGCAGCGTGGGCGACAACCTTAAGCTTCGGGCCGTGTCGCGCCGGCGGTGAATCGTTTCACATTCCGCCACAGCGGTAAACACATCGTAACGGTTACGAGATCAAGTTATGCTGGTTTTCAAGAATATCCGTGTACACAAAACAGAGACCGCATTATGGACAACGGAGAGGGATGTGACAGTCTTTATCTTTTGTTATATGCAAGAACAATAAATAAGAAAGGGCTGTTCGTATTGTCAATAAGTTCTTATCTGTTTGATTTTGAATTAAATTTTATTTTTCCAGACTGTCAATAACCCCATGCTGGAACAGTACATAACATGACAGATACACACACTCTTTTTCTTTATGTGGACAAGCAGTGGTCTCTTGGCCCGGTTATAAGCTGGTTATGAACAATAGGACCGGATCCATGAAATTTATTGCAGATCTCCATATTCATTCTAAATTTTCAAGAGCGACCTCCAAGCAGTCTGATTTAGAACATCTGTACATCGCCGCTCAGTGTAAGGGCGTCACCGTGGTTGGAACAGGAGACGCCGTGCACCCGGGATGGCTCAGTGAAATAAGGGAGAAGCTCACGCCTGCGGAACCCGGTTTGTATCGGTTGAAGAGGGAATTGGCCGCTGTCTGTGATACCGAAGTTCCCGAGGCCTGCCGGGGAGAGGTGCGGTTCCTCTTGCAGACGGAAATAAGCAACATCTATAAAAAGGCCGGCCGTACCCGAAAAAATCATAACATAGTTTTTTTACCCTCCATTGAAAAGGCATATCAGCTGTCAGACCGTTTGGAGGGAATTGGGAACATCCGGTCCGATGGACGGCCGATTCTTGGACTGGACGCGAAACACCTGCTGGACATTGTGCTGGAGGTGTCGGACCGTGCGTTTCTGATACCGGCCCATATTTGGACCCCATGGTTTTCTTTGTTCGGAGCGAAATCCGGATTCGACGCCATCGAAGAATGTTTTGAAGATCTGACCGGGCATATTTTTGCCCTTGAAACAGGTCTGAGTTCCGATCCTGCAATGAACTGGCAGGTATCGGATCTGGATGACTACCTGCTGGTATCAAACTCTGATGCCCATTCACCTGGCAACCTCGGCCGAGAGGCCAACATTTTTGAAACGGCGCTGTCTTTCGATGCCATCCGGGCCGCCATGGAACAAAAAGACCACCGGTCGTTTTTAGGCACCATCGAATTTTACCCGGAAGAAGGGAAATACCATCTGGACGGTCATCGGAAATGTGGGGTGTGCCTGCGTCCGGAAGAAGCGCGCCGACTGGGAGGACAATGTCCGGTGTGTAAAAAACCGTTGACCCTTGGCGTGCGCAACCGGGTGTCGGCACTGGCGGACCGGGTTGAGGGGGAGAAACCTGAAAATGCGATGCCGTATAACCGATTGGTCCCCCTGGCAGCTGTTCTTGCCGAAATTTTTCGGGTGGGACCAGCGTCCAAAAAAGTGCAGCGGGCCCATCTTGGCCTGCTGCGCAGTTTCGGCAGCGAACTTTTTCTGTTGAAGGATCTGCCGCTTGATACACTGGAAACCTCCGGCGTGCCCTTATTGGCAACAGCTGTTGATCGGATGCGCAAAGGCCGGATGTGCCTGTTGCCAGGATATGACGGTAAATACGGTCAAGTGCGGATATTTGATGACGGCGAGCGGGAAACATTATTGGGTCAGCAGGCGCTGTTTGGCGAAAAAAAGGATGCAGCGGATGCAGTGATCACCGCTGGATCCGGAAATATCCAGGGGAAGGTGATGTTAGGGGAACCAGCCGCAACCGAAACAAAAGCGGTGGCGTTTTCTGATCGGTTCGGCGAGGCTTTTCTCTCAAGGCTAAATGCCTCCCAGCAGACGGCGGTCATTGCGCCGCCGGGTCCACTTCTCATTGTTGCCGGGCCAGGTACCGGCAAAACCAGGACCCTTACCTGCCGTATCGCGCACATGATCGGTGTTGAAAAGACAGATCCAAGGAGAATTCTCGCCGTCACATTTACCACCAAAGCGGCGGAAGAGATGCGGCAGCGCCTGGAAGAGATGCTGGGGACCACCACCATGGTGCCACCGGCGCTTACCTTTCATGCCCTTTGTCTTCGTCTGCTTGCTGAAAAAGATGGCAACAGGCCCATGTTCGTTATTGACGAAGGCGACCGCCAGGGATTGATTCGCCATGTGATCCGTACCGTGGTGTCCGACGGGCATGTATTGTCTCCGAACAGCTTTCTTCAGGCCATTGTTTCCGCAAAACAGCAGTTGAAGGGGCCGGATGCGGTGCGTGATGTGGACAACTCCCCCGGAAAGATTGTTTCAGCTGTGTACGGACAATACCAGGCGGCACTTGAAGCCCAGAGGTTGTTGGATTACGAGGATATCCTGATGAGGGCCGTTTGGGAGATGGAACATGATGAACAATGGCGCCGACAGTTGGTCCGGCGCTACCAGCACCTGTTCATAGATGAATATCAGGATCTGAATTACGCACAATACCGCTTGGTGCGTCTGTTGGCCCCCCCGACACATCACGTTTGCGTCATCGGGGATCCGGATCAGTCTATTTACGGCTTCCGTGGTGCGGACCACCGGCATTTCATCCGGTTCATGGAAGATTACCCCGCCGCTCGGCTGGTGCATTTGGACCGTAATTACCGCAGCACCCGCAACATCCTCGATGCGGCTTATCAGATGATCGGAAAACATCGGGTGACCATCCCCGGCGCCGGAGCAGTGCAGCCAAGGGTAACCAGCGCCGGTAACAAAGGGGCCCGCCTCCACCTGTTGGAGTGCCCCAACGAGCAGGCAGAGGCCGCTGTGGTGGCGCGAACCATCGAAAAGTTAGTGGGGGGTGTTGGATATCATGCCGTTGATACGGGTAGAGTCGCGTCGGGCATGGTACAGGAAAATATCGGGTTTTCGGACATCGCGGTGCTGTATCGAACCGGCGACCAACACCGACCGCTGTCCGCGCAATTGGAAAAGGCAGGTATCCCGTTTCAGGTGGCCCGTCAAACTGAGGCCGAAGGAATGGTCGAATGCCGCCAGCTTTTGTCTTTGTACAAAGTCATTGCCGGGTGTGGACATTATGCGGATTTCGAGCGCATCACCGGTGTTTGGCGACCCGGGCTTGGAAAGGAAACGGTGAGGCGGTTTTGCCGGTGGGGGATCCATCTCGGGTTGGATCTGGAGCGCGCAGGTCACCATGCGGGGCGCTTTCCCATTGCTGAAATGCAGCGGCTACAGCAAGAAAAGCTCGTTGATTTTTTTAAAATATTATCTGGATTTGCCCGTCAGATAACGGGCAAATCCTTCGAGGAAGCGCTTGTCTATTTACTGGAGCGTACCTGCCTGGGCCGGACGCAGGCCCCTGGGAAGGGGCCATCGGCGGTGTCCGAGCAGATTCTGAAAATCGCCGCGAACGTGAAATCGCCGGAACACTTTTTTGCGCAGCAAGCACTGGCGACAGAGGTGGATGCGGTTTCCCTTGATGCCCAGAAAGTGACCCTGATGACATTACATGCGGCCAAGGGGTTGGAATTTTCCGTCGTGTTCATTGCCGGCTGCGAAGATGGATTGGTACCGTATTTCCGGGATGGTACAACCATGGCGGACCCCCAGGAGGAGCGGCGACTTTTTTTTGTCGGCATGACCCGGGCAAAATCAAGGCTGTTTATGAGTTGGAGCCGCACCCGGCGGGTGTTTGCAGAGCGCAGGCGCCGTCTTCCTTCGCCGTTTTTAGCAGAGATCGCCAAGGACCTGGTTCGCCGGGAAGAACCAATGGCCGGTGTGGACAGGACCAGGACTCAGACCCAGTTGAAGATGTTTTAGCCCTGCCTGGTCAATGTTGACAGAATGGATATTTTTTTTTAAAAATAGCCAGCTTATCGCTCGATCGACTCAAAATGAGGCTTTCACCACCCCCCGGATTCGGTTCTTCAAACGCTATGCTATGTCTGGAGCGCCATGAGCAAAGACAAAAAAAGAGAACAACCGCCCCTTAAAATCGGTGAACTTCTGGTTAAAGAAGGCTATGTTCGACCTTCTGATATCGATAAGGCACTTGAAATACAAAAGAAGGAAGCGGAAACAGCCGAGCAGCCCATCGGAAAGATTCTGCTGCAACAGGGTGCCATCGGAAAAGAACAACTGAAAAGCCTTCTGGAGCATCCTTGCCAGCGAAAATTATTGGGCGCCATGGCCCTGGAATCGGGTTTGATTACCCAGTCCCAGCTGGACGAAAGTCTTAAAATATCGAAGGATGATGAAAAGGTCGGTGAAGTTCTGGTACAGAAGGGATACCTTCGCCAAGACCAGGTGACCAGACTTCTTTACAAGCAGATCGGCAGCCAGCGCATCGGAGATCTTGCTTTGAAATTCGGCATGATCGATGAGACGGCACTGGAAGCGGCCCTGGATGTCCAGCGCTCCAAGCGCACCATCGGCGGAATCCTTTGCGATTTAAATCTGATCACCGCCAACGATCTGAACCATGTCCTGCAAAAATACAGAAAATTACAGAAATTCGGCGAGATTCTCGTCGAAAAAAAATACATTACCCAGGCACAATTGGATGCCGCCCTTGCGGAACAGTCGAAAGCAGGTGTTCCCCTTGGCGAGATCCTCGTCAACCGGCGGCTTATCACCGAAGATGAACTGCAACTGACGCTTTCCAAGCAGTATAATATTCCCTACGAGAAACTGGAGGAAATCCGGATAGACGATGCGAAGATCGGCCCCCTGATCAGCATCGTCGGTCAACGCTACGCGGAAAACAACCTGATCCTTCCGTTGCGCCAGGAGGGTAATTTGCTGATCCTGGCCATCAGCGACCCGGAACGGGCCAAAGCCCTTCAGGACCTGAAAACGGTTTATTCCCATCTTCAGATGCGTTGCGTGCTGATCACCCGGGCCCGATTCGGTGAGTTGTTCGAGGCGCTGTACGGCGAAACCCTTGAAGACTCTATCGCCTCCAACGTGGCCACCTCCCGGCCCGAGTCCCTCGACGGTTTTCAAATAAATCTGAGTGACGAAGCGGACGAAAAGGAAGGACGCAGTACCGCATACGGCATGTCGTCCATGGAGGTGGAGCAGATTGTTAATTTTATCATTAAATACGGCATTATGAACGATGCCAGTGATATTCACATTGAGCAGGACCGCAGCGGCGCCAAGCTCAGATTCCGCATCGACGGCATGCTCCAGCGGTTTCGGGAAAAGGGATTGGACGAGAAGCTTCACGAAATGGCTTCCGCCATCATTTCCCGGATCAAGGTAATTTCCAACCTTGATATTGCCGAACGGCGGATTCCCCAGGACGGCGTGTTCCGTGTCAGTTATTTCGACAAGGGGCGAAACAAGGATGTTGATCTCGACTTTCGGGTCGCCACCTGTCCGGCAATCGTGGGGGAAAACATCACCATCCGGATTCTCGACTCCCGTAAGGCAAAGGTGGGCCTGGAGAATCTCAACCACTCCCGGGACGTGCTCGAGCCTTTCATGCGCCTGCTGAAAAGCTCGGCGGGCATGGTCCTGGTGTCGGGTCCCACCGGCAGTGGAAAATCTTCCACGCTTTACGGCGCCCTGCAATATATCTACAATCCCAGCATCAAAATCATTACGGCGGAAGATCCGATCGAATACAGTTTTCCGGGGATCATGCAGACCCAGGTGCATCAGAAGATCGGGTTGACCTTCGCCCGGTTGCTGCGCTCCTTTCTCAGGCTCGACCCGGACGTGATTCTGGTGGGTGAGATGCGGGACGAGGAGACATCAGCCATTGGTTTCGACGCGGCCCAGACCGGTCACCTGCTGCTGAGTACCATTCACACCAATGACGCGGTGGCGGCGGTGTCGCGACTGGCGGATCTGAATATCGACCGCAGCCAGATGGCTTCCAGTCTTCTGGGCGTGCTTTCCCAGCGGCTTTGCCGGCAAATCTGCTATAACTGCATGGTTTCTTACACCCCGGAGGAGGACGAATGGCGGCCTTTTTACCACGCCTACCCCAATCAACTTTCTTTCTACAAGGGTGAGGGATGTGAGGCCTGCGGGTTCACCGGCTATAAGGGGCGCGTGTTGATCTCCGAGCTGTTCGAGGTAACCCGGGACGTCTCCCTTGCTCTCAGCCGGGGTGCCAGTGAACGTGAGATAAAACAAATTGCATTGGACGGCGGCATGAAAACTCTTGCCGAAGACGGTATTCAGAAGCTGCACCAGACAACCCTTGCGGAGTTGCTGCGGGTGGTTCCCCATGAAATGATCAAGGATTTCAAGGCGCGTCAACCCACCCCCGGCCAAGAGACGCGGCATCAAACCGCCATCATCTATAACCCAAGTGCCCAGGCGGGGGTGATCGACGCCCTATACCAAGCGTATGAGCAGGGGATGCAGGGCAATGGAAATCGCGGCCAGCGGACCGACAAGGCCCTGTTTAAACGGTTTCTTGCCGAAAACTATACCAATATTTGCAACACCTACGGTTGCTCCAGCGTATCGTTTTACCTCCGACGCAAAGACGATCGGATGGTGGTGTATGCACAGCCCGATATGGGCGAATAGGGGATGATATGGCGAAAATCATTACCGTAACCAGTGGAAAAGGTGGTGTTGGGAAAACCAACATCAGCGTGAACTTGGCCATCTATCTGGCCGGTGCGGGGTACCGTACCTGTTTGTTTGACGCGGATATGGGACTTGCCAATGTCAATATCCTGCTGGGAATTTATCCGGAGGACAATCTGGCGGATGTCATTGCCGGTAAAAAGCAATTGAAGGACATTGTCCTGAAAAACGTCAACGGCATCGACATTATCCCGGGCAGTTCCGGCGTGGCGAAAATGGCCGAGTTGCCGGCGGAAACCCTTCACGACCTCGCGCAGTCCTTTACGGAGATTGATGACTATGACTATGTGATTTTCGACACCTCCGCGGGAATATCGAAAAATGTGTTGTCCTTTTGCCTGAGCGCTTCGGAGGTGGTGCTGGTGATCACGCCGGAACCAACCTCCCTCACAGACGCTTACGCCTTGATGAAGGTTCTGTCCCTCAACGGGTTCACCAAGACGGCACGGGTGGTGGTTAACCAGAGCAAATCCCCCAAGATTGCCCAGGCCGCCTATACCAAGCTGAAGGACACGGTTCGAAAATTTCTCGGTGTTCAGCTTTCCCCCCTGGGCACGGTGGTGGCCGATGCCCGGGTATTGGAAGCGGTGGCGGCCCAGCAGCCGCTGATGGTATTGTACCCCAACAGCCAGGCGGCCCGTTGCATCCGCAGCGTCGGAAAGAATCTATTGGAAAAGGCCGGCAATGCCGATGCCTTTCCCATGGAAACCTTCTGGCATCGGTGCATGGAAGTGTTTACCGCGCCGCTGAAAATGCCCACCCGGAAAAAGGAGGAATCGGCGGTTGAGCCCCCCGTCGCCGATCGGGCTGTTCCGCCTCAACCATCGCCCCCGCCGCAACCGTCAACACCCCCACCCATGCCGACCGTCACCACCGCCGCACCGGCCGTTGAGGACCGGCAGTTGTTGGAGCGGCTCGTCGACACCGTTGCATCGATGGCCGCGTCCCTGGGGGATATAAGGACGGTTCTTGAAAAAGGGGCTTTTCATGGCAGTAAAAAACACAACGGAGACACGACCGCCGGTGCCATCGCCCTGGATTTCGAAGCCTTTCTGGAGGCCCAAGACGCAAACCACCAACAGGGGAAGGGGTAGTCGAACCATGGGCGGTATTTTACGGCGGTTGGGCAAAACATTAAGGGTCCTTGCGGCGGTTGTCTGGGCCTCACTCCAGGCAGGTTCTTTGGCTTCCCCCTTGTTTGCAGCCGCGGAAATTTACACCTACATCGATTACCGGGGTTTTCTTTATTACACCAACCGCCCCACCACCTCATCCGACCGGATTTTGCTGGAACAACCGCCCACAGTCGCCATGCACCGTCGCATTCCCCGGCTCTACGATACCATCATCCACCAGGCTTGCCAAACCCATGATGTGGAGGTTTCACTGATCAAGGCGGTCATCAAGGTGGAATCGGATTACGATCCCCGGGCCGTGTCCAAGGCCGGCGCCAAGGGGCTCATGCAATTGATGCCCGAAAACATTCGGCTCTTCCGCCTCCGGGATCCCTTTGATCCACGGGGTAATATCCTGGCGGGAACGGGCTATCTCAAGGGCTTGATCCAGCGTTTCGATGGAAACCTTCTGCTGGCTCTGGCCGCCTACAATGCCGGCCCCGGCAATGTGGAAAAATACAACGACATCCCCCCGTTCAAAGAAACACTAACCTATGTACAGCAGGTGATGGGGTATTATCATGTGCTGAAAAGAGAAGTACCGCCGCGCTGAAAGGGATGTTGGGGTCGGTTAGGGCTGGTCGTTCTTTTGCCTTCCGTAGCTGAGGATGGTCACGGCCCCCGGAGCAAAGCACTCGAAAAACAGCACTGCATCTTCAAAACTTCCCACCGTCAACGACAACTTGGTGGAAGATGCGCCGACACGCTTTCCGGGAACCGACTCTATCTGGTAAAGGGACGTGCGAGATGCCACCGGGGCCAGTTTGCCGATGGTGTCCGACAAACTGATGCCGGAAACGGCGACGGAGAAAAACAGCGGATACGGCCAGGGTTCGTCCCGTTGCCACCGGATCGCCACCATTTTGTTAAATTTCAATTTATTGCTCTTGTCAATATTTTCGCATGAGCGCCGGTGAAAGGCCACGCCCCGTTCACTGAGGGCTGCCAGCACGTCGGGTTGCCCCGGATATGGATTGCAGCATTTGGAGAATTTATGAACCGCTTTTTCAAAATGGGACACGTACAGGTGGTTGCGCAATTCGCGGTTTTCGTCGTCCTTTGCTTCGGCCGGAAGCGGTTGCCGTTTTCCGGAAGGCCGTTTCAGATGGTCAAGATAGTATAAAATGGCATTGCTGGACAAGGTGTCCTGACCGATACGGATAAAGAGGGCCGACAAATCCTTGATGTGCAGAAATTTAAGGATCAGGGAGACGCTTTCGTCTTCCAGGCATTCGGGTCCCAGACCGTTTCTTTCCAATTCCTGCAGCAGCAACGATTTCCCGATGCCCTCGGCGGCTTTTTGCCGTTGCCGTTGGATCAGCTTGTTTACGGCACTCCGGGCCTTCGGTGTGACGCATTTCGCTTCCAAATCCCCATCGGCCTCCAATGCTTCGTCAGCGGCGATGATTTTGACCGTGTCGCCATCCTGCAACACTTGTGTCATGCGCACCTGTTCTCCGTTGATGACGGCTCCGCCGCAATTATCACCCAGGGCCGTATGGATCTTGTAGGCGAAGTCCAGCACGATGCTGCCACGGGGCAGATAATGGATGTCGCCTTTCGGGGTGAAGACAAACAACTCGTCACCGCTGGAAAATTGTATCAGATCCTTGCGCCTGGAACCGGCGCCACCATATTCGGCAATGTTGCGCAGCGTATCGCTCAACTCTTCGAGATAGGCTTCATGCGTAGGGGTCTTGAAGTCGAGGGTCTGGTTCAGGCCGGCATTGGCCTTGATGTCCATTGCCCGGGTACGGATTTTAATCAGATAATCGTTTCCCCTGTTGTTGATACGTACATGCAGGCTCTGGTAACTGTTGGGTTTCTGGTTGGCGATGTAATCCCGAATGCTCTTTGGCACCGGCGTGAACCGGCTGTTGATGATGCCCAGGGCCGTGTAGCAGTGCATGGTGGCATTGTCGTCGATGACCAGGGTGAAGTCCACTTGGTTTTCGGCGTTTTCGAGATCCAATGTCTGACGCAGCTGGGAGTAATAAGGGCCGAGCCCTTTGACCCGGGGGCGTACGCTGGCAGGGACCGGTAGCTGACTGAAGGCCTCTCCCAGGCGGCGATGGATCTCGACGATTTCGGGTGCGTTGCGCAGGCCGCGGATGACATTGAGAATGCGTTTGCTTTTGCGGGGAAACAGATGTGTCAAAGCCAGATTGTAAAGGTGCCGCTTGACAGGAAAGATGTTGAGCTTGGCGGCAATGGGGGCATACACCTTGAGGGTTTCCAGGGCGATCCGCCGCCGCTTGGATACCGGTAAACTGGCCAGGGTGCGCATATTGTGTAATCGATCCGCCAGCTTGATCAGCAGCACGCCCAGGTGGCGGCTGGCGCTCATGAAAATTTTACTGTGGGTCAGGTCGTTTTGCTTGGCCCGGCCTAACCGGCTGAGGGATAATTTGGTGCAGCCGTCCACCAGCTCGGCCACGGTCTTGCCGAATTTCGTCTCGATATCCAGCAGGGACACGGAGGGAACATCTTCCACCACATCGTGCAGCAGGGCGGCGGAAATCAGCTGGGGGTCTTTGACCTTGAAATCCCGGAGCAAAATTTCCGCCACGGCCATGGGGTGGTCAAAATAAGGCTCACCGGATTTCCGGAAGTATCCCAGGTGTTGCTCATAGGAAAAGGCAAGGGCTTCGGCAATCAGGGTGCTTTGGGGGAGATTGCGCTCCACGTGGCGCGCCAGGGCGCGCTGGTAGTATGCCAGGGGCGGTTGCCCCACGGGTTTTCGTGTGGTTTTGGTTGTTTTTTTAGGGGCCTGCGTGGCCATAAAGTAACGCTCGTCCTGCAATTGGGTTCAGATGCATCCTGTTGTGCGGCCCCCTTTGTGGGGACGCTTGTCACAAGAGAAGAGATGCTTCACCATGACACAAGACACGCGTCAAGTAAACCGGATAGCCGCTGCGGCAGCGTAAGCATCCGCTATCGGCGGTTTTTACATCATGAAGCTCCACAACACCCCGGCGGCGATGGCGGATCCGATTACCCCCGATATGTTGGGGGCCATGGCGTGCATCAGCAGGAAGTTGGTGGGATCCTCTTCCTGCCCCACCACCTGGACCACCCGGGCCGAGTCCGGTACCGCCGACACCCCGGCAGCGCCCAGGAGCGGGTTGATTTTGTGGCGCAGAAACAGGTTCATGGTTTTGGCGAAAAGCAGCCCCGCCGCTGTGGCGACGCCGAAGGAACAGGCGCCGAGGATGAAGATGCCGACCGATTGGCTGGTGAGAAAAACATCCGCCTGGGTGCTGGCACCGACGGTGATGCCCAACAAAATGGTCACCGTGTCGATGATGGGACGCCGGGCAGCCTCCGCCAGTCGTTCGGTGACGGTTGCCTCTTTGAGCAGGTTGCCGGCAAACAGCATGCCCAGAAGCGGCAGAGCGGCCGGCGCCAACATGCAGCAGAGAAGGAAGCCAACGATGGGGAAAATAATTTTTTCCCTTTTAGAAACTTCACGGGGATCTTCCATCCGGATCAGCCGCTCTTTGCGGGTGGTCAGCAGCCGCATGATGGGGGGTTGAATCACCGGCACCAGGGCCATGTAGGAATACGCGGCCACGGCGATGGGACCGATCAGGTGCGGAGCGAGCTTGGCGGTCAAAAAGATGGCGGTGGGTCCATCGGCGCCGCCGATGATCCCGATGGATGCCGCTTCGTTCAGGGGAAACCCCAGGGCCAGTGCGCCCAGGAAGGTCAGAAAAACGCCCATCTGGGCCGCAGCGCCCAAAAGCATGAGCATGGGCCTTGCGAGCATTGTGGAAAAATCCGTCAGTGCGCCGATCCCCATGAAGATCAGGGGGGGGTAAACACCGGAGGTGACGCCCATGTAAAGGTAATGCAACACGCTGTTGTCTTCATAAATACTAAGCCCGAGGCCCTTGAATACGGGAACATTGCCCATGAGGATGCCGAACCCGATGGGGACCAGCAGCAGGGGTTCGTAATGCTTGGCGATACCTAGATAAATAAAGATGCAGCCGATGACCATCATCAGGATGTTGCGATAATCGGCCATGAAGTAACCGGTATTGGATAAAAACTCGATAATCAGCGATTCCATGGATCTGTTTCAACTCCTATCGATAATGCGTGGTGCCGGTCGGGCCTGCATCGGTTAGGGGTTCCAGGTATAATAGCCCGTGCCGTCGGGGGTGATGGTGCCGGCCTGCAATAGTGCATTGATGGTGGCATGGGGGCGGTAAAGACCACGTTTTTCAGCGGCGGACAGGATCTTTGGCAGGGAAAACGGCTCGCCGATCCGGTTGACGATCAGTTTCATCTGCCGGGAAGCTTCGTCCAGGGCGATGGGTGGTGGCGCCGTTACAGTTGCCGCGGGCGCCACCGAAGGTGGCGAAGTGTTCCAGCGGGATTTCAGCGCGCTGAGCACTTCGCCCCTATTGTTCCAAACGGTCAACAGTTTGTGAAGCTGGGAAATGACTGCGGACAGGACAATGAGGCCGGTAAAGACGATGCTGATGCCCAGAAAGGCATATTGCCAGCCATTATTGGCGGCAATGGCGTTGAGACCGTACAAGGCTACCTCCCTTGAAGAATGGGGATGTGAAGGACGAAAAAGCCACCGAAAGCCGGATGGGTGGATCAGGCGCCGGGTGGCGATGTTTTTCCGGTAACATAGGGCATCCGTTCGGAAACGATTTGGTGGATGTGTTTCATCAGGTTGTCGCTGATCCAGGCGTCTCCTTGCAGCAGTTCCTGGAAGTCGTCCGCGGACAGACACAAAACTTCTCCATCGGTCAGGGCGACGGCGGTGCCGGTATAGGTGAAGGGTGTCACCACCGTGGACCAGCCGATGATTTGGCCCTGTTCGTGAAGGGTGAAGGCCCGCCCCTCGTCGAAGGCCACCATGAAATTTCCAGAAAGGATCACGAAAAACGTGTGGGCGGCTTCCCCTTTGACGGTCAGGGTTTCCCCCTCATGTATCCTCATATAATGCATGATTCCGGAGACCCTTCCCAGCTGTTCGGCGGAAAGATCTTCAAACAGTGCCATATCTGAAAGCACTTTGCTGTCTACAGCCATACAGCTTCCTTTCCCTCACGGTTTCAATACGTAGAATGGCAAAATCAGGTGGATAATAATTCAGATTCAAGATGGGATGTCAACATAAAAGAAACGGAAAGAACACCTTAGTCGAGCAGCCCACGCAGATGTTGCAGTTCGGTCCGGATCTCATTCAGAAGGTTTTTCGACGGGTGGGCCCCATCGGGCCTTGTGCCTGCCAGATGACGCCGGGCGCCGGGAATTGTAAATTTCTTGTTGTAGAGGAGGTCCTTGATTCTGAGGATCAGGGCGATATCGGCTTTTCGGTAAAGCCGCTGGCCGGATTCCGTGCGTTTCGGCGCGATGCGCTTGAATTCGGACTCCCAGAACCTGAGTACATAGGCCGGTATGCCGGCGATGTCGCTGACCTCGCCGATTTTATAATAGAGCTTGTCGGGAATGTCGGGTGCCGGCCTGTCTTTGTCCATAAAGCGCCTCCCCTCCGGGCGGCGGAGTCGCAATGTTAAAGGGATCCGCCGGGCATGCCCCCGAAAATCGGGAGCTATGGCAGATCCGCGTCAAACGCTGCAATGATCTGCCGACAAATCTCTTGGTGCAGCCGGTTTACCTTTTCATCTTCCAGCGTCTCGGTGGCCGAGCGATACGTGATCCGAAAGGAGACGCTTTTTTTCCCTTCAGTGATGGGCGCACCTTCGAACACATCGAACAACTGCGCGTTTTCCACTAAAGGATTGTTTGTTTCCATTACCGCGTCCAATATGCGGTGGGCCTCCACATGGGCATCAAGAATCAGGGTGGCGTCCCGGGAGACCGGTGGAAATTTCGAAACAGGGGCCACTTTCTTCCGTGACTGCAACAGCGGGAGGATCCGGTCCAGGTGCAGCTCGAAAAGAAACGCGCTTTGTTTCAGATCATATGCGGACAGCACTTGGGGGGCCACTTCCCCCACCAAGCCAACGGTGTGGTCGCCGGACATGATGCGGGCAGCGCATCCCCGGCGAAGGTAGGGACTGTGACCCGCCTTTTCCCGGGAGAAGCGGATGCCGGGGACATCCAGCGTGGCCAACAGCGTTTCCACGGTTCCCTTGATATCATAAAAATCGCAAGCCGTCGATTTTTCATGCCAGGACGGATCTTGACGGGTACCTGTCCATAACCCGCAGAGCTGTTCCGGTTCATCTGGCAAGGGGTTTTCGGTGGGGAAAAAAACCTTGCCGATTTCGAAAATGCGAAAGGAGCGCACCTGCTTCGATAGATTCCGGCCCATGGTTTCCAGAAGGCCGGGAATCAGTGAGGTGCGCATGACGCCCTGTTCTTCCGTCAAGGGGTTGATGATGGCCACCTGTCGGCGGCGGGGATCATCATCGGCAAGGCAAAGCCGGTCCACGCTGCCGGCATGGATGAAACTGTAGTTCAGAACCTCGTGAAACCCGTAGCCGATCATTTTTTCCCGGCATGTGATGCGCAGGCTTCTTGGGGAATGCGTTTTGGGAGAAGATTCCCCGGCCACCGCCGCCGGCATGGTCACCGGAATGTTTTCATAGCCGTAGCGGCGGGCCACCTCTTCCATCAGGTCTTCGGGCCGCTCGATATCGACCCGGTAAGAGGGAATCTGGAAGACCATGTGACCCGGATGATCCGCCGGGGCCGCCGGGTCGATGGTGATGTCGATGGCCGCCAGGAGGGTAATGATTTGTTCCTTGTCCAGTGCGGTTCCCAGTAGCCGGTTGGTGGCTTCCGCCTCCAGCGCGATGCTGCGCAGGGGGACCGGTTGCGGGTGCATGTCGACAATGCCGGTGACGGGTGTCGCCCCTGCCACCTCTTGCATCAGGTCCGCTGCTCTGACCAGCGCCCGGAGTGTGCCGTGGGGATCGACGCCCCGCTCGTAGCGATAGGCGGCATCGGTGCTGAGGCCTAATTTTTTCGCGGTTTTCCGGACGCTGCGGGGGTGAAAATACGCGCTTTCGATGAGGACCCGGGTGGTGGTTGCGGAGATCTCGGAATTCTGGCCGCCCATGACGCCTGCGAGCGCGACCGGTTTCACCCCGTCGCAGATGAGCAGCATCTCTTCGTCTAGAACTCTATTTTTGTCGTCCAGTGTGGTGAACGGTTCTCCTTTGCGTGCTTTCCGGACAACGATACGGCCTTCGGCAAGCGCGTCGAAATTAAAAGCGTGCAGCGGTTGACCGGTTTCCAGCATAACGAAATTGGTGACGTCGACGATGTTGTTGATGGGGCGTTGCCCGACGGAACGGAGCCGGTCCTGGAGCCATTGGGGCGACGGGCCGATGGTTACGTTTTCCATCAGCTTCGCGGTGTAGCGGGGGCAGGCGTCCGGTGCCTCGATGGTGATGGATGTGCGTTCGAAAATATTCCCCTCGGTGACGATGGGCGAAATGGCGGGGTATCGGAGGGGGACGTCCTGAATGGCTGCGATTTCCCGGGCGATACCGATGACGGATGCGCAATCGGCGCGGTTGGGGGTCAGGCCGATTTCCATTACCGTGTCCGATAGGTCCAGGGCCTGGGCCAGGGGGGTACCGGGCGTGGCGGTTTCCGGCAAGGCCATGATCCCTTTTCCGGACGCGCCCAGGGCCAGTTCGGTGGGGCTGCAGAGCATGCCACCAGAGGCCTTGCCACGAATCACGCTTGGTTTGATCACCAGACCGCTGGGCAGTTCGGCGCCGGGCAGGGCGACGGGCGCACACATATCCGGTGCCACGTTCGGTGCGCCGCACACGATTTCCAGGGTGCGATCACCGATGGATACGCAGCAGCAGGACAACTTGTCGGCATCGGGATGTTTTTCCACGGACAGAATTCTGCCCACCACCACATGGTCCAGATAGTCGTAACGGTCCCACATTCCCTCGACCTCCAATCCCGCCATGGTCAAAGCATCTGCCAGGGATGCGGGGTCGAGGGTGATGGGAACGTATTCCTTCAGCCAACTTAAGCTAACCTTCATGGCGTCATTTTCCTTGGAAAAGCTGTGTTATTGATGCGGGACGGGAAACATGGCCAAGGGGCTAGAACGAAATGAACTGCCCGAGAAATCGCAGATCGTTGTCGAAAAAGACGCGAATGTCATCTATGCCGTATTTCAGCATGGCAATCCGTTCGATACCGACCCCGAAGGCAAACCCGGTGATCCGGGACGTATCGTATCCGATATTTTCAAACACGGCCGGATGCACCATTCCCGAACCCAGCACCTCCAGCCAGCCGGTTTGGGAGCAGACCCGGCACCCCTTGCCCCGACACATGACACAGAGAATATCCACCTCCGCGCTCGGTTCGGTGAACGGGAAAAAACTGGGCCTGAATTTTAGGGCGGTTTTTTTATCGAAAATCTGGTGTACGAAGGCGGTGAGAATCCCTTTGAGGTCCCCGAAGGAAATGCCCTCCCCCACCATCAACCCCTCCACCTGATGGAACATCGGTGTGTGGGTGATGTCCGAATCGCACCGATAGACCTTTCCCGGTGCGATGATGCGCACCGGGGGTGCGGCTTTTTCCATGGTGCGTACCTGGATCGGTGAGGTGTGGGTGCGCAGAACCACGTTGTCGGAAACGTAGAACGTGTCCTGCATGTCCCGGGCCGGGTGATCCTTGTGGATATTGAGGGCCTCGAAATTGTAATAATCCGATTCGACCTCGGGACCCTCGGCGATGTCGAATCCGAGCCGGGTGAAGATGTCGCACACTTCCTGGGTGACAAGGGTGATGGGGTGCGCCGCTCCCTGGGCAACGGGTCTGCCGGGCAGGGAAACATCCAGCCCCCCACTGTCACGGGGGGCTGCCTGGATGCTTTCCGTCCGCTGCTGCAGCTCCGTTTCCAGGAGACGTTTCACCTCGTTGGCGCGTTTGCCCGCCATGGGCCGCTCGGCTTCCGGAAGTTGCGATATGGCACGGAGAAACTGGGTGATCCGTCCTTTTCTGCCCAGGTACTTGACGGCCACCGCTTGAACCGCATCCGCGTCCTGTGCCGCCGCAAGTTCCTGTAGCGCCTCCTGCTGTATCGTGTCGATCTGTAAGGTCACGGGGAATATCGTCGCTGTTGTGAATAACGGGTAACGTGCAGGTCCGCTGCCCTCATGCCGGCAGCTGCTCGGCCGCGACCTTTGCAATATGGGCAAATCCGCCGGGATCTGAAACCGCAAGATCGGCCAGAACCTTCCGGTCCAGGCTCACATCGGCCAGCTTGAGGCCTCGGATAAACTTGCTGTAGGACAAATCGTTCAATCGCGCGGCGGCGTTGATCCGGGTGATCCACATGGCGCGGTATTCCCGCTTGCGCTGGCGGCGGTCACGGTAGGCGTACATCAGGGCCTTGTCCACCGAGTCGGCGGCGGTTCGTATCAGCTTGCTGCGCCCCCCCCGAAATCCCTTGGCCAATTTAAGCAGTTTGTTTCTTCGCTGTCTGGCCTTAAAGCCTCTTTTAACTCTCATGGTGGTTCTCCTTATCTATCTACCCATTGGGCAAGAGCAGCCGAAGCTCTTTCATGTTGGTTTTGTCCGCCATCTGGGACCGTCGCAACGCCCGTTTTCGTTTTGTGGTTTTTTTGGTCAGGATATGGCTGGCGTGGGATTTAGAAAACTTGAACCCGCCGCTGCCCGTTTTCTTGAACCGTTTGGCCGCCGCCCGATTTGTCTTGATTTTTGGCATGGCGTCATTTCTCCTTATATAAAATAGATAAAAGTATTGAAACCGATTCGTCCCGCTGGCCGGGCTTTCCTTGTCAAGCATTTACCGCCCTGTGCTAAAAAAAACAGAAGGCGTGTCCCGCCGCGAAGCAGACGGCCACGCCACACACAGGGCGGCTGTTGCAGCCATTTCGTTGGGGTGCGGCTGGATCCCGGCCGCGGCCAGCGGTTTTTATCCGCCGGCCATTTATTTCGGCGACAGGATCATGACCATGGTGCGTCCTTCGAATTTCGGGGTCTGTTCCACAGAGGCGATGTCTTCGGTTGCCGAGACGATGTGTTTAAGTTGCTCCCGGGCCAGATCCGAAAGGCTGATCTCCCTCCCCCGAAACATGACGGTGACTTTCACCTTGTCCTGCTTTTCGATAAACTTTCGTATATGCCCGATCTTGGTCTGGAGATCATGGTCTCCGGTCTTGGGCCGGACCTTTATCTCCTTCACCTGAAAGATGGACTGCTTTTTTTTGGCTTCCTGTTGCTTTTTCGTCTGCTCGTACTTGAAACGACCATAGTCCATGATCTTACAGACCGGTGGGACTGCGCTGGGCGACACCTCAACCAAATCCAGGCCGAATTCCCCCGCTTTGTCCAGCGCCTGCCGGATGGAGAGAATTCCCAACTGGTTGCCTTCCGGGTCAATAACCCGAACCTCCCGGGCACGGATGGCCTGGTTGATGTTTACACGGTTGTTCGGTTTGACCGGTCTGTTATTTCCTCTTGATATAGCTATGCTGCCCCCTCCTGGTTAATGGTTGTCGCCGCGCTTGGTCGCTTGCCTTGCCGGCACCGGCATCATGGTTGCAACCAGTTCATATTACAGAAATAAAGAAAAATCCCATCGCCTTTTGGCCAAATAGATGATTGCATTATCCAATAACACTAAGAATTGCAAGAAAAAAATGCAAGAAAAAAATACCGGAAGCTCAATATCTCCCGGTATTGTGGGGGGGGGCGCTGCTGTGCCTCCCCTCGGAAACGGGCGCAGGACCGAGGGGTTGGGCCAGGGTGTAACGGGCCAGGGCCGTGTTTTTTAAATAGGCCGTTTCGGGGGATTCAAAAAAGGTCCGGAATAAGGCCAGGCTCTGTTCACGCAACACGTGGGGCACCGTCACCGGCCGACGGCGACGGTAATACCCGGGCAGTTGATCCAACGGCCAGCGGGTGCCGCCGCCCATGGCATCTTCGTAGGCATAGACGATACGACACACCCCCGCGTGGAGAAGCGCACCGAAGCACATGAGGCACGGCTCCAGGGTACAGTATGCCGCCAGCTCCCCACAACGGTGGCCGGCGCCCCGGTGGTAAAAGCGCCGCAAGGCCGTCATTTCCGCATGGTCGATTTCGTTGGCGGCGGTTCCGGCGGACCCCGTGCGGGAGCCGTGGGCCACCACGCGCCCTTCCGCCACAAGGAGGCACCCCACCGGAAACTCCCCGGCTGCCAGGGCTTCCCTTGCGAGGATCAGGGCTTGGTGCATGAACCGTTTGTCCGACATGGCGGTTCCGGTGTTAAAGCCGACAGACGGTGTCATCGCATGGACAGCGATCATTGATTTCATATGCGTAAAGAATTTTTGCCTCCATTTGTTTCCGGGAATCCGAAAGGGGTTGCCATGTGGCGGACCTGCCCAAATGGGATAACCGGCTTCTGGAGGGGATGGCGGCCAGGCCCTCGCCTATTTTTCGCCCGGTCTCCCCGGACAGCACCTCGGCGCTTTGGCCATTGGTGACCACCACCACCGGAATCTGGTACGGTACGGCGAGCCTGCTCATGGCCAACACCGGCCGGTGTCGGGTGGTGATGGACCCCGGCGCATATTGGATCAGCATGTGAATGCGGTCCAGAAGGCGCACTTGGAAATCGATCAGCAGCCGTGCCGTTTTCCGATCACAGCAAACCGTCAGCGGCTGACGTGGCAGGATATCCGCCTTCTGATAGCCGTGGGTGAAAACCAGTTGCCTTGCGATCTGCTGGCGATAACGCTCATCGTGGCTGTCGGTGATGGTTTCCCCTGTGATAAAATCGGCCAGTTGTCCGAGAACGAGGTGATGATTATTCATGGTGGCGGCAATACCCCTTTACAAGATCCGACTAGTGTGGAAATATTAAGTTGTTTTGAACGGATTGTCAAAAAAGAGACTGCCCGACAGGGCCGAAGGTGCCGGGGCTGAGGAGGCACCGAGCGCCATCCGGCGGCAGGTCGAAGAGCGCGAGCGGCTGATGTTGTCCCTTCACGGCTGCTGGAGCGCCCAAACGCAAGGGCGGTTGCACCATGAACCGGAATGCCCGATCCGTACAGCCTTTCAGCGGGATCGGGACCGCATTGTCTATTCCAACGCCTTTCGGCGTCTCAAACACAAAACCCAGGTTTTTTTGGCACCCATCGGGCTGGCGGATAATTACCGCACCCGGCTGACCCATACCCTAGAAGTGGCGGAGATGAGCCGGACCATTTCCCGGGCCATGGGGCTCAATGAAGATCTTGCCGAAGCCATCGCCCTGGGCCACGACCTGGGCCACACCCCCTTCGGACATAGTGGGGAGGCTGTGCTCAAAGAGGTCTATGCGCGGCAATTTTCCCATCAGCAGCAGGGCGTTCGGGTGGTGGACTTGCTGGAGAACAACGGAAAGGGGCTGAACCTTTGCCGGGAGGTGTGCGACGGCATCCTGAAGCATTCCAAGGGCTTTGGGAAGATCATGCCGGAGGAAACGCCCCGTGCCCTGCCTGGGACCATGGAGGGCCGGGTGGTGCGTATTGCCGATATTATGGCGTATCTGAACCATGATCTGGACGACGCGGTGCGCAGCCGGGTCGTTTCCATGGCGGACGTGCCGGAAAAATGTGTGCGGGTTCTGGGGAAAACCCATTCCCAGCGGGCCACCCGGATGATCAGTGATGTGATTCACAACAGCCAAGAGACAGAGGGCCGCCTTTGCCTGAAAACGAGCGGCGCCATGCATGACGCCATGGTTGAAATGAGAAAATTTCTCTACATGCGGGTTTATCGCTCCGCACAGGTGCACACCGCCTTTGTCAAGGCAAAAAAGATTCTTGCGGAACTGTATTATTATTTTCTGACCCATGAGGAGCAATTGCGAAACGAGCTCGTGGCACTGGAAATGGATTGCTGTCACTCGGCGTCCGAGCCCTTGGAGCGCATCGCATGTGACTGCATCGCCAGTATGACCGATCAACATGCCCTGAGTCTTTATGAGCGGATTTTTTTCCCGGCACTGTTAACCTGAAAGAAAAAATGAAACGGATAGAGGACCCTGCCACACTTTCCGGAGAGCGCCTGGGGCCGACGGACAGCTTTCGGTTTCGCTGCCATCCCGCCCTGGCTTGCTTCAACCGTTGCTGCCGGAACCTGAACCTGTTTTTGTATCCTTATGATGTGCTGCGGTTGAGCCGCGGCCTTGAAATGGACACGGACGTGTTTCTCGAGCGTCACGTGGATGTGGTGATGCGGGCGGGAAACCATTTTCCCGACGTTTTGCTGCGCATGCGCGACAACGCCGAGAAAACCTGCCCCTTTCTGACAGGTTCCGGGTGCCGGGTTTACGCGGATCGTCCCGATACCTGCCGCAGTTTCCCGGTGGAGCGGGGGGTGCTCATGGGGCCGGACGGCAAGGTGCGGGAAACGATCAATTTGTTTCGCCCCCCACCGTTTTGTCTCGGGCGCAACGAGACCGTGCAGTGGCGCGTGTCGTCCTGGATCCGGGACCAGGATGCCGAAGAACATTATCGCATGACCGTCGCCTGGGCGGATGTCAAGCAGCGCTTCGCACAAAATCCGTGGGGACCGGAGGGGGCCGTCGGCCCCAGGGCAAAGATGGCTTTCATGGCCACGTACAACATGGACCGGTTCCGGTCCTTCGTTTTCGACAGCAGTTTTCTGACACGCCACCGCATTGCTCCGGAGCTGCTTGCCCGTATGCGAACCGATGACACCGCCCTGTTGTCGCTTGGCTTTGACTGGGTGAACCTGTTTCTGTGGGGGGTGCCGTCTGCCCTGGTCGCGCCCATGGGTGCCGTGGAAGGCGGCTGACGGGGGATGTTGGCGCAGCGCGCGCTTCGTGTTCTGGAGAACGGATGATTCTCAGTATCGGTGAAATACTGTACGATGTGTTTCCGGACGGCCGGCGCCTGGGCGGCGCGCCGTTTAACTTCATTTATCACCTGCGGCAGTTGGGACATGCGGTCCGGTTCGTGTCCCGGGTCGGGGCGGACGCGGCGGGCCGGGACATTCTGGCCCGGGTGGCCCGGGCGGGAATCGACGCCGGGGACATCCAGATAGACCCGGACCATGCCACCGGTTATGTCCAAGTCGCCTTGGATGCAGCCGGTGTGCCCACCTTTTCCATCGCGACGACCGTTGCCTACGATTTTATCGCCGCCGCGCCTCTGCTGTCGCAGATGGTGAAGGATCCGCCGCAGCTGGTATACTTCGGCTCCCTGGTGCAACGGACCGCATCGGGGCATCGGCGGTTGCACGAGGTTCTGGAGGACATGCCGGGGCAAAGCCGCTTCTTTTACGACATGAACCTGCGACAGGGCTGCGACCGGCGGCATATCATCTCGCGTTCCCTGCTCCGGGCGGATATCGTCAAGCTCAATGAGGAGGAGCTTGCCACCGCCTGCGCGCTGCTGGAGATTTCCGGTGACCCGGCCCAACAGGTGGTGACATTGATAAAACGGTTCGATGTCGGCATGGTGGCCGTCACACGGGGAGCGGCAGGCAGCAGCCTCTTTGTGCCGGAGCGCCGGATTGACGTCCCCCCGATGCCAGTGGCGCGACCGGCCGACACGGTGGGCGCCGGAGATGCGTATGCCGCATTTTTGGCGGACGGCATTCTGTCCGACCGGCCCCTGGAGACGGCGGCCGCCCGGGCGGCACGGTTTTCCGCCCGGATCTGCGAGATTGACGGAGCCCTTCCCGAAACGGGGTCTTTTTATACAGCCTTCCAACAAAACGGGGAACAGCATGAAGCGTGATGGGATCTACATCCAGATGTTCAGTATTCACGGACTGGTGCGGGGGCGGAACATGGAACTCGGCCGGGACGCCGACACAGGGGGGCAGGTAAATTATGTGGTGGCGCTGGGGCGAGCCCTTTCCCAAACACCCGGGGTGCGCAAGGTGTCTCTGTTCACCCGCCTGGTGTCGGACCGCAGCGTGTCGGAGGACTATGCCCGTGCCGTGGAGCCGGTAACGGAGCATTTCAACATCGTGCGGATCCGTTGCGGCGGCGGAAAATATCTGCGCAAGGAGCTGTTGTGGCAATGTCTGGACGAGTACATCGACGGTGCCATCAAGTTCATCAAGGGGGAAGGAGAATTGCCCGACGTGCTGCACGGCCATTATGCCGATGGCGGGTATGTGGCCATGGAGCTGGCCAAGATCTTCGGGTTTCCGTTCGTTTTCACGGGACATTCTCTGGGGCGGGTCAAGAAACAGAAGCTTCTCGATGACGGCGCCAGGGAGGAAGACTTGGTGAAAAGACTGTGCATCGATCGAAGGATTCACGCCGAGGAGGATGTTCTGAAAACCGCGGACCTGGTGGTGACCAGCACCCACCAGGAAATCGAAGAACAGTATAGCCGTTACCGCAACCGGGAGGTGGCCACTTACAAGGTGTTGCCGCCGGGGCTGAATGTTGAAAAATTCTATCCTTATTATCATGACTTGCTGGGGGACAACAACGGCCGGGAAGAGGAGGCGCGCTATGCCCAGGCGTCCGTTCTCCAGGAGTTGGATCGGTTTTTCATGCACCCGGAAAAACCGCTTATTCTCGCCCTTTGTCGGCCCGACAAGCGAAAAAACATCAAGGGGCTTGTGAATGCATACGGCGGGGATTTGCAGCTTCAGGCCATGGCCAACCTGGCCGTGTTCGCCGGCATCCGCAAGGACATCAGCGGGATGGGGGAAAATGAACGGGAGGTGCTGACGGAAATGCTACTGCTGATGGACAAACATGACCTCTACGGAAAAATGGCCATTCCCAAGAAGCACGATTTCGAACTGGAGGTGCCGGAACTGTACCGCATTGCAGCCCGGAAGAAAGGGGTGTTCGTCAACCCCGCCTTTACCGAACCCTTCGGGCTCACTCTGCTGGAAGCATTGGCAACCGGCCTTCCGGTGGTGGCCACCAACGACGGCGGCCCCCGTGATATTCTGGCCAATTGCAAAAGCGGCGTACTGGTGGACCCATCGGATCCCAGCAAGATTTCCAGTGCCCTCAAAGAAATCATCGCCGACAGCCGGACCTGGGAGCGGTATTCAAAAAACGGCATTCACAATGTGCGCAAGCACTATACCTGGCAGCGTCATGCCGAGCGATATGTGGCGCTTCTCCAGAAAATGCTGGACCAGGAGGGTGCCCACGACATGAAGCAGGCCGAACCTTCGGATGCCATCGGACGGCGTCTGGCGCGGTTGGACCGTTTCATTGTCACCGATATTGACAACACCCTCATCGGAGAGCGCAACGAACAGCTGCCCGCATTGATCGCGATGCTTCAGGAGCATCGTGATTCGGTGGGCTTCGGAGTGGCCACCGGTCGAACGGTGGCGTCCGCACGGGAGATTCTTGAAGCCCATGGCGTGCCGACACCGGACGTGATCATCTCCTCGGTGGGCGCCGAAATCTATTACGGGCCGGCGCTGCATCCGGGCAAGGGGTGGGCCAACCATATCGCCGCCAAATGGGACCGGGATAAGATTTACCGACTGCTGAAAAGGTTTGACTTCCTCAAATACCAGGAAGAGCGCACCCAGCGGCCGTTTAAGATCAGTTTCGACATGACCCCGGGCAAGGACCGTTTGGCCATGATTCACAACCTGCTGCTCGACAACAAGTGCCGCTATCAGCTCATCTACAGCCATTCAAGATACCTCGACATTCTTCCCTACAGAGCCTCCAAGGGGAAGGCGATCCGCTACCTGAGTTATAAGTGGAACATTCCCCTGGCCAACTTCCTCGTGTGCGGCGATTCGGGCAATGACGAGGAAATGCTTCGGGGAGAACCGATGGGGGTGGTGGTGGGCAACTACAGCCGGGAACTGGAGGCGCTTCGGGGCGGCCGGAACGTTTTTTTCGCCGAAGCGCCCGGCGCGGGTGGCATTTGCCAGGCCATTGAAAAATACCGTTTTTTTGAAAGCAGGGACAAGGAGCGCGCATGAACCTTCGCAACCAGGTGCAGCTGATCACCTATCCCGACAGTCTGGGGCAAAATCTTCTGGAGTTGCATTACGTGCTGCGAAAATACCTGCGCGGCCGCATCGGCGGGGTCCACCTGCTTCCTTTTTACCCCTCGTCCGCCGATCGGGGATTTTCGCCCATCACCTATGATGAGGTGGACCCCGCCTTCGGCACATGGCAGGATGTGAACGCTATCGGAGGGGATTTCGATCTGATCATCGATTTCATGGTCAATCATATCAGCCGCCAATCGGCGTATTTTCAGGACTATATCGCCAAGGCGGCGGACAGTGACTATGCGGACATGTTTCTAACCTTTGACAAGCTGGCCCCGGACGGAAAGATTTCCGAGGCGGATTTGGCCAAGGTATACACCCGCAAGCCGCGCCATCCATACTCTGTGATCGAACGGGCCGACGGGTCCAAGGAAAAAATCTGGTGCACCTTCGAGTACGAGCAAATCGATCTTGACTGGGAGTCGCCAAAAACCAGGGAGGTGATGCGCAACCATCTGATCAAGCTTGCCAGGACCAACGCCCGGATGATCCGCATGGACGCCTTTGCCTACACGACGGTGAAAATCGGCACCAACTGTTTTTTTCTGGAACCGGAGGTCTGGCAGTTGCTGGAATGGTTGAAGGGCTTTGTGGAGCCTTTCGACACCCTGATTCTGCCGGAGGTGCACGAGAAATACACATACCAGCTGAAAATGGCGGAAAAAGGCTATTGGGTTTATGACTTTGCGCTGCCGTTGTTGGTGCTGCATACCCTGTACCATCATACCAACCGCCGCCTGGTGGAATGGCTGAAGATCTGTCCGCGCAAACAGATTACCACCCTCGACACCCACGACGGCATCGGGGTGGTGGATGTGGCGGATCTGATGGACCAATCGGAAATTGATAAAACCCTCAACGGCCTGTTTGAAAAAGGCTCCAACGTCAAGCGTATTTTTTCAGGTCCGGAGTACCAGAACCTGGACATCTACCAGGTCAATTGTTCCTATTACTCGGCGCTGGAAGCTAATGATGATTCCTACCTGGCCGCACGGGCCATTCAGTTTTTTACGCCGGGTATTCCCCAGGTGTACTACGTGGGGTTGTTGGCGGGGGAAAACGACGTGGCGCTGGTGGAGGTGACGAAAAACGGTCGGGATATCAACCGCCACAATTACAGCTTGGAAGAGGTGGCGGTGGCCATTGCGCGGCCGGTGGTGAAGCGGTTGCTACGGTTGATGGCCTTCCGCAGCGGGTACGGTGCTTTCGATGGTGCGTTTTCAATCGGTGAAACCGAAGAAAACAAGTTGTCGCTCACTTGGGAGAATCCACCCTGTCGCACCACCCTGGAGGTGAACCTGGACTCTTATGCGGCCAGCATTACCTTTTTTGATCGGGACCGAAATGAATGGGTGACCGACGTGGTATAGGTCCCACCGGATTTCAGGCGCCGACACCTGCCCGCGCGCGGGCTTTTTACGAGAGCGGTATGCCTTTTGCTCTCGATGTGCGGGGATTTCAGGAAGCGGCGGTCAGAGAACCCCCGGCGGCAAGGGGCCTGTCTCTTCACCGCCCAGCACATAACCGCCGTCGAGCCGGAGAACGGCACCGGTCATAAACGGAGCGGCGGTGAGCAGAAAGCGTACGGCCTTCACCACATCCGCCAGCCGTCCGGGCCGCCGAAGAAGCGTGTGTGCCAGCAACGCCTCTTTCTGACAGTCGGTCAACAGCCCCCAGCCCCGGGTACCTTCGCCGTGGCGGGTTTCAAAAAAACCCAGCATGATTTCATTGACCCGCACTTCCGGGGCGCCGAGTCGGGCCCAAGTTTCGGTTAGAAGAGCGATGCCCCGGTTTGCCGCTGCATAGCCGTCATTGAAAACATGGCGGGCAGGACCGGCACGCCCCACCAGGCCGGCAATGGAAGAGATGTTGATGACGTTGCCGTTTTCCGATTGCCTCAGGTGCGGCAACGCCGCGGTGAAGACCCACTGCTTGGCCCGCAGGGTCGTGGCCAGCTCCAGGTCCCATTGGTCTGTCACATAGGAACCATGCACCACCGGCCAACCGCCGCGCTCGATATTGTTGATCAGAATGTCCAAGCGGCCGAAGCGTTCCACCACGGTTTGGACCAGGGGTGCGATGCAATCGGTCTCCAACAGGTTGGCCTTCAATACGAGATGGTCCGTTCCGGTTTGCGACAACTCCCGCTCCAATGCGGGGCGTTGTTCCCCCCAGTCGTGCCATGGCACGGCCACCCGAACACCCCGGGCGGCCAGGTCCACGGCGACCGCTTTGCCGATGCCCTTGATTCCGCCGAGAACAAGCGCCGTTTTTTCTTTCAGTGCCACCCCTCCTCCTTTGCCCATACCGCCGTTGCACGCCGGGGATGTTTACAGGTCTACGACGAAAGAGGTAGCAGGTTGCACCCAGATGTCAACGGCAAATAATACCGGCACGGCACGGCCGCCGGATTCCCGGGAAAGCAAAACCACATGTTGCGCCGTGGAGATACGCGATGGCCATATATGGTGAGGGCTACCCCCGGCCATTGAGACCGTGCCGACGCCACAAAAGGATTGACAACCCTTTGAGCGGGTGATATTACACATTCTTTGGTGGAAAATTTTCTATCATCCTGCATTTTATCGATATTTTTAGTCTTCCTTTGTATGTTGAAACATGCCGCGAACGGCTGTTTTTAAGGAGATTCCACTCCAAGAAAATTGAAAGATCAATAGAGAAGGGAGGTGGCCAACCCGCACACAAGGCGATCCAGTTGTCAGGTAAACCGTTGACACATTCTACAGTGACAACCAACCATGAGGAGGTATCGTAAATGCCAAGTTTTGTCATTAATGAGAAATGTGATGGTTGCAAAGGTGGCGATAAGACAGCATGCATGTACATCTGCCCGAACGACCTGATGGTATTGGACCCCAACACGATGAAGGCTTACAATCAGGAGCCCGATCAGTGCTGGGAGTGTTTTTCCTGCGTTAAAATCTGCCCCACACAAGCCATTGAAGTCCGCGGCTATGCCGATTTCGTTCCCCTGGGAAGCAGCATCATGCCGATGCTCGGCACCGAAGACATCATGTGGACCTGTAAGTTCCGCAACGGAACCATCAAACGCTTTAAATTCCCCATTCGTACGACTCCGGAAGGTGCGGCCAACGCATATGAAGGCCTGAAAGGGAAAGACCTGGAAAGCCCTCTGCTGTCCACCGAAGAGGTCGACGGGTTTGCGCTGCCGACACCCAAGACGGCGTAACAGCAGCCGGTGTTTGTTCTTTTCTCTCGTTCGCAACAAACTCAAACATGCGTACCTGTTTACAGGTAAGGAGGATTAGATATGGCATTACCGAACAAACCATTGGGAGAACTCAAAGCTGTTCGTGACCCTGAAGTCGAGGAGCGGGAAGTTGATATTCTGATCGTGGGTGGTGGCATGGCGGCCTGCGGAACGGCGTTTGAAGTGAAAAAATGGCTCGGCGACGACCAGAGTGTTCTTCTGGTGGACAAAGCCGCGATGGAGCGCAGCGGCGCTGTCGCCCAGGGCCTGTCGGCCATCAACACCTATGTCGGAGAAAACAGCCCAGAAGATTACGTGCGGATGGTCCGCAACGACCTGATGGGTATCGTTCGGGAAGACCTCATTTTTGATCTGGGTTGCCATGTGGACGATTCGGTGCATTTGTTCGAAGAATGGGGTCTGCCCATCTGGAAAAAATCCGAAGATGGAAAAAACCTTGACGGTAAAAAAGGTCTGAAGATGGGGACCCTAAAGTCCGGCGCAAAGCCGGTGCGCACGGGCAAATGGCAGATCATGATCAACGGCGAGTCCTACAAGCGCGTCATCGCCGAGGCAGCCAAAAAGGCTCTCGGAGAAGACAACATCCTGGAGCGGGTGTTCATCGTCGAATTGTTGCTCGATGCCAACCGCGAAAATCAGATCGCCGGTGCCGTCGGTTTTTCCGTACGTGAAAACAAGGTTTATATCATCAAATGCAAAACCATGATGGTGGCCTGCGGCGGTGCGGTGAATATCTACCAGCCGCGCTCGGTGGGCGAAGGCAAGGGCCGGGCCTGGTATCCGGTCTGGAATGCCGGCTCCACCTACACCATGTGCATGAAGGTGGGCGCCGAGCTGTCCATGATGGAAAACCGTTTCACGCCGGCGCGTTTCAAGGATGGTTACGGACCGGTGGGGGCATGGTTCCTCCTGTTCAAGGCCAAAACCTTAAACGGTCTGGGCGAGGCGTTTGCCGGTGGCGAGGCGGCCAAGAAAGAGCTCGAAAGATATGCACCATACGGAACCGCCGCCATCACCCCCACTTGTCTGCGGAACCACTTGATGCTCTTCGAGATGAAAGAGGGGCGTGGCCCCATCATCATGGATACCGTAACGGCGCTGGCGGAACTCGGCAAGGCCATGGACAAGAAAGAGCTCAAACATCTCGAATCCGAAGCCTGGGAAGACTTCCTGGACATGACCTGCGGTCAGGCCAATCTGTGGTGTGCCCAGGATTGTGAGCCGGAAAAGAAAAATTCCGAGGTGATGCCCACCGAACCCTACCTCCTGGGCTCGCATTCCGGCTGCTGCGGTCTGTGGACCAGCGGACCGGATTTTGACTGGGTGCCCGACGCTTACAAGATCAAGGCCGACAACGGCAAGGTCTACAAGCAGATGACCACCGTCAACGGCCTGTTCACCGCCGGCGACGGCGTTGGCTGTTCCGGGCATAAATTTTCCTCCGGTTCCCATGCCGAAGGGCGGATCGCGGCCAAGCAGATGGTGCGCTATGCCAAGGATCACGCGGACTTCACGCCGACCCTGGCACAGAGCAAGGAGGAACTGGTGGACCTGGTCTACAAACCGGTGCGGACCTTCCTCGACCACTGTGAGTACACCACCGCTGTGGACATCAATCCCAATTACATCAAACCCGAGGGAATGATGTACCGTCTGATGAAAGCCACCCACGAGTATGGGGCCGGCACGGCCACCTATTACCAGACCAGCAGCAAGTCCCTGGAGATCGTGATGGAGTTGCTCCAGACCATGCGTGAAGACTGCGAGAAAATGGCAGCGGGCGATTTACACGAGTTGATGCGGGCGTGGGAAATCTACCATCGTATTTGGACGGTGGAGGCGCATCTGCGGCACATTCAGTTCCGGAAAGAAACCCGCTATCCGGGCTTCTACTACCAGGCGGATTATCCGGGGCAGGACGATAAGAACTGGTTCTGCTTCGTGAACTCCAAGTTCGATCCCAAAGAAAAGAAATGGGATATCTTCAAAAAAGACTACATCAAGATCATTCCTGATTAAACGGCGACGGCGGTTTGAAGCGCCATGTCACCCGGTGCGTTGCAGCGCCGCCGGGTGGCATGGCGCCTTGCCCCGTCCGCGGTGAACGGCCGTGGGCGGGCGGTATGCGCGTTTATTATTGCGTTTTCAAGACGGATTTTTTTTGCCTTTCCTGAGCCGCCGTCTCCTTCCTGGGTCCGGCTGTGGCGGATAGAGGGCGTCCCAGGAAAGGCATGGAGGGTCCTGCCCGTTCGGCAGCTCCTGCGGATGCGGCGCGGAACATTGAAATTGCGTTCATGATCGATCCGGCATCATGGCGCTCGGCATGGAGGGACGGCATGACAGAAAGCAAGGGAGCCCCTGCAAGCGGCAGTATTTTGGTTGTCGGCGGCGGTATCAGCGGCCTGACCACGGCCCTGGAAGCGGCCGAAGTGGGCTACGAGGTTTTTTTGGTGGAGAAGAACCCCTTCCTGGGGGGGCGCGTGGCGCAGCTAAAGCATTATTTCCCCAAGCTCTGCCCTCCCACCTGCGGACTGGAAATCAATTTCAGAAGAATAAAGGACAATCCCCGCATCAAAGTTATGACCATGGCGGAGGTGGACCGGGTGACCGGCACGCCCGGCAATTATACGGCCAGCATCAAGGTGTCGCCCCGCTATGTGAACGAAAACTGCACCTGTTGCGGGGAATGCGCCGCTGTCTGTGAAACGCAGATCGACAGTGTGTTCGATTTCGGGATGAAAAAAACAAAGGCAGCCTACCTTCCCTTCGAGATGGCCTTTCCGCACCGGTATGTGATTTCTCCGCAAATCGTCGATACCGAAGAGGGGGCCCGCTGCGCCGCAGCCTGTCCTTACGGCGCCATCGATCTCGGCATGGCTGAAAAAAGCCTGACCCTTCCCGTGGGGGCCGTTGTGTGGGCCACCGGCTGGGAGCCCTATGACGCCGCAAAGATCGATAATCTCGGGTTCGGCGTGTACTCCAACGTTATCACCAACATGATGATGGAGCGGCTGGCGGCGCCCAACGGGCCCACAAAGGGCGCCGTGGTGAGACCTTCGGACGGGAAAGCTCCCGAGAGCGTGGCGTTTGTCCAATGCGCCGGCTCACGGGATGAAAACCATCTTCCCTATTGTTCCTATATCTGCTGCATGGCATCTCTGAAACAGGCCACTTACATCCGCAGTCAGTATCCGGATGCGAAAATCTACATCTTCTACATCGACATGCGGGCTCCTGGGCAGCGGTATGAAAAATTTTATCAGCAGATCAAGGCCGACGAAAATATTTTCTTCATCAAGGGAAAAGTCGCAGAAGTGACGGGAGCCGAAACCGGGGCCGTCACCGTTACGGCGGAAAACGCTCTTACCGGCCAGAAAATCCGCCAGACCGTGGACATGGCCGTTCTGGCCACCGGCATGCAGCCCACCGCAGCCGCCCGGAATCTTCCAGCGGACCTGACCTACAGCGCGGACGGGTTTATCCTGGGCGACGAGAGCGGCGGAATGTTCGGAGCCGGGTGCGCCAGCAGACCGGCGGACGTGGTGTCCTGCAATCAGAATGCGACCGGCGCGGCACTCAAGGCCATTCAAACCCTGGTGAGGAGGTAGGAGGTTATTCATGGATAAAAAATACGGCGTCTATATTTGCAAGGGGTGCGGCATCGGTGATGCCCTTGACATCGATGCGCTTTGTGGCATGGCCGGCGAAGAGGGCATCGGCGTTTGCAAGACCCATCCCATGCTCTGCGGAAAAGAGGGCATCGCTCTGCTCGAGAAGGATATTGCCGAGGAGGGGGTCAACACCCTTGTGATCGCCGCCTGTTCACGGCGGGTGAATTACGATGTGTTCCGGTTTGACGGTTGTATTGTGGACCGGGTCGATTTGCGGGAACAGACGGTATGGTCCCATCCCAGATCGGCGTTTCCAGCTCTTTCCGAAGAGCAGAAGGCGGACGGCGTCCATTTCGATCGCTTGCAAATGCTGGCCGAAGACTACCTGAAGATGGGCATGGCGCGGGTGGAGAAAATAAAGCTGCCAGAGCCTTATCAGCTGGAAAACCTGTCCCGGAAGATATTGGTCATCGGTGGCGGAATGACAGGCCTCACCGCGGCCCTGGATGCCGCGGAGGCCGGGTATGCCGTGACCCTGGTTGAAAAGGAGGCCCGGCTGGGCGGTAAGGCGGCCGGCTGGCGCAGGCAGCTTCCCGCCGGCGGCGCCTACGAGAAGCTGATCGCCCCAACGGTGGGAGACAAGATAACGGCCGTAACCGAACATCCCCGCATTGCGGTCCGGACCGAGACCCTGGTGGCCCGATTGGCGGGAGAGCCGGGCAATTTTACCGTGACCTTCAAGAAACCCGGCGAGAAGATCCAGTTCGACGTGCCCTACCCTCTGCCCGACGAAATGAAGGTGGATGCCAGCGGCAAGGAATTAGACGCTGAGGCCCTGCACAAGAAATTTCTGGAGTACAATGAGGGCCGGGTCGACATCTTAACGTTCGATCCCGACGGGGAAACTTTCGGGGCCGTGATTCTGGCTGCTGGCTGGCGGCCAGATACCCTGGAAAAACAGGCTCCGGAGCACCTGGGGATTGGCACACTGCCCAATGTGATCACCAACCAGCAGTTTGAAGAGATGGCCGCCGCCGGAAAGGTTATCCGGCCTTCGGATGGAAGACCGGCCAAATCCGTGGTGTTTGTCCAGAGCCCGGGGCAGGGATCGGACAACGATTTCGCGTATGCGGGGGCCGTGACCAGCCTTGTGGCCCTCAAACACGCCAGCTATGTGCGCGAAGACTATGCGGACGGCAAGGCCTATCTTTTCTACCAGCACATGCGGACCCCGGGCCTTACCGAGAATTTTTACAAGAGCATGCAGCAGGATCCGGGGATTTTTATGACCAAGGGTGAGGTCACAAGCGTTACCGCTGATGGTGACGGCCTGCTGGTGGGGGCCGACAATACCCTGCTGGGAGAGAAACTGCAGGTCAAGGCGGACCTCGTGGTCCTTGGCGCGGGCATGGTGCCGGTGACTAAGGACGATCCGGTGGTCAACATGGCCTACCGCCAGGGACCGGCGTTCCGGGACATTGATTTGTTTGACGGCTTTGTGGATTCCAATTTCATCTGCTTTCCCTACGAAACCCAGCGAACCGGCATTTATGCGGCCGGGGCGGTGCGACGCAGCATGACCGTCGAAGAGGCCACCGAGGACGCCACCGGCGCGGCCTTGAAGGCCATCCAGTGTATCGAATCCGTCAACCGTGGCGTGTCGGTGCATCCCCGCTCCGGGGATATGACGTTCCCCGATTTCTTTTTTCAGCGGTGCACCCAGTGCAAGCGCTGCACGGACGAATGCCCCTTCGGCGCCCTGGATGACGATGCGAAGGGGACGCCAAAACCGAACCCGGCCCGTTGCCGGCGCTGCGGCACCTGCATGGGGGCTTGTCCGGAGCGGATTATCGGGTTCGCCGATTACAACATCGACAGCGTCGGCTCCATGGTCAAAGCCATCGGGGTGCCCTCCGAAGAGGATTTCGACGATCCGCCCATGCGAATTCTGGCGCTGGTGTGCGAAAACGACGCCCTGCCGGCCTTGGACATCGTTGGCTTGAACCGCATGACCTATTCGGCGGACGTGCGTTTTATTCCGGTGCGCTGCCTTGGTTCCGTGAATGTTATCTGGATAAAGGACGCCTTGTCCCAGGGAATGGACGGCGTGTTTCTCCTGGGCTGCAAGCACGGGGACGACTACCAGTGCCATTTTGTGAAAGGCAGTGAACTGGCGGAAATCCGGATGCGCAAAATCGGAGAGGCGCTCCAGAGCCTGGCACTGGAAGAGGAGCGGGTCGCCCAGTTTACCATCGGCATTGACGAATACGACAAGCTGCCGGACATGATCAACACCTTTGTGGAGACCATCGAAGAGCTGGGGCCCAACCCCTTCAAAGGCTTCTAACGGAAACCAGCCTTTTTCAGAGGAGGAAGAAACGATGCCGGAAACGTACCTTGCGGAACCTGATATCGGGTTTATTGAAACGGTAACGAAGCTGGGAGGCCAGGACCTGAAGAAATGTTTTCAGTGCGCTACCTGCTCCGTGGCCTGCCCGATTTCGCCGGAAACCAAGCCTTTTCCCCGAAAGGAGATGATCGCCGCATCCTGGGGTCTCAAGGACAAACTGGTGGGGAATCCCGACATCTGGTTGTGCCATAATTGCGGAGATTGCACCACCCGGTGCCCAAGGGGCGCAAAGCCCGGTGACGTGCTGGCCGCGGTGCGGGCCTATGCAATCGCCGAATACGCCACCCCAAAGGCACTGGCCCGTGCGGTCCAGAATCCAAAGATGCTGGTGCCGCTGCTGGTTTTGCCGGCGGTGATTATTCTGGTGCTCGGCGCCATCTTCAACATGTTCGGCCTGGGGTGGATGAATTTTTCCCCGGAGGGCGATCATTTGTGGCAGGCTGATTACTTTAGCAACTACCTTGTGGACATCATCATGATCCCCACCTTTACTGCGGCGGTCGTTGTGTTTGCCTTGGGGCTCAAGCGCTTTGTCGTCGACATCCACGCTAACGCCCTGGCAGAAGGCAAGACCGACCGGCAGGCCATTGATCCGGTGGGGATCGGCAAGGCCTTGATCCGGGTGCTTCCCACCATTTTTAAACACCAGAAGTTCAATGAATGCACCGAAAACAAAGAACGGTCCACAGCGCATATGATGGTACTGTTCAGCTTCATCGGGCTGTTTGTGGTCACCGCCTGTTTTTTCTTTGCCGAGTGGGTGTTACACATTGAGGGGCCCTACCCCCAGATCAGCCCCATCAAGTGGCTGGCCAACGTCAGCGGCGTGGCTCTGGTGGTCGGGGGACTTTTGTTACTCAAAAACCGGCTGGGCCAGACCGACAGCATCAACCGTTACTGGGACTGGTACCTGGTGGGGCTGGTGGTGGCGCTGGGCCTGACGGGGATGCTCACGGAAATCGTCCGTCTGGGCGGATATTTCGATTTTTCCGCTGTCCTGTACTTTCTACACTTGGTATTTGTCTGGGCATTGTTCGCCTACACGCCGTTTTCCAAGCTGGCCCACCTGGTATACCGAACCGTTGCCATGGCCTATTCGGAATATTCGGGACGAAAATAGAAAAGACCGTGTATCGGGAAAAAGGCGGCGCCTTTTGGCGCCGCCTTTTTTTGTGGTGTGCCCTTTCTTCGGCAGATTCTCCTGTAGTACTTCTCTCCGCAACAATAAGATCGCCCAGAATTACTGCAAGTTGTCTCGAAAAGACCACGTCCACCGACCATGTGAACGGGGTGCGGCTTCATTTTTATGGAAGAAGGGCCGTAAATCAACGTTACACATATTTTTATCTTTAACCCGTGTGCCAACCGTTCATGCCGACGCCTCAGTCGCAATGCTGCCACAGTGGCTGCAAGGATGCGATAGCCGGTGGCTATTCCGGTGGGGTTCTGCCCGGCTAACACCAGGAGAATCTCTGCCCTCGTAGTTCTGCTCTCCCAGTATTCCATGCCTTGGCGATGAACGTACATACGACCCCTTTACCTGGACATTGACCCCTCGGTAACACACCGCGCCCGGTGGACAGGGCACTTTTCTGCCGCGCTGCGGTCGTGCGGCTTTCTGCTTTTCGTGTACATTCGCAGCAGCGGGTAGGGTGCTGGATGGGAAAAAGAAAGACGGTTTTTTATTTGATTATGGTGATGTTGGTGGTTATGGCGTGGGCCTATTTAACCCCGAGCGCGGTCGAAGCGAAAGAAAATTGTTATATTATCACATTTCAGGGAAAAAACGGGCTGACGCCAAACAAGCTGGAGATCGATCAAGGAGACTGTGTCGTATGGGTGAACTGGACCGGCAGCGCATCCCATCGGTTCGAAAGTGAGGTGTTGATTAAGTTTGATGAGGATTCGAAATGTATCGATGCAATTCAGTCTCCCGTTGTCGGTTTTGCCTTGGAGCCGAAATCAGGATGCTTCACCTCCAAGGCCTTGGGATATGGTGATACCGCCAGTCTGGTTTTCACCAGGCCGGGCGTGTATGCCTACAAGCTGGAATCCAAGACAGGTACGACGCAGGAGGGCCAGGTTCTTGTGAAATAACGGACAAGATCCGGATGTCAATGGATCATGCCGGACGATACCGGGCAGAAAAAAAAGGCCCTGAAATCCAGGGCCTTTTGCACTTAGTCGGACTAAGTCGGATTGTTGAATGATGGCGATGCAGGGCTTCAAACAAAGATCTTTTGGGAAAAATGAAGTTGTGAAATGCCAAACGGGCGCTAAGACCTTTTATTGACGTAATTTAGATTGATTAATGCCTTATTACAACAGGTCGCCTTGGTCCGACAAGGATTTCAAGGAGGATTTCAAGTCCAAGGATTTCAAGTCTGGCGCTACATCAAACTGCTTGCCGCCGAGAGTCAAGGCAGAAAAGAGATGCCGGCTTTAAAAACAGTGGCATCCAATACGATCCGGATCGCTCGACTGAAGTTGCTCTTCATTGCTGCCAAAGTTGTCAAAGATCAAAACCGAGATAAGGTCAAGTACTCCATACACGATACGAGAACCCCAGCGATGATCCACTTTCTCAACTTCCTGGATCAGGCGCGGTTAAAACCGAAGCCTTGGAGGCAGGTGGCATGTTGAACGACTGCCTGACCCGGGAGATTTCAATGCAAAAAACTTCTTGCATGATAATTTCCTTTAAAAATGATGGGTTAAGTGAATCATTATTGAACCGTTTGCCGCTCATAAGGGTTCGCGATCATGCGATAGGGTAGAAAACGGATTCTTCGTCATTTTGAAAAAATTGGCTCCGGGGGCCATTTAAAGCTAATTGCGTGCAAAATTCAGGTGTTAACTGACGTACGTCATCTTCTCAATGTCAAGTTTGTTGACAGCGGTTCAAATTTATTATTCAAAGACCATCCTTTTTGAAATACAGTCCTTATAAGGACATTGTATATTGCTTCCATAAAGAAATGCGTTTAATTCATAAATCTTATGGATTTATCTGGTAGCGGGTTCAGCAGGGCGGTTCGGATGAACTGTTCCACAAAGTGTAAACAATGTTTACGGCCCTGCTCGGAAATCGTAAAGAACGTTGACATATTTATTTCGTTCAAGAGAGGCGTTCTGTCGGTTGTTAAAAATTATAATAAAAAATACAATGTGTTGTGTGGCCATGGGGGTATTGTTTTTATTGCGAATGGGTTGGCGCAATCTTTGCTTTAGGTGAACTAAACGTTTGTGGGGGGCGGTTGCATTAGTTCGCTTTATTCTGCAGAGACAGCCATTGATATTGAACTGAGATTGCGGAGATGTGACGTTAAAGACATTGATTCTGTGACGGCGAAGGAGGTGGTGGCGTATGGTGGTGAAAACGGTCGGTGATATCGGAAAGTTGATATGCAAAAGGGTGTTCTCCCAAAAAATTGTTGGCGTGATTCTGCTTCTTTCTGCTTTATTATCTCCTTATGATTCCTTAGGTTGGGCTGATACCAATGTTTCGGGGCCTGTCATTGTCGATACGGTTTGGGATCTTGCCGGCAGCCCATACATCATCAACTCTAATGTGGTTATTCAGGGTACGGACGGAGTCGATGGGGTGACGACGTTGAGCATCTCTGCCGGTGTGGAAGTCCGCTTTGGACTCTCGGGGCAACTCAGCATTGGCGCTTCTTCCGGGGCGCCTGGGGCACTTTCGGCCGTTGGAACCCTGGCCGAACCGATTATTTTTACATCCCAGAAGGAGACCGCTGCGCCTGGAGACTGGCGAGGAATCTTTTTTTATAATACGGCCCAGGACGGCCAGTGCGTTCTGTCCCATTGCGAAGTGGGGTACGCCGGCGCCGGCAGTATCGGCTCGGTTTATGCGTACTATTGCCATCCGGAGATTTCACATACCCGGATTCACCACAGCAGCAGCTATGGCATCTATGCCCAGTCTGCGAACATCGTCGCTTCGGACAACGAGATCGATCATAACACGTCCTACGGCTGCTACCTTGCCTACGGCGCGCCGGACATTTCAGGTACGAACTTCCACGACAACACTAATTTCGACATATACTATCAGAGCCCCACGGGCGGCGCGGTGACAGGCAACACCATCCGGAGCGGCATTCGTCTGAACGCGGGCGCCATCTCAGCGTTTACGGGCAATACGGTTGAAATTAACGACAGCTATCCGGCCCAGATGCTGGCCGATCAGGTCGGTGATTTTCTCACCGCCAATACGCTTACCGGGATTACCCCGAACAGTTACCTGGAAGTTTACGGGGCCACCATTACCCGGGACGCCACCTGGCCGGCGGTGCTTCCCTTGCAGATGCGCAGCAGTGTGACGGTCCAGGGTACCGACGGGGATGACGGAGTCACCACCCTGACCATTGGTGCCGGAACAGTCATTCAGTTTAGTCAGAATCTGAGCCTCAGCATAGGCGCCAACTCCGGGAACCCCGGGGCATTGGTGGCCGTTGGTACGACATCGGCGCCGATTGTTTTTTCGTCTTTACAGGAAACGCCCACCCCTGGCTACTGGAAGGGGATCTATTTTTATAATACGGCCCAGGACGGCCAGTGCGTTCTGTCCCATTGCGAAGTGGGGTACGCCGGCGCCGGCAGTATCGGCTCGGTTTATGCGTACTATTGCCATCCGGAGATTTCACATACCCGGATTCACCACAGCAGCAGCTATGGCATCTATGCCCAGTCTGCGAACATCGTCGCTTCGGACAACGAGATCGATCATAACACGTCCTACGGCTGCTACCTTGCCTACGGCGCGCCGGACATTTCAGGTACGAACTTCCACGACAACACTAATTTCGACATATACTATCAGAGCCCCACGGGCGGCGCGGTGACAGGCAACACCATCCGGAGCGGCATTCGTCTGAACGCGGGCGCCATCTCAGCGTTTACGGGCAATACGGTTGAAATTAACGACAGCTATCCGGCCCAGATGCTGGCCGATCAGGTCGGTGATTTTCTCACCGCGAATACGCTTACCGGGATTACCCCGAACAGTTACCTGGAAGTTTACGGGACCACCATTACCCGGGACGCCACCTGGCCGGCGGTGCTTCCCTTGCAGGTGCGCAGCAGTGTGACGGTCCAGGGTACCGACGGGGATGATGGGGTTACCACCCTGACCATTGGTGCCGGAACAGTCATTCAGTTTAGTCAGAATCTGAGCCTCAGCATAGGTGCTTACTCCGGGAACCCTGGGGCACTGGTGGCTGTGGGGACTGTTGCGGCCCCGATTGTTTTTACGTCAGTCCAGGCGAGCCCGGCCCCGGGAAACTGGGCGCGTGTCCAGTTTTTCACCACGGCGGATGACGCTACCTGTGTTTTAGAAAACTGCATTTTTGAATATGGCGGCGCCGGCAGTCAAGGATGTCTCTTCAGTTATAACACCCCTTTGACTGTCCGGCATTGTACATTCACCAATGGGAGTCATGCCGGCTTGTACCTGTCGGGCGCCGGTTGCACGCCCTCAACTATTGAATTGAGCACTTTCTCCGATAATATTTACGGGCTTTATCTTTCGAGCAGCGTCCAGCCGACCATCGTGCACAATAATTTTATCGGCAATTCTAGCTATGGCCTCTATAATGGATCGGGTGGCCATGTTATTGCTGAAAATAACTGGTGGGGAAGTGTCGACGGTCCTTCGGGTGGAGATGCTGTTTACGGTGACGTGGATTATGACCCATGGCACACAGAAACCGTAACCGGTGACCCGAGTGCCGATATTTCGGTAGCTCCCGAAAGCATTATTCATGGGGATTCTGCGACCTTGATGTGGGCGACTACAAATGCATCCTCCGTTTCCATTGATCCGGAGATCGGTGGTGTTGGTTTAAGCGGTAATTTCAGCGTTGCTCCGGGCGAAACCACTATTTATACGATAACAGCCATTGGCCTTTGCGGAACGGCCACCGATATGGTTACGGTGACCGTGTTTCAGGTGCCGACGGCGAGCATGTCGGCAGATCCTACCGTCGTCTGGGGGACATCTGCCACCCTTTCGTGGACCACAACCGATGCGGATACCGTAGAGATCGATAACGGAATCGGTTTGGTTGATGCTGAAGGCAGCCTGGTGGTGTCGCCTGCGGTGACCACCACCTACACCCTCACTGCCACAGGGGCCGGCGGTACGGTGACCGCGCCGGTTACGGTGCTGGTCAACCCACCGCCCACAGTCTCCATCTCTGTCGATCCCGGTGAGATCATCATTGGAGAGTCTGCGACACTCTCCTGGAGCACTCAAAATGCGGACACGGTGGAAATTGATACCGGTTTTGGCTTGGTTGCCACCGAAGGCAGCCAAGAAATTTCCCCAAACACCACGACCACCTACACCCTCACCGCCACGGGGCCCGGGGGGACCGAAACCGGTTCGTTTACCGTGACGGTGCGTCCCCTGCCCGCAGTAACACTCTCTGCTGACCCGCCGACGGTTTGGGACAGCGATACAACCTTATCCTGGCATACCACAGATGCCGATACGGTGAGCATTTCGCCCAATATTGGTGTCGTCGATGCGGCGGGAAGCCTCATTACCAAACCTTTGGGAACGACCACCTACACCATTACCGCTGCCAACTCCTGGGGGGCGGCAACCGATACGGTTGAGGTTGTGAATGTTTTGCCGCCACCGGACCTTGAACACGGCCGGTTTATGGATGAACAGCAGGGGGGTGCCGGGCTGATCGGTGAGACCATCCGTCTTCTGAACGGAAACGTGGTTGAATATCGAACGGATCTTCTATTTGCCTCTCCGAACAGTCTCGGGCTGCCGTTTCGGGCCGCGTACAACAGTCAGTCCGGCGTTGTCGGCGGAATGGGCCATGGGTGGGTTCATACCTACGAAACAACCTTGTCCCCCGGGTTCCAGATCGGCGGCGTGGCGTTTGTGCGGATCATGGATGCAACTGGCCGGTGTCTCTACTTTATCCCGACGGGAGAGGGGGCATATAAGGCTGCATTCAACGAGCGGAGCTGCCTGCGCCTTGAGGCGGGTGAGTACATATGGGAGCGCCTGGACGGTATGATCCATGGGTTCAATACGGCTGGGCAGCTTCAATGGATTGGGGATGGCAAAGGAAACCGCTTGGCCTTGTCCTACAATGCCCAAGGTGTTCTTGACACCGTAACCGACCAGATGAGTGGACGAACACTGACCTTTCACTACAATCAGGCCGGCAGAATCTTGTCGGTGGAAGGTCCTGCTACCAGTGCGGTATCCACCGGTATCTGGTGCACCTATGACTACGATGCAAACGGCAATTTGATCACGGTGAGCTACGCAAACGGGTCGGGGTACCGTTACCTGTATGAAGACACGTTGAATGCGAATTTGCTCACAGGAAAAAAAGATGCCGCGAATCATCTTTTGGCCTCCTGGGGTTATAATGAAGGCGGGCTTGCTGCCCAGAGTTCCGACACCGAAGGTCGTGGCGTTTCCATCCAGTACGTGGATGAGGACCAGGTGGATGTCACCGATGCGTACGGAACGGTTCGAACCTACCACATGCAAACAATTGCGGGCCGCAAGCGACTTTCGGGCATGCAGGGAACTGTGGCGCCGCCCTACACGGACAGTCAGGTGGTCGCTTGGGCCTATGACCATCAGATGAACCTGGTGGAGACCGTGACCGAGAATGGCGCGGTCAATCAGTATCTCGATTTCAACCCAAATGGGCTGCCACGGGCGGTCAAGCAGGCTGTTGGTTCGGCCCAGGAGAGAATCCTTTCCTATGCATATCACCCCCACCTGGGTCTCCCGCTGAACTGTACCGAAGCAAGCGTGATCGGCGCCGGTGACAAGGTGACGATCTGGGACTTTGACAGCGACGGGGATAGTGAGCCGAACGAAGCACCCACAGCGCTTGTTCATCGGGTGGTTGAAAAGGGGTATACCCTTGGCGTGTCGGCGGAGGTCGTCTCCTATGAATACGTCACCACCTTCGGTTATGATGGATTGGGTCAGATCACCTTTATAAACGGTCCTCTTGCCGGAAGTGATGACACCACCACCTACGCCTATGATGCGGGAAACGGTAATCTCCTTTCCGTCACCGGTCCGTTGGTGGGGGCAACCACGTTTTCCCTGTATGATGCGGCTGGTCAACCGGGTTGCATTGTTGATGTTAACGGCCAGGTAACCGATTTCACCTACGATGCCAGGGGCCGGGTCGTTCGGACGGATTACGGGGCGGATGCCGGCTTTGCCACTACGGTTTACAATTTGGCAGCTTCTCCTGCCTCGACGATGGATGCCGATGGGGTGGTGCGCCACTTTGCCTATGATACGGTGTCGGGTCGCCTGGTGTCGGTATCCGATGCGGATGGCAACCACATCGACTACACCTACGACAGCCGGGGCAACGTTACCGAAAGTGGTCATTGGAAAGTGACAGGGGAGGGGCCGTTTTACAGGAAACAATTTTCTTACGATTCACCCGAGATACCGGGGCGGATCTATCAGGTTTTCACGGGCGAGGCCGCTGCAACAGCCTATCATTACAATGCCGCCGGCAATGTGTCTTATGTGATCGACCCGGAGCTGAACCGGACCGATTATACCTATGATGTGTACGGACGCCGGGAAACAGTGGTACAACCGGGCGGGGGGGTGACGACCTTTGATTACGACGGTCACGGTAACCTGATTTCCGTCATGGATGCCGAAAACAAGGAGACCATCTACACCTACGATGACATGGGGCGCCTGGTGTCCACGGTTTCTCCGGATACCGGTACCACCACCTACGTGTACGATGCGGCGGGAAATCAGATCCGGAAGACCGATGCCACCTCCGTGACCGTTACCTATGACCACGATGCGTTGAATCGCTTGACCGAGGTGGCTTTCCCGGATACGACCCAGAATATAGGTTATACATACGATGAAGGCGTATACGGAAAAGGTTTTCTCACGGGCATGAGCGACCCATCGGGGAGCGTCCAATACGGTTACGATAGTCGGGGCCGACTGACGGAAAAAACAACCACCGTCAGCGGTGTTGATTACACCTTGTCACGGCAGTATTCTTCAGCTGGCCGGGTCATTGGTCTCACTTACCCAACGGGAAGATCCGTTGAATACAGCCGAAACGCCAAAGGCCAGATTGCAAGTGTCGCCACATCGTTTGGCGGCAACGTGACAATGCTGGCCGCCAACATGGCCTACCTGCCCCTTGGCAGTGTTACCGGTTGGGACAGTGGCGCCGGGGGAGGCGTCAACAACCAGGCCAGCACCTGCGGCTGCCTGACTACGGCAAATCCCGGAACGGATAGGGAAAAGGGATACACCTACGACGGTAATCGAAATCTGGGCGCAATTGAGGCAGCAGCGTCACCCTGGCAGGAGCGGACCTATACCTACGATGCCCAGAACCGCCTCTCGAAGGTCGAGAGTCTTTTTGGTACCACGGGTTTCACGTATGACAAGGTCGGCAATATCCTGACGCGGTATGAACAGTTTGAGGATGCAGTGGTCGGGGTACTTCCAGGGAGTCCCCGGGCCTACACCTACATGCCGGGTACGGATATGCTCGAAAGCGTAGACGGGTATGAGTTTAGACGGCTTGCCTGTCAATCCGGTGCTAATAGTGTGGTTTGCAGCGTTCTGGCAGACAAAGGCGTCCTCTCCTTTTCCTATGATGAAGCCGGGAGAACGATATCAAAGGTGTTGGATTCGCTTACCGTCAGTCAGGTTGCGGCCTACACCTATAATCAAGATGGGCGTTTGATAAAGGCCGAGCGCGATGGAGCGGTGATCGGTGAGTATACTTACAACGGGGCCGGCGAGCGCATGAGTAAGTTGGTGAACGGCGCAACAACGGTGTTTCATTATGATTTTGACGGCAATATCATTGCCGAGAGCAATGAAGCGGGTGCGTTTTCGCGCGAATACCTGTATATGGGAATGAACCGCCTGGCCATGGCATCCACCGAGACCGGGGATGTGTATTATTACCTGAACGACCAACTGGGCACACCATACCTTATGACCGACGATACTGGTGCGGTGGTATGGATGGGTAAAAATGATCCGTTCGGCGGGGCAAGCGTGTCTTCGAGCTCTGTCCTGAAGAATAATTTCAGGTTTGCGGGCCAATACTATGATCAGGAAACTGGGCTGCATTACAACTACCATCGCTATTATGATCCGAGCATTGGACGGTATCTTACGGCTGATCCGATTGGGTTGGCTGGGGAGATAAATCTTTATGCTTATGTCCAAAATAATCCGGTGAATTTTGTAGACCCGTTTGGACTATATACTGAAGTCATAGTTTGGGCGCCTGTTGGTCATGGTAAATCTGCTTTTGGGCATATCTCAGTTAATCAAAACGGAACTTCATATTCTTTTGGTCCTAACGGTATGGATGTTCGACCAGCATCTGAATTCGCGCAAATGAACAATTTTAGAGAGGGCATTGGATCAGTTCTTAACCTATCTGAGCAGCAGGAAAAAATACTTGAAAGTAGTTTGAATAGTCCTGGTGAATATGGCCGCATAATGAATAACTGTGTTAATCCTGTACAAAAAGGACTCAATGCGGCGGGGGTAGATGTTGGCTCAAGCATTTTCCCGGTTTCATTAGGTAATGCCTTAATAGATTCCGGTAGTATTAATAATATTAATTTTTATTCACCCCAAAACGGAAAGTAATTTCAACACTCTATTTAGAATATAACGGATAATGAAGTGTAATTTTTAGTGCCTGTCACACTATTCGCTTGTGAATAGATGGAGATAAAATTGGATATTTTCAAAAAGTACCTGATCCTCACTATTATGATTGCCTTTATGGGCTGTGGAGATAACGTGAAGGTTATTATTGAAGGGCCGACCAATTTATTAATGAATCCATATCCACTCAATTACCCCACCACTAATCCCAAAGAAAACGCGGTAATATCTCAGTTAAAAAAAGGCGATGAAGGAGAAGTCTTAGATTATAAATATGGCAAAGATTTTAAGGCATATAAAGTAGAATTAAAGAATGGAAAAATTGGATATTTAATAAGTGGCGATAATTTTAGAATCTCAAAATAGAGGAATCGAATCCTTGTCGGTCCAAGGTAACGTCTTGGTGGCGATAGGGGACATTCTATAGCTCCTTATGTCAAGAAGGGAACGGAAGGGATCGGTGTCAAACCTTGAGTGCGGCCGGGCAAGGTCGTGTAGTCCAGCGGGTGAGAAACCCAAAGAAACGGGGTCGGGCCACGCTCAACGCCTGGTAATCAATTGTTTGGGCCTAAAACAGGGCTGTTTTTCGGTCTTAAATCGACGGTGTTGGGGTCAAAAAGAGTGGTTTAAGGAATTTTTTGAGAAGACTTCAGGGTCAGGTCGCACATTTGACAAAGTTTGCGAAATCCAACGGGGTCAGGCCCGGACATTGACAGAATAGGCCTGCCAAATCCCTATTGAGATTGAGCGCTCCCTGAATCACTGAAAAAGATCGGAAAATGGTGCCGTTGGGGTTATCATTGGGGGGCGGAAACTGCATTTTAAGAAATCATTTCGTCGAAGGATTTGGAATGCGCCTCGGTGGATTCCTGCGGAAACGACTTTCAATGATGAAGCGGAAAACGATGGAGGAGATGATGCAAAATCGGAAACGTGGGGTGTTTTTCAAGGGACGATTTCAAAGGGCCTTTCTGCTGGCGGGGGTTGTGTTGCTCTCCATGTGCACGGCAGTTTGTGCCGACCCGGCAGGTTGTCCTCAGCCGACGGAAATTGATAATTGGTTTGTTCCAGAAGACTCCAAAGCCCCACCTGTATTGTCCGAGTTGTCATGTGAGGAGAACCTCCGCAGGTTTTCCGTCGATGGTTTTCATCCGCCTTATGAGCTGCAAGAAAGAACTGCTGATACCGACTGGGTATTCGTTCGCAGTGTTCAAAGCCAGTTTCTCTATCCATTTCCATGCGGTGATACCGAGGGGCGATGCCTGGAGATAAGAGTCTTGGATGCCTTAGAGAAAAGTAGCGACCCAGTTATGCTGTCTTCTCCTCCCGAGTTGCAATACCCGGATAGTAACCCGGATGAAGTTAATCCCAACAATCAATCCGCTGTGACAATCCATATTGTCGGCGGCGTATCGCCCTATAGTTGGACGGCTTCAGGGGAAGGGTTCAGTTTCGCAGCTGCGGTGACAACAGAACGATCAAACACATTGCTGGTGACTACGGATGCCTGTGGGGCGGGTGGCATACTTGTGGAAGATGCTTGCGGGCAAATTGCGGTTGGCTCTATTCGAAGCACGAACGGGCAATGGGTTTTAGCTAACAGCTGCGGGGAAGAAATTGGACCTGGTGGAAGTGTTCTTGCCCAAAATTGGTGCTCAAGCCTTCAACCTGATCACTATTTGGTATCACCGACTGAAGGGTGGACATTCACCAAGATTTTATATCGAGTCTACAAAGAGCCTGAATATTGGAATCAATGTGAGAAGGCACCTTGTGAAATTCCAGGTTATCCTGGCGATCCAGGAGAAGGATATAAGATCTCCACACGATACATCCATAAATTCCATTGGGAATGCCCATAACAGGACATAGGGGCAGGAACTCCATTGAAAAGCATTAAAAGGGGAGTGTTCAACATTCTGTGTCAGCCAGTCGGTTTATCCATTTACTATCAGAGTCCGAGCACATTATCCAGCCGGCCCTCAAAAAAGATAGCGAGCTGGGAGAGTGTCAGGGACCAGTTTTGAATCGGCATCGTCCATTTCTTGCTGGCGTTTTGGACGCCCATATATAAAAGTTTCAGTAGGCTGGAGGATGTTCAAAATTTTGTGTCAGTAACCCCAGAAGTTGATATGTACACTTTCAAAGGAGACTGACATGAACAAAGAGAACGACGAATTTGATTTTCAAAAAGCCTTAAAAGCCTTCCAAGAGGGCCAACCCCTCACCGGCAAGGAAGGTGTTCTGACGCCACTGATAAAGCGCCTGACGGAAGCGGCCCTTGAGGGTGAGATGGACTCACACCTCGGACGAGAGGTGGCGGCCAACAGGCGTAACGGCAAGAGCAAGAAGTGCATCAAATCCTTTAGCGGCAATTTCGAACTCAGCACGCCGCGTGACCGTTCAGGGACATTCTCTCCGCAGATTGTCAAAAAGCATCAAACGACCATCAACGACGAGATAGAGCAGAAGATCCTGGCCCTCTATGGTCACGGTATGAGCTATAAAGCCATATCCGCCCACATAGAGGAGATCTATGGCATTGAGATCTCAACAGGCACCCTGAGCGCCGTTACAGACAAAATCATTCATACGGTCAAGCAGTGGCAGGCCCGTCCCCTGGAGGCGGTCTATCCCATCGTTTGGATGGACGCCATCCACTATAAGATCCGTGAGAACGGCAAGGTTCAGAGCAAAGCGATATACACGATTCTCGGGGTAACCCCTGAAGGCCACAAAGAGGTTCTTGGACTCTACATATCAGAGAACGAGGGGGAAGTAGAATGCATAAGCAAAGGGAAGGTCCACAAACGCTATGAGTTTGGCTGCAAAGTAAGTGTTGCGGCTACCAGCCGTGGCGGTTGGTTCGTCGGCGCCAAAGCGTTTCACGGTAACCCTTATGACGGGCATACGCTGGCAGACACCATGGATCAAGTAAAAAGGATCGCGAAAGAACCGCTTCACGCCTTTGTAGACAGAGGTTATCGTGGGCACGATTACCGAGGAGCCGCGGAAGTTCATGTGGACAAGGTCCGAAGAGGCAGAACAGCTAAAAGCCTATGGCGCTGGATGAAAAGACGCGCAGCGATCGAACCAGGAATCGGACACCTCAAGCGAGAACACCGGATGGATCGCAACAGACTCAAAGGGACTGAAGGGGATATGGTAAATGCCATCCTGAGTGCCGCAGGAATGAACTTCCGGAAGCTGCTCAAGTGGGCAGCCCATTTTTTTGGCTACATTTTGTCAAAGATCATCGCGGCCATCTGGCCAAAATTTCGGTTATGTTGCGCCCCGATTTAGGGGTTTTTCAGGATCGACTAATTTAGCAAGGGGTAGGTGTCTCACCTTTCATTGACACAAAGTGGGTGGGGCCACGGAAGGGAGAAAAGAGGCCCCACCGGAAAGAATCACAGCTTCCCATAGACGCCATGGGCCACAGAACTGATTCGGCCTTGTTGCTTGAGCCTGCTGGTAATAGCGTATATTTTGCCACGCTGAAAGCCGGTTGCTTCTTCCAACATGGCCACGGTAACGCCATTCGGATGCTGACCGACGATCTCCTCGATCAAGGCGGTGGCGGAGCGTGTTGTTTTTACCGCCGACACCTGCCGCGCCATAGAAGCAGATGGCTCCATTTTTCCACGAAGCGGTCTTTTGCGCTTGGCACCCTTTGCGACATTTGCGGTGGAGGCAAAATCCGGTTGTATATCCATATCAATACCGAAGAGGCCCGAAAGGTCGGCATCGCCCAGCACCCTGGAGCTTTTTTTTCTAGCCCTGGCAAGCAGATCGCCCGTTTTTTCCCGGACGGCCCGCGCCACCAGCTCTTCGGTATCTGCCTGGCGCAGGGTGAAAAACAGAAGCGGGTCTTCATCAAGACGCGCGCCGACACCATAGAGGGTAGCCGCCACATGCTTGCACATTGAGGCCCAGTCCGGGCAGGAACAGTCAAAGCTGATCTCTTTGGGCGTCGGGAACAGTCCCTTTCCCTCGGCCAGAAAAATCTCGCCCAGCTCCTTGGGAAATTTGCCGGCGACAAGATCAGGCAACGAACGCAACTCGCCCTGGCATTGTTTTCTGATCTGGTCCCAGTTGGCCTTTTTCACCGGCGCAATGTTTATTAGCACCTCATATGGTTTGGCTCTGGTTCCCTGAACCAGCGCGGTCACCCGGCCACCCGTGATTTTGAGGTCGAGAACGGCGCCATGGCGCACATAGCTTTTGCCCCGGTCGATGCGGTTGCTGTAATCGGCATAGCGCTCAAGATTCCTGTTCCAGGACTTGCCCCACCAAGTCCGCGCCAGAGTGCTGCCAGCGAGAATGACCGGTTCGATACCCGGCCTTTTCTTTTTGAGCTGTTTCAGTTTTTTCTCCGCCTTGGCCTTCTTTTCAGCAACCGTGACGTATTTTGGATATCCCCAGCTCATGTCATCGTTCCTTATATGTTCAATGTAAACAGCTCGAACAACTCCTCGTTACTCATCTCGGTAAGCCATTTTTCACCAGAAGCGGCAACCACCTCATCCGAGAGTTTTGCCTTCTCGACCAGCATCCGGTCGATTTTTTCCTCGATGGTGCCCTGGGTCAGAAATTTATGGACCATGACATTTTTCTTTTGACCAATACGAAAGGCCCGATCGGTGGCCTGATTCTCCACCGCCGGGTTCCACCAGCGGTCGAAGTGGATGACATGGCTGGCAGCGGTAAGGTTCAAGCCAACTCCGCCCGCCTTGAGAGATAATACAAAAAAAGGCACATAGTCGCGACCTTGAAATTTTTCAACCAGCTCTTTTCGTTTGCCGACCGGCACGCTGCCATGCAGAACCAACCCTTCGCGGTTGAAAATGGTGGCCATAAACCGGGAAAGCGGCCCGGTCATCTCCTTGAACTGGGTAAAAACCAGCACCCGCTCCCGCTTTTCATGGATGGTTTCACAGATTTCCCGCAGCCGCTGGAACTTACCGCTTTCCTGTTCATTATAACTGTCGAGCCCCAGATATTGCGATGGGTGGTTGCAGAGCTGCTTGAACTTGATGAGCGCTGACAGGATAAGCCCTTTTCGCTGGATGCCTTCCGTATTTTCTAGAGCCTCCCGGATGGTGGCAACCACCTCGCCATAGAGAACGGTCTGCTTTTTGCTCATCGCCGCCCAACTTTTCATCTCCACCTTGTCCGGCAGGTCGGAGATGATCGACTTGTCGGTCTTGAGACGCCGGAGAATAAATGGACTGACCACCCGGCGCAGCCCAGCGTAACCATCAGGATGACTGGCTAATCGTTTGGTGAATTCTCCAAACTCTTTTGCGTTGCCAAGCAGACCGGGGTTGATAAAGTCAAACAGGCTCCAGAGGTCTGACAACCGGTTTTCCACCGGGGTACCGGTCATAATTATCCTGCCAGCGGAGGCAAGATTCTTTACAGCTTTCGTCTGCTTGGTACCGGGATTTTTGATGGCCTGGGCCTCGTCAAGGATGACATAGTTCCAGGTATAATCATGAAGCCATTCATACCTCTGGGCCAAAGCATAGGTGGTGATGACCAGGTCCAGAGCGTCAAGCTTTTCTTTCGGGAGTTCTGGAACCTTTTTCGGCTTATGGAAATCCGGGTGGGCGACAAAGAGGGCAAGCTTTGGGGCAAAGTTCTCAATTTCAGCGGACCAGTTGGCAAGCAGAGAAGCGGGGATGACCAGAAGCGAAGCTGCTTTCTTTTTAGCTTTTCCAGCCTCGGTTTTGAGAGCGTCGAGAAATGCCAGAATCTGCACGGTCTTGCCAAGGCCCATGTCATCTGCAAGGCAGGCGCCGAGCCTCATTCTGTGCAGAGAGAAAAGCCAGTTGAGACCATCCTGCTGATAATGCCGCAGTCTTGCCGCAAAGGCCCGGCTGGTTTTAACTTTAGCGATGGACTCCGGACTCTGCAGTTGCCCGAACACCGTGCGCAGCCACTCACCGTGTGCAACACCGGCTATATCGGCAGCCGCATCGCCCAGTAATTCTCTGGAATTCGCTGAAAGCCGTAGCGCATCAAGAAGGGTAATTCCCTCATCACCATGCAACTCGGAGGCTTTTGCAAAGGCATCCAGAGTCTGTCGCAGTTTTTCCGGATCGACAGCCACCCATTTGTTTTTCAGAAAGGCAAGCCCCTCTGATTCAAGCAACAGCCGGCGAGCCTCGTCTTCCGAGATTTCCGTGTCCCCGATCATCAGCCGTGGGGAGAAGTCGAGCAGTCCATCCATGCCGACCATGGCTGGAGGTTTTTCGCCAATGCTGACCTGCAGAGTGACGGCGGCTGACCTTTTCTTCCACCAATTGGGGATACGGCAAAGGATGCCCGCCTCTTCGTAGATCGAGATCTCCTGCAGAAAGACAAAGGCATCCTTCGAGGACCAGGCCAGAGGAGAAAACAACTCACCACTGTCGCGCAGGTTCGCTATTAATTCACTTTTTCGGGCTGCCTCATCAACGGTGACCAGAAGCTTCAGCAGTTTTTCGTTTTCGTCTTTGTACTCCTCCAGGGCAAATTTCAGAGGCAGATGCCTCGACTCGCCTGCCTCATTCAGACAGGTGGAATAGGTGACGAGAAAAGCAAACGGAAATTCATGGTCCTTGTTTTCGACAAGGTGGAAATAAATGCGACCGGCAAGATGAACATCCGGGCTGTACTCTCTGAAAAAATCGGCGACGAATCCGGCATGAGCATCGATTTTCCGGTTAAAGGTTTCGTGCAGCCCTTCCCACAGGTTCGCGAGCGTTTCCACGGTGAGGTGTTCCCCTCCGGTCATCAGAGGCGCGGACTCTATCAGTCGTCCGCGTTCTTCGTCAGTAAAGGGGATAACTACCTCGCCCCGTAACTCCTCCAAGCCGGGAGTGAGTTTCAGTTTCCTGATGAAAAGAATGGAGAATGTGCGCCAGAAGGTGAGCGATGGCGACAAAGGGATATTTCCCGAACAAAATCCCAGAAAAAAGAGCCAATTGTCAGGTTCCTGTGTGAAACGGGTGAAGATTTCATCCTGCATCACCTGGCTTGAATGTCCCAGTCCATCTGCGGGAGAATCAGCCCACTCAAGCTGAATGGAGCAATCAGGCATCAAAATGGCGGCAAGTTCGGTTCTGTGCTGCTTCATCTTTTACCGTTACCCTGAAAACGAGTTGGAATGAGCGGTTTGATACCCTTCAAGTATTTCTGCCTTCCCGAGCATCCTCCCTGTCCCGCCATTTTCTTTGAGTAAGTCAAGATAGTCCGCCCAGGCCTGCATCATTTTCCGGCGTTCCGCCAAAAACTCGGCATAGTTGTATGCTGCCCTGACGCTGTTGCGTTCAACATGGGCAAGCTGGCGTTCAATGGCGTCCCGGTTCCATCCCTGCTCGTTCAACAGGGTGCTGGCCATACTCCTGAAGCCGTGGCCGCTCATTTCATCCTTGGCATAGCCCATGCGGCGCAGAGCGGAAAGAATGGCGTTGCTGCTCATCGGTCTTAAGTCTGTCCTATGGCTAGGAAAGACATAGCGGCCTTGCCCGGTCAAAGGATGAATTTCCCGGAGTACTGCCATGGCCTGCTGAGATAACGGTACAATATGCTGAAGCTTTCCCTTCATTTTCCCGGCGGGAATCCGCCACTCGGCTTCGTCAAAATTGATCTCCGACCATTCCGCATGACGCAACTCGCCAGGCCGGACAAAAACCAGCGGAGCAAGCTGCAAGGCGCAACGGGTAACAATGCTGCCTATGTAATCGTCGATGGAGCGTAGGAGTCCGGCTATTTCCCTGGGGTCAGTGATTGTCGCCATACGCTTGGTGTCGGCAGGTGGAATGGCCCCTCGCAAGTCGTTTACCGGATCACGCTCGGCTCTGCCGGTTGCCACGGCATAGCGAAAAACCCGGCTACAGTTCTGTTGTGTCCGATGAGCTGTTTCCAGAATTCCCTTGGCTTCAATTCTATGCAGCGCGGAAAGCAGTTCAGCTGCTGATATCTCTTTTATCGGGCGGGCTCCCAGCCAGGGGAATATGTAGAGCTTGAGCCGTCTGATGATTTTTCCGGAATGACTCGGTGCCCAGGAAGAAGAAAATTTCGCATGCCATTCCCTGGCGATCACCTCAAAGGTTTCCGACTCTTCGGTTTCGCCAGCTTTCTGGGCCTTTCTGGTATCGCTCGGATTTATGCCACTTGCCAGCAATGACTTAGCCTGGTCCCGTTTCTGCCTCGCTTCCGCGAGCGAAATATCCGGGTAGGCGCCAAAAGATATTTTTTTCTCTTTGCTGTCGAAGCGGTATTTGAGATTCCAGAGCTTACCACCCGTGGGAGTTACAAGGAGAAAAAGGCCCCCACCATCATAGAGTTTTTGGGGCTTTTTTTTCGGCTTTGTTGTTCTGACTTTGGTGTCGGTAAGGGGCGCAATCCGTTTCGGCATGGGGGTCCTCCGCTTTTGGGGGCTTCCATTTTCCCTTGGGGGCTTTTTGTCTTCGAAAAGGCCCCCAAAGCCCTCGGATTTCATCATATCATGATGAAGTATGACGGACAACGCAAAAAGAAAAAGGCCTGATTTCTCAGGCCTTTTTAGACAGTATCGGACGATACTGGAGTGTGTTATGGTGGCGATGCAGGGACTTGAACCCCGGACACTGCGGATATGAGCCGCATGCTCTGACCAGCTGAGCTACATCGCCAAGACACCGGCCTGTCTAACAGGTTCCGTCGGGGGCGTCAAGCCCGAAAATCAACTTTGCGGCCCGACCGGTTCGGATCCTTCCACGGTGATGGTGAATTCCTCGAGATTTTCAGGCAGGTCCGAAAAGACAATCAGAAAATTCCGTTGCGCACCGGGTGGAATGCCTACATTGGCCTTTCGGTCGCCGAACCGGTTTTCCAGGCGCTTCTGGATTTCAGCGATATCCATCTTGGTCAGTTCCAGGTCCGATATCACATTGCCGCAATAGGCGGTCTGGGTTTTGGCCAGAACCTTGCCTTTGGTATACAGGTTGCCGGTCATTTTGATGAAACTGCGTGGATGATCGTAGCTGTTTTTTACCTTGCCGGTAATGATAAAAAGACGCCCTGCCGTGCTATGGTCCAGAAAACGGCTGTCCACCTGACTGGTGACGATTTTCAGGTTGCCGGGATCAACTGTCCCGGGGGTGCCGAAACGATCCAGAAAGGGGATTTCGAGTCGATCCAGAAACGGCACCTCAATGCCCTTGATGCGTGTAAAGACAAGAGCCGCTGCCGCTATCACCAGCACCAGCAACAGTACCAGCAGGGAGATGAAAACCTTTTTGAAAAGGCTGCCGCCCTCGGTTGGTACGGCGGGAGCAGGGGCGTCCTCTTCTTCGGGTTCAGGCGATGCGGTGTCGGCGTCCTCTTCGAACACCTCCTCATCGGGAATGTCCGGAACCGCATCGTCGGGGAAGTCCAGTTCGCTGTCCTCTTCAAGGGAGGCCTCGTCGTCCGCTTCCAACGCATCTTCCCCTTCAGCGGCGGAGACCGCTTCTTCCGGGGCTTCAATCTCGATGGCGGCCTCCTCGCCTTCGGTTTCCATTTCCAGAAGAGACATCATTTCATCGACCGCTTCGTCCGCCTGGGATTCGGCGACAGGCGCCAACGGTGTCTCTCGTGGCTCGGCGTCTTCGGGCGACCGCTCTTCCGGTTCCGCTTCGGGGGCGGCGGAGACTTTGTCGGGTGGCGTTTCAGGCTCTCCGGCCCCAAGCGTTGGCTCCAGATCCAAGGACAGGGCTTCTTCGCCGTCTTCCCCGGCAAAATTCTCCGGTGCCGTGTCGGTTTCGGTGGTTTCCATCTCCAGATCGAAATCCAGATCTTGCACCTCGGCTTCAGGGGAATGATCGGGCGCCTCTTCCTGCGCCTCTTCCGCCATCATCAGTTCCAGGTCTTCAAAGTCGTCCGAGGCCGTCGCTTTGTCCGTGCCCTCAAGCGCTTCCGCCTCCGATGTTTCACCTTGGGTTTCAAGATCGAATGAGAGGGTGTCTTCGTCCTCCATTTCGAGGTCGAGAGACGCCTCTTCGTCATCGAACATTTTGTCCAGATCGCCAAGGTCGAGTTCGCTGGTCAGGGAAATTTGATCTTCCGCCGGCGCCAACGCCTCCTCGTTTTCGAGATCGAACACCAGGTCGGGTTCTTCCTCCCCCTCTTCCTCAAGAACGGAGGCATCCTCGTCTTCTTCGTCCAGGATATTCTCGAGATCCGACAGGTCCAGGGCGTCTTCCGGCTCCGGCCCGGCGGTTACCTGGCCGGAGCCCGCCTGCTCGTCCTCCACCTCCAGCATCTTTTCGATGTCGGACAGATCGAGATCCTCGCCTTCCGGCGCGGCGGCAAGATCCGGGGCTTCCATCCGGTCCGCCATAGCGTCGGGCAATTGCTCCTCGGGGGATTGCTCCTGCTCCGGCGCGGCGTCTTCTTCGGGGGCCGTTTCCAGCGCTGATGGCGGGTAGGCCACGAAAACATGTTTGCATTTGGAGCAACGCACCTTCGATCCGGTGCTTTTCACAAGGCGCTCGTCCAAATTGAAGCTGGTGCTGCACTGTTCACAGGTAACTAGCATAATCAATCCTCACTGAGATAAGTTCAGTTGAAAAATGCCCGGCAAATGCCTGTACTGCTCCGCATAATCAAGGCCAAAGCCGACCAGAAAGCCGCTTTCCACCACCTGGCCGGCGTAATGTACCTGCACATCGGTGCGACGCCGCTCCCGCTTATCGATAAGGGTGCAAATCCGGACAGAGGCGGCCCCCGCGTCTTTCATATGCTGCACCAGCCGCGAAAGGGTCAAACCGGTATCGATGATGTCTTCCACGATCAGAACGTCCTTGCCGGCCACATCCGGCCCAAGCGCGCCGCTTAGATGGAGCCGGCCTGAGCTTGTCGTTGCGTCTCCGTAGCTGGAGGCGGAGATGAAGGCGATGTGCGGTGAAACCGTCAGCTTGCGGACCAGGTCGGCCATGAAAATGAACGCACCTTTGAGCACACCCACCAGCACCAGCTCCCGGTGTTGATAGTCGGCAGAGATCTTGCGGGCAATGGTTGCGATGATCCCATCAAGATCATTCGCGGTGAGCACGGCAGTCAGTTCTGTCATGTTGCATAGGTACAAACAAACGGCTGGCTTGTCAATAAGTTGGATGTGTTAGAGTCCGGCGGCCGCCAATTGTTCCGCCAGGCGCTTCTGCTCTTCGGAAAGACGCTTCGGCATCTTCACAAGCAGGTGGACATATAAATCGCCGCTGCCGTTTCCCTTCATATGGGGCAGACCATGACCGGCCAGGCGCATCTTGGTCTTGTGCTGGGTTCCGGGAGGCACTTTCAAGCTCAGGCTGCGCCCGCCAATGGTGGGCACAGACAAGGTGGCGCCCAGAAGTGCCTGTGACAAACGGATGTTGCGTTGCAGATGCAGGTCATGGCCGTCGAGGGAAAACTCGGCGTCGGGAAGCGCCTTGACCTGGACAAACAGGTCTCCCGCTTCTCCGCCATAGGGGCTTGGATTTCCTTTTCCGCCAAGCCGGAGTTTTTTTCCGGGTACCATTCCCTTGGGGATGGTGACGTTGACCCGGTCCACCCGGCCGCCCTGTTGCAGGGATAGTGTTTTCTGGGTGCCCGAGGCAATCTCACGCAATGTCAGCGGGATATCGTAGACCACATCCGCCCCCTTGGGGGGCGCTTGCCGCCCGGAAAACCCGCCAAAAGGGGCGCCGCCGAAGGAAAAACGGGCCCCGCTCTTTTTGCCGCCAAACGTGCCGCCGCCGAAACCGAATTCCCGGAGAATATCGGAAAAATCGAATCCCTTGAAAATGTCTTCCTGGGAAAACCGTTCCTGGAATCCCGTGGCGCCGAATTCGTCATACTGGCGCCGTTTCTCCTTGTCGCTGAGAACGGCATAGGCCTCGCTGATCTCCTTGAACTTCGCCTCGGCGGCCTTGTCATCCTTGTTCTTATCCGGATGGTAGCGCATGGCGAGTTTGCGGTAAGCTTTTTTCAGCGCCTCGTCCGTTGCGGTTTTGTCCACTCCCAATACCTTATAATAATCTGTTGGAGCCATGGTTTTCTTTCCTTTTCAAATTCGTTGGCGAAACATCGCCTTCCGGTACCGGCCAGTCGATAATAACCAACTGTTTTCCAAAGGATAAGTTTGGTCGACCACCCTGTCAAGCATCGGCTTCACTCTTTTGGGCCGCAGCGAGTCCGGCGGCCTGCTGTTTTTTCAGCGCCACCATCAACACCGACAGCGCTGCCGGGGTCATGCCGTCGATTCGGGAGGCCTGGCCCAGGGATCCGGGGCGGACCGCACCGAGTTTTTCCTTGAGTTCGTTGGAAAGCCCGTGCACGTTGCGATAGTCAAACCCCTGGGGAAGCCGGATCTTTTCCAGATGCCGGAATTTTTCTATCTCCTTTTTTTGGCGCAGGATATAGCCTTCGTATTTGAGTTCGATTTCAACCTGTTGGGCCACCCCGGCATCGATGGGCCAGGGGCTCTTGGACAGGGCCGCCACCGTGCCGTAATCGATATGGACCCGCTTGATCAACTGGTCCAGGCGGACCCCCGTGGACAGAGGGGGGGCACCCCGGGCGGTCAGGTGCCGGTTCACCGCGTCATTTGGTTTGATAACCACTTGCCGGATCCGGGCAATTTCCTTTTCGATGAGGCGCTGCTGGTCTTGTAAGCGTGCGAAGGCTTCTGCGGGCACCAATCCCAACCCATGGCCGATTGCCATGAGGCGCAGATGGGCATTGTCTTCCCGGAGCAGCAAGCGGTATTCGGCTCTGGAGGTGAACATGCGATAGGGCTCCCGGGTACCCCGGGTTACCAGATCGTCCACCATGACGCCCATGTAAGCCTGGGACCGGTCCAGCACAAATGGCGGGCGTCCCTGGCATTTGAGCGCTGCATTGATGCCGGCCCACAGCCCCTGGGCTGCCGCCTCTTCATATCCGGAGGTTCCGTTGATCTGCCCGGCCAGAAAAAGGCCGGCGACCTGTTTGGTCTCAAGGGTGGCGGAAAGGTTTACCGGATCGAGATAATCGTATTCAATGGCATAGGCAGGGCGCATGATTTCCGCCGCTTCCAGGCCCTTGACCGTGCGCACCACCTGCAATTGGATTTCCAGGGGGAGGCTGTTGCCCAGCCCGCTGGCATAAATTTCTTCGGTATCAATGCCCTCCGGCTCTAAAATGATCTGGTGCCGGTCCTTGTCGGGGAACCGGACGATCTTGTCTTCAAAGGAGGGGCAGTACCGGGCCGGTGTTCCCCGGATGATGCCTCCGTATAGGGCGGAGCGTTCGAGATTGTCGCGCACCACCGCATGTACCTGTTCATCCGTGTAGCCGATATAGCTGGGCAGTTGGGGCATGGTGATGCGGTCGGTGTAGATGGAAAAGGGGCGGACCGCTTCTTGGGACGGCTGCGCCTCGAACTGGTCGAAATCTATGGAGGCGCGTTTGAGTCGCGGCGGGGTGCCGGTCTTCATCCGTCCCAGTGTGAAGCCAAGCCCGGACAGGCTGTGGGCCAGACCATTGGCGGCAAATTCTCCGGCGCGGCCGGCTTCGAAGCTCCGGTTGCCCACGTGCACCCGCCCGGTGAGAAAGGTGCCGGTGGCCAGCACCACCACCGGCGCCTGATACCCGAACCCGGTGTTGTCCACCACGCCGAGCACCCGGCCGTTGTCCACCACCAGCTGTTCCACCAGCGCCTGCTTTAGCTCAAGGTTTTTCTGGCGCTCCATGGCAGCCTTCATGGCGGTATGGTACCGTTGTTTGTCGTTTTGGGTTCGGGAGGAGTGAACAGCCGGTCCCTTTTTTGTGTTCAGCGTCCGGAACTGAATGGCGCTTCTATCGGTGGCTTTGGCCATTTCGCCGCCCAAGGCGTCGATTTCCCGCACCAGCTGTCCCTTTGCCATGCCGCCGATGGAGGGGCTGCAGGGCATGGCCGCCACCTTGTCCAGGTCGATGGCCAGCGCCAGCACGCGGCATCCCATCCGGGCTGCGGCCAACGCCGCTTCGCAACCGGCATGACCGGCGCCCACCACGATAATGTCATATTGTCGATACGTCATTGCCTCTACCAGCTTGTTTGTGTCGGGCGGGAACAGGCGCCCCGGGCCCCCCCCGGCTTGCGCTTTGAATCCATTAGATATAGTATTGCCGCTTGCCGGGGTCAAGTGGGGACAGCCGATGCGCAACAGATATTACGATTTGAATACCTATTTTCGAAAGCAGTTCGGGTGCCGGGTCCAGAAAATCACCGTGGATGCCGGCATGACGTGCCCGAACCGGGACGGAACCCTTTCATCCGAAGGCTGCATCTTCTGCAACAGCCGGGGGTCCGGCACCGGCGCCAGGGCCAGGGGGCTTTCCATCGCCCGGCAGTTGGCGGAGGGAAAAACACGTCTTGCCCGTCGCTACAAGGCGAAGCGGTTTATCGCCTATTTCCAATCTTTTAGCAATACCTATGGGGATCCTGAAGACTTGGCGGCATTGTACGCCGAGGCCCTGGGGGTGCCCGATGTGGTGGGCCTGTCCATCGGCACGAGACCCGACTGTGTGACACCGCCCATTTTGGACCTGCTGGGCAGTCTGGCCCAAGACAGCCTGATCTGGCTCGAATACGGCCTCCAGTCCGTGCATGATGCCACCCTTGCGCTTATCAACCGGCACCATTCCTTCGCCTGTTTCGCCCAGGCGGTGACCGGCGCGCGCAAACATGGCCTGAATGTTTGCGCACATGTTATTCTGGGGCTTCCCGGTGAGACGGCGGAAGACATGCTGGAAACCGCGCGGATCCTCGGCGGCATGGATATCCAGGGCGTGAAAATCCATCTGTTATACGTGGTCAGGGGAACCCGCCTGGAAACCTTGTACCGGCAAGGCCATTACCGGTGCCTCTCCCAGGAGGCTTATGCGCAACTGGTGTGCCGGTTTCTGGAGCTGTTGTCTCCAAAGATGGTGGTTCAGCGGTTGACAGGCGATCCCCATCCCGAAGAACTCATCGCACCAAGCTGGTCCCTCCGAAAGATGGAAACCTTGAAAATGATAAAAAACAATCTGGAAAGGGAAGATTCCTGGCAGGGGAAACGGTGGCGCGGTTAAAAACCAAACTCCGACAAGAGATCGTCCACCAGATCCTGCTTCATGGCATCCGGGGTGGAGGCCTCACTGACCTCACGCAAGAACTCGGTTTTTTTCTGGATATTTTCTGGAGAGCTGTCTTTCCGGATATTGAGGATGACCAACACTTCGATCAGCCAGTCCCGGATCTGGTTTAAATCCGTAATCAGGGCTTCCATTTTCTGACGCGCCACGTCCTGATAGGACTGGGACCCCATAATGTCAAACAGCCCCGCTTTTATGGCGGCAAGCTCTTTGCGGGCCGGAACGACCACCTCTGCATGGGCGTCCCCGGCCTTGTCCAGGATCGTTTCGAGGGTATCGCTGCTTTCCACCAGACGGTCGGAATAGTCCAGAACCTGCCCGGTGGCGTGGGCCATGAGTTCAATGACGTTCTTCGCGCTCGACACGGCGGAAGGGGCATGCTCTCCGGCGCTGGTAAGGGGCGATTCCACGTTTTTCATGTTGACCAGGAGGGAATTGATTTTCTGCGCGAGAATGGATAGCATGCCCTCGGCGTCGATTACCGCCTTCCACTCTTCGAATTCGCCCCGGAGAATGGAATCCGTGATCTCCACCAAGGACTGGATATGTGCGTTCATTTTTTTTTCAGTCTGCGACATACCTTCCTCCAGCTTCTGCCGTCGCCACCGCACCCCTGTTCGGTTGGTTGTTCGTCCGTTGGGGCCTTAAAATTGTATTTCACACTACGTGAACGGAATTAAAAAATCAACCATAGATGCGGTGCGATCTGTCACTGTCAACGGTAGCGTTTGTGGGTTTGATAGTAGGCTTCTTTTGCGGCGTACATCCGTTGGTCCGCTGTTTTGACAAGAAGCGCGTGGTCTGTCTTATCGGAGCCGGCCGCGCCCATGCTGACGGTTACGGAAAACCGTTCGGAATCGCCCACGGGCATTTCCACGCCGGAAAAAACCTGTTCATTGAGCCGCTTGACCATTTTTTCGGCCCCCGCTTCACCGGTGTCGGTGAGCAGAACAAGGAACTCATCGCCGCCGGTTCGGGCCACCAGATCCGTTTCCCGGACCGCGCCTTTCAACAGCTCTGCAACGGTCAGCAGCAGGCGGTCGCCGGCCTCGTGGCCATGAACGTCGTTGGCCTGCTTAAGGCGGTTGACATCGACGACGATGACGGCGTAATCCATTTCGTAGGTTTCTCGTTTTTTCTTTTCCGCCGCCAACGCTTCATCCACGAAACCCCGGTTGTACAGGCCTGTCAAAGGGTCGGTGTTGGCCTTCTCTTCGAGTTGGCGCAGCAGCAATCGGTTGTGAATAAAGGCACCGAAGGGCTCTAGAAAAAGCGGTATCAGCTCGTCCTTGCCCTCTCCGGCTTTTGATGCCGGCATCAGGAGCATCCCCACCCGCCGGCCGTTGCCGCCGATCAAATCCAACTGGCGGGTTTCGGGCCAAGGTTCATAAACCGCGGGGATCTGTTCTCCGGCCTCACGCTGGACATCCCGGCACAGGTACCCACGCGCCGCCTGCTTTTCAGCCTCGGCGTCGAGCCCCTGCTGCACCGTCATCCAAACATGGCCCGGACGGATATCGCTGATCACCACGATGCCGGTATCGGCCCCGCAAACAGAAAGAAAAACGTCCAGAAAATAGGCGGCTACCGGCGCCGGTTCATTGGCTTTCTGCATGCGGGTTTGAAGACCCACCAGGTTGGACAGAAGGGCGTTTTTCCGGGTGATGGTATCCTGCTGCTCGCGGATTTTTTCGATCAGCTGTATCTGCCGGGTCGTATCCCGGAACAGCAGCAAACCATGGCCGCCGCCGCTGACCTGTCCCACCTCTTCGGTCAAATAACGGCCCCCGACCTCATGGGTGATTTTTCGGCCCGACAGGCTGGTGAAGCCGCTTCGGGCCGGGCATCCGTCACAGGGTTTATCCTTGCCCACCAGTTCATAGCAGGTAACCAGGGAAGGGTCTGCAAAACAGGTTCCGGCGGCTTTGTTCTTCTGGAGCACCTTGAAATCCTCATCCACCAGCACCAGCGCTTCGGATAGCTGGTCCAGCATGCGCTCCATGCGCTCCTTTTCTTCGGTGGATGCCCGGCGGCGCTGTTCGAGCAGAACATTTTTAGCCTTGAGCTCCTTGCGCGTCAGGTCAAGTTTCCGGACAACGGATATTTCCCTGGTAACATCCGTTAATATCAGCACATGTGCGCCGTTTCCACGGACCAACTCTTCCCGGACAAACACCTCCCGGCCCTGCGGCCCTTGCAAGGTATGGGATTTTTGAGAAAACGCCCCCTCCGGTATCGTCAACATACAATCATTGCATGGGTCGCTGCAGCGGCACAGCAGTTGATGGCAGGTATGTGGTGCTTCCGGCCCCGGCGTTGCGACTCCCAGCAGGTGACCGGCGGTGGCATTCATTTGCAGGATCCGGCGATCGTCGTCGATTACCAGCAGGGCCACCCGGAAGCATTCCAGCATGGTCCGGAAAATCTGGACGTCGCAGATAGCCGTTTCGGTATGAGGGGGGATGGGTGTGTTCACGTTGTCCGTCTGGAGAACGAATTGTTTTGGTTGATGATGCCGTCCAAGGTTATCCCGTTAGCTACTACAGACCAAAGCCTGTGTCAATGCAGGCTGTTATCATTTCTGGCGCCGATAGGGCGTTCGGGAGGCTCCGGCGGCGCGCTTGTGTGCCCTCGCTTTCCTATTACCTTTACGGTCTGTCGGCCGGCCATAAATCCCTTGACAGGAGCCGGGAAAAGAAGATGAAATAATGCACCAAACTCCCACCATGATACGGAGCCGGATATGAACTCGTTCCCGGAGACAACAGGCAGCCGTGAGTCCGACACGGACGCCTCGCCGATGAAAATCTTTCATGCGTTGATGAAGCACAAGGTTCAAGAGATCCTCTTGATTTCGAGCCCTTACGACGCATTTATCATGGAGCAGGACGGGCGGCTGGCGGGAAGAATCATCCATGAATACAGGGGGCTGAACCTGTCACGGCCTCCCCGGCTTACCTGGGTGTCCACAGCCGGGGAGGCGCTGGCGCTGCTGGAGAAAAAGTGGGTCGATCTGGTCATCACCATGCCGCGGGTGGACGACATGCACCCCTTTGAGCTGGGGGGGCTTATCAGAAGCCGGTTTCCGCGCCTTCCATCGTTTCTTCTGGCCCACACCACCAGCCCCCAATTGCACGCATTTTCCCCAACCGCATCTTCTCCTTTCGATCAGCTGTTTGTGTGGGAAGGAAATACGGATTTGCTGCTGGCCCTTGTCAAACAGGTGGAGGATCGCTTGAATGTGGCCGCAGACACCCGCAGGGCGCAGGTTCCGGTGATCATCCTGGTGGAAGACTCCCCGCTGTATCTGTCACGCCTTGTGCCCATGCTCTATCGGGAAATCGTTTTGCAGACACGGCGGGTCATTGAAGATGCGCCGAACGAGGAGCACCGGATTCTGCGCATGCGGGCGCGGCCAAAGCTTTTGACCGCCGGCACCTACGAAGAGGCGCAAGTCCTCTATCGCGAATACCGGGACTTTGTATGCAGCGTTATCAGTGATGCGCGCTTTCCAAAAAACGGCCGTCTGGACCCGGCTGCCGGTGTTTCTCTGTTGCGTATGGTCCGGGCGGATCGGCCGGAGCTTCCACTGCTGCAACTGAGCGCGGATGCACAAAACAGACGCGCGGCCGATGCGGTTTCAGCGGTTTTTCTCAACAAGGACGACCCCCTTCTGGGCGAAGGCCTCCGTTCGTTTTTACAGGAGCACCTGGGGTTCGGGGACTTCGTTTTCCGGTATCCATCGGGAAAGGAATTCGCAAGGGTGCCTACGTTGCAGGCGCTATCGGAAATTCTTCACCGTATCCCGGATGCGGTGCTGTGTTACCACGCCGCCCGCAATCAGTTTTCCGCCTGGCTCATGGCCCGGGCGGAAATTGAACTGGCCGCGCAGCTGCGACCATTGAAGGTTTCTGATTTTTCGGACCCCGAAGAAATCCGGCGGCACCTGACCCACTGCATCGACGCGCGTAGAAAGGCGCGTCAAAGGGGCGAGGTTCTCGATTTCTCACCGGATGCCTTCGCGCCCGACGCTCCGTTTACAAAGATCGGCAACGGTTCTTTGGGGGGAAAGGCAAGGGGGCTTGTGTTCTTTTCTTCCTTGCTGGAGAGGGAGCAGAAAGGTTTCGAGGAATACGAAAATGTACAAATCGGAATCCCAAGCGCCCTGGTGATCACAACCGAGGGCTTCGACCTGTTCATGGCACAAAGCGGGCTTGACCGGGTTGATTTCCAGGCGCCTGGTGATGCGGCCATTCGCAGGGCTTTTTTTCACGCGCCGTTTCCTCCGGACTTGCACCGGGACCTTTCCGTGTTCGTTGCCAAAATGCGCAGCCCCCTTGCCGTGCGCTCATCCAGCTTGCTGGAAGACTCCCAGGCCCAGCCCTTTGCCGGTGTCTACGACACCATTTTGCTGCCAAACCACCATGCCAGCGGAGCAAAGCGGCTGAGCGATCTTGTCGCGGCCATCAAGCAGGTGTATGCTTCTATTTTTCTTTCTTCAGCCCGGACATTTGCCCGAAACACTCTCCGCCATACCGGAGAAGACAAGATGGCGGTGCTTATTCAGCCATTGGCCGGCACCCGGCGCGAAAATCTTTTCTACCCTGCCGTTTCGGGGGTGGCGCACAGCCACAATTTTTACCCCCTGTCTTATATGAAACCGGAGGACGGCGTGGCCTGTATCGCCGTTGGGTTCGGAAAAACAGTAATGGACGGGCTGGGTGGTCTGCGGTTTTGTCCCAAATACCCGGAACTGCTGCCCGGATTTTCCTCCGTAACGGACATTCTGGATGCCGCCCAGCAGCGGTTCTATGCCCTGGACATGTCCGATGCCGATCCGCCCGACGCTTCCCCGGACACAGGCCCGCTGGTGGCGGCCGCCATCGAACAGGCGCAGCATCATTTTCCCGTGCGCTATCTTTGCGACACCTATCTTCCCGAAGAAAACCGGCTGCGGGCCTCGGCCGGAAGCGGCGGCCACCCGGTGGTCACCTTCTCCAATATACTGAAGCATAAGTCTCCGCCCCTAGGCGCAATCCTTTCCCGGCTGCTTGAAATCGGGCGCAAAGGCATGGGGGGCGGGGTCGAGCTTGAATTTTCCCTCGATGCGCCGGATGCCCGAGAGGGAGGCAAGTGGCAGCTGTCCGTGTTGCAGATTCGTCCCATGGCCGGTGTCCACCCCTACCCACAGACGGCGATTTCCGAAAAGGAGAGGGAACGGGCGGTGTGTTTTTCAGAGCAGGCGTTGGGAAACGGTTGGTTTGAGGGGATTCAAGACGTTCTCTACGTGAAACCTGACGAGTTTGCCCCTGCTCGCAACGTGGACCTGGCCGCCGCCGTGGCGATGCTGAATCACCGCATCCGAAAGGCCGGGGGAAGATACCTGCTGGTGGGGCCGGGCCGGTGGGGCAGCGCGGACCGATGGCTGGGAATTCCGGTGCGCTGGAAAGACATTTCGGAGGTGGGCGTTGTTGTGGAAACGGCTTCTGAGCAGATGGCCGCCGCCCCCTCCCAGGGAACCCATTTCTTCCACAACATCACGTCCCGGGGTATCGGCTATATCACCATCCGCAACGGCGGGAGGGATTTTTTGGACCGGCGTTGGCTCGAAACCCTGCAGGTGGTATACGACACGCCCCTGGCCGCCCACCTCAGGGCGCCGGCCCCTCTGACCATTAAGATCGACGGCAAAACCGCCAGGGCCGTCATTCTCGCATAACAGGTGCCGCCCATGCTGTTAAAAGACCAAAGGGCGCTTCCCATTGGAGAAGCGCCCTTTTTGCTTCAACCTCTGCGGCTGCCCGCGGAATCTCTTTACAGCGGCAGCATCATGCTTTTTGAACATTTTTTGCGGCAGGACCTTTATTACCCTCTTCGATATCGAACGAAACCCGATCCCCTTCGGCAAGGGTTTTAAACCCATTCATGGAAATCGCAGAGTAATGCACAAAAACGTCCGCCCCTTCTTCCTGCTCGATAAACCCAAAGCCCTTCTTGTCGTTAAACCATTTAACTGTTCCTTGCGGCATAATACCCTCCCTGTTAAAAAAGTAAGACAATCGCATTGTCCCGGCGTGCCGCAACTGCGGCGATGGGTGCCGGAGCTATGCCAGACTGAAGTGCCCGCTGCCGCTGAAAACAACGGCGTTTTTCCGAACCGGCCGCTTGAAGCACGGCATCCCCCCCCCAAGGGAACAATCGGCCCGGCAGCGTGCAACACACCTGTTTCTCTTACCGCCCCAATCTAAGGCTGTTTCAACTCAGATCAATGCCGTGGTCCTTTGGAGCCAACGGCTGTATCTCATGCGATACCTTCCTCCGAAGAATGATGGGTCTGGGCAATTGGGTATATTCTCAGGAAAACCGATGGCTGGTCATCCGTCTGCAGATTTGTGTGAAGCGTTGCGAAGTGTGACACGGCAGAAATGAACCTCTACTTCTGTGCATCAAAAACTAATCATCCGTTTATGAGTTCCGCACTTATCTTAAAAGGTGCGTCTTGTCAAACAAATATTTCAGATGAGCGAAAAAAAGTCATGCCAACGCCATTTGGCTGGAAACAGACACTTCCACCCGGTCCACACTCTGGAACCCCCGGGGCAATTTTTTCCCCCGTCGTCCCCGGGGTCCAACGAAATCCCCGATGTTGCCCGGTTTCAGCGTCAGATGCCGCCGGCCGGAAAAAATCACGAGGCTGTCGCCGGAAGCAAACACCGCCAGATGTATTAGAAGTTCCTCCCGGCGTTGGGCCCGGGGCGCGGGGATCTGAATGATCTTGTTGCCCTTGCCCCGGGCAAGGGCCGGCAGTTCCGTTACAGGGAACACCAGCAGGCGGCCCTCGTTGGTGACGGCCGCCAAAAATTGCCCTTGGACGGCTGGCATGGCAAGGGGGAGCAGGGGAAGGGCCCCCTTCGGAAGGGTCAACAATGCCTTGCCTTTTCTGTTCTTGGTCATCAGATCCGTCAGGGTGGCCACAAACCCGTATCCGGCGTCGCTGGCGATCAACAGGTGCTGTTCGGGGGCACCCATGAGTACCGACATGATGTCCGCTCCGGGCGCCAGGGTGAGCCGTCCGGAAAGCGGCTCGCCCTGGCTCCGGGCGGAGGGCAGGCCGTGGACAGGCAGGGTGTAGCTGCGGCCGGTGGTGTCGAAAAAGACGGCCGGCTGGTTGCTGCGGCCCTTGGCGGTGCAGAGAAAGCGGTCTCCCGCCTTGTAGCTGAGGTTTTCAGGCTGAATGTCATGCCCCTTGGCAACCCGCACCCATCCTTTTTCCGACAACACCACGGTAATTGGCTCCACGGGTACCATGTCATCCGGGGCAAAAGCCTGGGCTTCGGTGTGGGGTTTGTCCACCGGGGAACGGCGCGGATCGCCATGGGCGGCTGCGGCCTGGGCGATTTCCTTTTTAACCAGTTGGCGCAGGCGTTGCTGCGAGGCCAGGGTTGCTTCAATTTCCTGTTTTTCGATGGTCAGGTGATCGCGTTCTTCCCGGATCTTGATTTCTTCGAGCCGGGCCAATTGCCGCAAGCGGATGGCAAGGATGGCCTCCGCCTGCAAATCGCTCAGGTGAAATTCCTTTATCAACGCCGCCTTCGGGTCATCGGCCTGCCGGATGATCCGTATTACCGTGTCTATGTGGGCATATACCAACAAGAAGCCTTCCAGCAGGTGCAGTCGATCGACGATCTTGGCCAAGCGGTGGTCCAAACGGCGTGTCACCGTGGCCACCCGGAATGACAGCCATTCGGAAAGAAGTTCCGGCAGGGACATCACCCGGGGCTTCCCGGCCAGATCGATGACGTTCAGGTTTACCCGATAAGTGCGCTCCAGGTCGGTGGTGGCGAACAGGTGGGCCATCAGGGATTCCGCGTCCACCCGGCTGCTTCGGGGCACGATGACAAGCCGGGTCGGGGCTTCGTGATCGCTCTCATCTCGCAAGTCCACCACCATGGGCAGTTTTTTTGCCTGCATCTGACCTGCGATCTGTTCCAGTATCTTGGCGCCGGATACCTGGTGGGGCAAGGCGGTAATGATGATGTCCCCGTTTTCCCGTTCATACACGGCCTGCATCCGGAAGATACCGGAGCCGGTGCGATACATCTCAAGCAGTTCCCGGCGGGGGGTGACGATTTTCGCTTCGGTGGGCAGATCCGGCCCCTGGATAAAGTCGCAAAGCCGATCGGTGTCCGCATCGGGGTGATCCAGAAGATACGTGCAGGCATCGGCCACCTCCATGAGGTTATGGGGGGGGATATCGGTGGCCATGCCCACCGCGATTCCAGACGCGCCGTTGAGAAGAAGGTTCGGCAGCCGGGCCGGCAGTTGAGCCGGTTCCTTTAAAGTGCCGTCGAAATTGGGGACCCAGTGGGTGGTTCCCTGCCCGAGTTCCGAAAGCAGGAGCTCGGCATAGACAGACAGGCGGCATTCGGTATACCGCATAGCGGCGAAGGATTTTGGGTCGTCGGGTGCCCCCCAGTTGCCTTGTCCTTCGATCAGGGGATAGCGGTAGGAGAACGGTTGGGCCATGAGCACCATGGCTTCGTAGCAGGCGCTGTCCCCGTGGGGATGGAATTTGCCCAGAACGTCTCCCACGGTGCGCGCGGATTTCTTGAATTTGGCACCCGCCGACAAGCCGAGATCGCTCATGGCGTAAACGATGCGCCGTTGTACCGGTTTGAGCCCGTCCCCGATGTGGGGCAGGGCCCGGTCCAAAATAACGTACATGGCGTATTCGAGATATGCCTTTTCGGTAAACACCTGGAGCGGCAGCCGCTCACTGTAATCCATGGAAATCTGTTCGCTGCTCATTGATAGTCGTCAACCCATCTTTGAATTTCGTAAATATCAATCCGGCATCCTGGGGCGCCATTCAACTGTCCCGCTTTCGGTCGGCTAACTGACGGCGGACAGCTTTCCCTTGGTTTCCAGCCAGGCCCGTCGGTCCCGGGCCCGCTTCTTGGACAGCATCATGTCCATGACAAGATCCGGATCCTCGTTTGCTGTGAGGGTCAATTGTACCAGCCGGCGGGTGTCCGGACTCATGGTGGTTTCCCGCAGCTGCAGGGGGTTCATTTCCCCCAGTCCCTTGAACCGCTGGACCTGGACCGTGCCACGTTTCTTTTCTGCGGAGATGCGGTCGAGCACCCCGGCTTTTTCCGCGTCGTCCAGTGCATAGTAGACCTCTTTGCCCACATCGATCCGGTAGAGGGGGGGCATGGCGACGAAGACATGTCCTGCGGCGACCAATGGCCTGAAATGTTTCAGAAAGAGTGCGCATATCAGGGTGGCGATGTGAAGGCCGTCCGAATCGGCGTCGGCCAGGATGCAAATTTTTCCGTACCGGAGGCCCGAAAAATCTTCGGAGGCGGGATCCACGCCGACAGCCACGGCGATGTCGTGGATTTCCTTGGAGTTGAGGATCGCCTCGCCGTCCACTTCCCAGGTGTTGAGAATTTTTCCCCGGAGGGGCATGATGGCTTGGAACTGGCGGTCCCGGGCCTGTTTGGCGCTGCCGCCGGCGGAGTCCCCTTCCACCAGGAACAGCTCCGAGCGGGCCGGGTCCTGCCGGACGCAGTCGGCCAGCTTTCCGGGCAACGCGGGCCCGCTGATGACCTTTTTCCGGGCCACTTGTTTGCCGGCGCGAATGCGCCGTTGGGCATTCTGAATGGCCATTTCGGCAATCTGTTCGGCGGCATCGGTGTGCTGGTTGAGCCAGAGGCTGAAGGCATCTTTCACCACGCCCGAAACAAAGGCTGCGCTTTCCCTGGAAGACAGCCGCTCCTTGGTCTGGCCGGAGAACTGGGGATCCTGCATCTTTGTGGACAGCACGTAACCGCACCGATCCCAGATGTCTTCGGGACCGAGTTTGATACCGCGGGGCAGAAGGTTTCTGAACTCGCAGAATTCCCGCATGGCGGCCAGAAGACCGGTGCGCAAACCGTTGACGTGGGTACCTCCCTGGGCTGTCGGGATCAGATTGACGTAGCTTTCCGCTACGATTTCAACGCCTTCCGGCAGCCAGACCACCGCCCAGTCCACGGACGCCCCCGCGGCCTTGAAGCTGCCGGTAAAGGGCGCATCCGGCACCGTGAAGACGTCTCCGGTGCACTCCATCAGGTAATCCTGGAGCCCTTTATCGTATTGCCATGTTTCTTCGGTGTTGTCCTTGCGGTTGAAAAAGGCCACCGCCAGGCCCGGACAAAGCACCGCCTTGGCGCGCAGCACGTGCCGCAGACGGGAAAGGGAGAACCGTGGGGAGTCGAAATATCCCGGATCCGGCCAGAAGTGAATGCCGGTGCCCGTATTGCGCCGACCGACAGTGCCCGCTTCTGTTAGATCGCTGCTTTTTTCACCGTTTTCAAAGTCGATTCGGTAGGATTTCCCATCCCGCCGGATGGTGCATTCCAGGCGCCGGGACAGGGCGTTGACCACCGAAACGCCCACGCCGTGCAGACCGCCGGAAAACTCATAGTTCTTGTTGGAAAACTTCGCGCCGGCATGCAGGCGGGTGAGGATCAGCTCCACGCCGGGTATCCCCTCCTCGGGGTGCAGATCCACGGGCATGCCCCGACCGTTGTCCACCACCTCCAGGCTGTCATCGGGATGGAGAGTGACATCGATGCGGTCGGCGTGGCCGCTGATGGCCTCGTCCACCGCATTGTCAATGACTTCATGCGCCAGATGGTTCGGCCGGCTGGTTTCCGTGTACATGCCAGGTCGCCGTCTCACCGGATCAAGGCCGCTGAGGACTTCGATGGCCTCGGCCGTATAGTTGCCGCTGGTTGCCATAATACCGTCAATTCCGTCAGATGGTTTCAGATCAAGCCCGGCGTTCCTTTACGGGTGCGCCGGGCGTTCGTTGCATTCTCTTTCCCGGGCTTCCAATTCCCGGGTCCTGTGGCTCCATGCCTTGAGCACCGCCTGGACAAGAGTTGCCAAGGGGATGGCGAACATGATGCCCCAGAAGCCCCAGAGTCCTCCAAATACCAGAACCGCCGTTACAATGGCAATGGGGTGCAGGTTTACCACTTCCGAAAAAAAGAGGGGCGCCAACAGGTTCCCGTCAATCAGCTGAATGACGCCATAGGCGGCCATCAGGTACACAAACTCCCGGCTGGCTCCCCACTGGGAAAAGCCCATGAGCGCCACCGGCAGGGTGACCACTGTGGCGCCGACATACGGCACCAGCACCGACAACCCCACCATCAGGCCCAGCAGCATGGCGGTTTTAAGGCCCAGCAGATGAAAGGTGAGGTAACTGGCCCCCCAGATGAGCAGCATTTCCCAGAATTTACCCCGCAGGTAGTTGCCGAACTGCTGATTGACCTCTTGCCACACCCGCCCGGACATGCTGCGGTTTTCAGGCAGAAACGTCGAAAACCAGTTGAAAATCTTGTGTTTGTCCTTGAGAAAGAAAAATACCATCAGTGGCATGAGCACCAGGTAGACCACAAAGGTGGCCAAGCCCCGCACCGACGCGACGGAAAAAGACAAGAGCTTCTGGCCCAGGTGCCCGAATTCCGTCTGGAGAATATCCATGAGAGTAGCGATCTGGCGTTCGGAAACCAATTCGGGATACCGGCTCGGCAGCAGCATTACAAAAGCCCGGCCTTCGGAAAACATGGCCGGCAGGTCCCGCATGAACTGGCCCATCTGCACCGAGAGGGCGGGCAAGAGGCCGAACAGCAACAGCAGCAGCACCGCCATAAAAACGACGAACACCAGGATGACGCCGGCCAGGCGCGGACATTTCAATCGCTTCAAGGCCAGTACGAGCCCGTCGAGCAGGTAAGCGATCAGCAGGCTGGCCAGTACCGGCGCCAGAATTTTTCCCATGGTCAGGATCACCAGGGCGCAAAGCAGCAGCAACCCGATGAGGCTGATAATCTGCGGATCCGTAAAATGACGTCGAAACCAATCGCGAAACAGGTTCATTGCATCTCCCCGGCGGCAGGGCTTTCGGCCCGGTGCCGCGATTCATTGGGCGGCATTATGCCCAGGGATTGCCGTTGCTGTCAACGGAAGGTCCGGGGTTCCGCTTCCGGCCAGACGTTGTGCGAGGCGGGTATGGCGCTGGACGGTGTGATTGTTTTTTACCCCGATGGCCAGGGCTTTCCGGGTGCCCACCATCACCACCAGCCGCCTTCCCCGGGTGACGGCGGTGTAGATGAGGTTGCGCTGTAGCAGCATGTAATGCTGCACCACCACCGGCAGAACCACCACCGGATATTCAGATCCCTGGGCCTTGTGCACCGACACGGCATAGGCCGGCATCAACTCGTCAAGGTCGGCGCATGCGTATGTGACGGTTCGGCCGTCAAAGCCGGCCGTGACAGTTTGATGTTCGCTGTCCACCTGAAGGATACGCCCCAGGTCGCCGTTGTACACCTCTTTTTCGTAATTGTTGCGCACCTGCATGACTTTATCCCCCACCCGCAAGGTGCGGTTGCCCCGGTCAATGCCTGCTCCGTCGGGGTTCAGCGCCTCCTGAAGGGCAAGATTGAGACTGGCGGCGCCCACCACCCCCCGGTGCATGGGCGTCAGTACCTGGATGTCTTCCACCGGATCGTAACGTCGCCACGCGGGAATCCGGCGGCACACCAGATCCACAATGGTGTCGCGCACGGCTTCGGGGTCGGACTGCGTGATGAAATAAAAATCACTGTGGCGGCTGTGCCTGCCCGTTTCAGGCATTTTCCCTTCATTGATCCGGTGGGCGTTGACCACGATGCGGCTGGCTCTTGCCTGTCGGAAGATTTCGTCAAGGGTCACCACCGGCACTGCTTGGGAGCGGATAATGTCCCGGAGCACATTGCCTGCCCCCACGGACGGCAGCTGAGACACATCCCCCACCAGCACCAGTGTGGCCTGGGCGGGCACGGCCTTGATCAGGTGGTGCATCAGCACCGTGTCGATCATGGAGGCCTCGTCGACGATCAGCACGTCGCAGTCCAGGGGGGTGCGTTCGTTCTTCTGGAAGCCGCCTTTCCGAAAGCTGTAGCTGAGCAGGCGGTGGATGGTTTTCGCTTCCCGGCCCGTTGCCGCGTCCATGCGTTTGGCGGCCCGCCCCGTGGGTGCCGCCAGGTCGATGCGGGCGCCCATCCGGGAAAAGATCCGAAGGATGCCGTCGATGATGGTGGTTTTCCCGGTGCCGGGTCCGCCGGTGATCACCAGGACTTTGTTTCCGAGGGTGGCGCCGATGGCTTCCCGCTGCTTTGTCGCCAAGGAAAACGGCAGGTGCCCTTCGAGCCATTCGATGGCCTTGGCGGCGTTCACCGGCCGCAGGGCCTGGGGCGTTTTGAGCAGCCGGCACAGGCGCCGGGCGATGCCTGTTTCGCACGTGTGAAAGTGAGAAAGAAACACGCCACGGGAAATCTCCGGCGTTTCCGGAAACGGTTCCACCACGATGCGACTGTCCGTTACCAGGGTGTCCAGGGCGCGGCGGATGAGGGTGTCGGCGACCGCCAGCATCTCTTGGCATTTTATAACCAAGCCATCCAGGGGGAAAAAGGTGTGGCCGTCTTCAGCCAGCTGATGGAGAACATAAAGAATGCCGGCCTGGGTCCGGAGGGGAGAGGCGGGATCGAAACCGATTTTCCGGGCGATGCGATCGGCGGTGACGAATCCGATGCCGGAAATGTCCATGGCCATGCGGTAAGGGTTTTCGGTGACCACGGCCAAGGCGTGCCGACCGTATTGTTTGAAAATTTTTGTGGCATAGGCGGCGCTCACATCGTGCCCCTGCAGAAACAGCATCACTTCCCGGATCTGTTTTTGTTCGACCCAGGCCGTCCTAATCAGCGCCACACGCTTTTCTCCGATACCCGGCACCGTTGTCAGCTGTTCGGGAGACGCGTCGATCACCGTCAGGGCGTCCGCGCCGAAACGCTTGACGATCCGCTTGGCCATGACCGGTCCGATTCCCTGGATCAGGCCGGACCCGAGGTATTTTTCGATTCCCCTGGTGGTGGCCGGAACCATGACCTCGCAGGTTTCCGCCTTGAACTGTTCTCCATAAACGGGGTGGTGGGACCATTGCCCCCGCAGCCGCAGCACTGCGCCGGCCGTGGGGGACGCAATATTGCCCGCCACCGTCACCAGGTCGTGCCGGCCGGCCACCTTCAGCCGGGCGATGGTAAAAGCGTTTTCCCCGTTGGTGTAGGTGATCCGTTCGATCTGGCCCTGCAACTCGGTCAGTGGACGGGACGATGGGATGGGCATGTGGACAGATGTCTCCGCTGATGACGGACGGCGGCTTTCCGCCGGTGGAACGAAAACAGTTCAGCCCCGTGACGCCCGGCATGGCGGTGGTGTGAACCCGCCGGATCCCGTTGGAATACCCTGGGGCCTTACACTGCCCGCGGACATACACTTTTCCACTTGCCGGTCTCCGCAATCCGGGCAGACCGGTGCGGGGGCGTCCGAGCGGAGGACCAGAACTTCAAACCTGTTTTCGCAACGGGCACATTGATATTCATAAATGGGCATGGCACCTCCCGGGCTTGTTTGTCCGATGTTTCCTGCGCTGTTCATGGCAACAGGTAGGCCGTATCATATTTTTAAATTTCATCAAGTCAAGAACAGTTTTGACCGACGGGACGGTCCCCCGGAGCCTTTTCCCAGACGAAACGATATGTTTTTGATATTCAATGATTATTGTGATAAAGAGCAGACAGCCAGAAAAAAGAGACCTTCAAACGGATTCTTGGAGGCGTTGCCGCCGCTGATGCTGACCGAACAGAAGCGCTATCTTTATCCTCCGTATCTTTTACTTAACGCAGCGGCCATTCTTTTCTTTTTTTTCGGGGCCGTAACGTTTTCCCTCCCGTTGCCCCATTTGTCCCAAACCCTTTTTATCTGGACGACCGGGTACCTGCTGCCTGCCTTGTTTCTGTGCTGGCTTTTCTGCCGGCATCTGTGGTTTTGGGGCGATATCCGCCAGGTCGGCTTCGGGCGGGTGTCCCGCGGACGGCGGGGCGTCTGGATGGCCGTGCTCATCGTGGGCGCCGTTGCGTTCATCTGCGGGTTTCACGGTTGGTGCATGGCCTTCGGCTTTCGCGAGGTCCCCGTGGCGCCGCATTTGCCGCTCATGGGGATGGGATATGCCCTGGCGATGGCCCTGCCCTTGGCAACAAAGACGGTCATGGTGCGTATGGTCCGGCGCAGCGGCCCCCGCAGCAACTTCATCAAGTCGGTGGTGATCGCCGGCACCGGCGGCTCTGCCCGGCAGTTGGCCGAAGACATTCACCGGCATCCGGAATGGGGCGTGCGGGTATCGGGCTTTCTGGGCACAGGCGCCACATCCGTGGGCGAAGTCCTGGAAGGACATCCTGTCCTTGCTCCCATACAGGAGTTGGGTGGCGTGCTGAAAACCTGTGTTGCCGATATGGTTGTGGTGGCTGTTGAAAAGGATGCGCCGGCGGTTCTGCAGGCGGTGCTTGTGCGCTGCCGTCTCGAAGGCGTGGACGTGGCGAGCCTGGCCGCCTCCGGTGTGCCAAGGCCGCCGGGTGCCCGGAAAATTCGGATCGGGCCCCACCTGCTGTGGCGTCTGCGATTTGTGGCGCCCGCCGCCGAAAAACTGTTTTTCAAACGCCTCTTCGACATGACGGCCGCAATGCTGCTGTGTTGCCTGAGCGCTCCCCTCTGGGTGCTTTTGCCGGTGCTGATCCGGCGCGACGCACCGGGGCCGGCTCTGTTCCGCCAGGAGCGGGCGGGGAAAAACGGACGTCGCTTCATCATGTACAAATTCCGCTCCATGGTGGTCGATGCCGAAGACCGACGCCAGGCATTGTTGCACCTGAACGAAATGGACGGCCCCGCGTTCAAGATGGAAAAGGATCCCCGTGTCACCCGGCTCGGCGCGCTGCTCAGAAAGACGAGCCTCGATGAATTGCCCCAGCTGCTGAACGTGATTCGGGGTGACATCAGCCTCGTGGGACCCCGCCCACCCCTGATAGAGGAGGTGGTCCAGTACCGGCCCTGGGAAAAAAAACGGTTGGCGGTTATCCAGGGCATCACCGGCTACTGGCAGGTGAGCGGCCGCAGTGATATTCGCTTCGATGAATGGATGAAACTTGATCTCATGTATGTGGAGCAGTGGCATTTTTTTCTGGATATCGTTATACTTTTCAAGACAATCCCTGCCGTTATCGCCAGAAAGGGTGCACGTTGACGGCGTACCATGCCCGGAAGCAGACAGATGAGCCTATTTAAAAGGTTATTAACCTTCGGTGAAGATCGCAATTACGTGACCGGCATTGCCCACTACAACGTCCACGAATACCGGGAGGCCATCGCGGCTTTTTTGGCGGTCATCAACAAAAAAAACATAAAAACAAGGTTCTATAAAAGCCTTGCCACTTTTTACGCCGCCCAGGCCCACCGGAACCTCGGCACCGTGGCCTTTGCCGCCGGGAAGTTCGGCGAGGCCCTGCAGGAGTTTAAAAAGGCCCTTTCCCTCAACCCAGAGCATGTGGACCTGCATTTTTTCATGGGGATCTGCTTCAACAACATGGGGGATTTCGCTAACGCCCGGAAGGCTTTTCAGGCGGCCCTTGATGCGGACCCCGACCACCTTCCCACCCGCATGAAGCTGGCCGTGGTGTTTCACAACTTGAAAATGTGGACCCAGGCGGCCGCCACCTACCAGGCGATCCTGGCGCGAAAACCGGGATACGCGGACGTTCATTACCGGCTGGGATTGGCGCTTCTGGGAGCGGGCGACCTAAACGGCGCCGTGGCGGCCTTTGAAGCGGCGGTGGCCATCAATCCCGACTACACAGACGCCCGCATCAAGGCGGGCATCTGCCGGGCCCAGCTGTGCCATGACAAGGCTGCCCTGGCCCACCTGCAGCATGTGATCGCGCGCAGTCCAAAATACGCGGATGTTCATTATTATATCGGGTTGGTCCATGACCACGCAGGGCATTATCAGGCGGCCGCCGAGGCCCTTGAGCGGGCTGTTGGCATCAACCCGGGCTACAAGGACGCCCGGCTCAAATTGGTGTCCGTGTACCTGCGTCTTTCACGGCACCGGGAGGCCCTGGAGGTGTTCCGGCAGACGGCGGCACAGGCGCCGGAAGACGAAGGCCTGCAACTGGCCGGCGAAATCATCCACCAGCGGCTGGCTCCTCTCGCTCCGGACAGCTCCGACACCGCCGTGGTTCTGGAAGAGATTCTGGGCGATCCCGGCTCCATTCCGGAAGCCCTCCAGAACGCCTGCTGCCAAATCGACATCACCCCCCATTTCACGGAGATGATTTCTCTTGTGAATGTGGGCGGCAACGAACGGGAGGGGCTGCCCATCACCCGGATGCTGGTGCCCCTGTTCGAAGAACATGTCCGTGCCCATCCCACATACCCGGATCTTCGCCATGGTCTGGGGTTGTTGTACATGAAGCTCCGGCAGTTCGATTTGGCGGAAGCGGCCTTTGAAGAAGCGGTCACGCTCAATCCCGATTATCTCAAGGCCCGGATCGATCTTCTGAAGACAAAAAACCAGACCGGCAAATACGAAGACGCCCTGGTCCACGGAGCCTATGTGCTGTCCAGGGGGGTGTTGTATCCCGATGTGTTTCTCGCGGTGGGCGAGGCCCGGCTGGCCCTGGGCCGGATTGATGCGGCACTGGACGCTGCGGCGTCGGCGCTGAAGCAAAAGCCGTCCTACGCCGATGCATATTACCTGACGGGGCGGGCTCTCCAGCGCAAGGCGCGGCCGGCGGAAGCCGTTGCGGCCTTCCGGCAATGCCTCGCCCTGTCTCCCGCGCCCGGTATCAGGCAGGCGGTGCAGGAGGCGCTAAAGGCGTTGACGCCGCCGGAAGCTTGAGAAAGAGGGCTTTTTCCATCGTGCCCACAAAGTCCTGGAGCGCCGCCTCCGTTTCGGCCACGGTGTGCACCACGTCCGCCGACACATCGAAATAGGCCCATGAGTGGCTGATGCGCTGAAAAAAGAGACCTTTCAGGTAATAAAACAAATGGCCGGTGAAGGTGGCGCAGCTCTGCTTGCCGTTGGTGAACCAATAATACACGAGCCGGTGGCGGCCATCCCGGGACACCAGCAGGCGCCGGACGGTTTTGACGCCCTGTCCGTTCAATGCCGCGGTTCCCCTTTGCTCCACCGCCCAGCCGGAGCCGGTATAGCAGTTGACCGGCGAATGCACCCGGTGGCGGTCGCCGCGCTCCTGGATGGCCACCAGGTACAGGTGGTGCGCGCCGTGTTCGTACTTGCGGACCATCATGTCGCCGTTTTCCACCCGCTGCTGATCCCCGGGCCCCACCGCATAGTCCGTCCCGGACCACCGGCCCATGGCCATGCTGATTTTCCCCAGATCGATGGACGAAATGGAATAATGGGGGACGACATCCAGCCAGTATTCCACCGCCACGGCGACCAGCAGCACAAGAAAAACAATCTGAAGGTTTTTCAGCCTGTTGTGTTGATTCATGACGTTATTCCCCCTATGCCCGCAATTTCCGTTTCGCGGGGGTTTTGCCGCCCATGGCGCGGCCTCCGGCGACAACCGCCGTTGTTATCAGCACAAACAATCCCAGGATCACCTGGGATCGCCAAGAGACGACAACCGCCGCCAGTCCGGACAGGCCGAGGCTGTGTGCGCCGCCGGCCAGCAGGAGGAAGCCGCTGTGGGCCCCGACGAACAGAAAACCGAAAAGAGCCATCAGCAAAACCTTGTAGCGGTTCCTTGCCGCCGCCATGTCTGCGGCAACAGCGGTCAGGATCAGCAGGGGCAGCGGCGCCGAAAAATCCGCCCTGGTGTACTGGGCGTGCAGCACCATGTCCCGGGCCGCCAACGACGTGCCTTGTATTTCCCAGTCTCCCATCAGATGGAGCACCACGTAGCCGATCCAGAGGCTGGTGCGCCGCAGAAGGATTCCCAAACCGGATTCCAGCAGAAAAGAAACGGAAGGAATCATGAGCACCAGGACGGCAAAGGGAAAAAAGAACAGGCGGCCATAGGACAGGCCGCCGTAATAGACCACGATACCGTAGCAAATGACGATCAGGGAGCATGCCTTGACAAAATGAATTTCCGCCAGATAGCCCGTGAAAAACAGCAGCAGCCCGGAAACGATGAGCGCCATGCCGGGCCAGGAGGTGTGGGTTCCGGCGATCGGAAGTCGCCGGAACCGTGCCGTGGCCATGGCGATGAACAGAAGCGGCACAACGGCGCCGAAACGGTCCGGTGCATATCCCGTCCACGCGGCCTGCATCCAGGAAAAGGTGTCCCGGTACAACAGGTACAGTTCAGCCACAACTCCGCACGTCACCAGGAAAGCAATACTGCGTTGGGCCGTTGTCCAATGTTTCACCGATCATCTCCTTTTGCGAAAGGTGGTTTCAGAACCGCTGCCAGGCCATACATGAGCAGTAGGGCCATGCCAAAAAAAAGAGGACCCGAGATTTCGTGAAAAAAGGCCGTCGCCAGGGCAGGTCCCAGAAAATGGCCGACGAGCCCCACCGACACGATCCGGAGCATGTTCATTCCCATGGCGAGAGGGATCGCGCTCATCCACAGCAGCGCTTTCCGCGACCAGCCACCCGGATGCAGGTATGCGGCCACGGCCCCCACAAAAAAGAGCACTTTCAGGGCGGTGAGCCCGCTGCACCCGGGCACCACATTGAGGCAGAGGCGGCCGGTGTCGATAAGGCAGCCGGACAGCGATGCCCCGATGCCAAGGAGGCGCAGGGCGACGTAGGCCGCCCAGGTGCTGGCCATTCTCAGATGAACCCCGACCAGGCTTTCAACCACCGCGTCCCAGGGATACAGGAACAGGCAGAAACAGATGGGGAACAGCAGACGCCGGCCGGCGAGGGTGCCTCCGGCCAGCAGGCAGAGGCCGTATAGGTAGAGGGGTAATGCCACGCCGGCGACCGATGGAATGGCCACAGTGCGGGCAAAAAACGCAAGGCACAACCCCGGCAGAAAAAACAGCCAGCCCCGTCGGGAAGGAGAGGCCCCAAGCTCGGACAGGAGGTTTCGTTCTCGTACGAACGCCCAGAGGATCACCGGAAGTGCAAGATATCCGTACGTTTCGAGGTAAAGCCGTTGCCAGGTGGCGGTCAGCCATTGCCCATACGGCCAGAAGAGCCATAGGGAGCCGATGCCGGTGGTCCACAGGGGCCACGCGGGCCGGTTTGCGTTGATGTCCGAAGGGGGTGTGAGGGGCACAGAGGGCACCGGTTTGTCCCCTTTGAAAGGGTTCGGGTTTCGCCTGCCGGGGGCCTTACCGGCGCTGTTTGCGGTTTCGGGCGCTGGGCTTGGCGGGCGGTTTTTTTCGCCTGCCGACGGCATAGCCGAAGGCCCCGGCGGCCGCCATGGCGGCAAGGGTGAGGGTTGAAGGCTCCGGCGCGCTGACCGGTGGATAATTGCCTGGGTTTCCCGGCCCGCCTGCCCAGGGCGGTTTCTTGGCGGAAAGGGGGGATGACAGCAGCATGGCAAACAGAAACACCCCCCAAATTGCAATGCGACGATGGCTGTATCGTTTTTGCATGATGCCGGACCTCTTTGCCGCCGTATCGGTCAACTTCAGCAGCAGCGTGCACCGGGAACGCTACTGCGGCGGCTCATTTTTTCCTTCTGCCGAAATAATAGCCCGCACCGGCGCTGGCCGCCACGCTGATCAATGTCAACATGCCCGGTTCGGGTGCGCTGACAGGTCCCGTGTCCTCCCCGCCGTCAAAAACGGTCGGCGGGGTCCAACCCATGGCCGCTCCTTGCACCGGAAAAAACGTTCCCCACACGACCATCCACACCAATACCGCATCAATTGCTTTCATATCGTTATTCCTTCTGGTGGCGCTGCCCCAAGCGCGTTTCCCTCATATCATAAAACAATTGAAAAGCAAATGGTTATCTGAATTCGGGGGAGCGCGGACGCTGCGATCGGTTACGGAAAACCGTCTTCGCACCCGCCGAAAGCGGGTGGAGGAAACAGAGCGCTCCATGGACGTGGGCATGCGTGTTCCGGGGTTCTGGCGTTGAAGAAAGCCCGTCTGTCCAAGGTTGACAGGAAACGGGCGCTCCACTAAGTTGAATGGAGCGCGAACGAGCGCTTCAATACAAGTGGAGGCGGGACCAACACCATGGCAGGGAATAAATACAGAGGGCACGTGATCAACCCGGAGTGGTGCAAGGGGTGCGGCATCTGTGTGGCCTTCTGTCCCAAATCGGTTCTGGCCCTGGACGACCAGGAAAAAGTGACGGTCCTTCGTCCCCGGGAATGTGTCTGTTGCCGGTTGTGCGAGCTGCGATGCCCGGATTTCGCCGTTGCCCTTGCAGTTGAGGAGGCGGCGCCATGAACGCGCCTGTCCGTTTTGTACAGGGCAACGAGGCATGTGTGGAAGGTGCCGTGTACGCCGGGCTCGATTTCTTTGCCGGATACCCCATCACCCCTTCCACGGAAATCGCCGAGCAATTGTCCCGCCGGCTGCCGGAAACCGGCGGCCGGTTCATCCAGATGGAGGACGAAATCGCCTCCATGTGCGCCATTATCGGGGCGTCGCTCACCGGCCGCAAGGTGATGACCGCCACCAGCGGCCCTGGTTTTTCCCTGATGCAGGAGGCGCTTGGGTATGCGGTTATGGCGGAAATTCCGTCCGTGATCGTCAATGTCCAGCGGGGGGGGCCTTCCACCGGCAACCCCACCCACGTAAGCCAGGGGGACGTGCTCCAAGCCCGATGGGGCACACATGGAGACCACAGCATCGTGGCCATGACCGCCAGCAACCACCAGGACGTGTTCGCCGTCACGGTGGAAGCGTTCAACATTGCCGAAACGTACCGCACCCCCGTGGTGTTGCTGTTGGACGAGGTGATCGGCCACATGCGCGAGCCGCTTCGGATACCGCCTCCCGGAGACATTCCGCTGGTGGCGCGCCTTCGGACTTCCGTGGGCGAGGGGGTGGACTACCGCCCCTATCTGCCCCGGGAGGACGGCCGGCTGCCCATGAGCGACTTCGGCGGTACCCACCGGTACAATGTGACCGGTCTGTTCCACGACATGTGGGGGTTTCCCTCCAACAACCCCAAGGTGGTTCACGGCCTTTTGCGGCACCTGACGGACAAAATCGAAAACAATGCCAACCAGATCACCCGGGTCAAGGAATACTTCATGGACGACGCCCGCACGGTGCTTGTCTCCTACGGCGCGTCGGCCAGATCCGCCCTGCACGTGGTAAGTGCGGCCCGGGCCAAGGGCCAGCGCCTGGGTCTGTTGGAGTTGCTGACCCTGTGGCCCTTTCCCGCCGCGGTCGTTCGAGAGAAATGCCACCGGGCCCGTACCATTCTCGTTGTGGAAATGAACATGGGGCAGGTCCAGAGCCAGGTGGAAAAGGTGGTGGACCGGCCCGAGCAGGTGTTTCTGGCCAACCGCATCGATGGGGAGCTGATTACCCCCACGGACATCCGGAATATCCTCCGGGTCATTCGGGGAAAGGGGGTATGACCTTGTCCGTCAGGGACTATCTCCGGGAGCGGTTCTTCCCCCATATTTGGTGTCCGGGTTGCGGCCACGGCATTGTATTGGGCTGCCTGGTCCGGGCCTTGGAAGCGTTGGGGCTGAGCAGAAACGACATCGTGATGGTTTCGGGTATCGGGTGTTCGTCGCGGATTTCGGGATATGTGGACGTGCATACCCTGCACACCCTCCACGGACGCGCCCTGGCCTTTGCCACTGGTGTGAAGATGAGCCGGCCCGAGCTGCATCTGATCGTTCCCATGGGAGATGGCGACGCCCTGGCCATCGGCGGCAATCACTTTATCCACGCGGCCCGGCGGAACATCAACATGACGGCCCTGGTGATGAACAACCGGGTATACGGCATGACCGGCGGCCAATCCTCGCCCTTGTCCGGGTGTGGCACCGGCGGCACCACCGCGCCCTTCGGCAGCATCGAGCCGCGGTTCGACACCGCGGCCTTGGCCACCGCCGCCGGGGCCACCTTTGTGGCGCGCAGCACGACCTACCATGTCCGGGAACTGACCGATATGCTTCAGCAAGCCATGGTTCATAACGGGTTTTCCGTGGTGGAGGTGCTCAGCCAATGCCCCACCTATTTCGGCCGGAAAAACAAGCAGGGGAACGCCGTGGACATGATGCGCACCTACAAGGACGGCACCACCCCCATCGGGTCGGCCGCCAGGGAAAAGAACCCCGCCCTGGTGGAGCGGGGGGTGTTTGTTCAAATCGAGCGGTCGGAATACACCGCCGCCTACCAGGCGCTTATTGAAAAAGCCCGCAAAGGAGCGGTCTGATGCAACGATACCGACTGGTACTGTCCGGCGCCGGTGGACAGGGCGTCATTACCGCGGCCGTGATGCTGGCGGAAGCGGCCGTGTTGCATGCGCGTCTGAACGCGGTCCAGTCCCAGGTATACGGTGCCGAGGCCCGGGGAGGCGCGACCCGGGCGGACGTGATTCTGTCCGACGCAAAGATTCTTTTTCCAAAGGTCGTCCAACCCAATGCCCTGGTATGCCTCACCCAGGCGGCGTACAACAAATACGCAGGCCTCATTCGTCCCGGGGGCCTGCTCATCACCGACCGCCGGCACGTGGTTATCGAAAAGAAAGTGGACGCCCGGCAGGTGGAGTTGCCCCTGCACGAAACGGTGCGCACACGTCTGGGGGCGCTCTTGGCCTATAATGTCTGCATGCTCGGTGCCCTGGTGGGGCTCATCGGCATGGTGCCCGCCGAGGCCATCGAGAAGATCCTGGCCGCCAAAATGCCGCCCGCCCTCCTGGACGTGAACCGCCAAGCGCTTTTGCTGGGCCTGGGGCTTGCAAAGGAAGCGCACCGCCCATGACCAACCCTTACGAGCGCTTGGCCGCCGTCATTTCAGGGGAGGTGCACGCGGATCCCCTGTGGCGTCACATGTTGGCCACCGACGGCAGTATCTTCCAGAAAACACCGGCCTGCGTGGTATACCCCAAAACTGCGGAGGACGTTCGGCAAACGGTCCGGTTCGCTGAGCAAGCCGGTTTAAGTGTCCACGCCCGGGGCGCGGGCAGCGGTCTGACCGGCGGCGCCCTGGGAGATGGCATTGTCATTGATTTCACCCGCTTTATGAACCGGCTGCTGGTTTTGGACCAGAAGAACAAGGTGTTCGTCTGTGAGCCCGGCTACCGGCTCGGGCAGCTGGAAACGGCCATCGGCACCGCACCCCTGTTCTTTCCTCCGGATCCGTCCAGTGGGGCGTATGCCACCTTCGGCGGTATGACCGGCACCAATGCCAGCGGGGCCCATGCGGTCAAATACGGCAATGTTGCCGACTACCTGCTCGACGCCGACATGGTGCTGGCCGGCGGAGAACTGCTCCGCCTCTCCGAGGTGGAAAACACGCCGGTGGAAGATCTGTCCGGAGCCCTGCGCAACCTTGCCGACCTTTACAGGGAAAACGAGGCTCTCATCGAGGGGGCCTATCCGCCCATCCGCTGCAACGTGGCCGGCTATAACCTCCGGGGACTTGTGCGGCGGGGGCGCTTGCAACTCCGGCGGCTGGTCGCCGGCAGCGAAGGCACCTTGGGCATCGTCACCCGGTTGACATTCCGGCTGTTGGACAAGCCCGGCCACGACGCACTGGTGGTGGCTTATTTCGACGATATTATATCAGCGGCCCGGGCAACCCAGGAAACACTGCCCCTGTCGCCCGCCGGCATCGAGATCATGGACAAGTCCCTGCTGCACCTGGCCCGGGAAAGTGCGCCGGCCCTTCGGGACAAGATCCCCGAGGACATCGACAACGCCGTGCTCATCGCGTTCGACGGTACCAGCCCCGAGGCCTGCGCCGCCCTCGCGCAGCGGGCCATGGCCCGTCTGCGGGAAAGGAAGTTGACCGACCGGGTATACCTTGCCGTCTCTTCCCGGGAGAAGGAGAATTTCTGGGCAATCCGCAAAGCCGCTGTGCCGATTCTCTACAAGCTAAAGGGAGAGAAAAAAATTCTGGCTCTCATCGAAGACGCCGCGGTGCCCACGGACCGTCTGACGGATTATTTCCGGGGGATCTACCGAATCCTCGGGGAACACGGGGTCGCTTTCGTTCTTTACGGTCACATCGCCAAGGGGCTCATGCACACGCGGCCGCTGTTGAACCTGAAGGACAGCAGGGATGTGGCGCTGCTCCGAAGCATTGCCGACAGTGTTTATGACTTGATCGAAGGCCTTGGCGGTACCGTTTCCGGGGAACACGGCGACGGCCGGTTGCGAAGCGCATACGTACGCCGACGCTACCCGACCATCCATCCGCTGTTCCTGCGGACCAAGCAATTGCTGGACCCCAAGGGCCGGTTCAACCCGGAGATCATCACCCACCATGACCCGGACCAGATGAAGACGAACCTGCGTTTCGGTGCCGGGTACCGCAGCCGGGACAGGCAGGCCTCCTGCCTTTTTTGGGAAGAAGGGTTCGTGGACGAGGTGGAAAAATGCCACGGGTGTTCCAAGTGCACCACGGTGACCACCGCCACCCGCATGTGCCCCGTGTACAAGGTAACCCGGGAAGAAGCGGCGGCGCCCAAGGCCAAGGCCAACCTCCTGCGGGCGCTATTGAGCGGCAAGGTTCGGGAGGAAACCCTGTACCTGAAATCTTTTCAGCAAGTGATGAGCCTGTGCGCCAATTGCGGCAGTTGCGCCGAGGAATGCCCGTCCAACGTGAACATTCCGAAGCTGGCCATGGAGGCCCGGGCCCGCTGCGTGGCCCGGTTCGGCGCTTCCCGGCACAGCCGGGTGGTGACCCGGGTGGAGCTGGTCGGCCGCACCTTCCGGAAAGCTGTTCCCACCATGGAGAAGCTGATGGCCGTGGGGTCTGTGGGCCGTCTGGCCCAGCGCCTGACCGGGGTGGATGCCCGGCGCAGGATGCCTGCTTTCGCCGCCCGCCCCCTGTTCGAACGCATCCGGCCCGTGGAGGGCGAGGGCGATGTCTCGGTGCTCTATTTCGCCGGTTGCTATGCCGGGTGGATGCAGCCGCAGATTGGGGAGGCCGCCGTCCGGGTGCTGAGGGCCATGGGGGTGTCCGTAAGGATCCCGCCCCAGCATTGCTGCGGTCTTCCAGCCATGACCAAGGGGTTGGTCGCTGACGCCCGGAAATTGGTGCGGAAAAACCTGCGGAAATGGGGGGCGCTGCTTAACGCGGTGGACCATATCGTGGTCACCTGTTCCTCCTGCGGGTATGCGTTGATGAAGGATTGGGCCGCCTTGTTGGGAGACGACGCCCTGGTGTCCCGGGCGGCCGGAAAGACCCTCCACATCTCCCGGTTCATTGAAGAGCGTCTGGACCGGGTCGCTTTCCGGGAGGTGACGGAGCGTGCCGCCTATCACCAGCCGTGTCACCTGAAAATCCAGCCGGACCCGGGCTGTTCGTTCCGGCTTTTGTCCGGCCTGCCCGGGCTGGCGATTCGGGATTTGAACGCCCATTGCTGCGGTATGATTGGCAGTTGGGGGATGGCCGCGGAAAATTATGAACTGAGCCGCCGCATCGGCGCTGACCTCATGGGAAAGCTCGGTGCCGCCGGTGTCGATGTGGCCGTCACCGATTGTCCCACCTGTCGGATGCAGATGGAAGCCTTCGGGCAAACGCCGGTTCGACATCCGGTGGAACTCATCGCAGAGCGGCTGGCGGACAACGAAACCGATGTCCTGAAAGCGCATTGAAACGGTTGTGACATGAACAAAGACTTTACCTACTCTCCGCTGTGGAACATCTTCCTGATCACGTTGGGGTCCGTGCTCTTTTCTTTCGGGGCCAAGTCCGTGGTGGTGCCCCACAACTTCATTACCGGCGGCCTATACGGCACCAGCCTGCTGATTTACTACAAGACCAACCTATTGTCCCCGGGCGTCTGGTTTCTGATCTTCAATCTACCCCTGTTTGTGGTTGGATGGTTTTTCATCAGCTGGCGGTTTTTCGTCTATAGTCTATACGCCGTTTTCGTTGTGAGCGTGTCATCGGAACTCATCCATTTCGATCTAGGTGTCCATGAACAGCTATACGCTGCCGTGGCCGGCGGTATCATCTGCGGCGTGGGCACCGGCATCGTGCTGCGGTCCCTTGGATCCGGCGGAGGGCTTGACATCGTGGCCCTGATGTTGAACCAACGCTACAACATCGGGGTGGGTAAAACCTATATCGCTTTCAACCTGGTGCTGTTCTTTTTTATGATTTCCTACAGCGGCATGGATCTTTTCATCGCCTCGGTGATCCTGGTGTTCATTGCCTCGGTGGCGCTGGAATACGTGTTGGCCCTGTTCAACCAGCGTAAAATCGTCTACGTGGTCAGTGAGCGTACCGTGGACATCTCCAACGCCCTGATCACTGAACTCGGCCAGGGAGCCACCTTCATCCAGGGCCGGGGCGCTTTTTCGGGAAAGGACAAGCTGATACTGATGGCCATCACCAACAACCTGCAGCTCAAGCGCATCGAGGAGATGGTTTTTAAAATCGATCCGGACGCCCTCTTCATCGTCGAAAACACCTTCAACGTCATCGGGGCTACTTTCGGCAAGCGCAAGATCTATTGATACCCGCCGGCAACTGTAGTATGGACGGAAACATTTCAAGCAGTGTAAGGGATCGTTATCATAATGAGCAGAGCGGAAATCACAGCGGCCATCCTGAAGATCTTTCATGATCTTTTTGAGATAGAAAACCCGGGGCTCGACGAAAATCTGGGGGAGGCCTACGAATTCGACAGCATCGACGCCATCGAACTGCTCCGGGAAATCGAGCTGTTGCTGAACACGGAATTGACCCGGGACGAGAAGAAAGCGGCCATGGATATCCGGACCATCAACCAGATTGTCGCATACGTGGATGCCCTGGCCCGTAGCCGAACCGGAGCCGCTTAGTTCCGTTTCGCCGCCGCTTCGTTCCATCCTTTGCCCGACAACAGGACCCCGCTTCATGGAAAGAAGAGTCGTTATCACCGGCGCCTCGGCCATCACCCCCATCGGCTGCACCCGGGACGCCATTATTCACAGCCTGAAAACGGGAGCTTCGGGGGTGCGCGAGATGCGCAGCGACGGGCTTCTGACCGGGCACATCCATTCCAAGGTGTTCGGCACCGTCACCGATCCGCCGGTGTTCGACTTCAAACGTCGGGACCGGAAAACCATGGGGCCGGTGGCCTATTATGCCTGCCATGTGGCCGCCGAGGCACTTGCCCGGTCAGGGCTGGACGCGGCCTTTATCCGCTCCGGGCGCCTGGGGGTGGCCTTTGGCTCCACCCACGGCAGCCCTACGGTGCAGCGGGACATCTACCGGACCTTTTTCAGCGACGACGCGGGCAAGCTCCGGAATGTCGGTGCGGTGGATTATCTGAAGTCCATGGTGCATACCACGGCCGTCAACATCACCAAGATGTTGGGCATCACCGGCCGGGTCATTTCTTCGTCCACCGCGTGCACCACCAGCAGCCAGTCCATCGGGTTTGGTTACGAGGCCGTCAAATTCGGCCTGCAGGACGCCATGCTTTGCGGCGGTGCCGACGAGTATGACACCACCACCGTGGCCGTGTTCGACAACCTCCTGGCCTGCTCCACCGCATACAACGACACCCCGCAGCTGACTCCCCGGCCCTTCGACAAGCATCGGGACGGCCTGGTGGTGGGCGAGGGTGCGGGGGCGGTCCTGTTGGAAGCTTACGCGTCGGCCAGGGCCCGGGGGGCCGAGATTCTTGGGGAGGTTATCGGTTTTGCCTGCGGCAACAACGGCGGCGACTTGATTTTACCCAATACCGATGGCATCGGTCGTACCATCACCCAGGGACTCGAAGCTGCCGGTATCCGGCCCGGGGATGTCGATTTCATCAGCGCCCATGCCACCGCCACCAAGATGGGGGATGTGATGGAGGCCCAGGCCATCGAAAAGATTTTCGGTGCCGGACCGGCGGTCACGGGCCTGAAAAGCTATATGGGGCACACCATGGGTTCCTGCGGTGTGATTGAAACCATCCTCGTGCTCCACATGATGAAGGAGGGGTTCATTGCGCCGACCCTCAACCTCAGGGATATCGATGCGCGCTGCAGTGGCATCCGCCATGTCACCGAGCCGGAGGCGGCCGCCATTTCCATCGCCGCCGTTCAGAATTTCGCGTTCGGTGGTGTCAACACCATTTTGTTCATCAAGAAATGCGACTGATGGCCTCTTCCTCCGCACCCGGCGGGCAGCCGACAGGGCACCTGAAGGATCTTTTGGTCACACTGGTTTTGTGGGGGTATTTTACCGTCGGTTTTGTCCTCTTGTTTTCCCCGTTCTATCTGGGCGCCCTTTTTTTTCCAACAGATCGAATCGCCCGGTTCCAGCGGCTCAACAGTCGGTTTTACCGGGGCTTTTTCTTTCTGTGCCGCATGCTCATTCCCGCCACCCGTTGGCACATCGGACCGGAGGTACGGAAAATTGCCGGCGCCATCGTTCTATGCAACCACCTGTCGTATCTCGACGCGATCTTTCTCATCTCCCTTTTTCCCAGGCACACCACCATCGCCAAGGACCGGCTGTTTGCCATCCCCCTGTTTGGAAAGATGATGTCCCTGGCCGGCTACATTCCCTCCAGCGGGGGGGGACGCTACGGGATGCTGCTGATCGACAGCCTTGAAAACATCCGCCGGCACCTGGCCGAAGGCGGCAACGTCATTGTTTTTCCAGAAGGCAGCCGGAGCCGGGACGGCGGTGTGGGGCCACTTCACAAGGGCGTTTTCAAGATCGCCCGGTATTGCCGCGCGCCTATCGTCCTGCTGGGCATCGAAAACACCGAAAAGCTGTTTCCGCCCGGGCGCTTCCGGTTCAACACCTGCCGGCCGCACACCATTGTTCTGAAGCAGCTCGCCTGTCTCCGGCCGGACTACGGGGGCGAGCAGTTTTCCCTTCCGGATCTGATGGCCGATGTCCGGGAGCGACTTGCGGCCCACGCGGCGAAAGAATCGTTTGACGGAAGAACAAAACCCCCACGATGACGCACTGGCAATGAGGCGCCTATTATCATGAAACCCTTCCTTGGCTTGCATTCCTGTGGAGATTTTCCATGAAAATTATCTTCATATCCATGCCCGATGTCACTCCCGTCATTATCCACGAAGCCGCCGTCCACATGCCGGCCCACGGCATCGCCTGCGTGGCGGGCAATATCGACCCGGATCATGAGGTGTTTCTGGTCGACCTGGTCCGGAAACGGCGCAATGTTCGAAAATACCTGACCCGGACGCTATCCAAAATCCGGCCCGATATCGTGGGCCTGTCCGCCATGGCCTGGCAGTTTGATACCTGCACGAAAATCGCCCGTCTGATCAAAACCCTCTTTCCGGAAACAAAAATCGTTATCGGCGGGTACCACGCCACCCTCATGGCCGAAGAAATCGCCGATGCACCGGAATCCCGGGATATTGATTTCATGGTGCGGGGCGAAGGGGAAGAGTGCTGCCGCCGCCTTGTCAACGCCCTGGCAGGGCGGGACCGCATCGAAGAGATCCCCGCCCTCTCATACCGGAAAGGCGGGCGCTGGGTTCATACCCCCTGGCAGGGGCCTCTGGACCTGTCCCCCCTGAAACTTCCCGTCCGTGACAAGCGCCGGCTCACCTGGGGGTATCATATCCTCTATTATAAGGTTGAGGTGTTGGAAACCAGCCGTGGCTGCACCCGGGGATGTAACTACTGCAGCATGCGGCACATGTATGGTCGGACCTTCCGAACATACCCCATCGAGCGCGTGCTCAGGGACCTGGACGACATTTACTTCAAGCGAAAGGCCCGCTGGGCCTTTGTGGTGGATGACAACATGGTGCTCGACCCCCAGCGGGTCATTGCGCTTTGCGATGCCATCATTGCCAGGGGCTACCGAAAGCTCAACCTGGTGGTCCAGGCCGATTGCATCACCATGTCCACCCAGGAGGAAATGGTGAAGAAAATGGCCCAGGCCGGCTTCAAGTCGGTTTTCCTGGGAGTGGAAAACGCAACGAAAAAAAACCTGGCGGCCGCCCACAAGGGAGACATCGTCAGCGCTTCCCAGAAGGCCGTGGAAATGTGCCACAAGTACGGTATCATGGTCATCGCCGGCATGATTTTTGGTTTCCCGGACGACAGGGAAGAAGAAATCGTTCGCAACTACGCATTTCTCAAGCAGATTAACGCGGACGGTTCGTACTGCCAGATTCTCACACCCTACCCGAAAACCGGCATGCGGGAAGATCTTCTCGAAAAGGGCCTTGTTGTAAACAAGAGCGATTACCGCCGCTACAGCGGCCTATGGGCAAACGTGCGCACCCGGCACCTGGACGCTGATCAGCTCCAGTTTCTTTTCTGGTACCACCGCCAGGTGACCTTGGGCTGGTGGAACCCCTCCCGGCATGCAAAGGGGCTGGGCAAGCTGTGGACCGGCATTTGGACCTGGTTGTTCAGGCCGTTGCTGGAGCAACGCTACAAAAGAATGATTCAAAAAGTGGGCTGGGAGGGGCGCTACATAAGGGAGCGCGACCGGCTGGAACGGATGAATTCTTTTCCGGATCTCGAACAATAGACGGGGCTCAGAGCCCTCCAGCGCTTGTCGTTTCTGTGCGGGCAGGGCTGCGACGGCACCTCGATTGGCAGTGCAACCGAAAAAGAAGTGGTGAGAGAACAGGCCGTTGCGATGCGGAAAGCCTCAGCGTTGCCATTCTTCAGCGGTGAGCAACCAATGGATCTTGGCACGGACCGGTTCGCTGTCGAGAATCGTGCCGTGATCTTCATTGTAACCGAAAAGCCGTTCCGCCTCTTCCTGCGCCCGCATGTCCAACTCGCTGGACAACTCCACCGTACCGTCGTTATTGGCCAGGAAAAGGCTGCAATCCCCCTTATAGCTGAAGAAAAGATAGTGCTTTACGCCATCGGGAAGTTTTCTTTCGAACAAAGAAGTGATGAATTCGCTTCCGGGGACCATGTCGTACCAGCTGGGAATCGCGGTCGGCGCATGCTGAACGCCCTTTTCCGTCATCCGGTGACCATTCCAGGGCGTGGAGACGGAGATGAACACCCTGATGAAATCCTGCCGGCTGTCGTAACCGTTTTTCAGAATAAAGGACCGTGCCACCAGCCCCCCCATGCTTTGTGCCACGACATGCATCTTGTTGAACCCATGGTGGCGGTGCAGGGCCATCACCATGCGATTTAATGCGTCGCTGACCTTTTCAAGCGGTAGGCCGGAAGGATAATAGAAAAACCAGGGTTGAAACCGATGGCTGTCGATTTGGTGGACCGTATCCTTCCATCCCAGCGGGGTGCCGAGGGCACCGTGGATGAACAATACGGGAATTTTATGCGGATCGTAAGGCTCTGTGAAATAAATGCAAAACCCGATTTCGCGCAGAAACGTCAATGGCTCCCAATAGCCTTTTATCCCGTAGGAATGTGCCAGCAAGGGGTCGTCAAGGCGGACCCGCTGTCCGATTTTGATGAAGGACTTGCGCAGGCTCTTTTGCGATAGGGAAATCCTGCGGGCAAAGTTTGGGAATTGCCCAGGGCCAAGAGAAAGGGGGATGTCCAGGCCCGTTACTGTCGTTGGGGAGGTTTTGCCGATCGCGATTTCATCGGGTTGCCCATAAACACCGCAGGGCTCGTTATCATCCTGCACCAGATTGTTGTTCAAATCCTCAAAGGCCATCAGATAATAGGTCCCGAACTTGACCTCGAAGGCGAATTTGCCCAGTCCCGGATCCAAGATGCCGGCCTGGGATATTTGTGGCCCGTTGGCCGTTTTTTCAAAGAGCAGGATCAGGACGCTACTGTCCAGCGGGGTCTGCTTGGAGATGTCGCCGCTGAGGACATGCACTGCTTCAAGTTGCTGTAGTTCCTTTTCCAGGCGGAAAAAACCGCAGCCTTGGAACAGCACTACCAGGTTCATGATAAGCAGAAAATAACGCATGATACCCTCCCTGAATCGACTGTGCCGGCGGTTGAAGGTTAAAAACCGGGGCGGGTGAGCGCCGGTCCCGGCATTTTAAGTCGAAAAATGCGCGTCACAAAGGCGTATAAAGCTTTTGAAAAAGCGATATTCAATTCAGAAAAAGCGATGGTTTCGCAAAAGGCTCGAAAGCCTGCCGAGGCCGGTATCGCCTTCCTCGGTCACTGATAGCACGACAGATATTTCCCCGTTTTCATCGGCAACGGCGAGCGATGGCATCGCAACGGCCCAACCGGAAAGATCCGTAGTGTAAAACAGCCTGCACCGTTTCCGCTGTGGGAATTTCGTGAGCTACGGTCGAGCCGGGATATTGCGTAAACGCCGCATCAATTATGTCTGGTATGCCGACGTCGACGCGTGCTATTGAAAAACAAAATAGAATCGATACAATAAAAAGTCTGAACTGCGTCGACATGCGGCATGTTGCAAAGGGCCGCTGTTGGGCTGGTCAGCCTTTGTAGTACTGCTTAAAGTCCTCTGACGGTTCCCTGTCCGAGTAGATGTATAAATTGACGCCATTGGGGTCGAGGACGGAGAAGCCGCGGTCTCCCCATGGATGATCCTCAAGCGGCATGATCGGGGTGAGTCCGGCGGCCGTGAGGCGCTCGTACTGCGCATCAACATCGTCCACCGAGAAATTGTAGGTCAACCCTGCCGGCCTGCACGCCGGATGTCTTGGCGCCTGGGCGGCCATGAACTGGAGTTGAGATGTCTCTTTTCCAAACTGAAGGTTCACATACCACCCGCAGTCAAAGGTAACCTTGGCCCCGAAGTATCTGACGTAAAAATCACGCGATGCCAAGACGTTGTCGGTCGCGATGCATGCTGAAAGAGAGTTTGCGATCATTTTGTTTCCTTTTACCGGCGAAATGGCCGTCGAATCTTCCTAAGATCGTGCGGCGTTGCCGCATTTCAAGATACTGTCAAACTATTCCCCTTATAACCACAAAGCCCAATCACCGTAGTCAAACAGTCCACTGCCATGGTGCAGTTTTCCCTCTGCCTTCAACTGTCGGAAAGCATCTCGCATCCGCACCAGGATTTCGGGCTGAATGTTCAAAGTGTGATGGGCCGGGAACAGGCGCTTAACCGGCAGAGCCGAAACCCGCTCTATGGAGGTTCGGTATGCTTCCGGTTCCGTGGAAGGAAAGTAAGCGAACAGCGTGTCTTTATAGACCAGGTCTCCGGTAAAAAGATAGCTGCGTTCCTTTTCCCAAAAACACATATGCCCTGGTGAATGGCCGGGCGTGTGCAGTGTTTGAACAAAGCGGCCTCCAATGTTGATGGTGTCTTTGTCCTTCAACAGTTTTGTCGGTCGGCCCTGAAAGAATTCATACTGGTCAACGTCAAAACCTTCCGGAAGCGCGCATCGGTCAACGACCATGCTTTTTATCTGCTCTATCGTCAGGGGAAATTCCCCGCAAAGCCAGTTCAGTTCCTCCCCATGGGCGTAAAAATCTGGAAAAAATTTATGCCCGCCAATATGATCCCAGTGAACATGGGTGGCGACTGCGGTAATCGGTTTGTCCGTCAGCCTGGTAACTTGGTCGTAGATATTGCAGATGCCGAGGCCGGTATCAATCAGCAAGCTCTGCTCAGAACCATTCAAGAGATAACAATGCGTCTCTTCCCAGTGGCGGTATTCGCTTAGGACAAACGTTTGCGCGTCGATTTGCTCTATTGTAAACCAATCCTTCATTGTTTCCTTCTTTTTCCGCATGCCCCCAGAGCGGCGCTGATTGGAAACGATTCGAAATCTTTCTTTATCATCCCGCTTGAATTCCGCTGATGCCGGAAACGGCAGCCCATCGCCAAATATTACGATGGCAAATGGAGGTCCTCTTACAGGCGTCCGCCAAACCCCATCTGGGCCCTGGCCCGTTCGCGTTTCCGGTAGGTGCCCTTTTCCATCTCCTTGACGGTCACCTTCTTTAGCAATTTGAACATTTTCATCTCCTGGGACTCGTCCTGGTAGAAGGTGTTCCATGCGTAGGCGAGCATTTCCTGGAGCCGTTCGGGGGCCATGTGCTTCGGCTGGAAGACCACCTTGTCCGCCGAGTATTGGTTCCAATCATAGGTGAGGATCCGTTTTTCCCGGTGGAGCTGTTCGTAGGCCAGGGTGTGCAGAAAGGGCGTGAGGACCGTAAACTCGGCCAGGTCCAGATTCACTTCCAAGAGAAAATCCACCAGGCGCTTGATGTCGTCCTCGGTCTGGTCGTCCAATCCCAGAAGAATCGTTCCCTCCACACCGATGCCGTGGTCGTGGTAACGGCGGATGCGCTCCCGGATCATGTCCGAGGTGTCGAACACTGCTTGGTAGACGTACCACGCGCCGGCCTGGGCCGCCAGATCCAGCACCTCCGGATCATCTTCGATGGGGTGGCTGCACCAGTTCTTTTTGAGGGGGATCATTTCCCGGAAAAGGGCCTTTTCCCACCGGGTGTCCTGGGCCAGGGAATTGTCCACGATGAAGAGGCGGTTGTTGTCGATGGCCGCCATTTCAGCCACCGCGTTTTCAACGGGGCGGGGCCGGAACCGCTGTCCGCCCAGAAAGGCCACGCAGCAAGGATAACAATGGTAGCGGCAGCCCCGGGAGGCGTGCACCAAATCCACCATCTGGACCCCCTTGTAGTTGTACAGATCCCGGTTGAGAATGTCCCGGCGGGCGGTGCCTACGGCTTCGATGGGTGGGGGGACGGCCATATGGTCGTATACCGGCTTGAGAGCGTCCTTTCTGAAATCCGCCAGCACCGCTTCCATGCGGCCCTCGGCCTCTCCCAGAAAGATGCTGTCGGCATGTGGCATGGTCTCCTCGGCGTGCAACATGGTGGCGATGCCGCCGAAAATGACCTTGGCGCCCATTTTCCGGTAGCGGTCGGCGATTTCCCAGCCGCGCCGGACCTGGATGGTGAGCATCATGCTGATGGCCACCAGGTCGGGGATATCGTTGAAGTCGATTTCTTCCAGGTTCTCGTCGGTGAAATCGACGGACACGTCTTTCGGCAGGGCGGCGGCAAACACCACAGGTCCATGGGGTGGCAGATGAAATTCGGTCTGCCCGCTCAGTTTCGGCCATTTGGGGTAAATCAGCTTGATCTTCAACATGCCCTCTTTCTGTTGGAATGCTGCGGGTGAAGAATTAATGGTCAGGGGGTAAAGGGATGGCCTCCAGCAACGTCAGCTCCAGGGTGTAGCCGACCAGTCCGATCCGTGTCAGTGTCATTTGCCGGGGCATCACCACCGTCCCGGCGCCCACCGGTTCAAGATGCCGGGCCGTGACGGACCGTTCCAGCTTTTTCCCCTCGGCATACACACGGATCGCCCACCCGGTTTTTCCTGCATCCGATACGTCCACGATCCGTCCGTTTCCAGGCGTCCACCGGCAGACGGCCTCGCCGGTCGCGTCCCTTCCCGTGGCTGTCGCCCGGCCTTCGGGTGCCAACAGCAGCAGGGCCAGATCGTTCAACAACCCTTCGGCAAACCCATTGCGGTCAAAGGGCGGCACGGTCCGGTCGATGGTAATGCGTCCCTTTGTGTCCCGCTGCCCGGAAAACAGCACGAACCCCTCGGTGGTCATCAGGGAACACTGCAGCCGCCGTGTCCTGGAAGAGAACACCGCAACCCCCGTAAACCGATGTACGCCACCGCCGGGCACTGTGGCCGTGATGGCATGAAACAGTTGCCAGCCGCCTGCCGGGTAAACCTTGGAGACGATCGTTTCGCAGGCGGTGGGCGGCAGGGCATTGTCGGGCACGATTGCCGGCAGCCGGGCGCAGGCGGTACACGCTGCAAGAATCAGCAGCACCAGGGCCCTCCGTATCATGGGGCGTCCGTGAAAACACTGTCTGAAAGGGGACCGTCCAAGACCTGATCCACAAACAAAAAGCGCGTGTAGGAATCGGCGCTTTCATAGACCACCACCTCTTTCATGATCCCCGGGGTATCGGCCATCACCATTTCCACCCGCGTGATAAACTGCGCCGTCCCCTCTTCCCCGGGGGTCATCACGACCTTGTTTCCCGTCACGGCCACGTTGAACAGGGGCGTTTCTTCAAACCGGCCGCTGATCCACTTGCCGATTTCTCCCAACACCATTTCCATGGCCTGGCCGCCGGCCGTGTTCTCCTGAATCCACCCCGTGCTCGTGCCGACGAAATGCCGGGACCGACCGTTGTGCATGAGCAGCAGGCGGCGCATGGGATCCCGGTATTCCCACCGGAGGGAATCGGGCCGTTTGAAAACGAAGCGCCCATGGGCCACCAGGGGCTTGGCGAGAATGGCCATGTGTTTTTCCTGGACGAAATCGGCCTGGATTGACGTCACCGCCGCCCCTGCCGTTTGGATTTCTTTCAAAGAAGATCCCCACCCGATTGTCAGGGCCGCCAGGGGGATGAGCAGCAGGGCAAAAGCGCGTTGACGGCGGCGCATGTGTTTTCCAACATTTTCCATCTATGTCCTCGCCATTTCCTCTGGTATTGAACGGTTCCGAAGGCCGGGGCGCAGATCCTCCCGGTGGAGCGTCCGGCGCCCGTTTTCCCGTCGCCGGCTGTTGTTAAACCATTCCGCCGTTTACCCCGATCACCTGGCCGGTGATGTAGGAGGCGTCTTCGGAGCAGAGAAACCGCACCACATGGGCCACTTCTTCGGGGCGGCCGATGCGGGCCATGGGAATGACCTGCTTGATGTGCTGCATGGGGGCGTCGGTGAGCATTTCGGTGTCGATCATGCCGGGCGCCACCACGTTCATCCGGATGCCGAGCCGGGCCACCTCGGCTGCCACGGTCCGGTTGGCGGCGATGAGCCCCGCCTTGGCCGCCGCGTAATTGGCCTGCCCCCGGTTGGCCATCAGACCCGACACCGAGGCGATGGTGACCACACTGCCGCTCTTTTTCCGTACCATTTTTTCCAGCACCGGCTTGGTTACGTTGTAAAACCCGTCCAGGCTGGTGTTGAGCACCTTGTCCCAGCTGGCACGGGACATCATGACGAACAGGGCGTCAGCGGTGACCCCGGCGTTGTTGACCAGGACATCGACGGCGTCCAGGGCCTCGACGGCGGGCACGGCACTGTCGGCATTGCCTACGTCGAAACAGGCCAGGCGCCCCTGCGCCCCCATGGCTTCCACCCGGGCCAGGGTGTCCCGGGCGGCTGCGTGGTTGGACCGGTAATTGATGACGACCTCGTATCCTGATCGGGCGAGTTCCAGGCAAACGGCGCGCCCAATGCCCCGGCTGCCGCCGGTGACGAGGGCTGTCTTTTTCTCTTGGGTCTGGTTCATGGCTGTTCTTCTCCGGGCGCGGCCTGGATCACCTGGAGCACCACTTCTCCGATCACATGGTCCTCCACGCGGGCCGTTCCCTCGATTTCACGAAAGGTTTCGAAAACAAATCGGTTCCGGGCCTCTGTGATCACCGTTGTCCCCTGGGCGATGGCAGCCACATGCAGCCGGGCGCTCTTGATGCCCACCAGAAAGCCCTTTTTTTCCGAGTCTGCGCCCTGTTCCGCGATGCGCCGGAGGCCGTTGCTCAAACCGCAGGTTTGGGCCACCAGTTCGATGGCCATCAGGGACGAGACGCCGCGTCCGTCGAACATTGGCCAGTGCGGCCCAACGGTGGCCGCGGACGTGGCCGACGCGGCATCGGCATGGAGGACCCGGTCGATGAGCAGCATTCGGCCCCGGTGGGGAAGCAATGCTTCAATGTCCGGCATGGGGGGATGAGGGGGCATCGCTACAGTATTCCAATAAAAAGATTGAGTGTCCCGTGGTTAGTGTGCTACATGCTTTTTCTCAGCAGAACGGAACATAAGTACTACCAATACCATCACTTGTAAAGAACCAACGGGCCGGATCTTTGGGCCCGGAACCCCCCGGAATGGAAGCGGTGCGCCTTATGCAAGCGTTATTGGACGAATTGAAGGTGAAAATCATCGATGTGCTCAACCTCCAGGAGGTCACACCCGCTGATATCGATGTGGATGAACAGCTGGTGGGCGGCCGCCTCGGAATCGACTCCATCGACGTATTGGAGATGGTGATCATGATGGAGAAGGATTACCAACTGACCATCGACAACAAAGAGCTGGGGGCCCGGGTTTTCCAATCCCTTCGCACCATGGCGGAATTTATCCGGGAAAAAGCCGGGGAGCCCGCCTGTTGACCCCTTGCCGGATCATTATCCGCGGGTCCGGCATTTTATCGGCCCTGGGTGGGGTGGGTGCCGACACCCTGGCGGCCCTCGAAGCGGGACGACGCTCCATTGGCCCGGTCACCTGTTTTCCAGCCATCTCCCCCCGGCTGCCGGTGGGAGAAATCGCCGAAATTGCCCATGGGACAGCGGATTCACCGACCCACCAAGCTGCAAGGCTTTCCGCCGACCAGGCCATGACCGGATGTCCGCATGCGCCCGACGCGGTTGTGGTGGGGGTGACCACGGGGGGCCTGGCGCGGACGGAAACCCTTCTGAAGGATGGCTGCACGGACCCGGCCCGGTATGCCCAGCATGCCCTGGGATCTGTCGGGCTGGATCTTGCCCGGCGTTTTCACTGCACGGGACCGGTGCTGACGGTTTCCACCGCCTGCTCTTCCGGGGGCGTGGCGCTGGCTGTTGCCGCGGCCCTGCTGCGCTCCGGGCGTTGCCGGCGGGTATTGGCCGGGGGTGTGGACGCGTTGTGCCGGCTCACCTATTACGGTTTTAAATCCCTTCAATTGATTGATCCCCAGGGGGCGCGGCCCCTGGACAAAAACCGGCGGGGGATGTCTGTTGCCGAAGGGGCAGGCATGTTGCTGCTGGAAGCCGTTCCGGCGCCCCTTCCCCGGGGTGCTGCGGCCATTGAACTGTTGGGGACCGGTCTTTCCTGTGATGCCCACCACCCCGCCCAGCCGCACCCCCAAGGCCTCGGGGCGGCGGCGGCCATGCGGCAGGCATTGGCCGATGCCGGACTTCGCCCCCAGGATATCGATTATATCAACCTTCACGGCACCGGCACTTTGGACAACGATAGTGCCGAGGCCCTGGCCGTGCGGGCGGTTTTTGGACGGACGCCCCCGCCCCTGTCTTCCATCAAAGGGGCTACGGGGCACAGTCTGGCGGCCGCCGGTGCCATCGAGGCGGTGGTGGCCGCCCTAATCGTCGAGCACAGCTTGCTTCCGGCCAACACGGGCCTGGTAACCGTGGACCCGGCGCTGGGGCTTGCCCCTGTTGTTGCCCCCGCACATCGCCCGATTTCCAGGGTTCTGAGCAATTCCTTCGGTTTCAGCGGCAACAACGCCGCCGTGGTCATCGGGCGGGCGCCGGGCGGTTACCGGCCGGCGCCCGCACCGGTGGGAAGACGATTTACGATTGTGGGCCGTGCCGCCGTATCGGGCGCCGGCCGCACACGGGAAAGTTTGGCGGGCATGGCCGAAGACCGGCATTGCCGGGGCCGGCTCGATACCGCCGCCCTGTGCCGGAACCTTCCCCCGAGGGTGATACGGCGTCTCAAGCGTCTGCCCCAACTGGCCCTCGCCTTGGCCACCGAAGCGGTTTCCGACCGGGTGGACCTGAGGCCGTCCAGTGTCTTTTTCGGCACCGCCTGGGGCGCGCTGTCGGAAACCAACGATTTTTTACAGGCCCTCTTCGACAGTGACGAGAAGTTCTCAAGCCCCACCGATTTCATCGGATCGGTGCATAATGCCCCGGCCGGCCAGATTGCCCTGATGTTTGACGCCAAGGGGCCCAACATCACCGTTTCCGGTGGGGACACGTCCTTCGAGCAGGCCTTGCTCGCCGCAGAGCTGCTGTGCGACAGACGCCCCGCCCTGGTGATGGCCGCCGATGAAGGGCACCCCCGGCTGTCTCCGCTGTTTGATATGTCCGTGGCCTTGGCGGGGCCCCTCAGCGACGGGGGCGGGGCCCTGTTGATCGATCCAACGGGCACAACCCCCGGACCCGTTATCCGCCTTCTCTATTTCACGACACCGGCGGACATCGCCGAAGATCTGCCGGCCCTAATGACGTCCCTGGGCGGCGCCGCCCATGTCCGGGAGCGTTACACGCGGCTAATGGTGGGCATCCCCGCCGTTTCAAGGCCTGCTGGGGAAGCTTTCTTAAAACGGTTTTTGTCGGAAACCGGCTTTGCCGGCGATATCATTGATTACCGCTGCCACACGGGAGAGTTCGGGGCCGCATCGGCCCTGGCCGCCGTCTGCGCCGCGGCGCAGACGGACAGCGGGGCCGTTTTGTTGTTGAACCTGGCGGAGCAACTGACCGCCGTGGAGATTACCGCGTCATGAAGGTGCTGCTGATTTCCGCCAACACCCTCACGGTGCCGTACCCGGTTTACCCCATGGGGCTGGACTATGTGGCTGGGGCCATGGCAGACCGCCACGACGTGCACCTTCTGGACATGAACCTGATCGCCCCAAACCGGCTCGGGGAACGGCTCCTCGCCTTGGCACCGGAGATAATCGGCATTGCCCTCAGGAACGTCGACAACACCGACGCTGCCGGGCCCGAAGGGTTCCTTGGGGCATACCGGCAACTGGTGGCCGAGATCCGTCGGCACAGCACAGCGCCCATCGTTTTAGGGGGTACGGGGTTTTCCATCTTTCCCCGGGAGATTCTTTCGGCCCTTGGGGCCGAGTACGGCATTGTCGGCGAAGGGGAGCGCATGGCGGATCTGGTGGATGCTTTGGCAAGCGGCGGCAATGTCGAAGCCCTACCCGGGGTCTTGGTGCCCGATGCGCCGGTTGCCTGGCCTCCGGGCCTGTCCGGTGCCCTGCCCCGCCGCTTCGACGGCGCCGGAGAGCACGTGGCCTTCTACCTGCGAAGGGGGGGGATGCTCAACCTCCAAACCAAGCGGGGGTGCCCCCTGCGGTGCATCTACTGCACCTATCCGCATATCGAGGGCCGCACCTTTCGCAGGATTCCGCCCGCGTCGGTGGCACAGACCGCCGTGGCTCTTCAGGCGGCGGGAGCCCGGTACCTGTTTATCGCCGACTCCGCCTTCAATGCGGATGTCCAGCAGAGCCTGGCGGTGGCCGATGCGTTTATCAAGGCCGGCCTCTCCATCCCCTGGGGGGCGTTTCTGGCGCCCATGAAGATGCCGGACGGTTATTTCGAACGCTTGAAAGCGGCCGGACTGACCCATGCTGAGTTCGGTACCGAATCTTTATCCAACCGGATTCTCAGCGCCTATGGAAAACCCTTTGACCGGGCCCAGGTGTTGGCGGCCCACGACGCAGCGCTGTGTGCGGGTCTGCACGTGGCCCATTATTTCCTTCTGGGGGGGCCGGGAGAGACCCCCGACACCCTGGAGACAACCCTATCCCATGTTGACAAATTGAAAAAATCCGTTTTATTCCTCTTTTGCGGCATGCGTATCTACCCCCACACTGATCTGTATAAACTGGCCCTGGCCGAAGGGCAGGTCACAGCGGACCAAGATCTTTTGCCGCCGGTTTTCTATGAATCCCCGGCCATTGGCAGCCCGGAGATTCTTCGGCGTGTGCGGGCGCGGGGCGGCGACAAGATCAACTGGGTGATCGGCGCGGGCAGTGACGCGAACAACCGCATTGTTTCGCGCATGTACGACCGTGGACGGACCGGACCGCTTTGGGAATACTTGATCCGGTGAAGAGGGCTGCCGCAACCCATTGGAACATTGAACATCATGTGCTATACAGACGGGATTGATATCCGGAGCCTCGTCGCAGACACGGCGGGCGGTGTCATCACCGCCGACGTCCATGTGTCCGAAGATGCGGTGTGGTTCGACGGCCATTTCCCCGGCGCACCCGTGTTGCCCGGTGTGGCCCAGGTGGCGCTGGTGGTGGACATGCTCAACCGGGCACTGGAGGCGCCGCACCGGGCTGTGCGGGTGTCCAGGGTCCGTTTCAAGCAGCCCATTCGCCCCGGGGACGTTATCGGCGTGCGCCTGGAACGAAAGGGAACAGCCGCCGGCAGCTGGGGGTTTCATCTGAGCGTGGAAGCGGTGCCGGTTTGTACAGGCATTTTGGACATTTCCGGATCGGTCGCGGAATGGGAGGATGCTGTAACGCCGGATTTTGAAGCCGGCACCTGACAACGTCGCCAAAGGAGAATAGAAAAAAATGCACCATCGTGTTGAGGCCATTGTTCTGCGCATTGCCGAAATTATGATCAGCGAGCTGAAATTGGAAGACGTGACGGCCGACACCTTCGATCCGGACATGGACCTGGTGGATGAAGTCGGAATCGACAGCATGGATCTTGCCACCGTGGCCCTGGTGCTGCGGGATGAATACAACGTTCGCATCGATGAAGACGATTACCCGAAGCTGACGACCATCCGCTTGATTGCCGAATATCTTTACGGCAAAATGGCGGCCTGATCGTTCCGGAAGGAGTCTTTCGTGTTAGAGTCCGCCGCTTGTCAGCCCGTACCCGCACCGACGACCGAGGCGCCGCATAAATTTTCGGATCTGATTGCGCCGCCTGCGGTCAAGGCGCGCTGGGAGAAGGTGCGTCGCTACTTTTTCCTGCGGGAATCGACCTATGACATGACCCACCGGTGCAATATCCGGTGCGAGGGCTGCTATTACTACGAAGGCGACAAGCAGTTCGCCGCCGAAAACAGGGATCCGGACGCCTGGCGCCGGTTGATGCAGGCGGAAAGGAAACGCGGCATCACCTTCGTGGTGCTGGCCGGCGCGGAACCGTCCCTGGTGCCGGATCTTTGCCGGGTGTGTCACGAGGAAATCCCCCTGGGCGCCGTGGCGACCAACGGCTTGAAGTTGATTCCCCGGGACATTGAATACAAAATCCACATCTCGGTGTGGGGAAACGACGAAACCAGTCAGGCGGTGCGAAACGCCGATAAAATGCTTGAACGGCAAATCCGGCATTACGCCCGGGACGCCCGGGCCGTTTGGGTATACACCTTTACCCGGCATAACATTGCCGAATCGAAAGAGGTGGTCGCGCGGTTGGCCGGTGCCGGGTGCAAGGTGACCTTCAACATGTTTTCCGCGCCCGTTGGGTACAGCGGGCACCTGCGGCACACCGTCGGTTCCCTGGCCGAAACCCGGCAGATGATGGAACGACTCATGATCCGCTATCCGGAAACCGTCGTCTACTCCCCTTACAATATCGTGGCCCATACCCACCCAAGGGGGCTGCACGCGCTGTACAGCTGTCCCTATCCACGCCGGAATCCGGCCACGGATGTGGGGTTGGGAAGATCGTTCCGGCAGTACCGGACAGACCTCGGCTGGGACAGAAAGGCCGCTTGCTGCGTTCCCGATACCGATTGCACGGACTGCCGGCATTACGCGGCGGGCAGCGCCATTGTAACGGCGCGCCTGTATCGGCATGCCGTCACCCCGGAGAGCTTCACCGCGTGGCTCGATTACGTGGACACCTACCTGGCCGTGTGGGTGAGCGGATACGACAAGGATCCGAACCTGAGCGCCGAACAGGTGGCGCCGCCCGGGTTCCGTCTGCCAACGGCTGAAGGAGCTTTTCATGAAGACCGTCCGTTCTCTTCTTGACGCCCACTGGTACGCGCGTTACAAGAAGATTTCAAAACTCAACATCCGCAGTTCCATATACGATGTGACCAACCGCTGCAACCTGCGCTGCAAGGGGTGCTTTTTCTTTTCTTCCAACGAGCACAAGGCCGCCGGCGAAGAGCATGATATCGGAAAATGGGAGGCCTTCGTGGACGCGGAAACGACCAGGGGTGTGAACCTGGCCATTCTCATCGGCGGGGAGCCGACCCTTTGCTTTGACCGCATGGAGGTGTTCTACCGACGTCTGCCAAGTTTCTGCGCCACAAACGGGCTCATCAAGGTGCCCAGAAACCGTTTTCCCGACATGATGGTGGGCATTTCCCTGTGGGGAGACGAAAACGACGAGGTAACCCTGCGGGGAAGGGACGCCTTTTCCGTTTCCAGCAAACATTACGAGGGGGATCCCCACGCCTATTACCTTTACACGATCACGCCCAAGCAGCTGGGAAAGACGGAAAAGATCATCCGGAAGATCAGGGACGTCGGCCTGAAGGTGCACATGCAGTTGTTGTCCAATGACGAGGATGTCAACGGCTTTTCCTGGCGTTCGGAAGAGCTTGCGGCCATCCGGGAAGAGATGGACGCCATGCTGGACGCCTATCCGAATACGGTGATTTCGTCGAAGTACTACCATGAAATCATCACCACCGGACAGATGCTGGGCCGCTCTTTCGGGTGGATGGAATGCCCTTCGGTCACCCAGCCCCTGGACAAGCGTGATCCCCGCCCCCGGCGGCTGGCCAATTTCATCCGGTGGGCCTCTGATCTGAAGACCATGCACCGCTGCTGCACTTCCGAAACCCGGGATTGCAGCACCTGCAAGGACGGTGCGGCCCACATGAGCTGGGTGATGGTCAACAAGCGGGCCCACATGAACAGCGCCAAGGATTTGCAAAACTGGATCGAGGTCTACGAAATGTTTGCAAAACTCTACCAGTTCATTCCCTGGTGACCGGCCCATGAAGGAGGACGCCACCGTCATTGTCATCGGGTACGACGCTGTTTCCCCCCTGGGCATCGATCTTGATCGGCAATGGGCCCGGGCGGTGGCGGGAACGAGCGGTGTCGGTCCCCTAACGCGGTTTGCCCTCACCGACCGGTTTCCCGTGCGGATTGCCGGCCAGGTGGATGGCATTGATCACCTGGACGCGTCCCGATATCCCTTCCTCAAGGCCCGGGAGCAGGTAAAATGGCCTTCTCCCCTGTTCAAATACGCCCTGCTGACCGTTCGGCGGGCCTTGGAGCGAAGCGGCCTTGACATTACCCCGGCCGTTGCCGCCCGGGTGGCCGTCACCTACAGCTCGGCGGTGGGGGGCCTCGATGCCGTGCTGGCGGCCGATCGCAGCCTGATTCAGTCCGGAAAGCTGCCCGCGCCTTGCATCAATCCCAACGCCTGCGTGAACATGGTGGGCGGCAAGGTGTCCATGATGACCGGTGCCACCGGCCCCATTGTGGCCACGGTGACCGCATGTGCCACGGGCCTTACCTCTGTGATCATGGGGGCCATGCTGATTGCCCAGGGCCGGGCGGACGTCGCCATCTGCGGGGCTGCGGATTTCGCCCTTGTGGAGCCCATCGTGGCCGGATTTGCCACCATGAACGGGGCTTTTGTGCCGCCGGAAGACGGTGTCTCGGCGGATCCCGCCCAAGCGAGCCGTCCGTTTTCCAGGGAGCGGCGCGGGTTTGTCATTTCAGAAGGTGCCGGGTGCATTCTACTGGCCAGCGGGGCTTTTGCCCGGGCCCACGGTCTTTCCGGATCCATCGCCGTGGCCGGCTGGTCCATGACCTCGGATGCCCACCATTTCGTGGCTCCCCATTTCGACACCGTGCGGCGATGTATCGCCGAAAGCATTGCCGATGCCGGCATCGTCCCTGCACAGATCGATGCCGTCAACGCCCATGCTACGTCCACCCGCGTGGGGGACAAGGTGGAGTACGACGCGCTGGCGGACGTGTTCGGCGACCGGATGCCGCCGGTGACGGCCAACAAATCCCTTACCGGCCATGCCATGGGGGCGTCCAGTGCCATAGAAACGATTTTCACTTTCAGGGCGATGGAAACCGGCGTCCTGCCACCGACCATCAATTACACGCCGGATCCGGAAATCCCCATCGATTGTGTGGCTGCGGGCAGCCGTACCCTTTCCCAAACGTTTGTATTAAAGAATGCCTTCGGTTTCGGGGGGTGTAATTCGTGCGTGGTTTTTCAGAGAGTGGCATGATACCGCCGGCTCGGGTGTTGTTCCCCGCCGCCAAGGATGTGAGGGGTGCAAGCGCAGGACAGTTGCATGCCGTGCAGAGAAAGGAAGTAGCGGGAACGTGAAACCGCCGAAGAATCGACGGGTCTTTGTGGTGGGCTACGATATCGCCACGGCCCTGGGAAGCACCCTTTCCAGTACCTGGGAACGTGCGGTCAGTGGAGCCGCCGGTTTCCGGAAGCTTACCCGGTGCGCCGTTGATTCCCGGAGCAACGTGGTCGGTGAAATTCCGGACTGGGACCCCCGGGCGTTCGACTTTATCGGTGGCACCGATGCCCGGAACTGGAACGCGGGATTTGTCTTTCTGACCATGGTTCTGTGCAAACGTGCCCTTTCCCACGCCGGGCTCACACTGGACGCGGACACCGGGGCCCGAACCGCATGCCTCGTGGGCTCGGCCCTGAACGGCACGGACGCCTACCGTGTCGCCATGGATGCCTACGTCCGCCAGGGCCCCACGAAGGTCAGCCCCTATCTGCTGCCAAATCTCTGCGCAAATCTGCCCGCCGGCAAAGCGGGTATGCTGCTGGGTTTCACCGGCCCGGTGTTCTCGCCCCAGGGCGCGTGCGCATCGGGAAACCACGCCATTGCCATCGGTGCGCGCATGATCCGGGACGGCGATTGCGATTTCGCCTTGGTGGGCGGGGCGGAAACTTGCCTGGTGCCGGAAATCATCCAGGGATTTGCCAATATGTGGGCCACGGTCAAGGTGGGGCCCAACGACCGGGCCTTTGGGGATCCCACCCAGGCCTCCCGTCCTTTCAGTATAGACCGCCGGGGCTTTGTGCTGGCCGAAGGGGGCGGCGTCCTGGTGCTGGCCGCCGAAGAGAGGGTCCGGGACCTGGGGCTTTCGCCCAGGGCGGAGGTGCTGGGTGTCGGCTGGACTTCGGATGCCCATCATTTTACGCTGCCCCACCAGGAGACCATTGTCCGGTCCATGCGCCAGGCCATCGAAGATGCGGATCTGAGCGCCGAAGATATCGACCATGTCAACGCCCACGGCACCTCCACCCACAAGGGAGACGCCGTGGAGGTTGCGTGTCTGCGGGAAGTGTTCGGCCGCCGCCTGCCCCGGCTTCCCGTCACCGCAAACAAATCCCAGGTGGGCCATTGCCTGGGAGCGGCCGCGGCCGTCGAAGCGGTGCTGGCCATTGAGGCAATGCACCGGCAAGTGCTGCTGCCCACGGTGAACCACCTGCCGGACCCGGCTTTTGCCGATCTGGACGTAGTGCCCAACATTGTTCGGAACTTGTCCTACCAGGTGGTGCTGTCCAATGCCTTCGGGTTCGGCGGCACCAACTGCTGCATCGTTTTCAAAGGGGTATGAGGTGAGACCTAAACCGTTTATTACCGAACCATATGACCACGACGCGCGCTTTGTCCGGGACAGGCACACCGGCATCGTGTGGCACCGGTGTGATCTTCGCACGCTGTATGTGGATACCGACCGTTCCCGGGTGGTCTACCACGCCAATTATCTGCGTTACTTCGAGTACGGCCGGGCCAGCCTGATGCGGGAGGTCGCCTATCCGTACCGGGAAATAGAGGACTCGGGATTTCTCTATCCCATCATCAAGGTGGACGTCGATTATTTTCGGCCGCTGCACTATGATGAAAAAATGCATATTCACACCCGTCCCTCGACGCTGGAGCGGGTGCGGCTGCAATTCGACTATGTCATCACCCACGCGGATTCCGGGGATATCGTTTGCCGTGGTTTTACCCGCCATTGCGCCGTGAACGCATCCAGTATCCCGGTGGCGGTGGATCCCAAAACGGTGCGGATATGGGACGTGTTTCCGAAATAGGTTCGGTCTTGCGAAAACAGGTTTCCCTGGATCTTCCCGCCTACCTGGCGGACCACCACTTCATGGGAAAACCTGTGCTGCCGGCGGTGGAGATCATGGCGGTTCTCGCCGGGGAGGTTCGGAGTGCAGCGCCGTCTGCCGCAGTCACGCACATTACCAACGCCCGTTTCGAAAAATTTCTTTATATCGATCCAGAAGCAACGCGGGTGGGCTTCTTCGTGGACATTGCCTTGCTCAAGTCCGGGGATATCCGCGCAACGCTTCTCACCCGCACCCGTTCGGCGGGGGCCGCCATCACCCGCACCAAGGTGCATGCGGACATGGTCTTTTCCCAAACACCGCCGGACGCGCCGGTATTGCCCCTGGACGTGGCCGCTGCCGTGGAGGGCGTTTGCCGGACGGTGGCCGCCGAGGTCGTCTACCGGGACCTGGTTCCCTTCGGGCCGGGATACCATACCCTGGCATCACCTGTTTATTTGGGGGATGACGGGGCCTTGGCCGGGATACGGTGCCCCGCCCCCGGTCATCCGGACCCCATCCTGGGGTCGCCCTTTGCCCTGGACGCGGCTTTTCACGCCGCCTGCGTTTGGGGACAGCACCGGGCGGAGAGGGTGGCGTTTCCGGTGGCCGTTGGCCGCCGCTGCGTTTACCGGCCCGTGCAGCCGGGCGAAGTCTGCTGGGCCCGGGTGCTTCCCCGGACCGTTTCTGAAAAACAGATGTTTGTGAACCTTTGGCTGATGGACGGGAACGGCGCGGTCTGCGAAATTGCCGAAGATGTGGAAATGCGTGATCCCAGCGGCGGGCGTCTCCGTCCCCCGGACTGGATCCGTAAAGGGGACGGGGGGGATCCCCTGGCAGCCTTGAAACATCTTTCCGGGGGGGTTTCGGTGATCGAACTGGATGCCGTTGCGCCCTTTGCAACCCGCGCCCTGAGCGTCCTGGAGACCCGGCGCTTCGCATCCATGGGCCTCCGACGGCGAAAAAGTTTTATTGCCGCGCACCTGGCGGCCAAGCGCCTGTTCCGGGCCACGGAAGCCGATCCGGGCCGTACCTCGGCGGACGCCATCGAGACGGTTTTTCCCGACACGCCCCTGCCCCGCTGCCCCGTATCCAAACCCTTGGGTGGTGGGTATTGCTCCCTTTCCCATGACCGGCGTTTTGCCGTGGCGGTGCTGTCCGACACCCCTGTGGGGGTCGATGTGGAATATGTTGCCAACCGTGTCCAACAATCGGCCCACCTGTTTCTTTCCGAAAACGAGCAGGCCGTCGTGGCGGCCGCGCCCCTGGCCGCCGGGGAAGCCGCCACCCGGGCATGGTCCGTCAAAGAAGCCGTAGCCAAGGCCACCGGCATCCCTTTTGCTGCCACCTGGGAGCAGGTCACGGTGGAAGCCGTCTCGGCGACGGAAAGCAAGGTGTTCATCCGGAACAGGGGGGGCGCCACGGCGGTGCACGCCGTCGTGGACGGGCACCTTTTTACGCTTTTTTCCCTTTTGCCCGCAAGTTGACGCGGCACCCGGCAAGGGCCGTGTTTTTCATCCGGTCAGCTTCTTGGTCAGCAATTCATTGACGATTTTGGGATTGGCCTTGCCCCGGGTCTCTTTCATCACCAGGCCAACGAAAAAGCCCATGAGTTTCTTTTTGCCGTCGCGGTACGCCGCCACTTCATCGGGGCTGGCGGCAAGGATTTTGTCCACCGCCGTTTCGATGGCAGAAACATCCTGCACCTGAACGAGGCCTTTCTCTTCGACGATCTGTTCGGCGGGTTTTCCGGATGCCGCCATTTCCTCAAACACGGTTTTGGCGATTTTATTGCTGATGACGCCTTCGTCCATAAGCTTGAGCAATTGCGCCAGGGCCGCGGCGGAAACCGGAGACGCTTCGATGGGCAGGCCCTGGGCGTTGAGCAGGGCCGTCAGTTGGCCCATTATCCAGTTGCACGTCAGCTTGGCGTTGGGAAAGTGGGTCAGGCAGGTTTCGAAATAATCGGCCGTTTCCCGGCTGTCGGACAGGTAGGCCGCATCGACGGCTGAAAGCCCAAGCGCGTCCACAAACCGCTTCTTGCGCTCCCAGGGCAGTTCGGGCAGTTCGTTTCGCACCTGTTCGATCCAGGTGTCGTCCACCACCAGGGGCAGCAGGTCCGGATCGGGGAAATAGCGGTAATCGTGCGCCTCTTCCTTTCCCCGCATGGAGAAGGTCCTGTCCTGTTCCGCGTCGTAGAGACGGGTTTCCTGGACAACCGTGCCGCCGTCGGTGATCAGCTCTTTCTGCCGCATGACCTCATAGTGCAGGGCTTTTTCCACGTATCGGAAGGAGTTGAGGTTCTTCAACTCCGCGCGGGTGCCGAATGCGGACTGCCCTTCGGGGCGGATGGAAATATTGGCGTCGCATCGGAAGCTACCCTCTTCCATATTGCCGTCACTGACCCCCAGGTACCGCAGGAGAGCCCGCAGCTGGCGCAGATACGCCCCGGCTTCTTCCGGAGAACGCAAATCAGGTTCGGTGACAATCTCGATCAGGGGCACCCCGGTTCTGTTGAAGTCCACCAGGCTGACGGGCCGGGTTGGGTCGTGGGTCAGCTTTCCGGCGTCTTCTTCCATGTGGATGCGGTTGATGCGGATGCGCTTCACCGACGGACCCATGTCGATATCGATATGCCCGCCGTGGGCGATGGGCAGCTCATACTGGGAAATCTGGTATCCCTTGGGAAGATCCGGGTAAAAATAGTTTTTCCGGGCAAAACGGCTCTGGCGGGCAATGGTGCAATGGGTGGCAAGTCCCATGCGCATGGCATACGCCACCACTTTTTTGTTGAGCACCGGCAGCATGCCAGGCATTCCCAGGCATACCGGGCAGGTGTTGGCATTGGGCGCCGCGCCGAAGGCGGTGGAACAGCCGCAGAAAATTTTTGTTCTGGTCTTGAGTTGGGCATGGACTTCCAACCCGATCACCGTTTCAAATGCCATGGATGTCCTCTATCGCTGTGTCCGCGCCCCGCTGGAGCGGTGGGCGGTGTCTGTTGTCGGCAGTATCACCGGGACTTTTAACAATTACCAGTCATTAGTCAAGGCCATTCTGATCGGCGGGGTCCCTGGGCGGTGCAAAAAACCACAGGCGTTTGCAACACCTGGTTAAGAAGAAAACGTTATTAATTCTTTTCGTTATGCTGCGATCAAAAAAAGCCGATGGCCAAAACCTTCCAGGGAAGGCTATGATAAGGCATCGGCGGCCGCAGCGCCGTTGGCCCGAGTGCCGCTTCGGCAAGGGAGAGTGCCGGAAAGAATGTATGAATAGGGGAGGAGGGCATCATGAAATGGTTCGGCAACATGCCCATCGGCACGCAGCTGCGCTTGGGGATTTCCCTGGTGGTTTTTTTTATGCTGGTTGTCGGGTTCAACGGTTATCGCAGCATTCGGGCCGTCTTCAGCCATCTCGATGAAATTTTCCTGGTTCAACTGCCGAGTCTTGACTATCTGCTGGAGGTGGACCGGGATCTTCAGCAACTGCTTGTTGCGGAGCGATCCATGATGTTCACCCCGCCGGACTCCGAGCTTTTCGCGGCGCTCCTGGAAACATACGAAACCAACCTTCGGCAGGCAGCCGAACGCTGGGAGAAATATAAGAACCTGGCCGTCTCTTCCCAAGAGCAGGCCATGGTCCCCGGATATGAAAGGGCCCGGGAGGATTGGAAGGCGGCCTCCCGGGCCGTCATCGCAGCGCGGGCTTCCGGCGACGCCAATGGCGAGGCCATCGGAAAGGAGGTGCTGACCACGGTCAATGCAAGATTCGAAACCATGCGTGAATATCTCGACAAGTTGACGGGAATCAACCTTGCTACGGCAAAAAAGCGGCATGATAATGCCGCGGCGGTGTTTGGTACGACCGCCGCCACCATGCTCATCCTCAGTGGTCTGGGGTTTGGGGCCGGGGTTCTGGTGGCATGGGGAATCAACCGCGGTGTGGCCGTCCCCCTTCGGAAAATCATTTTGGGATTGTCCGATGCGGTGCAGATGATGACTAGCGGAACCGCTGAAGTTTCCCAGGCAAGCGAAACCCTGGCGGAGGGTGCGTCCCACCAGGCCGCCACCATCGAGGAAACCTCTTCTTCCATCGAGGAGATGTCCGCCATGGCCGGACGGAATGCGGATCACGCCAATCAGGCCGACAGCCTGATGCGCGAGACCCACGGCATTGTAACCCAGGCGAACGATGCCATGCGCCAGCTGAACCGATCCATGGAAAACATCGCCACGGCCAGTGAAGATACGTCCAGGATCATCAAGACCATCGATGAAATTGCATTCCAAACCAATCTGCTTGCCCTCAACGCCGCCGTGGAAGCGGCCAGGGCGGGGACGGCCGGGGCCGGTTTCGCCGTGGTGGCCGATGAGGTCCGAAACCTTGCCATGCGGGCCGCCGAGGCGGCAAGAAACACCAACGGCCTCATCGAAGACACGACGCAGAGGGTGCAAGAGGGGCGCCGTCTTGTCACCGATGCCAGGGGCGTCTTTGCCAAGGTCACGGAAAGCGCCGCCAAGGTCGCACAATTGTTGGGGGAGATCAGCACGGCGTCCAACGAGCAGGCCGACGGGGTCCGGCAGTTGAACAAGGCGGTGGCGGAGATCGACAATGTCACCCAGATGAACGCGGCCAGCGCCGAAGAATCCGCCTCCGCCTCCCGGGCCATGAAGGCGCAGGTGGAAGATATGGAGCGCTTTGTGGACACCCTGGTTGCGTTGGTCGAGGGGCGGGGAAGAACCGTTGAAGAGAAGAGTCGGAACCGTCCGGCGTCCTTCCCGCCAAAGAAAAAGATGCCGCCTGTCCCGAAGCGGGATTAACGCCGATCGTCTTCCGGGTTCGGCAGCCTGTAGTCAATTTCGTTTATGAGCGTTTCATCGCCGATCACCGCTTTGGTCTTGATTTTGTAGGTTCCCGGTGCGGACAAGATCACGTCTGCGCCGAAACCCTTGCCCATCCCAACGGCCATTTTCTTCTGAACAGCGCCGTCGGGACCAGTCACCAGACAACCCACCCTGGCCTCTTCCACGGGTTTCCCATCCGGCCCCTGGATGTAAACCATCAGGTGATGGGTTGCCGCCATCTCTTCCGGCATGCGCCCTTCCGCGACCATGGCCGGAGTTTTCTTGCTCACATCCGTCAGGTGGTAGGCAAATCGGTACCCTTCCACAACAGTTTCGCGGTCCATCTTCTGATGGTCCGCGGCGCCATGAGCGGCTTCGTGCATGCCCTTTTCCCCGGCTCCGTGTGTGTGTTCAGGGGCCATGTCGTTTGCGGCCGGATTGAAACCGGGTGTGCCGTGGCGGCTCGAAGCGTAAAGGGTACTGGCAACCGCCCCCAAAAAAACAACCCCCATTATAAAAACCATATAATGTTTCATGTCGTGTCTCCTTTCAACCCGTTTTGTTTTCTTCCCATGCTGTTGATGCCGAAGCTTGTTTCAGGCTACATCGCTTCCACATGTCGTAGACCACCGGGATGATCACCAGGGTCAAGACGGTGGAGGAAATCAGCCCGCCCACCATGGGAGCGGCAATGCGTTTCATCATCTGGGAACCGGTTGCCGTGCCCATCATCACCGGCATCAGTCCGATAAGGGTTGTGGCCACGGTCATCAGTTTGGGACGGACCCGCTCCACGGCCCCTTCCACGACCACGGCTTCCAGGTCCTGGAAAGAGTGGATCCCTTTTTCTCTTTTTCTCCGATCAAAGGCTTGGTCCAGATAAACCAGCATCACCACCCCGGTTTCGGCCGCCAGGCGCGGCTTTTCACGGCTGCGCGCAATCGCATGGATACATGCGGCTGATCCGTGACCTTTTGCCAGCCGGCAAAAAAGAAAACACTGTCCGATGCCTTGTCCCGTTAAACTGCGGATTCGGTGTAATTCCCGACGACCAACGTGTCGGAAGTCTTCTGAAATTCTCCGGAAAGGGGATACGGCATCCAGAGTTTCGCCGTTTCAGCGTGTTGCGTGGCAGAAGGGTGCACATCCACCGTAACGGTTCCCGCCGAATCTGCTGTGGCCGGGGCCACCGCGGCCGCCAAAAAAACAATGATAAGAAAAAGGGTTTTCGATCGCATGCCGCCCTTGCATAAGCGATGCTTTCCACCGGTGCCGTCTTGCCTTCCCGGCCCGCCGTGTCAACCGGGGAGCAAATGTACCACAATGTGGCATATTTTTCAACCGCCAAATAACCGGGCGCCAGGGTGCTTGTCCCCTGTTTAATCCTGTTGGCAATTTTCCGTGGTCCCCACCGGGTTCAGTTTTTTATTGACAGATCGGGAGGGGCTGCTATTACAAGCTATCTCAAAATAAATTTAACACCCCCTGACGGCGTTGTGGGGCGCTTCAAAATGCTCACATATTACATATATGCTGCGCTTTTTCATCGCCCCACGCCTTGTCAGTGGGCGCGATCTTTTTTTTGAGATAGCTTGTAGTCTTAATCACCAAAACGGTTTATGCAACCCCTCGTTTTTCACTGCCGCCCAAAGGCTTCTGAGGGCGCATTCTCATAACCGTCTCCCTTTGATGCAACGAGACCTTTTAATCTGCTTCGGCGGTCCCCGGTGTTCGGCAGTCCAGTGTCGGCTGCCACCTTTTGAAGGGTGGTTCTGTTGTCCGGTCATTTTGGATCTAACCATCTGGAACTGAAGGTTGTTTCACGTCTCTTTTGTGCTGTTGCCGGTTGCGTCACCCATGGTCCTGACAACGGCCACGGCTTATTTGTCTCAAAATAGGGTATTCATGTTTCACTGGCGGGTTTTGGCATGGGAAGCTGCCGTCATGTTTGCCCAGCAGAAGGGGCAGCCGGCTGTTTTTTCTTTGAAGCATCTGAACAAACGCAAGAGGTGTTCAGGCGAAAGGTGGACCGAATCCTCAATGAGGGGGTGGTGCCATGGGGCTCAGGCGGATGTTTGGCTTTTTCTTCCTTGTGTTGCTTTTTGGCTGCGACAAGGATGTCGCGCCGCCACCGTCACCGGCGGCCGATGTCGTTGTGCAGGAACTTCAAACGGCCACCGTGCCGGTGAAATCCTCGTTTGTTGCCCAGGTGCGCAGTTCCCACCAGGTCGAGATCATGGCACGGGTCAGCGGTTTCCTGGAAGAAATCGTCTACCATGAAGGTGCGATGGTCGTGGCGGGCGAGGTCATGTTTCGCATCGACCCCAAGCCATTTAAGGTTCAGGTTGATGCGGCGAGGGCAGAGGTTGCAATTCGTCGGGCCCAGCTGGACACGGCGCAGGCCAAGCTTGAGCGCATCCGGCCCTTGGCTGAACTCGATGCTGCCAGCAAAAGCGACCTGGACGATGCCATCGGCCAGGTCAAGGCCGCCGCCGCCGCCCTCGCCGAAGCCCGTGCGCGCCGACAAAATGCCGAACTTGATCTCGGCTATACCACCATCAAGGCGCCGGTGACCGGAATTTCCGGGCAATCGCAGGTGCGGGAAGGGGCATATGTGGCCGCGACCGGCGCATCGGCGCGCCTCACCTACGTTGCCCGGTTGGATCCGATTTGGGTTGAATTCAGCGTCTCGCAGAATGAAATGGCCCGCACCCGGCAGGCGGTTGGCAGCGGAATTGTCAAGCTGCCCAACGATCGAAACTACCAAATCGAAGTCGAACTGTCCGACCATACCCGCTTCCCCCACAAGGGAAAGCTGAATTTCGCCGATCCTTCCTTCAGCCAGCAGACCGGTACCTTCCTGGTGCGGGCGGAACTGGCCAACCCGGAAGGGCTGTTGCGGCCGGGTATGTTTGTTAAAGCCCACATTCACGGTGCCGTCCGCCCCAACGCCTTGCTGGTGCCCCAGCGGGCTGTGCTGCAATCCCCCAATGGTCAAATTGTTTTTGTGGTCGGCGACACCGGACTGGCCGAGCCGCGACCGGTCAAGGTCGGCGAATGGGTCGGTGAGAATTGGGTCATCAACCAGGGGCTCCACCCAGGTGACAAAGTAATTGTTGATGGTTTCATGAGATTGGCGCCGGGGATGCCGGTAACGGTCGTTTCCGCTGTCACGGAGGAATAAGGGGGGATATGGGATATTTCATCAATCGCCCCGTCTTCGCCGCGGTTATCGCCATCGTGATCACCCTGGCCGGATATCTGGCGATGCGGGCCACCCCGGTGGCGCAATTTCCTGAAATCGCCCCGCCAACCGTCCAGGTCTCGGCGTTTTATCCGGGTGCATCGGCGGAGGTCATCGCCAACACGGTTGCCGCTCCCATTGAGCAGCAGGTCAACGGTGTCGACCGGATGATGTACATGTCCTCAACCAGTTCATCGTCCGGCGGCATGTCGTTGACGGTGACCTTTGAACCGGGCACCGACCCCGATGTTGCCCAGGTCAATGTGCAGAACCGCGTCAATCAGGCCGCCGCCAAACTTCCGGACGTAGTCAGTCGGCAGGGGGTGACGGTGGAAAAGCGCTCCCAGTCCTTCATGATGGTCATCGGTTTCTATTCGCCGGACGACCGCTACACCCCTGTATATTTGGGCAACTACACGAATCTCTATATCCTGGACGGTATCAAACGACTGCCCGGCGCCAACCTGTCCGCCATGTTTCCCCAGCCGGATGTGGCCATGCGCATCTGGTTGAAACCGGACCGGATGGCGCAGTTGGGTCTGACGCCCCAGGATATCAGCAATGCGATTCAGCGGCAGAACAAGGCCTTCGGCATCGGTCAGATCGGGCAGTCCCCAATGCTTCCGGGCAGTCAGCAAAGCTTTGTCATGACCACCAAGGGAATGTTGACCGTTCCGGAGGAATTCGAAAACATTATCATCCGCACCGCCACCGAAGGTTCCGCCATTGTCCGGCTCAAGGATGTCGCCCGGGCCGAATTGGGCGCCAAGGATTATGCCATTGCCCCCAAGGTCAACGGGAAGAAGGCCGTGGCCATCGTTGTCTATCAGCAGCCAGGCGCCAACGCCATCGAAACATCCAGGGCCGTGCGACGGCAGTTGGCGGCGTTGCGACCGCATTTCCCCGACGGGTTTGAATACGACATCGTTCTCGACACGAGTAAATTCACGGAAGCCTCCATTGAGAAGGTTATTCACACCTTTTTCGAGGCGGTGGTCCTGGTGGTGCTGGTGGTGTTTCTGTTCCTGCAAAGCTTTCGGGCCACCATCGTGCCGATCATCGCCGTCCCCATCGCTATCATCGGCACCTACATCGGTATCATCGCCCTCGGTTTTTCCACCAACATGCTCACCCTGTTCGGCATGATTCTGGCGATCGGTCTGGTGGTGGACGATGCGATTATCGTGGTTGAAAATGTCGAGCACAACATGTCCACCTTTCAGATGTCGCCCATGGAGGCGTCGCACAAAGCCATGGAGGATCTGGCCGGCGCTCTGGTGTCCATCGTCCTGGTGCTCTGTTCGGTGTTTTTACCGGTGGCTTTTTTGGGAGGCATGACCGGGACTCTCTACAAGCAGTTTGCCGTCACCATCGCTATTTCCATGGTCATTTCGGGCATCGTTGCCCTTACCCTGTCGCCGGCCATGGCCGCACGCATCCTCACGCCGGGGCATGCGGAAAAGCGCGGATTTTTCCGGCTTTTTGAAAAGGGCTTCAATGGCCTGACCAATTTCTATGTGGCCGGTGTGCGTTGGTTGATCGGTCACCGGACGATCGGCATGCTGCTGTTCGGGGGCATGCTGGCCGGCATGGTCCTCCTGTTCAAGGCGGTCCCGGGCAGTTTTGTCCCCCAGGAGGACCAGGGATATATCTTCGTTGCCAACATTATGCCGGATGCCGCCAACCTGGAGCGGACGGCCGGGGTCAGCGACCGGGCGGTGCGGATTCTTCGCGCGAACCCGGCCGTGGGCAGCGTTGCCCAGATTGATGGGTACAGTCTTATCGATGGTGGGGTCAAGGAGAATGCAGGCATGTTGTTCGCTGCCCTGAAGCCGCTGGAGGAGCGCTCCGGACCGGGCGGCAGCGCCGTTTCGGTGCTTGGTGACGTGGGGCGGCGGCTTGCGGGGATTCGCGAAGGACTCGCCTTTCCCATCAATCCACCTTCGATTCCCGGACTCGGTACCACCGGGGGCTTCGAATTCTATATCCAGAGCCGCGCCGGCGGCACGGTCCGGGATCTGGAGCAGGTGACCAACGCGTTCGTCAGCAAATCCCGGGCACGTCCTGAACTTGCCGGCGTTTCCTCAACATTTTCCGCCTCCCAGCGGCAGCTGTTTCTTGATGTGGACCGGGCCCGGGCCGAATTGCTGGAGATCCCGGCGGCTACAATTTTTGAAACCTTGCAGGCCTACTTCGGCTCCTCTTATGTGGGCCAGTTCGTCGAATTCGGTCGCATCTGGCAGGTCATCATTCAGGCCGAGGCGTCTTTTCGCCGCACGCCGGCCGGCCTGACCCAGATTTTCATTCGCTCGGCCAGCAACCAGATGATCCCCTTGTCGGCGGTCGCGACGGCGACTTACCGTGCCGGTCCCGGCCTCCTGCCCCGCTTTAACGGCTTTCCTGCGGCTAAAATTTCCGGCGCCCAGGCGCCCGGGTTCAGCAGTGGCCAGGCGATTGCGGCCATGGAGGCTCTGGCCGAAGAGACGCTTCCCGAAGGATACGGGTTTGCCTGGGCGGGGCAAGCCTTCGAAGAGAAAAAAGCCGGCGGCACCTCTGCCATTGCCTTTGTGTTCGGGCTGGTCATGGTCTTTTTAATTCTTGCCGCCCAGTATGAAAAATGGTCTCTCCCCCTTGGGGTGGTGCTTTCCGTACCGTTTGCCGTGTTTGGTGCCTTGTTGTTGACCTGGGTACTCAACCTGCAAAACGATGTCTATTTCCAGGTGGGCCTTGTCACCCTGGTGGGGCTGGCCGCCAAGAACGCCATCCTCATCATCGAGTTTGCGGCGGAAAACCTGCGCCGCGGCATGCCCATCGTTGAAGCGGCTGTCGAAGCGGCCCGCCTGCGCCTGCGGCCCATCGTCATGACCTCTCTCGCATTCATTCTTGGCTGCTTGCCCATGGCCGTTGCGACAGGCGCCGGTGCCAGCAGTCTGCGGGCCATCGGTACCGGGGTCATTGGCGGCATGCTTGCGTCAACGGCGATTGCCGCTTTTTTTGTTCCCCTTTTTTTTGTTCTTTTGGAACAAGCAGGCAGCCGCTTTGGCCGCAGAAACCGTGCCGGGCTTTCGGCCTCCGCAACGGAGGGAGATCCGGAATGAAACTGTTTGCGACTTTACTGCTGGTGCTGTTGGCGGCGGCTTGTACTTCCGGTCCCGATTATGTCCGTCCGGACCTTCCAATTCCGGTTGCCTGGCGTGTGGAAACGCCCTCCGGTGAACAGCAGGTCGACCTTTGCTGGTGGCGCGCCTTTGATGATCCGGTGCTCGATCAGTTGATCCTGACCGCAGTTCAGAACAATCTGGATTTGCAGATGGCCGCCGCCAGAGTCGATCAGTTTATGGGCCTGCTACAAACCAGCCGGTCCCAGTTTTTTCCCCAGATCGGGTATGGAGCAGGGGCAAGCCGACGAGACAATGCCGTCGACCCCCTGACCGCGACGGATCCGCCGGCTTTCAGCACCTTCCAGGGGGTTGCCAACCTCAACTGGGAGCTGGATCTGTGGGGCCGTCTCCGCCGATCCCATGAAGCCGTGCGGGCCCAGATCTTGGCCAACGAGGAAGCCCGGCGGGCGGCATTGGTTTCGCTGGTCGCCAACCTGGCATCGGGTTACATCACCCTGCGCGGTTATGATCGGCAATTGGAAATCGCCACCGCAACCCTTGGATCCTATACGGAAACCCTGCGTATTTTCAGGCTGCGGCATCAGCATGGCACCATCTCGCGCATCGAACTGAGCCAGATTGAATCGCAATGTGAAAATGCCGCCCAGGCCATTCCCCGCTTGCAGGCCTTAATTGCCCGGCAGGAGCATTTTTTGTCGCTGTTGGGCGGTGACAATCCGGCGCCGATTCCGCGTGGCCTGCCCCTGGAAGAGTTGACCCCTCCGCCGCTGCCCGACGTCTTGCCGCTGGCCTTGCTGGAACGCCGCCCGGACATTCGTCAGGCAGAACAAGAGCTGATAGCCGCCAATGCGCGCCTGGGCGAGGCGAAGGCGCTCTATTTCCCGACCGTTTCCCTGTCCGGGCTATTGGGTCGGCAAAGTGACGCCCTGGCCGATTTGTTCCGTGAGGGCGGAGGCTTCTGGTCGATGGGGGCCGACTTGGCCGGCCCCCTGGTGACCTTCGGCGCCATCAAAGGACAGGTGGCCCAGGCCGAGTCCCTGGTCCAGCAAAGCCGCCTGCATTATGAGCGTTCGATCAAAACAGCCTTCGGGGAGGTGGAGGACGCCTTGGTTGCGGTAATCCGAACCCGCGAGCAGCTTCGTGCCCAGAAACGTCAGACCCAGGCTTTGGAACGATACGCCCGCCTTTCCCGGCTGAAATTTGAAAATGGCAGCAGCAGCTATCTTCAGGTCCTTGACGCGGAGCGAACGTTGTTTGCCGCCCGGCTATCCAAGGCGCAAACGGCAACAGCGGTGTTGGTGTCTTACGTTAATGTTTATAAATCCCTGGCGGGAGGTTGGGTGGAGATGGCCGATTCACAAGCTCTCCCCAATGAAACCCCCCAGGCAATGGACGCCAAAAAAGACCCGCGAAAAAACGCCGGGGGAGGGAAAGGACATACGGGCGATAAGCTGTTGTTGAACGAAGGTTGAAGCCGCCATTGCCGTCTTAAGGTCACAGGGGAAGGTGGACGGTCACGGTGGTGCCTTCCTGTTCGGATGTTGACATGGTGATGGTGCCGCCGTGGGCACGGGCCATGAGCATGGCGGAATAGGTGCCGATGCCGGAGCCTTTTACCTTGCCGGCGGTCACGTATTTATCGAAGAAACGGTTCCGGATTTCTTCGGGGACGGCGCCCTGGTTGTGGATGGAAATGCGCGCGTCCGTATCCTTTTGCATGTCGATCGCAACGGTGGTGCCCGGCGGGGCGGCTTCAACGGCGTTTAAAATGAGATTGGACAACATGGAGTAGCACAGCAGGTCTTCACATCGCAGCGTGAAACGGTCCTCCGCAAGCAGGGGACGGCCCGTGATGGTCAGTGCCAACCGAAGGTTTTTGGCGTTCTCCAAGACCTCCATGTCCAAAACGATTCCGCGTAGCAAGGCTGCCAGGTCTACGGTGGCGGGCCGGTATTCGTATCTTCCGTATTCCATTTTGTACAGCTGGATGCCGAGGTTGATCATATTGAGAAGAGAATGTCCGGAGGTGCGTATCTTTTCCACCAATTGCTTTTGCTTCTCGTTGAGCGGGCCCGCCTGGAGAATCAGGTCCGGAAAGCCCACCACCATGGCGAGGGCGTTTCGCATGTCGTGGTGCATGATGCGGTTGACCTCTTCCCTCATCCGTGCGGCTTCGATCATCGCCATGTGGTTGCGGATCCGGGCTCGCACGATAGCCACGCTGAAGGGCTTGGTGACATAGTCGAGGGCCCCGAGGGAAAGCCCCGTGGCCTCGTCGCCCTCTTTGTCCAGGACGGTGACGAAGATGATGGGAATGGCCCGGGTGTCGGGATCTGCTTTCAGCCGGCGGCAGACCTCGTATCCGTCAATGCCGGGCATGAGAACGTCCAGAAGGATCAGGTCCGGCAAAATCTGCGGCGCCAGTTCCAGTGCGCTGTACCCGTCGGTGGCCACGCACACCTCGTATTCTTCGCCCAGGGTTTCCACCAGAATATCGATTTCGCTTTCCACGTCATCCACAACCATTACCACGGATTTCTTCCGATCCATGAAGCGTCTCCTTGATTGGTGGGCATGCCCTTCTGTCATCGGCCGGCCGCCAGGGCGGCCCGCTCGTCTGCGCATTCCGCAAATTGCAGTGCAATGGTACGCACCTCATCTTGTATCTGGACAAACACGTCCACCATGTCCGGGTCGAACATGGTGCCGCGCCCTTCGTTGATGATTTTTATCGCCTCGGTGTGGGAAAAGGGCATCTTGTAGACGCGGCGGGAAATCAGCGCGTCATAAACATCGGCAATGGCCATCAGACGCGCCGATATCGGGATTTGCTCACCGGCCAGCCCCTGGGGGTACCCCTTGCCGTCCCACCGTTCGTGGTGACTGTAGGCGATTTCACGGGCGAACCGGAGGAAAGAGTGGGCCCCCATTTTCTTTTCGGCCACGGCGATGGTGTCGCGCCCGATTTCGGGATGTTTTTTGATCGCCGCCCGCTCATCGTCCGTCAGGGCGGCGGGTTTCAAAAGGATCTGGTCACGAATGCCCACCTTGCCGATGTCATGGAGGGGCGCCGAGAGGAACAGATAATGAATGGTGGTTTCGTCCAGGCTGCTGCGAAAGCGCGGGTGGTTCTTGAGCGCCCTGGCAAGGGCGCGCACATAGGACTGGGTGCGCCGGATATGGCCGCCGGTTTCCGGGTCGCGATACTCCGCCAGGGCGGCCAGGCTTTCGATGGTGGCCTCTTGGATCTGGGACAGTGCACGGGTGCGCTCCTGGACCTTGAGTTCCAGAATTTCGTTTTGCTGCCGGAGCCGCTTGGTGGCCAGGGACAGGAACAGGTGCGTGCGGACCCGCACCTGAATTTCCGACACCTCGAAAGGCTTGGTAATGTAGTCCACGGCCCCCAGCTCAAAGCCCCGGGTCTTGTTTTCGATTTCCGCAAGGGATGTGAGGAACACCACGGGAATGTCGGCGGTTTCCGGGTTGGCCTTGAGCCGCCGGCACACTTCGTACCCGTCCATGCCCGGCATCAGAATGTCCAAGAGGATCAGGTGCGGGGCCGCCTCGGCCACCGCCTCCAGGGCATCTTCCCCGCTCATGGCAACCGACACGTCGTACAGGCTGCCCAGGGCTGCAACGAGAATGTCAACGTTTTCTTCGGTATCGTCCACGATTAAGATGGTGCACGAAGAAAGGTCTTCCATTGCTTACCTCGCCAATGCTTTTTTCAGGTCGTGGATTGTCTTCAACGCGCTTTTGAACTGATACCGCCGCAGTTGATCGGCCAGGGAAGAGACGCTCGCCGCAAGGTTTTCAGGGAGCGCGGCGGCGGTGATCTGCGCCATCAACACCTTGCATTGTCCCGGTTTCCTGGCCTGGACATGGGGGGTCAGCTCTTCCAGCAGTGCCGCCAGTGCCCCTGTGTCCGCATGGGTGCTTGTCCGTACGGGTTGCCGCAGGTCATCGACGGCCTGCAGGCCGTCGATGACGCCGGCCAACAGCGCCTCAAAGTCTGCAAGCAGGGCGGAGGAAACATCGGCGCCGTTGTTGACGATGGCGGTTTCGAGGTTTCCGGCCGTTTCGGACAGCCTGGCCGCGCCCACATTGCCCGCCACGCCCTTGATGGTGTGCGCCAGCCGTCGTGCGTCGTCCAATGCGCCGTCGGCCAGAGCCCTGCGAAGTTCCGATGCTGCCGCGTGGTAGCTGGTGCGGAATTTTACGAGAAGGTCGCGGTACAGCGCCTGGTTGCCCCCGACGCGCAAAAGGCCGGCTTTCGTATCGATGCCCGCCAAGGTTTCGGGCAATGCCGCAAATACGGGGGCGGCGGCGGGTGTGGCGGGGGGCATCTTTGCCGCCGGCTGCTCGGATCCAGCCCATTTTGCCAACGTGCGCACCAGCAACTCCGGATCAATGGGTTTTGTCACATAATCGGACATTCCCGCTGCCAGGCCTTTTTCCCGGTCACCCGCCATGGCGTGGGCCGTCATGGCAATGACGGGCAGGTCTTTCCACGCCGGCGTCTGTCGAATGGCGGCCGTGGCTTCGAAGCCGTCCATGACGGGCATTTGCACATCCATCAACACGGCATCGAAGGCCGATGCGGATAGGCATTCCAGGGCGTTCTTTCCGTTTTCCGCCACGGTGATGCGGGCGCCTGCGCGTTCCAGGATTTCCTGCGCGATCTGTTGGTTGATTTCATTGTCTTCCACCACCAGGATTCGGGCACCGCTGAGTTGCGCTGCTGTTGCAGGCGGTTCCGGCAAATCGTGCGGGGCCCCGGAGCCTGGGCGGGTTTTCTGGTGAAATGTGACCAGGATGGTATCGAACAACACCGAAGGGCTCACCGGTTTGACCAGGAAGCCATCGAGACCGGCACGCCGGGCCGCGAATTGAACCTCTTCCCGGCCGTAGGCCGTTACAAGAAGAACGGCCGGGGCAGCGGTTGGGCCGGTCCGTTCTTTGATGTGGCGGGCCGCCGTAATTCCGTCCATGCCCGGCATTTTCCAGTCCATCAGCACCAGACGAAAGGCCCGGGAAGCATCCGTGTTGTCCATGAGACGAAGTGCTTCCTCCGCGCCCGCCGCCAAGGTGACGTGGAGGCCGAAACTCTGGAGCATTTCCCCCAGGGCGTTTCTGGAGGTGGGGCTGTCGTCGACCACCAGCACCGGCATTTGGGCCAGGGTTTCATGAAACCGCGTATCCGGCCGGGAGCGGTCCTGCTGAAGGCCGAGCACGGCGGTGAAAAAGAACCGGCTGCCTGCGCCTTCCCGGCTTTCCACCCATATGCGTCCGTTCATCATTTCACAGAGCCGCTTGCAGATGGCAAGGCCCAGGCCCGTTCCGCCGTATTTGCGTGTGGTGGAGGCGTCGGCCTGGCTGAAGGGCTTGAACAGGCCTGCTTGGGCCTCGGGGCTGAGACCGATGCCTGTGTCCCGAACCTCGAACTGCAACGTGACCGAGGCCCCGTCCCGGGAAATCCGGGAGGCGGCCACGACGATTTCTCCCTTGTGGGTGAATTTTACAGCGTTGGAGACGAGGTTGTTCAGGATCTGGCCGATCCGGAGCGGATCGCCCACCAGATGCTGCGGCACATGGGGAGAGACGGCAAAGAGAAATTCCAGCCCTTTCTCCTGGATGCGCGGCGCCATCAGGGCGGCCAGATTTTCGAGGACATCGTCCAGGCGAAAGGGGATCGTTTCCATTTCGAGGCGGCGTGCCTCGATTTTTGAAAAATCAAGGATGTCGTTGATAATGCGCATCAGCGCCATGGCGGAAGTCTCGATTTTCTGCAAATAGTCCAGTTGTTTTTCCGTCAACCGGGTCTGCAGTGCGAGATGGGCCATGCCCACGATGGCGTTCATGGGTGTTCGGATCTCGTGGCTCATATTGGCCAGAAACGCGCTTTTGGCCCGGGTCGCCGCCTCCGCCCGGTCCCGGGCCTCCACCACTGCCGTTTCCATCTGCTTGCGTTCGGTGATGTCCACGATCACGCCCAGCATGCCGCCGATTTTGCCGTCGGACAACCGGAACGGCACCTTCCAGAACAACGTGTCGTGCAGGCGCCCGTCCGCAAACCGGAGCACAACTTCACTGTGCCTGGGCTTGCGCTCCTGGAGAACCATATGGTCCTGGGCAAGAAACGCCTCCCGGTTCCCAGCGCCTTCGCAGATCTCCGACAGTGTCTTGCCGATGATGTTGCTGCGGTGGACCCCGAAGGCCGCTTCATACGCGCGGTTGCAGCCCGTGTAGCGCGCCCGGGTGTCGGTGATGAAAATGGGATTGGGCAGTGTATCGATCAGGGCTTCCAGAAGCATCAAATGATCGCCCAGGGCCGCTTCCGCTGCCTTCCGGCTTTTCACCTCCCGGGCCAGGCGGCGGTTCCAAAACAGGAAGATGAGAAAAAATACCAGGCTGGCGCCGACCACGCCGGCCACCACCCGGCGGATAAACGGCCAGTCCACGGTCCATTCCACCCGGCGTTCGGTCCAGCGCGCCTTGACGGCCGCTTTTTCCGCTTCGGGAATGCTGTCCAGGGTTTTGTTGAGAATGGCCGCCAGGACGGGCCAGTCCTTGCGTACGCCGAAGGCCATGTCATCGGTATAGGGCGTGGCCGCCGCCACCATCACGTTGCTCAGTCGCTGTTTGTTCATGGCATAGGTGATGGACACCAGAGTGTCCACATAGGCTGCCACCCGCTCCTGGGACACCATGCGCACCCCCGTATCCAGGTTGCTGACGGGCACCAAAACAATGCCCGGATGATCCCGGGCGATGGCCTGTTGAACAAGGTATCCGTCCACCACCGCCACGCGTTTGCCGGCCAGGTCGTCCAGACCGTTGAAAAAGGGCGCGTTTTTGACGCTGAGCACGACGTTTCTGGCCGAAAGATAGGGGGTCGAAAATTCCAGATAAGCGCTCCGTTGCGCAGATGGCGTGATGCAGGCGACCAGATCCAAATCCCTGTTGCGGACCTTTTCCAGCACGGCGGTCCAGGACGGGCCCGGCTGGGGCTCCATCCGGACCCCCAGCCGTTGCTCCACGAGGCCGAGAATGTCCGCGGCAATACCCTGATAAGTTCGGGTATCGTCCACGTACTCGAAAGGTGGCCAATTGGCGTCCACGCCCACGCGCAGGACCTGGTGTCTGCGGAGCCACTCCTGTTCGGCGGCGGTGAGGGGCCGCGGGCGGGGCAGCCGGGTGAACAGGCGTGCTTTGGGGTTGGGGATCCAGCGCTGCTCCAGGGCCAGCAGTTCGCTGTTGGAGATGGCGTGCATGCCCTCTTCCACCACCGCCAACAGCGCGGTGCGATCCCGGTGGAGCGCGGCACGGAAAAAGCGGCTGAACAGGGGGGGCTCCGCCACGGCGAGTTTTCCGGAAAGTCCCAGGCGGTTGATCAGGGACTGCAGGGGAACGGCTTCTCCTGCCAGTGCCCGGATGTCTCCGTTCACGGCGGCCAGCAGCATGGCGGCGGGGTCGTTGAAGGGGGTCCACCGGATTTCCGGGTATTGTTGCCGAAGCGCGGCGGCGTGATAACTGTTCACCAGGACGCCCACCGGGTGTCCGGAAAGTGCCTGGAGGGGAAGCCTTTTTTCCTCGGCCGGATGAAACATCGCGGATGCAACGGGGAAAATCGGAGACGAGAGAAGAAAATGTTCGGCCTGCGTCGCTCCTTCCACCACCATGGAGACATCCGCACGGCCGTTGGTGATGCTTTGCTGCAGGCGGTCTGCCTTCTCGAAGTGAAACTCAACGGCGCGGTTGGTTTTTTTTGCCCACAGCCGCCAGAGATCCACCAGCAAACCACTGGGCATTCCGTCGGGTGTCAACGCCGTAAAGGGAAGGTAATCCGGCTGGCACGCCACCACCAGGACGTTATCGGTTTTAAGCTGGGCGATGCCCGCCCATCGCCGGTCAATGGTCGCCCGCTCGGTTGCGGAGATGCGTTTCATTCCTTGGGCGATGCGGGAAGAAAGGGCCGTGCGGCCCTTTCGGACGGCGGCCATGAAGGACTGTACATAGAGGGGATGGTCGGTCAGGCAGGTGAAGTCGTTGAAGAGGCCCCTTTCCACCAGCTTCCGCCGGGCGATGGCCGTATCTTTTACAAACACCTTGACCGTGCCGTTTGCGATGGCGTCGAACAGGGCGGTGTTGTGGGGAAACACCCGCAAGGCGATGTCCGGAAGGTTGCGCAAGTAGTCAATGGCCCGGTCTCCGGCGATGACGCCGATGCGATAGGGGCCGAGGTCTTCAGGGGTCCGGATGCCGATAAGCTCCTTATGAAAAAAGAAATGGGTGCTGACTTCCGTGACGGGCACGACGAAATCGAGCAGTTCCGCCCGGTCCGCGCTGTAAAACAGCCCGGCGTGAAGATCGGCTTCCCCCCGGGCCACCATCTGAATGCTTTTCTCGAATGTGTCAAATGCGAAGGAGACGGTGATATGGTTTTTCTCCGCCCACAAACGCCACAGGTCCACCAGCCAACCCTTCGGCTGCCCGGAGGCATCCAGATAGTAATAAGGCGCACTGTCCCGGCTGGCGGCGATCGTTACGGCCGCAATGGTCGGGGGCGATGGTTGGGGGACGGTTTCGGCGCTTGTGCCCGGGGATAGAGAAAAGAAAAGTATTGCGCCCCACAGAAAACGCCGTAGAAGGGAAGAAGTCATCATCCCGAATCGCTGTTGGTGGTCGGTAAAAAGCAGTCGCCTCCGTTCCCGGATGATTTCCAAGGAAACGGCATGTCTCCTTTCATAACGTGCCCGATCCTTTTCTGTCAACCGGCGGGGGCGTGGAAACGCCTCCCGATGGCCGCAGGCCGCGGCGTGGGGGGATTCTTTCCGTGGGAGAAAGGAAAGAAGGGCGGGCCTGGGCCCGCCCTTCCGATCCGATGTACCCGGTTTTACCAATGGTTCAAAGATGTGAACCTGGTCGAAGAGGCGGTATCTCCAATAAAATCAAGCAGCACCCGGTGAGAACGGCCGGCGACCGTTTAAAAAAGTGAACCGGTGGGGACGCCCCGGGCGGATGGGCGGTGTGTGGAAAACGCGTCGGATGATCAGGGGTAAGATTTTAAATATTAGAAATATATAGAAATAAAGCTTCAGATGGGCGTTTTGGCGTTCCGAATGAAACGGTTGGCAAGATTGTTGCTATAGCTTCAGGGCACCTGAAAAGGATTCATCTCCTTTCCTCCTCCTGCGGCTGGTCGGCATGGTGTCGATCAGCCGCTTCCTTTTTGGACATGTTCGTGCTTTTCCGGCTGGGCCGCCAGCGGTTCAGGCGTGCCGGCTTCGCCACTGACTCATCCGCACCCACATTTTCCGCCGTTCCGGCTGCCCCCGCCGGTTGTCCTGGCGCGTTCTCTGATCACTTGGGCTGCCAAGGTAGTTCTCGTCGAAATAGGTGCGCCGGTCATCCATCAACCTGCGGTCCTGGCCCGAGCGGCGCCCCAGGCGCAAGGCCTTTTCACCTCTCGGTGGAATGAAACGGTCCACGAACCTCGAAAGATACGTTTGCATGGCAATCCTCCTTTCCGGTCATCATACCATTGTGTTTTATCCAGGTGCCGCCACGGGAACGGTTACCACCGGAACCGTTGCGTGTTTTACGACCTTCTCCGCCACGCTGCCGAAGGAAAAATGCCCCTTGGCGCCCCGGGAGGCCATCACCACCATGTCGATCTTCTCCTGCTCCACCAAGTTCAGTATTTCGCGGGCTGGATCTCCAATGGCCACATGCCGGACATAGAGCGGGCAACCATCCAGATATTTTTCACAGATCCGGTCCAGTTTCTTCCGGGCGGTTTTCAGGGAGAAGTCCGAAATTTTCTCCGCCCTTTCCTTCTCAAATTCGCCGTACCATGCGGCGTGATGGGCGAGATCCTCGATGACGAACAGGACATGTATTTCCGCTTGAAATTTTTCAGACAGGGACAGTACCTGGGGCATTGCCTTTTCAGCGCTGCCGGAAAAATCCGTCGGCCAAAGTATCTTTGAAACGGTCATGGTGCCTTCCTTTCGTGCGCGGAAAAGGGGGGCTGCGTCCGGTGGAACGGCGGCATCCGGTGCGGGCGACCCCGGCGGGTCGATCATGATCACGGCGGCGGGAAACGGTGCAATGCAACTAACCTATCTTAAGTTTCCGCCCCCCCGTCTGTCAACAGGCGGCGCGGGGCGGCCGGGCAAGAAAGTCGTCAACAGGCTGTTATTGCAGTGATTTCAAAAAAGCGCACGGCAGCGACCGGTTTCGTTAAAAACCGTGTTTCCGCCCCAAACAACCGAACGGGCTCTTCGTCGCGCGTGCAGGTGGGCGTCGCCTGTCAGGGCGTGGAGGACCAGCACCGTGTTTCTCCGGTTCGGAGAAAGAGCGCCGCAGATTTCATGGCCGGGATTGCCGGGCCGAATCTACGCCCGTTTTCCAGGGGTGGCAGGTCTCCATTCTTTCCGATCTTTCCGAAGGGAAAGGCGTTTTTTGGTCACTTTCCCGAGCGAGCATCGGGCGTTTCCCGGGTGACGGGGAGGCCCATCTGATGCTCTTCATTGTTGTATCAGGCGAAGCATTTTGTCAAATACCGGGCAGGATCTGCAGACCGCCATTTTGTTTTCCCATGAGGCGTGCATCTCTCCGCCGCAGATGGTTCCGCTGATAAACCAGCAGAACCGGCCGGCATCAAACTCCCAGGCCGGACACCGGGCCTTTTGTTCGGGGGCGCAATTGCGCACCTGCCAACAGGGTTTTTCCCGCCGCTCCCGATTTTTTCCGCAGGCGGCCAAAAAAAACATCTGCCGCTCTACATGGCCCGGCACCTCCCGCCAACCCTGCTCATAGCTGTGGACGGCCTTCAAGCTTATCCCCAACAGGGCCGCCATCTGCTTCTGGGTTTTGTTGAGGTGCTTTCGAATAGTGGAAAATTCCCCCCGGTTCATGGCACACCTTCCCGTGCTGTCCTGTTCATTGCGTAACAGGTTTCCGTCTTCCGGCCGATGGCCGCAACAATGCCACAATTTGTACTACGTTGTGGCAGGTCCGTCAACGGCGATCACCGCCCCCTCCCCTCCCCGTCCCGAGCGGGGCGCCCTGCCGGCCGACGCGTTGTCTTTGTTTGCAGGGCCGACTTCACGCCGGGCTGCCAGCCGAAAGCATTACAAGCTATCTCAAAATAAATCTAACGCCCCCTGACGGCGTTGTGGGGCGCTTCAAAATGCTCACATATTACATATATGCTGCGCTTTTTCATCGCCCCATGCCTTGTCAGTGGGCGCGCTCTTTTTTTTGAGACAGCTTGTAGTGTTACTGAAAGAATACGTGCTTTTTAAGATTAAATATTGACTTTAGAATCCAGTTCCACTAAATAAGCTGCTGCTTGGTCATGTACGGCAAGTACCAATTCGGCGCACAACGGCGTGCGCACACCCTGCCAAGCATACGGACAACGGCGTCTACTGCCCCAATCGGGGCTGTGGGCGTTTTTTTTTGCGCGGCAAGCGAAACCGTTTTAACGCAACCACCACGCCTCGGCGTGACACGTTTCTATCAACCATCAGGACAAGGAGACAGGACATGAGTGACATGAGATTTTCAAAGAGCAACGATGTTCTCGGCACAACCAACCGCGGCAACCCCACGGAATCGAGTTTGTGCACCCTCTGTCGGGCTGATTGCGAGGGAAAATGCGAGACGTGGCTTTCGAGTCTGGTGGGCAGGAAACTTCTGTACCCCAGAAGCTTCGGCATCGTTACCGCCGGGGCCAACAACACCAGTCACACCGGGGTTTCCTACAACTCCCTGCGCATCCAGGGATATGCGTACGGTGCCCACGGCCTTCGGGAAGGCATGAGCAATGACGCCGACGACTGCATTTTTCCCAACGTGAGCCTTGAGACGTCCTTCGGGCACACCGTTAAGACAAAGGCCCGCATTCCTTTGATGACCGGGGCCCTGGGGTCCACCTTTGTGGCCCAGAAATACTGGGACGCCTTCGCCGTTGGGGGTGCGCTGAGCGGTATTCCCATCGTCATCGGCGAGAATGTGGTGGGGGTCGATCAGAAATCCCAGATCAACCCGGGAGACACCAAGAAAGGAAAAATTTCCGCGGCTCCGGAGTTGGAACGCCGGATCGATACGTACCTGCGGTATTTCGACGGTTACGGCGGTGTGATCGTGCAGTTGAACGTTGAAGACACCCGCAACGGCGTGGCGGAATTCGTGGCCGATAAATACGGTGACAAATGTATTATCGAGCTCAAATGGGGCCAGGGCGCCAAAGACATCGGCGGTGAAATCCAGGTGAAGAGCCTCGATTACGCCATCTTCCTGAAAGAGCGCGGCTACGTGGTGGATCCGGACCCCACCAAGCGGGAAGTACAGCAGGCCTTCGAAAACGGTTCCATCACCTCTTTTGCCCGTCACAGCCGGCTGGGCGGCACCAACCTGGACACGGTGGATCAGGTCCGGCGGGATTTCATGGCCACGGTGGAATACCTGCGCAGCATCGGCTTCAACCGCATCACACTGAAGACCGGGGCGTACGGCATGGAAGAGCTGGCCATGGCCATCAAATTCGCCTCAGAGGCCAAGCTCGACTTGTTGACCATCGACGGTTCCGGCGGCGGCACCGGCATGAGCCCCTGGAACATGATGCAAAGCTGGGGGGTGCCGTCCATCAACCTGCACGCCAAGGCTTATGAATACGCCTCCATTCTGGCGGCCCGGGGAGAAAATGTCGCCGACATGTCCTTTGCCGGCGGGTTTGCCCTGGAAGACAGCATCTTCAAGGGGTTGGCCCTGGGTGCGCCCTTCACCAAGCTGATCTGCATGGGCCGGGGCCTGATGATTCCCGGCTTTGTGGGGGCCAATATCGAGGGCGCCTTGTTTCCTGAACGGCGGGGCGATGTCAACGGGCACTGGTCGGAACTGCCCAGGACCGTCCAGCGCATCGGCAACAACGCCAAGGAGATTTTCGCCGGTTATTTCGACGTGGAGGAGAAGGTGGGAGCCGACGAGATGAAAAACATTCCTTACGGCGCCATCGCCCTGTACACCATGGTGGACAAGCTGTCGTGCGGGTTGCAGCAGCTGCTGGCCGGCGCCAGAAAATTCTCCGTGGCCAAAATTAAACGTGGGGACATCTTTTCCGGCAACCGCGAAACCGCGAGGGAAACCGGCATCCCCCACATGTCGGACGTTAACGACGAAAGCGCAAAGAAAATACTCAATTCCTGACAGACGAGAAGAGCCCGGGCCCCGGTTAAAGGGGCCCGGACCTTTTGTCAGTGCTGCCCTATCGTATTTTAAGCCACAGCAGGCTTGCGGCTTCAGATGCCGGGTTTTCCCATTGCCGGGGGATTTCGTTTTTCAGGCAGATGCACTCCCCGGCCGCCACATCCACAATGCCCCGGGCCAATTTGAGGCGCAGCCGGCCGGCCAGCAGGTAGCCGAACTCCTCTCCCTTATGCGCGCAAAAATGGGCCGGCAGTTTCTGCTTGGGGGGGATCTGAATCAAATACGGCTCCACCTTGCCGTCGGACGCCATGCCGGTCAGAAGGGTTGCCTGAAGGTTTTCCCGGGCAAGGCCGGGAAGCTGGACAACCGCGGCATCCTCCGCCGTGAACACCACCTGGCCTGATCCCTCGCCGGCTTTGCGGAAAAAAGCGCCGGCTTCCACGGACAAGATCTCCGCCATTTTGAACAGGGCCGGCAGGGACGGGTAGATTTGACCTTTTTCCACCTGGGAGATGGTGCTGGGGGTCACCCCCACCAGCTTGGCCATTTCGGTTTGGCTCAGGCCCTTTCGGGTGCGCAGTTCTTTCAGCCGCAGTCCCACCCGGACATCTCCGGTGCGGCCCTGCTCATCTTCGAACAAGACGTCCAGTCCCCTGGTCCGATAGGCGGCGGTCTTGTTCAGGACGTTCATGTCCCGCTGGTCCGCCTTGATGACCGTGGCCGTGGTTTTGCCCCGCTTCAGGGAAAGGTTGATGGCCACCTGGGTGATTTGATTCAGTTGGGCCCGCAGGCGCAGAGAGTGCGCATCGCGCTCCACGATCCAGTAGGCGATGGTGTGCAGTTCGTAGAGCTTCGGGCAAGCGTGGGCATAGAATTTGAGGCTGTGCTCTTCCCCCCCCCACAGTTCCTGCATTCCGGTGAGGCTGTCAAAGATAAACCGGACATCGCCGTGCATGGTTTTGTGCAGACCGTAGAAGGCCCCCATGACATGGTCCGGATTGCCCGGATCCTCCACCCGAACGAGCTTGCAGCCAGGCCCTTTTTTTTTGCGCTCATAAAAGTCCGTAAAAATGTCCGAACGTTCCCCCCGCCCGTTGGTAAAGCAGTCGAGAACCACAAGAGACGGATATTTAGAAAGGGGGCCGAGTTTTTCCAGAATTGCCTTGGGGCTGTGGTCGAAACTTACATAGATAACGGATTTTTTCTTTTGGATGGAGGCTCGGATGAGATTCAAGGCGAACGCGGCGGCAAGGCTCCCCGCGTCATCGTACCAGATGACGTTGTCGCCGATGATAACGCCGCCGCCCAGCATCAGGTCCAGGTAGCGCACCCCGGAGGTGACCGTCTTTTTACGTTCCATCTTTTCGCTGCTCCTCGCCTTCCGTGGGCGTGCCGTACCGTTGCCCTGGGGTGATCCGTTGCCGGGGTGCCTGCGTTCCTTGACGGCCGCGGCAATCAACACGCGGTTTCGCAGCACCCCGGTGGTATTTCGTTGGCGAACACATCATCCGGCGTTGGTGGCCGCACCGGGTTCGTTTGCTGTGTTTCGCATTGTTTTGGAGATGTTGTTGCCCATTGCATCCAGGTTCGTCCGGCATTAAGGTATGATGTCAGATCCTCGCTGCATCGCTGGTTCATACCATGGACAGGACCGGGCAGGCAATCGACAACTATTCGGATCCACACGGGGAGATACCGCCGATGGACATCTGGATCGTGAGCGGCATTCTGCTGGTTTCCGTGGGGCTACTCATCACCGAACGGCTCCCGGTGGACGTGACCGCCATCGGGATTATCGCGGCGCTGTCGGCGACCGGAGTCCTGACGCCACTGGAGGCGGTTTCGGGGTTTGCCAACCCGGCCGTCATCACGGTGGCGGCCATGTTTCTCATCAGCAGCGCCCTGGTGAAAACCGGCGCCATCGCCTTTCTTTCCGACAAGGTGGCCGCTGTCTCGGGGCCCAGCAAGGTCCGGGCCCTTATCCTTGTCTTCGGCTTGGCGGCCGTTTCTTCCGCCTTCATCAATAACACGCCGGTGGTGGTGCTGTTTATCCCGGTGTTGATGGGCATGTGTTGCCGTTACGGCCTGAGCCCTTCCCGGTTGCTGATCCCCCTGTCTTATATTTCCATTCTGGGAGGTACTTGCACCCTGATCGGCACGTCCACCAACATCATTGTCAGCGACTTGAGTGCAGGCCTTGGCCATGGCAGGATCGGCATGTTCGAACTGGCCGCCGTCGGGTTGCCCATTGCTGTATGCGGCATCCTGCTGATCGTGCTGACGGCAGGGGTGCTTCTGCCCCGCATGGCCAACCCGGCATGTGAAATGGAACAGCGCACGCCCAAGACCTACCTGTCCCGGCTGATGGTCCGGGACGGTAGCGTCCTGGCCGGAACACGGTTAACGCGGACACTGCCCGACGCTTTTCCGGGGCTGGACATCATCGAGCTTGTGCGCGGCGGGCATATTTTTTACCCGGACCGGGACCGGATCGTCATCGCGCCCGGTGATCTGTTGTTGGTCAAGGGCCCGGCACCGCACCTGCTGGCCCTTCTTGAGAAGGATCAGGCCGTGCTGCCCCATGCCGAAGCGCTGTCGCACCAGTCCGCGCAGGAAAAGGCCGAAACGCTGTTGGTGGAGGTGATCATTCCTCCCCAATCCTCTTTTCTCGGAGAGGCGGTACGGGATGTGGTTCTGTTCCAGACACCGGAAATCCACATTATCGCCGTCCAGCGCAAGGGCCTTCACTATTCGGAAAAGAACATCGACGACATCCGGCTGCGCGTGGGGGACATTCTGTTGGTGCAATTGCCCTGGAAAAAGCTGGACCAGATGCGGGGCTTTACCGACTTCATCATGGTGGAAGACGTGCAGCACCGCATGCAGCACCGCGACAAGGCTTCGGCGGCGGGTCTGGTTTTCCTGGCGGTGGTGTGCGCCGCCGCCACCGGCGTTTTGGACATCATGACCGCGGCGGTTTCCGGTGCCTTTCTCCTGTTTATCACCCGCTGCATTTCGGTACGCGAAGCCTACCGCGCCCTCCAAGGCGATATCCTGGTGTTGATCGCCGGAACCATCGCCCTGGGCGTGGCCATGGAAAAGACCGGCGCCAGCGGTCTATATGCCCGGTGGGTGCTGGCATCGCTGCACGGCGCATCCCCGAACCTGATCCTGGGGGCTTTCATCCTGCTGACCAGTGTCGGCACCCAGCTGCTCAGCAACAACGCAACGGCCGTGCTGGTGCTGCCGGTGGCCGTGTCAACGGCCCTGAACCTTGGGGTCTGCCCCCGGCCGTTTATCATCGCCGTCTGTATCGGCGCCAGTGCCTGTTTCGCCACGCCCATCGGTTACCAGACCAACCTTCTGGTCTATGGGCCGGGCGGTTACCGGTTTGCCGACTACCTGAAACTGGGCATCCCGCTGAACCTTCTGGTCCTGGTGTTCGGCACGGTGCTGATTCCGAAATTCTGGCCGCTTTAAGCAGGCGGGGTCAGTGCGAGACAGTGGGAACCGATACCGACGGGAAGAGACGCCGGTCCGTGTGGGGGAGAAATTTCGCCGCGGAGAATTGGGCCATGAAGGCCTGGTTCACGTTGAGTTCCAAATAGGTGATGCCGTTGCGGATGGCATCGATTTCCGGCAAGCAATTATTGGTCACAAGCGCCCTGGTAGCGCCCTCCAGGGCGCTGTTGCCCAGGATCTTGAAGCGCTTTCGGTCAAGGTCGGGCAGCATGCCGATGCCGATGGCCGACTCCGGGTCGATGACGGCGCCGAAGGTGCCGGCCACGTAAAAGGTGTCAATATCTTCGAAACCCAGCCCCACCGTGTTCACCAGGGTCGTCAGGATCGTGTACATGGCCGCCTTGGAACGCATCAGGCTGTCGAGGTCCGGCTGGGACAGGGAAATGGGTCCGGCGACGCATTCGTTTTCGGAAACCAGGGTGAACTGCCGGATGCCGCCTGTTTCCGACAGCCGGGGGTCGGTGTGCGGCGCCGCAATTTTGCCCCGGATGTCCACCAGGCCGGCGCGGAACATCTGGGCGGCAAGATCAATGAGGCCCGATCCGCAAATGCCCACCGGCGGCCTGTCGGCAATGGTGCGCCAGGTCAGTCTCCGATGGACGGGGTCGATTCGCACCCTGTCGATGGCACCGGGCCCGGCCGGCATGCCCATGCGTGCGGCCCCGCCTTCCAGGGCCGGCCCGGCGGCGCCGGCGCAACCGACCATCCAGTTGCAGTTGCCCAAGACCACCTCGGCGTTGGTGCCCACGTCCACCAGCAGGGAAGTTTCTTCCCGGGTATGAAGCCCGGAATACAAGATGCCCGCGATCAGATCTCCGCCGAAATAGCTGCCCACATTTGGAAACACCAGCACCCTGCCGAAGGGGTGCATGTCGATACCGATGTCCGCGCCGGATAGCACCGGCGGAGTATTGACCACTGGGATATAGGGTTCCCGGACCATCCAATGGGGCGAGAGGCCGAGAAACAGATGGGTCATGACGGTGTTGCCGGCCAAGGACAGGGCATACAGGCGCTGGAGGGAAAGGTCGTTTTCCATGCACAGCAGGTGCAAGTGATGGTTAACGGCCGTGACAATGGACTGGCGCAGGGACGCCAGCCCCTGGTCGCAGTCCGCGTGGTGCGTCCGGGTCAGGATATCCGGCCCCACGGCCGCCTGGGGGTTGTCAAAGGCGGTTTCGCCAAGAACCGCTCCCGAAACCAGGTCCATCAGCCGGACCACCACCCGGGTGGTGCCCAGATCCACGGCCGCGCCGGTTATCGGCATCAGATCCAGCGCCGAGAGAACGTCGAGAAGGCGGTATTCGGAACGGTCCCGCAGCAGCACGCACCGCACCTGCCAATCCGATGTGCGCAGCCGTTGGGGCAGCCTGCGGGCAAGCCCCAGGGGTACCACCACCTGTTCGGTGGACAGGGCGGTTTTCAGGGCGCTGACCAGCCGATCCATGTCGGCGGTGTTGTCACCGAGGCGCGGCGGGGTCAGCGACAGGGGCAGGACCCATCCGAAAGGGGCGTCGGTACGGCTCACCGGATGTGCTCGACGGCGGCCACCAGGCGGTTGAGCACATCGCCGGCGGGGCCTTTGAGAAAGATGTCGCTGATCATGTTGGTCAGGGGCGTCGCCGTGGGATTGATTTCGATGATGGCGGCTCCCGCTTCCTTGGCCACGAAGGGCAAGGCCGCTGCGGGCTGCACCGTTGCCGAGGTGCCCACCACCAGCATCACGTCACAGCTTTCTGCGATTTGGTGCGCCCGGTGCAGATGCGCCGGCGGAATCATTTCACCGAACATGATGACGTCCGGGCGGAAAATGCCCCCACAGGAACACGGGGGCGGTAGCACGCCGAGGTCTAACTGTTGAATCACCGCTGGTGTTTCGCACCGCAGACAATGAAAACCGGCGAAGGAGCCGTGAAACTCAATGACATCCCTGCTGCCGGCTTGCTGGTGCAGGCCGTCCACGTTCTGGGTGATCACCGTATCAAGGTATCCCATACCTTCCAGTGCGGCGAGTCCCTTGTGGCCGTCGTTGGGTCGGGCCTTTTCCAACGTGGCGATCATGTCCAGGAGCAGCACTCGCCACACCTTTTCCGGGTGCCGCAGGAAGGCGTCGATGGTGGCGTACTCCATGGGATCGTATCGTTCCCATACACCGCCTTTGCCCCGAAACGGCGGTATGCCGCTTTCGACGGAAATGCCCGCGCCGGTCAGCGCGACGATGCTTTTGCCGCGGACAACCACTTGGGCCGCGGCTTCCAGGGTCGAGTTCATATTACGTCCTTTTTGTGCGTGTCTTGCCCAAAAATGTGTGCCAGCCTCCGTCCCGCTCCCAATGGCGCAGCACCTCAACCGGACTGTGGGCCAAGGTATTTTCGATGTCAAGGGCTTCTCTGGTCATCAGGCCGGAAAGGACGAAAAACGTCTTGTCGAAAAAACCCGGGGTGCGAACAATCCGGCGCATGACATCGTAATGGATGTTGGCGATCAACACGTCCGCCGGGATTGCCGCGAAGTCTTCGGCCCGGGCCTGGCAGACCAGGACGGTATCGGCCATCTCGTTGCGGATCGCATTGGCCCGGGCGGTGCGGGCCGCCAGGAAATTATAATCCACCGCAAGGCACCGGCGACACCCCAGTCGCACTGCGGCCATGGCCAGAATGCCCGTGCCGGTGCCCAGATCCAGGGCGAACCCCGGGGGCCCTTCGCCGGCGATGCACTCCAGCGCCGCCATGCAATCCCGGGTGGTGGCGTGGGTGCCGTTGCCGAACACCACCCCCGGGTCCATCAGGATCCGGGTCGGTGACGGGCCGTTGCTGCTGTTTGCGCGCCATGGCGGCACCACCTGGAACCTGCCGATCTGTTCGGCATCCAGGACGGCGCCCTGCCACTGGTCATAAGGCATTTCGAACGCGTCCAGAAGTCGCAGATCCGGCAGCGCCCCCAGCAGGGCGTCCACCTGGTCCCGGGCCGGTTGGGAGAAGAAGAGGAAGGTCTGGCCTTCCTCTTCCCAATTGCCTAGAAAATGACGCAGATCCCTTTCCCGGGCCGGGGAGATCCGGCCTTCCAGGTAATAGATGTACAGCAGGTCGTAGGGGGCGGTGGTCATGACCGGTCGGGGCTATGCCTGGGACGGATTCCGATCCGACAGGATCTTTTCGAAGATTTCGAATGCCGCCCGGAGGGACGCGTTGTCCGGGGGCAGATCCATGGTGGGGCGGCCCTGGAAATCATACGTGTAGATCGTATCGTCGTCCGGAATGGTTCCTGCCAGGGTCAGGTTTTCCGATGCGATATAATCGAGGACCTCCCGGGAAAGACCGTTTTTGGCCTGGTTGACCACCAGATAGCTTTTTCCCACCCCGATGCGCAGATCCTTGGCCAGCTGGTTGATGCGGGCGGCGGCCTGAAGGCTCCGGCGCGCGGTGTCGGATACCAGCAGCAGCACGTCCACGTTATGGGTGGTCAGACGGCTGATGTGCTCCATGCCCGCCTCGTTGTCCATCACCAGGTAAGGATAGTTTCCGGTGAGCCGTTCCAGGAATCGGGACAGAAGGTTGTTGGCCGCGCAATAGCAGCCGGCCCCTTCGGGTTGCCCCATCACCAGCAAGTCGAAGCCCTCGGCCTCCACGATGGCTTCTTCCAGGCGCATGGCCATGAAGACATCCTTGGTCATGCCCGGCGGCACCTTGCCGTTTTTCATTTCTTCCCGGGCTTGGCCGAGGGTGTCGGTGACTTCGATTCCCAGCACTTCATTGAAGTTGGCATTGCTGTCGGCATCCACCGCCAGTACGGGGGTTTTGCCCTGCAATACGAGATATTTGACCAGCAAGCCCGCCAGCGTGGTCTTTCCGACCCCTCCCTTGCCGGCGAGCGCGATTGAAAACGGCATGCGGTGATACTCCTTTCGTTGCTGCTTGCGCCCGGAGGGCCGTGGCAGATCCGGGGCGCGTCGTTTTTTACAATGCGCTCATCATATTGACAGCCGTGCGTATTCGTCAAGTTTCTTTTCGGCGGTCGTCCGGATTTCAGATGCCGGGCGTATTGACATGTCCCGTTGTTGCATTACAATAGGCCAGCGTATTTGACAGGCGGCCGGTTGGCCGCCTTTGAACAATTCTGGATAACCGTCAGGACTCTCCATGGCAGGCAAACGTGATTATTACGAAATCCTCGGCATTCGACGAGACAGTGCCGGCACCCAAATAAAAGCCGCTTATCGTAAGCTGGCCATGAAATACCACCCGGACCGAAATCCAAATGACAAGGTGGCCGAAGAAAAATTCAAAGAGGCGGCCGAGGCCTATGACGTGCTCAGCGATTCCCAGAAGCGCGGTCTGTACGACCAGTTCGGGCATCAGGGGCTGGAAGGTGCGGGGCATTCCGGTTTTCGGGGCTTTGACGACATTTTTTCCAATTTTGGTGATATTTTTGAAGATTTTTTCGGATTCAGCGCCGGTGGGCGCACCAGAAGCCGTGCCCGGCGGGGAGCGGACCTGCGCTATGACCTGACCATCGGGTTTCTGGAGGCCGCATTCGGGACGGAAACGGAAATTACCGTGGACAAGACCGCTTCCTGCCCGTCCTGCAGCGGCAGCGGCTGCGCGGCGGGCACCCAGCCGACGGTTTGCAAAACCTGCGGCGGCGCAGGGCAGGTGTCCCATAATCAGGGCTTTTTCAGCGTGCGCACCACATGCCCCACCTGCCGGGGTGCCGGTCAGTCCATTACCACCCCGTGCGAATCCTGCCGGGGCAACGGGCAGGTCACGGTCACCAAAAAAGTTTCTGTCAAAATTCCCGGCGGCGTGGACAACGGTTCCCGGCTGCGGCTGAGCGGTGAAGGGGAAGCCGGTTCCGACAACGGCCCCCCCGGCGATTTGTATGTGTTTCTCCATGTGCAACCCCACGAGTTCTTCAAGCGCAACAACACGGACATCATCTGCAGGGTCCAGATTTCCTTCACCCAGGCCGCCCTGGGCGCTCGGATCAAGGTGCCGACGCTCACCGGAGAGCATGACATTGATATTCCCAAGGGAACGCAACCCGGAGACGCCTTCACCCTCCCGGGCGAAGGCATCCCTTCTCTTCGAAACGGTCGCCGGGGGGATCAGGTCATTCAGGCGGACATTAAAACCCCCACCAATCTGTCCAAGAAACAGGTGTCCCTGCTCAAGGAATTCGAGCATCTGGAGGCCGGAAAGTTCACCAACAAACTTAAATCCATTCTCAAGGGATCTTCACAGGCCGCAGGATAAGCGCGTCCCAAGGATGAGCACATGTTTGAATTAAAAGTCGTGACCCGTTTTGCCGCCGCGCACCAATTGAAAATGGTGGCCAAGCAGTGTGAAAACCTCCATGGCCACAATTGGAAGATAGAGGTGCATGTGGCCGGCAAGCAACTCAACGCCGCCGGGGTTCTGATCGACTTCGGGGCGCTGAAAACAACTTTGGGCCACATCATCGACCAGCTCGATCACAAATTCTTAAACGAACTGGATGTGCTGGGCGGATGCCCGCCTTCGTCGGAAAATGTGGCCCGCTACATTGCCCATGCCCTCGACGATGCCCTTGACGCGCCGGGCGTGGCGGTGAGCCGGGTGACGGCATGGGAGTCGGACGACGCTTGCGCCACCTATATCATGGAGCGATAGCGTCTCGGAACGGCCGGGCTTACGGGTGCAGGGCTTTCCAGGCGGTTACCAATTCGTCCCGTGTGATGATGGCCGTGGTGTCTTCAACGTGCTGACGGATATTTTCCAATCCCCCTTCCTGCCGGTCCACCAGCACCAGGGCCTTGACCACAGTCAGGCCTTCTTCCCGGGCCCGGATGATGGCCTGGATGGTGGACCCTCCGGTGGTGGCCACATCATCGATCACCACCACCCGCTGGCCGGGAGCCAGATCCCCCTCGATCCATTTGGCGATGCCATGGTCCTTCTTTGTTTTTCGGATGGAAAAGGCCGACAGGGGGGAGCCCTTCAGGCCCGACACAAAGGCTGTGGCAACGGCCATGGGATCGGCCCCGAAGGTTAATCCGCCAATGGCCGAAACGCCCAACGGCGCCACCGACGCGTACATCAAGTGACCGATCAGGTACATTCCCCGGGCATCCAGCGCAGTGGGTTTGCAGTTCACGTAAAATCGGCTCATGTTGCCGGAAACCAGCTTGAAAACGGGGGTCTCGCTGTATTGAAACGATTTTTCGCACAGAAGCCTGACAAGTTCCTCTTTCATGGGTCTCGCCTCCTGCCCCGCCGGCCGGGGCCGCATGTCCACCGCCATGACGCCGGGCGGGCGCCCGGGGTGCCGGCAAAATGAAGCCGTTGATTTTTTAATGATAATCGGATAAAAAAAGCCTCCACTGAAACGGAAGAAGCCGGTTTCTCGATATTCAGCGGAGGCCCTGAGCAAGGAAAACCGTTCGCGCGGCACTCCAAAGGCTCAGCGCCCCCATATCAGCAAAGGCGCGTGGGGTCAAACCCAAATGCCGGTCGTTGCTTTATCGGAGGGAGCGTCGATTTCATGGAGGCCTCGCAACAAGAGCTGATCATCCGCATGTTTCATGCCCACAAGGTGTTTGGCGCAAAGCACGCGTTGGTGGACGTGACCCTTGACATCCATAAGAACGCGTTTCTGTTCATCACCGGGCCCAGCGGCGCCGGAAAAACAACCCTTCTGCGGCTGCTGTACATGGGGGAATCGCTTTCCAGCGGGCAAATTCTTGTGGACGGCATGAACCTGAGCCGAATATCCTCCCGGCGCATTCCGTACCTGCGCCGCAAGTTCGGGGTTATTTTCCAGGACTATAAACTGATTGCCACCAAGACCGTTTTTGACAACGTGGCCCTGGTCCTGGAGGCCATCGGGAAAAAGCGCAAGACCATTTTGAAAAAGGTGGGCAGCGTCCTGCGGATGGTGGGCATGGAAGACAAGCGCGACATGCTGCCGCCAAGCCTGTCCGGTGGTGAGCAGCAGCGCGTTGCCGTTGCCAGGGCCGTGGTGGGAGACCCCATGATCATTTTGGCCGATGAGCCCACGGGCAGCCTGGACCCGGAATCGGCGGAGATTATTTTCGATTTGCTCAGTCGGTTCCACGCCCGGGGCGGCACCCTGATCGTGGCCACCCACGACCGGCACCTGTTGGAAAAACCCAATTGTCGAATCGTTCAGCTGAAACAGGGCCGGCTGGCCACATGACCGCCTGGGGCGGTTTGGGCGGCGGCCGGGCAAGAGGCCTATGGGACGCTATTTCAACAAAGCACTGAAGGATCTGTCTGAAAACCGCATGCTCAATGCCGTGGCCGTGATTACCGTCGCCCTGTCGTTTCTGATTGTGAGCGCATTCGGCCTTTTTTTCATCAATGCCGATGCCCTCATCAATTCGTGGAAGAAAGGCATTCGCATCATGGCCTATTTGGCGCCGGAGGCAGATGCCGATCGGGTGGCCACGCTCCGGCAAGCCCTTTCATCCCTGTACGGCGTTAAGGAGGTTGCCTTCATCGACAAAGCGGAGGCGCTGGAAGAGTTTCGCCGCCAACTTCAGGGGCAGCAGTCCTTGCTGGAAAACCTCAAGGAAAATCCCTTGCCCCATGCCTTCGAAATCCGCCTCACCCCCGGCCCCCGGGCCGGAAACGACCTGGCGCCATTGGTCGCACAGATCCAGGCCCTGGAGGGCATCAGCGATGTGGAATACGGTCAGCAGTGGATGCAGCGCATCTCCTCGGTGCTCAACCTGTTCCGGTTTGCGGGGATGGCCATGGGGGGGCTGTTTTTCATGGCGGCCGTGTTCATTGTGGCCAACACCATCCGGTTGATTCTGTACACCCGTCGGGAAGAGGTGGAAATCATGCGGCTGGTGGGTGCGACGGATCGCTTCATCAAAACGCCTTTTTACATCGAGGGCCTGATACAGGGGTTGGCCGGTGCATTGCTGGGGCTGGGCACGTTGTTTGTCGCTTATCTGGTTGTGACCGCCAATATCGGGCAGGACCAGTTCGGCAGTGATTTTGAGGTGCGCTTTTTCTCGCTGGGGGTCGGTTGTCTCATCATTCTCTCGAGCATGCTGATCGGATGGATCGGGTGTCATCTGTCTTTAAAACAGTTCTTGCGATAACGCTGCTTCTGCCGGCGTTGTGGCTGACGGTAGCGGCGGCGGAGACGATGCCGGATGGACCGTCCGTGCCAACCGGCGTGGTGGTGGCAAGCAGGTTGAACCTGCGCGCCAAGCCCTCCAAAACAGCCACGGTTCTGGCGGTCCTGCCCCGGCATACAAGAATTGTGGTATATGCTGTTTTTCCCGAATGGCTCGAAATTTCCGGCAGCGGGCGCAGGGGATATGTCTGGCGGGCGCATGTGCACATTTTATCGCCCCTGGAGCCTTCGGGCGCTGCCGCCCCCGCCCCTTTCGATCCGTCCCGGCAGGCGGAGGATGTGGCCGCTCTCAAGGCGCAAGCCGAGCGGATCGGTCGCCGGCTCCAGGCGTCGACATCCCGGGTGACGGCCTTTTCCAAAGAAGAGGGCAGGATCGTCGACGACCTTGACCGCATCGGCCGGCAGCTGAACCGCAGTGAGCGGGAGGTCGCCGCCGCCCAGAAGGAGTTGGAGGCCTTGTCGGCCGCGCTTGACCGAAACGACGCCCGCGCCCGGCGCCTCGCGCAGGAGGTCGCCACCCTTGAAACCTATGCCGCCAAGCGGCTGGTGGCTCTTTACAAGTTGCACCAACTGGGCAAGCTGCCGGCCCTGGCGTCCGCGGACTCCATCTATGCGCTGCTGACCCGTAAGCACCATATGGAGGCCGTCCTGGCCGCCGACCGGAAGGTGTGGGACGCGCTGACGGAAAAACAAAAGGCCCTTGATGCGGTGGTGCAGACCCTGACCACCCAGCGGCAGGCCCATGCGGCCAAAACCGAGGCGCTCCAGGTTCAATTGAAAACATTGGCAGACCAGCGGCGTGGCCGTGCGGCCATGCTGGACGACATTCGGAAAAAAAAGACCCTGGCCGCCGCTGCAATCGCCGGACTCAAAGAGGCCGCCGCCGCCCTGGACAAACAGATCGATGCCCACAGTTGGGAGATCCACCCCGCAGCCGGCCTTGTCGAAGCCGCCGATGCGCCGTTTCCTTCACGCAAGGGGTTGCTTCCGGCGCCGGTGGAGGGTAAGATAGTTTCCCTTTACGGTCCGTCCAAGATCGGGCCGCACCAGTCCGCATCGTTTCGAAACGGTATCAGCATCCAGGCCGATCCCGGCGAGCCGGTGCGGGCGGTATACGGCGGCCGGGCGCTGTATGCCGACTGGTTCAAAGGGTATGGCAACATGATCATCATTGATCATGGGAACAATTATTGCAGTTTGTACGCCCATGCCCGGGAACTCTTCAAGGCGAAGGGAGACCGGGTGGAACCCGAAGAGGTCATCGCAACGGTGGGGGATACCGGATCCATGGTCGGCACGACCCTCTATTTTGAAATCCGGCATCATGGAAAGCCCGTTGATCCGCTGGCATGGCTTAAAAGAAACCAAAGGAGATCCAGCCCATGACAAGAGGCTTGAAAGGAAAGACGCCGCTCTGGCGGGTGATGATGATTGCCGTCATCTGCTGGGCGGGGGCGACATTTTTTTGGCAGGACCTGGCCGCGGACAACGAAGAAACCTATAAGGGACTCAAAATCTTTTCCGATGTGCTCGATATCGTGAAACGCAATTACGTGGAAGAGGTCAGCGACCGGGAATTGATCGAAAAGGCCATCCAGGGCATGGTGCAAAGCCTTGACCCGCATTCTTCTTTTTTGCCGCCGGAGGCCCTGGAAGAACTGCAGGTGGACACCCAGGGGGAGTTCGGCGGTATCGGTATCGAAATCACCATGCAGGAAGGCGTGTTGACGGTCATCTCCCCCATCGAAGGGACGCCCGCATCCCGGGCCGGTATCCAGGCGGGGGACCGTATCGTCAAAGTCGACGGCGAGCTGACCAAGGACATGATGCTCTGGGAGGCGGTCAAGAAAATGCGGGGGCCCAAGGGCACCGCCGTGGTGATAACGGTCCTTCGGGAAGAGACGCCCGAGCCCATCGATGTGGAGCTGGTGCGCGACATCATTCCCATCGAGAGCGTGCGGTCCGCCATGATCAGGGACGGCTTCGGATATGTGTGGGTGACCAATTTCAGGGAGAACACCACCCAGGAGTTGACCGCCGCCCTGACCCAGCTGGAATCCGGAAATACCCCTCTCAAGGGCTTGATTCTTGATCTGCGCTTCAATCCCGGCGGACTTCTCAGCCAGTCGGTGGAGGTGGCCGACCTGTTCCTCGAAGAAGGCGCCATCGTGTCCATGAAGGGGCGCAACAGCCGGAACGAAAAGGTTTTCAAGGCGGGGCCCGACGAGGTTAAGCGTACGTATCCCATCGTGGTCCTCATCAACAACGGCAGTGCCAGTGCCTCTGAAATCGTGGCCGGTGCCCTCCAGGACCGCAAACGGGCATTGATTCTCGGCACCACCTCTTTCGGAAAGGGATCCGTCCAGAATGTGGAGTCCATCCGCGACGGTTACGGCCTCAAACTGACCATCGCCCGTTACTATACGCCCAGCGGCCGGTCCATTCAGGCCCAGGGAATCGTGCCGGACATCGTGGTGCCCCAGCAGGCCGTCGAAAAGAAGGCCGTGGATGCGGGCAAGCGGCTGGTCATCAAGGAAAAGGATTTGAAAAACCACCTGCTGCCCGATGAAGACAGCGGCGCGTCCGAGGAACAGGCGCCGCCTGAAGTTTCTCCGGACATGAAGCAATCCGGCGTTTCCCGTCATGGACCGTTGGATCCCGAGCGCCTGAAAAACGATTGGCAGATCACCCGGGCGCTGGAAATTCTTGTGGGCTACGATATTTTCAAAGGCGTCAACGACGCGGGATAGCCCGCCCCTTTTTTCGAAACCACCAACCCCGCGCACAGGGCTTCCTGTGCGCCACTTTTTTCGATACAGGGCGCCGGCAGTTAGCCTGCAGTACCCGTGAAACATGACCGGAAGTCATTATGCCAGCTAAAAAATCGCCGTCCCGTCCCGCCGGTGCCCGTACCAGAAAGAAAAACACGGCAAAAAAGCCCCCCCAGCCCCGTCTGCGAACGATGTTGTTGCAGGTCTTTTTGGGGGTTGGCTTGCTGGTGCTGCTCCTTGTGGCAGCGGGTGTGGGCCTCCACCTGTATTACGGAAAGCCGGCCTCTGCGCCGCCGGCTGCTTCCCCCCAAAAGACGGTTACCATGGCCCCGCCCCGGTTCGAGATTTTTCCCGGAGAGGCGGTCCACGCCCCGGTGCCGTCACCGGCCCCTAAACCCATGCCGCCGGTCACGGCGCCGCCGGAGGCCCCCCGTCCCCAGGTGGCCATCATCATTGATGACATGGGTTATGACCGAAAAATGGCGCGAAGGTTTCTTGACCTTGCCGCGCCCCTCACCTTCTCCGTTCTACCCTTCAGTCCGTTCGGGACGGACATTGCGGAAGAGGCGCGGCAGGGGGGGGTTGAGATCATGCTGCACCTGCCCATGGAGCCAAAGGAATACCCCCGCGTGGACCCGGGCCCCGGGGCGCTGCTCACCACCATGGCGCCCGATCAATTGATTCGTCAGCTGTTGGATGATATCCGATCGGTTCCCACCGCCAGGGGCGTCAACAACCACATGGGGTCGCGCATGACCGCCGTTTCCACCCAAATGTACCAGATTTTCAGCATACTGAAGAAAGAGGGGCTGTTTTTCATCGACAGCAGGACAACGGTGGACACCCTGTGCAAACCCTCGGCACGTCTGTTGCGGCTGCCCTTTGCGGAGCGGGACGTGTTCCTGGATCATGTGGTCACCGAGGCGTTTGTGCGCAAGCAGGTCAAGGCGCTTCTGGACGTTGCGGTGCATGAAGGGCGGGCCCTGGGTATCGGCCACCCCCATGAGGTGACCTGGAAGGTGTTGCGGGAGATGCTGCCGGAGATGATCCGATCCGTGGATATCGTACCCGCTTCCCGGCTGGTGCGACAGCTGGGATGAGAAGTTATGCCGGCCGGCGGCCGACAAGGGCGACCCATCCTTCCCGGCGGCGTGTTTCGGTCAGTGCGAATCCGGTGGCCCGCATCTTGTCGATGACCAGCCCTTCGTTTTCTTCGGTGATTCCCGAGCAGATGATTTGCCCCCCGGGTGCCAATATCGCTGGTATCTGGTCCAGGAGGCGCACGATGACTTCGGAAAGGATATTGGCCGACACCACGTCAAAGGGGCCGGTTACTTCCCGGGTCAGGTCTCCGGCGCCGACAGAGGAGATGGCGATGGGCACTTTGTTTCGCAAGAGGTTTTCCCGGGCCACCGCCACCGCCACCGGGTCGATGTCCACACCCCTCAATACGGCGGCACCCGACAAATAGGCTGCCACCATCAGAATTCCCGAGCCGGTGCCCACATCCAGAAACCGGCTGCCCGGTGTTACCAACGTTTCGATCAACCGGGCACACAAGGCGGTGGTGGGGTGGGTGCCGGTGCCGAAGGCCATACCCGGATCAATTTCAATCACCCGTTCTCCTGCCCCGGGGATGTAGGTGCGCCAGGTGGGTTTAACCACCAGGGTTTCACTGATCTTTTCGGGCCAGAAAAAGGCCTTCCAGGACTCGGCCCAATCTTCCTCGTCCAATGTGCTCAAGGTGATGTGGGGGTCAAAACCGTGGCGGGCGCCCAGGGCTTGGACCGCGCTGTCAAGCCGGCGCAGAATGTCCCCGGCCGCTTCCGTGTCCGCCACGTAGCCCGTCACCTTGTTTTCAACGGCTGGGCGGGGCAACACTTCCCGGGCCCAATCGTCTTCGGGCAGATCCTCTTCCGGGGTCAGCACCACCCCCTGGATACCGGCGTCGGCAAAGGCCGCGGCAATCAGATCTTCGGCAAACGCGGGTGCGTCTGCACGGAACCCTATCGCTATTTCGATCCATTTCATTGGCGTTTCCATTACAGGTATAAAACGGCATGCGATTGCCGGTGTATCGCGCCTCTATTCGATCATCGCTTCGGTGGGGGCGTCCAGGAGGGTCTGGACCGCCTGGTCGAATTTTACGCCGATGCCGTTGCCCGTGGCCCGCACCACTTCACCGGTGACGGTAATGTATTTTTGGTGCCCCGGCAGGGGGAAGGTCAGCGACAGGCTCTGGCCCACGTTGAACAGGGCACGGGTTTCGATGAAAACGCCCCCGGCACTGATGTCCCGCAGAAAGTCTTCGTAGGCCACCCCACGGGTGGCATAGCTGACCGGCAGGGACGTCAATTGACGGCGGTCGTTTCGTTTTTCGGCGGTCAAATCGTGGTTGGATGCTGCCATCTGTTTATCTCCCAAGGCGTCCGCACCAGATTCGAATTCCTGGCGCTATTTTTTTTTGGGCACCACTCTTAAAAAAACACGGTAATTCCCCGAGTCGAGATCCTGCGGGATGTGATAGCCTTCGGGCACCATCAACAACAGCACCCGACCGGCCGCCGGGTCTGCGTTGGCCTTGGGGTGCCGCCGATCAGGCTGTCCGCCGTCGAGATTTTCCCGGCGTCTTCGAGGCGCCCTCATGTTCAGCACCTGGGCTTCCACATAAGCCGTCTTGGGCACCATTCTCTTTCCCGGTTGTCCGATCCGCGGTGCTGCTCCGATTACGATTTCCATAACGCTTCCTCCGATATTGGTATAACAGTCCTATCGGCAGGCGGCGGGGTATCTTTAACAGCCGGGGGGGAAAGACAGGCCCCTTTCTTGCGGCCGGGCAATGGAAAAACCCCGGGGAAGGCGCGGTGGTTGTACGTGCCGGCTGCGGCGACACCAGGCCGGGCGGGTGTCGCCGTCCGGCCGGCGTGCCGTGCTGTCTGACACGCTCTACTTGCGTTCGTCCAGCAATTCGATGAAGGCCTCCACGTTGGTTTTTGTCTGTTCGTCGGAAACGCAGCGCATGTCGTTCAGATCGCCGTCGATGGTCAGCATGGGAACGCCCGTGGACGCTTCGATGCGCTTGGAAAGACCGTAGCGGCAGTTGGAATTGTTGGGGCAGGTCTTGGCGTTGTGGTAGATGATGCCGTCCACCTTGTAAAATTCGAGTTTGTCCTTGATGTACATGTCCTTGTAGTCGTCTGAGCGGACAATGAACAATTCGGTATAGGCCCGGGCCATGCTCTTGAAGGGGTCCGCCGGATCCAGGGCGGTGAAAATCCAACTGCTGCAATAGGTGGAGGCCAGCACGTTGGCGTTGAGCCCGGCGAACAGCTTGGCATGGGCGCTGAGCCGTCCCCACACGGGCATGCCGTCCCAATAAAGGCGGAAGCGTTCACCGTCCACGGCGCCTTCCTTGTTGGCGATTCTCTCTTTGAGTTCCGCCAACACTTTTTCATAGATCGCCACTGCCTCGGGGGTGCCGCGGCCCACCACCGCCGGTCCCATGAGGGTGGAGCCGTCGAAAAAGGTAAGCGGTGCCGGGACGGCGGCAGCGGTTTCCAGCACCTGTTTCCAGATGTCCGAGCATTGACGGGAAAAGCCGATCACTTCCCTGAGCCGGTCGAGGTCGAACTTGGTTCCCGACACCTCTTCAAGGGGGGGGATCAGGTCTTCCATCTGCCGGGCAACGGCCGATACCAGAGGCCCGGTTACGTCCTTGACCCCGACATTGCCGTGGACCCCGATGATGGGCACATTGAATTTTTTGGCGTACCAGTCGAACCAGTCCTGGACGTCCCGGCATTGGTTGGTGTTGAACACCAGGATGTCGGGTTTCGGCACCGCCGTGATGCCCTTGAACGCATCGGCCAGGGGTGTGATTCCCTGTACAAAGGCACCGATGTCCGATGTCATGTAAGAACAGACCTCCGGCGTGTAGCCGAGGGCTGTTGCGTGGGGGATCAGGTCCGTTGCCATTTTGGTGCTGCCCAGCATGGCCGCGTGGGTTTCTGGAAAATACACCAGGTATCCCATGGCCCTCAGGATTTCGGCGGGTCCCACGCTGGTGCACCAGGCGATTTTGCGTTCTCCCGTTTTGGCGGCGTTGTCCAGCTCGTAATAATAATCGGCCATGTATTTGCCGGCCAAGCCTGCGGTCTTGATGGGCTTTCGGACCACTTTTTTTTCTTCGCTCATTTTTCCTCCTGTGGATAACCTGTTGGATGTTCAGACCGCTGTGCAACCGCGCCGTTGACGGCCATCAGGGCCGCACCAATTGCGCCGGTCAGCTGCGGGTGATCGGGGACCAGCACGGGACGGCCGATCATTTCCCGGGCCATGTTGACAAGGAAGCGGTTGTGGGCCACCACACCGCCTGTCATTACCACCTGTTCGGAGAGGCTGTCCATCTCCAGCACCCGGCGGACAATGGAATAAAAAATACCTTTGACGATATCATACACATTCTTGCCGCTGCGGATATTTTCCAGCACCTCGGTGCCCGAGAACACCGTGCAGAAACTGCCCAGCTTCACGATGCCGGTGGCTTTCTCGGCATAGCCGTTCATGTCGGCGAGAGGAATATCCAGGCGCATGGCCATCTCTTCCAAAAAGGCGCCGGTGCCGGCAGCGCATTTGCGGTTCATTAAAAACGATGTCCGCCGGCCGGCAGCATCGAGCTTGATGATCTTGTTGTCCTGGCCGCCGATGTCGATGACCGAGATGGCCCGGGGGAAGGCGTGGTAGCAGCCCAGGGCATGGCAGGCGATTTCGGTCTTGCTGTCGCCGGCATAGGGAACATTTTTTCTGCCGTACCCGGTGGAGATCGCTTGGACCACATCGCCGGGGCGGCGCCCCGCCATGGCCAGGGCCTGGGCCAAGCATTCTTCAGCCGTTTTCGGAAAATTGGTGCCCGATGGCCGGATTGCGTGGCCGACAACTGTTTTGTCCGGGGTGAGCAGGGCCACCTTGGTTCTGGACGAGCCCACGTCCACCCCGGCGAAAAGTGCTTGCTTGGTCATTTCTCGCCTCGGTTGATTGCCGCCTGGTTTGTGCAGTTCAGCGCTGCCGGCGGATTTTGCAGGAGGCTGCTGATGTGCAGAACTTCCATGGACAGCCCGTGCCGGCGCACGCCGTCCATCAACTGAACGGTGCAGCCGGGGCAGGATGTCACGATGGCCTGGGCGCCGGTTTGTGCCGCCGACCTCATTTTTTGCTGAAGAAGAGATGCGCTTTGAACCGGGTGCTGAATACCAAAAGAGCCGCCCTGTCCGCAACATTTTTCCGCCATGTCCATTTCCACCAGCGTGAGTCCCTGCACGGCCGCGATGAGATTCCGCGGCGCTTCGTAGATGCCCTGATGGCAGCGCAGGTGACACGGATCATGGTAGGTGACCACCGACAGGCCCGGCGGTGCCGTGAACGCCGGCTGTGGGACGGCCTGCATCGCCTCGGAGAAATCGAGGACCGATGCCGACAACGCACCGGCGCGTTGAAAAAGGGGGTGCCCCGGTGGGAACCACTTTCCGTAGTCCTTCAGGGCGGCACCGCAGGTAGCGCAGGCGGTGACGACCATGTCCGCACCGGCGAGCGCTTCGATGTTGCAGGCCGCCATGCGCCGGGCCGTTTCCCAGTCTCCCGTGTTGTAGACGGCCAGGCCGCAGCAGGTGAGGTCGGAGGGGACCGTCACCGCGTATCCGGCGGCCGCGAGCAGGTCCACAACGTCTTTTCCCACCTGGGGAAAAATGAATTCGTAGTGGCAACCGGGGAAGAAAGCCACCGTTCCCCGGGGTCGGACCCCGGAAGCCGCGGGCGTTGGGTTGGGGATGCGGCGGGAGAGAAAAGATGCGGCCAGCTTGGGAAACGATACCTTGCCGCCCAGGACGCCGGCAAGATCGGCCAGGTGCCGGATGGGCCTGGCGTCGGTGACGGACATGCCGGGCAGTAGGGTGGAAAGCCCCAGGATTCTGGCCAGGGCGGTGCGGTGGCGCAATATCAGACGGTGAATGATTTTCCTGGAAAATGGCAATCCCTTGCGCTGCACCAGCCGATGCCGGGCTGCCTGGTTGATGGCGCTGGACGGAACCCGGGCGGGGCAAATGCTTTCGCAGCGACGGCACAGGAGGCAATAGGACAGAAGCGCTTGCTGTTGCCGCGGGCTCAGGTCGTTTTGGCGCAGGAGCATGTTTCGGCCCCGGGCCACATGCCCTTCGAGCCGATCCATGGCGTAGACCGGGCAGACCGACATGCAGGCGCCGCATTTCATGCACCGCTCGGCATCCGACACCCGCACCTCTTGCGCCATGCCTACTCCCAAATCTTCCCGGGGTTGAGAATGCCGTCTGGATCCAGGACCTTTTTCAAGCGTATCATCAGGTCGATGGCCTCTTGTCCCATGGCGGCCTTCAGGTAGCTGCGTTTTTCAAGGCCGATGCCGTGCTCGCCGGAAATGGCCCCGCCCATGGACAACGCCGCCTTGAAAATGGCGTCCACCGCCTTTTGGGCCCGGGCAAAATGTGCGCCATCCCCCTGGTCGGTCAGCACGCAGGGGTGCAGATTGCCATCCCCGGCATGACCGATGATGACAATGGTCACATCACACACCCGTGCGATGTCCTCTACATGGTCCACCAGGTCGGGAATCCGGCTCACCGGCACGGTCACGTCCTCTGCCAGCACGGTGGGGGCGTTGCCGAAAATGGCCGAATAGCCGCTGCGCCGTGCCAGCCAGAAGTTCTGGGCTTCGGCCGCGTTGCGCGCAGGGCGCACCACCTTGGCCCCGGCATCCCGACACAGGCCCGCCACCTGGTCCGCTTCGGCGGCCACCGACGGGGCCGTGCCGTCCAGCAGAAACAGAAGCAGCGCTGCCGCGGTGAGGGGCAGGCCCAACGGCATGGTCTCTTCGATGCGGCGCAGAATCCAGTTGTCGATCAGCTCGATTTTGGCCGGCACCACGCCCGCCGCACGAATGCGACGCACCGCTTCACCGGCGCCCCGCACACTGTCAAAGGTGGCCAGGACGGTTTGCTGGGTTTCGGGCAGGGACAGTAACCGCAACGTTGCCCGGGTGACCACGGCCAGGGTTCCTTCGGAACCACAGATGAGTTGGGGCAGATCATACCCGGTGACATTTTTTACGGTGCCCCCGCCGAGCGATAGGACCGTTCCGTTGGCCAGCACCGCGGTCATTCCCAGCAGGTAGTGACGAAAGACCCCGTATTTGACGGCATAGGGGCCGCCGGAATTTTCCGCCACGCATCCCCCGATGGTGGCGGCGAGAAAACTTTGCGGGTCAGGCGGAAAAAAAAGTCCGTCGGCGGCCAGGCGCTGGTTCAGGTCGTTGAGTACCACGCCCGCTTCCGCGGTGACCGTGAAATTGTTTTTGTCGATGGCCACGATGCGGTTCATGCGGGCCGTGCACAGGACAATGCCGCCGGCAACCGGAACGGGCCCACCGCTCAGGCAGGTGCCCGCGCCCCTAACGGTTACGGGGATGTGGTGTTCCGTGGCCAGCCGCAACACCCCGGCCACCTGCTCGGTGGTCGACGGCAACACCACGATATCGGGCGCATGCCGCCAACTTGAGGTGCCATCGAAGGAGTAGACGCGCAAATCCACCGGATCGGTCAGCACGTTCTGCCGGCCGACCAAATGCCGAAGCTGTTTCGTGATGGGGGCCGACAGGGCCATGGGGCGCGTTTCCTAAAGATCAAAGGACAATTCGGGATGTTCCGCTTCGTTTTCCGAATGGTTGATGAGCAGCTTGCACATGGGTTCCATCACCTTGTAGGGCATGTGGTCGGCGATGGAATTGACCCACTGGGCCTTTTCCTGGGCGATTTCTTCCGGGGTGTCGCCGTTGCTCATCCGCACCAGCATTTCAAGATGGTACGCTTCCGTCACCGAAAGCGCCTTTTGAAAAAAATCGCGGACGTTTCCGTTTTTCACCCCGTTGTGGCTGAGGGCCACCCATTTTGCCGGTATGTTGCCCAGTTTCCGTATGCTCTTGCAGTATTGGACAAGAGAAACGAAATAATTCGGCCAGAAGGTGTCCTCTTCCGGGGAATAGAACCCGAGGGTGTCGCCAACGGCGATGATTTCGTCCTTTTCTTCACGCCAGGCGATGTGGCAGGGAGAGTGTCCCGGGGCCGTGTACACGGTCCAGGCGACCCCCTTGCCCAGATCGATGCGGTCCCCCTCGTCAACGAGCTTGTCCACCGGGAAGGCATACCGGCACAGGGCTTCGGGTGCCCTGGGGATTTCCCCCTTTTGGGCCATGATGTCGGCGATGGCGCCGTCCATCCAGGCGAACTGTTTGATGATCTTTTCGTTTGCCAGAAATTTGGGGGCTTTTTTTCCGGCCACCACCTCTAAATGCGGCCACAGGGCCTTGAGCCGGGGAATGGCCCCCACGTGGTCTGCGTGGGAGTGGGTCAGCGCGATGTAGCGGATGCGGTCCGGGTCGATGTCCAGGGCCCGGATCTGCCGGACAATAATGTCACTGGTGGCCCCGGTACCACCTTCGATGAGCATGGCCTCTTCACCCAGGGACAGGTAGACGGGAAAAAAAGGTGTGCCCAGTTGGAAGAAACGGGGGGTGACGGCTTTGGGCGCGAACGGTTGCATGACAGAAGGCTCCTTCGTGTAAAGAGAATCCGCACAAGGCGGTCCTGTTGCAAAAACGACGAAATGTCGCTGGTTCAACAGTCGGACATGTCGAAAGACCGCGCGTTCCAGGTAGCATGAACACGGTGGGGGGCACAAGAGGTTTATGCGGCACGGGGCGGTGGGAGGGCCGGTCCAGCGGGCCTGCGGTGCCGTGGGGCGGTGCCGTCAATCGGCTGCGATTTTATAGCCGATGCCGTATACCGTTTGGATGATGTCGTGTCCGGGCAGGGTGTCGGCGATTTTTTTGCGCAGATTCTTGACATGGGAATCGACGGTGCGGTCATATCCGTCGAAATCGTATCCCAAAACCTGGCGGATCAGTTCCCCCCGGCTGAACACCCGACCCGGTCGGCGCATCATCAGTGCCAGCAGGCCGAATTCACTGGGGGTCAGATGGAGGCGCCGTCCTCCCACCGTTGCCCGGTGTTGTTCGAGTTCAAGCTCCAGGGGGCCCGCCACGAGTTTCCGGGCCGTTTGCCGGGGGTGCAGTCGCCGCAGTACCGCCTTGACACGGGCCACCACTTCCCGGGGGCTGAAGGGCTTGCAAATATAGTCGTCGGCGCCGAGCTCCAGTCCGATCAACCGGTCCACTTCCTCCGCCCGGGCGGTGATCATGATGATGGGGACGTTGGAACGCCTGCGCACTTTCCGGCACACCTCCATTCCGTCCAGGCCCGGCAACATGATGTCCAGCAGGATCAAGTCCGGCATTTGCCGTGCGATGGCGGGCATCACCGCATCCCCCCGGGCCAGTATGCAAGGGGTGAACCCCGCCTGCTTCAGGTAATCGGACAGCACCCGCGCAATTTTTTGTTCATCTTCGACTATGAGAATCTGTTGGGTCATCTGGGTTGCCTCCTGGTTGCCCCCGGAAGGTCTGCTGGGACGCCGGAAAGAAAATGTCAATGCCAAGGCCGCCGCTGGCGGCATGATAGGCCCGGATACGACCGTTGTGGGCGGAAACGATGCTGCGGCAGATGCTCAGCCCCAGCCCACTGCCTCCCAGTTCCCGGCTCCTGGAGGTGTCCACCCGGTAGAGCCGTTCAAACAAATGCGGCAGTGCCGTGTCGGGCACACCGGGGGCCGTATCTTCAAAAAACAGATGCCAGCCTTCCGCTCCTGACTGTTGGCGGACGGTGAGCCGTCCCGGCCCGTCGGTGTAGCGCAGGGTGTTTTCCAGCAAATTGGAGAACAGCTGGGCAAGGCGGATGGCATCTCCCGGGATCCATACATCCTGACCGGGGTCAACAAGCACGGATACCGCGATGGCCTTTTGGTCCAAGCGGGTCTGGAACGATTGCAGCGTTTCCCTCAACACTTCCATGGGCTGCACCGGTTCGTTTTTGCAGGGAAACGCACCGATGTCCGACAGAGAAAGGGTGTGGAAATCGTCCACGAGGTTGCTCAACCGCAAGACTTCGGCATGAATGGAATCGCTGAGGTCCGCGTTCATGGGGCGCACGCCGTCAATGACCGCTTCAATTTCACCCCGCAGCACGGCCAGGGGCGTGCGCAGTTCGTGGGAGATTTCCGCGGTCCATTTCCGGCGCAGGTGTTCATAGCGCTCCAAGGTTTGGGCCATGGTATTGAAGGCCCGTGCCAGCTCTCCCAGTTCGTCCCTGGCGGCTACATGGATGCGTGTGTTGAATTTTCGGGAGGCCAAGGCCCGGGTACCGGCCGTTAATTTCTTGACCGGGGCGAGGATGTGGCGGGAAAAAAGGATGGAGGCCAGTACCACCAAAAGGAAGACGCCGATGCCCACATGGTTGAGCAGGTCAATCCGGCGGCTCAGCAAGGCGATGGCCAGGGGGTTTTCCTGAAAGGGTGCCGGTGCAAGGCCCAGCCACCCCACCACTTTGCCGTTCGCGTATACCTCCATCAGGGGCTTTTCCGACATTGCCCCGGCAGCCCCGGCCAGGTGCGTTCCGTTGTGGTCCAGCAGGAAAATGCGCCCGCTGATGTTAAACAGCCGGATGTGGCGCCAATGAATCGGATTGGACGGCGTGGGTTCCGGGCGCATTTCGGGAAGCCATTTTTCGAAAAAACTGTCGGTGGCATCGGCGGCGATGCGCTGCAGCAGGGTGGGGTCTTGTCTTACAGGCGACCAATCGTTGTTCAGAAGATACTCCCGTTGCATCCGGCCTGCCATGTCGGCAAGGGAACCAACCTCGACACTGCTGATGTAGTCGGCAAAATCGTTGTACAGCAGCACCCGGAGCACCGCCACCATCAGCAGCACCACGGCCAGTGCCGTCAGCAACAGCACCCCGAAAATTTTAAAGGAAAGGTTGGTTTTCACGCTCTTCCGCCCCGTGCCGGCGGCGTGCCAGGGAGAGGCCCACCGTGATGCCGCAATAGACGGCCCCGCGGCTCTTGTCAAGGGACATCCACCAGGGGGGGCATGCCCGTCTCCATCCCGCTGGCCGCAGAAGACGGCCACCACCGGACAGGGGCAGGAATCCGCCCCGCCGGACCGACCGTGCTCCCGCGGTAGCCGGATTTCCCGGTGTTGTTTTGGCCTGAGCGCTCACCGTGGGATTTGCTTTTGGTGGGGGTCGAGGGTGGGGTTCCCGGAAGCGTCCGCCAGACGGGTTTGCATGCCTGGGTCGGTGATGTGCTCCAGCCGGTGGGCGCTGTAGTGGGCCTCTGCATTACAAAAGCCCATGCGCTCGCACAGATAGGTTTCCCAGAGCCGGTGGGAGCGAATCAGGCGTTTTGCCTGCCGAATGCCCGTTTCGGTCAACATCAGGCCCGTTGGGGTGCGGGTGACCAGTTTCCGGCGAATCAGGTCTCCCAGGGCTGCCGTCACCCAGCCACCGGATTTGAGTGCCTTGTGCAGATCCGCTTTTTTTACCGCCGGCAAGTCGTTGTCGGCCAGTTCCCTTACCCGGTAGAGAATACCCAGGACGTCGTCCCGGTGGATCCGCAGGGTCAGTGTCGCCCGGGCCAGCGCTTTCGTGAGCATGCCGTGGCGGGGAGCGAACAGGAAGGCCAGCAGGAACAGCCCGCCGGCGGCCACCGCCATCATGCCGGCGGTGCTGGTGTCGCGAAAGCCCATCCAGGCGGGGATGGTGATGGCGCCCACATGGCCGAGTACGGCGGACAAGGCGGCTGTTGCCCCACTGACCACCAGCATGGCGGGCAACCGGTCGGTCATCAGGTGGGCTGTGGCCGCCGGCACGATCAACATGGCAATCACCAGGATGCTGCCGACGCTTTCAAATGCCGCGATGGTGGTGGCCGCCACCAGCCCCATCAGCAGATAATGCATCAATTCGGAACGAAATCCCATGGCCGTGGCCAGGGCCGGATCAAAGGAGGTGATGCGCAGTTCCTTGAAGAACAACAGGACGAAGGTGACATTGACCGCCAGCATGACGCCGCTGGTCATTGCCGCCCGGGGGATTTCCCATCCCGCCAGGGTGTAGACGTCCAAGGGGGTAAGCTCGATGGCGCCATACAGCACGCATCCGGGGTCAAGATCCACATGATCGGCCGCCTGCCGGATCAGGATCAGCCCCAAAGCGAACAGGCTGGTGAAGATCACCCCCATGGACGCGCCCTGGTCCAGGCCGCTGAGCCGGGTTACACCCCGAATCAAAACCGCCGTGAGAACGCCGATGCCAACGGCGCCTGCCAGCATGGGCAGACTGTCCCGGCTGCCCGAGAGGATGAAGGCGATTGCCAGCCCCGGCAGCACGGCATGGCTGATGGCATCGCCCATCATGCTCATGCGCCGGAGCACAAGGTAATTTCCCAAAAGAGCGCAGGACAAGGCGCTGAGCATGCCCGTCACAACGATCCACGTATCGATGAAGGTCCATTCCATTGTCATGTTCCGTTTCGCATCGGATGCAACCGCTCATGCACCGGCGGCGTCCGGTGCCAGTGTGTGTGGGCTGGGGGGCACCGGTTCCGCCGGGCTTTTTTCCAGTCGCGCCTCCAACTCGGCGATGAGAACATCATCCAACACGTGTTCAATGGTATCGGCGCCGAAGTCCACCTTGCCCGGGGCCGTGTCGGCATAAGCAATCAAGTAGGCCTCCCACAACCGGTGCTTTCGAACCACCGCCCGGGCATGTACCATGCCCGCATCGGTCAGAAGCGTCCGGCCGTCGACCGCCGGGCGTGTCCAGCCCCGTTTTGCAAGTTGTTTCAGGGCGCGTCCAAGCCGCCTTGGGCCCCACGCCCGGCGGGACAGCAGGTCTGCCCTGAGGGGCCCCGCCAAAGAGTCGGCTGCGCGTTCGGTCCATTCATACAGCTCCCGCAACAGATTCTCCTGCATGACCCGCTGCCGCAGCCGGGTGCGTTCTGCCAGGGTTTTGACAACGCCACCGGTGGTGCCGAACAGCATGCTGACGAAAAACAGGGTCGCGGCCGACAGCACGATCACCGCGCCGGCGGGCAGGTCGGCCATCAGGGCGCTGAGCCCGGCGCCAGCCAGGCCGCTCAGGGCCCCGAACAGCCCCGACAGCATCAGCATGGCCCGCAGCCGACGTGTCCAGAACCGTGCCGCCGCCGGGGGGATGATCAGCAGGGCCACCACCAGGATCAACCCCACGGCCTGAAGTCCCACCACCGTTACCACCACCACCAGGGTCATCATGAAAAAGTCGAGACGGCCAACGGGCCAACCCTGGGCGGCGGCGAAATCGGCATCGAAACATACCAGCAAAAACTCCTTGAAAAACAGCAGGCACAGTACCCCCGCAATGGCGGCGGCGACGGCGATGAGCAGCGCGTCGGAAAAGAGCATGGACGCCGTTTTCCCGTAGATGAAGGAGGTGAGCCCGGCGGCGTTGCCGGCTCCCATGCGGGTGGCGATGCCCAGGACGGCGATGCCCAGGCCGAAGAACACGCTGAGCACCACACCCAGGGCCGCATCGTCCTTGAGCCTTGAATAGCGTTGGATGGCCAGTACCGACCCGGTGCCCAGCATAGCGAACACAGCGGCGCCGGCGATGAGGCCGGAAAGGTATTTGCCCTCGCCGAGCACGCGGGTCATGAAGATGAAGGAAAGGGCGATACCCGGCAAGGTGGCGTGGCTGAGGGCGTCGCTGAGCAGTGCCCGCTTGCGCAGGATCAGGAAGGTGCCGCTGAGGCCGGCCGCGAAGCCCAGCAGGGTGGTGCCGGCAATGACGATACGGGTGTTGTAGTCCCGCAGGGAGAGGACACGGATCAGTTCTTGCCAGCCCGGCCAGTCCGTGGCGTGGGCGCCGGCGGCCAGGCTGCAGACGGGCAGAAGCGCGGCGGCCAGAACCAGCCCCACCGGCAACCATCGGCGACGGCATGCGCCGGGGGGGGACATCAGCGGCGCCCTTTCACATCGTCGTGGCCCAACTCCGGCTGCCGGGCATAGGCATGGAGGGCCTGGCTGAGGAGGGTCAATTTTCCGCCGTAGGTTTTTTTCAAATTTTCCTCGGTGAACACCGTTTCCGTGGGGCCGGCCGCCACCACCCGCATGTTCAGCAAGACCACATGGTCGAAATAGCTCGGCACGGTCTGAAGGTCGTGATGCACCACCACACAGGTTTTTCCGGCGGCCTTGAGATCCTTGAGCAGGGCCACGATGGCCTTTTCCGTGGCAATGTCAACACCGGCGAAGGGCTCGTCCATGAAATAGATGCGGGCGTCCTGGGCCAAGGCCCGGGCCAGAAACACACGCTGCTGCTGGCCGCCGGACAATTGGCTGATCTGGCGGTTCGCGTAGTCGGCCATGCCCACCTTTTCAAGCGCCGCCACGGCCCGGTTTCGGTGCCGGCGGGTCACCGGCCGGAGCCACCCGATGCGGCCATAGAGGCCCATGGCAACGACATCCGTCGCGTCCACCGGGAAATCCCAATCCACACTTTCGCGCTGGGGCACATAGCCCACCAGGTGTCGCTGGGTTTCGTAAGGACGCCCATAGATGCGCACCATCCCGGTCGCCCGGGGGATGAGATTGAGCGCTGCCTTGATCAGGGTGCTTTTGCCGGCACCATTGGGGCCCACCACTGCAATCAGGCGGCCTTCGGGTAGGGAGAGGTTGACATCCCATAGTACCGGCTTGCGGTGGTACGCCACGGTCAAATCCCCGATCCATACCGGCACGGAACTGTTTTCGGCTTGTGGTTCCTGCTTTGCGGAAATAAATTCAAACATCGGCGCTCCTGTTGGTGAAAAGGTGGGGTACAGGGCCGTCAAGGGCCGCCGGCATCGAGCTTGCCCAGCATGCCCGCGGCCGGGGCCGTTCCGCCGAGGGCCCGGGCGATGGTGGTGACATTGTGATCGATCATGCCCACATAGGTTCCCGTGTAGGTGCCCGCCGGGCCCATGGCGTCGGAGAACAGGGCGCCGCCGACGATCACATGGTGGCCCCGGGCGGCGGCGCCTTCGATCAGGGCCCTGACATTCTTGTCCGACACCGAGGTCTCAACGAACACGGCGGGAATGCGCCGCTGCACCAGCAGATCCACAAGGCGGTTGATGTCCTTGAGGCCCGCTTCGGATTCGGTGGAAAGTCCCTGGATTCCCACAACCTTGATGCCGTAAGCCCGGCCCATGTAGTTGAAGGCGTCGTGGGCGGTGACCAGGATCCGTTGGTCCGGCGCAATGGAACCGATTACCCGGGCGGCATACGCATCGAGGCGACGGAGGGTTTCACGGTACTGCCGGGCGTTGTTCCGGTAGAGCGCGGCATGGGGCGGATCGAATGCGCACAGGGCGTCGGCCACCACGGTGACCGCGCGCGCCCATGCCCCAACGTCCATCCATACGTGGGGATCATGATGCCCCGAGGCTGCGTCGCTGATCAGGTCGCTTTTTTGCAGACGTTCCGTCACTGCGTAAACCGGGCGTCTGCGCGACACCTTGACCAGGATGTTCGCCATCTGTCCTTCCAGCAACAGACCGGCATAAAAAATGATGTCGGATTTCAGCAATGCGGCTACATCCCCGCGGGTGGGATTGTAAACGTGGGGGTCGAGTCCCGCGCCGATGAGGAGAGTGACCGCGGCTTTTTCCTCCGCCACCGCCTTGACGATGTCGGCCACCATGCCAACCGTGGCGCCCACCCTGTAGGGATAGGTGTTTTCTTGGGGGCCTGCCCACGCTTCCCGGGCCCCAGCCGCCAGTGCAAGAAGCAGGGCCAACAGCACATGACCACACCGCAAAGCGAACCGGTGTTTGGAGCGCATCCTCTTTTCCCTCCCCGCAAAAGCTGCAGATCTGTTTTTCACCTCATTTCCATAATGTAAGTGCAAAGTGTCTTGGGTCAATGTCTTTTTTTGCATGAGGGCGCTTTCGGCACGGGATTGCGAACCGGTGCCCGACCAGCGATAGAAATCTCTTGACAAGGCAGGCTGGAAAAGTCTAATAGATCAATAAATGTTTGTTTGCCTCAGCTAGCATAAAGGAGGGACACGATCATGGCGGGCACAAAACAACCCGACGCCACCGAAAAGCCCCTTACGGCCGTGATGGAGGATTATCTGGAAACGATCCTGAATTTGGACCGGGACAAAAAGGTTGTTCGGGTCAAGGACATCGCCAAGCGCATGGGGGTTAAAATGCCCACCGTTTCCAGCATGCTCAAAAACCTCAACAGCCGCGGATTGGTACATTACGAAAAATACGAATATGTTGAGCTGACGAAGGATGGCGCCGATGTGGGCGCGGAGATGCGCCGTCGGCACGACATCCTGTTTCGGTTTCTTACGGAAATTTTGAAAATCGTTCCTGAGACCGCCGACGAAGAGGCTTGCAAGATGGAGCACAACCTCAGCGCCGACACCCTGGACTGTCTGACCGACTTCATTTCCTTTATCCAGGAATGCCCCCGGGCCGGTGACAGCTGGTTGCGTTCCTTCGCCGATTACAGAAAACACGGCCGGGATCCGGAACAATGCCGGGAGCGCAGCAAGGGATTTGCCGACCGGCTGGTTTGCTGTGGCGGCGCTGAAAAGGGAAAAAAGAAGCCGTCGTCCGGAAACGCATAGCACCGACGCCGGAGACAATTGGCAGCGGCCGCCGCCTGATCGATATGGACGAGAAGGCGGGTTTTTTTGGTCCAAAAAGATAGATACCCATAACAATGAAAGACAGTACTATATTTTCACCGGCGCTCACCCCCCGGCTGGCCAAGGCCTTCACTGCCAGCCTTCAGGATCTGCAGCAGGTGTTCGAACGGCATTGCGCCCTGGCGGCCGCGCTTTTCAACGAACAGGAAAACGGGTGGCAGGCGACCGTATCGGTTGGGCACAAGGCCTGTGGCGCCAGGGAGAAGCAGCTTGCCGAGGCCATCGAAGAGGCCATCGACGTCCTGGAGGAAAGCAGAAAGGCGTTCAAGTCCAAACAGCTTGAACGGCTGCGGAAAAAGCTGACACGGACCCTGATGGATCAGGGCTGACGGGTACGATGGGGTGCCTTCATCGCAGCGGGGGGAGGGGGATGCGGGAGCTTGCCTTGTCGCCGGAATCCGGCGACGATAAACAGGAAAACATTTCTTCGGAAACAGGCGGAAGCATAGACCGGTTGCATTTTTGGCAGATCGCTTCGTTTTTCAAGTGCCCGGTGATCGGTACCTGCCTGCGTGTCGGGGAGCAAAAGCGTCTGTTGAAAAAGTCCGCCGTTTGCGTCAAGTCCGCAAGCGCCTATGACATCCATGAAGTGCTGGTGGCTGCGGGAGACAAAGACACCCCCCTGGGGCGACGCATCGACAGGTTTCTGCACCGCAAATTTGCAGGAGCGACGGCCGTCCTGCTGCCGATGGAGGAGGACCGGGTACTGCGCTGTTTCCAAGAGGCCTGGGAGGCGGGAAATGGTGCGGCCTGTTTATGGGCAGCCGCTGTTCATCCGCACCTGTCCTTTGCCGGAAGGCGCAAGATCTTTGGTGTGGTTCACATGTCCATGCACCGGGACGGGGCGCGGCACATGAAACAGGCGCTCATGTTGCGCCGCCTCCAAAAGTCCCTGGAAGATGCCCGGCATTCCCTTAAAGCGGCCAACGTACACCGTCGGGCGATGACAAAGGAACACCGGTCCCTGATCTGCAATTACCGTCAGATTTGCGCGAAACTTGCCGCCGCCAATCTGGAACGGGCCGATGCGTCCCCGTCACCGCCGCCGGACCCGGCGGTGGACGCCGGCATTGCCGCTGAAAACAGGCGACTTTCGCAGCAGATTGCGGTCCTGGCCCGGAACAACGGGGAAAGGAAGCGCCAATGCGCGGCCCTGGCGACGGAGAATCGGAACCTTGCCGACCAGTTGGCACAACAACAACGCGCATATGCCCAGTTGCTGGAAAAGTCACGTTCCGTTCTTGCCGAGGCGCTGGCCATGGGCGGTTGCAATGTTTCCTGCCCGGCGTTTGATCTTTGCAAAAAACGCATTCTCATCGTTGGGGGACGCTCCCGCATGGAACACCTCTACCGCCGGCTCATCGAAGGCAGCGGCGGCATCCTGGAGTACCACGACGGGTGCGTGAAAAACGGCGTCCGGCAACTTGAATCGCGCCTGCGGCGCGCCGACGTGGTGATCTGCCCGGTCAGCTGCAACAGTCATGGCGCTTGCGCGTTCGTTAAAAATGTGGCGAAAAAATACGGAAAGCCGGTTCACATGCTGGCCAATTTCAGCTTGAACGCCGTAACCCGGGTCATTCAGGGGGCGGAGGGGGTGAACCGGAGCATCGGCGGGCGGTCATCCGATGCCTGTCGACAACCAAGGGAAAGAATGTGTGAAAGGGAGTAGATTTTGAACAATACGTTTGCCATTGGTCTGCGGCATAGCGCCGGGAACTTGCACATCCGCCTGCAGGGGGAATTCAATGGGGCTTGCGCATGGGCGCTGCGGAAGGCCATCAGCCGTCATTACAGGGGTACGGGGCGGATCTTTGTGCGCACCGACGAAATAACGATAATTCATCCGGAGGGAACAAGCCTTTTCAAGAAGATCCTGCGCGCTTCCACCATGGCCCTTTCCGATCTTTATCTGAAAGGGATAAACGGCTTTTCCATCGCACCCGACGGCGCCCGGGTGCTGATTTGCAGCAAGGCGCCGGCAACCAGGCGAGGGGCGGCCCTTCGAACGGTTCAGGGAGGGCGCCCATAAACAAGGCGGGCAACGAGCCCGATCCCTTGACAGGCCCGGGTAGCCGGTCTAATTTGAGAGCAGTCCACGCAGTGCTGACCCACAACTCCGGGAGGGACGGTTCCATGACTGATGCGCGCACCTTATCGCCTGCCGCCGGCAGAATCTCCCGCAGGGATTTTATCCGCATGACCGCCCTCACGTCTGCCGGTCTGATGGCTGGATGCGCCGTCAATCCCGTCACGGGGGAAAACCAGCTGATGCTGGTCTCGGAACAATGGGAAATCAACGTGGACCGTGAAAATTCCCCCCACCAGTTTTCCACGGATTACGGCGTGGTCCAGGATGCGGCGTTGAACCAATACCTCGACCAGGTGGGCCGCGCCATGGCCGTCCGTACCCATCGACCCGGGATGCCGTACCGGTTCCAGGGGGTCAACGCCACCTACGTGAACGCCTACGCTTTTCCCGGAGGCAGTATCGCCATCACCCGGGGCATTCTGCTTACCCTGGAGGACGAAGCGGAACTCGCCGCCCTGATGGGCCATGAGTTGGGCCATGTGAACGCCCGGCACACCGCCCAGCAGATGTCCAAGGGCATGCTCACCCAGGCCGTTATCGGCGGGCTGAGTGTTTATGCCGGCACCAAGAGCGAGACCTACGGCCAGCTCGCCGCCCAGTTGGGGATGCTGGGGGCCGGAGCCCTGTTGGCGTCCTACAGCCGGGACAACGAACGGGAGGCGGATCACCTGGGCATGACATACATGGTCCAGAGCGGCTACGGCACCGGGGGGTTTCTCGGGCTGATGGACATGTTAAACAGCATGCAAAAGGCACGGCCCGCCGGGGTGGGGTTGCTGTTCGCCACCCACCCCATGAGCCAGGAGCGCTACGATACGGCCGTCACCCATGCGCGCACCGAATTCGCCCAGGCCGCCGGCGGCCCGCTTTACCGGGAACGGTTCATGGACAGCACGGCACGGCTTCGAAAATTGAAACAGCCCATCGAATTGTTTCAGCAGGGGGATGCGGCCATGGGGGAAAAGCGCTATGGCGACGCGGAAACGGTTTTCCGCAAGGGGTTGAAGGGCGCACCGGAAGATTATGCCGGCCTGACCATGCTGGGCAAGTGCATGCTGGCCCAGGAGAAATACGCCGAAGCGGTGGTGATCTGTGAAAAAGCCAAGGCCGTCTACCCCCAGGAGGCCCAGGCCAATCACCTGTGCGGCCTTGCCAAGATCAAACGCAGACAATACGAAGCGGCCCTTGCCGATTTCAGTGCATACGAGGCCAAGCTGCCCGGAAACCCCAATACCGTTTTTTACAAGGGGTATGCCCACGAAGGCATGGGCGACCGGAAGGCGGCCGCCGAGGCCTATTACCGCTTTCTCCAGCAGGTCAACCAAGGGGCCCAGGCCCAGCATGCCTACAAGCGTCTGGTGGAATGGGGAGTGGTCAAACCCGAAAGCGACGGGGCGTGAGGTATTGCCGTTGCCGGGTTATGACGTTTTCGGCGGAAAATGAAACCGAAACCGCGATGGCAGAACAAGGAGAAGCACAATGTTGCACGAGGTAAACGGCATTGTCCCCCGAATTGACGAAACCGCCTATGTTGCCCCCACCGCCACGGTCATCGGCCGGGTGTCGGTGGCGGACATGGCGTCCATATGGTACGGCGCCGTGCTGCGGGGGGATATGGAGCCCTTGGCCATCGGCAGCCGTACCAACATCCAGGATCTGACGGTCTGCCACACGGATGCCGGGTTTCCTGTGACCGTCGGCAGCGGTGTCACCGTCGGCCACCGATGCATCCTGCACGGCTGCACCATCGGGGATGACTGTCTGATCGGCATGGGTAGTATCGTCATGAACGGCGCTGTGGTGGGAAGAGGGTCGGTGGTGGCGGCCGGCGCCACGGTTCTCGAACACCAGGTGATTCCGCCCTGCTCCCTGGTGGTGGGGGTGCCGGGCAAGGTGCGGAAGACCTTTCCGGAACAAGAGCGTCTGGTGCTGAACCGCAAGGCAGCCGAGATTTACCTGGACCTCGCCGCAGCCCACCGGAAGACGGCAAGACCGTGTCAATGAAACCTTCTTTCCAAAGGAGGGGAACCGCCCCGCCCTTCCTTTCGTCCAGCCGTTTCCCCGGCGAAGTAGAACAAAACGCCGCCTGCCAGGAACAAGAGGATTAGAGAGCCGAGGCTGCACCGGGCTGCGAGGTCTGCCACGCGCGCTGCCTGGTCGGCGGTGGGGGCTGCGGGCATCAGAAGATGCCGGGCTGCAAGGCCGACCCCGGCCATTAGGGCCGGGCCGATGATCGCGGCAAATTTACCTAGTAGGTTGTAGAATCCGAAATACTGCGCCGCCTGTCCGGAGGGAATCAGGCGGGTGTAGTAGGAGCGGCTCAGCGCCTGGAGTCCGCCCTGCACCAGAGCGATCATTACGGCCAAGATGTAAAACTCCTGGCGGTGCCGCATCGTCACGCCCCAGACCGTGATGAAGAGGTACATGCCCAGGGCCAGGAAGATCGCTTTGCGGGGCCCCCAGCGTTCGCCGAGCCGGCCGAAGACAATGGCGGCCGGAAAGCCGACGAATTGGACAATCAGCAAGGCTATGATCAGGTCGGTTTTCGCAAACCCCAAAGACAGGCCGTAATCCACGGCCATGCGCACAATGGTGTCCACCCCGTCGATATAGCACCAGTAGGCCAGCAGAAACAACGCCGCGGTCCGGTGCCGGCGCAGGTTGCCAAGGGTGGCGACAACGGTTCCAAGGCCGTCGAATATTTGCCTGCGCCAGGTGGTTTTCGCCTGTCGGCGGTCATCTCCGGGTATCCACCGTGCCGCCAAAAAGGTGAATCCGCCCCACCAGAGGGCCACGGACAGAAAAGAAAAGCGAACGGCAGTCCCGGCGTCCGGCAGGCCGAAGCGTTCCGGCAGGAGGGTCATGAGCACGTTTGCGGCAAACAGCAGGCCGCCGCCCAGGTATCCCAGTGCATAGCCGAGGCTTGAAACCCGTTCCAGGCGGTCGGGAGGTGCCACCGACGGCAGGAGCGCGTCATAGAATACATTGGCACTGGAAAAGCCGACGGAGCCAAGGACATACACCGCTATGGCCAACGGCCAGCAGCCCTGCCCCACCCAGAACATGGCGGCGCTCATCAGCACCCCCAGGTAGGCAAACAGCAAGAGCAGCCGTTTGCGGGTGCCGGCGCGGTCTGCCATGGCCCCCAGCACCGGGGCGGCCACGGCCACCAGCAATCCGGCGGCCGCGTTGGCGATGCCCAGCCGGGCGGTACTCATGTTGATGTTGCCGCCAAGGCTCCAGTACTCCTTGAAAAAGATGGGGAAGAAACCCGCCATCACCGTGGTGGCGAAGGCCGAATTGGCCCAGTCGTACAGGGCCCACCCCCAGATGCTTTTGTCACGGCGCGGGATGAAACACCTCCAAGTTCCGGAGCATTTTTCCAACTCCTTTCTTTAACATGCCCCTGCGCTGGAAAGGTGGCCGCGGACGGTCGCGCCGCGTCGGCGCTGTTACAGACGCGACGCGCAGTATTTGCAATACCGGGCGTCGGGATCGTGGCCTTCGGCACCGCATTGGGGGCAGGCCTGGGTGGATACGGTTGCGTCTTGGGTCCGGGAAAGGGCCACCGTGACAATTCCGGTGGGCACGGCAATGATGCCGTAGCCCATGACCATGATCAGGGCGGCCAGCAGCTGGCCGAGATTCGTCTGGGGGGAAATGTCCCCGTATCCCACCGTGGTGAGGGTCACCACGGCCCAGTAGACGCTGCGGGGGATGCTGGTGAACCCGTTGTCCTCCCCCTCGATCAGGTACATCAGCGCGCCGAAGATGACCACCAGCGTCAACACCGTGAACAAAAACACCGTGATTTTCCGTCGGCTGGCGCCTAACGCGTGCCACAGCACCCCGGCTTCGGTCAGGTATTTTACAAGTTTAAGAACCCGGAAAATTCTCAGAAGTCTCAGGATGCGGATCACCAGGAGATATTGGCCGCCCGGCAGCAGCAGGCTCACATAGGTCGGGGCGACGGCCAGCAGGTCCACCACGCCAAAGAAACTGGCGGCATAGCGAAGGGGTTGTCCGACGCAGACAAGGCGCAGCCCATACTCCAGGGTAAACAAGAGGGTGAAGAACCACTCCGCGGCATGTAGCAGGGGGCCGTATGCTTCCCGAATACTCCGCACACTGTCGAGCATCACCGTGGCCACGCTCACCACGATGCTGAAAATCAGCGCAAGATCAAACAGCCTGCCGGCGTTGGTGTCCGCCTCGAAAATGATTTCGTGCAGCCGGGTGCGCCAGTGGCCGGAAGAGGGGACATGGAACCGTTGGGAATCGATGCGCCACCTCCTGTATCGCATTGCCGGCGGCGGTTTCCGGTCCAGCCGTTTTTTGGGTCGCTCCCGACCGGCAATTCATGATAGACATTTACAGTTGCGCCCTTTCATTCGGTGCCGACCGGCGCCGGGGGCAGTTTTTTTTACAAACACATCCGGAGCTTGTAAACCAAAATCCGGTTTTATGAAACCGAAAGCGTTTTTTTATGCCACACACCATCCCCGGGCCGGCACACCGCAAACCGCTGCTGCCCCTGCTGGTTCTCTTGGCGGCATTTCCACCGCTGTGTACCGATATGTACCTGCCCGCCCTGCCGACGCTGCAGCGGACATGGAACCAGCCGCTGATTCTCATCAATCTGACGCTGATCGTCTTTTTTGTGGCCTATTGCTCGTTTCTACTGGTATACGGTCCCATCAGCGACCGGTACGGTCGTCGCAGGCCGTTGATGGCGGGGATCCTTCTCTACATTCTCGGCAGTGTGGCCTGCGCCTGGTCGTCCAACGTGTTCTGGATGATCGGCGCCCGGGTGCTCCAGGCCATGGGCGGTGCGGCGGCCTCCGCCATTTCCCTTGCCATTACCAAGGATGTTTACGATGGTCACAGGCGTGCCCGGGTCATTGCGCACATCGGCGTCATTATTGCCTTGGCGCCCATGCTGGCTCCGGTTCTGGGCAGTTGGATTCTCACTTGGACCAGTTGGCGCTGGATTTTTCATGTCCAGGCCGCTGTGGGTGTCGTGGCCCTGGCGGGGGTCTGGCGCATGCCCGAGACACTCCCCCCGGGCGCGGCCGTGTCCATGAGGACGGTGCTGGGCAACTATCTTCTCCTGTTGCGAAACGGCCGCTTCATGGGTCTGACGCTGGCCATGAGCTCCATGTCTCTTCCCGGCTTCGCTTTCATTGCCGGCTCTTCGGATATTTACATCAACCGCTTCGGCCTCTCCCCGGCCTCTTTCGGCCATTTTTTCGCTTTCAACGCACTGGGCATGATGTTGGGTCCCTTTGCCTTCACCCGGATGTGCCTGTCCGTGCCGTCCACCCGGTTGATGACCCTTGGGTTTGTCGGCGTGCTCATCAGCGGCCTATGGCTGGTGCTGGATCCGGGGGCGGGACCCTGGCATTTTGCCTTGCCTAATTGGATGATGACGTTCTTTATGGGCCTGAGCCGGCCGCCGTCCAACAACCTCGCGCTGGAACAGGCGGACCGGGGCGCCGGTGCCGCCGCCTCCCTGTTGATGTTCACGGTTATGATCGTTGGGGCCGTGGGCATGTGGATCATCTCACTAAACTGGGCGGACAAGGTGCGCCTGATTGGCGTGTTGGCCACGCTGGCCGGAGGGGGCAGCGTGTTGTTTTGGGCGATGTGCAAAGACCGGTTTGAAGTGGTGGATGCCGGGTGACCGCGCCCGTCCGCCATGATGCCGGCGGCGCCTGCTGAAACCAGTCGCCGGGAGGATGAGAAATGAAGGCCACCTGCCGCAGTTATCACGATGCGACCAGCTATGACCGCCATGCCATGGGCGCACACCGGCTGGACTGGGCCGGTCAACCTTCCGTCTGCAAGTCCTATGCGGGCATGACGGTACTGCCCTTGCCCCGGATCGGGCTTGCGGTCCGCCCCTCGTTTCAACAGGTGCTTGCAGGTCCGGCCCCGGCCCCTGGACTGCCGACGGGCCTGACGGTTGACCGCTTGTCCTTCGTTTTCGGTACTGCCTACGGGGTGACGGCGGTCAGCCGTGCGGCAGCCGGCGATTTTTTCTACCGCAGCGTACCGTCCGCGGGGGCTCTTTTTCCGGTGGAACTCTACGTTGCGGTTTCCGATGTGGCGGGCCTTGCGCAAGGCCTTTATCATTATGACGGCCAGCGTTTCGGCCTTTGCCGGTTGCGGGGCGAAGATGTTACGGCCGTTGCCGCAAAATGTCTTGTGCCCCCGGTCGCTGCCGCCGCCACAATCTTTGTCACCGGCATTGTTTTTCGAAGCGCGTGGAAATACCGGAAGCGGGCCTTGCGCTACGTTCTGTTGGACGCGGGGCATGTGCTGGAAAACCTGATGATGAGCCTTCGTGCCGCTGGATTTGTCGCTGCGGTGCGCCATGATGTGGACGCGGCCCTTGCCGGGCGGCTTCTGGGCTATGATCCGGGCCGGGAGATCTGCCTGGCGGCCGTGTGCGTCCTGCCCCGGCCGGTGGTGGCCGGGGATGGCGCGACACCCGATCCCGCACCGCTTCCCAGTGCCGTTGCGGCGGCTTCCCAGATGTCCGCAAATGAAATATCATACCCGGAAATCCGCGACATGGTCCATGCGGCGGCCCGATTGCCGGGCCATCCCGCCGCCCCCGCGCCCATGCATGCCCACCTGGGCATCGGACCGCCTTCCTGGCATTCCCTGGAGGCTTCCGAGGCGATGCCGGACGCCGATTTTGCATCCGTCGTCCGCCGAAGAAGAAGTCGGCGCAACTTCGTTTCCAGCAACCTTCCGGAAGAATCCTTCAGGGCCTTGCTGCAGTGGGTACACCGGGCATTACAACACGGGACCGCGGAAACCCCTCCCTTCGGCAGCACCGTGGCCGCCGGTTTGTTGGTGCAGCATGTGCCGGGTGTGAACGCCGGGTTCTACCTGTGGGATATCGCCCAGCACCGGTGGGGCGGCATCCAGCCGGGACGCCTCCATGCGGCAATGGCCGCCGTCTGTCTGGACCAGCAGTGGCTGTCCCATGCTGCCGTGCATCTGCTGCTGTTGGCCAATCTTGTACGCCTGGACCAGGCCTGGGGGGCACGCGGCTATCCCTACGCCATGGTCGCGGCCGGCCGTATCGCCCAGGTCTTCTACCTTGCCGCCACGGCATTGAAGCTTGGCTGTTGCGGCGTCGGCGCATTGTTCGATGGGGAAGCAAAAAGCCTGTTGGGCCTTCCAACGGACACCGCCCTGCTTTACCTGGCCGCCGCCGGGCCGGTTAAGAATGCATAGACTTCTATCCGGCACCGTTGGGGGCTGAAAAGACGGTGTCAAGTCCGTGCGCAGGCCGGGTTTGCGGTTATTAAACGATTCCGGCAGGATGTCATGGTTTGGTTTCCGTCGAACCCATTCGAATAATTATGTTGTGATATTTCTACAGATGCCATATGATGGTCGCATTTATTGAAGTCCCGTCAAATTCATGGGGCGGTTTCTTTCTGAAGGAATAATCCATTCGTCAAAATGGCCCCTCCAGTTGGCAACATGAACAAAAACATTAAGAAAGGAGGCGGTGTCATGGCAAGTGGAACTGTAAAATGGTTCAGCGATCAAAAGGGATTCGGTTTTATCGAGCAGGAAGGTGGCAAAGATGTCTTTGTCCATCATTCGGCGATCAAAGCAGACGGATTTAAATCCCTCAAAGAAGGCGACCAGGTGACGTTTGACATTGAGCAGGGTCCCAAGGGGCCTTCTGCTGTAAATGTAAGGGTCATTTGATGTAAGCACTTCCGAGAAGAAGTTTTTCCATCCCGCGCGTCTGTCGGTTTTTGTTTCGCAACGCGCTGCGCAGTTCGCTGCGCAGCGCGTTGCGCATCTTTTTTTGCACCACATCACCGGCGTTCAGCCATCCGCCACCCGGCCGAAGCGGGGTTCCCACAAGCATGGGAGGCCATGCGCAGCGCGGGCCTCCCCGGGCACTTCAATCGGTTCCTATCGGGACAGTTATCATGGGCGTATCGTGTTTGGGTGCGGTACGTCGTACAAGGAGGCGATATCTTGGCAAAATCAAGCTACCAGTTTCAGAAACGCCAGAAAGAAGTGGCACGGAAAAAAAAGAAAGAAGAAAAAAGACTGCTCAAATTGAACAAAAACGCCTCCAGTGCACAAGAGGCCGCCGCAGACCCCCCAGAGGGCGAAGAGGGCGCCGCACATCCACAAGAGGTCGAAGACAGCGTCAGCAGCATGTCAACCGATTGAAAAGGAAGCGATATGCGTCAAAAATATGAAATTTCCCGAAGCGGGGCCGGCAACACGCTCAACATCCGGGAGTATGCCATCATCGACAAGCACCTGAAAAACGTGCCTTCGACCCTGCTGCAAAGCAGTGACTATGCATTCCTCTGTGAAGCCTCCTATGAAGGCGATAAAATCGCAAGCAGCATTTCCAGGGGAGTTGCCGCCCTGACCGTGGCCCTTCGCACGCGCAATATCTTTCCCATCGCACCCTTTGCCGAAAAAATTGCAGAGGCGGTGATCTTGTTGTACAGCGAAAATGAGGATGCCGCCGTATCGCTTTTTTTCAATGACGCCGATTTGGTTGCCGCATGGTCATAAGCCCCGGGGCAAAGGCTGCGCGTTGCGGCAGTGTCGGTTCCCGCAGGACAGCGGCGGCAAACATTGATGATACAGCCGGATAATATTCCTTGATCTTTTCAACCCGCGCGGTATAGTGGCTGCCGCTGCGGCAACTTTGCAGAAAAACCCAACCAATAGGATGTGCAATGAGCGATTCGGACGGCAGCCAATCCTGCCGGCATACATCCCGGGAATCGACACAGAACGATCCCGAAGACCCTGGACCGCGATGCACCGGTATCGCGGACGGTGACATGAACGGCCGCTCTTTGCTCTGCGAATAGACCACCGGTTCACCGCCGGCCGTGATGACGTCTCTGAATCGCGGCCCCAACCGAGGTGAACCATGCAAGACCAGAACCCCCTGCTCGTACCTGAACTGCGCGAAATGCTCACCGCCGGCGATACGGCCGGTCTGCGCTATTTTTGTGCGTCCGGTCATCCGGCCATCATCGCCGAAATGATCGCTGCCCTGTCCGTCTCCGAGGCCTGGGCCGTGCTCCGACACGCCGATGCAACGGTGGCCGCAGACGTTTTCAGTCATCTCGACGCGGGGTTCCAGGTCGACATTGTCGCTACCCTGCAGCGGACCGATACCGCCCGGCTGTTGGGACATATGTCTTCGGACGACCGGGCGAGCCTTTTCAAACATCTGCCGGACGAACTACGGGAAGCGGTGTTGCCTGCCCTGGCCCAGGCAGAACGGGACGATATCCGAAAACTCACGGCCTATGCGGAGGGCACGGCCGGTGCGGTCATGACGTCCGATTATGCCACCTTGCCGCCCCAGCTGACCGCCGCCCAGGCCATCGAACACCTTCGGGGGGTCGCCCCGGACAAGGAGACCATCTACTACGCCTATGTGGTGGATGCGCGCCGCAAGCTGCTGGGGTTCGTCTCCCTGCGGGACATCATTCTGGCCCGTCGGCAGGATCGCATCCAAGACATCATGCACCCGGATGTGATTTTTGTCCGCGCCCAGGATGACCAGGAGGATGCCGCCCGCAACATCCAGAAGTTCGACATGATCGCCATACCGGTCGTCAACGGCGACGATGCTCTGGTGGGGATCATCACCCATGACGACGCCATCGACATCATCACCCGGGAGCACACCGAAGACATGGAGAAATTCATGGCCATTGCCGGCAGCCACGAGGGCGCCGTGTACATGAAGACATCCGTCTGGGGGCATTTCAAAAACCGGTACCCGTGGGTACTGGCGTTGTCGGTGTTGGGCCTGGTATCCGGCTTCATCGTGCAGTCCTTCGAGGGCCTGTTGATGCAGTTTGCCGTGCTGGCGGCGTTTATGCCCATGCTGGCCGACACGGGGGGCAACACCGGCAGCCAGTCGGCCACCTTGGTGATCCGCGCCCTGGCCCTCAAGGAGATCGCCCTCCGGGACATGCCGCGTATCCTGGGGCGGGAATTGCAGGTATCCCTGCTGCTGGCCGTGTTGCTGGGGCTGATCGCTTTCGGGCGGGTTCTTGTTTTCGGTGGCGGCGCCGCCGGTCTGCCGCCCGGCATTTCGCTGCTGCGCATCGGGTCGACCATTGCCATTGCACTGGGGCTGCAGGTGATCACCTCCACCTTGTTCGGGGCGCTGCTTCCCTTGGGTGCGGCCAAGATGAAATGGGATCCGGCGGTGGTGGCAAGCCCGGCCCTCACTACGGTGGTGGACATTACCGGGCTTTTGATTTACTTCACCACGGCCAGGCTCATGCTGACCGTATGATTGGGAAAGGCCGCAGGGTCTTCGGCATCCCATTGACAAAACACGAATTCTTTCTTATTGAGCCATAAGCGGTCCATGGGTTTTTTTAACACCACAAATAGAGGTATGCATGGGGATTTCGGAAATCGGCATCACCAACTACGGCAAGCGGATCAGTCTCGAAATGGGAACGGAACTCCAGGTGCAGATCGCCGACGTGGCCATGCCCCTATATAGCTGCCTGGTGGGGATGGACGCGGACGAGTTCCTGATCATCAAAGCGCCTTCTCCCTATCAACTGGTCAAACAAAAACTATACAAGGGCAACGAACTCATCGTCAAATATCTCTACAACGGCACCATTTACGCTTTTCAGTCCAAACTCATCGACGCCATATCGAAGCCGTTCCGACTGGTTTTTCTGGAGCATCCCAAGATCATCGAAAAACATGAACTTCGCTCCGCCCGGCGGGCCCGCTGCTTCTTTCCGGCGCATCTGGTGATCGGAACGGAAACCTATGCGGGCATTATTCTTGATATCAGCCGGCAGGGTTGTCGATTGCAGATTCAGTTTCCCCCAGGGGATGCGCCGCCCCCTTTCCGGCTTGATGAGCAAATCCGCCTATTGTGCAAATTCCCAGGTATCGAGGGGGATGTCGAAATCCTTGGTGCTTTGCGGAACATCAAGCGCTCCCGGCAGGAGGCGACCCTGGGCCTCGGGTTTTCAAAAACCACGCCTGAAGCCATCAACCGTATCATTACCGATTATATCTTTTCCATTTTCAAGAACCATTAACCCCGGCCACCGGCGGTTCCGGAAACCCGGGCCGCGGCAAGTGGCTTGCGGACAGTCGATTCATGGCCGGTGGGGTTGGGAACCGATAGGCGTTTCCCGGGCAGACCCAGGCGCCCCAATCCCGGGCGTTTGCCCGGTGTGCATGGCCCGGCATGATATCAAGAATTCAACCGATGCGGCGGAGGCATCATGGCGGACATTGAAACGCTGATTGCGGCGGTGGAAAAAGAGGTGGAAACATACCAGGTGCCCGTGGTGGACCTGATCGCGGTGCAGACAAAAGACCCCTTTAAGGTGCTGGTGGCCACCATTCTGTCGGCCAGGACCAAGGACGAAACCACGGCGGCCGCGGCCGTGCGCCTGTTCAAACAAGCGCCGGACCCGACGGCGTTGGCAACTCTTTCCGAGGCAACAATCGCCAAACTGATTTATCCGGTGGGATTCTACAAGAGCAAGGCCGGCTATCTCGCCAAGCTGCCGGCGGCCTTGGCAGGGTTTTCCGGCAAGGTGCCCGATGATATCGATGCGTTGGTGACGCTGCCCGGGGTGGGCCGAAAAACCGCCAATTTGGTGGTCAGCGTTGCCTTCGGAAAACCGGCCATTTGCGTGGACACCCATGTGCACCGTATCATGAATATATGGGGATATGTGGATACCGAAACGCCCGCGCAGACGGAAACGGCCCTGCGGGACAAGCTGCCGGCACGGTACTGGATGAAAATCAACCGCATCCTGGTGGCTTTCGGCCAGGGCACCTGCCGGCCTGTAGCGCCCCACTGCGACCGGTGCGTTGTGGCCGGACAATGTCCCAGGATCGGTGTCACGCCCCGGAAGCGTCCCCTGGCCCCCTCCACTGCCCGGGGCGTTTGGCGGCTGATTAGTTGGAACGTGAACGGCATCCGCGCGTTGGCGGCAAAGGGGTTTGTGGACATCGTCCGGCAACTGTCCCCGGACATTTTCGCCGTACAGGAGACAAAAGCCCATCCGCAACAATTGCCCGATGCGCTGCGTTGCATCGAAGGTTACACCAGCTACTGGCACAGTGCCGAAAAAAAAGGGTATTCTGGTGTTGGGGTGTATACCCGCCGGACACCGGTGGAGGTTATCTACGGTATGGGGGATGCGGCCTACGACACGGAAGGTCGGGTGCTCACCCTGGCGTTTGCCGATTTTTATCTGGTCAACGCCTATTTCCCCAACGCCCAGCACGGTCTTCTACGGCTCGACTTCAAGCGCGGTTTCAACCAGGCCCTGCAACGGTTTGTGCGGGGTCTGGCCAAGGAAAAGACCACCGTTGTCTGCGGGGATTTCAACGTGGCCCACAAGCCCATTGATCTCAAAAACCCCAAGAGCAACGAAAACAACCCCGGTTTTTCCGCAGAGGAAAGGGCCTGGATGGACCGCTTCGTCTCCAACGGGTTTGTGGACACCTTCCGAAAATTCAACCAGGCGCCTGACCAGTACACCTGGTGGAGCTACCGGTTCAATGCCAGGGCACGCAATATCGGGTGGCGCATCGATTATTTCTGCGTGGACGCGGCCAGTGAAAACCGGATAAAAGGCGCGGCCATTCTCAAGGACATAATGGGCTCGGATCACTGCCCTGTGTCCCTGGACCTCGCACCGGCACCGGGCGGCATCAGCAGCGGTTGATGATGAAAAATATTTCTGCCAAAGCAAGACAATGTGCCGGCTTTCTGCTGGCGGCCACGCTTCTTTCGGGGTGCATGCCCTGGGGCGGTTATCGCCCCCTTGCCGTTCTTCGCTACCAGACGGCCACGCCGCCGGAGAACACCGCGCTGGTGGTGTTCCTGAGGGGCATGGGCGGCAGCCACCGGTCCTTTGAGCGGATGGGCGTGGTGGCAGCGGTGCGCCGGCAGGGACTGGCACTGGATATGGTGGCCCCGGACAGCCATTTCGGCTATTATTTTTCACGCTCTCTGGTTCCCCGGCTCAAAGAGGACGTGCTGGATCCGGCCCGGTCTCAGGGGTACCGGCGCATTTGGCTGGTGGGGGTTTCCATGGGCGGGCTCGGCGCGATGATGTATTTGCGCGCCCATCCCGAAGATTTGGCTGGGGTTTGTATCATTTCCCCTTTTCTCGGTTACGACGGTATCGTGGAAGAAGTGGCGGCTGCCGGCGGCATCCGCCGGTGGTCTCCGGGCCAGGCGGATCCCGACGATTGGGAGCGCATATTCTGGGGCTGGCTGAAAGCCTATGCGGCGGCCCCGGGAAACCGTCCGCCGGTTTATCTGGGATACGGCACGGAAGACAGGATGGTCACGGGTCACCGGCTGCTGGAAGAGATCCTCCCCCCAAAGCGTGTCTATCGCGTTCCGGGGGGGCATCGCCCGGAGGTCATGAAACGCCTGCTGCTGCAATTTCTTTCCGGTGATGCGTTCACGGCGGCTGCCGGCCCGGAAACCGATGCCCGGCATTGACGCGTTGAATGCAGGTTCCGGCCGGTCATTGGAAACAGCAATTTGACTGCTTGTCGCCCGTCCTTGTAGTATGCGCTTGCACCGTCCGGTGAGGATGCGGCGTGTCTGGCCCGTGGCAAGCGCACCGGTGCCGGACAGAATTGGGAAAACGGGATATGGAGCGCGCAATATGAAAGAGATCGACGCCAGGGGGCTTTCTTGTCCCACACCGGTTTTGCTGGCCAAGGACGCAGTGGAGATGGACAACGCCGACCAGGTGACAGTTGTTGTGGACAACAAACCCGCCCGGGAAAACCTCGCCCTTTTTTTTGCGTCGAAGCGCTTTGTTGTTTCGACGGAAGAGAAGAGCGGGGAATATACCATCACCGCTACCCGCGATGCGGCCAGGGCGGCTGCCCGGCCGGCTGGGCCCGATCCCGGGAAAAAGGACTGCGAGGAAAGCAAAATCATGGTGATGGTAACGGCCGACCGCATCGGAAGGGGCGATGATGGGTTGGGCGGAAAACTCATGCTCAATTTCATCAAGACGTTGCCGGAAATGGGCGCGGCCCTGTGGCGCTTGGTGCTGGTAAACAGCGGCGTGAAGCTGGCCGCGGCCGGATCACCGGCTTTGGCCGATCTACAGCGGATGGAGGCGAACGGCCTTCACCTCCTTGTTTGCGGCACCTGTCTTGACCATTTCAATCTGCTGGAAGAAAAAAAGGCCGGAATCACCACCAATATGCTGGACATCGTGACGGCGATGCAGTTGGCGGACAAGGTGATTGACTTGTAAGACGGCGGCGGGGGGTGTACGGCGAATGACACGACATCGGAACGGTTCTTTTCGGGTCCGTTGCTGCGCCCTCCTGGTGGCGGGGATGTTTTTTTGTACGACCGGATGGGCGGAAACGGTAGGTGAAGACCGGTCCGCATTGGAAACGGTGATGGCCCTATACCGGGGATATGCGGAAGCGTTTCCCGGCGTCCCGGACATTTCCGTCGCGGATGCCCGGCGGCTTTTCAATGAGGGCCGCGTCCTGTTCATCGACACCCGGACAAGGGAAGAGCGGGCGGTTTCCATGCTGCCGGGTGCCGTCACCCCGGAGGCTTTCGCGGGAAATACCGCGCTGGCCGAGGGGAAAGTCGCGGTGGCATACTGCACCGTCGGCTACCGAAGCGGCGTGTTCGCGGAAAAGGCGGCGGGAGGAAACAATGCCGTGAAGAATCTTGCCGGCGGCATTCTCGCCTGGATTCTCACCGGCGGCAAGGTTTATGCCGCCGGCGCCGAAACCCGGCGGGTGCATGTGTATGGAAAGAAGTGGAACCATGCCCCCGAGGGGTACGAGGTGGTGATGTTCGGTCTGTTCCGTCGGCTGATGAAATAGGCTCGGTTTTTCCGCGCGGCGTGCGGCGGTTATTGCAGTATGGATTTTGCCACCACCGTTTTTTCCATCTCCCGGGTGCCTTCGTAGATTTCCAAGACCTTGGCGGCCCGGAACAACCGGTTGACCTTGCTCTCCTCGATATAACCGTACCCGCCCTGCATCTGGACCGCTTCGTTGGTGCATTTCACGGCCACTTCGGCCGAGTACCATTTGGCCATGGCGATGAGTGCATGGTCCTCCTTGCCCTGGTCCATGCGCCAAGCCGCTTCGTAATAAAGGTTGCGGGCGGCCCGGATCCAGGTGGCCATCTCCGCCAGGGAAAAGCGGATCACCTGGAATTCGGCCAGGGGTTGCCCGAACTGCCGCCGAGCCTTGACGTGGCGGATGGATTCCTCCAACGCCCCCCGGGCGCAGCCTACTGCCTGGGCGCAGATGTGGATTCGGGTGCGGTTGAAAAAGGCCATCAACTGGGAAAACCCTTCCCCCTGCCGCCCGATGAGGTTTTCGGCCGGGACGCGGACCTTGTCCAGAAGCACCTCGCAGGTATCCGAGGCCCGGATGCCCATCTTACCGTGAATGGGCTCCGCCTTGTAACCGGCCGCATCCGTTGGCATGAGAATGAAGCTGTGCCGTTTGTGCCGGGAGGCGGCGTCCGGGTCGGTTACACAGAAAATCAGGGCATGCTTCGCGGTGGAAGCGTTGGTGATGAACATCTTGGTGCCGCTGATCACCCAGGTATCTCCTTCCCGCTCTGCACGGGCGGAGGCGGCTGCGGGATCCGACCCCGCATCCGGTTCGGTGATGGCCGTGGCGATGCTGGCTTTTCCGGCCACCAGATCCGGCAAGATGGCCTGTTTCTGGGCCTCGGTGGCGAACAGTTGCACCAGCTCGGCGCCGAAGGTGGTGGCGAGAATGGCCTGGCCGATGCCCGGGTCCACGGCCCAGAATTCCTCGGTGATTAGAGCGTGTTCGAAGAACCCCATGCCGGCGCCGCCATAGGCTTCGTCGATGAAGGTGCCGACGAACCCCAGCGCGCAGGCCTTCTTCCAAAGTGCCGGGTCGAAGCGTTCTTCCCGGTCGAAGGCATGGGCCCGGTCGGTGAACTCCGCTTCGGCGAATGTCCGGGCCGCCGCCATGATATCCTGGTGTTCCGCTTCCAGCATGAAATCCATGTCCCCTCCTGTCCCGCGGCCCTCAGCGGGAGAGAATGCCCCTGGTGAAAATTTCGATAAACAATCGGGCCAGTGCGTCCGGGGGAATCGGCCCGTCCTTGTGGTACCATTTGATGGTGTAGTGCACCATGCCGAAGAAGGAAAAGGCCGCCACGGTGTGGTCCATGGGCTTCATTTTTCCCTCGGCGCCGAGTTCCTCGAAGATGATCCGGATCAGGCGGACATAGCGCCGCTCCTTATCCCGCAGGATGCGGTATCGGCGGGCCCCGAGGCTCTGTATCTCGTTGACCAGCAAGGTCAACTTGTCCTGGTCCCCGGTGTAGTACCGGGTGTAAAAATCCAGCACCTGGTGGAGCTTTTCCTCGGCCGGCGCAGGGCCGTTGCAGATACCCTCCAGCACATCCAGGGCCTCGTCAACGGCCTCGTTCATCAGCGCGAACAGGAGGTCTTCCTTGCTTTTGAAATAATTATACAGGGACGAGGGCGTCATTCCCAATTCCCGGGCTGCCTCCCGCATGGAGGTAGCGTGGTAGCCTTTCTGGGCGAACAGCCGGGCGATGGTTTGTTTGATTTGGTTTTCCCGTTCCCGCGGGGTGGGTCTCGGCATGGCATCTCCGTGTGGATCGGTGAGTAAAGAGCGAACGTTCGTTCATTTATAGGCCTGCAACGGCGCCTTGTCAACCGGGAAATGGATTGACAACCCGGTGCGCTTCCTCTAATTTCGTCGCAACCAAGCGTATTCATTGGCGGCCGGCCGGAACGGGGCCGCCGTTTTTCCTTTTCGGCAGCGGTTGACGGCGTGGCCGGAGGCATGCTTTTCATGAAACTTCATCTTGTCAGTCTCGGCTGCGCCAGAAACCAGGTGGACAGCGAGATCATGCTGGGCAGGCTCCGGGCGCAGGGGGTTCGGATCACACTGGATCCGGAAGCGGCCCAGGTGATTGTGGTCAACACCTGTAGTTTTATCGCGGCGGCGGCAAACGAATCCATCGACACCATTCTGGCCCTGGCGGCCTACAAGACCGAAGGTGTTTGCAGGCGGCTGATTGTTGTCGGGTGCCTGCCGGAGCGCTACCGTGAAGATATCGCAGCGGCTCTGCCCGAGGTGGATCTGTTTTTGGGGACCGGCGCTTTTGACCAGATTGTGCGAGCGGTCATGGAGGCGTCCCACCCGGGCGGTTGCCTGCTGCCCACACCCAATGCGGCTCCCCTGGAACCTGCCGACGTCCCCCGGGTGTTGACCGAAGGCCATTCGGCCTATCTGAAAATTGCAGAGGGTTGCAGCAGCCGGTGCACCTACTGCATTATCCCCCGGCTCCGGGGCTCCCACCGCAGTCGGCCCATGGCCGATATTCTGACCGAGGCCCGGCGGCTGATTGCCGGCGGCGTCAAGGAGTTGGTGCTGGTGGCCCAGGACACCTCCCGGTACGGATTCGATTTGACACCGCCGTCCAGTTTGCATGCCCTTCTCGACGCGCTGGCGTCTGTGTCGGGGGATATCTGGATCCGGGTGCTCTATGGACACCCTGAGCATTTCGACCCCGCTGTCGTGGAAACCATGGCGGCCCATGGGAACATCTGCGCCTATTTCGACATGCCGGTGCAGCATGCCAGCGACCGGATTCTGAAGCGCATGGGGCGGCGTTACACGGCGGCGGACCTGCACCGGATGTTTTCCGCCATCAAGCAAAGGTTACCCCATGCGGCTCTGCGTACAAGTCTCATTGTGGGGTTTCCCGGTGAAACCGAAGACGATATGCGACTTGTCAGTGCGTTCATTGATGCCGTTGGGTTTCACCATGTGGGCGTCTTTACCTATTCGGACGCCGAGGACCTGGCGTCCCACCGGCTTTCGGATCATGTGCCCGCCGCCGTTGCCGGCAAGCGCCGGCGCCGGCTCATGAACCGGCAGAAAAAGATATCCCTGGCCCACAACCGAGCCTATGTCGGGCGCACGATGGATGTTTTGTTGGAGCAGCGGCTCGAAGAGACGGTTTTCTCGGCCCGCACCCGGTTTCAGGCGCCGGAGGTGGACGGCCTGACCTTCGTTCATGTTTCCGGAGAGGGGCCGGCGCCCCGGGTGGGCACCATGGTCCGCATCCGGGTCACCGACGCCCTTGAGTACGACCTGGTGGGGGAGCTTTTGCGATGATGTCCGGGACGCCGTCATTGAAAGAGAAAATCGTGGCGTTGGTCCGGCAGGACCTGGTGCGCATCGAGTCGGCCTTGGAGGAAAACCTGACGCCTTATCTGGGCCGGGTGCGGGAGACGGCCGGCCACATTCTTTTTGCCGGCGGCAAGCGCCTGCGCCCGCTTTTGATGGTGCTCAGCGCCCGGTTGTGCGGGTTTGACGATCCGGCCGCTTATCGCTTTTCGGTGATGTTCGAATATCTCCATGCGGCCACCTTGCTGCATGATGATCTGGTGGACCGTGCGGAGCTGCGCCGGGGAAGACCTGCGGCCCACCGCCGGTTCGGCAACGAGACGGCGGTGCTGACCGGCGATTTCCTGCTGGCCCGGGCCCTTTCCATCGCCGCCGATACAAAGCGTCCGGCGGTCATTCATGTTATCAGCGGCGTGACCGAACAGATGAGCCAGGGGGAGATCGAACAGTTGGAAAACAAGGGCCGTCTGGATCTTTCCACCGAAGACTACCTGGAGGTGATCCGGCGAAAAACCGCCGTGCTCATTGAAGGGGCGTGCCGGGTGGGCGCACTGGTGGCGGAGGCGCCCGCGGCATGGAGCGCGGTCTTGGCCGCTTACGGCCATTGCATCGGTATGGCCTTCCAGATGGCCGATGATCTGCTCGACTATACCGCCGACGCAGCGATTCTGGGAAAACCGGTGGGGGTTGATCTGAAGGAAGGCAAGCTGACGTTGCCGGTCATTTTCACCCTGGCGGCAGCCGACGGCCATGACCGGCGTTGGTTGTGCGACACCATCACCGGCGGCGACGTGGGCGCTGCGACGTTTTCACGGTTTACGAAACTTCTGGAGCAATACGGCGGCATCGCCCATACCCGCCGCCGGGCGTCCGGATACATCGCCGAAGCGAAGAACGCCCTGGTATCGCTTCCGGCATCCGCGGACAGGGATCTGTTGGAACTTATCGCCGACTACGCTTTGGCGCGGACCACATAGGCGCCGCACAAGTTTCCGTGGAGGTTTTGGACATGGACCACTATCGTTAAGGAGCGATCTGTCATGCGAACAGTTGTGTTCTTTTTGACCACTGCAATGATGTTGATGGCCTCCCCGTCCTTCCTCGGCGCCCAGTCCGCCGACACCCGGGTTGTCGAAGTGATCGGTACCGGGCGGGCCACCGACGGGAACCTGTCGTCTGCCCGGGAGCAGGCCGTCAGTGACGGTCTGGCCGCCGCCGTGGGGTTGGTGGCCGTCGACCTGCTTTCGCAGCCGGCTTTTGTCCGGTCTTTCGAGAACGTCAACCGGCTGCTGTTCACCCGAGCGGATCGGTTTGTGCAGGATTACAAGGTGCTCACCGAGGCGGCCGCCGGCAATGTTTACCGCGTCATGGTGTCCGTTACCGTCTCCATCGAACGGGTGCGCACCCACCTGAGCGAGAACGGTGTGCTGGCGGAATCCGGGGCGGCGTCGACATCGGTTTTGTTTCTGGTGGCTGAGCAGCAGCTGGAAGATGCCGCCCCGCGTTGTTGGTGGCAGGATGCCTTTGCCGAGTCGGTGGCTGTCTCCGCCATGGGTGCCGCCATCGCCCGGGAGGGCTTCCAGGTGGTGGCCCGAAACCGGGAGGCCGGCACCGCCGGCGATGCGCCGTTTTCCGCCACCGACCTCACGGATGCCGATGCCGTGGAAATGGGGCGCCGGTTCCAGGCGGACATCGTGGTGGTGGGCACCGCGTCCGCCCGGATCACGCCCAATGTGATGGGGGATGCGCTCAAATCCTTTCAGGGGCGTGTAACGGTGCGGGCCCTTCGCACCGAAACGGCCGACGCCGTCACCACCGTTGACGAAACGGCCCTGGTGGCGGATGACGACACCTTGTCCGGCGGACGACGGGCCCTGGCCGAAGCCGGCGCCCGCGCCGGGGACCTGCTTGCCCGAACCCTGCGCGCTGATGCGGAAAAGGAACGCGCCGGTCAGCCCCGAAATGCCCATGTGGTGGTAGAGGGCCACCGGCGCCTCGCTCATTTTGTTCAGTTCCGGCGCACCCTTGCGGAACTGCCCCAGGTGCTTGAATTGCAGACCCGGGAAATCGCACCGGAACGGGCGGCATTGGCCATCGCCTTCGAAGGCACCACCCAGGAGATTGCCGAAGCCCTTCTGTTGAAATCGTTTGACGGCTTTGGTATTCACATTACCGACGTGGCGCCGGAGACTGTCCGCCTGTCCCTGGTACCGAATTGACGATGGCGGCAAACGGGAAGAGGTTGTTTGGCCGAAAAGAAGGAGCGCGGCGGCACGACCATGGCCCGCGCCCACGGCGGCGGTGCTGGAAAAATTATACGGAAAGGCCTTGCCGTTGGTGAAAACATCTCAGTGGCCCATCAATATCCCGAATATCCTGACAGTGGGGCGGATCTTGCTGACGCCGTTGTTTGTGATTCTGCTGCTCAAAGGGTATTTTTTCCTGGCCCTGCTCACATTCACCCTGGCGGGCATCAGTGACGGACTCGACGGGTTCATTGCGCGTTGTTTCAATCAACGCACCGTCATTGGGGCCTACCTGGATCCCATTGCCGATAAATTCCTGCTCATCGCCGCATATGTCACCCTGGCGGTTCTTGACATCGTGCCGGGATGGATCTCGGTGCTGGTCATCAGTCGGGACACCCTGATCCTGGCCGGCATTGCCGTTTTTACCTTTTCCGACATCCGGCCGTCCATTCGGCCGACGCTCCTGAGCAAGTGCACCACCGCGGCCCAACTGGGACTGGTGTTCATCGCGCTGCTCGAACCGGACGTGCCCCTGGCGTTTCCGGTGGCGCTGCCCGTCCTTTGGCTGACGGCGGCTCTCACCATCTGTTCGGGGCTTCATTACATGCTGGTGGGGGTCAGCGTACTGCAGAAGGGCTTGGAGAAGAATCATCAACCCGACAGGTAATGTCGCTGCAAGACGAAAAGAAAAGAGGGGTTATGAAAATCGTCGCCTTGGCTGTCAGCAGGAAAAAAGGCACCCGTAAAACCACGGTACAGGAGGCGGTGCTGCTGGAAAACCATGGCATTGACGGGGATGCACATGCAGGTGATTGGCATCGGCAGGTCAGTTTTCTGGCATCGGAAAGCATCGCCGGCGTCCGGGAAAAGGGCCTTGACGTCACCTTCGGGGATTTTGCCGAGAATATCGCCACCGAGGGCATCGACTGGGTATCGGTGCCGGTGGGCACCCGGTTCCGAATCGGCGACACCGCCCTTGTGGAAATCACCCAGATCGGAAAAGAATGCACCAAGAAATGCGCCATTTATTACCAAGCCGGTGACTGCATCATGCCCCGGGAAGGCGTGTTCGCCCGGGTTCTCAAGGGGGGCAAGATCCGCTGCGGAGACGTAATCGAGCGGCTGGCCGACGCTTGTGGCCGATGACTTCCGCCGGGAGCTTTGCCTTGGATACCACCACACCCCACACGGCCCGCCACTGGCAGGGCGCCCACGGTCGGCCGCAGACCCTGGCGTTGCTGTGCGAAGAGCCCCTTTCGATTCGCATCCAGGGAAAACCCTATGCGGTTGTCATGCGAACGCCCGGTGAAGAAATCGCCCACGCGGCCGGTTTCTGTCTGGCAGAGGGAATTGTCGACCGGGTGGAGGACATCGCCACGGTGGCCGTTTGCGAGGCGGACAACACCAATGTGGTAACCGTCACGCTGACACCGTCCCGCAACATCCTGGCCACAGACACCCTCCAGCGGCGCAGCTATATCAGCCAGACCAGCTGCGGCATCTGCGGAAAGGAGGTGGTGGCGGACCTGGTTCGGGAGCTGCCCCCGGTCAGACGGGAGGCGGTTTTCGCCATGACGGCGGTGGAGGAAGTGTTGGATGATCTTTCCCGCCTGCAACCGGTGCGGGGCCGCACACGCTCCTCCCATGCGGTGGCGCTGTATGGCGCCGACCTCGGCCTGATGGCTGCGGCCGAAGACGTGGGGCGGCACAATGCCCTGGACAAGGCCATCGGGGGGCTTTTTCTGGCCGGCACCCTGGACCGGGTCATGCTGGGTGTTTTGTCTTCGCGCATCAGCTACGAGATGGTGCAAAAGGCAGCCCGGGCCGCCATTCCCATTTTGGTGGCCAAGTCCATGCCCACGGCCCTGGCCGTTTCACTGGCCTCGGCCTTGAACATGACCCTGGCGTGCAAGGCAAAGGGCGGCGGCATCCTGGTTTTTTGCGGTGACCAGAGATTGGACGGCACCCGGTGAGCGGGTCCCTGTCGAAGAAAGTCGGAATTGCATCCCTGGTCATGATGGCATCGGTGTTTCTCAGCCGTATCATCGGAGTGGTGCGGGAGATGGTCATCGCCGGTCTCCGGGGCGTCGGCGCTGATGTGGATGCTTACCAGGTGGCGTTTTTGCTGCCCGAGATCCTGAACCACCTGGTGGCAAGCGGCTTCTTGTCCCTGACCTTCATCCCCATTTTTTCGGGATACTTGGCCCGGGGCCGGGAGGAAGACGGATGGCGGACGTTTTCCGTCATCCTGACCTGGTTCGGACTTCTTCTGCTTTGCCTGGTTGTCATCGCGGAAGTGTTCACCGAACCGTTGATGCGCATGGTGGCGCCCGGCATTCAAGCGCCCGCCACCCTGGCCGCCATCGTGAAAATGACCCGGATCATTTTGCCGGCGCAGCTCTTCTTCTTTGCCGGTGGGTTGTTCATGGCCGTCCAGTTCGCAAAGGAGCGGTTTTTTCTGCCGGCCCTCGCGCCCCTTGTTTACAACCTGGGCATCATCGCCGGCGGCCTGCTTCTGGCACGGCGGTGCGGCATAATCGGGTTTTCATGGGGTGTTCTGGCAGGCGCTTTTGCGGGAAATTTCCTGCTCCAGGGGATCGGTGCCCGGCGGGCGGGCATGCGGTTTACGCCGTCTCTGGCCCTGGCGCACCCCGACCTGAAGAAGTATGTCCGGCTGACCTTGCCGCTGATGGTGGGCCTCACCCCGGCCTTTTCCGTGGAGCTTTTGTTCCGCTTTTTCGGATCCTACCTCGCCCCCGGTACCATTTCCGGCATCAACTACAGCCTGCGCCTGACACTGGTGGTGTATGGCCTTTTCGGCCAGGCCCTTGCCACCGCCTTTTTTCCCTTCATGTCCCGCCTGGTGGCCGAAGACAATTTGTCCGAAGCCAATCGGCTGCTCAACCGGACGCTACGGCATTTGACGTTGGCGCTGCCCGGGGTGGCGGTGCTGATGGTGCTGCGCGGGGAGGTGGTGGCGCTGCTGTTTCAGCGGGGCGCCTTTGATGTCGCCGCCACGGCTTTTACGGCCCGGGTCCTGGTGCCCCTTTTGCCCGGTGCTGTGGCCCTGGCCGCTTACACCCTGGTGCTTCGGGGATTCTACGCCAGGCAAAACACCCTGTTCCCCGCTGTCTTCAGTACCGTGGCCGTGGTTGTCACGCTGCCGGCCTATTTCCTGTTCATGCGGTGGTGGGGGGCCCAGGGCATCGCCCTTGCCTTGACCTGTTCAACCACGGGGCAGGCTTTGCTGCTGGCATGGGTGTGGAACCGCCGCAGCGGCAACACCGGAGGCCGTGTTGTGGCGGCGGCTTTTTGCAAAATGACGTTGGTGGCCCTGGCGGTGGGGGGCGTGCTGGAATGGTTGCGGCGCTTGGTGGCCGGCGAATTGGCCCAGGCCGGTGCTGCAGGGCAGGTGGCGATCGTCGGCATCTGCGGTGCGGCCGGTCTGTTGATGGTGGTGGGTATCGGCCGGGTAACGGAACTTCGGGAGATTCAGGAACCCATCGGGCTTTTGCGGGAAGCGCTTTTTCGACGGTTGCGGCTCAACCGTTGACCAGGCGGGCAAGGATCAGGCCGTGAAAGGGGGGGCTTTGCCCAGCGGTGAACCGCCAGCCCAGATGGACCCGGCACCGGCCACAGAGGGCCACCTGCCATGCATGGCCCGGAAACCAGGTGAATTCTACGGAACGGGGGCCGTCGGCCACGCATCCGGGTGCGGACAGAAAACAACCGATTTCGAATACCTGGCCGTTTGGGTTGGCAACCGTATGGGTATGGGCGCCGTTGACGGCACGCGCCTGGGAGAAGTCCGTGATTGCGTGGCCGCAAACACGGCAGAAAATCTTTCGGCGATGGACCTGGGCCGTTTGCCGCTGTCGTTGTGCGGTTTCATCCGGCGGACGGGGTGACGATGGCGTGGGATTCAGGAAAACGACGGTGGGACGCCCTGAAAACAATCCGCAGCGGTTTGGCGCATGCCCATCGACAATGCCGGGGGGACGCGGGCGGATCACCTGGCGGAAATTTGCAGTCTCGAAGCCGGCGGCAGGGACGGTTTTCTGATCTTGGTGCCTGTGGGGTAGACGTCCGGTTTTTCCGCGTGGGTATGACCCTGGTCCATGCGCATCCCCACCATGGCGGCCAAAGTCTTTACGGCATCCTTGAAATAACTGGATTGCACATCCATTTCTTCGGCCGTGGCGGCGGCGGACTCGGCATTGGACACATATTGCCGGGTGATGTGCGCGATGTCGGCAATGGTGCCGTTGACCTGTTCAATTCCGCTCATCTGTTGGCGGGTGCCCTCTGCAATGGCCTCGATGCGCTGGGTGATGCGCTTTAAGATCCGGTAGTTCTTGCCGCCCTCGACATTGATTTGAGAATTTTTATCGCCGGCCTCTCTTACCTGGGCAACGGTGTTGTCGATGAGATCCGCGGTTTCCCTGGCGGCTTCCGCCGAACGGAGGGCGAGATTCCGGACCTCTTCGGCCACCACGGCAAAGCCCGCGCCGGCTTCTCCGGCCCGGGCCGCCTCCACCGCTGCGTTGAGTGCCAGCAGGTTTGTCTGGAAAGCGATCTCGTCGATGGTTTTGACGATTTTCTGTGTTTTTTCGGTGGCGGTGATGGCGCTGTCCAGGGTGACGCCCAGCTGCGTGCCCAGATCCCCCATGATTGTTCCGCTTTGGGCCAGGTCCGTGTTAATGATTTTGTTGGTTTCGGTGATGGCGGTGGCGTTTTCCCGGGCCGTCGCGTTCATTCGGGTCAGGGCCTCATCGGTTTGCTGCACCGCTTCGGCCTGCCGGTTGGCATCGTCGGCCATGGTCTGGCTGGTGCGCGACAGATGTGTGGCGGCGTCCGATACGTGCAAAGAGCCGGCGCCCAATCCCTCGATGACCCGCAGCAGGGGGGTGACGATGGTCCGGCACAGAAAAAAACCGATCCCCATGGTCAGCATTGCCGTGATGACGGACACCGAAAGGACGATCCATCGCCCCTTTGACAGCAGCGGTGCCAGGGGCGCACCGCCCGGAACGGCGGCGGTGAAGACGGCGTTCAGCGAAAAAAATCCCGCAGCCCCAGTGCCGAGAATGAACAATGCACCGATGAGAAAGCCTGAAAAAAGCCGGAGCTGAAAGGTTTGCCGGGAAAGAAATGAAAGATTCATAATCTCCTTCTTTCAAAGACGATGCTGCTGTTCTGTAAAGAGCGACGTGGGGGGGAGGACTGCAAAAACGCCGCATTTTTGCACGAACCTTTTCATAAAGCAAATAAAAATCGCTTTATCCCCGGGCCAGGGGGTGAAAGGGTGCTAAGGGGCTTGCGCGGGCGGTTTGAAGTGGACGGCGATCCATATGGTGTTTTGATCAGGGTCTGTCCAGGCCACCCGGTGGCGGCGGCCGGCCGGGATGGTCACAAAATCCCCCGGGTTCAGATCCGTTTCCGCCTCGGGTGCTTCGAAGTGCAGCCGTGCCCGTCCCTGCAGGACCATCACCCATTCAATGGTGTCCTGCACATACCAGAACCCGGGCGGCGAACAATGTCCGCGGGAGACGATGCGTTCGACGGTGCCATGGGGGCCGTCAAAAAGGGGCGTGATCCATTCCCGGTGCAATGTGCCGGGGATGCCCTTGAAAAAATTGTCTATCTCCATTTGTCCTCCTTTGGTATCCTCAACACAAACGTCGGTGTCCGGGGTCTGATCCTTGGAAAAGGGGCAATCTTCGGCGCCGGTTTACCCCGCATAACAGGAAAGGGCCCATGGAAACAAGATTCGTGTATGTAACCGCGCCCAACAAGGTGGAGGCGGAACGCATTGGGCGGTTGGTGGTGGAAAAGCGTCTGGCGGCCTGCGTCAACATCCTTGACGGCATGCAGTCTTTGTACTGGTGGGAAGGGGCGGTGCAGTCGGCCAGGGAGGCGGTGCTGGTGGCCAAGACCACCAAGGAAAAGGTGGCGGCGCTTACCGCAGCCATTGTGGCGGCGCACAGCTACGATTGCCCTTGCGTGGTGAGCCTGCCCATCGAGTCGGGGCATGCCGAGTTTCTCCGGTGGATCGCGGCGGAAACCGACCGTGAGAGCGCTTTTCGGGTCTGATTGTCGGGATCCGCTTCGGCGAAGATTGTCAGGGGCCGTTGTCGATGGCTGTCACAAGAACCGTTTCTTGCCGGCAGCGCCACTTGATATCAAGGTCATAGAGCCGGGTGCCGAAGTGTTCCCGTCCCGATGCGTTGCCGTAGTAGGCCGGCCGGGGGTCGGCTTGCAGCACCTCGACGATTAATTGCCGGAGACGGGGACGGGTGGGTGCCAGGCGGCGGCAAGCCGCTTCGGCCGCATCGGAAAAAGTTACGGACAGAGGCGTGGCGGGCCGTTGGGCGGCAAAACCCGCCACCGCGTCGGGAATGCTGTCGGCGTAGGGAACGTAGGGTTTGATGTCGATGACCGGGGTGCCGTCGATCATGTCCACCCCGCTTAGGTACAGGCGCGCCGGGGACAGGGCGATTTTTTCCAACCGCACCACCGACAGGCCCAACGGGTTCGGCCGGAACCCGGACCGGGAAGCGAAAACCCCCACCCGGCGGTTGCCCCCGAGCCGCGGGGGGCGCACCGTTTCCCGCCAGGGACGGTCGGCATGTTCGTGGAATAAAAACATCACCCAGATGTGGGAGAACGACGCGAGTCCCCGCAGCGCCGCTTCCGTTCCGTAGGCGGGGTGCAAGGTCAGCACCCCGTCGGCGGACGGCGTCAGCCCCGGCTGCCGGGGGGTGCCGAATTTTTCTGAAAAGCAGGACCGGACGACCCCGATCGGTTCGAAACAAATGCACATGGAACCCGCTTTTTGCGCTTTACCGGCGGTCTGTCCTGCCCGGGGCTAAAGGTTTCTCTTCTCGAACCACCGAAACAGCAAGATGCCGACGACCACGAATACGGCGATGATTGCCCAGTGGGGGATGCCGGTGATTTCAGGGATGGTGATTTTTCCCAAGGCACCCCAGGTGAGTACTGTTTTTTGCATGACGGGGTAGGCCTCGGCATAGAGACCGCCACCCACCAGCATGCCTACAATGCCCCAGAACGCGTCCCAGCGGCCTTCCCCAAGGGCCCCGGCCGCGGTGCCCGGGCAATACCCAAGGAGCCCCCAGCCAAGACCGAACAGTAGGCCGCCGATGATATTGGCGCCCAGGACCGTACTTTTGACGTTCAACGACACCAGTCCCAAGTCCCGCAGCAGATAGATGCCCACCATGCCCACCAGCACGGTGGTGAACATGAATTTGACGATGGTCATGTCCATGAGCCGGAGGGCGCCCAATTGGCGGTCATAGCGGAGCACTTCCGCTTTCTGAAGAAAAAAGCCGAACAAGATGCCCGTTACAAGCCCGATCACCAAAAGATTCATGACCGCCCCCTTCCGTAGAGAAATTTTGCCATCACAAGGCCACCGATGAAAAAGCAGGCAAGGGCCACCAAGCCGCTCACCGACAATTGGAGGGTACCGCTCAGCCCATGGCCACTGGGGCACCCGCCGGCGAGCCGGGCCCCGAACAGGGCGACGCCCCCTCCTGCGAAGGCCGCCACGGCCCGTTTGGAAACGGATCGGCCGAAGCGCCGGGTCCACATGTCCGGCACGCCTTTGAGTGTGAAGGAGGAGGAGAAAACCGACGCGAGCATGGCGCCGAAAAAGATGCCAACGACGAACATCCACTGCCAGTCAATGACGGGCAGATATTTTGCGAAATAGGCGAGGCCCTTGACGTGCTCCGGTGCAACCAGATTTTCGATCATGCCCGCGGACCGGGCAAAGGTGGTGGAGGCCCCCAGGTACTTACCGGCGACCCAGACCGAAAGAATGCTTACCAGCCCGCTGCACGCGCCTGCCGCGTAGGGATTCCAACGTTTTTTGAGAAATGGGTTCATGCACGGCTCCTTTCGTGTAAGCGTCCAACACGGTTGAAACGTTTTTCCGCATTCGGTATGATACCTTCCAGTGGTGCCTGCCGGGTATATTGCCGGCGGCCCTTTTCTGCCGGGTGGTGTCTTCCGATGACTGAATCTCCTACATATGACGAGTTGGTGCAACGGGTCAAGCACCTGGAGGCGGTGTGCGCGCAGTTGCGGCAAAACGACGCGGCGCACCGGATATCGGGCCTGCGGCTTTTTGACGTGATCAAGGAAGCCCCCGTGGGCATTCATCTGTACCGATTGACCGCCGACGGCTGCCTGGTGCTGACGGGCGGCAATGCCACCGCCGACAAGATTCTGGGGATCGCCCACCGGACCCTGGTCGGACAATCGTTTGAAACGGTTTTTCCGGCCGTTGCGGAAACAGATCTGCCGGAGCGCTACCGGCGCATCTGCACGGACGGTCAGTCCTGGACCAGTGAGCATTTCGCCTATAAAGACGCGCGTATTGCCGGAGTGTTCCAGGTGTATGCGTTCCGGACCGAACCAGGTGCCATGATTTCCCTGTTCATCGACATCACCGCCCGGAAAAGACTGGAAGCGCTGCTCCGGGAAAAGGCGTCCCATTACCGGGCCTTGTTCGAGAACAATTATTCGGTGATGTTGCTCATCGATCCGGAGACCGGCGCCATCGTGGATGCCAATCCCCGGGCCTGTGCCTTTTACGGCTACGATCCGGCGGCGTTCAAGAACATGCGCATCCAGGACATCAACACGCTGTCTGCGGAGCAGGTTTGCGGGGAGATGGCGCTTGCCAGCGCACAACATCGGAATTATTTCAATTTCCGGCACCGGCGTGCGGACGGCGCTGTTGTGGACGTGGAAGTGTTCAGCGGGCCCATCATCGTTGGGGAAAAAACCCTGCTGTGTTCCATCGTGCATGACATCTCAACCCGGAAGGCCGCTGAAAAAGAGCGGGAGCAGCTGATCCGGAAGCTTCAAAAGGCCCTGGCGGAGGTAAAGACCCTGCGGGAATTTCTCCCCATCTGTACGTCCTGTAAGAAGATCCGGGATGACAAGGGGTATTGGAACCAGCTGGAATCCTATCTCCGGGAAAACGCCGATGTCGTTTTCAGCCACAGCATCTGCCCCGATTGCGCGCGGGCATTGTATCCCGGTCTGGATGCGGGGAAGCGGGCGAAAGAGGGCGGGGGCGATGAAACCGGCTAGAGGCCCCATTCCCAGTATGCCAGAAACCCGGTGAAATCCCGCAGGTCCGACCGGTTCCTGGCCCATGGCTTGAGGCTTGTGTAAAACTGAATCCCTTCGGTTTTGTCTCTGCCGAGTATTTTGTCTTCCCCGATCCGCCAGTCCATTGCCCACCAACTCATGAGCAACCGCTCCAGGGGTTTTTGGCTGCCCTTCACATAGCCCCGGCGCGCTCCTTTGGTTTCAAAAAAGGAGGTGGTGCCGCCGCCGTCCAGCGGCAGTGCCCCGAGGTCCGCCATGGGGCGGTGCTGCATCGTGACGTGGCGGACCGTTTCCAGGTGGCCGGCCGGAGACGTCTTAACCTCCTTGACCCGGTGCGTGCCGTTTCGCAGCACGATCACCACCCGGGTGTCACCGGCGGCAAGACCCGTCGCATCCAGGCGGCCGGGCAGGCGTTCGCCGTATACCTCCTGACTGGGTACCTGCCAGCCGGGGGGATAGGCCGTCGCAGGGAGGGCGGTGGTGGGAATGAAGGCCAGGTAGCAGCCGCAGGTGTGCACCGTCGTGTAAAGGAGGGGGGTGTCCGCCGCATCGAGGGTGACGATGACCAGAAGTCCCACGTTGCGGCCCTGCACCAGATGGCCCGGGGGCACTCGCTCAAAGTGCACACGGTAGACCAGGTTGGTGTAGGTTCCGCGTCGGGTCCGCACCGGATCCACCCGGGTGTATAGGGTGGCTGCGGCCGGGTCCACCCGGACCTGTTCCGCGTCGCCTGTTCGGCAGGCGCTGGGCGTGCCGATCCGATTGTAGGGAAATTCCGGATGCGCCACCACGAAGACCGGGGCGAAACGGGTGCGCCGGGATTCGTCGGGGGCCACTGCATAGGTCAGGGGCGGTGTTTCCGGCAGATGCCGGGGGGCCGTCGCACAGGCGCACAGAACCGCGCACAGGACCGGAACGAGGATGCTGGCCAACAGGCGGATGATACGGAACATGGGCTGCCTCCATCATATGGGTGACCGGAGAGTGCAGAAAAAGAACACACGCATGGCCGGAAATTTCAATTACCGTGATCCCGATGACATGGAAATCGCTCACCTTGCATCTGGCCGATCGGAAACGATTTTAAAATAATTCATGATACCAGATTTCCTGCGAATCGGAGCCCCGATTTTTACGGCCCGCTGCTGGCGCTTGTCCAATACGGCGTGGAAGCGGTGACGGCGGCCCGTTTTTGACCGGCAAGGGCGGGTGTGCTATGACATCGGGCACATTGCACGGCTGCGCGCGGCGACGGCTCCCACCCCCCGGCCGGAGGAACGTTCCTTGCCACGGGGCTTGCTACCCCCCGAACCGCTTTCAGCGCATTGCGCGCGATTGTCTCGGTTGAAAGGGCAAAATTTGCATCTAATAACGGATCCCTATTTTTATCTGATCACCGTTCCCTGCGTTCTTCTCTACGGCATGGCCAAGGGGGGACTCGGCCCCGCCGTGGGGGGCATCGTGGTGCCGGCCATGAGCCTTGTCATTTCTCCGGTGCAGGCGGCCGCCATCATGCTGCCCATCCTCTGCGTGATGGATCTTTTCGCGGTGCGGCGGTTTTGGGGGAAGTGCGACGGCCGTCACCTGAAAATACTTCTGCCGGCGGGGGTTACGGGCATCGTGCTGGCCGGTCTGCTCATGGGCGCCCTGCCGCCTGACGCCATCCGCATGTCCATCGGCATCATCGTGATCCTGTTCTGCCTCAATTACTGGTTCGGAGGGGTTGCCGCCGGGAAAAAAAAGGGCGGCCGGCTCAGCGGGTATTTCTGGGGAACGGTGGCGGGGTTCACCAGCACCCAGATCCATGCGGGGGGGCCGCCGGTCAGTGTCTATCTGCTGCCCCAGAACCTCGACAAGGTGGCGCTGCTGGGTACCCTGGCGGTTTTTTTCGCGGTGATCAACTATCTTAAGCTCATTCCCTACACCCTGCTGGGCGCCTTCGACGCCACCAACCTGCTCACCTCGCTCCTGCTCATGCCCCTGGCGCCGGTGGGGGTCCGGCTGGGGTATTTGATCTTAAACAGGGTGTCCCAGAAAACCATCTACCGCTTTTTGTACGCGGCGTTGTTCCTGTCGGGCATCAAGCTTCTTGCGGACGGTTTTTTTTAGCTTGGCCCGGTTTCGGCCAAAGGGGGCATTGGTTGTGGATGCACTCCTTGTTTTTGGAAAACTGTTCGCAGGAAAGGGGGTGGGACACCGTGAGTTTACGGTGCAACCGTTCCCGGAGAATGACCGCGGCCGCCTTGAGGGATAGCCACGCGTCCCGCTGGCAGCAGCGGGGCGCGTCATATGCGGCGATTTTTTCCAGCACCTGCCCGGTCACCTGCTGAATGACCTGCCGCTTGGCCCCGTCTAGGGGGGTGGCGCCGGTGAGAAGGGAGACGGCGATGCCCACGCCCATGGCGGCCCCGCAGGCGCCGAAAAAGGCGCAGGCCCCCCCGGCGATGGTCTGGCCCCGCCGGATGCCCGTTACGATCTGCGCGTCGGTGACATCGGCCCCCGCGTTTCGCAGCGCCGTCAGGATCACCCCCGGTACCAGGGCGTGGTGCTCGGGGCCGTGCATGGGAAAACGGGGGTTGGCCCGTATCCGCGCCATCAGGGCCACGGCATCCGGCTCCCGGCTGCCGAGAAGCAGATCCGTCATCACGTCGAGAATGTCCACGCCGTGGCAGGGGTCGCAGACGAAATGACCGGCCCCGCACCGGGCATTGGCCGCCACCGTTTTGCCGCAGTAATGGCAGGTCATCGTTTCATTGGTGGAAAGATAGACGAGGGGTGCGCCGCAGACCATGCAGCCCACCGTCTTTTTATCCCCGGTCGAAGCCGCCGGGTCGGTTTCCGGCTTGCAGAAGCAGGCACAGGTGGGCGCACTTTCAACCGCGGCCATCAGCCGATCAAAGGCGGGAAAACCGAACAGCCGCGGCGCGGAATTTCCAACGGGCTTAAACGCCCGGTAGGTGACCGAGTAGAAATCGTGCCCCTTCACGGTTCGGTAAAGGTACCCCTTGAGCACTTCACTTTCCGAAAACCCCGTGTCGTTCAAGAGGCCGAAGAGGTCCATGTAGCCCAATGCTCCGCCGATGCACTCTCCCCGGAGACTTTCGTTGTACTTGATGTCAATGGGGATGTGTCCGGAAAAGGTGATGTCGGAAATGACCAGACGTCCCCCGGGTTTGAGCACCCGAAAGATTTCCGAAAACACGCGGCGTTTGTCGGGCGAGAGATTGACCACACAGTTGGAGATCACCACATCCACTGAAGCGTCTTCAAGGGGAAGACTTTCAAGGAAGGCCTTTTTAAAAGAGACATTGGCGTACCCCAGGTTTCCCGCCACCTGCTCGCGGGCCTTTTCGGCCAACGCCAGCATGGTGTCTCCCATGTCAATGCCCACCACCCGGCCGGCGGCGCCGACGAGGCGGCCGGCGATGAAACATTCGATGCCGGTGCCGCTGCCCAGGTCCACCACGGTTTCCCCGGTGCGCACGTCGGCCTCCAGCACCGGGGAGCCGCAACCGTAACTGCGATAGCGCATGGCTGCGGGAATGTGGTCCATCACCGCGGCGTCGTAGCAGACGGGGTTTAGGATATCCTCCTTGGTTTCTTCCGCCGCTTCGGAGTAGAAGCGGTTCACCTGCGTGTGGGTATCGGTTCCGGGGAGGCTGAGCACGCAGTTGGAGTGGGTGAAAAAAATCGTGCCCCCCTCGGCCGGGCAGCTGCCGACCCGCTCGCCCATCTTCAACCGGATGGCCGGGTACCCGTTGGGCCGGTGACGATGCGCCTCCCGGGCGATCAACCATTTTGCGGTGTCCGTATACAAGTCCAGGTAGGGGTCACCACCGGTAAGCCGGCCGGTATGGACATAGCTGTGGTCGATGTCACCACCGCCCACCAGGTAACGAAACGCATTGTTGCGATACCGCTCGCTCTGGTTGAGGGACGCCTTCCGAACCTCCGCCAGGACCGGGCTGCCCTTCCACACCTGTTCCAGCCCCTGCCGAATATGGCCGCATTGCATCGGCGCGGTGTAGATGAGGGCCGGGGTGGGGTAGATTCTGCGGTCCGGCCCCACGGCAAGGGATTGCCAGCCGGCGTTGCTCAGATCGTGCCGGGTGCCGGGGTAGGAAAACACCTGGGCATGCAGGCTTTCCACGTTGTCGATGGTCACCCCCTTTGCTTCGGCCCGTTGCTGGGCCGCCGTCAGGTGGGGAAAGATGTCCGCCGGGGATGCGACAAGAGCTGTGTCGGCGTTTCCCTTTTTAAACAACCAGAGAAGGTGAAGGGTGGCGACCTGTTGCGCGCTTGCGAAATCCACCAGCAGGGGCAGTTCATGAACATTTTGCCGGGTTACCGTGGTGGACAGCGTCGCGGGAAATCCCAGGTTTTTTAAGACGGCCAGGTTGTCCTTCAGCTGATCGAAGGTGCCGGCGCCCCGGATGGCATCGTGGGTGCCCCCCAGGCCGTCGACGCTTACTTGGAAGTGCAGCCGGTTGCGTGGAAAGGCCCGGAGCCGGTCGGCCAGGGATCGGATGAGGGTCAAATTGGTAAGCACCACGCCGTGGGTGTCGGGTTGCCGAAAAATTTCCTTGAGACTTTCCAAGAAAGCGTCGGACATCATCGGCTCCCCGCCGGTGAAGTAGAAAATCCGGCAGCCCAGTGCGTATGCTTCCCGAATGACGGCAAGGCAGTCTTCGGCGGACAGTTTCTCGCGTGCCGCCGGAGAAGATTGAAACATGCAGTGCCGACAGGTCAGGTTGCACTGGTTGGTGATGTGAAGCCAGCACTCTTTCAGGGACGACAAGCCCAGGATATCGGTGCGGCTGTGATAGGGCGGCGCAACATGGGTGTCCACCCGTCGCAATAGGGAGGTGATTTCCGCACTGGGCGGTCCGCCGGCCGTCATCGCCAGGTCCGCCGCCCGGTTCGGCACAAACCAGTCGGGCGCCTCGGGCTGGATGTAAATGGGGGTTTGCTGAAATTCCACGCGCGCCCATGACGCCAGGGCGGGGAAGGGCAGCGTCGAATCCTTCATGGTCACTTCCGTTTTTTCTTTTTCCGCTTCTTTTCCATCCATTGCGCATGTTCCCGGATCAACGCCATGGGGTCCTCTTCGGAGGCCGCCGATGCCATGGTGGCGGCATGGGGATCCCGCGGGATCTTCAGCACGTCGATTTTTTTATTCAAAAAGGCTTCGATTTCTTCCAGGCGCGGTTTTTCTTCCCGGCTGCAAAAGGAAAGCGCCGTTCCGTCCCGCACGCCCCGTCCGGTCCGGCCCACCCGGTGCACGTAATTTTCCGCCTGATCGGGCAGGTCGTAATTGACGACAAAATGAACATCGGGCACATCGATTCCCCGGGCACTGACGTCCGTGGCGATGAGAATATGACAATCGCCGCCCTTGAACCGTGCCATCACCTCCGAGCGGTCGGTCTGCTCTTTTTCCCCGTGGAGGGTGGCGGTGGCGATACCCGCCCGGGCCATGGCCTTGGCCACCCGCTCGGCCCGGACCCGGGTCCGGACAAAGACGATGATGCGGCTTGCGGGATGCTCCCGGATAAATTTTTCCAGAACAAACCGCTTGTCGTCCATTTCCACGAAGGCGACGAAATGGGTGATGCGTTTTGACACCTTGTCTTCCGGTGAGATCTGGATGCGGATGGCGTCGCTTTTCACCTGGGAAAAGGCGAGGGCCTTGATTTTCCGGTTGATGGTGGCGGAGAAAAACAGGGTCTGGTGTTTTCCCACCAACCGCTTTTTCACGGAACGGATGTCCCGGATAAATCCCAGGTCGAGCATCTGGTCCGCCTCGTCGAGCACCAGGGTTTCCACTTTCTTCAGGTCGATATGCCCCTGGCTGACGAGGTCGAACATGCGGCCCGGCGTGGCCACCAAAATATCGATACCGTCCTGGAGGCGCCGGACCTGGGCGTCCTGATCCACCCCCCCGAACAGGGCGAAAACCGTCACCCGGGTGTTCCGGGACAGGGCCGTAAAGACCTCGCCGATCTGGGCGGCCAGCTCCCGGGTGGGTACCATCACCAGGCATTTGATGCCGCCGGGCCGCTTCGAACTTTTCTGCCGGTGAATCCGGTCGATGACGGGGATCGCAAAGGCGGCGGTTTTGCCGGTGCCGGTTTGGGCGATGGCCAGCACGTCCTCCCCCTTCATGATGGAGGGAATGGATTTGAACTGGATGTCCGTTGGCCGCTTCAGGCCGAGGGTCGTCAGGTTTCGCTTGATGGCCTCGGAAATGTGGTATTGCTCGAATTTCATTTTTTCTCAGTGCGTTAAGGTGCGATGATCGGCGTCAGTTGTTGCCTGACGGCAATACTATACCCTTCCCGGTCGGCCAATCCAAGCAAATAGTCCATCCGGAAACAGGCGGATTGAAACATTGTTGAAAACAACTTCCGGGGAGGAACGTTTCACCCAACGCCGATATCGGGCCGATTGGCCGCTCATGGACGGGCAAGGAATAAGTGTGTCCGATATTTCCGCCTCAACGCAAATATGTTATGAGAAACCGAAAAGGACCGGTGCCGGTGCGGGCCGGGCGAGACCGAAACACACACGTTCACGGAGGAGACACAGGAATGACCATGTGCCCATGCGGAAGCGGCAATGCTTACGCCGATTGCTGCGAACCCGTCGTCAAGAATAGCCGACCGGCCGCCACCGCCGCGGAGCTCATGCGGGCCCGGTACAGTGCCTATACAACGGCAGAGATCGATTTCATTTACGAGACGACGCATCCGAATCACCGGAAGGGATACGATCATGCCGGCACCCGGAAATGGGCCGAGGAGTCGGAATGGCTGGGACTCGACATCATTGACACCAGTGACGGCGGACCCGGTGACATGGCAGGGGATGTGGAGTTCATTGCACGCTTCCGGGAAAAGGGCGTGCTCCAGCAGCACCACGAACGCGGCCATTTTCAGAAAAAGGACGGCCGGTGGTATTTCACCGACGGCAGCACGGTAAGGCCCCGACCCGCCGTTTCCGAAAAGATCGGCCGCAACGATCCCTGCCCCTGCGGCACCGGGAAAAAATACAAGAAATGCTGCGGTAAATAAAGGAGCATGCCGATGCCAAAGGCCAGCAACCTCCAGAAGGGCAATATCGTGCGGATCGACGACCAGCCCTACCTGGTTAAACATATCGAGATCCACACCCCCTCCGCCCGGGGGGCCAATACCCTCTACCGGGTCCGGTTTGCCAATCTCGTCAACGGACAGAAACGTGACCAGACTTTCAAGGGCGGTGATCTTCTGGAAGACATGACCGTGAGCCGCCGAAAGACCAGCTACCTCTACCGGGAACAGGATTTTTACATTTTCATGGACAGTGAGACCTTCGAGCAATACACCATCACAGCCGATGTGATTGAGGAGCAGCGCCGGTGGATCGCGGAGGGAATGGAAGGCATCCTGGTGCTTCTCGACGACGGGCGGCCCCTGTCCATCGAAATCCCCCTGACCCTGGATCTGGAAATCGTCCAGACCGCGCCCACGCTGAAAGGCGCATCGGCCACCAACCGGAACAAGCCCGCAGAACTTTCCAACGGCATCACCGTCATGGTGCCGGAATATCTTTCCACCGGCGAGGTCATTCGGGTCAACACGGAGACCGGCCAGTACATGTCCCGGGTGAAAAACTGATCCGGGACCCCGGCGCTCGGGCCAGGACCGGTCCGGGCGGTTTTGGTCTTCGGAAGAAGACCGCCCGCCAGGGGGAATAGAACCGGCCCCGGGTCTTTTCCTCCGACAGCGGAAGGCGCCGCCCAATCGGGCAGGCGGTCATAACACGGTACGCCCCGCCGTCATATGGACAGGGCGCGCACCTACAGGGAGGAGGGGACCGTGGGCCGAGAACCTGTTCTTTTCCTGCTCATTCTCGTGTGTCTGGGTGCCGTCCTTGCGCTTTTCCGGAGCGGATTGCAAAACAAAATGCTTTACTATCCGAGCGCGGCGCTGCCCACCGAGCAATTGCTCGCCGCGCGGCACCTGCGGTTCTGGCCATCGCCGGGCGCGGCGTATCGTGGTCTTGCGCCGGTAAACGATGCGGATTATCCCCGAGGCACCATCGTGGTGTTTCACGGAAACGGCGGCACGGCCGTGGACCGGGTCTATTATGCACAGGTGCTGGGCCGCCTGGGTTACCGCGTCATCCTCGCGGAATATCCCGGATACGGGGGCCGCCAAGGGCCGCTGGGGGAGCGATCGTTTGTGAACGACGCCGATGGCACGTTGCACCTGGCGTTCGAAACCCACGGCCGGCCGCTTTTTGTATTGGGGGAGTCGTTGGGCTGCGGTGTCGCGGCCGCGGTGTCCGCCATCACGCCCGTTGACATCGACGGGATGATCCTGATCACGCCTTGGGACACCCTTGCCGCCGTGGCCAAGGCCGTGTTCCCCTTTGTGCCGGTCCGCCTTTTTCTAACAGACGCATACGACAGTATCGGCCACCTGGCGTCCTTTAAAGGAAAAATCGCGGTGGTGGGTGCCGCCGAAGACGCGGTGATTCCCCTTCGGCATGCCCGCCGTTTGTTTCTTTCGCTGCCGACGGCCGACAAGAAAATGTGGGTTGTTGACGGCGCCGGGCACAATACCTGGCCCGATGCCGTGGATGTTGATTGGTGGAAGGAAATCACGGCGTTTCTAAGCGCTGAATGACCCTTGCGCGGTTGCATTGTCGCAAACCAGGGTAAGGAGTTGTCCGTCAACTTCGGCCAGGTAGCCGGCCGATAGAAAATCTTGGATCCGTTCATCCCGGGCGGCCGCACCCAGCGGCGCTCCTTTGCGGAAGCGCTGAAGCAGTTGATACCCGCCTTCATCGATAATGCGCGCTGCGGAACGGGCGCAATCACGCGTGTCGTTCACTTGCCACCGTCCGTCGGAAAGGGGCTGCACGGAAAGCGTGGGGGCGGGGCGCGAGCGCCATCTTTGCTGCCACCGCTTCAGGCACGACATGAAGGGCACAAGGCGCTCCGGTTGCGTGCGGACCTCGGATTGGTAAGCGGCGGTGAAAAAACAGGCCAGCCGGTTGAGGTCGAACGTTTCCGGGAAGGCGGCAGCGTATGCCGGGATGGGGGTAATGTCCAGGATGCCAAGGGTTTCATGCCGCTTGAAATAGGGGCTGTTTCTCTGAATCCGGACCGGGGTGGCCGATGGCGGGCAAAGATGTTGCAGCAACGGCATCAGCGCACTTTGATCCGCGTAGTCCGACGCCCGGTCTCCGGGGATGCCCACCAGAAGAAGCCATATCAGATCGATGCCCTCCTCTCGGCAATGCCGCAGCAGCCGGATGTTGACGACGGCGGTGGTTCCCTTTTCCAGCATTCCGAGAAGCCGGGTGGAAAGCGATTCCATGCCGGGCATGATGCGGTTGGCGTGCGCCGCCTTGAGTTGCCGCACCTGTCTGCGGCTCAGGTTCGCCTTGGTCTCACATATCAATGATCCGTCAAACCCGCTTTCTGCCAGTTGCGGCAGAAAACTGTTGAAGTACGCGTTCGGCATAATGGAATCGGCCAACAGGAAGTTTTGTACTTGGGGGTGACGGGTCTGGATCTTTGAGATTTCTTCCATCGCTTTTTCGGGGCTGCGCATTCTGTAGGCAAGGTCGAGTGCGCTTTCCCCACAGAAACGGCATTGGCGCAAATGCCCCCACCAGCAGCCCCGGGAGGTTTCGAAGGTCAGGCAAACCTGTTCCGGCGGATAGGTGCATTGGTCGAAAAAATCGCTGTAATCCGGAGAAGGCACCTGGTCCATGTCCATGGGCGGGCGGCAGGTAATCACCTTATTGTCCGGCAGGTGGCCGTTTTCCAGATAGTCGCGACAAAACCGGGGGAAATCGAAATCCGCCTCCCCCTGAAACACGAAATCAAGAACATCCGCCTTTGCCGCCAGTTCCCTCCCCATCTCTCCTTCGCAGTTGTTTCCCCCCACAACAAAAACAGCTTTGGGAAGATGTTCCCGCAAGGCCTTGGCCATGGCGAGGATGGCGTTCGTTGTCTGGTACGTTGAGGAGAAGCCCACGATGGCGGGGGCCCGACGGACGATCGCCGCTGTCACTTCCTGCAGAAAAACACGCACGCCTGCCGCCCCTTTTTCCGCTGTTTTTGCTGATAGGACATGGGGCGCGCCGAGAACCACGTCATAGAAGGGGGCGAGGTGCGCCGGGACCCCATGCCCCGTTGCCTGCGCCAAATTTCCCGACATCGGCGCGCCATGGGCCCAGGGAGCGAACAGCCGTTCGAGAAAAAGCCCGTGAATGGGCCCGCCGGCGATGGCGGCATAGGCCTCGGCCCCGAGCGCTTTGTGGAGCAGGTCGTTGGTATAGAGCGCCTTGCAATCGATGCCGTTTCTTTTAAGGCCTGTTTTTAGCAGGCTGACGGCCAGTGACGGCATTGCGTACAGATCCCCAACGGGCCCCACCAGAACCACCGGCGTTGTTTTCATCTTCCGTCCTTTTGTTTTTTACCAACAGTTTGCCCGCCCTTCATGATCGAGGCCTTTCCCGGGGGCTGAAAAGCTTGCACGCCTGGGAAAAAAACAGGTAAAGAACCAACGAGTCGTTTGTCAAGAAATCAGATGCAAAGACGGAAGAGCGATTCGCAAGCTTCATTTTTCCGATCTTTAGGAGAGGTTTTTCCTTGACAACCGGAGGCCATATAGAGGTTGTGTGCAGATCTATTTATTGGCTCAATTTGGAACTGGCAATACGATTAAGGCTTATGCCGGACTCAGCAGCTTGTATGGCCAATTTTCTATGTACCTCTGGAGGCACCCGGACCATGAATTTTCCGCTGAAGTGTTTACTTGCGATTGGTTCGGGAATAGGCTCATCGGTTTTGCCCATGTCCAATAACACATCCGCTACAAGATTTCGGATGCCTTTTAAAGCCTTTTCCGGTGTATCGGCCAGCCAACTTAAGCTGGGAAATTCAGCACACAGTCCAACATACTCATTATCATCTTCAGACCAGGTAACCCGGTACGTATATTTATCATTTTTTTTGGCCATGGCTTACCTCCAATTTTTCAATAGCCAAAAGCACCTGCTTGACTTGATATGCCTTGGCCTTGCCTTTGTGATTCTGGATATTTATCCTTGGGTCTCCTTGCCAGGGCGTTTTATAAATTCGATGACTGTTTTTTTGCTGACGTGGTTCACCGAAATAATGGTCACATATCCTGCACAAATCCGAAAACCGGACATCCTTCGGATTACGTTTCAATATCAATAGCAGGTCATCGATTTTTGTCATGGTTATATGGTATCAATATTGGTACCATTGTCAAGGGCTAAGATCGGCCACAAACGGCCTTGCTGAAGCCGCCTGATACTACAAGCTATCTCAAAAAAAAGATCGCGCCCACTGACAAGGCGTGGGGAGATGAAAAAGCGCAGCATATATGCAATATGTGAGCATTTTGAAGAGCCCCACAACGCCGTCAGGGGGTGTTAGATTTATTTTGAGATAGCTTGTATCCTGTTTTAATAGGCGAATTTTCAAGATCAGATATCGGCAACAACGAACAAAAAGCATTGAAACTGCTGCGCAACCATATGTGAACTATCATTGAGGCCCGCAACGGGAGGGGCCTACGCTCCCTGCGACCCCTCCCATTGCGAAACACTTTATTTTCAGGGGGGGGTCAAAATTGGGTTGTCGCAGGGGGTCATTTTTAGGTTGTCATTTCGAGGGCATCTGAAAAAAGTGCGAAAAATTCTGGACACAACCGTGAGGCTACTCCCTATCCCTATTATGTGGTGTTTAAAAATGTCAATTATTCAATTAAAATATCGCTTTCATATTCCTTTACATCTCTTACATCCACATCTTTTTGCCATGATTCCTTACGAGTTTCATAATCAAAGGCTTTTATATCATATATATTTGGCAGCACTGTAAAGGTGGCCTGATTTCCCATCGAAGTATCCGCATTTTTGATTTCATTTCCATTCTTGTCATAAATATAAACATCGCCATAAACATATTTTCCATTTGCATTTTTGATCTTTATTTTGATTGTTCTCTCTGCAAATAAGGCTGTTTGAACTGTTTTTTGATTTTCCTTTATATCGATATTTCGGAACCAGATTGATGCAGTAGTGGAGTTGTTGATTACTTTTATGTCATAATTACCATTAGATAGAAATAATGAAGCCTTCTGTCCCATAGAAGTATCTCCGGCAGCTACAACTTTCATGGATGAGTCACCGGTTTGATATATTTCATAATTGGCAAAAATATTGTTATTTTGGGCATCCAAAGCTTTAATTTCCAGGTTAACAGGGAGAGTTTCTTCTACTATTTTATCCAAGGCTCCGGTTAAGTCACTGGCGCTACTTGCTCCGATAACCATACCACCAGTGGGTTCAGCAATACATTGTAATGCAGATAATTCCGTTTGATTCATACCAAAGCCGATTATGTGCATTTTAGTAATAATGCCAGCATTTTTTAGTTCCAGGGCTGTTTGACATGGATCTGCCTGACAACTCTCAATCCCGTCAGTAATAAGGATAATCACCTTTTCACCGGATAGCTCCTTTTTAAAATCATCTACCGCTTGAATCAAAGAATAAGAAATGGGGGTTTTTCCTTTGGGCTTAATAGCTTTAATTTTTGCTTTCAAAGCTTCAGCATCAACATTGCTCATTGGAGTTACAAGTACACTGTTTGTACATTTATTGTTTAAATGACCATATACTCTCAAAGCAACTTGAATATTCTCTTTTTGCCCCAACTCTTCAATTATGCCATAGATAGACTCTTTCGCTATTTGAATTTTTTCCTTACCTTCAATTTTACCCCACATACTGCCCGATGCATCGAAAATCAAATTAATTTGAGTTACGGATTCTTTATTTGCGAAAGTAATTCCTGGAAGGCCAATTACATTGAATACAAAAATTGTCAGAAATAATAATATTTTTCTTTTACGCATTTTCATCTCCAATATATTTATATTACCTGAATTTTGCATGACAATTTAAAATGAGAGAAGAAACCATCTGGGAATCCTGTTATAACGGGATCTGAGAGGATTCCACTATTAAAACAGGAGGTACCCAGATGGTAAAATCCAATAAATCAAAAAAGCGTAAAAACCGCAAGGACAAAGGCTTCAGGGAAAAGACTGTCAAGGCCAGAAAAATCAATGCTTCAACGCCATACGAAACGTGCACTGAGCAATTGAGCCCATTTGGCGGGCTTTTGGCGATGATCAAATTTTTCGATTTGATCGATTTCAAACAAATATTCAAAGCCGCCTATCATGCGCCTGCCCGGCAACCCAAGCTGGGCCACTATTCGATGGTGGCAGGGTTTCTGATGCTACTGTTTATAGGCTTTAACAGAATCTGGCATTTCACCTACATCCGGCTCGACGCCATCCTGTGCGGATTTTTCCGGCTGACGAAGCTGCCGGTGGCCAGCACCTTCTGGCGCTATCTCGACAGCCTTGGCATCAACAAGGCCCAGTCCCTTCTGAAGATAATGAGCATTTTGCGCGAAAGGGTGTGGCAACAGCTGGGCATCAATTATTACCGGGTCTGCATCGATATCGACACCACCGTTGAGACGCTGTACGGCAATCAGCAAGGTGGACGAAAAGGCCACAATACCAAAAACCGTGGCAAGAAGGGCTACCGACCGGTGCTGTGCTTCATAGAACAGACCCGGGAATGTCTCATCGGGAAACTTCGAAAAGGCGAAGCGATCAGCGGCAAGCAGACCGCCGCCTTTATTTTCCAGACCAAATCTCAACTGCCAGCTTGTGTCCAGAAGGTCCTGCTGCGGGCCGATGGCGAGTTTCAGAGCTGGGAAAGTGTCCAGGCGGCAATAATCCGAAGCAGCTGAGGCCGCCCGCCCCTGGACGTCAATCTTAAACAAAATGTTGGGGCTGGATTTTTCTTGACAATTGCGGTCTTATACGTACAATATGCTGTACAGGAGGTGCAACAATGGAAGCTATAACCTATACAGCGGCAAGGCAAAACCTTGCGAAAACAATGGCAAAAGTTTGTAATGACCATGCTCCGATGATTGTGACACGAAAATCGTCGGAATCTGTGGTGATTATGTCCCTTGAGGACTTTCAAGCCCTTGAAGAGACAGCCTATTTATTACGTTCACCGCAAAACGCAAGACGGCTGATTGAATCTATTTCCCAACTTGAAAACGGTAACGGTATTGAAAAGGAGCTGATAGAGTGACGCTCATCTTTTCTGACCAAGCCTGGGACGATTATCTCTTTTGGCAAAAAACCGACAAAAAAATTTTACGCCGTGTCAACACCCTCATTAAGGAAACAAAACGTAGCCCTTTTGAGGGTGTCGGAAAACCCGAGCCATTGAAACATGCCCTTTCCGGATACTGGTCAAGACGGATAACTGACGAACATAGATTCGTTTATAAAATTTCAGATGATGCGATTCTTATTGCCCAACTGAGATATCACTACTGATTCCTCTTTTTTCGCGTCGCACCCCAACGCTTGCATAACCGGCTGGCGTAAGGCGCAGAGCGCAGCGGCGCGGCTTTCGCCAGTCCGCCGTTAATGCGGTTGTTGGGTTGTTTTATCATGTTTTGTTATAAGAGCTTCGATTCTGGCACTCTTTTTAATTAATGCAACTGATAGCAATAGCGTAATAAATACTGTTAAGAATGACTCGTCTGTAAAAAGGAAAATAACCGAGCTGGAGGAAATGAACATTTTTAGAATTTGAGCAGAAATTGAAGACACTGCCGTAATAAAGAAATACAACCCCATAATTTTAATAACAAAAGAATATTTCAGGGAAGGGGTTCCTTCAATTTTTTCAGGTGATGAATCCACTATATGATTTAAACCGGTAATGTTCTGAACCAACCCAGTTTTATAGATGAGAAAATATGACAGGATGAAGTTGACAATAGGAGCCAGAGATTGAGCAAATAAATAACCAATTTTACTTGTAAACAACTGGTAATAATCTTCTGGCTGTAGAAATAGCCCGGTTAAAAGAAAAACCGCTTGCCCTACGGCCTTTATGGCAAAGTATATACCGAAAGACTTGATTATGACCCCGAACAATTGTTCTTTACCCATTTTAAACCCTCATTCTGTGGTGAACCCTGAACTGGTCTGGAATAGTGAGACAGCCTGAAGGGTGCAATAAGCAATGCGCCGTCATTTCAGGTTTTGTCAGCCTCAGGCGGCCTTGTTGAGTTTTTGCACCCCTTGCTCATAAGCCTCATTTGGAGTCAATTTGTCAAGCGATGAATGCTTCCGTTTTGTATTGTACCAGTTGAACCAGACATTCAGATCCCTGGCAAGTGCAGTACCCGACTCGTAGAGGTAGATCCTTTCGTACTTCAGGGTGCGCCAGAGGCGCTCGATAAAGATGTTGTCTTTGAACCTTCCCTTACCGTCCATGCTGATCCGGATGTTCCAGGTTTTCAGAACGGAGGTGAAAGCCTCACTTGTAAACTGGCAGCCCTGGTCAGTGTTGAAAATTTCAGGGGCACCGTATTTGAGCAAGGCCTCCTTCAGGGCCTCAACGCAGAAGCCTGTATCAAGGGTGTTTGAAAGCCGCGAGGACTACCTTCCGGGTGGCCCAGTCCATGATCGCGATCAGATACATATGACCGCGTGCCATGGGGATATAGGTTATGTCCGTTGCCCAAACCTGGTTCGGCCTGTCAATGATCACAGACCGCAGCAGGTAGGGGTAAACCGGATGCCGGGGTTGTCGCCTGCTTGTCCCCGGTTTGGGAGCCAAGGATTCAATGCCCATGATACGCATCAGGCGTCGCACACGGCCGCGTCCGATGGGGGCATCAGGGGTGGTCAGTTGGCCCGCTATGGAGCGGCTGCCCATCCAGGGCTGCTCCATGTAGAGTTCATCGATCAGGCGCATCAGCTCCCGGTCCCCCTGCCGCAATCCCAGGGAGGGACCACGGTAATAAGTGGCTCGGGCAACGCCCAGCAATTGACAGCGTCTTTGAACAGAAACATCCGGATGGCCGGCGGCAATCACTTTCTGTTTCTGCGCCCGGTCAAGTTCAGACCGGGCAGATTGGCCAAAAAATCGTTCTCAACCTTGAGCTTTCCGATCTGGCGGTGAAGCTCGGCCACTTCGGCCTCATGGTTGTTTTCCTTTTTCTTGCCTTTGCCAAAAAGGTCCGGAGCGTTGGCAATCAGATCCTGCTTCCAGCGGGTTATCTGGGTGGGATGAACCCCGTACTCGCTGGAAAGCTCCGCGAGGGTCTTGGATTCGGATAATGCGGCCAGGGCAACCTGAGCCTTGAATTTTGCACTGTGGCGTGTTCGGTGTTTTGTCATGAACCATTCCTTTCTCTATGAGGGGCTCATTGCTTATACACCTGTCTCATTATCCCGCGCCACTTCAAATCTTTACGGTGTTTCTAAGCTTAGGCTCAAGTATTGAAAGACGTTTTTTTTGAATATCTGTAAGTTTTGGTATTCTCGACATAGTGATTATTTCTCATTGCATATCGTTTTGTTCACCCGCCGGGAACCTAATGCGAATGAGTTTTTAACCACGTTCAACTCGACATGGGCTATGGAAAAAGGCCGCCCCGGGTTCCCGGTCGAGTGTGATACAAATGGTTCGGCGACTTTTATTTTGAATAATACAGAATTTTTATGGCAATAATTGCCATCCCAAAAATTACCACTGTGTAAAAGGAGACGCCTGATATCCGAGCCAAAAATTCGAGACTCGATGGAATAGCTTGACTAAAATTACTTGAGCAATTGGTTTCATTCACAAAGGCAGTTTTTACAATGGTATCATAATGAATAAAGATGAGATGACGACTCCACACGAATAATATTGCAAGCATTGATATAAACGAGACGCAAATTACTACTGTGCGATATTTAAATGCCTTAAGCAGCTGTTCTCCATGAGTTGCGATAAAAGCATTCATGCCAGCGACTATTGCCACGGCCCAAATCTGTTCCTCATAGGCCCTCGATATACGTTCTTGAAAAAATGCTAAACAATCAATGCCCATATCAATATCCTCGTTGTTGTCGAACGCCAAATTCACTTGATGGGAACCCAATGCGAACTTGCCTATAAAAAGCTGAAGACCCTATGTAAAAAGGCCGCCCCGGGTTCCCAGTCAATGTGCAATTAATTGTTCTGCTAAGCCTCTATCTTCAGTGTGTACACCAAAGGCAATAGTTCCAATCCGGTTTTAAAACAAACTGTAACTCAGGTATCGTAACATCCCCGATTGGTTCAAATGACATTTTTACAAGATCCATAGAAATAAATGTACCCATTCAGGGGGTATAAGCGCGCGCCATAACTACTTGAAATGGCAGGCAAATTCAATAACGATATAACATGCTGAAATTATTTAAAATAGGCCTAGATTTTTTATTTCTAGCATGTTATGCTTCCGGCCATGGAAATAAAACGACCATTTTCGGAAGCGGACTGGCTCCAAACGCCCAAACCGGTGAGGCAATACGTTGAGCAGCTGGAGCAGACGGTTTTTACCCTTGTGGCAAAGGTTGAGCAACTCGAAAAGAGAATCGAGCAGCTGGAAGCCGGCAGCAAGAAGAACAGCCAAAACTCCAGCAAACCGCCGTCTTCCGATAGCCCCTACACAAAGCCTCAGCGAAAGAAAGCTGCCAGGAAAAACGGAAAAAGAGGGGCACAAAAGGGCCATAAGGGGCATCGGCAGGAGCTTTTACCACCGACGGACCAAATACCGATTTTCCCTGAACGCTGCACCTGCGGCAACCAGCAACTGGCACCCGGTAAAATGGCGCCGTATTATATCCACCAGCAAATTGAGTTGCCGAAAATCGAAATGGATATCGTTCATTGCGTGCTTCATAAATGCCGGTGCTCGAAGTGTGGAAAAACGGTTAAAGCCACCGTGCCTGCTGAGCATCGAGCCGGTTATGGCCCTCGCTTGAGTGCTCTCATTGCGGAAATGAGCGGCACCCAAGGAAGCAGCCGGGAAACGGTCCAGGGATTTTGCAGATCCGTGCTGGGGTTTTCAATCTCTACCGGCGCTATACAAAATGTGATTGATCGTTCTTCGGAAGCGATAAAGCCGTACTACGATGCCATTGGCGACATTGCCCACGGCTCCAGAATAAACCATGTGGATGAAACGTCGTGGTTCCAATCCGGAGCCCTCAAGTGGCTATGGGTCATGGCCAACAGGACGGTCAACTATTTTGTGATTCACCCGAATCGGTCAAAAGAGGCATTTCTTGCCCTGATCGGCAACTGGAAAGGCATCCTTGTCAGCGATGATTATGGGCTTTACCGAAGTTGGGTCGAAAAACGACAAACCTGTTTAGCGCATCTGATCCGAAGGGCGAAGGCCTTGAGTGAGCGAAAAGACGATTCCCTCCGGGATTTTGGGCAAAGCGTATTGAAAGAGCTTCGGCTTTTGTGCCATTTCGCAAAAGCGCCGCCCACCGAGAAACAATGGACCGAATTCTATTCGAGATTCATTCTGCTGTTGTTTCTTTTTGAAAATGCCGGCGATGAGGCCGGAACCATGGCAAGACGTCTTCTGGGCGAGTTGGACAGCCTATGGCTTTTTCTCGAAGAAAATGGCGTGGAACCGACCAACAACCTGGGGGAGCGAGCCCTGCGCTTCGGCGTGCTTTGGAGGAAACGCAGCAACGGCACCCAAAGCGACAAGGGGGATCGGTGGGTTGAAAGAATACTCTCTCTCAAACAGACCTGCCGCACGCGCTCTTTGCCGGTTTTCCCTTTGCTTGTGCATGCACTTGAATGCTATTTCAAAGAACAACCGCCAGATATGACATGGCTCGGGGCTTAAACCACTGCCACTATACCCCGTGAACATTTACAAATAAATTTTCTACCCAACTCATAAGAACAAGACAAACACTCTTCTGAAATATGCCTCTCACTACCGTTGAAGCTTTTACCCATGATGTTCAAGACGGGGCAGGATAGATTAGCACCTTCATTTTTTCCTGCAATTGAAACCGTAAAATACCCAGGGTATTTATGTTTAAAAGGTATTATCGGTATTACTGGGCCAATAACGAACAAACGTTCCATTCCTATGCCGCCGACACGATATTCATAGTTTTCAAAATTATAGGATGCGGCATGCTTCTCAATTTGCCAATCAATTCCATTAGAAGGGACATAGTCAAGGTCACGAAAAGCTGATGAACAACCAGTGACAAAAAGCATTAATATGATTGGGATAATTTTCTTCATTGTAACTATGCCTCTATCTTTGTATGCAGAACGCCAGCTTCACGCGCGGCGGCTTTTTGCCGTCGCTGTGAAAGCATTCGTTATGTGGTTCTATCGAATAAGTTCATGGTGAATCAGGTAATTACGGCCAAGATGTTTAACAGACCACTCTTCTTTACTTGGAAGACCGCGTACTCTGGAACCCATTTTGTGCAAAACTTTAACATAATCTATTCTTTTTAATTCTTCTAAGTGGAATGCAACAACATTTATTTCTATAGAAAGTAGTTCGGATAATTTCGTGTCTGTAATCTTGGGATGCTTCGAAACAGCCAACAAAATTTGTTCTCTTTCTTTTTCAAGCTTTTTTTTAATATTAACAGCTATTTTTTTGGAATGAGAGATACCAGCATTTTGGTTTTTTTTAAGTCTTGCAATATGTACAAGAAGGTGGATTGAAAGCAAGAATAGAAAAATGCATAATACTGACAATCCAAATATCAACCGCATTTCTACCTTTGCTAATGATTCATATTCAAGGCCAAAACTTTCCAATAATTCGTTGAAATATATGGCGGGCGGCACTAAAAGGATTGCACACCCGACGAACAAACGTGACCAAATAGTTGGCAGAATTTCATTTAGGATAGCTTTTATCATACGCTTCACGTCTGGTAGCCAGGAACTGTTACCAGTCCCCGGCCCCCTAAGAACCGTGCGTGCGAGTTTCCCCGCACACGGCTCAAGCATTTTCGAGGCCGTTCCTCATGGGAAGACCCGGCTGTTTGTATCACTTGTCAAACCACACATAGCTTTTGTCTCGCGAGCACTCTTTTTCTGTCCTGGAAGTATGGCTCCCAGGCCGGATCGTATGGATTCGCATTTGCTCGGATCTTTGTGTGTCTGACGATGGCAACGCGATGGGGATGAAACAATTCATAAACACGTTCAGCCCCGTGTCGTAATATTCTGGTGGAGAATACCCATGGCTTTTTCCCGACTAACCAGTATCTCCGGGCCAGCCAATGCCTATTCTTTTTTCCGTGACGTCGACGCATCCATTTCCATAACTGCCTGTACAAATGGTTGCTTACAACAGAGAAGGTGCCTTTGGCAACCACATGACGATGGTAGTTGACCCATCCGCGGAGGACAGGATTCAAGGCGCCAATCAGCACTTCGGCTGCGACGCCTCGATATTTACGGATTATGTTGTTGATATTTTCCAGCACAGACCGAATGCTGTCTTTCGAAGGCGTAATCAATAGCTTGCCCTTGTATTTTCGAACGTTCTGGCTTAAAAAGGTGAATCCACTTTCAATATGGGTCAGGTGGGTCTTTTCCCCGGACAGTTGGAGACCTCTTGTTTTCAGGAAGGATTCGATGGCCGGTTTTACCTTATCTCGCAGCAACTGTTTCGAGTCGCCGGTGATGATAAAATCGTCGGCGTATCGAATAACATTGACTTTAGGACGAATATGCCCGTAAAGCCTCGTCGGTACCGACGCTATGGCAGCGCCCTCCAACCCGTCCAGCACCATATTAGCGATGGTCGGTGATATGATTCCCCCTTGTGGAGTGCCTTTTCTGGTAGGATATACGGTCTTTTCTTCTATGTAGCCGGCTTTCAGCCATTTACCGAGGATCTTCTTGTCGAGGGGAATATTGTTTAAGATCCACTTGTGGCTGATTTCGTCGAAACAAGCTTTGATATCGCCCTCGAGTATCCAGGTAGGCGATATTTTCTTGGCAAGGGCGATGTAGCACTGCCCGATGGCATCGGCACATCGCCGGTGGGGACGGAATCCGTAGGAGTTTGGATCGGCTGTCGTTTCAGCGACCGGGTCCAGCGCCATCTTGTATAGCGCCTGCATTGCCCGGTCGTACATCGTGGGGATATTGAGCGGTCGTTTCTTACCGTTCTTTTTAGGAATGTACACTCTTCTAAGAGGCTGGGGGGCATAGCCTTTCCGGCGCAGGCTGTTGGCCGCTGTCATTTTCCGGCGAGCGGATTTCCAGACCACACCGTCGACCCCTGGCGTGTTCTTGCCCCTGTTGGTGGTTACGCGTCTTACTGCCAGCAATTTTGCATGATACGAATGGGTCAGAATCCACTGGAGGGCACTTACCTTACGGTGTTTCTTTTCCATTACAGCCTTTGCGATACGCGTCTGGAGTCTTCTCACGCTTTGTTCCACAGCCTCCCAGGGGATTTGATTCCAATGGCTGTATGCGCGGATGGACGCATCGGCTGATTGCTCCGTCATTTGCTTTTCCATCTCCAAAGATTCTCCATACTCTCTCGCAAGAAAACACCAGATGGACGTCTGCTCGCTTTCGCTCCGGGTGACATTTAAACCCGTATCCGATCCATTACAGACCGACATTCGCTTTTTCCATCCTCCTGTACCCGCATCCCCATGGGCTTGTCTTGCGACTCGCTTTCCCCCACTGGCAGGGGAGGGATACGGAATTGCCGTGTTCCGCATAAATACCCGAATCGGTTAGATGCCGCCTTTACACCGGGGGCACATCGTCTACGGCAGGGGACGTTAGACCCCCTGCGCTTGGCCCCATACCTTTTGGTTCAAGCCTGTCAGCACCTTTGGCTTGTCGCGCGATTACGATGCTTACAGCGGTTCACATATGTTCATCATACGATCCGACCTTAGCTCCCTACCGCCTTGGTGCTGGCAGAGTTGAGTCCGTCTCACGACATCCTCTCCTGAGCATTGCTCACGGGCTACATTGTCCTGGAGGCTTCACACCCCGGAATTACTTCCGACGCGTGCCCCAGTAAGGTACCGGTAGTAGAATACCGGGTTGTGAGAAGTAGCATTATATACCTCCACAACAGCTACTTATGCGACTTCACGTCGCACCCAACGCTCGGCATAAGGCGCGGCGGCTTTTTGCCGTCGCATTTAATGCCGTGGTTATGAGTCGTTACCTCTCAACCTTTTTAATAGCCCTGGAGATTTCTTTTCAACATAGTCCAAAAATGGTCTATGAACCTTAAATGGTGTTAATAGCAACTTATGTTTGTGGATGATTTCTTCTAAGCCCATGTTGTCTATTGGATCTGGTCGACCTTCCTTCCATACTGAAAAAGAATACACAATAGCTGCAGACATCATATCGATTTCTCCTTCTTCCATTTCTTCTGGATCAATGCTTTTGAAGAAGCTGCTATCTTTGATGTAGGCAAGCAAATTGTATATTTTATCCCTCCAATATTCTTCATGTTCTTCGCATATTGTCATATATAATTTTGTTTTAAGCGATAGTTGAAGCTCACGATATCGAGCGATGTGTCTTGCTGCAGTCAGCCAACGCAATCTGATATTTGTAGGTTGTCCATTTTCATCTATAAAAAGTGATTTAAATGCAAGTTCAAGAGATTGTTTTAATTGTTCGACAAGCTCCTTATCGTTGGCATAGTGCCTGTTTTTAATATTTTGACGCAATGTTATTACCAATGAAACCAACGACAAAATGAATGCCGCAAACGCAAGCCAATTGCTCTGGAAATATATTAAGGCTTTACAAATTGCCTGCCAGATAATTTCAATTTTATCTGTATGCATTGTATCAACTCATAACGTTTTGCATATGCAGCGAACCGGGTAGACAGCTGATGGGTCGGGTTCGCACCCAATTTTAAACACCCGCGTCAATGCAGGTAAAATACTGAAACCAGGTTTGACCGCATCATGCAGTGGTTGGACAAACGCGGTACGGCGCACCTTAATATACGGGTTTTTCTTAAAAGGGCAGACACGCTGAGTTTTCTTTTTCGGTGTTCATTTCCGGCTTCAGCCGTGATTGCCGAAGATTCGTTCATTTTTCCGGGGCCATTTCCTTACGGCGTCCAATGTATAAGCAAAATTTGCATGATTTGGCAACACCGGTCCATTGTGGCAAAATGCCATTGGCCGTTTTTCTGTTTTTCCCGGTCATGCGGCACGCCTACATGATAAGGCAGTGCCGCCACGGCACATGAACACGGTACGAAGCTCCTCTTTGCAGTGGGGGCATCGCCCAATCTGCTTCTCCGGAAACATCCTTGTAAGAAGCTCGATTGCACCAGGCACCCTGGCTTCCGGTTCGTACGGGACCTGTCCCAGCAGACTGCGTGCTATGTTCAGCTTTTTGATCGCAGCCGGATTAAACAGGCCGTAGGAGCGGACCACATGGGTACCTTTCTCGGGCACATGACTGAGCATGCGGCGGATAAACTCGGGCGCCGTCAACTTGTATGTCGGAGAATCGTGCTTTTCCCTGTGAGCATAGCCGATGGTTATTTCTTCACCGTCGTATCCTGTAATGCGCCTTTCTGAGATCGGGCCGCGACGGATATACCGGCCGACATATTTAAAAACACCGTTGGCGTGCTCGTATGCCGGTTCGATATCGACATGCCAGCGTTTTCGTCCCAGCTTGTTCAAGAGGTTCATGCATTGCTGTCTGCTCATCCCTGCGGGTATCCGAAGAACCTGTTTCCTGGGTTTCGGTTTGCCGGATGCGCTCACCGGTGAAAGTCCGTCCCGGAGATAAGCCAAAAATTTTCCCCGGAACTTCGATGCCAGGACGGGGGTTGGAAGAAGAAAATCCTTATCGGCTCGAACCCACCTGCCATCGGCATTGAGGCCTCCGGCGGTGACGATGAAATGCAGGTGGCAGTGCTCTTTCATCTCGTCATCCCAGCTCTGGAACACCGCAATCACGCCAACGAGACCGCCAAGGTGACGCCAGTCGAGCAAAAGCTCCTTCAGGCTGTGCCAGGAGCCCCGCATCATATGGCCGGTAATAAGCTTCCGGTTGTACCGCCACAGGCAGTGAAGATCGTGGCTGATCGTGAAGACGATATGAAAGTATGGGCAATCCAGCGCCTTGGCTTTCTTGCGCTCGATCCAGAGTTGGGTGCCGGTTGCGCCGCACTGCGGACAGGCCCTGTGTCTGCAGGAATTGGGGACGGATACCTCGTAATCTTCATTGGGGCAGGCGTTGATATGATACCCCTGGGCAAATGTCCGGCAGGTCATGATGGCCCTGGCCGCGTTCTTTTCTCTGGAATGCAGGAGCCTGCGTCGCCGGTATGCGGGAAAGTGGTCATTGAATATTCTTTGAACGATACCGGCCTGCATTGAAGATCATCTCATTGGTTTTACTTCCGCTTTGCAGTCTTTCAAGATACGTTCCGCCTCTTCCTCGCCGAATTCTTCAATCATCTTGCCCCACAGCTCTGAGTTACGGATCCCCTTTTGAAAGTTCTCCGTCATCTTCTCGGATTAGAGCGATTCAAAGCCTGTCTTTTGCAACTTTTGCAGACTTCTGATCCGTTTGGCCTTATCCACGGCGGACCTCCGTAGCTTCCCGAAAATATTTTATTTTCGTTTGTCCAACGTAAAACTGTGCGGCGCGCCCTTTGCGTCCGCACCAGTGGCTGGTTGTGCTGGTTTAAATATAGTTCTTGAAAAAAGTTCGCATATATGCGAACATGCGCCCATGCGAAAAATCAAATTTTATAAATTCAAAACAGGCAAAAGCCCTGTTGAAGAATATTTCGATTCGCTGACGAACAAACAATTTGAAAAAGTCGCATTTGTGCTCGATATCATTGAACAACTCGATATTGTGCCTATAAAATTTTTCAAGAAACTTCAAAGCACCGAGGATATTTGGGAAGTTAGGGTACAGCAAGGCAATAACATATTTCGGATATTGGGTTTTTTCGATGGGAAGGACCTTGTAATTTTGAATCATGGTTTCACCAAAAAATCTCAAAAGATACCGCAAAAGGCAATTGCCACTGCTGAAAAACGCAAACAAGATTATTATAACCGAAAGGCTAAAAAATGAGCGATTTCCAAAAATATAAAAAAAAGCGAGCGAAACAAGATCCCAAGTTCTGGGCAGGATACGACGAACGCCTTGAGACTTTTAAACTTGGGCTCATGTTAAAACAAGCTCGCCTTGAATCTGGTTTGACCCAGGAACAAATTGCAAAAAGTTTAAAAACGACAAAATCTGTTGTTTCTCGTATGGAAAATCACGCTACTGACATCCGTCTTTCAACGCTCGAAAAGTTTGCCAAAGCCGTGGGGCGGAAAATAAATGTTTCTCTGTCGTAAAATTTTAACAAACAACGGGAGTGTTCAACATTCTGTGTCAGCCAGTCGGTTTATCCATTTACTATCAGAGTCCGGGCACATTATCCAGCCGGCCTTCAAAAAAGATAGCGAGCTGGGAGAGTGTCAGGGACCAGTTTTGAATCGGCATCGTCCATTTCTTGCTGGCGTTTTGGAAGCCCATATATAAAAGTTTCAGTAGGCTGTCTGAACTGGTCTGGAATAGTGAGACAGCCTGAAGGGTGCAATAAGCAATGCGCCGTCATTTCAGGTTTTGTCAGCCTCAGGCGGCCTTGTTGAGTTTTTGCACCCCTTGCTCATAAGCCTCATTTGGAGTCAATTTGTCAAGCGATGAATGCTTCCGTTTTGTATTGTACCAGTTGAACCAGACATTCAGATCCCTGGCAAGTGCAGTACCCGACTCGTAGAGGTAGATCCTTTCGTACTTCAGGGTGCGCCAGAGGCGCTCGATAAAGATGTTGTCTTTGAACCTTCCCTTACCGTCCATGCTGATCCGGATGTTCCAGGTTTTCAGAACGGAGGTGAAAGCCTCACTTGTAAACTGGCAGCCCTGGTCAGTGTTGAAAATTTCAGGGGCACCGTATTTGAGCAAGGCCTCCTTCAGGGCCTCAACGCAGAAGCCTGTATCAAGGGTGTTTGAAAGCCGCGAGGACTACCTTCCGGGTGGCCCAGTCCATGATCGCGATCAGATACATATGACCGCGTGCCATGGGGATATAGGTTATGTCCGTTGCCCAAACCTGGTTCGGCCTGTCAATGATCACAGACCGCAGCAGGTAGGGGTAAACCGGATGCCGGGGTTGTCGCCTGCTTGTCCCCGGTTTGGGAGCCAAGGATTCAATGCCCATGATACGCATCAGGCGTCGCACACGGCCGCGTCCGATGGGGGCATCAGGGGTGGTCAGTTGGCCCGCTATGGAGCGGCTGCCCATCCAGGGCTGCTCCATGTAGAGTTCATCGATCAGGCGCATCAGCTCCCGGTCCCCCTGCCGCAATCCCAGGGAGGGACCACGGTAATAAGTGGCTCGGGCAACGCCCAGCAATTGACAGCGTCTTTGAACAGAAACATCCGGATGGCCGGCGGCAATCACTTTCTGTTTCTGCGCCCGGTCAAGTTCAGACCGGGCAGATTGGCCAAAAAATCGTTCTCAACCTTGAGCTTTCCGATCTGGCGGTGAAGCTCGGCCACTTCGGCCTCATGGTTGTTTTCCTTTTTCTTGCCTTTGCCAAAAAGGTCCGGAGCGTTGGCAATCAGATCCTGCTTCCAGCGGGTTATCTGGGTGGGATGAACCCCGTACTCGCTGGAAAGCTCCGCGAGGGTCTTGGATTCGGATAATGCGGCCAGGGCAACCTGAGCCTTGAATTTTGCACTGTGGCGTGTTCGGTGTTTTGTCATGAACCATTCCTTTCTCTATGAGTGGCTCATTGCTTATACACCTGTCTCATTATCCCGCGCCACTTCATAACGCGCGGCGGCTTTTTGCCGTCGCCGTTTAAGCAAGGGTTGGGGCTTTTATTAAATATCGCCCACCAAGTACAAGGAACCAGAATATATTATCCCATTTGGCGTAACATCAGTCGGCTCAAAGCTGCCGTCGTTTAGGCCCAAAATTGTCCTGATGCCGATCATTAAAGCTTTTAGATACCCATACCCTGGACCAATTTCAGATTTAATATATTTATCCAATAAATTGTTTGAATCTGGATTATTTAAATTTGGTCTATACACTCCAATATGTATGTGTTGTTTTCTATAATTCTCAATACTTCTTAAGACTCTCCCGGAAGACAAAGCTTCAAAAATTTTACCTTCACCTGCATAGATACCGCAATGGCTCCATGACCCCTTATCAATTGAGGCAATTATTTTGCTAATAATGCTTTTGCTATTGAAGGTAAAAAGAATATCCCCTTTTTTTAAGTTGTATAGGAACCAATCCCAAGCCGCATTATATTCAGATGTTGATTGATATTTTTTGATCTTAGGCATAATGCTATCACAATTAAAGACCTCAATATTATTCTGGGCAATCGCTCTAATGCCTAAAATGAATAAACGATAATTGTAATGGATATTATTAAAGTATTTTGTAATTTTTGGGATCAAGCTTTTATCTTTATGTTGCGTTATCATTATTTTTGACCCCGTTAGCTCTTCTAAGTTGATTTTCCTTATTTTCCTTTTTCTTAAAAATACGATCTCATTTTTAGATATAAATATACCAGTTTGATTGCACCCTGTCTTAGTGCCAATTTTTTCTTTCGATTTTTTATCAACGAAAAAAATCATAGCCCCTACAAGATCATTAGGAATCTTATTTTGTTCTATGTTCACCATTGTGAGTGACCCAACGCCAGCTTCACGCGCGGCGGCTTTTTGCCGTCGCTGTGAAAGCAGAGGTTGTGTTTTTTTACTTCAATCTACCTCTAATAAAAATTGTATTGTTTTCCATAGAAGTTTTTGCCCGCTCCATTAAATTGTAATCAAAAAGCTCCGGTTTATCCTTAAATGGTAGAGTTAGTTTCGTGAACTCACGCAGATCCAACAAATTTAAAAACATTTTTTCTTTTGCCATTGCATTAAAAATATCGATTTTTACGTCGTCCCAATCACCAATAGGATAGAATTCAGAAATTAATATTAATCCGTGAGGAACATGATCTCTTTGAAAACTTAATTCATTCTTTAAATCATCAGTTATTGTGTATCCTTTACGGATTGAATTTATAGCGCCACAAATTTGTTTGATTGCCTTATTTATTTGCTTTTTAATACCTTTATTTTTTCTTTCCATCGTTTTTTCTTGAGTGTTGCTTAAAACTGCAAGAGCTTTTGTCTCAACAATAAAATAGCCATACTTATGGAATGCAAAAATATCTGTTAATTCTCTACTATTACCATTTTTTATTACTAATGGATTTTTATAAATATTAGAACCAAACACGCCCTGTGCTGATGCCCATGCTAAATTTTCAAGGGCATTACCATCCTCAGCTGTCAAATTGTAGGAGCCTACTTCATTTTCACCGTATATATATGAATTGACATGTTGAAAATCAGAAAATGTGCAGTCAACGAAATATATGCCTTCTTCATTTTTGATGCGCAATTTAGAATCAAGACGATCTAATGCAGAACTTGTGTCAGACGTAAAATTTCCAACATAAAACTGATGATCTTTTATTAATTCTTGAATTATTCTTTTTTGTTGGGATTGCAGTTGCATGTTAGCACTTGCAGCACAAATATTTAATTCGTTATAAAATTCGACGTGGACATCGTTTTCTTTAAGAATGGATTCAAGTGCATCATGTTCAACTTGATATCTCTGAATTCCAGTCATATCAATATAGTGAATTTTATCATCATAAATTCTCACACCAACCATCATGTAAGTCTTTGATTCGTGACGATCTATTGTAAAAAACAACTGAATTTTGCAACCACACATAATTGACTTGATAGTTGGTGTAGAAAGTTTGAACAATATTTTCTTTCCATATTTATCACTGATAAACCAATGTGATGCTTCTTCGGAAATAATTTCTCTGTATATTCTTTCTGCGTGGTCCATAATGTTATTATTGCTCAATTGTTCTATGGGTTCTCAACTTCATCATTTAGAAACACAACGGTTGCTTCACGCGTGGCGGCTTTTTGCCGTCGCTGTGAAAGCATGGGTTGGGCAGATTTTGCTTTCTTGATCAATTACGGGGCCAAAGCCTCAAAGCATGCCCAAAGATAGCGTCACCACGATTCGTAATGGCGGTCTCGTCCCAAATTTCTGAATCTCGAAGCTGTTGATTTATCGGTAAAAGAGAGTGACGTAATATCTCCGCTTTCTTTGTTTTCCATGGTCCATTTGACACGGCAGAATTTAGTGCTTGAGTCAAAACGGTTAAATTGCCAAATGTCTGAACCAACGCATTCCTTTTCCGTGTATTTGTTACGCGAGGATCGTTTGGGTCAGTCTCCCAAAGCTCCTGATAGGTAAGACCAGTGTTCCCACAAGGCAGTGGCCAATGTGCAATCCAATTCTGTGGCATGATATGCTCAATGGTTAATGAACCACTAATTGCTATTATTTCAGATTTATTGCCTTTGTGTGCTGCATTTAGACGCTTAAAAATATGTACAATTTTAGGGTTGTTCAGGGTTTGATAAACATGCTTTGATCGCCATGCCTCTTTGAACGTATCATTAGATGGCCATTCACCGGATTCACCCGTTTGAGCGAGTAAATGCTTTCTAAGATTAGTGGGTGTGACCCCTTCTCGACGCAAGTTTCTCGTCAAAGCTAAAAATATGCGGTTATAGTTTTTTGTCGTTAATCCACACACCGCACGTCGGAGAATGTATGATTCCAGTATTTCAGATATCTCAGGCCAATCAGTTTCATCAACATGTGCATCAAAAAATGTCAAAAGAAGAGGGTAACATGTACGGACGTCATAAATATCGAGAAAAGTTGATAAAGGAAAGATAGGGTCATCATGTTTTGGTTCAATTATACGGCGGAAATCATCGCCTTGCCTTGAAAGCAATGACAACTCATCACTAACGGTCGAAAAGGGCTTTTCTCTTTCTATCCAATATTTATATTCTACGAATAAATGTTTTATAGGAATGTCATAAGATTGCCTACTAGCAAGAAAATGCTGGATAAACAAATCACTGCGTGGCCTAAACAAACGACCTTGCTTAACCTCAACTCTCCAGAAATAATCATCAAATTTTCGCCAATAATTATTGTACAGCTCTTCCTGAGGCTCACCATGGCGAGCTGCACGGAGGAAAATATAGTTACGGAGCAAGTCGGCTGGCAGAAGCGGTTCACCTCGCGCATTCAGAGTTTCAAATATAACTTGAGCGTCATCATCATGTTGAAGGTCGATTACGACGACTTTAAGGGCATTCTTTAAAGCTTGGAAACATTCTTCCAAACGCTGGCAGATGGGGATGTCGGAAGCCAACGGCTGCTCATTCCCGTTACCGATAAACAATACTTCAACTTGTTTAAAAAAGAAAATATAAGCCTCTACCATTCTCGGCCGCGGTTCTGGCTTACGTGCGTACTTCCTGCGCACAAGTGGATGCCTTCTTTCCACTTCAGCCCTTGAGTTTGAGGCTATTACATCTGAAAACTGCTGCCGATCAGCCTGAGTTGGCCAAACTTTAAACTTGTCAACATTTGGATCGGCCATCATTCCTTTATTGAGTATGAAACTATCACACTCGTTTGCAAGGTCATCACAGGATTGTGATTTGCAGAAGTCGCGAAATGCAGATAGGAATATTTGAAGCGTTGTAAGCCGTTGTTGCCCGTCTATAACTTGACGTTTCTCAACGTGAGTAGTCGGCGTCTGTTTTTGATCTAATACCATTGCACCAAGAAAATGAACTGGTGCATCTTTGCGACCTTCAATGTATTCAATAAATTTTCTAGAGATATCCTCCCAAAGTGGTTCCCACTGTTGATCACGGCTCCACACATATTGACGTTGGAATAAAGGTACTTCAAGCCTGATCTTTTTTTCAAAAATTGCTAATAATGGAACTGCATGTGCTTCCATATTATTTAGTCCTATTTACCAAGGTTGTATGTGTTTGGCCCAACATTATATTAGACGGCCGAAGAGTCGTTTTATATTACGCCTATTCGGTCGACTAAATCTATATAGACGGCTAATCAGTCGTCTATATAGAGCTATGGTCCATATAGGCGACTGATCAGCCGTCTAGATGGTTGGCATTTCGTAAAACACGATATAGCGAGTGAACAAATGTCCACTTTCATTATTTGTGCAGATTTAAAGACAGGTGAATCGATGGGGCATTCGTTCTCACCTAACCTGTATTCGTATTCATGTCAATGATATAATTGGACTTTGTTGTGACCACATCAACAGGGAGGTCATACGGTTCAAGCATCACAATATTCGTGCCGAGCAGGCCTATATCGGCTGGATAAAACGTTATATTTATTATCCATGATAAGCAGGATGAATGCTTGAGGATGGATCCTTGTCGAACCAAGACAACCCAGTTAAATAAAAAAAATCACGCCAAACCTTGCCAAAATATGATCTTAGGGTCACTTTTTCATGGCAAAAAGAGCCTTTTAAGGACACTGATCCGAACAGCGCATTTCACAACTTCATTTTCACCAAATGATATGGCACGCGCCTTCAGGCAAACCCTTTCGGCATCGATTTGACGTGCAGGTCCCGCTGGGGAAAAGGGATTTCGACACCTTCCTGGATAAACCGTTTGTAGACAGCGGTATTGAGATCATGGAGAACCCGGCCTCGCAGAACCGGCCTTTCGACCCAGCACAGAAGTTCATGATCCAGGGAAGAGTCCCCGAACGCCCTGAATCTGACACGGGGCTTGGGGCTGCTGCATATCTCCGCGTTCTTTCGGGCGACGTCGATCAGGATCCCGTGGACTTTGTCGATATCCGACCCGTATGCGACACCGACCTTAACACGGACCCGGTATTTTTCGTGCCTGCCCCCCGCTTCGTTGATGATCTTGCTGTTGCCCATGATGGAATTCGGAACCGTGATTTCCACATCGTCCCGGGTGAGCAGCCGGGTGCTTCGGATGCCGATGTTGGTGACCTCCCCCCGCTCGCCTGAATCCAGCACAACGAAATCCCCGATTTTATACGGTGCATCCGCCAGGATAAACACGCCCGAAAACAGGTTGGCGAGGGTGTCCTTGGCGGCAAAGGATATCGCCAGCCCAAGAATCCCAGCGGACGCCACCCAGGCGGTCAGGTCGATGTCCCAGACCAGGAAAACGACATAAATGGACGCGGCGGTTGCCAGAAGAAAAATCAGGTTATTGAACAGCGGAAGGGTTCGCTCCTGCACCAGTTTCAGACGGCTGTCGTCACGGCTGAAAAGACCAAGCAGAAGCTTCATGAACCTTGCGGTGGCGATGGTCCACAGGAGAATGGCAATGGTCTTCAGAGCGCCCATGGTGATAAAATTCAAGGGAGCCTTGAAGTGAAGCAGTTCGGTCGCAAATGCCAGGCCCAGAAGAATGACCGTCAGGAATATCGGGCGGTGAAGGATATCCAGGATTGCGTCATCCATCGCCAGCTTTGTCTTTTGGACCCAGCGCTTGATTGTCCGCATAATGATGACATCGATGAGCATTGCGATGCCGATGGACAGCAGGATGACAATCAGTGCCTGAAGCCAGGTGTTGGAAGTAATTCCCGTAAAAAGCGCAATCAACTGATCTTTTTTCAGGTTCATTCTTTCTCCAGCGAAAAGAGTTTCAATCCAGAAGGTCCGATAGTCGCGCCTTGAGCGCTTCGAAGTCTTCCCGCAGGGCAGCTACTTCATGCGCAAGGGCATCGAGCTGCACCGCGGCGGAAGGCCGGGCATCGACGTTTTCAAGTGCGTCCCCGTCCAGGGCATTGCCGAAAAGATGGACATATCGGCATTCCTTCTGGCCGGGCCGGCGCGGTTGCCTTTTCACAAGGGGTTGGTCGCAGTGCTGAAGGGTATCGAGTACGGCTTCGACGGACGTGAGGTCCGGGAATGCGTGCAGGCGTTCGGCCCGGGTGCGCAGCTCGCCGACGGTCTGTTCCCCCCGAAGCAGCAGCTCACAGATTATGGCAAGATGCTCTGGCTCAAGGTGGTGTTCTTCGGCCAGGCAGTGTCGGAATTTCGGCACCCGCCCGGAGTCTGCGGCGGCCGGCATCGCAACCCCCAGGCGGCGCAGGCGGTCGAAGCCGTCCCTCACCTCGGCCTCACTGTATTCGACCACCGGGCGGCGGTTGGACTTCTGGTTGCAGGCCAGGGTAAGGCTGTTCAGGGTCAAGGGATAATAATCCGGAGTGGTCATCTCTTTTTCGATCAAGGCCCCGAGAACCCGCTGCTCAAGCGGCGATAAAACCTTTTCCATCTCTCTCCTCGTATCTGTCTTCTGTGTTTAGCGTCATGTTTGACGGCTTGGCAAAGGGTTTGATATCGGCGGATACGATTACATATTTATCACCATTGTGGTGGCCGGTGGTATTGGCGGCTTCATGGCGCGCGCATGGCGGGTTGAAGATGACGGGGCTTGCACCACGATCTTTCGAGGGGAAAGCCTGCGTTGCCCAGGGGGGCTCTTTGCAGGTGGCCGGGGTGGTGAAGGGGCGTGAAGGGGCGGCATGGGGCGCCTCCGGATTTAGTTGGAGACGGTGATGCCGGCATCGACCGGTAATGCATACCCTGCCGCGACCTCGACGGCTTTGATGATTCCGGCGGGAACCGGGCAGGCCGCGTGGAAGCAATGCCGCATCCCCATCTCGATGACCGTGGGGGTTTTGGGTTTGAAGGCGATTTCCATCATGGGGTTGACCTGCTTGAGCTCTTCGGCCAGTTTCTGGATGGCCGTGCAGTCGCTTTTGATGACGATATTGCAGATTTTCCCGTCCATGGCGGCGTCCACTTCCGTTGTCTTTCCACAGACACCTGCCTTGATGCCGGCTTTTGCCATGAGATGTTCCTCCTGCCCCGTTGGGCCGCGCTTTCCGTTTCCGGCGTTCATAAAATGTGGGACATCATAACCCCTTTCTTCCGTTGTGGCAACCGCCGCGGGGCCGCTGTCGACGCACAACCGGTGCGCCTGTTCTTCGATGGCGGCGGCGGTGTCCACCATCCGCAGGATAACCTCCCGGTCCATTTTTTTCCGCTGGTAGCCGTCGAATACCGAGCAGATGGTCTGATACTGCTCGAAGTCCAGAAGATCGGCTGCCGTTTCATCATCAACGGCCTTGATGCGGCGCAGGGCGTCTACCAGGTCGGAGAAGGTATGGTTGTCGGCCAGCGTCCCGTTGTAGATCAGTATGCCCATAATGGTTTTCTCCATGGCCATGGCCACGACATTATAGAGGATCTCTTCGGTGAAGACTTCGGGGCGCTTGAGCCCTCCTCTGGCGGTTTTCAGGTACTTCCTGCCCTCTTCGAAAAAGGTTTCATGGGTTTCAGACATGGTCCGGCCTCCGTTGTTGTGAGTATTAGGGGTTGGATCTGCATGATGCGTGCCGGCCGTGGGGCGTTTCGTCCCGGGCCATGGCATGCCGCGCATGGCGCAGGGGGATGGGGCGGGGGCACAGCAGGAGGGCATCAAAGCGCCGCGACAAACCCTACAAATTTGTGGTTGTAAGCAAGGCAGAGATTGCCAAATTTGTAATGCCGGTTGATCAGGGGGGCATCGGAATTGCGGTTGTATTGTGCGGAACTCAAAAAGGCTCTTGACACCGAAATGTCAGGGGCCCTTTCTTTGCATTGGCTGGGAGACTAGGATTCGAACCTAGGTTGACGGAGTCAGAGTCCGTAGTCCTGCCGCTGGACGATCTCCCAGAAAGTTTTTTCGTATTACAAAAAAGGCGGCGGCGCGTCAACCCCCAAATTTCCAAAAAAGATCCGCACCGTAACCGTTCGGGAACGGGACCGTGCGCATCGGGAGCATTGCGGGCAACGGGCCGGCGGGCTCTTTCGGAGCCGGCGGCTAACGGTCGGTTGTGTCTTCGATATGGGCGATGGCGGCCTTGAGTCTGGCAATGGTTTTTTCTTTTCCCAGCACTGCAATGATTTCAAAGATGCCCGGGCTTACGGTGGTCCCGGTCAACGCCAGGCGCACCGGTTGGGCGATTTTCCCGAGGCCCAGCCCCGTTTCCTCCATAACCGATCTGAACACTGCTTCCAGGGCCGCGTGGGAACAGTCTTCCAGCGCATCGAGCTTTTCGACGAGGCACGTCATGGGGGGCAGGGCCTCCCGGCGGAACAGCTTCTTTTCGCCCTTTTCGTCGTAGACGGTAACGTCTTCGAAATAGAACCGGATATCCCGGGCCATGTCCACCAGGGTCCTGCTTCGGGCTTGAAGGGTTTCGATGGCCTGCTCAAGGTAGGACCCCGGCGTGGCCTGGTACCCGGCGTCCTTTAGGAAGGGCATCAGGTGCTCGGCCAATTTGCCGGGGGAGGACGCCTTGATATGGTCGGCGTTCAACGCCAGCAGCTTTTCCGGGTTGAAGACGCCGGCGGAGCGGCCGATGGTGTCCAGGGAAAACTTTTCAATCAGGTCCTCCCGTGTGAAAAACTCCTGGTCGCCGTGGGACCAGCCCAGGCGTACCAGGAAATTGACGAGGGCGTCGGGCAGAATGCCCTGGTCACGGTAGGCCGTCACCGAGGTGGCCCCGTGGCGTTTGCTCAGGCGGGTTTTGTCGGCCCCCAGCACCATGGGCACATGGGCGAAGGTGGGCAGTTCGCTGCCCAGGGCTTGGAACAGCAGCATCTGCTTGGGGGTGTTGTTCACATGATCGTCCCCCCGGATGATGGTGTTGACGCCCATGGTGATGTCGTCCACCACCACCGCCAGATGATAGGTGGGCGTGCCGTCGCCCCGGCAGATGACAAAATCGTCCAGCTCCCCGTTTTGAAAGACAATACGGCCTTTGACCGCGTCGTTTAGGACCGTGACGCCTGCTTCCGGTATTTTGAACCGCACCACGGCGCCATTGGCGCCGGCAAGACCTTTTTGCCGGCAGGTGCCGTCGTATTTTGGTTTTCCGCCGGTTTCCATAGCCTTTTTCCGCATGTCCTCCACCTGCGCCGGGGTGCAGGTGCAATAATAGGCGTGGCCGCCGTCGATCAGCTTCTGGATGTGCTCCCGGTAGATATCAAGACGTTGTGACTGGAAATAGGGGCCCTTGTCCCAATCGATGCCCAGCCATTGCATGGCTTCGGTGATGCCGTCCACGGAGGCCTGTGTGGAGCGCGCCGCATCCGTATCCTCGATCCGGAACACGAATGTGCCCCCCATGTGCCGGGCATAGAGCCAGTTGAAAACAGCGGTCCGCGCGCCGCCGAGATGCAGGTGGCCCGAAGGACTGGGGGGGAACCGGGTAATAATTTTTTTCACTAGACAGGTCCCTTTCCGTGTGGCCCGCGTTGCCGTGGGATCGTCAGGCAATGCGTGGCCTTTATCATGGGTATCGGTTTTATGGTCAGTATGTTATGAATTGCTTATAACTGGCAGTAATAAGTTGTTTTGCCGCGGCGTCGCCCATGACTTGCAAGGCGTCCTTCGTGGGGGAGCGCGTCATTTCATTCCGGTGCCGCCGGGCGCCCCCGTTCTTGTTCGAGCCTTCATCTATCCGGTAACAAATCCGGACGTTAGGCGAAATGGTCGCTGCCGGACGGTTGACGGATCTGGTTCTTATCACAGCCGCCGGAAGAGCACAAGCGGCCATCGAGGGGGGCGCAAAAGGGTTGACAAGGGAGCGCTTTTGAATTACTAGGATTCTTTCGAAAATGAAGGTAAAGACAAAGACGAGTTATCTCTAATTAAACCAAAAGATTAGGAGATTTTAAATGGCTGTTCCCAAGAGAAAGACATCAAAGGCGAAGCGGGACGCCCGGCGTACCCATCAAAAATTGACGGGGGTGGAGATCGGCACCTGCCCCCAATGTGGAGAGCCCAAACTGCCCCACCATGCCTGCCCGGAGTGCGGCGAGTATAAAGGAAGAACTGTTCTGAAGACCGAAGAGGAAGATTAGTTTATGACACAGGCGACAACGGCGGCCACGCCGGTATTGAAGGGCATGAAGGAGCGGGAGCTGAAGCTGGTGCTGAAAACGGTGCGGGATCTTCGCAAGCGCCTCCTGACCAAGGAAAATATTCTGGAATGGGATAAAACCGAGACCTTTCCGGAAGAGGCGATCCGAAAGATGCTGGAGCCGGAGGTCGGTTTGCAGTTGCTGTTCATCCCCGAAGCCTACGGCGGTGTCGGCGGGGGCGCCCGGGATTGTTGCGCGGTGGTGCGGGAAGTCTCCAAGATCTGCCTGGGCTTGTCCACGGCCTTTTTCGCGATACAACTGGGCTCCGACCCTCTTCTGGTGGGGGGCACCGAAGCGCAGAAGGAGAAATGGCTCGGGGCCATTGCCGACGGCCAGGCGCTGGTTGCCTATGCGGTAACCGAGCCTGATGCGGGCAGCAACCTGGCCTCTTTGGAGACAACGGCCGAGCCGGTGACGAACGACGCCGGTGACATTACCGGCTACACGATCAATGGCAGCAAGATTTTTATTTCCACCGGCGGTTACGCGGACTTTATCACGCTGCTGGCCAATGCCCCCGAGGGGCCGACCTTCTTCGTCGTGGAAAAAGGCACCCCCGGTTTTGAGCAGGCCAAGGGTGAGGAAAAGCACGGTATCCGGGCATCCAATACCTCACCGCTGTATTTCAGCAACGTATTCGTGCCCGTGGAGAATTTGATCGGCGCCGTTCCCGGCAAAGGGTTGCACCAGGCCAATCAGGTGTTCGGCTACACCCGGGTGATGGTGGGCGCCATGGCACTGGGCGTGGCCGAGGCGGCCCTGGAGATCGCCGTCCCCTATGCGAAAAAGCGCATTCAGTTCGGTGGCCCGCTGTCGGAAAAGCAGGGGTATACCCACAAGCTGATCGTGCCCAACGTGGCCCGCCTGGAAGCGGGGACCGCATATATGGAAGAGCTGACCACCCGACTTGATGCCGGGGAAGAAGACCTACAGGTGGAAGGCTCCATCTGCAAGTTCTTCCTGTCGGAAGCGGCCAACAAAACCGCCGATGACTGCATCCAGGCCATGGGCGGCTATGGGTACGTGAGCGAATACGAGGTGGAAAAGCTCAAGCGGGACGTGAAAATCACCTGCATCTATGAGGGCACCAGCGAAATACAGCAGAGCATTATCAGCACCTTCCGCTGGAAAAAAACCCGGAAGACCAAGGGCGCATATTATGCGGAAATGGTCCGGGAAATGGCGGCAATGGCCGACACGCTCTCGGATCCGGCCTACGGTCTCTACAGCGGTGCGGCCGCGGCCCTCAACGAGGCCATCGATGTCGCCCACAGTCGGAAACTGACCCGGCAGCAGGCGGTCATGTTCCACCTGGCCGACATGATGACCTTCGTGGAGGTTGGCGTGGCCATGGCCCGGAAAACCGCCGGTCTTGTGCGTGCCGGTGCCAAAACAGCGTCCCGGTCTGCCGTGATGAATCGGATTTTCGCCCGGGAAGTGGCAAGGCTGGTTGCCAACAGCGCCTTGACCGTGGTCATGGGCACGGGCACGGTGGACGCGGCGGCCGTGTCCGACTTCAAGCAGAAAACCGCCCTGGATTCCCTGCTGTACAACCAGGAGGGGCTTCTGGCCGATATGGACGCGGCCGCCGACATGATATTCGGGAGGTCCTGATGTCAGCGCCGGAAAAGAGGATTGTCGTGGTCACTGGCGGTGCCGGCGGTATCGGCCGGGTCATTTGCCGGACCCTGGCCGGTCCCGATACGCGGATTTTCTTTACCCGATACAACCCGGCCGACACCGCCGGTGTCGCGGCGGCGGAAACCATCCGGCAGGTGGCGGAAAAGGGCGGCAGCGCCGTCTGCATCCAAACCAATGTGTCGGAGGCCGCTTCCGTGGCGGATTTTTTCAAGGCGGTGCTGGCCGACAGCGGCCGAATCGACGTGCTGGTCAACAACGCCGGGGTCGCCAAGGACAACCTCTTGGTCCGGCTCAAGGAGGCGGACTGGGACCAGGTACTGGCGGTGAACCTGAAAGGCGCTTTCCTGTGTACCAAGCACGCCGGCAAGGCCATGATGAAGCAGCGGGCGGGCCGAATCATCAACATCACCTCTGTCAGCGGGGTGTTGGGGACCGCCGGCCAGGCCAATTACGCCGCCGCCAAGGCGGGCTTGATTGCCCTTACCAAGTCCACAGCCCGTGAGCTGGCCCCCCGGAACGTCACGGCCAACGCCGTTGCGCCCGGATACATTGAAACTGACATGACCGCCGGCCTCGACGCGGCGCTGCGCCAATCTTACATGGAACGGATTCCGCTTCAGCGGGCCGGTACCGGTGAGGACGTGGCCAATGCGGTGGCGTTTCTCGCCTCCGAAGCGGCGGCTTACATTACCGGCCAGGTTCTGCACGTCAACGGGGGAATGCACATGTAACGGCAGGCGCCGGGTGGCAAGCCGCCGGAAAGAACACCATGCATACGTCGGGCATGTGGCCCCGTAAGCAATATCAGAAAATAAATATGTTTCCATTGAAAGGAGAAGCAACCATGTCCGTTGAGGATAAAATCAAGAAGATTATTGCGGAAAAACTGAGTGTGGACCTGTCTGAAATCGTGCCGGAAGCCAGCTTTATCGATGACCTGGGCGCCGATTCCCTCGATCTGGTGGAGTTGATCATGTCCATGGAAGAGGAGTTCGATATCGAAATCTCCGATGAAAAGGCCGAAGAGCTGGTGACCGTAAAGGACGCCATCGATTACGTGGTGGCCAACACCTGATCAAGGGTGTCGGGGGCCGTGCAGGCAACTGCTCGGATTTCAACGAAAAACGGTTTTTGTTCAAAGGAGGCTTTGCTTGGACAGGCGTGTCGTTATTACGGGGCTGGGGCTCGTCACCCCCATCGGTGTTGGGGTTAAGGCGTCATGGGAGGCGTTGTGCGCCGGGAAATCGGGAATTGGCGAGATAACGCGGTTCGACGCGACCGGTTTCGATACGAAAATTGCGGCGGAGGTGAAGAATTTCAATGCCGCCGACTTTTTGCCGGCAAAGGAGGCCAAGCGGACGCAGCCGTTCATCGCCTATGCGGTGGCTGCGGCACGCATGGCCCTGGAGGATGCCGGGCTGGTCATTGACGACGGCAACGCCGGCAGGATCGGTGTTATCACCGGGTGCGGGCTCGGCGGTCTTGAGATGCTGGAAAGGAGTCATCTGGCATTGCAGAACAAGGGGCCTGGACGGGTCAGTCCGTTCTTCATTCCCATGATGATCGGCAATATGGCGCCGGGCATGATTTCCATCTATTTGGGCGCCAAGGGGCCCAACTCTTCGGTGGCAACGGCCTGCGCCGCCGGCACCCATGCCGTGAGCGAGGCCTTCCGTCAGGTGCGCTACGGCGCCGCCGACGCCATGATTACCGGCGGGGTGGAATCGGTGATCACCCCCACCTGCATCGCCGGGTTTAACGCCATGAAGGCGTTGTCCACCCGGAACGACGCGCCGGAAAAGGCGTCCCGGCCCTTTGACAAGGACCGGGACGGATTCGTTGTGGGCGAGGGCAGCGGCATGCTGATTCTTGAATCCCTCGAATCCGCCGAGCGGCGGGGCGCCAGGATCTATGCGGAAGTTATCGGCGCGGGGATGAGTGGCGACGGTTATCATATGGCAGCCCCGGCCCCCGACGGAGAGGGGGCCGCCCGGTGCATGGAGGCCGCCCTCGTGGATGCCGGCATCGCGCCCCACGAGGTGGACTACATCAACGCCCACGGTACCAGTACCGATTTGAACGACCTGTATGAAACCATGGCCGTCAAGGCCGTGTTCAAAGAACACGCGTCGAAGTTGCAGATCAGCTCCACCAAGTCCATGACCGGCCATTTGTTGGGAGGCGCCGGGGGTATCGAGTCGGTGTTCACCGCCCTGACCATCGCCCACGGCATCATGCCCCCCACCATCAACCTGGACGCGCCGTCTCCCGAGTGCGATCTGGATTACATCCCGCATGTCGCGCGGAAGGGGGTGGTGAAGATCGCCATGTCCAACTCTTTTGGGTTCGGCGGCACCAACGGCACCATCGTGATGCGAAAGGTGTAGCTGCGGACTCCCCCTGTTTTTCAAAAACCGCCGGGAAGTCGGCTTTCCCGGCGGTTTTTGTTCGCGCGTCCCCTTCGATTTCTCTTGCGAACTTGCAAAGATCTGTATATATTCGCAAGTCATTATTTTCAGCAAGCCGACTGAAGACCGTCTGCCGGGGGCGGCGCGCCCAGATGGAAAAGCGCATCCGATTGACACGATACGACCATTCTTGATGGAACGCCACCCCGCCCATCGACCGCCGGAAATGCGTGCGGCGGACAGACAACCCTTTAATAGAATGGAACATGGCGCACATGAACACACCCAGAAGAATCGTTATCGGCGGCGATCATGCGGCGGTGGGGCTAAAAGACCAGGTCAAGGCCCTGCTTGCCGATCTTGCCATCGAAACCCATGACGTGGGTCCTTTTTCCCTCGAATCGGTGGATTACCCGGACTACGGGATCCAGGTGGCGAAGCGTGTCGCCGCCGGAGAATTCAAGGAAGGCATTCTCATGTGCGGCACGGGGATCGGCATGTCCATGGTGGCCAACCGCTTTCCGGGCGTGCGTGCCGCCTTGTGCGGGGATCTTTTTTCCGCCGCCATGAGCCGGCGTCACAACAATGCCAATATCCTGGTGATGGGCGCCCGGGTGGTGGGGGAAGGCCTTGCTTTGGAAATTGTCCGCACCTGGCTTGATACGCCGTTTGACGGCGGGCGCCACCAGGCCCGCATCGACAAGTTCGACCGTTTTTCCACCGGGTGTGCATGACCGGTGTACCTGCCGCGTCATCGGCGTCGCAGACAGAAGGAGCCGTTTAGACAAATGAATTCGGACACGCTCAACACAGTGGACCCCGAGATAGCCCAAGCCATCCGTGAAGAGGCCGCCCGCCAGGAGGGCACCCTTGAAATGATCGCCTCGGAAAACATCACCAGCCAGGCCGTGATGGCCGCCCAGGGCAGCGTGCTGACCAACAAGTACGCCGAGGGATATCCGGGGAAGCGGTATTACGGCGGGTGCGAGAAGGTGGACATCGTGGAAGCCCTGGCCATTGATCGGGCCAAGGCCCTTTTCGGCGCGGCCTATGCCAACGTCCAGCCCCACTCCGGATCCCAGGCCAACATGGCCGCTTACCTGGCGCTGCTCAATCCCGGAGACGTGATTCTGGGCATGAACCTGTCCCACGGTGGTCACCTGACCCACGGCAGCGCCGTCAATTTCTCCGGCCGACTGTTCAATTTCGTGCATTACGGGGTCAGCGAGACCACCGGAACCCTCGACTATGACGAGATCCAGGGGCTGGCCCGGACGCACCGCCCCAAAATGATCGTGGCCGGTGCCAGTGCCTACCCCCGAACCATCGATTTTAATCGGTTCGCAGACATCGCAGGGTCCGTCGGGGCGCTTCTGATGGTGGACATGGCCCACATCGCCGGGCTGGTGGCTGCGGGGCTTCATCCCTCGCCGGTGCCCGTGTCCGACGTGGTGACCTCCACCACCCACAAAACCCTGCGGGGTCCCCGGGGTGGGTTGATTCTGTCCCGCTCCGACTATTCCGAGGCGATGAACAAACAGATTTTCCCCGGCATCCAGGGTGGGCCGTTGATGCATGTGATTGCCGCCAAGGCGGTGGCGTTGCAGGAGGCCATGTCCGACGCGTTTCGTATCTATCAGACACAGGTGGTGGAAAACGCAGCCATCCTGGCCGACTGCCTGATGGCCGCGGGGATTCCCCTGGTGTCCGGAGGAACGGACAACCACTTGGTCCTGGCGGACCTGAGCGCCATCGACATCACCGGCAAGGATGCCGAGGCCGCCCTTGGTCAGGCCGGTATCACGGTCAATAAAAACACGGTTCCCGGTGAGAAAAGAAGCCCTTTTGTCACCAGCGGCATCCGCATCGGGACCCCTGCCCTGACCACCCGGGGGATGGGGGCCGATGAAATGAAGACCATCGCCGGATGGATTGCCGACGTGTTGACCCATGCCCGGGACGAACAGCGCATTGCCCGCATCCGTTCGGACGTTGCGGCCCTGTGCGCGGCTTTTCCCCTGTACCGTTAGGCAGCAACTGCCGCATTGGATGGACTCCGCCCGATTTGCGGCAATACCAGGGAGACCCATATGACCTCTCAGCCCATGTGCGAGACAGCCAGTGACGCCCACCGATTTCAGCGCCCTTCATGGGAGGCGTATTTCATGGAAATTGCCGAGCTGGTGGCCAAACGTTCCACCTGCCGCCGCCGGGCGGTGGGGGCCGTCATCGTCAAGGACAAGCGGATCCTCAGCACCGGCTATAACGGTGCGCCTTCCGGGGTGCGGCATTGCACCGATATCGGGTGCCTGCGTGAGGAGATGGGGGTGGCTTCCGGAGAGCGCCACGAACTGTGCCGGGGGCTTCACGCCGAGCAGAATGCCATCATCCAGGCCGCATTGCACGGGGTCCGCATTCAGGGGGGCACGCTGTTTTGCACCAACCTGCCTTGCAGCATTTGCGCTAAAATGATCATCAACGCCGGGATCCACACCATCTATTACCGGTCGGGGTATGCCGACGCCATGTCCAAGCAACTCCTGGAAGAAGCCGCGGTCGTTACTGTCAAGCTGGAATGAGAACAGATCAAGGAGCGCTTCATGAAATGCCCATTCTGTGGAGAAATTGAAAACAAGGTGATCGACTCCCGCCTCAGCAAGGACGGCAGCGTGATCCGGAGGCGGCGGGAGTGTTTGATGTGCAACCGCCGGTTCACCACGTACGAGCACATTGAGGAAATCCCCATCATGATCGTCAAGAAAGACGGTCGGCGGGAAGTGTTCCGAAGGGAAAAGGTGCGGGCCGGCATGCTCCGGGCCTGTGAAAAGCGCAACATCAGCGTGGACATGATCGAGGAGTTCATCGAGAATTTGGAGCGGGATTTGCGGGAAACCGGCAAAAAGGAGATCCCGGCCCAGAGAATCGGCCAGTTGGTCATGGATGCGCTGCACAAAATAGACGATGTGGCCTACGTGCGGTTCGCATCGGTATACAGGGAATTCAAGGACGTCAACGATTTCGTGTCGGAGTTGAAAACCCTCCTCAGTTCCGAGTCATAGGGCCGGACGTCGTGGGAGGCGCCCCTGCCGGGCAAAGGTGATGGACGACAGGAAATATATGCGAATGGCCCTGGCGCTGGCGGAACGCGGCGCCGGGTACACATCGCCCAATCCCATGGTGGGAGCCGTGGTGGTTAACGACGGCCGGGTGGTGGGCAAGGGGTATCACCAGTTTGTCGGCGGGGCCCATGCCGAAGTCAATGCCATCGCGGATGCCGGCGGCAAGGCGGCCGGCGCCACCCTCTACGTGACGTTGGAGCCATGCAACCACACCGGGCGGACCCCGCCTTGCACGGAGAAGATTCTGGCCGCGGGTCTCCGGCGGGTCGTGGTGGCCATGGCGGATCCCAACCCGAAGGTCACCGGCGGGGGCAACGCCCGTCTGTCGGCAAGCGGCGTTTCGGTCACCTGTGGCGTGCTGGAAGCGGCCGCCCGGCGCCTGAACGAAAGCTTCGTCAAGTTCATCCGGACCCAACGCCCCTTCGTGGTCCTCAAATGTGCCGCCACCCTGGACGGCCGGCTGGCAACGGCATCGGGTGATTCCAAGTGGATAACCGGTCCCGCCTCCCGTCGCTATGTCCATCAGCTGCGCCACCGGCTGGATGCCATTATGGTGGGCATCGGCACTGTTTTGCAAGACGATCCGCGGCTGACCGCCCGTTTGGACGACGGCCCGGGGAAGAACCCCCATCGCATCATCCTCGATACCCGTCTGCGCATTCCCGAAACGGCGAATGTGTTGCGGGGCCCAAACGATTCTGATACGATCATCGTCACCGGTCCGCGGGCGTCGGCGGAAAAAACGGCCCGCCTGACACAGGCCGGTGCTACGGTGTGGCGGATGCCCCTTGCCGGGGGACGTGTCGATTTGCATGCGCTGATGAAGCGGCTCGGGGAACATGGGGTGGCCAGTCTGCTGGTGGAAGGCGGTGCCGGGGTGCTGGCGTCCGCTCTAACGGGCGGTATCTTGGACAAGGCCCTGTTTTTTTACGCCCCCAAAATTCTTGGCGGCGACGACGGGATTCCGGTCTGCCGGGGCAAGGGCGCGGCCCGCATCAGCGAGGCCCGGGTGTTGACCGATGTGCAGGTGCACCGGTTTGACGACGATGTCATGATAGAAGGATATTTCCAGTGTTCACAGGAATCATAGAGGGGCTGGGAACCCTTGTCAGTGTCCGCGCCATGGACCGCGGGGCGCGCCTGACCATCGACGGAGACTTCGATCTCATCGGTACCAAGCTTGGTGACAGCATTGCCGTCAACGGTGCCTGCCTGACGGCCGTGCGGCTTGCCGGGCGCCGTTTCGAGGTGGATGTTTCCCCGGAGACCATGAAAGGCACGATTCTCGGTGCCGCCAAGGCCGGTGACCGGGTCAACCTGGAGCGTGCCCTGCGCTTGTCGGACCGGATTGACGGGCATTTGGTTGCGGGGCATGTGGACGGCATCGGCACCATCATCCAGCGCAAAACCCTTGCCAACGCGATCCTGGTGACGGTCTCGGTGCCCGATGCCTTGACACGGTACATGATCCACAAGGGTTCGGTGGCCGTGGACGGGGTGAGCCTGACCATCAACCGGTTGGCGCCCGACGCCTTCGAGGTGAGCATCATCCCCCACACCGCGCAGTTGACCACCGTGGGGGTGAAAAAGCCCGGCAGCCGGGTCAACATTGAAACCGACATGATCGGAAAATTCGTGGAACGGTTCGTTGGAAAAGCCGACGCACCGGTCCAAGGGGATGCGTCCGGGATCGACCTGGCTTTTCTCGCCAAGTCGGGGTTCATGTGACCCCAAAGCTCCCTGTACATGCCGAAAGCCATAACTGTTAAACCTGAAATCATTACCAGCAACATGACATTTCCCACAGCGGGAAAGAGCGGGAGTTAGCCAATGCCCATGATATCCATAGAAGAGGCCATCAACGACATCAAGGCCGGTAAAATGGTCATCCTCGTTGATGACGAGGATCGTGAGAACGAGGGTGACCTGACCATGGCGGCCGAACACATCACGCCGGAGGCCGTCAATTTCATGGCCAAATACGGACGGGGTCTCATCTGCCTGTCCATGACCGGTGAAAAATGCGACGCACTGGATCTGCCCCTCATGGTGGACAACAACACGAGCCAGTTCGAGACCGGGTTCACGGTGTCCATAGAGGCCCGTTGCGGCGTGACCACCGGTATTTCCGCAGCGGACCGCGCCCACACCATTCTCACGGCCATCCGGCCGGATGCCAAACCAACGGATCTGGTGCGCCCGGGTCATATCTTCCCCCTTCGCGCCAGAAAGGGCGGCGTGACCGTGCGCTCGGGGCAAACGGAAGGTTCCGTGGACCTGGCCCGGCTGGCAGGGTTGACCCCCGCGGGCGTCATTTGCGAGATCATGGACGACGACGGCACCATGGCCCGGATGCCCTCTTTGGAGAATTTCAGCGCGGTTCACGGCATCGGCATCTGCACCATCGCGGATCTCATCGAATACCGGATGCGCAACGAGTCCTTTGTGCATCGGGCGGCCGAGACCGTGATTCCCACCGGTATTGCCGGCGCGTTTCGGTGCATCGTGTATCAGAACGACGTGGACAACCTGCTGCACATCGCCCTGATCAAGGGCGAGATCCATCCCGACCAGCCGGTGCTGGTGCGGGTGCATTCCGAATGCCTCACCGGAGATATCTTCGGCTCCCAGCGGTGTGATTGCCGGGACCAGTTGCACAAGGCCATGCAGATGATGGAGGCCGAGGGCAGCGGGGTGCTGCTGTATGTCCGGCAGGAAGGACGGGGCATCGGGCTCATCAACAAGATCAAGGCCTATGCCCTCCAGGAACAGGGCCTGGACACGGTGGAAGCCAACGAAAAGCTCGGCTTCAAGCCCGATCTCCGTAATTACGGCATCGGCGCCCAGATCCTGGCGGACCTGGGCATTCGCCAGATGCGCCTGATTACCAACAACCCAAAGAAGATGGTGGGGCTGGAAGGCTATGGCATCAAGGTCGTGGAACAGGTGCCGGTGCAGGTCGAACCCAACGAATTCAACAAATGCTACCTGGAATGCAAGCAGTTGAAGATGGGGCACCTGCTGAACATCGATACCGTGCCTTGACAGGAGGGCGGCGGCCATCGACACCATTTTCGTGTGCCGGGTGCGTGGCGGGGCAAACATGCCCTCCCCCCGGGGAAATAAGCCAAAGGCGCCTGCAACAACACGCCATGGAGGCGAGGAGAAACAATGACAACGATATATGAAGGCAAGTATCAGGCCGAAGGCAAAAAATTTGCGTTGGTGGTCGGCCGGTTCAACGAGTTTATCACCGAAAAACTGGTGGGCGGCGCCATGGACGCCTTGGTGCGTTGCGGCGCCGATGCGGCGGACATTGCCGTGGCCAAGGTTCCCGGTGCCTTTGAAATTCCCCTGGTCGCCAAAAAGATTGCGGCCCAACAGAAATACGACGCCATCATCTGCCTGGGGGCGGTGATCCGGGGGGCCACGCCCCATTTCGACTATGTGAGCGCCGAGGTTACCAAGGGCATTGCCATGGTCAGCCTGGAGAGCGGCGTGCCGGTCATTTTCGGTATTCTGACCACCGACACCATCGAGCAGGCCATTGAGCGGGCCGGCACCAAGTCCGGCAACAAGGGGTGGAGCGCCGCCATGAGCGCCGTGGAAATGGTGAACCTGATCACCGCCGTGGAGGGCGTCTGAGACACGCATGGGAATTCGTCGCAAAGCCAGAGAGCGTGCATTGCAGGCGCTTTTCTTCGTTGACATGTGCCGGTGCGATGCCGCCGAAGCCCTGCGGCTTTTCCGCACTCATTTCAACCCGCCCGAGGCGGTGTTGCCTTTTTTTGAGAGGTTGACCCACGGCGTTGTCCGGGATCTGGAGGTGTTGGACGCCGTCGTGGAAGCATATTCAAAGCATTGGAAGGTCAGCCGCATGAGCTGCGTGGATCGCAACATCCTCCGGTTGGCCGTTTTCGAACTGTTGTGCTGCGCCGATATTCCCGCCAAGGTCTCCATCAACGAGGCGATTGACATCGGCAAAAAGTTCGGCACGGAAGAGTCGGGCGCTTTTATCAACGGCATCCTCGACAGCATTCGGCTGGCATTGGATCGCGGCGCACTCGACGCCGAGCAGTCCCGGCTGCTGGCGCATCTGACCCCTTGAACAAGAGGAGCGATATGGACATCAAGAAAGTACTGTTACCCCAGGAGGAACTTCCGAAGCAGTGGTACAACATTCTCGCGGACATCAAGATGAATCCGCCCCTCGGTCCCGATGGCGCCCCCATCACGCCGGAGATGCTGGCCCCCGTGTTCCCCATGAATCTCATCGAGCAGGAAATGAGCACCCAGCGGTGGATCGATATCCCGGAACCGGTACGCGATGTTTACCGCATTTGGCGTCCATCCCCCCTGGTGCGGGCCACCGCCCTTGAAAAGGCACTGGGCACACCCGCCAGGATCTACTTCAAAGACGAAAGCGTCAGCCCCCCCGGCAGCCACAAGCCCAATACCGCCGTGCCCCAGGTCTATTACAACAAAGAGTTCGGTATCAAGCGGATCACCACCGAAACCGGGGCGGGCCAGTGGGGCAGCGCCCTTTCCTTTGCCTGTGCCCAGTTCGGTTTGGAGTGCCGGGTGTACATGGTGCGGATCAGCTTTGATCAGAAACCGTACCGGAAATCCATGATGCAGACCTGGGGCGGGGTATGTGTGGCCAGCCCCAGCAACGAGACCAAGGCGGGTCGGGATGCCCTGGAAAAGAATCCGGATACCCCCGGCAGCCTGGGCCTGGCCATCAGCGAAGCCGTGGAAGCGGCGGTGAGCGATACCAGCGGCCAGACCCGCTACTCTTTAGGCAGCGTGCTCAACCACGTGATGCTGCACCAGACCGTCATCGGCTTGGAGGCCAAGAAACAGCTGGCCCTGATTGGTGAATACCCCGATGTCGTCATCGGTTGCGCCGGCGGCGGCAGTAATTTTGCGGGCCTTGCCTTCCCCTTTGCCCTGGACAAGATCAATGGCAGGGACCTGGAGATTTTTCCGGTGGAGCCGGCGGCCTGTCCGACCCTGACCCGGGCCCCCTTTGTCTACGACCACGGCGATATGGCGGCATACACGCCGCTGTTGCCCATGCACAGCCTGGGACACGCTTTCGTGCCGGCTCCGATCCATGCCGGCGGTTTGCGGTATCACGGCATGGCGCCCACCGTCAGCCAACTGGCCATGGAAGGCATCGTTTCTCCCAGGTCCGTGCCCCAGGTGCAGTGCTACGAAGCCGGTGTGCTCTTCGCCAGGACCGAGGGCATCATTCCTGCCCCGGAAAGCACCCATGCCATCGCCTGCGCCATCGATGCGGCCAACCAGGCCAGGGAAGAGGGCAAGGAAAAGGTGATTCTGTTCAATCTCAGTGGGCACGGACTGCTGGACTTGATGGCGTACGAGAAGTTTTTTTCGGGTGATATCGTGAACCTTTCCCTGTCCGATGAAACCCTGTCCGAAGGCATCAGCGTATTCAAAGATTATCCGAAGCCCCAGGTGATCAAGAGCCGTTGAGGGAGGCGGGATGGTGATCGACACACAGCATGATGGCCGTCAGCGGCGCTGCCCCCGGCTGGGCCACATCCTTGCCTTTTCATACTGCCGGCAGTGTGAAGGGGGCGGGCCGTGCGCCAAGTTGTGTGACTGCTGGTGGGAGATGTTCGACATCCGGACCTTCGTCTGTGACAACTATCCCGACCCCACCCGCCGGCACCTGCTCACCGCGCGGCCTGCGCCCAAGGTGAACCAGCTGCTGGCGCTCATTGCCGCCGCAAAGGAGCGCACGCGGGAAACATAATCAGAAGGAGAGCGCATTGATTATCAAAACGATTACCGTCGGCCCCATCATGACCAACTGTTACGTGGTGGGATGCGAAGAGACCAGAAAAGGCGCGGTGATTGATCCCGGCGACGATGTCGACCGGATTCTTCTTACAGCCGCCGACGAAAAGCTGTCCATCGATTGCATCATCAATACCCATGGCCATTTTGACCATGTGGGCGGTAACAGCCGTTTGAAAAAGGCAACCGGCGCCCAGCTGCTGATCCACGCCAAGGACGCTCCCATGCTGGCGCGGGCGGCGGAGACCGCGGCCGCCTGGGGACTCCAGGCAGACAACTCACCGGCGCCGGACCGGCTTCTGGCCGAAACCGACACGGTCCAGGTGGGCGGCCTGACGTTCCGGATCCTGCACACCCCGGGCCACACGCCCGGGGGGATTTCGTTGCTCTGTGACGGTCACGTTTTCGTCGGAGACACCCTCTTTGCCGGGTCGGTCGGTCGCACGGATTTTCCCGGGGGCGATTTTGACACCCTCAAAAAGAGCATCCAGCAGAAGCTCTTCGCACTGGACGATCAGGTGGTGGTATGGCCCGGGCACAACCAGGAGACCACCATCGGCAGGGAAAAACGCAGCAACCCCTTTGTGGGTCTTTAGGCGGATCAGCCGCCGCCGGCGACCGCCGCAGATGATGTGGGCGTGCGTCGGTCCTTGTGCTTGAGGATGTCGTAATAGAGCAGGGTCTGCTTCACGTATTCCACCGGTTCAGTGCCCCGGCAATAGCCGTAGACGGCCTCTTTGTAATATTCCGGATACCGCAGCAAGGGCAGGGTCCGGGAAATGACGGCCCATTTGTCGGGGTCAAGGTTCATTTGACGTGCCAGCCGCCGGGCATCGTACAGATGTCCCTGGCCGGTGTTGTACGCTGCCAGCGCCAGGCAGAGCCGATCGGGGGGCGCTGCTTCGTCGAAATAATCATACAGCGCTTTCATGTGCCGCACCCCGGCCATGATGTTTTCGGTGGGATCCAGAATGTTCTGTACGCCCAGGCTTTCAGCCGTCGCCCGGGTCAGCTGCATGAGACCGAAGGCACCGGCATGGCTCATGGCATTGGGGTCGAAATGGGATTCCTGGTACATTTGGGCCGCAACGAGGCGCCAGTCAAAGCCGTGGGCCGCGGCGGCGGCTTGGACCGTGGGCAGATATTCGGGCAACCGGCTTTTGAGGCGTCGGTGATACGCCCGGACGCCGACAAAGTCAAAATCGCTCACATTTGCGTAATGACGGTCGAAGATTTCCTGGAACCGTCCATCGGCCTTGATGGTCTCGAAGAAGCGGTTGATTTCTTCCAGCAAGCCCTTTGACGCCCGGCCGACGGCCCATCCGAAGGCCACTTCCCGGGACACCGCCTCGGACACCATCAGCTGGGGATAATACCGTCGGTTCCGGTAGGCCACCATGCTGTCGGCAATGGTGGCATCAATGGTTTGTTCGGCCACCCGCCGGATCAGTTCTTCGGAAGGCACCCCCTCGCACAGCACCATGTGAAAATGTACGCCCTGGTTGCGCAACTGCTCCAGGCGCTCCTGGTAGGGGCTCCCCTTTGGTACGTGCAGGGTGCGGCCTTCCAGGTCGGCGGGGCGGCGGATGCGCCGCTGTTTCCGGTGGCTGACCAGATGCTGACCGGAGGTCAAATAAACGTCGGAGAACGCGACCCGTTGTTTTTTGGCCGCGGTGATGCCGACGCCCGCCGCAATGAATCCTCCGGGCGTACCGTCGAGAAGGGCGCACATTTCCTGCCAGTTGTCGGCCAGGCGCACTGTCAGGCGAACACCCAGAAAATCGGCAAAGGCCCGGGCCAGGTCGTATTCAAAACCCGTTGCCTGTTCCCGGTACAGGTAATAGGAATGGGCGGTGTTTCGGGTAATCATGGTGAGTTCCCCTTGGGAAAACACCCGGTCGAGGCCCGGTGTCGGCAGGGGCGGGGGGCGGACATAAAACCGGTCGGAAGGCTGCTGATCACTTTGCCACAATGCTGCAAAAAACAAGGTGGCCACCACGCAGAGAAAAAGAAGGGCGTCCATGACGGCGGCCGGCACGTGTCTGGGGACCGGCGGCAAGATCAGAAGGCCCCCAGTTGGCAGGGTTTTATTTTGAGGCCCATGCCTTCACAGGCGTTGCTGACCGCCTGGGGGGGGACCCCCGACCGCAGGGCGATGCCGAAGACCTCGCGGCAGGGCACCCGTCCGCTGGTCTTGAAGGGGGCGAGGGCCTTTCGGAGAGATGCCGACGGGGAGGGCGCCGCCTTCAGCGGGTTTTTCCCCCCGTAACCGAAGAGCCCCAGCTGGCACTTCACGAGCCGTACATTGCCCAGGTCCATGGCCAGGCCCACCGCCTCCATGGTGACGGCGAGAGTCGCGGCGATGTCAAAGGCCGCGGCGCACGAAAGGGTGTTGTCTTTTGCCCTGGCCGACAATGCCGCAACGATTCGGCTGTCGGCAGTGGCATCGGGACCGTGCTTATCCGCGTAAGCGGTATGGGATTTTGCCATGTTTACATGTTCCTCCGGTAAGGGGGTGGCGCCAATATCTTTATATAGCATATCCACCGAAGGGTCTTCAATATGGTGCCGCCGCCTATTTCCTTGATCAAACATAGCGGCTTTGGTAGTTGGAAAGAGGCACAGGAAAGGAGTTGGCATGGCGCCGGACACGGTGGTACACCCGAGAAAAATGACACGACGGATTTCGGTGGGAGGCATTCCCGTGGGCGGCGGGGCGCCGGTGTCGGTTCAGTCCATGACCAATACCCCCACCCAGGATGTGGCCGCCACCGTTGCACAGATTGCGCGCCTCGCGGCGGCCGGATGTGATATGGTGCGGGTGGCCGTTCCCGACATGGCGGCGGCGGCGGCGCTGAAAAAAATCAAGGCGGCGGTGGATATCCCGGTCATTGCCGATGTCCATTTCGACTATCGCCTGGCGGTTGCCGCCGCTGAGGCCGGGGCTGATGCCCTGCGCATCAATCCCGGGAACATCGGCGGCCGGCGAAAGGTGGATGCCGTGGTGGCCGTCGCCCGTGAGCGGGGCATCCCCATCCGGATCGGTGTGAACGCCGGCTCCCTGGAAAAGGAACTGCTGGCGGCACACGGCGGCGCCACCCCCGAGGCGATGGTGGTAAGTGCCCTGCGCCAGATACGGAACCTTGAGGCGTGCAACTTTCATGATATCAAGATATCCCTGAAAGCGTCGGACGTGCCCCGGACCGTGGCCGCTTACCGCCGGCTGTCGGCGGAAACCGACCTTCCCCTGCACCTTGGGGTTACCGAAGCGGGGGGGCTCTACCCGGGCATCGTCAAATCCGCACTGGGTATCGGGATGCTGCTTGCCGAGGGGATCGGAGACACCCTCCGGGTCAGCTTGTCCCGGGATCCCGTTGAAGAGGTGCGCACCGGATTTGAAATCCTGCGCGCCCTGGGGTTGCGCCACCATGGGGTGGAGATCATCAGCTGCCCCACCTGCGGCCGCTGCCGCATGGACCTGTTCGGCATGCTCGACCAGGTGGAAAAACGGCTGATGACTTGCCCCGTCCCCCTCAAGGTGGCCATCATGGGTTGTGTGGTCAACGGTCCGGGGGAGGCGCGGGAAGCGGATATCGGCATCGCCGGTTGCGGTGACACCGGCATATTGTTCAGAAAGGGGAAGGTCGTTAAAACCCTGCCCCAGGATCAACTCGTGGACGCCCTGCTCGAAGAGGTGGCGGCCATGGAAAACGAGCGGCATGTGGAGAACGCAGATGACGAACAAGGTTAACACCGCGGTCACACCGACGCGAGAAGAAGATTATGCAGAGTGGTATCAGCAAGTTATAAAGGCATCCGGCCTGGCAGAGCGTTCGGCGGTCCGGGGGTGCATGGTCATTCTTCCCTGGGGCTATGCGTTGTGGGAGAATATCGTGGCGGTTCTCGACGGCAAGTTCAAGGATACCGGCGTGAAAAACGCCTATTTCCCCCTGTTCATTCCCCTGGGCTTTCTTGAAAAAGAGGCCGCGCATGTGGAGGGGTTTGCCAAGGAATGTGCGGTGGTCACCCATCACCGTTTGGAGCAGGGCCCCGGAGGCGGATTGGTGCCTGCCGGAGAGCTGGCCGAACCGTTGGTTGTCCGGCCCACCTCCGAGACCATCATCGGCGACTCGTTTTCCAAATGGGTGACCAGCTACCGGGACCTGCCCCTGCTCATCAACCAATGGGCCAACGTGGTCCGCTGGGAGATGCGGACCCGGATTTTCCTGAGAACCAGCGAGTTTCTTTGGCAGGAAGGCCACACGGCCCATGCCACCCGGCAGGAGGCCGAGGAGCGGACCCGGATGATGCTCGATATTTACGCCGAGGTGGTTGAAAACTACCTGGCCGTCCCGGTCATCAAGGGGACCAAAACGCCGTCCGAACGGTTCCCGGGCGCGGTGGACACCTATTGCATCGAAGCCATGATGCAGGACAGAAAGGCGCTCCAGGCCGGCACCTCCCATTTTCTGGGCCAGAATTTCGCCAGGGCGTCGGACATCCGGTTTCAATCCGCCGATGGGAACGAAGCGCATGCATGGACCACCTCCTGGGGGGTTTCCACCCGGTTGGTGGGCGGTTTAATCATGGCCCATGGGGATGACGACGGCATCTTGCTGCCGCCGCGGGTGGCTTCGGCCCATGTGGTGTTGCTACCCATTTTCCGCAAGGCGTCGGACCGGGACCAGGTCATGGCGTATGTCACGCAGCTGGCCGCCGAACTGCGGGGAACGGATTATGACGGTCGACCGGTGCGGGTGGAAATCGACGACCGGGATATCGGTGGGGCCCGGGGCTGGGACTGGATCAAAAAGGGCATCCCCCTCCGGGTGGAGATCGGCCCCAGGGATATCGCAGAGGACCAGGTGTTTGTGGCCCGGCGGGACAAGGGGCACCGGGACAAGGCCGCCATGAAGCGGGCGGCCTTCGTGGCCGGGATCGCCGGTTTGCTCGACGAGATCCAGGGGCGACTGTTCGACCGGGCGATGGCCTTTCAGAAGGCCCACACCCACCAGATAGACTCCCGGGAGGCCTTCGAGGCCTTTTTCACGCCGGAGAACAAGGAGAAGCCGGAGATTCACGGCGGGTTCGCCCTCAGCCATTGGTGTGGTGATGCGGGATGCGAGGCCTGCATCAAGGAAGAGATGGGCGTCACCATCCGCTGCATTCCCTTTGAGATGATCGCTTCGGACGGCGCGTGCATTCGTTGCGGCAAGCCGAGCCGCCAAAGGGTGGTGTTCGCCAAGGCTTATTGAGCCGGTCCGGTGCGTCGGCCGCCGCCGGTGGTCGGCTTTCAGCCGCTGGCGAGACCAAACGGCAAGAGCCCTTCCCCGGCAACCGGACCGTCACGCCACTTACCAGACGTTCGGTGCCAGGAACCTGTGCCATGGATATTCAGACCATCATCGACAAGCTCCTGCGCAGCCATCCGGATGCGGACGTGGAAATTGTAGAGCGGGCCTTTGCCTTCAGCGCCAAAGCCCATGAGGGACAGACACGGCCGTCGGGACGGCCCTACGTGAGCCATCCGCTGGCCGTGGCGGACATCCTGGCGGACATGAACCTGGACGGCGTCAGTGTGGCGGCCGGGCTTTTGCACGATGTTCTCCAGTATACCCCCACCCGGGTCCGGGATCTTGAAAAGGCCTTCGGCCCAGAGTTGGTGCGCCTGGTGTCCGGTATCTCCAAGATCAACACCCTGCCCGTGACCAGTTCCAACCAGGTCCGGCAGGCGGAGAATCTACGGAAAATGATTCTGGCCATGGCCGACGATATCCGGGTGATTCTCATCAAGCTGGCGGACCGGCTCCATAATATGCGCACCCTGCGGCACCGGCCCCCCGAGGAGCGTCAGGTGGTGGCCCGGGAAACCCTGGATATTTATTCTCCCATCGCCGCCCGCCTTGGTATCTACTGGATCAAGACCGAGCTCGACACCCGGGCTTTCCGGTACGTGTTCCCCAAGCATTACCAGACCATCAAATCCCTGGTGAACCGGGGGCGGGGCGAGCGGGAAAAATATATCGAGAAGGTCAAGACGCTGCTGCACAGGGAATTGACCGCCCGTCAGGTACCCTGCGAGGTGTTGGGTCGGTTCAAGAATTATTACAGCATCTTCACCAAGATGCGCGACCAGCAGCTGCCCTTCGAGGAAATTTACGATGTGATCGCTTTTCGGGTGATCGTCGATGACATTTCCCATTGCTACGAGGTGTTGGGGCACGTGCACAGCCTGTGGAAACCGATTGCGAAGAAATTCAAGGATTACATCGGGTTTCCGAAGCCCAATATGTACCAGTCCCTGCACACCACGGTGGTGGGACCGTTTGGAGACCGTGTCGAAATACAGATTCGCACCAGGGAAATGGACGCGGTGGCAAAGTCGGGTATCGCGGCCCATTGGAGCTATAAAGAGGGAAAACCCGCCGACCCGGCGGTGGCGGGGCAACTTGGCTGGATCCAGAACCTTGTGGAGAACCAGGCCAGTGTGCAGGACCCCCGGGAATTTCTCGAAAACGTGCGCATCGACCTGTTTCCGGACGAGATTTACGTGTTTACCCCCGGCGGTGATATCCGGGCGCTGCCCAAGGGCGCCACGCCCGTTGATTTTGCTTATATGATTCATACCGAGGTGGGGCATCAATGCACCGGCGCCAAGGTGGATGGTCGCATGGTGCCCCTCTCCCACGCGCTGAGCACTGGCAATATGGTGGAAATCGCCACCACCAAGGGGCACCACCCCAGCAAGGACTGGTTGCAATTCGTCAAGAGCGTCAAGGCCCGCAGCCGGATTCGGCAGTGGATCAAAACCCAGGACAGGCAGCGGAGCCTGACCATGGGAAGAGAGTTGTGCGAGAAGGCTTTTCGGAAGCACCGCCTGAATTTCAATGCTCTGCTGAAATCCGAGCAGATGGCCGATGCGGTGGTGGCGCTGGGGTTCCGGGAACTCGACGATTTGATCGCCAGCATTGGTTATGGAAAGATCACGCCCCTGCAGCTGGTGCGGAAATTTCAGACCCGGCCCGCTGCGGAAGAGCCCTCCGCGGTTGTCAAGCCGGCAACAAGTCCGTCCAGGCGATCGGGGAAGTCCAGCGTGCTGGTCAAGGGCATCGACGATATGCTGATTCGGTTCGGCAAGTGCTGCCGGCCGGTGGCGGGGGATCCCATCACCGGGTACATCACCCGGGGACAGGGGGTGACGGTGCACAGGGTCGGATGTGTGCATGCCCTGAAAATGAATCCGGAGCGCCAGATCGATGTGACCTGGAACAAGGCGGCGGCCCAGGCCTATCCGGTAAAGATCGCCATTCAGGCAGACGACCGGCTGGGGTTGCTGGCTGATATCGCGGCCACCATCAGCAAACAGGGTCCCAATATTCTCACGGCCGATTCATCGGTCCGCCAAAACAAAAGCGTTGTTCTCTATTTCACCATTCAGGTGAGAGATACAACGCAGTTGGAATCGGTGATGGCGGCGCTGCAGCGGGTCAAGCCGGTGCGAACGGTTCGGCGCCTGGACGCCTGACAGATCGCGTCAAGAGCCTGGGCCGGGCCCGCGGCTTTGGGGGCAATTCGCTGTTCAGACGGCTTTGACCACCCGTCCGGACTTGATGCAGTTGGTGCACACCGAGATTTTCTTGGTGCAACCGTTTCTGATCGCCCGCACCTGCTGCAGGTTCGGATTGAACCGGCGTTTGGTGACGTTGTGGGCATGGCTGACATTGTGGCCCACCATGGGTTTCTTCCCGCAGATTTCACAAGCTTTAGACATGTTCAGGGGTCTCCTTCACAGCACCGCATCCCGGATGCGTTCCCACAAACGGTCCGGCGCCATTTTTTTCAATGGATTTAGACTGAAAAACAAGCCTCTACACGAAAACCCATGTGGTGTAAAGGGCTTTTTTTTAAAGGCTGTCGGTGCCGGCCTTATTCGGGCGCCCTGTCGCCAGGGGCGGGGGCAGGGGGTGCGGCGGCTGCCAGGGCCTTGCAAGCGGATATCATTTGCAGGGCCTCATGCTGGACTCCCACATCGGGATAATCGGTCACCACGGCCTGAAGCCGCTGCAGCGCCGCCGCGTAGCGCTTTTGCTCAAAGTAGAACCTGGCCACATACAATTCGTGGCCGGCCAGGCTCTGCTGGCAGTCCTTTATGTGCGCCCGGGCGGGGCCGGCATAGACACTGTCGGGGTAGCGCTGCACAAACCGGGTAAAAACCTCCAGCGCTTGCCGGGCAAAGGTCTGATCCCGATCGATGGTGGGGATGCGTTCGAAGTGGCACCGCCCCAACTGGTAGATGGCGTATGGGGTCGCGTCGTTTCGGGGGTGAAGATTGGAAAACTCTTCGTAGGCCAGGGCCGCTTCGTCGTATTCCCCCATATAGTAATGACAGTCGGCGATTTTGATTTCAGCGACCACGTTGTGCTCGCTGAAGGGATACCAATCCCTGATTTTCTGGAAAGAGAGCCTTGCACCGTGATAATCGCGTTTTTCAAACTGCGCGAGTCCTTCGGTCTTAAGTACTTCCGCAGACTTTTCCCCGGGGGGTTTTTTACTCATGCACCCGGCGGTGCACACCAATACAACCAACAGCAGGTATAGGACTCGTTTCATGTTCGGCACTCTGAAAAGCGGTGAAGGGGATGACGACAACGGCATCCCCGGTGTGACGGCCTGAAGCAGTTACGCGCGGCAATGCGGGCGGGGAACCTGGTAAAAGGAGCGCACACCAATTCGGGACAAAAAGTGCGCCACCTCAATCCACGCCCGCTGCACGGGGCCCGCCGCGGGCGCGTTGGCCCGGTTACAGTACTTTGTTGATGGCCTCTTCGAGCTTCGCCTTGGCGACCATGCCCGTTATTTGTTCAGCCACCTGGCCCTGTTTGAAGAAAATCAGCGTGGGAATGGCCTTAATACCATATTTGCCGGGGGTAACGGGATTGTCATCCACGTTGCACTTGGCGAACGTCATTCGGTCTCCGAATTTATCGGCCAACTCTTCCACAAGGGGAGCGATGGCCCGGCAAGGCCCACACCACGGCGCCCAGAAATCGACCAGTACCGGCTTTTCCGATTGCAGTACTTCGGATTCGAAATTTGCATCCTCAATTTCCAGCAGTCCTTCCGCCATAACGAAATCCTTTCGGTGGTTGATGTTTAATAACATCGTTTTTATATGACCTGGGTCGTCAAATGTCAACCAGTCCCCGTGCAAACCGATACGTCTGATTGACAACGGGCACGGGGGTTGGTAGGAACGCGGCCATGGGGAATACAACCGGAAAAATCCGTATCGCCGCCCTGATTTCCGGCGGTGGATCGAACCTTCAGGCCATCATTGATGCCTGCGACCGCGGCACCATCAACGCAGAGGTGGTGGTGGCGGGCGCGGATCGGCCTTCGGCCAAGGGACTTGAGCGCTGTCACCGGCACGGCATTCCCACCTTTGTGGTGGATTATCGGTCCATCGTGCGTTGCTTTGAACAGGATCCCGCCGGGATGCCCCTGCCGCCGGATGCCGATGTGCAGGCGGTTCTCGCCCGGCAAACACTGCTTTCCGATGGCATGCCCATGGAAAAGCGCCTGGCGTTTATTGCCACGCGCATCCTGGCGGAAGCCCGACTGTTGGCGCAACTTCGCTCCCATGCTCCGGATCTGCTGGTGCTTGCGGGGTTCATGCGCACCCTGACGCCCTATTTCATCGATCGCATCAATACGGATGCAGCGCGGCCCCGCATCATGAACATACACCCGGCGTTGTTGCCCGCCTTTCCCGGCACCGATGGGTATGCAGACACATTTCGGCATGGATGTAAGGTGGGTGGCTGCACGGTGCATTTTATCGATTACGGAGAGGATTCGGGGCCCATTATCGGTCAGCGGGCCTTTGCCATCACACCGGAAGACACCCTCGATACGGTCCGGGAGAAGGGGCTTGCCCAAGAGTGGCTGCTGTATCCCGAATGCATTCAGTTGTATGCGGAAAACAGGCTTCGGAAACGCCAGATGTCCCATCGGCTGCCGGACGGGCGCCAAAGCACCCGGAGCGTTGTCGACATCCTTCCCGGGCCGTCATAAACATTATCGCCGGCACGCCATGTCCACCCGTCTTTGCGATCTTCTGAACCGGCCCCTTTCCATCGGCCGGCGTTCCATCGCCACCCGCCTGGTGCTGGCGCCCATGGCAAAGCTTGGGCATATCGCTTTGCGGGAGCTGATCGATGGCTTCGGCGGCGCAGGGCTCATGTTCACCGAAATGTGCAGTGCCCGGCGCATCCCAACCGAAAACAGGCGAACGTCTCCCTATTTCCGTTGGCGGGATGCGGAGCTTGACCGGCTGGTCTGCCAGATTTTCGGCCACGAGCCCGCCCGCATGGCGGCGGCTGCCCGGCGCATCGAAGCGGAGGGGTTTTTTGGCGTGGACATCAATTTCGGATGCGCCGCCGGGGCCATTTGCCGTCAAGCGGGTGGTGCCGCGGTGCTCAAGGACCCCGCCCTAGCAGAGCGGATTGTGGCCGCCGTTCGAAAGGCGGTGGATATCCCGGTGTGCGTCAAATTCCGCACGGGCTGGCAAGACGATGTCTCCGTTGCCGTGGCGTTGGCCCGCAGGTTCGAAGCTGCAGGGGCGGACCTGTTGACGTTTCATCCCCGGGTGGCCCCGGACCGGCGGGCCCAGCGCCCCAAATGGGACTATATCGGACGTGTCAAGGCGAGTGTCGGTATTCCCGTGATGGGCAACGGCGATGTGTTCAGTGCCGAGGATTGTCTGGAGATGCTCAACCGGACCGGCTGTGACGGCGTTGCCGTGGGCCGCATGGCCGTTGCCCGCCCCTGGCTGTTTGGTCAGTGGACGGGAGAACTGGACACCGCCGCGGCGCCGTTTTGCGATGCGGCCCTGGCGCTGGCACGGCTGCTGTACCTTCACTACGATCCCCAAAGCGCTTTGCGCCGGTTTCGCAAGTTTTCGCTGTATTTTTCCGCCAACTTCCTCTATGGCCACAGCCTCCACAAGAAGTTGTCCGGGGCGCGGGATCTGGCACACATTACCGACTGTATCGAAACGTTTTTCAGGGATCCACCCCAGTTGAGCCATCGACCCAACATGAATTTTTTCCGGTGACCGCGTCAATGCGCCGCCCGCCGCCGCTGTTTCCCCGTCTTGACTTGGCCCATAAAAGATGTAATTTCACCCCATGAACAAAATGCGTGCGCCCACCCCTCCTGACGGCCCCAGTGGGGCTTCACATCGAAAAAACATGGTCGTGCAGAAAGGCCTCACGGGCCTTGGGTTTCTGGCCATGTTTGTGCTGGGGCTGTTGGTGGGCCGCGGCGCGGCACCTGTCCGGTTCGATGTCGCCCGCTTGGAAGAGCGGTTGGCGGCGTTGCGGGCGGCGCTGGCCCGGGAGACCACCGAGCGCTACAAGATTGCCTTTGAAAAAATGGACAGGGAAATTGACCTGGGATTTCACGAGGCCCTGACCGCCGACGAGGTGGACTTGAACACCGGCGCCCTGTCCGATATTCCTGGGGCGCCCACCCCGGATCGGACGCCGACGGTATCTTCCGGAGACAAGGTGCAGCCGGGGCGCGTTCCCAAGAAAACCAGGGGGGCCGCCTTCGGTCACAAAGCCACGGCCCCGCCGTCCACCCCGGCGCCGGTGGGTCGCTGGACGATCCAGGTGGCCGCCACCCAGCACCAAGCAGACGCCGACCGGGTGGTGGACCGGCTCCGAAAACAGGACTTCAATGCTTACCACATCCGGGCGCAGTTGCCGGACAGGGGCGTCTGGTACCGGATCCGTATCGACGGCTATGCCAGCCGGGATGCGGCCCAAAACGATGTGGCCCGGTTGACCAAGGAAAACTTTGCACCCATTGTCATTGCCCCATAGCAGGAAACAAGAGGAGCTTTTCCATGACCATTACCCGAACCGATGTGACCTATGTGGCGAATCTTGCCCGGCTCAGCCTGGACGACGCCGCCCTGGATACCTTTGCGGGGCAGATTGGTAAGATTCTCGACCATGTCGACGCCCTCGGCCAGGTCGATACCACCAACGTGCCGCCCACCAGCCACGCCATCTTCCTGTCCAATGCCTTCCGGGAAGACGCGGTCGACGGGCGGACAGGCCAGGCAGAGGCCGTCGCCAACGCACCGGACGCGGAGGACGGCCAGTTCGTCGTTCCAAAAATTATCGGTTGAACAAGGGAGCCGTTTGCACATGAACCTGCACGAGTTGACCATTGCGGCCGCGCACCGCATGCTGAAAGCAAGGGAAATTTCCGCCAGTGAATTGACAGCCGCCGTATGCGATCACCTGGCCGCACAGGAAGTGAAGGTGGGAGCCTTCATCACCACCTGCCGAAAGACGGCCATGGCCCAGGCCGACGCGGCCGACCGGCGCATTGCCGCCGGAGACATGGTTGCCCTGACGGGGATTCCCCTGGCCGTCAAGGACAACATCTGCACCCGGGGCGTCACCACCACCTGCGGGTCTAAAATGCTCGAAGACTTCATCCCCACCTATGATGCCACGGTCATGCAGCAGCTGCACGCCGCCGGTGCCGTGATGGTTGGCAAAACGAATCTCGACGAGTTTGCCATGGGGTCGTCCACGGAGAACTCGGCGCTTCAGCGGACCCGGAACCCCTGGGCCCTGGACCGTGCGCCGGGGGGATCCAGCGGCGGTTCTGCCGCTGCTGTTGCCGCGCACATGTGCCTGGGAGCTTTGGGCTCGGACACCGGGGGATCCATTCGCCAGCCGGCCAGTCATTGCGGCATTGTCGGCATGAAGCCGACCTACGGCCGCGTGTCGCGCTACGGCCTGGTGGCCTTTGCCTCCTCCCTGGACCAGATCGGTCCCCTGGCGAAAACCGTCGAAGACGCCGCCCTGCTGCTCAACGCCATCAGCGGACACGACCCCAAGGACAGCACCTCGGTGCCGCGGAAGGTTCCCGACCATACGCAAAGCTGCACCGGTGATGTGAAGGGACTGACTGTCGGCATCCCCAGGGAATATCATTCCGGCGACGGCCTCGATGCGGACGTGGCCGGTGCCATCGCAAAGGCCGTGACCGTGCTGGAAGGCCTCGGGGCCCGCTGCGTGGAGGTATCGCTGCCCCACACGGCATACGCCGTGGCCGTATATTACGTGATTGCCCCCTGCGAGGCCAGCTCCAACCTGGCCCGCTATGACGGCGTCAAATACGGTTTTCGGGACCAGACGGCCGGGGAACTCATCGACATGTACCAACGGACCCGCAGCCGGGGATTCGGCCCCGAGGTGCAGCGACGGATCATTCTGGGCACCTATGCCTTGTCCGCGGGGTATTACGATGCCTATTACGGAAAGGCCTCCCAGGTGCGTACTCTGATCCGCAACGATTTCGAGGCGGCCTTCGCATCCTGTGACGTATTGTTGTCCCCTGTCGCCCCGACCCCTGCCTTTCGCCTGGGGGAGAAGACCGATGACCCGCTGACCATGTATCTATCCGACATTTTCACCCTGTCGGCGAATCTGGCCGGCATTCCGGGGCTTTCGGTTCCCTGCGGGTTTTCCCGGGAGGGCCTTCCCATCGGCATGCAATTGGCGGCCAACCATTTCCAGGAAGAAACCCTGATCCGGGTGGCCCATGCCTATGAACAGGCCACCGACTGGCATAAGAGACGAGCGCCCATCGCATAGGGCCGGTCCGGGCGCCGGCCGGAAAGGAAGCGTGTCATGACAGTGCATCCCCAGGGAGAGGCCGTGCGCAAGGCCGTGGCGTTCATTTCGGAGCAGCGGCTGGCGGCGCCGGAGGCTTCCCTGGGGCTCTTGATCCGAAAGGCGTGCGAACGCTTTGATCTGAGTCCCAAGGACGCGTGTTTTCTTGAAGAATTTTATGCAAAAAAAACAAATTGACCATGAGCCGCATTCGCATTCTTCCCGAGATTCTCTCCAATAAAATCGCCGCCGGCGAGGTGGTGGAGCGTCCCGCCTCGGTGGTCAAGGAATTGGTGGAAAATGCCCTGGATGCCGGCAGCTCGCGTATTTTGCTGGCCTTGGAACAAGCAGGCAAAGCCCTGATTCGCATCTCCGACAATGGTACGGGCATGAACCGCGACGAGGCGCTCCTGGCCATCGAGCGCTATGCCACCAGCAAGCTGGTTACCGACGCGGACCTGTTTGCCATCCGAAGCCTTGGTTTTCGGGGCGAAGCCCTTCCCAGCATCGCCTCTGTTTCCCGGCTTACCCTGGAATCACGGGATGCGGATTCCGAGGTGGGCACCCAGGTACAGGTGCATGGCGGGAAGATCGTCGACGTGGCCAATGCCGGCATGCCGGTGGGCACCCAGGTCAGCGTGCGTCAATTGTTTTTCAACACCCCCGCCCGGCGTAAATTTTTAAAAACCGTTCATACGGAAATGGGGCATGTGATGGATGTCCTGTCCAGCATTGCCCTGGCCTGGCCCAATACCGGGTTCCAGCTGACCCACAACGGCAAGCCCATGAAAAACTGGGCGGCGGCGCCCGATGCGTTGGATAGGGTGTCGGACGTGGTGGGACATGCGGTCAAAGAGGACCTGATGCCGGTTTCTTTTTCCCGGGACGGTGTCGGCGTGGAGGGATGGATCTGCTCGGGCAGGACCGTCCGCTCCACCTCCCGGGGGATTTACCTGTATGTGAACCGGCGGTTCGTGAAGGACAGCCTGTTGCGTCACGCCCTGATGGCCGGTTTTTCCGGGCGGATTATCACCGGCCGGTATCCGGTGGCAGTACTGTTTGTCACGGTGCCTCCCGGGATGGTGGATGTGAATGTGCACCCCACCAAGCATGCGGTGCGGTTTGCGGAGCCGAAGGCGGTGCATCGGATGGTCGAGACCGCCGTGGCCCAGAGCCTCCAGCGCCTGGACCGCCCTTTTCGCCGGACGGTTGAAACGCCTGCGCCAGTGAAACAGCCGCCTGACCGGCCACCCATGGCCACGGCGGCGGAGCCTGTCGCTTCTTTTTTTCCCAGGCCGGTTGCCGCTCCGTTTGTGCCGGAGCCATCGCCGTCGGCATTGGTTAAACAGCAACCGGTCGGGGATGCACCGCCCATTGCGGCGCCCCCCGCGCGATCTTCGCGGGCGGACACCGTGCAGCAGTCTCTTTTCGAGGATGCCCGTTCTTTTGCCGATCTTCGCATCATCGGGCAGTTGCGCGATACGTATATCGTGTGTGAATCGCCCCGGGACGGCATGATCCTCGTTGATCAGCACGCCGCCCACGAACGCATTTTGTTCGAAGCCTTCAAACAGCGGGCGGCAACCGTTGTCTCGGTCCAGCGTCTCCTGATGCCCGAGACCGTGGAGGTCGGTTATAACGAGGCGCGGATTCTCGATGCGTTGCTGCCGGATCTCGGCAAGTTCGGCCTGGATATCGATCCGTTCGGGGGGGAGACCTTTGTGATTAAAGCCGTGCCGGCCCTGCTGTCGGGAAGGGAAGCGGCTCCGCTGGTGCGGGAAATCGTTGAAAAGGCGGCGGATTCGGGCATCACCCCCGGCCTGGACTCCGCCCTGGACCAGATCCGGCATCTGATGGCCTGTCATGGAGCGATCCGCGCCGGACAGCGCCTTTCCATGGAGCAGATGAGAGCCCTTCTCCACCAGCTGGACGGCTGTGATGCGCCGGCCACCTGCCCCCACGGGCGGCCCACCTGGATCCATTGGAAAATCGGCGCCATCGAGAAGGCGTTCCACCGGATCGTATAGCGCCGCCGCCTTCCGCCCCCGCAGACAGGATTTGACAGTTGTTTCCGGATCCTTTAGGGTACGAAAGGCATTTTTGGCGTTCCATAACCCATACTACAGACCGATCGGATCACCGCTCCGGGGCCCTCATTTCCAAGGCGGACGGTGGTCGACGGGACGTCACCATGAAAATTGCGCCATTTCTGAAAACAAGTCTCATCTTTCTGGACGCCCCCATTCCGGACAAGAAGGCGGTGCTGACATTCCTTGCGGATGCAAGCCGTGCTTCCGGTGCTGTGACGGACCGGGACGCATTGTTCGAAGGCTTGCTGCGGCGGGAACGGGTCATGAGCACCGGCATCGGGGACGGGATCGCGCTGCCCCATGCGGCCGTGCTGGACGCCGCCGATGCGGCCATCGTCGTGATCCGACTGGCCGGGCCCATTGATTTCGACGCGCTGGACAACCGGCCGGTGGACGTCATCCTGGCCCTTATCCTGCCCGAAGGACAGATCCATTTGCACCTGCGGCTGCTTGCCGGACTGTCGCGTCTGTGCAAGACACCGGAGTTTCTGGCCCTCATCCGTCTGTCCACCGATGCCGAAAGCCTCCGGCGCGCCATTCAGACCCTTGAAGAGCAGATGCCCTTTCATTGACGGGGACGCCATGGACAGAGACACCGGCATGTATCTGCTGATTGCCGTCATCAACAACGAGGCGCTTCTCGACGACCTGATCACGGGCTGGCTGGATATCGGCATCACCGGTGCCACGGTGCTGGAGAGTACGGACTGCGTCCAGTTGATCAGCACCCATATTCCCATCTTTGCCGGCTTCCGTTCCCTGACCGGCGGGGGCATGCACCACAACAAGACATTGGTGGCCGCCGTGCACACGCGGGCGCTTCTCGATGAGGCCGTCGCTTATCTCGAAGCCCTGTGCCGACGGACGGAAGCCTCCCACCAGGGGGTCTATTTCGTCGCCCCGCTGCTGCAGTTCGCCCACCTGGGGCATCCCCTGGACGAAGAGGACCGGAGGCGGGACATGGAAAAGAAAATAGGGCGCACCCTGGGGGGGACATGATGCGCAGTGACACGGTTCAACGGTTGTTCCTTTTGTTTTTGGTGCTGGCCATCTCCATCGTGTTTCTATCCATGATCCGCCCTTTTCTTATGGCCATGTTTCTGGCCGGCATCTTTTCCGCCGTGGTGTATCCTTTTTATCGCCGGCTTTCCCTTTGGATGGGGGGGCGTGACACCTGGGCCGCCCTGGTGACCCTGCTGGTGATCGTTCTCATGGTGCTGCTGCCCCTCAGCGGCCTGCTGGGGGTGGTCACGGCCCAGGCCATCAAGGTGGGGCAGTCGGCCACCCCCTGGGTGCAGAAGCAACTGTCCTCGCCGGCGGCTGTCGGTGCCTGGCTCCGAGATCTTCCTTTTTATGATGTCGTGGCCCCATACCGGGATACCATTCTTCAGAAAACCGGCGAGCTGGTGGGCATGGGCAGCCGGTTTTTGATCAACGGTCTTCAAGCCGCCACCATGGGTACGGTGAACTTCATCTTCATGCTGTTTGTCTTGCTCTACACCATGTTCTTTTTTCTGCTGGACGGTTCCCGGCTGCTGGAAAAAATTCTCTACTACATGCCCCTGAAGGCGGCCGATGAGCAGCGGCTGCTGGGCCGGTTCACCTCGGTGACCCGGGCCACCCTCAAGGGAACGGCCGTCATCGGAGTGCTCCAGGGGGGGCTGGCGGGCCTGGCGTTGGCCTTGGCGGGGATTCCCAGCGCAGTGTTTTGGGGCACGGTCATGACCGTTTTGTCCATTCTTCCGGGGATCGGCACCGCCCTGGTGTGGGCACCGGCGGCGATTTTGCTGGTGGCCCAGGGCCATTGGGTGAAGGGTGTTGCCCTGGGGGCCTTCTGCGCCCTGGTGGTGGGCAGTATCGACAACCTCCTGCGCCCCCGCCTGGTGGGCAAGGATACGGAGATGCACGATCTGATGATCCTGCTGTCCACCTTGGGCGGCATCGCCATGTTCGGCATCGCCGGGTTCATCATCGGTCCCATTGCCGCGGCACTTTTCGTTACGCTGTGGGAGATGTACGGCGTGGTGTTCCGGGACATGCTGCCCGACGGTAAAACGTCCCCCGACAAATGAACGGCCTGCTGAAGAGCCGGGCATGTCAGTCGGAACGTGTTTCTCCTGCGCGGGTGAGGGCCAGCTTGAACAGAACAGGGCCGATCAGCTGGTTGATGCTGATCACCGCCAGCACCACGGTGGTCAGATAACGACCGATTTCCGGCACCTGGCGCTGGGCGATGCCGGCCAGCCCGATGGAAACCCCCGCCTGGGTCACATATCCCATCCAGGAGGCGGCGCTTGAGGCCGGCGCGTTCTTTACAGACAGCTTGCCCAGCCAAGCGGCTGCCGCCAGTCCGGCGCTGCGCACCACCACCAGGCAGACGGCAAACAGCCAGCATTGGGAAAGGGCCCCGAAGTCCAGGGACGCACCGGCAAGGGTGAAAAACAACACATAGATGGGCAGGGCGCTTTTTTGGAGGCTGGTGATGAGCGCGGTTGCCGTGGGGCCGGTGTGCCGTGCCACAAACCCTGCACTGATACAGATGAGCAGTGGTTCAAGGTGCAGGGCCACGCCGAAATGGATCTGCACGACGCCACCCAGCCACATGGCAATCTTGGTTACCGCCACGCCGAAAAACAGCAACAGCAGGGCCATATCCCGTCCCGAATACCGGATGTACCATGCGATCAGCAGGCCAAGTCCCGCGCCCACGCAAAGGGAAGTGCCCATTTCCAACAGCAATGCCGCCAGAACATGCCAGTCAACGGCCGTTCCGGGCGCCAGCAGCGCCTTGGCCAAGGACAGTGCGGCGGAAAACAGGATAATGATGACCACATCGATGAGAATGGTGACGCCCAGCACCATGTCCGTCAGGGGGCCCGCTGCGCGGCACTCGCCGATGACGGCGATGGCCGAGGCCGGGGAACGGGCCACGGAGATGGCTCCCAGGAGCATCGCAAAGGCGCCCAAGGTGGCGGTGTCCATTGAGAAGCTGAAACTATGGCCGGCCAGTTGGACAAACACGGCCACCAGGACGAAAACGACCACGATGTTGAGCACCAGGTTTGTGCCCAGTAAGCGTCCCCGTCCTCTCAACCCCGCCACGTTGAGGCTGGCGCCGGCGGTCAGGGCGATGAAACTCAGGGCCAGGTCGTCCACCAGGCGGAGCCGTGTCACCATGGCGTCGTCCAGAAAACCCGTTCCGTATGGTCCGGCCGCAATGCCGGCGATGATATAGCCGCTGATCAGGGGAAGCCGTGCCCGCTTGAGCACCCGGGCCAGCAAATAGGCTCCCAGGAGCACCATGCCCACGGAAAAATTCATCCAGCCGGCACGGGCCCAGCCGCTGGGCAGATCCATGGCGCGCATCCAGAGCCCAAGGATTGTCAGCAGCGCCAGGGCCAAGGCCTGCCCCACGGCAACCGCGTTATCGCCCGGCCGCCGCATGGTCGGCCTCCTTTGCGGAAAACAGCCGTTTGAGCAGATACGGACTGATCAGGCCGGTGGCCATCACCGCCACCAGCCCTGTTCCCACCACGCGCGCCGCCGTTGCGTCCGTGAACCGTTGCTGGAGATCGAACAGGATGGCCAGGGGCAACCCCCCGGTATCCGCGAGGCCCAGACCCAATGCCCGGGGGTAGGTGCGCAAGGGGGGCAGGATGCTGGCCGCCAGAACACCGCCCAGCCATTTGCCCGTGAGCCGCAGGATGCATAGAAACGGGGCGATGAGGCCGGCCCACAGCGGATCCAGCCGCCAGCCGACCCCGAGAAACACCAACAGCATCAGGTAAACCGGCTTTTCGATGCTCATGAGAAGGTGGAAAATCCGTTCCTTCTCCCGGGCGATATTGACCAGTGCGCAACCGATGACGAAGTTGGCGATGAGGGGGGAGAACCCCAGCACCGCGGAAGCCCCGCTGGCCAGCACGATCAGGCCGATCACCAGCAGCACCAATTCGTTTTCCGTACACCGCTGCACGGTGGCCAACATGAAGCAGGCAAGCAGCGCAGCGCAAACCAGCAGGCCTGCCGGGGCGCTCCATAAGCCGTTGGCGGCTGTTTCGGAAACGGCCAGGGCGTAGACGGCCAGTGCCACCAAACCATCCACCGTGGACAGATAGCTGAGCAGATGCACCAAGCGGGAACGGCGGGACACATAGGCCGGTGCCAGCAGGCCGATGCCGGTCTGGGCCGTGCACATCATCGCCGCTGCCAGGCAGTACAGAAGACCGTTTGGCGTCGCATCGCCCTTGCCGGGCAGCCAGAGCGGAAGGCAGCAGGCAAAAGCGGCCAGGATGATGCCGAAGGTGACGCCGCTTTCCACCACTGCCGCCACCGGAAATGCCGTTGGAAACCTGCGCAGCTTGGCGGCTTCGAACTGAAATCCGAACAGCATGCCCACCCAACCCAGCAGCAGGCTGGTCAGGGGCGCCAGCCCCCGGCAAGTGGCTTCGTCCAGGAGGTCCAAAAAAGTGGGGCCCAGCAGCAGGCCCAGCAACAAGAATTCCGTGCCGGTCAGATGGAAGGTTTTGGCCACCAGGGGTAGTCGGATGTTTCGAAACGTGAGATGATAACCGGCGAAGGAAAGCAGGATGAGAAAAAACAGCGCGAAGAAGAGTTCCAATTCCATACAAGGATTCCCTCTATGAAACTGACGTTGGTGATGGCCCTCACGGCGGACGGGAAAATCGGCAGAAACGCCGATCATTTTCCCGACTGGACGGAAAAGGCGGATAAAAAACTGTTTATGACCCTTTCAAAACAAGCCGGCGTCATCATCATGGGCGCCAAGACCTTCGATACCTTGGGGCGCCCACTGCCGGGCAGAAAGCATATCGTCATGACCCGCAGCCCCGACCGGGTATCGCCATGGGAGAATCTGCGCTACACCAATGCCGCCCCGGCGCACGTTCTTGGCGCCCTTGCCGCCGAAGGCCATGACCGGGCGGTGCTGGCCGGGGGCGGCCGTATCAATTACCTGTTCGCCAAAGACGGCCTGATCGATGAAATTGTCATCACATATGCACCCCGCCTGTTCGGCGCCGGCCTGGACCTGTTTTCGGGGCCGGTGGAGATGTCCCTGGCGCTGACGGATCACCAGCGGATCGGCGAAAACACGTTGATGGCCACCTACCAGGTGCTGGCGGCACCGGCCCCGCAGGCTGAATGAACCCCCGGCGGCACCGCCGTTTTCCGGTGCCGTGTCATGGCTTTTTCAGCTTCTTCAATACTGCAAACCGGGGATCCAGGTTGTCGTTGTCGCAGTCGCACACCGTTGTGTTGCGATTGGCGCCGCAACGGGGGCAAAGCCCCTTGCAGTCATCTTCGCAAAGGGGTTTTATGGGCAGGGCAAGAATCAGATGCTCTTCGATGGCCGTGGACAGATCGATTTCTTTGCCCTTGAAATAAAAGAGTCCGATGGTTTCCGGATCAAGCCCTGTTTCCTCCTCGTCCACGGCAGCCGGCGTCACCGGTTCCTGCCGGTCCGTGTAAAATGCTTCGAAGGCGGGGCGGAGGCGGGTTGAAAATTCCCGGAGGCACCGGCTGCACGCAAGGCCAACAGAGGCTTCCAGGGTGCCGGTGACCGAAACGAAGGATCCGGCCCGCATGGCCAGAAGATTGATGCGCACCGGTGCCGTGAACCGGGCTTCTGTCCCGACGGAGATATCTCTTAGCCCCGGAAAGTTGTCCGGGGGGATGTCCGCCTGGAGCGTCATTCCCTCGGTGGGGATTTTATCGATCAAAATACGCATGACGGCTCTCCAAAATTTTTGTATGAACATACCGGTCGCCGTTGGCGGCGCCTGGTTTAAAATACCGGTTCCCGGCTTGTTCCGCCAGGATTATTTGCCCGGCGGCGGCGCTTTGGGCTGGTCATCCGCCGCCGGGCGGTGTATGGTTGCCGCCGGTTACAGAACAAAGGAGCCGGCGTTTCATGACCTCACCCGCATCGCCTTCCCATCAAAGCGCCATGGCCGCGGCCCTGTCCCTGCTGGCCCGGCGACGTCATACCCGACAGGAGCTGGCCCGCAAGCTTGCCGCCGGGAAATGCGACCGGTGCGCCATCGCCGTCGTGCTGGCGGAATGTGAACGGCTTGGATATCTGGACGATGAGGCGGCAGCGGTTTTTTATGTGGAAGAGCTGATGCGCAGGCGCCTCGGTCCTTACCGTATCCAACAGCGCATGCGGGAGCGGGGGTTTTGCGACGCACACATCCAGCAGGCCCTTGCGCGCCGCAACTATTGGGCAGAGGAAGCGTTTCTTGCAGCAGCGGCTCTGGAAAAAAAATGGCCAGCCATCTGCCGGGATCCGGATCCGGCCAGGCGCCGGGCAAAAGCATTGCGGTTTCTGGTTTCCCGCGGATTCCGCGCCGAGGCCGCAAGGGCGGCGGCGGAACGGATTGCGGCGGCATCCCCAGGCGAGCGCCCGAATAAATCTTGACAACGGGTTTCGTTCTTATCTATTGTACCACTTTGGTAACGACCATCTCTTTTCTGCTTTTGTAGTTCGTTTTCCGGGAGACAGACAGGCTGACTTGGCGCCTGTTTCGTATTATTCTTATCGATTCGAATTGAAAGGAGACGAAACAAGATGTCACAACTCATTCCTCCCCATGGCGGCAAAGGTCTCACCTGTTGTTTACTCGAAGGCGCCGAACTGGAAGCCGAAAAGAAAAAAGCCCAGACATTGAAGAAATTGCCCATTTCCCCGCGGGTCAAGGGGGACCTGATCATGATGGGTATCGGCGGATTCAGTCCCCTGACCGGATTTATGACCAAGGCCGATTGGAAATCGGTGTGTGAAGATTTCCTGATGGCCGACGGCACCTTCTGGCCCATTCCCGTCACCCTGGATGCGTCGAAAGAAGATGCCGACGCCATCGCCGATGGTGAGCAGATCGCTTTGTACGATCCCGAGGCTGATGAGATCATGGCCACCATGACCGTCACCGAAAAATTCGAGATGACCGAGGCGGACAAGAAGTTTGAGTGCGAGAAGGTGTTCATGGGGGAGGGGACTCCCACGGCCGATGAGTTCTGGAAGATCGCCAAGGACGATCACCCGGGCGTGCAGATGGTCATGGACCAGAAGGCCTTTAACCTGGCGGGCCCCGTGAAGGTGTTGAGCGAGGGGGAGTACCCGGTGAAATACAAGGGGATCTACCAACGGCCCGCCGAAAGCCGGAAAATATTCGAAGACCGGGGATGGCGCGAAGTGGCGGCCTTGCAGCTGAGAAACCCCATGCACCGCTCCCACGAATACCTGGCCAAAATTGCCGTGGAGGTATGCGACGGCGTGTTCATCCATTCACTGGTGGGCAATCTGAAACCCGGCGACATTCCCGCCAGCGTCCGCGTGCGGTGCATTGATGTGCTGGTGAAGAACTATTTCGTGGAAGACAAGGTCGTTCAGGGCGGCTATCCCCTGGACATGCGTTATGCAGGCCCCCGGGAGGGGTTGCTGCACGCCACGTTCCGTCAGAACTACGGCTGCTCCCGGATGATTATCGGCCGGGACCACGCAGGCGTGGGGGATTTTTACGGCATGTTCGAGGCCCAGACGATTTTTGACAAGATTCCGTGTCCCTCTGAGCCCGGCAAGGCGCTGCTGTGCACGCCCCTTAAGATAGACTGGACTTTTTATTGCCATAAATGCGACGGCATGGCCTCTTTGCGCACCTGCCCCCACAGCAAGGAGGATCGGGTCCTGCTTTCGGGCACCATGCTCAGGAAGGGACTGTCCGAAGGCACTGAACTGCCCGACCATTTCGGCCGGGAGGAGGTGCTTGACATCCTCCGGGAGTACTACAGCAATTTGACCGAGAAGGTCGAAATCAAAACCCACGCGGCCGCCACCGGCGACCAGAAATAATGCCGGCATAATGCCGGCCGTCTGTTGAGAAGAAAAGGAGGGCGCTTTGACAAGCCCCTCCTTTTTTGCCTTTTTCCACGGTAGCCGTGTCCGGGTAAGGGAGGGGAAGGTGCAGGCGGAAAGCTTTCATGTAAAGGTAAACGGTGTTTCTTTCTATTGCGAGAAGCGTGGGGAAGGGCCGTCCCTTGTCCTGGTGCCCGACGGTTCCAACGATTGCGGGCCTTTTGAAAAGGTGGCCGCCCTGCTGGCCGGTGAGTTCACGGTGCTGAGTTTCGACATGCGCGGGGCGGTCCGCTCCCCGGTCCCGGGCGCTCAGAAACCCGTTACCCCTAAGATGCTTGCCGCTGATATCGTCGGTATTCTACGGGAGACCGACCTCGGGCCGGCGGCTATTTACGGATGCAGCGCCGGAGGGCAGGCGGCCCTGGCCGTGGGAAAATATTTTCCGGAAGCGGCCCGGAACCTTGTCATCCACGAGGCCGCTCTCCAGGCCGATACGCCGCTTCGCGGCACCGGATTCGACCATTTCAGGGGCATTTTCGCCTACGGTGACCTGTGCCGGGGGGTTACACCCTTCGAGCTGGTCATGGTGTGCGACCGTGAGAAATGGTTGGCCCTGGGCGCGGCGTGCCTGGAAAGAATCGCCCGAAACAGCCGCTACTGGCGCCGTTACTACGTTGGGACCGTTGACATGGAGCGCTATACGGAAGGGGATTTTGCGGGAATGCCCCCGGTGGACTTCAGTGTGGGGGCCTGGTCGCCGGCCTGGATGGCGTATGCCAATATCGACACCGCCGGGCGTGCCGGAAAGACCCCCACCTGGCTGCCGTGCGCGCATTTCCCCCATGTGACCTGCCCGGAGGTGTTGGCCGCGCAGATCAGAAAGGCGTGCCGGCCCCATTGTTGTTCGCGGTTTTAAGCAACAACCGGCGGTCTGCCGGATGGATCCGGTTTGACAAATTCCCCCCCCAAAGGGGTATAATCAGACTCTGAAGGCGCCGCTGGGGGGGCCTTACGGTGGAAGAGTCCGGTCGTGACAGGCCGGGCGGAAAGACGCACCATGAGTCAGCCGCTTATTATCGCACTTGTCCACAACAGCCTCCTTCTTCTGGCCATGGTGTTTTTATACAGCGCCATTGTCTTTAAACACTTCGATTTTTCTTCCGTCTCTAACCGGCTGCTGACCGGCGTGGTGCTGGGCATTCTCGGCATCGTGCTGATGCTGGATTCCTGGACGCTTTCCGAAGGGGTGGTGTTTGACGCCCGGTCGGTGCTGTTGAGTGTCGCCGGCCTCTATTTTGGTTTGCTGCCGACCGCGACGGCCATGACCACGACCGGTCTTTACCGGCTCTATGCGGGGGGCGCGGGCGCCGGAGTGGGCATTTTGGTCATTCTGTCTTCGGGGTTCATGGGCCTGGCATGGCGCCGCGTCCGGAAGAATCGCCCTGGAGGGGGGTCTTTTGTCGAACTTTTTTTGTTCGGTGTTTTGGTCCATGCCGTCGTATTGCTGTGCCTGTCGCTTCTTCCCCCCGCCCTGATACCCGCAGTCATGGTAAAGGTCGCGCCTTTCTTTCTCGGGCTTTTGCCGCTTGTTACGGCGGTGCTGGGAAAGATGCTGGCCGCCCAAGAACAACACAGAGATGCCCAGGAGACCCTTCGAAAAACCGAAGCCCTGATGAACGAGACGCAGCAGATTGCAAAAATCGGCGGTTGGGATTACAGGCCGGACACCGGAAAGATGTTTTGGACAGACGAGGTGTACCGCATCTATGGCGTGTCAAAAGAGACCTATGACCCCGGCGACATTTCGACAAACATCGGGTTCTACCATTCAGAAGACCGTTCTCTTGTGGGCGGCGCTTTCGCCAAGGCCGTGGCCAAGGGTGTCGGCTACGACCTGACACTTCGGTTTCGCTGCGCCAACGGGAAGGACCGGTGGGTGCGGACAACGGGCAATGCCCAAAAACGGGACGGGATCGTCTCCCGCGTCTATGGACACATCATGGACATTACCCGGCCCATGGAGGCGGAGAAGGCCCTGCGTGAAAGCGAGGAGCGGTTCCGCCGGGCCCTGGACAATATTCCGGCGGTGGTGGCGATTTATGACCGGGACTTGATTATCCAGTACATCAACCGGTCCGTGCAATCGCTTGCCGGCCGGCCGGTCGCCGATTTCATCGGGAAAAGAGAAACGGAGATTTGGCCGGCGTCTGTTTATGCGCCATACATGCCCACCCTTAAAAAGGCATTGGAGACGGGGACGATCCGGTTTCTGGAAACGGTCCTCACCATTCCGGACGTCGGAGAGCGGTTCATCAAGATGATTCTTGTCCCCCTGAAAGACGCCGGGGGGCGGGTGCGCGAGGTCCTGTGCATCACCAACGATGTCACCGCCGAGAAACTGGCGGAGATATCGCGAAAGAACCTGGAAGAGCAATTTCGTCAGGCCCAGAAGATGGAGGCGGTGGGGCGGCTGGCTGGCGGCGTGGCCCATGACTTCAATAATCTGCTTTCCATTATTCTGGGGTATGCGGAGTTGCTCCTGGACGATGTGGCGGCCGCTCACCCCCACCACGGCCAACTGCAGGAGATTTACGACGCTTCCCTGCGGGCCAAGAACATTACCCGCCAGTTGCTGGCCTTCGGCCGGAAGCAGGTGCTGGAAATCAGAACCTTCGATGTCAACTCCGTGCTGGACGACCTCCAAAAACTCCTCATTCGCATGATCGGTGAAGATATCGACGTGGTTGTCGCATTGGCGGATGGTCCCTGCATGGTCAAGGCGGATGTCTCCCAGTTCGAACAGGCCATCATGAACCTTGCGGTCAACGCCAAGGATGCCATGTTGGACGGCGGCACGCTGATCATTCGCACCGAGGTGGCTGATCTGGACGAGCAGACCGTTGCCGGGAAGATGGAGGTGGCTCCCGGGCCCTATGTTCGGGTCAGTGTCACGGACTCCGGAACGGGCATTACCCCCGAGCAGTTGGAGTATATTTTCGAGCCGTTTTATACCACCAAGGCGTTGGACAAGGGCACCGGCCTCGGGCTTGCCATGGTTTACGGCATCGTAAAGCAGCACGGGGGGGGCATCAACGTCTACAGTGAGCCGGGACATGGAACGACCTTTTCCCTGTATTTTCCCCATGCCGGCGGCGCAGAGGTGTCGGCTGCTGTTAACGGCGACCGGCCCATCGATGCAGGGCCGGTCGCCGCCACCATCCTGGTGGTGGAGGACGACGCCATGGTGCGCAAGCTGGCGGGCCAGATCGTTGCCGATCGCGGCTACCGGGTTCTGATGGCCGAGACCGCCCGGGATGCTGTTCAGACGGTGCGTTCATGCGGGGGGGGAATCGATCTGCTGCTCACCGACGTGATCATGCCGAGTATGAACGGCCCGGAGGTGTATGAAAAGATCAAGGCGGTGGCGCCTGGTGCAAAGGTGTTGTATATGTCCGGCTATCCCGGAGACGTGATTACCCGGCACGGGGTGCTGGAAAAAAATCTTCAGTTCATCCAGAAGCCGTTTACGAAAAAGGCCCTGCTGGAAAAGATAGCGATTCTGCTGGCCGACTGAGGGGCGCTCCCGGCATTTTCTCCGGTTCGGGTCAGCCGTCGAGATACTGGTCCGCCTCTGCCACGGACTGGCAATATTGCGCGGATATGTCCGTTTCCCGGGATGCCCGCTCGAACTGGATTTTTCCAACGGTCGCCCGCAGGTTGTCCCCGATGACGCGCACAATCCGATTGACTCCCCGGCGGACCAACTCTTTGTGGACCTTCAGGAGCAGCTCGGTTTCTTTGCGCGTGACCGGTTCGAACCGGGAGATGTCGGTGATTACGTCAAAGCCGGGGGCCAGCTGCGCAATGTCTTGGACGACCTGTTTTGCCGCCTGTTTCGACTCTTCAGCCGTGATGCGCCCTGCGAGGGTGACATACAGGCGGTTGCGGTCAAGATCTGCCCTGGAATCATACATGGTCTTCGTCCGTTTGGGGTGCGGTGTTCATCAATCTGGGAAGCCTTTCCCTGTCTGCCGACAATAACCGTTTTTCCCGAAAAACGGAAGGGCTTGCCTGCCCCGCCGTGCCGATTCCGGGTGCGCCGGTGCTTTGGCACCGCAAGGCTGGTGTCGTGCAGGTCGCCACTGACAAAGGCGGGCGGTGCCTCACGCTGTGGAGAGGAGGCGTTGCGCAAGAACGTTGGTCAGGGCGAACACGCTTGCCAAATCGAGATGAAAATGCGCCCGGTCGTCGATTCCGATAACGGCCCGGGCCGGATATTCCTGGTCGCCTTGCCACAGGAGCGTGTACAGAGGCACGTAAGGGAGCCCCGAAAATCTGAAGGCCAGGTCTGCTCCTTGGATTCGATTGCCGCCGATTTCCACTGCCCGGCGGTGGAACCGGTTCGGGTGCTGATGGAAAAATGTCGCCAGCGGATCCGTTGGAACGGCGTGGGGGCCGGTGAAAAACAGTCTGCCACCGGGAAGTTCCTGGGGCAGCGCCATCCGGTTGCTGGGGGGCACTCCCTTGGAAAAGGACAGCGCGGAGAGTAAGACCACGCCGGTCTGGAAACCGACGGGGTGTGCGGTGTCGGTGCTCCGGACAATTTGCCGGGATGCGGGGCGCACCCGGTAGCGGGTGGCAAGCAAGGTGACGTGGAAGCTTTCACCGTCCCATTGCGCTCCCACCGCATCCGCCGCCTCACCCGGCGGACGATGCCGTACGTCGTCCCAAAGGGCCGGCGGCAACTGGTCGGCCCACCGGTACAATGTGTCCGAGTATTGAATGATGTCCGATGCCATGTGCCGCCCTCCTGATGGTGGAACCGTGCCTCCGGCCGCATTCGCGCCTGGGTCGGGCAACCGTCTATATTTTTGCCCAGCGTGATCCGGAACCGTTTGCGGCGCGCCACCCATTCCGGCGCACCTGACAGCAGGGAACGGCCACCTGAATTGACTTTGCCGCCTTGTTCTTTCTACCCCGGGCCGGCCGGTCCGTTCGCGGCATGGGGGCATGTCGGTATTTAAGTGGCCGCCGCGTTGATTGTCAACAAAAGATGAATGGCAGCGGAGCGGCTTGCAAAGCGGCTGGATGGGACATCGTGGGGCGCCGGGTTTTTTTTGTGTGCCTTGCCGTTTCATCAAAATAAGCACTGCGCCCCATTTTATTTGTGCAACGGAACATCGTAAACAAACAAGGCCGCCATTGTTCAACCGCAAACAAAAGGAGAGATGTCATGAAACAGATGGTGCCATGCTTTGCCCTGATCTCAATGGTTTTGTTTTCGGCCGGTGTGGCCGGAGCGCATTGCCAAATACCTTGCGGCATCTACGATGACCAGATGCGGGTTCACATGATTGCCGAACACATCAAGACCATTGAAAAATCCATGCAGGAGATCAACCGGCTGCAAAGTGATTCTCCGGGCAATTACCACCAGCTTGTGCGCTGGGTGGTGAACAAGGAGCATCATGCAGACCAGATCCAGGAAATCGTGTCGCAATATTTCATGGCCCAGCGGGTCAAGATGGACGATGATGATTACACCAAGAAGCTGGTGCTGCTCCACAAAATGATTGTCTGCGCCATGAAATGCAAACAGGTGCCGGAGCTGTCCCACGCCCACTCGCTACGGAATTATTTGAAAGAATTCAGCGCGCTATATTTTGACCAGGACCATCACAAGAAAAAAAAGGCAGAATAAGAATGCATCTGTTGCGTTGTCTTGACGTGCCAGAACGCTTGCGAAGTGGCTGCAAAACAGCAAAGGGGTCCCGGGGATGCCCCCGGTGACCCCTTGGATTTTCTGGTAGGCGCGGGGAGATTTGAACTCCCGACTTCTACCGTGTCAGGGTAGCGCTCTCCCCCTGAGCTACGCGCCTTTAAGCTGGCATGGTCGATATCATCGTTGCCCGAGGCTGTCAAGAAAAAGTGCCTGGAGAAGGTGGCGCTTCAGGGGGCGTTTTTGATGGCATCCAGATAATCGTCCCATTCCATGGGCAGCAAATGCTTTTTTTTGCTATTGCAGGTTTTGCAGCAGGCCACGAGGTTTCCCTTGGTGCTGCGGCCGCCCCGGACCAGGGGGACCACATGGTCCATGGTGAGTTGCGCAGGAGGGGTTGAAGCCCCGCAGTAGTGGCATACGCCCTTGGCGCATTTTCGTTTCCACCACTGGCTTTGGCGAAGCTGGCGGGCCTTGTTGCGCTCCTGGCGCAGATGGGCGTCGTCCCAATCAAAAGGGGTGTTCACGCTGTTGCCTCCCGTCCATTGCGGGCTTTGGGCGCGTCGATGGCCTTTCGCCATCGGTCCACGGCCCTTTTCAGCAAGGGGTAGAATCCCTCCGCATTTCCAAGTCCCCGCCGACCGAAAAAATAATTGATTTCTAGAAAGAGGGGTGTTTTTGCACGGGCCTCCGCCGACAGGTCGAACAGGAGGTCGAACCCGGCCAGATTGATGCCGGTCCGGACGCAGAACGCGGCCACGGCCGCTTTTCCTGCTTCCTGCAGTCCCGGCAAACCGACTGGGTCGATGCGGCCGGTGTCCGTGTTGATCGGAAAGGCATTGGGGGCATTTGCCACCCGCCAGTAGGTGACAAGCATGTCTCCGATGACCGCCACCCGCAGCACCCGTCCGCCTGCGGCCACCCGGCGCTGCAGGACAAACCCCCTTTGGCCCGTTTCCTCAAAGCGGACGGCCGTCTCGATGCGGCCCGGAAGAGCGGCCTCGGATGCAACCATGCCCACGCCGCTTCCTTCCCCGCCCCAGTTGAATTTGAACACCAGCGGAAAGGCGCTCCGGAGGTGGGAAAGGGGCCACCGCCGGCGAAAGTCTTCCACCGAATCAAAGGCGTCGGTTTCCGGGTGCGCCGCGCCGGTTTCCATAAACAGTCGGTGCTGGCCGATTTTCCCTGGGTAAGCGAACCGGGCCGTGTAGTCGGGGAATACATGGGGGCACTGCTGGCGGGCCATGCGGTAAAGGTCTTGCCGGCATCCCTGGGGCAGGATGATCGCCCGGGCGCCGGCCATGGCCCGCCGGTCGGATGCGTCCGGAGCCCGGCCGGCGCACAGCAGGTTCCGGTCCGCCGGGATGAGGGGATGGTAGGAGACGATCATCAGTAGCCGAATTTACGCAATGCCCGGGTATCCCGGCTCCAGTTTTTCTGGACACGGACAAACAGCTTCAAAAATACCCTTGTGCCCAGCATTCGTTCCAAGTCCGTGCGGGCCGCTTCACCAATTTCCTTGAGCTTTGCCCCCCCGCGGCCGATAACGATGCCCTTTTGGGAGTCCCGTTCCACATGAATGGTGGCATGGATTGTCACCAGTCGGTCCCGATCTTTCTCGGAAAATGCCTCCACGGTGACGGCGGACGCGTAGGGGATTTCCTCGCCGGTGAGGCGAAACACCTTTTCCCGGATGATCTCGGCGGCGATGAACCGTTCGGGCATGTCTGTGAGGGCGTCGTCGGGGAAAAAGGGCGGGTTTTCGGGCAGCCGCGTTTCAAGGATTTGGACCAGGTCTTCCACCTGGGCACCCCGTTTGGCGGAAATGGGGATCATCTCCGCGAAAGAATAGGCGTCTTTCCATAGGGAGAGCTGGCGCAGCACTTCGGTTTTGTCCACCAGGTCGGTCTTGTTGAGGGCCAGGACCACCGGTCGGTTGACCGATTTCAAGTTTTCCACGATCAGATGTTCCGCTTCTATGGACGGATGCGATGCGTCCGCCATCAGCAGCACGATGTCGCAGTCGCTCAGCGCCCCCCGGGCCGCCGCCACGATGCGGACGTTCAGGGCCCGGCTGGCGGCGTGGATTCCCGGGGTGTCCATGAACACCATCTGGACCCCCGGACGGTGCAACACTCCCAGGATGCGGTTGCGGGTTGTCTGGGGTTTTTTGCTGGTGATGGAGATCTTTTCCCCCAGCAGATGGTTGAGCAGTGTGGATTTCCCTGCGTTGGGGGCTCCGATAATGGCGATGAAGCCGGAACGGAAGGGCGTGTTGGCGTTGTTTTCCATGGCGTGTTCTCTTTTTGCACCAAGCGCATGAAGGGTTCCGGCCTGGCGGGTCTTGCGGCCGGCTATGCCCGGTCCCCTTGGAGGTGCTTTGTGGCGTTCGTGTCCGTTTTGGCGTCTATTTCCGTCGGGCCGCGTTCCGGTTCCGGGGCGCAGAGTTCTGCGATGATGTGCCAGACGGCATCTTTTCCCTGGCGGGTCTTGGCGGAGAAGAGCACGAGTTGCGCGGGATCCATGCGGATGGCGTCGGCAATGCGTCGTCTGCGCTCGGTTTGTTTGCTGCGGGAAAACTTGTCCGCCTTGGTCAGCACCGGCACCGCGGGCACGTTGTGCATTCGCAGCCAATCGATAAGGTTCGATTCCTCGGCGCCGGGCTGTCGGCGCACATCCATCAGCACCAGAACGCCCCGCAGGGATTCCCGGCCGGTCATATAGGTTTCGATCATGGGGCCCCAGGTTTTTCGGATGGCCTCCGGCACCCGGGCATAGCCGTAGCCGGGCAGATCCACGAAGGAGAGGGCCTGGTTGATGCGGAAAAAATTGATCAATTGGGTCCGTCCCGGAGTGCGGCTGGTCTTGACCAGGTGCTTGCGATTGACCAAGGTGTTGATCAGGGAGCTTTTCCCCACGTTGGAGCGGCCGGAAAAGGCGATTTCCGGCAAGTCCGGCGGCGGGTACTGGTGCGGTTTGACCGCGCTGGTCACAAATTCCGCGGCGGTGATGATCATCTGTTATCTCCGGGTCCCTTGGCGGTTCAGGTATTCTTCCAGTCGGTCCATGCCCTTGGTGATGTTGTCAAGGGACGTGGCGTAGGAAAACCGTAAATATCCCTCTGCGTTGTCCCCGAAAGCGATGCCCGGGGTGCAGGCCACATGCACCGTATCGAGAATGTCCAGGGCGAGGGGGTATGCGTTTGGGCAGACATGCCGGGCGTTGGCGAAGACGTAGAAGGCTCCGGTGGGGGGTACGGTGATGCCGAGACCCATGTTCCGGAGACGGTCGATCATGTAGCGGCGGCGCGTGTCGTAGGTCCGGCGCATTCGGGCCACGTCGTCACCGGCCTGTTCCAGGGCCGTGATGCCCGCATATTGCACCGGCGCGTTGGCCGAGATGAAGAAGTTCTGTTGGATTTTCTGCAGGGCCCGCATAAACGGGGGCGGTGCGATCACGTAGCCGAGTCGCAGTCCTGTCATGGCATAGCGCTTTGAAAAGCCGTTGAGCACAAAGGCACGGTCGGTGAATTCCAGCATGGAACGGGCCGTCCCTTCGTAAACCAGGCCGTGGTAGATTTCATCCGAGATGATCCAGGGAGAAAAGCTCCCCAAGGCCGCCATGCGGTCGGGGGCCAGGAGGTTGCCCGTTGGATTCGACGGCGAGTTGACCAAGATGGCCCGGGTGCGGGGTCCGATGGCTTCGGCTATTTTTTCAGGGCGGTACTGGAATCCGTCGGATTCATATACCGACACCGTTTTCGGTACGCCCCCCAGAAACCGAATGAAGTTCGGGTAGCAGCAATAGTGGGGATCCGACAGGATCACCTCGTCCCCGGCTTCGAGCAGAGCCGAGAGAACCAGGAAGAACCCGGGCGAGGTGCCGTTGGTGACCAGCACCTGGTCCGGATGAATGCTTACCTGATAGTCGGTCGCGTAGTGACGACAGATGGCCTCGCGCAACGCCACGATGCCCATGCTGTGGGTGTAGTGGGTGTGCCCCCGTGATAATGCGTCTGTAAGGGCGTCGCGGACGCAAGGGGGAATATCGGAGTCCGGTTCCCCAACTTCCAGGTGCACAACCGGGGTGCCGGCCCGTTCCATTTGCTGGGCCTTCTCCAGGATGTCCATCACCACGAAAGGCGGGATATCCCTGGCCCGTTTGCTGATGCTGGCGTTGTTCACAAAAGACCGTTTGCGGCGGCTGAAAAGTGCACGGCGCCAGGGGTCGGGGAGAAGCGGATCCCCGGCGTCCCGCGTCCGGCGACCGGCCGCCGCCCTTAAACCACTTTGTTGAGGGGGTACTCGATGATGCCCTCGGCGCCGCTTTTCAACAGCCTGGGAATCAAGTCCCTCACCACTGCGGAATCGACCACCGTTTCCACCGCGAACCACGTGCTCTGGTGAAGCGGAGACACCGTGGGCGCATTCAGGCTGGGCAGAAGATCCACAACGGACTCGAGATTCGTCTTGTCCACGTTCATTTTGAGGCCCACCAGCTTTTCGCCGCGCAGGGCGCCTTTCAAAAGAAGGGCGATCTGTTCGATTTTCTCGCGCTTGGCCGGATTCTTCCAGGCATCGTGGTTGGCGATCAGCTGGGTGTTGGTCTGCATCAATTCGTGGATGATGCGGAGGCCATGGGCCTTGATGGTGCTGCCGGTTTCGGTCACTTCCACGATGGCGTCGGCCAGGCCCGACACCACCTTGGCTTCGGTGGCGCCCCAAGAGAACTCAACAGATACATCGATGTTGCGCTCCTGGAAATACCGTTTGGTGAAATCCACCAGCTCCGTGGCAACCTTCTTGCCGTTCAAGTCTTCCAGGGCCTTGATGGGGGAGTCCGCAGGCACGGCCAGAATCCAGCGGGCCGGTCGGGCGCTGACTTTGGAATAGACGAGATCGGCAACCACATGCACATCCGAATGGTTCTCTGCGATCCAGTCCTTTCCGGTCAGGCCGGCGTCGAAGGTGTTGTTTTCCACGTAGCGGCTCATTTCCTGGGCCCTGCACAAGGCGCAGGAAATGCTCGGATCATTGATTTCCGGAAAATAGCTTCGGCTTGATACCGAGATTTTCCATCCCGAGCGTTTGAACAGCTCGAAGGTGGCGTTTTGAAGGCTCCCCTTGGGGATACCCAGTTTCAGGACATCGTTCATTTTTTATATACCTCCTCGGGGTCGAACACCGGTTCTCCCACCACGGTTGTTGTGCCGTCACTTTCCAGGCGGTTGTAAAAACAACTCCGGTGCCCGGTATGGCATGCGGCACCGCCGATCTGCCGCACTTTCAGCAGCACGGTGTCATTGTCGCAGTCGATGCGGATTTCCTTGACTTCCTGGATATTTCCGGACGTGAGTCCCTTGGTCCAAAGGGTGTCCCGGGTGCGGCTGTAAAAGGTCGCCTTGCCGGTTTCAAGGGTTTTTTCCCAGGCTGCCGCGTTCATGAAGGCCAGCATGAGTACCTCTCCGGTCTGATAATCCTGGACGATGGCGGGCAATAGGCCCCCCATTTTTGTAAAATCAAGCGATACCATGGTCACTCCTTATAAAATAAAGTCCGACCGTCGAAAGCAGCAGCCGTGGTGCCGCCGCCGCAGTCGTCTGCCGGCTGAAATAAACCATTTAGCCTATTCAGCTTTGTTTATGAAGTCAAACATTTTTTCCGTTTCATATCATCAACCGGCCGAGACCGCAAATCTTGCCTTCCCTGCACAAGTTTGCTACCCTCACCAGGTTTTTCATTAACCCCCGGCCGGTGTGTGTGCGTTCCCCGTGCGGGGCCGTGTTGATCATGCAGGACAACCTTTTCCCGGGAAATGGTGCCGGGTCGGAATAGAACATGCCCAGAAAAAAGAAAAAGGCCGATATTTTAAAGCACAGGGCAAAACGCTCAGCAGGCGGTATCATCGGGCGCATGTTCCGGTTTTTTGTCTGGCTGGCGTTGGTGTGTGTTGTGGCCGCAATGCTCACGGTTCTGGCCATCTACCTTCACCTGAGTGAGGACCTGCCCAAGATCACCTCCCTGTCCGACTACCGCCCTCCGGTCGTGACCACTGTTTTTTCGGACGACAACCGTAAAATTGCCGAATTTTGCCGGGAAAGGCGCATCGTCATCCCCCTGGACCAGATGCCCCGCATGCTATTGGAAGCCTTTGTGGCCGCAGAGGACGCGCGGTTTTATCTGCACAAGGGGGTGGACCTGGTCAGCATCGTCCGTGCGTTTTTCAAAAACATCGAGGCCGGTGCCATCGTGCAGGGGGGCAGCACCATCACCCAGCAGGTGACCAAGTCCTTTCTGCTGACCCCGGAACGCAGCTATGAGCGCAAGATCAAGGAGGCGATCCTGGCCTACCGGATCGACAAGGCGCTGACAAAGGACGACATTCTCTTTCTTTACCTGAACCAGATTTACCTGGGGCACGGTGCCTATGGCGTGGAAGCGGCCGCGGAGAATTATTTCGGAAAATCCGTCAAGGACCTCAATCTCGCTGAATGCGCCATGCTGGCCGGGCTCCCCCAGGCGCCGAGCCGCTATTCTCCTTTCAAGCATGCCGAGTTGGCCCGCCAACGCCAGATATACGTGCTCAACCGCATGGTGGCCGAAGGGTACATCACCAATCTTCAGGCCACCGAGGCCATCAACACCGAGTTGGACATCAAACCCCGTAAAAATTGGTACATTGAGGAGGTGCCCTTCTTCACCGAGCATGTGCGCCGGTACATCGAGAAAACCTACGGCGAGGAAACACTTTACCGGGAGGGGCTGCAGATCTACACCACGGTCAACATCGAAATGCAGAAAACGGCCAGAGCCCAGATGGAAAAGGGGCTGCGCGCCTTGGACAAGCGGCAGGGGTATCGCGGTCCCGTGGGCCATCTGGCGCCGTCGGAAATTGAAGGTGTTCTGGCGCAAATGGCTGAAGACGCCGCGCCCCCGGAAGCCGGTGGCGTACGCGAGGGGGTGGTGGTGTCGCTGAATCCGGCGGAGAAGACCGTGACCGTCCGCATGGCCCTGGCACAGGGAACCCTTGCCCTTTCGGACATGCGTTGGGCCCGCACCCCCGATCCGGAGTTGTTTCAGTTCGAAGACCCGGTCACCAGTCCCGAACAGGTGCTGGGGGTGGGGGACGTTATTTTGGTCCGGCTTGTCAGCGTGGGGGAAGATGGTCGTTGGCGGCTGGCCTTGGAGCAAGTGCCCGCGGTGCAGGGGGCCCTGATGTGCCTGGAGGCCGGCACCGGGCATGTCAAGGCCATGCTCGGCGGCCGGGATTTCAGGGAAAGCCAGTTCAACCGCGCCATCCAATCCCGGCGTCAGCCCGGATCTGCCTTCAAGCCGGTTATTTATGCCGCAGCCTTGGATAACGGGTATACTCCGGCCACGGTGGTTATCGATTCGCCCATCGTCTTCGAGGACACCGAACGGGATTTCAAATGGAAGCCGAAAAATTATGAAAAGAAATTCCACGGGCCCACCCTGCTTCGGGACGCCCTGGCAAAGAGCCGCAATATTATTTCCATCAAGCTGCTCCGGGACATCGGCATCGATACGGCCATTGCGTATGCGCAGAAGCTCGGCATTGCCTCTCCCCTGAGCCGGGATCTTTCCATCGCCCTGGGCTCTTCGGGGGTGTCGCTACTGGAGCTGGTCACCGCCTATTCGGTGTTCGACAACCAGGGGTATCTGGTGCCGCCGGTGTTTGTTTCCAAGGTGGTGGATCGTGACGGTAAGGTGCTGGAATCGGCCGTCGAGGAAAAGAAACGGGTGATTGACAAGACCACCGCCTACATCATGACCAGCATGCTCGAAAGCGTGGTCAAGTCCGGCACCGGCCGGCGGGTGCGCGTCCTCAACCGTCCGGTGGCAGGAAAGACCGGCACCACCAACAACCTGTTCGATGCCTGGTTCATGGGATATACCCCGCGATACATTACCGGCGTTTGGGTCGGTTTCGACGAGGAAAAATCCCTTGGCAAGGGCGAGACCGGATCCCGGGCGGCAAGCCCTGTTTGGCTGGGGTTCATGCAGGAAATTCTCAAGGACAAGCCGGTGCGCGTGTTTGAGGTGCCCGAAGGCGTGGTCTTTTCGAAGATCGATGCGGAAACCGGTTTGCTGCCCATTCCCGAATCCAAAAAGACCCGGTTTGAGGTGTTCCGGGAAGGTACGGCGCCAACGGAATTCACCAGTCCGCCCGATGCGGTGACGGACCCGGGCGCCTTTTTCAAATCCGATATGTAACGGGCAGATCCCGGATGTGCGTTGTCAGAGCGCCGCTGCCCAATGCCGGCCGTCCATGGCCACCCGGTCCTGGTCCATATCCGCCTCCCGGACCACCTGGATGCGCTTGAGCCCGAATTGTTTTTCCAGGTGCCGAAGGTTTTCATTGCGAAGCCCCCGGAGTCGGGATTCGGTGCGGGGGTGCACCGCCAGGCGGACTTCGGTTCCTTGTTGCGGTGCTGCGGCATCAAGCAATGCGGCGGCCCTGTCGTACATGAGTGCCGACTGCACCAAATGGCCGAAGGCCGGGTGGAAGGGGCCGGCGAGAATGCCGGTATGCGCACCAAGATCCTCGGTGGGCTGGAGCCCCATGCGGATGATGCGGATCCTTTTTCGGGTGAACACGGACACCATGTGTTTGACCACCGCCACTGTGCGTGCCAGGGTCCAGGGGGCGTAGGCGCCTTGTCGGTAGCATGCGGCCAGGGGGCTGTCCGCCAGCACCACTGTCGGATAGATGCGAACGAAATGCGGCGATAGGGCCGCTGCCCGTGAGGCGGTGTCAAGGCTTGTGGCATCGGTGTCCCCCGGCAGACCCGTCATGATCTGAAGGCCCGTTTCAACGCCCCGTTTTTTCAGCAGGCACATGGCCCGGCAGGTGTCGTTGGCGGTGTGTCCCCGGCCGGATCTGTCCAGGACCGCGTCGCTCATGCTTTGGGCGCCCAGCTCCACGGTTTTTACTGGAAAACCGTCCAACAGGCGCAGGGTGGCGGGGGAAATGGTGTCGGGCCGGGTTGAAAAACGAATGCCGCCGCCGTCCATTGTTTGGAGGGCCTTGGTTGCCGCCGACAGAAAGGCGTTCACCGTCTCTGACGGCAGTCCCAGAAAATTGCCACCGTAAAAGGCGATCTCCACGGGCCGGGCGCTGGGGCGGCAGCGGTTGAGAAAGGCCATTGTCCGGGGCGCGACATCCTCCGGGGAAAGGTTCCGGTCTGCGCCTGTGATGTGGCCTTGGTTGCAGAACACGCATTGATGGGGGCACCCCCGGTGGGGAATGAAGAGGGGAACGATCAGTGGCGGCGCCTGGGGTGTCATGGGCCGGTCAAGTTGTTTCCAGCCGGGACAGCGCCTTGCGTGCCGCGTCCTGCTCGGCGGCCTTCTTGCTTTTTCCCGTACCGTCCACCGTCAGCTCCCCGATGGACAGCTGGATGGAGAAAGTCTTGTCGTGGTCGGGGCCGGTGGCCTTGGTGATGCGGTATTTGGGGGGCGCATGGTGCCGGCTTTGCACCAGTTCCTGGAGCTTGCTCTTGTGGTCCTTGGAGACCAGCGGTGCGGGGGCGGAAAGGATCTTGTCTGAAAAATGCCGGGCAATCACCTGGAAGGCCTTCTCGAATCCGCCATCCAGATATACGGCTGCGATGACCGCCTCGAAGGCATCCGACAGGATCGAGCTTTTCCGGTGCCCGTTGGTTTGTATCTCTCCTTTGCCCAGCTGTAGGAAGCTACCGAGACCGATATGGGCCGCGATGGCCGCCAGAAACTCCTCACAGACCAGGCCGGCGCGCATGCGCGACAGGTCGCCCTCGTTCAGGTCCGGGTGGCGGTTCATGAGCAAATGTCCAACGACGAGGTTTAGAACCGCGTCTCCCAGAAATTCAAGGCGCTCATTGTCCTGGACGCGGCCTGTCATCTGCTCGTTGACATAAGAGCGGTGCCGGAGGGCCTGGACCAAGAGGCTTGGGGTGTGAAACCGGTATCCGATGGCGTCCTGAAGGGCTGTGTGTGCGTGGTCGTTCATTTGGGCGAATTGAAGATAAAAGCGTCAAGGATTGGGGCCATCGGTTCCCGGCGCGGCCGGGTCAAAGGGCGGCCATGAGCGTTTCGTACACTGCGTAGGGAACGTGGAAATCGCCCCGGCCCCGCCCGATCTCGATGCCCGGGGTGGCCGTGCCGTGGTAGTCCGTTCCGCCTGTCATCAGCAGCCCGTGTTGCCTGGCGATGTCTTCGAAAAAGGCGGTTTGCCGGGCGGAGTGCTCCGGGTAATACACTTCCATCCCCCCAAGGCCGTCCTCTTTGAGTTCCTGCACCAGCAATGCGACCTGCGTGTCGGCAAGACCATAGAGCCCCGGGTGCGCCAGAACCGAAATGCCCCCGGCCTCCCTGACGGCTGCCATGGCGCTTGCGCAGGGGATGCGGTATTTGTCCATATAAGCCGGCTTGCCGTTGCCCAGATAATTGTCAAAGGCATCATCGATTGAGCGGACATATCCTTTGCGCACCATCATCTGGGCGATATGCGGCCGCCCCAACTGGGCATCCGGAAACGTTGTTTCCAGCTCCCGGGCCGTTACGGGCATGCCCAGGGATGTCAGCCGTTCCAGGATTGCGGGATTCCTGGCGGCCCTGGCGTCCTGGAGGGTCGCCAGGAGTTTTCCCAGGCGGGGCGCATCCGTACGAATGCCGTATCCGAGCAGATGCAGGCTGCCGGACAATCCCGTGGGGGCCGGCGCCTGGACGGTGATTTCCACGCCGGGCAGAAACGCAAGCCCTTCCGGCACATGACCCGCCAGCACCGCAGCGACACCGTCAACAGTATCGTGGTCGGTGATGGCCACGGCTGCGAGGCCCAGCTGCTGCGCACGAGCAAGGACGGCATGGGGCGAAAGGTTGCCGTCCGATGCGCTGGAGTGGATATGTAGGTCGATGGCCAAACGCTCAGATGCCAAGGGCTTTTTCCAAAGCTTCTTCCTTGGTTTTGCAGTCGATGCACTGGGTGGTGACGGGCCGGGCCTTGAGTCGCTGCACGGAGATGTCTTCGCCGCAGCTGTCGCAAATACCAAAGGTCCCGTTCTCAATACGCTCCAGGGCGTTTCGGATTTTTTTTATCAACTTGTGCTCCCGGTCACGAATGCGCAACATGAAATTGCGATCCGCTTCCAGGGAAGCGCGGTCGGTCGGGTCCGGAAAATTATCGTTGGTGTCGGTCATGTCCGAAACCGTGTCGTCTGCCTGATGCAGCAGCTCTTCCAGCCGATCGGTCAGGTACTCCTTGAAAAAGTCGAGTTCTTTTTTATTCATCGTCAACCCCCACTGGTGTGCTTATGGCCAGAACACGCCTGGCCCCGGTCGAAGAAATATAGCATGCGGCCCATGCCTTGTAAACAGCATAGTGCCGCATGGTTACCGGGCTTTCGGATCAAGTGTGGTCGTGTAAAAAGGCCTCCAGCGTTTTCATGTTGGAAACATTATAAATCTTGGCCGGGTAGTCTTTGGGAAAGATTTTGCGCAACATGCCGGCCAATACCTTCCCCGGGCCCACCTCCACGAATACCGACACCTGTTGGTCCATCAGGGACTTGATGATGTCGTACCACCTGACCGGGGCGCACAGCTGCCGGGCCATAAGGGATCGGATCTGTTCGGGATCGTTGCAGGCGGCGGCGGTTACGTTGTGCAGTACGGGGGTGGACGGTGCTTGAAAGGCGACAGCGTCCAGGTAATCCTTGAACTCCGCTTCGGCCCCTTGGATGAGGGAACTGTGCCAGGCGCCGCTGACTTTCAGGGCCACCACCCGGCAACCTTTTTCGGCGGCCAGGGCCGCGGCGCTTTCAACCGCGGCGGGTTCTCCGGTAATGACGATTTGAAGGGCGGTGTTGTGGTTGGCCACCGACACCACCCCGGTGCGGGATGCCACGGCCACCAGGGCCGAGACTTCGTCCATGGTAAGGCCCACCAGGGCTTTCATGGCGCCTTGCTGCCGGCCCGCTTCCCGGTGCATCAACTGCCCGCGTTTGAAGACCAGGGCCAGGGCGTCTTCCCGGCGCACGACCCCGGCGGCGGCCAGGGCAGTGAATTCCCCCAGGCTGTGGCCGGCGGAGATGTCCGGGGTGACCCCGTGCCGGTTGAGAGCGGCCAGGCAGGCCAGGTTTACGGCCGTGACCGCCGGCTGGAGGTTGACCGTAAGGGTCAGGTCCGCCATGGGGCCTTCGAAGCAAAGCCGGGTGAGTTTCAGGCGGGTGATCTCCTCGGCCATGTCGAAAATTTCACGAACCGTATCGAACTGTTCATACAAATCGCTGCCCATCCCAACGGTCTGGGATCCCTGGCCTGGGAAAAGAAAGGCTGTTTTATCCAACGGTTACCTCCGTATGCGTTTAACAGGTATGCACTTTAGTTTCTTGTCGTTTCGTCGTCCAGTTGAAAGAGCTTGCGCACCATATCCAGCTGCCCCGGCTTTCCGCTGTGGGTGCCGTTGCTTTTCAGAAACCGAATGGGGTGATGCAACATTTTGCTGACCAGTGCGTCCTTCATGCGCAGCAGCGCCGATCGATCTTGTGCGGACAAATGATCCAGGTGCGCAAGGGTTTTGTGCAGCTCTGCATCCACCAGGGTCTCGATTCTTCTGCGCAGCGACACGATGGTGGGCACCACCGCCAGGCTTTCCCGCCACTCCTGGAAGCGGATGACCGCCTCGTCGACGATGCGTTCGGCCTTGACCGCTTCCCGCTGTCGGTCTTCGATGTTGTGGTCCACCACGCCCCTCAGGTCGTCGATATCGTACACATAGGCATTGTTGATGCGGTTTATGTCCGCGTCGATGTCCCGGGGCACGGCGATGTCGATGAAAAACAGGGGGCGGTTTTTTCGTTCCCGCATGGCCGCCTTGACCTGGGGGGCCCGGACGACCACATCCGGCGCTCCGGTGGAACTGATGATGATGTCCACCCTGGACAGGGCTTGTGGGATTTCTTCGAACCGGATGGCCGTTCCCTGATACCGCCGGGCCAGGGCAAGTCCACGGGAAAAGGTGCGGTTGGCCACTTCCAGGGTGCCCGTGCGGTTGCGCAGCAGGTGTTCCACGGCAAGCTCCGCCATTTCGCCGGCGCCCACCAGCAGTACCTTTTTCCCGGTCAGTTCACCGAAGATTTTGCGGCCCAGTTCAATGGCGGCATAGCTGATGGACACCGCATGATCGCCGATGCCCGTTTCGTTACGCACCCGCTTGGCAGTAAAAAAGGTGCGGTGCAGCAGGCGGTTGAGGACAACGCCGGTGCTGCCCCGGGTGACGGCCAGTGCATAGGCGTCCTTGATTTGGCCCAGGATCTGTGGTTCCCCCAACACCATGGAGTCGAGGCTTGCGGCCACCCGGAACATGTGCCGGACCGCATCGGCATCGGCATGAACATAGATGGCGTCTTCAAACTGGGCGGGGGGAACTTGTTTGAACTCTGCAAGGAAACGGCGCACCGCGGCGCCGGCCCCGGCGGGGGCCGCGGTGGTGAGAAGGACCTCCACCCGGTTGCAGGTGGAGATGAGCACCACCTCGCCCACGCCCGGAAGGCGCCGAAGGGCGTCCACGGCGTCGGCTGCATCTTCCCGGGAAAAGGCGAGGCATTCGCGGACCGTGACCGGCGCGGTCTTATGGTTGAGTCCAATCAGTAAAATGGTCTGCATGGCCGCATCGGCGTCGGGAATTACCACCGGGTAAACTCCTTGTGGTGGCCTTCGAGGACCAGGTTGACACCCAAGAAGGTGAACAGGATCACTGCAAAACCGATGATGGACATGATGGCGGCTTTTCGGCCCCGCCAGCCCACGGTCAGCCGTTCATGCAGCAGGGCGGCATAAAACAGCCAGACCACGGCGGACCAGATTTCCTTTGGATCCCAGCTCCAGAATTTCCCCCACGCGGTTTTGGCGTAAATAATGCCGGTGACAAGTCCGATGGTCAGCAGGGTGAAGCCCGAAACGATGCAGGTGTAACCCACCCGGTCGAGCAGCTCCAGGGAGGGAAGGCGCCGGAAGAAAAACCCCCTTCGTTTGGCTTTGATGGTGCCCTCCTGAATCAGATACAGGATGCCGGCCCCACAGGCCAGGGCCAGGGCCCCGTTGCCGCCGAACATGGTCAGCACATGGAAAAAAACCCAGAAACTCTTGAAAAACGCGCTGCCGGCCGCGGTTTCGGAGGGAAGGCCGGCGGCCATGATCATGACGGCCGCGGCAAAGGGGGCGGCATACACGCCCAGCACCTTGAGCTGAAACCGGTATTGAACCAAGAGGAACACGCAGGAAAAGGCCCAGGCCGCCAGGATGAGGTTCTGGGAGAGGTTGCTTCCCGGAAACAGGCCGCTTTGGACGCCGTCCCACAGCAACAACAGGGTGTGGCACAGAAACCCCGCCAGCAGCAACAGATGCCCGGCCTTTTGCCATGCGTTGCGCTGGAAGAACAAATAGGCCACAAAGGCGGCGGTGCTCAGCATGTAGCCAAAAATGGCGAAAAAGTGAACGATATCCATTGGATGAGTCCCTCCTTCTCCGCTACCCCAGCAGGCCTTCCAGGGGGAAATCCGGGCCCAGTACCGCGCGCAGCGCGGCGGTTACGCCGGCCCGGTCTTCGGCGGCGATCATCTGGGGCAATTGCCGGTCGATCAGTGCCTCGAACAGATGGCGGTGTGCTTCCGGGGCTTTGCCCTGGGCCAGCAGCCGTTCCCGCACCGCTCCCATCAGCGTCAGAAAAGGCGCGTATTCCGGTCCGAAGCGTTGTTCCAGGTCCTTGCGCAGCGCTTTGGCAAAGGCGGGGCTTTTTCCGCCGGTGGATACTGCGATGGCCAGATCCCCCCGTCGCACCACCGAGGGAAGGATGAAATTACACACGGCGGGTCGGTCCGCAATATTACAGAGCATGTTCCGGTCCGTGGCGTCGGCATGGATGCGGCGGTTGAGGCTCTCGTCGTCGGTGGCGCCGAAGACAAGGAACATCCCGTCCAGATCTTCGGAACGGTAGTTTCTGGCCCACCAGGTGATGTGGCGGCCGTTGGCCAGCTTTTCCAGTGCCGGAGCGATGCGCGGGCTGACCACGGTGACCACGGCGCCACTGTCCAGAAGTCCCTGGACTTTTCGGGCGCCAACGCCGCCGCCGCCCACCACCAGGCAGGGACGATTTTCGATGTCAAGATAAACCGGGTAATAGTGCATCAGCAATCCGTCCGGTGGTCAAGTGAGTGTTATGGTCATCAGATCCTCCGCCAGCCGCAGGGGGCCGGTCCAGGTCCGTCGGCACTGCCCCGCCATATCCGCCTGGTCGCACGGGGGATAAAAATGCGTCAGCACCAGTTGCCCGGCCCGGGCCTTCGCGGCGATGGCGCCCGCCAGGGAGGGTGTCAAATGTCCCGGCACCTTCAGGGCGTCGGGCAGGGCAGCTTCACATATCAGTAAGTCGACGCCTTCCGCAAGGGTTTCAAGCGGGGAACATTGGTCCGTGTCGCCGGAATACACCAGGGAGTGGCCGCCGGGATCTTCCAGGCGGATGCCGATGCTTTCGGGGCGGTGGACCGTGGGCACCCAGGTGAGGGAGAGGTCGCCGAGCCGGACGAACGGCGGCGTGTCCGGGCCCAGTTCCAGAAGCGTCAGGACTTCCGGTGAAAGGTCGATCCAGTGGCCGTATGCCCCGACCAGGGCGTCCCAGAACTTGAGAAAACCCGGTCCGCCGATGAGGGTGAGGGGGGTGGTGCGCTGATCGGCATCCGGGTATTTATTGGCGAACAGGAAAGGTGCCAAATCGGCGCTGTGGTCCGGGTGGAAATGACTGAGCACGACATGGGAGATGTCGAACACCCGGGTGTCTGCCTCCAGCAGCCGCCGGATGGTGCCGGGGCCGATGTCCAGCAGGATCTGCGCTCCGGCGGAGCGGACCAGCACCGCAGGGCTGCTGCGATGCAGGGACGGCACGCAGGTGCCGGAACCGAGAATGGTGACACGAATGCGGGGGGAAGCCACGGATGCTCCTAAATGTTTCCGGGGTCGGTGCCCACCCGGCGCATCACCCAACGCTGCACCAGGGCGTCGTTGTGAACGTCCAGGTCCTTGGGCAGATTGTCCAGGGGAACTTCGGCCCGGGCCATGCTTTTATGCCCGCCGGCCTGTCCGATTTTGCCGAAGGCCTGGGCCGCAAGGGTGCCGGCATTTTTTCGAAGACCGTCGTTTCTGAAAATCACCACCAGGTTGCCTTCGCAGATACCGCTGACGATGCTGTATGTGATGCGGTTGACCCGCATGAAAAAATCGGCGAGCTGCACACACACGTCGGCGCTGACAACCGCGCCCAGGTGCACGAAGGCCCTGCTTTTTCGGAACCGCAGGTTGCTGATGCCGATGCGGTAGTATTTCAGGAAATCGATTCGGATTTCAGCGTTTTCGATTTTCCGGGCCAGGTGCGTATTGGCATGGCGGAACAGGTACTGGAAGGCCCGCATGTCTTCGGGCAGCGCCTGTCTCTGGAAGTTATTGGTGTCGGTTTTAATGCCGTAAAAGAGGCCGGTGGCCAGCTTGGCAGAGGGGCGGATGCCCGCGGCCTTGAGATATTCGGTCATGATGGTGGACACGGCGCCATAGTTGGGACGAATGTCCTGGAAGGGGGCGGCGGTGCCGCCCACCGGGTGATGATCAATGATGACGTCGGGGGCGAGACCCGAAAAGGACGGATGGTGTTCGGGTTGAGAGTCGAGCATTACCACCTTGGCAAAGGCGGTGGCGCCCAGATCTTTCCAATGCGTGAGGGAAACACCCAGCAGCCGGATCATGGCGAGGTTGTCCGGCCGTTTGATGACGTTCACATGGGCGATGGTGATGGCCGGGCCTTTCCGCCACAGCAGCCGTTTAACGGCCATGGCGCTGGCGATGGCGTCCGGGTCGGCGTTGATGGCGATGAGCACATGGTCCGCTCCCTGGAGCCGCTCATAGAACCGGCGCAGTCTTTCTGATGATGAAATGGCCATGGGACGTCATCTCCACCAAACGCTTTTAAGCGAACGAATCCTCGATCCGGCAACAGGTTCTACATAGCACATAATTCTCCGAACGCCTATGCACAACCGGTCCGGGCGGGGAAGGCGTCCGCACAAGGGGGAGGGGCAAAAGGGGCGTGTAGGCACAGGCCCGGCCGGCACCCATGCCGCCGCCTGCCGTCGTCAAAAGAGGCTTGACATGTACTTCGAAAGGTGCAAGGAATGCGCTTCACTGGGCATCTGTTGCTGATGCCCGGACGGAGGTAGGTTGCCGGAGTGTGAGAAGTGGTTCTGGATTTCAAAAAACACCACGGGTGGTCCGAAGGGCTGACCGTTGTCATGCAGTTGGGGTTGACCATGGCCGGCTGCATTCTGTTTTGCTTCTGGGTGGGCTACCGCCTGGACAAATGGCTCGGGACCCGCGGGGTGTTTATTACGATTTTTCTTCTGTTGGGTGTTGCCGGCGGCGGTGTCACGGCGTATCGCCAGATTATGGACATGCCGGTATCCAAAAACGACGAGAACAACCACCGGAACAACGACGCATGATGGGGGCGTGAAGGTGGGAGCCGTTGAAGACACACAAAAAAAGTTCTGTTCCCGTGCGATGGCGGTTGCAATCCTGGTCGGGCTTGGGTGCATTCTCGCCGGCCAGTTGTCCGTGGGGAAAGGGCTTGTATTGGGGGCGTTGTTCAGCGTCGTTAATTTCGTCCTGATGGGGCGGCTGTTGCCGCGTCAGCTTGGAAAATCCAAAGGCAAGACCTTCGCCGCTTCCTTCTCCTCCCTCTCCCTGCGACATTTCCTGTTGGCCGTCCCAATTGTTGTCGGGATAAAGTTCGATCAGTTCAATCTAATTGCCACGGTGGTCGGCATTTTCATGGTGCAGATCATGATCCTGGGCGATCAGGTGAAAGCGCTGTTCTTTTCTCCCCGCTGCTGAAGGATCACGTATATTCGTGTAAGGGGTTCACATCATGGAAGAACTTGGAAAAATTCATCAGTTGCTCATTTCCGTCGGGAATTACACGATGACGTTCAACCTGGAGGTCATCGTCATGACCTGGATCGTCATCCTGGCGCTGACCGTGTTCGGTTACCTGGCTGCCCGGCGCCGTGCCCGACTGCCGGGGCCGCTGCAGGTGGTGGGCGAACTTCTTGTCACCAATTTGTATGCCCTGGCCGACGATGCACTGGACAAAGCGCTGGCCAGGCGTTACGCGCCAATGGTCTGTGCGCTGTTCATGTTCCTGGTGCTGTCCAATTGGTTGGGCATCATCCCCCATCTGGAAGAGCCCACCAAGGATTTGAACACGCCGTTGGGCCTGGGGCTTCTGGGTTTTGTCATCGCGCATTGGTCCGGCATCCGGGCAAAGGGACTCAAAAAATACGTGGGTGCGTATTTCGAGCCGATGTTTTTCATGATGCCCCTGAACCTGATCGGCGAACTGGCCAAGGTGGTGTCCATTTCTTTCCGGCTTTTCGGGAACATCATGGGCGGATCCATCATCATCCTGGTGGTGTCGCACCTGACATATTCACTGGTGCTGCCACCCTTCTTGAACGCGTTTTTCGGCCTCTTTGTCGGCACTATTCAGGCGTTTGTCTTTACCATGCTAACGGTTGTCTATATTTCGGTTCAGGTTAAATAACTCATGCTTGGAATTACGGAAAACTGGATACAGGTCGCAGCATTTGTCGGCGGGGGACTCGCCATGGGGTTCGGCGCCATCGGCGCCGCCATCGGCGAGGGGTATACGGCATCGGAAGCCAACGCCGCCATATCGCGAAACCCGAGACTCTCGGGGGAGATTTTTAAAACCATGCTGGTCGGGCAGGCCATCGCCGAGTCGGCGTCCATTTTCGCCCTGGTGGTCGCCATGATCCTGTTGTTCACGAACTTCAGCAGCGTGTCCCTGGTCACCGCGGCGGTGGTATTGTCGGCGGGCTTGTGCATGGGCATCGGGGCCATCGGGTCGGGGGTGGGGTCCGGATTTCCCGCCGGGGCCGCCTGCAAGGGCATGGCGCGACAGCCCGGCATGGGAGGGCGTCTTACCACCAACATGCTCATCGGGTCGGCGGTGTGCCAGACACCGTCCATTTTCGCGTTGGTCACCTCTTTCATCCTGCTGTTCACGGATTTTACGGTGCGGCCGTTGTGCCCCACCTGGGCGGCGGTGCTGGGCGCCGGGCTTGCCACGGGACTCGGTGCCGTGGGTTCCGGCCTGGGCGGCGGTCTCGTGGCCGGGGCTTCCTGTGACGGTGTCGCCCGGACGCCCTCGGCGGCTTCTTCGGTCACCAACGTGATGTTACTCGGCCAGGCGGTCACCCAGACCACGGCTATCTACGGTCTCTTGGTCAGCTTCATTCTAATGTTCAAGACCTTTGATGCCACCACCGCGCTGGCGCCGGCCATGGGATTGTTGGCGGCGGGTTTGTGCATGGGCATCGGTGCCATTGGACCGGGCGTGGGGGAAGGCTTTACCGCCCAGAGCACGGTGCAGTGGATTGCCCGGAATGAAAAAGCCACGGCGGAGCTGACCCGCTCCATGCTGGTGGGGCAGGCCGTGGCCGAGTCCACCGGGATCTATGCGCTGGTGATTTCCCTGGTGCTTATTTTTGTCGTGTAGGAAAAAGCACCCCGCGGTGCAGTTGGGCTGTGGGGATTGCAACGGCGCTGGGGCGCCGTTATAACCGTTTCATCAGATAAACCATACGTTCAACGAGGAGGATATCATGGCAATTGAAGGCGCAGATCTTGTCAAGGCAGCGGCGTTTCTGGGCGCCGGTCTTTCCATGGGCCTGGGTGCGATCGGACCGGGCGTCGGCGAGGGAATGGCCGCTGCAAAGGCATGTGAGGCCATCGGCAAGAATCCAAAAGAAGCAGGGCTGCTGACCCGGACCATGTTGGTGGGGCAGGCGGTTTCGGAATCCACCGGCATTTATTCCCTGGTCATTGCCCTGCTGCTGCTGTTCGTTGTTTGACATTGAACCGACCGGGATGGACGCACAATGGAAATTGTCAGCAATATCGCCCTGATCAGCATCAATGAAACCACTCTGGTGCAGATTGTTTCCTTTCTGGTTTTTCTGCTGGTAATCAACCGGGTCATGTTCCGTCCGTTGCGGGAGACCATGGCGGAACGTGAGGGATTCATCGAGGGGATCCACCAAGACATCGCCGCTGCGGGGCAGGAACTTGATACCCTGCTGGAAAAGATGCGGCGGCAGGAGGCGGCCGCACGCGATGAAGCCCAGCAGGTCAAGTCCGCGCTGGAGGCTGCGGCCGGGCAGGAGGCTGCGACGGTTCTGGCGGCAGCCCGGCAGGATGTGGCGGCGCTGTCCCGAAATACCGAACAGGACATTGCCCGGATGCTTTCCGCGGCACAGCAGGCCATTGATGCCGAAACGAAGCATCTGGCGGTGTCGATCATGGAAAAGCTGATGGGACGGAAGGTGGGAACATGACCGGAGAGAACAAATGCGGCGCCGGGGTCATGGTCGCCGCTGGGGTGGTCACGGTGCTGCTGGTTGCCGCGCCCGCATGGGCGGCGGAAGCCGCCCCCGCTTGGCGGGGAATCTATGACATCATAATGAAATGGATTAATTTCGGTATCTTGATGTTCCTGATCGTTCGGCTTGCCAAGGGGCCGCTGGGCAGCTTTTTTTCCGATAAAAAAACAGAGTTGACGGCGCGGATCGACACCCTTGCGCAACAGAAAAAAGAAGCGGTGCTGGCCGTTGAAAAAGCGGTGAAGGACCTGGCGGACAGCGGCAAACGCCTCGATGCGCTAAAGGCGCACATTGCGGCCCAGGGCGAACGGGAAAAGCAGAAACTCATCCAGGACGCCCGGGAGCAAAGCCGATTGCTTTTGGAAAGTGCCCGGCGCAAGGTGCGCTACCGTATCGATGCGGCCAAGGCGTCTTTTCGATCGGAGCTGATCGATGCCGCCGTCAAGGCTGCAGCGGCGCAGTTGCCCTCGCAGCTGACCGAAGCGGACAATCAGAAAATGCTCAATCTGTTCATGGAAGGCCTTCAGTCCCGGAACGTTTCCGGGCGTACTTTCTGACAGGCGTGTTCCGGCGCTCATCCGGCGGATTGCCGGAACACGATTTTTTCTCCCTCCGTTTCCAGCCGCACCTGTTGCGTCGGTCGGATGTTTCCTTTGAGAATCTCCATGGACAGGGGGTTCTCGATGTGTTTCTGGATGGCCCGTTTCAGGGGACGGGCACCGTATACCGGGTCAAAACCTTCCTTTGCCAGCAGCCGGGCGGCGGTGTCGCTGAGTTCCAGGCGGATGCCCTGCTCCGCCAGTCGGTCCTGTAGACGCGCCACCTGGATGGTCACGATTTTTTCGATCTCCTCTTCCGTCAGATTGTGAAAGATGATGGTTTCATCGATACGGTTCAGAAACTCGGGCTTGAACGCGTTGCGCAGGGCCTGGGTCACCTCTCGTTGCAGCGTGCGCCATTGGTTGGGGCCCAGCTCCTGGATATGCTGACTTCCCACATTGGAGGTCATGATGATGATGGTGTTCTTGAAGTCAACGGTACGGCCATGGCCGTCGGTCATCCGCCCGTCGTCAAGGATTTGCAGCAGCACGTTGAACACATCCGGGTGGGCCTTCTCGATTTCATCGAACAGCACCACGGCATAAGGCTTTCTGCGAATGGCTTCGGTCAGGTACCCGCCCTCATCATACCCGACATAGCCCGGCGGCGCTCCGATCAGCCGGGCCACGGCGTGCTTTTCCATGTATTCGCTCATATCCACCCGGACAATGGCTTGCTCATCGTCGAACAGGAAGGCTGCCAGGGCTTTGGCCAGCTCGGTTTTTCCCACCCCGGTGGGCCCCATGAAGATAAAGGAGCCGATGGGACGGTTGGGGTCCTGCAGGCCGGAGCGCGCCCGGCGCACGGCGTTTGACACGGCGCTAACGGCTTCGGCTTGTCCGACCACCCGGGCCCCCAGGCGTGTTTCCATGTCCACCAGCTTCTCCTTTTCTCCCTCCAACATTTTGCTGACCGGTATGCCGGTCCACCGGGAAACCACCTCGGCGATATCTTCCTCATCCACTTCTTCCTTTAGCATGCGCTGTTCTTTCTGCAATTCGGCAAGGGCCTGGTTTGCCGCTTCCAGGCGCCGGGCCGCTTCCGTGGCTTTTCCGTAGCGAATTTCCGCCACCCGGGCAAGGTCGCCCTCCCGTTCGGCCTTTTGGCTTTCGACGCTCAGTTGCTCGTTTTCCTGGGTGATGTGGCGGATGCGCTGGATCAGTTCCTTTTCTTTTTCCCAATGGGCTTTCATGTGGGCGATTTCGTCGTCCATGGCCTGGATTTCCTGCGCAAGGGCGGCAAGACGCTCCCGGGAACCTTCATCCGATTCCTTTTTCAGCGCTTCCCGCTCGATTTCGGCCTGAACGCGCTTTCGCTCAATCTCATCGATTTCCACCGGCATGCTGTCGATTTCAATGCGCAGCCGGGAGGCGCATTCGTCCATCAGGTCGATGGCTTTGTCGGGCAAAAAGCGGTCGGTGATGTAACGGTGGGACAGCTTGGCGGCCGCGACGATGGCGGCATCCTTGATGCGCACGCCGTGGTGCACCTCGTATTTTTCCTTGAGGCCCCGAAGGATGGAGATGGTGTCTTGGACGGTCGGCTCAGCGGCCAGCACCGGTTGAAAGCGGCGTTCCAGGGCCGCGTCCTTTTCGATGTATTTGCGGTATTCGGTGAGGGTGGTCGCCCCCACGCAGCGCAAAATGCCACGGGCCAGGGCCGGTTTGAGCATGTTGGAAGCGTCCATGGCGCCTTCCGCAGCTCCGGCACCGACCAGGGTGTGCAGCTCATCGATGAACAGGATGACTTCTCCTTCGGCCTGCTCCACCTCTTTGAGAACGGCCTTGAGCCGGTCTTCGAATTCTCCCCGGTATTTTGCGCCGGCGATGAGGGCGCCCATGTCCAAAGCGACCAGCCGCCTGTTTTTGAGGGATTCAGGAACGTCCCCGGCCACAATGCGTTGGGCCAGGCCTTCCACGATGGCGGTTTTCCCAACGCCTGGTTCCCCGATGAGAACCGGGTTGTTCTTGGTGCGGCGCGAGAGTACCTGGACAATGCGCCGGACTTCTTCGTCCCGGCCGATTACAGGGTCGAGCTTGGCCCGGCGCGCCAAGTCCGTCAGATCCCGGCTGTACTTGTCCAGTGCCTGGTATTTTTCTTCCGGGTTGGGGTCGGTGATGCGTTGGGAACCCCGCACGGTCTGCAGCGCCTGCAGCACGCCGTCGGTGGTGATGCCGTGGGACTGGAGAATGCGGCCGGCCTCTCCCCCCTTTTCGTTGAGCATGGCCAGCAGCAGATGCTCAACGCTCACATACTCGTCTTTCATGCCGGCTGCCCGGGAAAAGGCCTGGTCCAGCACGCTTCGTGTTCTGGGGGAAATGTAGACGTCGACGGCGCCGCTGACCCGGGGCTGCCGCGCCAAGAACGCCTGCACCTCCCGCGCTATGTTTTCGGTGGTAACCCCCAGTTTTTTGAAAATGGAAACGGCCACGCCTTCTTTTTCAGCCGCCATGGCGGCCAGCAGGTGTTCGGGCGAGATCTGCTGGTGTCCGGCCGTTGATGCGGCGCTCTGGGCTTGCGATAGAAGTTCCTGTGCCTTGACGGTGAATTTTTCCAACCGCATGGAAATCCTCCTGGTTGTTATTGGTCGTGTTTTCGAACAACAAGGTAACCATCAGGTAGGGGTTGTCAAACTGTCCGACCTTGCGGCGGTGGGAGCCGGGACGGTCGCTGCGGGGGGGGGGGCGGAAAGGATTATGCGTTGTCGAAAAAGGCTTTTTTCCGCACCAGGTATTCCCGGATGCGATTGCCGTCCATGCTCTTGACCGTTACATCGAAAAGCTCGGTGGAAATATGATCTCTTGGGTTGGGGATGCTGCCTATCTGATCGAGGATGTAGCCGGAAAAGGTGTCGTAGGCCCTGGATTCCGGTATGTTGACGCCGAGCATCTGGTTGACCTCCTCGATTTCGGATTTGCCCAGAACCAGCCATTCGTTATTCTTGAGATGCACGATGTGGGGCTCTTCCTTGTCGGTTTCGTCGCTGATTTCCCCGACGATTTCTTCCAGCACGTCTTCCAGGGTAATAAGGCCGGCAATGCCCCCGTGTTCGTCCACCACAATGGCGATGTGTTGCTTGCGCTTCTTGAACTGGCGCAGCAGGGAATCGAGTTTCTTGTTTTCGGGCACGAAATACGGTCGACACATCAGGCTGCGCACCGAGAGGGGGGCGGTGGAGGAGGCCTGGTGCATGAACACATCCTTGATGTGCAAAATACCCACCACCTTGTCCAGCGCCCCGTCGATGACGGGGAAGCGAGAATAGCCCGATTGCAACATGCTTTTCAGGTCAAGGGGTTTGTTCAGGTCGACGACGAACATATCTCCCCGGGGCGTCATGATCTCGTATGCATTGGTGTCGTCGAATTCGATGATGTTGTGAATGAATTCCTTTTCCTCTTCCTTGATTTCGCCTTCTTCTTCCACGACTTCGACGAATGTCTTGAGTTCCTCTTCGGTCACCGACGGGGTCTTTTTGATTTTTCCCGTGACTCTAGGGATGAAATCAAGAAGGATGATAATCGGAAAAAACGCGACGGACAGCCATGAGATGGGGAAAATGAACGCTCTGGCCAGCAGCAGACTGTTGCGGGTGGCGACGGACTTGGGCAGGATTTCACCGAACACCAGGATCAAGAGCGTCATGATGCCCGTTGCGATGCCAACGGCCTTGTCGGCGAATAATTCCATGGCAAGCGCCGTGGCAAGGGCGGCGGCGCCGATGTTGACCAGGTTGTTGCCGATGAGAATGGTGGTCAGAAGTCGGTGCGGGTCTTCTTTCATCTTGTAGATGAGTTGGTCCGCGGATCGTTTGCTTTTTGCAAGATGCCGGGCCTTGACTTTACTGATGGAGAAGAGCGCGGTTTCCGATGAGCTGAAAAAGCCGGACAGAACCAGGAGAACCAGCAGCACCAATAGCTGTGAGGCCATCGTATTTGTATTTCCCTATGAACCCTGCGTTCGATTGCTTCCGTTGATATTATACTCAGGCATGAAGCTACCTGTTTTTTTTGTGTATGTCTACCCCTTTATGACGGCCAGGGGGCATAGGCGGGCGGCCTTTTCAGCGAGCCCGGCCTCCTGGACCACCGAAACCACGGCATCGATGTCTTTATAGGCCCGGGGCGCTTCTTCGGCAAGGCCGTCGAGACTACCGGCCCGCACGTGGATTCCTTGTTCTGACAGTTCCCGGAGCAGGTCGGTTCCACGGATGGTCCGTTTGGCCTGGCTGCGGCTCATGGCGCGGCCGGCACCGTGGCAGCAGGAGCCGAAGGTGGCTTCCATGGCGTGTCGGGTGCCGGTCAGGACCCAACTGGCGGTGCCCATGGAGCCCGGCACCAGAACGGGCTGGCCGCAATCCCGATAAACCGGGGGAAGCCCGGGGGTGCCGGGTCCAAAGGCGCGGGTGGCGCCTTTGCGATGCACGCACAGGGAAAGCGGTTTGCCGCCCACGCGATGGCGTTCGATTTTGGCCATGTTGTGCGCGACGTCGTAGATTTGGTAGACGCTCCGGTCCGCCACTTTTCCGGCAAGGGTCACGGCCACGCACCGGCGGATGTTGTGAGTGAGCACCTGCCGGTTGGCAAAGGCGAAATTGGCGGCTGCGTTCATGGCCGAGAGATATGCCCGTCCCTCTTCGCTTTGGAGGGGGGCGCATGCGAGCTCTCGGTCCGGCAGCCGAAGGCCGTATTTGCGCACCACCTGTTGAAACCGCTTGACGTAATCGCTGCATACCTGGTGACCGAGGCCCCTGGAGCCGCAGTGAATCTGAAAGACGATCTGCCCCTGGAACAGGCCCATTTGCCGGGCGGCCGGAGCCGCGACAATTTTTTCAACCACATCGATTTCAATGAAATGGTTTCCGCTGCCCAAGGTGCCCAGCTGGTCCGTGCCGCGCTCCTTGGCCCTGGGACCGACATGGTCGGCGTCGGCTCCGGGCAGGCAACCGGTTTCTTCTGTTTTTCCAAGGTCTTCTTCGGTGGCATACCCCTGTTTCAGTGCCCAGTGGGCACCGGTTTCCAGAACCTGTGTCATATCCCGCACGTTTAGGCGGAGCAGGCCCCCGCGTCCCTGGCCGCTGGGGCATTGGGCATGAATGGCGGCCACCAGGCGGTCCAAATGCGGCATCAATGCGGTTTTGTCCAACCGGGTGCCCAGCAGTCTCACGCCGCAGTTGATGTCATAGCCAACCCCTCCTGGAGAGACAACGCCGTCGGAGACGCGGGTGGCCACCACGCCGCCGATGGGGAATCCATAGCCCTGGTGAAGGTCCGGCATGGCCAAGGCCGGTTCCATCACCCCCGGCAGGCAGGCGGTGTTGACCAGTTGCGCAAGGCTCCGGTCTGCCAGAAGCTGCGGCAGAAAGGAGGGGTCGGCATAGAACCGGGCTGCGGTGTTCATGTCCGCCCGGAAAGAAGCGGGGATTTCGAATAAAAGCGGCGATAGCTGCCGGATGTCTTGTCTGTTCATGGGCAGGCCGGGACCCGAGATCGGGTTTATGGGCAAAGGGTTACGAGATTACGTTCAACCATACGGACGGTTATCTTTTTTCCGTGCCTGGGGCACGTCCCAAACAGCCTATTCCTGGGTGGGCACTATACATCGAGCACGACGGTGGCGGCCACGCCCCGGGCGGTGGCGACGAGGTTTAAATCGTGATAGGTTGCGGCCTTGACCGGGCGAAGATTGAAAGGAGCGGTCATTCCCCCGGCGGTTGCCCGCACTTCGATGTCCGAAACCTTTTCAAAGGCGAATGTCCAAAGCAGGGCCCGGTCCTTTTCAGCGATATAGGCGATTTCCGTCAGCCATTCCACCAGCAGGCCTTCCCGGTCGGCGGCCTCCACGCAAATACGGGTGTGATAGGTGAGAGGGCCTTGCCGGGTGCCTCCTGCCATGTAGCACGCCAGCGCATGGGCGGCCTGGGCGAGCAACGCCGGGAAGGTTGGCGCCCAGACATGAAAGCACAGATCCGCCATGTGCGTTATCTCTTCAAATCCTTCCCCCGGCCGGCGGACGGCGGCACAAGGATCCCCGCTGTTGGGCCGCATGTATTCCTCCCATCAATAAAGCTGAAAGCGGATGTTTTCGCCGGGGACGGAGCCGCCCGGGCCGGTTGGGTGCATTTGGGAGCCTCTTTTTATCCCGGGCGCACAACGGTCGGATGGCCCTTAACATACCGCGCCTGCCCGGTCGGGTCAATATCCGTGGCGGAACCCTGTTTCCCGCAGGGACTCGTACAATACGATGCCCACGGCGGTGGAAAGGTTGAGGCTTCTGATTGTTTGCGCAATGGGGATGTGATAGATCCGCTGCGGATAAGCGGCGAGGACGGCGGTGGGCAGCCCCTTGGTTTCGGCGCCGAAGATCATGAACAGGCGTTCGGGGGGGCGCAATGCCCAGAAAGGATGCGGCCCTGTTTTTGAAAACAGCGCCACCTCGTTTGGTGCGGGGGCCATGCCGTCCTGGAAATGGGCGAAACTGTCCCACACCCGCAGCCGGACCATGGGCCAATAGTCAAGTCCGGCGCGTTTCACCTGGCGGCTGTCCAGGGAAAACCCCAGGGGGCGAATCAGGTGCAGGCAGGCCTCTGCTCCCAGACAGGTGCGGCCGATATTGCCCGTGTTCCAGTGGACTTCCGGAGTGACCAGCACGACGTGGCGCTGGACGACCGATGGTGGCGAGGCGCATTCGTTCAGAAGACCCTCGGCTTACATATGATTTCCCGGATACGCATATCGAACAGGTCCGACTGGTTGGCCGGTTTGAGAACAAGGGCCGCATCGGCGCCCCGTCCGCTGCCGCCGATGGAAATGATATCACCGCCGGTCAACGTGCCGCCGTCCGCGGCCATGATGGAAATTTCCACCGCCACTTTCACACCCTGGCCGAACAGCCGCAGGGTGTCGGCCATGATGAGGGCGGGGTAAGCGCCGCCGTGTTTTTTAAACAGCGCGCGTTCCACTCCTGAAAGGGCATGGGTGGCGCACACCACCCGGGCGCCTTTTTCTTCCAGATCCCGACGTGTCTGTTCGGGCATGGGGGTCTGGAATGGTTTTTTGAAGCCGTTGTGGTAGGTGACCACCACGACCTGAAAGCCGCTGAACATGTCCAGGGCCCGGAAGCCGGTGTCGCCGGAAGTGGACGCGACCACCACTTCCCGGATTCCCAAAGCCTCGGCCCGCGCACGTGCGAGGGCCAGGGTCTGTTCTGTATGCGTGCTGCCCGGTGTGTCGAACTGCATGCCGTGCCTCCTCTGAGGGTGAGGGCTGCCGATGTCTTTTCTTGACAGCACCCTTGTGTTTTCTATACAAAATCTAATAAACAAAGCGCGGCGAGAATGCAAGGCATCCGGGGGTGCCGAAAAGGCCTCTTGCCGAAAGGAACATTCCCAGATGGTCATCGATTTTCACACCCACTTGTTTCCGCCGGCCATCCGTGCGGATCGGAACCGGTTTTTCATCGGCGAGCCTGCGTTTGCGCAGTTGTACGCCGCGGCCAAGGCGCGTCTTGTGGGTGCCGACCAGCTGGTTTCCCAGATGGACATCCAGGGGGTCGACCGTTCGGTGGTGTTCGGTTTCCCGTGGAAAAGCATCGACACCGTCCGGCAGCACAACGATTATATCCTGGAGGCCGTACAGCGCCACCCCCATCGGCTGACAGGATTTTGCTGCGTGGATCCGTTTCACCCGGAAGCGGAGGGCGAGGTGTTGCGATGCCTGGCCGCGGGAGCATCGGGTGTCGGCGAGCTTGCCGTCTATGACCGGGGGTTGGACCATGCGACCCTTGTGCGGTTTGATCCCCTGATGGCGGCCTGCCGGGAATGGCATCTGCCGGTTTTGATTCATACCAATGAGCCGGTGGGGCATCAGTATCCCGGGAAGAGTCCCATGACATTGGGCCAGATCTATCAGTTGGTGTGCCGCTTTCCCGAAAACAAGATCGTGCTTGCCCACTGGGGTGGTGGGTTATTGTTTTATCACCTGATGAAAAGAGATTTGAAAACAGCCCTTTCCAACGTATGGGTTGACACCGCCGCTTCTCCGTATCTATATGACCCTCGGATGTACAAGATTGCCATTGATGTGATCGGGGCGGAGAAGATTCTGTTCGGCAGTGACTACCCGTTGCTGCCACCGGAACGGTATTTTCGGGAGATGCGGGAAGGAGGCGTCGTGGACGCCGAACTGGAACGCATTGCGGGAAACAATGCCGCTGCATTGCTGGCACTTGGTTGACGGGGCCGCCAACGGCCTTGTCGACGCCACTGCCGCCCCGGGGCCGCATCTGGCTGGAAACAATCCCGGGACGGATGCGAAGAGACCATGAGTTATTTTACGTTGTCCGACAGGGAATTCTCTTTGTTCAGCCGGCTTGTTTATGAACGGGCCGGCATCAATTTGCATGAGGGCAAAAAAGAGCTGGTGCGATCGCGCTTGAGCCGGCGGCTGCGGGCCACCAATATGACGCGCTTCAAGGATTATTACAAGTTCGTCATGGCCGACGAGAGCGGTGAAGAGATTGTTCACATGCTCGATGCCATTTCCACCAACCTGACCAGCTTTTTCAGAGAACCCAAGCATTTTGCCTTTCTTGAAAACGTGGCCATGCCGGCCCTGCTCCGGGGGAAAAAAAGCGGCGACGGACAGCTGCGCGTCTGGAGTGCGGGTTGCTCCAGCGGGGAAGAGCCTTACACCCTGTCCATTTGTCTGCATGAATTCGCGTCCCGCAATCCGGCGCTTGTAACCTTCCGGATTCTTGCCACGGATATTTCCTCCCGGATGCTCGACGCGGCAGGGGCGGGCGTGTATCACCAGGCCCAGGTGCAGGCCATTCCCCCGCCGGTGTTGCGCAAGTATTTTCAACGGGGGAGCAAAAAATGGGAGGGACATTACCGGGTCAAACCCGTCATGCGGCAGGTTATCGATTTTAAACGGCTCAACCTGATGGAACCGTTTCCCTTTCAGCAACCGTTTCATGTTATTTTTTGCCGGAACGTCATGATTTATTTCGACAAAGACATCCAAAACAAGGTGGTCAACAAATACTACGACTGCTTGGTGCCGGGTGGCTATTTGTTCATTGGCCATTCGGAGAGTCTCATGGGAACGGCCCACCGGTTTAAATATGTCCAACCGACAATATACCAGAAATAGAGTGGGTTATTCCAGATTATTGACATTTTCAATACGTTGTGCGAACCATTCTGTGGTATGCTGGCGGAGGGGATCGCAGCGCACCCCTTGAAAACATCGCGCAACCAGACCCAATGGGTATGTTTTCAGAAAATGATGCCGGCCTTTCCGGCAATGATGATGATCCGGGAGGAATACGATGGAACAGGTGAAAGCTGAGCTTGAAAAAATTGCACTCCGCGTGGTGACCCTTGAGGCCGGGGACATTCCGGCCATGGGGGAAGTCCTCAATGCCTTGTCTTCGCTTGAAAAGGAATCGTCGTCGGTTGCAAACGACGCTTTCTCCGCCATTGTTCTGGGGCTCAAGGATTATACCGAACGCCTCATCCTTGATCAGGAAACCGATATCACCCCCCTTGAAAACGCTGTGACGGCGTTGCAAGAGATCTGTCGCGCCCTGGAGCACCAGGAGGTATACAAGGGAGACGTGGAGCCGGTGCTGGCCATGTTGGGGGTGGCGCCTCCCGGTGGGGAGGATGGGCCGTCGGACACGACCGCCTCTCAGGAGGCTGCGTCGGGCTCCCAGGAGCCCATTCGGGCAATGACCGAAGAGGATATCCAGATTCTCGGGGATTTTGTTGTGGAATCCATTGAGAACCTCGAAACCATCGAGGTGAAGTTGGTGGATTTGGAAGAAAACCCCGGCGACCAGGAAACCATCAATGCCATTTTCAGACCCTTCCACACCATCAAGGGCGTCTCCGGCTTTCTGAACCTCAAGCGCATCAACCGCCTGTCCCACAGCACCGAAAATCTTCTGGACAGCGCCCGTCAGGGGGAATTGAAAATCAACGATGCCGTTGTTGATACCATCCTGACCTCGGTGGACGGTCTCAAGCAGATGGTCAACAATGTTGAGGCCGCCTTGTCCACCGGGGATACGAACCTGGAAGGCGATACCGACGTGGACGCCATCATCGCCAAGGTCGAAGCGGCAAAGAAGGCCGCCCTCGAAGAGAATGTCCCCCTGGGCGAGCGGCTCATTGAAAAGGGAAAGCTCAAGGACGAACAGCTGGAACAGGGCCTTCTCAAGCAGAAAAACACCCCCCAAAAGAAGATCGGGACCATCTTCATCGAAGACAAAGTCGTTGCGTCCAAGGAGGTGATTTCCGCCCTGCGGGATCAGAAGCGGGCGGGGATTTCCGATATCCAGGTCAAGGTGGATATCAAGAAGCTCGACAACCTCATCGATCTGACCGGTGAGCTGGTCATCTCCCAGTCGATGCTGCGTCAAAACGGCCATATTCAAAGCATCAACGACCAGCAGCTGCATCAGAATTTCAGCCAGCTCAACCAGATCGTTTCGAGTCTTCAGAAAACCACCATGTCCATGCGCATGGTGCCCATCAAGGCCACGTTCCAGAAAATGGTGCGCCTGGTGCGGGATCTGGCCCGCAACACCGGGAAAAAGGTCAGCCTGGAGATGTTCGGGGAAGAGACGGAAATCGACCGAAATGTTGTGGACGAGTTGTATGAACCCATGGTGCACATGATCCGGAATTCCATCGACCATGGTCTTGAGTCTCCCCAGGAGCGGGCCGCCGCCGGCAAAAATGAAAAGGGAACGGTGCAGTTGCGGGCCTATCACAAGGGCGGCAACATCGTCATCGAAATCCAGGACGACGGAAAGGGCCTTAACAAGGAGAGAATTCTGGAAAAGGCCATCGGGTCGGGGCTCATAGACAAGGACGCCCAGTTGACCGAGTCGGAGATCTTTCAGTTGATCTTCCGCCCCGGTTTTTCCACCGCCAAAAAAATTACCGATGTCTCCGGCCGGGGGGTGGGAATGGATGTGGTCAAGAAAGGCATCGAGAAGCTTCAGGGGCGGGTGGACGTCTCTTCCGCCCAGGGCAAGGGAACCACGGTCATTATCAGCTTGCCGCTGACCCTTGCCATCATCGAGGGCATGGTGGTCCGGGTGGGGCTGGAGCGATACATTGTTCCGACCATGGCCATTTTGGAATCCTTCAAGCCCAAGGGAGACGATTATTTCACGGTGAAGGGGAAGGGCGAGATGGTAATGGCCCGGGGCAATCTGATCCCCCTTATCCGGCTCGACCAGTTGTTCGGCGTTAAGGGCGACAGCAAGGAACCCTGGGACGGCCTTGTGGTGGTGGTGGAAAACAAGGAGGAGCAGCGGGGCCTTCTTCTCGATGAGCTGCTCGGGCAGGAAGAGATTGTTATCAAGAGCCTGGGGGAGGCCCTCAAGCACACCAAGGGCCTGGCCGGGGGTGCCATTCTCGGCGATGGCCGCGTAGGGCTTATCCTCGACATCGGGGGGTTGTTTGAGCTTGCGGAAAAACAGAGCCTGGCAGGGCGCGGCAAGGATGAAGCGGTCCAGCGACCGGCCGCCGATCAGGATGGTGGACAGTAACCGACCGGCAGACCCATCGGAGTGTTCCAGTGAAACTTATTGTAGGCGTTTCCGACATGAAGACCAGCAGCGATCCGGAGGACCTCCTGATCACCTATTCCCTGGGATCATGCATCGGTGTTGCGATATACGACCCCACCGTCAAAGTGGCGGGCCTGCTGCATTATATGCTGCCTGAATCGAGCCTGGACGAGGCCAAGGCCAGAAAAAACCCGTTCATGTTCGCCGACACCGGTATCCCGGCGCTGTTCAAGGCAACATACAAGCTGGGCGCAAAAAAGCAACGCATGAAGGTGGTGGTGGTGGGCGGCGCCCAGATTTTGGACCAGAAGGGTTTTTTCAACATCGGCAAGCGCAACCATATGGCGGTGCGGAAGATTTTCTGGAAAAACCAGGTGATGATCGACCATGAGGACGTGGGGGGCAATGTCAACCGGACAATCCGCATCGACATTGCCACCGGACAGATGCACATCAAGGTGTCGGGCATGGGGGAGACAACGGTATGAGTGCGATACACGAACTGATCAAGGAAATAAAAAACCTAAAGCCGATCCCCCAGATCGCAAACCAGATTATGGCGGCGGTTGAAAATCCCAATTCATCCCTGGCGGACGTGGCGGAAATCATCACCTACGATCCGATGACCACGGCCAACATCTTGCGCACCTGCAATTCTGCATATTTCGGCCTGTCCCGCAAGGTCGAGTCGGTGCATGAGGCCGTGGCCCTCATCGGCCTGGATCAGGTGGTGGATTTGGTGCTGCTCAAGAGCGGTGCGGAGAACCTGAAAAAAGAACAGTCCGGCTACGGGCTCGACGAGGGCGATCTGTGGCGCTACTCTGTATCCTCGGCGCTGATTGCCAGGGAGCTCGCCCAGAAAAAAGGGCTGGCCACCAAGCAGATGGTGTTTACCGCGGCGTTGCTCAAAGACATTGGAAAGGTGATTCTCAACCGTTTTGTGGGGGATGCCTTTCCGAAAATCAATGACCTGGTGCAAAACGAGGGGCTCAGCTTCAAGGAGGCCGAGAAGAAGGTCATTGGGGTGGACCATGCCGAACTGGGCGGCCTGGTGGCCTCCAATTGGAAGTTCAGCAACAAAATGGTCTACATTATTCAAAACCATCACCTGTCCGATCCCAAGGCGCGGGGGGATATGGAGACCTGCCTGGTGTATCTGTCGGACATCATCTGCATGATGATGGGCATCGGCGGCGGGGCCGACGGGCTGGCCTATCGTTTCTATGATGACGTGGTGAAAAACCTCGGCTTTACCGAGCGGGACCTTCAGACCATCATTGCGGGGTTCGGCGAGAACATGGCGAAAGTGGAAGATCTGTTGCAATCTATCTGATGCACGGGCATCAGCGGAAAAACGAGGCATGACATGAACTACAAGATGTTGGTTGTGGACGATTCGCTCCCCATGCGGGCCATTATCATCCGGACCATCAAGGCCTCCGGTTTCAAGGAAACGGAATTCCTGGAGGCGGGCAACGGCCAGGAAGCCCTGAAAATCCTTGGCCGGGAATGGCTCGATTTGGTGATTACCGATTACAACATGCCGGACATGAACGGCATGGAATTGATACAGGAAATGAAAAAGGATGATGTCCTCAAGGCGATCCCGGTCATGGTGGTCACCACAGAGGGCAGTCGGCAGAAGGTTGAGGAGTTCATCGAGAGAGGGGCGGCCGGGTATGTGAAAAAACCCTTTACGCCCGAAACCATCCGAACTGAAATCACCAAAATACTGGGAGAACCGGAAGATGAAGGACGCGCTGAAGACAGCGATGACGACTTCGATTTCTGAAGTCCTTGAAACGATGTTTTTCATGACCATCGACATCGACGACACGGCGGAGTTGTCCCCGTTCGCCACCGCCACCGCCGAAAAGATGCTGGCCAGCCGCATCGAATTCGAAGGACCGCTGTCTGGTTGTTTCCTTTTCATGGCTCCCGAGGGGATTTTGCGGGCCATGACCGAAACGTTCATGGGACTCGAACCGGCGGAGGTATCGGAAACCCATTTGACCGGAACCATTTCCGAGGCCATCAACATGATTGCGGGCAACACCTTCAGCAAGCTGGATGACCAGGCCGTTTTCCACCTGGAAATTCCCGAAGTGATCGATGTCTCCGTGGTGGGGGCGCGTGCCGCCGGGGAGGAGGAAATTTTTCTCCGCCTCGAAACGCCGGATGGTGATCTGGGCTTGGATGTGCGTTACGCTGTTTAACTTACAGGGCTGCTGGTGGCGGGTCGGTTATGGAAAAGAATATTCGTGTACTGATTGTGGATGACTCGGCAATCGTCAGGAAGGTCTTCACCGAAGAACTCTCCAAGGAGAAGGGCATCACGGTGGTGGGGACCGCCCCGGACCCTTACGTGGCCCGGGACAAGATTGTTCATCTAAAGCCGGATGTCATCACGCTGGACATCGAAATGCCGCGCATGGACGGCATCACCTTTTTGAAAAAGCTGATGCGCTACTATCCCCTGCCGGTAATTATCGTCAGTTCCTTGACCCCGAAGGGCAGCCAGCTCGCCCTGGAGGCGCTGTCCATTGGTGCGCTGGAAGTCATTTCCAAGCCGTCGGTTTCCTATTCGGTGGGCGATATGAGCGTCCAGCTGGCCGATAAGATTCGTGCCGTGGCCAATGTGAAGGTGGAAAAGGCCAAGGCCGTATCGGAGGCCGCTGTTGCCCGAAAGGCGGTACTGTCCGGCAAGGCACTGGCGGAGACCACCAACAAGCTGATCGCCATCGGTGCCTCCACCGGCGGTACCGAGGCCCTCAAGGCGGTGTTGACCGCCATGCCCCTCAACGCACCGGGGATTTTGGTGGTGCAGCACATGCCGGCGCAATTTACCACTTCCTTTGCCGCTCGGTTGAACGACCTTTGCGAAATGACGGTCCGGGAGGCCAAGGACGGCGACAGCATCACCAACGGTTTGGTGCTTATCGCGCCCGGAAATTATCACATGCTGCTCAGGCGCAGTGGTGCCCGGTATTTCGTGTCCGTCAAGCAGGGCCCTCTTGTACACCACCAGCGGCCGTCGGCCGATGTTCTGTTCGATTCGGTGGCCGACTATGCCGGCGCCAATGCCGTGGGCATAATTCTAACCGGTATGGGGGCCGACGGTGCCCGGGGGCTACTTAAAATGAAGGAGGCGGGCGCCGGGACCATCGCGCAGAATGAGGCGACCTGCGTTGTTTTCGGCATGCCCAAGGAGGCCATCAAGATCGGGGCCGCGAATGAGGTTGTGGCGTTGCAGGACATTGCCCAAGCGGCTCTTGGAAAGATCAAATGACCGGAAAGAACCGCCATGACCAGCACGGTCTATCACATTACCCTCAACGCATCCTATAAAAAGAGTCTGCCGGACCGTTTAAAGGCATTGGTGCGCCGGGCCGGGATGGACAGGATTGTCTCCGATCGGGACCTGACGGCCGTGAAACTGCATTTCGGAGAGCCGGGAGGCACCGCCTTTGTGCGTCCGGTCTTTGTCCGCGCCGTTGCCGATACGGTCCGTCAGGCCGGGGGGGAGCCCTTTCTCACCGACACCAACACCCTTTACGTGGGGTGCAGGAGCACGGCGCCTGCGCATCTTACGGCGGCTGTTCGCAACGGGTTTGCCTATGCCGTGACCGATACGCCCGTTCTCATTGCCGACGGACTGCGGGGACAGAACGCGGTGGCTGTGCCCATCGACGGGAAGCATTTCCGGGAGGTGTCCATCGCCGCCGACATTGTGCATGCGGACGCGTTGGTGTCCATCGCCCACTTCAAGGGGCACGAGCTGGCCGGTTTCGGGGGCAGCCTTAAAAACATCGGTATGGGTACCGCCTCCAGGCAGGGCAAGCTGGCCCAGCATTGCGATGTGGCGCCAAAGGTGAAGCGCAAGCGCTGTGTGGCATGCGGTCACTGTGTGGATCAATGCAGCGCCGGTGCCATTTCCCAGGCGGACGACGGCAAGGCCGTTATCGACGGCGCCGCCTGCATTGGGTGCGGCGCCTGCATTCTGGCCTGCCCCAACGGCGCCGTTCAGATCCAGTGGTGTACCGCCACCGAAACGTTCCAGGAAAAAATGGTGGAATATGCATCCGGTGCCCTTGCCGGCAAGAAGGGCAAGGTCTTGTTCGTGAATTTCATCACGCAGGTGTCGCCGGCTTGTGACTGTGTGCCCTATAGCGATGCGCCCATCGTTCGGGACGTGGGGATTGTGGCCGGAACCGATCCCGTGGCCCTGGACCAGGCATCGGTGGACCTGGTCAACCAGCAGTCCGGCTTGCCTGACAGCTGTCTCAAGCAGCATCATGCCCCGGGAGAAGACAAATTCCGGGGCCTTTACCCCGCCATTGATTGGTCTGTCCAGCTCGATTACGCCGCAGCCCTGGGGCTTGGTACCCGGGCCTACCAATTGAAAACCCTATAAGGCGACGATAAAGGGCGGCGGGCCGCGCCGATCGTCCGGAAAAGCAGGGCGTCTCGCCCCGCTATCTTCCGACAGCATCCGGATGCGAGCGGTTGCGCCGCCGGCGGCATGCCCGGATTGCGGGGGCCTGTGTTTGATGCCGGTGGCTACAGCGCAAGCAACTCCCCGCAACGATCCTGCCGGGCCACCCAAAGGCGGGCGCGGCAATTGTTGAGGGCCGGCCCCACGGTGTGAAAAGCCGCTTCCGGGGTGTTGTTGGTTTCGCTCAGGTGCGCCAGTACCACGTGCCGGAGCCGGTCGTGGGCGATTTCCCGGAGCAACGTCGTGGTTTCCTGATTGGAAAGGTGTCCGCAGCGGCTTTTGATGCGTTGTTTCAGGGGCCATGGATAGGGACCGCTGATGAGCATGTCTGGATCGTGGTTGGCCTCCAGTACCAACAGGGCGCAGTCTTTGAGCTGGGTGCGGATCATGCCGGTGGCGATGCCCAGATCGGTGGCGATGCCGATCTTGGTGCCGTTTTGCTGAAAGGTGAACCCGGCCGGGTCCGTTGCATCGTGGGAGACGGAAAAGGGATGGACTTGAAACCCGCCCAGTTGAAAAGTACGGCCGCATGCGAAGGGTCTCACTTCGTGGAGCTTTCCGATCTGGGGCGCGGCCTTGAGGGTTTCCGGTGCAATGTAAACAGGCACGCGGTGGCGCCGGGACAGTACGCCCACTCCTTGGATATGGTCTGTGTGCTCGTGGGAGACAATGATGGCGGTGAGCTGGTCCGGGCACAGGCCGCGCTCCGCCATGCGGGTTTCGATGGCCTTTCCGGAAAGCCCTGCGTCGATCAGCACAGCGCAGGTGCCGTCGGACACATAAACGGCATTGCCCTTGCTGCCGCTGGCCAGCACGCAGACTGAGATCTTCCCCGGAGCCGACGGTTGGGCCTCCGTGGACGGCGGGGGGCTATACACCGGTGTGTCCGAACCCGCCATCGCCCCGGTGGGTATCGCCAAGGCGGTCCACCTGCCGGATCCTGGCCTGGCAGCAGCGCTGGACGATCATCTGGGCGATGCGGTCCCCCCGGCAAACGGTGTAGGGTGCTTTGCCCAGGTTGATGAGCGCGATTTTCACTTCCCCCCGGTAATCGGCGTCTATGGTGCCCGGGGCGTTGACGATGCTGATGCCGTGGCCGACGGCAAGGCCGCTGCGGGGACGGATCTGAGCTTCAAAACCGGTCGGCAGTGCCATGGCGAACCCGGTGGGCACAAGGACGATGTCTCCCGGTGCCAATTGCCGGGGTGCGGTAACGGCCGCCCGCAGATCCATACCGGCGGCATCCGCTGTCATGTAGGCCGGCAGGGGGATATCCGCATCACGGTCCGGGTGCAATCGCATGAATTCAATCGTTGGTTGGTCTGTCATGAAACGCTCGCACAAACATAGGAAACAGGGGCGTCAGAGCGCAAACGCCTCCCGAACCGCTGTTTCGTCTGGAACCGTGCCGAGCACGGCCAGGGCGGAAGGTGTCTGCCGGAAGAGGGTGTCGGCCAGCTGACGAACCGCGTCGGCGTCCACGGCCTCCACGGCGTCGAGGATTTCCTGCTCGGAGATAAAGCGGCCCAAATTGATTTCGTTCTGCGCCAGGCGGGCCATTTGGTTGTCGGTACTCTCGGCCGCCAGGAGCAGCCCCCCCTTGAGGTATTCCTTGGCCTCCCGAAGGGTTTCCCTGTCCAGCGCCGCGCTGCGCAGGGCGCGCAGCTCCCGGGCGATCAGGTGAACCGTTTCCGCGGCTTTGTCCGGGGACACGGCCGCATAGGCACCACACATGCCGGTGTCGGCATGACAGGAAAGGAAGGTGTATACGCAATAGGCAAGTCCCCGTTTTTCCCGGATTTCCTGGAACAGCCGGGAGCTCATATTGCCCCCTAGCACCGTGTTCAGCAGGTTCAGGGCGTATCGCCGGGGATCGGTAACCGACAGGCCCTTGAGCGCGATACCGATATGGGTTTGCTCAAGATCCTTTGGAACAAAACGGACCGCCTGCCTGCCGGTGGCGGGCAGACGGTCGGGAAGGCCGGGGCCTTTGGTGATGGCTTCAAATATCGGCCCCACAAGGGCTACCAGCCGGTCGTGGTTGATGTTGCCGGCTGCAGAAATGACGATCCGCTCTGGCTGGTTGAACTTATTGAAAAAGGACTTGAGCGTGTCGGTGTCATAACGCAGCAGGTTTTCCCGGGTGCCCAGTACCGACTTACCGAGGGGCTGGTCTCCCCAGAAGGCCTGCTCCAGCAGCACATGCACGAAGTCGTCTGGACTGTCCTCCATCATGCCGATTTCCTGGAGAATAACCGGGCGTTCCCGTTCATACTCTTCCGGGTCGAAGCTGGCGTTCAAAAACAGGTCACAGAGAACGTCCACCATGGTGTCCAGGTGCGCGTCCATAACGCGTGCATGGCAACAGGTGGTTTCCATGGTGGTGAATGCATTTGTCTGGCCGCCGATGGCATCGAAGGCCTTGGCAATCTGAAAGGCTGTGCGGCGCCGGGTTCCCTTGAACAGCATGTGCTCGATCAGGTGGCACAGGCCGCTTTCCGCGGGTGTTTCGTCCCGTGCACCGGCGTTCACCCAGATGCCCATGGAGACACTGCGCACATGGGGTACGTGCAGGGTGACCACACGTACCCCGTTTCCAAGGACGCTCTTAGTTTCCCTTTTCAGCATTCTCTTCTTCCAGGACCGCCTTGTGGCTGAGTCGGATTTTCCCATCCCTGGAAATTTCCAGCACCTTGACCTTCAGGGTATCTCCTTCCTGCACGATGTCGCTGACCTTGTTGACCCGGTGGCTGGCCAACTGGGAAATATGGACCAAGCCGTCGGTGCCCGGGAAAATCTGGACGAATGCGCCGAAGTCCATGATTTTTACGACGGTGCCCTCGTAGGTTTCGCCGATTTCAGGTTCCTGGACAATTTCATTGATGCGATTAACGGCGGCGTCCCCGTCGGCGCCGGTGACCGCAGCGATCTTGACCAGCCCGCTGTCCTCAATTTCAATGCGGGTGTTGGTTTCACTCTGAATGGCCCGGATGACCTTGCCGCCTGGGCCGATGATGTCACGGATCTTGTCGGGGTTGATGGTGATGGTGACAATCTTGGGGGCATAGGGGGACAGGTCCTGGCGTGGCGTCTGGATTGCCTTGAGCATCTCATCCAGAATATGCAGCCGGCCGGCCTTGGCCTGGGCCAGGGCTTTGTCCAGAATGTCCCGGGGAAGTTCATGGATTTTGATGTCCATCTGCAGGGCCGTGATGCCCTTGGTGCTGCCGGCCACCTTGAAGTCCATGTCTCCGGTGTGGTCTTCGTCTCCCAGAATGTCCGAGAGAATGACCACCTGATCCCCCTCTTTCACCAATCCCATGGCGATACCCGATACCGGTGTCTGAATGGGAACCCCACCGTCCATCAGGGCCAGGGTGCCGGCGCACACCGTGCCCATGGAAGAAGATCCGTTGGACTCGAACACCTCGGAAACCAGGCGGATGGTGTAATCGAAATTTTCTTTGCGCGGCAGAATCTTTTCGATGGCCCGGGTGGAAAGACCGCCGTGGCCGATATCTCTGCGGCTGGGACCTCCCATGCGGCGTGCCTCTCCCACAGAGTACGGGGGGAAGTTGTAGTGCAGCATAAAGGGTCTGGTTTCATCGCCGCCGAGGGTTTCCACGCGCTGTTCGTCCAGGCTCGATCCCAGGGTCAGAACCCCCAGTACCTGGGTCTCTCCGCGGGTGAACAGGGCGGAGCCGTGGGGACGGGGCAACACACCGACTTCACAGGTGATGGGCCGGACTTGGTCAAAGGCGCGCCCGCCGATACGTTTTCCTTCCTTTAAGATCAGATCCCTGCAGATGCGTTTGTTGAGCTCATCAAAAAGGGCGGCGGCCGCTTCCACCTGGTCGGCGTTGCCCGCGGCGACGGCGGCCAGGGTTTCTGTGCGGATCTGGCGGATTGCGTTCTGCCGTTCCTTTTTTTCACTGATGTCCAACGCCCCCCGCAGCTTGGCTGCCGCTTGGGATGCCACCAGGGCCGCCAGGGCTTCATCGCGCTCCGCCACGGTGAATGCCCGTTTTTCAACGCCGACCGCTTCTTTCAGCCGGGTTTGGAGATCGATGATGGGCTGCATGGCGTCATGGCCGAAAAAGATGGCTTCGAGCATGTCGGCCTCGGGTACTTCGTTGCCCCCGCCTTCCACCATGACCACGCCGGTTTTCGACCCGGCGATGGTCAGATTGATGTCGCTTTGGGCCATCTGCTGAATGCTCGGGTTGGCGACCAGCTGGCCGTCGATACGGCCCACCCGCACCGCGGCGATGGGGCCCGCAAAGGGGATGTCAGAAATTTCCAGGGCCGCAGAGGCGCCGATCATGGCCAGGATGTCCGGATCGTTTTCCTGGTCCATGGACAGGACGGTAGCGATGACCTGGGTTTCAAAGCGATATCCCTTGGGGAACAGGGGCCGAATGGGCCGGTCGATGAGGCGCGCGGTCAGGGTTTCCTTTTCACTGGGGCGCCCGATCTCGCGTCTGAAATAATTGCCGGGGATTCGTCCGGCCGCGTATATCTTTTCCTGGTATTCGACGGTAAGGGGCAGGAAATCCATTTCCCGCTCGTTGTGGGCGCTGACCACCGTGACCAAGATGATGGTTTCGCCGTACTGCACCCAGACGGCGCCCGATGCCTGTTTGGCGACTTTGCCGGTCTTGAGGGTCAGGGTTTTTCCACCGACCTCTGTTTTCAAAAGCATTTCCATTTTTATTCTCCTGTTGTTCGAGCCGGCACCAAAGCGCTCCAGATGAGCGCCGGAGCCTGTGCAAACCAGCTCCGGCGCTCATCTGAAACGTTTTGAAACCGGCGAATATGCGCCGACGGTGAGAACACGCGTCGGCGGTGCCTTTCCTTCATCCGTTTTACGGTCGATGCGGCATGTGTTGCGATACATGGACGCGCCGGCCCCTGTGACCGGGGCGGCGCGGAACCGCAGCTGCCTTGGCCGCCTGAGATCCGCACTTCGGGCAGGTCTGCGGCGGCCGGGCGTCTGTAGAAAGGATGCGCACAACTGGCAGGCCGCCTGCGGCGGCACACCTGCTGCCAGCGATATCAAGGACGCACGGATGACGGGAAGGATCGCGTACTCGGCGGCAGACGCCTATCGTCGTAGTCCGAGCGCTTCTATAATACCGCGGTACCGTTTGACATCCTTGTTTTTGACATAATTGAGGAGCCTGCGGCGACGCCCCACCAGAATCAGCAGCCCTCTTCTGGAATGATGATCCTTCTTGTGGGTTTTCAAATGATCGGTCAAATAGGTGATCCGGTGGGTTAACAACCCGATTTGAACTTCCGGAGACCCGGTGTCCGATTCATGAAGCTTATATTGTTCGATCAATCCTTTTTTGTCCTCTGTTGTGTAAGCCACTTTCTTTACGCCTCCTTTTCAGAGCAATGTTTCAAACCAACTTCGGGTGGTTATTATGCGCATACCACACATTCGTAGGAAAACGTGCGGTTTGTTTCGTTATGTCCCAATACTGCCAACAGGCGATGTCGCCTGTCAACAACCTTGATGTATGCCATTTGTGCGTTCGGATCAAGCGGCATTTGCGCCGGGGTCACGGGCCTGCCATGGCGGATGTCGGCGGCCAGCCGATTGTCCGCCACCACCTGGGGCATTTCAGGCAGGGCATCGGCCATGGCAATCATCCGTTCGAAGGGCCGGCCGGCGTCCGCCAGGGATTTGAGCTCCGAGAGCGTCAAGGCCTGTTCGAGTCCGAATCCCGCGCTTTCGGTACGCCGCAGTGCTTTCAGATGTCCACCGCAGCCAAGGGCTGCACCGATATCCGCCGCAAGGGTCCGGACATATGTCCCGGCACTGCACGCCACGGAAACATGCACGTCGGGCAGTTCCACCGCCCTCACTTCCAGTGCTGTCACATGGACCCGGCGGGGCGGTTTTTGCACCGGCCTGCCTTTTCGCGCGAGACGATACAGCGGAACGCCTTCGTGTTTCAGCGCTGAATAAGCCGGCGGCAGTTGGTCGATATGACCTACGAATTTTCGCACGGCCGCATCCAGTCCGGCCCGGTCAACGCCCTGACAGGAGCCGGTGGCGGTCACCTGCCCCGTGACATCCTGGGTGTCCGTTTCCACGCCCAGGGTCAGGATCGCCTCATAACGCTTGGCGCCACCAAGGAAAAACCGGGCCAGCTTGGTGGCGCGGTTGATACAACAGGCCATCACACCCGTGGCAAAAGGATCGAGGGTTCCCGTGTGCCCCACCTTGTCCACTTTCAGCGTTCTCTTGACGTCGGCAACGACCTTCGCCGACGATACGCCGGCGGGTTTGTCGATGATGACGATACCGCTCGGTTGTCCCTGGACGCCCGTTTCCATGCCGGGGGGGCTGCAATGCATCATCAGGGCAGCCGTCTCTGGTTTGCCGCCACAAAGGCAATCCGCTTGGGCAGAATACAGGCTTTCGGCTCCCACCGGGCCAGGTTTTCGCCGATGTCATACAGCCGCTTTTTTACCTCGGCCAGGGGTATGCCCAGTTGAAATCCCGCTGCGGTGAAATGGCCGCCCCCCCCAAACATGCCGGCAATGGCCGCAGTATCCACCGTACCGTTGGACCGCAGACTCACATGAAAGCCGTCGGGGCGCCGAGGGTCCTGGTACTTGGGGGTCTGTTCCTGGATCATGGCTGCCAGTTTGACGGTTTCGATGCTGCGGGCGTAATTGATCAGACCGTCGGCATCGCAGGGATGGGTGTTGGTTTCCCGCATCATTTCCTCGGTGACCACCATCATGGCCAGCTCTCCGTTGGAGGTGATCTCTATGGAGTCGAGGGCCATGTTCAGCAGTTTGATGCGTCCCAGGGAATAGGTGCCGTAGACGTGTTGGGCGATCAACTCCGGTTTCACCCCCCGGCCCAACATTTCATCACAGATCAGGAACGCGGCCCGGTTGGTGTTTGAGAAGCGAAAGGAGCCCGTATCCGTCAGAATCCCCGTGTAGATACACGAGGCGATTTTGCGGTCGATGGGCGCGCCGAGGGTCTTGATCAGCTGGTAGACGATTTCTGCCGTGGCGCAGGCGGAGGGGGCCACCTGGTGCAGTTGCCCGAATCCCGTATTGGTGTAATGGTGGTCGATGTTGATGACCGTCTGGAATTTTCCGATGCGCTCTGCTGCCGCCCCAACCCGTTCCAGGGATGCACAGTCCAGGATAACGGCGGCGTCATAGGTGCAATCGGTTTCGATCAGATGTTGGATGCGCTCGACGCCGGGAAGAAAACGATAGACCACGGGCAGCGGACTCTCGTTGTAGAGCGTCACCTTCTTGCCCAGCGCGTCCAGTGCGAGCCCGAGCGCCAGCAGCGACCCGATGGCGTCGCCGTCCGGGTTGGCGTGGGAGGCAAGCAGCAGGCGGCTACTCTTCTTCAGTTTCTGTATGATCTGGTCGAACATCTGCATGAATGGATTTGATCAGGGTATCAATATGTGCGCCGTAATCGACGGATTTATCATAAAAAAATCGGATGCCCGGCATATAACGCAGGCCCAGTTGTTTGGCGAGGGCCCGACGAATGAAGCCGCAGGCATCGTCAAATCCCTGGGCCGCCGCCGCCGTCGCCTGTTCCCCGCCGGTGATGGTGTAAAAAATGTGCGCATTCTTGATGTCTTTTGACATTCTTACCCCCGTGATGACGACCATCTCAAGCCGGGGATCCTTGATGCGCTTGCGCAGCAGCTCCGAGAGGACTTTCTGAATATGGGCGGCCACCCGATCGCCCCTCGGAAATGTTTTCATATGCTCAGTATCTCCATTTGGGTGTCGATGACTTCGGCCAGCCCCATTTCTTCGATGAAATTAAAAAGCTTATCGATTTTGGCGTTCATCGCCGCGCGGTCGTTTCCCACTGCCGTCAGTCCGATTTCGGCCCGCTGGTAAATATCGTTGGCGCCCACTTCGGCCACAGAGACGTTGAAATGGTCCCGGAGGCGGGCGATGGTGGATTTTACCACATGCCGCTTCTCCTTGAGGGAGCGGCACCCGTGAAGCCTCAAGGTGACGTGTGCCATTCCGACCACCATGGCGGCGGTATCCGCGGAGGGCCGCTGCATCAGCCGAACTCGGGGCGAATTTCTTCCATGTAGAAGCATTCGAGTATGTCCCCGACCTTGATGTCGTTATAATTGGACACGCCGATGCCGCATTCATACCCGGTTTGTACCTCCTTGACGTCGTCCTTGAAGCGTCGCAGGGAAGAGACCGTTCCTGTGTACTGGATGACGCCGTCGCGCAGCAGCCGGACTTGCTTGTTTCGTTCGAGCTTGCCGTCCGTGACATAGCTTCCGGCGATGGCGCCGATTTTCGGTACGTGGAAGACTTCCCGGACCTCGGCCCGACCCAGCAGACGCTCTTCGAAGGTGGAAGCCATCATGCCGACAATGGCGTCCTTCATTTCCTTGATGACGTCGTAGATGACGTTGTGGAATCGCATGTCCACATGTTCTTCCTGGGCCAGCTCCGCCACCTTTGCATTCGGCCGCACGTTGAACCCGATGATGATGGCGTTGCTCACTGCGGCCAAGGAGACGTCCGACTCGGTGATGGTGCCGGTGGCGGCGTGAATCACCGATATTTTTACTTCTTCGTTGGAGAGCTTGACCAGGGAGTCCTTGAGGGCTTCGATGGAGCCGTCCACGTCCGCCTTGATGATGATGTTCAGGTCCTTGACCTCACCCACCTTCATCTTTTCAAATAGTTTTTCCAGGCTCATGCGGCTGTTCTTGGCCAGTTCGCTGGCCCGGTGTTTTTGAAGGCGGTGCTCGCTGATCTGCTTGGCGTTTTTCTCGTCTTTCAGCGCCACCAGCTCATCGCCAGCCACCGGCACACCGGACAGTCCGATAACTTCCACTGGTATGGAAGGGCCTGCGCTTGTCACCTGGCGGCCCACGTCGTCCAACATGGCCCGTACCTTTCCATAATGAATGCCGCAGACCACGGTGTCGCCGGCCCTGAGGGTTCCCCGCTGGATCAGAATCGTGGCTACCGGTCCGCGGCCGGCGTCCAGCTTCGCCTCCACAACGTACCCGGTGGCAAGCCTGTCGGGGTTCGCCTTGATGTCAAGGACTTCCGCTTGCAGTAGAATCATTTCCAGAAGATCGTCGATGCCCTCGTTCTGCTTGGCGGACACCTTGACGAAAATGGTATCACCGCCCCAGTCTTCGGGAACGAGGCCATGCTCTGAAAGCTGGCGCACCACACGGTCCGGCTCGGCATTGGCCTTGTCGATTTTGTTGACGGCCACCAGGATCGGCACGCCCGAGGCCTTGGCATGGTTGATGGCCTCGATGGTTTGGGGCATCACGCCGTCATCGGCGGCCACCACCAGAACCACCAGGTCCGTTACTTTTGCACCGCGCGCCCGCATAGCGGTAAACGCTTCGTGACCGGGGGTATCCAAGAAGACGATCTGTCCCTTGTCCGTGGTCACGTGGTAGGCGCCGATGTGCTGGGTGATGCCGCCGGCTTCCTGATCGGTAATGCGGGTCTTTCGGATGACATCCAGAAGAGACGTCTTGCCGTGGTCAACGTGTCCCATGATGGTGACCACCGGCGGTCGGCCGGCCATTAGTTCGGGATCGTCTTCCTGTGCCACATTGATGATGGTCTCTTCCTCGAACCGGGCGCGTTCCACCTCGTAGCCGAATTCAGACGCCACCAGCACCGCGGTTTCGAAATCGATGGTCTGGTTGACCGTCGCCATGACCCCCATGCCCATGAGGGTTTTGATCATGTCGCCGGCCTTAATACCCATCCGTTTGGCCAGATCCGACAACACGATGGTATCGTCGATTTTGATGCGGCGTTTGATGGCCTTGGCCACGGTAATCTGGGGTTTCTGGCCGACCGGCTTGGCCTTGCCTTTTTTCCGCCCCTTTCCGGCCCTTTGTCCGGCATAGAGGGCGTCTCCTTCGATAATTTCTTTGCGGCGGAAGGCGATTTTTTTCTTGAAGAACTTGTTGTCCGCTTCCCCTTCGCCTTCCTTTTTAAAACGTTTGCCTTTTTTCCGCTCTTTCCCGGCGGCGCCCGCTTCCTGGGACGTGCCCGGGGCAGCGGTATCGTTGTCGCCGGCAGGGACGGGCCGGGTTGTGTCGGCCGCAAGCCGGTCTGCGCTCGGAGTGGCGGCCACGGGGTGCTTGGGCAGCTGAATGATTTTTGCAGGCGTGTCTTTCTTCGCTTTTTTCTTGTCCTTGGCCTTCTTCGCCTTTTCCGTTGCCGTTTCCTGTGCGGACTCTGTTTCGGCGGTTTCAGCCGTTTCGGGCGCCTCGGTTGTCACCTGGTCCAGGGGCGGGGCAGCCGGCTCTTCGACAGGCGGTGCCGTCGGTGGCGGTGTTTCTTCAGCGGCTGGCGGTGCCGGTGTTTCCGGCCTTTCCGGTGTCTCAAGTGTTTCGGAGACTTCAGCGGGCGGCTCCGGACGACGGATGACCTTTGCCGGCGCCTCGGTTTTGGGCTTTTTCGGCGCCACGGGTTCTTGCGCGGTGACTGGCTCCTGCGGTGCAGGGGGAGATGCCGAAGGCACTTGGGGCGCCGGGCTCTCGGCCGCAGATGCTTCTTGCAAAGCCTCCGGCTCGGGCGCCTCGGTTTCCTCGGCGGCCAATTTTCGACGTCTCCGGATGACGGTGGGGCGGATGCGGGTTTCCTCGACATTCGGTGCCTTGGCTCCGAACAGCGTTTCCTTGACCTGGGTTACCGTATCGTCCTCAATGGAACTCATATGGCTTGCAACCTCGATGTGCATTTCTTCCAGTTTGCCCAGAAGTTCCTTGGTCGTCATGTTTAAATCCCTGGCAAGCTCAAATACTCTGATCTTGGCCATTCATCCCCCTTCAAGATATCTCTGCAAGGTGTTGCCGCCTGGTTAGGAGGCGTTGTTTTCTCCGCTGGGCGGTTCCGAATCTTCCTGGTGATCGGGCGCCGCAGCGTCCTCCTGCGGCGGGCCTTCCGGCACGGCGGCAGGCGCGCTTGCGGCCGCATCGGCTTCCGCTTGCACCGCAGCTTCCGCGGCTTTCGCAGCCGCCACAGCTTCCCTTTCCGCTTCCAGCAAATACGCGTTGGCATTGTCGATCAGGGCCTGTGCTTTTTCTTCGGACATGTCCCGGATCTGCATCAACTCTTCCACCGAGCTTTTTGCCACTTCATCTGCGGAATAAAAGCCCTTTTCATACAGGGCGTCGGCCAATGCAATGTTTACTTCGGGCATCGACAGCAGGGAGTTGTAGCCGTCCTTCATGTCCTGGCTGTATTTGGATTCACTTTTCACGTCCAGATGCCAGCCGGTCAGCTTGGAGGCCAGCCGGACGTTCTGTCCCCGTTTTCCGATGGCGACGGACAGGGACTCGTCCGGGACGATCACCTCCATGGAACGACTCTGTTCATCAATGATGACCCGTGAAATTTCGGCCGGTGCCAGCGCATTGCAGACGAATTTAGCGGCGTCCACATGCCAGGGAATGATGTCGATCTTTTCTCCCCGCAGTTCCTGCACCACGTTCTGAACACGGCTGCCCTTCATGCCCACGCAAGCGCCGACGGGATCGATGTCTGAGTCACTGGAGGCGACCGCGAACTTCGCACGACTTCCCGGCTCCCGGGCGGCGCCCATGATGCTGACCACGCCTTCGCTGATTTCGGGGACCTCTGTCTTGAAAAGCGCCACGAGAAAATTGGGATGCGTCCGGGACAGCAGGATCTGGGGCCCGCGCGTATCGTGCAAGACGTCCAGGATGAAGGCCCGGATACGGTCGCCCCGCCGATAGGACTCCCGGGGGACCTGTTCGCGCCTGGGTACGATGCCTTCGGTGTTGCCGAGGTTGACGATGATATCGCCCCGGTCGAAGCGCTGGACAATGCCGTTGATGATCTCTCCCTTGCGATCGATGTAGCCGGCGTACACCGCATCTCTTTCCGCGTCCTTCATTTTTTGGATGATCACCTGCTTTGCCGACTGCGCGGCAATGCGGCCGAAGGTCATGGTGTCCATTTTTGTCCCCAGGCAATCACCGAATTCGCATTCCGGGTCGAGCATGCGGCCTTCGTCCATCGTGATTTCCAGGTCTGGATCGGTAATGGTTTCAACGACCTCTTTGAACTGAAACACTTCGATTTCGCCCGTTTCCTCGCTGTATTGAACTTCGATATCGGTCTTGTTCCCGAGTTTTTTCTTGGCGGCCGATCGGAGCGCCTCTTCAAGGGCTTTGATCAAAATGTTCCGGTCTATGCCCTTGTCTCGGCTGATCTGGTCGACAACCCGCTTGATGTCTGAAATAAACATGTTGTTCTCCGTTCCCGTTAGGCAAGCCGCGCCCTGGCGATTTCCTGATAAGCAATGGCGATGTCGTGATCTCCCACCTGCAGGTGGACCGTTTCGCCCGAAACACCCTTCAGGATTCCCTTGAAGTTTTTCTGCCCATCCATGGCCGTTTTTAGCCTGACAGCGGCAAGGCTCCCTTTGAAACGTTCAAAGTCCTGACATTTGCCCAGGGGGCGATGCGCGCCTGGCGACGAAACTTCCAGGTTGTAAGGCCACAGGGCCTCAAGCCCTACGTCCAGCACGTCTCCCAACTGCCGGCTGACCCGGGCGCAATCATCCAGGGAGACCCCCGTCGGCTTGTCCACATAGACCCGCAGCACCCATCCGGCGCTTTCTCTCTGGAATTCTACATACACCAACTCCAGGCCTTCGCTCTCACAGAGCGGGGCGGCAAGGGCTTCCACCTTCTTAACCACCGCAACCTGATCGACCTTTGGTTTCGGTGGGGTGGGGCGATGATCTTTTTTTCTCTTCAAGCCAGCTCTGTCCGTATCCGTAGCCGCTTCCTTGCGTTACGGAAATAAAAAACGGGCACGTGCCCGTTTTTTTCATGTCGGTAGACTTGTTGCGATGGAATTAAGTTATCAATTCATCATGCTACCATTAAAAAAATTCGCTTCAGCAAAACGATTCTTGAAGCCTACCTTAACCTTTATGAAAAAAAGGCGGACCTTCCATATTGGAGCGGGCAACGAGATTCGAACTCGCGACACCAAGCTTGGGAAGCTTGTACTCTACCAACTGAGCTATGCCCGCTTACCAGTGGGCTAATCTAAGGTAAAAAAAACAGCTTGTCAATATATTTAATTGTCGCCCGGGGGCCTCGGAGCGGTTGGTGGCGCCGCCTCGACGGCCTGGATGCGTTTTTCCAGAGCGGTGAGCCTGTCCGCGTGGGCGTTCAGTTCTTCGCGGGTAACCAGATGCATTGCGGTCATGACATCGTCAATCCGCTGATCGATTTTTTCGCTGATCCAGTGTTTGATTTTTTCGGCCTGCCCCATCAGTCCGTCCTTGAGGCTCTTTCTGTCTTTCTCGCTGTCCGGCCCCTCTTTGAATACCAGCCGCGTCAGTTTTTCGATTTCGTCTTCGGCCATGGTCATGGCCTGCTGCCAGCGGGAAGAGTATTTGCGGGCCACGCCCATGACCGTGCTGCTTCCCTTTCTGATCAGGTTCGACAATACATCCGACAGTTCGTCAGGACTTTCGTGGCGCTTTTCCCGGGCGAGCAGCTGGGACAACACCGAGGCGGTGATGTCCTGGTCGGTTTGGTTGTCGACCACGGATACCTCTTCACCGTCCTTGATCAGATCTGCCAAGCGGTCCATGGAAATATAGGTCTTGTCGGTGGTGTCATAGAGTTTGCGGTTGGCGTATTTTTTGATGATGCGCATAAGGCCTCCTGTGCGGCGCGTCGCCGCGGAAAGGGATGATGATCAAATCATATAGCGCAATGCGTCAAAGATCAAGGTCCATGCCGCCGGATCAGAGCTTCCCCTTCTTCAAAATGGCAATCAGCAGCCAAATGCCCATGACGGCGGCTGCCAGGAAGCCGATGATGCCGATCAGGGAGATGCCGAAGATGAACGGGGGGGTTTCGGAGATGACGATCAAGGCGGAGCCGATGATCAGCGCGGCGATAATGATGGAAAAGGCAATGCGGTTGCTGATGCGGTCATGGGTGGCCAGCATGTCGCCAAGGCCTTGATGGGTGATGTTCATGCGCAGCTGATGGGTGCGTACCAGGTGTCCTATTTCCAACAGGTCGGCGGGTACCTGGCGGACGAGTTTCAACAGAAGTCTGCCGATGTCCGCGGCCTCCCGGCCGACTCTTTCGGGAGAGAACCGTTCGGCGCGGACCTTTATCAGGAAGGGCTTTACCTGCCGGATGATGTCCACGGTGGGATCCAACTGCCGGGCCACACCTTCGACGGTGGCGAAGGCCTTGAACATCAGAAACAGGTCCGGGGAAATGACCATGCGGTATCTTGCCGCCAGGGCCAGAAGGTTATGGAGGCAATCGCCGAGGTTGATTTCCCCCAAGGGCCGGTACAGATAATAGCCGACAAAATCGATGATGTCGCGTTCCAGGCAGCGTAGGTTTGGTGGCGTATCCCATTCGGTGAGCTGGAGCAATGCCGCTACGGTGGCCGGTGCGTTTCGGTTTGCCAAGGCCTCGATCAGGTCTACGAAATGTTCCCGGGTGTTATGGTCCACGATGCCCACCATGCCGAAATCAAGAAGGCAGATGACATGGCCGGGCAGAACGAAGATGTTGCCGGGGTGCGGATCGGCGTGGAAAAAACCGTTGAGGAAGACCTGCTTGAACACTAGGTCGGCGCCCCGAACCGTCAGCAGGTGCCGATCAAAACCGGCGGCATCGATTTTGTCGATGTGTGAGACCTTGATGCCCGTCACAAACGCCATGGTCAGCACCTTGCTGGTGGACAGCGCATCATAGACCCGGGGGATATGGACCGTTTCGTCTCCTTCGAAATCTTGTCGGAACCGTTTCATATTGGCCGCTTCCCTGCGGAAGTCCAGCTCTTTTTCAAGGGTTTTTGCAAATTCTTCGACGATCCGCACGGGACGATGCAGCGCAATTTCTGCAATATGGCGCTCCATCAGGGTGGCAAGGTGGAGCATAATTTCAAGGTCCACCTCCACCTGCCTCTGGATGCCGGGGCGCCGCACTTTGACGGCGACCTGGACATCTCCCGGAAGCAGGCCCCGATAGACCTGGCCGATGGATGCGGATGCCAAGGGCGTTTCGTCGATAGCTGCGATCACGGTGGTGAGTGCGCCGCCCAGCTCCTCTTCAAGGATTGTGCGGATTTCCGGAAACGGTCGGGGTGGAACATTGTCCTGGAGTTCTGACAGTTCCGCAACCAGCTCCGCAGGCACCAGGTCGGGTCGGGTGGACAGGATCTGTCCGAGCTTGATATAGGCCGGGCCCAATTCTTCAAGGGCCATTCGGATGCGCCGGGCGCGGGTGCGGGGTTCGTCTCGTTCGGGTTCTTTGCCGGAGAGCATCTGGAGGCCCCGCTCCAGGTAATGTTCCAGGCCGAGGCGTGCGACCAGTCCGCCGAACCCGAATTTGAAAAGAACGGACAGGATCTGCCGGTATCGGTTCAAGTGCCGGTAGGTTTTTCCGATGCCCCCGATTTTTCGAATGCTCAGCATGGCCAGTTCCGTTTCGTCCTGGGGTGCGGGCGTCTAACCGGCAAAGGGGCGCCGGATGAGGGTGTCTTTCTGCCAGCGGGCGTCGTCCCGGTTGGGATAGTCAATGCTGTAGTGAAGCCCACGGCTTTCCTTGCGGTGCTGCGCGCATTTCACGATCAATTCGGCCACGGTGGCGATGTTTCTTAACTCGATGAGGCCGGAGTCAACCTTGAAATCCCAGTAGTACCGGTTGATTTCTTCCTGGATAATGGCAATGCGTCGCTGGGCCCGGTCCAAGCGCTTGTTGGACCGGACGATGCCCACGTAGTTCCACATGAGCCGCCGTATTTCGTCCCAGTTATGGGACACCATGATGACCTCGTCGCTGTCGGAGGTGCCCACTGCGTCCCAGGCGGGGATGGTGTCGGGCTGTTGGGCGTCCGCGTTTTCGAGATCGTCGGGTACCTGCCGGGCGGCCATGTGGGCGAACACAAGGGCTTCCAGAAGAGAGTTGCTGGCCAGGCGATTGGCGCCGTGCAGCCCGGTGCAGGCGGTCTCCCCGACGGTATAGAGCCCCTTGATATCCGTGCGGCCGGACAGGTCGGTGACAACGCCGCCGCACATATAATGGGCCGCCGGCACCACGGGGATCGGATCGGTGGTCATGTCGATGCCGAAGGAGAGGCATCTGGCATAAAGGTTTGGGAAGCGGGTCTTGATGAATTCCGGTTTCCGATGTGTGATGTCCAGGAAAACGGAATCATCGCCGCTTTTTTTGAGTTCCGAATCGATGGCCCGGGCCACCACGTCCCGGCAGGCAAGATCCTTTTGGGGGTCGTACTGTTCCATGAACGGTTTGCCGGCGGCATTTAGAAGGATGCCGCCTTCGCCCCGCACCGCTTCGGAAATGAGAAAATTTTTGGCTCCGGATGAAACAGGCAGGTGGGGTGGAACTGGACGAATTCCAGATTGGCCACGGTGGCCCCTGCTCGGTAGGCCATGGCAATGCCGTCACCGGTGGCGACGTCCGGGTTGCTGGTATACAGGTACACCTTGCCGGCGCCTCCGGTGGCAAGAAGTGTGATGCGGGCCGAAAACGTGTGAACTTCCTTGGTGCGGGTGTCCAGCACGTAGGCGCCGCAACAGACCTCCTCGTGGTCGGTGGTGACCAGGCCGCGCTTGATGCGGGTCGACCGGGTGATCAGGTCGATGGCCGCATGGTGTTCAAACATCGCTATGTTTTCGTTTTCCAGCACATGCTCGGTGAGAACCCGTTGCATTTCCTGGCCGGTCATGTCCTGGGCATGAACGATCCGGTTCCGGGAGTGGCCGCCTTCGCGCCCCAGGTCCAGGGGCGGAACCGTGCCGTGGTGCTGTCCCGATTCTTTCAGATTGAACTTGACCCCCAGATCGATCAGCTCCTGGATCCTTTCCGGCCCGTTTCTTACCACCATTTCAACAACCTGTTTGTCCGACAGGTCCGCACCGGCGGTCAGGGTATCCTGGGAGTGGGCCTCAAAGGAATCGGCCACGTCGTCCAACACCGAAGCAATGCCGCCTTGGGCCTGGTTGGTGTTGCTGTCGGCCACCTGTTTCTTGGTGATGACCGCGACCCGTCCGTATTTGGCGGCTTTGAGGGCGAACATCAAGCCCGCCACGCCGCTGCCGATAACCAGTACGTCTGTTTGATGGTTCATTGTCATCTTGTTTCCATCCGGCGCCGATCCGCCGGGGGTTAGCGCAATCCGGTACGTCGCCGTTGGGGCTTGGTGATAAAACCGATGATCATGCCGATGAGCAGCACTGCGGCGCCGATGATGAACCAGCGGGTCCGCTGGTCGCCGGACACGCGCGCCAGTTCGTTTTCCAGCCGGTTTGTCTTATCCTGTTGCTGGGCAAGTTCTGCGGCGGTCTTTTTGTAGGCCGTTTGGAGGCCCAGGAAATCGGCGGAGGATTGTTGCAGGGCGTCATAATCGCTGCGTACCGTGCCAAGGTCCGCTTCACTCTTGGCCAATGCGGCCTTGAGCTGTTCATTGTCGGTTGCCAGACGGCTGTTCTCTTCCTGGAGGTGCCGGGCTTTTTCGGTGAGGACCTCGTGCTGGTCCCGCAATTGGGCCAGTGCAAGGGCATCGGGAAGGTCGCGTTGAAGAAACCGCGTCAGAACCCAGCCGCTCTTGCCGTCATCAAGGGCAATGTTCGTCCAGTCCTCCTGCTCCGCCAGAACGGTCAGCGGGGTCCCGGATTTGACCATGGAGATGATTTTATATTCCACGCCGGGACCTGTGCGCAGTGTGATTTCCCGTATTTCGGAGACATATCTGGTTTCTGCAACCAACGGCGCCGACAGCAACAACGATGCCGGCAGCAGCAAGAGGATAATTCGCGTGAATGTGCGTCTCATGGCTCAGCTCCCTGGAGTTTTGAGGCTTGATGGTGGATATTGTTAAGAAAGAATCCAAGATGATGCATTTCATTCGGTGCCGGAGTCTGCCGGCGGTTTCGGGCGGAGCGTTGTCCTTGACGAATAATGAAAACTGTATCATACATTCCAACGCTGGTAGCCGATAATGTTCATATTTCTGTTTTAAAAAGCGCCATCTGTCAATATTTTATTCAGAAGGCGGAACAGGGGTTGTCCCCGATGATTGTTTTTGAACTGGAATGCGCCAACGGGCATACCTTTGAAGGGTGGTTCGCTGACGGACAAGATTTTGAGACCCAGCAGGAGCGGCAGCTTGTTGCCTGCCCCTTGTGCGACGATACGCATATCTCCAAGCGGCCCTCCGCTTTTGCCATCAAATCTTCGGGGTCCCGGTCCAGCCGCTTGCCTTCGCCAGCGGAGTTGGAGGTTGCGGGTCGGCAATTGGTTGCGCACCTGGAGCGGAATTTCGATGACGTGGGATGCGACTTCGCCAAAGAGGCGCTGAAAATCCATTACGGCGCCGCAGAGGCCAGAAATATCCGTGGTAAGAGCACGCGGGAAGAGGAAAAGATGTTGGAAAAAGAGGGCGTTTCTTTTTTCAAGATACCCCTGCCCCCGGTTTCGGATGCCGACGCCTGACGACGGGGAGCACCCGGCGGCATTGTTTTGTACGCGCCGAGGAATAAGCGTTTTTCAGGCGGGTTCTTCGGTCGCTGTCATTTTTTCAACATTGAGTACCTTGTCGATGTCCAGCAGTATCTTTACGTCTTTTTCAACTTTCGCCATGCCGAGAATCGTGTCGGTGCTTAATTTGCTGCCGAACCGGGGCGGCGCATCGATTTCTTCGTTCTTGATGTTGAGCACTTCGGAAACCGCATCCACCACGTTGCCGATGAGTATGGTACCGGACGACCCTTCCATTTCCACCACGATGATGCAGGTCCGTTCCGAATACGCAAGGGCGGGCATGCCAAAGCGCAGGCGAAGGTCGACCACTGGAATGACCTTCCCCCTCAGGTTGATGACCCCCTTGACGTGATGGGGGGTGTGGGGCACCGTTGTGATGGGCATCATCCCGATGATTTCCTTGATTTTCAGGATACCGATGCCGTACTCTTCGTCTGCGAGGGAAAAGGTCAGGTACTTGCCTTCCAAGTCTTTGCGGACTGGCTTTTTCCCGGCAGGTGCTGTTTCGGTCTTGCCCATGAATCATCCGTCCTTTGCGCACCTGTTTTGTTATAAAGGGAGGGAGCACCGTTGGAAATCGGCAGGTACCGGGGTGGTGGGCGGTACTGGGATTGAACCAGTGACTTCTACCGTGTGAAGGTAGCACTCTCCCGCTGAGTTAACCGCCCCCTACCAACCGTCGGTTAGGGATTGCCCCCCGGCCGGTGCGCCCTTGTCGCGCGCCGTTGATGGCTCTTTGTATAGGTGGCTTCGGTAGTTGAAGTCAAGATTTTTTTTCTTCGGAAGCCGGCGGGCCGGTTTGCGTGTCAGGTGAACCGGCGTCCGCTTCGTTCCGGCAAGCATGGCTTTCCGGCGCATTGGCCGGGGGGTCGGGGAAAGCGGTCACCGGCCCTGGGGGCGAGAGGGCGGCCGCCGTCAGCTTCTCCGGGGGCAGGTCGCTGAAGCGTTCGATTTCCCTGGGGGACGGCAGGTCCTTGAGGTCTTTGAGTTCGAATACCTCCAGAAAATGCTTGGTGGTGGCATAGATGAGGGGCCTGCCGGGGATTTCCTTTCGTCCCAGCACCCGGATCATTTTTTTTTCCATGAGCATGCGCAGCACCCCCCCGCAATCAACCCCCCGGAGATGTTCGATATCGCTCCTGATGATGGGTTGCTTGTAGGCGATGATGGCCAGTGTCTCCAGGGAGGCGTTGCTCAAGCGGTGCGGGCTGGGCTTGAGCAGGCGTTTGATCCATTCATGGTATTCAGGGCGCGTCCGGATCTGAAAGCCGCCGGCCACTTCGCTGAGAAAGATAGCCCCCCGGCGCGCTTCGTATTCTTCGGAGAGAAGGGCCAGGGCCTCGCGGATTTCCTTGCCGTCTTCGGCTTCGACCACCTCCCGGATACGGTCGACGGAAAGGGGGCTGTCTGCGACAAATAACAAGCTTTCTATGATGTATTTGAGTTTTTCCATGGTGCCGGATCGATGTGTGGCAATGGGACGACAATGCCCTATTGGTAAAAAATTCGGATAATGCCGCTCAGGGCGTGTTGAACGACATGAATCAGGGACAATTTCACCATTTCCAGCACGGCCAGAAAGGTGACGATCAGCTCTCCCTTTGTGGCGCTACCGTCAAAAAGCTCGTCAAAGGTGACGGAATTTTTTTCTTCTAAAATATCGACAATCTGGGACATTTTTTCTTTGACGGTGAATTTCTCTGTGGTCAGATCGACCCGGTGGTCCGGTGTCAAATTCACCAGGATCTTTTGAAAGGCGTCGATCAACTCGAAAAGGCCCACCTTGACCATCTCCTGCTCTTCCTCCCAGGCAAGATCCTCTAAAGGGGTGGTGCGGGAAAAGGTGTGTTCCCCGAGGAGGTTGCGACGGGCAAGCTGCTCGGCCGCTGATTTGATGGCGAGGTATTCCTCCAGGGGCCTTGCGATTTCCAGGCGGGGATCTTCCCCCTCCTCCTCTTCCTCGTGGACCGGCAACAGCATCCGTGATTTGATTTGTGTCAGGGTGGCGGCCATCACCAGGAATTCGCCGGCGAAGTCGATGTTCAGCGATTGCATCAATTCGATGGCGGCAAGGTACTGATCTGTGATCAGGGCAATGGGGATATCGTAGATATCCACCTCATGCTTCTTGATCAGGTAGACCAACAGATCCATGGGGCCTTCGAAGATATTGTCGAGCCGGACTTCGTAAGGGTCGCTTTGCATGGTGTTCCAAACCCGGTCCTGGCGTGCGTCCGCACGAAACGTGTGGCCGGCGTTGCGTGATGTTCAGATGCCCATGGCCGCTCTGACGTCGGCCATGGTTTGTTCGGCGACCTGACGGGCCTTGCGATCCCCGGCCGTGATAATGTCGGTGACCAGTTCCGGCCGCTGCTCAAAATAGGCGCGTTTTTCCCGGATGGGCGCCAGGGTGGCATTGAGGTTGTCCGCCATGCGCTTCTTACAGTCGACACACCCGATGTCGGCCTTGCGGCACTCGGTGTCGATCCGGGTTACAAGGGCCTTGTCGCTGTACTGGCGATGAAACTCAAAGACGTTGCAGTCGTCCGGGTTTCCGGGATCCTTTCGACGGGCCCGCTTTGGGTCGGTGATCATTCGGGAAACCTTTCCCGCCACCGCTTCGCCGGTATCGGACAGGTAGATGGCGTTGTCGTAGCTTTTGCTCATTTTGCGCCGGTCCAACCCCAAAATTTTAGGGGTTTCGGTCAATATGGATTCGGGCTCCGGAAAAACGTTTCCGTACAGGAAATTAAACCGCCTGGCAATCTCCCGTGTAATTTCAACATGGGGCACCTGGTCCACCCCCACGGGCACGGCGGTGGCTTTGTACATGATGATATCGGCCGCTTGGAGCACCGGGTAGCCGAGAAAGCCGAAGGTGGAAAGGTCTTTGTTGTTCAGCTGAACGATCTGATCTTTATACGTCGGATTTCGTTCCAACCAGGGAACAGGGGTGATCATGGATAACAGCAGGAACAATTCAGCGTGCTCCTTGATGTGGGACTGGACGAAAAATGTGCTTTTGTCGGGGTCGAGGCCAACGCTCAGCCAGTCGAGGGCCATGTGACGGATGTTGTCGGCGATGGCGTCCGGTGATTCATAATCGCTGGTCAAGGCATGCCAGTCGGCGATGAAAAAGAAACATTCGTGTGTGTCCTGAAGGGCGGTCCAGTTTTTTAGGGCGCCGTGGTAATTGCCCAGATGCAACGGGCCGGTGGGCCGCATGCCGCTGAGGATTCGTTTGGGTTTGACCATGGGAGACTCCCCCGAAGCTTGAATTGAAAAACATTTTAAAACTTCAAGGTAATAAACCATGCCTGCGGCCAAATCAAGCGTGAAAAGAAGCCTGGGGGTGCGCGGCTGGTCGGCGGGGCTTGTACCGGAAATGCGGCAAAGATGTCAAGGCGAAGGGGGCGTTGGCCCGTCGGGGCGGTGCTTGAACTGGCGCACCTGGGCCCTGGCAAAGGCCAGCTCGTCTTTCCGGGTTTTCACCCTGCCGTCGAGTTTCGCCGCCAGCAGTGCCGCCAGGATTTGGCGGTAGGCCGGGCCCGGTTTCAGGCCCATTTCCTTCAGATCCCGTCCGGCGATGCCCGGGGTGGTTTGTCGCAAGGTGGTGAAGTAATTTGAAATGGCCCTTTTTACGCGTTCCTGTCGGGTGGCCGCCATCATGTGGACGATCAGTTCGGTCTTAAATCCCGCCAGGCGTTTGTACAAGGTGCTGTTTTTTGCGGGAAGCTTGTGCTCGAGAGCCGACAGACATTTATGCGCTGCGAACCGGTCCCCGCAGAAGATTCCGTGATGGCGGGGCGCCAGTTCGAACCGGCGGCAGATGTCCCGGGAGGTCTGGGCGTCGCAGCGGCGTATCAGGGCCAGCAGGTATACGGTCCAGCGCATCAGCGGCTCGTCGAGAAACAACAGGTCAAACCAGGCCAAAACCTTCTTGGTGGCGTTGAAAAGGGCGATAAGTTCTTTGTCGAGGTGAATGGACGGGTGGATCACCTTGAGCAGGTCATAGTCCTGGAGCCGGAGAATGGCCCGGGTGGGGTTCTCCTCTTCGAGAATCTGACGGAGTTCGGCAAACACGCGACGGCCGCTGAGCCGTTTGAAAAAGTCCATCTTGACGGCGTTGTCGATGAGGCCGGCGGTCAGCTTTCCGATGGAAAAACCGAACCGCTGTTCGAATCGGATGGCACGAAACACCCGGGTGGGGTCTTCCACGAAACTGAGGTTGTGCAGAACCCGAATGGCCTTTTCCTTGATGTCCCGCTGGGCGGAAAAGAAATCCACAAGGGTGCCGAACCGCTCGGCGTTGAGCTGGATGGACAGGGTGTTGATGGTGAAGTCCCTGCGAAACATATCCAGCTTGATGGACCCCATCTCCACAATGGGCAGGGCCGCCGGATACTGATAATATTCAAGCCGGGAAGAGGCCACGTCGATTTTGAATCCCGAGGGAAAAATAATCACCGCCGTTCCGAATTTGGCGTGGGCGTGGATGCGGGCGTCTGTCGCGGCGGCGTAGGCCTTCGCGAACGCGATGCCGTCGCCTTCCACCACCACGTCGATGTCTTCGTTGGGGCGATAGAGAAACAGATCCCGCACAAAGCCGCCCACCACATAGGCATTGACATGCAGACGGTCGGCGGTTTCACCAATGGTGCGCAACCGCTCCACCAGGGCGGGGGGCAGCCGCTCGCCGATCAGTTTGGTAACATTCCTGGTGCGGGCGGACACGGGATCCTGGAGCGGATCGGGGAAGCGGTTTTTTTCGGACGCATGCTGCCGCACAAGGCTATTGAGAAGGTCGGTACGGGTGATGGCGCCCACCAGGCGGCCCTTGTCCACCACGGGAAGAATCCGCTGTTTGTTCTCGATAATCTTTGTCTGTACCTCCTGCAGGTCCGCTTCCGGCCCCACAACGGCCAGTTCAGGGGTCATGTAATCCCTGACCGGCACGATCGCCAGTTTATGAAACATGGCTTTTTCCACCACTTGCCGGGAAATAAACCCCGCCAGTTGTTCCCGCCCGTTGCGGGATTCGGTGACCAGAAGGGCGTTGATGTTGTACCGGTTGAGCATTTCCCGGGCGGTTTTACAGGGGGTGGCGGCATCCACGGCGATGGCCGGTGATGACATCAAAGCCTTGGCCCGGCGGTGGGAACGCACTTTTTCGTATAGGGTTTTCACCAGCAGGTGTTCAATTTGGGGGAGGGTTTTGTCCTTGATCGCGGCGGCTGCGGCAAAACGATGGCCGCCGCCGCCAAGGGGACGCATGATCTCGGCGGCGTCCACTTCCGGAACCCTGCTGCGGGCCACAATGTAAATTTTGGTGCCCATGCAGGCAACGGCGAACACGGCGGGGAGGTTTTCCATCTTGATCATTTTGTGGACGAGGAGGGCGAAATCGGGAATGTATTCGTTGGTGGTAATGGTGGTCACCGCCACTTCGATGCCGTTGATGGTGTACGCGGTGAGGGATTGGAACATGTCGTTTAGCAGGGTCAGCTGTTGGGCGGAAATTTCCCTTGAGATCAGGTCCGCGACAATGTTCAGGTTCGCCCCCTTTGCCACCAGTGTGGCGGCGGCCCTGAAATCGGTTTCCGTAGTGGAGGCGAAGGTGAAAGAGCCTGTGTCTTCGTAAATGCCCAGGCACATGACAGTGGCTTCTTCAGGGGTCACCAGGCATTTTTTTTCTTCCAGGCGGCTGACCAGGAGGCTGACCGTGGCCCCGGTGGATTCAATGACTTCCAACTGACCGTGGAGATCGCCGGTCATGGCCGGGTGGTGATCGTAGATGTGGATTTCAATGTCCTTGCGGGCGGCCAATGCGGCCAGGGGGCCGAGGCGGCCCGGTTGGCGGGTGTCCACCAGGACCAACCGCTTAACGGCGGAAACATCCACATCCTTTACCGCCGCCATGTTGAAAAGGTAGGCCATGGAATCGATAAAGAAGTTCCGGGCACCGCGTTCCTGGCTGCCGGGAAAGACCACCACCGCCTCGGGATAGAGTTTCTGGGCTGCCAGCATGGAGGCAATTGCGTCAAAATCCGCATTCATATGGGTGGTGATCAGGGTGTCGACGGCATTGGGCATAATGGTCTCGGACGGGCTCGTAATCAGCAAAAGGGGTGGCGGTCTTTTCGAAACAGATTTCCGACACTTTCTTTCATAAGCCAATTGCGGACGATTATCAAGCAACGCCGCCGAGTGGAGGTGCATAGAAAGTATTGTTATTCCCGGATGAATGTGATACAAGGCCCAAAAAAATCGATGTGTTACCGCCCCTTCCGTCTTCTTGCGGCCCAGGGAATCCGTCCGCGGCGGGTGGTCGGGCGAAGACAAGCCTTTCTGTGCGGGAAGGGCAACCCTCGCCGGAAACGATTGAAGAAGCCTATGGCGTATCAATTCATATTCGGCCCGGTGCCGTCAAGGCGGCTTGGCCTGTCCCTTGGCGTGGATCTGGTGCCGCACAAAACTTGCAGCCTGGACTGTGTTTATTGCGAATGCGGGAAAACCACCGTTCTGACCGTGACCCCTGATCAATATGTCCCGGTGGCGGAGGTGCAGCGGGAGCTTTCGGCCTTTCTCGAAACAGCGCCGAAACTCGATATGATCACCTTCTCGGGAGCAGGAGAGCCCACGTTGAACAGCGGTATCGGCGAGATAGCGGCGTTTATCAAGGCCGGATACCCCCAGTACAAGCTGACGCTTCTGACAAACGGCACCCTGCTTTACCAGCCGGAGGTTCGCCGGAGGCTGATGGCCATCGATCTTGTGGTTGTGTCGGTGGACGCGGCCGACATGGAGGGGCTACAGGCCGTCAACCGCCCCCATCCCCGGTTGACCATGGAAATGATTGGTGAAGGGCTGATCGCCTTTCGAAAAGAGTTCCGGCGCACCCTTTGGGCCGAGGTGTTTCTGGTGCCTGAAAAAAATACCGGTGAAGCGGCATTGGTCGCCATCCGGGATCTGCTCGGGCGGATTCGTCCTGACAAAATTCAGATCAACACCCTGGATCGTCCCGGCACAGAGCCCTGGGTGACCGCACTGGACGGCCCCCGTCTCGCGCGGGCGGCATCTATCTTGCAAGGTTCCGAACTGCTTACTTCCCCCCGGGGCCAATCTCATTCGCAACCGGCGCCGGGGCAATATGTCGGGCAGATCCTTGCGGCCGTCCGACGGCGCCCTTGCACCGCTGAGGATATCGCGGCCATGATCGGTGCCGATGCGGATGGGGTGCGTCGCCAGTTGGAAAGGCTGGTGGACCGGAAAAAAGTCCGCCGGATCACCATGCCCCGGGGGATTTTTTATGGGCCGGTGCGTACGCATGAATAGACAGCCGCGTGTGCTTTACGGCAACCGGGCGCATTGTAACGATTTACCCAATCAACCGGACGGACTCCTGCGAGGCGGCGGACCGGTTTCCTGAGGAGGATATATGCCGATCTATCTGTGGACGGGTAAAAACAAAAGAGGGGTTGTTCAGAAGGGGGAGATGGAGGCGTCCAGTGTGGATGTGGTCAAATCGAACCTGAGCCGGTCGCATATTACCCCGACAAAGATCAAGGCGAAGCCCAAAGATCTATTTGAAAACGTTTCTTTCATGCAGCCCGGTGTCAAGGAAACGGATATCATCATTTTCGCCCGGCAGTTTTCCACCATGATTGATGCGGGGTTGCCCATTATTCAATGCCTGGACATCCTCTATTCCCAGCAGGAGAACAAGACCTTCAAGAACGTGATGAAAAGCGTCAAAGAGTCGGTGGAGTCCGGGGCCACCCTCGCAGAGAGTCTCAAAAAATTTCCGAAGCAATTTGACGACCTGTTCGTAAACATGATCGCGGCCGGAGAGGCGGGCGGTATTCTCGATACCATTCTCAGGCGGCTTGCCGCCCATATGGAAAAGGCCGCCCGACTCAAGCGAAAGGTTAAGGGGGCCATGACCTATCCAGTGGTCACCATGGTCATCGCCCTGATCGTCACGGCCGTGATCCTTGTGTTCGTCATTCCCGTTTTCCAGGGGATGTTCGCTGATTTCGGGGGGGAACTGCCCGCACCGACCCAGGTTGTCATCGGTCTCAGTGAATTTGCCAAAAAATATATTTTCCATACCATTGTGGCAATCGCGTTGTTTGTTTTCGCCTTCCGGAAATTCTACAAGACCGCTAAAGGCCAGGAGGTGGTGGACAAAACGATGCTCAAGATGCCGTTGTTCGGGATCCTCATCCGCAAGGTGGCGGTGTCGAAATTCACGCGGACCATGGGCACCATGCTCTCCAGCGGGGTATCGATTCTGGATGCCCTTGACATTGTAGCAAAAACCGCGGGCAACAAGACCATTGAAAAGGCCGTTTACGGTGTCCGCTCCGCCATTTCAGAAGGACGGACCATGGCCGATCCCCTGACGGAAAGCGGCGTTTTCCCGTCCATGGTCTGCCAGATGATCGCAGTGGGGGAGTCCACCGGTGCCCTGGATGCCATGCTTAACAAAATCGCTGATTTCTATGATGAAGAGGTCGACCAGGCGGTGGAAAACCTGACCTCCCTGATCGAGCCCTTCATGCTGGTGTTCCTGGGAGTGACTATCGGCGGGCTCGTCATTTCCATGTACCTGCCCATTTTCAAGATGGCCTCCGTAATTGGCTGACGGTGCCGCTCATGGCCAGTTATGTCCAAGATGTGGTCACCGATGGGCGGCGCTCTTCCGGTCCGCGCGATCTGTATGAAAAACTCAAGTGGCTGACCTTCTTCCGCCTGGTGGTTACCACGGTGCTGCTGGGCGGGACGATTGCCCTGCAACTGGCAGAGGCCGCTTCCTTTCTGACCCGTCCCCTTCTGGCCCTCTATGGACTGACGGCCGCCATCTTCTTTTTATCGGCGGTTTACGCGTGGTTGCTCAAATACGGGCCCGGTCACCGGTTTCAGGCCTACCTACAGATCGTTATCGACACGGGGATCGTCTCGGCCATCATCTTCATTACCGGTGGGTTCTCCAGTATTTTTTCCTTCCTGTATCTTGTGGTGGTCATTTATGCCGCCCTATTGCTGTTTCGTGTCTGGAGTCTGCTGATCGCCCTGCTGTGCGGACTCCAATACGGCGTCTTGATTCTTCTGGAATATCTGGCAATGGTGCGGCCGGTCATCGTCGACCCTTTATCCCTGGCTTCCAATACCGAAGGCCCCCAGCTGGTCTACAAGGTGCTCATGACCTGGATGGCCTGCGTGATGGTGGCGCTGTTGGGCAGTCTGCTCGCAGAGCAGGCCCGGCGCAGCCGGCGGGAGCTTGACGCCATGGAGGCCCATGTCAAGCGGGTGGAGAAACTGGCGGCCGTTGGAGAAATGGCGGCGGGGCTTGCACATGAGATCAAGAATCCCCTGGCATCTTTGTCCGGGTCGATCCAGTTGCTGCAGGAGGACATGGCAGCCGATTCGACCCATAGAAAATTGATGGCCATCGTATTGCGGGAAACGGATCGGCTCAGCGCATTGCTCAACGATTTTTTGCTGTTTGCGCGCCCGCCGGCAAAAGAGCCGGAGCCCATCGACCTGGAAAAGGTTGTCGCTGAGACGGTGGCGCTTTTCGAAAAGGACACCGACTGCACGCGCTTGGTGGCCATCAAGGCCCATCTGTCAAGCGGTGTCTGGGTGGAAATGAACCCAGCGCATCTGCGGCAGGTGCTGTGGAACCTTCTGGGCAATGCCGTTGAGGCAATGGATGGTGACGGTACGGTGGCGGTGTCCATGGATCTCGCCCCAAAAGGACAGGTCCGGCTGCACATCCGCGATACCGGTTGCGGTATCCCCTCCGAGAAGCTGCGCCTGATTTTTGATCCCTTTTACACCACCAAGGCCAGGGGGACGGGGCTGGGGTTGTCCATCGTCCACAGCATCCTGAGTGCGTATGGGTATCGCCTTGATGTGAACAGCCAAGTGGGAAGTGGGGCCACTTTTACCATCAATCTGAACCGCATTGCCCCGCCGCGCAGCGCGTCCGGACGCCCGGACATGACCTGAGGCATTAATCGGGGAACCCGATGCGGGTAATGGTGTCGCACAGCAGGGCTGTGTGTGCGGCCAGGTGCTTTTTGGCCAATTGCCGCTCGCGGCTGTGGGGAGGGAAGGTGGTGATGGCCGCGGTGGCCACCGTCAACAGATCCGCTGGTGACTTGGCCGCCAAAAAATCCCGGAACCGGCTCGTCAAAACACGGGGCGTGGCGCAATAGCGGTTTTCCAGCAGCCCTTTCAAAAAACCCGTCCATACACCGGGCACCGTGGACGCATCTGCCCAGACGATGTCCCCGATCCCCGCCTCCCGATCCAGTCGCATGCGCAGCGACAAGACGATCAGGAACAGAAGCAGCGCTTCCATGGGGGCTTGGTCGCCGGTTTCCGGCAAAGGGGAAGGGCCGCTGCGTACCAGGGGGACAACGCCGCGGACCGTGATGAGCCGGACGGAAAGCCGCGTGGGCGCGAGTTTGACCACAAAATCGCCGGCGCCGTGGTGCCAAGGAAAAATATGCGAGGTGGTGTCGACGTCGTAATAAGCGCTCAGGATCCTGGACGCCTCGTGATACAGAGCGTAGACTGCGGGCGCGGACATCGGGCGGCAAGCGCCGTCTTCCTCCCATACTACCGGCAGCAGACGGTTTTTGTCCGGATCTCTGGCCAGATGAAACTCCTGGTATCCGCTGAACCATTCCCCCAGGAACATGGCGGCCGTTTTCCCGTTGCGGTGTTGCACGCTGGTGTCGCCGTGAACATGGGGAAGGGGGGTGGGGCCGGAAAGAGCGCCCAGCCGCTTGAGCGCGCGAACTTCATCTGCGATGACGGCGCGCCCCGGCGCGCTGGTGGCCACATTCAACACGAACTGCCGGGTGCGGCTTCCGGAAACCGCTTCGATTCTGGAGGGATGGTAGAACCTGCCGTGCTTCATCAGGTGGATGCGGACGACGGAAATTGTTCCGGCCACAGCGGCCGACAGCAGCCGTCCCCCCTCCTGTTGGAGGAATTGTTGTGTCAACTCGAAATAGTCACCATGTGTCAGGTGGGGCAGGGCGGTTTTGGAAGATGCGCGTCGCTGGAAATGGTGCCGGTCCACAGGCAGCGATGAATGCCAGATGTTGCTGCCGGGAAGAACCGGGACCGTTGGGACGCCTAAAAAATATTGAAATATCGGCGGCGTCGGCATGGACGGCCGGGGGTCAGGTGGCGGCCGACAGCCGGTCGGCAATCTGGCATCGGAGTTGTTCCGGTACCGCGTAACCCAGGGCCACGGCCTTGTCGCAATGGGTGCGGGCGGATTCGTATTCCCCGCTTTCCAGATAGGCGACGGCCAGGTTGTTGTGGGCCACGGGAAAATTCGGTTCGACCGCCAAGGCTTTGAGGTTGGTGGTGATGCTGTCCTGGATCCGGCCCTTCATGAGATAGGCGTTGGCAAGAGTCGTGAGTGCCTGGACAAAACGGAAATTAAAGGCCGTTGCCCGTTCGAGGGCTGCGATGGCTGCATCGAGCTCCCCCCGCTGGAGATGCACAAAACCGATGTTGCCGTGGCCTTCGGAAAAACCCGGCCGCGCCTTGACCGCGCGCTGGTTGAAGTCCAGACAGCCGTCCAGATCCCCCCGCTGAAGACAAATGCCGCCCAGTTGCACATAGGCCTCCGCAAGTCCCGGACTGCAGTCGATGGCGTTGAGGAATGCTTTTTCCGCCAGCTCGGTTTCCTTCCGGGAAAGAAAGGCCACGCCGAGGTTGTAATGGGTGGTGCCGCAATCGGGGTTGGATGCCAGCGCCTGTTGCTGCTCGCGGATATAGGTGTCCAGACTGTTTGCTTGGGACATGGGTCAAATCCTGTTGCCAAAGGGTTCGCGTGTGTCGCCGCGGGCCGATGGTGGCGGTGCGCCGCTGCCACATTTTGCGGTAACAGGGGTAATATGGCGGAAGGCACCTGTCAAGGGAAAAGACCGGCCGTGCTACCCGCGCTGTTTTTCCACCGGTTTGACGGAAAGAACCGGGCAGGGGGCCGACCGGGCCACCCGGTCCGTTGTGGAGCCGATGAACAGCTTCTCCACCAATCCATGGCCCCGTACCCCCAGGACGATCAGGTCTATCTCCTTTGCGGCGGCATATCTGATAAGTTCTTCGTCCGGCTTTCCTTCCCGGAGAGTGATGGTCAGGTCACACCAGTTGCGCGTCTCCTCCGGCACCATGGCTTCAAGCTGTTCCCGCAGCTGTTCCATCACCGACATGCCGAGGCTTTCATCGGCGGGGGTCGCGGCGGCCAGAACGTTCTGGTAGACCGGCGGTTCCACGACATGAACCAGATGCAGCTCGGCTTCGAACTCCTGCGCCATGGCCAGGCTGTATTGAAAGGCCAAGTCCGAGTCCTGGGAGAAATCGCATCCCACCAGCACCCGTCGGGGTGGCACGTGTTCCCGCTGTTTGTTCAGCGTGCCGACCTGGCGACCACCGATGATGAGCAAGGGGCAGGAGATGGTGTGCATCAACCGTTCGGTCACGGACCCCAGCAGCAGGCGTTTGAGGCCGGAGCGGCCATGTGTGGCCGAGATGGTGATGTCGATGCGCTTTTTTTCAACGGTGCGGGCGATTTCATCGGCAGTATGGCCAATGGCCACCACCGGTGCCCAGCGGATCTGTTCCTGTTCGAACAGGCGGGAGAGATGCTCCCGGGCGTAATCCATCATTCGGCTCTGCTGTTCGATGGGGTCGATCTGCACTTCTCCGTTCATGGCGGCGAAGGGTAGGTCGATGATGTGGCAGACGAACAGTTCCGCATCGAAGGCTTTGGCCAGTGCAATACCGTGGGGGATGGTCTGGTTGGAGAAATCTGAAAAATCAGTGGTGCAAAGAATACGGTTGATATGGATTCGCATATCCCTGCCTCCTTTCAGACGACAAGCTACCTTAAAATAAATCCAACCCGTCCTTGGCGGAGTTGTGGGACTGTTCAAAAGACGCACATATTATGTATATGCTGCGCTTTTTCATCGCCCCGCGCCTTGTCAGCGGGCGAGGACTTTTTTTGGGATAGCTTATATTAAAAGGCCCAATGGCATCCGATCATCTCTTGTGAAAGCCTACCACATAGGGTAAAGGGGCACAATCTCAATTTGGGCTCCTTTTAAGGGGGGGCGCAACGACGACATGCGGCGTGCCTGTTTTTACACGACCATGGGGGGCAACGTACAGGGAGGCGGGAAATGACGGAGTTAACGGGGGGGCAGCGGCGCTATTTGCGCAGCAAGGCCCACGGACTGAAACCGGTGGTTCTGGTGGGGCAAAAGCAGCTGACCGCCCAGGTGTTCCGGGAAATAGCAGGCGCGCTCGATACTCACGAGCTGATCAAGGTGAAGTGCCTCGATCACAAGGAAAAAGAACAGAAACAGGAAATTGCCCGCCGTGTTTGTGAAAAAACCGGCTGCGCGGTCATTGGCATGGTGGGCCATGTCCTCACCTTATACAAGCAGCAGCCCGATCCTGAAAAGCGCATCATTCATCTGCCGAAAGCGGTGGACCGGGGGGGCAGGGGCGCTGCCACCGGGCCAGATGGGTCGCGATAAAGTCCACGATCTGCTTCTGGGCCTTCTGGCCGCCGCCGGTCGCTGACACGGGAGCGCCGAACCGAATGTGAACGGTTTTATCAGGGTGGATGGGCCCGGCTTCCTTGATGATCCGGCCGTTTTGCTGGAAGTCGGTTTTCAGCGCCACCGGTACCGCTTGTACCCCTGCCCTGGCGGCCAGTTTCACCCCCAAGGTGTTGAACAGCGTTTCATCGAATTGGCTGCTGCGGGTCGCCTGGGGAAATACGACAATGGAGGTGCCGTTGGCGAGCGTTCGCCGGCCCTGTTCCATTACCTGCTTCAAATCCTGCCGGGGATGTTCTCTCTTGACGGCGATGGGTCCGACCGCTCGCATGATGGCACCGAACACGGGGTAGTGCAGCAGGGCCTCCTTGACGACGAAGGTCACCTTTTGACAGGGCAGGATCAAGCCGGGCAGCAAAAAGGTGTCGAGCATGCTCATATGGTTGGCCACAAACACGAAAGGCCCGGGCGCGGCGGCGAACCTTCCCATGCCGGCGGCATCCAGGCGGCCGCCCACCGATTCCACGATCCGGATGACGTGTTGGGAGTCCCGGCACCATTGTGTGGCCGTGTATGCACCCCTGGCGGCGATGCGGCTGCTGACGGTGATCAGCCGCAGCAGGCGGGCGTAATACAGAGTTGTTGGCCATCCCGGCAGGTTCCGGCCGGGCAGCCGCCGGCGCGTTTGGGTCTGGTAGCGATGCTGCAGCGCTATTGTTTCCGGAGGCATCGGGGTGTCCATTGGCAGCGGGGCGCTTGCTGGTAAGATTTATGCGCTCAGGCGAAAACCGCCGGTTTTGCAACAAAGGGTTCGCCTGTATCCTTTGGGTCACAGGCGCTTGTGGGGGCCAGGACCGGATGTAGCTGCCGAATTCGCGTCGCTCCGGCCACGTGTTTTTGCCATATATCCTCCACGCGTTGGCGCTGTTCGGTTACGCAATGGCTGATGGAGACAAGATTTTCCCCTGGGAAGGCCCTGCTGCGGGAAATGTCCATACACACGTCCATTTCTTCCGAAAGGGTTGCCTTGAGCGTCTCCAGGCGCTTTTGTTCTCGGGTGCTGCCGTCGAATGCCACCACTTGGCGTGCAAAGAAATCTACGTACATGACAAGTTCCTGGGCGAACATATGGGGGCGGTCCGCGGCGGCCAGGTTGGTTCCCCGGCCATAAATGTGATCCACCATTTCCCGGAGGCTGTAGGGGCGGTCGAACCAGGCGAGGTTGGGTCCCGGACAGACAACGGTGGGCAGGCTTCCCGGGCGATGAATGCCAAGGGCCATCAGGGCACTATTGCCCAAGTGGTCGCAGATACAGGTTTTTTCGAGGACCGCTTCGGCCCGCTTCTGTTTGTCAACATCCGATCCCGGCCCTGCCATGATCTGGGCCAGCTTGACGCGCTGAAACCTTCCCGATGCCTGGCAAACGGGGGTAGCGGTGAACTCTGTGTTCGATGCAAGGAACTGTTTCGGGCAGCCCGAGCCCGGCCTTCCCTGCGCCGCGCGTTCACGGGTCCATTGCTCCGACGTGGTGTTGCGCAGGTGGTTCATGGGAACGCCCAGGGGGGATATGCCGCTCAGATAAAGATCTTTCTGGCCGGCCCGGCACATCAGGGACAAAAGATCTGTATCCACGCAGACGGCCTGGGGAACCAGTAGGAAAGGGGTGCCCCATCCGGTCCGGTCCGCACCGAGGACTTCTTGCAGCCGTCGGGTTTCGCCGTGGGTGCCGATGCCGCCCTGTACGGTCACCAGAGGGCGGTTGCGCTTTTGCGGCGGGGCCAGGGGCCAGCCCATTTTCTCGTAGTACGTGGAGACCAGGGCATGGAATCCGCTGCTCAGCTGTTCGCGTTTCGCCTTGAACTCCGACACAATGGACGGCAACAGGCGGATGTTGGCGGCGAAGGCGTGCCCGCCGCAGTTAAGACCGGACTCGATCCGGTATTCTCCAACCTCCAGCCCCAACTGGGCCAGGAATTTCCCCTGGATCATGGCGGACCTGAAATCGCTGACCTTGAGGGTGATCTTTTTTCGGATGCTGCCCACGGAGTCCCGGTAGAAATCCCGGAAGCGGGTCATGTAGCGAAACAGGCCCTTGTTGAGTCCCGCCGAAAAAATCAGGCTTGAAGATTCCAGGCAGCTATTGGCATACCCCCGCAAGGCCGCCTTGGCATCGCTGAACGCCTCTCCCAGCGGTGCGCCGCTCTTGTCCAGGGGCATGCGGTCGACTTTCACCATGATGTTCACATCGATATCGCCGGGTGTCATCCGGGCGGTGAGGGTTTCCGCCAGCTTGTCCCGCCGGGGGCCCGGTGTCATGGTCACCATGCGTTCGTAGGCCCGCCGAAGGGGAGCGGTATCCGGCAGCAGTTCGAAATAAGTGCGTTTTTCGTTGTCCGCGAAAAAAGGTTGCTGCTTGAGCTGCTCCATTTTCAGGCGCACGATCTGTCCGACCATGTCCAGATAGGCGGTGATGCGCCGGGCGCGGCCGTCCACTTCTCCGGCACGGATCCGCTCGTAGGGCAATTGGAATTTTTCAGTGTAAAAGCGCCGGATTTTCTCCAGCAGCAGGTCATCGACAATGGAAATGGCCGAGGAAATGCCCAGATGCGCCACGCGGATCGGGGTGTCCACGGTAAAGCCGGTTCCCATGACCGGGATATGAAAGGAATGACACATTGGTTTTTCAGACTCCCTGTGGGTAAAAATCTCCTTTTAATACACATCGCCCCAGATTGACAGCAAAAAAAAACGGCACAGCCCGGTGCCCAGAAGAGTTTGAAGTTGACTTCGGATATGGCATGTGCGAAAGGTCCGGTGGCCTGGACCACCCGGGCAAATGGAAAATTATATGAAAACAAGCTCTTCCAGAAGTGACTTGCTGGCCAGCGAGAGCGTTGGGCGACTGCTGTTGCGCCTTTCCGTTCCCGCCGTGGTCGGCATGCTGGTCCAGGCGTTGTACAATGCCGTGGACACGGTCTTCGTCGGGCAGGCTGTGGGGACCTTGGGGATCGGTGGGCTTTCGGTGGTGTTTCCCATCCAGATGCTGCTGATGGCCGTGGCCCAGACCTTCGGCGTCGGTGGGGCCTCCCGGATTTCCAGGTGCATGGGCGCAGGAGATGTGCGGGGTGCCGGGTTCACCTTCGGCAACATGGTGCTGCTGGCTGTCCTCGCCGGCTTTTTATTCCTCGTGGCGGGGTTGGTCTTTCCGGTGGCGTTGTTGCGGGCGTTCGGAGCCACCGACGCATTGTTGCCCAGCGCTTTGGAATACTTCGGTGTTATCATCTATTCGAGCCCCCTGATGGCCTTCGTGATGGCCACCAACAATGCGGTCAGGGCAGAGGGCAACGCGACGGTGGCCATGCGCTCCATGATGCTGGGGGCGGGGTTGAATATCGCACTCGACCCGGTGTTTATTTTTTTGCTGGACATGGGGGTGAGAGGCGCGGCGGTCGCCACGGTCATCTCACTGGCGGTCAGTTGTGTTTATCTCGGTGGTTATTTTATCCTGGGCAAAAGCGAATTGCCCATGGGCTGGCGTTATTTTCGCTTCCAACGGGATATTGCGGTCCAGGTGGTTTCCGTTGGATCTTCCACATTTGCCAGGACCGGCGCCACCAGCGTCACGACACTCCTGCTCAATCACATCCTGGGCGGCATTGCCGGAGAGATCGGGATCGCCACCTTTGGCGTGATGTTCCGCCTGCTGATGTTTTTGTTCATGCCCCTGACCGGTATCAGCCAAGGGTTGCAGCCCATTGTGGGGTACAATTACGGCGCCCGGCAGTTTCATCGGGTCCGGCAGGGCGTCCGCATCGCCGTTTTTTCCGGCACGGTAGTGGCCAGCCTGGCCTTCATTCTGTTTTTCGGTTTTCCCGGCATGCTCATGCGTTTGTTCACCGACGATCCCCAACTCGTCGCCTCGGGCAGAAATGCCCTGCGCTGGAGCCTGATCTGCCTGCCCCTGGCCGGCTTCCAGATCGTTGGCAGCGGGGTGTTCCAGGCCCTTGGAAAATCAGTGCCAGCCCTGTTCCTTTCCCTTTCGCGGCCGCTGCTGCTGCTGTTTCCCTTCGTGATGATCCTGCCGCGGTTTTTTGGTGTGAACGGGGTCTGGTTTTCCTTTCCCCTGTCGGACGGGTTGTCGTTTCTGATTACCTTTGTGATGGTGAGACGGGTTCTTGGCCGCCTGGCGCCGCTTCATTGCCTGGGGGCCACACACGGGCGTTGATGCCAGCGGCCAGTTTGCCGTCATGGGCGAGGGGGATGCCGTCCAGGCTGACGGCCGGGGCGGCACCCATCAGGGCGTTGGTCAACAGCACGTGGTCTGCCTTTATGATCGCCGCCGGCGCCAACCGTTCCCATGAGACCGTGAATCCCATGCCGGCAAGAATCGCGGCCGCCCGCTTCTGCATCACACCGGGCAGCACGTGGGGGGATGTGGGCAGTAGGGCCTGCCGGCCGGACACCACGATGAGGTTCGCCGTATTGGTTTCCGAGATGCTGCCATCGGGGTTGAGCACGAGAGCCTCGTCGGCACCGGCTTTTCGGGCCCATTTCCCGGCCAGTAGATAGAATAGATAATTGGCGGTTTTGTGAGCGGCCAGGGGGCTTTGCCGTGGTTCAGGGTAAGTGGCCAAGCGAAGGCCAGTTCCATGGGCGCATGCCGGTCGAGGGGTGTAAGGCGTGGCTGTCACTACCAGCTGTTGGTCAACGGCAAGTGCGTTGCGGCTGCCGGCGGAGGCGAACAATTTTACCGCGGCTGTCCGGTCCGACAATCCATTGGCCTGCACCACCTGATCGATGACATCCGCCCAGGTGATGTCGGGTACCGGGGTTTCAAACAGCCGCCGCCAAGAGGTTGAAAACCGGCGCAGATGGCTTGCCAACAGGGAGATGCGTCCGCCATCGACCCGGATGGTTTCAAACAGGCCGAAGCCGTAAAGTGCGCCGGCATCCGAAAACGGAAGCGTCACCTCCGACGAGGGGCGCAGATTCCCGTTGTGCCAAGCCATGGGTGTTTTTTCCGTCTTGCCACCCCCGTGGCACAACTCCAGCAGGGTGCGTCCCTTGTGCAGCGTTTCTTCGTATTCGGCGGAAGGGTCAGAGTCGATGACGATACCACCCCCCACCGAGAAAACAAGCCGGCCGTCCGTTATGGTAGCGGTGCGGATGGCAATGGACAGGTCCAACGTTTCGTGGAAGCTCAGGTAGCCGATGGCGCCTGTATATACGTGGCGTCGGTGCGGCTCCAGCAAGTCAATCAGTTCCATGGCGCGGATTTTGGGGCATCCCGTGATGGAGCCGCCCGGAAAGACCGCCCGGATGAGGTCGACCGTGTCTTGACCAATTGCCAACTTGCCTTCCACGTCCGATACTAGATGGTAGACGTTTTGGTAGGCTTCCACCCGCTTGTGGGCGGCAACGCGGACCGAGCCGCTTTCGCAGACCTTGCCGATGTCGTTTCGCAATAGATCCACGATCATGGACAGCTCCGCATCATCTTTTATGCTGGTCAGCAGCAACCGCCGGTTTTCCGCATCCTGCTGGGGCGTCTCGCCCCTGGGAAGGGTGCCCTTGATGGGGCGGGTTTCGACGCGGCGCCCCTGCCGCCGGATGAACCGTTCGGGGGAGGTGGAAACCACCTGGTGGTCCCCGGCCTGGATGAAGGCGAAAAAAGGTGCCGGGTTCCGGTCGAACAGCGCTTGAAACAGGTCGTAGGGGGGGGCGTCATATGGAAATTGGAACCGTTGGGACAGGTTCACTTGGTAGACGTCTCCCCGGCGGATGTAATCGCGGATGGACGCCACCGTTTCCATGTAACGTTCCCGGGTAAAATTGGCGCGGTAATTTCCCGGCGCCCTGTTTTGGGGGTTGCCGGACCGGGGGGGGTGTTCAAGCAGATCCAGAAAGCGACGGCGCACCGCCGGCGCGTCCACGTTGTCGCGCAAAGGGATGCACAGGCGGGTCGTGCCTTCCTGGCGGTCTTGCACCATCAGGGCTGATGGGGCGTACAGGCAAAGGTGGGGAAGGCCGAGATCGTCCACCGTGGTGCGTGGCAGTTTTTCGAGGTGGTCTTTGAGGTCGTAAGCGAAATAGCCGAGAAGCCCCGCAGCGATGGGGGCCGGCCATTGCCTGTCCGCGGGCAGCCTGCAATGGGCCATCAGGGTTTGCAGCGCGTCGAAGGGCTGCATGCGGATCCGGTGTTCGGCTGCGTCGACGCGGATGGTCAGCCGGGTCCCCCTTGCGGTCATTTCCAGCCATGGCAGGGCACCAAGAATGTGGTAGCGGGCGCAGTCGAGGTCCGTGCCGCTGAGCAGCACCACGGTTCCAGGCAGGTGCGCAAACCGCGCAGCCGCCTGTTCAAATGTTTCGGAAAGACAAATCGTTTCAACACAAACACCTGTTATGGCGCCGATCTTTCTTTTAATGGATTCCATTGCAACTCCGTTGCCCCAAGGGGCCGAATCCGAGAAAATTGTCAATGATTTGACGGCCATGGGGCGTGAGGAAACTTTCGGGATGAAACTGCACGCCGTGAAGGGGGTGGCGCGGGTGGCGCAATCCCATGATGACGCCTTCTTCGCTGTGGGCCGTGACCAGGAGTTCGGCGTCCGGAGCTGGTTCGACAACCAGGGAATGATAGCGTGCCGCGACAAACGGAGATGGGATTCCCGCGAAAACGCCTTGTCCCTGGTGTCGGATGCGGCTGGTTTTTCCATGAACGGGCACAGGTGCACGCACCGTTCGACCACCGAACGCCTCGTTGATGCACTGCATGCCGAGGCAGACTCCCAGCGTTGGCACGCTGTGGTGGAGTCGACGCACAAGGGCCGTGGATATGCCGGCATGGATCGGATCTCTCGGCCCCGGGCTGATCAGCAGGTAATCCGGATGCCGTTGCAGGACTTGCGCGACGGTGACACAATCACTGCGCAGTACCTGAATGTCCAGATCGTATGCCATGAACATCTGGACGAGATTGTAGGTAAACGAGTCGTAATTGTCGATGACGACGAGCAGCGCCACGGTCCGAGGCCTCCAAATAAAAAAACGCCAGCCAGAAAGAGTCTGGATGGCGGTCGCCTATTGCATAACTCTTTGAACCAGCGGGACGGCATGCGCCGCGCCGGTACATTTTTCCCCCGCTATAACCCTTTCAAGTCCCCATCGTCAATAAAAAAACAATCCCTTTTTTATTGACAAAAAAAGGGATTGTTTCTATACGTATCCCTTGATTCTTGAGAAATGGGCCGGAACAGATTCGCAGATTTTCTTCTGCCTACCTCACCTCCGTGTTTTACCAAACGGCCCGAATGAAGATGCTGCATTGCGTGAAAAACCCAGCGCCCCCAGGCGCGGAATGTAAAGGAAGTGTTTTCGCAATGATCACCGTGCATACGACAAGCTTTCAAACGATATCATTTCAAATCAGCAATTGAGAGGAGGTGACCGCAGCCGACACGTAAAACGGAAAGCTGGTTGAGGTGTGGGAAGCTAATTTCTAAGAATACGGAGGTATAACAATGGCAAAGCATGAAACCCCTTTGTTGGACCAACTTGAGTCAGGGCCGTGGCCGAGTTTTGTGTCTGACTTGAAGCACCAGGCGGAAGTGCGGGCGAAGAATGAGGCGAACACCGAGTTTCAGATTCCCCAGGATGCAGTGGAAGACCTCCTGGGTGTTTTGGAACTTTCCTACAAGCACGGGCGGACCCACTGGAAGCACGGGGGGATCGTGGGTGTTTTTGGCTACGGCGGCGGGGTCATCGGCCGGTATTGCGACCAGCCGAAAATGTTTCCGGGCGTTGCCCATTTCCACACCATGCGTGTCGCACAGCCCGGCGGTAAGTTTTACACCACCGAGTACCTGCGCCAAATTTGCGATCTTTGGGATTTTCGCGGCAGTGGCGTCACCAACATGCACGGATCCACCGGCGACATCATTTTCCTCGGTACCACCACGCCCCAGTTGGAGGAAATTTTCTACGAGCTGACCCACAATATGAATCAAGACCTGGGCGGTTCGGGGTCCAACCTCCGGACCCCGGCCGACTGCGTCGGCCAGGCCCGCTGCGAGTATGCCTGCTACGACACCCAGGCCCTTTGTTATACCCTCACCCAGGAATACCAGGACGAGCTGCACCGCCCGGCCTTCCCCTACAAATTCAAATTCAAGTTCGATGGTTGCCCCAATTGCTGCGTGGCGTCCATTGCCCGGGCTGACATTTCCTTCATCGGCACCTGGCGGGATGAGATCCGTATCGACCAGGAGGCGGTGGCCGCATACATCGGCGGCGAGTTGCCCCCGAACGCCGGCGCCCATTCCGGGCGGGATTGGGGTCCCTTCGACATTCAGAAGGAAGTCGTCGCACTTTGTCCCACCAAGTGCATGTGGATGGAAGGCAATACCCTCAAAATCGATGACCGAGAGTGTACTCGCTGCATGCATTGCATTAACGTGATGCCCCGCGCCCTGAGAATCGGAAACGACCGGGGCCTGTCCATGCTGGTGGGCGCCAAGGCGCCGATTCTCGACGGCGCCCAGATGGGGTCCTTGCTGGTGCCCTTCATCAAGGCCGAAGAACCCTACGATGAGATCAAAGAGGTCATCGAAAGCATTTGGGACTGGTGGATGGAGGAAGGAAAGAACCGTGAGCGCCTCGGAGAGCTGATCAAGCGTCAGGGGTTCCAGAAGCTGCTCGAGATGACGGGGATTCAGGCGATGCCGCAGCACGTCCAGGAACCGCGCCACAATCCCTATATCTTCTGGAAAGAGGAAGAGGTTGAGGGCGGCTGGAAGCGCGACATCACTGAATACAGAAAACACCATCTGAGATAGGAGGGGAAGATCATGGCATTCATATCATCCGGATACGATCCAAACGAACCGATGAAGAACAGGATTTCGGACATCGGCCCGCGAAAATACGATGAATTCTACCCTCCCGTCATCGCAAAGAACAAGGGGAAATGGCTGTATCACGAGTACCTGCGTCCCGGTGTATTGGTGCATGTGGCCGAATCCGGCGACGAGGTCTATACGGTGCGCTGCGGCGGTGCCCGGCTGATGAGCACCAGCCTTATCCGTGAAATTTGCGATATCGCGGAAAAGTACTGCGGCGGCCATGTGCGGTTTACCACCCGTAACAACATCGAGTTCATGGTGGACAGCAGGGAAAAGGTGGAGCCGCTGGTGCAGGATCTGGAAAATCGCAAATTCGACGGCGGCAGCTTCAAGTTCCCCGTGGGCGGTACCGGTGCGGGCATTTCCAATATCGTTCATACCCAGGGCTGGATCCATTGCCATACCCCGGCCACGGATGCTTCGGGAACGGTCAAGGCCACCATGGACGTGCTGTTCGATGATTTCAAGAAGCACCGGATGCCGGCCCACGTGCGGGTGTCCATGGCCTGCTGCCTGAACATGTGCGGTGCGGTGCATTGTTCGGACATCGCCATTTTGGGCTATCACCGAAAACCGCCCATGTTGGACCACGAATACCTGGACAAAATGTGTGAAATTCCGTTGGCCATCGCCGCCTGCCCCACAGCCGCCATTCGACCGGCCAAGGTGGAGCTGGCCGATGGAAAGACCGTCAACTCGGTGGCGGTCAAAGAGGAACGTTGCATGTTCTGCGGCAATTGCTACACCATGTGCCCCTCCATGCCACTAGCCGACACCGAGGGCGACGGGATTGTGCTGATGGTGGGCGGAAAGGTGTCCAACCGGATTTCCGTTCCCACCTTTTCCAAGGTGGTCGTGGCGTTCATTCCCAATGAAATGCCCCGCTGGCCCACCATGACCAGCACCATTCAGCGGATCGTGGAGGCCTATGCCGCCGGCGCCAACAAGTACGAGCGCCTGGGGGATTGGGCCGAGCGCATCGGTTGGGAACGGTTTTTCGAGAAATGCGAGCTGCCGTTCACGCATCACCTGATCGACGATTTCCGTGACCCGGCGTATTATACCTGGCGTCAAACGAGCCAGTTCAAGTTCTAATCGTTGCCAATGGAAAGTGGGCGGCACCGGGGCAAAGAACCGGTCCGCCCACGGAAAAGGATGTGCCCATGGAATTATCGGAAGCCAGAGAAAAAATCGTTGAAGCCCTGTCCCATAAAAAGGGGAAGAGCAAGTTCTATTTTAACGATTTGTCCAAGATCCTCGAGTTAAAGCCCCGGGAGGCCAAGAAGCTCGTCAATGCGCTTGTACAGGACAATACCCTGGAGTATTGGTCCAGCGGCAGCACCTCCATGTATGGCCTGAAAGGAGCCGGCAAGCAGGCCGCTGCGGAAGACGAGGCCTGATCGGCGCTGAATTGTTTGTTACCCGTCTGTATGTCGAAGGAAGCAATGGGATTTCCGAAGCTGATGATCGCCGCGCTGCGGGGGGGGGCCGGGAAGACCATTCTTTCCATGGGGTTGATCGCCGCCCTCAAGGACAGGGGCCATTCGGTGGCGCCCTTCAAAAAGGGGCCCGATTACATTGATGCGGGCTGGCTTGCCTTTGCGGCGGGTCGGCCCTGCTACAATCTCGACCCCTTTCTCATGCCGCCGCAACGTATCGCGGCGTCCTTTGTCACCCACACCCGATCCGACGATATCGCCGTGGTGGAGGGAAACCGCGGAATCTTCGACGGGATAGATCCGGCCGGGAGCACCAGCAGTGCGGAGTTGGCCAAGGGACTGCGCCTGCCTGTACTGCTGTGCCTTGATTGCACCAAGGTGACGCGTACCATGGCGGCAGTGGTGATGGGCTGTCTTCACTTCGATCCCCAAGTGCGGATTCGCGGTGTGATTCTGAATTGCGTTGCCGGCGGCCGCCATGAGGCCAAGCTGCGTCAATCCATTGAGCACCATACCGGGTTGCCGGTGCTGGGGGCGATTGCCCGGCAGGAACGCCAATATTTCCCAGAGCGCCACATGGGCCTTGTGCCCAGTGAGGAACACCACCAGGCCCATGCAGCCTTGACACAGGTTTGCCGGTTGGCCCAGCGTTCGTTGCAGTTGGATGCGATTCTTGCCATTGCGCGGGAAGCCGAACCCGGCACTTCCTGGACGGCCACGGACCCGGAAGTGGTTGCCGGCGCCACGGCGATCGCGGAAGCGGATCGTCCCCGCATCGGCGTCTTCAAGGATGCCGCATTTCAATTCTATTACCCGGAGAACATAGAGGCCCTGGTTGCCGCCGGGGGCCGGATTGTGTGGATCAATCCGCTATCCGGTGCGGCGCTGCCTGCTGTCGATGCGCTGTATATCGGTGGCGGTTTTCCGGAAACGCATGCCCAGCGACTGTCTGAGAACGCAGATTTCCGTGGCCGGGTCAAGGCGTTGGCAGAGGCCGGGTTGCCCATCTACGCCGAGTGCGGGGGGCTCATGTTTCTGGGAGAAGCCCTGTTGCTGGAGACGGGACGGTATCCCATGAGCGGGGTTTTTCCCGTTCAATTCGGAATCCGGGACCGGCCCCAGGGACATGGATACACCCGGGTGACCGTAACGGGGCAAAATCCGTATTATCCCATGGGAACCCGGTTGAAGGGGCACGAGTTCCACTATTCCTGCCCTGTGGAGTGGAACGGGGTGTCGGCCCGTTTCGCCTTTACAATGGAGAGGGGCGGCGGGGTGGTCCGGGGCATGGACGGATTGTGTTATAAAAACGTGCTGGCTACCTACACCCACGTTCATGCGGCAGGCACGCCGGCATGGGGGAAGGGGTTGGTTGCCGCCGCCGCTGCATTTCGTCGGCAGCAAAGCTGACGCCAGAAAAAAGGCCCTTTCGCACACCATCGCGAAAGGGCCTTGCTGTTGATTCATACCGAAACAGACGCCGGCTTGTGGTTGGGGGCGGCCTCAGTCCCGGGGATGGCACTTGCTGCAAGTGGTGGGCGCCGCCTTGGTGTTGTTGGTGTCGTTGAAATTTTTGTGGCACCCCTTGCAGTTGTCGTGCAGGGCATAGGCGTGGTAGGCCATTTTCTCTTCGTCGGTCAGCCGCGGCGCGTCCTTGCCGGTTCTGGGCGGCAGGCCGGGCTTGTCGTGGCAGGCGATACAGTTCTGGACCTCGTCCCCTTCCTTGAGGTCGGCCAGGGGGGCACCGCTCTCGTCATGATGGCATTCGCCGCAGCCGTTCTTATAGAGATCCGGATGCGCCGCTGGGTAATCGGCGGCGTGTTTTTTATGGGAAAAGGTGACGATACCTTTCTTATGCTCGGGATATGCCTTGTTGTTCATGTCCACCACGTCCGGTACACTGGTGCCTGCATACAGGCAGGCGGCGGCCAGAAGTATTCCGATACCGGCGGCGGTGATGGGCAGGAGTCGTTTCATCTTTTTCATCGGGGAACCCTCCTTTCATTATTGGATGCAATCGCTGTGCGGACTTGAAAAGCCAGGTTTGGGGACGGCGCCCAACCCCTCGGACCCTTATCAGGCCCCTTGCCGGCTGTCAACGGGTTTATCGGCGCGCACCCTTCAGCATTCTAAGTGTCGGCAGACGGTTCTGCCGGGTCTTGGTTGTCTTCCACCGCCGGCTTTTTTCCAAATATTTTTGCGCCCCAGATGCTGATTTCATACAACAGCATGAGGGGGAGGGCCATCATGACCTGGGTGACCACGTCCGGCGGGGTCAGGATGGCGGCGCCGGCAAAAAACAGGAGAACGGCGTATTTTCGGTTTTTTTTCAGAAAGGGTACGGAGACTGCCCCCATCCGGGCCAGAAAAGTGATCACCAGGGGCATTTCAAAGGCAAGCCCGAAGGCCAGCAGCAGTTTGGCGGAAAACCCAAGATACTCCTTCATCGACGGCAGGGGGCGAATGGTCTCGGTGGCGAAGCTGAGAAAAAACTGAAACCCATAGGGGAACACCACGAAGTAACCGAACAGCGCCCCCCCCACAAAAAAGAAAGAGGAGAGCACCACCACGGGCAACAGGAGGCGGCGTTCGGTTTTGTACAACCCCGGCGCTACGAAGGCCCAGAACTGATAAAGGACGATGGGCGCGGCCAGCATGAGGCCGGTCAGCAGCGCCACTTTGAGGTAGGTGAAGAAGGCCTCGGGAAGGCCTGTGAACACCAGATGGTCGCCGGACGCCATCACCGCCATCAGGGGCCGGGTCAGAATTTGGAACAGCCGCTCCTTGAAGCCGTAAGAGAGCAAAAAACCCGCGCCCACGGCGATTAAACAGATGACCAGCCGCTTGCGCAGCTCTTCGAGATGTTCGGTGAAAGGGGCTTTATCGTCTTCAAGCATCCTGGGGGGGGCCTCCGGAGGGCGGGGACCCGCCGTCCGTTTTTTTGTCGGCGGCGGTTTCCTTTTCGGGTTGTTCCGCCGGCATCCGCAGATCCTGGTTGAGCGCCTGAAATTCCTTGCGGACATTGGACAGGTCTGTTTCGGTGGTAATGGTGTCTTTCAGGTCGCTGGCCGCCTTTTTGAATTCCCCAAGGGCCCTACCGAGGGATTTCGCCAAATCCGGTAGTTTCTTGGGGCCGATGACAATGAGCGCCACGGCCAGAATCAACAACATTTCGGGCATGCCGATGCCGAACATATCCACCGCTCCTTTCAGGAACCCCGGTGTGACGGCCGCCGGGCAGTGATCCGGTAACTTGAAAAAAACAGATACTTTCTTTACTATCAAGAGTCAAGCACGCTGTTTTTCATTCCTTGTGCCGGCTGCACGCTGATGCGTTGTGCCGGGCGGGGCCGATGCCCCGGGGAGGCGAGATGAAGACACTCGGAAGCACCATCCGCTCCGTTGAGACGGTACTGGATGTGGCGATTCACCTGGAGATGGCAGGGCAGGCCTTCTACGAAGCCGCCCTCGGGACCGTGACGGACGCGCCGCTGGGGCAGATTCTGGCCTTTCTGGCGGAGCAGGAAAAAAAGCATTTCGAATTTTATAAGGATCTTGCCGAAAAAATGGCGGGGAGCGACCCCTATCAGGAAGCCCTGTTCGGCGAGTACGGGATGTACATCGATCTGCTGGTAAGAGACGTGACCGGTGGGCTATCCTTCGATCCGGCCATGGGCCCCCGCCAAATTGTGGACATGGCCGTTCGCTTCGAAAAGGACACCCTGCTCTTTTTTTCTGAAATCAGGCCGATTTTTGATGCCAAGGACCAGGAGGCGGTGATGGCCATCATGCAGGAAGAAAGGCGCCATATCCGCATGCTCCTGGCCTACGACCAGAATGTCGCGGAAGACCGGGGCTGACCGGTGGACCCTCAGTCCGCTTCGTGCCGAAACCGTCCGTTTGCCAGATAGAACGCCACCTGGGCCAGGACCTCTGTTGCGTTCATGATAAAGGGATGGGAGCGGGAAACGGTCAGAAAATCGTTCATTTCCGAAAGGTGCGTGTTTTTCACCGAGACCTTTCCGTCGTCCCTGCCTGGGATCATGATGGAGAACCAGGGCTCCACGGTTTTGGTGCCGGCAATCACGCCGATGTCTCCTGCCACGGGTGCCAGCCTGTTGGGAGCGCTCAAGGGGTCTGTTCCCAATGCTTGACCGGCGGGGCCCATCAGCCACCGGTAGGGAGGGAACCCCTTGAGGGTGTTTGCCAATGCGCTGCCCCTGTTGGGGGGGCTGAGCATCACGATGCGGCTTCCCGGCGGCAGGGCATGGCTTTGGAGGTATTGCCGGACCAGGATGCCCCCCAGGCTGTGGGTGACGAAATGGATTTTCCGGGCGCCCGACGCACGGGCCTTTTCAACGGCCGGGTGGATGTAGGCTTTTGTCAGGAGAGGGATGGCGGCACTGGTGGACGGATATCCTTCGTTTTGTACGCGGTAGCCGATTTTTTCAAGATGCCGTGCCAGTTTTTTCATGGACCGCTTGGTGCGGCCCAGCCCGTGGAGCAGGATGACTGTTTCATGGCGATCCCGGTCCGCTGCGGGGCGGCAGGGGGGCGGCCACAGGCCGGAGAGGCAGGCGGCGATCAGCAGCACGGAGGCAAGGCGTTGTGTGCGCATGACCGGCAGATGCCTGGATCAGATGAAATACTCGGTTTTGCTGGTCACCGTGCCCTTGATGTCGTTCAAGGTGGTTTCCAGTGTCCGGAGGACATTTTCCCGGAAATCGCCGGCCACCACCAGGTGCATGACCGTATCGCCCACGGACAGATCTTTTTCTTCGTTGATCCAGACCCGCACGTCCAAAATTCCCGGCCGCCGGCCGGCGGCGGTGACGATTTCGGTCAGCCGGTCGTGGTCCACACGGACCTTTAGGCCGGAAACCTCCCTGCCGTCCCTGGAGGTGCTCCGGACAATGCCGGTATGGGCCAGTATCATGCCGACGTTGCTGAAATCCGCGCGCGCTTTGATGGCGTCGGTTAATTGTTTGAGTTCCATGGCGGTACTTCCTTTAAGGGGTTGGCAACGCATCGGCCGTGCGCCGGGGCGTTTCCGAATACCTTTTGCGCAGTGCCGGTGTTTGTGGTAACGGTCATGGGCATTCTCATAACACACACACATGCGGAAAGGAACGGCATTATGGCAAACCAGGGGTATGCGGGCGAAATCGATTTCACCGTCGACAAGGACAACCTGTACAGGGAAGAGAGTATTACGGATATGAAGGTCGCGGCCATTCGCCGGCTGGTGCCCATCACCCTGGACGGCCAGGTCGATGAGAGCCGCACGGCGGTGTTCGTCGGCACCACCCAGCTGATGACACAGGAGGGCCCTCTGCCCATCCAGGCCATGCTGGAGGCCAACAACCTGGAGGAGGCCATTGCGGTTTTCCCCGCCGCAATGGAGACGGCCATGCAGCGGATGGTGGCGCAGTTGCAGCAGATGCAGCAGGCCCAGAAGGCAAAGGACGACTCCCGTATTATCGTGCCGGGCCGATAGCGGCATTCGAACCGGTGCATCGGAGGGCGTGTGGGTAAAACCGATGTGGTGATTTCAAAGGAAGAGGCCGTGTTTTGGATGGACGAACGGGGGCGGTGGTGCAATGCTCACGGCCGGATCCGACACCGGAAAATAACCGCCTTTTTCAATGCAAGCATCCGGTGGGACCGGGACGGGTTTTACCTGTACCAGGAATATGATGATACGCGGGAAAAGGTGTATTTCCGGTATGTGGGCACGGCTTTGTTTGCGGTGCGGTTGGAACACATGGACGAAGGGCGCCCCGTCCTCGTGCTCAACACCGGGCAGCGGCTGCCGTTGCTTTTGGACGCGTTGTTCGAGGCGGATGATTGTTTATGCATGCGCTTTGCCGGGACCTTCGTCCGTTTCAACGGTGATGTGACGGCTGCGTTCCTGGGCGGTCTCGACGAAACGGCCTTGGCCGACACTCAAAAAATTCTTGACAAACACCGGGAAACCCTTAATATTGAGCATTTTTAAAATTGGGTGCAAATTTTGAAAAGATGCAGGGCAAGGAGAAGGAAATGTATGCAATAATCACTTCCGGTGGAAAACAGTACCGGGTTGAGGAAGGTGATGTGCTTCGGCTCGAAAAAATAGCCGGAGAGGTGGGGTCCCCCGTTGCCTTCGACCAGGTATTAATGGTCGCCGACGGCGAAACCGTGCAGTTGGGCCGTCCGATGCTTGAGAAAGCGGCGGTGCACGCACAGATTGTCGAGCAGGACAAGGCCAAGAAAATATTGGTGTTTAAATACAAGCGGCGCAAGCGTTACCGACGTAAACAGGGACATCGTCAGTCCTATACAGCGGTGCGAATCGACCGGATCGAAGCATAACAAGTTTCGGATGCATGGCGTTGTTTACCGGATCGGCGGGTGCCGAACCGGGATCCATGCTTTCGTTTTCGGCAAGGAGTCATAAAAAATGGCACACAAGAAGGCAGGCGGCAGCTCAAAGAACGGTCGCGACAGCAACGCCCAACGGCGGGGCATCAAGCGGTATGGTGGTCAAACGGTGAAGGCGGGCAATATCCTGGTACGGCAGCTGGGCACCAAAATTCATCCCGGCGACAATGTTGGCCTGGGCAAGGACTTTACCCTGTTTGCCAAGGTAGACGGTGTGGTGGCCTACGAGCGGCTGGGCCGGGACCGTAAAAAAGTCAGCGTTCATGAAGCGTGAAATTCGTCGATGAAGCAACCATTACCGTCCAGGCCGGCCACGGGGGGCGCGGATGCGTCAGCTTCCGGCGTGAGAAGTTCATTCCCAAAGGCGGTCCTGACGGCGGCGATGGCGGCAAGGGCGCCGACATCGTCCTGAAGGCCGACACCCGGTGTCGGACGCTTTATCAATTCCGGTTCAAACGGCAGTTCAAAGCGCCCAACGGCCAGCCGGGGCAGGGCAGCCAGCGGACCGGAAAGAACGGCGAAGACGTCGTCATCTGCATTCCCCCGGGCACCATTGTCCGGAATGCGGAGTCCGGAGAAGTCCTCTACGATCTTTTGGCGCCTGGTGAAATGGTTGTTCTGGCAAAGGGGGGACGCGGTGGTCGGGGAAATCTCCGCTTTAAGAGCGCCACCCACCGGACCCCGCGCTTCGCCCAGCCGGGCGAGCCCGGCGAGGCGTTCCGGTTGCAGTTGGAACTGAAACTTCTTGCGGATATCGGCCTTGTGGGGCTTCCGAACGCCGGGAAATCCACCCTCATCAGCCGCATTTCCTCCGCCCATCCCAAAATCGGTGCTTATCCGTTTACGACCCTGACCCCGGAGCTGGGGGTGGTGCAGACGCAATGGGCCGAGCCTTTTGTGGTGGCGGATATTCCCGGTCTCATCGAAGGCGCTCACCAGGGCAGCGGGCTTGGCGTCCAATTTCTGCGACACATCGAGCGTACCCGGGTGCTTGTCCATCTGATGGATGCCGCGGCCATTGACCCGGCGCTTCCCCTCAAGGACTTTGATACCATCCAAAATGAATTGGCCGGCTACAACCCGGACCTTGCCGAAAAGCCCCAGATTCTGGTGCTGACCAAGATGGACTTGCCCGGCGCGGCGGTTTCGGCCGATGCGTTCGTGGCTGCCGCCGCACAACTGAATCTGGAGACGCTCCGGATTTCCGCCCATACCGGGGAGGGGATCGATGCCCTTCTGTCCCGGATGGTAGCGCTTCTGGCCGAAGCGGACACAGGGAGCTGACAGGGGCCGCCGACACCGGCGCTGCATATGTGGAAAACCGCTATGAGCAGGCAGAACGACCATCAGAAAAAGGACGCCGCCTTTTCCTTTTCGACCGTCAAGCGTGCGGTGGTGAAAATCGGCAGCAACGTGCTCACCGAACCCGGCGGACTCAGTCTCAAGGTCATCCGATCCGTCAGCCGTCAGGCCAGTTTGTTGATGGCCCATGGCGTGGAGGTGATTCTGGTTTCCTCCGGGGCCATGGCGTCGGGAATTCGAAAAATCGGTCTAGCCCACCGGCCCGCGGAAATTCCAAAGCGCCAGGCGGTGGCGGCCGTTGGACAAGCCGGCCTTATCCTCGCCTACGAGAGTGCCTTTGCACGCCACCGGAGAAAGGTGGCCCAGATTCTGTTGACCAGTGATGACCTGAGCCATCGAAGACGCTATTTGAACACCCGCAACACGTTTTCAACGCTCTTGGAGTGGGGCATTGTGCCGGTGGTGAACGAAAACGACACCGTGGCGGTGGAGTCCATCAAGTTCGGGGACAACGATCATCTGGCGGCCATGATTACCCTGCTGCTGGACGCCGATGTGCTGATCAATTTGACGGACATCGACGGATTATACGACCGGGATCCGCGGATGCACCGGGATGCCCGGCTGATCCCCCGGGTCGAGAAGATCGGGCGGACAATTGAGCGGGTGGCCGGCGGCCTTCCCGGCGCCCTGGGGACAGGGGGGATGGGCACCAAGATCAAAGCGGCTCGGAAAGTCACTGCCGCCGGGATTCCCATGATCATCGCCCAAGGCGGCAAACCGGATATTCTGCTGAAGTTGTTTGCAGGAGAGACCCACGGTACATTTTTTGTTCCCAAAACGGAGCGTCTGACACGGCGGAAATGCTGGATCGCCTTCAACCTCAAGCACCAGGGTGCCCTGCTTGTCGATGCCGGTGCCGCACGGGCTGTGCTTCGGGACGGCAAAAGCTTGCTGCCCAGCGGGGTCCTGGAGGTGGTCGGAGATTTTCAGGCCGGTGCCGCGGTGGCTGTGCAGGCCGGTAACCGTCATGTGATCGGTACCGGGCTGGTCAACTACAGCGCGGCCGATATCCGGAAAATCATGGGGCGACAAACCAATCAGATCGAAGGCTGCCTTGGACAAAAAACCTATGACGAAGTCATTCACCGTGACAATCTGGCGGTGACGAGGCGGCAATAAGAGGAGGAGATGCAATGAGCGTTGAGGCGGTAATTCTTGAAATGGCCAAGGCGGCCCGGCAGGCGGCCATGGAAATATCGCGCAGCACCACTGCCAGGAAAAATGCGGCGCTGCTGAAAATCGCCGAGACCCTGGAGACGGATGCCGACGAAATCCGGCAGGAAAATGCCAAGGATCTTGCCCTGGCCCGGGAGGCCGGGCTTTCCGCCGCCATGATCGACCGGCTCACCATCTCCGATAAAACCATCGCCGCCATGGCCCAGGGGCTTCGGGAGGTGGTGGCCTTGGAAGATCCGGTGGGGGCCGTCACCAAGGCCTGGGTGCGGCCCAACGGACTGCAGGTGTCCCGGCTGCGTATCCCCCTGGGGGTCATCGGCATCATCTATGAATCCCGCCCCAACGTGACCATCGATGCGGCGGGCCTGTGTCTCAAGGCGGGCAATGCCGTTATTCTGAGGGGAGGGTCCGAGGCTCTTCATTCAAATCGTATCTTGGCGGAAAAAGTGGCCGGTGCCTTGCGCGCCGTGGGGCTTCCGGAAAAGGCGGTGCAAGTGGTGCCTGTCCGGGACCGTGCGGCGGTGAACGCCCTGCTGCGCCAGGAGGAATATATTGACCTCATCATTCCCCGGGGGGGGGAGGGACTTATCCGGTTTGTTGTGGCCAATTCCAGTATTCCGGTGCTCAAGCATTACAAGGGTGTCTGCCATGTGTATGTGGACGCGGGTGCGGACCTGCAGATGGCCCGGGACATTTGTTTTAACGCCAAGGTGCATCGGCCCGGTGTGTGCAATGCCATGGAAACAATGCTGGTCAGCCGGGATGTGGCCGAAGGCTTCCTGCCGATGGCCAAGGCGGCTTTTGACGCCGCCGGGGTGGCGCTGCGTGGATGTGACCAGACCCGCCGCCTTCTTCCCGGTATCTCGGCGGCCGCCGAAGAGGACTGGTCGGCCGAGTACCTGGATCTCATCTTGGCGGTCAGGGTCGTTGCCGACATGGATGCGGCCATGTCCCATATCGCCGCCTATGGATCCAGACACACGGAGGTGATTGTGACAACGGATTACCAGCGGGCCCATCGGTTCGTCCGGGAGGTCGATGCCTCGGTGGTTTTGGTCAACGCGTCCACCCGTTTCAACGACGGCGGTCAACTGGGGTTGGGCGCCGAAATCGGCATCAGCACGTCCAAGCTTCACGCCTTCGGCCCCATGGGGCTCGAAGAGCTGACCACCACAAAATTCGTTGTGTTCGGAAGCGGTCAGGTGCGGGAATAGGACGGAAGGCGGTGGGTGGCACATCGGCTGCGCAACGGGGGGAAAGCCGGGAAACAACGGGTGTCGGCAACGCTTTGTCGGGGGGGAGTTTGGGAAAGATCGGGCTGTTTGGCGGAACATTCAATCCGATACACAACGGGCACCTTGCGGCCGCGGCCGCCGTCTGGTCGCGATTCGGTCTCGACCGGGTGATATTGATCCCGTCGGCGTCGCCGCCCCACAAGGACCATTCGGACCTCGAACCGGCTGCGGAGCGGCTGGCCATGGCCCGGATTGCAGCACGGGAAAATTCCCACCTTTCTGTTTCGGACGTGGAATTGGTGCGCACCGGTCCCAGTTATTCCATTGATACGGTCCGGCATTTTCAGACGGCATATGGGGCGCAAACCTGTTTTTTTTTCCTGGTGGGGCTGGACGCCTTCCTGGAAATGGACTCCTGGCGGGCGTGGCAGACGCTTTTCGGCCGGGTCGACATGATCGTCTTCAACCGCCCCGGAACGGCCACTTCAGACACGTTGTTTGCGCAGGTGGGTGCATTTTTGCACCGCCGGATTTCCGGCACGTTTCGGCCCGCCCATGACCGGTGCGCTTTTGTGCGACCGGACGGCCCTTCGGTGTACCTACTGGCGGGGGATATGATGGCGATTTCTTCAACATACGTGCGGCGGCAGGTGAAAATGGGCGGCGATATTTCCACCCTGGTGCCTTCCGGCGTGGCGGATTATATTTTTCGGAAAGGACTTTATCGATGACCTCCACGCAGGAGACTGTCGTTGCGGCACAGCTGGACGTTTACTTGGCAGCACTGATGGAAAGAAAGGCCGAGCAGGTGGTGGCGCTGGATGTCCGGGCGTTGACGTCGGTTGCCGATGCCTTTATCATTTGCAGCGCGCGATCCAACCGTCAGGTGTCCGCCATCGCCGACCTTGTCCAAAGAGCCCTCAAGAAACGGAAGATACGCCCGCTGGGCGTTGAAGGCAAGGGAGAAGGACTCTGGGTGTTGATGGATTACGGCCATGTGATCATCCATATTTTTTACGAACCGGTACGCGCGTTTTACGATCTGGAAGGCCTGTGGCGGGATGCCCCTCGTCTGACGGTACCGGAAGCGGGCGGGACTTCGGTGCCAGCCGCGCAGGAGCAAGACGATGCGTGATGTCCCGTGTGTACTGATGATCCTTGATGGATGGGGTATCAATCCGGCTGTCGAGGGAAATGCCGTTGTCCAGGCCGCCACCCCTGAATTGGATGCGCTTGCCGCCACCTGTCCCACGGCCCGGCTGCAATGTGCGGGGGAGGCGGTGGGGTTGCCGGCGGGGGTGATGGGCAATTCCGAGGTGGGCCATCTGAACATCGGGGCCGGTCGGGTTGTGCACCAGGATCTGATGCGCATTCAAAAGGCCATCGAAGACGGCCGTTTTTTCGAGATCCCCGCTTTCTGCGATCTTGTGGATCGGCTCAAAACGTCGGGAGCCGCCCTTCACCTAATGGGCCTCTGCTCCGACAGCGGAGTGCACAGCCACCTTTCCCACCTGCTTGCCTTGGTGACGCTTGCCGCCCGCCGCGGTCTATCCCGGGTGCTGGTGCATGTGATCACCGACGGCCGGGACAGTCCGCCGGACAGCGGAAAGGGATATGTCCGTCAACTCCAGGAGCAGCTTGCGGCCATCGGCACCGGCTGTATTGCAACGGTATGCGGCCGCTACTATGCCATGGACCGCGACAAGCGCTGGGAGCGCACTGCACGGGCCTATGATTTATACACAGCGGGCCATGGCCGGCGGGAAAGCGATCCTGTTGGCGCAGTGGCCGATGCCTATGGGCGGAACGAAACCGACGAATTCATCGCCCCCATCATGATGGTGGACGCCGCTGGAAATCCCCGGGGTCTCGTCGGCGATGGAGACGGGATCATTGTGTTCAATTTCCGGGCGGACCGGGCCCGCCAGATGGTCAGTGCGTTGTCGGATTCCGCGTTTACCGGATTCGAACGAAAGGTGCGCCCCCAACTTGGGGGGATGGTATGCATGTGCCAATACGACGAGACGTTCGACCTGCCCGTCGCCTTTCCGCCTGTTCACATGAAGAATATCCTCGGCGAGGTGGTCAGCCGGGCGGGCCGCCGTCAGCTGCGCATTGCGGAAACCGAAAAATACGCCCATGTGACGTATTTTTTCAACGGTGGAGAGGAGGCACCCTTTCCCATGGAAGACCGGTGCCTGATTCCCTCTCCCCGGGAGGTGGCCACCTACGACCAGAAACCGGAAATGAGCGCCCGGGCCGTAACCGAGGAACTGCTGGCACGACTCAGGACCGGGCGTTATGATTTCGTGGTGGTGAATTTCGCCAACATGGACATGGTGGGGCATACCGGTGTGTTGTCCGCGGCCGTCAAGGCCTGTGAGACCGTGGACGCTTGCGTGGGACGTATTCTTGGGCAATTGCGCGCCATGGGCGGAAGCGCCCTGGTGACGGCGGATCACGGCAATGCCGAAAAGATGATTGAAGAAAACGGCAACCCGCATACGGCCCATACCCTGCATCCGGTACCGCTGGTTCTGGTGGACGATGCCCGGCCCGGAATGCGGCTACGGCAAGAGGGGATTCTGGGCGACATCGCCCCAACGCTTTTGGAGTTGATGGGCCTTCCCAAACCCCCCGAGATGACCGGTCGGTCTTTGCTGGTGCGGCCGGTTTCCCCGGAGAGATAGCGGCCATGGATACCCCGGATGCCCCAACGGTTGTCGATTTCATCACCGGTGCGCCGTTGCCCGACATGGGTGCCGAGGCGAACCGCCAGAATTTCGAACGGGTGCTGATCGAGGAGAAAGGGTATCTTCCGGAGGATGTCGCGGTGAATGTGCCCCTGGTGCTTGATGTGGCCGGTGCGCCGTATCATTCCCGTGTGGACCTGGTGGTGGTTATCGGCGGTCGCCGTCTGATGGCGGTGAAGTGCGCGGCGGGCTCCCTGGGCTCCCGGGAGCGGGAAATCCTCGCCGCCGCGCGGCTCCTGGATACCTATCAGATTCCCCTGTCCGTGGTCACCGATGGCCGGAACGCCACCTTGCTGGATACCGTTTCCGGAAGGCGCCTGGGGGTAGGCCTGGGCGCTATCCCCGACCGGAAACAGCTCATGGACCTTTGCGACAGCGTTTCCTTTCTGCCCTTCCCCGAAAAGAAACGTTCCCGGGAAGCCATTATTTTCCGGTCATACGATCTGGAGAATGTTCATGTGGTTCGCAAGTAGCTGATGGCACTTTTTTTATTAGCGCCATGTGAATTTTTCTGATGACTGCGTTGGCAAAAACCCTGCGGTGCCCTGACGATGACGCGCTTGAAAAAATCAGAAAAATCCCTCCATTCAGGCCATCGGGAACGCCTGCGAAGGCGTTTTCTTGAAGACGGCCTTGATTCCTTTGAAGACCATCAACTCCTCGAATACCTTTTGTTCCATGTGATTCCAAGGCGGGATACCAATCCGGTGGCCCATCGACTGATGAAACGTTTCGGGTCTTTTTCAGCTGTTCTGGAGGCCGACCCAAAAGATGTCACCGGGGTGGAGGGGGTTGGTGATAAGGCGGCAGCCTTTCTCTCGATGCTTCCCCAGGTGACACGCCGTTATTTTCACGACCGGGTCGCCCGGGACCGGCCGAAACTCACCGCCTTCGAAGCGGTGGCCGGATACCTGATCCCCCTCATGGCGGGACGCGTGGAAGAGGTGTTTTATGTGTTGTGCCTTGACAGCCAGGGGCGTGTCATTTATCCGGCGCTGGTGGGGAAGGGCACGGTAAAGGACGCCGCCGTGCATTCCCGCCATGTGGTGGAGGTCGCCGCACGCCATCGGGCGGTGTCGGTGCTGCTTGCCCACAATCACCCGGGGGGTGAGGCCAGGCCCTCCCGGCAGGACCGGGACCTCACCCGCCTGCTTGTCCAGGCATTGGGGCCATTGGACATCCACGTGCCGGATCATTTTATTATCGAGGGAAATCAGGTTTTCAGTTTTGCAAGGGAAGGGGTCATGCCGGTCTATGATGCATGTCAAAGAGCCTGTGGCGGCATGCGCCAAGGCCGTGAGAAATAAGGACAGAAAGTAGATGAATTCTGAAGACCTGAAGCAGCTTGAAGCGGACCTGTGGAAAAGCGCCGACACCCTGCGCGCCAATTCGGATCTCAAAGCCAGCGAATATTCGACCCCGGTGCTGGGGTTGATCTTTCTGAAATTTGCCGACAACCGGTATTGCCGATACGAAAAAGCGATTCTGGCGGAATACACCAAGCTAAAGGGGACCCGGCGGGAAAAACCCTTGTCCAAGATCGCCGTCGAAAAATGCGGTTTCTATCTGCCGGACCACGCCTGATACGATTATCTTCTGAGCCTGCCGGAGCAGGAGGATATTGACAAGGCCATCAAAAACGCGATGGCGGCCATCGAGGAGTACAAGGCCGAGCTCAAGGGGATTCTGCCCCAGGACGAATACTTCCGCCTGACCCGCACCGACAAATCCATCCCGAAACAGCTTTTGAAAAATTTCGCCGATATTCCCCGGGACGCCGACGGGGACATGTTCGGCCAGATTTACGAATATTTTCTCGGGAATTTCGCCATGGCCGAAGGCCAGGGGGGCGGCGAGTTCTTCACGCCCCGGTCGGTGGTCCGTTTGATGGTGGCGATCATCGCGCCCCACAAGGGCAAGGTATACGATCCGGCCTGCGGTTCCGGGGGCATGTTCGTGCAGTCGGCCCATTTCATCGCGGAGCAGCGGAAGGAGCAGTCCAGCGGAAATGGTGATATCTTTGTCTACGGCCAGGAAAAGACCCTGGAGACCGTGAAGCTGGCCAAGATGAACCTGGCGGTGAACGGCCTGAGGGGCGAGATCCGCCAGGCCAACACCTACTATGAAGATCCCCACGAGAGCTTCGGCGCCTTTGATTACGTCCTGGCCAATCCTCCCTTCAACGTGGATGACGTGAGCCTTCGGAGCGTGGAGAAGGACCGGCGTTTCAACACCTACGGCCTGCCGAGGAAGAAGACCAAGGCGAAAAAGGGAGAAGAGGGCAAGGAGACCGTTCCCAACGGCAATTACCTGTGGATCAACCTGTTTGCCACCTCCCTGAAGCCCGGCGGCCGGGCGGCCCTGGTCATGGCCAACTCTGCCTCTGACGCCCGTCACTCCGAGGCCGATATCCGCTAGGAGCCTCATCGAAAACAACCTGATTTACGGCACGCTGACGCTCCCCTCCAATATGTTCTAATATGTTCTACACCGTCACCCTGCCGGCCACTCTCTGGTTTTTCGATAAGGGAAAGAAGGACAAAAACATCCCCTTTATCGACGCCCGGAACGTCTTCACCCAGATCGACCGGGCCCACCGGGAGTTCAGCCCGGAGCAGATCCGGAACCTTGCTGTTATCAGCCGGCTTCACCGGGGCAGGCGGGAAGCGTTCGTGTCGCTTGTGGACGATTATTTCCGGCAGGGGATGGAAAAGCTGGCGGAGAACAGGGAGAAGGTGACGCCGGTTTCCGAGCAGCTTCTGGAGGTGCTGGAGGATAAAGAGGGCGGGAAGGCCGTCAGGCATGACGGATATGTAGGGGGCAGCCACTTGTACCCTTGAAGCTGAATCGCATTGTTCTGCATAGTAAGTCCATTTTTTATGGACATACTATGCAGAAAACGGTATTTTGGCGTCACACATCGGGGGAGGCCCATGCTCGAACGGTTGCGACGGTCCATACCTTTTGAGGAGTTCGACTACCAGACCCTGCTGGATTCCCTGCGGGGCTATGCCCATCCGCGCAAAAAGATCACCGCCCTGCTGCGAAAGGGGGAGATCCTCCGGGTCAAGAAAGGTCTTTACCTGTTCGGTGAAAAGCATCGCCGGTCCCCCTACTGCCGGGAGCTTCTGGCCAACCTCATCCACGGCCCCTCCTGCATCTCCCTCGAGTATGCCCTTCATTACCATGGCCTGACGCCGGAGCGGGTGGAAACCGTCACCTCGGTGGCCTGCAGCCGCTCCCGAAGTTTTGATACGCCGGTGGGCGTTTTCAGTTACCGGATGATTCCCCGGGCTGCTTTCAGCATCGGCCTGGACCGGATCGAGCTTGAAGACGGGCGATCTTTTCTCATGTCCGTCCCGGAAAAGGCCCTGGCGGACCGGGTGGTGGCGGAGCGGGGCGGGAGCAGCCTCGGAACACAAAAAGGGCTGATGCGGTTTTTGAATGACAATCTACGGATTGATCCGGAGGCCCTTGCCGCCTTGGATACGGCAATTCTGGATGAAGTCGCCGTTGCCTACCGGTCCCGGCGTCTTCGGGTATTGGCGGATCTGGTCCGGGGGCTGGGACCGGCCCGGGGAGGAGGCGCCTGATGCACGACGCCATCGAACGGATGCTTGCCAAATACGACATCCGAAGCGTGGACGACACGCTCCGGGCCCTGCGGGAGATCCTTCAGGAGATCGCGCTGCTGGGCCTCTGGCGGGCCCGGTTTTTCGAGCATGCCGCGTTTTACGGCGGCACGGCCCTCAGGATTCTACACGGCATCGACCGGTTTTCCGAGGGCCTCGATTTTTCTCTCCTGAAACCAAATTCGGAATTTTCACTGGTGCGGTTCACCTCGGCCCTGGAAGAGGAGATCCGGGCTTTCGGCTTCAACCTTCGGGTGGAGGCGGTCCGGAAATCGGCGAAAAGCGCCGTGCAGTCGGCGTTCCTCAAGGCCAATACCCGGAACCAGCTTCTGGTGATCGAGACCGATGCGCGGATGGCCCGCATGATCCCGCCGGGACAGGTGCTGAAAATTAAGATCGAGGTGGACACTGATCCGCCGCCGGGGTTTCTGACCACCACCCGGTATCTTCTGCAGCCGATCCCCTTTGCCGTCCGTTGCTACACGCTTCCCAGCCTGTTTGCCGGAAAACTGCATGGCCTTTTGTTTCGCAGGTGGAAGAACCGGGTCAAGGGCCGGGACTGGTACGACCTGGTCTGGTATGCGGCCCACCATCCGGAGCTGAACCTGCCTCACCTGGAGCAGCGGATGCGGCAGACCGGGGACTGGAAGGGGACGGCGCCCCTGACCGGTGAGGGGGTTGGTGAATTGATACATGCTGCCATTGATCGGGTGGACCCGGACCAGGCCCGGCGGGATGTGGCGCCCTTCGTGAAGGATCCGCAGGCCCTGGCTGTCTGGTCCCGGGATTTTTTCCGGCATGTGGCGGCCGGAATCAGATTCGTGGAGGAAGAGGAAGGATAATATCCGTGCCCAATTTCATCTCCGAAGACAACATCGAGCAGGCTATTTTAAAGCGATTGAAAGAGCGATTCGACTTCGAGCTGCTCAATTGCCACACCGTTGACGCCGAGGATCTCAATGACGGATCCGGCCGGAGCGACAAACGCGATGTGATTCTGGGGGATCGGCTGAAGGCGGCGGCCCTTCGCCTGAATCCGGAAATCCCGGAATCGGCGGTGGACGAGGCCCTGACACGGCTTACGGACAAGCGCTACGCCATGTCGCTTCTGGCCGCCAACCGGGAGGTGGACGGACTCATCCGGGACGGGATTCCGGTGGAATTTGAAAATGATCAAGGCAGGACGCAGCAAGAGCGGGTCCGGGTAATCGATTTTGACGATCCGGCGGGGACGAAAAACAGCTTCCTGGCCGTCTCCCAGCTTTGGATCCGGGGGGAGCGGGGCTACCGGCGGCCGGATATTCTCATCTACGTGAACGGCATTCCCCTGGTGTTCATTGAACTTAAGAACTCCAACGTCAAACTTCAATCCGCCTTTGACGATAACCTGACAAACTACAAGAAGGATATTCCCCAGCTTTTTCTTACGAACGCTTTTTGCCTCCTCTCCAATGCCGTCGAGACCCGGGTGGGCAGCATGAGTGCCGAATGGGAACATTTCTTCAAATGGCAGCGGGCCACGGATGAAAAGGAGAAGGTCGACCCTGCGCGAATCAAACGGGAGGGCACCAGCGTCGAAGCGGCCCTGGCGGGTCTGTTCGCACCGGAGCGGCTGCTGGATTACGTTGAAAACTTCATTAAATGAAAGGTATTACGACGAGATGACGGAATTCACCCGGGATATGAAAATGGAAGACGAACGGGCAGCGAGAGAGGGGTTAACGGAGGATGAACTGGAGCTGTTTGATCTGCTCAAGAAAAACAAGATGACCCGGGCGGAAACCCAGAAAGTCAAACTGGCGGCAAAAGCCCTTTTGCATTGGCTGCGGGAGGTAAAACCGAAGGTGCTGGTTCAGAACTGGTTCAGAGATACCCAAACCCAATTGCGGGTGCGTAACGCCGTGGAACAGGTTTTGGATGAACAGCTTCCGGGCAGCTATACCCGAATGCTTTTTAAAAACAAATGCGAAATGGTTTTCAACACCATGTTGAACGATGCGAGCCTGGGGCGAAAGTGGGCGGCATGAGGGAAAGAAAAAGTCTTATCATGATTCTGATCTGCCTCTGGACGGGCGGTTGCGCGGCGCCCCATTATTTCTGGCCACAGAAGGATATGGTTACAGCCGAACTGAACCCGCCGACCTTTGAGAAAAAAATCCTCATCGCCTCCCGGAAAAGCCCTTTCAAGGAACAGGTCGTTTCGAACATCCTCAATCATTTTGCCGGTGCGCCTGTTTATTTCAAGGTGGTGGGGATAGAGGCCCTGGATGAGGAGGATGCCGCAGGCTATTCGGGCGTCGTGATCCTCAGCACCTGCCTGGCCTGGACCATGGACCCCCATGTGGAGCGGTTTCTGGAAAAAAACAGCGGCCGGGCGCCGTGTATTGTGCTGACCACTGCGGATGGCGCGGACATGTTTCCGGACGAATCTTACCTGCGGGTGGACGCCATGTCCTCGGCGTCGGTGTCCGAGAGGGCCGGACCGGTCAGCCGGACCATTATCGGCAAGATTGAAAAGCTGCTGGAATAGCTTCGGGCGATTGCATGGACGTCGCCGCCGGGTTCTTTTAAGGAGTGGCATCATGAAACCAGAACTGATCGAAATCGAACAGCCCCTCCCGGGTTTCAACCGCTTTATCGGCAGCTGGCTATGCCGGGACCGGGCCGATGCACCGGTGTTGCTGGTGGACCCCGGACCCGCCCGTTCCGCCCCGCGCCTTCTGGCGGCACTGGACCGGCTTGGTGCGGACCGGATCGATTATATTCTGATCACCCATATTCATATCGACCATGCCGGCGGCCTGGCCGCGCTGCTCGATCGCTATCCCATGGCCATGGGCATCTGCCATGAAAAGGCGATGCCGTTTCTGGCGGACCCGGCGAAGCTCTGGGAGGGCAGTGAGGCGGTGCTGGGGGATGTCGCCAGGATGTACGGTCGTCCGGCGCCGGTGGATCCGGACCGGCTGTTGCCCCATCCAAAGGCCGGGGTTCCGGGGCTCGATATCCTGGAAACACCGGGACATGCCGTGCACCACCTGAGCGTCAGCTATGGGGGATGCCTGTTTGCAGGAGAGGCCGGCGGGACCTATATGGCTTTGCCAGACGGAGACTATCTGCGCCCGGCCACACCGCCGCGGTTTTTCATGGCCTCCTATCTGGAGAGTCTCGACCGGCTGATTTCCCTGGACAACCAGCCGGTTTATTGCGGCCATTTTGGCCGGGCAGCCGATTCCCGAAAAATGCTTGCCCGGTTTCGGGAGCGGCTTTTGCGATGGGAGGTGATCATCTTTTCCTCACAAACTCCATCAAGGGGTTCCTGGGCTATCTGAAACACGGCACGCCGGAGTCATGAACCGGTTCTGGGAAGACTGCCGGCCGTCTGTTCTTTTCACTCGTGGCGCAGTGCGGCTACCGGATCCATGTGGGCGGCCTGCCAGGCGGGGTAGAGGCCGAAAAACAGTCCCACCAGAAGCGACATGGCAAGCGGCAGGCCGGCGGCCCAGAAGGTGACCGCAGTCTGCCATTCGGCGATTGCCGCGATCACCGCCACGGCGCCGATGCCAGATACCACTCCGATGAGCCCGCCGGAAAAAGTCAGAATCACCGATTCGGCCAGAAACTGCACGATGATGTCGGGCCGGGTCGCCCCCACGGCCCGACGAATCCCGATTTCCCGGGTGCGTTCGCTTACCGTGGCCAGCATGATGTTCATGATGCCGATGCCTCCCACCAGCAGCGAGATGCCCGCAATGGCGCCCAGTACCACATTGAAGGTCCGTTGGGTTCTCCGGGCCTGGTTGAGCAATTCCTGGGGGACAAGAAGCTGGTAGTCCTTGATGTTGTTGTGGCGCACTTGCAGGATCCGTTCGATGATGGCGGCGGCGGCCATTACGGCGTCCGAGTCGGAAACCTGAACAACCAGTTCGCTCAGATCTCCGTGCCCGGCGGTAAGATCCGGGGCCTTGGAAGGTGGGGCTGCCGGCAGGGCCCCCATGGGGATGAAGATCATATCGTTGAAGTTGCGCACGGGGATGGCCGTTGTGGCGTCGTCGTTTCGATCGAATCGGCTGATGACACCCACAATGGTGTAGAGGCTGTTTTCGATCCGGATATCGCAACCGATTTGCCCGGCTGCCCCGAAAGCCGCCGCTACACCGCTTCCCAGAACGCACACGAGATTTTTGCGCTCGACATCGAGACTGTTGATGAACCGCCCCCGGGCCAGCCGGAAGTTTTGCAGCCCGGAATAGTTGGCGGTGACCGCCAGGATTTCCGGGGACAGTTCCCGGGAAACATTCCATACCGTGGCAGCGATTTCCTTCAGGGCGGCCACGGAGGAGACGGCCGTGCAGCCGGACACGATCCGGTCCTTGTCGGCCAGGGTGAGACCGGTCGATAGGTTTGCCAGGGCCGTGTGCCGCTGGGTGTCGGTGAGTTCCCCCGCTTTGACGAAGATATTACGGGTGCCCAGCTGTTCGATCTGGTTGACGATTTTCCGGCGGGCGCCCTCGCCGATGCAGATCATGGACAAGACCGCCATGACGCCGCACACCACCCCCAGCACGCTCAGGAAAGAGCGCAGCTTGTGCTGCAGCAGTGCCCGACGGGCGATCCAGGCGGTTTTTAGTATTTTTCGGACCATCTGTTATCCTATGTTCTCGCACCCCCGGCACCGGGGCGGCCGGTCTTATTCCGTTTCTATATCCGCCCACCTGCCGTCCTTGAGCCGGAGGCACCGGTCGGCCTGTTCCGCCACCTGCGGGTCATGGGTGATCATGACGATGGTGGCACCGCGGCGGTGCAGATCCTGGAAGAGGCCCAGGATGTCCCGGCCGGTGTCCGTGTCGAGGTTGCCGGTGGGCTCGTCTGCCAGGATCAGTTTCGGTTGGGTGGCAAGGGCCCGGGCGATGGCGACCCGCTGCATTTCGCCTCCGGACAATTCGGAAGCCCGGTGTTCCATCCGGTGATCGAGCCCCACCTGGGAAATGGCGGTTTCAATGCGCTGCCGGACCAAAGGGGGCTGCACGGCGGTGTACAGGAACGGCAGCTCGACATTTTCGTAGAGGGTCAGCGCCGGCACCAGGTTGAAGGTCTGGAAAACAAACCCGATCCGCCTTGCCCGCATCCTGGACAGCTCACGGTCCGTTGCGGCCAGGGTATCGATGCCGTCGAGAAGATACTGTCCTTCGCTGGGTCTGTCCAAACAGCCCAGAATATGCAGCAACGTGGATTTGCCAGAGCCGGACGGTCCCATCACCGAGACGAATTCCCCTTCCATGACCGCAAAATCGATGCCTTTCAGAACCGAAACAGGACGGCCGTTGATCTGGTAGGTTTTTACGATGCCAACGGCATCGATGAGGTGGTTTCGGGACGCGGCGGCGCACATGGGCGGTTACCGTAGATCTTCGGGGGACGGTGTCACCAGGCTGACCCGGTCGCCCGGTTCAAGGCCGGAGATGATTTCCACGAAATTTTCGTTCTGTCGTCCCACGGTGACGGCGGCTTTTTCAAAACCGCTCCCGCAGCGCCGGTAGCAGTATTTACCGACCGTATCGCTGAACACCGCCTGCACCGGGGCGGACAGGACGTCTCTCAACTGTTCGTTGATGAGGGTGACCCGGGCGGTCATGCCGGGCCGCAGCCGCATGTCGCTGCCCTTCAGGGCGATGGTGATGTCGAAATATTTTTCTCCGGCCCCGCCTTCCAGCCGATCCGTGGCCAGCACGCCGATGAACATGACCTTGCCTTCAAAAGACACCTCTGGGTAAGCGTCCACTGCAATGCTGCAGGGCTGGTCCAGAAAAATTTTGTGCAGGTCGATTTCCCGCACCTGGGTATTGACCACCATGGCCGACACATCCGGGAGATAGAGTAGGGGTTGGTTTTCCCAGATCTTGTCCCCGATGCGGGGTTTGCGTTTCTGGCCATCCCGGAAGGTTTCAAACAAAATGGCGATGCCGGGGTAGGGCGCGGTGATCACGGTGTTTTCAAGCGCCTTGCGGGCCCGCTCCAGGGCCGCCTGGGTATTGTCCACCATGCCCCGGGTTTCGTTGAGGCCGGACTGTGCCTTGGCGATTTTGTACACGCTGCCGTTTTTAATCTGTTCGTATTCCATCTCGGCGTTTTTGATTTTCGCCTTGGCTGTTTCCACAAGGGAGGGGAACACGTGGTTCTTGTAGCTGTCGTAATTGCTGCGGGCGGCGACCAATTTTTCCTTCAGTTCAGAGGTTTTGTCCGTGGCCAGCGCGACTTCGGTGGTAAAGTCGTATCCGCTGTTTCGCAACCGCTCCAGTTCCGATGCGTAGGCCATGTATTTTTCCAGTTCCTCTTGGATTTTCAACGTATCGGATTTCAATTGGGTCAGTTTGATGGGGCCCTCGCCCTGCACCAGGGTTTCGTATTCCAGGCGAGCCACCTCCAGGTGGAATGCGGCGGTTTTTATCTGGCGCGCCACTTGGCTCTTTTCCCATTCGAGGGCCTGATGGTCGGCATCCAGGGCCGCGGTATAGCGGGCCAACTCCCCCACCAGTTTGTGAATTTCCTCCTCGAAGGGGGTGGCGTCGAATTTCACCAGCACCGTTCCTTCGTTCACATGGTGACCGTCTTCCACAAGGTAGACGATTTTTCCCTTGTCCCCGCGCAGGGCCGAGGAGATCATGTGGCTCCGCGCCGCATCCAGGACGCCGATGGTTTTGATTTCAATATCAAAATCCCGTTGCGCCACGGCGGCAAGATGTGCCCGGGCTTCCTCTGACACGGCCATCCGTCCCCACCGGGTGCCCATAAACACCACGACGCCCAGGACAAAGAGGCACGCCATCCATTTGTTTTTTCCGATCAACCCTGTGTTCATCTCATCCTTCCGGCCGTTCCACCAATGTGCCCAGAACCGCGCGCAGGGTGTATGTTCCTTCAATATAATCGATTTTGGAGGAGAGCAGGTCCACCCTGCCCCGCTGCAGTTCGGTTTCCGCTTCGATCACGTCGAAGTTACCGGCCATGCCGTACGCGAACTTGATTTTCGACAGCGCCAGCTTGCCCTCCGCCTGGCGGATCTGCTCCTGCTTGATGTGCACCCGCTCCAGGGCCTCCCGGAGGGCTTCCAGCTGCCGACGGACGCCGGTGATGATTTCGTCCTTCTTGACGGTGTAGCTTAAACGGGCGGATTCGACATTCACCAGGCTTTGTCGGTACGAAAAGCGTTCTTTTTTCCGGGCCAGGTCCGTTGTGCCGGTCAGGCTCAGGCCCCAGCGTTCTTCTCCGAAATCGGATATTTCCTCGAAGGTGTCCGATAGGCTGTAGCGGCGGTAATCGACGACCAGGTCCATCCGGGGTAGGAGGTTGTGCCGGGCGATCTCTGCCCGCCGTTCGGCTTCCCGAAGCTCGTCTTCTTTTTGGACGAGTTCGATGCGGTTTTCGAGGGAAATCTTCACGGCGGTCTTTGCATCCAGGTGCACCGGCGTTACGTCCAGGGGGGCGGACACGCTGACGGGCTTTTCGATGGGCAGGGCCAGAAGGAGTTTCAGATTGTCCTCTGCGTTTCGAAGCGACTTTTGTGCCGTGGCCAGGGCGCTTTCCGCATCCTTCAGCCGGATTTCCGCGCGGTAAACGTCGATGGGTGAGGCCAGGCCCACTTTTTCCTTCATGCGGGCCATGGCCGCATGGCCCGCCAGCTGGTCGATTTGGAATCGGCTGAGGGATACGAGCTCCCGCTGCTGGAGGACGTCATACAGGGCCGAAACAGTGGAAAGCACCGTGGTGACTTTGCCGGTGTAGGCCGATCGTTCAGCGGACCGCAGAGAAAAGCGGGCGCTGCGCACCCCATCGAGGGTCGGGTCCCTGCCGAGGCCCCGGAGCAGGGGTATGCTCAGCGACATGGCTATCTCACCGGTGCTGGTGTTCTCGGACCAGGAGACGCCGGGGGTGACGGCCGCGGTGATACCGGTTTGGAATTTTTTTTCAACGGTAAGGCCCCCCTGAACCAGGTCGTTGCCGTCGGTGGTGATCACCTGGGAGGTGGGCCGGTATGTGATGTCGAAATCCGACAGCGTCGCCTCCAGGGTGTATGCCTGCCGTTCCAGTGCGTAACCGGATTCCTGGAGGCTCCGGTTATCGGAGAGGGCAATCCGGATGGCATCGGCCAGGGTCAGGTGCAGGGTGGATGTTTCAGGAACGGCGCCGTCGTTTTCCTGGGCTGGGGTGGTGAGAGGGGACGTTCCCAGCCATATGACCAGTGCGGTGATGATGGGGGCGACGCGACGCCGCACATGGCGGCGGTATGGATCTTTGCGGGGCATACGCCGAATCCGAATAATACCGGTTTTACGTTCGGGAAAACCGTGGGCGCCGATGCCCGCCGAACATCGGTCGGGCACCGGCGCCTGTGGTACAAATTGCGATGGCCCGATCAGTTGGTGATCAGGTCAATGTAGTCCCCGGCGCTGCCGGTGACCGGATAGCCCACACCAAAGGAGGGGGCGCGTCCGCCATTGGTGGTGAAATGAAATTCCAGTTCTGCGCCGCTCACATCACTTGTCAGGGTGAGGCGTGCCGTGCCACCGACGGAATAGATGCCGGTCAGGTCAAAACTCTGCGTACCGGTTCCTGTATATGTGCCGATGTTCGTCCCGTTGTAGGTGACGGTCAAGGGGGCGGAGACCGCATTGTGGGATATGATTTCGATCCCGTACGGGGCGGTCTGGGTGCCGGGGCCGTTGGGGGTGGAGAACTGGGTGATCTGCGTTCCGCCACCGGCCGGCGGCGGTGTAACGCCACCCCCGCCACCGCCGCCTGCTGGGGCGTCATCGTCGTCATCATCGGTGGCGGCCACAACGGCCACGGTGCCACCGCCCACGGCCAGAACACCGATCCCCACCTTGGTCAGGGTGCTCATGCCGGTTTTGGCGGCCGGCGCCGCGGCCACTTCGGCAGCAGCCGCCGGCTTAGATGCGTAGAGACCGTCCACCAGGAAGCCGTATTTCAGGGCATCGGCGGTTTCCGTGATGACCGCAGTGTCATAAAATCCGTTGAGGGGCACCATTTCCTTGCTCAGCTCCGTTTGCACATTGAGCGTCTTGGTGCTGTCGGTGGTCTGGTATTTGGGCAGCTTTTTGCTGTAGTTGCTTTTCAACTGGCTGCGCAGGGTTTCCACGGCTTCCACGGCGTCCTGGGCCTTGTCCAAACGGACCTGCTTGACCTCATTGGCCTCCTGCCAGGTGGTGGCCTCCTTGGTTTCCGCTTCCTTCAGCACGTAGATCGGGGTGCGGGTGACCTGTTTGTTCTTGTTGACGGCCACAAAGAGATAGTGGACCTCCTCGGAATTGACCCAGGGGGCCGGCAGGACGGCCGTGAATTTTCCGCTGCCCTGGTCGAACAGGTTGGTGAATCCGAAATTCTTGTCCTGTTTTGTCTTGAAATAGCACCGGGTGGCCAGAAACCCTGCCGGATCCGCGATCTGAACGTCCAGATTGATCCGGAAACCGGGGATATATGTATCATCCGGGGGGCTGTGGGTCACCGTGCCGGCGGTCGGGGCCGAGAAAGCGGCTGCAGGCCAGACCAGCAGCAGGCAAAGAAAAAACAGGCGCCACTTGCAACAGGTGAATTTTTTTCGCTTCATCATTTTCCTCCATGTTTTTGGGTGAATGGGTGACCAACCAGGTGGTCGTTTCCGTTATGGTCGTCGGATCCGCCTGCGGGAGCGTTCCCCGGACGGGTCAATGCCGAAAATAGCCGGAGGGAATTGTTTTGCACAATGTCACCACGCTCCGGTAGATGCAATCCCTGATGCAAAGCTCCAGGGGGGTGTTTCTAAACATTTCCAGCGCCACCGGCATGTCCAGCCCTCCCAGGGAGGTGCCCAGGCCGCCCTCACCGGACCTGGCGGTGCCCGTGGCCTGTGCCGTGGCGATTACCCGGCCGCTGGCTGCGTCCACCACCCGCAAATCAATGGCGGCCTTTGCCTTATGATAGGCGCCGCCGAGCTTGAGGGGCAGCCAGGGAACTTTGACCTTGAGGCCTGCACCGCCGCCTTCCAGGGTTGTGACGGTGCCGTAGACCAACACTTCCGCCGGATCCATCTGGCCCACGGCCAGGATGGCGTCCGGATCCGCCATGAAGGAGTCCGACAGCAGTTGCTCGGCGCTGATACCCTGGGGGTCCTGGCGGTCCACCACCACAAAATAATTGCACTCGAACAAGGCGGTTTGCAGCATTTCCTGCAGGCCTGCGGCGATCTCCTGGGGGGCGCCCGGCACCTCGATGGCAAACTGTTCCACCGCCATCATGCACTTGGGCCCCTGATAGGCCGGGCCGATGGGGATGTCGAACGCTTGTCCCCGGGCCGACTGGCCGACACAACAAAAGATGCCGAGCACCGCTCCCAGTGCCAGGGCCGGCAAGTTGTTATGGCGCAGCCGGTAAGCCTTCATGGTTCTCCCGGAAAATACCCGGCTGCCCGACGAAACCGGTAGTCATGGCGCCGTTCCTCCCGGTCCAGCAGCAGTTCCAGAAAGTTTTGGTAGAACGCATCAAAATACGGAAGCGCCTCGTCTTCTGGAAGAAAGACCGTGTTTCCGTCACTTCTTGGAGGGGTCAGATAACTGACCGGCTGCCGGGCCGGATCTTCCAGCCGGATATAATCGATATACACATGGGCGGCGCGCCTGACGGTTGCGTGGGCTTCGATATCAATATCCACCCGGCGTCCGATGAATTCCGTCAGGTCAACGGCGATGTCTTGCCATGCGTCCCTGCCGGAGATCATGACCTCTCCGCCCACGGCGGTGCCGTTGACAAGAACCTTGAGCAGCCACATGCCCCGTGGGGAGCGGTTGGCGGAAACGCCCATGGCAAGGCGGCAGGCGGACCCGGTGATGGAAACCCCTTGCCTGGAGATGCGTGCCGGTTTGTAGTCGCTTTCCGGGTACAGATAGAGGATACCCGTTCGGTGCGCATGGGGAACGGCATCCCCCGTTCGGACGGCCCGTTGATAAAAACCGGCTTTGGCCCCGCCGGGAAAGGTGATGGCCGTGTGCGTGATCTCCCAGTCACGGATCCATGGTTCGCTGGCCCGGGTCAGATCCAAAATCTGTCGGCTGCGCGGGGGGGTGGGAGACAGGGGTTGCGCCAAAACCGGGACAGGGCCGGAAAGGCCTACGGTCAGCAGGCACGACAATCCGAACAGGCCTGCCAGATAACGCCTCCGTTTCATGGTTGCGCCGATTGTTGTGCCGGGCCGTGGGGGCCCGGTGTCTGCTTTTTTGTTTATCACGGTAACGACTGCCCCAATCCGGACGGCTGGAAAACCGCTGCCGGGCGTTTTCCTGCCGTCCCAAGCGTGAACTTATTGCCTGTCCGCCCCAAACGGATTACGGCTTGTAGTTCACGTTCATATTCGCTGACTGGTTCTTGCTCAGGGTGTACTTTTGTGTCTCCTTGCCGGCGGTAACGTCGGAAAAGGTGACCGTGGCCGTGTTGGGGGAGATGGATCCCACGTTCAGGGCCCGGAACCCCACCACGATGATATCGGCGTTCAGGGTAATGGTGCGACTCTGGTGGGCATTGGTCAGCGTGATGCCCGGGAACACGGTTTTGCCGTTGATGACAATGTCGATCATGTCGCCGTCCTCCTGGCCATGGTCCCAGAAAGTGACGGTGATGGTTTTTTTGTTGACCGTCACGTCGTCCATTCCCTTTTCCTGAACAACGGTGATGTGTGAAGATGCTGTCAAGCCTTTGTGACTGGCAGTGACGGTATAGACACCGATGTTGCCCTTGGAGAATGTGCTGGAAGGACTCCATTGGGCCGCGCCGGTGACGTCCTTGGTGGTGCCGTCGGTGTCGGTGTAGACGGCTTTGAGTTGGACGGTTTCGTTCAGGATCACCGCCTTGTTGGCCGGCGAGACGGCCAGGGTGGCCGGCGTGATGGGGGCGGCCACACATTTTCCGTCTTTACAGATCTGGCCTTTGGGGCAATCGGTGTTGCTGCCGCAACCGGCTTTTTGGACGCATTTCCCGTTTTTGCACAGATAGCCCGCCGGGCAGTCGGCATCGGCGGCGCAATCCGCCTTTTTCACGCAATTGCCCTTCACGCAGGTAAAGCCTGCGGGGCAGTCTCCATCACCAGTGCATTTTGGTTTCTCGACGCATTCTCCGTTTCTGCACACATATCCCGGAGGGCATTGGGCGTTGTTGCTGCACTTGCCCGCCAGGTCATCCTGCATGGTGTCGAGGTCCCGGGAGAGGTCGTCGGCGCCGTATCCACCACCGCTGTTTGGGGCGTTTTGGTCCGAGGCGACCTGGTCCGCCACGCCCTGACCCCGGTCGTCGTCGCGCTGGGCCATGGTATTGGTATAGTCATCGTAACCGTCATCAAATGGCGAGACGCATTTGCCGGATTTTCTATTGCACACATACCCGGGTGGACATTCACTGTCCGATCGGCATCCGGCCGCCCGGGCCGGCACGCATTTGCCGGTTCGGGCGTTGCATTCATAGCCCCGGGGGCAGTCCCGGTCGCTGCGGCAGGGGGGCACTTCCTGCACGCATATCCCGTCGACACGCGTATAGCCCGCTTTGCACTCGCAACCGCCGTCGGCCGAGCGCTGTTCGTTGCGGCCGCAAGGCTTCGTGCATACGCCGTCCACCCGTTCATATCCGGGCTTGCAGTCGCAGCCGCCGTCGGCGGTGCGTTCTTCGTTCGCGCCGCATTTTGGCACGCAATCGCCGTCGACCTTCTCATAGCCTTCCTTGCAGATGCAATTTTCCTGGTCGTCCATGCGCTCATTGGGGCCGCATTTGTGCTTGAGGGCGTCATGACAGGCTGCCGCAGCCCTGGCGTGTTCGGTGGCGGCATCCAGGCTTGCCTGGGCTTTTTTCGAAAGAGACGCCACCTGGCGGGACAGGGCCGCGATGTCCGGTTTGTCCTGGAGACATTCCCGGTCTTTTTTTTCGGTGCTTTTGAGACCGGCGATCCGTTTTTTCAGAAGGCCCGCCTTGCTTTGCAGCGCGGCAAGGGTGTTGATGTCGGCGCGTACATCCGGTGTGTTGGCCGCCACCTTGTCGAGCCTGGCCAGCAGCTCCGCGACGGTGCCGACCTCCTTTGCCCCCTTGCATTTTTTCTCAAGGGCGTTGACCTGCTCCCGGGCGGCGGCCACTCCGGTCGTAAATTTTTCCTTTTTCTTGAAATTATCCGATATCGACGCTTCGAGATCCGTTAGGCGGGTGTCCAGTTCCGATACCCGGTCCTGGGCGCCGGAAAAATCAATGGCCTGCGGCGGCGCATGTTTGCCGAGTTCGCTCTCCAGAAAGGAAAGAGAATTGGCAACCCGGGCGGCCACCTCAACGGCGCCAGCCGCGCCTGCGGCGGCACTCTTTGCTGCGGTAAGAGAAGTGGCGGCGCAGGCCTCTTCCCGGTACCCCTTGGCCCGGACGGCCTGTGCGGCCGCATCCCCGGCGGCGGATTGGGCCAGTGCCACCGTTTGCCGGGCGGCCTGGAATTCGTCTTTACCTTTGGCGCAGTATGCCGCGATGGCGGGTTTGGCCGCATTGATGCGTTTAAAAAGAGCGTCCAGATCCGCATTGATGGCGGCCACGGTGCCGCTGATATCCTCGGTGACGGCCGGCGGCGTTCGCGGGATGTCGCCGGCATCGAGAATCAACCCTTCGATGACGGTTCTGGCCGATACAAGCGCATCAAGGCAATCCTTGGGGGTGTCCTGACAGGTCATGGAATGGACCTGGTTCAAAAGTCCCTGGAAGGTGGTCAAGACGGCCTTTTCGCGTTTGAGTTGGTCCAGCTGTTCCCTGAGGGCGCCCTGTAGTTGGCGGAATTTTTTCCGTTTGACAACTTCCCTGTCGACTTCCCGGAGCATGCTGGCGGCAACGGACCGGACCTGGTTCCAGTTGTCTTTCCACTCCCGGACGCCTGGGAAATCCTTGATGCCAAGCTTGACCTTGGCATATTCCCCGAGGGACGCCCGGCGTTTGACCAGGTCGAAGGTGTCTTTCTCGGTCATGTCGGCGTCGAGGTAGTTCTTAAGAAAATGTTCCACACCGTTTTTGCCGAGAATTTCCGGGTCCCGTTCCGCAAACGTGGCATAGGTCCGGATGTTGATGTCGAGGATTTCCGCGTTCAGATCCACTGCGAACTGATTGAGTTCCTTGCAAACGGTCCATACCGCGCCGGGAATGCCCGATCCGGTGAGGGCGAGGGTCTTGTCCAGCAGCCAGTCTGCGAAGATTTCCGCTACTTTTTTCCAGTCTCCGAAAGCAGCTTCTTCAAGGCCCTGGATGGCGGTGTTGATGTCTGCGATGTTGGCCAGAACCAGGTTGACGTTGCCCCGCTTGGCGATCTCATCAGCCAATCCGGTGCCGTCTCCCAGGATCCTGCTTTCCGCCCACATGGCAAACAATTCCTGGGGTGCGGACATGGCGAGTTTCTTGACCTCGGCGCAGGAGTAGCGCCCCAAGAGATCAGCGGACGCTTCCCCCCGGGCCGTTGCTGGCAGCCACAGGAGCGTTGGGATGAAGGCCAGCAGGAGGAACAGCACCGGTGCTTTTTGCAACAGCAAACGAAAGGGGCGGGCCGGAAAGAGCGTCATGATGTCGGTAATTCCTTCGCATCCAATTGGTCAGGGGGGGCAGTTGCCATCAATGGCGGAAATAGTCCCGGGGCAACGCATGGGTCGCATAGATGACCGACCGATAGATACAGTCCCGGATAGCCAATTCCATGGGGGTGTTCTTGTAGGCGCCGAGGCTTACGGGAATGGGGCCCTTGCTGCTGCCGAAAACCGTTCCGGCGGACGCCTTGAAGGAGGCCGCGCTGCCGGCGATGCGTTTTGCCGCCACAAGCCGGCCGGAGGCAACGTCCACCACCCGCACATCAATTGCCATATGGGCGTTTTTGGCGCCGGCGGAGGCTTCCACCGGCAGGCTCGGCATGGCGGCGTTCACACCGCCGCCGCTGGCGTCCGCTTCAAATTCGCTGACCGTCCCGTAAAACATGAGTTCCGCCACTTCCATCTGGGCGCCCAGCTTGGGTGCGTCGCGCTTGGCCATCTTGGAGTAGCTCAGCTGCTGTTCGGCCTTGAGCCCCTGGGGGTCAAGGCGGTCGAGGACATTGAAGCGAAGGGATTCGAACAAGGCGCTTTCCAGCATTTCCCGCAATCCGTCGCCGATATGGTGGGTTGCGCCCCGCGCTTTGACCGTGAAATCGCCCACGGCAATGTTGGCCCGGGGACCGGCATAATTCATGTCAATGGTCTCGGGGGTTTGCTGTTGGGGCGGGGTGAAGGTGGTGACGTACCGTTTTTGGGAACAGCCGCTGAAAAAGGGGATTGTCATCAGCATCAACGGGAGAATTACCGGCATCAAGCGCCGAATGGTCATGGCCGACTCCTTGGGGTTAGAAAGTTGAAACGCCGGATTCGAACCGGCCAAAAACGGTCGCATCCGTTCGTATAAGTTACATGGATGGCAGGTGGGAGTCAAGAAGAAAGGCGGCGCAAAACACTTTGGTATCAACCGAATAGCGCCATTTTACAGGCGGGCCGGGAAGAGTGCTCGGGGCGGAGCCGGTCATTAAAAGGGGAGCGGCCTGGTGCCCCCGGCAAGAATCGAACTTGCGGCACATGGATTAGGAAGAAATATTCCATACGGGGTAAATATCTTTCATATTAGCTACTTACTATCTTTAGATCTCTTCCTGAGCCAAAAATGAGTCGTTCTTCCAGTTTTGAAACCGCCGTTTGCAAATGTGGCTGTGATAGGTGTGTATAGATCATTGTAGTTGAGATGTCGCTATGCCCCATCAGTTCAGCTATTGTCTTGAGATCAAAACCCACCTCTCTTAAATGGGAGGCAAATGAATGTCTTAAGTCGTGGAGTCGCCCTCTCATTTTTAGTTTTTTCATGAGTCGGACCCATCTGTGCGTGATACGATCCGGGTGGTTCCAGTTTTGCCAGAGACGCCCAGATGGATTATTCTCACACCTGCGTTTCAAAATGGTTGCAACATTATCAGAGAAATAGGCAATTCTATTCCCGGTTTTAGATTCTTTTATATTGATCAGCTTATTACTAAAATCAACATCTGTAGCTTCCAAATGGAACAATTCAGAGCGACGCAAACCAGTGCATAGATATACAATGATAAGGTCGTGAAAATCTTGGTCGCTCCTAATTTCCTCAAGTATCTTTTTAATCTCGGCAGTTGAATAGTATCTGGGTATCCGCCGCTCAACTTTTATCTTGGTAGCCAACTCAAAAGGATTCTTAATTAAATAACCCCATTTGACGGCTTGATTAAACGCAGCCTGCAAGTGCCGAAAAGTGATTGCTACACCAGATGGTTTATGTTTCAACAACAAGATAGAAAAGAAATCGTCCAACATTTTTACAGTAACGCTTTTTAAAGGTGTTGTATGGCCAATATAGTCTTTTAGCTTGTTTAAGCTATATTCGTCTCGTATGACCGTTGAAGGCTTTTTATGGGCCACACAGTGTTGCAGGTACTCCTCCATGAATTTAGCGAATTTGATTTGACTCTCTGTTTTCTCCAGGCTGAGAATATGCCCATGTAATAATTTTCTTTTAAGCTTTTTAAATAGCCGTAAAGCCTCGTCTCGATCTTTGGTTTTTAAGGATCGCCGTTCGTTTCGAGGAAGGCGTACATACCAAATATCATTCGATCTTTTATAAAGCTTCATGCTGATTTTCATATCAGATGCCCAGTGCCAGCGGCGATCTGAAACTGTTTTAGATCCGGCGGGTTGAAATAGTCTTCTTCCGGCAGGTATTTTCTTCGTTGTCTTCTTCTCAAAATTCATCTTTAAAAAGATTCTTCCCGTATTCTTCATTTTCTTGGAAATGCAAGACATTTTCATTTGCGACCCTGATTCGGTTACCATTGGCCCAGGGAGGGACCTGGCCAATGAGCGGCATCAAAAGGAAAAAGTGCAAGAATTGTCGTGAGTTGTTTGCACCGGACTATCGAAACAGGGATCGCCAGCGGTATTGTTCGAAGCCCGCCTGCCAAAAGGCGAGCAAGGCCGCGAGTCACGCAAAGTGGCGTCAAAAACCAGAGAACCGGGATCACTTCCGCGGACCTGTTCATGTCCAGCGGGTCCAGCAGTGGCGGAAGGCTCACCCGGGCTACTGGCGTCGGCGGGTAAAGACCGGAACCGATGCGTTACAAGATGCCTGTATCGCCGAACCACCTGAAAACAATGAAAATAACACCGATTTCGCATTCGGTGCGTTACAAGATTCCTTCATTACGCAACCGGCTGTTTTGGTTGGGTTAATTGCACAATTTACCGGATGTGCGTTACAAGATGACATCGCCATGGCGGCCCGACGTATGCAACGATTGGGCAGCGACATTCTAAACCCCTTTCAGAAAGGAGGCCGTCATGGAAAAACACCCCATATACTCGGAGCGGGTACGACAAATCCCCAAGCAGTTCAGCTGGATCGATCATCGCCTGGTGCAGCACCGGCATATTGACCGGTTGAGTCATCAGGCGTCGGCGCTCTACCTTTTTCTGGTCACGGTGGCCGATGCCAGGGGGCTGAGTTATTGGTCGGATAAAAGTTTGATCGAGCGGCTCGGCATGGATGATGCTCAGTTCAGATCCGCCCGGAAGCAACTTGTGGAGAGCGGACTGGTTGCCTACAAGCAGCCCCTGTATCAGGTGATGCCGCTGGATGCCCGGCGGCAGCCGGTTTTGGCCGTTCCCGGAGAGCTCCAATCCATCGGCAGGATCCTCAGAAGGATCGGAGAGGGGGCGCCGTGATCGATTATGAGTTTTTTCAAAAGGCGAAACATCTCAAAGAGCAGGAGGGCCTGACGCCGCCCCAGATCGCGGATGCGCTCTGTCTTGACGTGCGCACGATCCGAAAGTGGCTGGGCAAGAATCGGTATACGGCCAGAAAAGCCACATTGCGCGCAAGCAAGCTTGATCCGTTCAAACGCGACATCGGACGCATGCTCGATGCCCATCCCTACACGGCCTCCCAGATCTATCAGAGAATCCGTGAGCAGGGATTTGACGGCGGCTACACCATCGTCAAGGAGTATGTTCGCAAGGTCCGTCCGCCCAGATCCAGGGCGTTTTTGACGCTCTCCTTTGCGCCGGGCGAGTGCGCCCAGGTCGACTGGGGCTCCTATGGCTCCGTTTGTGTCGGTGAGACCCGGCGCAGGCTCAGCTTCTTTGTCATGGTGCTTTGTTACAGCCGCATGATGTATGTGGAGTTTACCGTCTCCCAGACCATGGAGCATTTTTTGGCCTGCCACCAGAACGCCTTCGAGTTCTTCGGTTCGGCGCCCGGCAGAATCATGGTGGACAATCTCAAGAGCGCGGTTTTAAGCCGCATCATAGGAAGGGCGCCGGTGTTCAATCCCAAGTATCTGACCTTTGCCGATCACTATGGTTTTTCCATCAGCGCCTGCAACGTCGGCGCCGGCAACGAGAAGGGACGCGTGGAAAACGCTGTGGGATATGTGAAGAAAAACTTCCTTGCCGGACTGGATATCCCGGACTTTGCGGCTGTTCATCCAGCGGCTCGTCATTGGCTCGACACCGTGGCCAATGTGCGCATCCACGGGCAAACCCGTAAGAAACCCGTGGAGCTCTTCAGTGAAGAGAAAGCCTGTCTATCTGCTTTGCCGGCCCATCCCTATGATGTCGCCGCCGTCTCGCCGGTAAGGGCATCTCCCCAGTTCCGCGTCACGGTCGATACCAACCGGTATTCGGTGCCGGCCGAATACGCCGGGACCGCTCTTACGCTCAAAAGTTATCCGGACAGGCTTTGCATATACCATGAGGAAAAGCTTGTGGCCCGTCACGTGCGAAGCTATGACCGGTATCAGGATGTTGAGGATCCCGATCATCCGAGGCAGCTTCTGGCCCAGCGTAAAAAGGCGGGGGAGCAGAAAATATTCATGCGGTTTCTTTCGCTTTCTTCGAAGGCGGATTTGTACTACCAAAAGCTTGAACAGCGGCGCATGAACCCGCGGCATCACGTTCGAAAAATCGTCGCCTTAAGCGAAATATACGGCCAGGAGGCCGTATCCCGGGCCATGGAGGATGCCTTCGCCTTCGAGGCATTCTCCTGCGAGTATATCGCAAACCTTTTGGAGCAGCGCACCCGACAGCTTCCGGAACCCGGCGCACTTCACCTTACCCGGCGCGAGGACCTTCTGGATATAAAAATCCAGCAGCCGGACCTGAGCATCTATCAGGGAGGCGGCCATGATGAATAAGGGCATTATCCCGCTTCTTGAGGAAAATCTGAGATATCTGAAGCTTGGGTTCATGCTCGAACAGCATCAGGAACTATCCAGGCAAGCCTCCAAAAAGCAATGGTCCCATCTGGATTATCTTGAAAAGCTTGCCGACGGAGAGACCGCGCTTCGAAAGGACCGCGCCACCCAAAGGCGCATCCAGATGTCTCGCTTCCCGGTCATCAAGACCCTGGACCAGTTCAGCTGGAGCTGGCCCACCCACCTGAATCGGCTCCAGGTTCAGAACCTCTTCCGGCTTCAGTTTATAAAAGACAAATCCAATATTATTTTCCTCGGCGGTGTGGGGCTCGGAAAGACCCATCTTGCCACGGCTCTCGGCTACAGCGCCTGTTTGAAAGGCCACAGGGTCTTGTTCGCAACGGCCGTTGACATCATCAACACCCTGGCCGCAGCCCGAAAAGCCGGGGTCATGAAACAGGAGCTGAAAAAATACACCCGACCGGCGCTTCTGGTTATCGACGAACTTGGCTTTTTGCCCATCGACAAGACCGGCGCCGATCTTTTGTTCCAAGTGATCAGCCTACGCTATGAGCAGGGCGCCGTAATTATTACATCCAATCGCGCCTTCAAGGATTGGCCTGAGATCTTCAACAACGACAGTACACTGACGTCCGCGATCCTGGACAGGCTCCTGCATCATGCCGAGACCGTACTGGTCGAAGGAAAAAGCTATCGTATGAAGGATAAAATAGAGAAATGAAAAAGGATTTATAGACATACCCCGGGATCGAACCGTCGGTTCCGGGGGGCGCTTTATGCCTCAAGCGGTGGATGCATTTTTAAACCGCCATTTATAGGACATCTTCACGCCGCCGCTAACACCCAGCCTTTTTACAATATCATTTAGCAATAAGTCCTCGTTTTTATTCCTATTATATTCATCAATGCTTTCTCGATCCACTACCCATCCGCCTTTCTTGCGTTTAGTGCCAAGGATCAAGCCATCAAAGATGCAGTCCATGAGTGTATTACGGCTCATCTTTGCGTATCGCTTCGCCTGCTGAACAGTTAGCCATCGGTCCATGCGACAGGATTCGGCCAATATTTTTTCAGTAACCAGGTCTGCAATTCTGTTTATTTCTTTATCTGAGATCATAGGTTTGAAAGGTGCTTCTAAATACAATAGGTAAAGCCCCAGCATCGTCAGTTACATCTGAAAAATTCCATAACTATCCAGATGTATTGATGTTTTGTTTGGAAATACAATTTTGTTTCGCTTCCGGCTATACCCTTAAAAACTGAACTCAGGTTCCATTGGGATGACCGTCTGCATTAACGCAATCCAGCCATCCTAATATTATCATATCATCCTCTTAGTCAACCTTAAATTATTGAAATCTCTATAAAAAATATTAACGAACACCACTTGTAATTTCTGGCTAAAGGCGTTAATATTCCATAAAGCAATGGAGGCATAAATGGGTAAAATAAAACAATTGCAATGGCTTATAGAGGAGTTTCTTTTAAACGATGGGTGGCAACAAGCTGCCCGGAATGATTCTTCGGCAGCGCAGGAAATGTTGAACCGAATAAACCAGATTTTTTCACAACATGCACCAAGTGGATCAAAAGATGCGATTAAAGATATAGAATATAACTATGGTGGGTATAGATTAGAGCCAATCTTCAAGACAAGAAAAGCTTTTGGAGATGATAAAAATGCGAGGCCTATAAAAACTCATCGAGAAATTAGTAATGAGTTGTTTAGGTGGCATAACGAACTGTTATACATATGGAATGAGTTGAAGGGGATTATTCAGCATAGTAGGTCGAATTTATCCTCTAGAATCAGCCCAATAGAGCTATCTATACAATTTCATATAAAAGATGGGCGAATAACAACTTCATTACGCTATAGATCGTTAGCCTTCTTGTATTTTTTAGAGGGTATTCCAATTAATTATATACGAAGATGTGAGAGTGATACTTGCTATCAGTGGTTTGTAACAACTAAAAAAAATAAGAAGTATTGCTCCATCAGCTCCCTTTGTGTCAATGAAAGGTGAGACACCTACCCCTTGCTAAATTAAGGTAGGGCGGATAGGAGAATCACCTATGAAGACGACTGATGCGATTACACCACAGAGTAACTTTCACCGCCCGGCCAGGCTCCCGGCAGGAGCCCGTAGGGCGACTGGAGGGGGCCTGGCCGGGGACGCCAGCGGTGACGGCATCCCGGCCCCTGATCCCGAAGTGCTCCCCCAAAAGCCCCGGCGCAGGCTGACTGCACAATACAAGCTGAGGATCCTTGCTGAGGTTGACCGCTGTGCCGATTCCCGGCAAATAGGCCATCTGCTGCGGCGGGAAGGGCTTTACTCATCGAGCCTGACCCGTTGGCGCCGTCTTCGTGATCAGGGGTTGCTCGATGCCATGGCTCCCAAAAACCGCGGCAGAAAGCCGGCCGAAAAGAATCCTTTGGCCGTCGAGCTGGCCAAACTGCAAAAAGAAAACGAGCGACTTCGCAAACAGCTCTGGCGAGCCGAGCGCATCATCGAAGTTCAAAAAAAAATTTCACAGATCCTGGACGCCGGTCTGGATCTGGAAAGCGACAAGTAATGAGTGCCGCCGTGGGCCTGGCACGCGATATCGGCGTGGTGGCGTCATGCGATGCCTTGGCGGTTGCACGCGCCACCTACTACCGCCATAACCGCTGCCACGATGGACTGGAACGACCTTGTCGGTCTGGCCGCCAAGCGCCATTGGCGTTGACCGTCGAAGAGAGGCAATGCGTGCTGGATCTGATGCACAGCGAACCGTTTGTCGATAAAGCCCCGCATCAGATCTACGCCCGGCTTCTGGATCAGGGCGTTTACCTGTGCTCGATTCGCACCATGTACCGGCTGCTCAAAAGTGCGCACGGCAGTGTCAAAGAACGGCGGCGCTGTGTTCAACGCCCGGCTTATACCAAACCTGAACTGCTGGCCACAGGTCCCAACCAGGTATGGTCCTGGGATATCACCAAACTGAAAAACAGTATCAAGTGGACCTACTTTTACCTGTACGTGATCCTCGATATCTTCAGCCGTTACGTGGTCGGCTGGATGGTGGCCGACCGTGAGCAAGCCGCCTTGGCCAAGCGGTTGATCGCCCAATCATGCGCCACCCAGAATATTGTCGCCGACCAATTGATCCTGCATGCGGATAGAGGATCGAGCATGATGTCCAAATCTGTGGCCGAACTGCTCGTGGATCTTGGAGTGATCAAATCCCATAGCCGACCGCACGTCAGCGATGACAACCCGTTTTCCGAGGCACAGTTCAAAACGTTGAAGTACTGCCCGCAGTTTCCTGAGCGCTTTGGTTCGATCCAGGATGCCAGATCCTTTTGCAAGGACTTTTTCACCTGGTACAACCATGAACACCATCATACCGGCATTGGCCTCATGACGCCGGCCCAAGTCCATTATGGCCTTGCCGATCAAATATATGAAAACCGCAGCCAGGTGCTTCAGGAGGCTTATCAACTGCACCCGAAGCGCTTCAAAAACCGACTTCCTCGGCCGCCGCGTCTTGCTGAGGCGGTATGGATCAACAAACCCAAAACGGAAAAGAGCGAAGAATTAGAGCTTAATTTCACGGAAACGGTGTCTCATTTTCATTGACACATTCCGCTGTGGAAATAATGTCCGCCAAAAACGATTGCAAAAAAAAGACCCTGTAGGCTATTCAGAAAAACTTGAGAAATACAAGACTAACGCTTTAAGTAGATGAATTTCAATGACAATCACACGAGCTTTTGCTAAAAATGTCGTAGGTTTAGTTGTTGTCCTGCCTGTGAAACACCATAATTCGGCTTCAAAACCATTCAAAACACACTACAAAATAGTAACATTTTCAGCTAAAAATCCATAAATTCTCTAAATAGAGCCGAAATCTGCATAGTTTACGCTAAAATCCGCTTAAAATAGGTGTTTTTTGCTGTATTTTCGTTGACTTAAGCCCAAAATTTGATATAATATAAATAATTCAGGTAGTTATAGCTATATCAGACAGACAGAAAGGAGGGATTATGGTACCAGAAAAAATCATTCAATTTCCAGAGCCACGAGTGCAAAACGGTGGTGGTGGACACGCTGTAATCAACGGAGACGGTGTTAAGTATTTCAATCTATCTGAGATACAGCTTATCCGGAGGACCGCTAGAAATCGTGCAGAACTTGCGTTGATGAAAAAGAGGGTAACAGCGGTGAGGGAGTGGATGGCTATTGATTTGATCACGTCAACCGGATTGAGAGTCACAGAGGCATCAAATGTACGATGTGGGGATATTCATCTGGAATACGGCAGGAGCGAAATCTATGTCCGATTCGGTAAAGGGTCGAAGTCTCGTACAGTTCAGATGCCCCAAATCCTTAAAAAGCACCTCAAACAATTCTTGGAATGGAAAAAAGACCGGGGTGAGGCTACTAGTTACGATGACCACCTTTTCATGGGGCAAAAGGGGCACTGGACAAGACACGCTATACAATTCTTGGTGAAAAAATATTTAAAGAAATTAGGACTTTATGAGAATGGAAAGAGTGTTCATGCTCTCAGGCATTCGTATGCTGTTCAATTGTACAGGAAAAACAAAGACTTAAGAGCTGTTCAAAAGCAATTGGGGCATTCGTCAATCCAGACCACCCAGATATACGCTGATGTGACTATAGAGGATATCCAACAGCAGATAAAAAACTTCTGGGGGTGACGATGAAACCATTTCAGCAAGGCCAACTGGATGGCCTGTGTGGCTTCTACTCCATCATTAATGCTCTACGCTTGATCAATGGCGGTATCACAGAAGACAAGTGCTATGAACACACTGAGGACTGGTTGTTAGCACTGGAAAAGAAGCGGGGGAAGCTTGCCAAGGTTGTAGCGACTGGCCTTTACCTAAATGACATGATCTACGTGCTCACAATGGCATCAGAACGATACGATTTCAGGCGATCAAGACCATATTACAAACAATCCAAGGTCGATCTTGACGCCTTCTGGACCAATATGCAGGACTTTTTCAGTAGTGGCAATCATAGGGCTATCATAATCGGTTATTACAGCAATTTGTGGGATGATGACGGTCATTGGAGCGTTGTGCGTAAGGTTACAGATAAGTCGATCCAATTATTTGATTCTTATGGTAATATGTACATCCGTCGTTCTAGTTGCACTACAAACATAGATGAACATGGCAAAAGAACCGTTATTTGTCCTGCTCAGACAATTTTCTTGATGAAGAACGGAAAACAACAGGCTTAAAATATATTAAAAAACTTATATGCTAAATGGATGGCTTTTAAGGCAAACGCTTTAAAAGCTTTTCTGGTTTTTAGGGGAGGGTAATATGTGGAACATTCCAACAGAAGAGCAATTGGCAGCGATACCCCGGTTATATGAGACGGAGCACGTTGACCTGAAGGACAAGCTGATTCACCTGCACTTTTTTCTTGGGGGCTGTGACTGGTACGCTGTTGAGTTTGACGGCAGTGACCTGTTTGGGGCTTCACCATTTTCGAAATGACAACCCAAAAATGACCCCCTCCGACAGCCCAATTTTGACCCCCCTGAAAATAAAGTTTTTCGCAATGGGAGGAGCCGCAGGGAGCGTAGCGACCGTAGGCCCCTCCCATTGCGGGCCTCAATGATAGTTCACATATGGTCGCGCAGCAGATCCAATGCTTTTTGTTCGTTGTTGTCGATATCGGATCTTGAAAAATCACCGATTAACACCGGATAGCCAAATCCGCTTTCCTGGATCAGAAGCCCACCGCCCGCATCGGCGATCCGATAAACCTCCTGGTCATCAAACCATGTGGTGTTTTCAGGGGTGAACTCAAATTGTACCGTTTCATGTCTGCCTTTTAGCGTATTGTATATGGTGATCCCTTTCATTTTGGGCTCCTTTTTTTATTCTTCAGCGTTTCCTTCAGGCGGTAGCTCTCCCAGCTGCAGTTGATGATATGGGCCTTATGGGTTACCCGATCGAGCAGTGCTGCGGTCATATTGGCATCGCCGAAGATCTCCGTCCAATCGCCGAAGCCCATGTTGGTGGTGATGATGACCGGCTTTCGCTCATGACGCTCGGCAAGAATTTGAAAGATCAACTGACCACCTTCTCTGGAAAATGGAACATAGCCCAACTCGTCGATAATCAGCAGCCCGAAACCGGCATAGCGCCTGGTGATGCGTCCCAGGGCCTTTTCATCCCGTGCCTCGATCAGTTCATTGGCCAGCCCGCAGCCAGTGACAAAACGGGTTCTGACGCCGTTCCTGCAGGCTTCTATCCCCAGGCTGGTGGCCAGATGGGTTTTACCCGTACCGCTTTTGCCCAGAAAGATCACGTTCCGTGCCTTTTGCACATACGCGCATCCGGCCAGCTCTTGAATCAGCCGTGCATCCAGTTCCGGTGCCGCACCAAAATCAAATGTCTCAAGAGGCTTTATCAACGGAAACTTCGCTTCGGAAAGTCTTCTCTTATAGCCATTTTCCTTCCGGGTTAAGACCTCCGTCTCGGTTAAATTGAGCAAAAATTCATCATAGCCCAGCTTGTCCTGGTTGGCCTGGCGGAGCTGGCTATCCAGATCCCGTTTCATGGCCGAGAGCTTCAGGAGTTTTAAATTCTCCGTCAACACGGCTTTCATCCCTGCATTCATATGACACCTCCGATCTGGTGATAAACTGATACATCCGGAGGTGTAAATTTTTGCCAACCACCCAAGGTTACAAACTGTCGCTCCAGGTCATTTGCATTAAGCAGGATATGTTTGACGGCCTCGCTGGTTCCGGTGTTCGCGACAAGCGCTTTTTCAATGGCCGTTTCAATCTCCTGGGCATCATGGTCCTTATAGAGCATCAGCACGCTGATAAAATCTTTAACGCCTTTCGTGTCCCCCTGCTTTTGGACAAAAAGCGCCAAAAGCCGCTCCAGCGACTCCGGCCAGCTGCTCCGCCATTGCCGGATAGGACGCGCCGAATGAAAGGCCTGTGGCCGTTGCCGGATCAGCTCCAGATAATGTTCCGGTTGAAGGCTCCACTGGTTGTTGCTGAAAAGCCGATCATGGAAGCCGATGCGCTTGCTGCCGTAAAAAATCTCCACCTGATCCACATGCAGCACAACGCTGGCCGCGCAATAAGCATAGACGGTGGGAACCGAATACCGGTTCTTATCCACAAGAATCGTTGAATACTTGTCGATTTTACCCGTCCGCGCCTCAAGATTGCCGAACGCTTCCGGCAGGGCGAGCAGATGCTTCTTCTCTTTTTCGTAAAGCTCGCTGACGGTGTGCTCCCTTCCGGCAATACGGTGGTTCCCATAGGCATGAGCCGCAGCCAAAAGTTTTTCATTGAGATCTTCCAGGCTGTCGGCTTCCGGAACGGGGACCATGTAATTGCGCCGGGCATATCCCACCAAGCCTTCAACGCCGCCTTTTTCATGCCCCTGCCCGGGATTGCAAAACACCGGCGAAAAATTATAGTAAGCCCGGAACTTCTCGTAAGATGATTGAAGGTCCCGCTTTTTACCCCTGAATATCCTTTGAACCGCCGTGGTCAAATTGTCATAGATCAGAACCGGAAAGACACCCCCGAAAAAGGAGAACGCCCGGATGTGTCCGTCAAACAGTGCCTGCTGTCGTTCGCATGGATAACATCGGACAAAATGTTTGCCCGAAAATTTTGAGCGCATACAGAAAAACTTTAGCCGCGTTTCCTTGCCGCCGATAATTGCCCGGCATCCGCCCCAGTCAACTTCAGCCTCGATACCGGCTTCCGGATCGGAGGGAATATAGACGATCCGGCCATTTAGCCCCAGCCGCTGCTTGGCCTGGCGCACGTACCTTCGCACGGTCGTCTCAGCGCCTGTAAAATCGAGTTCCGTTTTGAGCCGCTGATAAACCCTTACGGCCGTGTGCCGTTGTTTTTTGGGCCGATCCTTGTCAGCCAGGAGCCATCCGTCGATGATGTCCAGAAATGGCTCCAGTACAGGAAATGGCTGCCGATCTCTGGCCTTGTAGTCTGTATGCTCACCTCGAAGAACCTTTTTAATGGTGTTTTTAGAATGACCCGTTTCTCTGGCAATCTGCTTTATCTGTTTGCCGTAAACCCGATAGCTCGTCCGAATTAAATCGTATTGATCCACCTTCAGCATTCTCCTTTCCTCCGATAATGGTTGATTTGCCTGTCGACAATCTCATTATCAGAGACATGCGTAGAGGGGTCAATTTTGGGTTATCGTTTGTGCCCGAAAGGGGTCAATTTTAGGTTAGCGAAACTAATTTTGAATGATGATTTTGTTAACGCAGAGTGGGGATATTTTTCCTTTAACAAGTTGAAAACAGGCAAGATTCAATGTATTGAAATAGTGTTTGACACATTTTGGAAAGTCAGGCCAGCATGTGAAGTTGAGAGGATTGCATCTTGCTATTTTTAAAAAACATTTAGGGAAACTCTCAATCACAAAACACAACCAGCCGTAATCACAAAATAAATCTGCCTCAAAAAAGCAAGTTCCCTATGACTTATTTTGTTTGACATTAAATGATAAATTACTCTATCGTAAAATACATATTTATTATAATTTCTAAGTATTAGTTATAGAGAGCCTTTAATATATTCCCAGCAAATAGTTTCATTGGTTATTTCATATGGCATCAATTATTGATTTCTTAAAAGAAGTTTTCCCCAATTTTTATAATAAATATAAAAAAGAGATATGGATATCGGTCTTAATAATATTCCTATCCATTTATTTTTTTACTACAGATCAATACAAACATTTTAAAACATATAAAAAGAGCAGTATTTATATGTTGAATGCTCAATTTCCTCATACGTTGAAAAAAGATGATCAATATTTCCGTTATTATACTTTAACCTTAGAAAACAATTACCCAGAAGAAATTGAAGTTAATAATGTATTAGTGACTATAAATTCACGAATACCAATAAGTAATTGCTCTATTCTTTTATCTGACATTGATGAAGAATTGATAGATATTTCCATTAAAGATCATTCAGAATTATTGCTCAGAACACCCAGTTTATCCGGTGGGCAACTTATCACAATATTATATGAGTGTAATCCTAGTAATGAAGAGATCGTTCAAGATACCGAAGAAGCACCAAAAACAGATATTTTTAAAACAGTTGAATATGATTTATTTGGAAAACATCACGCTTGTGAGTGTTGGAAAGGTGAAGACACCCCTACATCAAAAAAAATATATGACCGTGATGAAATTGTTTTCGAAAAAAGCTTAGTTATTGATTACAGGAAGCTTCCGGATAAATTAAAATATGAATACCAATATGCAAACTATTCCTTTGAAAATAATGAAAGAAATATTTCTGTATTTTGTACAGCAGATAAACATCTAAATCTAGCTTATGATGATTTGAACGGCAGTCTGAGATTTAAATCAAATGATGTTATAAATGATAAGATTAGCTTACTTAGGCTGATGTCTTTTATGGATGGTTCTTTCCTTCACGAATCAACAATTCCTATTGCTAAAGTTAAACAATCTCCACAGAAAAACGCTGAATGGAATTGTGTTTTAGCCTGTGCAGATCAAAGTTTTTATAAAAATTACGAAAAGCAATACTTAAGTAGGACCTTCTGCTTATTAAAAGAAAAGGGGGCGAAAATTTCTTTAGAATGCCCTGGTCCAAAGTGCTATCAATTCGAATTAGGTTCCTTTGAAGAAAGAGATGGGATATTATGGCAGCAAATATATATTAGCGGTGAAGGTTTTGGTTTTTCAAGAGACAAAAAAGATAATTTAATCTTTTCTGTTGATAAATTAATGGTACTGCATGGTGGAGCTCATCCCGGATTGGACATGAAAACTGGTCGAATGTTTGCGTCAATACCCTTAAGACAGGGGGCATATTTTGAGATTTATCCAGATGACGCCAATATAAAATTTATTGTAGTAGATACTAAAGCAGATTCACTAAGAATTAAATTAGAAATTAAACCAAAGGTGTAGGAAAGGAGAAAAGGGTCATATCGACTTTTTACTCTTTCTTAGCCTGAAAAGTTATAAGCATTTTCATAGATAGAAGAAGTAAATCTGCAACCAAAATTAAATTCTCTTTTTATTGAGTGCTCATTACCGTCACAAACTTCTCAAGATCAATCCGTTTTTATTATTAAACAAAGGAGACTAAAAGTGAAAATCACTATTTTATGCTTTACAGTATTGATTCTGTTGTTTGGTCCCATAAGTGTTCAAGCTACAACAATTAACGAACATGAATATGTAACATGGAGCTTTGATCTGTCGGGAGTCATAGACGGCGTCACGCCTATTAAATATGTTAATTGGGCTGTGTTTGCAGGAACCGATGATATAGATCCAGGAGATAGAGTCTATTTTATTATGGAAGTGGTGGGAAAAGAACCACGTATAGATACAGGGACTTGGGAGTATTCGGATTTGCCTAACCATAACCAAGAGAGACATTTCAGTAGCTACACAAATCTGTATCCTCTTTTGGGTGATACGTTAGAGCTAGAACTATGGGTAGACTCTAGGCCTGGATATTCGGGTGCATCCGTTGATATATTGGGGGCACCAGTTATAGAGGGTTTGACATATTATTCAGGTGAAGTACTACCTATCGAAATCGGGGGTACGTTTTTAGAAAGAGGATTTAGCACAACATGGCATGATAGTTCCTCCATGAGCACCGTCCCGATCCCCGGTACAATTTGGCTCGTCGGCTCTGGAATTGTGGGTATTGTTGGTATCCGGAAAAGGTTTAAACTATAGGCTACTCCTATGTATCTTTTATAGGAAAGGGGCTATTTATTATTCTTGCTTTTTAAGCTTTTAGATAGCTCATATAAACCCTGATTTTCGGTTGTGGCGGCCAGATTCAGTGCAATTAGGGCTGCAATCAACAGAATTTCTTTTTCTGGTTTTTGAAGCAACAAATCACGGATCAACGATTTTGCAAGGTGAACGATGCTATCCGTTCCTTTTGCCTCAACATCGACAACATTAGGTACTTTTACCGTTTTCATAGATGTCCTCCTATTGGTTAGCGTTTGAAAATAAACTGAGTGAGTTTTTTTGGCTTAGATTAAGCGCAACAACACCTGCCCCTGCCCTACCCCCCCTCACGGGTGGTTCCGGTCACAGAGCAGGTGTTTTTCCTTCAAAAGGGTCAAACGTTGATGAATTAGGGGGTTTTTAGCTGTTTTACAGGATTTCTATGACGGGATGACGACCATGACGCTAAAATAAACCATTTTTTTTAATTTATTTTTTAATATTAAATTAAAATACATATAAATAAATCACTTAACTTGCCGTCATTGCTGTCATGGTGTCATTTTGACCTTTTAATCCTAATCCAGCGATACCCAGGTTTCCTTCCAAATTTCACCTTAAGGCCTGCGAAATCAAGCATTACAGAGCGTTTTTTTATCATTTTTGTCAAGTGGGAGGCGGATTTTGGAAGGCCAGCCAGTTCTTCCGGGTCAGCAAGATCATTCAACTTCGATAATAGCTCAGTAGGTGTGCCTTTCCAGCTCTTTTTGCGTTTTAACAAGCGTCTGCAGGTGCGTATAATAGCATCATCCTGGGATAGTTTCTCCCGAGTTTTCAATATCATTTTATTGTAGACCCATAAAAACTTCCCTTCTGACCACGGTAATGCAGGCTCAGCAGCACAGATCCACTTGGCGGCGTCGGCCATCCTAGGAAGCTTTTTAGGATCAATAAGGGCACGATTCGCTAAAGCTACAGATATGCACTTATAAATACCATCTAATATCATTGGCTTGACCGCCTCAAACCCATGGAGCACAGATTCTTCTGTTTTTCGTTCAGCTTGATGTATTGTAGGAAAATAAACAAATATGGCTCTATCCATGAGGTCGGGACGCTCTATTAAGTTGCTAATTCCATTAAGAATAAGAGGCTTTCTTGCCTGAAACAACTGCTCTCCTGTATCCGTGTATAAGGTGCGTGTAGACAAGCCACCACCTGTAGACAAGCGGCAAAAAGCGTCTGATAGCCAAGTTTTAATATCTGAAAGATTGTCAAATGCCGATAGCCAGGAGTTCCTGATCGCAATCATCAGATCGTGCTCATCTTTTGGGATTGTTCTGATGGGCACTTCATTGGGGTCAATCAAGTTTTTCAGGAGCATCGTGGTGGTAGATTTAGCTGACCCCTGGGGGCCATGTACTGCCAATATCAAATAGGGTCCAGATGGGTGAAAAGCGGATATAATCCAAGATGCTATTAGAATAGGGTCAGCAGGCAAGAATTTCCGTATCAATTTAAGCCCTTTTTTAGATTCAACGGGTAATGGCAGTGCCTTCATTCCGGGTGCGCGTCTGAAGTTATACGGTGTGGTTTTAATGATTCGGTAGCCAGAAGGAGTGATTTCAACAAAATCGTAGTTGGCGTTGCACAGGTCGATGTATATCGCTTTCAGATCGCCTGCAATGCGGACATGGACATCTTCTTTAGGGGCTTCAAACCTGGCCTTGGCCTCTAATAGGTCTGCAATCTCATCGTGAGTATTCTTTTTTAAAGTAATATTAAATTGTTGAAAAAAGAGCCTTTGTAGTATGATTTTAAACTCACTTGACCTTATAGGCCAGATCTCATGATGATCATCTATTGGTATCTTAGCGTAGGCTTCATTTAATGGCGTATGAAAAAGATTCAATGATTGTTCAAGGACCTCCAGGAATACAGTAGATAAGGCTTTTTGGTCGCCCTTCTTGTACTTTGATACACTCGTGACAATTTTTTTAACCTCAGAATCATCCAGAGGTGGTTTGCACTGCTCAGAATTGATCTTAAGGAGCTTTTTGGTTAACGCCTTAGATGAGGCTCCCCTTCCTCTCAGGGCGCATCCACGCTTGAACAAGGTATCGTTTCGCTTGCCCATCGGAATATCTGCGTTAGATTTCTTTTGGTGGGTCCGGGTCTTCTTGGTCTGAGTTGCTAGCTCAATTAGCCATTCAGGCATGATAGCCATTTCAACATCATTAGGCCCCAATCCCTCCATAAATTCATAAGAGCAACCTGAATAGTGATCAGATGGAGGCATGACAACGTATCCCCCATTACCACGCACATCTATCCCTTCGTCTACTTTTCTAACAGAGCAGGGTATTGATACCTCAGGTGCTTTAAAAAACAAATGGAATCCATTCCCGGTTTTAGCTGTAACAGTAGGCGGTAAGGGACCATTTTCTGACTCCAGCCGCTTCATGCTTTCCCGCCCTTCCTTACCGTCAACATCAATGCAGATGAAGCTGTCGTTACCTGTCTTCACACCGATGTTATATGGATTTCTGCTCCAACAAGCTTTAATCTGTTCAATATCAGTGGTCGCATCTTTAAACCCATTGGGAGTTACAGGGTGTTTATATTTGTTTCTTTTATTTTTTTCACACTCAGGGTTAGCACATGAGCAACTTCCATCTGGCATAGGATAATGTAGCGGGAAAACCGGATACCCTGCTTTAGCATACGCCAGGGCTGCTTTGCGTTTTTTCTTTAATGTTTGCTTTCTCATAGTTGACTCTCCTTAATGATAATAGTTGGTTAGATAGACTCGTTTATGATATTAGTTACATCCCTACAGGGATGAAGGGATAAGAATTGAAGGTAATTCGATTGATGTGATGGGCTAAACCTACAGAAGGGACAAACTTTATAAAATTAGATACCGGGGTAGAATAAATGAGTAATTGATTGCGTTGTAAAAATCGAATGATCTTGCTATGAGGAGTGCCGGATGTGCTAAAACTGTGTCATCTTTTGTGGCAGATATAGCACAATTTGAACAGTTTTGAGCAATTTTGAAAAGAGGAATACGATTGTAAATGTCTGAAATGATGGTGCCCCCGGCAGGAATCGGACCTGCGGCACATGGATTAGGAATCCATTGCTCTATCCACTGAGCTACGGGGGCGTATCAAAAAAGTCAACGCGGTGGTTTGGCGTGTTTTGTCGATTTGACGAAGTGTGCCCGATTCTCTTGCCATAAGCGCGTTCAAATGATTTTTCCGCCGCATGGCGGAACGGCTCAGATGCGTGCCGTTTGCGGTGTCGTACCCGCCGGTCACGGATCTTGTCTTGTTCACAAAAATATCATGGCAACTCTCTCCGGCACGGGCCATGTTTTTAACGGCATTTCACCGAAAAACGTGGAAATGTCTTAGGCCAATCCCGGCGTCTTTGCAAGCCTTTTTCCAGGCATTATCAGAGCGCTTGCACCGATCCATGCCGGATCGGCCGGTGAAACCGTAAAGCAATGGCTGTCCTTTGCGCGACCACTGGGCAGGGGGCGTCGCTCCTAAATCCGGTCCGGCACGGCCGGTAGCTCAAGGTTATCGCCCACGCGGCAGTTTTTTCCCGCATCACTCCATCACATTGGGACGTCAAATCCAGGCGTCTTTCTCCGTTCAGCTTGAGCGGAATCTGAACACCCCACCGCCGTTATTCTAAAAGTTTTGAATCTGGGGTGATTCCTGCCAGCAGCTTGTTTCGCAGTTTTTCTTGAAATATTCATCAACAATAGCTGTTCGGCTCTGAAAGATATTTAACCGGCATAGACAGTTTGATAAAAACGACAAAATATGCCATGCGGATTTGCAAGTCTTTTTAAACCGAAACCACCAAAATCTTGCAACTTATTCAAATGACACCAAGGACAAATCCACAGGAACGCCACCAATTGGACTTTTTTAGATCGGAGTTGATGAAAAGCGTCAACCCGGGTTATGAAATGGTCAAGTTTTCCACTGTCGTGGATTGGGACGGATTGGATGCCCTGTTTCGAGCATGAAGCACCCATTGATCCTTCCAACATGACCAAGTGGCGGAAGAGAATCGGTCAAGCTGGTGCTGAACAGCATCAAAGGAGCTGAAGGAGAATTGGCAACTGCCATCCCCAGTGTCGCCGGAATGAATTTCCGCAAGCTGCTCAGGTGGGCAGCTTATTTTTCTGGCTTCATTTTGTCGAAGCGCATTGTGTCCGTCGTGTTGCGCCAGCATGCGGGGGAACCTGCGATTCCCTGTGTCCGCACCGATGGAAGCTTCCCGTGCCCTGTTTTTCCGCGGTTGAGGTTATAAAAGAATGAAGATCCAACGCACCCTGCTCAAAGCGCATCCGGCGACCCTGGTCCTGGCAAGTTTCCTTCTGGCCATTGTCGTCGGCACCTTCCTGCTGAAAATGCCGATATCCTCCACGGCCGGCCGACTTCCATGGATCGACGCCCTTTTCACATCCACTTCCGCGGTATGCGTTACAGGCCTGGTGGTGGTGGACACGGGGAGCTATTTCACCGCTTTCGGCAAGGGCGTGATTTTGGTCCTCATTCAGGTCGGCGGCCTGGGCGTCATGACCATTTCCGTGTTTCTCTTCCAGTGGCTGGGACGCAGTGTCACCTTCCGGCAGCGAATGGCCATGCAGGATCTCTTTGCCCATACACCGCGTCAGGACATTCTGGGCCTCGTCAAGAGCATTTTGCTGTTCACACTGGCGGCTGAAACCATTGGCAGTCTGTTGCTATGGGGGCATTGGAGTCGGGATCTGCCGGCCCACGGCGCCTTGTTCACCGCGGTTTTTCATGCGGTTTCTGCGTTCTGCAACGCCGGTTTTTCCCTGTACCCCGACAGCATGGTTCGTTACCGCGGCGATCTGCTGCTGAATACCACCATGTGCGGCCTTATTATGATCGGCGGCATCGGTTTTCCTGTTCTCTTCGACCTTCAGTCCTGGTGGACAAACCGAAAGCGGCAACGCATCCGTTTGTCCATACAGACCAAGACCGTATTGGTGACCACGGCCCTGCTGATTGCATCCGGCGCCCTGATGTTCGCCATTCTGGAGGGGCCGGCGTCTGATGGCCCCACGCCTTTTCTCCACCGTCTGCTGCCACCGATCTTCCAGTCCGTCACCTGCCGCACCGCCGGCTTCAACACGGTGGACATCGCTTCCCTGCGGGATCCGACCCTTGCCCTGATGATCTTTCTCATGTTTGTGGGCGCCTCTCCGGGTTCCTGCGGCGGAGGCGTGAAAACCACCACCTTGGCGTTGTTGACGGTGTTCACCCTCAGCCGTGTACGGAGAAAGAAGCGGGTGAATCTCTTCCGGAAAAGCGTCCCAAACGATACGATCACACGCAGTGTCTCACTGGTGTTGGTCTCGGTGGGGATTATCTGCATCGTGTTGTTTCTCATCCTCCTCGGCGAGCCGGTGCACGCGTCTCCGGCGGATTGCCCCCGTGGCCTTTTTCTCGGGTATTTATTCGAGACGGTCTCGGCGTTCGGCACCGTTGGGCTGTCCATGGGGGTGACACCGCTGCTTGGTACATGGGGAAAGATTTTAATCACCCTGATGATGCTTGTCGGGCGTGTGGGGGTTTTGACATTTTCCTACATTATTGTCGGCACCGCCATAACAAGAGGCGTTGAGTACGCTGAAGAAAATTTGATGGTCGGATAACGAATCGGAGAACCATATGAAACGGTTTGCGGTAATTGGGCTTGGGAATTTCGGTTTTCACGTCGCCAAGTCTCTCTATGAAGACGGAAATGAGGTGGTCGCCATTGACGCGGACCGGGCGAGGGTGCAGGCCATTGACCGCTATGCCACCGAGGCGATGGTGTTAAATGCAACGGACAAGGAGGCGTTGCAGTCCCTTGGGCTTGAAAATATGGATGGCGTGGTTGTCTCCACCGGGACCAAAATCAGTATCAGCGTTTTGATTTGTCTGTATTTGCAGGAGATCGGGGTAAAGGCGATTTTGGCAAAAGCCCTTGATGAAGACCATGAAAAAATTCTCAAGCGTGTCGGGGCGACGGAAGTCATCCACCCCGAGCGGGACATGGCCGTGCGTATCTCCCGGGGGCTTTCCCGGCCCAATGTGCTTGATTTCATTCCCCTGGCGGACGCGTTCGATTTGATTCAGGTGGGGCCGCCCAGGGCGTTTATCGGGAAAAGTTTGAAAGAGCTGAACCTGCGGGTCCGGTACAATGTGCATATCATCGCCATCAAAGAGCTGGTGCCGGAGAATTTTATCCTGGTTCCGCCTGCGGATTTCGTCATCAAGGACAGCGATATCCTGATTATGTTGGGTCGATCCGAGGATGTTCGACGGATCAAGGCCTTGAACGGCGGCTGATTGCGGTATGCCCCGCGGTTCATTGGAACGCGCCGGGCGGAATCAGTCGAGGTACAGGGTCTGTCCCGGATAGATGGTGGTTTTCGGGCCCAGGTGATTGAGTCGCAGCAGCCGGTTCACCGATGTGTTGTGTTGCTGGGCGATTTTAAAGGGGCTGTCCCCCTTTTTGACCACATAGGTACGGCCGCCTCCGGAGGTGTTCCGGCCGCTTCCGGCGATGCGCAAAACCTGGCCGATGTGCAGCCTGGTGGAGGTCAGGTTGTTGAGCGCCTTGATGTGTTCGGTGGTGGTGCCGTAGCGTTTTGCCAGAATCCACAAGGAATCGCCCCGGCGGACGACGTGGCGTTCGGGCGCGTGGGCGGATGGCGGCGGGCAGGCGGTGGAACGGGGGGTGACGCCGCCGCGGGAGGGGATTTTGAGGGTGTTACCGGCCACGATGTAATTGCTTTTGCGCAGGTTGTTGGCCTGCATGATTTTTCCCACGGTGGTGCGATACCGCCGGGCAATGGTCGACAACGATTCTCCCCGACGCACCCGGTGAAGGGCATACGCCGGACCGGGGGGCGCGGCGATGGGAATATCGGTGATGGCGGCCAGCAGTTGGCCGGATGTTCCAGGGGGAATCCGAAGCCGATATTGGGCGGCCGGCAGGACGTTGTAGCGCAGTTCCGGGTTCAGATCCTTTAAATCCGACTCGGAAACGCCCAGCCGAATGGCGATTTGCTTGAGGCTCACCTGGCGGTTGACTGTCGCGGTTTCGAAGCTTAGGGGCGCGTCGGGGTGGGGCAGGTTGATGCCGTAGCGGGCCGGGTCCTTGAGGATATGCAGCGTGGCCAGGAAGCGCGGCACATAACGGGCTGTTTCCCGGGGGAGCCGTTGGTACAGGTCCCAGAAATCGTCCAGGTAATTGACGTTCTGGCTGCGGATCACCCGCAGCACCCGCCCCTCGCCGCAATTGTAGGCGGCCAGCACGGTGGCCCAGTCTCCGAAAATCTGGTGCAGCTCTTTCAGATAGGCGATGGCCGCGGCCGTGGCCTTCTCGAAGTCAAGTCGTTCGTCGATATACGTGTCCCGGTTGAGTCCGAATTTATATCCGGTGGAAGGAATGAACTGCCAGAGTCCGAGGGCACGCGCCTTGGAGAGGGCCTTTGCCTTGAAGCCGCTTTCGATCAGGGGCAACCATGCCAGCTCTTGGGGAAGCCCGTTTTTTTCGAGTTCCGCGACGATGTAAGCATGGTACTTGCCGGAACGTTGGTAGCTGGCGATAAAGAAATTGCGTTCACCATTTTGAAATGATTTAATCTCCTTTTCCACGTGTTCGTTCATGGACATGGGGATGGCATTGTGGTTGCCGTTGACCACGATGTTTCTGGATGCGTATATTTCAAGAATTCTTTTGGAAATGGTAAAACGGTAGTCTTCTTTCTGTTGGATGAGCTTGGGGTTGTTTTCCGTGTCCACCGTCAATATCAGTGCATAGGCTTGGTCCAAGGCATCCAGGGCGTTGTCGAGGTCTCCGGTCTGCCAGAAATCCTGGGACGTCTGGCATAGTTCAAGGGCTTCGTCCAGTACCGGTTGGCTTGTGCGTTCGGTCAACGCCGGATCACACGTATCTGCCGAAGCCGCTTCCGAAAGAATGGGTTCCCCAGGATCCACCGGGGGCTGCTGCGGCGGGATAGATAGGGGCCGAGGGGCAGGCAGAACTGCGGCAGGTGCGGCAACCGAGACGGTATCGCTGTTGGATAACGGGGTTGTGCGGTGCGGGGCGCAACCGCTGGCGGCGACGAAAAACAGCGTAAGGGCGATGTAAACAAACCTGATGATCATAACCACGGCAACCTCTCTTCGGATATCGGGGGGGCAGACACCGGTAATTTAGGCACCTGACGTCTGGTACAATGGCAAACAAGTTGACGACCGATACACAAGAATGCCCCCCCTTGTCAAGATCAGGCCCGGCAAGGTGCGGCAGGAACGGCACGTCCGGCGTCTTCCCTCCCTTCTATCGGAAACTGACCGGCTCGACTTTAGGTTGCGCCGGCGACCGGCCTGCCTACAGGACAAGGCGGGGAATTAGTGCGGTGCCGTTGTAAAATCAAAAAATGGCGTTAATCGATGCAAATGGAAGTTTTTCGCAGTTTTTAAGCTGTTATTAAAAATATTGCTGTCTCTTTCAGAGCAACAGTCATATTGAACAGATTTTGGTGTTTGTAAAAAAGGTCTTCTCTGGATAGTTAAGGTTGTTCTTAATTTCGGAATCAGCCGAATGAGAGCGAAGAAGACACGTGCCAGCGTAGCTCAGTTGGTAGAGCTACTGATTTGTAATCAGTGGGTCGGGGGTTCGAGTCCCTTCGCTGGCTCCAAGATTGAGAACATGACGGTGGGGTTCCCGAGCGGCCAAAGGGAACAGACTGTAAATCTGTCGGCGAAGCCTTCGGAGGTTCGAATCCTCCCCCCACCACCACCCTATATGCGAGTTAGTTGTAGGAGATCCTCGCGGTTGATTGCGGGGTCGAAGGTCGACTACATAACTTCCTGCATGGGTTAGATCACGCTCAAGATCAGATGGGGATTGACGGATCCCCCGTTGATTTGTCATTGGGCGGCGCGGCGGTCGTTTGGTCCTGGATTTCGGCGGGAGTAGCTCAGTTGGTAGAGCATCAGCCTTCCAAGCTGAATGTCGCGAGTTCGAACCTCGTCTCCCGCTCCATTTTGGAGCGTTGACTTCGGTTGATCGCCGGGTTGTCTGCACGGAAACAGTGCCCACGTAGCTCAGTCGGTAGAGCGCTTCCTTGGTAAGGAAGAGGTCCACCGGTTCAATTCCGGTCGTGGGCTCCATTTTTTAAAGGACAAGTACCGATTGATCTTATGAGGGTGGGCAGAAGTTTTTTTATCCGAGGAACTTTTCTGACCGAATAAACGCAGGGGAGGATAAGACGATGGCGAAAAAGAAGTTTGAGCGGACGAAGCCGCATGTGAATGTAGGGACGATCGGCCACATCGACCACGGCAAGACGACGCTGACGGCCGCGATCACGAAGCACAACGGTTTGAAGGGGATGGGGGAGTTCATTCCCTTCGATCAGATCGACAAGGCGCCCGAGGAGAAGGAGCGGGGGATCACGATCGCAACGGCGCACGTGGAGTACGAGACGGGCAGCCGCCACTATGCGCACGTGGACTGTCCGGGCCACGCCGACTATATCAAGAACATGATCACCGGAGCGGCCCAGATGGACGGCGCGATTCTGGTGGTGGCGGCCACGGACGGTCCCATGCCCCAGACCCGCGAGCACATTTTGCTGGCGCGTCAGGTGGGGGTTCCGCGGATCGTAGTGTTTTTGAACAAATGCGACATGGTGGATGACGAGGAGCTGATCGAGCTGGTGGAGCTGGAGCTTCGGGAGCTGCTGGACAAGTATGAATTTCCCGGGGACGACACGCCGATCATTCGCGGCTCGGCGCTCAAGGCGCTGGAGAGCGACGATCCGGACAGTGCGGAGGCCAAGTGCATCTTCGAGCTGATGGATGCCATCGACTCATTTATTCCCGAGCCGAAGCGGGAAGTGGAGAAGCCGTTTTTGATGCCGGTTGAGGACGTGTTTTCCATTTCGGGCCGGGGGACGGTGGTGACGGGCCGAGTGGAGCGGGGCAAGATTCACGTGGGCGACAATGTGGAGATCGTTGGGGTTCGCGAGACGGCCAAGACGGTGTGCACGGGGGTCGAGATGTTCCGCAAGCTGCTGGATGAAGGCCAGGCGGGGGACAATGTGGGATTGCTGCTGCGTGGAACCAAGCGGGAGGACGTGGAGCGGGGTCAGGTGGTGGCATTGCCCGGATCGATCACGCCGCACACGAAGTTCAAGGCGGAGGTTTATATTCTGAGCAAAGAGGAAGGCGGTCGTCACACGCCGTTTTTCACCGGATACCGGCCGCAGTTTTATTTCCGCACCACGGACGTGACGGGGATTTTGAATTTGCCCGAGGGCGTTGAGATGGTGATGCCGGGTGACAATGTGGCCATTACGGCGGAGCTGATCACCCCGATCGCCATGGAAGAAGGCCTTCGGTTCGCCATCCGTGAGGGCGGCCGCACCGTGGGCGCCGGCGTCGTCAGCGAAATCATTCAATAGGGTACGCAAAGAGGAGTCGGCACGTGAGAGTCATCATTACCCTTGCATGTTCCGAGTGCAAGCGAAGAAATTATACCACGACCAAGAACAAACGGACCACGCCCGATAAGCTGGAATTTTCCAAATACTGCCGGTTCTGCAAGAAACATACCGCGCATAAGGAAACCAAATAGCGCGTCGGCGGGATACCGGGATGGCCGGGTGACGGCAACGCCGTTATGCGACCGATGCAGGCCAGTAGCTCTAATGGCAGAGCACCGGACTCCAAATCCGGGTGTTGGGGGTTCGAATCCCTCCTGGCCTGCCAAACGTTATCAGCGGGAAAGTTCAGAGCGGGCGGTCAACAGACCGCGGTAGGGGTTGTACCGGCCTATCTCTGGGCTTTCTATTTTTAGGTGGTGCATGGGACGGATAGTAAGAAAGAAGCCGCTCGGTCGGCCCAAAACAAAGCAGTCAGACCATACGGATCCCGCTTCAAAGGCCGGTGGAGCGGCGAAAACGCCCCAGGGCGCATCCCCGCCCCGGCCGACTGCCCGGGGCCCGGTCGCGTATCCGGGAAAGCGGCATGTGGACGCCGCGGTGCAGTTTCTGCGGGAAGTCCGTGTGGAGCTGCGGAAAGTGACGTGGCCCTCCCGCAAGCAGACCATCGGATCGACGACGGTGGTCATCATCATCGTGCTGATGATTTCCTTTTTCCTCGGATTGGTGGACATCGGGCTCTCCAGTCTGGTCAAGACCGTGCTCCAATAGATGGGGGAACGAACAGTGGCACTCAAATGGTATATCGTGCATGTCTATTCGGGGTTCGAGAACAAAGTGAAAACCGCCCTGGAAGACCGTATCGCCTCTTCTGCGCATCCGGAGAAATTCGGGGAGGTGCTGGTGCCCACCGAACAAATTGTCGAACTCGTCAAGGGAAAGCGCAAAACCAGCTCTCGCAAATTTTATCCGGGTTATATCCTCGTCCAGATGCAGATGGATGACGAAACCTGGCACATTGTCAACGACACGGCGAAGGTGACCGGTTTTCTTGGGGGGCGTGAAACCCCCACACCCATTACCGATCAAGAAGCCGATGCGATTCTCAACCGGATGGAAGCGGGCAAAGACAAACCGAAACCGAAATTTTATTTCGAGACCGGTGATGAAGTGCGGGTGATCGACGGCCCCTTTAACAATTTCAACGGCACAGTCGATGAAATCAATCCAGAGAAGGGCAAAATCAAGGTGATGGTCAGCATTTTCGGCCGATCGACACCGGTTGAACTGGATTTTGTTCAAGTGACTAAGCTGTAAAGCAGCATCGGTTGTTTCCCCGGATGCCCATGCGCCGCAGCATTTTATAACTCTTAGGTATCAGGAGTGAATACAGAAAATGGCTAAAAAGGTTATCGGTTTGATTAAATTGCAGGTTCAGGCGGGTAAGGCGAACCCCTCTCCCCCCATCGGGCCGGCGCTGGGCCAGCATGGGGTGAATATCATGGATTTCTGCAAGGCCTTCAATGCACGGACCCAGAAAGACGAGGGCATGGTCATTCCGGTTGTGATCACGGTCTATCAGGACAGGACGTTTACCTTCATTACCAAGACGCCCCCGGCTTCGATCCTTCTTAAAAAAGCCGCAAAAATAGCAAAGGGGGCCGCCGATCCCAAGCGGGACAGCGTGGGCAAGGTAACCCGGCAACAGGTCGAGGAGATCGCCCAGTTGAAGATGGTCGATCTGAACGCAAACGATCTGGAGGCCGCTTGTAAAATCGTGGAGGGGACCGCCAGGAGCATGGGCATCAAGGTCGCTTGAATTCAAAAGGAGCAGTGAGTAAAAATGCCGAAACGGGGTAAGAAATATTTAAATTCCAGGGCAAAGTTCGAAACCCGGACGTCGTATGATTTCAAAGAATCGGTGCAGATGGCCATTGACGCCGCCTATGCCAAATTCGATGAAACCGTGGACCTTGCCGTGCGATTGGGCGTGGATCCGCGGCATGCCGATCAGATGGTGCGGGGAACCGTGGTGCTGCCCAACGGGCTTGGCAAAGAGGTTCGGGTGCTGGTGTTCGCCAAGGGCGAGAAAGAGGCCGAAGCCAGGGATGCCGGTGCGGATTTTGTCGGCAATGACGAGCTGATCGAAAAGATCAAGGGCGGCTGGTTCGGGTTCGACAAGGCTGTGGCCACTCCCGACATGATGGGTTCCGTGGGAAAAATCGGTCGTGTCCTCGGCCCCCGTGGTCTCATGCCGAACGCCAAAACCGGTACCGTCACCTTTGATCTGGCCAAGGCGGTGCAGGAACTCAAGGCGGGTAAAATTGAGTTCCGGGTGGAGAAGGCCGGTATTGTCCACGTGCCCATGGGAAAGGTCTCCTTCGGTACGGACAAGCTGATGGAAAATATCGCCGCGTTTCTCGAGACCATCCAGCGGTTGAAGCCGTCGTCGAGCAAGGGCACCTATTTGAAGAGCATCGCCATTTCCACCACCATGGGCCCTGGATTTAAAATCGACACAGCCTTTGTGAAGGAATTTGTTAGATAAGCAGGAAGCGCCCGCTCCGGAGCCGGCTCCATTCCTCCCGTGGGACCCAAACGGGGCGGGGGGTGGTTTTCGCCGGCGAGGTCGATGCGTCGCGCTGCGCGACGATGTAATATAAAGAAGAGATGAATAGAATACCGTTTGTCAAAGACCGTAGGTTCACCTTCGGGTGTTTAATCGGCGCAACCGGCCTACCGAGACAATGGAGATGCATGTCTTGCCTCCGGTTTTTTACAGATGAGGAAAGGAGGTGTTAGCAGGTTTGAAACTCACAGAAAAGCAAGCGATTGTTCAAGCGCTCCAAGAGAAAATGGCCAAGGCCCAGGTGGTTATCAGCACCGATTACAAGGGCCTTAACGTTGAGAGCATGAGTGCCCTCAGGCGCAAGCTGCGGGATGCGGGCTGCGAATATTTCGTGGCCAAAAACACGCTGCTGGTCCGTGCCTCGGAAAATACGGACGCGGCGTTGCTTCAGGATCGGTTCAAAGGGCCCACGGCCGTTGCCATGAACTATGACGATCCGGTCGCGCCCGCCAAGGTGCTCACCGAGTTTGCGAAGGAAAACAACAAGCTCGAAATCAAGGCAGGGGTGATGGGCGGGAAGGTTCTTAGTCTTGAGGATATCAAGGCTCTGGCCGATCTGCCGTCGCGGGAAGTGCTGCTGGCGCAGTTGTTGTCCGCCCTCAACGGTGTTCCCACATCTTTTGTCCGGGTGCTGAACGGGACTCTCTCGAACTTCATGAACGTCCTGCAGGCGGTCAAAGACCAAAAAGAAGCCGCCTGAACTTCATCAAAAAAAGTATGAGCATTCCCTCGCGCTTTGGGGGAGGCTGCTAATCGGAGGAAAAAATGGCTATCACAAAAGACGATGTTGTAGAATTTATTGCAAACATGACCGTGCTCGAGCTTTCCGAGCTGGTCAAGGAAATGGAAGAAAAATTCGGCGTTTCCGCCGCGGCACCCGTGGCCATGATGGCCGCCGGCCCCGCCGACGCCGGCGCTGGCGCCGCCGCAGAAGAGAAGACCGAATTCGACGTAATCCTCACCGCCGCTGGTGACAAGAAAATCAATGTGATCAAGGAAGTCAGGGCGATTACCGGCCTTGGCCTCAAAGACGCAAAGGATCTGGTGGACGGCGCTCCCAAGCCGGTCAAGGAAGGCATCGCCAAGGATGAGGCCGAGAAGTTCAAGGCCCAGCTGGAGGCCGCCGGCGCCCAGGTCGAGCTCAAATAACCAGACGGTACCTTGGTATCGTTACCATGCAGCAACCGGCGGGATCTCCCCGCCGTCGCCTGTTCAGGTTCGTTAACGGCGTGCCGGCTGCAGCCATAACAGGCTGTAGCCGGTGTCGCTGTTGGCATGAAACAAATTCTTTTTGATTCAACATAATGGAGATGCCATGTCGGAAATGCCCTTGGCAAACAAACGACAGAGGAAACAGTTCGGCCGAATTCGAACCATTGTCGATATTCCCGATCTGATCGGCATGCAACGTGATTCGTACCACCGGTTTCTGCAGCTGGGTGTGGCCCAGGAAAAGCGTGACAACATCGGTTTGCAAGCTGTTTTCAATTCCGTATTCCCCATCAAGGACTTCACGGGCAGTGCATCGCTTGAATTCGTATCGTATCGTTTCGGCGAAGTAAAACACAGCGTTGAGGAGTGCATCCATCGGGGCATGACGTATGAATTGCCGATCCGTATCACAGTCCGGCTGGTGGTGTACGATGTTGATAAGGAAAGCGGGATTTCCAATATACGGGACATCAAGGAGCAGGAGATTTATTTCGGCACAGTGCCGCTGATGACCGAAAAGGGCACCTTCATCATCAACGGTACCGAGCGCGTGGTTGTCAGCCAGCTGCACCGTTCTTCCGGCGTGTTTTTTGACCATGACAAGGGAAAAACCCATTCCAGCGGGAAAATCATCTACACCTCCCGGATCATTCCGGTCCGTGGTTCCTGGATTGACATGGAAATCGATCCGAAGGACGTCGTTTATATCCGCATTGACCGCCGCCGGAAATTTCCCGTTACCCTGCTGTTCAAGGCCTTCGGCTACACGACGGAGGACCTGCTCGCGTATTTTTACGACAGGGAGAAAATCTCCTGCCGGGACGGCCATTATTTCCGTGAATTCAATGAGAAAATGCTCAAGGGCCAGCGTGCCAGCCAGGATATCGTGAGCCCGCAATCCGGCGAGGTGCTCCTTAAAAAGGGCCGGCACTACACCAAAAAGGCGTTGAAGCAGCTGAGCGCCGAGGGCGTCACCCTGATTCCCCTCAACGAGGAGGAACTGCTGGGGAAAGGCATTGCCGCCGCCATTGCCGGGCAGGATGCCGGAGAAACCCTGGCAAAGCCCAACGAGACCATCGACGAGGAATTGCTCAAGCGCTTGTCGGATGCGGGTGTCAACGAATTTGAGGTGTTGCACATCGACGGCGTCAGCACCAGCGATTCCATTCGCAAGACACTTTTTCTGGACAAGGTTGAAACCAAGGAAGAGGCGCTGATCGAAATATATCGCCGGTTGCGCCCCGGGAATCCGGCGACGCCGGAAGTGGCCCAGGATTTCATCGACCATCTGTTTTTCAAACTGGATTATTATGATCTGTCCAGCGTCGGGCGCCTCAAGATCAATCTGCGTCTGGGGGTCGATACCCCCATCGATGTGACAACCCTGCGCAAGGAAGACATTCTTCTGACCGCCAAGACATTGGTGGCGCTGCGGGATACCCAGGGCGTGGTGGACGACATCGATCACCTGGGTAACCGGCGCGTGCGTGCCGTGGGGGAATTGCTGGAGAATCATTATCGTATCGGGCTGGTGCGCATGGAACGGGCCATCAAGGAGCGCATGAGCCTCCAGGAGGTGGACGCATTGATGCCCCATGATCTGGTCAACCCCAAACCGGTGGCAGCCGTGGTCAAGGAGTTTTTCGGCACCAGTCAGTTGAGTCAGTTCATGGACCAGACCAACCCGCTGTCGGAAACCACCCACAAACGGCGCCTCAGTGCCCTGGGGCCGGGCGGTTTGACACGGGAGCGCGCCGGATTCGAGGTCCGGGATGTTCACCCTTCCCATTACGGTCGCATCTGTCCCATTGAAACGCCCGAAGGCCCGAACATCGGGCTGATCGTGTCTCTGAGCACCTATGCGCGGGTCAATCCTTACGGGTTTATCGAGACGCCCTATCGGGTCGTCTCCGATGCCACGGTCGGGAAGGACGTCCGATTTCTCAGCGCTTTCGAGGAGAAGGAGCATCCCATTGCCCAGGCAAACGCTCCGGTGAACGAAAAGAACAGGTTCAAGAACCAGTTGGTGACATCGCGCGTGGCCGGCGAATTCATGATGGTGGACCGGGAGAACATCGAGCTGATGGACATTTCTCCCAACCAGCTGGTGAGCGTTTCCGCCTCTTTGATTCCGTTTCTGGAAAACGACGATGCCAACCGCGCGCTGATGGGTTCCAACATGCAGCGTCAGGCCGTTCCCCTGATCGTCAGCGAGGCGCCCCTGGTGGGAACCGGTATCGAAGGCGTTGTGGCCCGGGATTCAGGGGTTACCATCGTTGCCAAACGGGACGGCACCGTGGTGAACGTGGATGCTTCCCGCATCGTATTGAAACACGAGCCCCTGGACGGTGAAACCGTCGGAGACGTGACCATCTACAACCTGTCGAAATTTGTACGGTCCAATCAGAACACTTGTTTCAACCACCGGCCCATCGTCCGCAAAGGCCAGAAGGTTAAGGCCGGTGAGATTATCTGCGACGGACCGGCCACGGACCAGGGGGAGCTGGCCCTGGGGAAAAACGTCACGGTGGCTTTCATGCCATGGGGCGGATACAACTTCGAAGATTCCATCCTGGTCAGTGAGCGCCTTGTGCGCGATGGTGTCTATACCTCGGTGCATATCGAAGAATTCGAGGTCGTTTCCCGGGATACCAAACTCGGCAAGGAAGAGATTACCCGGGACATTCCCAACGTGGGGGAAGAGGCCCTCAAGAACCTGGACGAAAGCGGCATCATCCGCCTGGGTGCCGAGGTCGGCCCCGGGGACGTTCTGGTGGGCAAGGTCACCCCCAAGGGAGAAACCCAGTTGTCACCGGAGGAAAAGCTCCTGCGCGCCATCTTCGGAGAAAAGGCCGGCGAGGTGAAGGATACGTCGTTGAGGGTGCCGCCCGGTGTGGAGGGGATCGTCATCGATGCCAAGGTGTTTTCCAGGCGGGGCGCGGATAAGGACGACCGGGCGCTTTCCATTGAGAAGGAAGAGGTCCGGCAGTTCGAAAAGAACCGTGACGATGAACTGGCGGTTCTCGAACAGTTGGCCCGGGACCAGCTGGCGGAGCTGATGGCAGGGCAGAAAACCACGGTGCCGTTGAAAAAAGGCCGGAAGGTCGTGGCTTCCAAGGACGACGTGGTCACCGCCGAGATGCTCTCCGAAATCCCTATGGCGCAGATGGAGGAGGTGGTGTTGGCCGATGCCGAGCGTACCGGTCGGGTGCACGACGTTCTCGAACGTTACCGGGAGCAATGTGATGTCTGCCGGGAAAAATTCGAGGCCTTTCTCAGTCGCTATGAAAAAGGGGACGACCTGCCCCCCGGTGTCATCAAGATGGTCAAGGTCTATGTGGCCATGAAAAGGAAGCTGTCCGTTGGTGACAAGATGGCCGGTCGCCACGGGAACAAGGGCGTTGTTTCCAGAATTCTGCCGGTTGAAGACATGCCGTATTTCGAAGACGGTCGGCCGGTGGATATGGTGCTCAACCCCCTGGGCGTGCCATCACGAATGAACGTGGGGCAGATTCTGGAGATTCACCTGGGACGCGCGGCCAAGGGGCTTGGCAATCAAATATCAGAGATGCTAGAAAAAAACCGCATCAAGGATCTTCGCGCCAAACTCAAGGGCGTTTTCACCGACAAGGCCCACCAGAAAGAGGTGGATGGCGCCGATGAGGGGACCCTCGTGGCCATCGCCCGGCGCTACCAGGACGGGGTGCACATGGCCACGCCGGTGTTTGACGGCGCCAAGGAAGAGGAAATCAAGTCCTATTTGGAAGAAGCCGGTGTTCTTACCACCGGGCAGGCCACGCTCTACGACGGCCGTACCGGTGAGGCGTTTCACGGACAGATCACCGTCGGCACCATGTACATGCTCAAACTGCACCACCTGGTGGACGACAAGATCCACGCAAGGAGCATCGGTCCCTATTCTCTCGTCACCCAGCAGCCGTTGGGCGGTAAGGCCCAGTTTGGCGGCCAGCGACTTGGAGAAATGGAGGTTTGGGCCATGGAGGCCTACGGCGCGGCCCATGCCCTCCAGGAATTCCTGACCGTCAAATCAGACGACATGGCAGGGCGGACCCGTATGTATGAGAAAATCGTCAAGGGGCAAAACACCCTTGAGCCCGGATTGCCGGAATCGTTCCGTGTGCTCACAAAGGAACTTCAGAGCCTTGGCATCGATGTTAAGCTGGTGAAAGAGGGTGAGGCCTGATCGGCGACGGCCTCAAACACCGGGTAGCCACTTGCGGCCATAACGCTCAACCACCGAATACGGGGAAAATATATGGAAACATTGTACGATTTTTTTGCAAAGCCCACAGATCCCAGGCTGTACAAGGCGGTCCAGGTCGCCCTTGCCTCTTCGGAGCAGATCCGGGAGTGGTCCCACGGAGAGATCAAGAAACCTGAGACCATCAATTACCGGACCTTCAAGCCGGAACGCGACGGACTGTTCTGCGCGAAAATCTTCGGGCCCACAAAGGACTATGAATGCAATTGCGGCAAATACAAGCGCATGAAGCACCGGGGGGTCATCTGCGAGAAATGCGGTGTTGAAGTCATCCAGTCCAAGGTGCGCCGGGACCGGATGGGACACATCGAACTGGCCACGCCGGTTTCTCATATCTGGTTTCTCAAGAGCCTTCCCAGCAAGATCGGCAACCTGCTCGACCTGACCCTCAAAAACATGGAGAAGGTGCTGTATTTCGATTGCTATATCGTCATTGATCCGAAGGAAACCAGCCTGACCAAGGGGCAGCTTCTGACGGAAGAAAAATACCGGGAGGCCATCGAGACCTTCGGTGACCGCTTCGAAGCGGGCATTGGCGCCGAGGCCGTCAAGAAAATGCTCGAGAGCATCGATCTGGAGACCCTGTACCATGAGCTGAGAACAGAAATTCGTGCCACGGGATCGGCCGCCAAGCGCCAGAAGTTGTCCAAACGATTGAAAATCGTTGATGCGTTCCGCCGGTCGGGCGTAAATCCGGTATGGATGATCATGGATGCCGTTCCGGTGCTGCCGCCGGATTTGCGTCCGTTGGTGCCTCTGGAGGGGGGGCGGTTTGCAACCTCGGACCTGAACGATCTGTACCGCCGGGTGATCAACCGCAACAACCGGCTCCGTCGCCTCATTGATCTTAAAGCGCCGGACATTATCGTTCGGAACGAAAAACGGATGCTCCAAGAAGCCGTGGACGTGCTGTTTGACAACGGACGCCATGGGCGGGTGGTCACGGGAACCAACAAACGCCCTTTAAAGAGCCTGAGCGACACTCTCAAGGGCAAGCAGGGGCGGTTCCGCCAGAATCTGTTGGGAAAACGCGTCGACTATTCGGGGCGGACCGTGATCACCGTCGGGCCGAATTTGCGGCTGCATCAATGCGGGTTGCCCAAGAAGATGGCCTTGGAATTGTTCAAACCCTTTGTGTATTACCGGCTGGAAAGAAAGGGCCTTGTGTCCACCATCAAGAGTGCCAAGAAAATGGTGGAACGTGAAACCCCGGAGGTGTGGGATACATTGGACGAGGTGGTGAAAGAGTATCCCGTGATGCTCAACCGAGCGCCCACCCTGCATCGACTGGGGGTTCAGGCCTTCGAACCCACCCTCATCGAAGGAAAGGCCATTCAGCTTCACCCCCTGGTTTGTACGGCGTTTAACGCCGACTTCGATGGAGACCAGATGGCGGTGCATGTGCCGCTGTCCGTGGAATCCCAGATCGAGGCCAGGGTGTTGATGCTGTCGAGCAACAACATCCTGTCGCCGGCCAACGGCAGCCCCATTATCGTTCCCAGCCAGGATATTGTTTTGGGCATCTACTACATGACCAAGCCAATGCCCGGAGCGAGGGGCGAGGGCCGACTTTTCGGCAATGTGGAAGATGTTCGCAGCGCGTATGACGCCGGGGCGGTCGAACTGCATGCGGAGATCGTGCTGCGTCTTGAGGGCAAACGTATCAATACCACCGTCGGCCGTGTGCTGCTTTGGGAGATTGTGCCCAAGGACGCCGTCATGGCACTGCGTCACATCATGGTCCACAATGCGGCCGAAGCCGAGAAGCTGCGAGAAAGGATCGCCGCCGGCGAATCCCTTCAGTCCCTGGTAAAAGAGCACTCCAAGAGCCTCGACAGGCTAAACAAAGGGCTGTTGGGGCGGGTGCGGCGGGATGAGTTTGAGCGGATTTTCAATATGAAGGCCTCGGATGTCGATCAGCTCTACCGCCTTGAGAAAGGCGAAGGGAGCGCCGTGATCCCCGAAGAGGGGGGGCGCTACCACCTGTTCGAAGTGGTGGAAAAGCAACCGGCCATTCCCTTCAGCATCGTCAACAAGATCCAGGACAAGAAAACATTGCGGGATCTGATTGATTATGCCTACCGGAATCTGGGCCCCAAGGCCACGGTTATCTTGGCCGATCGGCTGAAGGACCTGGGCTACCGGGCGTCCACCGAGGGGGGCCTTTCCATTTCCATTGATGCCATGATCATTCCGCCGACCAAGTGGGACATTCTCAACAAGGCCGAGCAGGAAGTGTCCAAGATTGGCAAACAGTATACCGAAGGGCTCATCACCCAGGGCGAGAAATACAACAAAGTGGTGGACATCTGGGCCAAGGCCACCGAGGACGTGGCCAACGAGATGATGGCGATCATGAAGGCCCCGGCGATCCGGGACGACAAAGCCGGCGCCGCATTGCCGGAACAAGGGCGTACCAAGGAAACCCTGAACCCGATTTTCATGATGGCCGATTCCGGGGCGCGGGGCAGCAAGGACCAGATGCGGCAGCTGGCCGGTATGCGCGGTCTCATGGCCAAGCCCTCCGGAGAAATTATCGAAACCCCCATTACCGCCAACTTCCGGGAGGGGTTGTCGGTGCTCCAATACTTCATTTCCACCCACGGGGCCCGCAAGGGACTTGCCGATACGGCCCTCAAGACCGCCAACTCCGGGTACCTTACCAGGCGCCTGGCCGACGTTGCCCAGGACTGTTCGGTGGTGGAAGACGATTGCGGCACCATGCAGGGGGTCGAGGTGGAGCCCCTGATGGAGGGCGGAGAGGTCATTCAGGAACTCGGGGAACGCATTCTCGGCCGGACAGCCGCCGAGGACATTCTCGATCCGTTCAGCGAAGAAATTCTGGTGGCGGCGGGCGATGAGATCGACGAGGCCGTCTGTAAAAAAATCGAAGACGCCGGTATCGCCAGGGCCAGGATCCGTTCGGTCCTCACCTGCCGCACCCGTTTCGGCGTGTGCGCCAAGTGCTACGGGCGGGATCTGTCCCACGGCCACGGCGTTGAAATCGGACAGGCGGTGGGCATCCTGGCCGCGCAGTCCATTGGTGAGCCCGGGACGCAGTTGACCATGCGGACGTTCCACATCGGTGGCACCGCCAGCAGACGTGTCGAACAGGCGGATATCCGTGCCAGGGTGGACGGGAAGGTCCGTTACGCTGAGGAACTGCACGTGGTGGAAAACGCCGATGGCAACATCGTGGTCATGAACCGGCGGGGCGGTCATTTTGCCATTGTCGACGAGCAGGGCCGGGAGCGGGAGCAGCATCCAATCATCTACGGTGCGCATTTGGCCGTCAAGGACGGTCAGATGGTGGCCGCCGGAGACGTGCTGGCCGTTTGGGATCCGTTCACCACCCCGATTCTTACCGAGGTGGCCGGTAAGGTTAAATTCGGCGATCTGCTGCTGGGTAAAACCATGCAGGAGAAGGTGGATGCCGTCACAGGCAAGTCGAGCCGTACCGTGATCGAATCCAAGACGGCTGATATGCGGCCGCGCATTTCCGTCAAAGATGCCGATGGTAAAACCGCCAAGCTGCCCAAGGGATCCGGGATGGCCCGGTATGTGCTGCCCACCGGCGCTATTTTGCTGGTGGAGGAACACGATGAGGTCAAGGCTGGCGATATTATCGCCAAGCTGCCCCGTGCCACCACCAAGACCAAGGACATCACCGGTGGTCTTCCCCGGGTGGCGGAATTGTTCGAGGTCAGAAAGCCGAAGGAGACCGCGATCCTCAGTGAGATTGACGGATACGTGTCCATTTCCAAGGGGACCAAGAAAGGCAAGCAGCGGGTGACCGTAACACCCATGGAAACAGGGGAAAAGAGAGAATACCTCATTCCCCGGGGCAAGCACGTGAGTGTTTACGAGGGCGACTACGTCCGGGCCGGAGAACCGCTCATCGGCGGCAGCGCCAATCCCCAGGATATCCTGAACATCAAGGGGGAGGTGGAGCTGGCGCGGTATCTCGTGGACGAGGTGCAGGAGGTATACCGGCTGCAGGGCGTCCGCATCAACGACAAGCACATCGAGGTGATCGTTCGCCAGATGATGCGACGGGTGCGGGTCACGGACGTGGGGGATACCGATTTTATTCTGGAGGAACAGGTGGACCGTGTCCGTTTCGAGGAGGTCAACCAGGAGATGATTGAAAAGGATCTCAAGCCCGCCATGGCCGAATCCCTGATTCTCGGGGTGACCAAGGCGTCCCTGAGCACCGACAGTTTCATTTCCGCCGCGTCCTTCCAGGAGACCACGAAGGTGTTGACGGATGCCAGTATCGCAGGGGCCAAGGATTTCCTGCGGGGGTTAAAGGAAAACGTCATCATGGGGCGGATCATTCCTGCGGGGACCGGTCTTGCGGAGTACAGCAGCCTGGCGGTGGAAAGCGATTGAACCACAGCCTGGGGATCGGCGCCGGTGCACATGATGTCCGGGAACCGGGAAGAAAAACAAATGGAAAAGTCACAAAAGGCTTGACAAGATCCGGTTACCTGTATACAAATCGGCTTTTTTGTCATGATGTGATGTTTGCGGAATAAAATTACGAATCAAAGAGGAAACCATGCCGACAATCAACCAGCTCGTGCGAAGGGGGCGGAAACGCATCAAGCAGAAGACCAATACCCCGGCGCTCAAAGGGGCGCCGCAAAAAAGAGGGGTGTGCACCCGTGTGTATACCTCGACTCCCAAGAAGCCCAACTCGGCGTTGCGTAAGGTCGCCAGGGTTCGGCTGACCACCGGGATCGAGGTGACGGCCTACATTCCAGGGATCGGCCACAATCTGCAAGAGCACTCCGTGGTCTTGGTGCGGGGGGGCAGGGTGAAGGACTTGCCCGGTGTGCGCTACCACATCGTGCGGGGGACGCTCGATACGTTGGGGGTCGAAGACCGGCGGCAGGGGCGTTCCAAATATGGGGCCAAGAAGCCCAAGTGATTAATTGTAATATACAAACTTCCAAGTCCGATACGGATGGGATGGGGTAAGGTATGCCGAGAAGAAGAGAGGTTCCCGAGCGGGTCATTATTCCTGATGCCAAATACAAGAGCAAGCTGGTTGCCAAGTTCGTCAACGCCATCATGAAGGATGGCAAGAAGAGCACCGCAGAGGCCATTTTATACGGCGCCTTCGGCATGATCGAGGAGAAGCTGAAGGAATCTCCCCTGAAGGTGTTCGAACAGGCGCTTGACAACGTGCGGCCCATGATCGAGGTCAAGTCCAGGCGTGTGGGGGGCTCCACCTATCAGGTACCGACGGACATCCGGCCGACCCGCAGGACGGCATTGGGGATCCGCTGGATCATCGCCTTTGCAAAGGGGCGGTCCGAAAAGAGCATGACCCTGAAGCTGGCGGGTGAATTGATGGATGCCGCCGCCGGCAGAGGGGCAACGGTGAAAAAGAAAGAAGATACCCACAAGATGGCCGAAGCCAACAAAGCTTTTGCCCATTTCAGGTGGTAGCACTCACATAATCGATTGAAGGAAAGAGCCCGACTCAGGGAGGATAAGACGATGGCGAAAAAGAAGTTTGAGCGGACGAAGCCGCATGTGAATGTAGGGACGATCGGCCACATCGACCACGGCAAGACGACGCTGACGGCCGCGATCACGAAGCACAACGGTTTGAAGGGGATGGGGGAGTTCATTCCCTTCGATCAGATCGACAAGGCGCCCGAGGAGAAGGAGCGGGGGATCACGATCGCAACGGCGCACGTGGAGTACGAGACGGGCAGCCGCCACTATGCGCACGTGGACTGTCCGGGCCACGCCGACTATATCAAGAACATGATCACCGGAGCGGCCCAGATGGACGGCGCGATTCTGGTGGTGGCGGCCACGGACGGTCCCATGCCCCAGACCCGCGAGCACATTTTGCTGGCGCGTCAGGTGGGGGTTCCGCGGATCGTAGTGTTTTTGAACAAATGCGACATGGTGGATGACGAGGAGCTGATCGAGCTGGTGGAGCTGGAGCTTCGGGAGCTGCTGGACAAGTATGAATTTCCCGGGGACGACACGCCGATCATTCGCGGCTCGGCGCTCAAGGCGCTGGAGAGCGACGATCCGGACAGTGCAGAGGCCAAGTGCATCTTCGAGCTGATGGATGCCATCGACTCATTTATTCCCGAGCCGAAGCGGGAAGTGGAGAAGCCGTTTTTGATGCCGGTTGAGGACGTGTTTTCCATTTCGGGCCGGGGGACGGTGGTGACGGGCCGAGTGGAGCGGGGCAAGATTCACGTGGGCGACAATGTGGAGATCGTTGGGGTTCGCGAGACGGCCAAGACGGTGTGCACGGGGGTCGAGATGTTCCGCAAGCTGCTGGATGAAGGCCAGGCGGGGGACAATGTGGGATTGCTGCTGCGTGGAACCAAGCGGGAGGACGTGGAGCGGGGTCAGGTGGTGGCATTGCCCGGATCGATCACGCCGCACACGAAGTTCAAGGCGGAGGTTTATATTCTGAGCAAAGAGGAAGGCGGTCGTCACACGCCGTTTTTCACCGGATACCGGCCGCAGTTTTATTTCCGCACCACGGACGTGACGGGGATTTTGAATTTGCCCGAGGGCGTTGAGATGGTGATGCCGGGTGACAATGTGGCCATTACGGCGGAGCTGATCACCCCGATCGCCATGGAAGAAGGCCTTCGGTTCGCCATCCGTGAGGGCGGCCGCACCGTGGGCGCCGGCGTCGTCAGCGAAATCATTCAATAAGGAAAGTCGGGTGCCATGAAAATGAACACCAAAATACGGATCAGGCTCAAGGCCTATGATCACAAGCTCCTGGACCAATCTTCGGTGGATATTCTCGATACCGCCAAAAAGACGGGTGCCAAGGTAGTGGGGCCCATTCCCCTGCCCACGCGGGTTAACAAGTATTGCGTGCTGCGGTCACCGCATGTGAACAAAAAGTCCCGGGAGCAGTTCGAAATGAGAACCCACAAGCGGCTGCTCGACATCGAGGAACCGACCCAGCAGACCGTTGACGCCCTCATGAAGCTGGATCTGTCGCCGGGTGTCGATGTGGAGATTAAACTGTAACGGAAGGGATCGTGGCAGCGATGTGCAAAGGACTGATTGGAAAAAAATTGGGGATGGCCGGGGTGTTCACGCACAACGGACGGCATTGTCCGGTGACGGTTGTGCAGTTGGGGCCATGTGTGGTGACCCAAGTCAAGACAGTTGATACCGACGGTTACAACGCCCTGCAGTTGGGTTTTGGTTCCGCAAAGGCAAAGAACCTGACCAAGCCGGTTCAGGGCCACCTCAAGAAGAGCGGTGGGGCGGCCTATGCGGTCTTGCAGGAAGTGGCCGTGGACGATCCCGAAAATTACACGCCGGGCCAGACCATTTCCCTTGATCTTTTCAAGGTGGGGGAACGGGTGGATGTGGTCGGCACCTCCAAGGGACGGGGATTTTCAGGGGTTATCAAGCGTCACGGGTTTTCCGGCGGGCGCATGAGCCACGGAAGCCATTGCAAGCGCATTCCCGGTTCCATCGGGTGCAGCGCCTGGCCCTCGAAGGTTACCAAGGGGAAGAAGCTTCCAGGGCAATACGGTGTAGAGCGAAAGACCGTCCGCAACCTCGAGATTGTCGATATTCGTCCGGATGAGAACCTCATCCTGCTAAAAGGCGCACTGCCTGGGTCACGATCCGGTCTGGTGACGGTGACCAAGGGAAGGTTTGCGAAATAGTCGGGGCCTTTTCTCTGAGCCTTGGCCGGTCGATGGCGGAAACTTTTTGAACGAGTGAACGGTACTATTATGGCTGTGATAGACGTAATCAATCAACAGGGGGAGAAAATCTCCCGGATGGAGCTGTCCGACGACATCTTCGGCGTGCCTGTGAAAAAGAGCATCCTTCACCAAGTCGTCCGGATGCAGCTGGCCGGTCGTCGCCGGGGGACCGCTGCGGTCAAGCACCGTAGCGATGTCAAAGGCAGTACGCGGAAGCTGTTCCGACAAAAGGGGACAGGACGCGCCCGCAGGGGCGATATCAAGAGTCCATTGTTACGCGGGGGCGGTTCGGTTTTCGGTCCGGACCCGAAAAGCTATGCTTTCAAGATCCCGAAACGTGTACGACGGCTGGCGCTGAAAATGGCGCTTTCAAGCAAGCTGAGCGACAACAAGCTGGTGGTGCTCGACGCCCTGCAGCTGCCCGAAATCAAGACCAAACATTTTGTTCAGGTGATGGACGCCCTGAAAATGCGCAAGGTTCTGATTGTCACGGACGCAAAGGACGAAGTGTTGGAGAAATCGGCCAGAAATGTACCCAACGTCACCGTGCTGCGCAAGGAAGGCGTTAACGTATATGATTTGCTGCGCCACGAGAATTTGGTTCTGCTTTCATCCGCCGTGGCCGGGATCGAAGGGAGGTTCGTATGACACCCTATGATATTATCAGGCGGCCGATCGTGACGGAGAAGACGACGCTCCAGAAGGACGCGTTCAATCAGGTTTGCTTCGAAGTGGACCGGCGGGCGAACCGTATCGACATCAAGAAGGCCGTTGAGGCGGCATTCCAGGTGAAGGTCTTGGACGTCAAGACCATGCAGGTTACCGGAAAGATTAAGCGGCGCGGCCGTATCCTCGGTAAGCGGCGTGATTGGAAAAAGGCGATGGTAAAACTCATGCCCGGCGAGCGGATTGAGTTTTTCGAAGGGGTATAGCGCTCATCTGATGCGGAAGCAGGTGCGGTGCGCCGCGGCGGTTTCAGCAAACGATCACTGGCAAGAGAGGCGATCATGGCAGTCAAAAAAGTAAAACCCACATCACCGGGGCGACGATTCCAGGCATTCGGAACGTTTGAAGAAATCACCAAAACAACGCCCGAGAAAAGCCTTCTTAAAAAGGTTAAGAAAACCGGTGGTAGGAATGTAAACGGGCGAATCACCATGCGGCACCGTGGCGGTGGACACCGTCGGCACTATCGGGTCATTGATTTCAAGCGGGATAAAACCGGAATTCCGGCGAAAGTGGCCGCCATCGAGTACGATCCGAACCGGTCCGCCAGGATTGCCTTGCTGCACTATGCGGACGGGGAAAAACGCTATATTCTGGCCCCCCTTAATCTGTCCGTCGGCACCACGGTCATGTCGGGCCCCGAGGCGGATATCCAGCCGGGAAACGCCCTGCCGTTGAAAAACATTCCCCTGGGAACCCAGATACACAACATCGAATTGCGCAAGGGCAAGGGCGGACAGATCGTGCGCAGCGCCGGCACATTTGCCCAATTGATGGCCAAGGAAGATAAATACGCCATGGTCAAGCTGCCCTCGGGGGAAGTCCGCATGGTGCTCATCACTTGCCAGGCTACCATCGGTCAGCTGGGCAATGTCATCCACGAGAACCTGTCCCTTGGGAAGGCCGGTCGAAAACGCTGGCTCGGAAAACGTCCCAGTGTGCGTGGTGTTGCGATGAACCCGGTGGACCATCCCATGGGCGGCGGTGAAGGCCGGTCTTCAGGTGGTCGACACCCTTGCAGCCCGTGGGGCATGCCCACCAAGGGGTACAGGACCCGGAACAACAAGCGCACGGACCGTTTCATCGTCAAGCGGCGCACGAAGTAACAGGCCGGCCAGGGTTGCATGGGCCGGTGTTAGCGGGAGATTCCCGTGCGGATTTGAAATTTGATGGCAGTGCATTTTTTGCATGATCAGGAGACAATATGCCAAGGTCGTTGAAAAAAGGTCCCTTTATAGACCAGAGTCTGATGAGGAAAGTGATGGGTGCTGCAGAGGCGCGTTCCAACCAGGTGATCAAGACCTGGTCCCGGCGCTCGACCATCATCCCGGAAATGGTGGGGATCACGTTCGCGGTTCATAATGGGAAGAAATTCATCCCCGTGTTTGTGTCTGAAAACATGGTCGGCCATAAGCTGGGCGAGTTTTCTCCGACGCGGACCTATTACGGTCACGCCGCCGATAAAAAATCAAAATTGAAGAAGTAAGCGATATAATGGAGAGTGACTGCCATGGAGGTTAGAGCCACACAGCGATATGCCCGCATATCCCCCCAAAAGGTTCGCACGCTGATCGGTGCCATCAAGGGGCAGCCAGTGGAAGCCGGCTTGAAAAAGATAAAATTCATGCCGCAGAAATCCGCCCGCATCGTCGAGAAGATCATACAGAGCGCCGTTGCCAATGCCGACCAGAATCCCAATGTGGATGTCGATTTGTTGGTGATCCGCAACATTACCGCCGATCAGGGACCCATGCTCAAACGATTTCACGCCAGGGCGCGGGGTCGCGGCAGCCGCATTCTGAAGCGGACTGCGCATATTACCGTTACACTATCCGAAGCGTCGATGTCGTAAAGGAGGATACGATTTGGGTCAGAAAGTTCATCCGATAGGATTGAGGTTGGGGATTGTCAAAACCTGGGAGTCTCGCTGGTTTGCGGACAAGAACTATGCGGAGTATATCTTCGAGGATCATAAGCTGCGGAAGTTTGTTAAGGAGAAACTTTACCACGCAGGTGTCTCCCGTATTGAGATTGAACGCTCCGCCAAGCGTATCCGGCTGCGTATCTTCACCGCCCGACCCGGCATCGTCATCGGCAAGAAGGGCGCGGAGATAGAGCTGCTTAAAAAAGAGATTGAAAAGCGCGTCTCCCAGGAGGTATTCATTGATATCCAGGAGATCCGAAAGCCCGAAATCGATGCACAATTGGTGGCGGAAAACGTTGCCATGCAGCTGAGCCGCCGGGTGGCCTTTCGCCGGGCCATGAAACGGGGTGTGACGTCCGCCATGCGCTTTGGGGCGCAGGGGGTCAAGATCATCTGCGCCGGACGGCTCGGCGGCGCGGAAATGGCGCGTACGGAGTGGTATAAAGAGGGGCGGATTCCGCTGCATACGCTTCGGGCGGACATTGATTACGGTTTTGCCGAAGCGCGTACCACCTATGGCACCATCGGCATCAAGGTGTTTGTATTCAAAGGCGAGATTCTTAAAAAAGATCAGCCTGAACTGTCAGGAAATTGATCGGTCAGGAGTAGGACATGCTCAGTCCCAAAAAAGTTAAATTCAGAAAGCAGCAGCGTGGGCGGATGCGGGGCAAGGCCGAGCGGGGCGGACAGCTCAATTTCGGTGAATTCGGTCTTCAAGCTGTGGAATGCGGATATATCAGCTCCAAGCAGATAGAGGCGGCGCGAATTGCCATGACCCGACACGTCAAGCGCGGCGGGAAGATGTGGATCCGTATTTTTCCGGACAAGCCCATCACCAAGAAGCCTGCAGAAGTTCGGATGGGTAAGGGAAAGGGACCGCCCGAGGCGTGGGTGGCGGTGGTGAAGCCCGGCAGGATTCTCTATGAGATGGAAGGGGTCAACAGAGAGTTGGCGCGGGAAGCGTTTCGGCTGGCGGCACATAAGCTTCCGGTTAAAACCAAGATCATAGAAAGAGGTGAGCTGTAATGAAAGCATCCGATATCCGCAATATGAGTTTAGAGGAGATGGTGCGGAAAGACGCGGACCTCAAGCAGGCTCTGTTCAACCTGCGCTTTCAGCACGCAACCGGGCAGCTGGAAAATTCCGCCAAACTCAAAGCGACGAAACGGGACATTGCCAGGGTCAAGACCGTGATCCGACAGATGCAAGCACAATAACCGGGAATTCAGGAAAATACGTGGCGCCATGAAAAACCGAGGAATGAAAAGACAATTGATCGGAACCGTTGTCAGCGACAAGATGGACAAGACCACCGTTGTCAGCGTGGAACGGCTCGTCAAACATCGACTGTATCACAAGTTCATCCGACGACGGGCAAAGTTTGCCGCTCACGATGAAGACAACGCGTGCCGGATTGGAGACAAGGTACTGATTACCGAAGCCAGGCCGTTGAGCAAGACCAAGCGGTGGCGGGTCAGCAAAATTGTCGAAAAAGCGGTCTAATTGTAAAGGAAATTAGGAACGATGATACAAGCGGAAACAAGACTCACCGTGGCCGACAATTCCGGCGCAAAGACCCTGGCTTGCATCAAGGTGCTGGGCGGTTCCAGGCGCAGGTACGCCAGCATTGGCGACATTATCGTCGTCAGTGTCAAGGAGGCGATTCCCAACGCGAAAGTGAAAAAAGGGGATGTGCTCAAGGCCGTTGTAGTGAGAACGAAAAAGGAAATCAGGCGTCCGGATGGAACCTATATCAGGTTTGATGACAATTCGGCAGTGGTGATCAACCAGAACCGTGAGCCGGTAGGGACCCGCATTTTCGGCCCCGTGGCCAGGGAACTGCGGGCCAAGCAGTTCATGAAAATTATTTCATTGGCTCCGGAGGTCCTTTAAGCCGCATCGGCTGGGGAGAACTAAAGATGGTCGACAGAATTCTTTTGAAAAAAGACGATAAGGTCAAGGTGATCGCCGGAAAAGACAAGGGCAAGATTGGTAAGGTCCTTAAAATCCAGGAAAAAAAGCAGCGTATCCTTGTCGAGAACATCAATATGATCAAGCGTCATTCCCGGCCCAGCGCCCAAAACCGGCAGGGGGGCATCATTGAGCGGGAGGCCGGCATTCATTGTTCCAATGTAATGCTGATGTGCAACAAATGCATGACGCCCGTACGCATCAAGATGCAGACCCTCGAAGACGGCAAAAAGAAGCGCGTCTGCCGTAAATGTGCCGAGACGATTGATTCATGAGCGCGGGTGTCGGAGGAAGTGTCATGTCACAACTCAAACAGACGTATGAGACGCAGGTCGTTCCCCAGTTGACCGAAACTTTCCAGTACAAGAACCGGATGATGGTGCCGAAGCTGGAAAAGGTCGTTTTGAACATCGGATTGGGGGAGGCGATTCACAATATCAAACTGTTGGATTCCGCTGTGGAAGAGCTCAAGATCATTTCCGGGCAGCAGGCGGTGATCACACGGGCCAAGCGGTCCATTGCCGCATTCAAGCTGAGGGAAGGTATGCCCATCGGGTGCCGGGTGACCCTACGCGGGGCGAGGATGTATGATTTTCTCTACAAACTCATCCACGCGGCATTGCCCCGTATTCGAGACTTCCGGGGCGTTTCGGGAAAGGCCTGGGACGGCCGGGGAAATTATTCTCTGGGCATCCGGGAACAGATTATTTTCCCAGAGATTGACTACGATAAAATTGACAAGATCAAGGGACTCAACATTACCATCGTCACAACGGCCAAAAGCGACGAGGAAGGTAAGGCGCTTCTGAAACTGCTGGGGATGCCGTTTCGGAATTAGCCTGTCCACAGGAGGCACACCAGCCGGATGCGGTTGAGGACAAGGAGGAAGAGTTGGCTAAACAATCGTTGAGAATGAAAGCAAAGGCAGCGCCCAAATTCAGTGTAAGGGCTTATAACAGGTGCCCGATTTGCGGTCGTCCGCGGGCGTTCATCCGAAAATTTGGCATTTGTCGCATTTGTTTTCGAAATCTCGCATCCCAGGGAAGACTCCCCGGGGTGGTCAAGTCGAGCTGGTAGAAAAGAAATGCCTGGACAGGGCAGGTCACAGAAAACAGGGGAAACGGCCTTTCCCAGGAACGGAGTAAGCTATGGCGATGAGTGATCCAATCGCGGACATGCTGACGCGAATCAGAAACGCCGGCAAAGCCAAACTGAGCAGCGTGGACATTCCCGGCTCGAAGCTCAAGGCGGAGCTGGCCAGGGTGTTGAAGGAAGAGGGATTTATCCGAAACTACAAATTCCTCAATGACAATAAACAGGGGATTCTTCGCGTATACATGAAATACGGGGACGACGCACGGAGCGTCATCTACGGGCTCAAGCGGATCAGCAAGCCGAGCCGGCGTGTGTTCATGAAAGGCAAGGATTTGAAGCCGGTGTTAAACGGTATGGGGATCCAGGTGCTGTCCACCAGCAGGGGCGTTCTGACAGACCGGCAGGCCCGGCAAGAGAATGTGGGCGGAGAAGTTCTCTGCACCATTTGGTAAATTAGAGGTGAGCGTATGTCCCGAGTAGGCAAGAAGCCGATAGCGATTCCTGACAAGATAAACGTCGCCTATGCGGATCGCGTTCTGACCGTTAAAGGTGAAAAGGGAACCCTTTCCCAGCAGATTCACCCGGCCGTCGAGTTGGATATCAAGGAGGGGGTGGTCACCGTATCCTGCCTTTCAGATGACCGCAGCAGCCGCGCGTTTCAGGGAATGACCCGCAGTCTCATAGACAATATGGTGACAGGCGTCTCAAAAGGGTTTGAGCGGGTTCTGGAAATCAACGGCATCGGATATCGTGCGGAGTTGAACGGCAAGCAGATCGTGTTGAATCTCGGATACTCCCATCCGATTGCATTCGATCTTCCCGAGGGCATTTCAGCCGAGGTCGAGAAAAACACGATCATCAAGCTTTCGGGGATCGACAAGGAAAAGGTCGGTCAGACGGCCGCATCGATACGGCGGTTGCGTTCTCCGGAGCCTTACAAGGGCAAAGGTGTCAAATACGCCGAGGAGCGCATCATCCGTAAGGCCGGCAAGACCGGAACCAAATAAAAATTTTCAAGCCCATACCCACAAGACGTATAAAGGACGGATAACAATGGGGAACGAAAATAAAAAAAATCTCGCCCGCATCAAACGCCAGCGGCGTGTGCGCAAAAAAATAATCGGCACCAGTGAGCGGCCGCGGCTGAGTGTGTTCAGAAGCGCACGGCATATCTACGCCCAGATTATCGATGATTCAAAGGGATGCACGCTGGCGGCTTGTTCCACCGTCGAAAAAGCCTTCCAGGATCTCGACAAACCGGAGAGCAAGTGCAAGGCCGCCGAGGCCATCGGGAAGATGATCGGGGCACGTGCCAAGGAAAAGGGAATTGAAAAAGTCGTGTTCGATCGCAACGGGTTCCTGTACCACGGCCGTGTAAAGGCGGTATCGGACGGCGCCCGGGAGGCGGGCCTGGAATTTTAGCCATTCTTTGAAGCGAAGGAGGGGGATCCTTGTTCAAACAGGAAAAAGACGAAAACCAGCTTATAGACAAGGTGGTTCATATCAATCGGGTGGCGAAGGTGGTCAAGGGCGGACGCCGCTTTTCCTTTAGCGCCATTGTGGTGGTCGGCGATGGAAACGGTTCCGTTGGCTTCGGTCTCGGAAAGGCCGGAGAGGTTCCCGAGGCGATTCGGAAGGGTGTGGAAAAGGCCAAGAAGAACATGGTGAAGGTTCCCCTGGTGGAGGGCACCATCCCCTTTGAGGTGATCGGCAAGTTCGGTGCAGGCCGCGTGCTGCTCAAACCCGCCTCCGAGGGAACCGGCCTCATTGCCGGCGGCGCCGTGAGGGCCGTCCTTGAAGCGGTGGGGGTCCAAGACGTACTGACCAAATGTATCGGCACCAATAATCCGCACAATGTGGTCAAGGCAACGGTGGAAGGGCTGCGGCTGCTTCGAAGCCGTGAGCAGGTGGCCGCAAGGCGGGGAAAACCAGTCGACGCGCTGTAACGGGATAATAATCATGGCGAAATTTCTGGAAGTGACACTTGTGAAAAGTATGATCGGGCGGCCCGAAAAACACCGTAAGGTGCTTCGCGGAATGGGGCTGACGAAAATCAATAAGACGGTTGTTCTGCAGGATACGCCCTCGAACCGGGGGATGGTGCAGGCCGTTTGCCATTTGGTGACTGCCGAGGAGAAAACGGATGAAGCTTAATGAACTGGCACCGGAGCAGGGTTCCCGGAAAGCGCGAAAACGATTGGGTCGGGGCGTAGGTTCCGGACAGGGAAAAACCGCGGGCCGGGGAACCAAAGGTCAAAATTCCCGCGCTGGCGGCGGCGTGCGTCCGGGATTCGAGGGCGGGCAGATGCCCCTCCACCGACGGCTGCCGAAACGTGGGTTCCATAATGTTTTCCGCAAGGATATTGTTGCTGTGAATTTGAGGGCGCTTTCCGGTTTCGATGAGGGTGCCTGCGTGGATACCGCGGCCCTGGTGGCAGCCGGAATCGTCAAGAAAAACGCTGACGGTGTGAAGCTTTTGGGGCACGGCAACATTGATAAGGCGTTGAAAATTCAGGTGGCGATGGTTTCCAAAAGTGCTAAAGAAAAGGTAATTGCTGCCGGTGGCAGCATCGAGGAATAATACCATGGTGGCGGGCGCTTTCCAGAATGCATTCAAAATTCCTGAGCTGAAACGCAGAATTCTCTTCACACTTGGGCTCCTCGTGGTTTACCGTCTGGGGGTGCATGTGCCCACCCCGGGCATCGACGCCACGGCGCTGGCTGAAATTTTCGCCAGGGCCCAGGGAACGGTTCTTGGGTTGTTCAACATGTTTTCCGGTGGCGCATTGGAACGCCTGTCGGTGTTTGCATTGGGCATCATGCCCTACATCTCCGCCTCCATTATCCTACAGCTGATGACCGTCGTCATTCCGCACCTGGAGCGCCTTTCAAAAGAGGGAGAGCAGGGGCGGAAAAAAATCACACAGTACACCCGTTATGGTACGGTGGTGCTGAGTGTCATTCAGGGCTTCGGCATCAGTGTGGGCCTCGAAACCATGGGCACGGTCATCAACCCGGGATGGGGCTTTCGGCTGATGACCATCTTGACGCTGACCGCCGGTACCGCCTTCATCATGTGGCTGGGAGAACAGATCACCGAGCGGGGAATCGGCAACGGCATATCCCTGATCATTTTTGCCGGCATTGTCTGCCGCGTGCCAACGGCCCTGGCCAACATGTTCCGTCTTATGACCGCCGGAGAAATCGGGATCTTTTTCGTCGTCATTCTTCTGGTGCTGGTGGTGGCGGTTCTTGCGTTCATCGTCTTCATGGAGCAGGGACAGCGGCGCATCCCCGTGCAGTATGCCAAAAGGGTCGTCGGTCGACGGCTTTACGGCGGACAGAGCACACACTTGCCGCTCAAGATCAACACCTCCGGCGTGATCCCGCCCATTTTCGCCTCTTCCATCATGATGTTCCCGGCGACGGCGGCGAGCTTCATCACGGTTGCGTGGATCAAAAGCATTGCGGAATCCCTGACGCCTGGAAATATGGTGTATGAACTGATTTATGTGGCGCTCATTTTCTTTTTCTGCTATTTCTACACGGCTGTGACCTTCAATCCCGAAGACGTGGCCGAGAACATGAAGAAGCACGGCGGGTTCATCCCGGGGATCCGGCCCGGCAAGCGGACCGCCGATTATATCGACAGGGTTCTGACGCGCCTCACCCTCGGTGGAGCGGTGTATGTTTCGGCGGTTTGTGTCCTGCCGTCCATTTTAATGACCAAATTCGACGTGCCGTTTTACTATGGCGGCACATCGTTGCTGATCGTTGTGGGCGTTGCCATCGATACGGTGGCGCAGATGGAATCGCATATGCTGGCAAGACATTACGACGGTTTTCTCCAGCGGGGGGCCGGACGCCTGCGGGGCAGGCGGTAGGCGCCGTCGTTAAAAGAGCGCAACAACACCAGAGAGGATTTTCATGGCCAAAGACGAGCCCATAAAGGTGGAAGGCACTGTCCTGGAAACGTTGCCCAATGCGATGTTCAAGGTCGAATTGGAGAACGGACACCGGGTGCTGGCGCATATCTCCGGAAAAATGCGAATGCACTTTATAAAGATACTGCCGGGCGACGCCGTGACGGTGGAGTTGTCTCCATACGATCTGACACGCGGCAGAATCACCTATCGTTCTAAATAATACCGTTCGGACCTCGGGAGGAATGCGGGGAAGCGACATGCAGCCGATGCTGCAAAGGAGCAGACAATATGAAGGTAAGGGCGTCAGTGAAACAGATTTGCAAGAAATGCAAGGTGATCCGTCGGAAAGGCGCGATCCGGGTCATTTGCGAAAACAAACGGCACAAACAGCGGCAAGGGTAGAGGAGGTAGAGCTTTGGCAAGAATTGCGGGCGTAGATTTACCGAATAGAAAACGGATCGAAATCGGGCTGACCTATATCTATGGAATCGGTCGGACCAGGGCAAAGCGCATCCTTGATTCCTTGAGCATTGATCCGAACATCAAAACCAACGATTTGTCCGATGCCGAGATCAATATGATCCGCAAGGCCATCGACGATAACTACAAGGTTGAAGGTGAGCTTCGGACTCAGATTTCCATGAACATCAAGCGGCTCATGGATTTGGGGTGCTATCGCGGACTGCGGCACCGGAAATCCCTCCCGGCCAACGGTCAGCGTACCAAAACGAATGCCCGGACCCGGAAAGGACCGAAACGTTCCGCCGTCAAGAAAAAGGGCGCCGCAAAGAAGAAGTAACTCCTTACACACAGGGATATGAAACATGGCCAAGAGAACGCGTACTAAAAAGAAAGAAAAGAAGAATATCCCCACCGGAGTGGTGCATATTCAATCGACCTTCAACAACACCATCGTGACCATCACGGATCCGGCAGGAAACGTCGTGTCCTGGTCCAGCGCCGGCGTCCAGGGGTTTAAGGGCTCCCGGAAGAGCACTCCGTTTGCCGCCCAACAGACGGCGGAGGATGCTGCCAGCAAGGCAAGGGAGCAGGGGATGCGAAGTGTAGAGGTGTATGTCAAGGGGCCGGGCGCCGGACGTGAATCCGCCCTCAGAGCCCTTCAGGCATCCGGGTTCACGGTGTTGTCCATAAAAGACGTTACGCCCGTGCCGCATAACGGGTGTCGGCCCCCGAAGCGGCGCCGGGTATAAAAATCCGCGCCAAGCGACGCGGATTCCACGCGTGTGCTGGAATCATTAAAGGAGGATCATTTTGGCTCGATATAGAGGTTCTGTCTGCAGGCTCTGCCGGCGTGAAAATTTGAAGCTTTTTCTCAAGGGCGACCGCTGTTATTCCGACAAGTGTGCATTTGATCGCCGCAGCTATGCCCCGGGCCAGCATGGACAAGGCCGGAGGGGGAAAATTTCCGATTACGGCATCCAGCTTCGTGAGAAGCAGAAGGTCAAACGGATGTACGGCCTTTCGGAAAAGCAGTTCCGGCTGATGTTTGAAAAAGCAGACCGCAAGAAAGGTGTTACCGGCAGCAACCTTCTGGTTGCCCTTGAACGCCGGCTCGATAATGTTGTCTACCGGCTCGGGTTCACCAATTCAAGAACCCAGGGACGGCATTTCGTGCGCCACAATCACTTTCTGATCAATGGCAAGAGCGTCAACATCCCCTCTTACGCGGTGCAGGTCGGAGACGTGGTGGAGCTTAAGCAAAAGAGCCGGGAGATGCTGGCCGTTCAGGAAGCCCTTGAGGCCGTCGTGCGTCGGGGTGTTCCCCAGTGGGCCGAGATGGACAAGGAGAACAAGAAAGGCGTCATAAAAAGCCTGCCCGTTCGGGAAGATCTGACGATGCCGATTCAGGAGCAGCTCATTGTCGAGTTGTACTCCAAGTAACCGGCAACGGACCGGCAAATCTCTGAACAAATATCTGGAGATGACGCAATGACAACGAACAATCTTATGTACATGAACTGGCAGCAGATGATCAAGCCGGCAGGGCTTCAAGTCGACAGCACGCCTTCTTATGGGAAGTTCGTGTGCGAACCCCTGGAACGTGGGTTTGGCAGTACGCTTGGAAATTCGCTGCGTCGGATTATCCTCTCATCCCTCTACGGCGCCGCCATCGTTTCCGTCAAGTTTGAAACGGTCATGCATGAATTCAGCGTGCTGCCCGGCGTCCTGGAGGACGTATCAGAAGTAATCCTAAACCTCAAAGAGGTGCGCCTCAGGGTTCAGGACGCAAAACCAAGGACGATCCTCCTCGATGTCGCCCGGGAGGGGGCGGTCACGGCCGGAGATATTGTCAGCAGTGACGGAAGGTGTGAGGTTCTCAACCCGGAGCAGCATATCGCCACCTTGTCCCCCAATGCCAGTCTGAAAGTGGTCATGCAGGTCAAGGTCGGCAAGGGGTACTCTCTTGCCGAAAACAACAAGGACGAAGAGGCTCCCATCGGTACCATTCCCATTGACGCCGTTTTTTCGCCCATAAAACGGGTCAACTATACCGTTGGAAATGCCCGGGTGGGACAGCGGACCGACTATGACAAGTTGACCCTCGAAGTCTGGACCGACGGCAGTGTTCTTCCCGAGGACGCAGTTGCATATGCCGGAAAAATCATGAAGGAACAGTTGACGATCTTTATCAACTTCGACGAAGACAAGGTGCCCACCGCCTCAAAACGGTCCGGAGACGACGACGAGCCGGAGGTAAATGAAAACCTTTACCGGAGCGTGGACGAGCTGGAGCTGTCCGTAAGAAGCGCCAATTGCCTGAAGAATGCAGACATCCATAAGATATACCAGCTGGTCAGCAAGACCGAGCAGGAAATGCTGAAAACCAAAAACTTCGGAAGAAAGTCCCTCAACGAGATTAAGGAAGTGCTCGGGGAAATGGGACTGTCTCTGGGAATGTCAATGGAAGGCGCCGAGTTCCCCGAGGAAGAGGTTGGTGAGGAAGGAGAATAAACAATCCCATGAGACACCGAAAAGACACTGTAAAACTGGGACGTACCAGCAGCCATCGCAAAGCTATGTTTCGCAATATGGTAACGTCCCTGTTCAAGTATGATCGTATCAGGACCACCGACATCAAGGCAAAGGAGCTGCGGCGGTGGGCGGACGAGTTGATTACCCTGGCCAAACGGGGTGATTTGCATGCCCGCCGCCAGGCCGCCGCCATCATCCGGGAAAAGGATGTATTGCACAAGCTGTTTGAAGAAGCCAAGCAGCGGTTTGGTGGCGTGTCCGGTGGATATACGCGTATCGTCAAAATCGGCCGACGCCCGGGGGATGCCGCACCTGTGTCCTTGATCGAGCTGATTGCGCCGGCCGTTGTGGAGAAAAAGAAAAAGACCACCGGAAAACCTGCCAAGGCCGCAAAGGACGCCCTTCCTTCCGGACAGCAGAGCCCGGATGAAAAAGAGGCGGTGATGGAAACGGCACCGGAGACCGACGCCGAGGTTGCAGCGCCGGCCACGGAGGAAAGCCCCGCCAAAGAAAGCTGACACCCGGCCTTCCCGCCGCTCCCCAGGCGCGTGCATGGCACCGGAGAAAAATGGTACAAAGAAAGCCTTCCGAAGATTCGGAGGGCTTTCTTTATGGCGCCTTTCGGGAAACCGCGTGATTTTTCCGTGCGGCCTTCATTTTGTATAGAGCCTTATCCGCGGCTTTCAACAAGTCGTCCGGGCTGCTATGTTCCCCGGAAGCGTTGTCCGCAACACCGAAACTGATGGAAAGGGGTATTGCTCCTGTGCCGATTTGCGCGGGGGTGTCGAAAAAGAAAGCCCTGATCCGCTCCATGAGCATTACCGCGCTGTCCATGGTGGTCTCCGGAAGGATCACCACAAATTCATCCCCGGCGAACCGTGCCACCACATCCGTTTCCCGAACCATTGCCTGGAGGTGATCCGCCAGATGCACCAGCAGACGGTCTCCGGCATCATGGCCGTGCACATCATTGATGCGCTTAAAGTCGTCCACATCTAGAAAGACCACCGACAACGGGCAGCGGTAGCGCTTGGCCCTGTGGACTTCCCTTTTCAAAATGGAGGTCATCACCCGTCGGTTGAGAAGACCTGTGAGAGGGTCGTGGTATGCCAGGAACTTGAGTTTTTCGTGGGCAGTGACGTTGGCGAGGCAGAGGGACGCCTTCAGGGCGAGTTGCTCTAAGCAACTTGTATCCATGCCCGGGGCAAATCTCTTTTCGCAGAAATCGGCCTGGTTCAAGCTGCCGATAATATGCCCGTCGAGCATGAGGGGGGCGATGGCGGCCGATTTGATCAGGTATTTGCGCCGGGGTGGCAACATCCGGGCATAGGCCTTAATGTTCTGGTTGACCAGCAGCGGTCGTGTGCTGGTGGGAACCAGGCGGGAAAATTCCTCCTCCGGCAGAATGCTCAGATTGGCCTCAATCAGATCCGATGGATCGAGAAACCCGAGCAGGTCGGGGACCTCGCCGGCGGCGATGAGGGTGAGCCAGACATACGGGACCTGGAATTTTTCCCGTATTTCAGTGAGCAGTACCTCAAACAGATCGGTAAAATTAAGAATAGAGAGGATTTTGCGCTCTATGGCGTGAAATTTCGAAGAGATCTCCTCGTTTTTTTTAAGCAGTTCGATTAGGCTGTCCCTGTCATGCATGTGGCGATCCTATTGTATGTTCACGATACGAAACAGAGTGTTTCTTTTCGCCCACTATGGCCGAGCATTTTCTTGGAGTCAAGCTGTCGCTGCCTGGGCAGTGAGGATGACGTTGACATTTGAAGGCTGTTGTGAAATGTTTTCCCAGGTGTTTTTGGCTTAAAATCTCGGCGGTTCAGGTGTTGCGTTTTCGGCAGGGCAACATCCGTGAACACCGATTGGAAACGCAAGAGGATAAATCGCATGAAGAGATTGAACCATCCGGATATTACGGATGAGATGTTACTAAAAATAGAGGAAATTATAGCGCACCACAGGGACAAGCCCGGTGCCGTCATCACCGTTCTCAGGGAATGCCAGCGGGTGGTGGGATATCTTCCCGTTGCATTGATCGACGCCATTGCCCAGGGGCTTAAGCTGCCGTCCAGTGAAGTGTACGGGGTGGCCTCTTTTTACTCCCTTTTTTCCATGACCCCGAAGGGGCGGCATACGGTTAAATTGTGCCTTGGAACCGCCTGTTATGTGAAAGGTATCAAGGAGGTGATGAGCCGGATTGGTACAAAGTTCAACATCGTGCCGGGGGAAACCACGGAAGACCGTCGTTTCAGCCTTGAGGGCGTGCGGTGCTTGGGTGCTTGCGGACTTGCTCCGGTGATGGTGATCAACGAGGATACCCATGGGGACGTGACCAGCGACAAGGTGCTTGATATCCTCAACCGTTATGAATAAAATTGCCCCTCTAATCCGACGGTTTTTTATTCGATACCATGAAATTATTTGAAGTCGCCAAAGCGTTGTCTGCGCAGGTGTTGCACGGGGAAGCGCAGTTGAGCCGAACCGTAGCCGGCGCCGGCAGCGCGGATCTGATGGAAGATGTGCTGGCTGCCGTTGCCCGGGATGCCGTGTTGCTGACCGGCGTGGTTGAAGAACAGGTGATCCGGACGGCCAAGATTACCGGTGCGGCCGCTGTCGTCATTGTTCGGGGCAAGACGCCCTCCAGCCGGTTTGTGGCATTGGCCAAGGAAAACGATATGCCGCTGCTGCTCACCAAGCATTCGTTGTTTGCCGCCAGCGGACGGCTTTATATGAACGGATTGCGGGGTCTGGAAGGATCCTGGTAATTATAATGGAGCCAAAAATATGGAAAAAGTGACCTGCGCGGCGCTGGAAGAGCGCCGGAACATGCTGCGCGGACAGGTGCAGCCCGATAAGACCCGTTTGCTCATCTGCGGCGGGACCGGATGCCATGCCACCGGCAGCATCGCCGTGAAAGAGGCCCTGGCCCAAGAGGTCCAGCGGCAGGGCCTGTCGGACAGGGTGGATATAGTAGAGACCGGCTGCAACGGTTTCTGTGCCAAGGGACCGTTGATGGTGATTCAGCCGGAAGGCGTTTTCTATCAGAAAATGTCGGTGGCGGACGTGCCCGAAATCGTGGAAAAGCAGCTGAAGGAAAAAACACCGATTGAGCGTCTTCTCTACAAGGATCCAACTGCCAAAAAAACAATTGCGGCACAAAACGAGATTCCATTCTTTGCCCATCAGGAGCCCCGCGTCCTGCGCAACAAGGGGATCATCGATCCGGAAAAAATAGACGATTACATCCTGCGCGACGGGTACGCCGGTGCTGCCAAGGCATTGTCCCGGATGAGCCCGGATGATATCGTGGCCGAGATGAAGGCCTCCGGCCTCAGGGGGCGGGGGGGGGCAGGCTTTCCGGCCGGTCTCAAATGGGAATTCGCCAAAGCCAGCGAGGGGGAGATCAAGTACGTGCTGTGCAACGCGGACGAAGGGGACCCCGGGGCGTTCATGGACCGCAGTATCCTGGAGGCTGATCCCCATGCCGTGATCGAGGGAATGATCATCGCCGCCAAGGCCATCAATGCCCGGCAGGGATATGTATACGCCCGAACCGAATATCCCCTGGCCATCAAGCGGTTGGGGCTTGCCATCGCACAGGCGCGCGCCATGGGATTGCTGGGCAAGGATATCCTGGGGACCGGGTTTGATTTCGATGTGGATATCTACCAGGGAGCGGGCGCCTTTGTTTGCGGCGAGGAGACGGCTCTGATGCGGTCCATCGAGGGCAAGCGGGGCATGCCCCGGCCCCGGCCGCCGTTTCCGGCCCACAAGGGATTGTGGGAGAAACCAACGATTTTGAACAACGTGGAAACCCTGGCCAACGTGCCCCAGATCATCCTGAACGGCGGCCAGTGGTATGCGTCGGTGGGAACGGAGACCAGCAAGGGCACCAAGGTGTTTGCCCTGTCCGGTGACGTGAACAACATCGGCTTGGTGGAGGTGCCCATGGGCACCCCCTTGCGTACGCTGATTTTCGACATCGGTGGCGGCATTCCAAAGAAACGGAAATTCAAAGCCGTGCAACTCGGCGGTCCTTCCGGGGGCTGTATTCCAGACGCCCATCTCGATACGTTGGTGGACTACGAGGCCATCGCCAAGGTCGGCGCCATCATGGGTTCCGGTGGTGCCATTGTCATGGACGACCATACCTGCATGGTGGACATGGCCCGGTTTTTCATGGAGTTCATCCAGGAAGAGTCCTGCGGGAAATGCACGCCCTGTCGCGAGGGAACCCGCCGGTTGCTGGGAATTTTGGAGAAGATTTGCCAGGGACACGGAGAGCCCTCGGACATTGATGAACTCGAAAGGTTGAGTGACGTGATCCGGCACTCTTCCCTGTGCGGATTGGGGCAGACCGGTCCCAATCCGGTGCTGTCCACCCTTCGGTATTTCCGGGATGAATATGAGGCGCACATCAACGAAAAGCGTTGCCCGGCCAAGCGTTGCGTGGCCCTGCTTTCCTTTGAGGTGGATCCCGATGTTTGCAAGCGCTGCGGCTTGTGCTTCAAGGCCTGCCCCGCCGACGCCATCGTGTGGGAGAAGAAGCAGCCGGCCGTCATCGACAAGGATAAATGTGTAAAATGTCTGACGTGCTATGAGAAATGTCCTTTTGACGCCATTCGGTAGGACGCTCCGGAGACGCTGGGGGAGCGCCCGGGAAGTTTTGCGGCAATAGGCCTCCGGTGTGACCGGGGGGTAAGGGAGAGGTTCCAGATGCAAGAAGCCATTATTTTGATGGGAGGATTGGGACTCTTTGTCGGGATTTGCCTGGCGGCGGCGTCCAAGATCTTTTATGTGTATGTGGACCCAAAAATCCTGGCCGTGGAAGATTTGCTGCCCGGTGCCAACTGTGGCGGCTGCGGGCTGCCGGGATGCAGCGCCAATGCGGCGGCCATTGTTGAGGGAAAGGCGGCGCCCAATTCCTGTGTCGCCGGCGGCCAGGAATTGGCCGAGGCCATTGCGGCCCTGCTCGGTGTGGCGGTGGTCGCCACCGAGCCGGACATCGCCCGTCCCGGTTGTCATTACGGGGTGGAGAAGGCCGATACCCGATACCATTATGACGGGCTGTCCGATTGCAGGGCGGTGGCATTGCTGGGCGGGGGGATGAAGGTGTGCACCATCGGATGCGTGGGGCTCGGTACCTGCGCCACGGTCTGCCCCTTTGGCGCCATTACCATGGGACCGCACGGCCTGCCGGTGGTGGATGAAAAACGGTGCACCGGTTGTGGCACCTGTGAACGGGTTTGCCCAAAACACATCATCACCCTTTCATCGGTGACCCGGCGCATCCTGCGGGAGTATACGGTGGCGGAATGCACAACGCCCTGCCAACGGGCGTGTCCCGCGGGTATCGATATCCGTCGCTACATCGGTCACATCGCCCGGGGTAACACCCATCTGGCGGTGCAGGTGATCAAGGAACGCAACCCGTTTCCTGCCGTCATCGGCAGGATTTGTCCCCGCCCCTGTGAAGACGCCTGCCGCCGCCAATACGTGGATGTGCCGGTGGCCATCAACGATTTGAAGCGCTATGCCGCCGATGCCCAGAAAGAAAGCGGCATGCCGTCCCTTCCCTACAAGGCCCCGGAAACCGGGCGGCGCATTGCCGTCGCAGGTGGTGGGGTCGCGGGCTTGTCCGCCGCCTTTTTTTCCGCCAGGCTTGGGCATGGGGTCACGGTGTTTGAGGCCCGGCGGGTGTTCGGCGGCCTGCTGCGGGCCGCCATTACGGCCAACCGTTTGCCTGCGGATGTTCTTGATGACGATATCCGGGGAATTGCAGACATGGGGGTGGTCATGGCGCCGGGCAAGATGATGGGCCGTGAGGTGACCGTGGCAGGTCTGTTGGCCGACGGTTACGATGCCGTCTATGTTTCAACCGGCGGCTGGGATAGCCGCATGACATGGCAGGCAGCGGATCCGGTGTCGCCGCTGCCTGCGCTGGGCCTTGTAATGGATGTGTTTCGGGCGGCCCGGCATTCAGACGTCTACCTGGCCGGTGGGCGGGATGTGGTGGTGGCCGCCGTCAGTGGGCTTTCCCTGGACGCCGTTGAAATGTTGCGATCTTCAGGGGCGGAGCAGGTGACCGTTGTGTACCGCCGATCCGCCGATGCGCTCGGTATCACCGAAAAACAGGTGGCCGATGCCGCCGGTGCAACCGTTTTGTTCGAGGCGGGCGTCGATCGCATTGTGGGAGAGGGTGACCGCCTTCTGGCGGTGGAGATTTTGGATTTGACCACCCGCGCGGTTCACCGTGTGCGTGCGGACGGTCTGTTGTTTGAAGCCGGCAGACTTCCCGAGTTGATTTGTGTGGGAAGGGGGGGCGACCAGGAGACAGACGGCGATACGGCCGGAGAACGGCCTGAAAACAAGCCGGTCTGTTGGACGGCCGAGGCGCCCTACAAACGTCCCGATCAGTTTGCATCCCAGGGTTTCTTGGCCGATGGGGATCCCATCACCGATTTCAGCGCCGCCATCAAGGCGATCGGCGCCGGGCGACGTGCGGCGGTGTCCATTCATCAATTAATGAACGGGGAGCGTCCCGGGCTTCCGGATACGGTGGTGCGTCAAGAGTCCCAGGTGCAGAATGTTTCCACGGTGGAAGGGGTTCTTCCCGTGGCACGCCAGGTGATGCCCCTTGCGGCAGGACACGCTGCCATGGAGGGGCGGCTCATTGAAAAGGGGTTCAGCGCGTCGGCCGCGCAGGCGGAGGCCGGGCGATGTTTGCAATGCGGCCTGATCTGTTACGCGCATACCCAAGAAGAGGCGCCGCTTGCGCCCGATGTGGTGGAGGAGACTGCCTGATGGCAACGGAGCAGGGCATTGTGATCCGGGTGGCGGAGAACCGCGCCTGGGTCAAGACCACCAAGACACCCGCATGCGAGGGGTGTGCCTCGCGGGGTTCATGCGGCACTGCGGAAGACGGCCGGCAGATGGAGGTGGAAAGCATCAACACGGTCGGTGCGGCCGTCGGTGACACGGTGTTGATCGCGTTTGAAACCGCTTCTCTGATGCGGGTCTTTTTTCTGGTGTATCTGTTTCCGGTTTTGGCCCTCTTGCTGGGTGCCATGGTCGGCCAGCAACTGGCCGCCGGATTGATGCTCGATGAATCGCTCACGGCCCTGCTCACGGGCAGTGGCTTCTTTCTGCTGGCATTTTTCGTGGTGCGTTTCCGGGGAAACCGCATGGCCCGGCAGGAGAACTATCGGCCCCGGCTGGTAAGGATTCTGTGAGGGTGCGGCATCGGGTTACGCCCCTTCACCGGCGACGGCCAGGGCCCTGCGGATGGCGATGTCCAGCTCCTTGATGACAAAGGGCTTTCTTACAACGGCGGCGAATCCGTATTCCCAGTAATTGGTCAGTACGGGATCCATGGCATGTCCGCTGGTCAGAACGGCCCGCACGTCGGGGTCGATTCTTTTGAGCAACGCGACGGTCTCCTTTCCCCCCATTCCGCCACGAACGATCAAGTCCAGGACCACCACGTCATAGGGACGGTTCTCTTTTTTGGCCGTCTTGAACTTGCTGACGGCCTCCTCTCCATCTTCAGCGCTGTCGGCTGCGTATCCCAGGCGCATCAATTTCTGGACGGTCATCGTCCGAACCAGATCATCGTCATCCATCACCAGCACCCGCCGGCGGAATGGAGGATCAGGAACCGTCGCTGCCGGTGTTTTAACCGGCGCCGCATGTCCATGCTCAAAAAAGACCAGCACCGCACCAAGGACCTTGTTGTTTTCGCACACCGGTAAAAGGCTGAAATCGACAGGCAGAAGGCTGTTGTCGGCCCGTACCAGGCGGCGGTCGGATGCGCTGAGGCACGTACCGCTTTTCAGCGCGGCGCGAAGGTCGGGATCGTTGGCGGCCGGATCGGAATGCCGGTCGAGAACGAAAACAGACGACAGATCCCGGGCCGCCGGGTGGCAGTGGCCGGTCAGTTGGCGGGCTGAGTGGTTCATGAATAAAATGGTGCCATCCACGTTCACGGCGATGACGCCGTCCCGGACTTTTTCAAGGGCGGTTGGCATCCAATGCCGGGCGGCGAAGGCGGCGGTTTCCATTAGAATGCTCCTGTCAAAGGCCTGCTGATGGGCGGCGCCTGCCGCCGGGTGAAGGGAGCCGGTGGTATTATTTCTTAAAATAAAGCGTCTTGTCCTGTGAATGCAAGTGGATTTTGTGCTGTTGCCGGTTTGCATTCGGAAAAGAGTTCTAGTAGCATTACATAATAGTCCATGGCGCGTTGTCCATCACCTTGTGGAGGGGGAAATGGCGGGTTGCAGCATCTGCGGACAGGAGCATCGTGTCGGTTTCATCTCCACCCGGCTGGCCGGCACAGACGGTGTTTCCCTTGAAACCGCCAAATGGGCGGCGGTGTTTCAGCAGGAGGGCTATGCCTGCCATTATTTCGCGGGGGAGCTGGATCGGCCCCCCGCGTATTGTTGGAAAGAGCCCTTGGCCCACTTCACCCACCCGGAGATTCTTGAAATCCAGCAGCAGGCGTTCGGGTTCAGGACCCGGGAGCGCAATGTCACCCGGGGCATCCACCGGATCAAGGAAACCCTGAAAGACGCTTTATATCGTTTTGTGGAGGCGTTCAGCATCGATCTGCTGGTGCCCCAGAATTGCCTGACGATCCCCATGAATATCCCCTTGGGCATTGCGTTGAGCGAGCTGATTTCAGAAACCGGCCTGCCCACAATTGCCCATCACCATGACTTTTATTGGGAGCGGCAGCAGTTTCTGAAAAACGCGGTATGGGAATACTTGAACATGGCCTTTCCCCCGGGGTTGCCGACCATTCACCATGTTGTGATAAATTCTTCGGCCGCCAACCAGTTGAGCCTGAGAACGGGCATCTCTTCCACCATTATTCCAAACGTGATGGATTTCGAAAATCCGCCCCCCCGTCCGGACGATTACGCAGCCGATATTCGGCAGGCTTTGGGCATCACTGAAAATGAACTCTTTATTCTGCAACCCACCAGGGTGGTCAAGCGCAAGGGGATTGAGCATGCCATCGAACTGGTACACCGATTGGGCATGAAGGCGAAGCTGGTGATTTCCCACGCCTCGGGGGATGAGGGATATGATTATGAAAAACGGGTCCGGGAGTACTCCAAGATGATGAATGTGGATACACTGTTTGTGTCCGACATCATCAACGAAAAACGAGGCGTCACCCCCGATGGCCGAAAAATCTATACCCTCTACGATATTTACCCGTACGCGGATCTTGTTACCTACCCATCCACATTTGAAGGTTTTGGCAACGCGTTTCTGGAGGCGATCTATTTTTCCAGGCCCATCGTGGTGAACACCTATTCCATTTACACCATGGACATTCAGCCCAAAGGGTTCTCCGTGGTGGAGCTGGACGGCTATGTCAGTGACGAGGCCGTCCAGCAGACCCGGAGTATTCTCCAGGACCCGTCCCGGTGCCGCCGCATCACCGCTCATAATTACAACGTGGCGCGAATGCATTATTCCTACTCCATCCTCAGAAAGAAACTGACGACGCTGTTGACCGAATGCATGAGATGTGCGGATTTTACCGCAGACGTTTGATGGACCCTTCGTGTGTCAGGATGCCAGGTGCAGCCAGAACAGGAACGTTACGGCCGACAGGGCCGTGCTCACCGAGATGTTGGTGATGGCCAGGTCGGTGTCGCCCCCCAACTCCTTGGCCATGACGTAGGTGACGGTGGCGGACGGCGCGGCCAGAAGAATCAACCCCGGCAAAAAGGTCCGGGAGGACAGGCCGAGAAGGTGGAAGCACAGAAGGCCGGCACCGGGCAGAAACAGAAGCTTTAGGGCGCAGGGGAGGATGACGGCCCCCAGGGGGTGCCGGCCGGTGCGAAACGATAGGGACGCGCCGATGACCAGCAGGGCGAGGGGCAGGGCCAGGGCGGATAGAATGTCGAGTGTCCGGACAGCGACCTGCGGCAGGGGTAATTGCAGCAAGGCATAGCCCATGCCGGCCACGGCGGACAGGATAATTGGGTTGCCGAGAATTTTCCCAACGGTTTGCCGTGGGGAAACCCGGGCGCCGTTTGTTGGCGCGTGGTGTTGCAGAACAATGACGGACAGCAGGTTCTGAAGGATCATCAGGAAGCCGGCGACAATGGACGCCTTGGCGAAGCCGTCGGCACCCAGGAAGTAAAAGGCCACGGCAAACCCGATATATCCCAGGTTTCCATGAATGGCGGTTTGCACGAAAGTGCCGATGTGTTTTCTGCCCACGCCCGTGCCCCGTGCCAGCAGCCACGCCAGGGCATAGGTTGCCACTACCGGGATCAGGGTCCCGGCCAGCACCGGCAGGCTGAAATGGCGGGAAAGGGCGCTTCGGGCGATACTGCTGAAAATCATGGCCGGGATGGCCAGATAATAGACCAACCGGTTGGCGGGTGCCAGAAATCCTTCCGGAATCAGTCGGCGGTGGCGGCAATAGCTTCCGAGTCCGATCACCAGGAAAACGGGCAGTATGGTGTCAAGAATATCCACGCGTCATCTGTATCTTGTCGGCCGGTCATGTTCAATCATTTATTTGGCATGCCGGCTGTTTCGACTTCGGGCGGTTGCTTCGGGCGCGCTTGTTTCCTGCATATCGGGCGTTTTCCGGGACAGCGCTTCCTTTGCCGGATTCCGGCAGTCGAACAAGGTAGTGTCGGCAAGGGGCGGAATGTGATATATTAAAAAATGTTTTGCTTGCGTGGTTCTGGAGGGGAGGTTGAAACAGCGGCGGATGCGTGGTGGCGGGATACCGGATCCCGGTATGCGAACATTTGTACGGTCGATAGAGGCGAGGACGAAACATGGTATCTGAGAGCAAAAAGAGGGAACAGCTGGCGGAAGCACTCGGCGACATTTGCGGCAAGGTCTTGCAATTGGCGGGGATGGCCGATGACAATTCCCCCCTGCAGCGTGAACTGGAAACGCTGAAGGAGCGGTTGGCGTCCCTCCTGGCGCTGGTAAGGGAGGTGCCCGGATCCGCCGCCTTGCCGGCCCCCAAAACAGTCCTGGTGGTGGATGACAACCAGGAAGTCCGGGATTTCATTGTTTGCGCCCTGACCCTCGCGGATTACAAAACCCTGGAAGCGGCGGACGGGGAGGCGGCCCTGGCTGCAATCCGGACCGTGCCGGACATCGATCTGGTATTGTGCGACGTTATCCTGCCCGACGTCAACGGCCCCGAGCTGATGCAGACGGTTCGGAAGCGGCTCGGGGACGTGAAGGTTGTGTACATGTCCGGGTACGTTTCCGACGGGCTCATCAGCCAGGAAGTCGAGAGAACCGTCGCCATGGGGGGCCGTTTTATCCAGAAACCGTTTTCCACCCGGGAATTATTGGACAAGCTGAACGATGTCATGCAGCATGAAGGCAACAGGAGCACCGGCACCCATTGATGAAGAGTACACCCAACAGGACGTCCACCATGCGCTATAACCACACCGCGGAAGAGTCCGCGGAATTTTTAAGACTAACCTTGCGACATCTGGGAGAGCACCGCCTGCCGAGTCACCCCGTCAACTACACGGTTTGGTACGAGTATGTTTCGCAACTGAATCATCCTTTGGCATCGGCCATTGAGGATTGCCTGACGGGTGCTGTTCCCGTCACGCCCGAGCTGACCCACCTGTGGTACCAGGAACATGTGGCCGACCGGGGACAGAACCTGGTCCAGGCCATCAAGACCGATCTGCTCAATATTCTCAACGAGGTGTTCAACGATCTTTCCCATGCCGACGGAAACCTTGCCGGTTTTGGCGCCGGCCTGGCCCGGCTTTCCGAGAAGATCGCACACGCCGGGGACAAACAAGCGCTTCAGGAAAGCCTCCGGGCGTTGCTCTTGGAAGTGAAGCAGGTGGGCGAAATGAGCGCCGGTCTCGCCCAACGTCTCCACCAGGCCAACGAACAGGTGGAAAGTCTCCAGTCAAAGCTGCGGGAGGCGGAGCAGTTCGCCACCACCGATGCGCTGACCGGCTTGTGGAACCGACGGTCTTTCGAGGAAAAGCTTTCCCACCACATGGCCCGGAGCCGCAAGGACGGCCGGGATCTGACCCTGATCATCCTGGACGTCGATCATTTCAAGCACATCAACGATTCCTACGGGCACCTGACCGGCGACGATCTGCTGCGTATCATTGCCAAAACTCTGAAGGATTATGTGAAAGGCAAGGATCTTGTGTGCCGGTACGGAGGGGAGGAGTTTGTTGTTCTGCTGCCGGATACGCCCCTCAGGGGGGGGGTGGTGGTGGCCGAGAAGATCCGCAAACATTTTTCGCAGATGTCCTGGAAACAGAAACGCACCGGGGTTTCCATGGGCAAGGTCACCCTGTCCAGTGGTGTGGCCACTTACCGGCCGCCCGAGAACATGGAGCAGTTTTTCCAACGGGCGGACGTGGCACTCTACCGTTCCAAGAAGGACGGACGAAACCGGGTGACGGTGGAAAAACCATGATCCGGTAGCGAGCGGGCAAAAACCGCACCTTGCAGGGTGCCGCTTTGCGGTCCGCCCCCGGCGGTACCTTTCGAAAAGGCGTTAGGCCCCTTGCGCCTGAAGCTCCGACAGCTGCTGATCGAAGGGGGCGGCGGTGGTTTCCAGTTGCTGCATCAGTTCTTCGAGCCGCTCGAACCGGCGGTCGATGAACGCTTGGCATGTGTGCAACTCCCTTGAAAGGCTTGCGATTCTCGTACCGCTGCCGTCCTGCGCGGCGGCCACCATTTCCCGGTTGAGCCTGGCCAGGGTGGCTTCCTCCCGTTCGATGTCCGCTTCCACGTGCTTGATTTCTTTCTCGATGGGCCCCACTGTTCGGCTGCGTTCGGCGATGATGCCCGAGCGGATCCGGCGCAGCTCTTTTTTATTGCGCCGGCCGTCCCTGTCGGTGTCGACGGGTGTTCCGGTTGTCGCACCGTCTTCGTCCCGCCATCCGATTTTTTCAAGGAACCGCTGGTAAGTGCCGTCAAAAACGGTGACCTGGTCCCCCTGGAACACCACCAGCTTTTCAGCCAGCAGGTGCAGGAACAGTTCGTTGTGGGTGACCATGATCACGGCCCCCGGAAAGGCATCGATGGCGGCCAGCAGCGCGTCGCAGGATTCCATGTCCAGGTGGTTGGTGGGTTCATCGAGCAGCAGCACGTTCGCCGGTTTGGCCAGCAACTTACCCAGCATGACCCGGCTTTTCTCCCCCCCCGACAGGACCTCGATCTTTTTCAGCGCCGCGTCGCCTTCGAACATCATGGCCCCGCAGATGTTGCGGGCCAATTGGCGGTCGATACCGGCTTCGGTGTACAGTATTTCCTCTTCCACCGAGCGGGAGTCCACCAGGGCGGACACGTTGGTCTGTTCGAAAAAGCCGGTGACGGCCGACGGGTGGTAAGTGACGGTTCCCCGGTTCGGTGCCAGAGCGCCTGCCAGCAATTTGAGCAGGGTGGTTTTCCCCCGTCCGTTTTTGCCGATGATGCAAACGCGGTCCTGTGCCGCCACCGTCAGCTTAAGCTCGCTGATTAACGGTGCCCGGGGATGGTAGCCGAAGCACAACCCGTCTACGGCCAATAACTGCTTCGCCGGGAAGGGGGCGTGACGAAAGGAAAAATCAAGGGTTTTCAGGGCCTCCAATTTTCGGTGGTTTTCCATCTTGGCAAGGGTTTTGACCCGGGACTGCACCATGTTGGCCAGGCGCGCCTTGGCCCGAAACCGCGAGATGAAAAGCTCGATTTCTTTTTTCCGTTTTTCGTCGTTCAGACGTGTCTTTTCGTAGATTTCCTCGTCCTGGGCGATTTGGGCGTAGTATTTCTCCGTGTTCCCGGACAATTTCCGCATTTTCTGCCGATAGATACCCAGGGTGTGGGTGACCACCTTGTCCATGAAGCTGCGGTCGTGGGTAATGAGGATCAACTCCCCCGGCCAGTTGCACAGAAACTGTTCAACCCAGCGAATGGAGGTGATGTCCAGATAGTTGGTGGGCTCATCGAGCAACAGCAGGTTCGGTTCCGCGGCCAGCACCTTGGCCAGGTTGAGGCGGACCTGGTATCCACCGGAAAACGCATCCGGCCGTCGGTCCATGTCTTCGGTTGAAAAGCCGAGGCCCGACAGGATTTTTTCCACCTTCCACGCCTGATCCGCCTGGGACGCAGGCAGTCCGGTCATGCCCTCTTCAAGAACCGTGTTCTTGGTAAAGCGAAGGTGCTGTGAGACATGGCCGATGCGGTAATTCTTCGGGACATGGAAGGTGCCGTCGTCCGGGGTCTCTTCCCCTGCGATGATGCGCAACAGGGTGGTTTTGCCATGTCCGTTTCTGCCCACCAGCCCCACCCGCTCCCTGGCGTTGATGCGGAAGGTGGCCTGGTCAAAAAGCACTTGGCCCCCGAAGCTCTTGGAAAGGTTTTCAATACTGATCATGTTAAATTCAATCGGTGGTTGACAATGAACAGTCAACAAGATCGGAAATCTATTCGCATAAGAATCAAAGGCGCACCCGGAACGGTGTTCCGGGATGGGCCTGCAATTGGCATGGCAGTGTCCCGCCGGCTTGTTCCGCCGCCGGCCCACCGCCGACTGATGTCTGTATAGAGCAGTGGCTGGCCCGCGTCAATACGGCGGACGAAGCGAATGTGGGTTTATGGCGCCCAAGGCGGGCGCTGTCTGATTTCATAGTAGGAAGCGCCCCGGCAGGCCAGGCACCCGGCGCCCTGGCGGGAGGGATGCACCTCTTCGCAACGGGGGCAGATGTCCATGGCCCCGTCCGCGCAAAGTGATGCCACCGACCGGAGGATGGGGACCGCCCGACAGGAGAGCGCCGAGCGCCCGGCATTGAGGATGTCCAGGACCACCTCTTCCGTTGAGGGGGCTGCGGGCAGACGCAGCTGCCAGTGGTACAGGCGGGGCAGACGGCGTGTTTTTTTCGGGTCGAGCCATATTCGGTAGCCGGCCGCACGGGTTCTGTCGTAAAGGCTGAGGGCCAGCTTCCCCCATTCCAGCACCAGTAACCGACCGTTTCCGACGGTGCAGCCGGTCAGCAATTGAACGGCGTCGGGCAGGGCGCTCTTGGTTTCCACAACGGCACCGGTATCGGCATTGGCCTCCAGGAGTTCCATTGCCCAGTCGGTCATGATGCCGCCCAACAGAAGGCCCGGGGACAGAGCGCTGTGGAATTTGGATGCTTCCTTGAGAAAGGCCTTGCCGGAGGTGCCGCAAAGCCTTAGCGTCGAAAGGTGGGTCGCCAGAGCGTTTTTGGAGGTAATCATGGCTGGCCTTTACTGAAGCGATATTGCCATCCGCTCTGCTTCCTGGCGTTGCGGCCGGGTCTGGTGTATGGTGGACCCAAAGCGTGCATGGCGTGCGTTTTGGGTTCCGGGAAACGGACACAAGGGGAGGAGATCCGTGATGCCAGAAGCGTTTGAACGGTTGCTGCCGGACCTGTTGTCACGGCTCTGTCGTTTTTATGGGGGACCGGATCTTGACCAGTGCCGGGCGCTTTATGCGGGCACGTTTTTTCTCCCGTTTGAAGCCCTTGCCGATGCGCATGTTTCCGGCGCCCTTGAAGAGATCCGCCTGTTCGTCGGATCGCACCCGAGCCCCGAGGCCCTTTTCCTGGCCCTTGAGGCAGCCTATGTCCGGTTGTTTGTCAGCTGTCGCGGAGGCATTGCAGCGCCCCTATACCAATCGTGCTATTCTCACGACGGCGCCCCCTTGATGGGTCCCCCTGCAGTCCGCATGCAACAGCGCCTTGCCGATGCGGGACTTGTTCGGGCAACCGGCGCCGTCGAACCACCGGACCACCTGGCCGTTGAGTTGGAATATCTCTATTTTCTGGTTGTTTCCGGCACAACGGCGTTTATGCACAAGGCTGTCCTTTTTGCGCGCACCGAGCTGTCCGCCTGGATCGGACCGTTCAAGGATCGGTTGGCCCGGGCGCCCGATGCCCGTCCTTATGATGCCGGCGCCGTCTTGGTGTCAGCCGTTGTCGGCGCCCTTGCCGGAAATTCGCCGGAAGTTTGACCACGCGCCTTATGGCGCGTTGTTTTTCTCTTCGGATTGCTCCACTGCAGCCGGTCCGAAGCGATTATGCCAAGTTGTGAAGCCATGCACCATCCGGAAGATGCGGCGATACCCCAGGCGCACGGCCCAGCGGGCGGCAATGCCGCTGCGCAGTCACCTGAAATCCCTGCAATAAACGACCACAATGCGTTCTTTGTCCGGCCCCAGGAGCCGGCGCATGCCGGCCTCTTTTTCCGGGGAAAGGACCAAGCGGTCACCGGGAACGAAGGTCATGTTGCTGGCCCCGGGCAGATGCCCCCAATGGTATTCGTACCCGGGCCGGGTATCCAAAATTACGAATGTGTTTCCGGTGTCGTAGAGGGTTTTGACTGCCGCCGGCGTGATCAGGCGATAGCCGTCCGCCGCTGCTTCATCGGCGGCATCTGCCCACCAGTCGGGAGGGCCAGGGTCCGCTGCCCGGCAGGGGGGCACGGCCGCTCCCAGGGCGGAAAAGACCAGGATGGACGCAACTATTGCCGTGGTGCGCATGTCTATTTCCTCTTCGCCATCACCTGCTCGTACCAGAGACGGTGGTGGTGCCGGGCATAGTGTTCATCGATTTTCCCAGTGAACATGGACAACAGGGCAGGGCGCTCCCCAGCGGCAAGGGCCGCCATGTAAATATGCACCAAAAGGCCCGTCGACACGAGGGCTGCGCATAGAAAGTGAACAAGAATGGCCCATTGAACCCAGCCGGTTTCGGTGATGACGGCCTTTGAAGCGGCCATGAGTATGCCCGATACGGCCAGTAGGATGCCTCCGAACAGTGCCGGAACGGCGAACAATTTCTGGCCGGCGTTGTAAAATCCCTGTTCCGGCAGGTCGGGCGCCACCCCGTTGCGATCGAGTATCTTGGGGCCCAGGGTCATCAAGATGCCTTTTTTAAAGAGCCATGTGAAATCCCGGGGGATGGAAAAAGTGAGGATTTCCCGGGTGAAGGGCCAAACCGCCTTACGAAAACGGAGCAGGCCGTAGATAAAAAATCCGCCGGCCCACAGGACGCCGACAATTTCATGGGCGGCCAGAAGTGCTTCACCGGAGCCGAAAAGGCGGCGCATCCACCGGGTCCAGTGGCCGCCGAACAGTTGCAGCGTGTCGTTTTCCAGCAGTCCCAGCCCGGTTCCCAGCAGAAACAGCCAGCAGACCGCATTGAACCAGTGCATGAAGATGTCGATGGTGGCGTGGCGTTTAATCATGGCTGTCCCCTCTTTTCCCGGTGCTTCCTTTTCGATCCGCAATCTGCCGACCCAGCATGGCCAGTACGCCCAACAGGGTGATGCCCGCCACCCCGGCCATGGGGCGGAAAAGCGCCTTGAGAAGACCGATGGGCGTCGGTTCCTTGGCCTTGCCCGGCCAGTCAAGGGGTGCGGTGGCCGATAGGTAGTAGAGATTCGGCTGGGTGTCGGCGTGCCGGCCTGTTAAGCGAATTGCGTTTTGCTTCCGCAGCAGGTGCGCGGCATCACTGTCCGGATTGTTGATGTCCCCGAATACCCGGGCCTTTGTGGGGCAGGTGGTCACGCAGGCCGGCAGTTCCCCCCTGCCGCGGCGGGCTTGGCAAAAATCGCATTTGTCCACCACCTTCTCTGCCGGGTGCCGGTATCGGGCATTGTATGGGCATGCCGGAATGCAACTGCCGCAGCCGATGCACAACTTTTTGTTTACCAGGATGGTGTTGTCGGCTTCGTTCCGGTAGGTGGCGCCGGTGGGGCAGGCCTGCACGCAGGTGGCGTTGTCACAATGCATGCAGTTGCCGGGCTGGAAATGGCGCCGGGCCTTGCCCGGTGCTTCCAGCAGCGCGGTGATGTCCGGTCGGTCCTCTTTGACCCAATTGCGCCAATGGCCTTCGGGCACCTTGTTTTCGACCTTGCAGGCCACGGTGCAGGCCTTGCAGTCGATGCACAGGGAAGAGTCGATGACCATGGCAAGTTTTATTTTCATGATATTCCTTCCCGTGAGACCTGTACGAAGGTTTCGTGCATGGCCATATTGCCAGAAAGATCATCGGCATAATCTTCGATCAGATCGGCCACACAGGCGCCGGTGTCCTGGATCCTGGACAGCCCCCGGGAAAGCACGCCGAAGCCGCTGGCCATGTATACGGTGTCTTTCCGGATGCCTTCCTTGAAGGTGACGCGCAGCGCTGCCTTGCCTGCCGGGCTCTTCACCCGGACCCTGTCGCCTTCCTCGAGGCCCAACGCACTTCCGGGTTCCGGGTGCATCCACAGAAGGTTTTCCGGCATCAACTCATGAAGCAGCCGGTTGTTTTGTGTGGTGCAGTGCGTGAAATAGGCATTTCTGCCGACCACCAGCCGGAAACTTCCTTCCGGCGGGAGTTTGGGCGCGGTATATTCCGGCAGGGGGGGGATCCCCATTTCCTTGTACCGGTCGTTGAAGAGGACGATTTTTTTGGGTTGGGTCTTGAAGATCTTTCCTTCATAAATACCATAGAGCTTGCTGGGGTTGTAATAGACGCCATCTTCCTTGAGGGCCTTCTCCGCTTGCGGGAGGTCTGCCAACTGTTCTTTTCGGTACGTCGTTATGTCGAAGTCGAAGTATTCGGAAATCCCCATACGGCCTGCCAAATCCTTGAGGATAGAGAAAACGGGGCGGGATTCGAACAGGGGGGGCACCACCGGATCCCGGGTGATCACGCAGGCGCATGCCGAAGAGCCCTGAAGGCCGGAGGCCGGGTCCTGCCGTTCCAGATAGCTGGGCGCTGGCAACACGAGATCCGAAACCCAGGCTGTATCACTCATGGTGATATCGACGGTGACCATGAAATCAAGGGTGTCGATCATCTTGAGGGTTTTCTTCCGGTTCGCCGCAGACTGCAACGGGTTGAACTTGTAGACGAACCATCCTTTGACCGGGTACGGTTTGCCGGCGATTATCGCGTCCCGCATATGCTTGAAGGCGCCCTCCTCGTCAAACATCAGGTGTGCTTTGCCGGCATCGACCCGGTCTTCCGGGTTGTCGTCATACCAGGGCGTTTCCGGCCCGTTGAACCCCCGCAGCCCCACTTGGCGTGCAGCCAAAAGGCCGCCGGGCCGGTCCCAGTTGCCCAATAGCGCGTTGACGATGGCCATGGCCCGTCGAATCTGTGTGGAATTTACATAGTCAGAGGTGCGGCGTCCGGGGTAGACCATGGCGCGGGGTGCCGCCGCCGCCAATTCTCTTGCGATCCGCCGGATTTCGGCGGCGGGTATGTCGCATTCTTTTTCCGCCCACTCGGGTGGGTAAGTGCCGACGTGGGTTTTGAGCGCTTCCAGCCCGTACAGATTTTCTTCGGCATATTGGGGATCATAGAGATTTTCCTGGACGATGACATGGGCCAGGGCAAGAAAAAAGGCCATGTCCGTGCCGGGCCGGATGGGATGCCATTCATGGGCCAGGCCGGCGGTTTTGGTGTAGCGGGGGTCGAGTACCACCAGCTTGCATCCCCTGCCGATGGCGGTGACAAGGTCGATGCTGTCGGGGGTGATAAGGGATTCGAAGCGGTTGGCCCCTGCCATGATTATGTATTTGCTGTGCAGCACGTCGGCAAAGGGCACCTCCCCGAAGGTGTCGAGATAGGCGCGGTTTCGGCTCAGTAGGCAGCTTGATTCGTGGGTGGTGATGTTATAGGAACCGAACACTTCGGCGAAGTGATGCACAAAGGTCGATTGCATGTCGGATCCCGGGGTGAACAGCACACCGCACCGGGTGTGTTTTTCCGCGATGGCCATGAGCTTTTCGGCGGCAAGGTCAAGTGCCTCGTCCCAGCCGATACGTTTCCATTTTCCCTCACCCCGGGTCCCCTGCCGCAGTAAGGGGAATTTCAGGCGGTCGGGATCGTAGATCTGGGCGATGCCGGCGTTTCCCCTGGCACAGAGCATGCCTCTTGATTTCAGGAAGTTGGGGTTCGGGTCCAGTTTGGTGATCACGCCGTCTTCCACCCGGGCGATCAGGCCGCATTTGTTCAGGCACATGCCGCAGGCGGAGAACTTTCGCTCGATGGTGTTGGTGGTTCCTGGCGCGTCCGACGCCACGAGGGCCCGGACCAACGGTGTAGGTCCACCGATGGCGGCGGCGCCGGCGGCGGCCCCCGAATACTTAAGAAAGTTGCGGCGGGTCAACGGGAAAGATACGGGTCCAGCCATGAAGGAAGCCTCCTGTGCAAGAGAAATCCCGGAGCGGCAAGGGGCCGCTCCAGGGGGGTGCTCCGCTGCTGACTATTTGCACTTCGCCGGAGAGGGGGAATCGAATGCATGCTTGTGCAGATAGGTGAAGATGTCTTCGAGGTCCTCCTGAGGCATTTCCGCCCATGTGTCCTTGCACTGGTATTGCTGGTAGTTTTCGGGACGAAACGCCCGTTCCCACTGCGCCTGGGTTTTGCTGTCCGGGCCAAGCGGGGTGGCTTCGCCATCTTCCTGGTGACATTGGCGGCAGGAGTTGCGAAACAAATGCTTTCCTTTTCTGGCGTTTCCTTCAGCTGCCCAGGTCGGGGCGGCAAGCACGCCCAGCAGCAACAGGCCGCTGATGGATGCGAAAATGGATTTCCGGTTCATGATACGGTCCTTTCTGTTGGTAATGAATGAGAAGCGCCTTTTTCCCTAAAATCTCAACGTTGCCGACAGGTAAATATCCCAGAGCTGGTCCACCACCGGAAACAGAGCATCCATGGCCGTCAAGCTGGAAATTTTGACCGGTTTGCCCAAGGGGTTGCCACTGCCGGTGTATGCGTAGTCATAGTATTTTCCGCCCAGCTTCACGAAAAAGGTGTCGCTGAAAATCGGCTGGATATAGTACCCCTCCCACACTTGGCCCCGCACCGCGAGTTTGCTGCCCGTCAACGCGTCTTCCGCGCCGGTGAAGTTGAACCAGTACTCGGACCCCCAATTGTATTCAATTCCCAATCGCGCGCTCAAGGGCATGGGGAAGATGACGCCGCCGTAAAGGCTGTAGCCGTCCTGGCTCTTTAACTCGCCGTTGGAGCTGAGGAGCCCCATTCCCATCAGATTGTAAAAGGGATTTTGGGAAAGTCCATCGGGGTCCGTGTGGCTCCAGGCAACGGACAGGAAAACGTCGATGTCCTTGTTAACCCAGTCGGCCAGATTGGATCGCAACAGCAGGGTGGCGGCGTCCCATTCGCCGATGTTGGCCGAAGGCTCCATGCGGCTGACAAAACCGCCGGCGTTGGGGGTGAAGGTATAGGTGCCGTCCGGATTCACCGATACGATAAACGGCATGACCGTTTTTCCCGTAAAACCGTCCGTGATGTCGAAGGCATGCGCATAGTTCAGGTCGAGGCTGGTGACATCGTTGTCAAACAATGTGGCGATGAAGCCGAGCATGTGGACGTCATCAAGCTGCTTATTGCTCATGGAGGAACTGTTGCCCCAACCGCTTTCAAATCCGACGCCGTAGCATAATTTAAAGGCAAGGCCGGGGATGCTGGTGATCTCTTCGAGGCCAAAGCTGAGGGACGCCCCGTCGAACTGCCAATTGATGAGGTGCGCCAGGGGAGAGCCGCCTTCCAAGCCGTGGTCGCCGTATTCCAGGGGGGGGCCGTCGGTGGAGGGACGCCGGCCCAGGGAAACATTGATGGGGATATCGCCCATCCGGTTCTTGTAGTTGAAATAGATGCGTTCAAGGTGAACCGAATCGTCCCCGGGCAGACTTGTGGTGGTGCCGTCCAGATGGACATCCCCGAGACTGCCCTGATTGAATTTTACATCGCTGCCGTCCCCCCAGACCTTGTGCATTGCCATGCGACCTGCAAACTCGAGCTGGGAGTTGATCCTGGCCTTCATGTTGAGCCGGAACCGGGTGGAGTATAGGATGTCGTTGTCCACATCGCTCTTCGCCGCAGGGGGGATCATGCCGGCCATTGCCATGCCGGCGATGGCCTGCTGGATCTGGGCGGCGGTGGCGCCGTTGAACCCGGACGGGTAGGGCGTGAAAAAAGCGCCGAGAAGCGCATCCGGCGCCGACAGCACATCCTCGTAGTGAATCGAATCGGCCCGGGTCCTCAAGTCCACGCCGAAAGAAACCTTGTCCGTGGCCGTGTGAAGTTCCGCCTTGTTCAATCGGGTGTCGATTTCCTTGATGTCACGCTTTTTTTCATCGCTTTCGGTTTCCAGGGCGTTTATCTTTTCCTGGAGCGTTTTCATGGTTTCCGAGAGTTGTTCAAGCTGTTGCCTCAATGTGTCCACGGTTTCGTCGGCTTGGGCGGCGGCACTGAGCGGGCCTGCCGCCAACAGTCCACATGCCAGAAAAAGCCTTACATGATGCTGCCATCCCTTGGGTGTTGCCATCGCCTGATCCTCCTCTTATCGGTGGTGGGGGGGGTGGTGCGTGACGCGGGTAATGTGTAAAAGGAGAAAGCAAGGGACATGCCGGACTTTTCCTGATGGCAAAATGCTTTTTAACGATTTGAAAATATAACAAAATGAAAAATCCAGCAGGGTTGTAATTTGACGGAAGTGTTGTTATCTTAACAGGTGTTAACGTTAACCTCTTAACAAGGGCCTTTTCGGCATGGGGTGCCACCATGGACATCGCAAAGCATTGGGAGCGTATTTTTGACTCTTTGCAGGACGGCATCCTGATCGTCGATACCTGCGGGGTTATCCGTGCCGCCAACCCGTCCGCCGAAAGGCTTACCGGTTATGGGCGGGACCAACTCATCGGCCAGAGTTGCCGTATCCTCAACTGTACCGGATGCAAAGTGATCGGTAAAGGCAAGGGGAAGGATTATTGCAAATTATTTTCCGTGGGGCGCTCCAAGGTCAAGCAATGTGAAATTTTCAGCCGGGACAACCGGCGTGTGCATATTCTGAAAAGTGCTGTGGTGTTGGAAACGCCTGAAGGGGAGATGATCGGTGCCGTGGAGACCCTTACCGACATGACCGCCGTGGTGAACAAACAGCAGGAGATCGAGGCGTTGCGTAAAACTTTTCGCCTTGACGACGGGGTTCACGGCATCCTGGGGCAATCTCCGCCCATGGAGGAATTGTTTTGGCTGATCGAAAGCGTCGCGGGTTCCGAGGCGCCGGTTTTAATTCAAGGGCAAAGCGGTACCGGTAAAGAGCTGGTGGCCAGGGCGGTCCACCAATCAGGCCTTCGCCGGGAAGGGCCGTTTGTAAAGGTCAACTGTGCGGCCCTGAACGAAAGCCTGCTCGAAAGCGAGTTGTTCGGACACGTCCGGGGAGCATATACCGGGGCCGACCGTGACCGGGTGGGCCGTTTTGAAGCCGCCCACGGGGGCACCATTTTCCTGGATGAAATCGGGGATATCCCGACTTCCACCCAGGTGAAGCTGCTTCGGGTGCTTGAGGAGAAAGAGATCGAGCGGGTGGGAGACCACCGGCCGGTGCCCGTGGATGTCCGGATCATTTCCGCCACCAACCGGAACCTCGAGCAGCTGATTGGGCAGGGCCAATTCCGGGAGGATCTTTTTTTCAGGATCAACGTGTTTCCTCTCCATTGTCCTGCGCTGGTGGAACGACGTGACGACATCCCGCTGCTGGTCAATGCGTTTATTCAGCAGTATCGTGCCAGGAGCGGGAAGAAGATCCTTGGGCTCAGCCCCGATGCCATGGCGGTACTGACCGCCTATGACTGGCCGGGCAATGTGCGGGAACTTCGCAATGCCATCGAGTATGCCTTTGTCCTGTGCGCCGGCGGTTGGATCGAGGCCGGGCACATGCCGCCTCGCCTGGCGATGGGGCACACGGTGGGAGCGGTTGCGTGCCCCGATGTGACGAGCGGGCGTGATCTTCTGATTGCCCTTCTGCGAAAACATGGGGGGAACCGATCGGCTGTGGCCCGTAGCCTCGGCGTCAGCCGGGTTACAGTCTGGAAGCGGATCAAAAAGTATGGTATCCAACTTCCAGAAGTCATGGAACGGATTCCCAGCGACAGCCATGGGCCGGAACCGGCCTTCCGGCGGAAATAAAATCGGCCGATTGCCGGGGGAGATTGCGATAAACACGGATTGGAGAAGGTATGAAGGCACCGACTTTGGAAGATAAGCAGCGGATCGCACAGATCGCTGCGTTGAAGAAAACCTTTGGCAGTGCGTTGGTGATTCTGACCCACCACTACCAGCGAAAGGAAATTGTTGAACTGGGGGATTACCGGGGAGATTCCTTCGGCCTGTCCCAGAAGGCCGCCCAGGATCATGACGCCCGTTACATCGTGTTCTGTGGGGTTCATTTCATGGCGGAAAGCGCGGCCATTCTCTGCAGGCCGCACCAGACCGTCCAGATCCCGGATCTGGAAGCCGGGTGCTGGATGGCCGATATGGCCGACACCGTTGCCGCCCAGAAGGCTTGGGACGCGGTTGCCGAGATTGACGGGGAGAATCGGATGACGCCCATGGTCTACATGAACGCCGATGCCGAGGTCAAAGCCTTTTGCGGCAAAAACGGGGGGATTGTCTGCACCTCCTCCAACGCCGGTGCCGCCTTCGCATGGGCCTTTGCCCGTCGGGAGAAGATTTTTTTCTTTCCCGACCAGCACCTGGGCCGCAACACGGGAAACCAAATGGGCATTCCCCCCGATGAGATGATCGTGTGGGATCCTGGTAAGCCCCTGGGCGGCAATACGCCGGAGCAGATACAAAAGGCCCGCCTGTTCCTTTGGGACGGCTATTGCCTGGTGCATACCCGGTTCACGGTCACGGACATGGCCGACATGCGACGCCGGCATCCCGACGCACGGATCGTTGTGCATCCGGAATGCACCCAGGAGGTTGTGGCCATGGCCGATGCCGTGGGATCCACCAGCTTCATCGTGAAATATGTGGAAGAAGCCCCCGCCGGAGCAACGGTGGCCATCGGCACCGAGATCAACCTGATCGATCGGTTGGCCCAGGTCTATCCAAACAAGACCGTTCTTCCCCTCAAACCGTCCCTTTGCCCCAACATGTACAAGATCAATCCGGAAAATCTTCTCGACACGCTGCAGCACATCGGTGAGAAGAATGTGGTGACGGTGCCCGAGGCCGTTAAGAAGGATGCACGGCTGGCATTGGACCGGATGCTGACCCTTGCGTGACAATGGCGCCAGTGTGGGGATGAACAATCCTTTGCGGGGCGCGACGCCCCCCGCCAAGCCTTCCGGAAACCGGAGGTGGCGGACGCTTGCCGTGATCTGCCTGTGGATGCTTCTTTTTACGGCCACGGGCTGCGGGTTTGTGATGCGGTCCGTCACCGGCGACTTGGCCGGGAACCTGGCTGACGCCATGGTCAACAACAAGGATCCGGAAACCGTGGCCTCCGGCGGTGCGGCCTACCTGATCATGATCGATGCCCTGGTGGCCGAGGATCCGGAAAACGAGGCGTTGCTCCTGAGTGCCGCCAAACTCTATGGTCAATATGCCGGCGCTTTTGTTTCCGATGGCACCCGGGGTGCATTGTTGTCCGAAAAGGCCGTCGATTATGCCCGGCAGGCCCTCTGCCTCCGGAAACCTGGCCATTGCAAGCTGATGTCGCTTCCCTTTCCAGAATTCGAGGCCGCCCTGGAGCAAATGACGGCCCGGGAGGTGCCGGCGCTCTACCTCCTGGGCAGCGCCTGGGCGAATCTTCTTCAGTTTCGTAAAAACGACTGGAATGCCATTGCGGATCTGCCCCGTCTCAAGGCCGTCATGGAACGGGTGACGGTGTTAAGCCCGCACCATGCGGACGGCGGCGCCTATCTCTACCTCGGGGTGTTCGCCACCTTGGTACCCGAAGCCATGGGGGGCGCACCTGAACAGGGGCGCGGATATTTCGAAACGGCCATGCGGCTGTCGGGGGGAAAGAACCTGATGGTGCCGGTGCTCTATGCGCGCTATTACGCCCGGCTCGTTTTTGACCAAGCCTTGCATGATCGGTTGCTGCGGGACGCGCTGGGCAGGGATCCGGAGGTGCCCGGCTATGTGCTTCAAAACGTCCTTGCCCAGCGGGAAGCCCGGGCGCTGCTTGACAGCTCCGGCGATTATTTTTAAGGCAGGGGCAGGTGCGGTGGTGTTTGATGGATGCGGCATGATGCGGGAGGGCGTTTGGCCGCCGGATTTCATGACGGTATCTGCGTTTTTCGGGCCGGTTTGCCCGGCCTGGTGCACGGAGGGAACATGCGAACAGCGGTGATATCGGCGATCGCCGTTTTCATCACGGGGCTGGTGATTGCCGGAAACGTCGGGGCGGTGGTGTTAAAGATTGCCACCCTCTCTCCCGACGGTTCGAGTTGGATGGAAAAGATGCGGGCCGGCGGGCGGGAAGTCGCCGAGAAAACCGGGGAGAGGTGACGTTTAAATTTTATCCCGGCGGCGTCATGGGGGACGATGAAGCGGTGCTTCGGAAGATTCGTCTGGGACAACTCCAGGGCGGTGCCCTGGTATCCGGCAGCTTGGCCGCTATTTACCCCGACAACCAGGTGTACAGCCTGCCGCTCATCTTCAGGAACTTCGACGAGGCCGATTACGTCCGCCGGCAGATGGACCCCACCATCACCCGCGGGCTCGCGGAGAAAGGGTTTGTAACACTGGGGATGGCCGGGGGCGGATTCGCCTATCTGATGGGGCGGTCTCCGGTGACGACCCTGGAAGACCTTCGGCTGCGGAAAATGTGGGCGCCGGACAATGACAGCACGGCCCAGGAGATATTGCAAGCCTTGGGCGTCAGTCCGATTCCGCTGTCTTTGGCGGATGTGCGGGCAGGACTCCAGACAGGGCTCATCGATACGGTGGCCACCTCGCCCGTGGCGGCCATTGCCCTGCAATGGCACACCCAGATCGCTTACCTGACTGATACGCCCCTGCTCTACGTTTACGGGGTGCTGGCCGTCAGCAGCGCCGCTTTCGACAAACTTTCGCCCGCGCACCAGGACATCCTCCAGGACGTGATGGGGCGGGTTTTCCGGGAAATCGAACGTCAGAACATCGCAGACAACGATGCGGCCCTCCAGGCCATGCAACAGCAGGGCACCACCTTTGTAACCACCCCCCCGGCGGTCAAGGCGCAATGGCGGTCTGCCGCGAGCGGTGTGGCCGAATATTTGATCAAAAAAAACAGGCTGTCCCGTGCCATCTTGGAAACATTGGAGAAGCATCTTGCCGACCATCGAAGCGCAACAACCGCCAACGCCCCCTGAGGGCCTTGCCCGCCTGCTCGGCTGGCTCCATCGGTTTGAAGACGGGCTTCTGGTTTTTCTGATGCTCTGCATGCTCTGTCTTGCGGTGCTGCAGATCGTCCTCCGCCTGGTGTTTCATGCCGGGATTGCGTGGGCGGACGGCTTCGGGCGGATCCTTGTTCTATGGGTGGGGTTGCTGGGTGCTGTTTCCGCCGCCCGTGGGGATCGCCATATCCGGATAGACATCCTGTGCCGTTACCTTTCCGGCCGGCTCCGAAACGGTGTGCGGATCTTTTCCCAACTGGCCGCGGCTGCGGTTTGCGGCGGGACCGCCTGGTACGGTTGGGAATTTATCAGGGCAGAGGCCGACTTCGGAACGGTTGCCTTCGCCTCGGTGCCGGCCTGGATCTGCCAACTGATCATTCCTTTCGGATTTCTGGTAATGACCGTTCGCTATCTTCTGTCGGCCCTCATCCGGCCCACCGCCCCCCCTGTCATACCGGCCCCATGAGCGGATATCTTGTGGCCGCGGCCCTGATCGGCATGGCCGCTTCGGGCACCCCGCTTTTTGCCGTCATTCTGGCTTGCGCCATGGCGGGCTTCCTCGTGGCCGGCATCGACCTTTCGATTGTGGCGGCGGAACTCTATCGCATTGCCGATACCCCCATGCTGATGGCTCTGCCGCTCTTTACCTTTGCCGGATACCTTCTCGGTAACAGCCGGGCTTCCCAGCGGTTGGTGAACTTCACCCAGGCGCTCATTGGCTGGATGCCGGGGGGGCTTGCCATTGTGGCCTTTATCGCCTGTGCCCTTTTCACCGCCTTTACAGGGGCGTCCGGGGTCACCATTGTGGCGTTGGGTGCCTTGCTTTACCCGGCCTTGCGCCATGCCCGTTATGATGCGTCGTTCAGTCTTGGGCTCGTGACCGCTTCCGGTAGCCTCGGTCTTCTTCTGCCGCCGTCGCTGCCCCTCATTCTCTATGGTATTATCGCGCAGCAGATGGGCGGCGGGGACCGGGTGACCTTCAAGGCGCTGTTTCTGGCGGGGCTTTTTCCGGCCCTGCTGATGGTGCTCCTCCTGTCCGCATGGAGCCTCTGGACGAACCGTGGCCGGCCGCAGCTTCTGGTCCCTTTTTCGGCCCGGGCCGTTTTCAGCGCGCTGCGGGAGGCGAAGTGGGAACTGCCCATGCCCCTGTTCGTGCTGGGGGGCATTTACGGCGGGTTTTTCGCCGTGTCCGAAGCCGCTGCGGTGACGGCCATGTACGTGTTGGTGGTGGAAGTGTTCATCCAGCGGGAGATCGGTTTCCGGGCGTTGGTTCGGATCATGCGCGAATCCATGGTGATGGTGGGCGGGATTCTGCTGATACTGGCCGCTTCCCTGGCCTTGACCAATGTGATTGTCGATGCGCAAGTGCCCAGCCGGCTCTTCGACGTGGTCCGGGCGCATGTGTCGAGCCGAATCGGGTTTTTGATGGCTCTGAACCTGTTTCTGCTGGGGTTGGGGGCTGTGCTGGATATTTTCTCGGCCATCGTGATCATGGTACCCCTTCTTCTGCCGGTGGCCGCCAGTTACGGCATCGACCCGGTGCACCTGGGCGTCATCTTCCTGGCCAATATGCAGATCGGCTATATTACTCCGCCGGTGGGTATGAACCTGTTCATAGCAAGTTACCGGTTCAACCAACCCGTGGACCGGCTTTACAAAGCGGCGTTTCCCTTCATGCTGGTGCTGTTTGCGGCGGTGCTGCTGATTACCTATTGGCCGTGGCTGAGTTTGGTGCTGGTCGCCCCCTGATAAAGAGGGAGGGGCCGTCGACGGCCGGAATGTGCGTTAATGAAAAGTGAGGGCGTAATGACATCCATGGTGTCCGACAAGAAGGGGATTTTGTGTCCCGAATGCGGGAAACTGATCAGTTCCGATGAGAAGTTGTGCCCATACTGCGGTCATGTCAACCCCGGATCCCGGTGGAAGCGGGGGCTGCGGCAGCGGGGGGATGACGATGGGGAGCGCCTGATGCGCCTGGTGGTTTACATCAACATCGGTATGTACGTTCTTTCCCTGCTGCTGACCACCCGGCGTATCGGGATGAGCTGGAATCCGTTTTTTGCGCTGTCGCCGGATGTTCCCAGCCTCTATCTCCTGGGTGCCACCGGAGCGGAGCCCATCGGTCTGCACCACCGGTGGTGGACCCTGGTGGCGGCCAATTATCTGCACGGCAGCATTCTGCACATTTTTTTCAACATGATGGCCTTCCGGCAGCTGGCGCCGTTTGTCATCCGAGAATACGGCCTGTGGCGGATGGTGCTTATCTACGGCCTGGGCGGGGCAATCGGTTTCTGGGTATCCTACGTGGCCGGTGTGCGCATCACCATTGGGGCGTCCGCGGCCGTGTGCGCCCTGATCGGTGCGGCCCTCTACTACGGGAAAAGCCGGGGGGGTACATACGGTCATGCCGTCTACCGGCAGGTGAGCGGATGGGTATTGGGCTTGTTCGTGTTCGGGTTGATTGTGCCCGGCATCAACAATTGGGGACACGGCGGCGGCATCCTGGGGGGGATCCTGTTGGGATATCTGCTGGGGTATGCGGAGAAACAGCGGGAGCGTTTTGGCCACCGGGCGGCCGGGATGGCCGTGGCGGGGATGACGGTGTTGGTTCTCGCTTACGCTGTGGTGACGGGCATCGTCCACCGAATGGTTGGTTAGGCGGTCGGCCCCGGTGTCAGGGGGGCGCCCAGAACAGTTCGGCGTGGCGGGTGATCTGATCCGGCGTGGTGACGCAAACCGGGCGCCAGTGGGCCGGCAGCAGGTTGCGGTAGGACGGGCCCATGAAGCGTTCATCGATGAGCAATATCACGCCCCGGTCTTTTTCGGTGCGGATGACCCTTCCGGCGGCCTGGAGCACCCGATTGATGCCCGGGTATTGGTACGCATAGGCAAAGCCACTGCCACGGGTTGTTTCGAAATGGTTCCGGATCAGGTCGTTTTCAAAGCTGATGCCAGGAAGGCCCACGCCCACCACCGCCGCAGCGCAAAGCCGTTCTCCTGCCAGGTCGATGCCCTCTGCGAAAATGCCGCCCATAACCACCAGCCCCACAAGGGTTTCTTGGCATGCAGGGGAAAAGCGCGCCAGAAAATCCATGCGTTGTTCTTCGGTCATGTTTGGAAGCTGGGGAAGCACGGTGGCGCGGTGCAGGGTTTTTTCCAGTTGTGCGTGGACGGCCGTCAGGTAGGCGTAGGAGGGGAAAAATACCAGATAATTGCCTGTCCTTGCGGTGACGAGGGCACGGATGGCATCGGTGACAGCCGTCAGGCTGTGTGTGCGGTCACGGTATCGGGTGGAAATCCGGCCGGCGCTCAGCACGCATAGATTGTCGGCGGGAAACGGCGAAGAAAGGGCCATCAGGCCGGCGTTCTCGTCACAGCCCAGCATGTGGCGGAAATAGCCCAGGGGGCTCAGCGTGGCGGAAAAGAAAACCGCCGCCGCACACCGGGTCAGAGCTTCCTGCAGATGGGCCGATGGGTCCACGCAGAACAGCTTGATGCGCAGATTGTTCCCATCCGCCGTCGTGCAGGTGACATAGCTGTCATCGAAGCGCTCGTATATTTTCATGAAAGCGCTCACGGCGAAGTAGGCATCCAGAAGGGGCGCGCGAACGGTGGCGGCCTCATCGGCCCGCAGGCGGCGTTCGGCTGTGAACACAAACTCCCGCAGCAGCGGTGTCAGGTTGTCCGGCGGTGCGGAATCGGACAGGGGGGCGCCGGCCGCGTGACACGCCTTTCTCATGGCCGCCATTCGTTGGTTGATGCGTCCCAAAAGCCTGTAAAGCCCCGCCGGACCGTTTTTCAGTTGGCGCCGGAGAGACAGGAACATTTGTTTGTCCAGTGCGGCTGAAAACATTTCCCGCCCTCTGTCTACCAGGTTGTGGGCTTCGTCGATGAGAAACACATACGCCTCGGCACGCTCCTGAAAAAACCGGCGCAGAAACACCCGCGGATCAAAGGCGTAATTATAATCGCAGATGATGACATCCGCGTACAGGGCCAGCTCCAGCGACAGTTCGAAGGGGCACAGGCGGTGGTGTCGGGCGTACTGCTCCAAGGCCGGCCGGTCCACTGTGTCGCAATCGGCGAAGACGGCGTTGCGTGCCGGTCGCAGACGGTCGTAAAATCCTTTGGCAAACGGGCACTCCTCCGGAAGACAGGCGGCTTCCGGGCAGAAACAGACGGTGTCTTTGGCGGTCAGGGTAACGGATTTGATGCGCAGCCCCTTTTTCCGCATCCGGTCCAAGGCTTTTTCGGCCACGGTGCGGGCGGTGCTACGCGCCGTCAGGTAAAATATTTTCGCGGCGTTCCCCTCGGCCAGGCTCTTCACGGACGGAAACAGGGCGGCCATGGTTTTTCCGATACCGGTGGGTGCCTGCAAAAGCAACTGTCGTTTTCCGCGTACAGCGTTGTAGACATTGACGGCCATGGACCGTTGTCCGTTGCGGTATCCGGGGAAGGGAAAGGGGATCTGTGAGATGGCGGTGTTTCTGAGGGAATGCCACTGGGACAGCGTGGCGGCCCACTCAAGATAGCATGCCACCAGATCGTCGAAAAAAGCTTTGAGCGCATCCCGGGGCCAGGTGCGTTCAAGGGTCAATTCCTGTCGGGTGTCCAGGTGGCAATAGGTGAGGCGGACTGCGATTTTGGAAAGGCCCCGATCCAGGGCGTACAAATAAGCGTAGGTTTTGGCCTGTCCCCAGTGCAGGGGGTTTTCTTCGGCCTCCAGGCGCTCCAAGCCGTCGGTGGTGGTTTTTATCTCTTCAACGTACACCACATCGTTCGTATCCAAAGGCGCAAAGACCCCGTCGATGCGCCCGGAGATGACCAGGGTTAAGTTGCCGTTGGAAACTGTATGGGAAACGGAAACTTCCGGGCGATAGCCCGCAGGTCGGTTGGCCTGAATGCGCTGGTGGGCGCGGATGGCATCCGCCTGGCGGCTGAATCCCTGGAATCCGTAGGACAGATCCCCTTTGCTCAGCACATGGGAGACCAGGCTGCGCACGGCGATGTGAAGGATGCCCTGCAAGGGGCGACGCCTAAAAGACCCGACGGGCGCCGGCGTCCCGTTCCCGCTTCATGCGCTCTTTTTCCAGCCGCTCCCGGTCGGCCAGAAGATCGAGGTTTTCAAGATAATAAATGCCGAAGTGGTATTCGTCATAACCGCTTCGGTTCGGCGTAACGGATACGACCAGCACCTCGGAGGGCCTTTTCCAGAAATAGACCGGGCCTTGGGAATCCGGCGGTGCGATCTGTCGGGGCGGACCGTATTTTTCCCGGAGGGTCCGGATGAAGGCATCCCCGTCGCGTTTGACATAGAGATGGAAATACAGCGGTTTTTTGTCTTCCCGGGAAAAGACGAGGCGGACGATGTCGAACAACCCCTTGTTTTTCCTGGCATAGCGGTAAGTAAGCCGGGTGGTGTCATGCTCCACCCGCCGCCCGGAACCGTGGTTGAAGGTTTGGTGCAGGGCGTGCAGCCGGGGAAAATGATCGGCGAAAGCGTAAATGCCCGGCAGGGTCAAATCAATGGTGGTGCGGGATTCCATGGCACCGGAGCCCAGCCGTGTTTCTAGGTAGGCCGTCAGACCGTCGGTCAGCGTGGTGTCCGGTCCAATGGAAAAGAAGGTGAACGCATCGGGATCCGTTTCCGGCCCGGTCGGGGTGGGGGCGGGGTTGCGGGGCACGGTGGCCCAGTGGAAAAACACCACGGCCAGAATGCCGACAAGCACGACCGCGGCCATAGCAAGGCCAACAATTCGGGAACGTCTGGAATGAAGGATCATGATCTGTGTCCACGGGTGCGTTCCGATGCTCATCGCCGGGCAAATGGTCGGCGCACCGGCCCTTCGCTGGGGAAGTTGATGGTCGCGTTCTTCCCGACCTTCCCCTGTTTTCATTGTAATGTCAAGCGCTATGCCGCTTTCCGTCGGGCGGGCGCTGTCGTCGGGGGGTGGGAACAGGCGGCGTTTTTGCTGGCACGGGAATTGAATTGACACCTTACCGCAGGCAATTTTATGTGGAGGCAATTCATGAACTATCTGAGCCGAATCCTTTGTGTGTGCCTTGTCCTGGGGGCGGGTCTTGGGTGCAGCCAACGGTTTTCCAACCGGGGCTGTTTTCCGCCCTGTGATCAAAAAAGCACATTGACGGTGTCCCAAAAGATAAGCGTGCCGTCCGGGGGGGATGAATATGTCCGGTTCGGCCTGCGGTTTCGTGAAGACAACGTTCCCGTGATACTGGCGCTGCATCTGGGGTATCTTAAAAAAACCGATGCCCTGGGCCGTCCCCTGCCGAATGACGGATTTCGTCTGGACGCCCTGGTGCCGGCGGTGAGTGTGCAGTATCTGTATTAGATCCCGAACGTTCTGTTTGTGTTGCCGCGTGTTTTCATCTTGACACCACGGCCTGGTTTTTCTACCTTCTTGCCATGCGAGAGCTGCGGGCCAGCGGTGGTGCGCATGTGCAGTGCAACGGGAAAACACCAGACGGTTTGTATGAAAACGAAAACAGAAAAATTCGGACGCAACGACCCGTGCCCTTGCGGCAGTGGTCTCAAATACAAGAAGTGTTGTCTGGTCAAGCGGGAGACCTCTGCCGAGGCGCTTCGCCGCACCTATGAGAGACGCCACAAGATCCGTTTCAAGACCCAGGCCGATGTGGACGGCATCCGCCGGGCCGGCGATCTGGTCATCAGAACCCTCGACCTGGTGGCGCCACTGCTTACCCCCGGCACTCCAACCGAAGATATCGATCGTGTCGTGCACGAATTTACGGTGTCCAACGGGGCGGTGCCGGCGCCGCTCAACTACCGTGGTTATCCCAAGAGTGTCTGCATATCGGTCAACGAGGTCATCTGCCACGGGATTCCTGGTGCGAGGCGGCTTCAGGACGGGGACATCGTCAACGTTGATGTGACATCGATTCTCAACGGTTATTATGCGGATGCCAGCAAGACCTTCTTTGTGGGAACCCCCGGCGCTGACGCCCGAAAAATCGTTGCGGTGGCCCGGGAATGCCTGCGGCTTGGGCTCTCCGCGGTGCGTCCGAAAAACACCGTGGGGGATATTGGCTTTGCCATTCAACGCCACGCCGAGGCAGAGGGATGTTCGGTGGTGCGCGAATTCGTGGGGCACGGGGTCGGCACGGAGTTTCATGAGTCCCCCCAGATTCCCCATTTCGGGAGGCGGGGGGACGGCTATGTCCTCCTGCCCGGCATGGTGTTCACCGTTGAACCCATGATCAACCTGGGCCGGAAGGAACTCGACATCCTTGAAGACAACTGGACCGCGGTGACCCGGGACGGTTCACTGTCGGCGCAGTTCGAGCAGACCGTTCTGGTGACCGAGACCGGTTACGAGAGCCTGACGCCCTATGATCTGTGACCACGGCCGGAGACCTGTTTATGATTGTCATCGATATTCCTGGTTTCAAGCGACTTGAAATCGCGCACCTGGTGCTTGATTTCAACGGGACCCTCGCGGTGGACGGTGTTTTGTTGCCGGGGGTGGCCGAACGCCTCACCGCGTTGGCCGACCGGGTTGCCGTGCATGTGGTGACGGCGGACACGTTCGGCAAGGTGGAGGACCAGATGGCGGCGGTGCCGTGCCGGATTTCTGTCCTGCGCAGCGACGCCCAGGATCGGGAGAAACGGGATTATGTGGGGCGGCTGGGGGTCGGACGGGTCATGTGCGTGGGAAACGGCAGAAATGACCGTTTGATGCTGGAAGCCGCAGCGCTGGGCGTGGCGGTTGTCCTCCGGGAAGGCGCAGCCGCCGCGGCTCTGATGGCGGCTGACGTGGTGTGCCGGGATATTCAAAGCGCCCTGGACCTTTTGTCGCATCCCCTGCGGCTGACGGCGACGCTTCGGTCCTGACCTGGGGGGAGGCGTGGCCGGGCATCGGCGCGGCCCTAAAACACCATCTTTTCCGGCGGGCGCCGCTCGGGGACATAGGTATGGGGAATCTCCTCGTCGTTCCACGCCGCCGATACGTAAAGGTTGCAATAACAGCTTCCGAATTCCGCGACATCCGGTTCCCGGTAGACGCAGGGGCAGATAATGTCCCGGTCGTTGGCCTTGTCTCCGGAAACCAGGCGGCAGGGGCATCCCATATATCCGTAGCGCTCCTTGTTGACCAGGAGGGCTTGCATCAGATCCATCACCCGGGCCTTGTCCCTGTTGAAATAATAGCCCTTGGCCTCCTGGCTCTTTTTCAGCATGTCGTACAGTGTCTCTGGCGTCATCACAGGTTGAGTGCCTCCTTGATTTCATCCTCTTTGAAGCCCACGATTACTTTCTCTCCGATAATGATGGTGGGGAAGGAACAACGGGGATTGAACTTCTTCACGTCTTCCAGGATCGCTTTTCTTTCTTCTCCCTGCAACAGGTCCACATCGACAAACTCATACTTGATGGTGCAGTCGCCAAGAAATTTCTTTGCGGATTTGCAGTGGCTGCAGGTGCTCAGGGAATAAATCTTGACCGGTGGCGTCGTCATTCTCGCTTCCTTTCCGTATCGGCGCCCGCCGGCAGCGGCGTTTCGAAAGTGCCGCAGCGGGCTGGGGTTTCTATTTCTATACCACGCCCGCCTGGGCCCGTAAAGGTGAAACCCGGGTCCATGATTACGCTTCTTTCCGCTGCTGGAAGATATCCTGGTGGGCGCGGAGCCAGGTCCGAGTCCGGCTTTCCGCGGCGCAAGGTTTTCGCCAAAGAGCCCGCAGGTCCGCGATGGTGTCCACGTCCGCCCACTGCGGCAGAAGCGCTACCGGCAAGCGCATGGCTTCGAAGGTTGCGAGGGTCCGGTCGAGGACGCGGTCCGTGCCCCAGGGAATGTCGCAAAAGATTTCCGGTGTGAAGGCCGATTTGCGAAAGGCCACCAGATAATAGCCGCCGTCCGTGCCGGGCCCGAGGGCCGCTCCCCGGTGATCCAGGGCCTCCAATGCCGCGTGGAGCAGGTCTGCCGGGAGGTCCGGCAGGTCGGATCCCACCAGCGCCGCCCGCTCGAATCCTTCACTGAAGGCCGTGCGGAAGGCGGCGGCCATTCGTTCGCCAAGGCAATTGCCCCGTTGCGGCCGGTAATGCAGCGCGGGCCCCAGCCAGGAGGCAACGAACGGGAGCTTGTCGGCCGGATGACAACAGGCAAACAGTGGGATATGTGTGGCCGTGAGGGTATCGATCATGTCCTGCACGAACAGGCGGTACAGCGCCAGGGCGTGCACATCTCCGATGGTGCGGGCCAGGCGGGTCTTGACGCGTCCGATCTCCGGCGCCCGGAGAAAGAGGAGAATACAGGCGTTTTGCGAAGCGGCGCGCGGCAGGCTCATGGGGCCTCTGGGAGAAAGTTTTTCACCAGTGTCAGCATTTCTTCCATTTGGTCCGGTGTCCGCCAGTGGACATCGGACTCCGCCTGGAACCAGGCCAACTGACGTTTGGCGTAGCGTCGCGTGTCGCGTTTCATGGTGCGGACCGCTTCTTCAAGGGAAAGGCGCCCCTGAATAAAATCGGTCATGTGGCGGTAGCCGATGGCGCCCATGGATTTTAAGGAAGAAGCATGGCCTGCGGCGAGCAGCTGTCGCACCTCGTCCACGAGGCCTTCTGCAAGCATCCGGTCCACGCGCCGGTTGATGCGATCATAGAGCACTTCCCGGGCCAGGGTCAAGCCGATGGTGCATGTTCGAAACGGCTGCTCCCGGAACCTGTGCCGCCGGTGATGTTCGGAGAGGGGGCGGCCTGTTGCCATGAACACTTCCAGGGCCCGCAGGATGCGGTAGGTGTCGTTGGGGTGCAACCGCTGGGCGCTTTCCGGGTCACATGCCCGCAGGCGTTCGAGCATGGCCCCGGGGCCATGTTGCCCGGCTTCTTCGCGCAGGCGCCGGCGCAGCGCCTTGTCTTCTGGAAGGGTTTCAAATAGGCCTCGGGTGAGCGCCTTGACGTAAAAGCCCGTTCCGCCGGCTACGATGGGCAGTTTCCCCTTGCGGTGCAGGTCAACGATGATGTTACGGGCCATCTCGGCGTAGCGGGCGGCATCGAAGGCGGCGGACGGGGGTACGATATCGATCATGTGGTGCCGGGCGGCGGCCTGTTCCTCTGCGGTGGGCTTGGCGGTACCGATGTTCATCTGCTGGTAGATCTGCATAGAGTCGGCGCCCACGATCTCACCGCCGAAGGTGTTTGCGAGCCTTATTGCCGCGGCGGTTTTCCCTACCCCCGTGGGGCCGCAGACGATGACCACCGCCGGCTTTTTTTGCTGGTTGTTCATGTGTAAGCGTCCTTGCGGTTTCTCCTGATTGCCGTGGCCATCCTACCGGTCACAGCGGGCGCTTGTAAACAGGAAAGGCCATCGGCGGTTCAGGGGAGGGTGGCACATCAAAAATGATATTGACAAAGTGGCGGCTGTCCGATAGTTACTATCTTTCCACGAAAAGAACCGGAATGTTAAGGCGCGTGCCATTTTAAATACATTCAAAAGGAGGGCCATTACATGCCAGAAGTTGAATTCCAAGGAAAGACTTTCAACGTTGACGAGGATGGGTTTATTGACGATTTCTCAGTGTGGTGTCCTGAATGGGTTCAGTACGTGAAAAAGGAAGAGGGGATCGACGAACTTTCAGACGAGCACTGGAAAGTCATCAATGTACTTCAGGATTATTACAAGAAAAACGGGATTGCACCCATGGTGCGGGTGCTGTCCAAGGTGACCGGATTTAAACTGAAGCATATCTATGAGCTGTTTCCGTCGGGTCCTGGAAAAGGCGCATGCAAAATGGCCGGTCTCCCCAAACCCACCGGCTGCGTTTGACGTTGCCGAAAGGAGCCTGCCCGTTGTGATGCGAAAAGCCTTGCCGGCGCGGCAGGGCTTTTTTTATGGGGGCCCACCCGCCGATGGAGCGGACGCAATGATCCTTACCATTCAAACCCGGTCCCGGGTGCAGTTTGTGGACGTGACCGCACAGGTGCAAGAAACGGTCTCCGCCGCCCGGGTCGCCGATGGCCTGTGCATGCTGTTTGTGCCCCACACAACGGCGGGGGTGACCATCAACGAAAGTGCGGATCCGGCGGTGGCCGCTGACATTCTTCGGGCCTTGGATCGGATGGTGCCCCTGGATGCGGGGTACACCCATCTGGAAGGGAATTCTCCGGCCCACGTAAAGGCGACACTGGTTGGCGCCTCCCAATGCGTTGGCATCGCAGGCGGGCGGTTGGTGCTGGGGACGTGGCAGGGCATTTTTTTCTGTGAGTTTGACGGGCCTCGGCGCCGGAAGTTGCACGTGCGCTGCCTTCCGGACCATCGGGCGGCTCGGGGGGTTGACGGGTCTTTGTGAAAGGATGGTATTGGTTTTCATATGGATGGCATCGACAAGGCGATATTGAACCGAATTCAATCGGATTTTCCCATCAACACCCGGCCCTTTGCCGTCATTGGTGATGCCTTGGGGCTGTCGGAAGCCGATGTGCTTGAACGGGTGCGGCGGTTGAAGCGGGTTGGCATCGTGCGCCGGATCGGAGCGAATTTCGTACCTGCGAAATTGGGGTATGTCAGCACCTTGTGTGCGGCCCGGGTGCCCGACGACAAGCTCGACCTTTTCACCGAGACGGTCAACCGGTTCCCGGGGGTTACACACAACTACCTGCGCAATAACGACGTCAATGTTTGGTTTACCTTCATTGCACCCTCCATGGCCGAGATAGAGACCTGCCTTGCCGAGATTGCTCGCGTCACCGGGGTGCCGGAAATTCTGAACCTTCCGTCCACCAGGGTGTTCAAAATCAAGGCCCAGTTCGAGTTGTAGCGCAGCCGGGAAGTGCCCAACGCCGCCATTAAAGAAAAGCCGGCGCCTTTTGCCGGGGAGGGGCGGTCCCCTATGCTGTGATTCCCAGCAGCGGAAGGGTTTGGGTAAGGGGGCGGCCCAGGAGGAAATCGAGCATATGCGGATCGATACGGCCCTTTTCCACCAGGGTTTGCCGACAGCTGCGGTCGTAGATTATGGTTTCCCGCAATTGCCGTGACGCCTCGGGTGCTGGATTCTTCTTCAGGCGGGCATGGAGGGCCAGGATGGTGCCGTAGTCGCAGCGTTGCTGATGGGCTGCGATCAGTTCCCAGAGGCCGGGGACGGTTTCCAGCAACATTTTCCGGGTCAAGCGGTTGCGGTCATATGTGGCCCCGATCGGGGTGGTGTCCCGGCAGGAGAGCACCCGGCATTCCAATGGGCGGTGGGTATATATGCGGCAGGTGTTGGTCTCGGCGCAAAGGTAGCGGCAGCGCCAACTTCCCCCGGTGCCCTTTATTTTAATGATATCCGTTGTCGCCGGGGCAATGTGGCCGCGTACGTTTTCGTGGGCCGGCTCCCCTTCCCGGATCGTGAAAAGGTCGCGGACGGGCAGGATGCCGTCATCAACCAGCCGGCGGTCTTCAATATGAATGGCCGGGCCGCCTTTTCTGCAGCAGGTGCCGCAGCGCCGGCAAACACCGTTTCCAGCGGTATGGGCCATGCGGTCCCCCCCCACCCACACACACACAAGGCAAAAAGGGGCGGCTGCCCGCCTTATCGGCCGGCAGCCGCCCCGGATCAGCCGTTCAGCATGATGCAGGTTGCAGCATCATACATCTTTGTTTTCGTCCTGCTTTGTTTCTGCCATGGCCTGGTAAGTGCGGTACCGCTGTTGCACTTCCTCTTCCAACTGGGCCCGGAGCCGCTTGGATTCCGCAGGAAATGTCTTCTCCAGGATCGCATAGCGGTTTTCCCCGGACAGGAAGGCCTGAAGGGTTCCGTCCGGTGCCTTGGACTCGAAGATGAAGGGGTTCTTGCCCGCCGCGGCCAGGGCCGGGTTGTAGCGGTAAAGCGGCCAATAGCCGGTGTCCACCGCTAGCTTCATCTCTTCCTGGGTCTTGCCCATCCCTTTGCGGATGCCTTGGTTGATGCACGGGGCGTAACACAGAATGATAGAGGGGCCTGGATGCGCATCGGCTTCCTGGAAGGCCTTCATCAGCTGGTTCTTGTTGGCGCCCATGGCCACCGACGCCACGTACACATGGCCGTAGCCCATGGCGATTTTTCCCAGGTCTTTTTTCCCCACCTTTTTTCCGGATGCGGCAAACTTGGCCACCGCGCCGGACGGTGTGGCCTTGGAGGCCTGACCGCCGGTGTTGGAATAGACCTCGGTGTCCATCACCAGGATGTTGACGTCCTCGCCGGAGGCCATTACGTGATCAACACCGCTGAAACCGATGTCATAAGCCCAGCCGTCTCCACCGAAGGACCAGATTGATTTCTTGACGAACAGGTCGCCCATGTCGGCCATTTCGGCCAGGACCGGGGCCCCGGCTTCCTTTACCAACAGCTGCTTGACAACGGCGGCGGTGGTTTTGGAACCCTCCGCATCGTCCTTGGCCGCGAGCCATGCGGAAAGGGCGTCCTTCATCTGCTGGGAGATGTCTGAGGACAGGGCCTGCTTGGCAAGGTCCGCCAGTTTGTTGCGGCGCTGGATATAGGAAATGGCGATTCCGTATCCGAACTCCGCAGCGTCTTCGAACAGGGAGTTGCCCCATGCCGGTCCATGGCCGTCCTTGTTGACCGAGTAAGGCGTGGTGGGGGCCGAGCCACCCCAGATGGAGCTGCATCCCGTGGCGTTGGCAATGATCATGCGGTCGCCGAACAGCTGGGTCAGCACCTTGACATAGGGTGTTTCACCGCAGCCCGCGCAGGCGCCGGAGAATTCCATGAGCGGCTTCTGGAACTGGCTGCCCTTGACCGTCGATTTGCTGACCACCTCATCCTTGACCGGGATGGTAAGGGAAAAATCGTAATTGGGCACTTGCTCCGGCGTCTGGGTTTCGATGGGTTTCATCACCAGAGCCTTGTTCTTGGACGGGCAGATATCGGCGCAGTTGCCGCATCCCTGACAGTCCAGGGCGTTGACCTGGAGGCGGAAGCCGTAGCCTTTCAGCTCCTTTCCCACAGCGGCTTTGGTGGCGAAGGTGTCCGGGGCGTTTTTGAGTTCCGCCTCGGTGGCCAGCACCGGAATCAAGGCGGCGTGGGGGCAGACAAAGGCGCACTGGTTGCACTGGATGCAATTGTCCATGATCCATTCCGGAACATTGATGGCCACGCCGCGCTTTTCATATTTGGCCGTGTCCATCGGGAAAACCCCGTCGGGGGTGAACGCACTGACCGGGAGACTGTCTCCTTTCTGGGCGAGGATGGGCCGGATCACGTTTTTCACAAAGGCCGGTTCCTCCGCCGCTTTCATGGCGTCGGCAACGGCGGTTTTCCAACTACCGGGGTAGGTGATCTCCTTGAGGTTGGCAAGGGTCTGGTCCACGGCGTCGATGTTCATTTGGACGATTTTCTCGCCCTTGTTGCCGTACACCTTGTTGATCTCCTTTTTCAACAGTGCGATGGCCTGTTCAAACGGCAGCACCCCCGAGAGTTTGAAGAAGGCCGTCTGCATGATCATGTTGATGCGGTTGCCCAGTCCCACGCTTTCCGCGATTTTGACCGCGTCCACGGCGTAGACCTTGATCTCCTTTTCCGCGATGGTCTGACGCATCTGTGCGGGCAGGTGGGTTTCCATGTCTTCCACAGTCCAGGGGGCGTTCAGGAGGAGGGTCCCGCCGTCCCGAATGCCTTCCAGGATGTCGTAGAGTTCCACGTAATTGGCCTTGTGGCAGGCGATGAAATCCGCCGTGTTCACAAGGTAGGTGGACTGGATGGGTTTGTGGCCGAACCGCAGGTGGGAAACGGTGATGCCGCCGGATTTCTTGGAATCGTAGGCAAAATATCCCTGGGCGTACATATCGGTGTTGTCGCCGATGATTTTGATGGCGCTCTTGTTGGCGCCCACGGTGCCGTCGGACCCCAGGCCCCAGAACTTGCATTGCACCGTTCCTTCGGGCGCCGTGTCGATGGCTTCGGCCACCGGCAGGGACGTGTGGGCCACGTCGTCGGTGATGCCAACGGTGAAATGGTTTTTCGGATCGGAGGCGGCCATGTTGTCGTAAACGGCCTTGATCATGGCCGGTGTAAATTCCTTTGAACCCAGCCCGTAGCGGCCGCCCAGGATGCGGGCATGGCGTCCGGCCTCGGCAAAGGCGGTGATGGTGTCGAGGTACATCGGATCGGCCAGGGCGCCCGACTCCTTGGTGCGGTCCAGCACCGTGATGGTTTTGGCGGAGGCCGGGATCGCGGCCATGAAGTCGGCGGCGACAAAGGGACGATAGAGGCGCACCTTCAGAAGGCCGACCTTCTCTCCGGCGCTGCGCAGGTTTTGGGCCACCTCTTCGATGGCTTCGCAGGAGGAGCCCATGGCGATGACCACCCGCTCCGCGTTCGGATCCCCGGTATAATCGAACAGGTGATAGTGCCGGCCGGTGAGGTCGCCGACTTTTTTCAAGTATTCCTTCACGATGCCGGGCACCTTCAAATAGAAGGGGGTGGCGGCTTCGCGTCCCTGGAAATAGATGTCCGGATTCTGGGCGGTTCCCCGCAGGTGCGGATGCTCGGGGTTCATGGCCCGTTGCCGGAACGCCCGCAAGGCATCGCGGTTGACCAGGGCGGCCATGTCCGCGTAGTCGATCAGTTCGATTTTCTGGATTTCATGGGAGGTGCGGAACCCGTCGAAAAAATGCAGAAAGGGCACCCGGCTCTCAATGGCCGACAGATGCGCCACCAGCCCCAGGTCCATTACCTCCTGCACCGAGCCGGCGCAGAGCATGGCGAAGCCGGTCTGCCGGCAGGCCATGACGTCCTGGTGGTCGCCGAAGATGGACAGCGCATGTGCGGCAACGGCGCGGGCGCTGACGTGAAACACCGCGGGTAGCAGCTCGCCGGCGATCTTGTACATGTTGGGGATCATCAGCAGCAGCCCCTGGGAGGCGGTGAAGGTGGTGGTCAGCGATCCGGCGGCCAGGGCGCCGTGGACCGCGCCGGCCGCACCGGCTTCGGACTGAAGCTGACGGACCAGCAGTTGTTGGCCGAATATGTTGTTGCGGCCCTGGGCGCTCCATTCGTCGCTGGTTTCGCCCATGGGGGTGGATGGCGTGATCGGGTAGATGGCCGCCACATCGCTCATCGCGTACGCCACATGCGCCGCGGCGGTGTTGCCATCAATGGTTTTCATCTGTTTTGACATGTGGATTCTCCCTTTGTCTATGGTATTCAACATCCTGTTTATACGCGACTGCCAGGCGGATTCGTGCCGACTGCCGCGGAAGTTGTGTTGCGCCGGCTCAGGACAGAAGGGAATCGAAAAAATCGTTTCCCTTATCGTCCACAATGATAAAAGCCGGGAAATCCTTAACCGAAATTTTAAAAACAGCTTCCATGCCGAGTTCCGGGTAGGCGACGGTTTCCACCCGGGTAATGCATTCTTTGCCCAAACGGGCTGCGGGCCCGCCGATGGATCCCAGGTAGAATCCGCCGTGTGTCCGACAGCTGTCGGTCACCTGGCGGCTGCGGTTTCCCTTGGCCAGCATTACAAGACTGGCGCCATGCGCCTGAAACAGGGGCACATAGGGATCCATCCGGCCGGCGGTGGTGGGGCCGAAAGCGCCGGCGGCATATCCCGGCGGGGTTTTCGCTGGTCCGGCATAATAGATGATGTGCTCTCGGACGTAGTCGGGGAGTGGTTCACCCCGGTCGAGACGTTCCTTGAGCTTGGCGTGGGCGATATCCCGTGCCACGATGATGTCGCCCGTCAGAAGAAGGGGTGTTGCCACGGGGTGCTTGCTGAGTGTGGCCCGGACCTCGGCCATGGGCCGGTTCAGGTCGATCCGGACCGCCTCGGATTCTTTCAGGGAGACCGTTGGCATGTATTTCGACGGGTCCGTTTCAAGCTGCTCCAGGAAGATGCCTTCCCGTGTGATTTTTGCCTTGATGTTGCGGTCGGCGCTGCAACTGACCCCCATACCGATGGGACAGGAAGCGCCGTGGCGCGGCAGGCGAATCACCCGTACATCGAGGCAGAAATGCCGGCCACCGAATTGGGCGCCGATGCCCGAGTTGCGCGCCATATCGAGCACATCGGCTTCCATCTGAAGGTCCCGGAAGGCATGGCCGTATGCGTTTCCTTCCGTCGGTAATCCGTCCAGGTAGCCGGTCGAGGCGAGCTTGACGGTCTTCAGGGTCATTTCCGCGGAGGTGCCGCCCACCACGAGGGCCAGGTGGTAGGGGGGGCAGGCCGCGGTACCGAGGCTTTTCATTTTTTCGCGGAAAAACTGCTGAAGCGCCTCCGGGGTCAGGATGGCCTTGGTTTCCTGGTACAGGAAGGTCTTGTTGGCCGAGCCCCCCCCCTTGGCCATGAACAGGAACGCATAGGTGTCGCCGTCCACTGCTGCGATATCGATTTGGGCCGGCAGATTGCAGTTGGTGTTTTTTTCCGTGAACATGGTCAGCGGTGCGTTCTGGCTGTAGCGCAGGTGGTTTTGCGTATAGGCCTCATAAACCCCCTTGGACAGGGCCGCGGCATCGTTCCCACCGGTCCAGACCTGCTGTCCCTTTTTCCCCATGACGATGGCGGTGCCGGTGTCCTGACACATGGGAAAGACCATGTCGGCTGAAATGACGGCGTTTTTCAGCATTTCCAGGGCCACAAGCCGATCATTGTCCGCGCTTTCCGGATCGTCCAGAATGGCCCGCAGTTGTGCCAGGTGCGCCGGGCGCAGCAGGTGCGCCACCTCCTTGAACGCCGTTGCGGCCAAAAGCGTCAGGCCGTCGGGGGCAACAATGCACATCCGTCTTCCGTTCCAGGTTTCGGTTCGCACGTGTTGGTCCGTCAACCGGCGATACGCGGTGGTGTCCGCCGTCAGGGGGAACATGGACTGGTAGTGGAAAACGCTCATCGTGTCTTTTCTCAAAAGCCCGCTAAAAAACCATATATAACACCATCATATCCAGAATAAAGCCCAAAGCATACAGGCGAGCGGTGAATATTGTCAAGTTTTTTTCAAAAGATGTGTTAAAAAAATAATATCCACAGCCGTGCGACTGTTAAAGGCGCGGACATCATACTTCTCACAGCCCACCGCCCCCTTCCCCATACACATTGAAAACTGCATTACATTGGCACAATCAAATTGTGAAAACTTTTTCATGGTTATTTGAGAAAAAAAACAGACAGATTTATTTCCCCCCTGTATTGCAGATGTGTTGCGGCCGGATTTAAAACTGGCATGACTATTGCTTTTACAAAATGGCGGTTTGTATTCTTAGTTTCACCCGTCAGTTCAAACCTTGGTGTCATGCAGCAAATACGAATCGGGTAACATTGGTTGCGGGGGCGAGGAATGTTAACGGAAATTTTGTAGATTGGAGGGGCTATGCGGAAGAAAAACGTCTTGGAGCTCGTCATCTTTTTATTTGCAGTTGTTGTCGCAGGAAACGCATACGGAGAAATAATATCGTACCGTTTTGTACCGGATGCTCCTCAACATGCAGGGCAATATATGATCACCGTGGACGACAGCCTTCCGGGAAAGTTTCCTGACATATATGATCTGGGCGGCAATTTCCTTACTGTCACAGATTATTTTGATGTCCGACTGTCCAAAGGGATTGATTATAATGCCTGGACGACCTTGACGCCTGTTTCGGGCGGTCAAGAATCCAGATATGGACGCGATAATTATCACTGGGTCCACTATGGAGCTTCAGGTCCAGCCGACAGTCTCCACCAGACCTTTGAGACAACCAATGTATTCATGGATGTCGGCACCGATACGAGCAGTGTACATTTTGCGCTATCATATGAATATGATCCGAAGTCGTCCTGGGTGGACGGTGGATGGGCGCCACCGAAGACGTGGACGGATTTGCTCGATGAGTCCTGGACCATGGAACACACGATCATTCAGCAGCTCGGGGTCGGCCGACCGGGAGAAGAAGGCTACTTGCCGCAGTTGGAAGAGAGCCTTCAGTTGACAGGACATTTCGAGCGGGACATCAGTAACGTACCGCTTCCTGGCGCAATTCTGTTCTTTTCCACAGGACTTGCGGGGCTTATTGGGCTCCGGAGGAAAAATAGAAGTTGAGCCGTCATTACGGACTTTTTCAAAGTTTGAAAATTTGGTTTGTCTCCCGATTAAATGGAGAAAGAACGCTGAATTTTCAGCGTAAAGTAGCGTAACGCGCTGAAACCGGATGTTTTTCTCTTGATCGCCCATCTGCTTGGCAGAACTGTCTAATAACGGCTGCCCGACAGAGTGGGACCGTATGCACCATGGATCAATGGCCTTGTTGGTCCAGGTGCGGGTTTTGTACTCCCAGATCCGTTTTCGCTGCTCTTTAAGATTCATCATCTGGCGCAGTGTTTCGTTGAGGTTGAGAAGTTCTTTTAAATGATTCCGTTGGGCCTTGTCCTTCAAGTGCGAACGGTTTTTAAACAGCAGGTGCCGTGTGCCCTTGCGCACTGCCTCGTCCTCCTTTGAAGCCTTGCGGTATTCTGGCCCGGATTTGTCTGCAGACAGGGCGAAACAGCTTCCGGTATCGGCAATCGCGCCACACCTCGGTGGAGGTGGAATTCAGGTCTCTTTTCCGGCGTCGTTCCCAACTATGGGCGGTGTCGACCTTGTGCCCGCATTTATCGTGGGCTTGTACTCCCAATGAAGCGCCATCTCACAAAAAAGTGGCGACGACCGATCCCAGCCCTCAAAAACGATCAGGGAGAAGTCTGCATAGCTGGGACGGTCAGCGATCATTTCACCAAAGACTTGAATAAAAAATACTTTCCGAGCTTTTAAAATCAAGTGAATCTCTTCGGAAGCTCTTACCCCCTCTCCTCTAAAACCCAGGACCAACGATATGAATGAAGACAAGACGGATCCGTTAGGAAAGATCACACGGCGGCAGTTTTTAATTGGTTCGGGCGCACTCGGCACGGTGGTTATCCTTCCGGGAAGACTGCTTGCGGTGCCGAACGCGATCGCCGATTCAAAAGGTTTTCTCGTCGTCGACATGAAGAAGTGCCAGGGATGCGGCAGTTGCATGATGGCCTGCTCACTGGCTCACTCGGGGTCGGCGTCGTACACGGAATCGCGCATCCAGATCATGCAGCACTCCTTCGGAAACTGGCCGGACGACGTGTTCATCGCCCAGTGTCGGCAGTGCCAGAACGCGCCCTGTGTCGAGGTCTGCCCGACGGGGGCCAACCACGTGGATGTCGAGCACGGCAATGTCCGGAGAGTCGATCCGGAGCGATGCATTGGTTGCAAGATGTGTATCCAGAGTTGCCCGTTCACCCCGGCCCGCCTGCAGTGGGACAAGGGTCGGCGGAAGTCGCAGAAGTGTGACCTCTGTGTCGACACACCGTACCTCGACGAAGAGGGCGGACCGGGTGGCGTGCAGGCCTGTGTGCGGGTCTGTCCGGTCAATGCCATCACCTTCACCACGGCCATGCCTGTCCAGAACCGCGACGACGCGTCCTACACGGTCAACCTGCGCGATTGGGTTTGGAAACGCCTTGGTATGACGACCGAGTGACCGCAGAGGAAGGGAGGGAATCATGACGTTGTACGGCTATGCGGGCAAGATCCTTCGGCTCGACCTTACCGCACGGCGAGCCATCGAGATCGATACCGCCTTGTATCGATCCTGGGGAGGCGGCCATGGGCTCGGCTCCGCCCTGTTCTGGGACTTCTGCAAAGACAAGACAATTACCGATGGACGTGACTCGGCCAACGTCTGCATCGTCGCGGCTTCGCCGCTGAACGGAACCCTTGTTCCGTCGGCAGGGCGATGCGAGGTCGTGGGCGTAGGTCTGAACACCCACCCCATCTCGTGGTATACACGATCAAACATGGGTGGCCGGTTCGGAACCATGCTCCGGTTCGCGGGTTACGACGCGATCGTCATCGAGGGTAAGGCCTCGCGCCCGGTCTGGGTCGAGGTCCGCAACCGGAAAGTCGTTTTCCACGACGCCTCCGATCTCTGGGGAACCGATACCAGAACTGCTCAGGAAAAGATCTGGCAGCAGGTCGGCGTGCCCCGCGGCGTGCAGACCGGCTGGCGGGACCTCAACATGAGTGCCGAGGAGGCCCTCGACCCTGCATCCGACCAGGGACGCACGACGCAGCGGCCGGCGATCATGACCATCGGACCCGCTGGCGAGAACGAGACGTGCGGCGGTGGCCTGGTTCACGATGCGGGCAACATTGCCGCGGTGGCCGGCTTCGGTGGTGTCTGGGGTTCCAAGAAACTCAAGGCCATCAGCGTCATCGGTACCGGAGAGATCCCGGTGGCGGATCCCACCGCCATCCTGCGAGCCCGCACGGCCACGCAGAGAAAGTACGTCTCCGACATCAAGGAGCCGGACTTCACGGCCTGGACCAAGATCGGCAAGCAGCCCAAGGTGATGTCCATGGTCCCCACGCCCAATGACAAGTATCGCCCCCAGGCCTGCCAGGGGTGCATCAGCGGTTGTCGGGCGCGGTATGCGGTCGGCTATGGACACGAGACCAAGTGCCAGGTGACCAGCTGGTACTTTGCGCCCGCGCGGCGCGTTGCGAAGTCGATCGAGGAACTGGTGGAGATCAATCTCCGCGCCGCCGATGTCGCGCAGCGATACGGGATCAACACCTATTTTGCGCTCACCGGGCTGCACTGGCTCGAGCACCTCGTTGAGGAAGGCGTGCTCGGTCCAGGCAAGGCCATTCACTCCGACCTCCCCTGGGACAAATACGGCACACTGGAGTTCGCGGAGAAGCTGATCCATGCCCTTTCCTGTCGTGAGGACATCGGCGCGGACCTTGCCGACGGGTGGGTGCAAACCGCCTACAAGTGGAAGCGCCAAGACGACCTGCGCACGGGGCGCATGGCTTTTTCCTATTGGGGACAGCCCGAGCACGGATACGACCCGCGCGCCGAAGTGGAGTGGGGCTACGGCAGTATCCTCGGTGATCGGGACATCTGTGAGCACTGCTTCAATATCATTTTCACAAACGTCACGGCCTCTTTTGCTTTTGCGAAGCCCATGCGCATCCAGGCTAAGGAGCTGGTCGGGATCATCGCCGAGAAGCTGTCCCCCTATGCGAAGAACCGTCCCGAGGTCCTCGACTACAGCGATGAAAACATGTACTCGCAGAACGTGGCGCAGCTTGTCCGCTGGCACCGTCACTACACGCGCTTCTACAAGCAGTCCGCACTCTATTGTGATCTGCGCTGGCCAGACTTCTACAACACGAATGCTCCCGACAACAGAGGTGCCACGGCATCGGACGATGCCGGGGAACATGTCTTCTGGAATGCCGTGACCGGCGACAAGTTCACCTTCGAGGACGGTATCGAACTCGGACGTCGCATCTGGAATCTGGACAACGCCATCTGGACGCTTCAGGGCCGACACCGCGACATGGTCCACTATGCCCCCTATGTCTATGAGACGAAGTACGAGAAGGGCGAGCTCTTCCCCTTCTTCATGTGGCCCTGCCGCAATCGGAGCGGCGAGTGGGAGTACCGGGATGTCATGGGCCGCACGATGGATCGAAAAAAGTTTGAGAACTTCAAGACCACGTTTTACCGGCTCGAGGGTTGGGACATCGCGAGCGGTTGGCCGACGCGCCGTACCCTCGAGGATCTCGACCTCGGTCAAGTCGCCGCCGTTCTCGAGGCGGCTGGCCGCCTCGGAAAAGAGGGATAGCAATGGACCGCACGCATAGGATGGATCGCAAGACAGCTCGCCGGATCCTGGCAACCGTGCCGCATGCCCGCCGCTTCCCTGTCGGCCATCTGAAACCGCCTCTCGGGCTGGTCCCGAGCTTTGTGCGGAGCATCGGCGAGTTGGAGGTGGTGATGCTCCCTCAGGCCGATTCGCTACCCGGGATCCATCTGGAGCGCCTGGCCGCGTGGATCGAGAAAGATGTCGGCGACCCGACGGGGGCGGCGCAGGTGCGCGCCGCGGCGGCCGCGGCCCGGAGCTATGTGGAGGCTTGCCAGACCATCTACGAACGGATCCGCGACCGTCTCGAGAGTGCCCGCTGGGTGATCGCGTCCACACTGCACGAACAGGCTCCAGAAAGGAGGCCCCGATGAGCGGCGGAACTGTTGGCGTAACGTTGCCCGTCGTCGTCCTTTTCGCCTTGGGCACGGTCGGCATCCTGTTTTCCCAGGACAGTGCAGCACCGGAGCCTGTTGCCTCGGTTTCCGGCGAGCTTGCCTTTAGCGAGACGATTGTCTTCGATTACGACCGCGACGGTTCACAGGACCGCGTGCAGTTCTGGATCTCTTTCAAGGCACAGCCCAAGGCAAGCGTGCGGGGTGAGGCCGCCGCCGAGCGCCAGAGCGGCTATCTGAGCTACTACGTATACGATGTGGAGCGCCACAAACGAATCGACGACTGGATGCTTGGCTTCAATATGAGCATGGGAGGCGGTTTTCCGCGAGCGGGCGAGAAACACCCGCTTACCAACGTGCGTATCATGGGGCGGCAGGCCAGGTTCGACCTTGATGGCACCTCCTTCAGGGTCGTCGACGGTGGGAGATCCTGGAAAGATGACACCATCGAAGTGACTGACGTCAATGGCACGCGAAAGGCGCGTTTCTATGGCGGTGACGTGCGGGTCATTTCAAGCCCGCTTGAAACGGCGAAGCCGCTGGACATCAAGGCGAATCGCAAATGCATCGAGTGCCACGAAGTGGCGGCCGGGTTTATTGCGGTGAAGGGTGGGCCGCACCGTGATTTAAAGTGCACCGACTGCCACACGGAGCATCCGCCCGATGTGGAAGGCGCGGTATTCCCGAATTGCCTGGGATGCCACGAAAGTCATTCTGAGGTGATGGACGCGTCCACCTGCGCTGACTGTCACGGCAGCCACGACGTGACCCGATATATCCACACGGCGACCATGCCCGACACTTACTGCGGCGCATGTCATGACGACGTTATCGACACGCTGAAGGCCAGCCGGTCGCTGCACATGGGGGTCGCGTGTGTTCTGTGCCACCAGAATGAGCATTTTGCCGAGGCCAAGGGATGCCAGTACTGCCACCGCAACGCCCATCCAGAGCACGTCATGAGCAATCCAGACAGGTGCGGCGATTGTCACAATTCGGCGCACGACCTTAAGAGTGTGCGCAACGGGTGATGACCAAGGATAGGAACATGGATGACAGTACGACCGCACGTTTTTCTATATCCGAAGCTTCCGCCGACGCGGCTCCACGATCATGACGGCGGGCATCCTCGGCGGTGCGGGCGGAGCGACGTCGACGGTTGCGAAGTCGCGGTGCGTCACCATACGGTTCATGGCTTGGAAAGAAGGCGGACGAAAAGGGGCGCCTGAAAATTGGGCTAAAATATGGAATAACGAACCTTCGAGCTTGGAAAAAGGAGAATACCGCCATGGGTGAAGGAAAAAGACAACCAAACTCCTCCCGTCGGCAACTACTGAAAGGAGCGGGCGCTGTGCTGACAGGAGGATTGATCGGCTGCGCATCCATGAATGTCTTTGCGCCATCGAAAAAAACAGCAGATGCAGCACCGGCCATGCCTTGGCCGTGGAGTAACATCGATCCTATGGAGGCAGGTTCACGTGCGTACCACTTTTATCTTAACGCCGGTGGTTGAGGCAACGGAGCCTGGCTGGGGGTCCTCGGCCTCTTGAAAGATTCGGTGGGGTATCCCTGGACGACCATGCCGGACTACATGTACAGCCATTTGTCGGCAGGATACGGCGGGCAGGGTACACTTTGCGGTGCGTTGGGTGTTGCCTCCCAATATTTCGGCATGGTCGCCTATGACGATGAGGAAACCTACATCAAAATGACCGACGAATTGTTTCAATGGTACAGCCGCACCGACTTTCCCACACAGCGATTTGACGATATTTGCCATTTTCCCAATCAAGTGAAGCGAACCGCAAAGACCCCGTTGTGTCACGTGTCTGTTTCCCAGTGGACCCTTGCGGCCGGTGCTAAGATGAAATCCGAGGAAAAGAAGGATCGCTGTGCCAAGGTGACCGGGGAGGTGATCTACCAGACGGTGTCGATGCTCAATCTGTATGCAGAGGGTCAATACCGGGCCCGAGAATACCCGTTTGAGGAAGAAAACCAGGCTTGCCTAATCTGCCACGGTGTGGCTGGCATGCGGCACGACAATGACGGAATGAACAATCAGCAGGGTAAAATGGCCTGCATCCATTGCCACCAGGCGCTTTACAAGTAATTTCCGTAGCCGCCACGGACAGTGGCGGCGAATTGTGTTCAAAAAAACAGGAAAAGAATAGTGCGAGTCGGAATTTGGCAACTGCCGTTGCGAGCGGCCATGGTGCGCCTTCTTGCCGTTTGCGTGCACGGGGACGAGATCAGCGGGAAGAAAGCGGTGACACTGTACCGGTACGAAATATCACCGGTGTATGGGGCTTACGTCATTGTGTCTTGATCGATGGGGTCATTTCGGAATGGTGCCGAGTTTTCGCATCATCAAGTATGTGAAGTACGAGAAGCGCAGCGCGTATGGCGAGCCGAAGAGTGATCAGTTCGTCTTCACGATTGAAGACAATATGGCGCATTCGAACGTGCGTCGTGATATTAAGGGAATCGTTGCTTCATTCAAGAAAGGAGATAATGTACTGCTTTCGTGGAACCATGGCCATGTGACAACGGATGGTGGCTCCGGCCCGGCGCGGCCGATTGTCAAGGTCGAGAAAATTGCTCCTGCAGGAACCCAGGCATGGATGGAACAGGTCGATCGCGTTGTGGGTACGTGGGACGCGCTGGACCACGGTCCAACGATTGGCTCTGAGCAGTGGATGATCGCCGTAAATCGGAAACTGGGGGTTCATGACGCCGATGGACACGGATCCGATCTCCACACCGGCCAATGGCGATCCGCCATCCACCGCAAGGCCTTTGGACTTGAACCCGAGTCCAGGATTGTGGTCGTATATCATTTGGCTGATGGCAAAGAATTGCGCGTCACCTACGACAACCTTAGGCAGACAGTGACCTTACACACATACCAGAAGGATATTACCCTACCGCACGCGGTGTTTGCATCGGGGGCAAGATATGCCGCTGGGGACGAAGAGTTTTGGAACAAAGGGGCCTATGCCATCTACCCGATGTGACCATTTCCTGGTAATTTCCTGAAAAACGAGAGGGAGAGCGAGACGCCATAAATAAGTTCACCACCTGAGCCCACAGAAAACGACAAGTGCAGGCCGCAAGAAGACTGCATGGAGGCCCCTGGCGCACTGCAGTATATCATCGTCAGGAAATGCCGCATGGTTTGTCCGGAGGCAACGCCGAAGCCGGCGCCCGTTTAAAGGCCTGTTCAGGTCCATTCTCTGCCAGGAGTATCCCTTCCTTTCAGAACTTTTCACACACATCCGTCTATCACCCACCCGGGCAAAGAGCGTCCGGAATCAGGCTTATGAAAATATCCGCGCTTCGGTCAGCGCATCGGTTGCAAAAAAGCACTCTGTTGCGAGCAGGATACGCCCTGCGTCCTTGAAAAGTGTGATGCGAGGCCGCCTGTGGCGCTGGGACGATTTCTTGAGCGGAAGAGCGGAACAGAGAAACCGACCACTGTCGGAAAACCAGGGGGGACACAAGCCGCCTTAATATAGATCGCGCTTGCCGGCAGGCAGGGGGGGAGAGGTGCGGGGCAGAATCAATTGCTTGCAAGAGAAGCATATCTGGTGAAAACGCCAATTCAAAAAGCCGCTTTCCAAAACGCCTTCGGCGCAGTGTTTCCGGAGGGGGCAAGCATGTTCATGAATACAAATGTGGAGGTGATGAACACGGTGCATTTTCTAAGAACGCTGTTTCAAACAACAGGAGGTACACCCTATGAAAAGAAGCGTGAACAAGATTGTACTGATTCTTTCCCCTCTCACCCTCGTGGTGTTCTTTCTGTGCACCGCGGCTTTCGCCCTAGACTTGCCGGCACCCGGCACGGTAATCGACAAGAGCAATATCGACCAATACAAGAACCTTTTTCCCGATTTCTGGTATGATGCTTTCACCACCGGGGGCGGCTTTATCGAACCGCTGTCCATCAAGGTGGAAGAAACCAAGTCCAACCCATACCCCGCAGAGGTGATGAACGCCTCTGCAGCGAACAATGGGAAATACAGTATCGACGCCGGAGGGTACATCACAGGCGGTTCCTACGAAGAGATCAAAGGCTTTCCCTTTCCGGACATTTCACCCGACGATCCCCAATTTGTCACCAAGATCATGTGGAACTATGATTACCGCTACATGTTCGACGATCAGCGCTGCACCTTCATGACGCTGGAAAAACGTCTGGGCAATAAATGTTCTGCCAGTGTGGTCGACAGCTTCCAGATTAGTTTCCAAAATCGATTATTCGATGATCCGAAACCGTTGTACGAAACAGCCCAGAACTACCGGAAGGCCAATTTTATCCGCAGCATGTTTCCTCCGGTGCAGCGGAACTTCATTACGCTTCTGATCCGCTATATCGATCAGAAGGCCGCAGATACCACTTACCTATATTTGCCTTCCATGCGGCGCGTGCTCCGGGGCGAGGCTGGTGAGCGCTCTACACCCATCATGAGCTCTACCCAGGCCCCAGACGATTTCGAGGGCGGTTTTGCCGGGAGAATCCCCGCGTTCACATATGAACTGGTGGCGGACACCAAGGTGATCGGACAGGCCAACGCTACCTGGAACTACACCAAGATGAAGGATATTGGTGCCCTTGACTTTATTCCCGTGGAGCCCGACGGATGGCAGGTGCGGGAAGTGTATGTGATCGATATTTTGCCCAAGGACGAAAAATACCCCCAAAGTAAAAAACGAGTCTGGATGGACAAGGAGACCATGAACAACCTCTATGCCTGTGCATGGGATCGGGCCGGCAAATTGTGGAAAATATGGCAAACGCCCCAGTATGCCATTGCCAACCAGAGCAAGCCGGGCGCAACCATTCCCTATTTCCGGGGGATGTTGGGCATTGACTTGCAACTCGGGTATGGTGTCCAGATGTTTGCCGATTGGACACAGAACAGCCAGGGTGTGACGGAAAGCGATATCTCCATCGCCGCTATCCGGAAAATCGGTCGATAATACGGCGCGTCAAAGAAAAACGATTGCGGCGTGCCTCTTGGCGTGTTTCCGGCTGGTATTGTCCTGGAGCATGCCTCCGGCCGTCAGGAGATGCCCATGCGTATCGGCTCGCCGCGCATGCATTCACGTTGGTGCCAAGCGGCCGGGGCGCCTTCTGAAAAGCGCACGGAAGAAAATCCACAGGCAACCACCAGCACAAGGACTACCATTAACAGGGGCCCCCTGGTTGACAGCAGCACTTGGTGCATGCTTTGGGCATAGGCGGTTTCGATTTTGTGCACAGTCTTCGCATCCAGAACCTATGGGGGTGAGGCTTCCCGTTAAATGGCGGCCTTTTGGAAAATGGCGAGAGAGAGGGGCCGACGGTTACAAGCGAAGCCGCCACCAGCGTATAGGTCCATGCGCCTGATGTGCGTTCTCTATTTTCGGGAAGGTTGTTTCAGGAGAGGATATTCTCGTTTTTCAGCAAACGTGTTAAGGTGGATTCCAATCGTATCTTTGATGAGGCCCGGATGGTGGAGGGGAAGATGCCGCTGGAAGACAAAGACGCCCCTGGGAGCCGACGTCTGCACCGGTCGGAGCCGGGCACGCTTCGCTTGCGCATGGACGGTGACTGGATGGCGGGAGCGCTGCCGCTGTCGGTGGGGGACGTGGCTTCGGCGTTGGCGGCTCTTCCAACAAAACGGCTGGTGTTCGATACCCGCGCCCTTGGCCGATGGGACAGCGGGCTGCTTACATTTCTTTCCGGTATCAAAAAGAATTGCGGTGCAAGGGGTGTTTTCTTTGATGACGCGCACCTGCCTGACGGGGTGCGGCGCCTGCTGGCCTTGGCGGCGACCCCCCGTCGGCCCCCCGTGCATGGAGACAAGTCCCGGAGCTCCTTTTTGGAACGGGTGGTTGACGGGGCGTCTGTTTTTTGGACCGGTGTGGTGCAGATGGCGGCGTTTCTCGGTGAGTTGACCTGCGCCTTCGGCCGGCTGGCGACGGGTCGTGCCCGTTTCCGACCTGCCGAACTCTTGGTCATCATGCAGGAATGCGGTGTCCAGGCCCTGCCCATCGTGTCGCTGATCAGCCTGCTGGTGGGGCTGATCCTGGCATTCGTGGGGGCGGTGCAGCTGACCATGTTCGGCGCCGGGATTTATGTGGCAAGTCTTGTGGCCATCGCCATCGTGCGGGTGATGGGGGCTGTTATGACCGGTGTTCTGATGGCGGGCCGGACCGGTGCCGCCTTTGCAGCCCGCCTCGGCACCATGCAGGTGAATGAGGAAATCGATGCCTTGGTCACCCTGGGTGTCGATCCGGTGGGGTACCTGGTACTGCCCCGGGTGGTGGCCCTGGTGGTGATGATGCCCCTGCTTTGCCTGTATGCGGATTTGATGGGGATATTGGGAGGGCTCCTTGTCGGGGTATTCATGTTGGACCTGAACGTGATGGAGTATTGGGCCATGACACAGAAAGCGGTGCGGCTTCAGGATTTTTGGATCGGACTGTTTCACAGCGCCGTGTTCGGCGTGCTGGTGGCCATGGCGGGATGCATGCGTGGATTTCAATGCGGCCGCAGTGCGTCGGCGGTGGGGGAGGCCGCCACCGCGGCTGTGGTCACCGGTATTGTGAGTATCGTTGTGGCCACTGCGGTCATCACGGTCGTTTGCAACGTGTTGGGGGTCTGAGCCATGCCGGCGGTATCCGACGCGACTTCCCTTCCAGCCATTGTGGTGGAAAACCTGCGCATGGCCTATGGTGAGACGGTGATTCAGCGCGACCTCTCCTTCACCGTGAAGCAGGGAGATGTTTTTATCATTATGGGCGGCAGCGGGTGCGGCAAGAGCACCTTGCTGCGTCATCTCATCGGGCTCCAGCAGCCTGCGGCGGGGAAGGTGTGGTACGACGGCACCGATTTCTGGGGGATTTCGCCCGAAGAACGCCAGCAGGTCATGCGCCGCTTCGGGGTGTCGTACCAGAGCGGAGCCCTCTGGAGTGCCATGACCCTTGCGGAAAATGTGGCCTTGCCCCTGGAAGAATATACCCGCCTGACCCGGTCCGAAATTGCGGAGCAGGTGGACTTCAAGCTGTCCCTTGTGGGGTTGGCCGGGTTTGGTGCATACTATCCCAACGAAATCAGCGGCGGCATGAAGAAACGGGCCGCCCTTGCCCGGGCCATGGCATTGGATCCGGATGTCCTTTTTTTTGACGAGCCGTCGGCCGGGCTCGACCCCATCAGCTCCCGCATGCTCGATGATTTGATTCTCGCGCTGCGCGACAGCTTGGGGGCAACGGTGGTGGTGGTCACCCACGAGCTGCCGAGTATTTTCGCCATCGGCACCAATTCCGTTTTTCTGGACGCCGATACAAAAACGATGATTGCAGGGGGAAGTCCCCATCGGTTGCTGGCGGAAACCGAGGTTGACCGTGTTCGGGCGTTTCTCACCCGCGGCGGGCAGTCGTGTTCCGTTACGCAGGGAGGAGATGGCGCATGAGCAAAAAGGCCAACAAGGCCCTTATCGGTCTGTTTGTACTAGGTGCCTTGTGCCTGGTGGTGACCGGGTTGGTCGTTTTTGGTTCGGGAAGGCTTTTTTCCGACACCGAGAAGTATGTCTTGTATTTCGACGGGTCCGTCAAGGGGCTGTCGGTGGGGGCACCGGTGGTATTCCGGGGGGTGAAGGTCGGTTCCGTTGTGGATATCAATCTTCTGGGAGATTTGGGGCGGATGCGATTCACTGTGCCGGTGGTCGTGGAAGTGGACCGGAGCCGGTTTAAAATTGTCAACAAACCGACAAGGAAGGTCGACTATCACAAGATGCTCACGGACCGAGGGCTTCGGGCGCAGCTGCAACTGCAAAGCCTTGTGACCGGGCAACTGATGATCGATTTCGACTTTTATCCTGAGCGGCCGGCCCGGTTTGTTGCGGACGCCACGGGATATCCCCAGGTGCCGACCATTCCGTCCACAGCCGAAGAGCTTGCGCAAAAATTTGAGCGGCTGCCACTTCAGCAGCTTGTGGAACGGGCAAACGCCTTGGTGGGGGGGTTGGAGCAGTTGGTGAATTCTCCCGAAACCCAGAAGATCGCCCACGCCCTGACCCTGGTTGCGGCCGATGCCCGCGCCCTTCTGGAAGGCATGGACCGACAGGTGGGCTTGTTGTCGTCCGAGGCCGACAAGGCCTTGCGTTCGGTTACCGCCGCAGCCAACCGTGCGGAAACGGTGCTGGCGTTGAAGGACGGACCCACGGCCGCGCTTGTGGACAATTTCAATCAAACACTGGTGGGTGTGCGCACATCCCTGCAAAAATTCGATGAAACCCTCGATGCGTTGGGCGGGGTTGTCTCGGACGAGCGCACGACATACCGGTTGCAGCGGCTATTGGGGGACCTGGGTGAAACGAGCCGCTCTCTTGGTGCGCTGATCGATTATCTGGGACAGCATCCCGAGGCATTGCTGCGCGGGAAGACCAACTTGAAAGGGGAGTGAGCATGGGCGGCAGGTACCGAAATGTGCTTGTGTTTTTTTTCGTTGCGGTTTTTGGTTTGGCCGCTTGCGGCAAAACGCCGTCGGCCCGTTTCTACACCCTTTCTTCTCCCGCCGGACCGGGGGCTGGTGGGGGTGAGGATGCTGACGGATCGCGGCAGGTCGTGGGTATCGGCCCCGTATCGCTTGCGAAATATCTGGACCAGCCCGCAATGGTTATCCGCAGCGGGCCGACGACACTTCAGCGATCGGAGTTGCACCGATGGGGTGGGCCCCTGGAAGGCGAGGTGGCACGTGTGCTGGTGGAGAATATGCGGAACTTGCTGCCCGGGCAGCAATATCTTGTTCTGCCATGGCTGGATGCGGGGGCGCAGGATCTTCGGGTGCAGCTGAATGTCACCCGGTTCGAAGGAAATGCCGACGGCACGGTGGTCCTGAACGCGGCCTGGATGCTTTTTACCGGGGATGGAAAAATCCCCGTCGCCTCGGGAGACGTCGCGCTGACGGAGCCGGTTTCGGGAAGCAGTTATGCGGCCGTGTCTCAGGCCATGAGCCGGACACTTTTCACTCTCTGCCGGTCCATCGCGAAGACAATCATTGAAAACTGAGGGCCCATAAACAGCATTGCGCGCAGATGCCTTCGTGTTCCGGCATCTTTTCGTATCAAGAAAGGCTTCCTGTTGATTATTTTACGGGTTCGGTATATCTTTCCAACCGTCGCTTCCGTGCGTTGGGTAAGGTTGCCCAACAATATTTCGGCAGACAAACTCGGCCGGGTATTCCGGGCAACGGCATGCAAACGGGCGTGAAGCCAAATAGCGTGCGCAGTGAAACCATGGCGGCATGCGCCGGTGGCGCACGCCGCCGCGGTCGGCTTGTGCTTTTAAGGACTCGGATAACGCGATGAATGAGGGCATTCCAATGGCTGAAACCCTTGCAGGGTTGCAACGGCGAATTGACGCGCTAGAACGGATCAAGGCCGAGCGCGACGCGGCCATTAAGAAGCTGTGGGAAAGCGAGCAGCAGTTCAAGACGGTTCTAAAAAATCTGCCGGGCGGCGTGTTTGTACACGACATGGATGGGCGCTATCTTTTTGTTAACGATGCCGCCTGCCGTGCGACAGGTTACAACCAGGAAGAACTGACGGGCATGTCGGTCCAGGCTGTCGACCCGGCCTGTGAACCGAGGGGAGATCGGCTGCGGTTGTGGAAACGGTTGCAACTGGGGCAGGTCGAAAGAATCGAGAGCAGCCTTTTCAGAAAAGACGGTTCCAGCTACCTGGCCGAAATTTACCTTAATTCCATCCAATTAAACGGCCAGCCCGTGATTATGGGCATCACCTTTGATATCTCCGAGCGGAAACGTTTGGAAAACCAGTTGCGCCAGTCCCAAAAACTCGAATCCATTGGACGCCTGGCGGGGGGGATCGCGCACGATTTCAACAATATGCTCGGCGTGATCATCGGCCGGGCGGAGCTGACGTTGCAGAAGTCCGGGTTGGATGAATCGCTACAGGTCTCCCTCGATGAAATCCTGCGGGCCGCCCAGAGATCCGCCGAACTCACCCGTCAGCTGCTGGGGTTCGCCCGTAAGCAGATGGTGTCTCCGGAAGTGCTTGTGCTGAACGAAGCCGTTGCCGGAATGATCAACATGCTGGGCCGACTGATCGGCGAAGACATCGACTTGTCCTGGATGCCCCAGGATGATTTGTGGTCGATCAGGATCGATCCCTCGCAACTGGACCAGATCCTGGCGAATCTGTGCGTCAATGCCCGGGATGCCATTGCCGGCGTTGGAAGAATAACGATAGAAAGCGGGAATGTCACCTTTGACGAAACTTATTGCAAGAAAAACGAAGGGTTCATGCCTGGTGATTTCGTCATGCTGGCCGTCAGCGACAACGGTTGCGGCATGACACAAGAGATCCGCGACAACGTTTTCGACCCCTTTTATACCACCAAGGGCAGGGGTAAGGGCACCGGTTTGGGGTTGTCCACGGTGTACGGTATCGTCAAACAGAACAACGGGTTCATCAATGTCTACAGCGAGCCGGGACACGGCAGCTGCTTCAAGGTGTACCTGCCGCGCCACGACCATTCGGTTGTTTCTTCCAGTCGGGCGACAATACCCAAAAATCCTTGCCTTCAGTCGGGTTCTGCAACCGTTCTGATTGTGGAGGACGAACCGGCGATTCTCGACATGGCCGCTCTCATGCTCGGCCATCAGGGATATCAGGTGATCAAGGCCTCCACTCCCGGCGAGGCCATCCGTATCTCCGCGGAATTCCAGGGGGAGATAGATTTGCTGCTGTCCGACGTGGTGATGCCGGAGATGGACTGCCGCGAGCTGACGGCCGTCATCACGCGACGCCGGCCGGGGATCGCCACCTTGTTCATGTCCGGCTACACCGGCAATGTGATTGCCCACCATGAGGTGCTCGACAAAAACGTTCATTTCATCCAGAAGCCTTTTTCACATCAGATGCTGCTAAGCAAAGTAGAAGCGGCGCTGCAGGGTATGCACGGCGGACAATAGCAGGGCGCAGCCTTCCCGCTGCCAAGCTTATTACGCGAGAGCGACCTATCCTTGTCGCAGCGGTTGCCAAAGGAGCGCGCGAAAACCATTACGGCAGCGGGGGGCGCCTTTTTAAGGTGACGTTCAGTCCCACGTGTCTTTTGCCAGGTGTTGAAATTGCCCCTCGACATGTATCCCGTCGCAAAGCGTTTCCATCGTTGCAGGCCGGTACACATGCCCAAGTTTTTCACGTTCGTTTGCCCATAAAAACAAATCGGGGCGATATCGGGCCACGATTCGAAATCGAAGCCAGAGATTCCTTGTCGGCGCCGGCAACCGGCCCCGGAATCCTGATTTTCTTGCATGCCGGCAGGTTTCCTTGAAACACGCCTGGAAAAACGAAAAATCACTGGCCGCGCAGGCGGCCCAGGATGCCCACCAGTGCCACTTTTCAGGCCGCTCCCCCAGGACGGCATTGAAGGCCCCATCGGCGTATAGCGCGTCGGCATGGTCGGCGGCATTTCCGTCGCACAGATTTTCCGAATCCGCCAAAAAGTCCGGTGCCGCAGGCGCCACGGCGCTCGCGGCGGGGATTTTCCGCAGCAGCCCGCCCCCGGGATTTTCCGTGGTAAGAAAACGCGGCGCATTGTCAGATGGGGCTCTTTCGGATGCCGGCATGGCAACGGGTTCCTCCGGTGCGACGGCGACAAGGGGAACGGACGATAACGCGACGGATGTATGCGCGTAGACAGGGGCCAGGTCAATGGCGCCGGGATAAAAGATCGCGCTCGTGATGCCGGGGACAAAGGATACGAAATAGGTTTCCTCCGGGTCGGTGATGGCCTGCATGCGATATCGAAGAATGCAATGGATACTCCGGTCAACGTGCCCGTTTTCGTTTGTTCTTTGCTTGACCAGGGCTTCCGCTTTTTCCGGGGGCATTGGGAGGCCGGTCAACCCGATGTCCGAAAACGTGGCGGGGGAGAATTCAACCGTGAAGGAATACGGGAAGGGCGTCGGCACTCGGGTGTTCTCGCTGTGGCTGAAATGATAATGGGCGGAGCCCCACTCCAGGGGAAATGAGCGGGATAAAAGGTCGTATTTCCCAAGATCGATATGCAGATAGGAAAAGAATTCCCGGTTTGGATCAAAACCGGCCGCTTTTTCTTTCATTTCGCGGATGATCTTTTTGCGATATCTGGGCATTTCAAACTCGTTTTCATGGGATTTTTCCCACAAGGCCCTGTGGAACAGTTTCATATAGGCATCGGCATGTCGTTCAAAATCGAATTTCCGTGTGAAGTACATTTGGGCGCAAATAAAGTCTTCCAGACCGACCGCCGGCACCATTTGCGCTTCGGTCAGGCAAGTGGTGAGCGCCCAGTGGACGAGAAAGGTCTCGCTGCGAAAAGAATCGTTGCGGAATAATCCGATATGCTTGCATGCCAGACGCCCGGGCCGATCGAACAGGAGGTATGCCGGCCGGTATTGCTCGGAGGCTGTGGTATAGATGCCCAGCGGAAAATCTTCGACGGATAATAACGGCCAATGCCAACCGTGCTGCGCCAACAAAGCCGTCAGCTCTTCACGGTTGTTGTTGGGCACCACGGCGGTGATTTGCAGCCCTTGGGGGCCGTATGCTTTCTGCCAGTTGTTTATGAGGTTGAAATCGTGTACCAGCCTTCTCACGCCCGCCTCAAAAGCGGCGGGATGTCTGCCGGGATTAGCCTGGAGGGAGTGCATGCAGGCCCGTATCGGGGGCGTGGGCGCCCAGAAAATGACGAGGTGGACCTTCTTGCGGGTGTCGATCACCTTCCTGGAAAAATGAGCACCGACGTCCGGTGCTCCCTTTAGGTTCTCATACAGATCCGACAACGTTTCGATGCTTCCAGGGCCGCTATCCGCGTTTCCGATGATGGTTCCGCAGACAGCTTCGACTGCAACCACCATGCCTGTCAATAGGATGAATAGAAGCGCGGCGTACTGGGCGCCGCGGGCGGAATGTTTTGAAAGGGTTCGGTTCATTTTTACCTCTAAAGGCGCGTTGATATCAATTTTTCAGGCTGGGTGGGCGCGATACGCCGCTTCAAAAACATCATTCCCCCTGATTTTCCACAACGGCATCAGTGTGCGTGGTCTCTATTTTGCGCCGGTTTATGGAAAACCAGCGAAATTTTTTCCCCTGCGAGCCGGTGTATGGATTCCGTCCAAAGGGCGCTCACCGGCGGAAAGAGCCGGTCAGCGAAGGCAATGAATAAAAAAAGCAAAAAGATAAAAGCACATGCGATGCCCCGGTTACGTCTTTTCAGCCGTTGCTTTTCCTCCTTGGTTTGAAAAAGCGGTAGGACGCAGAAGACGGGCAATCCCGTGCAAGCGGCAATCTCCTTTGGAGATTTCAAAGAGGCATCCATTGCTTCCAGAAGCGCTGCCAGGGCGATGCTTGTGCCGGCGGCAAGGAGCATGCCGATCAGCAGGATACGGCTGCGGTTCGGGCTGTAGGGGCGCTTTGGATAAACGGCCGGGTGTGAAATGATGAAGCGGGTTGCCTGCTCGGTGGCCGTTTTTTCCTGGATTAGGGATGCCTGTATCAGCTGGCGTGTCAAATCATTGTATCGCCGCGTGTCGGCATCGTATTGTCGGGTCAGCGCCGTGTATTGTTTTTCATGCTGCCGGCGATTCGCCATCATTTTTCGGTGGTCGCTGATTTTGTTGTTGAGGCGCTCCAGAGCGTCGCGGTGGAGGCTGATTTGGGCGTCGATTGCAGCGATCCGGGTCTTGATGGCCTGGCGGCCTGGATCTTCCGTCCGGGGACCGGACAGTTCAAATGCAATCTGTGCGGTCATCAGGCTGTCTACTTCCCGCAAGAGCGCCTCATGCTCCCGTATGGCTTTGATGACATCCGGATGCTTCTCTCCCAGTTTTTTCCGGAGGGCGGCCAATTGCATTTCCAGGTCCGCCAGTCGTTGCACCTTGGCATGAGAGATATCTTGATGGCCGATCTGATCTTCCAGCCAGGTGATTTCCTTTTGCATCCTGATAATGTCCGGGTGTTTGCGCGAATAGATGGCTTGTTTGCGAATCAGTTCAACGCGCAGCCGCTTCAGCCGGTCGGTGGGAGGTGTTGCGGCGACGGAGCCATCGTCCGTTGGCGGTCCCGGTGGCGCCGTGTGTGACAGCCGTTTGTTCAGCATCGCTTTTTTTTCTTCCAGAGACCGCAGGTCGGTGGTGATGCGTTCATATTCGTTTTCCAGCCGTTTGACGGCGGCGATGCCGTCGGTGGTGCTTTCCGACAGTGCGCTGATATGCACTTTCCTGTAGGCCATGCGCCGGTGTGCGGAAGAAGCCCGCTGCTCTGCGGCCGCACGAAGTTCTTCCCTTAGGAAGTCGGCATCCACCTGCGGCATGCCGATTTCAACGGCCTCTTGCTCAAGAAAAAGTTGCGCCAACGCAGCGGCGACGCGCTGCACCTTACCAGGCGTTCGGCCGGCGTACGAAAGATCGAAGCCCATGGGGATAATTTGGCCGCTTGCGTCGGCTGCAGGTACCGGGACTATCCTGATATTGTTGCGCAATACCGCTACGGGTGCTTCGTTGGAATGGCTTCCTTTCAATTCCTTGTAGAGACCTTGCTCTTCGATGATGCGCAGAAGGTTTGTAGGACACAGTGCCTGGCGGCTTCGTTTCTCGATGCGCTCTTTGATGTAATGGGTGCCCCGGCGCAGGTCCGCTGGAGGCAGGGGCTGCGCATCGATGACGAAACGGACGCGGCTTTCATACTTTGGCGGCAGTGATAGTGCCATGAAAGCTGAGAAGAAGGCAATCAGAAAGAATGTTCCAAGGAGGGTGGTTTTGCGCCTGCGGAACAGACGGCCGAGAAAGTGGGGGACGTTCAGTTTCTTCATAGAAAGGCGGTTCACCTCCATCATGCCTGTTGCCGCCGGATCAGGGCGGTGAAAAAGAACCGGAAGAAATGTTCCACCGCTTTCGGGGACGCGGTGTTTGCCTGGCGCACATGACGGCCAACCGCCGTTTTTAAAGTGGAGCCGCTGCATCCGGTGTTTTGCGGACACCATGGGGCATCGCCGGCGGCGTCATTCACTTGGGCTGTGGTCCCGAATTTGAAGCGAACAACCATTTCCCGTGGGCGGGGTAAAGGGCTGTGCCGAGAAAAACAAGCTGATTTAAGCTGGTTCAGGCTGGTTTATATAAAGCAATATGCGTGCCATGTAAAGGTTTTGGGGCGGCCCGTCGGCGGCAACTTTTTAAACACATTGATATGTAAGCTTGTTTTTGTCAAGGAGGGTTTTTTGTCCCCCCGCTGTTTTCCGTTTTGCCGGGCTTGGGTGTCAATCTGATTTACAGCCGGCCCGGCTTGGCTGTAAACGAGATTGACAACCGGCGCCAACGGAACGCATCCAGGCTTCTGCAGCGGGTTCTGCGCGGCCTCCGTGCCGGTGCAGGCAAATGCGTCGGTATTTTCATGCAATGGCGCTTGATGACAACTGGCTGTTGGCAAGGGGGGGCGGGAAAAGACCGTGTTGAGGGATCCGTGTGTAAAGCAAGTTTACACTGCATACCGCTGCCCGTGATGTCGCAGCGCCCGATCGAAGACTTTTGGTGGGAAATGTCCCGAAGAACCGTTGCTTGAATCTACCCAAGTGTTGCAAGTGCCCGCGTTGTCCGGCGACAAGACATGGAGGGGGAAGCCGTATGAGGATGCGGTAATCCACTGATAATACGGGCACCGGGAAAGTCAGGCGTTTTATGGGGAGAATAAACGGCGAAAAAAAGGCGCAATCCGCAGAAGGAGATTTGATTCACTGTGCCTCCTTTGTTGTTAAGGTGCGGCAAACAGCTTGCCGTCTTTTGTCGCAACGTTGGGGGGTATTCGGAAAGGCCCCGGCCGGGGGTTGGTACGCCTGATCCCGGCCGGGGATCGGGTGAAAGGAGAAGTGTGGCGGGGGGTGCAACGGAGAGGTGTGTTCACCGGCGCCGACCCAGTACGTCTCTTGATGGGAGCGGATGCGTCGGCCGATGACTTCTCAAGTGGAAGCAAGCGTCGCCTATCTGTTCTTTATTTATTGGTTTGGTCCGTGGGAGGGTCTTTCTCGACGACTTCATAATGAGACACTGTGATGGCATTCTGCCCTTGTGCGGTTTCCTGAACGGTACCCTGAATTTTTATGGTGGCACCGAGCACGGGGAGAAGATCTTTCTGGCTTTCCCTGCTGACGGTGTACCGGTTTCCGCTGTTATCGACAAAGGTGCGCAGGTTTGCCATGATGCCTGTCAGTACAACATCCTGCCCCTTGCCCGGAGGAGCGCTTTCTTCCGAATGTAGCTTTCCTACCGTGCCGGTGGATACCAAGACAGCGATTGCGACTGCAATAATCGGGTGTTTCATTTCGTTCTCCTTTTCGTCATGGTTTCAGTCAAAAGTAAAATGGGACGCCGGGGGGATCGGCATGAAGCGATGCTTTTGATTTTCAGGATGACACAAGGCACGCTCGACTGCGTCGATGGCAAAGAGCAAGCAATATGCCAGAAGAGCGGGTAAGGGGATAACGGTTTAATTTGACAGCCGTTCATCGGCACTTGTGCGTTGCGGCTGTTTCACCGGCCCCAATCCGTGTGCGGTGCCCGCCGGCAATAATTGTGGGACAAGCGGGTCTTGGAGGGGCGTGGTATAAAAAATACATATTAATTACAGTGGGATGAAAAATATTCGGCAGCGGCCCAAGATCCGGGCGGTGTCGGCGCATGCAGGAGAATGCCTACATGTCGAACGAAAATTTCACTTGCGCGCAAAATTTTTCTTCGTGGAGGATGGGTGGTTGGATCCGATTGCCCCGACACGCCTGATTGACGGTGGCCGCCAACGATGATACCAATATCTGCAAAAAGCTTTTCCGCAGCGGGGGCGTGACGGGGAGGAGCCGCCGTTCTTTGGGGAGGCCGCGATGCCCGGCGACGCCATTTGACCGAACGCCGGCCGCATCCCACCGGGGGCGGAAAGATGGCGGCACAACGGAAGCGTGAGAAAGAGCGTCGCTTCATGTGAAACTTTCATGTCTTTGTTACAGGTGCATTCAAATTCGAACCGTACAGAAGCAACCAGTGCAAGACAATATCGACCCGGGCGAGATATCAAAATTCAGCGCCATGGCGGATTATTGGTGGGACCGGCAGGGGCGGCTCAAAGCGCTGCACGACATCAACCCCCTTCGGCTGCACTATATCGATGCGCGGGCCCCCCTGGCCGGCGCAACGGTTCTGGATGTGGGCTGCGGCGGCGGAATTCTTTCCGAGGCCATGGCGGCATCCGGGGCCTCGGTCACGGGTATCGATATGGGAGCCGGCCCGCTGTCGGCGGCTGTCGCCCACATGCGCACTTCGGGGGTGTCCATCCGGTACAAACAGGCAACCGCAGAAGCCTTTGCCGATGCTTATCCGGGCGCTTTCGATCGCGTGGTATGCATGGAGCTGCTGGAGCATGTGCCCTCGCCGCAAGCGGTGGTATCCGCGTGTGCGCGGCTGGTGCGGCCCGGCGGTGATGTTTTCTTCGCCACCCTTAACCGGAACGTCAAATCCTTTCTGTTTGTGATCGTCGGCGCGGAATATCTTCTTGGAATGGTGGAGAAGGGGACCCACACCTACGCAAGGTTCGTAAAGCCATGTGAACTAACCGGCTGGGCGTCCTGTGCGGGGCTGCGGAAAATGGACCTGACCGGGCTGCATTACAACGTGCTGTCACGGTCCTACTACCTGGGGGGCAATGCCCACGTCAATTACATGATGCATTTCAGGCGCCGTGATGGTGCAACGCATGGGGAGTGGCCCGAAAAATGAAGGCGTGAGACGAACCCGGGTCCAAGGATGAAAGGGGGCTGCCATGGCGACCACTGCACAGCTCATCCCGGTTGCCGCCGGCAAAGGCGGTGTCGGCAAATCCTTTTTGGCCGCCAACCTGGCCGTTGCCCTGGCCGGCCTTGGGCACCGGACCATTGCGGTGGATATGGATCTGGGGGGGGCGAACCTGTATTCATTTCTGGGGTTGCCGAACCGGTTTCCCGGCATTGGAGATTATCTCCAGGCCCGGAGTGGAGAGTTGGCGTCACTGCTGGTGCCCACCGGTGTCAGTGGGCTTCAGTTCCTGCCCGGTGACGGCAAAACCCCGTTCATGGCCAATATCGCTTACGCCCAGAAAGTGAAACTTCTCAACAACATCCGGAAGCTGCCTGCCGATTACATCCTCATGGACCTGGGGGCCGGTTCTTCGTTTAATGCCCTCGATTTTTTCGCCGTGTCCGAAAGGGGGTTGTTGGTGACCACGCCGGAGCCGCCGGCCATCATGAACATGCTGGTGTTTCTGAAGAATTTTTTGTTGCGGCGCATTTCCAGGGCGTTGGCCGGCGATCATGATTTCCGCGGCCATCTGCGGGAGGTCTGTCGGCGCCCCATGGACGGGCAGATTCCTTCGGTGCCGGCGCTGGCGGCGGAAATCGCAAAGGAGGATCCCGTGGCGGGAAGCCGGGTGGCAGCGGTTTGCGAACTTTTCCGTCCGCGCATCGTTTTCAACCTTGGCGAGCATCCCGACGAGCTGAAGTTGACCGGCCAGATATCCAACAGCCTTGAAACCGTCCTGGGGCTCCGGGCGGATTATTTTGGCTTTATTTTTTACGATCCCATGGTCCGGCGATCGGTGCGTGAACAAAAGCCGCTTTTTTCACAGTGGCCCGACAGCATGGCGGCCAGTGAAATCCTCCGGATCGCCAGGCGCATTGAGAAATACTGGTGCGCCCCGATAGCCGACAGCGCCGAGCGGTTGGAAAAGGGTGTTCGGGAGACCTTCACCGCGGCGGCATCTTAGACCAAACGCCCCTCCCCGGGGTTGCGGAAGGCCGGAGATGCTGTGCATGCAGCGCTCGGTGCTGCACCGTGCGCACGTTTTCCCCTTTTTTACTTGCCGGGCGCATGGTGCGTCCTTATCTTCAAAATATCGTGACATAATGTTTCCGGCGATGCAATCGGCGTTGCCGGATATCACCAGGCCGTGCAGGTGCGGGTGCTCCGGGCATGGCGGGAGCAGGAAGGGAGGTCTTTATGGATGAGCGGAAAGGTGCGGTGACGTTTATGGGAAATCCCCTGACCTTGGTGGGTAAGGCCCTGGCGGTCGGGGATGCGGCGCCGGACGTGACATTGTTGGACAACGATCTGAAGGCGGTGACCCTCGGCGCCTTTCGGGGCAAGGTATGTGTGCTTGCGTCGGTGCCGAGTCTGGATACGCCGGTGTGCGATATGGAAACCAGACGGTTCAATGCGGAAGCCGCCGGGCTTGGCGACGACACGCTGATATTGACCGTCAGCATGGATCTGCCCTTTGCCCAAAAGCGTTGGTGCGGGGCTGCGGGGGTCGACCGGGTGGTGACCCTTTCGGATCATCGCGATGCGGCGTTTGGGGCGGCATACGGGGTTCTCATAAAGGAGCTAAGGTTGTTGGCCCGAAGTATTTTCATCGTTGATCGCCAGGGAACCATCCGGTACATCCAGCATGTCGAGGAGGTGAGCCGGGAGCCGGATTACGAGGCGGTGCTGGCGGCTCTCAAAAGCGTGTCCTGAAGTCGGGAGGTAATCTCACCGGAAACCCTGGGCGGGATCAGCCGTTCCCGCGCAGGGTTTCCGCCATCCGGCGGCCGGCCGCGTATGCCTCCTGTAGATATGCGGGATGCTTCGCCGCGTCGCCTTCGAAGTCCAGACCGCGGTAGGTGAGTGCTTGGTCCAGTGACGCATCGAGAACATTGAAAAAATACCGCACGCTCAACAATGCCCCGTCGAACAGCTTTTTGCCGGTGGTTGCCCCCACACCGATGAACAGGCCCTTTCGGGTATCGGCGCGTGCGGAAAGGGGGATGTCGTCAATCCAGTGTTTTTTAACCCACAGGGACTGGAAGCGGTCCATGAAAGCCTTGGTGTGTCCGCTGACGGCGTAAAAGAAAATAGGCGACGCCAACATGATCCCCCCTGCCTGCAGGAGCCTGTCCCGCAAGGCCTGGAAATCATCCCGGATGGCGCATTCGCCGTTTTTTTTGCAGGCATAGATTTCCAGGCAGGGTGAAATTTTCAGATCCCGGAGAACCATCTTGTCCACAACGGCGCCTGCCGTTTCCGCGCCCCGCACCGCTTCGTCGAGAAGGGTGGCCGTGTTGCCTTTGCGTCGCGGGCTGCCGTATACCGCTGCGATCCGTGCCGTCATATCGTCCTTTGTCCGGCGTTGCCTTGGAAGAGACAGCGCTGTCTGCGTGGAAGTACCGCCACCGGCATATCGGAAGGGGAGCTGCCTGTCAAGAGTATCCCCCGCCTTGCTTTTTGTGAAAAACTTGAGGATAATACCGTGAGAAGGTTTTTGAAGTGAACGCGCCGGGCGTTTCTGTGCGTGTCGGCCCCTTATACCATCGGCCTGCAATGGAGAACATGACGACATTACCGTGCGGCAATATTTTATTTGTCGATGATGAAGAGGCGATTCTTGCGGTCGCCCGAGAATATTTTGAGCAAAAAGGCTTCCCGGTTATCACGGCCCAAAACGGTGTCGAGGCCGTCAAAATTCTTGAAAACGAGACCATCGATTGTTGTTTCACCGACATTAACATGCCTGAAATGGACGGATTGGAGTTGGCCGAGCGCATCCGTCAAATCGACAACACTGTGCCGGTCATCATCATGACCGGGTACCCCTCCCTGGACACCACCATTCAGACGCTTCGAAACGGTGTTGTGGATTTCCTGATCAAGCCGGTGAGCCTGAACCAGATGGAGATTTGCCTCCGGCGGGTGCTTCGGGAACGGCGGTTGTTTGTTGAAAACATTCTGCTCAAAAAGGAAGTGGAAGGAAAAGCCCGCCTGGCGTCCCTCAACCGGGAGTTGCAGTATAAGATGAAGGGTCTCAAAATTCTCAACAAGATTTTGAGCGACCTGAGCACCGTTTCCAGCAATCAGGAGGTGTTTGGCAGGGTGGTGGACATGGCCATTGACATCAGCGGCGCCGAGGAAGCCCATTTTTCCATCGTGGCCGGTCAAAACAACCATCCGCTGCTGGTGGCCAGTGCCTCCGGAACGAAGGGCCCGTCCCTGGCCGGCAATGGTTCCGACCTGCCGCTGGAGATGGGATTTGCACCGGGAAGTCCGGCTGACAGTGCCATGACCGGGCTGATCCGGGAAATCGCCGCCGACAAGATTCCCATGCTCATTGCCGAGAACCACGGGGAACGGCTGCCCGAGGACATTCGTTCGTGCATGGTGGTGCCGCTCAATATCCGGGAAAAATCCTTCGGCGTCCTCACCGCCATGATCCGGCAGGGGCGCCGGCGCTTTTCGGAAAAGGATCTGTATTACCTGTCTTTCCTCACCCAGAACGCTGCCCACGCCATTGAAAAGTTGGCCCTTTACGAAAATATCTATCACAATCTGTTTTCGACCTTGTATGCTTTTGTTCGGGCCATCGAGTTGCGGGATCCGTATACCCAGCAGCATTCGAGCCGGGTCACTGAAATTTCCATGCGCATCGGACAGGAGATGGGGTGCAGTCAGGAAGAGATCGACATCCTCAATTTCGCCGGTCCCTTGCACGATATCGGTAAGATCGGTATTCCGGACAATATCCTGCTCAAGCCCGGTCGGCTCACCGCGGTGGAATACGAGAAGATCAAGGAACACCCGGACCTGGGGGCCGATATTGTCGGCAAACTGGGCATGTGGGACCGGGAGCAGGAAATCATTCGGTGCCATCACGAGCGTTTCGACGGAGGCGGCTATCCTACGGGGCTCCGGGGAGAGGATATCCCTTTGCTTTCCAGAGTTCTTTCGGTGGCCGATGCCTATGATGCCATGGCTTCCGACCGGGCATACCGCAAGCGCATGGACACCGAACAGGTGCTTCGGATCATTGGTGAGGCGTCGGGTAGTCAGTTTGATCCCGAGGTGGTGGCGGCCTTTCTCAGGGTTCATGAGACCGGTGCGATCGAGGCCCTTGTTACCTGAGGTGCCGCCATGGGGGCTTATCTGTTTCCGGATTGCAAAGCCATGCACCGGATGCTATAGCATTGCTGTTTTTATTGGCGATTGATTGGTTTTTATCGGGGGTGGAGGGCGGCGCCGCCGCCGCGGTTCCTGCTTGCTATTTCGGAGCCGGGTTGTTATCAACTTGTTTTCATTTCCGGGGGATCCATGGCTGAGCTGCACATCAAAGAGAAAAGAGAGTTTGTCCGGGCGACCCTTACCACGCAGATCCGGGTCAAAACGATTTCCCGTCAGGAATTCGAAGAGGCTAAACAGATGCCGGCCGGCGTTCCAGAGCCGGATTCAAAGGCGCTTGGTCCGGATGCGGATCCTGCCATGGCCGATCTGAAGCGTTGGCTGGTAAGGATTGATGAGAAGCTGGATTTGCTGCTGGACAAAGTCGGGCAGTCCCATTCCGCAGCACACGACGAGTGCTTGGGGCGTGCGCGTAACATCAGCGGGGCCGGGGTCGGTCTGGTGCTCAAAACCCGATTGCCGGTGGGCCAGTTGGTGTTGGTTTCCATCACCGTGCCCGGCTTCTCCATCGGGACGCTCCAAGCCTATGGAGAAGTGGTGCGGGTGACGGCGCTCGGCGACAGTAGCGACGAGACCTTTGAAACTTCCATTAAATTTCTCATCATCAGTGAAAAGGAGCGCGAAAAATTGATCGGTTATGCGTTTTGCCAGCGGCGCCGTGAGATACGCGGCGCACGGGAGGAAAACGGTGCGCCGGGAGAGTTCCCGCAATGACAGCCAGGGAAAAACGGCAGGGGATTCGGGTTCCTTTCAGAACGCAGATCGTTATTCGGTACGGCGCCAACGAACTGCACCTGGAGGGCAGTTCGAAAAACGTGAGCCGCAACGGCATGTTGATCCGTACCGAAACGGATATTCCGCTGGGAACGGAGTGCCGGATCGAGCTGACCTTGGCCGGCACCGAGCCGCCCATGGTGTTGTCCATGGCGGGACGGGTCGTCCGGGACGACCCCGGCGGATACGGTCTTCGGTTCGAGGAAATGGATCTGGACAGCTTTACCCTGCTCAAGGAGATTGTTCGACACAACACCTCGGAGCCGGACCAGGTTTAGCCCCGGGGCATTTACAGTAGAAAGGGGACGGGTTTTCAATGGACGCCACGCTTATCAATCCTTTCATCACGGCAACCATCAACGTGCTGCAAACAATGGCTTTTGTTTCGGCCAAGGCGGGCAAGCCCTATCTGAAAAAAGACGATACGGCCCGGGGGGACGTCACCGGTGTCATTGGTGTAACCGGACTGGCCCATGGCACTGTTTCGGTAACCTTCGACGAAGAGAGTATCCTCAAGATCGTGTCCAACATGTTCGGAGAGAAGATCGAAACCGTCGATCACGAGGTCGCCGATGCCGTGGGGGAGCTGACCAACATGATTTCGGGCCAGGCGCGAATGGAACTGGAGAAAAAGGGAAAGGTGTTCGAGGCGGCCATCCCGTCGGTGATTACGGGCAAGGGGCATAAGATCGTCCACATCACCGAAGGGCCCAAAATAGCCATCCCCTTCAGCCTGGACACCGGTTCTTTTACCATAGAAGTCTGCCTGGCCGAATGATCCGATGATAGAACGGAACTTCTTCCGGCGCCGGAGCTTTCAGACGGGCTGTGCAGCCGGGTGGTGTTGCCGCTGATTATTTTCCAAACTTGTTGCAAAGGAGGGCTTAGCGAATGGATTTGTCCATGAAAATTCTTATCGTTGATGATTTTGCGACCATGCGCCGGATTATGAAAAATATTCTGAAACAGATCGGTTTTAACAATATCATCGAAGCTGACGACGGAACTTCCGCTTTGGAGGAATTGAAGAAGAACGCAGTCGACCTGATCATTTCCGACTGGAACATGCCGAAAATGACGGGCCTTGATCTGCTCAAGAACGTGCGGGCCACCGACGGGCTCAAGGAGATTCCCTTCCTGATGGTGACCGCCGAGGCCCAGAAACAGAACGTTATTGATGCGGTCCAGGCGGGGGTGACCAATTACGTGGTCAAACCCTTCACTGCGGAAGCCATTTCGGAAAAACTGGAAAAAATATTCGGAAAGTGACGCGGCCGCGGAAAAATGTCTAAGATTCTAGTGGTAAACGATCCGGACGCCACTGCCTTCCTGGAGCAGGTATTTCGTGCCGAGGAGGAATGTCACATCGAAACGGCCCAGGACCGGGACCAGGCGCTTTCGCTGATCGACAGCAACGCTGTTGACGTGGTGGTGACCGATTTTAAGCCCGATGATGCTGTGGGTGCTGGTTTCCTCGACCTTGTCACCGGCCGCAGTCCGACGGTGCCATGCCTCGTCTTTTCCCGGAAGCCGTCTTTCCGCCAATCGGTGGAGGCCGTCAAGCGCGGCGCTTTCGATTACCTGACCGGCAACGACAGCCCGGAAACCGTTCGTTGCGTTTTTGAGAGAGCGTTCGCGGACCGAAAGGCCGCCGGCCGGCGGCGCCGGAAGGAAGACCAGATTTCGGGGCAAATGATGGGGGAGCTTGTCGGAGAAAGCCATGAAATGAAGCGGGTGTTTCATACCATCCGTAAGGTTTCCGGTTCCGACAGCACCGTTTTGGTGACCGGTGAAAGCGGAACGGGCAAGGAATTGATCGCGCGGGCCATCCATCTGAACAGCTACCGGTGTGAACAGCCCATGGTCACCATCAACTGCGGCGCCATTCCCCGGGAACTTCTGGAAAGCGAGTTGTTCGGCCATGAAAAGGGTGCCTTCACCGGTGCGCATCGCACCCGCCTCGGCCGGTTCGAGATGGCCACCGGCGGCACGATATTTCTTGACGAGATTGGGGACATGAGTCCCGATCTGCAGGTGAAGTTGCTGCGGGTTCTGCAGGAACAGAGCTTCGAACGGGTGGGCAGCACCCGGCCCATCCGGGTGGATATTCGTGTCATTGCCGCCACGAACAAGGATCTGAAGGCGGCCATTGAGGATGGAACCTTTCGGGAGGATCTGTTTTACCGGCTGAATGTCATTCCCATCCAAGTACCCCCCTTGCGTGCGCGAAAAACGGATATCCCGTTGTTGGTGAATTTTTTCATGAAACGAATGGGCGGCCGCCGCCGCGAAGATCTGCGCCGGATGAAAACCTTTTCCGACACCGCCATGCGGGCCCTGATCGCTTACGACTGGCCGGGCAATGTCCGCGAGTTGGAGAACATGATGGAGCGTCTATCGGTGCTGGTCGATAGTGACGTTATCGGAGACGCCGATCTGCCCCTGCACCTGTTGGGTTCCGGGAACGCGTCGGCGGGGGCGCCCATGCTGGCCTTCTCCTGCGGCGACATGGGCTTCAGCCAGCTTGTGGACGAGTTCCAACGGTCTCTGATTCTGGACGCCCTGGGGGAGACCAATTGGGTGAAGGCCAAAGCCGCCGAGAAGTTGAAGATGAACCGGACGACCCTGGTCGAGAAAATCAAGAAGCTCAAGATCGATACGCCCGAGGGTGTTTCTGAGATGCCCTGACGGCCGGGGGCGGCGGCAAATATTTGACGCATGCCCGCAATCCACCGCTCCGGTATGCGGGGGGCCGGCCGGAAGGTCGGTGCCGTTGTCCCGTGCATGCCGCTCCTGCCTCTGCGCCTGTCTGCCGGTCCGGTCCCGCCCTGGTCCCCTTGGGGGCTTTTCTTTTTGGCACTTTGCTTGCAACAATTACGGGCGTGACGGGTCCGTCGGTGCAGACCGCTGCTTTTCCTGCTGCCGGCTATGGTTGTTTGGGGTGCCCGGCACCGATGGCATGAACCCCCGATGGGAACTACATGATGTCTTTTCTCGGACGCATCTGGCCGGCCGTTTTAATGGTTTGCGGCGGGCTTCTGCTGGGCGCCGCGGGCACGGCCTGCGCCGCTGCGGTTGTGGAACGGATCGACCTTTCCGGGCCCCCCGGACAGGTGCGCATCGGGTTGAGCACACGCGCCGATTATAAGGTGCTGACCCTTGGCGACCGGGAACTGATGGTGGCCTTCAACGGCGCGCATCTTTCCGGAAGGGTCGAAAAAAACGGCGGCGCACCCCATCTGGTCACCCGGGTGCGTATCGAGCGGCTGCCCGACCGGGTGGTGGCGATGCGGTTTTCCACCGAGGTGGACATTGCGCATGTCCACAGTGCCTGGGAGGCGCAGCAACCGGTTCTGATCCTGCACATCGCCACCGTTTCCGCGCCTTCACAGGACATGATTCCCTCCAAGCGGCCCAAATTCTCAAAAGGCGACAGGCGCATGCCGCCGGCCGCTGCCCCCGCTGTCATGCCGACCGTTTCCGATGCCGCAACTTCCCCACCGGCCGCTGTGCCCCAGGTTGCGGCGCAGCGGCGTGAAGTATCGGACGATGTGTCCGGAAGCGGTTCCTCCGAAACGCCTTCGCCGGTGCTGGTGCCGGGGCCGGCAGCCGGTGTCAACATGTCTCCGGCGCCTTCCCAAGGTGTCGGCGGCTTGGACGGTTTGCTGGACGTGATGGCCGACGGTCCCTGCGGCCACGACTCGGAAGTGTTGGCAGAGGCCCTTGCCATGAGCCGCAAAGGCTGGTGGAAGAAGGTGTTCGATCTTGCCGCCGCCCATTTGGATCCGACGGGCACGGCGGATTGCCAAGCGGAGTTGTATTATCTGCGGGCCTATGCGGGATTCAAAATGAACAGGGCCGGGCAAAGCAGGCTGTATCTCGACGCGGTGAACTATTTTCAAGGTGCCCTCAGTTACTTTCCGGACGTGCCTTACACTCCTTATGGCATGGTGGCATTGGGCCGTGTTTACGCCTCCCTGGACAATATGGTGGAAGCGGCAGGCTATTTGGGCATCGTATTGAAAACCTATCCCACACATGCCATCTGCGCCGAGGCCCGGTATGCGCTGGGCAAGCTCTACGCCCAGGAGGGAAAGCGGGAAAAGGCCATTGCATTGTTCCGGGAATTTCTCCAACTCCATCCCCAGAGCCCCCATCTGCCGGCCGTGCAGCGGGAGCTTGGGAAAACGCTTTATGCCGCCGATGCATTCGCCGAGGCGCTGACCATGCTGCGCAAGTCACTGGAAGCCGACCCCGGCAGCATTTATACGGATCCGGAGTTGCTGGTGGCCATCGGCAACCTCGAATACCATCTGGGCAACACGGACGGTGCCAGGCGGGCACTGCTCAAAGCCGTGAACCTGTTTCCCGAAGGAGCATCGGTGCCGGTGCTCATGTCCCGGGTGGCCGATACATTGCGGGAGGATGGCGCCTCCGAAAAGGCCATGAAACTCTATGATCTGGTGATGGCAGACCATCCCGGCACCGACGGATTTGCCATCAGCGCCATGCGCCGGGCCGCGTTTCTGCCGGAACCCGCGGACAGGGCGGCGGCATACCGCCAGGTGATCGACCAGTTTCCGGACCACCCCATGGCCAAGCTGGCCCTGGTCAAGACCGCGGATCTGCAGATGCAGGCCGGTGGTTATGCGGCTGCCATCGACACCCTGCGCGATACGGTGGCGGGGGGGGTGAAGGACCTTAAAAACGAGGCGGTTTATCTGATGGAGGCGGCCCTGGAAGGTTATTTCGCCGAATTGCAGGCAGCGGGCGCCAATATGGCGGTGATTGCCGCCTATGAAAAAAATAAAACCCTTATGCGACGTGTCGGGAACCCGAAGCTTTTCGAAATGGCCGGCGCCGCATTTTTCAGGGAACACCTCTACCCCCAGGCCGTGGACGTCCTGGAGAAGGCTTTCGGCCTCTCGTCCCCGGCAGGCCGTTCTTCCGCCTTGTATTACCAATTGGGTGTCGCATTACAGGAAACGCGAAAAATCCAGCAGGCCAAGGAGATTTTCTTTTCCTATTTTAACAGGATCCCGCCGGCTGACATTGTCCCCGACGCCTACCTGCGTATGGGGCGGATGCTGGGCGATGAAGGTGCCCAGGACCAGGCGTTTCGGTTTTTAAAGGCGGGCTACCTGCAGACCGAGGACAAGGTGGCAAAGGCGGACATGCTCTGCGCCCAGGCACGGTTGCACATAAAAGCCGGCGTGCCGGATGCTGTTCCACCCCTGGTCATCAAGGCCATCAATCTGCTGGCCGATGCCGAACAGGAGGGCAAGCGTCTAACCCAGGCCTACCGGATGCTGGGTGATGCCTATTTGCAAGGGGAGGCCTATGAACAGGCGGTGGATGCGTTTTCCATGGCGCTGAAATACGATCCCACGCTTCGGCCGCCGGAGCTCCTGTACCAATTGGCCGAGGCGCAATTAAAGGCCCGGAAACCGGATGCGGCCAAGGCGGTTTTGTCCGAGATTGTCGCCGGGGGGGATGACTTCTGGGCCAGGATGGCACGGGAGCGGCTCGATACCATAGCCATGGAGCAGCGTCTTGCGGGAGCCTCATGACGGATAATCGAACGATATTGGTGGTGGACGGGGATTTACGTCAGCGAACGGAGTTAGGCCGGATTCTGGACACCTGGGGCTATGCCCCCACCCTGGCCACGGACGGCATCGAAGCCGGAGAGCTGATGGCGGCCAAGACGTTTGCCATGGTTATTGCGGAATATGAAGCTGCGGCCGCTTCTGCCAGGGAATTGCTGGCGTTGGCCAAGGGCGGGGCGCAGGATGTTCCGGTGTTGTTTTTATCCCGGGAGCCGTCCATCGAGGCGGCGGTGCAGATGATGAAGTACGGTGCGCTGGATTTCGTGGTCAAACCGATACAGGAGGCGCAGCTACGCCTCCTTGTGCGCCAGGCCTTCGGAGAGACTGAGGGAGGGGGGGATGGCCGCCGGGCGCGGTGCCGGGGGCGCGCCCGCATTGTGGCCGAGGACGCGGCCATGGCCCGGGTGCTGGAGTTGGCCCGACAGATTGCCGACAGCCGCGCATCGGTGTTCATTCAAGGGGAAAGCGGTACCGGCAAGGAGGTGATCGCCCGGTTCATCCATGACAACAGTTGTCGTTCCCAGGGGCCTTTCGTGGCCATCAATTGTGCCGCCCTGCCGGAGAACCTGCTGGAAAGTGAACTGTTCGGCCATGAAAAAGGCGCCTTCACCGGAGCGGTGTCGGCCAAGCCGGGTAAATTCGAATTGGCCGACGGGGGCACCCTCCTGCTCGACGAGGTGACCGAGATGCCTTTCCACCTGCAGGCGAAGCTTCTGCGGGTGCTTCAGGAGCGGGAGGTCGACCGGTTGGGGGCCCGCCGGCCCGTCCCCGTGGATATCCGGGTCCTCTCTACCACCAACCGGGACATGGGTGAAGCCATCGAAACCAAGGCCTTTCGGGAGGATCTGTATTACCGATTGAACGTCATTCCCCTGACCCTGCCGCCTTTGCGGGAGCGGCCCAAGGATCTTCCCGTGCTGGCGCGTCATTTCATCGATAAATACAATGACCTTGACGGCCGGTGTGTCAAAAGTTTGGCGGATGCGGCGGTGGAAAAGTTGATGACGCTCCCGTTCCGGGGAAACGTGCGGGAGCTGGAAAACATGATCGAACGGGCGGTGCTGCTGTGCGACGGCGATTGTATCCGCCCCGCCGATCTGTTCCCCGGAGATGTCCTGGATGCGGAAGTCGGTGAAACCGGGGTCTCCACCCTTGCCTCCTTTCCGGCTGGAGCGCCCATGCCCTTGAAGGAAGTCGAAAAAAACCTCATCTTCCAGGCCTTGGACCAGACCAGCGGCAACCGGACCCACGCCGCGAAGCTACTCGGCATCAGTGTCCGTACCCTCCGAAACAAACTCAACGAATACAAGGAAGCTGTGCCTGAAGATGGTGACGGCATATAAATTGCTTCGATCATGAAACGAAATCGGGGCAACAGGGACTTCTCCCGGTAAAACCGCTCCGCATTGTTTGAACAGGAGGCTTTTCATGGTTGATTCGATTCTTTTTGACGGTGCGGTTGACGCGTTGCGCAGCGCCATGAACATTTCGTCCGAACGCAACCGTCTTCTCACCAGCAACATCGCCAACGTGGACACGGTTGGTTACCGGCCGTCGGATGTGGATTTCAAAAAGGCCCTGGATCAGGCGTTGGACCGGAGCGAGGCACCGCCCCTCGCCCATACCCATGGAACACATTTTTCCCGGGGTGCTGGCGACGGGGACCTGTTGGCCGGGGCACGGGTGCAGGAAGATCAACCCGTCGTGGATATCGACCAACAGATGACCCGGTTGGCTGAAAACAATCTTCAGTACCGGACCCAGTCCGAGATGTTGCTTCGCAAACTTTCCCTGATCAAGTACAGCATTACCGAAGGAGGCCGATAATGGATCTGATGCAGGCCATGCAGATCAGTGGCACCGCCCTGACCGCCCAGCGTACGAAAATAAAGGTGATTTCGGAAAACCTCGCCAACAGCGAAACCACCCGCACCCAGGAAGGCGGGCCCTATCGTCGCAAGATGGTGGTGTTGTCCGATCAGCCCATGGGATCTTTCAAAGACGCCCTGGCCGAGGCCGAACAGCGGCCTGTGGGGGTGACGGTCACGGATGTGGTGAAATCTTCGGAGACGTTCCGGCTTGTCTATAATCCCAGTCACCCGGACGCCGATCCGGGCACCGGGTATGTGGCTATGCCCAATGTGGATTTGATGACGGAAATGGCGGACATGATGCTGGCCCGGCGGGCTTACGACGCCAGCGTGACGGCCATGAACAATACCAAGAGCATGATTCTGAAAGCACTGGAAATTGGAAAATAGGAGAAGACCTCATGAACCAATTGACCATTGAAGGTCTTGGGGGGCAAAGCCCCCTGTCACGGGGGGAAACCCGGAAGAGCGAGGGGCCCGACGATTTCGGAAAAAAGTTCAAGGAGGCCCTGGCCGAGGCCAACACCTTGCAGAAGGAAGCGGACCAGGCCATGACCCAGGTGACCCGGGGGGAGATGGGGATTCACGAGGGGATGCTCAAAATCACCGAGGCGGATCTGTCCCTGCGGTTGCTGGTGCAGGTGCGCAATAAGATCATGGACGCTTACAGGGAAATCAGCCGCATGTAGTGCAGGCGGCGGGTGGGGCCGGGAAGGGGCGCCGGTTTTAACCAAACCGTCGTCGCCAGACGCCCCGACGCCTTTGCTGCGGCGGAACAGGGACCATTATGAACACCACGTTTGAACAGATTTCAGGCATTTTCAGGACCATGCCCCTGTCCCGGAAAATTTTGATGGCCGCCGTGTTGCTGCTGTTGGGGGCTGGATTTTTCGCGATTTATCTTTACGGTCAAAAAGCGGTGTACCAGCCCCTGTTCGGAAAGTTGTCGGCCGAGGATGCTGCGGCCGTTGTGGAAAAGCTCCGGGAGCAGCGGGTGCCGTTTCAGATCGAAGGCGGCGGTACCTTGATTCTGGTGCCTTCCGACCAGGTATACGATTTGCGCCTGACCTTGGCCGGGATGGGACTGCCCAAGGGCGGCAGCGTCGGCTTCGAACTGTTTGACGAGGCGAATTTCGGTACCACCGAATTTGTCCAGAAGCTTAACTACCAGCGGGCGCTCCAGGGAGAACTGGCGCGCACCATCATGGAGTTCCAGGAAGTTATCGATGCCCGGGTGATGATTGTCATGCCCAAGGAATCGGTGTTTATCGAAGAGTCGAAGCCGGCTTCGGCATCGGTGCTGCTCAAACTTCATGGCCGTCTGCCCAAGGGCAAGGTGGCGGCGGTGGTCAACCTGGTGGCAAGTGCCGTGGAGGATCTGGTGCCTGAAATGGTGACTGTGGTGGATACCCAGGGCAACGTCCTTTCCAAGCGGAACGGCGCATCCGATAAAATCGGTGAATTGGCGGATTCCCAACTCGAATACAAGCTGGCATACGAGAACAACATGGCCCGTCGTATTCAGACCATGCTCGAAGGCATCGTGGGGCAGGGAAAGGCCATCGTTCGGGTGGCCTCGGACATGGATTTTAGCCGGGTGGATGTGAACGAGGAAATTTTCGACCCGGATGTGCAGGTGGTGCGCAGCCGGCAAAGCAACGCGGAAAGCGCCGACAGTACCATGGCCGGGGCCAACGGAATCTCCAGTGTCAACCCTGTACCGGCGGCTGGCACGGCTGGCACGGTCGCCAACCAGCGGGCGGAAAAAAGCCAGAAGCAGAACGAAACCGTGAATTACGAGATCAACCGAACCGTCCGCCGAACCGTCAAACCGGTGGCCGAAGTAACGCGGGTATCGGTGGCGGCGGTGCTGGACGGCAACTACACCGCGGAAACCGATAAGGATGGACGACAGATCCGCAAATACGAACCGCGGTCCCAGGCGGAACTCGATCAGTTTGCCTCCGTTGTGCAAAAGGCGATGGGGTACAGCGCAGACCGCGAAGATCAGGTGACCGTGGAATCGTTTCCCTTCTCCACAATGGATGATATGGGCATGGCCCCGGCACCGGGCGTGGATTGGCCGGGGATTTTCCGGCGTCATGGGCACCTGGCCGGGTATGCGGTGCTGATCGTCGTCGCTTTCATGTTTCTGGTGAAACCCCTTCGCAAGGGCGTCCAGGAGATGGCGGTCCACTCCCGGCAGGCATCGCTTTCGGTGCGCGCCGAACAGGAACAGCTGCCTGGCGGGCAGGGAATGGAAGCATTGCCCGCGCCGCAGAATCTGACCGGCCGTCAGAAGGCGGCCTACCTGGCGCGGCAGGACATTGACAAAACCGCCGAGCAGGTTCGTGGATGGCTGGGAGAAGCCACCTGATAGGGGCAGGAGATGCACATGGACCCAAAAAAGCTTTCAGGCCCTGAGAAGGCCGCTGTCTTCCTCCTTTCCCTGGGGGAGGCAGAGGCCAGCCAGGTGTTCAAGAAGTTGTCGGAGCAGGAAATCAAGGTGATTGCCGGCGCCATGGCAAAATTTGAGAAGGTGCCGCCGGAGGTGGCCGATGCCATTGCCGACGAATTCGTCAGCCGGCTCGAAAACAAGGACAGCTTAAACATGCGCGGCGACCGTTTTATGCGCAAGGTGCTGGGCAGCGCTTTTGAGAAACGGGAGGCCGACAAGATTCTGCGTGCCCTCAACTCCGATGAGGACGGGGTCCCTTTTCAATGGAGCCAGGATGTGGACGCGTCCGTTCTCAAGGAACAGCTCCTTGGAGAACATCCCCAGACCATCGCCATGATCCTGGCCCATCTACCGCCGGAGAAGGCTTCCGAAATTCTTGCCGCCATGCCCGACGATAAGAAGGGGGATATCGCCATTCGGATCGTCCGGTTGGGGCAGGTGCCCATGGACATCGTCAAGGAGGTTGACCGCACCCTGCGCAACGAGTTGAGCCAGATGGAAGCTTCCGCCAGTGAAATCGGCGGCATTGATGCCCTGGTGGATATTCTCAACAACCTGGACCGTTCCAGCGAGGATATCGTGATGGAGACCATCGAGGAAGAGCATGCCGAGATGGCCGGTGAAATTCGGGAGAAGATGTTCGTGTTCGAGGATCTGATCAAGGTGGACGACCGGGGCATGCGGGAGATTTTGAAAAAGGTGGAGAATCAGCAACTTGCGCTGGCCATGAAGACGGCAACCGAGGAGATGAAGCAGAAGATCCTGGGGAACCTTTCCCAGCGGGCTGCGGAAATGCTTCTGGAAGACCTGGAGGTGATGGGCCCTGTCCGGTTGGCCGAGGTGGAGGAGGCCCAACAGGGCATCATCCGGGCCGCCAAGGAGCTGGAATCCGAGGGGACCATTGTGCTGGGCGGCAAGGGAAAGGAGGATGTCCTTGTCTGACAAGTCCAAAGACGGGGGATTCGAAACCATGTCCTGGAAGGCCGGCGGGCACGCAAAACCGGACCCGCACGGAGCACCGGGTGCCAAGCGGGATGAAACGTTCCGGGCCCTATACGGTCATCAGAAAAAAGCCCCGGCCCAGGAAACCTTCGTGGCTTCCTTTGTCAGCGAGGAAAAGGCCCGGAAATTGGCCCGCAGCCAGCAGGAACCGCCACCCGAGGCGAAGGGCGAAGGGCGGCTGGAGGAGATTGAACAGCAGGCCTACGACGCGGGGTTTGCAAAGGGCCGGGCCGCCGGTCTTGAAGAGGGGCGCCTCCAGGCCAGGGAGATGGTCGACCGGCTCCAGGCAATCCTCACGGATGCCGAAGCGGCGTGGCACACCCTGATTGCCACCCACGAAAAACAGATGATCGAACTGATCGGCCGGGTTGCGGAAAAGGTGGTTTACACCCACGTGGATCTGGATCAGCGCGTGGTGCGCCAGGCGATTGTTGAAGCCCTGCGTATTGTTCCCGAGCCGGTCAATGTGGAGATCAGCGTGCATCCCAAGGACTATGAGTACATTGAAACCATTAAGGAGGATTTCTTCTCCCAGGTGAAGGCACTCAAGGATGTGACGGTGATTCCGGACCCGGCCGTCAACCGGGGTGGGTGTCACCTGAAAACCAGGTTCGGCGAGGTGGACGCCACCTTGGAAAACCGTCTGGCGGCGGTGTGTGACTGCCTCCGCAAGGCCAATGGACGCAAGGCATAAAGAGGGGGGGCGCCGGACATGAACACCGGGTTCCAGATCCGATGGGATACTTATTTCGATGCAGTGGAATCCCTTTCCGGCCTCAACTTGGAGGGGCGGATCGTCAAGGTGGTGGGACTCATCGCAGAGGGCCACGGGGTGGGCATGAGCATCGGCAGCCGGTGCCTGATTGAAAACGATCTGGGGGGAACCCTGACGGCGGAAGTGGTGGGGTTCAAGGAAGACCGCGTGCTTCTCATGCCCTACGGGGACACCCGGGGGATTCGGCCCGGCAGCCGGATCGCGCTGCTGGATCATTACCCCCATGCCGATGTGGGAGAAGCCTTCCTGGGCAGGGTCGTGGACGGCATGGGCCGTCCCATTGACGGCAAGGGGCCCGTGCCCGGCAGTCATCAGTATCCCTTGTATGGCACCAGTATCAACCCCCTGGAGCGCCGTCCGATTCGCGCGCTGATGGATGTGGGCATCACCGCCATCAACACCCTGGTGCCCCTCGGCCAGGGGCAGCGGGTGGCCATTATGGCCGGGTCCGGTGTCGGCAAGAGCGTTCTGATGGGGATGATGACGCGGCACACGGCTGCGGATGTCACCGTGGTGGGGCTGATCGGGGAGCGGGGACGGGAGGTCAAGGATTTCGTGGAGGACAACCTCGGTGAGAGCGGCATGCGGCGGGCCGTTGTGGTGGCGGCCACTTCCGATGCGCCGCCCCTGGTGCGCATGCGGGGGGCATACCTTGCCACCACGCTCGCGGAATATTTCCGGGACCAGGGTAAGAATGTTCTGCTGATCATCGATTCCATCACCCGGTTTGCCATGAGTTCCCGGGACGTGGGGCTTGCCGCAGGAGAGCCGCCGACAAGCCGGGGCTACACGCCGTCTTTCTTTGCCCAGATTCCCGTTTTGCTGGAGCGGGCGGGTACCGTTCAAGGCAAGGGAAGCATTACCGGCATCTACACGGTTTTGGTGGAGGGCGATGACATGAACGACCCGGTGGGCGATACGGTCCGTTCCATTGTGGACGGGCATATCGTTCTTGCGCGGAAATTGGCGAACCGGGGACATTACCCGGCCATTGATGTGTTGCAGAGTGTCAGCCGTGTGATGCGGGATGTGGTCGGAGAAGAACACCTGGGATATCGGGAAAAGCTGATCGATGCCATGGCCACCTATGCCGATGCCGAGGACATGATTTCCATCGGCGCATACGTGGACGGATCGGACCCGAAGGTGGATGCGGCCAGGCGGGTGATGCCCCGGATCAACGCGTTGTTGCGGCAGAAAATTCTTGAACGTTCTCCCTACGAAGCGGGGTTGAACCGGGTGCGGGCCATCTGCAAGGAATTGAAGTGATGGCGGGAGTGGCGGCCATATGAAGAAATTTCGGTTCCGGCTCGAATCTTTGGTGCGATACCGGGCCTTCCTTGAGCGCAGAAAACAGCTTGAAGTCGCCCAGGCGCGATCGGATGTGCTGGCATGCGAGAGAACAATCGCGCAGCTTCACCAAGCGCGGCAGGCCACAGGAGAGCAGGTGGTACAAGACCTGGCCCGGGGAATGGACGCCGTTCGCTTCCAGAATGCTCAAAACTATATGTCCGGGCTTGCGTCCGAAGAAATGACCGCGCAAGGGCGCCGGAACACCCTTCTTTCCGTTCTTTCCAGCAGGCAAAAGGAGCTTGCGGAAAAGTCGGTGGAAAAAAAAGCCATCGAGAAGATAAAAGAGCGGCGAAAAGAAGAGTATTATGCCGCTGCCATGAAGGAAGAGCAAAAGACCCTGGATGATATCGTCATCCTCCGGCGGGCGAGGAATGAAAATAATGAAAAATAAATTTCGTTTCAAGGTAAAGGCGCTTCTTGTCGGATTCGTCTTGGCGAAGGTGGCGGTGACGGGCTTTGTGCTGTGGGGCAGTGCCCCCCTGTCGGTGTTGCTGTCCGCTCCGGAGGCCGCCGTGGCGCAGGACGAAGCCGCATTGCCGTCTGAACCCCCTGCCCCCCCCTTGAGTGATGACGTGGGGCGCCAGGAACGCCTCGCCGAACTCCAGGCGGTTTCAAATCAGCTGGAAGCCAAACGGGTCGCTCTTCAGGAAGAAGAGCAACGGTTAAACGCCCAGCGAAAACAGTTGGAAACCCTAAAGCGTGAAATCGACGTGAAGCTTGAGGATCTCAAGAGCGTTCAGGCAAAAATCGATGCGCAACTGAAAAGGAAGGCCGAGATGGAGGCCCAGGCCCAGGAGCAGCAGTCCATTGCCGAGGCGGCCAAAATCAAACAGCTGGTAAAAGTATACACGAGTATGAAGCCCAAGAAAGCGGCGGAGATCATCGACAAGCTCGATATGAAAGTAGTGCACCAGGTGTTTTCCAATATGAAGGGAGAGGCCGTCGGTCAAATCCTCACCTATGTCAGCCGGGACCGCGCAGCGGAAATCACCGAGCGCATGGCGCCTCCCAGGGAAGAGAAGTAAGCTCCTTTTCCACTCCCCCCCTTTCCCGTTCCAAACCATGAGGCCCCCCTGGGGGGCCTCATCTATTTTGCCTGTTTCCATCCTTTCCGCTTCGATGCGTTCGCAGTTTCGTCCTGTGTCCGGCCGGCTTGTCGGGGCGGCAAGTTTTTCCCGCCCCCGGGCGCTGAACGGCAAAAACTGCGGGCCGTGCCGGCCGGCGCGGCGGTGGGTGCCGGCACGCAGTTGTAATGTAACCGGCTGAAAAATCGATTATAAAAACCTGATTTGCCGCCGTTGGCATGTCCCTTGCTCAACCTGCCGTTGACATGGATTTCAACCGGGCGGTCCTCCCGCCCGAAAATGAGGCCGATATGATTCCGTCCGTATTGATGCAAGGTTTGTTCGCAGGTAACACCGCCGCCGGCGCCGGAAGCGCATCCAAAAGCAGTGGGGGCCTCCAGGGCTTTGCAGGAATATTGCAGCGTCTGGGCAAGACGGCCGCGGCGGCAACGGACGAGCGCTGTCCGTTCAAAGGACAGGCCTTTGTGGAAGCCCTGAAAAAGGCCGCATTGGCCTCGGGGCTTTCGTTGGAGCAGTCCACGGTGGATGCGGAAGCCGCCACCGCCTTCGGTGACATGCTGGTCCAGGCGGGGTTTGATCAGCGGGAGGTGTTTCAGTGGCTTTCCGGTTTCACCGACAGGGGAACTAACAAAGAGATTTCCCTGGGAGCCCTCTTCCAGGGGGCCGCCCGGCTGTCGGAACCGGAAACGGCCCATGCGGCCCCAGTTGTTCTGGATACGTCCGCGCTGCCTTACTTGGAGGTCATTCTTGGTAAACTCGGGCTGTCCCGGCAAGCCGTTCAGACGGCGTTGACCACTGCCAAGACCGAAAACCAGGGGATCGATCTGGCGCGTCTTGCCGCTACGCTGAAGCAGATGGTGAGGGGAAATGGCAACGCCGCCGCATCGCTGTCCGAGACGGACCGGGACATGATCCTGTCCATGATGCGCCGCATCGGTTTGCTGAACTCCCGGTCAGCATCCAAGGGTGATGAGACGGGCGACGATGAAACAGATGGAAAGGCATCCCTGGCCGGCGGTTTCCTGTTTCAGCTTATGCCGGCGGCACAGCGCCCCGCCGCGGCGGGGGGCATTGCGCAGGCCCAGGCGCTTTTATCCGGGCAAGCGGACGGCGGAGAGGGACGGGCTTTTTCGGAGAAGGCAGCCGGAACCGCTGCCGGTACCGGCGAACGTGGAGGCATGATGAGTCTTGCCCAATTCGTCTCGGCGCTGGCCGACAAGGTGCGGGCCCAACAAGCGCCTGCCGGGGAGAGCGGTTTTTCCAACCAGGGGATGGCGGATGCGGCCAACCGTTTTCTGGAGACCGTTTCCGCTGTTCATGGCGGCGACAAGGACGGTCGGCTGACGGCAACGGCCGCCGCCTGGCAGCGAAAGGCGGGGAATGCCGGCATGAAAGGGGAGACCCAGGCCCCCAAGCCACAGTTTTTGCAGGGCGCGGCTGACAAGGGGCAGAATGCCGCCCAGGTGCCCGGCATGGGTGCCGCTGCCGATGGTCCGGACGGGTTCGGGCGCGCCGGCGCTGACGCCCACCGGTCTGAAGCGCATGCCGCCGCCGGGGCGGAGGCGCATGCGTTTGCCAGGGGGCTGCGCAGGGAAAGTGGTGTTCATGTGGACAAACCGGCCGACGGGACTGTTTCCCAGGCTGGAGACTTTATGCGGGAACTCAAGGGGGCGGAAACCGCCGATGTTCCCGGCGGCGGCAAAACCGCTTCGGGGCGCCCGCTGCCCGGGTATCTCCTTGACCAGGTGAGCCGGCAGCTCGTCCGGCTGCGGGTTTCCGGAGAAAACGAGCTGACCTTGCAATTGAAGCCCCCTCACCTGGGCCGGATGAAACTGAACGTGGAGCACACCGCCGGCGGCATCCGTGTGGGCATCGTGGTGGAGCAGGCCGGCACCCGGGACATGCTCCTGGCCCATGCGGCGGATCTGAAAAGCGCATTGGCGGACCAGGGGTTGCAATTGGAAAAGATCGATGTGGGCACCCAGACCGATTTTGACCGGTCCATGGCCCAGGGCGGACGGGAATTCGGCAGATCGGGAGGTGGTGGCCGGGGACGCAGCGGCGCCCAGGGATCCGGAGGGCAAGAGACGGACGCCGGCCCGCCGGCCGGGTTGCCTGCCGGACGGGAAAGGCCCGGAAGCCTTAACCTGGTGGCGTAGAGGGGAAGGGTTGGGGCTGAAGGGTGAAGGATTAGGTTTCGGGGGAAGATAAGGAGAAAAGACATGACGATCGATTCGGTATCATCCGATAACGCAAACTTGAACGCGATTCTGACCGGGCAATCCGAGCAGGTGGAAGAGAAGGAAGACGCCCTGGGGCGGGACGCCTTTCTGACCATGCTGGTGGCGCAGCTCAAGCACCAGGATCCCTTGAATCCTCTTGAGGGAACTGATTTTTCGGCACAGCTGGCCCAGTTTTCAAGCCTGGAGCAGCTGTTTAACGTCAACGACAACCTGGAAAGCCTCAGTGCCGCCTTGTCACCGGACAGCGAAGGGAACCTGCTTGACTACATCGGGCGGGAAATCACCTGCCAGAGCGACACCCTTACCCTGGAGGGCGGGCAATCCGTGGGTGGGTATTATGAACTCGGCGCCCGGGCGGATGTGCTGGTGAACATTTACAACAGCAGCGGTGAGCGGGTGGCCCAGATTCCCGCCGGCCAGCAGGACGCCGGGGCCTATACCGTTGAGTGGAACGGCACCAGCGACTACGGCGACATCCTGTTGGACGGCACCTATTACTACGAGGTGCTTGCCGTGGACGAGAATTACACCCAGCTGAGCGTGGATACCACCCTGCACGGCACGGTGACCGGCGTCAAGTACCAGGGCGGCACGGGGTTTCTGGTTGTGGACGACATGCTTGTAAATCCGGCCACGGTGACCGCGGTCAACCAGGTCATGTAATTTTCCGGGCCGGACAAGGGCCGGTTCCGGTGAAACCAAAAAAACGAGATATTTTTTCAATACCAACACGGAGGTGTCAACATGGGTTTAACCAGTAGCCTGTTTTCGGGGGTCAGCGGCCTGTCCGTTCTCGGTAACGCCATGACGGTCATCGGCGACAATATCGCCAATGTCAACACGGTGGGGTTCAAATCGAGCCGGGTGAACTTTCAGGACATACTGAGCCAGACGGTGGCCACACAGTCCGGATCGGCCCAGGTGGGGCGCGGAACGGCGCTGGGGGACGTGACCCAGGCCTTCGGCCAGGGGTCCTTCGAGTCCACCGAATCTCCCACGGACCTGGCCATCGGCGGGGACGGGTTTTTCGTCGTGCGGCACCCCAACGATGCGGAAAATGATTTTTACACCCGGGCCGGTGGGTTCCGATTCGACAAGAGCGGCAATTTCGTGAACGCTTCCGGGTACGTGGTCAAGGGATGGGAGCTGGAGCGCAACCCCCTGACCGGTGAGGTGGAGGACGTGGGGTCCATCGCCGACATCAAACTGGCCAACTTCACCTCTCCGCCCGAGGCGACGGACTCGGTGTCCGTGATCGCCAACCTCGATTCCGAGGGCGGCAACAACACCACCGGCAGCAGCACGGCGCTTTCCGAGGTGTGGAACGGCGACACCAACCTCGACACCCACATCGGGGATACCGCTTACGAGTACCAGACCACCGTCAAGGTTTACGACTCCCTGGGCAGCACCCATGACGTCACCATTTATTTCGACAAGGCCGACGCGGATCAGAGCTACGAGTACATCGTCACCTGCAACCCGGCCGAAGACAAGCGGGCCATCTTCAACGATCCCGCTGCGGATGCCGGATTGGGGCTCCTGGGCCGGGGGACGCTCGACTTTTCCGCCGCCGGCGTACTGACCAACATGACCTTTGAGCGGTTCGTCGGAACCGGCGGGGGGCTCACCGCCAACAACACCTCCTGGCCGTCCGCCGTTCCGGTGACGGGCGCCTATTCGGGGACGGCGGCATTGCCCGCCAACTATACCTTCACGGCGGCGGGGGCCGGCACCATCGGTACCAACGCCATCACCGTCAATGTGGGCGGGGACGGTTCAGGATCCTTCACCATCCCCTCGACTTATGCGGACGGCGATTACGTGCAGGGGCCCGACGGCATGCGTTTCCAGTTCACCGTGGGTGATGTGGTGGCCGGCGGCAATAACTGGGATGTGGACATCATTGCCGGGGATTCCGACGATCTTCTGGTCACGGACAACTGGGCCGACATGAGCGGTCACATCGTCAACCAGCACCTGACCTTTTCCGCGGACTTCCTCGGCGGCACCGACATGGAGGTGGAGCTCAATTTCGGAACCGGCTGGGACGGAACGTCCTGGGTGCCCGACGCGTTGTCCACCAGCTACTACTCCTCGGCGTCCACCACCGTGTTCCAGACGTCCACGGGGTACGGAGCCGGGGATTTGCAGAGCATTTCCGTGGACACCGACGGGGTCATCACCGGCCAGTACTCCAATGGACAGGTGACGCCGCTGTTCCGGGTGGCCCTGGCCAAGTTCCAGAACGTGCAGGGCCTGTTCAAGGAGGGCGGAAACCTGTTCCGGGAAACCCGTAACAGTGGGGAGGCCATCACCGGCCAGCCGGGCACCAACGGTCTGGGCAGTATCGCGGCCAACTCCCTGGAGCAGTCCAACGTCGACATTTCCAACGAGTTCGTTAAAATGATCACCACCCAGCGCGGCTTCCAGGCGAACTCCAAGATCGTCACCACGGTGGACACCATGCTGTCGGACGTGATCAACATGAAACGGTAACAGCAGGCGCCGGGCGTCTGGTACCGGTTGCTTTTCAGCAGACCCCGCACCCTTTCCTTTTGCAAAAGCCGTCGACGTAGGACCGTCGACGGCTTTTGTCATTCTTTTGACGCGGCGGCGGTCCGCCCCGGGGGCCGGCCCGGGTTTCGTTTCTAAAATAAGTTGCATTAACAATGGGTTGGAATCGTGCCCGGGCCGCACTATTGCCTTGGCATGCCGGTTGCTATTATGATATAACCTTCCCGAGGCTGAACATGGGGTGTGCCGGCGGAGTGAATATCCACTGAAAACAAGAGACTGCCTGCTTTATGGACTTAGCGACACTTATCGGCATCGTATCCGCCTTCGGGCTCGTGGTTGTTTCCATCGCCATGGGGGGGGGGCTGGTTCTGTTCGTCAATATCCCGTCCTTGATGATCGTGTTGGGGGGTACCCTGGGGACCACCATGATCAACTATCCCCTAAAAGACGTGATCGGATCCCTCAGCGTGGTGAAAAACGCATTTTTCACCGGCGGCGGTCTGGCGGCGGAGGAGGTCATCAAGAAATTCGTCGAGCTTGGCGGAAAGGCGCGGCGGGAGGGCATTCTCGCCCTGGAAGCCGACGTCAAGGATATCTCCGATGATTTTCTTAAAAAGGGTCTTCAGATGTCCGTGGACGGACTGGAGCCCCAGTCCATCGAGGAGATCATGAATACGGAAATCGACTACCTGCGGGACCGTCACCAGCTGGGCGCCGAGATTTTCGCCACAATGGGCACCTTCGCGCCCGCCCTGGGGATGATCGGCACCCTCATCGGCCTGGTGCAGATGCTGCAGTCCATGGAAGATCCAAGCGCCATCGGTCCGGCCATGGCCGTCGCCCTGCTGACCACGTTTTACGGTTCCTGCATGGCCAACCTCGTCTGTATTCCGATTTCCGGAAAGCTCAAAAGCAGGAGCAAGGAGGAGGCCCTCACCAAGGAGATGGTGGTGGAGGGCGTGCTGTCCCTGACCCGGGGAGAGAACCCCCGGATTCTCGAGCAGAAGATGCTCGCCTATATGCCGCCCAAGTTGCGAAAAAGCAGCTTTTAGCGGCGGCGGTTTTGAACGGGGTGCCGGGCCCCTCATCTTTTCGGGATCATTTGGAATATGGGCAAGCGTAAGAAACGGCAGGAGGAAAAGCCGTCCAGCCTCATCATGATGATGACCGTTTCCCTGTTCATCATCCTGCTGGCGTTTTTTATCCTCCTTAACTCCATCGCGGTGGTCGACGACCAACGGCAGCGAAAGGCCCTGGGGTCGCTGATGGAGAATTTCGGCGTGCTGTCGGGCGGTTTCTCGGTGCTAAGGGAGGACAACCAAAACATCAGCACCGAGAAAATCACACAGATTACGAGTCTTCTGGATTTTTCCGATTTGATCAAGGGGGATGCGGATCCTCTCAACAACCTGATTGTGACCGAAGACCGCAACCGCAGCGTGGTGACGTTGCCGGCGGCGGTTTTGTTCGAAGCGGCCTCGGCCCGCATCAAGCCATCGGCCCATGCCGTGCTCGATCGGTTGGCCGGTGTCATCGGCCGGTCCGGTTATTCCACGGACATCGCCGGTTTCATGGACAAGGGCCCGGGGGCGGCGGATGCCGCTTATTCGAGTCGGGAGCAGTCGGCGCTGCGGGCCCTGGCGGTGTTGCGGTATTTCGTGGAGGAGGGGGGGGTCGCCTCGGACCTGTTGACCGCTTACGGCTGGGGGGAATACAAGCCCATCGCCGACAACAAGCTGCGGGAAAGCCGGCGGCTCAACCAGCGTATTGAAGTGACCATGTTGCGGAAAAAGCGCCTGGAAAAGCCCGAAGGGTTTTTTTCCTTTAGAAATTTCTTTTTCAACGTGTTCGACAAATGAAAAAAGAAAAAAAAACCGGTGGAGCCGACGGGCCCGATCCCAATGCCTGGATGGCGACATTCGCGGACCTGGTCATGCTGCTGCTCACGTTTTTCGTGCTGCTGCTGACCATGAAGTCCATGGATGCCGGCAAGGTTCGGGAAATCTTCGTCCGCACCTATGGTCCCCTGGACGCCATTATGCCCAACCAGCCCGTTGAGCCCCTCGATGAATTCCACTACTATTTCAAGGCGTCGGTGATCACCACCACCGATGAGTTGGAACAGGCCATCGACCTGCTGGAGGGGGTGTCCGCGATTCCGGGCCGGGAGCACCCGGTGGTGAATCTGCGGGACCTCATCGATATTTCGTCCAATGAGAAGGGCGTCGTCATCACCCTGTCCTCCGATCACCTGTTCGATTCCGGCCGGGCCGCCATTCATCCGGACCGGTTGCCTGTTCTCGATTCCATCGCCCTCTTGTTCCGGTATGCGGCCAACGACATTCTCGTGATGGGCCACACCGACGACGTGCCCATGCAGGATGCCCGCTTCGCGTCCAATTGGGAGCTTTCGGTATACAGGGCGCTCAGCGTGTTGTATTACATGACCGATGCCGCCGGTCTCAAGCCGGACCGGCTGGCCGCCGGCGGTTTCGGGGATTGCTTGCCGCGGGTTTCCAACGATACCCCGGAGAACCGGGCCAGAAACCGCCGGGTGGAGTTTATCTTGAAAAAACCCGTCTGAGCGTGCCGGTATTGGTTGCAGACGGGCGAAACAGAAGTATCAGGCAGGAAGGAGAGACCGTGGCAGAAGAAAAGGAAGTTCAAGAGGCGGCACCGGGGAAAAAAAGCACTTCCCTCAAGCTGGTTCTGATCATCTTGGTGGCGCTGGTGCTGGTGGGCGGCGGCGCTGTGGCGTGGTTGATGCTCGCTGGGGGCGATGGCGAAGGGGTGCCCGACGAGGTGGCGCAGATGGAAGCGGCGGCCGAAAAGGAGGCGGTGGGTCTGAGCTTCCCCATGGACACCTTTGTCGTGAATCTCAATGATATCGGAGGGAAAAGGTATCTCAAAACCAATATCGAACTTGAGTACGTGACCCCCGAGATGGGCGAGGAACTCAAGCAGCGTCTTCCCCAGTTGCGGGATACCATCCTGCTACTGCTCAGCAGCAAGGGCCTGGATGACATCCAGGGCGTCGAGGGCAAGATCGCCCTGCGCCGGGAATTGATTCAGCGGATCAATCAGAACCTGAAATCAGGCAAGATCCGGAACCTGTACTTCACCCAGTTTGTGATTCAGTAGAGAAGAAAGACGGCCGAAAGGGCCGCGTGGTGCGCAAAGATGAGTGAAATACTGTCACAGAACGAGGTCGACAGCCTGTTGCAGGGGTTGAGCGCCGGCAAGGTCGAGACCGAAACGGATTCCGCGCCGGATCCCGATGAGGTTTCCGGCTACGATTTTGTCAGCCAGGAGCGGGTGATCCGCGGCCGCATGCCCACCTTTGAAGTGATCAACGAGCGCTTCGCCCGGCAGATGAACGCCGGTATTTCCGCATTGCTTCACTCCTCGGTGGATATCGCGGCGGACAGCATCGAGACCCTCAAATTTTCCGAGTTCGGACGGTCGTTGCCCGTGCCCACGAGTTTGCACATCTTCAAGCTGGACCCCCTGCGGGGGTTTGCCCTGCTGGTGCTGGAAAGTGAACTGGTGTTCAACCTCATCGACACTTTTTTTGGCGGGCGCGGGACAGGCAAGACCAAGATCGAAGGCCGGGAATTCACCCCCATCGAGGAGGTGATGATCCGCAAGGTGGTCAGCAGCTGCCTCAAGGATCTGGAAAGTGCCTGGCAACCGGTGGAGCCGGTCAAGACTTCCTATGTCCGCTCCGAGGTCAATCCCCAATTCGCCACCATCGTGCCGCCCACGGACCTGGTCATTGTCACCAGGTTCGAACTGGAGTTGGAGAACAGCTCGGGAACCATTTCCCTGTGTCTGCCCTATGCCATGATCGAGCCGATCCGCAACAAACTAACCGCCGGTTTCCAGAGTGACGCCCTGGAGGTGGACGATACCTGGCGAAGTCGTTTGAAGAGCATCATTGCAGGCTCCCAGATTGAGCTGCAGGTTGAGCTGGGCAGAACCGAGATTACGGCCGAGCGCCTGATCAACCTGAAAATCGGAGACGTCATCCAGCTGGACAAGGATGCGGAGCAGTCCTTGGTGGGGTTTGTCCAGGGGGTACCCAAACTGGAAGGGTACGCCGGCGTGCAGCGGGGGTACCAGGCCCTGCAAATTGAAAAACGCATGAACAGGGAGTTGAGCTAATGGCCGACGAGAACACAGAGGCACCCGGTGGGGCTGAAAACGGCGCCGCTGAAGATGAAAGTATCCGGGATCTTGATTTCATCCTCGATATCCCCTTGGAACTGTCCGTGGAGCTTGGCCGCACAAGGATGTTGATCAACGATCTGCTGCAGCTTGGCCAGGGATCCATCGTGGAGTTGAACAAGATTGCCGGGGAACCGCTGGAGATATACATCAACCGGAAGCTGGTGGCCCGGGGGGAGGTGGTGGTGGTCAACGAGAAGTTCGGCGTCCGGCTGACGGACATTGTCAGCCCCATGGAAAGGGTCAAGAGCCTTGGCTGAGCCGGTCGCAGCCGCCGTGCCTCCTGATCTGTGGGGCAGCATTGTGCAAAGCTTCGGCGTCCTGCTGTTGGTTTTGGCGCTGCTGGTGTTTGTGCTGTGGCTGGTGAAGCGGTATGCCGCCCTTCCCGGCACAGGCGGTGCGCAGGGGCGGATCCGGGTCCTGGGCGCACTGCACCTGGCGCCAAAGGAGCGCGTGATGTTGCTGGACGTACTCGGGGAGAAGATACTGGTGGGCGTGACGGCTCAGCAGGTGTCATTTCTTGCCCGCATTCAAGACGAGAAGGGCGTGTGCGACCGGCCCTGCGATCCGCCGGAGGGTTTTTTCAAATCCCTGTTGCGGCGCAGAATGCAGGCGTCTCCGGAGCACCCCCCTCCCGGAGAAACGGCGCCGTGACAGCGGACGCGCGCAACACTACCGCCGCCCCAAGGTGGTGGCTTTGCCCGGCGGTGCTGGCCTGCCTGCTGTTGTGGGCGGTGCTGCCTGTCCGGACCTGGGCCGCCCCGCTGCCCCTGCCGTCCTTTCAGATCGGTGTGGACCAGGCCGAAGATCCCCAGGACGTTGCCGTCGTCTTGCAGGTGATCGCCCTGCTGACGGTGCTGTCCCTGGCACCGGCCATCATGATCTTGATGACCTCCTTTACCCGCCTGGTGATTGTCTTTCATTTTCTGCGCCAGGCGCTGGGCACCGCCCAGAGCCCGCCCAATCAGGTGATTGTGGGCCTTGCCCTGTTCATGACCTTTTTCATTATGACTCCTGTCTGGCAGCAGGTGTACCAGGACAGCTTCCGGCCGTACATGGACGAGGAAATTTCCATCACAACAGCCATGGAAAGAGCCCAGGAGCCGATCAAGAAGTTCATGATGGTCAATACCCGGGAAAAGGATCTGGCCCTGTTTATCAGCGCATCCGGGGCCCAGCGGCCGCAGACCCGCCAGGATGTAGCGCTGCTGACATTGATTCCGGCCTTCGTTATCAGTGAGCTCAAAACCGCTTTCATCATCGGTTTCGTGCTGTACGTGCCTTTCCTGATCATTGACATGGTGGTGGCCAGCGTGCTTCTGTCCATGGGCATGATGATGCTGCCCCCGGTGATGATTTCCCTTCCCTTCAAGCTGATGCTGTTCGTTCTGGTGGACGGCTGGCATCTGGTGGCGGGGTCCATGATGAAAAGCTTCGGAGTGTTCCCATGACCCCGGAATTCGTGGTCAGTTTCGCAAAGGAAGCGATACGGCTCACCATCCTCATGTCCATGCCGATGTTGGGGCTGGGTCTGGTGGTGGGGCTGGCGGTTTCCATATTTCAGGCCACCACCTCCATCCAGGAGATGACCCTTACCTTCGTGCCAAAGATTATCGCCGTGTTGTTGGGGCTCCTGTATTTTGCTCCCTGGATGTTGGAGAAAATAACCGTTTACACCGAAACCATCATCAACCAGATACCGGTGTACATCAGGTAATGATCCGTCATCGGTTGTCGGACTGTTCCGGGCCGTTTCCGGTGCACCGACGACCGCCGATGCGGGCTGGCGGTTATCCCTATGGAGTTGCTGAATTTTTCCCCTGATCAGTTCCGGCTCTTTTTGCTGGTGTTGGTGCGTGTGAGCGTGGTGCTGTACCTGTTCCCGATTTTCTCAAGCACCCTGATTCCGGCAACGGTCAAGGCCGGCCTGGCCCTGGCCCTGACCCTGGTGTTGGTGCCCGTTGTTTCGGTGGATATCGGCCGGTTCCCGGAAACCGTGCCGGGGGTGGGGATGTTGCTGGTGTGCGAGCTTTTTCTGGGCATGGTGCTGGGGTTGACGGTGCGGCTGTTTTTGGCTGCCGTGGAGCTGGCCGGCCAGCTGGTGGGTTTCCAGATGGGCTTTTCCATCATCAACGTGCTCGACCCCCAGACCGGCAGCCAGGTGTCTATCATGGGGCAGATCGGAAACCTGGTGGTGCTGGTGGTCTTTCTGGCCATCAACGGGCATCATGTGCTGATCCGGGGACTGGTGGAAAGCTTCACCGCGGTCAACGCGGGAACCATAACCTTGCAGCAGGGGTTTTTCGATCAGATGATCTTTCTGTCGGGCCGGATGTTCGTGCTGGGCATCCAGATGGGCTCTCCGGCCATCGTGGCGGTGCTGTTTTGTGACGCGGCGTTCGGCATCACCGCCAAATTCGTACCGCAGATGAACATTCTCATCGCGGGGTTTCCCGTAAAAATCGCGGTGGGCCTCTCGTTTTTCGGTTTGTCCCTGTTTGTGATCGAGCGGTTGGCAAAAACCTTTGTTTCTGAACTGCCGGGGACATTGTCCATGCTGCTCGGCTGGATCGGCGGCGGACCATAAGGAAGAGCCGGCATGGCCGAAGAAAGTTTCCAGGAAAAAACAGAACAGGCCACTGCCAAACGGCGGGAAAAGGCGCGGGAAGAGGGGCAGGTCGCCAAAAGCGCTGAAATCGCCTCGGTGCTGGTTCTGCTGGTAGGGATCTGTGTTCTTTTTCTCTCCGGCGCTTTTTTCTATCCCCGCCTTGAAGAGATATTGCGCGGCCTCATGCAGTTTGACACCATTCCCCGGTTCGACCGTCTTCATTGCATTGGGCTGCTGCGCCAATGCCTGGTCCATTATTTCGTGCTGGTGCTTCCCCTGATGGGGGCGGTCTTCATTGCCGCCTTTGCCGCAAATTATGCCCAGGTGGGGTTTCAGATGTCCTCCAAGGCCATTGCCCCCAAGTTTTCCAAATTCAATGTCATCAACGGGGCCAAGCGCCTGGTGTCCCTGCGGTCCATGGTGGAGCTGACCAAGTCCGTTCTGAAACTCACCGTTATCGGGACGGTGGCCTATTTTGCCGTGCGCAGCCAGGTCGGCGACATCCTGAAGCTGTACGATACCGATGTGGCCAATATCTTCCTGTTCATCCTCAAAGGTATTTTCAAGATTTTTCTCTGGGTGCTGATCATCATGATGGTCCTGGCCGTGGCGGATTATTTGTATCAGAAATGGCAGCACGAAAAAGAGCTGCGCATGACCAAGCAGGAGGTCAAGGAAGAACACAAGGAGGCCGAAGGCGATCCCCAGGTCAAGTCCCGCATTCGCTCCATTCAGATGCAGGCGGCGCGAAAACGCATGATGAGTGCCGTTCCCGACGCGGACGTTGTGGTCACGAACCCCACCCACTTGGCCGTCGCCCTTCAGTACGATGCCCTCAAAATGACCGCGCCCCATGTCGTTGCCAAGGGCGCCGGCCTGGTGGCCCAGCGGATCAAGGACATTGCCGCCGCGCATCACGTTCCGGTGGTTGAAGACAAGGCGTTGGCCCGGAACTTGTATAAGACCATAGACATCGGGGCGCCCATCAGCTCGGAATTGTTCCGGGGGGTGGCCGAGCTTTTGGCCTATGTGTACAAGTTAAAAGGGAAAACGGTGGGTTAGCGCTTCTCCCCGGTAGCGGGGAGGGCGGTCAAGGGCCCGCCGGCGTCAGTCTTCTAACAGACGGCCTGCCAAGGGCGTCAAAAACCAACCGTACGGGACGCGCGCATGGAACTAGCACAGCAACAGCGAAGCATTTTTTCGGGCATGTTTCAGGACCGGGCCGATCTGGGCATGGTACTGGTGGTCATCGGCATCCTTGTCGCCATGATCCTTCCGGTGCCACCGCTTGTTCTCGACTTTCTTCTGGCCCTGAACATCATGGTGGCCATCGTGGTGCTCATCACGGTCATGTATGTCAAAACGACCCTGGAGTTTTCCATCTTTCCCTCGCTGCTGCTGGTCCTCACCCTCTTTCGCCTGGCCTTGAACGTGGCATCCACACGGTTGATTCTTCTCAACGGACAGAGCGGCCAGATGGCCGCCGGCGGCATCATCAAGGCCTTCGGCAGCTTTGTGGTGGGGGGCAACTACGTGGTGGGCATGATCATCTTCGTGATTCTGGTGCTCATCAATTTTATTGTCATCACCAAGGGCTCGGGTCGTATCGCGGAAGTGGCGGCACGGTTCACCTTAGACGGCATGCCCGGCAAGCAGATGGCCATCGATGCGGATCTGAACGCCGGCATCATCGATGAAAACGAGGCCCGGGAGCGCCGGGAGGAGATTCAAAACGAGTCAAAATTCCACGGTGCCATGGACGGTGCCAGTAAGTTCGTTCGGGGGGATGCCGTGGCCGGTATCATCATCACACTGGTCAACATCGTGGGGGGGTTCGTCATCGGTGTGTTCCAGCAAAACATGAGCATGGTGACCGCCGCCCAGAACTACACCCTCCTGACCGTGGGCGACGGCCTGGTGTCCCAGATTCCGGCCCTGGTCATATCCACCGCGGCGGGCGTACTGGTGTCCCGGGCCGCAACGGAAGACCGGCTGGGCAAGGAATTCGGCCGGCACATCTTCGCCAATCCCCAGCCCATTTACGTGGGATCCGTGGTGGTGTTTCTGATGGGGATGGTGCCCGGATTTCCGGCGCTGCCCTTCATGGGACTGTCCCTGCTGCTGGGTGGCACCGTCTATTATTTGCGCCGTCATATAGCACAAGAGACTGAAACGACAGCGGAACTTACCGCAGGGGCGCAGGAGGAGGCCCCCGGGCCCGAGGACGTGGAACATCTGTTGGCCATGGACACCATGGAGCTGGAGGTTGGCTATGGCCTGATCCCCCTGGTGGACCGGGAGCAGGACGGCAGCCTTTTGGGCCGCATCCGGGCGATTCGCCGGCAATTTGCCACCGAGCTGGGCATGGTGATTCCCCCGATCCATATCCGGGACAATCTGAAACTCAAGCCTTCCGAATACCGGGTGATGATCAAGGGGGTGGAAATGGCCAGGGAGGAGTTGATGGTCAACCATCTGCTGGCCATGGATCCGGGGGATGTGCCCAGAAAAATCGACGGTGTACCCACCCGTGAGCCGGCCTTCAACCTGCCGGCGCTTTGGATTCCCCCCGAACGGGAGGAGGAGGCGAAGTTCTCCGGGTACACGGTGGTGGACAATTCCACGGTGGTGGCCACCCACCTGACAGAGGTCATCCGGTCGAATGCCCCGGATCTGTTGGGGCGGCAGGAAGCCCAACAATTGCTGGACAATCTGGCGAAAACCAGTCCCAAGGCGGTGGAAGAACTGGTGCCCGGGCTTCTGCCCATCGGCATTGTGCAAAAGGTGCTGCAGAATCTGTTGCGGGAACGGGTGCCCATCCGGGACTTGTTGACCATTGTCGAGACCCTGGCCGATTACGGTGGAATGAGCAAGGATCCGGATCTGCTGACCGAATATGTGCGACAGAAGCTGGCCCGGGGCTTTCTCAGCGCCTTTGTACAGGCCGACGGCGTGCTGCCGGTGCTGGTGGTGGATCCGGCCCTGGAGGAACGGCTGGGCAAAACGATTCAGCACACCGAGCATGGCGCCTATCTTGCCGCCGACCCGGCCCTCATCGAAGGGGTGATGTTGTCGGTACGCAAGGAAGCTGAAAAGATGGTGGCCGGGAACCTGCAACCGATTCTCTTGACGTCACCGGTGCTCAGACGGCACCTGCGCCGCATGGTTGCATCTTCGGCCCCTTCGGTGGTTGTTATTTCACATGCCGAGGTGGTGCCGACCATCCGCCTCAAATCCGTTGGAAAGGTACAAGTGACACATGGCAGCTAAAACATTTCGGGCCAATTCCATCAAGGAGGCCATTGGTCAGGTGAAGGCGGCGCTGGGCGCCGAGGCCATGATTCTTTCCACGAGAAGAATCGCAAAGGGCCCCCAGAACCCCTATGGAAAGGATTTTTTCGAGGTGCGCGCCGCCGCCGGGGCGGACGGCACCGATGACGTGGTGGACAGGTTCGCCGCCGGTGGCGGTGGCGCGGTTTCCTGGGAGAACGGGGATGCCGGCCAATGGCCCGACATGCGGGCCGCTTTGTTGGAAATAAAAGACATGCTCCGCGTGGCCGGGCAGGCGGGGGGAATTTCAGAATTGTTGGGATTGCATCCGGTCTGCCTCAACCTGTATGCCCGGCTGATCGGTGCCGGGCTCAGCGAAGGGCGCGCCAGGAGCTTTCTTGCCAACGGGGGCGCTTTTAATGAGGGGAAACAAGTAGACCCCGAGGTCCTCACGCGCCGGGTGGTCAAGGCCATGCGCCAGGCCGTGCGTGTGGCGGCGCCTTTTTCGGAGCCTTCCGGCGGCCCTTGTGTGGGCGCGTTTGTGGGGCCGACGGGGGTGGGAAAAACCACCACCATTGCCAAGCTGTGCGCGGAGCTGAGTCTCAAACAGAAAAAAAAGGTGGGGATCATTTCCGTCGACAGTTACCGGATCGGCGCGGTGGAGCAGCTCAAGACCTATGCGGCCATCATGGGACTGCCTTGCCTGCCGGCCTTTACCCGGGAGGATCTTTCCCAGGCGTTGGAGAAGATGGTGGGCCGGGACGTGATTCTAATCGATACCGCCGGGCAGAGCCATCGGGACATGAAGCGTCTGGAGGAACTCGGCCGGTTGGTGGGCGGCGGACTGCCCGTGAGCACCCACCTGGTGCTCAGCACCGCCATGAAGCCGGACGACATGCGGGAGGCGGCGGACAGTTTTTCCATCCTGCACCCCGAGTCCTATGTGTTTACCAAGGTGGACGAGACCGCAACCCGTGGGGGCATTCTCGATCAAATCCTTGATGTCCGGCTTCCGATTTCCTATATTACCAACGGCCAGCGGGTGCCTGAAGACATCGTGGCCGCAACGCCGGGGCAGGTGCTGAAGCTGATGCTGTCTTGACAGCGGACGCACCGGGGCATACGACACCGGGAGACAGATACGTGACAGCAAACGGAGACAAGACCGTGGACCAGGCAAGCAGTTTGAGAAAGATTGTACAGGACAAGGCGGCCCGGCGGGGTGAAGCCGGGGAAGTGGACACCGCCGCCGGCAGTGGTCCGCGGGTTATCGCCGTCACCAGCGGAAAGGGCGGTGTGGGCAAGACCAATGTCGTGGGAAACCTCGCGCTGGCCCTGGCCGGGCTGGGCAAGAAGGTGCTGATTCTGGACGCCGACCTGGGGCTTGCCAACATCGATATTATTTTCGGCGTTCATCCCCATTTCAATATCGGGCATGTTCTGAACGGCGAAAAAACCCTTTCCGAAGTGATCGTCGAAGGGCCCGCCGGCGTTCGCATCATTCCCGCCGGATCCGGGTTCGTGAATCTCACCCAATTGACCGACGGGCAGAAATTGGCCCTTCTCAGCGAATTCGAAGCCTTCGATGAAGAGTTCGATTTTTTCCTGATCGATACCGGTGCCGGCATCTCTTCCAACGTAACCTATTTCAATCTCGCCGCGGACGAATGCGTGATCGTGGTAAGCCCCGAACCGACCTCCGTTACCGATGCCTATGCCATGATTAAGGTGATGTGCAACCAGTACGGGGAAAAGCATTTCAAGCTATTGATGAATATGGTAAAGGATGAAGATGAGGCCAAGGCGGTCTTTTTGAACCTGAACCAGGCGGCGGATCGTTTTCTGGCGGGGGTTTATCTGGAATATTTCGGTTTTCTGCCGCGGGACGAAATGGTGCCGGCCGCGGTGCGGCAGCGGAAGACCTTTGTCGAACGGTATCCGAACGCCGTTTCGACCAGAAAGATAATCGACATCGCAAAGCAGTTGAGCCGCAGCCGTCGGCGTTCGGATGCCAACGGCAACATCAAGTTTTTTGTTAAGAGATACTTGGAACTGCGCGAATAGAGGTGGCGTCCGGTCGACGCACATGATGGCTTCCACGACTCCATATGGTGCATCTGCCTCCCGATCAGCAGGCTATACACCGGCCCAGCGGGAGGAGATGATCCTTCAATATGCCTACCTGGTGAAATACATTGCCGGGCGCATGGCCATGCGGGTGCCGCCGAGTGTTTCCTTCGACGAATTGGTCAGCGCCGGCACCATGGGGCTGATTCATGCCGTAGACCGTTTCGATCCCGAAAAACAGACGGATATCAAAACCTTTGCGGAATACCGGATTCGGGGCGCCATTCTTGATGAGCTGCGCAGCAGGGACTGGTATTCCCGGTCCATGCGCAAGCGGATTCACGATATTGAAGAGGCCGTTCGGGTGGTGGAGGCGCGCAAAGGCGGGCCTGCCGACGACTGTGAGGTGGCCGAGGCGATGGCGCTTCCCCTGGAAGAATATTACGCCCTGCTGTCGAATATTCACAGTATTTCATTGTTGAGCCTCGATGATTTCATCAAGTCCGAGGAAAACGACACGGCGGGCAAGCGGTCATTTCAGGAACGGATGGTCAGCGATGATGATCCTGCGGAAAACGTTACCCGGGCCGAACTCAAACGCGTGCTTGCCCGGGCAGTGGCGGGCCTTTCGGAAAAAGAGCAGATCGTGATTTCCCTGTACTACTACGAGGAGCTGACACTCAAGGAAATCGGGGAGGTGTTGGGGCTTACCGAGTCGCGGATCTGCCAGATCCACACCCAGGCCCTCATCAAGCTGAAAACCCGCATGAGGAAGTACCACGAGGCATAGGCCGGGCATTATGACCGAACCCCAAGACAAGACAGCCCAGGGCGTTTACGTGACCCAGGAAGATATCGACCGGGTGATGACGGGTGCTTCTCCACCCATTTCCGAAGCGGTCGAAGCCGATACGGAAACCTTGACCCTGGATGCGTCGGACATTGTGGCGGTGAATGCCCAAAACGATGGCGAAGAGGACCTGGAATACTTCGGTCTGTTGTCCAAGGACGACATCGAAGCACTGCTGCACGGCGACCTGTTGGCCTCTGGCGGAAAAGACGCACAGGAAGAAATCGATCTTCTTTTCGGCGAGACCGAAGGCCGAACGACGGCGGTTTCACAGGAGGCGGCGGCGCCATCCGGAAAGGGCGACGAGCAGGCGGATGTGGACCGGTTGCTTGCCGAAGAAAAAGCCAACGAGGCCAAAAAGAAAGAGGATGCGGGCCTGGTTTCCCAGGGGGATAGCGAGCAATTCATCGGTGATGAAGCCGCCGCGCCGGAAAGTGCTGTTTCCCAAGATGACATCGATGCGCTTTTGAAGGGTGCCGTTACCGAAGAGGAGGCGGTCGCGGCGGAAGCGCCGGCTGCCGACGGCGGAGTTTCCCAGGATGACATCGATGCGCTTTTGAAGGGTGCCGTTGCCGAAGAGGAGGCGGTCGTGGCGGAAGCGCCGGCTGCCGACGGCGGAGTTTCCCAGGATGACATCGATGCGCTTTTGAAGGGTGCCGTTGCCGAAGAGGAGGCGGTCGCGGCGGAAGCGCCGGCTGCCGACGGCGGAGTTTCCCAGGATGACATCGATGCGCTTTTGAAGGGTGCCGTTGCCGAAGAGGAGGCGGTCGTGGCGGAAGCGCCGGCCGCCGACCAAGACGGAAAACCCGAAAACCTGATCTCCCAGGACGACATCAACCAGCTGCTGCAGGAAGCTGCTGCGCCGCCCGAGGCCGCGCCTGGGGCCCGGGCGCCTTCGGATGCCGAGGCCGCGCATATTTCCCAGGACGACATCAACAAACTGCTGCAGGAAAGCCTGGCGGAAGAGGACGACGCCACCGATACGAAGGATGAAGAGGCGCCCCCGGAACCGGTGATTCTCGCGGCCGTGGAAGAGGCCGCGCCGACGCCCGCCCCGCCTTCGGAGGCCGTGCCCGTTTCTGCGGCCTCCGCCAGGGCGTTCCGACGCTGGTTCCGGAGCCCGAAACAGGCGGTGGCCATGGCTGCGGGATTGGTGCTGGCGGTTTCCCTTGCCGTTTGGCTGGGGTCGCGCACGACTGAAGACAATCCATCCGGGGTCCAGGTGCTTTCCTTCCCCATACAGGCCCCCGACGCGGGGCAGCGGTTCGATCCGGTACCGGGTGGAAGGGATCTTTTTTTCAAGGGATTTCTCGTGTTGGCGCCCGTTACCCGTACCGGTTTTGCTTATGTCCGCGCGGACCTGCATTTGGTGTTGGCGGAAGCCTCTTTTTCCGCCGTCATTAAAGAAAATGAAGCCTTTGTCCGAGATGTGATATACGGAACCATTGACGCGGCTGTGCGGACCCGGGAAGTGTCCGCCATCAACGCCATAACCCTTGAACTTGATGTGCGCAAGGCCCTGGGGCGGATTGTTCCCCGGGAAGCCATCGTGGGGGTTGATTTCAGTCATTTCGAGATGGTGTGACGGCGCCATGTAACGCGGCGCGGACAACCAAAGGCAGCGGGGGCTGTGGCGACGCCCCCGTGGGGGGGCATCCTTTTGACCGGGATTTCGCATGTAAACCTTGTGCTGCAGCAAAGCGGCAACGTCCAGGAAGCCCATGCGGCAAGGCATCCCACCGCCGAGCAGGGCCAGATGGCCGCTGCCCAGCAGCAGGCCGCTAAAGCTGAGGCACTGAAGGGGAAGGTGCCGGAGGCGGAAAAGTCCGATACCATGCGGACCGACAAGGATGCCGGGCAGCGGAACCCGGACCACCGTCGGGGGAAAGAGAAGGAAAAGAAAGAAACGGCCGCGAAACAGGCGGAGGATACCGGACGGCTGCTCGATACGGTCGCCTGAGGGCGGAAGCCGCTCCGGGGACAAGGGATTTTCCATGGTATTTGCGTCGGTTCAATACTGGGTTGTGTTTCAGATGGTGCTGGATCTGTTCCTGGTCGTGCTGATTCTGGTGTTCATCCGCAGCTATAAATCCGGCCTCAAAAAGGAGGCGGCCCGGGAAACCGCAGGGGAGGTGATCCGATTGATCGAGCCGCTGCTCAAAGAGGCACATGCCACCGCCGAGACCTTTGCCCAGCAGCTAAAGGAAAAGGCACGGCTGGTGGAAAGTATCAATGAAAGCCTGGACAACCGCATCATCAGCCTGAATCTTCTGCTCAACCGGGCCGCGGCGGTGAAGGATGGGGCCGATGCGGCCGGCGCAGATTCATCGGCGTTGCATCACATCTATGATCAACAGGAGTCCATTTTGGCCCTGTACCGGGACGACGTCTCTTCCGAGGACATTGCCAAACAACTGGGCCTTCCCAGGGGAGAGGTCGATTTGGTGATCGATCTCAAACGAAAGTTCACGGCCGGGCCATGACGGCGACAGGAAGCGGGCCCTCCCACCGTCCCATCACCGCCGGTGCGGGTGCGTCTTGCACCGCCGGTTTGTTTTTTTCAGGCTGATTGCCATGCCGGTAAGTTTCCCCCCCTCTATTTTGGTGTCGACGTCCCGGGTCGTCCTGGAGCCCTCCCGGGAAACGGCCGGTCGGGCACCGCGGCTTCAAGCCGGCCGCGTGCTGACGGCTGAAGTGCTGCGGGTGCTTTCCGAACGCAGCGCGGAACTTTTGATCGATGGGCGGAAGATGACCGCCAAAACCTTTCTGCCCCTGGCGGCGGGGCAGCGTCTGCTGCTCCGGGTCGAACAGGGCGGTGCCCGGCAGATGCTGACATTTTTGGGGGAGGCCGACAGTTCCGCCGACGTTCCCCGGGCGCTGGTGAGGCAACTGCAAACCCACGCCGCCGCGCAAAAAATGTTGACCCGGATCATTGCCGACACTGCCGGCGGCCATGCCGCCCTGTTAAAGGACACCGTCGCCGCCGGCAGCCTGCAGTCGGAAATACCGGCGCCGGACATGTTGGGGCGCCTCATACGGAACAGCGGTCTTTTGTGGGAGGCGAAACTTGCGGCCCTTGCGGACCAGAACCGGGCACCGTCTCCCGCGGTGGTGGAGCGATTCGTTTCCTCGGACTTGAAGGGGGTGCTGCTGCACATGCTATCGGGCGGAGAAACGGGTGCGTTCGAGGCCGCCGCCGGCCCCCTCAAGGCGGTGCTCAATGGTCTTGAACAGCAACAGATGGCCAATCATCTGCTGATGGATACCATGGGCCGTTGCATTCTGCCGGTGCCGGTGCATTGGGGTGGCACCATTTCCTTCGGGCAGATGCTGATCGATTTCGGCAAAGATCAGGCGGAGGAACGTTCGAAAGAGGAGCGCGTGTTCACGGTTTCCTTCCTCTTGTCCTTGTCCCGGGTGGGGGACCTGCGGGCGGATGTTTCCGTCCTGAACAATGGGGTGACCGGCATGTTCGGCGTGGCCGAGGAGTGGGTGCGGCAGGAGGTGACGGCCCAACTCCCGGAGTTGCGCCGTCGGCTTCAGGCCCATGGGTTTACGGTGTATGACATCGGTTGCAAGGTTCTGCCCCCTGAAAGCCTGTCGGAAGCAACGCTCTTTTCCCAGGCGGCGGTGCCGTCCGGGGACAGGTTGTTGAATTTGGTGATTTGACAATGGCCCCCCGCCGGTGGCCTCCGGAACTGTCAATGTTTTGACGCGCCCTTGCGGTGCCCTAAAGGGCCCGGGCCCTTTTCGCGCCAACGGTTGGAAGCCATGCCCAAACAGGACAAGCAGAAAAAGGCAGTCGCCCTCACCTACCGGCCGGCATCGGACGGCGCTCCAAAGGTGGCGGCATCGGGCCGGGGAAAGGTGGCCGAGCGGATCATCGCCTTGGCAAGGGCCCACGGCATTCCTGTCAAGGACGACCCGGATCTGGTAGCGGTTCTGTCCCAGCTTGACATCGAAGCGGAAATCCCGCCCCGTCTGTACGTGGTGGTGGCGGAACTGTTGGCTTTCGCCTACGCCCTCAATGGGAAAAAAGCGCCGTTCTAGGCACATTTTTCCAGGCCTGTTAGGCGCCATCCCCCCTGAAAAGACGTTTCTCCCTCCGTTGCAACGGCGCCCCTGCCTGTAACCCGCCCGTTTCTCGGGACCTTTTTCGATGGCCGCCGCCGGAAAAACGGTGCCCTGACCGATGGCATCGTTATTGCAGAATACCTGATCAGCAACGATCTGCGAAAGGAGTAGCGGGCTGTGATACATGACATGCGCTATGTCGTCCAGGGAACCATGCGGCAGGAACGTCGATTTGACGTTCTTGCCAACCACCTTGCCAATGTGGGCACTGCGGGATTCAAGGGAAACGTCCTGTCCTTCGACAGCATGCTGCGCGCCCGCATGACCGTGGATATGTCCCAGGGCGTGCTCCAGAGTACCGGGAATCCCCTGGACCTGGCCATTTCCGGAGACGGATTTTTCAGAATACAGACCGACCAGGGCGTGCGCTATACCCGCAACGGGAGTTTTACCCTGGATGCCGACGGTACGCTGGTGAACAGCGACGGGCAAGCCGTTCTGGGTGAAAACGGCCCCCTTATCCTCGACGGTGCGGACATCACCATCAACGACATCGGTGAAGTGGAGGTGGATGGAACCGTGGCGGGGCGGTTGCGTATCGTTGATTTTGTTGCCCGGGACCGCTTGGAAAAGGAGGGCAATTCCCTTTTGGTCTACCGAGGGCCGGAGACCGATGCCGCCGCCCCACAGCGCTACCGCGTCACCCAGGGGGCTGTCGAACAGGCCAACATCGAAACCGTGGCCGAAATGACCCACATGGTGGAAACGAGCCGTTTTTACGAATCCCTTCAAAAATTGATGCAAACCATCGACGAGATGAACGCAAAGGCCATCAGCGATGTCGGTCAGGTGCGGTAGGGGTGAGGGGATAGGGATTTAGCGATAAAACCAGGGGGGAAGGTCGCTCCCCGGACAATACAGAATGGAGGCAAGAGATGCTTCGAGGATTATGGACCGCCGCATCCGGTATGATCAGTCAACAGCTGAGCATCGATGTGTGTGCCAACAACCTGGCCAACGTCGGCACCACCGGATTTAAGAAAAGCCGGGGGAATTTTCAGGATCTGATGTATCAGACCGTGCGCATGCCCGGGGCCACCACGGCGTCGGGCAGCCAGGTGCCGGTGGGGATCCAGTGCGGCATGGGCTCGCGGCCGGCAGGGGTTCAGAAAATCTATTCCCAGGGTGATTACCAGGAAACGGGAAATGAACTGGATTTTGCCATCGAAGGCAAGGGGTTTTTCAGGGTGCTCAGCGGGGACGAGGAGCTCTACACGCGTGCCGGCAATTTTACCCTGGACAGCGAGGGGTTTATCTGCACTCCCAGCGGGGACCGGCTGCAGCCGGAAATTTCCCTTCCCGAAGAAACCACAATGGTGTCCCTGCAGTCCGACGGCACGCTCACAGCATACGGCGGTGCGGACGGGGCCGAAGTGGCCACGGCGGAAATTTCCCTGTTTTCCTTCATGAACCCGGCCGGGCTCTACTCCGTTGGGCGGAATTTGCTGCGCCCCACGGAAGCGTCGGGGGAGGCGGTGGAAGGCAGTCCCGGCAGCGAGGGATTCGGCACGGTCACAAACCAGTTTCTGGAGATGAGCAACGTGAGCGTGGTGGAGGAAATGGTTGCCATGATCATCGGGCAGCGGGCTTATGAGGCGACATCCAAAGCGCTTCAGACCGCCGACAGCATGTTGCAGATGGCAAACAACGTGAAACGGTAGGGGTGGGCGCCATGGGCCTCGGATGGACCTTTAAGCGGTCACGACATATCGCCCGTTCCATGGTGATCGGCCTTATCGCCGGTGGAATGGTGCTTTGGCTGGCGGCTGCGGAAGCGGCGGCGCCGGCGGTATTCTCCGTTTGCGTCAACGATGCGGCACAGGTGAAGGGGGACCGCATTTTGTTGGGGGCCGTGGCAACCCTCACGGGGCCGGAGGATATGTGCGCCAGGGCGGCGCGTATCGACCTGGGCGCCGCACCCGCGCCTGGTAAAGAGCGACGTTTTCCCGGCCGCGCCATTGCGGCGGCGCTTTCCGACTGCACTTGGCTGCCGGAAGGGGGGCGGTTTCAGATTCCCGATTGGGTGCGGGTGCAGGGGGCTTTCCAGACCATTCCCGAAACCTCTTTCGAAAAGGTGCTGACGGCCTATGCCAACCGAGTCGCCGGTGCCGACGAGGTGGTGGTCAGCAGGGTGAAGGTGCGCGGCGCAGACCCCCTTCCCCTGGGTGCGGTGGCACTGACGCCCCTTGGGCACGGCAACCGGCCGGTCAAGGGGCATGTGAGTCTTCGTCTGGCGGTGCGCGTGGATGGGAAGGATTGCGGGCAGGTAACGGTTTCCGGGTGGGTGGACCGGTACGCACGGATCGTGTGCGCCGAACGGCATCTTCCCCGGGGAACGATTCTTTCCCCGGCGGATCTCTGCATCCGCCGCATCAACGTCACCCGGGCCCCGGCCCGATTGGTGCAGGATCCCGCCGTGGCGGTGGGCAAGGCGTTGCGCTCGGCGCTCCGGCGCGGGGCTTGTCTGCGACGCCATATGCTGCAAGCGCCCTCCCTGGTGGAAAAGGGCGATCGCGTCAAGCTTCTGGCCGTTACGGATCGATTGCGGGTAAGCACCCTCGGCATCGCCAAGGCGGATGCGGGCCGGGGAGACCAGATCCGGGTGGAAAATGTCGCTTCCGGGCAAACGGTGGTGGGACGTGTCACTGGCCGGGGGGTGGTGGAGGTGTTGTTTTGACGGACGAAAAGGAGATCATGACCATGACAGGCACGTATCACCGAACAATGCGCATGTGTGTTGCCGCCGCAGCGGTCTTGTCCATGTGCGTCGGTTGCGCTGCGGGCCATCGGCAGCAAAACACCGAAACGCTGGCCGCGGCCCAGGCGCCCCAGGCGCCGGAGCCGGTGTACCGGCCACCGGTTACGGCGGAGGGGTCGCTGTGGGGCCAGGAGGCGCGGATGCTTTACACCGACGCCAAGGCCCGCCGGGTGGGCGATACCGTGACCATCGACATCGTGGAAATTTCTTCCTCGAAAATGGATGCAACCACCAGCACCGGCCGAACTTCCAGCGTGGACGTGGGGGTGGACCATGCCCTGGGGTATATGCGGGCGTTGGAGGCCAGCAACAAATTACTGGGAAAGGATAGCGACGGCAACCAGACCACCAAATTGTTCAAGGCCGCCACGTCCAACAGCTTCAAGGGCCAGGGCACCAGCGATCGCAGCGGCAGCATCACCGCCTCCATCGGTGCGCGGGTGGTCGAGGTGCTGTCCAACGGGAACCTGCTTCTTTACGGTCGCCGTCAGATGAAGGTGAACAGTGAGGTCCAGTACATTGTTGCCTCCGGGGTGGTGCGGCCCGAAGACATCGATTCGGACAACCGGGTGCAGTCCACCTATCTGGCCGACGCGCGCATCGAGATGCTCGGTAAGGGCGTGATCGCCGACAAGCAGCGGCCCGGGTGGGGTACCCGGGTGCTTGATTTTGTGTGGCCGTTTTAGGGGAATTAGGGTTCAGGGGTAAAGGGTGAAAGGCTTATGAAAAGGAAGATCGCCATTGTTGCCGGGATTGTGACGGGGGTTCTTTTGTTGGCCCATGGCGCATGGGGCGCGCGGATCAAGGATTTGGCCGCTGTCAAGGGCATCCGCAACAACCAGTTGGTCGGCTATGGCCTCGTGGTGGGGTTGGACGGAACCGGCGACAAGCAGCAGACCCGGTTTACCATTCAATCCCTGGTGAACATGCTCGATGAGATGGGTATCCGGGTGGACAAGAACCTGGTCAAGGTCAAGAATGTCGCCGCCGTGATGGTCACCGCCACCTTGCCGCCGTTTGCCCGGATCGGTAACCGGCTGGACGTGTTGGTCAGTTCCGTGGGCGATGCCCAGAGCTTGGTGGGCGGTACCCTGTTGATGACGCCCCTCAAGGGGGTGGACGGGAACGTCTACGCCCTGGCCCAGGGGCCGGTGTCCATCGGTGGAGTGGGCGCCAGCGGCGGTGGAGGCGGTGTGACCATCAACCATTTGCTGGCCGGTCGTATTGCCGGAGGATGCACCGTTGAGCGGGAAATTCCCGTGGCGCTCGACGGCAAGGCCATGTTGACCATGACCTTGTTCAATCCCGATTTTACCACCGCCAGTCGTGTGAGTGCGGCCATCAACGCCGAGTTGGGTCAGGCCGCGGCCCGCATGCTCGATTCGGGCACCCTGGAGCTGACGGTGCCTCCGTCGTTGCGGCAGAATGTTCCCCTTCTGCTGGCCCGCATCGAAAAACTGTCTGTCACACCCGACGCCGTGGCCAAGGTGGTGGTCAACGAGCGGACCGGAACGGTGGTGGTGGGCGAAAACGTGCGGATTTCCACCGTTGCGGTGGCCCACGGCAACCTGACCATCAGCATCCGGGAGTCGGCCCAGGTCTCCCAACCGGGGCCGTTTGCAGAGGCCGGTGAGACTGTGGTGACGCCGGAAACCGATGTCCGGATTCTTCAGGAAAAACGGAGTCTGATGATGCTCGAAGGCGACGCCACCATCGGCGAGTTGGTCAAGGCCCTCAACGCCATCGGTGTAACACCCCGGGACCTGATCAGTATTTTTCAGAGCATCAAGGCGGCCGGGGCGCTCCAGGCGGAGCTGGAAATCATTTAAACAGCGGTTGGCAGCCCACGGCCGGCTGAAGACGGATGGAGCAACCATGGACATCAACGGATCGATGGAAACGTTTCTCGGCCAGGCGCTTGCCCGGAAAGCGGCCGACGCTGTAAAAGGCAGGAACGCGGCTGCCGGGGACCGGTTGAAAAGCGCGTGCCAGGAATTTGAGGGGATTTTGCTCAATAAAATGTTCCAGGCCATGAAAAAGACCGTCGGCCAGGGCGGACTTCTTGAAAGCAGTTTTCAGAAAGAAATGTACGAATCGGTGTTTATCGAGAAGATTTCCATGAAAATCGCCCAGGAACGCAGCATGGGGATGGCCGATGGCCTCTGTCGCCAATTAAGTGGTGCGTCCGGGAAAGCCGGGACGGAAGATGCGTTGGATCGGGGGGCGGAGGCTGTTCAAGAAAAGAGAAACGGCCGCCGATAACTTATGTGATGACACCATGAAAACCGCTGCCGATGTTGTTTCGGCAAAGCCGGAGGACGTGGGGATGGAGATGCAGCGCATGTCGATTGTTTCGATGTTTCATGAAAAGGCAGCCCTTTACCGGGAGCTACTGGCGGTGTTGAAAGAAGAAAGGGACCTCATTGTGCGCGCCGATGTGGAAGCCCTGTGGCGGACGGCTGAAAAAAAGCAGGCCGCCGCCGCCCGGATCGAGGCGGTGCGCGGGGGCATTCTGGCCTCCCTTTCGGAGGTGGGGATTTCCCACGACATGGGGGCCAAGACGTTCAGTGCATCCCGGATCGTTGCGTTGCTGCCCGGCGCACAGGCCAGGGAGGTGACGGCGCTGCTGCATGCCCTTTCGATTCTCAAGGAGGAGGTGCGCACCGTTGCGGGGGAAAACAAACGGTATATCGAATTGTGTCTGGGTATTTTCGATGACCTGATGGCGGTGCTTACCGGAACCGATACCGGCTCCGGGGGATACCACGCGGACCGGAGAGGCATGGTTTGCTGCGGGCCCCGGCTGCTTCACCGGGAGGTGTAACCATGTCGGGAATCGGAATGGTGCTCAACACGGCCAAACAGGCCATCGCCGCCCAGCAAATGGGCATGAATGTCACCGGGCACAACATCGCCAATGTCAACACAACCGGCTTCAGCCGCCAGACAGCCCTGCATGAGAGCATCGATCCGGTCAAGATCGGGCAGCATCTGCTGGGAACCGGTGTGTCCGTCGAAGCGGTGGTGCGTTCCACCGACGTCCTGCTCGAACAGCGCCTGGTCGGCCAGAAATCCACCTTGGCCGGATACCAGGAAACGGACGCGTACGTGCGGATTTTGGAGAGTCTGTTCAACGAGAATTCCGAAACGAGTTTGAGCAGCCAGATGAGTTCGTTCTGGAACAGTTGGCACGACCTGTCCAACCTGCCCAGCGGGCCGTCGGAACGCGTGGCGGTCTACGATACGGCCGAGCGGTTGGCAGAGCAGTTCGACTGGCTGAATGAAAACATGCACAATATGGAAAACGACCTGACCCAGGAAATCAATGCCGGTGTCAGTCGGATCAACACTCTGACCCAGCAGATCGCCGCCATCAATCTCGACATCATCGGCGCGTCGGTGACCGGAAACCCGAACGACCAGTTGGACAAGCGAAACGGCCTGCTCACGGAGCTGGCCACGTTGATCGACGTGCGCACCTTCGAGCAGTCCAACGGGGGCCTGACCGTACTCACCTCCACCGGCAGTCTGCTCGTATACGGCGCCGATGCCTACGCCCTGGAACAGAATCAGCAAAGGATCATCGCGGTGGATGCCATGGGCAACGGGGTTGACCTCACCGACCGCATCGAAGGGGGAAAACTGGGCGGCTGGCTGGAGATGCGTGACGAGATTCTGCCCAAATACCGAAACGACCTGGATGCCATGACCGAGGAGTTCATCTGGTCCGTGAACCAGGTGCACAGCCAGGGCATCGGGCTGGATTATTTCTCCAGCGCCATGACCGGCGCCTATCAGACGGATGCCAGTGGCGCCTTCAACACCCTTGATTTCGGCAGCCGCATCGACCATGCGGGCGATTTCAAAATGTGGGTCAAGGATACCGGTAGCGTTCCGGCGACCTTTTCGGACATCACCGTTGACATGGACCTCTCTCCGGTACAGGTGGATACCTACGCTGGGGCGGCACCCGGCAGCTTCAAATACAAGATGACCGTTACCACCGCCGGCACCGTGGGGCCCGCCGGCACGGACCCGGTGATTTCCTGGGAACGCTTCAATACGGACGGCACCTCAACCGGGGTGACCGGCAGCGTGACGGTGACCGACGTCGACACCCTGTCGGCCACGGTGGATGGCATCAGTTTCAACATCGGTGCTGGCGATCTATACGTGGGCAACAGCTTCGAGATAAACACCGACGCCGCGGGCGCGGCGGCGCCCCTGTCTTTTTCCGTGGCGTCCGGCACAGCCAACAGCGCAGACGACACCTACATGTTCCATGTGAAAACCGGGGGCACGGTGGGCACCGATACCATCGAAATCGAATGGCACAACCGGGCCGATGCAGGTACCATCACCCTGGCGCCGGGGGCGCTGCCCCTCACCGCGCAGGTGGACGGCATGACGGTGAATTTTGCCTCCGGACTTCTTTTCGCGGGAGATGCGTTCAGCATTTCCACCGATGCCGCCGGCGCCGCCACCGAGCAGCCCGCTTCGGATTGGCAATGGACCCTTTCCTCATTCGCCGCTGCCTTTAACACCGCGGCGGACGCCGCGGCCGGCGGTGGGGCCGGCAGCGGGTATGTGCAGGCCTCGGTGAGCACGGACAACCGTCTTGTGCTGACCCCCCAAAGCGGCTACCAATTCGCTTTCTCGGATGACCAGACCCTGGATGCCGGTGTGGCCGCCGCCCTGGGGCTCAATACCTTTTTCACGGGGCATGACGCTTCCACCATTCAAGTAAACCCGGCATTGACCGAAAAGGATTATATCGCCGCTGCCAGAATCGACGGCGACACCGGGGATTTCGGTGTGGGAGACAACCAGAACGCCATTGCCGTCGCGGACTTGCAATACGCAAGCCGGACCATTGCCCAGTGGACTTACAGCCGGGGATCGGACAACACCTCGCGCATGATCAGTGCCACCGTCGAGGGCTATTACCAGGGCATGATCGGCTCCATGGGCGTGCGGGCGGAAAGCATTTCCCGAAACACGGAGTTCGCCAAGGTGATGGTGGACCAGATCACCGAGCAGCGCGACAGTATTTCAGGGGTCAATCTGGACGAGGAAATGATCAATATCATGAAGTACCAGCATGCCTTTTCGGCCGCTTCCAAATTGATTTCCGTGGCGGACGAAATGCTACAGACCTTGCTGGCGACGAAATAACAGGGGGAGCGGCGGGCAGGTCGCCCGCCGCTTGACGCCCGGCGCCCGCATTTGAGGAGTCTTTATGAGAATCACACACAACTCCATATACAACGCGGCACAGGCCAGGCTCGGCACACTGGTGGAGGATTTCAACAGCGCCAACCGGGTGGTGACCACCGGTAAGAAGATCAACCGCCTGTCAGATGACCCGGTGGGCATCAGCCGGGTGGTGGATCTTCGTTCCGGGGTGGCCAACCTGGCCCAGTTGTCCGAAAATATCAGCACGGCCCGCACCTGGCTGACGGCCGGGGAGTCTGCCATGGGCACCATCGGGGACTTGGCGGGCGATGTGAAGGTCTTGGCCCTTTCCATGCGAAACGATTCCACCACGGCCGATGACAGGGCCAACGCCGCCGTGCAGGTGAAGGAGGTGCTGGACCAGATGTTGGACCTGGTCAACACCCAGGTGAACGGGCAGTACGTGTTTTCCGGCACCAAGGTGGACACCAAACCCTTCGCCTTCGATGATCCAAATAACCCCACCATGGTGACCTATGCGGGCAACGACGGGTCCTTCACCGTTAAAACCGGAAAGGATACGAATATGGTGGTGGGGTATTCCGGGCAGGAGGTGTTCGGCAGCCGCTACCTGACCGTGGACGACACCAACAACAAAATTGATTTCCAGGAGGACGTGGGCGGCGGCTACTCCGTGGAATTGACGGCCACGATTGCCCCTGGCACCTATACCCGCGAGGAACTTGCAACGGCCATGGAAAATGCCATGACCAATGCGTCCGCCGCCGGAAACGGCGTGACCTACGAAGTGTCCTACGATGACGCCACCGGCCGTTTTTCCTTCTGGGACGACGGGTCAACGCCCCTGACGGGTCTTCGTCTGCTGTGGGGCAGCGGCACCAACGTGGACCAGGGCATCGGTGTGGATATCGGCTTTGACGCCGTCAACCAGACCGACACGGCGGCCATCGAAAGCGACAGGCCCGTGGAGTGGGGCCTTTTCAAGACCCTTTTCGATCTGAAGGGGTATCTGGAAGCAAACGATTCATACGGCATCGAGCGCTCCTTTGCCCGCCTGGACACCCAGTTCAACAACATGACCAACGCGGTGTCCCGGATCGGTTATAAGGGAATGGCCCTGGATTCCAAGAGCACCGTGATCGCGGATTTGGATTTAAGTTACCGAACCCAGAAATCCGACATCGAGGAGGCGGACATGATCGCGGCCATCACCGAGCTGCAGGCCAAGGAAAACGCCTACCAGGCGGCCCTCAGCTCCACGGCCCGGGTGATGAACCTGAGCCTGCTGGATTATTTGTAGGGCAGGGGACGGCGTTGAGGTGTCAACAGCGGCAGGGAAAGCGGTTTGGCCGTTTCCGCCCCCCTGCTGTCGGGTTTCGGCCGTAAAGCCACGGAGGGCACATGCTTGTTTTAACCAGGAAGGTTGGAGAGAAACTGGTCATCGGCGATACGATCGTGGTCAGTGTGGTCGAGGTCGGGCGCGGCAGTGTCCGGCTGGGGGTGGAGGCGCCTCAGAACGTATCGATTTTCCGATTCGAAGTATACCAACGGATCCAGGAGGAGAATCTGACCGCCTCCCGTGCGGCGGCGGCATCGGAGATCACCAAGGCGGCGGCTTTCTGGCGGCAAAAAGCAATGGCCACGCCGGGGCAGGAAGGGAAGCACAAGTGAAAATTGAAACCAAGCAATTCGGCGCGATCGATATCGATGAACAACGGATTTATACCATGCCCGACGGTATGCCGGGATTTCCCGGCATGAAACGATTCGTGGTCATCGAAAAGGAAGAGACCTGGCCGTTTTTGTGCTACCAGTGCGTGGAGGATGCCGCCCTCTCCTTCTACATCATGAATCCCTACCTGTTCAAGCCGGATTACAAGATCAACATGCACCAGGCGCTCCGGGAGTCCGGCTGGACGGGGGATGCCGAGGCGGATGTCAAGCTTTACGTCATCGTCAACACATCGGCCGGCGATCCGGAAAAGATCACGGCGAACCTTATCGGCCCCCTGGTTATCAACACCCACCGGTTCGAAGCGGTTCAGCTTGTGATGCACAACAGCCCGTATTCCCACCAGCACCGGATTTTCAGCGGCCAGGAGGCTTGCTGTGAAACGCAAGTGCCGGCGTGATGGCGCGCTCTAAGGGGGCCGCGCATTGCGGCATTAGGGGGGGATAAGGGGCCTTGGGTTTGCCGGATAATAAAAAAAGGCCGTGGGGGGGAATGTTCCCTCTTTGGCCTTTTTGGGCGGACGGGGTGTCGGATGCCACCTGCTGAAGGGGCGCGGGACGCTCTTCCTGGTTCCCTACCCTTTCGGTTGCCCGGCGCGCAGCGTACTGACGGGCACCCGACGCCTGTCTTCCGCTGTCACACCTTCTTGTCGAACAGGATACCGATCATCTCTTCGATCTTGGCGGCCAGGTTCAGCACCTCCTCGGAAGGGATTTCCCGGATGAGTTCATCGCTTGCCTTGTCGAGGACCTTGATCATGGTGCGCCCGGTATCGTCATGCCTGGCGAACTTGAGCCCGATGTTGTGCATGACCTCGATGTCCTGTTCCAGCTCCTTCAGCATCTCTTCCGTGACCTGACGGGTTTCTTCCTCGCGCTGCTGCCGCTGATCGGCCCGTTGGCGGGCCTGGGTCGCCTGCTCCATGGGCGAGGGGGCGCCATTGCCCGCCGCTTTGGTGTTGCCGCCGGCCTGGGTGCCGGGGTTGAACGGGATGACCTGGGGGGAAGGTGTCTCCGCCCCGTTTACTTTCGGTGTCATATGGTTGATCGCTTCAAACATGATATCACCTCGCTTTCCTTAGCTGTTTTCTACCTGCTGCGATGCCTCGGCAGCCCAGCTGTCGAATTTTTCCATGACCGCTTCGTAGGTTTGCTGGGAAATATCCGGCAGCGCACCGCCCAGGGCTTCCTTGGCCATGTCGAATCCTTTCTCCACGGCTGCTTTGATGGCATCTAATTTTGACGGGTCATTGCCGGCATTGGCCACGGCCAGCTGGAAAATGCGGTCGGATGTCTGGGCGACCCCCCAATAGCCGTCTTCCCCGATCAGCTGCCGGGCTTCGGTCTGTGTTGCCGCGTCCACCTCCACGGTGGCGCCGCCCATGGCGGCTTCCCAGGTGACGCCCTGGCGTTGCAGCAACCGGACCACCAGATCCCGCAGGTCCGTTACCCCGTTCAGGTCCCCCGTTTCGATCTTGGCGGCGCTGTTGTAGGTGATGGCCGTCAGGGATTCTTTCTGCAAGGACACCTTGTAGTCGACCTGTATCCGAAGGTCAACGGCGTCGGTTTTTTTACTCTTCATCTCCTGGCCGGCAAGACCGTTGATGCCGGCGCCGGTGCTCTGAATAGCTTGTACCATAAGACCTCCTTGGTCTCAGCGGTTTGTTTTCAACCGATAAATGTGACGCTGTCCGGCTGCGCCGCCGCGTCCTGGGCGGCCTGTCCGGGGTTGTTGGCAGCTTCGCCGGCGGTTCCTAACGGCCATAAGCCTTTGCGAGTTTCTGTTTGTTTGCGTTTACGCGCAGCTGTTCCGTTACTGCGGCGCTTTTTTCAGTAAGCTCCCGGGTAAAGGTCGCCACCTCATCCCGAATGTCGATGATCAGCGGCAAAAGCGCCGTGTCCCTGCACTCGCCCGCTTGTGCGATGGCCGCCATGGCCGCCTCGTGCCGGTGAAGGATCTCCGGCAGCCGGGCGTAGTCGGATTGGTCCAAAGCCATGCGGGCCTCCCGGGTAAGGTCCCGGAGCCGCCCATAGAGCGCTGTGTGGCGATCAGACGGCAAACCGAACGCCTTCCTGGGGCGCTGCCGTCGGTTTGTCCGGCAGAACCGTCGTCTCCCGGTCTGTTTTCGCCTTTGCCGCTGCGGCCGCGAACCCTTCTTTGAGGGTCCCCAGGATGTTTTCAACCTCCCCCAACGCCCCCAAATCGTTGCGTTGGTTGGCGGCGGTCAGTTTGTCCATGGCAAACCGGTAGAGACTGGCCAACTGGATGGACAGCTCCCCGCCCTTTTCCATGTCCAGGGCGCAATCGAGTTCGTTGACAATGGCCATTACCTTGGAGATGTTTTCGCCCCGGACGTTCGCCTTTTTTTCCATGATGCCGCGGCGGGCAAGGGACAGGAAACGGAGCGCCCCGTCGTACAGCTTGATGAGCACGACGCTGCTGTCTTCCACCATGTTGCCGGCGGATTGCCGATATGCGTTACATCCATTCTGATACATAGACCATCTCCCGAAAAGCTATTGGTACATCCTTGTTGGTGCGACAGGGTCGCGGCTTCCGTCCTTGAACCAATCGGGCCTTCGGCCCGGCGGCCTTATTTTGACGTTGTGGCGTTCAGGTTTTGCAACCCGGCAATCTGCTGGGTCAGGTAATCTCCGGTGGTCTTGTAGTTGGCCAGGAGAAGCTCCAGGGTATTGTACCGGGACCAGAGATTGGCCTCCGTGGTTTCCAGCCGGTTTTCCAGGGTCGTGATCTTGGTTTCCAGCCGTCCGATACTCTTGGTGATGCCCTCTTTCCGGGCGGTGAGCATGCCGTCGAACCGGTCGAGCATGCCGTCGAGGCTGTCCATGAGTCTCACCGCAAAGCCTTCAGCCCCCTCGGTGGTCTGTGTGAAAAAATCCCGGACCTTCTCGAAGGTTGCCGACAGGGCTGTTCCCAAGGCGTCCGAATCGATTTCGAGCCGGGGGTCTTCCTCCTGGTTCAAGGCAATTCCCAGGTCCGAGAGACGGGTGATGGTGTCGAGGCCCGAAACCGTTTCACTCAGCTTTCGTCTCAGGGTGCTTCGGATCAGGTTCGTGGTGCTGTCTCCCACCAGTACCCCGGCGGTTTCTTCCTCTTCATCGTATTTCTGCTGGTATTCACTGAAAAACTCCAGCACCTCGTTGTAGGCGTCCACAAAAGCGGTCAGTTTTTCGGTGAGCGCCGAGGTGTCCCGGGTGATGGTAACGGTGTCCTTTTCCGTGGCCGGATCGTCGTGGGCCGCATTCAAGGTCAGGGTGACGCCGGTGATGACATCAGTGACCGTGTTGCTGGCGCGCTCAATACCGTCAACGCCGTCCACCGAAAAAATGGCGTTTCGAGATGCCTGGGTTTGGGTCAGGTTTTCTGTCACGCCGGCGTCGTACACCAGGCGGGACAGGCCGGCTGTGTCCGTATGATTTCCGTCCACGTCGGTGGCGGTGATGTTGATAACGTTGTCAGCGCCGGTGTTGTGGCCCGAAAGGGAGAGCACGTAATTTTCGCCGTCGAAAATCACCGAAGCGGTCACCGCCGCGTCGGCGTCGTTGATGGCCTCGGCCACGTCCGACAAGGTGTCGGTGGCTTTGACGGCCACGTCCACCACCGTGGCGGTTTCGTTGTCCGCCGTGTAGGCGGCGGCGCCGGTGTCGTCGACGGCGTCGAAGCCGAGGGTGCCGCCGATGCCGGCGGCGGCGTTGGTGCCGCTCGACCAGAGCATCTGAAGCTCGGTGAGGCTGCTGCCGTTCTCGGCGATGGCGAATTTCTGGGTGGCGGGGTCAAACGATACCGTGTAATCAACGGCATTCCCGCCGGCCGTGGAAGCCGCCTCCAGTGCCGCTTCCACGGCGGCCTGGAGTTCCTTTACGGTGTAGGTGCCGTCGGCGATGGTGGCGGTTAGTTCCGCGCCGGGGCCGCCGCCGATGTCTTCCTTGAAATTGATGGCGTTGTTGGCGTTACTGATGGTGAAGGTGCTGCCGATTTCAAGATGAAGGGTTCCTTCCCCCACCTCGGCATCGCTGGAGTAGCTCAAGGCGCCGGTGTCGTCCTCGGCACTGTATCCGAGTAGGGCGGCGGCGGAGTTGGCGGAGTTGGCACCCGTGCCCCAGAGCATATCCAGCTGGGTCAGCCCGGCGCTGGTGCTTTCAATGGTAAATCCCTTGGTGGTGGTGCTGTAGGCGATGCCGTAGGTGAAGCTGTTGCCGCCGGCGGTAGATGCGGCATTCATCTGGGTCTGGATCTCTTCCACCAGTTCGGAGATGGTGTAGGTGCCCTCGGTGAGGGTGGCGGTCAGTTCCGCCCCGCCGTTTTCGGCGAAATTGATGAACTTGTTGGAGGCGTCCACGGTGAACTGGATCATCTCTTCGTCGCCCGTGAAACCGGCGCTTTTCAGTTTGTTCGCCGCGGCGATCTGGGTGATGGAAATGTCGAAGGCGCCGGGGTCGGCGGAGGCGGAGGCCGAGGCCGTAAACACGTCTTCATCGCTGGAGGCTGCTGAAAAGACGGCGAAATCCCTCTCGTCGTCCAGGGACTCCAGGGCAGTGTCAAGGCTCTTTAGCTTGCTTTCCATCAGCCCGTAGGCGGTCAGCTGAACGGTGTAGTCTTCCTGCCGGGTTTCGAGTTGTTCAATGGGCTTGCGTTCGATCTCCAGCAGCTGTTCGATGATGCTGTTGGTTTCAAGCCCCGATATGATGCCTCCCACTTGAATCGGCATGGTGTGTCCTTTTGCTTGATAACCCTCGGTTGGAATTCACAAGCCGGAATACAGCTCTTGTCTGTGTGCCGGGTTCTGCCTTCCAGCGGTGATGCGACGGTTCCGAAAAAAAGCCCGGTGACCGCGTCAGGATTGATTCAATGTATGTTTATTTTCGGGACGGCGGGCGGAAAATTTTTCCCACCCGCCAAAATGTCCCAAAGTGTTGCCTTCTCCATTGGCGGCCGGCCACCCCACAGCTGCGGCCGGCCGCCGTGTGGATTACTGCAGCAGACTCAAGGCCGCCTGCGGCAACTGGTTGGCCTGGGCCAGCATGGCCACACCAGCTTGCTGCAAGATCTGTGCCTTGGTCAGGTCGGCTGTTTCCGCCGCGAAATCGGCATCCAGGGTTCTGGACCGGGAGGCCGACACGTTTTCGGAAACGCTCTGGAGGTTTGCGATGGTGGAGCTCAGGCGGTTTTGCACCGCACCGAGTTTGGCGCGCATATCATCCACCTGCTTCAGCGCGCTGTCCACGGAATCGATCAGGGTGTTGGCGCCGCTGACCGTGGTCACATCCGCGTTGGCGATGGTGCCGACTGCCTGGACATTGTCCTCGTCGATGGTGCCGGAGGCAAAGCCGGTCTCGGCTTCGTTGGCGCCTGTCATGGTGAGGGTGTCCTGGGCGGTGATGGTCACCTGGCCGGTGATGCGGACCTGGGCACCGGCGCCGCTCGCCAAGGTGGTGCCGGAGCCGCCGGCAAACAGCGTATCCGTATCGGTGGCGCTGGTCACGCCAACGACAATGTCACGGCCGTCTTCGGCGGTCAGCATCAGCTCGCCGTCATCGGTGATGCTGGCGGTGACGCCCGTGATGCCGCTCTTGGCGTTGATGGCGTTGGTAAGGGCGCCGTCGGCATCTTTTGCCTGGAAGCTGACCGCACCGATGTCGACGCCGTTGATTTTCAGGTCGCCGTTGTCCAGGGAACCCGCACCCACGTAGGCATCATCGGCCGCAACGGTTGCGCCCGCACCCCAGCTGGCGGCTGCGGTGATGTCGCTTGCCTTGAAGGTGGTTTTTGCAGACGCGTAAACATCCTGCAGATAGGTGCCTTCCACGCCGGCGGTGGTGTCTTCCATCTCCATCTCACGGATATTATTGATGCGCTCGGCGATCTGCTTGGCGACACCCTGGCCGTAGTTCACGTCGTTGACGTCCTGGAGATCATCCGTGTCGGCCACTGCGGTGATGCTTCCGCCGAAGGACGCGGCGGCAATGTTCACCGAACTCATGCCGTCGACCTTCACCAACAGGTCGCCGGATGCGATGACGAGGTCGGTGTCGATGTCGTCGATGCCCCGGCTGCCCGCATCGGCCGCGTTGTTGGCGATGCTGACCCGCGCGCTGGTGGACTGGGTGATGCCAGCCTGCTCACCGAGGGCGTTGGTTTTTACGTTTACCATCTGTACCTGGATGGTTTCGTTGGCGTTGGCGCCCACCTGGAAATTGAAGTTTCCGGCGGAGCCGTCGAGGATTTTCCGGTTGTTGAAGGATGTGGTGTCGGCGATCCGGTCCAGTTCGGAGACCAGCTCATCGACTTCCAGCTGAATGGATTGGCGGTCGTTGGCCGTGTTGCTGTCGTTGGCGGATTGAACGGCCAGCTCACGCATCCGTTGCAGGATGTTGGTAACCTCGGACAGGGCACCTTCAGCGGTCTGGGCCACGGAGATACCGTCGTTGGCATTGCGGACAGCCTGGTTGAGACCACGTACCTGAGCGCTCATCCGGTTGGTGATGGCGAGCCCGGCCGCATCGTCTTTGGCGCTGTTGATTCGCAGGCCTGAAGACAAACGTTGCAGCGAGGTGCTCATCATGTTTTGGGTGTTGTTGAGGTTGCGCTGTGCGTTGAGCGCGGAGATGTTGGTGTTGATGACCATACCCATGGTGTTTCCTCCTTGAAGTGAGAGATTGAATCGTTGGCATCCTTGCCGTTTGGTGTTGGAATCGGGCCGATTGCTTGGGTGGCATCCCTCCTTTCCTGCCCGGCTTTCCCGTTTAGTGCAATTATCGGAATTCTTCGGGATCCCTTTAGGCTTTTTTTGACCTCTTCCATCACATCGGAGGGGCGGCAGTTGCGACGGTAAGAGCAGAGGCCCTTGTCTTCAAGGTGGCGGAAGGTGAGGCGAATGCGTCAACCGGGTGGCGTCTCGATTTTTGTCGCGCCCAGTGGTTTGTATGATATTTTTTGTAATGTCATGATATTATGCTCCATGCAGATGAACGACAGGTCGTTGGCGTATTATTTGCTTTAAAATTTTTATGGCGACAGACGTAGGCGCGGATGCAAACATAAGCGGATGGATGGCATGCCGAGCAAGAAAAAAGGGGACAGGGCGGTATCGGGCTCTTCATTGTATCGTGAAACGCTTTCCCTTCTGCGGGCGGGCGCTCTCGGCCCGGCGGCGGAGAAGTGTCGCGGCCTGATCGCCGCATATCCCGGCAACGCGGAGGTGTTGCAGTTGGCGGGATTGGTGGCACGGCAGCAGGGGGATGTCGAGACGGCGAAAACCGTTTTCACCGAGGCGATCGCCCTGTCCCCTGAAAACCCGTACCTGCACGAACATCTGGGGCGGGTGTGCCTCCTGGACGGCACCTTTGATGCGGCGGAAACTGCTTTCAGAAAAGCCCTCCGGCTTGACGCCAACGTCGCCTCCTTTCATGTTTGTCTGGGCACTGCACTGCAACGCCAGGGGCGCTATGGGGCGGCGGTTTCCGCCTATGAAAACGCGCTCCGGCTGGATGCACGCCATGCCGGGGCGCTTTGTGCGTTGGGTGACACCCTTCGTCTGATGGGAAATGTCGCATCAGCCGTCGCGACCCTGGAAAAGGTCGTTTTTCTACAACCCGAAATGCCCCAGGCCCACAATAATTATGCCCTGGCCCTTCAGGCGCAGGGGGATCTTGATCGGGCGTTGGCACATTTTGAACGGGCCGCCGCACTTTCCCCCCGGGATGCTCTGGTGCAGTTCAACCTTGGGCAATTCCACGACAACATGGGACATTACGAAAAAGCCGCCGGTTGCTATAAAAAAAGCATTTCCCTCGATCCGGACTGGAAGGCGCCGAAACTGAATCTCGGAACTGTTTACCGCAAGCAGGGGCGGATGACCGAATCAACCAGGTGTTTCGAGCAGATGCTTGAAAACGATCCGGCTTTCCAACCGGCGCTGCACAATCTCGGCAACGCATACAGGGACATGGGGCAAGCCGAAAAAGCCGTCGGTTGTTTCAACCGCATCCTTGCAACATCGCCGGATTTGCCGAACACGCGTTCCAATTTGCTGGTGGCGGCGCACTATTGCGTGGTTCAAAACCCTTCCGCGTTGTTTGATGCCCATCGCCTGTGGGATGAAATGCACTGCAAAAAGGCGCCCGGATGCTACCGGTTTGAAGCGTCCCGGGATATGAACCGCCGGCTTCGCATCGGTTATCTGTCTCCAGATTTTCACAACCATTCGGTCAGCTATTTCATGGCGCCGATTTTCAGCGGCCATGGCCAAGACCAGACAGTGGTTTTTGCCTATTGCGACAATGTATACAGGGATGAGATGACGGACCGGCTGCAATCGGGCACCGACAGGTGGCAGATGGTGGGCAGTCTGTCCGACGACCGTCTTGCCGCTTTAATTCACCGGGACCGCATCGACATCCTGGTTGACCTTGCCGGTCATACCGCCCACAATAGATTGCTTGTGTTTGCGAAAAAACCGGCGCCGATTCAGGTGACGTATTTGGGCTATCCCGACACCACGGGGCTGCGCGCCATCGATTACCGACTGACCGATGCCGTGGCCGACCCGCCCGGCACCGCGGATACCCTTCACACGGAAACCCTTGTACGCTTGCCCGGCGGTTTTCTCTGTTATGCGCCTCCTGTCGAAGCGCCGCATGTCGTCAAGCCTGGCCGGGACAGGATCGTATTCGGTTCCTTTAACAACAGTGCGAAAATATCTCCTGAGACCATTTCGATGTGGTCGACCATCTTAAACCGGCTGCCGACGTCCACGCTCCGCCTCAAGGCCTCGGTGTTTGCGGACCAACAAGTCCGGTCGGAATTGCTTGCCGCATTTGAGAAAAATGGAGTGTCGGCGGAGCGCATCACCTTGTGGCGCCGTTCGCCTGCGACGTCGGAACATTTGGCGTTGTACAATGAGATCGATATCGCCCTGGACACCTTCCCCTACAACGGAACCACCACAACCTGTGAGGCACTCTGGATGGGGACGCCGGTGGTCACCATGACCGGCAATATCCACGTGACCCGGGTGGGGGCGAGTATCTTGACCCAGGTTGGCCTGAAAGAGTGGATCGCCCGGAACCCGGAGGACTACATAGGAAAGGCGGTGGACCTGGCAGAAGACAGGCAGCGGCTCAAGGTGTTGCACAACACGCTTCGGGAGCGGATGCGCACTTCGCCCCTGATGGATGCCGCAACCTTTGTTGCGCACCTGGAGGCGGCCTACCGAAGGATGTGGGTGCGGTGGTGTGCCGGTGGGAGATCCCATGCGCCGGAAGGCCGCGCCCCCAACGCCGCCGATTTGGTAACCACCGGCGAGGCCCTTTACGCCAAGGGGGACATGGACGGGGCCCGAAACGCTTTTGCAGAGGCCCTGGCGGTCAACCCGTCGCATGTCACGGCCCATAACAACCTCGGGGTCCTTTACTGGCAGGAGGGGAAACTGGGTGAAGCGGTTCGGTGTATCGAAAAAGCGCTGTCCCTGGACCCTGACGATGCGTTTGCGTTGAAGAATCTCGATGAGATCAGAAGACAGGCGGACCAGATGAAAACGATGCTTGCTGCGGGAGAAGATGACACCAAAGAACCGACATAGATCTTCCGGTGCGGCGCGCGATGTCCCGGGGCGATACCGGGAAAATGCGGCCGTGTTGATGCAACGGGCCCAGTCCAGCTATCAATCAGGGAAACTGGCGGAAGCGGCCAACTGTTGCCGGCAAATAATCGCGGCGGCACCTGAAAATGCCGATGCCATGCATCTGCTGGGGCTTTCGCTTGCCGAATCCGGGGCTTTCGAGGAAGGGATCCGCTGGCTTAAGCGGGCGCTTGAGAAAATGCCCCAGAGCCCGGATATCCATTTCAACCTGGGCAATATTTTCCAGTCACGGGGGCGGATTCAGGAGGCCTCCGCCTGTTTCGAGGCGGTGATCCGCATTCAGCCGGACCATGGCAGTGCTTATTATAATCTGGGGAACCTTTGCCTCGGCCAAAAACGGTTTGAAGACGCGGTAGCCCATTTTAACCGGGCGAAAGACATTCGTCCTGAAAATCCGGGGGTATGGCACAACCTGGGGGTCGCCCTGACCGCATTGGGGCGATTAGAATCCGCCCGTTCGTGCTACCTGCATGCCGTGCGGATAGAAGCAACGCCCGGTGTCAGTCTCAACAGCCTGGGGATTCTCCTGAAAGACACCGGGGACCTGGCCGGGGCCCGGGACTGTTTTCGGAAAATCGTTTCGGTAAGACCGGACTATGTCCCCGGCTGGACCAATCTGGGGAATGTCTGCCTGGCGATGTCGGATCTGGAAGCGGCGGAGGATGCTTTCACTCAGGCGCTTCGGCTTTCCCCCGACAGCCCGGAGGTGCATTACAACAGGGCGACGCTTTTGCAGGAGAGGGGGCTGTTGGAGGAGTCGCTGGCCGAATACCGCAATACATTGGCATTGAAGCCCGATTACCCCGTTGCCGCCTGCCAGCTTTTTCTTCTGGCCAGGCAGGGGTGCGACTGGCCCCTGGCTGAAAAATGGGGTGTGCGTGTGGCAGAGGACACTGAGAAAAGAATCGGCCGCCATGAAAAACCGGCTGAGATGCCTTTTGTCAACATCATCCGGGACATGGACCCCGATCGAAACCTGCAGGTGGCCAGAGCCTGGAGCCGCCGCTTTCATGGCAGGCGGGCGCAATGCCCTTTGGACGAAAAAATCGATGGGGGTGGCAAAAGGGATACGCTGACCATCGGGTATCTTTCCCGGGATTTCAGGAACCATCCGGTGGGGCTGTTGGTGTGCGGCATGCTGTCATGCCATGACAGGACGCGTTTTCAGGTGTTCGGATATGCCTACGGTCCTTCGGACGACAGTGATGCGCGAAAAACGATGGCAGCGGGGTGTGACCGGTTTTTCGATATCGGAGTGATGTCGGACCGCGATGCAGCAGAGAAGATTCATAGAGACGGGGTCGATATCCTTGTGGACCTGACAGGTCACACCCGGGGCAACCGGATGGGAATCCTTGCCTTCAAACCGGCGGCGATTCAGGTTTCCTATCTCGGGTTTCTTTCTTCTTCCGGCGCGCCGTTCATGGATTACATCATCACCGACCGGCTGGCGACACCACCGGAGGAGGCCCCGCATTACACCGAGAAATTCGTATACATGCCGCACTCTTTCATGGCCACGGACAACCGCCAGGCAATTTCCGATAAGGTTTTCTCAAGGAAGGATTTCGGGCTTCCGGAGAATGGCTTTGTCTTTTGCTCTTTCAATAACCCCTACAAAATCGATCCGGCCGTTTTTTCCTGCTGGATGCGGATATTGAAAGGGGTGCCGGAGAGTGTGTTATGGCTGTTTTCAAAGAACGATAGAACGGCGGCGAACCTGAAACGGGAGGCCAAGGCCCGCGGGGTTTCGGCCGACCGGCTGATTTTTGCAGGGAAGGTTCCCCTCGAAACCCATATCGCCCGGCTCCGCCTGGCGGACCTGGCGTTAGATACCTGGTGCTATAACGGCGGTGCGACCACCGCCAACACCTTGTGGGCGGGCGTTCCTGTGATCAGCCTGCCGGGAGATCATTTTGTGTCCCGAATGGGGGCAAGCTGTCTTTCTGCAATGGGATTGAGGGAGCTGATTGCAAAAGATGAGGCGGATTATGAACACCTTGCTGTGCACCTGGGGACCCATTTGGAAGAACTGGGGCGGCTCCGAACGCGGGTGGAAGAATGCCGGAATGCGGCGCCGCTTTTCAATACGCCATTGTTCACAAGGAATGTCGAGGCTGCCTACAGTGCAATGTGGGAACGATATGCCGCGGGGAAACCGCCAGCGCAGATTGCGCTGACATGATGGCCATTGGTGTGCGAATGGGATGCATTGCAACGAAGCGAGTGATTGCAGAAGATAAAGTATGGATATCAAAAAGATGCTGAAAGAAGCCATCGCCTGTCATCAGGCGGGGCGGTACGCGGATGCCGAAAAGCTTTATGGCGAAATACTGTCTGCATCGCCGGGGCACTCGGATGCGCTCCATCTTACGGGGTTGATCCGGCTGCGGCAGGGGGAAAGCGAGCAGGCGATAATGCTTATTGAAAAGGCGATCTGTATCAACCCGGATGCGTCCCTTTATTATGCCAGCATGGGCGATGCGCTTCAGGCCCAGGGAAAGATCGAAGATGCGTTGGCCGCTTATCGGAAGGCCCTGGAAATTGACCCGGAAAATGCTGGGATATACTGCAGCATGGGGGCTGCCCGCCAGTCACGAGGGCAGAAAAGGGAGGCCGCTGCCTGTTATGAGAAGGCGCTGGCCTTTGATCCGGGACATGCCGACGCCATGTATAATCTGGGGGTTCTACATCATGAAGAAGGAGACCTGAACGGGGCTGTCCGTTGGTATGAAGGGGCGGTTGGCCTGCATCCCGGCCATGGAAGCGCCCTTACGAACCTGGGCGCGGCCTACCAGGCCATGGGAAGTGTCGAAAAGGCCGCCCTCTGCTATGAACAGGCCATGGCGGCGGACGCATCGAATCCGGACACGTATCATAATTTGGGAACCTTGTTTCACCAGCAGGGCATGTTTCAGGATGCCGTGATTTGCTTCAAGAAATCCATCGGGTTCCGGCCTGCCCATGCCGCCACCCATTATAATCTTGGAAACGCCTTGAAAGCGTTGGGAAACCTCCCAGCCGCTGTAATGTCCTACCGGGACGCCGTTCGCCTTCAACCGGCCTACCCGGATGCCCTCAATAATCTGGGCTCGGCGCTTCAGGACCTTGGGCGTCTGGAAGAGGCCATTGACTGCTATCGGCATGCCATCGATATCCGGCCTGATGATACCGGCGCCCGCACCAATCTCGGCACGGCCTATGAGGAAAATCAGCAATTCCAGAAGGCGCTGGCATGTTATGAAAGGGTATTGGCTTTGGACGGGAACGATGCCGATGTCTGCGGTCGGTTGGTTCATCTTCTCCATCACCGTTGCGATTGGGAGCGGCTGGATACGCTGAAAAAACAACTCACCGTTTTAAACGAGGCCGCCCTTGCAAAAGGGATGCGGCCTCCTGAAACGCCGTTCATGAGCTTTACAATGCATCCCGACCCGAAACGGAATCTGGCGGTTTGCCGTGCATGGAGTGCCTACGCAAAACAGCATTCGACAGGAGGCGCAGCAGCGTTTGACCGTTATCCGGGGCGGTCGGGAAATAAGAGAATTACCGTCGGCTATCTTTCCAACTCTTTTCGGAATCATCCGGGGGCGCACCTGATCCTCGGGCTTTTCGGTGTGCACGACAGGGAGAAATACAAGATCAACTGTTATTCATACGGCGTGGATGACGGCAGTGAATACAGAAACAGAATTGTCCGGGAGTGCGACGATTTTATTGACATTGCCGCCATCGGGAACGCGGACGCCGCGGAGCGGATTTTTCATGACGGGGTGGATATCCTTGTCGATCTCAGGGGGCATACCCATAAAAACAGAATCGGTATATGCGCGCTTCGGCCGGCACCGGTGCAGGTGAGCTTTCTGGGGTTTCCGTGCACGACCGGTGCTGATTATATGGATTACATGATCGCAGACAAGGTTGTCGCGCCGCCTTCGCATGAACAGTTTTACACCGAGCGACTGGTCTACATGCCCCATTGCTACCAGGTGAACGATAGCACCCAGAAAATTTCCGAGAGAGAATGGACCCGCCAGGCGCTCGGTCTGCCGGATGACGGGATTGTTTTTGCCTCCTTCAACACGTCGTATAAAATAGAACCGGCCCAGTACGCGTGCTGGATGCGGATTCTGGAAAATGTTCCCGGAAGTGTCCTCTGGCTTCTATGCGGCAACCAAGCAATGATGGATAACCTCAGGCGGGAAACCGAAAGGGGCGGTGTGGATCCGTCGCGGGTCGTTTTCGCTGAAAAAATGCGGAAAGATGAACACCTGGCCCGGCTGAAAAAGGCGGACCTCGTGCTGGATACGTTTCCTTGCAACGGTCATACCTCCACATCCGATGCCCTCTGGGCCGGTGTGCCGGTGCTGACGATGCTGGGATCGCATTTTGCCTCCAGGGTTTCGGCCAGTATTCTGAACAGTGTGGGAAGCCCGGAACTTGTGACCCGCAGCGATGATGCGTATGAGGAAATGGCGGTTCGTTTCGGCCTGCAGCCGGACCTGCTGCTGGCAGTGCGAAACAAGTTGTCGAAAAACAGAAGCCATGCCCCGTTGTTTGATACGGTCCGGTATACCCGCAATCTTGAGTGCGCCTACCGGGAGATGTGGGCCATTTATCAGGCCGGGGAAAGGCCCCGACGGATCGAAGTGCAGGATATCCGGGAGGCAGGGGCATCAGGCGGCCGGCAGGAAAACAGAACAACTTCGTCAGTGTAAACGGAAAGCATCATTTTGGAATGTGTGGGGAACGGTTGAACGAGTCGATTTATAAACAGAATCAAGATGTACTGGCAGCCCGCCATCCACAGGTGCTCTCCCGGTTGGCGGACCCGTCACCGATCGGGTTCCAGATTTTACAGACGTATTCAGGCGATCCGAATCTGCTGATTGAGAGAGAGGATAATTCTGCTTTTGCGCTGTATCCTTCCGATAATCCACTGAAATCGTTTTTCGGCCCAACGGCTGGACTGTCCGAAATCCGGGGGAAGATCATCTGCCTGTTCGGCTTGGGGCTCGGGTACCATGCCCGGGAAGTCCTCCGGCAGGCCGGCGGCTGCAATATCGTCGTGATATACGAGGCGATTCCGGCCATGCTCGAATTCGCCATGGCCCATGTGGATCTGGTTGATGTCTTTGCCCATCCCCATGTGCGGTTAGTGGTGGGGCAACCGGTGGACTTGGCCGCACTGTTTCACCGGGAACGGGATATTTTATTTGCCGGGCGGGGGTACTCTGTCGCCGAGATCGGACCCCTGGTTCAGCTTGCGCCGGACTGGTATGCCGGGGAAAAGCAGCGGATGCAGCGCTTTGTCCAGGGGCTTGTCATCGCCAACCAGGGCATGGCAAAAAACGGCCGCCGGCATATGGAAAACCGGTTCCGAAACCTCTATGCCATGGCCCGTGCCATCCCGCTGGGAACTTTGGAAAACTGCTTTCAGGGAAAACCCGCCATCATCGTTGCCTCCGGGCCCTCACTTTCAAAGAATATCCAACACCTGAAAAAGGCCAAAGGAAAAAGCCTCATTATTGCCGCGGACTCCGCCGTGGGGCCGCTGCTATCGCATGAAATCGTTCCGGACATTGTGGTGTCGGTGGACATCAACGATTTTACCTTCGAAAAATTGGGGCCGTTTGTCGATCGGCTCAAGGGCACGGGGCTGTTGTTCATCCCCGAAGTGACCCCGAAGATACCGAATTATATCGACTGGAAGTTCAAGATCTTCACCCTGCTCAGCCCTTATACCGCTGATCTTTTCAACCAGCTTCTGAAGACCCGTGAAAAACCGCTTCTCTATGCCCAGTCGGTGGTGCATCTTGCGCTTGGCGCGGCCCAGCGTATGGGGTGTGATCCCATTGTCTTCACCGGACTCGACCTTGCCTATGACCGGGAAAAGGACCATGCCGAGGGTGCGGTTCTTCATTGGGGCAATCGGCAGCAGGGCGATGGTGAAAACGATGTCCTTGTCGAGGGCATCAACGGCGAGATGATCCCGACAAATGTCGGCCTTCTCAATATGCTCGAAACCTGCCAGGCACTTATTCGGCAGGCGCCTGAAAGACGCTATGTGGACGCCACGGAAGGTGGGGCCAGAATTTCCGGGACGCAGACCGCGCGCCTGTCCGAGGCAATTGCAAGGGATTGCAGTACGGATTTCGGCTCACGGGCTGTCTTTCATTCTTCTGCTGCCGGGCCGTCGCTGCCGGACGTGACCGGAAATCTTCGCTGTCTGAAAGAAGACGGGGAAGATCTTTTAACGCGGATTGATGCGTTCAGGGGCGCGGCCGGTATGGCGCCTGATTTTTTCGGGAATCAGGATGATGTTCAGCACTTTTTACAGTGGGTATCGGCCCATTTAACGGCTGAAGACCGGCGTCGTCTGAACGCACTTCACACAGCACTGTGCGCCCACCCCTTGATCACAGCCCTGGCGGATCTGCTGGCCTCGGATACTGGCAGATATACCGGTTTCGAGATCGCCATCGCCGAGGCGGAAGCGGCCGGCGCGGAGGCTGATATCCGCAACGCAAGGCTCGGCCGGGAATGCTTTCTGCTGGCCATTCGCAGGCAGGCCCTCATGTGCTTCGTGGAGATGATTGAGAAGCAATGGGCACTCTTTCGGCGGGTTGAGCAGGGGGATGCGGCCCGCACGACTGAAGAGAAAACGGATATCGCCCGATGCTTCCTGGAAAACGGGCTGGTCGCAGCGGTTTTCGGCGCACTCGAAGGGCTTCCCCATAAGCTGGCTGAAAAACAGTTCCTGGTCGGAGCCGTTCACATTTTGCGGGGCGATGTAAAAGAAGGCGTTTGTATCTTCGAGAGTATCATCTCCGAGCTGAATGGCTCTGGGGCCGACATTGGGGCCTTTCTTGCCGGGGTTGAAGCCGCCTGGCTTGATGAATGTGATCGTGCACCGCTGTTTCCTTTCAGAAAGATTGTGCTGGACCGGGTATTGTCGATAGCGGAAACCACAGACGAAAATCTTGAGCGGATTTCGAAGCTGCTGATAGCGGTGACGAAATTTCTTTTCGCGAGAGAAGAAGAAGATGCCGCGATTATGCTTCTTGAAAAGGCGATTAAAGGCAGGTTCAGGGGAAATGCGTTGCTGACGGCCCGGCTGGCGAGGTTCCTGGTAGAGGCCGGCCGGTTTGACGAAGGGATTCAGCGGTTGGAGGCGGCGACGCGTATCGATCCCGATACGGCTGTTTTGTGGGAGGAGATTGGTGACGCCCTTGCTTCGCAGCAGGACGTCCAAACGGCCCTTGTCGCCTATGAAAAATGCAGTCATGCCCTGCCGTCGCGGTGGGAGGTGCTGCGAAAAATAGGCGATTGTTATGCGGCAATGGGAAAGCCCGCTGCCGCCAGGCTTGCCTATGCAGCGGCGCTTGAAAAACGGCCTATGTAAACTGCGGTGGGCCCCGGTGATCAGCGAATGAGCGCCATCGATACCATATATGCGGATGTGCTTGTGCTCGGTGCCGGGCTTGCCGGGCTCAGGGCGGCCTGGGCGGTCCGCGAAATCGCCCCCCATCTTGAGGTCTGTGTGGTCAGCCAGCAGGAAGGGCCATCCGGGTCTTCGTTCGCCAATGTCAACGATATGCTTGGCATGCAGGTGTGTCTGGACGATGGAGAAAAATCGGTTTTTCTGGAGGAAGTTTCCGCTATCGCTCCGCCCGGAGAAATCGACCCCGGGCTGGTTGCCGTAATGGCCGAAGAAAGTCTTCCCCGTCTGATGGATCTGGAATCTGCGGGGCTGCATTTCAGGAAAGAGGGCGACGGACAATGGTTTCGCACCACAGGCTGTTTCAGCCTGAAGCAGCGGGCTGTTATATTTTCAGGGCTTCACGACGCTTTTCGGGCGCTCAGGACCAAAGCCGCTGTTACCGAAAAGCGCTTCCTGTCCGGGTGGTCGGTCTGCGACCTGATACGGGAAGCGGGATCGGTGAACGGTCGGATTATCGGCGCCCTGTTGTTCAAAAAAGGCGGCTGCCGCTATCTTGCGGTCCGGGCCGGCGCGGTGGTTGTCGCACTGGGGGGGCCTGCCTCCCTGTTTCTTCTGAACGTCGCGGGGCCCGGAACGCCGGGTTATTCATATGCTCTGCTGCAACGACATGGTGCGCGTCTTGTGAACCGGCGGTTTTTGCAGTTCATGTGGCACCGTCTTCCCCGGGGCGGCTTCTGGCCGGTCCAGGATCTTGCTGCCTCCGGATGGATGTTGGGGCCGGATGAAGCGCCTTTCGGGTTGCCCGAACGCTTTCGCCCCCTAATGGCAAGCCGGGCGCAGCATTGTCCGGCGTCCTATGGCCGGGCGGATTCGGAAATAGACCGGTACCTCGCCTCTTATTTGGATCTATCAGGGAGTCTCGGTATTTTTTCACCGGCGGAAGGCTGGTTTCCCGTCGGCCTGATGGCTCATGCCGGAAACGGGGGGGCGAGGATCGATGTGGACGGATGGACAGGGGTGCCAGGGCTGTATGCCTGCGGCGAGAGCGCTTCGGGCATGCACGGGGCCAATCGTATCGGCGGGGCCATGGTGCTGGCGACCCAGGTGTTCGGCAGGCGGTCGGGGCAGGCGGCTGCAAAGTTTGCAAGGGATGCGGCGCCTGTTCCGAAAGACCGATTCGAGGCGGCTTTAAAGAAAGTCATTGCTGGAACGAGAAGGTCGGACAGGGAATTCGCGCAGATATTGCCGAAAATTCGATCCGGACTTCAGCGATACGGTCTTTTGGGAGGGTATGTGGATGGATGGCCATTTTTGCGGGCTATCCGGGAGTGGCTGTCTGGGGTCTCGGACTGGCGTCTCAGGCTGGCGCTGGAATCTGCCCGGATACTGATAACAGGAGATGAAGAGAGGATGTGTGATGATGGACCCGAATGATGCGGAGGCGCTGGCGGCAGAACGAAACAGGCTCATCGACGCCTATCCATTCAGGAAGACGGTTTTTGACGCCATTCCGGAAGGAAGCCGACGGATCCTCGATTTCGGTTGCAACCAGGGAGAACTGCTCTTGCGGCTCCAGCGGGACAAGAACTGCCGGGAGTTGTACGGCCTTGAAGTGAACGAGGAAAGTCGCCGGATCCTCGAACGGCATCTGGACGGGTCATGGATTCTCGATCTGGCCGAGGAAGGTGCAGAGCTTGGCGATGCATACGAAGGGTTTTTCAATTATCTGATACTCCACGACGTGGTGGAGCATCTCTACGATCCCTGGTTCGTGCTCGCAAGACTCAGGAAATACCTGGCAACGGAAGGTCAGTTGGTGCTGGTTGCGCCAAATTTCCAGTACTGGGGGTTTATCCGGAATCTGCTCCAAGGGTCTTTTTTTTACGGCGAAGGAGGAGGCCTCATGAACGAGGATCATATCCGATGGTTCACTTATAAGAGCCTGGTGGAACTGGTCTCCCTGGCAGGATTTATGCCCGTTCGCTTCCAGCTTCTTTTTCCGCCGGACACGGATTTGAATAAAATTGACCCGAACGCTCCCCATAAAACCCTGACACTGCCGCCGCCGGAGGTGGTGAGCACGGAGGATGCCTGCTATGAGGTGGCCCTGCCCGCCGACCCCGGCAAGGATTATCTTTTTTTTCTCGCCAATAAGCTGATGCTGGTATGCAAACCGGCCGGTATGGATGCCCCGCCGGAGCGGATTTCCGTCGGAGGCCTTGCCAGACGCCGGCAAGCCGGCACATTTCAATCGAAACACTCCTGGTCGTAAGCTAACCGGTTGGCGCCGGGTGATGACGCTGCCTTTTTGGTTGACGACGGGAATTGGACAATGGTAGACTGTTTAATCATTGAATGGATGGTTCGGATAGTTTTTTGCCGGGGGTAGTATGATTTCTCCTTTCAATTTCAGATTCTTGTCTCCCACCAAATTGTTTCGGCGACTCTCCGTGATGATGACCATCAATGAAGACCCCCGGACCAGTCAGCACGCCATCGGTAAAAAAACGCATTTGAGCGGTGCCATGGTGAATAATTACATCAAGCAGCTTATTTCGGGAAAACTGCTGAGCATTTCAGGTAAAACGAACCGGACCCGGAGCTATCATCTGACCGAGTTGGGGCGGGGTGTGTTGCGGACCGACCTTCTGTCTTATTCTGCTGAAATTGTTCAGTTATACGGGTCGGTTAAGCGGGAGATCGCCGGGATACTGAACACCTTTTACGCCGAAGGTGTCCGGACGGTGGCGCTCTATGGCGCTGCCGAAACCGCCGAAGTCGTGCACGCGGCCCTCAAAGAGACCGATCTGGTGATGATCGGGGTGGTGGACAGTGATCCGGTGAAGCAGGGCAATCCGTTTAACGGATTAATGGTTCAGCCGCCTGAAACCCTCAGGCGAATTGCACCGGATGCGGTGATCATCACCTCCTTCGGCAGGCAGGAGGAAATCTACGCCGATGTACGCCGGCTTGTTTCGGACGATATCGAAATTAAACGCCTTTCGGATATTTAGGGTATGAAATCAATTTCTATTGGAAAACGCGTTATCGGAAACGGGCATCCGACCTTCATTGTGGGGGAGATCGGTATCAATCACAATGGGGATCTGGATGTGGCCATGCGCCTGATCGATGCGGCCGTTTCCGCCGGATGCGATGCCGTCAAGTTTCAGAAACGGACGCCGGCACTATGCGTACCTCCCGGGCAGCAGGATCAGATACGGGAAACGCCCTGGGGCGACATGACCTATCTGGCTTACCGGGCGCGTATTGAATTCGATGAAGCCGCATACCGGAAGATTGATGATTATTGTCGTGACAAGAAGATTCCCTGGTTCGCCTCGTGCTGGGATATTCCCTCTGTGGATTTCATTCGTCGCTTCGATCCTCCCTGCTATAAAATTGCCTCAGCGAACCTGACGGATACGGCGCTTGTCTCCCATGTACGGCGGCAGAACAAACCGGTTATCCTTTCCACCGGCATGAGCACGATGGAAGAAATCACCGAAAGCGTCCATCTGCTCGCCGGCGGGGCGCTGATCGTGGCCCACAGTACGAGCAGTTACGCCTGCTGTCTCGAAGAATTGAACCTGCGGATGATCACGACCCTTCAGCAGGCACTGGATTTGCCGGTGGGATATTCCGGCCATGAGGAGGGAATACTTCCTTCCTGTCTGGCCGTGGCGCTGGGGGCCGTGCTGGTGGAGCGGCACATCACCCTGGACCGCACCATGTGGGGCTCCGACCAGAAAGCGTCCCTGGAGCCGGCGGATCTCAGGCAATTGGTGGCCGATATCCGGCAGGCCGAAAAGGCCCTGGGGGACGGTGTCAAGCAGGTCTACGATACGGAACTGGAGAGCATGGCGCGGTTGAGGCGCTGAAGCGCCAGGTAAGAGGTAAGGGGTAAGAGGTAAGGGGCTAAAGGCTGCCCGGCCACCGGCCGGAAGTCGGCAGTCGACAGTCGACAGGTAAACGCCGGACGGCGACGGCCTTTGGCTGGTGATTTTGGACTGGGCTGGTTTTTTTCACTGCACGGGTGTAAGTGACCGGGCGGAGCTGTATTTACATTAGGTGAGAGGTGATAGGTGAGGGGTAAGAGGTTATAGAAACAGCTGAGAGACCACCTATGACCTCTCACCCATAACCTCGAACCTGTCTCTTCACCTCGAACCTGTCCCCTCACCTATTCCCCCTAACCTCTGACCTATTACCTATTCCTTTATGAACATTTTGATGATCGCCATAAATGATCCGGCCGGTACGGCAATATCCTTCACAAATGCCGTCAATAAATATACGGAACATTCCTGCAGGCTCATCACGAAGGAAATCCGTTATAACTTCATGTTTGAAAAGGATATCCATCTTCCCTGGCTGGAGGATGCCGGCTGGGAAGAGGTGGAGACGCTTCTGAAGACGGCGGATATATTCCACTTCCACATGACTGCGGATGAAGATATTGAGCTGGGGCCTTTTCGGCCCAAAGATTATCTGGCAGGGAAAAGGATACTTCATCATCATCATGGCCATCCGGAATTCCGGAGCAATCCTGACCGGTTTCGGGAAAAATACAGGCGGCTGGGGAGACAGGCGATCGTCAGTACGCCGGACCTGTTAAAGCTGATGCCGGAGGCTTCCTGGCAGCCGAATCTGGTGCCCATTGATGCCGCAGATTACCTGCCTGTTCCGGAACCCGAAGAAAAAAAAATAATGGTTTGCCATGCGCCGACCCGCAAGGATTTGAAGAATACTTCCGATTTTGTTCGGGTGATGAAAGACTTGATGCAGGAAATTCCGGATCTGGCATGCCGGGTGATAGAAAATACAGCCCATGCCGACTGCCTTCGCATCAAACAGCGGGCCCACATTCACTTCGATCATATGCAGGGCTATTACGGGGTTTCTTCCCTTGAGTCGCTCAGCCAGGGGCGGCCGGTCATTGCGGGAATCGATGACTGGAACAGACGGCACATTCTTGAGTTCTCAGGGCAGGAAAGGCTTCCCTGGGTGATTGCGCGGAATCAGGACGACCTGGAAGAAAGGATTCGGCTGCTTGCCCTGGATAAATCGTTCCGGAAAGCGGCGGGGTCGGCGGGCAGGCATTTCATGGAAAACGGATGGTCCGGGAAAAAACTCGCCGGACATCTGGCCGAAACCTATGCGCGACTCTGACCGAGCAGGTAGATGCCAATGACAGAAAAGACCATATCCATCGTTATTCCGAGTCATAACCACGGGCGCTATCTCGAGGCGTGCCTGGATGCCATTTATTTCCAGGACTATGGCCGCATTGAGATGATCATTGTGGAGGATGCCTCCGCCGACGACTCCGAACGCATTATCTCACAATGGCTAAACGCCGTTGAAAACGAAACGGTTTCATACGGCGCCTGCTTCAACGCCGATACCGGGGTTCTGGAACGACGGACCCATAAACGCTACAACCGGGACGGCCGGACCATAAAGGTGCTTTACAACGAACGGAACATGGGCGCCACCTGGACATATAACCGGGGCATCCGGCACGCCTCGGGGGAGTACTGCACCTTTGTGGCGGCAGACGACATCTGTCACCCCCAGCTTTTCTCGACGCTGGCTGGGCCCCTCGATGCCGACGCGGCGGATTTCGTTTACGCGGACATGTTCGTGGTGGATGATCACGGCAGGATATTGCGGGAGTTCCGGCTGCCGGACTATGACTTCGAGCGCTGCTTCTGTGACTGGTATCTTTGCGGGGTGGCAACCCTGTACCGGCGGTCACTGCATGAGCGTTTCGGTTATTACAACGAGGCCGCGATGGCGGACGACCATGAATGCTACCTCAGGTTCGCAGAAGGCGGCGCCCGTTTTTTGCACGTCCCGAAAACCCTCTATTCTGTGCGGTCTCACCATGACCGAAAGCAGGGGCTCCATGAAGACGGCCGGTTCCGGAAATTGATCGATTACTCCTGCCAGCTGACCATGAGGGCAAGGAAGCGGGCGGGAGAAGCGGCGGTGCGATCATGAGGAAAACTACCCAGGAGTGGATGACCCACATTGTAGAAACGTATTTTTCCAGGCGCGTGTTAGATGCCGCTGACTGGGCGGCGGGGTTTTCAGGGCAGCGGGACAAAATCGTGGTTCATATCCCCGCCCGGGCGGGTTCGGAAAGAGTGGCAGAAAAAAACATCCACTGCCTGAACGGCATCCCGCTGATGGCATACACCATCGCCATTGCCAGGGCGCTGCCGGCCGACAGGGTGATTGTCAACACGAACAGCGCAAAATATGCGGCCATCGCGGAACAATACGGGGCGGAGGTTCCCTTTCTACGGCCCGAAGAGCTGAGCGGCGATTACATCTCCCCCGGTCTGGCGTCTTTTTATGCCCAGCGGCACCTGATGAACGAAGACTATCCGGTGAGCCTCTTTATCGACATGTATCCCACCACGCCTTTCCGGAACATACATAAAACCAGGGCATTGTTAAAACAGGCCCAAAAAGGCGGGCATTGCTTCACCTGCGTGCTTCCGGAGTTTTTCGGAGAGGGGCTTTATTGTGCGGACGGTACGGCGGTTCAGGGAGGCAGCGAGAATTTGCGCACCCGGAAGGCCTGTTTCAAGATCACCAGTTCGTTCATGGGACAGAAGCTGAATCCCGCAGAGTTGAATTATCGGAATTTCGCATCGATAACGGATCCCGTGGAATTGATCGATATCGACAATAAATCGGATCTGCTGCTGGCGGAAAAAATCATCGACAGCGGTCTGTACGATTTCGGCGTGGACATATGATAGGCTATATTTCAATCGGATACTACGATACCAGGGAGCAGGAGATTTTTTCTTCCCCGTCGGTTCTGGTGAAATTGGTTCGGATGGCAATGCGGACGGCGGTCGGCTGCGGTGTCACGCCGGTCGGCTACCTGACAAGGACGGCTATTTCGGGCATGTTTCCGGAAGAGCTCCAACTGGAAAGTCTTCACCTGGCGAAAGGGCCGCGGCGTGCCAGCGAGATCGAGACCCTGGCAAAAGCGGTCAGATGCGGCATCGGGGAAGAGCCCGAATGGCTCATCGTGTTCCGGCCGGGTCAGGGCTGGATGAGTGAACGGCGGGTACGACAGTTCATTCACAGCCTGGAGGAAGTTGACGGGGAGTTCGCCGTTTCCGTAAGAAGAATGCCGACAATTGCAAACCCCTCATGGAATGTGAACGTGGCCGACAGGCGGTTTCTTGTGAACGGGACGGTGCGTCTGCCGGTACATGGGGGGCATTTTCATACCTCTCTGGATGAGGCGGAGAACGGTTTTTGGTTCCGGATGGGCTGCGATGCTGTCCATCACCGCAGTCAGGATGTCGGGTCGCTCTATATCGATGACGGCCTTCTCTATGCCGTCCGGACGGAAGCACTTCGATCCACTGGAAACGCTTTTTCGGAATCACCCTGTCCGATACATTTCGATCAGGAAGACGATGCATGCATGCCCGTCTACGAGCGGCTGGGGATATTCGATGTCGACAAGGATCAATTCCTGAACACGGAAATCCTTGAACGCATCCTGCCTGCGGACGGGGACGGCGAATGACCATGGCGGCAACGGCCCGGGAAATGAAATCTTCAGGTCGCCATGGCGGGAAAGGAGCCCCCCGCTCCCTTGTCTCGATCATCATCCCGGTGTTCAACCGGCTGGCATGCACCAAACGGTGCATTGACGCCATTTTCCGGAATACCGATTGCCCCGCCTATGCGCTCATCATTGTGGATAACGGGTCCACCGACGGTACCGGCAGGTTTCTTTCCGGTCTTAAGGGCGGGAACATTACGATTCTGCGCCAGGAGAAGAACCTCGGATATACCCTGGCATGTAATATCGGCGCTTCCCTTGTCGGGGGCGAATATTTGCTGCTGCTGAACAACGACACCGAGGTCCAGCCGGGATGGCTCGGGCCTCTGGTGGCAATTGCGGAAAAATATCCGGACTGCGGCGCCGTCGGATCGAAGCTCGTATACCCAGACGGCCGGCTGCAGGAGGCAGGCAGCATCGTGTTCAAAGACGGGACGGCATGGAATTACGGGAAGGGTTTCGCACCGGATGATCCGGCCTTCAATTTTGTCCGGGAGGTCGATTATTGTTCCGCCGCTTCACTCTTGGTGCGCAAAAGGGTCTGGGACATCGTGGGCGGGTTCGATGCCGGATACGCGCCGGCATACTACGAGGATACGGATCTATGCTTTGCCATGCGGCGGCGCGGGTACAAGACCTATTACCAGCCGGCAAGCGTGGTTATCCACGACGAGGGGCAGACGGCCGGTACGGACATCGCTTCGGGGATCAAGAGATATCAGTGCATCAACCACGTGAAGTTTGCGTCCAAATGGGCGCCGGCGTTGGGAACGCAGTTCGAGAACCGAAAAGCCAATGTCGTGCAGGCGAGCGCCCGCAATACAAGGGGAAACATTCTTGTCGTGGACCCCTGCCTGCCATGCTTTGACCGCGCATCCGGCTCCCTGCGGCTTTTTTCCATCCTGGAAATCCTGAAGGATATGGATTTTCATGTCACTTTTATTGCCAGGGACGGCGCCATGGCCGCGTGTTACGGGCCCTTGCTGAACGCGCTGGGGGTTGAAACATACACAGGCGAAGGCGGGGGAATGGCGGCCCTGTCCCCTGGAAACCCGGAGCAGTACAAACCTGTCGATTTCCGGAAACTGCTCACGAACCGGTTTTTCGATTTCGCCGTGATCGACTTTTGGCGGGAGGCACGGTACTATTTGCCGATTATCCGGAAGCATTCTCCTGCGACCCGGATCATGATCGATACGGTGGATGTTCACTTCGTTCGGGAGCTGCGGGAAGCCGAACTAGGCGGGGCAAGTGCGCTGAAGCGGTTGGCTGAAAAGCGGATGGCGGAAGAAGTCGAAACATACACACGTGCCGATGCTCTGATTGTCGTCTCCGAAGCGGACGGGGCGGCGGTCCGGGAACATGTTCCCAAAATTCCGATTCACGTTGTTCCGAATATACACGCGCTTGCCGATACCCCCGTAAGCTACGAAGATGGCCGGACGCTTCTGTTTGTCGGGAACTTCAAGCATCTGCCGAACATCGATGCCGTGATGTATTTTGTGGCGGAGATATTTCCGGCCGTCAGAAAAAAACTCCCCGGTGTCGAACTCTGGATCGTCGGCAACCGGCCGCCGGATGAAATCACAAAACTTGCAAGTGACGGGGTTTGCGTCACGGGCCATGTGCCGGATATGTCCCCCTTTATGAAACATGCGCGGGTTTCCGTTGCGCCCCTGCGATACGGTGCCGGAATGAAGGGGAAAATCGGGGAGGCCATGTCGTGGGGGGTTCCGGTGGTCACGACCCGTGTGGGGGCGGAGGGGATGGATTTGCAGGATGGGGTTCACGCGCTCTTGGCCGATAGCCCGGCACCCTTTGCGGAAGCCGTCGTCAAGGTATATCGGGACCGGGCCCTGTGGGAAAAACTTTCCCTGGCTGGGCGAGCGATTGTGGAAGATCGATGGGGCCGACGGGCTGCCCGGGAGCGCCTGGCGTCCCTCTTCCCGGGGCCTGTCCGGAAAGGCTTCAACCCAAAACCGGTGTCTGAAACGGTGGATCCGACTTGAAATGCCGGAGCAAACAGCCGCTATGACGCCGCAGCAAAGAATCCTGATCGTAATTCCCGCGCGGGGGCCCTCAAAGGGAATTCCCAGGAAGAACCTGCGCTCCATGAACGGGCACCCCCTCATCTACTATGCGATCAGAACGGCGTTGGCATCGCTGTTCAGTCCCCGGGTCGTGGTCAGTTCCGAAGACAGCGAAATTCTTTCTCTTGCTGAAAAGTTCGGTGCAATCCCCTGTAAACGAAGGCCCGGTCTAAGTGAGGATGCAACAGTCCTGGATCCGGTGATTTGCAGTGCCTATGAGGACGTTTGCCGCGAAACGGGTGGCGATTTCGACTATGTGGTGACCATGCAACCGACCTCGCCGCTGCTGAGGACGGAAAGCCTGGACGCCGCCCTGGAAAAAATGATCGCATCGCAAGCCGACACGATCATCGCCGCCCGGGATGATCGGGGCCTCACCTGGACCCGGGTGGAGGGGCGATACGTTCCCCTCTATGACGCGCGTGTCAACCGTCAATATCTTCCGCCTGTTTATAGGGAAACCGGTGGGTTTCTCATCTCGTCCGTTTCGGTGATCAGGACCGGAAAGCGTATCGGCGATGCAGCGGATCTGTTCGTTCTTTCCGACGGTGAGGAAATCGATATCGACACCTATGAGGATTGGGCCATTTGCGAGTTTCTGATGAAACGGCGCCGGATTGTCTTCAGGGTGATCGGCAATTCGCTTCAGGGGCTGGGACATGTATACCGGGCCTTGCAGATTGCCAACGACCTCGTCAGCCACGAAATCGTTTTCGTTACCGATGCCGCAAACGCGTTGGCCTACGAGGCCATTTCGTCGAAATGCTATCAGGTGGTTTCCACCGAGGACCCTTTGGCCGCCATCCGGGACCTGTCCCCCCATCTGGTGATAAACGACATGCTCGATACGGACTCCCACTATATCGGGGCGCTGCGCGCCATGGGCTGCCGGATCCTTAATTTCGAAGATCGGGGATCCGGGGCGCTTCATGCCGACGCGGTCATCAACGAGCTTTACGACGAGGCCGCAGGCGCTGGCGAATGTGCGCCCAACATTTACACGGGACCGGATTATTTTTACCCCAGGGACGAGTTCCGGTACACCCGGCGGCGGCCGTTTTCGGAAACGGTCGGGAATATTCTCCTGACCTTCGGCGGGGCGGATCCCAGCAATTTGACAAGGCGGGTTCTTTCTGAGATTTCGGACCTTTGTGCCGAGCAAGATATTCGGTTGACGGTTCTGTTGGGGGCCGGATACACGGCGCATGATTCCCTCACGCCGTTTGTTTCCGACAACGGGAACGGGCATATCGAATTCGCCCGGCACACCTTCGATATTTCTTCCTACATCCGCTCCGCCGATCTTGTGATTTCCGCAAAGGGGCGGACTGTTTTTGAAATCGCCGCCGTCGGTACGCCGGCCATTGTCATCCCCCAGAACGAACGTGAAGAAAAAGACCATACCTTTGCCCGGATGGAATACGGATTTCTCGTGATGAGCCGTAAGGACAGTGAAACGCCGGGGACAATTTCCGACACGGTCGGAAGGGTCGTTGCAGACACCGGGCTTCGGATGAGAATGCGGCAATCCATGCTGAAGTGGGATTTCGCGGACAACAGGCGGAAAATACTCTCCATCGTGCAAGGCCTTTTATGAACGTGCAGGAAATCTTCGCCGCCGGGCACATGCCGGACCGCTTGCATCGTCCCTTCATCATTGCCGAGGCGGGGGTGAATCACGAATGCGATTTGCGAATCGCCATGAAAATGATCGACGCGGCGGCGGAGGGAGGCGCCCATGCGATTAAATTCCAGAATTACAGGGCCCGTCAATTGGCATCGCAGCACTCCCCGGCGTACTGGAACCTTTCCTGCGAGCCCACGACCAGCCAATATGCGCTGTTTAGGAAATACGATAAATTCCGTACGGAAGATTACGAAAAACTGCATGACCATGCCCGGCGCCGGGGGGTCTCCTTTCTCGTAACACCTTTTGATGCCGATGCGGTAGATTGCATGGCCCCCCTGGTCCCGGCCATGAAAATCGCGTCCGCGGACATAACCAACAAACCGTTTTTACAACATGCGGCCGCTGCGGGACGGCCCGTGCTTCTGTCGGTCGGGGCGTCCGGGCGTTGCGAGATTGAGCGTGCGGTTAGGTGGGTAAGGGAAAAAGGCGCCGCCGTCATTCTGATGCACTGCGTTCTCAATTATCCGACGGCGGATGAGAATGCCCATTTGGGAAGAATTGCCGCGCTACGGGAAGTGCCGGGTATTTCCGGCGTCGGCTATTCCGACCATACCTTGCCGGGGGGCATGGAAAATTTGCTGATGGCCACCGCCCTCGGCGCCGTGGTGCTGGAAAAGCATTTTACCTGGGATAAAAATCGGCCGGGAAATGACCATTACCACGCCATGGATGTCTCCGATCTGAAGAAATTCAACCGTCTGCTCGATTCTCTGTTCGGAAACAGGCGATGTATTTCTCCTGAGTCGGCCATTGAGACGGTTCGGCCGATGATCGGCGGCGAGCGGTGGCGCACACTTTTCGGAGACGCCGCTCTCGGCCTTCTACCCTGCGAAGAGACGGCAAGGCGTCATGCGCGCCGCAGCATCACGGCGGCGCACCCCATCCCTGAAGGCAAGCGCCTGGCCCCGGAGGATCTGTGCTGCAAACGCCCGGCTGCCGGCATTGCGCCGTACGATATGGAGAAATTGTTGGGATTGCGCGCCGCCGCCGATATTCCCGAAGACGTCCAGATTACATGGGAGATGGTCGTCCGATGATTCCGGATCTTTTCGGGTGCGCGGAAGAAGTTGCCGCACTGATGGCGGCCCTCTTCCCCTTGCACCGGGGGATTGCCGGGGCTGCCAACAGGGAGACCCTCCGGCTGCTCCAGACGGTGGCGCCCATGGCGGTGCGGGAGTATCCTTCGGGAAAACGCATTTATGACTGGGTGATTCCGCCGGAATGGGATCTGCGGCATGCACACATTGCGGATGCGGCGGGCCGCATTCTCGTTGATGCCGCCGATTCGCCGCTTCATGTGGTGACGGGAAGCGCGCCCGTGGACGCCGTTATGACGGGCAAAGCGCTGTTGCCCCGCCTGCACAGCCTGCCCGGGCAGCCGGATGCGATTCCCTACCGAACGGACTACTACCAGGGCGGGTGGGGGTTTTGCGTTTCCCACCGGCAATTGCTTCGGGATTTCCATCCGGAAGAAACCTATCATGTGCTTATCGACGCGTCCACGACATTTGGGGCGATGAGCGCCGGAGAGCTTTTTTTGGAAGGGGAATCTTCCCGAACCCTTCTGATATCGACCTATATCTGCCATCCTGCCATGGCCAACGACAACCTGAGCGGCATGGTGGTGGCGGCGCTGGTCGCAAGGGCGTTGGCGGCGATGCCCCGGAAGCGCTCATACCAATTTGTCTGGGCGCCGGAAACCATCGGTGCCCTGGCCTGGTGCCACGACAATGCGGATGCGCTCCGTTCGATTGACGGGGGGGTGGTGGTGACCACCTGCGGCGGTACAGGCTCTTACGGCTACAAGCAGGCCTTCAAAGAGGACCACTATCTCAATCATTTGGTGGAAGCCGTTTTTTATGACGCCGGCATCTCCTTTCTCACCTATCCCTTTGCGCCGGTGGGAAGTGACGAAAGGCAGTTTTCTTCCCCCGGATTCCGGATACCCACCGTGAGCATCACCAAGGACAAATACTACGAATACCCCGCGTATCACACGTCCCTTGACGACCTGAGCTGCGTGTCTGCCCGCCAGTTGATGGAGACAGCATCCCTGTACCTGGCGTTGATACGCCGCATCGACGATCTGGTGTTTTACCGGCGGACCAATCCCTATGGGGAACCGATGCTCTCCCGGCACGGCCTCTATGCAACGCTCGGCGGCGGCTATCTGGCCGGCAGCACCCGGGCGGATGACGCCCTGCTCCGAAACTGGATTTTGTTTCTCTCCGACGGCAGCGTCCCTTTGGAGCAGATTGCACGCCGTTCGGGTGCGCCCCTGGAAAGGGTTTTCGCCCTGGCTGCCGAGCTGGCCGATGCCGGCCTGTTGGAGCGGGCATGAGGGAGAACATGCAGCTTCGGGTAGAGCCTGCGACCGACAGGGCGACGTGGGACCGTTTCGTGGCGGACTCCCCTTCGGGGACCGTATTTGCCACGGCCGGTTTTCTTTCCGCAGCGATCCCGAACCATGCCGTATATGAAATCCGAAGGGGAGAAGAACAGGTGGGGGGGGTTGTGCTGGCCCTTGACGATTCGGGAAAGACCGCGGAGCCGGATGACTTCCTCGTCTATTCCGGTATCTTGTTCCGGAATACCGACAAGCGGCAGCCGGTATCCGTGCAGCGGGAGCAATTTGCCGCCACCGAAGCGGCCGCGGCATTTATTGCGGAGGGCTTTGATGGCGCGGCGTTTCAATGCGCCCCGGCGGTTACGGACGTTCGTCCGTTTCTCTGGCACCGGTATAACGATCCGGGCGGGTCTCCGTTCGGCGTTTCCGTCCGGTATACGAGCTTCTGGCACATTTCGGGAATCGGGCATAACATGGAAGATTCACCGGTTTTTGCGGCCATGGGGCGTTTGCGACGACGGAACATCAAGGCCGCCCTTGCGGAGGGATATACCGTTTCCGGCGAAACGGATATCGAACAACTGGCGTCATGGTATGTGGACATGATGGCGCAGCAGGGCATAGCGGTTTCTTCGGATAAACGGCGACGGCTCTGCCGCCTGGGGGAATTTTTGATTGGGCAAAAGCGTGGATTGCTGTCGGTCTGCCGGAACGCTGCAGGCAGGGCGGTTTACGCGCTTCTTTCCGCATTCGATGAAAAGCGCGGATATGCCCTCTTTGCCGCAGGTGCACCGGATGCACCCAATACCGTTGAGGGAACCTTCACCTATTGGGAGGCGGCCAGGCGGCTTCACGGGGTTTATGGTGTCCCGGTCTTCGACCTGGAGGGGGTCAACAGTCCCATGCGGGGATGGTTCAAAGAGGGCTTCGGTGGTGTGCTGACGCCTTATTATCGGATTGTATTTCACAAAAGGGCAATGCCTTGATGGCGGAACTTGGTGTGCCGGTGAACAAGGGACATTTCTCCCTGGACACCCCGGAGCGGCAGGCGGCTTTCCACAAACGCCTTAGCCACGGGTGGGCGCGCGAATACCGCGAATATCGAAGGCTATGGAATGAACTTCCCGCCGCCCGAAAGGTGCGGGCGTACCCCCTCCACATCGATATGGAATTGTCCTCCGTTTGCAATCTGAAATGCCCCATGTGCTACACGTTGACAGATTCATTCTCCCGGCGCGTTGAAAAGAAGTTCATGGACATGTCTCTTTTCAGGGCCGTTATCGACGAAGCGGCGCCCCATATCTACGCTCTCCGGTTGAGCCTTCGGGGGGAGGCGACCCTGCATCCGGATTTCCCGGATGCGGTTTCCTATGCGAAGAAAAAGGGGGTTCGAGAGGTATCCACGCTGACAAACGGCAGTACGCTGACACTATCCTTCTTCCAGGAAATCGCCCGGGCGGGACTGGACTGGCTGACCGTTTCCGTCGACGGCGTGGGGGAAACATACGATCATATTCGCCGCCCCCTGAAGTTCGCCGACACCCTCGAAAAAATCCGCCAGGCCCATGCCTGGCGCAACCGGTCGGGGCGGGTCAAACCGACCATTAAGGTGCAGACGGTCTGGCCGGCCATCCGGCACGATCCGGCCGGATACTACCATACCCTTGCCCCCTGCTCGGACCTGGTGGCCTTCAACCCCCTTATTGATTATCTGGGGAAGGACACCGATATCATTTATGATGAAAACTTCCGCTGCCCGCAGATTTACCAGCGGCTCACCGTGGGAAGCGACGGCCGTGCGATGGTATGCGCCAACGACGCCTGCACGTCCGTCTGCGCCGGTGAACTACCCCGGCAGACGGTCAGGGAAATCTGGCACGGAGATGTTTACAGGAATATGCGACAGGTCCATACAGCGCCGGGTGGATTCCATACCGTGCCGCTGTGCCGGCAATGTTATTATCCCCGGGCCGTGGAAATAAACGAGCGTGCATGCATTGATGGCCGGGAGATTCTGGTGCGGAATTATCTGAACCGGCGGCAGAAAGTGGGGTCTTGACATGACCGATATTCCGTTCAGATGCCTTCAGACCTACGATCTGACACCGGTGCGTATCGACGTTGCACCCCGGAAGCTGCTTACCCGGTTCGATGAGGGGATGGTTACCTTCGGAAGCTGTTTCGCAAAATCCTTCAAGGACTTCGGCGATCCGTTGGGGCTTTCGGTTTATTACCATCCAGCCTTCAGTTTTCACTATAATCCTGTAACGTTAGCGTCGTATATAGAGAAAACTTTCCACCAGCACACGTTTACATCGGATGACCTACTCACAGTTGCCGGGAGCGATATCGTTTTTCTGCCTTACGGCAACGTTGCGATGAATGGGCCTGACAGCGCCGATGTTTTATGCGAAATGGCGAACACGTCCGCGAAAGAGCTTCGTGAGTTCCTCACAGAGGCGTCCGTGGTGATCATTACCCTTGGTACGGCTACCTGCGTGAACGACGTTGCTACGGGTCGCACATTGGTGAAAAACTACAGCGGCAGGTATGAAGGACTCAGCTTTCATCAGCTTTCGGTTGGTGACGTATGCGATGCGCTCACGAATGTTATGGAGATGATCCGGAGCATCAGCAATACGTCGCCCGCTTTTGTCCTGACCGTTTCCCCCCAGCGGTATAATTGGCAGTACAAGCCGGGAGCGGATCCTGTCGTGTATAATTGCCACGACAAGTCTCTGCTCCGGGTGGCCGCCGCCGAACTGGCGGATGACCGGCAGGTTCATTATTTCCCGGCGTACGAAATCGCCATCGATGAGTTGCGTCATCAGGAGCATTTTTCCTGGCCGGACCACCAGCATGTCCACTTTCCGGCCACACCGTTTCATATTTTCGACCGGTTCATGAAAACCTATGCCGACGCGCCCCTTTACGAGTCGGTTTCCGCGATGATTCGCCTTTTCAGGAACCTCGAAGCGGCGGAGTCCACACCGGGCATGCTCCTGCCGAAGACCGTCGGCTATTTTGAACGGGATTTCGATACGCTGAAGCGTACCTGTCCGGAGACTTCGCTTCCGACCGTTTTTTCTCAGTTTATCGGACGGCTGACCAGACTTCCGGGGACAGAGGCACTGGCTGAAAAGGCAAACGCGCTGCTCGAAAAAAATGCGGGAGGCGATGGTGTCTGAAAACTGCAGCTATATCGGCGTTCAGGTGGCGATTACTTCGGGATGCGCCGTCTGGTATCGGGGAAATATCGTGTTTGCGGCCAGTGAAGAACGTTTCTCCCGAATCAAAAACGAGGTCGGCTATCCGTACCGGGCGGTGGCCGCTGCGCTCAGGTGGTGCGACGATTGCGGCATTCCGCGGCCCCGGACGGCGGTGATTGTGTCCGAGAATATGGACTTCCGGCATTACATGATGCGCCGGGAAAGCACCTTTTCCGTGGCGGACTATATTCGGGAGCAGCATGCTTACTATTATCCCCGGTTTTTCAAAGGCCACGCTCCTTCTTACGAAGATATTTTTCCTGAAAAATTCGATTATTCGGATATCTCCCGGGACATGGCCGACAGGTTCCGTGCCGCCGGGGACCCCCGACGCCTGTTCCGGGAATGGCGCGAAGCGGTGACACGCCGGGAAACCGGGGCGAGTGATGTGGTCTGTATGAACCATGAGCATGCCCATGCGGCCTACGGGCTGTATGCGACGGATGCTTCCCGTGAGGACGCGCTGGTGATGACCGTGGACGGTTTCGGCGATGCCGCCAATTGCTCCATATGGACTGCGGACCGGGGCCGCCTGCACTGCCACCGGACCTACGATAACTTCGATATCGGGAGAATATATCGGTATATCACGCTGCTGCTTGGCATGAAGCCCAATGAGCACGAATACAAGGTGATGGGGCTGGCCCCCTATGCCGATGACGCCTATGCCAATGCCGTGGCGGATGTTTTCAGGCGCACGCTCCGTGTCGATCCCCAAAACGGGGAGCTGCGCTACCACGAGAAGCCGACCGATTCCTATTTTTACTTCAAGAATCGGCTGGAGGGGCACCGGTTTGACGCCATCGCCGGCGGGCTCCAGCTATACACCGAAGAACTCCTCTGTGATATGGCCCGCTATTGGCTTCGAAAGCTCGGGAAACGGCATATCGTTCTTTCCGGCGGCGTTTCCCTCAACATCAAGGCCAGCAGGCGGATCGGCGAACTCCAAGAGGTGGACCGGGTGGCGGTGCCCGCCTCGGCGGGGGATGAATCCCAATGCATCGGGGCATTGTATGCGTATGCCGAAGCCATTGGCAGGGGGGAAGAGAACCGTCCGCTGACCCATATGTACTTGGGTACCGGGCACAGCCAGGCCGAAATGGATGCGGCTGCGGAGGGATATGTCGGATCCGGAAGGGCGTATACGCTGTCCAGGGGGGTCGGGCCGGACGATATCGCGGCACTTCTGGCAGACGGGAAAGTTATTGCTCGGTTTTCCGGGCGGATGGAATTCGGCGCAAGAGCCCTCGGCAACCGGTCGATCCTCGCGCATCCGGGGTATCCGGATATCGTTCGGAAGATCAACGCACAGATAAAGCACCGGGACTTCTGGATGCCTTTTTCCGCATCGATACTAAGCGCTTGCGCCGATAACTACCTCGTCAACCCCAAGCATTTCGACAGTCCCTTCATGACCCTCGCCTTTCCTTCCACGGCTGAGGCAAGACGGCAGATACCCGGCGCCCTGCATCCCGCCGATTTTACCCTGCGCCCCCAACTGGTCCGGGAATCGGAAAATGGCGGATACCACCGGTTGATCGAAGCGTTCCGGCGCCGGACCGGGGTGGGGGGGCTGCTCAACACCTCGCTGAATCTGAGCGGTCTTCCCATCTGCGCGTCCCCTGAAGACCTGTTTCATGTGCTGGACAGAAGCCGTCTGGACGGGGCCCTGCTTGGCACCACGCTGTTGCTTCGAAACGAGGCGAAAAACGGATGATCCACAAGGACGCATTCGATGGGAACCTCGTCTTCGGGGGAAAGAAATTCCATCTCGAAACGAATCGCAAGCCCCTCGTCACCGGTGCTGCGGATGTGGACGAATATGCGCGCTACGACATCGACGTGCATGCAGACACATCGCCCGTGGACAGATGCCTCGTGTGTGGCGCGCGGCGGTTCGATACCTTGCTTCGGAAAATCAATTACCGGGTGATTTGCTGCCTTCGCTGCGGGACCGGGTATCCGGCTCCCAGACCGCTTACCTCCGGCCTGAAAAAGGTATACCGGTCCAGAGCCCGGGATTACAAACAGTCCCACGAAAACGCTGCGGCGGTATCCCTCGACAGGGTTAAATACCGGTACTTCCTGGAGCAGGCGGACCGTTTTGCCGCCATCGGATCGGTGCTGGAAATCGGGTCCGGTATCGGTCTGTTCTGTGAGGCGGCCGCCGCCCGGGGCGTTAGACGGGTCGAGGCCGTCGAACAGAGCGAATATATGTGGAAGGGCAGTTTGTTCTATCCGCCCGGCATGCCGATACACGCCGGTATCGAAAAGGTGGGAACGGCGGAAGGCGGCTTTGACGCCGTTGCCATGTTCTGCGTTCTGGAGCATATCCTGGACTTCAACGGCTATCTCGATGCTTTGAAGCGCGTAATGCATTGCGGATCGCTGCTGCTCGTCGAAGTACCCAATCTGATGTCTCTTGCCAGCAGGCTGATCCGTGCGCATTCACCATGTTTCAACATCGAGCATGTCACCTATTTCTGCATGAAGAGCCTGACAATGCTTTTAAAACGATGCGGGTTTGCGGTGCTGCACAGGGAGACGGTGATCTCCGAGATTTCCAACGTCCGTAATTATCTCTCGTTCAAGGAGCCTTATCTTTCCGATGCGGAGGTGGAGGACTGTTTCGATTTTGTCACCGCCGACTGGATTCACGCCAATGAACTCGGCAGCCGTCTGTTTGTGATCGCCCGGCTTGAGACGTCATGAAGTTCAGTACATCAATACATCATCGCATCCAGGACTATTCCAGGCACCCCGGCGGGCTGGAGGCGGTACTTGTACGGGAAAAAGGGGAGGCCTACCAGGCGTACCGGGAGCGGTGGCAGGCGGCGGGCGATGGCGTGACACCGTTTCCGCTCTATGTCCTCATCGAAACATCGGACCGGTGCAATTATCGCTGCGGGATGTGCTTTCGAAGTGACGACCGACTGATGGCCCGGTACCGTTACGGGGAAGAATTGGCGGAAGATGTTTTCAGGCGGATTGCGAGGGAATGCGCGGCGTACGGGCCGATTTCCCTCTGCCTCAGTTCAACGAACGAGCCGCTTCTCGATGCGCGTCTGCCCCTTTTGTTGGGTGGTATCGGCAGCCCCGACCTGTTCGCGGATGTCATGCTCACCACCAACGCCGCACTGCTTTCCGATGATATTGCCGGCGCGATCATTGCGGCCGGCATCGTCACCCGCCTGAACGTGAGCATCGATGCGGCGAGTGCCCGGGTGTACCGTAATCTTCGCGGCGGGGATCTTGAAAAGGTCCGGCGAAATGTCCTGGGCTTTCTCGGGAGGCGAAATGACTCCGGCCGGCGGTTGCCCCTGCTGCGGGTCAGTTTTTGCGTGACTTCGGAAAACGAGCATGAACAGGCGGCATTTCTGTCGGAATGGGGGGAAGTGGCCGACATGGTGTCCTTTCAGCAGTTTGTGCCCCCGGCGGATCGGCCGCAGTTTCGGGCGCTGATTCCGAATCTTGCCCCTCGGGCGGCATTCAGTTGTCCCCAGCCCTATGAGCGCCTGGTTGTTCGAGGGGACGGGCAAGTGTACCCGTGCTGTTCCCACGTGATGAATACCCCGGTGGGATCAATTCATACGGATTCCCTTCACAGTATCTGGCATAACGAAAAAATGGCGTGGTTCAGAAAAATTACCCGAACCGGCGCCTGGGCCGAATCTCCGGATTGTGCCCGCTGTGCGTTTCTCAACGACCCTGCAATCGGCAGGCTGTGAACGGATGATGGAATGGAGAAAATGAGGAAACGGTTCCGCAGGGCAGGCTGGGGCCTTTTCACGCGGCTGGTTGAAAGACTTCCCGCCGGTCTCATGGAGAGGCTGGTCTATCTCCTGTTGGACAAGGCGTCCTGTAAGATGCCGCCGGCCGACAGGATGCGATTTCTACTGGAACTCGACGCGCATCTTTACCAACTGGAGGGGCAGGGATCTGTCGCGTTCGGCGGCGGGGTGCATTCCAAACACCGCCATATCGGGTACCATGACTTTTTTATCCGCAGTATCGACGCGGGGGAAACGGTCCTGGACATCGGCTGCGGAAACGGCGCCCTCGACTATGATATCGCACGCAAGTCCGGCTGCGGGCGAATCCTGGCGGTGGATCATTTCGCGGGGAACATCGCCCAGGCTCGAAAAAAATTCTCACATGAAAAAATCAACTATGTTGTCGGTGATGCCCGGGACAAAGAAGAAGAGCATTTCGACGTTGTGGTGCTTTCCAATATTCTGGAACATTTAAAAGAGCGGGTCGCCTTCCTGAAGAACATCCGACAGAAAATCCGGCCGAACAAAGTCCTGATCAGGGTGCCCGTGTTCGAGCGGGACTGGCGGGTCCCGCTCAAGAAAGAGTTGGGGCTGGAGTGGCGCCTGGATCCGACCCATGAAACGGAATATGTTCAGGGACAGTTCGAGCGGGAAACGTCCGCGGCCGGCTTCGTGATTGTGGAGAAGCACATCAATTGGGGCGAGATCTGGGCTGTTCTGATTCCCGGAAAGGATCGGTGAAGCGTTCCGTGAACGATTGCTGCAAGGCATCTTTCCCCACCATGGGGTTTTGTTTTTTATCGGCGTGCCTTTCGGGATGCGGGCGATGAAGAGTGTCATTGACGCCCACGCATTCCTTGCGGACGCGGACTGTTTCATGCACCGGGGCGTTTCCCTGTGGCGCAGCATTGTCCCGAAACTTGCGGGGTATAACGGCCTCTTGCTGCAATGGTTCCTGAAAATCAAGCCCTTGCTGGACGATGGTGAAACCCGCGAGACGGTTTACGGGAAAATCCTCGGTTCCGTGGAAACGATGCACGCTTTCTACGGTTCCCGTTACGGGAGCGCCCACTACGTGCCCGATGAAATCAGCCTGCCGCCATCGGCCTGCCGAAAGAAGTTCCGCCGATTGGAGATTCCGATGGGCGCCCATCTTTTTTTCGCCAGCCTCGACAATTATTCCAGCCCCATGATGCCGGTGATGCGCCGTCTTGCGGAAGCGGGCGAGCCCGTGCTTTTCATTACCCACCGGGGCCACCGAAGCATGCCGCCCGAAAGGGTGTCCATTGCGGGGGTTGTGTCCGTTGCGGTTGAAGATCTCATCGACCATTTCGATCTTTGCCGTCGCTACGACCGGTATGTCTTGGAAGTGCCCGGGACTTGGGAAGCTGTCGCAGCGCTGCTTCGTGACGGGCTTGCCGGACCGCCTGGGCTTTTGTTCAAGTATTTCGAGCCGGCATATCGGCATGTCCTCGGTCGATACCTGCCGATGGCCAGGGTGTTGGCGGATGTCATGGGCCATCTTGCAGGCAGTTGCCGGGTGCGTCTCTTGTGGATGGCGCGTCTCAGACGTTCTGCCGAGAACGCCATGCATGCGGCGGCCGTTCGTTCCACCGTTCCTTCGGTGATGCTCATGCATGGATCTTTCGGCCCGATCATAAATGAACAGATCTATAACGCCATGGGGTTTTTGGATGCGGACCTCACGCTTGTCTGGAATGCCCCGCAGCGCGACTTCCTGATTGAAAATGTTTACGCGCCGGTTCCCGCCGAACGGATTGCAGTTGCCGGCAACCCGGAATGGGAGATGATGAAAAAACGATTTTCATGCGGTGTTCCCCTTTCACGGGACAGGGTGATGAAACGGCTCGGCATTGAAACCTCCCGCTACGTGGTGTTGACCGAAGGAACGATATCGAAGGCGCAGATTGAAAAGATAGCCGCCTGTTTTCACCCCCTGGGCGATATTTCCCTGGTGGTGAAATTGCACCCGGACGCGTCAAATTGCGGCAAGCAGGCATTGGAAGATAACGCGCGCGTGGTGCTGCTATCCCATGAATCCGCCGCGGTGGATCTGCACAGCCTGATCTATCATGCCGATATGACAATGGCTTGCTTTTCAACGACCCTCTTCGAGTCGGTGGCGCTTGGAACACCGGTGGCGGTGCTGGATTTTCTTTCCGGAGGGTGGTCCCGGTTTCCGTTTGAAACCTATGGGATGCCCGTCTGCCGAAATGTTGAAGAACTGGCGAGACTCCTTCTTGAAATCGACAAAGAGCCGGATTACAAGCGGCGTTTCAATGCGTTCCACACGCGTGAATACGAAAGGTTCAACTGTGAAATGACAAACAACTGTGCGGTGCGGATAACGACCGCCGTGCAGGCGCGATTTTGCAGCACAGCGCGGGAGAGATGTTATGCCGCATCGGAATAAAATTCTTCTGGTAACATGTCCGTATGACCCGGGCCAGAAACGGTGCCACGAAGTAAGAAACCTGCCCATGGGAATCCTTGTGCTCGGAACGCTTCTGAAGCATGCGGGATTTGACGTTCAGTTGTTCGACTGCGTGTTCGTTGCGGACTACGAGCGGAAACTCGTCGATGCTGCGGAGGGTGCGCTTTTCGTCGGTTTTTCCGTCATGACCAACCAAATAGCCTGCACCCTTGAAACCGCAAGGCTACTCAAACGGTATTTTCCCCGGTTGCCGCTGGTGTGGGGCGGCATTCACCCGACCCTCGAACCGGTGGCGACCCTGGCGGTGGATTGCTGCGATATCGTAGTGCCGGGGGAGGCGGACAACGTGATCGTTGCGCTGGCCGAAGCGCTGCAAGAGGGCCGGTCCTTGGAAAAAGTTCCGGGCGTCATCTTTTCTTCCGGCGGCAAGATCGTTGAGACGCCGCCGTCGCCTCTTCTTGAAAATCTCGACAGGCTGCCGCGGCTTGATATCGATCTGCTGGACACCGACAACTATTTTGATCTGGATTTCGATAAGAAATGGGGCGGTTTCGAAGACAAGCCCGGAAGTGTGCGCCGGCTCACCCTCCAAAGCGCCCGGGGATGTCCTTTTCACTGCCGGTTTTGTATCAACTCCATCATCAGAAACCATACAGGGGCAAACCGATACCGGACAATGAGCCCCCGGCGCCTCATCGATGATATCCTCTATTACCGGGACCATTACAATATCAATTTCATCTCTTTCGGCGATGACCTGTTTTTCTCTGACAGAAAGCGGGTTTTCGAGATTGTGAAACTGATTCGGCGGCATGCTCCGGATATTAAATGGTATGCCAATGTCCGGGCCGATTTTTTCGGACCGCACTACATTGACGATGCCTTCGTGCATGCGCTTGAAGCCGCGGGGTGCATTCGCTTGGCGCTGGGCATTGAATCCGGCTCCCAGGTTGTTCTCGACTACCTGCAGAAGAAAATAACGGTGCCCCAGGTCGCAAGGGCCGTCACCACCATTGCCCGCTCCGGCATTGTCGCCGGGTACTCTTTCATGATGGGGCTTCCGAAAGAGACCGCCGAGGATCGGTACCGAACCCTCGCGCTCATTCACTGCATTCTGGAGTCGGCGCCCCGGTCCTACATTATCGGCCCGCAACTCTACAGACCCTACCCCGGCTCAGCGCTTTTCAACGACTGCGTGGAAGGGGGGTGGCGGCAACCCGAAACCCTGGAAGCATGGTGCGACAATCTCACGGCCAGCGGCTGCCTCGACATTTCCGCGATGCACTGGGTGGCGGATCCGGCCGGGCTTTCAGAGGCGCTATCCCTTGCGACCGCCGTTATCCTGAACCGGGATGCGTCCGGCGTGCGCCGGCTGGCGCCCGGGGTTGTCGAGGCGTTTGAGCGATTGTTCGAAGAACTCCGGGAAGGCGGCGGTGATGTCTGACTGGCGTCACATAGAAGAACTGGTGACACCCGGGACGGTCGCCATTGATTGCGGGGCCAACGTCGGAGTCGTGACCGACATCATGGCCCGGAGCGCGGCCCGGGTGGTCGCATTTGAACCGAACCCATTCGCCTTCGCGGCCCTTGAGCAGCGCTTCCGCGGAAACCATAACGTGGTTTGCATCAATGCCGGTGTCTGGGACCGCGCGGCAACGCTGCCGCTTTATTTCCATGCGCAAAGCGACGAAGATGAACTGCACTGGTCGACCGGCTCTTCCTTTTGCAGGGAAAAGAAAAACGTACGGCCCGCCAAGTGGCGGAAGGTTAACGTGATTGATTTATGCGCCTATATCGCGAGCGTTCGCGCACCGATTTCGCTGCTCAAGCTCGATATCGAGGGGTTTGAAGCCGATGTTCTTTTCAGCATGATCCGCAAGGGGACGCACCGGCTAGTCGACCGGATTTTGGCCGAAACCCATGAGAAAAAAATTCCGTCCCTCCGCGAGCCGATGGACCGCCTCCGGCGACTCATTGCACGGGATAAGATAGAAAATATTTTTCTGGACTGGATATGAACATGGCCCCGCGCCAGGAAAAAGAAAATGCCAGGCGCTCCCAGGGACGCCGGAAGCTTCGCATCGCCGCGCCGCTGATGGACAGGCCGGACAACGGCCCTTATATCTTCATGCAGCGGCTCATGCATGCGCTGGTGGCCCGGGGGCACCACTGGGTCGGAGACGACGCGGACGCCGATGTGCGCATCGGGGTGATTGAGGAAGACATCGATCGCTGGCACGATGCCGGTGTTCCAGTATTGCTGCGGCTCGACGGGGTATACCATGACAGTGCGATCCACTTCGGCGAACGGAATGCCGGTATGGCGCGCAGTCATCTGCTGGCCGATGCCGTGGTCTACCAATCCCGGTTTGCCCGCACCATGGCCCGGCGATATCTCGGGCTTCCGGTGACGCCGTTACAGCAGGTGATTCCAAACGGTGCGGCGCGTCGGGAAAAAAGCGCGCCGCCGCTTTTTCCGGGGCGCGCCCTTGTGTTCACAGCGGCCCGATGGCGCCCCCATAAACGCCTCGAGGACATGGTGCAGGGATTTCTTGAATGGCGCCGGCCGGATGCGGTTCTCTGCGTGGCCGGTGCGGTTGCGCCTTTTTGCGAGCACCCATCGGTAAAATGGCTGGGCGCTCTTTCCCCCGATGCGCTGGTGCCGTATTACCAACAGGCCATGGCGTTTTTGCATCTGGCGTGGATCGACTGGTGTCCGAACACCGTGGTGGAAGCGTTGGCGGCCGGTACGCCTGTTATCTGCACGGCCAACGGCGGCACCCGGGAGCTGGTGGGGGACAGCGGCATCGTCCTTTCGGAGGCGCCCTACGACGGCGCGCCGTGTGACCTGTATCATCCGCCCCGGGTGCCGCCGGGAATGGTGGCCGACGCGCTTTCCAGGTTGGCCGCTGCACCGCTCGCAGTCTGCCGGCCGGACCTGGACATCGGTTGCACCGCGGCCGCCTATGAGGCCATGCTTCTGCGGACGGTGGAAATGCGGCCCAGTTTGAAAAAACGCGTCCGGACCGGCGGCCGGAAGGGAGAGAACCGATGGGCCGCCCTCTAGTGTCCGTTGTCATGGCGGTATACAACGGTGGCCGCTACCTTCGGGAGGCCGTGGCGTCCGTGCTGGAGCAGACCTTCAGGGATTTTGAGTTCATCATCGTGGATGACGGTTCCCGGGATGATACGGCGGCGCAGATTCGCTCCTTTGGTGATCCGAGAATCCGGCTGGTGGCGCATGCGGAGAACAGGGGTTTGACCGCTGCTTTGCGCACGGCGGTGCGTGCGGCAAACGGCGCCTTTATCGCCCGGATGGATGCGGACGACCGCAGCCTTCCGGGGCGTTTCGAGACCCAGCTTGCCTTCCTTGAACGCCACCCGTCCTTGCTGCTTCTGGGTACGTTCGGCCGGTGGCTCGACGCCTCCGGGGCCGCCCTGGAAGAGATTCCGATGCCCACAGCCGCCATGGGGATTCGCGCGTTGCTGTTGAAAGGAAATTGCTTCATACATGGTTCCGTGATGTTTCGGCGGGAGGCGGTGGCGCGGGTGGGCAATTACTCTTCCGACTACCCCTACGCCCAGGATTACGAGTTGTGGCTTCGGATCGCCTCTGTGGGGCAGGTGGACAATGTCCCGGAGGCGTTATACGGGCTGCGTACCCATGACGCATCGATTTCCGCCACCTGCGCCTGCCAGCAGCGGTATTACGCCAAAAAGGCGGTGGCGGCGGTGATGGAAGACAAAAAATGGAGGCGAGATGGGCTTTCCGCTGGATAGATTGCAATACGATACCGACAAGAGCCCTGCCTATCTGGAGCGGTATCACAGGTTGTTTCACGCTGTTCGACACGAAAAAATATACCTTCTCGAACTGGGGGTGGCCGGCGGCGGATCACTCAGGCTCTGGCATGACTATTTCACAAACGGCGTGGTGGTCGGGCTGGACAGGCGATCGGTCGTAATGCCGGCGCCGTATGCGGGGGTGCATCTGTTCACGGGTGAACAAGACGACGCGGACCTTCTTCACAAAATCGCATCTGCCTGCGCGCCGTCGGGATTCGATATCATCATCGATGACGCTTCCCATCTTGCGAGGCCCACCCGGGGAAGCTTCAAGCTGCTTTTCGATAGATATCTCAAGCCGGGGGGCTGGTATTGCATCGAAGACTGGGGAACCGGTTATTGGGAGACCTGGCCCGACGGCCGGGCGTATACCGGCAGCGGCCATGTGGCGGGAATGGTCGGATTTGTCAAAGATCTGGTGGACGAGGTCGGTTACGGTGATATCTCGCATGCGTGTCACGGCAACGGCGCTCATCGCGAATCCGCCATAATGGAGATGCTACTGTCCCACGGGCAGGCGATTATGCGGAAGCGAACATGAAACCCACCGTTTCCGTTATCATTCCTGTTTATAACAGCTGTGCTTTTGTGGCCGATGCCGTTTGCAGTGTCTATGCCCAGACCGCGGACGTGGCCATTGAATGCATTCTTGTCAATGATGGGTCCACGGACGAATTCGAAGCGCGGATCCAGCCCCTGCGTTCCCGGTATCCGGACCTGATCGTGATCTCCCAGGAAAACCAAGGGCTTGCCGCTGCGCGAAACGCCGGATGCGCCCGTGCGACAGGGGCCTTCGTACAGTTTCTTGACGCCGATGATGTCCTGTTGCCCGATAAATGGACGCAACAGCTGTCGTGTTTCGCCCAGGATCCCGAAACATCGGTGGTACTGTGCGGGTTTACCTATCATTTTATCCGCGAGAACAGGTTCCAGGCGCCTGAAACAATACTGCCCGATAACGACAGCATCCTGATGGACCTGCTGTTTGCCTGGGAACGCGGATTTACCATTCCCATCCATACGGCCCTGATCCGTCGGGCCGTTTTACCCGCCCCGCCGTTTATTTCCGCCTTAAAGGCCAAGGAGGATTGGGCATTATGGATCCAGCTGGCCCTCGGAGGGGTTCGGTTTCGGTACATCGATTCGGTTCTTGTGGAATACCGGATTCACGAGAACAATATGTGCTGGGACACCGATCATGCACTGCACAATATGATTCGGGCGTCCCTTTCACTGGTGTTGCAGTTGCCCGCAGAGTACCGTGACGATTTTCTGGAAAAGCAGGCGCAGTTTCTGGCCGACCGGAGTGTGAGTATCGAGAAACACTTGCAATATAAACGTGAACAGACAGCGGCGGCGCTTCGGTTGATGGCCGTGGCGGGCAAGCCGGTGGTTTTTTGCGGCACGGCGGCATCCATTGCGCGCCTGTGGGAGAAGTTCAGGGCGGAGATTGCCCGTATTCCGTCGAAGAGTATCCTTGGCGCTGCGGGACAGGCGTCCCCCTCCGGCGGGCCACCGGTTTCAAATGCGGCGTCATTTTCTTTTCCGGCGGACCGGCTCTATGCCGTCGTCTCCATGGACAACGACCGAGAACCGGCGGCGTTGTTGGTGAACCGGGGTGTTTCGGGTGATCGCATTTTTCATCTTTCAATATAGAAGCCGGCTGTCATAAAGTGGCGGCCAGCGCCCGTTCCTACAGTGGTGATGATGAGCGAAGGTGATCAAAGGGAAAAAATGTACGTGCCGCCGGGGCATTTTTACAGTCCGGTGATATCGGCGGACGAAGTGGCGAAGCGCAAGTCCGCCATCTGGGCGGCGTCCCGGGGGCCGCTGCCCGGTATCGCAATGAACGACGCCGGTCAGAAGGCGCTGCTGCAAAAGTTGTCGGCCTACAAAAACGGCCCTGAAATTCACGAGGAGCCCTTTGCCCCCTATCGTTTTCACAACCGCAACGGATTTTTTGAAAATACGGATGCCGCTGTTCTTGCCGCCATGATTCCCCATTTGCGCCCGGGGCGTATCGTCGAAGTGGGGGGCGGCTTCAGCACGGCGCTTATGCTGGATGTGCGGGAACACCGGAAGCTGGATTTTGCCCTAACGACCATCGAGCCATACCCGGAACGCCTGAGGAAATTGTTGAAGCCGGACGATGATGTCGTGATTGTTGAAGCGGCTGTCCAGGACGTGGCCCCGGAGCTTTTCAGGGCATTGGGGTCGGGGGATATCCTGTTTATCGATTCTTCGCATGTCGCCAAAACCGGAAGCGACGTTAACCATTTGTTTTTTAATGTTTTGCCGCTTCTGAAGCGGGGCGTGTTCATTCATCTTCACGATATTTTCCACCCGTTCGAATATCCACCCGGGTGGGTGCTTGGGTTGCGGCGCAGCTGGAACGAGAACTATCTGCTGCGCGCTTTCCTGATGCATAATGACGCCTACCGGATTCGTCTGTTCAATGCCTACCTTTCAAGCCGTTACCCGGCCATTTGGAAAAAAAACGGGTTTGGATGGTGCACGACCATGGACGGCGGCAGTTTCTGGATGGAAAAAGTCGGTATGTGAACCGACAGTCCAGGTCAGGGCGGCCCGGTTGCGGGCGTCACGGTTTTGACGGCCGTTGTCGTAAAAAGACCGGGGTGGCGCGGCAGCGGCTGGGAAAATTCAAATGCGGGGATGTCACGGCAAAGACACCGGACACCGTGGGCTGGGACGCCATGTGCCGGCACAACGGTGCATCCGGTTTTTTTGTCCCTGCGCCTGGGGTTGGCATGGAACCTGCTTTGACAATGGCGGAGACGCACGGCAAGGGGGCGCAACACTGCTTTTTGCCGGGGCAAAGACGGTGCCCGTCCGGCCGGGAGGCGATGGGCGGAGGCATCATTTAAGACACGGGGGACATCCGGAACCTTCCAGGCATGACCAAAGAAAAAAACATAGCTTCCCAAGGTCGTGACGGGGCTTTGCCGGACCCACCGCAAGAGGCGGCGTCCGAAAAGCAACCCCACCCCGATCCCTTGGCGGCCTATTATGCCGGTTTGCCGTCACTGACCGATGACAGGCTCTATTCCCGGGTGCGAAAGCCCCGTCGGGTGGTGTGGTCCATTGCCTGGTCGGATCTGATGATGACCATGTTCATCCTTTTTGCCGTACTTTACATCTACCAGGCGGCCAACAGGGAATTCGCCTTCACCAAAAAGGTGGCGGCCGACACCGCGCCCCGGGAAATCGTTGAAACAACTGCGCCCCCCGAGGTCCAGACGCTCGTGGAATCGGCGGACGGGCCCGCGTCCCACCTGATGGGCGCGACGGCGGACACCCTCCGGTTGCGGGATCTTCGGGATGTCGGATCCGTTGCCCTCAAGGAGGACAAGGCGGTACGCATTGTTTTGCCGGGGGACCTGCTGTTCGATGCGGGGCAGGTGCGGCTCAAAACTTCAGCGCTGCCGGCCTTGGACGAAGTGGCGGACGTGATTCGTTTGACGGATTATCGGGTGAACGTGGTGGGGCATACCGACAATGTGCCCATGCATTCGGAAAAATTTGCCACCAACTGGGAACTTTCGGCCTTGCGGGCCTGTACGGTGGCCCGTTACATGATCGAGGAGGCCAAGCTTTCGGCGGACCGGTTTTTTATCACCGGCCATTCATATCTACAACCGGTGGCAGCCAACGATACACCGAAAAACCGGGCCGCCAACCGCCGGGTGGAACTGGTGCTCACCCGTAAAAGGCCTGCCCCCACGGACAGGCTGCCATAGGAGATGCGATGCGGGCGCTGTTTCTTAAAATCAGAGCATTGAAAGAGATCTGGCCCTGTCTGAGAACGTTCGTGGGCAATCATCGGAACATGACCGGGGTTGCCCTTTTTGTGCTGCTGTTCTGCGCCGGGTTTTTCATGTACGGGCATGTGGGGCTTTATTTCAACCTGTCGGGTGCGCTGATCGTGGTGGGGGGAACCTTTGCCGCGGCCTTTGTCAGTTTCAGGGCCGCACGGTTGAAAATTGTCTGGCAGGTGCTGCTGCGATCCGTGAAGGCCCGGGAAATCGAGCCGGATGAGATTGTGGAAACCCTGGTCGATCTGTCGTTGAAAAGCAGGATCCAGGGGCTTCTTTCCCTTCAGGAAGATGAAGAGGCCGCCGCCGTGCTGTTTCTCCGTCAGGCCCTGGGGTATTTGGTGGACGGGTACGATGTCCGCCAGATCCGGGATTTCCTTACCACCGAAACCGCTTTTTTTCGGATGCGGCGGGACGAGAGCGAGCGGGTGCTGCGGACGCTTGCGGAGCTAAGTCCCTCCTTCGGCCTGGTGGGGTCCGTGGTGGGGCTGATGGCCATGCTGGCCGGCGTGGGGGACACCGCTGTCATCCTGGCCACCATCCCCGTGGCCTTGACCTCGACCCTTTACGGCGTTCTGCTGGCGAATTTTGTTTTCCTGCCCTGTGCGGCCCTCATTCAGGAGCGGACCGACCGGGAGGTGTTGCTCCAGAAAATCATCCTGGAAGGGGTGGTGGCCATTGGCAGTGAGTTGCATCCCCGGGCGCTGGAAAACAAGCTCAAGTCCTTTTTGACGCCCTCTTCCCGTCAGGGCCGATTGGTTTCCATCGCCCGCATCCGGGAAAAATTCAAGGTGCGAAACGAGCAGGTGTCCGGCACCTCCAGGGCACGGTGACGGCGGAAACGGCGGCGTTGAAAAGACAAGCGGACTGGGGTATGGAAATATCTGTACGGAGCGGAAAAAGAAAAAAGGGCCCACGGCGCCCTTTTTCTTATGATCATGTTTTGGTCGGGGCGAGAGGATTTGAACCTCCGACCCCTTGAACCCCATTCAAGTGCGCTACCAGTCTGCGCTACGCCCCGACACGAAATGGCACCTAACACTTTTGAATCGGACATGTCAAGCGGGTTGTGTGAGCGGTCATGAAAACTTTTATCAAGGATCGGTTGGAAGATGTTGTGCGGCCGCCCCGGCTGTGTCCGGGGGATCGCATCGGGATTGCGGCACCGGCCAGTCCCTTTGGGGCGGAGCTGTTTGAAAAGGGCATCGGGACGCTCCGGCGGATGGGGTTCGAGCCGGTGTTGCCGGACGGGCTATTCGAAAAAGACGGCTACCTGGCAGGGTCAGACCGGCACCGCGCAGCGCAGCTGCTCGGATTGTTCCGCGACGAGAGCATCCGTGCCATCGTCTGTGCCAGGGGCGGGTACGGGGCCCTGCGGATCCTGCCCGAGCTGGACTTCGATACCATCCGGCTGAATCCCAAGATACTGGTGGGATTCAGCGATATTTCATCGCTGCTGTCGGCCATTTTTCAATGCTGCGGCCTGGTGACCTTTCACGGCCCGGTGGTGACCACCCTGGCGGATGCCGACGACGGTGTTTGCCAGGGGTTTCTGGCGGCCCTGTCCCGGCCGGAGCCGCTGACGCTTCGGGCCGCGCGGCCCGTGGTGCTGTACCGGGGCGCCGGCACCGGCCCGGTGGCCGGCGGCAACCTGACCACCTTGTGCCATCTGGTGGGGACCCCCTGGGCGCCGGTGTGGAAGGGGCACCTGGTGTTTCTGGAAGACCTCAACGAAGCCGTGTACCGCATCGATCGCATGCTCACCCAGTTGAAACTGGCGGGCTGCTTTGACGGGGTGACGGGAATCCTGCTGGGAAGATTCAAGGATTGCGGCGAGACCGATGCCGTCTATCGGCTGGTGATGGACCTGTTTGACGGCGAAGACCTGCCGATTCTGGGAGGATTCGATGTGGGGCACGGCGGCGCCAATGTGACCCTGCCCGTTGGACTGCCCGCCACCCTGGACGTTGATCGGGGATCCTTGACCTATCTGTGTGCCGCCACGGTGGGTGCCGATGACCCGGCGTGAGGCGGCGACGTGGGGCGTGGGCAGCGGAGTTCCCGGCTGATGGCGCCACTGCCGGATTTTCGGCCTGTTCGGGACCTGATGGCGGCGGCCATTGCCGACGGTGTTTTTCCCGGCGCGGTGCTTTGTGTGCAGGCTGGGCGCGACGTTTTGCTTGATGCGGCCTGGGGCGTTTCAGACCTGCGCACCGGGCGGCCGGTCACGACAGAGACGGTGTTCGATCTGGCCTCTTTGACCAAGCCGCTGGCCACCACCCTGGCGGTGATGTTGTTGCTTCAGGCCGGACGCCTGCGGCTGGCTTCCGAACTCGGCGCGCTGCTTCCCGATGTTCGGGGCGACGAAAAGGCAACTGTCACCGTCCGGCAGCTGCTGTGCCACACCGCCGGGCTTCCGGCCCATCGGCCTTATTACCAACAGGTGATGTCCGTGCCGTCCGCCGGGCGAAAGGCGGCGTTGAACCGCCTCCTGGTCCGGGAGCCACCTGCGTACCCGGTGGGCACGGCCATGGTATACAGCGATCCGGGGTTCATGCTGCTGCGGTGGGTCGTGGAAACCGTTTCGGGAACCGCCCTGGACCGTTTTGTGTCCGATGCGGTTTACCGCCCCTTGCGCATCGCGTCGCTTTATTTTCCGTCCGGGGCCGGCAAAGCGGAAAATGTCGCCGCCGTCCAATACTGCCCTTGGCGCCGCCGCATCGTGGCCGGAGAGGTCGGAGACGAAAATGCTGCCGCTGTGGGCGGTGTGGACGGGCATGCGGGGCTTTTCGGCACCGCAAAAGCGGTCGGTCTGCTGCTCGCCGAATTGTCGGCGGCCCACCGGGGCGCGCCGAACCGGGGGGTGTTCCAGCGGTTGTGGCTGGAACGGTTTTTCGTCCGGGATCCGACAGGGGGGCGCGCCCTGGGCTTTGACATGCCGACACCGGGGGCTTCGGCCAGCGGCGGGTTGTTTTCCCCGCTGACGGTTGGGCACCTGGGGTATACGGGCACCTCTTTCTGGTGGGATCTTGCCCGTGATGTCGGGGTGGTGCTGCTCAGCAACCGGGTGCATCCGGACCCGAAAAATGATAAGATTCGGGCGTTTCGCCCGTTGCTGCATGATGCGGTCATGACAGCGCTGGATAAAAATAGCGGTAAATTTCTCTTGTCATAACCGTTTAAGTTTGCTACCAATTCAATCCATGCGGCGGCGCATGCCGCCGCCCTCAAATGGCGCGTACCGTTCTGGTGCCGGTGGGGCGCTGATGATTTTTCAAGATGAGGTGCTATGAGCTTATTCGATTCTATTCTGGGCATGTTTTCCACCGATCTGGCCATCGATCTCGGTACTGCCAATACCCTGGTGTATGTCAAAGGCAAGGGGATCGTGCTCAGCGAACCCTCGGTGGTGGCGGTGCGCATGGACGACCGCATGAAAAACCGGGTGTTGGCCGTGGGCGCCGAAGCCAAGAAAATGCTGGGGCGGACGCCGGGGAATATCGTGGCCACGCGGCCCATGCGTGACGGGGTGATTGCGGATTTCGACGTGACCGAGGCGATGCTCAAGCATTTCATTCACAAGGTTCACAACCGTCGCAAGTTGGTCCGGCCGCGGATTGTGATCGCCGTGCCGTCCGGCATCACACAGGTGGAAAAACGCGCGGTGCGGGAATCCGCCGAGTCCGCCGGGGCCAGGGACGTGTTTCTGATCGAAGAGCCCATGGCCGCGGCCATCGGCGCGGGGCTTCCCATCACCGAGCCCACCTGTAACATGGTGGTGGACATCGGCGGGGGTACCACCGAAGTGGCGGTGATTTCCCTGGCCGGCATCGTTTACAGCCGGTCCATCCGGGTGGCCGGCGACAAGATGGACCAAGCCATCACCCAGTACATCAAACGGAAATACAATCTCCTGATCGGCGAGCGGACGGCGGAAATCATCAAGACCACCATCGGCAACGCTTACCCGGACCCCCAGAACATCGAGACCATCGAGGTCAAGGGCCGGGATCTGGTGTCCGGTATTCCCAAGATCCTCGCCATTGATTCAGAGGAAATCCGCGTGGCCATATCCGAGCAGATCGAGGCCATCGTGGAGTGCGTCAAGATCGCCCTGGAACAGACGCCGCCTGAATTATCCGCAGACATTGTCGACAGAGGCATTGTCCTTACCGGCGGCGGCGCCCTCCTTAAGAATCTGGACAAGCTCCTCAAAGAGGAAAGCGGCCTTCCCATCACCATTGCGGACGATCCCCTGACAACGGTGGCCATCGGTTCTGGAAAGACCCTCGACAATATTGAAATCCTCAAGCAGGTAGTCGTCTCATAATGCCATGTTTTCAAAACGGGCCTTGATGATGTTCGGGTTGATCGTGCTCTTTGCGATCAGCCTGATGCTGCTTTACCTTCCCCAGAGGCCCGCGGGGGCGCCGGCCGGTGTCGGAGGCGTATTGATCGGAATGGTGGCACCGTTCCAGAAAGCCGGCACCGGCGCCTTTCGCTTTGCCAGGGATCTTTGGCGGCATTATTTTTACCTCGTTTCCGTTTCGGAGGAAAACCAGCGCCTGAAAGCCCAATTGAGCCAGGCGGTGGCGGCGCAACACCGCCTGGAGGAAGTTGCACTCGCCAATCGTCGGCTTAGGGAATTGCTTGACTTCAAGCAGGATCTTTCCCGTCAGATGGTTGCCGCCGAGGTGGTGGGACGGGACCCCTCCCCCTGGTTTCAAACGGTGATCATCGGAAAAGGGGCGGACGACGGGGTGCTGGAAGGCGCCCCCGTGGTGGTGGACGAGGGCATTGTCGGCCAGGTAATCGAGGCGTCGGATCGTTATGCCAAGGTGCTGCTGCTGGTGGATCAGAACAGCGCGGTGGACGGATTGGTGCAGCGCAGCCGGGCCCGCGGCATCATCAAGGGGGACGGGCCCGCCCGGTGCATTTTTGAATACGTGTTGCGCAAGGACGATGTGCGGGTGGGCGACATCGTGATTTCTTCTGGGCTTGACGGTGTGTTCCCAAAAGGGCTGCGGGTGGGGCGGGTCTCGGAGTTGGTGCGGCGCAACGCGGGCATTTTCCAGGATGTGTTCATCCAGCCGTTCGTTGATTTCGAAAAACTTGAGGAAGTACTGGTCATTCTGCCCTCGGGGTGGATGGAGGCGCAGTGATGGCCCTCGTGCTCAGTTTCCTGCTGGGGCTTGCGGCCGTGGTGTCGCAGACAGCGGTCCTGCCGGTTGTTTTCCCCGGGGTTCGCTTTTTCGACCTGGCATTACCCTTGGTCATCTATGTGAGTATTTTTCTGCCTCCGGCCAGGAGCGCAGGCTTCCTGTTGGTGTTCGGCGCCGTGGTGGACGCCATTTCCGGTGGTCCTTTCGGACTGTTTACCATCACCTATATCTGGTTGCTGATCGGCCTGCGGGGCAGCATGCATTTTCTGGATGCCGGCAGCCTGTTTCTTTTTCCATTGATCCTTGTTATCGGCGTTTTCCTGGAAGAAGTCCTGGCGGTGCTGGTCGTCTCAACGGTTCCAGACGGCCGTTTGCTGATCAGAGTGTTCTGGGCCCTTGGCACCGCTCCCCTGTTCCTGGTGGTCTTTCGTGCCCTGTATGGCAGGTGCCGGCACATGGCCGAGGCGTTCAATCGTGATGCCCAGGAATTGAGTCGTTAAATGCGCAAAGGCAAGACCACCCAACGGCCCCATGCGGGCAGCGTTCTGCAAGCTCCCGGTATTGATCGTTACCGGCAGCGGGTGCTGGTTGCCATGCTGGTGGTGGCGGGTGCCTTTGTGGTGTTGCTGGGCCGGCTTTTTTATCTTCAGGTAATCCGGGGGGAGATTTATCGGCAGCAATCCGAAACCAACAGCATCCGCCTTGAAACCATCGCCCCCACCCGGGGGCTGATTTTCGATCGCAACGGCACCTTGCTTGTGGACAACCGACCGGCCTTCGATTTGACCATCGTGCCACGGGATGCGCAACCGTTGCCCTCCACCGTCGCTGTCCTTTCCCGGTACGTGGACGTGCCTGCCGATGCCCTGATGGAAACCATCCAGGCACAAAGGGGGCGCAGTTCCTACAAGCCGGTGGTGCTGCTACAGGATGTCGGCCGTGAAGTGTTGGCCACCGTCGAGGCGCACCGTTACGTCCTTCCGGGCGTTGCCGTACAGGTGCGTCCGACCCGCCACTATCTATACGGTTCCCTGGCGGCCCACCTCATGGGGTATCTGGGAGAAATCAGTGCCGCCGAACTTGCCGGCGACCGCCACAGGACAAACAGGGCCGGGGATTTCGTGGGCAAGGTGGGCATTGAAAAGATTTACGAGCCTTACCTGCGGGGAGCGCGCGGGGGACGCCAGGTGGAAGTCAATGCGGTGGGCCAGGTAATGCGGGTGCTCAAGACGGTACCGGCGGTGCCGGGCGGCAATTTGCACCTGACCATCGACATGCGGTTGCAGGCACAGGCGGAGCAGCTTCTTGGGGGAAGGGCGGGGGCCGTGGTGGCCATGATACCGGATACGGGCGAGGTGCTTGCCCTGGCCAGCAGCCCCGCGTTCGATCCCAATGCCTTTGTGTGCGGGTTGAGCCGGGAACAGTGGAAGGAGCTGTCCTGCAACGTTTTGCGGCCCCTTGAAAACAAAGCGATTCAAGGGGAATACCCCCCGGCCTCGGTCTACAAGCTGGTAACGGCCCTGGCGGGCCTTGAAGAAGATGTCATCGACGAGGAGACCACGTACCACTGCCCGGGCCATTATGTGTTCGGTGACCGGACGTTCCGGTGTTGGCGTCGTTGGGGGCACGGAGAAGTGGCGTTGCACCAGGCCATTGGGGCTTCCTGCGATGTATATTTTTACCAGGTGGGGCAGCAACTTGGGGTTGATCGGCTGGCCTGGTACGCCACGGGATGCGGTCTGGGCAGCCCCACCGGCATCGATCTGGATCACGAAGCGGCGGGATTGATCCCTACGGCCGCGTGGAAGCGGCGTCGCTTCAACGATGTCTGGCACGGCGGGGAAACGCTTTCCATCGCCATCGGGCAGGGGTTTAATCTTGTCACGCCTCTTCAGGCGGCGGTGTTGACGGCCGCCATCGCGAACAACGGTGAGCGGTTCAAACCTGGGCTGGTGCGTTGGATCCGGTCCCCGGAGGGCGAAACCCTGTATGAGGGGACCCCGGTGTCCCTTGGCCGGTTACCGGTGAGCGCGCAATCCTTGGGAATCGTCCAGCGGGCCATGCGGGGGGTGGTGGCCGACCCTACGGGTACCGCCCGGATTGCCAATCTGGAAGCGGTTGCCATCAGCGGCAAGACGGGTACCGCCCAGGTGGTGGGGCGCAGAGAAGATGGGGCGGGGGAGGGGGCAGACGTCCTGCAACCCAAAGACCATGCGTGGTTTGTGGCCTATGCCCCGTCGGCGGCGCCCCAGGTGGCCGTGGCGGTGCTGGTGGAACACGGGGAACACGGCAGCAGCACGGCGGCTCCCATTGCAAGGGATCTTATCCGGACCTATTTGCTGGGCGACACCGGGGCGTCCCCCCCGGCCGTTGCACCGGAATCATGAGGACCGCGAATGTTTGATCGTCGGTTGGCGCAGAATTTTGACTGGGTACTGTTGGGGCTTTCCGTGATGCTGGCGGGCATCGGCCTGGCTACCCTCTACAGTGCAGTGACGGCCGGGACGCCCGACGGGGAGGTGCTGCTGTTCCAGCGCCAGGTGATGTGGTACGGCATCGGCCTGGGCGTCATGCTCGTTTCCCTGTTTGTTGATTACCGCCATCTGGACCGGTTCGCGCCCTTGATCTGGGTTGCAGCCATTGTGATGCTGTGCCTGGTTTTTTCTTTCGGGAGGGTCGGGGGCGGCGCCCGCCGCTGGCTGGTCCTGGGGCCGCTGTCGGTGCAGCCCTCCGAGGTTGCCAAGCTGGCGGTGATTATCGTGTTGGCGCGGGTATATTCCAGGGGCCAGGCCGCCGAGGGATATACCATGCGGGAGCTTGTGAAACCGTTTTCCCTGATTGCAATCCCGTTTGTTCTGATTTTACGCCAGCCGGATCTGGGCACCGCCATCCATCTTGCCCTGATCGCAGGGGCCATGACGGTGTTCGTCAAGATCGAGCGGCGCACCTTTTGGACCCTGACCGCCGCGTTTGCAACAGCCTGCCCCACCATCTGGTTCTTTCTCCACTCCTACCAGAAGCAGCGGATCAAAACCTTTTTAAATCCGGACCTGGATCCGTTGGGCGCCGGGTATCACATCATCCAGTCGAAAATCGCCATCGGCTCCGGCATGCTTTCGGGAAAGGGGTTCCTCAAGGGAACCCAGAACGCCTTGTCGTTTCTTCCCGAGCAGCACACCGACTTTATTTTTTCCGTACTGGCCGAGGAATGGGGGTTCTTGGGCGCCCTGTTGCTGATCGGCCTGTTCTTTTTGCTGATCCTCTGCGGACTGCGTGTGGCGCACGGATGCCGCGATCAGTTCGGAATGATGATCGCGGTTGGTGTGACGAGCATGTTGTTCTGGCAGGTGGTGATCAATATTGGTATGGTAATGGGGCTGATGCCGGTGGTGGGGGTTCCGCTGCCCTTTGTCAGCTATGGCGGATCTTCGGTGGTCACCATGATCCTATGTGTGGGGCTGCTGATGAACATCCGCATGCGACGTTTCATGTTTGACTGACACGTCAATCCCGGAGCAGCCCATTTCCGCCGCCGGGCTTTGCGCTTTGCCGGCGGAAATGTTTTGAAACGGAACCTGTTGCTTGGAATTTCCCGCCGCTGCTTGCGAAAAACGCCGTTGGGCGGCGGATTGCTGAAAGGAAGGTGGTGCATGAAAAAAAAGAACAGACAGGAGGCCATTTCGACATTTATCGGACCGGAAACCGCCATCAAGGGGCGGGTGACGTTTGAGGGCACCATCCGGGTGGACGGCAGGCTGGAAGGGGAGATCCACAGCGGCCAAGGAGTCCTGATTGTCGGCGAGTCGGCCCGGCTTGAAGCGCAAATATCGGTCGGCACGGCGGTGATTCGGGGACAGGTGACCGGAACGGTGCAGGCAGGGGATAAAATCGAGATCTACAAGCCGGCCAAGGTGGTGGGCGACATCAAGGCGCCGGTGGTCTCCATTGATTCCGGGGTCATGTTCAACGGGAATTGTACCATGGGAGCGAAGACCATCGCGGAAGGGGAAACCAAGGGGGACGCCGTCCGGATCGTGCCGGGGAACCCTCCAAAAAAACAGGTCAAAACCGGTGCGGAAAAAACCTTTGACAACTCTTGAAGGGGGGTGCTATAGCAACCCCTTGTGATTTATTGTTGGGTTTGATTCAATGCCGGTAATCATGCTAGCGGGTTGGAGGTTTCGGTAACTGAAAAAGGTTCAACGGTAAGAGGAAACGCTTATGATTTCAGTGGACAGATCCGTTGTACTTCAGGTCATCAACTTTCTTATCCTCCTCTGGGTACTGAACAAGCTTCTGTATCGTCCCATCCGTCAGATTCTCTCCAAAAGAAAAGAGACATTCCTGTCTCTCGAACAAAAAATCGACACATTCTTGAAGGATGCGGACGACAAGGATTCCGCCTATGAAGACGGCCTTAAAGCGGCGTTGGCGGAGGGGGTGCGGGAGAAAAAGGCCTACCTGAAAGCCGCTGCGGAAGAGGAAAAGAAAATCATCGACCAGATCAACCGGAAAAACCAGGAAAATTTTGTCGCGGTCCAGACCAAGGTCTTACGGGATGCCGAGGCCGCCAAGGCTGATTTGCGCAAGGAGGTCGATGCGTTTGCCGATGCCATCAGTCAGAAAATTCTGGGGAGGGTGGTGTCATGAAGCGATGCGGAAAGCCGAGGCGGCCCACGGCCGCCGGTATTCTTATATTGGTGCTGCTTGGGTGCCTGCTGTCCGCTTTTCCAGCCCTGGGCTCCGGAAGCGAAGGTGTGCCAAAAGGCTGGGAGTGGACCGATACCTATCGGGTGATCAATTTCTGCGTGCTGGTAGCGGTGCTGGTGCTGGTGCTGAGAAAGCCGGTATCCCGTTCATTGCAGGGGCGCATCAGCGGCATTCAGGATCAGCTGGCGGATCTGGAAAACCGGAAAAAAGAAGCGGAGATGAAGCTGGCCCAATACAACGAACGCCTCTCGCTGCTGGATAAAGAGGCCCGAAAAATTGTCGAGGGGTATGTCCAGCAGGGCAAGGATGCGCAGCAACGGATCCTCCAGGAGGCCAAGCTGGCGTCCGAAAAACTCGAGGCACACGCCCGGCGGCAGATTGAAAGCGCTTTCGACCGGGCGCGGCTGGAGGTGAAGACCGCGATTCTCGAAGAGGCCATTGTCAAGGCCGAGGCCACGATTCGGGAAAGGATTTCGGCAGAGGATCAAAATAGTCTTGTGGATGATTATCTGAACAAGGTGGTGGCATAGTGAAAAATGCTGTTGTGTCAAGAAGATATGCTAGGGCATTGCTGTTGATCGGCAAGGAGGACGGGCAGACGGAAACCTACCGCGCGGAATTGGGCGGTTTTGCCGCCCTGGTGGCCGGAAATGACGCCCTGGAGCAGGCGGTATGCAGCCCTTTATATGATCCGGCTGCCCGGAAAAATGTCCTTAAAGCCGTGATTGCTGCCGTGACCATGTCTCCGGTGATGACCTCTTTTCTGTTGCTGTTGCAGGACAAGGGCCGTCTGGGAGTCCTGCCTGCCATCAACCAGCATTATCAGCAGTTGGCAGACGAGGTGAAAGGGGTTGCCCGGGCACAGGTTGTGACGGCGATGGCGCTTTCACCCGGGGTTGCCGAAAAGATTCAAAATGTGCTGTCCCGCAAGACGGGTAAGGATGTTTTGCTGGATATCCGGGAGGATCCCGGTCTCATCGGCGGCGTTGTCACCAAAATCGGCGATCTTGTTTTTGACGGCAGTGTCAAGACCCAACTGCTCAATATGAGAGAATCTTTGAAAAGAGGTGAGGGTGTCTAATGGAACTAAGAGCTGAAGAAATCAGTCGCATCATCAAAGAACAGATAACGGATTACGACAAGAAGGTTGAGATCAGTGAAACCGGCGTGGTGCTGTCGGTGGGCGACGGCATTGCCAGGGCCTATGGCCTGGAAAAGGCCATGGCCATGGAGCTGGTCGAGTTTCCTGGCGGTATCCTCGGCCTTGTGTTGAACCTCGAAGAGGACAACGTCGGCATCGCGGTTATGGGGGACGACACCCACATCAAGGAGGGCGATCTGGTCAAACGGACCGGGCGGATTGCCCAGGTGCCCGTGGGGGAGGCGGTGCTGGGGCGCGTGGTGACGGCGGTGGGTGAGCCCATCGACGGCAAAGGGCCCATCGCTGCCAAAGAGACGCGGCGTGTGGAGATGGTCGCCCCCGGGGTTATCGCCCGCAAGAGCGTGCACGAACCATGTTATACCGGGTTAAAGGCGGTGGATGCCATGACGCCGGTGGGTCGTGGACAGCGTGAGTTGATTATCGGTGACCGCCAGATCGGAAAAACCGCATGCGCCATTGACGCCATCTTGGCCCAGAAAAACACGGATGTGTACTGCATTTATGTTGCCTGCGGCCAAAAGCAGTCCACCGTTGCCCAGGTGGTGGCCATTTTGGAAAAGCACGGCGCCATGGAATATACCACCGTTGTGTCGGCCTGTGCCAGCGATCCGGCAACGTTGCAGTATATCGCCCCCTATGCCGGATGTGCCATGGGGGAATATTTTCGTGATAGCGGCAGGCACGCACTGATCGTGTATGATGATCTGTCCAAACAGGCGGCGGCCTATCGGCAGGTTTCCCTGCTGTTGCGCAGGCCGCCGGGACGCGAGGCCTATCCCGGTGATATCTTCTACAATCACTCCCGGCTTCTTGAACGGGCCGCGAAGCTCAGCGACGAGTTGGGCGCCGGATCCCTGACCGCCCTGCCCATCATTGAAACCCAGGCGGGCGACGTGTCGGCCTACATTCCCACCAACGTGATTTCCATAACGGACGGGCAAATTTATCTGGAGCCGTCCCTGTTTTTCGCCGGCGTTCGTCCGGCCATCAACGTGGGCCTTTCGGTGTCCCGCGTGGGGGGCGCCGCCCAGGTCAAGGCCATGAAACAGGTCGCCGGTACCCTGCGCCTGGAAATGGCCCAGTTCCGGGAACTTGAGGCCTTCGCTGCTTTCGGCAGCGACCTGGACGCTTCCACCCAGGCCCAGTTGACCCGTGGGCAGCGCCTGGTGCAGCTTTTGAAGCAACCGCAGTATCAGCCGCTGCCGATTGAAAAGCAGGTGCTGATTCTGTTCGCCGGCACCCGGGGATTCCTGGACAAGCATCCCGTGGACGCGGTGGCGCGGTATGAAGCCGGTCTATACAGCTTTGTGGAAGAGCGCTACGGTGATGTGCTCACGGCACTGGCTGAGAAGTTGGAGATCACCGACGACATCGACAAGCGCATGCGGGAAGCGCTTTCCGCATACGACGTGGAATTTGCGGAAACCATCAAATAGGTGGATCGGCCCCGGCGCGGGGCGGACCACAACGATATAAGGGCCCGACAGTATGCCAACACTCAAGGATGTCCAGTTAAAAATAAGGGCGGTCGCCAAAACCAAGCAGATCACCAAGGCCATGAACATGGTGGCCACCTCGCGCCTGCGGGGGGCCCAGCGCGCCATGGAGGCGTTCCGGCCGTACGCCGTCAAATATGCCGAAGTACTGGGCAGTCTGGCGAAAAACGCAGGGGAGGGGGCGAGCCCGTTGCTGATTCCCAGGGAGGACGTGCGCAAGGTGCATCTTGTGGTGTGTACCTCCGATCGGGGCCTCTGCGGCGGTTTTAACCTGAACATCACCGGTTGTGCGCAGCGGTTTCTCGCGGAGAAGTCCCTTGATCCGCCAGATGTCACCATTACCAATTTCGGTAAAAAAGCAAGGGATTGGAGCCGCAAGCAGAAATTGACCGCAGCGGATACGCACCTTGGGATCGTCGGTACCAAAATTGGTTTCAACATCGCCGCCATTGCCGGCAGGAAACTGGTGGACGGGTTTCTGACAGGGCGCTACGACGAGGTCCACGTGGTGTTTTCGGAATTTCTCGGCATGGCCAAGCAGGTGCCGGTGGTGCAGCAATTGCTGCCCATCCCCCCCATTACCGTCCAGGAGCAGGCGCCTGAGGCAGGGACGGCGGTGTATCTACCCGAGCACATCTGTGAGCCGTCGGCGGAGGATCTGTTGGGGGAATTGTTGCCGAGAAGTGTCTTTGTACAACTTTATCGAGCGCTTTTAGAGACATCCACCAGCGAACATGCTGCCCGGATGATGGCCATGGACAATGCGACCAAGGCCTGCAACGATATGATTGAGAGCCTCACACTTGCATACAACAAGGCAAGACAGGCCGCCATTACGTCGGATCTGATGGACATTGTGGGTGGTGCGGAGGCACTGAAGGGATAAGGAACTTACTTACCGGACGGGGGATAGGAGGTCGATCGATGGGAGATGAAAATATAGGAAAAATTACACAGGTAATGGGGCCTGTTGTTGACGTTGCCTTCGAGCAGGGGAAATTGCCGAATATTCTGACGGCGTTGCTGATCAGCAACCCTGCCATCAACGACGAGCCCGACAACCTGGTGGTCGAGGTGGCGCAGCATCTCGGCGATAATGTGGTGCGGACCATTGCCATGGATGTCACCGACGGACTCATGCGGGGAATGCCGGTCAAGGATACGGGAAGTCCGATCATGATGCCGGTGGGCGAAGCTTCCCTGGGGCGTGTCCTCAACGTGGTGGGCCGTCCGGTGGACGGACTCGGTCCGGTGAGCCAGGAAAAGATGATGCCCATTCACCGTCCGGCACCGAAGTTCACCGAACAGGATACCTCGGTCAACGTGTTGGAAACCGGTGTGAAGGTGATCGATTTGCTGGTTCCCTTTCCCCGGGGCGGCAAAATGGGGATGTTCGGCGGCGCCGGCGTGGGTAAAACCGTTATCATGATGGAAATGGTCAACAACATCGCCATGCAGCATGGCGGTATCTCCGTTTTTGCGGGTGTGGGGGAGCGTACGCGGGAAGGCAACGACTTGTACCACGAAATGAAAGAATCGGGGGTGTTGCCAAAGGCGGCCCTGGTTTATGGTCAGATGACGGAACCGCCGGGCGCCCGTGCCCGGGTGGCACTGTCGGCCCTGACCGTTGCGGAATATTTTCGGGACGAGGAAGGTCAGGATGTTCTGATCTTTATCGACAATATCTTCCGGTTTACCCAGGCCGGGTCAGAGGTTTCGGCACTTCTGGGGCGGATGCCTTCTGCGGTGGGGTACCAACCAACCCTCGCGGTGGATTTGGGCGGGCTTCAGGAGCGCATTACCTCCACGGACAAGGGGTCCATCACCTCCGTGCAATGCGTGTATGTACCCGCGGACGACCTGACCGACCCTGCTCCCGCGACGACCTTTGCGCACTTGGACGGTACCGTGGTCCTTTCCAGGCAGATCGCGGAGTTGGGCATCTACCCGGCGGTGGATCCCCTGGATTCCACCTCTCGGATCCTGGATGCGAATTATATCGGCGAAGAACATTATCAGGTGGCCCGAACTGTCCAGACGATGCTTCAGAAGTATAAGGATCTACAGGATATTATTGCAATTCTTGGGATAGAGGAGTTGTCCGACGAAGACAAGGTGACGGTCAGCCGTGCCCGCAAAATTCAACGGTTCCTGTCCCAGCCCTTCCATGTCGCCGAAACCTTTACCGGCAAGGCCGGCAAGTATGTAAAGATCGAAGATACCATCCGGGCCTTCAAAGAGATTTGCGACGGAAAATATGACGACATCCCCGAGCAGGCCTTCTATATGAAGGGGGGGATCGACGAGGTGGTTGAAGAAGCGAAGAAACGCGGTGACGCGTAGGGCAGTGAGGGTTGATCATGGCTGAGAATATACGGTTGCAGATTGTTACCCCGGAAAAACTCGTGGTGGACCAACCCGCGCAGATTGTCATGGCGCCGGGCAGCCAGGGGGAATTCGGTGTTCTTTGGGGGCATACCCCGTTTCTGACGACCCTGAAGAATGGGGCGGTGCATTATACCGATGCAAACGGGCGGGAGCGGTTTGTGTTCGTCAGCGGGGGGTTTGCCGAGGCTTTGCCCGACCGGGTCACGGTGCTGGCCGAATCAGCGGAAAGGCGTCGGGATATCGATCTGGGCAGGGCAGAAGCCGCATTGGAAAGGGCGCAGAAACGCCTCCGGGGGGAACTGGTGTCGGAGCAGGCTGTGGATGATGCCAGGGCCCGGGCGGCACTGGAGCGGGCCATTCATCGGATTACCATCGCGAAATCGGGCGGCAAGGAATAACGACCATTTGCCGGGGAATATCCGGCAGTGAAAGACCATGTGTTGCAAGGGCAAGGCCTCGGGTTTTGCCCTTTTTTCTGGTGCAGCCCCCGGCGGCGATTTTGCCGCGGGGCGTTACCGGCGCGCAACCCTGCCGGCGCCCGGTGCGGTGGATGGGAGCGGCGGCGGGGTAAAATCCCTTGACTTTGGCCAGGCCGCAATATTATACAGTAGACAAATATGTGAGGTGATCAATTGGATAGCGATTTGGTTCATCGGCATTTCGGACAGATTGAACAGAAGGTCGAAGCGTTGATTGAAACCTGTAAACGGGTTCAGACGGAAAATACCGAACTCAAGAACAAGTTGCTGTCGGTTGAAGAGACGCTTCGCGAAAAACAAGAGGCCGAAAGGCAGCATTTGCAAGAAAAAGAGATGGTCAGGTCGAAAATTGACGGATTGCTGGCCAAACTGGACAGCGTAGCAGAGGAATAACAGGGCTCTGAACGGGGGGGCGAGGAGAGGCGGCATTGCGTTGGAACAGCTTTTGACCATAGAGCTTTTTGGGCAGCCGTATACTTTTAGGACCGATTCAGATCTCAACAAAGCGAAAGAAGTGGCGGACGTTTTAATTCAGGAAGTGCGACGCGTGGAAGCCCAGCAGCACCAAGCAGGTACGGGAATTACCAAACAAGCGATGCTGGTGCTGGCAGCCTTGAATCTGGCAACGGAAAATCTTGAATTAAAACAAGAGAAAACGAACCTGCTGGAAACTGTTTCACAGCGGGCGGACACGATTGTCAGGCGGGTGGCACAACGCCTTGCCGGTACGGAAGTCACGTAGCCACCGCCCGATCGCAATCTGCCGTTTGAACAAAAGGGGCGTTGGAAAGGCGATCGAGATAACCTTTTCATTCGTCGGACCAGGAATAGAAGCGAGATGTGCTGGTTTGCTGGAACCCCTGCCGTGTTCGTTGATTGGAAGTAGTCCTTTGTCCCAACAATAGACAGCATGGGAGCCTTCCTTTGTTTTGGTGTGCAAGTTCCGCATAGAACGGAAAAGCCTAAAGAAACAACAAGGCACCCACTTTGGACCTTTGGTTCAAAGGCCTACCAATGACGGCACAGTGTGGGGGTTTCAGCACTTTACGTGCGTTCGGCGTTTTCCCCTCTGTCCCATGGAAATTGTACTCTCCTCCCCCCTCCATTGTTTTTCCGACACATTCGTTGTGCCGGCCATCCTTCGGTTTTCAGCTTAACAACGCTATTTTCATCAGAGGAGTTATCGATGAATGACACGATCATAATGGTTGTGCTGATCCTTGCCTTCGTCGTTGGATTCGCGGTGGCATTTTATTTCAGGGGTAGACTTTTTTCCCAAAAAATCAAGGCAGATGAGGGGGAGGCGCAGCGCATACTGGAGGATGCCCGGAGACGGTCCGAGACGCTCATAAAGGAAGCGGAGCTTGCGGCCAAGGATAAGGTCTACAAGATCCAGAGCGAGTTCGACACCGAAATCAAAGAAGTGCGGGCGATTATCAAACGGCAGGAAAACCGGCTGGTTCAAAAAGAGGAGCAGGTCGAACGGAAACAGGAGGATCTCGACAGCCGGAGCCGGGAAGCCGCCAAGGCGGAAAAGGAGTTGATCAAAAGGGAGGAGGCCCTCGGCAAGGGGGAAGCCCGGTTGGCGCAGCTCATCGATGAACAGACAGCGCAGCTTGAAAAAATTTCCGGGATGACGGCTGATCAGGCCAAGGACCTGCTCCTTCGGTCCATGGAAAATGAAGCCCGGCACGATGGCGCCAAGCTGATCAAGCGCATCGAGAACGAAGCCCGGGAAGAGGCGGACAAAAAGGCCAAAATGATCATGGCCACTGCCATCCAACGCTACGCGGCGGATTATGTGGCGGAACGGACCGTGTCCGTGGTGCAGTTGCCCAGCGAAGAAATGAAGGGGCGCATCATCGGCCGGGAGGGGCGGAATATTCGGGCCTTGGAAGCGGCCACCGGTATTGATCTCATTATTGACGACACGCCGGAAGCCGTTATTTTATCCGGGTTCAACCCGGTAAGGCGGGAAGTGGCCAGGTTGTCCCTGATGCGGCTCATTTCCGACGGCAGAATTCATCCGGCTCGAATTGAAGACGTGGTCAAAAAGGTCACCGAGGAGGTGGAAGCGGCCATCAAAGAAGCTGGTGAGCAGGCCACCTTCGATCTGGGGGTTCACGGCATTCATCCTGAACTCATCAAATACTTGGGACGGTTGAAATATCGGACCAGCTACGCCCAGAATGTTCTTCAGCATTCCATTGAGGTGGGGTTTCTGTGCGGGATCATGGCTTCCGAACTCGGTTTGAATCCAAAGGTCGCCCGGCGCATGGGGCTTCTCCACGACCTGGGCAAGGCCATTGATCACGAGGTGGAAGGCCCCCATGCCGTGATCGGGGCGGACCTGGCAAAGAAATTCGGGGAGTCGGGAAAGGTGGTGCATGCCATTGCCGCCCACCATGAGGACGTGGCCCCGGAAACTGTTTATGCGGTGCTTACCCAGGCGGCGGACGGGCTTTCCGGCGCCCGGCCGGGGGCCCGCAAGGAGCTGCTTGAAAACTACATCAAGCGCTTGGAAGATCTTGAGAAAATAACAAGATCCTTTAGCGGCGTGGCGAATTCCTACGCCATCCAGGCGGGGCGTGAGATCCGGGTGATCGTGGAAAGCGGCAAGGTGAGCGACGAGGAATCCATTTTGATGAGCCGGGATATCGTAAAGAAGATCGAAGAGTCCCTGACTTTCCCGGGGCAGATCAAGGTCGTGGTGATCCGGGAGACACGGGCTGTGTCCTATGCCAACAAATGATTTTCTCAAGCTGCAACAGAAAGAGCACCGGACATGAAAAGTGAAAAGCGCCGCGGTGGCCCGATCAGCGACACTGCGCGGTCCTTGTTCGGCATGGCGGATGTGGACGGCACGTGTTTTCATAATTCGTGCATCTCAAACGGGCGGACAATACTATGAGCGTGCTTGATATCTTGAGGGAAAGAGGGTTTGTCGAAGCCACCACCCATGAACAGGAGCTTGAAGCCTACCTCGGGGCACCGGGGGGGACCTGCTACGTCGGGTTCGACCCCACCGGAGCGAGCCTGCATGTCGGTCACCTGTTGCCTGTGATGGCCTTGGCCCACATGCAGCAGAATGGGCAGCGACCCATTGCGGTGGTGGGCGGTGGTACTGGCATGGTAGGAGACCCCAGCGGCAAAACGGAGATGCGGCAATTTCTGACACTGGAGCAGATTGCGGAAAACGCCGAAGGCCTTAAGGTCCAGCTGGCCCGTTTCCTCGACTTCTCAGGAGGAAAGGCGCTGATGGTGAACAACGCCGATTGGTTGGTTCCCCTTCAGTACATTCCCTTCCTGAGGGACATCGGTCGGCATTTCAGCGTCAATCGGATGATAAAGGCGGAAAGCTACCGCATGCGTCTTGATTCGGACGAGGGGCTCAGCTTCATCGAGTTCAACTATATGCTTCTCCAGGCCTACGACTTTCTGCAGTTGTTCGACCGGCATGAATGCAAGATCCAGATGGGCGGTTCTGACCAGTGGGGCAACATCGTTGCCGGCATCGATCTGGTGCGCAAAGCCAGGCAGGAAACCATATTCGGCATCACCTTTCCGCTGATAACCACCAGCAGCGGTGCAAAAATGGGTAAAACCGCCCGGGGGGCCGTGTGGCTCGATGCCGAAAGGACGTCGCCATACGATTATTACCAATACTGGGTCAACAGTGATGACCGTGACGTGGCGCGGTTTCTGGCATTGTTCACCTTCTTGCCCATGGAGCAGATTCGAGAAGTGGCCTCCCTTTCAGGGGCGGACCTCAATGGTGCAAAGGCTGTATTGGCCTTCGAGGCGACGGCCTTGGCCCATGGTTCACAGGCGGCGGTTCAGGCCCACGAAGCGGCGGCCGAGGTGTTCGGAAGCCGCGTGATTCCACAGGGGCTGCTGGCGGCCAGCGCGATTCCCAGGGACGGTGTCGCCGCGAAACAGACTGCGGTGCCGCAGACCGTTGTTGTCGCTGCGGATCTGGCGGCGGGGATACCGGCTTTCAAGGCGCTCCAGTTGACCGGCCTGGTGAAATCCGGTGGAGAGGCCCGGCGCCTCATTGATCAGGGGGGCGGTTACATCAACGGCGCGCGCATCGACAGCGCCGATTATCAGGTCGGCACCAAGGACCTTGTTGGGGGAGAGATCCTGCTCAGGGCAGGGAAAAAGAAATATCACAAGATCGTTTCAGGATG
>CAXXFG010000001.1:0-665000 GCA_963678885.2 Desulfobacterales bacterium | reverse complement strand
TCCCACGGTCCGTGGATCCTTGGGAACTTAATTTCCAGTTGCAAAAAAAGAGGCGGATACGCTATTCTATAAATTATGAATAAAGGCTTTCTGCAAAACTAACAAGTTTTTTTTCTTGATTCCTTGTGCAGGCCTTACCGGCACCTGACTTTCCACTTGCCCTTGCCTGTTGTTTTGCTCTTCCTGGCTTGATTTTGTTGTCCGCCGCCGCGCTTCCCCTATACTTGCCGTTGTTCCGACATGCCCTCGGCCCTGCACCCCATCGATTGGAGGGCTTATGGCCACGGCGGCACACACAACATTATCCCACCACATGGCGTGCGTTCAAAATGGCACACGCCGCATGGAAAATGCCTTTCAGGGCGTGACCCGCATGATTCTGGAGGGCGATATTCGAAAAGTAGTGGTCAACGGGAAGACCACCTATGATTTCGGGATTTTTCGTTCGGGACCGAAGCATCTCGTGGGCATGTATGATGAGATCAACAGTTTTGTATCCTTTGTCAAGGATGCCGCGGAGGGCGGTTCTTCCAAGGAAATGGCCTTTGTTCTGGTCGGCGAACCGGGAAACGGAAAGACTTTTTTCGTCGAGTTTCTATGCCAACAATACCGGACGTTCTTGTCCAGGGAAGGCAACCGGAAATACACTTTCAGATTCAAAGGGATCGACAAACTCGGCGGGTACGGACGCATTTCGGTGATCGAATCCCAGACCTATGAAGATCCGATGATCCTTGCCATGAATTTGTTCGATGACCCTGTGGAAACGCGGCGGTATCTGACCAAACAGGTCGGGTTTTCCGATAAGCAACTGGAAGCGTTGTACGAGAATTATCGTCCGTTGGGTGCCTGCAGCGGCTATATCTGGAACGATATTTGTTCTTTTTGCGATGGGGCGATGGAAAAGATGTCGGCATTCGTGGACATCATCCCCGTGCCCTTGATGGAAAGCCTCGGTACGGTTACCGGCAAGTATCCGGCGAAGGACAAAATCACCTCCTCGGCGGTGGATTTGTTGGGAGAGGAGTCGATTCAGCGCTTGCTGCACATCAGTGACACCAACAATCCTTACCGATTCGATCTCAGACGGGGTGCACTGGCGCGGGTGGCCGGCGGGGGCATCCATTTTTCAGATGAGATTTACAAGAACAAGAAAGACCTGGTGCAGGTGTATCTGGGGGTGATCCAGAACCGGACCATTGAGATAGACGGCTATAAATGGCCCATTGACACGTTGATCATCGCCACCAGCAACAATTCCGAGTTCAACCGGTTTTTATCGGAAAAAGAAGAGGCACCCATCGTTGACCGATGCCGTATCTGCTATGTGTCCCACAACACCAATTACAAGATGCAGTCCCAGCTGACCGCCTATGCCGTGGGCAGCGAAAGCAAGACGACGTTGACAAAGGAGACACTGCACCAGGATCCCAATCTCAATTACGCCGCATCGGTTGCGGTGGTGCTCAGCCGTCTGCCCCGATCCGAGAAACTCACGCCGGTGGAAACCATGAAACTTGGGGCCGGAGAGGTGGCCGGAGAAAAGAGCATTAAAACCCTGGCGGAGGTGATCGATACGCTCAACCAGGATCCGGACATCACCAAGCGGTTCGGTCAGAAGGGGCTCGGGCAGCGAAATCTCGGGCGGGCCATCCAACTGCTCATTGAAAGCTCCGAGACAAACGAAGGCCAGTGCATGTTCGCCCACGATATCTTCCACTGCCTGGAAAGGGTGGTTCTTGATTATGTGTCCGACAACAACGACCGGACAAAGTTTCTGGAAGATCTTAAAATAGCAAAAGGGCTTTACCGCGAGCGCATCATGACGGAGATGTTCAACGCCTACATGGACGAGCCGCTGGCCATCCGCAAGGATGTCATGAATTACGTGAACATGATCATCGGCATTGACGCGGAAAATCTCGGGCCGGATATGATGTGGAAATACAAGGATCCCCAGACCGGAGAGCTGAAGGCCATGAAAATCGATGAGCGTTTCATCCGGAGCGTGGAGGAGCGTTTGGGACTGAAGACCGAAGAGCACCGGGATTCTTTTCGGACCAGCATTCGGAAGATTTATGGGCAGAAATTGTCCACGGATCCCAATTATGACTTCATGGACAATCTGGAACTGGTAAAGGCGGTGACCGATGTACGCCTCAAGTCGGACATCGCAGGGGCCGGGAGCCTGATCGGCGCCCTTGCCAACCGCACCAACGAGGAAAATCAGAAGCTTTATGACCGCATGGTGGACACCATGCTCAACAAGCTCCGTTATTGCAGCACCTGTGCACAGAAAACCATCGAATATTTCTGCACCCAGGACGATGAGCGATAGGGAGGGAAGATGGACCAGGACGCCTTCGTGCCGTGCCTCCAGTCCCTGGAAGATTTGCTGGAGCGGGACAAGCAGCGGGAAAAGGACGGGTTTCCCAGAAAGATCCGCGTGGGGCGCTTGATCAAACCCGGGCGCGGGGCCAGGGACAAGGTGGTGGTGGTGCCCACCACCGTCGAAGAAAAATTTGTTCACGACGTGGTTCGGACAAAGGATGCGGAAGACAGTGCCGGCGGCACCGGTGAGGGGGAGGAGGGCGATGTGATCGGCGAACAGCCGGTGCGTGAGCAGGCCCCTGGCGATCAGGCCGGGCCCGGACAGGGGCAGGGCGAAGCCCACGAGATGGAATCGAGTGCCTATGACCTCGGACGGATTTTGACGGAAAAATTCGAGCTTCCCAATCTCAAGGAAAAGGGGAAAAAGCGCTCCTTGACCCGCTATACCTACGACCTTACCGACCGCAATGCGGGGTTCGGTCAACTGCTGGATAAGAAAGCCACGTTGCGAAAGATCGTCGAGACCAATATCACTCTGGGCAATCTGCCCGACGTGGGCGATATCGATCCGTCGGGTTTTCTGATCGCACCGGAGAACATGATTTACCGGGTTCTGTCACGGGAAAAAGATTTCGAATCCCAGGCAGTGGTGTTTTTTGTCCGGGACTATTCCGGCTCGATGGCGGGGAAGGCAACGGAACTGGTGGTCACTCAGCATGTGCTGGTCTATAGCTGGCTGCTCTTCCAATACGCCCGCCAGGTGGAAAGCCGCTTCATCCTTCATGATACGGACGCAACAGAGGTGCCCGATTTTTATACTTACTACAATTCCAAGGTGGCCGGCGGTACCCAGGTGTCTTCGGCGTATCGTCTTGTCAACACCTTGATCGAAAAAGAGAATCTGGCCGCCGAATACAACATCTACGTGTTTCACGGAACCGACGGAGATGACTGGGACACCGACGGGCAGGAAGCGCTTCCCGAGCTTCGGAAATTGCTGCATGTCGTAAACCGGATGGGGGTTACCATTGCAGAGCACCCCTTCGGTGGTGCCCAAACCACCGAGGTGGAACGGTATCTGCGCCGCTCCGGGCTTCTTGAGGCGCAAGAAAACGTGCTGCGCATGGATGTGATTTCCGAAGATGCGCAGGAGTCGCGTTTGATCGAAGGCATTCGGCGGCTCATTTCCTGACGACGAATTTCGGGCATATCCTCTTTAAACCGTTACCTTTGACCTGCCGGCGGCGCCGGCGCGGGGTTTCATGCATCTGATCGATCAGCATACAAAACGCATCATGGAGGGATGCAAGCGGCGGGCGTTGGATGCCGGCCTTCGTTTTGAGGACGAAACGCTGGAATACATCGTCACGAACCGGGATCTTATCGCGTTGTCACCCAAAATGATGATTCCGACACTGTACGATTATTGGGTGCATGACGTGGAGGTGCTCAGGGAAAAGAGAAAGTACGAGCTTTACCCGGGCAACCCCTACGAAACGGTCATCAATACACGGCCGGCCATTTCTTTTTACAATGACAACAATCCGGACTGGCTGAATGTCATGATTTTTTACCATGTGCTGGCGCACGTCGATTTTTTTCAGAACAACCTGTATTTCCGCCACACCTGGGATTACGACTTCGCGGGTCAGGCGCTTTCCGACAAGCGGCTGATCGCCAGACTGCGCAGTGAGAAGGGGCGCTGGGTTGATTACGTAATCGAGTTCGCCCGCGGCATCGACAACCTGGTGGGGTATTACCATACACTCAACCGCCTGAACACGCCGCAGGTGCCGGCATCCATGCGCCGGATCGATTTTTACTTCGATGTTTTTCTGCAACGTATCCGAAAGGTGCCCGTTTCGGTGTATGTGAAGGAGGTGAACCGTTATAACGAGAGCCGAAGATCGGTACCCGACGGCGGCGAGAAGCATTTTTTCGCCCGGATCGAAAAAAAGTACCCTGAGTTTCAGGAACTGTTCAACCGGCACATGCAACAGAAAACAGACAGCCGGCGGGATGTCATGGAACACATCATGACCCACTCGACGTGGTTGAACAAGGATGAAAACAAGTGGATGAAACAGGTTCTTCAGGTGATTCGCAATACTTCCTTGTTTTTTCAACCCCAGATCCGGACGAAAATTCTCAATGAAGGCTGGGCCAGTTATTGGCACGAGCAGTTGTTTCTTAGCGATGACCGTATCAAGGGGCACGAAGTGGATTTCGCGCGGGTTCACGCCGGTGTGACCGCCATGCCGAAGGTGGGGATGAATCCATACGCCCTGGGCATGCGCCTGTTCGAGCACATCGCCTCTTTTGCCCAAAAGGGGCGGTATTCCTTCGCTTTCCAGCGGCTCCGAAACGCCGATGCCAGGGATGCGTTTGCGGCCGAAGGAAAAGACGGCCGGGCGTTTTTATTCGATGTCCGGACGAACTTAAACGATTTTTTGTTCATCCAGTGGTTTGTCGATCAGGATTTTATCAACAGGTTCAAGCTGTTTGTCGCAGGCCGTCGGTTGAACCCATCAAAAATGGTGTGGGAGTATTTCATTCGCAGTAAAAAGGCGGCGGATTATAAGCAGATGATGCTGGGGACGCTCTATCACCCGCCCACCATTTTGGTGGCCCAAGACAAAAGCGCGGGTAACATTCTTTACCTTGAGCACCGGTTTGAAGAAAAGCCCCTTGTCCGGGACTATATCGAAAATACGATGCTGGGCATCGAATATCTGTGGGGCGCCCCCGTGAAACTGGAAACAAGTGAAGTGGTGCCCATGGATAGCCGGGGTCCGGGAATGCGCCAGGATGCGGCGGAGCGGGTCGCGCCGTCGGATATCCGGTGGCAGCGGGTGGTTTACAGCATGGAGAACCGAAAACTCAGCCGGGAGAGGCTGGCCTGAGCCGACACGGCCGGCTGCTTTTTCTTGAAAGGGCGCTTGCAGGGAAACCATGAGCAGGGTTAAACGTGCGAAAACGATACTGGACGCCGGCCTCCAGCAGATGGGGCAACGGGAGATGCTGTCCTTTGACGAATACCTGCGGGAGTTGTCCGCACGGCCGGCCTTGGTGCTGCGCAACGTCTTCCAGGTTTTCCACGACATGATCATGTCATACGTGGGGGACGGTTACGACGAATATCCGGACGACCCGGAGTCGATTCACTATGCCCTCTACGACTGTTCGCGCCTGTTCGTGGAGGGTGCGGACCGCCCGTTTTTTGCGGACCGCCTGTTTGCCAACCGGCTGATCAGCCATGTGGAGGCCATGCGCCGGGGGGCCCAGCAGAACAAGATATACATTTTCGAAGGTCCCCACGGTTGCGGCAAGAGCACCTTCCTGAACAATTTGCTGAGACAGTTCGAGGCGTATGCCAATACCGACGAAGGCATGCGCTATGAAATCGTTTGGCGCCTTCGCCGCAAGGACCTGGGCGGGTTTTCGGAGCGGCAGCTGAACCGTCTGTTCGAACAAGGGGTTCCTGCCGGCGATGAGATGACGGCTTCACAACTGGCGGATGCGGTACCCGTCCACATGCATTCGGCGGAGGATGCCATCGATGTGCCGTGCATCAGCCACGACCCTCCGTTCCTGATAATTCCAAAGGACATCCGGCGGCAATTTTTCGATGAGCTGTTTGAAAACGATGCGTTCAAATGGAAGTTGTTTACGGACAAGGAATATGAATGGGTGTTTCGGGATACGCCCTGCACCATTTGCAGCTCCCTGTTCAGCGCCCTGCTGTCAAAGCTGAAAACGCCCCGGAAGGTTTTCCAGGCGGTTTATGCCCGCCCCTATCATTTCAACCGCCGCCTGGGGAAGGGGATCAGCGTTTTCAACCCCGGTGATCGGCCCATGAAGAATATCGTGTTGACCAACGAGATGATCCAGGGGCAGATCGATCGCATGCTCAGGGACAGCAACCAGGTCAAGTACCTGTTTTCCACCTATGCCAACACCAATAACGGCATTTATGTGTTGATGGACATCAAATCCCACAACACCGGTCGGTTGATCGAGCTGCACAATGTGATCAGCGAGGGTGTGCACAAGGTGGAGGATCTGGAGGAGAACGTCAATTCTCTGTTCATCGCCCTGATGAATCCGGAGGACAAGGCCAATATCCAGGATGTCCAGTCGTTTTCGGACCGTATCGAGTATATGCGTATCCCCTATGTAATGGACCTGAACACGGAGGTGGACATCTACCGCAACATCTTCGGAAAGCATATCGAGGAAAGTTTTCTGCCCCGGGTGCTTCATAATTTTGCGCGGGTCATTATTTCCACCCGCCTCAATAGAACCTCCGAGGGGCTGCTGGAATGGATCGGGAACCCAACCCGGTACAGGGACTTCTGCGATGAAAACCTGCAACTACTCAAAATGGAGATCTACACCGGCTACATTCCATCATGGTTGTCCGAAGAGGACCGCAAGCGCCTGACGGCCAAACGGCGGCGCCGGATTATCCAGGAGGCCGAGCGCGAAGGCCTCATGGGTGTTTCCGGCCGGGACGCCATCAAACTGTTCAGTGATTTTTATTCCACCTATGCCCGGGAGGAGCGCCTGATCAACATGTCCATATTATGTAATTTCTTCAGGGCGCTTAAAAAAAAGACGGACATCCTCATTCCGGAAGGGCTTTTGGAGTCTTTGCTGCGGATGTACAATTACACGGTATTGCAGGAGGTGAAGGAGTCGTTGTATTTCTACAACGAGCAGCAGATTGCCCGGGACGTCCAGAACTATATGTTCGCCGTGAATTTCGAGCTGGGAACCCAGGCGAAATGCGAATTTACCGGGGATCGGCTCGACATATCCGAAGCGTTCCTGTCCGGCGTGGAGGCCCGCCTGCTGGGCATGGATGCAACCGATGCCCGCAGGGCCGCATTCCGGGAAGAAACCCAGCGGGAATATACCACCCGCACCCTGCCCCAGGAAGTGATGTTGGAGGGCTTGCCCCTTGTCCGAACAAAATTGTTCTTGGCGCTGCACGAACGCTACGTATACAACCTGAAGGAGAAGGTTCTGGAGCCGTTTCTTGAAAACAGGAATTTCCGGCGGGCCATTGCAGATTACGGCACGGATCTGTTCAAAACCTACGACCAGCGGATACGGGATGACGTGACCTTCCTGATGACGAACCTGGCGGATAAATACCATTACACCGGCCGGGGGGCAAAGGACGTTTCCATGTACGTCATTGACAACGACCTGGCAAAAAAGTATTGATGAAGGCCGGTTTGTCGATGCGGAACAGCATGCATCCGGTTGCGGATGTGTCGCCGCCTTCCATTTCCATTGCGCCTTTTGTGTTCTGATGATGCATGACAACAGCAATGTCGCGGTAGCGGAAAATTATTTCCTGAAGCCCGGCTATATTTTCCTTTCCGTTACGCCGGTGGTCATTTCCACCGTGCTGGGGTCGTCGGTTTCCGTGTGCCTGTACGACAAAAAACGCCGGGTGGGGGCCATGAACCATTTCCTGATGCCCACCGTCACCGATCCCAAAAAAGCCACGGCCACCTACGGTAACGTGGCTACCCTGACCTTGATCCGCATGATGCGGGAAGACGGTTCCAGCCCCAAACACCTGGAGGCCCAGATTTTCGGCGGCGCCTTCCATGCCGACCTTTCCTCCGTGGACATGGGCCGGAACAACATCCAGATCGCCCGCAAGATTCTCGCCAGAGAACGCCTTCCCGTCGTTTCCGAAGACGTGGGGGGGCAGAAGGGGCGCAAGATCGTTTTCGACACTGCCAAGAATGAAATCGCCATCATCAAGGTGGAGAAAATCCGGAAGGGCGATTGGTACCCTTACGAGAATGACAGATAACGGCAGGGCTCAGAGGGGTGGGGCCGTTGATCATCCGTCCTATCTCACCGGGTTTCTCCAATATCGTATTACAAGCTGATCTCAAAAAAAGATCGCGCCCACTTAAAGAGCCATAGGCAATTGAGAGGTGTTGCATAAATTCTTTGGGATGTCGTCGTTCATGTCCTCCAGCAATGCTGGCCGGAATCGATACGGATGCGCGTTGTGATTGACTGGTAAGAAGAAATAATTCATTTTTCGGAAAAGTCCGGCCTTGTTTATAACACGCGGTGACCAAATCCATTGCTTTTTGCCAAGCAATTACAAGCTATCTTAAAAAAAAAGATCGCGCCCACTGACAAGGCGTGGGGCGATGAAAAAGCGCAGCATATATGTAATATGTGAGCATTTTGAAGAGCCTCACAACGCCGTCAGGGGGTGTTAGATTTATTTTGAGATAGCTTGTAGATGCCTTGTGGCATTCAAATCCCATTGGCGGCACCCCCTGATCCCCGACCCCTGGGCCCAGACCTCTGCATTTACAGCCGCTGATCATACATCTTTCCCACTCCGTATTCGTCCCGGCGCATGAATTTTTCCCGGGAGGGGCCGATGATCTGCATTTCTGGGTTCTGGTGCTGCACGGCCAGGGCGATTTTCATTTCCTTGGTGCAGCCGGTGCTGAAGGTGGCGTCCTTTCCCACCCATTCAGGAGGGACTTTTTTGCCCATCAGCTGAAAAGCGTCCACGATGTCCTCATAGGTCTGAAACCGCCAGATGTCGATCATGCCGCTGGTCTGGACGATTTCCCACATGTACATCAGGTCGTCGGCGTCCATTCCCGGTTCATAATATTCCGCCGGATTGATGATAAAGGTCATTGCCGACTGTCGCTTCAGATGGTCCACGAACACCGACATGATCTGTTTGGCCGTGCGGATCTTTCCGGGGATCGACCCGATGATGCCGCTGTAAAAAATGACGGTCATGCCCTGGGCCTTGGCCGTGCGCATGGCACCGATAACGGTGTTGGCCTTGCGCTCCAGATCGGCGTGGGAGAACTTGAGCGCCGCAGGATGCCTGGGCTTGAAGCGGATGCAAACGGAGCCGTCTGGGGCGTTGGAGATATTGAAGATATCCTGGGTGAACCGGAACGGAACATCCATGAGGCGGCGGCACTGGTCGTGGCCCCGGGAGATGACGGCATCGACTTCCCGAAACGCCCGTGCGAAGGTGGTGGCGGTCAGCAGCAGGTTGAGCTTTTCCCGGGTGCCGTCGGAGAGGACCGTGATGGCATGGTCGCTGCGCAGGATTTTCACCAGGTCGTTTTTGCCGAGGGCCGGATTTTGAATGAACTTGGCCCGGGACAGTTGCCGGTGGATGGCGGGATCCTGCAGGGCATCCTGGATGGTGACGGCCGTGAACATGGGGCCCCCCTTGAACACGAGGATGACCTTATGCCCCAACCGGGTAAGAAAGAGAATAATGGCCAGATCCACCAGGATTTCCCCGGCTTCGTCCGCCAGCCAGAGAAGCCGCTTGGTTTCCGTTTCGCAGACCCCTTCCCGGCAGGTTGCCTGAAGCATTTCAAGAAGGGGGCCGAGGCCGTCACCGGTCAGGGGGCGGTCGAAGGCTTCCAGGAAGTCTGCTTTGGTGCGGACGGGTGCTTCCGGTCCCATCCATAATTGCGTTTTGCCGGTCAGGGCAATCAGACGTTTTAACTCCACCCGCTCCGCCAGCAGCTTGACTTCGGTGAGGTTGTCGGGGAAAAGTCCCGCCGCCCCGCCGTCCCAGTGGTTGAGGGCCTGCCGGAAGGCATCCGATGCCAGGGCTTGGGACGCCCGCAGGTTCCGCCTGGCTTTTTCAAAATGATAGGGGTCCTCAATCTGGGTGCGGTTGATGAATATCTGGGTCAGGCGTTTTTCCAGGCGCGAGGGGATCATCATTTCGTCCCGGGTTTCGTGCCGGAATTTGATCCGGATGAGGGTGTCCAGGTAGCGCTTTTCCTTGGGGTCCTCAATTTTATCGGCCACCAGGGCCAGAACCTTGTCCAGCACCTGTGCGTAGGCCGCGCGAATGCGTTCGGGGTGCGTTCGGGTGACGATGGCCTCGAACATTTCATGGGAGCATGGATAATAGCGTTGCTCCTCGTTCAGGTATACCATAAAGCGGGTTTGCTCCGGAGAGCAGACCTGCCCGGGGTAGGCAAAGGGGTCCAGGTGGTTTTCGATGAAAAAGGCGGTCAGCCACGCTGCTTTTTCCGGGTCGCCGGCGTCATGCGCGGCTCCGGGCGTCGGTTGCGCGGGTTTCTTGGGGGGTTCGTTCATCGGGAAAATCCTTTCTTCGCCTGTGCGTTGTTGCCGGTGGCCGCCTGCACTTTTTCGGACAGTCCGCGTAGATCGGTGACCACAAGATCCGCCGGTGCAGGGAGGGACGCCGGGTCCCGTCCGTCCAGGCGCAATGAGCGCGCGTCACCGGCGAACAGCGCGGTCTGGAATCCGGCGGTTGCCGCGGGTAAAATGTCCTTTGCCACATCGTTTCCCACATACAGAACCGCAGAGGGGGGGATGTGCCGTTGCGCCAGCGCACGGACCGCGGCCGCGTACAGAATCTCCGACGGTTTCGCCCTGCCCATCGCGTATGAATAGAACAGCAGTTCCGGTGAAAAGCCAAGGCCCTGCAATGATGTGCCCGTGAGCCATCTCAGCAGGAGGGGTGTGTAAAACTGGGCGTTTGAAATGATGCCCAGCATGAGGCCGGCATGTCGGCAGGCGCTTAGCATGGCGGTCAGGTGCGGCATGAGGCAAACCGGGTTTGCGAGCAATTCGAACTCCAGGGCGAAGCGCATGGCCGTCATGCGGCTAACGGTGCCGATGACCTTTGCCCAGATGGTTTCAACGTGGATTTCCGGCCAATCGACCCCGGCCCGCCTTGCGGCGGCGTGGTCTTGTGTAACGGCCGCGACGTACCGCGTCAGGATCTGTTCCGGATCCTCCGTGATGTCGTACCGGGACAACAGCGTCCGGAATTGCCCGGACGCGGGCAGGGTCTGCCGGGCAAGGGAAATATCCCCGGCCCGGCTGATCAGCAGGGTGCCGTATACATCGAACAGAATCCCGCGCAGGGGCCGTCGCAGCCGGCCCGAGGGTGCAACGCCGGTGGGCGTCGGCGTCATGGACGATTGTTCGGCCGCCAGCTGTGCCGCGCGCGCCTTCCCCAGCAGGTCTTCGATGGTTTTAATGGTCGGCATGGGGTATCGGTTGTCCGGAGGTATCTTGCTCTTCATAGGGTGCCCATTTGAGGAGGCTGAAATGTTCCAGGTTGAAAAAATGCGCCAGCAGCGCGTCTTTCCGGATTTCCTGCGAAACATCCGTGGCCATCACCCGCCGATACATGGCCGCCAGGCGGCACGCATAGGGTTCGGTTCCGTAATGGGCCATCACAACCTCCCGGTTATGCAGAACTTGCGGCTGGGGCACGGGGCCGCAGAGGGCTTCTTCCATCAGGGGGTTTTGCGCCGCGACTTCTTTTTTTTCAGCGGGCACGCGCACCAACCGTGATAGAACCTCCTGCTGGGCCTTTTCGTCCAGCAGCCCGAAATCGACGGTGTCGGCCGTCTCCAAACGTTGTTGTACGCGATGCCGGCCGGGCGGATCGTATTGGAAATGCGCCGCAGCGTTGCGGACGGCCCGGCACCATGTCCGGAGGAACCGGTCGCGGTCCAGCCACGCAAAGGGCACCTCCAACCGAGTGTAGAGCATGTCCAGGGAAAGCCCTTTTTGTTCGAAGTCGCGGCATACGGACGGCAGCTTTCTTCCCGCCAGGGACTTGCCGGCAACCCATGGAGAGAGAAAGGCGAACCCGAATCCTTCGGTGATGCTGGTGGTCACGAAACGATCGGCACCGGCGACCAGGTCCGGAAAAGGGGTGTGTCGTCCGGCTTCGAAGCGGACCGACAGGTTGTGCGCGCGGGCGAATTGCCGCCAGTTGCGGTAGGATGGCCGGTCCGGGGCGGACGTGGGGGGCAGGGTGATGACCAGCGGTTTTGCATGCCCCGAAAACAGGGCCAGCAGCAGGGCTTCTCCGATGTTCTTACGGCGGATGGCCCGCACCGGGTAGAGCACGTAAGGCGTCTGCGGTCGCGGCCGGGGCCGGGCGGGGCCCGGATCCGGGACGGCATTCGGCAGCAGGTGAAGGCCCTCGGGCCGGAGGCCGGCGCTGCGCAACACCCGGTAATCCCGGCCGTTGATCACACAATAATGACAGTTGCCGGGGTAGGGCGACCGAAAAAACGCCTGGGGTCTTCCGTCTTCCGCGAAATCATGAACCTGGAGCAGCAGCCGGAGTCCCCGGCGCTGGAGGGTGTCGAGAACAGCGGGGAAAATTTCGTTTTTGGCCAGGAGGGGGTTGTGTACGTGGACAAGATCGCATCCGCCGGGCCATCTGTCCAGGACGGCCTTTGCAATATGCGCGGCCACGGCGTCGGCGGTGTCGTTTGCCGCAGACGCGCCGTAACCTAAGCCCGCCACCGGATGAAAAGGAGCGGGCAAATCTTCCCGGGGCCGGGTTCCCGCAAGCAGCAACGCCTGCCCGCCGTTTTGCCGCACCGCGGCGACCTGCCGGCGGATGACGGTGGTTACGCCCCCGGGATCCAGGTGATAATGAATGAAGGCAACCTTCATGGCGCCCCCTTCATGCCGGATGTGCGCTAATTGAAATCAACAGCGATAATGCTGTCGCAGATCATGTTGATTTTGTTGAGTACGGCGAAATGGTAAGGGTGGCGCTGGTACCGGGTCATGGCCTCCTGGTCCTCGAATTCGGACACCAGGGCGAAGTCGTGGGACCGGTCCGTGTGCAGGATATCGCGCCCGAATTCAAACCGCTTGATTTCCGGTATCCTGGCCGGCAGTCCCGCAAGACCCTTTTCGATGGCCTGGATATCCTCTTCCGTTGTTTCCGGTTTGAACTTGAACAGGACAATGTGTTTTAACATATCGGCTCCTTGGGGAAATGGGCCCCCGGCGGGGGCGGTCACGAATGCTGAGATTGCCTTCAACAGGTTGAAAATCCTTTAGCATCGAATCCCTGTCCCGGCAAACGCTTTTTAGGCCGGCCCGGGGGAAACAGCGCCGGGGGCATCTTCCCGGCGGACGGCTTGTGCCTTTGCAAGGGCCAGGATGATCCTGGCTTCATGCTGTTGGACGGGCATTATGGAAAGCCGGTTTCCCCGCTGCAACAGCCGCATCTGTTTCAGGGCCGGGATGGTCTTCAACAACGACAAAGGGACCGGCCGTGGGAATTTTGTTTCAAATCGAATGTCCACCATGTACCACACAGGGTGTTCGGGTGTGCTGTTGGGGTCGAAATGCCGACCCGCCGGATCCCAGGCCGTGTGGTCCGGGTACCCGGCGCGCACCACGGCGGCGGTGCCCACCACCGACGCAGCGGCGCCGCTGTGGTAAAACAGCACGCAGTCGCCCACACGCACCGCATCCCGCAGGAAATTACGCGCCTGGTAGTTGCGCACACCGTCCCAGGGTTCCGTTTGGCCGGGCTTTTCCATGAGGTCGGAAATGCCGAATGCGTCGGGATCCGATTTAAACAGCCAGTATTCTTTTCTCATGGGGCGGTGCGTCCTTGCCGGGGGGGGCGGTCGACGGGGCCCGTCGCGGCGACGTTGTGTCTGTGTCCACGGCCGACGACTTTTTCCGTTTTTGTCTTGAAACTTAACTGGATACATATTATAGCAAGTCACTGATGCAATGAAAAGCGGTGAGTGCCGGAGTATCCCCTTGTTTTTCCGCGGCCTGATAAAAAGTGCTCGAATCAACGGGCAAGGAGGGTGAGGATGCATAGACCAGCTGCTGTTTTGTTGTGTACGTTCGCATTGTTGGTAACCGGTGTTTTGGCGGGTGCCCCCTGCCATGCCCAGGAGGAGCTGTGCATTCCCATGGAGGGGTTGCTTATCGCGCCGCCTGAAGGGGCGGAGCAGAAACGCGCAGCCGTTGAATTTTCCCACGCGCGCCATTTTTCATACGCCTGCCGGCAATGCCATCATACCTGGGAAGGTGCGGCGCAGATGGCGGGGTGCGGCACGTCCGGCTGCCACGACCAGCTGGCGACGCCCAGGGATCCCGAGACCGGTTTGCCTGATCCGGCCCAGGCCGTCCGGTATTACAAGAAAGCCTATCACCAGTTGTGTATCGGCTGCCACAAGGAAATCAAACAGCGCAACCGGGCGTTGGAAATGTCCCGGGAAAAACTCGACGGCCCCCTGTCCAAGACCGGCCCGACGGGCTGCGTGAAATGTCATCCCAAGGACGATTGATCTGCGGCCGCCTTCATCGCTATGGCTGGAAGATTTTGGGGATGACGGCAGGGGTTCAGGAGAGAAGCAATGTCTAAATGGGCAATCAATGGGCTCATCATGATCGTGATCGGGGGGGTGATGCTCGGTTTTCAGCAGCTTTCCCGTCTGATGGGAAGCGATGGCGGGTGGGACGCCATCTGCCTGGTGGATTTGCTGGACCCCTCTTCTTTCGACTGGATCGATGCCATGACCTTCCTTGGCCTGAACAACCTTCTCGACACCATCGTCCTGGCGCCCCTCTACCTCGTCCTCTTTGTCGTCGGAGGTATCCTGCTGCTCATCAGCGGATTTGTTAAATCATAGGGGCGGGCCTGCGCGTCCCGGTTCGGGTGTGGAAACCCCGGTTCGCACTGTCCGATGCGGTCGCCCGTTGGTTTCCTTGTGGCATGTTTTTCCCACGGTTGGGAAAAACGTGTTGGTCGCCGACAACGCTCGTTCCGTCTCCGCGTGCCTATTCTGTTGAAATTAAAAACACTATGCCAAGTAAGCCCGTTCAGGTGAAGCTGGCACTTAATGTGCAAGCGGTTTGGAAGGATGTGTTTTTGCCTGTCCGGCCCGGGGGGGGGTTGGAAAACGCCCGGGAAAATTGACTTTTAACTTTTTCTAATTTAAAAAAGCGGTTAACCGGCACGTGGCGCCGGTGTGCATTTCCGAACCATCTGAACGATTCTTGCCGATCGGCGATGACATGCAACCAGGGAGGGACATATGAGAAAATATGCGATTGCGGTATTGGCCTGCACTGTGATGGCGTTGTTGACGGGGGGCGTCGGGGTGGCCTCCGCGAAGCCCGCGCGTTACATGATCGGTCCGGGCGACGTGCTCGAGATATCCGTATGGAAGGATGACAGCCTGAGCCGCAACGTCATTGTTCCCCCCGACGGCGTTGTTTCCTTTCCCCTGATCGGGGATATCGATGTCAGCAACATGACCGTCACGGTGCTTAGGGAAACTGTCCGGAAACGGCTGTCGGAATACGTGCCGGACGCCACGGTCACCGTATTGCTGACCCAGATCAACAGCCTTAAGGCCTATGTGATCGGCAAGGTCAACAGGCCCGGCCAATTCTCCATCGGCCTGGACACCACGGTCATGCAGGTGCTGTCCATGGCGGGGGGGCTTGACCCCTATGCGAACGAGGGAAAAATCAGTATCCTGAGGCAGTCGAACGGGCAGACGGTTCAATTGCCTTTTGATTACAAAGATGTGGTTAAAGGGGAAGAACTGAAACAGAACATACATGTCGAAGCAGGTGACGTGATAGTTGTCCCCTAACCTGCCAAACGCTGCTGAAACGGTTTCGTTGGACTATCAGGCAGCCGGAAAGGAACCCATCATCGTATGAATACCGTTAATCTGCCAATGATGACATTTCTCTTTTGGCTTCTTGCCCTGTTATCGTTTTTGTTGCCCGATACTGTGCTTGCGAATAGATACCTGTTTCAAGGCAGGCTGAACGTCCGCAGTCAGTACAGCGACAACATTTCTTTTGAGAGGACCAACCCCAGAGAAGATGTGCTGGTTGGTGTACAGCCTTCCTTCATGTTCAGAAGCCAGACAGCGAAAGGGCTTGTCGATGCCAAAGTCACCTATGATGTCATCCGGTATGTCGAGGAGAGCAATGAGGACCGGGAAAACCAAGATTATTCTTTGAACGGCCGCTACAAGATCACCGAGCGGCTTACGACGCGGTGGCGCGGCGGGTTTCGGCGTGATACCTCCCTCGATTCGCTGCTCACAGAGACAGGAGAGGTAACCAGAAGACAGGACGTTGATCGGTATCTCGGGACCGTTGGGTTTGACTGGCGGTATTCGGAGCGGACCGGGGCGAAATTGACATACCAGTATCTGAACAAGCAGTACGAAGATTCAACCAGTGCGGATTATGACAGGCATTCGGTCCATGGATCCTTCGATCGCTATTTCAATTATGGAACGGATGTTTTCAGCTTGCAGCCGGGCTACGAGTACCGACAATCGGATACCGGTGAACTGGATAATTATACGGTATCCCTGGCCTGGAAACATGCGTTCAGCGAAACGTTTACACTGTTTTTGAGCGGGGGCGGGCGATATTCCGAACAGCGATACCCTGGACGGGATTCGGAAGACAGCAGCGGGTACGTCGCAAACGCCCGGTTTGACAAGAAAACGGATACGACCCATTCTGTTCTGGGCTATCAGCGGACGCTGTACACCGGCATATCCGGTACGGAAAGCGAAGTGGATACTTTTTCCTGCAGTTTCGAAAAAGACCTGCTCAGGCGACTTAGTGTCGGTGTAAGCGGCAGGCTTTTTTTCAGAAGATCACCTGAGGACTCAAATAGCGGCGACAGACGATATTATCAAATCAGCCCGAATCTGAAATACATGCTGACCGAAAAACATGTACTTGAACTCGGGTACCGGTATGCCAACCAGTACGATGATGAGGAAGAGATAGAAACACTGGAAAAGAATTCAGTATGGCTTGTTTTGAGGTTTCGGTACGATCGTATCTGGTAAATTTTTTGCGTTTGCTGTGCAGGGTTGAATCATCACAAAACCGGAGGTAACCTTTTAGGTATGGAAAATCAGATAGATATAGATTATTTGAAAGGCGTTTTCCAGCGCAGGAAAAAAACGATCGTCAGTGTTTTTTTTCTGATTATCGTTGCCACCGTCTTGATTGCTGTTTTGCTGCCGCCTCAATACAAAAGCCAGGTCGGTATTGTTGTTGAAGAACAGCAGATTCCCGAAAACTATGTACAGTCTACCATTACCAGCTACGTCGAAGAGCGGATCGAGATGATCAGCAAGCAGGTTATGAGCCGTTCCCGGTTGATGGAGATCATCGAAAAGCACAAACTGTACCGGGACATGAAGGGGGATTTTTCTCCGGATGAAATCGTCTCCGAGATGCGGAAGAACATAAGCATCGAAACGCTGACGGCGGATGTGGGAAACCGAAATTCGGTTACCATAGGGTTCAACCTGTCATACTCCGGACGAAATCCGGAAAAGTTGAGGCTTGTGGCAAACGAGCTGGCGTATCTTTACCTTGAAGAAGAGCATAAAAACAAGGAGAAAATGGCCTCTGTGACGACCGATTTTCTCCAGCAGGAGCTCAACAATTTCAAGGAGCATATAGACCTTCTGGAAAACAAAATCAGTGCCTACAAGCAGGCCCATATCGGAGAGCTGCCGCAGAACTACAACAGCAACTTATCGACGCTTTCCAGACTTGAGAACGATTTTGACAGGATCGATCGGAATATACGGTCCCTCGAAGAAAGAAAAACATTTTTAAAGACCCAGATCGCGAATGTCGAGCCCCTGCAGCCGATTGTGATTGACGGGAAAAATGTTATGATGAACCCGGCGGAGCGGTTGAAACGGCTTCGCCTTGAGTTGCTTTCGAAAAAGAGCACTTACTCCAGCAAGCATCCGGATATCATCAAACTTCAAAAAGAGGTCGAAGAACTCGAAGCCCAGGTTGGGGGGCAGGACGCGTCAACCGAAAAAGTGAAACGGCTGGCGGATTTGCAGGGGAAACTTGCCGCCCTTCGGGCAAAATACGGGGAAAAGCATCCCGATGTCATCGCCATGACCAAGGAATATGACGTCTTGTCCCGGGAGGTTGACAAGCTCATGACCGCCCAGATTGTATCGGAGGTTTCAGAGTCGAAGCCGGATAACCCGGTCTATATCAACCTGATGACCCAGATTGTCACCATCGATTCTCAGATAGAAGGCTATTTGGAGGAGAAAGCGAAGCTTGAAACAGATATCGAGGTGTACCGGCAGCGGATAGAAAACAGTCCCCTGGTCGAAAAGGAATACAGTGATTTGACTCGGGATCATGGCGCTGCCATGCGGAAGTATAACGATCTTTTGTCGAAATTGATGCAGGCCAGGGTGGCCCAGGGAATGGAATCCTCCCAGCGGGGGGAACGGTTCAGGATATCGGACCCTGCCAGTTACCCGGGGTCGCCGTATAAGCCGAACCGGAAGATCATACTTGTTCTCGGTGTTCTATTGGCGATAGCTGCGAGTGTGGGGTTGACAGCGCTGCAAGAGGCGCTGGATACATCCCTCAAGAGTGCCAGTGAACTTGTTTCAAGTACGGGGCTTCCGGTTTTTTCCGTGTTCCCGATGATTAAAACCAGGGAAGAAAAAAGACGGACAAAAAGGAAGCATCTGGCCATGGGACTTGGGTGTTGTTTGCTGGTTGCCATCGGAATTATTCTGGTGGACCGCATGATCATGCCACTGGATGTCATTTGGGCAAAAACCATGTATCGGCTTGCTGAAATCGGAGCCCCCGTCGGTGTATTTACTCAATAACAATAACGGGTTGTGAATAATGAGCAAATTAAAAAAGGCGCTCGAACGCGCCAAGGAAGAAAGACGCCACGGCGCCGCCGGTGTTCAGGAAAAGGCGGCGGATGAAGACGTTAAAGAAACTGCCGCGAATGAAGCCGCGCCGATGGCCCAGGCGCAAACCCGGGCGCCGGATGCGTCTTTGACCGGCCGGGACGCGTTAAAGGATGATGTCCGGTTCAGCTACACCCACACCAAGGTGAGGCCGGTGGATCCGGACACCCTCAGAAGAAACAAGGTGGTGTCGCTGTTCCACGATCACGAGATGACGGACCAGATCAACCTGCTGCGCGCCCAGGTGATGCGCGGGTTGAAGAAGATCGGCGGCAACACGATTCTGATCACCAGTGCAAATCCAGGGGAGGGAAAGACCTTCACGGCCATCAACCTGGGCATCAGCATCGCCAAGGAACTGGACCGGACGGTCCTGATCGTGGACGCGGACCTGAAAAACCCGACGGTGCATCATTATGATTTCGCGAGCGATTTTTTCGGCGTCGACATCAAGAAGGGCCTTGCGGACTATCTGCTCGGGGCGGCGGAATTGCCGGACCTGCTGATCAACCCGGGCATCGAAAAGCTGACGATCCTGCCGGCCGGCCGGCCCCTGCCCAACTCATCGGAGCTGCTGGGGTCCCCGAAAATGGAGGCGATGATAAAGGAGATAAAGTCCCGCTACAGCAAAGACCGGGTGGTTATCTTCGATTGTTCATCCCTTCTGGGAAGCCCGGACCCGCTTGTTTTCTCCCACCTCGTCGACAGCATTCTCCTGGTTGTGGAAGCGGAAAAAACAACCCCCGGCCAGATCAAGCGGGCCATGGAGCTTCTCAACGGGCGTCATGTTCTCGGAACCGTTTTGAACAAGAAGAGAGGAAATAGAGAAGCGAATGTATGAAGCCTATTACGGCCTGAAGGAAAAACCCTTCAATCTGCTGCCGGACCCGGACTTCCTGTTCATGAGCAAAAGCCATGACAATGCGTACACGCACCTGGAGTACGCTATTTCGGAGAACAAGGGGTTCGTGGTGGTGACCGGTGAGGTGGGTTCCGGAAAGACCACACTCATCAACTACCTGCTGGGAAAGATTCCCCAGGATGTCAACGTCGGGCTTATCAACAACACCTATATCCCGCCGGAGCAGTTGCTCAAGACCATCTGCCGGGAGTTCGAGCTTCCTGTGGACGGCAAGGACAAGGCCGAGCTGCTGAACGATTTCCAGGAGCTTCTGCTGTCTCGGTTTGCCGCAAAAAAGCGCATGGTCCTGTTTGTGGACGAGGCGCAGAACCTGTCGCCGGCGGCCATGGAAGAGGTGCGCCTGCTATCGAACCTGGAGGCGGAAAAAGAGCATCTGATCCAGATCATCCTGGTGGGCCAGCCCGAGCTGCGCTTCAAGCTCCAGCGCAGCGATTTGCGCCAATTCGCCCAGCGCGTCAGCGTGCATTGCCATCTCAAAGGGCTCAGCAACGGGGAGGTGAACAAGTATATCCGCCACAGGCTCAAGGCGGCCGGGGCGAGGAAGCCGGACATTTTCCAGAAAGACGCGGTGGACCTGATCGCCCAGTATTCCGGAGGGGTCCCCCGTATCATCAACATCCTGTGCGATTCAGCGCTGGTCTATGGTTTCGCCGACGAGCAAAAGGCCATTGACAAGGGCATTGTGGCAAGCGTGATCGATGCGCGGGAGGCCGGCGGCATATTGGCCCATGGGCGGGAACAGGCGGCGCCTGTTGACGGGGAAGCGTTTGGCGGGGCCGGGGACGCGCCAGGTGGCGTACACTACGAGCCCTGGATCCAGTCGCTGGAGCGCCGGTTGCTGGTGCTGGAAAACCTGACGGTGAGTATGGACCAGAGAATCGCGGAGGGTTCCCTCCGGAGAGATGAGCGGGATCAGGTCGTTGTCGAACTGTTCAAGATGCTGAAGAGCAGCATCGAAAGCAGGCAGAACCTGGTGGCGAAATTCAACCAGCTGCGCCGACAGATGGAGGTGAAAAGAAAGCTTTCCGTTCCGGTCGTAAACAGCAATGACCCTTTGCCGGAAAAAAAGAAAAGCGCCAATTCCCTCAATGCCGGCTTATTGTGGGCTCTGGCGCTGGTGACCGTCCTGCTGCTGTCTTTTATCCTTTTTGACTTGCTGATGACCCCTTGACCTCTTGTGGCCGGTACTACCAACCCCCCCTTGCCGCGAGCAATAGCAGCAACGTTACCGTAACGGTTCCGATCAGCCGCGTTTTTTTGCGCAATTCACCGATCAATACTTCGAACCCCAGATACAGCACAATAATCTTGATGGCCGATGCGCCCAGATGCAGGGACTGGATGCGCTCATCGGGAAGATTGGGGATGATCAAAACGATGAGCAGCACCAGAAAGTCCATGGGGTTTGCCTTGAAGCCTTCCCGCCGCCGGGTGAATTTCAACGTCAGGTAGCTGGAGACGAGCAGCAGTCCGAAAAGGAGAAGGTGCAGATCCTTGAAGGTATTGGTGACCCATGGGGCGGTGTTGGTTTCGGAGAAATAGATGATGGCCGGAATCGCCAGGTACAGAAATACGGCGGACACCGATTCAATCCATGTGGTGCTCAGTTTCCAGGTCAGGACGAAAACGGCCAGCATCACCAGGGATAATGTGGAAACGAAGGTTGGAATCGATTCGGGTATGAAACAGGAGGAAATGAGCAGCACCGGAAAGAGAATCTTCACCGATGAGAACGATACCTTGATCAGCAGTTTGATCTCTTTAAGGGCCCTCAGGGGCCCCTTGATTTTTTTGTCGAGGATGTTTTTCCGCGGCAATTTCCACCCATACCGGCGGGTAAAGAAAAAGGCACCCAGGATCATGCCGGAAAACACGACGTAGTAACACAGCAGGAAATAATCCGACTGGAACCGGAACAGAAAGGAAGACAGCACCAGGATGGACTGGAGAATATAGATAAAGAGAACCGCTTCCGAGTGAAAAAGGCCGATGGCGATGAGGCGGTGGTGAAAATGGCGGTTGTCTGCCTTGAAAGGAGACAGCCCCGCCCTGATGCGGGAGACCATCACCGTCACGGTGTCAAGGATGGGGAAGCCCACGATGAGCAGCGGCAGAAACGGGCTGACCGGCGTGTTCCCCTGGGTCAGCTTCAATGCCAGGGTGATGACCAGAAACCCCAGCAATTGACTGCCGGTATCGCCCATGAAGATGACGGATGGATAGGAGTTGTAGCGCAGGAACCCGAAAATGGCCCCAATAACCGATGTGCCGATCAGCAGGCTCGTCATGTCGCCGGCATTGTAGGCCAGATAGCTGAGGAAGACGAAGCTCAGCAGGGAAATACCCCCGGCCAGCCCGTCCAGGCCGTCGGAGAGGTTGATGGCGTTGGTGACGCCGATAATGACGATATAGGTCAGGGGGATTGAAAACCAGGGGGGCAGGAGCACGCCGTGGGGAAGAAAATCGCCCAGTTCCTGTATGTGAACGCCGCCATAGAAAATAACGGCGGACGCGGCAATGATCTGGCCCGAAAACTTGGTCCGGAATCCAACCCCCCGAATATCGTCCACCAGGCCGAATACGAGAAGGACGCCGGTTGCGATGAACGCGGCGTTGAGAAAGGGCGAAAGCGGCGCCCACAGCACCAGCGGCAGCAGGATGCCCACCGCCATGGCGATGCCGCCGGTGCGTGCCTTGGGGGAAAGGTGCACCTTCCTTTCGCCCGGCATGTCGAGGGCGTTCATTCTGATCGCCGCCCTGTTCAAAAGGGGGACCAAGATGATCGTAACATACATGGAAATGATGATGGCGGCAAAAGGCAGCATGGTTCTAATCAAAACGCTTTCGTGGCGGTAAAGGGAAACTGCTGATCAGGGCCTTGGTGTTCCGGGGCGGCCCGAAGCGGTCGTGGCGAACGCTCTTTATCAATCCGGAATATATTGGTCAAGCACGGGCTGGACGACCGTGATAAACTCTTCCAGGCGTGCGCTCGCCGTCCGGATGGTTTCATCTTGCCGCATCGGTGTGATGAGCCGCACAAGCGCACCGTCCGTCCGCTGACGTGTCAGCGCGTCCCAGAAATTATAGATTTTCAGCGCGATGCCGTTTGTCAGGATCCGGCCCCGCTGGGGAAACCAGTAGAAAACAAGCTGCTTGCTGTTGCCCTTCTGAATCAAGGCCTGGTTGACGCGCACGGGTTTTTCGCTGCCGGGAATCAGAATGGACCGGGTGCCCATGTCCTCGAAAATCCAGCCGCTTCCCGGTATGCATGTGGACGGGGAATGCACGGACGCCCCCTTTTTCTGGCTTTCATAATAGGCGACGTAGAAATTGACGGTGTCTCCGGCCGCGTTGGTGTAGTCCACGATCACGTAGTCACTGAACTTCAGGGCCGTGATGAATTTTTCTTCCATTTCCTGGGAACGGCCGGTCCAGCCGTCGATTGTTTTCGGAAAAGAGGCGAAAGATTGTTTTGCAGGCGGTTTTTCAGCGATATCCAGGTGCCCGGCCGCGCCCCAGGAGGCGAAGACGGCGGCGGCAAACATCAGGAAAAAAACGCTGTTTAGAACCCCGAACCGCTCCATCTGCACATGATGCGCGGCATTTTTCCCGGCGCCGGGCGTATCGGGTGTTTTTCGGGGGGGGCGGCGCCCCGGCAGCAGGCGCAGGATGGAACAGGCGGCCATCAGCAATATGAAGGACAACACGAAAATCAGCCAACCGGAGAAGCCATGGAAAAAGCCCTCGGCGACTTCGGCGCCCCAGTGCTTGTAAATGATGCCTGTCAGTGCAATGCGGATGCTGTTGGTAAAAATGGCGATGGGGATGCTCGAGAGCACGATGACGATTCTCTTCCACGCGGCGGATCGGTAGAAATAGGCTACAAGGATGCTCAGGATCAGCAGTGGCAACAGGTAGCGCAATCCGCTGCACGCATCCACCACCTGCAGCTGCACGAACCCGAGGTCGATGATGTTGCCCTCCCGGAAGGCGGGAAGCCCGTAGATCTGCACCATTTCCACGCCGATCCGGGAGGAGATCAGCTTCAGGTGCAGCGAAAATTTATGATGAATGAAGTTCGGAAAAGGAAACATCGTGATGGAAAACAGTACGGGGAACAGGATGATTTTAAGACGCTTCCGGCCCATTTCGAACAGCAGGAGCCCAACACAGACAAACCAGAACGAGAGGAAGAGTGTGTAATATTCGGATGCAAGCTCGCCGATCCAGAAAAGGGCAATGCCGATGAAAAATGGAACCGCTCCCCACCAGTCTCGATTTGCTGGCATGTTCGAAATCGCATGTCGTTTTTCCCATACGAGGTATATCGCCACCAGCGGAATCAAATAACAATAATTGTAATCTTCGACCTTCCATCTCTTTGTAAGAAAGATAAGCACGTCGTGGTACATCAGGAATAGTCCACCAAGATAAACAGCCGCTCTTAGAAACACCATCTGATTCGCTTTCATTATTAGGGCCTTATCCTTTTTGGTAATGTTCGGTGATTTGTATGGCTCATACGGTTTAAAAGAGAGACTCGTTTCGGGCGCAGTCTCGTTGAACTTTCGGGGTGCTGTTCAGGCCTGAATCTTATCGGCGTGTTGGATTATTTGTCCCTGAGAGCAGCGAGAACCATTTTTTTGTAATTGCCTTAAAGAGGATGAAGAGATTCATAGATACATATTTAAGGTTTCTGAAGAAAACACGCTTCCCCCCTGTAAGCATACGGAAGAACCATTCTATACCGAGTTTCTGAAATAGCTTAGGCGCACGCTTGACCCGGCCACTGTGGAAATCGAATGCAGCACCAACACCCAGCATCAGTGGGATATCGATGGTTTGGATATGTTTGAACATCCACTCTTCCTGTTTTGGAGCACCCAAACCGACCCATAAAACATTCGCGCCGCTTTCTTCAATCATATTTTTCACAGCAGCCTCTTCTTCCTGATTCAGGTCCCGGAAAGGGGGCGAGAAGATCCCGACGACCTGAAGCCCTGGGATTTCCTGTTTGAGGCTCATGGTAAGATTTTCCGGAACTCCTGGTGCTCCGCCATAAAAAAAATGTTTTAAACCGTTTGGCACCCCGTGTTTGAGGTACGCTTTCATAATTGTTGGACCTTGTAATCTGTTCATCCTTTTGTACCCCATAAGGCGTGAGGCCACAATAAGAGATGAACCATCCGGCAGAACGAACTCAGCTTTTCTGAAGATTTCTTGAATACTCTTGTCATTATATGCCTTTGCGTGAATATGCCCATCACAAAAGCAGACAAATGACGGTGGCCTTTTGGAGGCTGCTATTTGATCGAATTCGCTGAAAAGCTTCTCTATCGGTGGTGCCCAGAAAGTTATATCAGCTATGCTAAATCTGTAGTTCATAGATGGTTTACCGATTGGACATGGGGGGCAAATCTGGCCGAAAAGGCGCCATTTGCACTAATGGGGGATATACAGCTCTAAATGGGAATGCAGTAAAAGCGGAATTAAAATCTGGCAGCTACAGTATGGAAACTGTAGCTGCCAGAATTGAAGCCACTATTTCTGAATAAAGGCGTTTGGTCTTGAATTACTATCGGTCACAGAACCAGATTCTCAATCTGTTTCAACAATGCGCAATTTTGTTGGTGCTTCGGGCACTGTTGGGGTAGTCGGCACTTGAGAAGAGGTTGAGCCATCGATACTAAAACCAGGGCCATACACGGCTCCGATTGAATACAGAGCCACCTCAGTTGGTGTGAGGTCTGCAGTCGAGAAACTGTGCCGGCTGGTAATAGTGCCTCGCCATGTGTCCCTAACGAAGGGCGATGTGCCGTAGACATCGCTTTCCTTGTTGTTTAGCGCATACTTTGGAGGAAGGTCATCAGCCGACCAATAATTGTCGGCGCATCTCCAATTATTAAGCTGAGAACTGGCAACTAAGCTGTGATAGGAATCCTCATGGGGAGTGTAACTCAAATTGTCTGTATAAATTATCGTGTCAATGTCTACAACGTCATCCTTGTTGCTTATGTGGACGGAGTTTCTGTTGTCGATAAACGTATTAGAATATATTGAAATGTTGCTCATCCCGTAAGCGTTGTTAAGGTCGTATACGCGAATTCCTGCAACCGTATTTATAACAACATTGTGATGTATTGTTACATTGCTGACATGGCTCCTGCTACCGGTCTCAATCGCGACACCAATTCCTGATCCATGCCACCCGGGGAAACTCGGGTTTTCATAGACCTTATCGGTTGTCCCATAAACTGTGTTATAGGCAATTTCAGAATTTTCTGTTCCAATAATATAAATTCCCTTGGATGCCGTATCCTCAACAATATTATTTGTAACTGTTGCATAGTCGCCTACAAGGATTCCTTCACCATAGTGGTCGAAAACGTAATTGTGTTGTATTGTTGAGTGTGATGCGCTTGATGAGATCCCTCCCTGTGGCCATCCTCCTGTATGGGTAGGCTCTGAACGCTCAGTGGCGCCGTTTGAGCACTCATTGTGCTCCGCTCTAAAGTAGTCTGCAGAGGATTTAATGTTTGTCTTTCTTGTATTTTGAATCTTGCATCTCTTTACCGTTCCATGGGAAGCGCCATAGGCGAACCAAACGCCGAAACCGTAGGAGTTTTTAATGCTAAGATCTTGAATGGTTACGTAAGTTACTCCTTTTGGGATATCGATTAGGCCACTCAATTCATTTGTTGGGTACTTATGGAGGCCATCAATGACGGGTTTCCCATCGCTGTTTATTCCGATTTTTTCAGTGCCATCATAGTAATATGAGCCAATGATGACCGGGTCTGATGCGGTCCCGGACCAGTCAACAACGAAATTCGAATCTGAAGAGGTTGTGCCACATTTCAGGAAGACGTCATCTCCTTCCTGGAAATTAAATGAGTTGGCTTTAGATATGCTTTTCCAGGCTTGGGAATGGGAAAGCCCGGTGTGTTGATCGTCTCCTGAAGTCGGGTCGATAAAATAGGCGGTACCTGAAGCGAGCGTAATGCTGGCTTGGGTGCACACTATCAATAACGCCAAGACAAGATGCCTAAAATTGAGAAACATACTTTTACCTCCAAATTTGTTTGTTACAACACGCTTTATCGGCCAAATTGTTCGGCTACTTTAGCGTTTTAAGGAAGAGGCGATACTCGCCTGATCTTATCAAGTCAGCATTTAACATGCAAAAAGTTGGCCAGCGCCAATGTGATGATTTCGGAAACGTTTGGAAGTTTATATGCCTGTTAGCGGCGGCGTGAAGATGTCCTATAAATGGCGGTTTAAAAATGCATCCACCGCTTGAGGCATAAAGCGCCCCCCGGAACCGACGGTTCGATCCCGGGGTATGTCTATAAATCCTTTTTCATTTCTCTATTTTATCCTTCATACGATAGCTTTTTCCTTCGACCAGTACGGTCTCGGCATGATGCAGGAGCCTGTCCAGGATCGCGGACGTCAGTGTACTGTCGTTGTTGAAGATCTCAGGCCAATCCTTGAAGGCGCGATTGGATGTAATAATTACGGCGCCCTGCTCATAGCGTAGGCTGATCACTTGGAACAAAAGATCGGCGCCGGTCTTGTCGATGGGCAAAAAGCCAAGTTCGTCGATAACCAGAAGCGCCGGTCGGGTGTATTTTTTCAGCTCCTGTTTCATGACCCCGGCTTTTCGGGCTGCGGCCAGGGTGTTGATGATGTCAACGGCCGTTGCGAACAAGACCCTGTGGCCTTTCAAACAGGCGCTGTAGCCGAGAGCCGTGGCAAGATGGGTCTTTCCGAGCCCCACACCGCCGAGGAAAATAATATTGGATTTGTCTTTTATAAACTGAAGCCGGAAGAGGTTCTGAACCTGGAGCCGATTCAGGTGGGTGGGCCAGCTCCAGCTGAACTGGTCCAGGGTCTTGATGACCGGGAAGCGAGACATCTGGATGCGCCTTTGGGTGGCGCGGTCCTTTCGAAGCGCGGTCTCTCCGTCGGCAAGCTTTTCAAGATAATCCAGATGGGACCATTGCTTTTTGGAGGCTTGCCTGGATAGTTCCTGATGCTGTTCGAGCATGAACCCAAGCTTCAGATATCTCAGATTTTCCTCAAGAAGCGGGATAATGCCCTTATTCATCATGGCCGCCTCCCTGATAGATGCTCAGGTCCGGCTGCTGGATTTTTATATCCAGAAGGTCCTCGCGCCGGGTAAGGTGAAGTGCGCCGGGTTCCGGAAGCTGTCGGGTGCGCTGCTCCAAAAGGTTTGCGATATACTCGCAGGAGAATGCCTCGAAGGCGAAGGCATCCTCCATGGCCCGGGATACGGCCTCCTGGCCGTATATTTCGCTTAAGGCGACGATTTTTCGAACGTGATGCCGCGGGTTCATGCGCCGCTGTTCAAGCTTTTGGTAGTACAAATCCGCCTTCGAAGAAAGCGAAAGAAACCGCATGAATATTTTCTGCTCCCCCGCCTTTTTACGCTGGGCCAGAAGCTGCCTCGGATGATCGGGATCCTCAACATCCTGATACCGGTCATAGCTTCGCACGTGACGGGCCACAAGCTTTTCCTCATGGTATATGCAAAGCCTGTCCGGATAACTTTTGAGCGTAAGAGCGGTCCCGGCGTATTCGGCCGGCACCGAATACCGGTTGGTATCGACCGTGACGCGGAACTGGGGAGATGCCCTTACCGGCGAGACGGCGGCGACATCATAGGGATGGGCCGGCAAAGCAGATAGACAGGCTTTCTCTTCACTGAAGAGCTCCACGGGTTTCTTACGGGTTTGCCCGTGGATGCGCACATTGGCCACGGTGTCGAGCCAATGACGAGCCGCTGGATGAACAGCCGCAAAGTCCGGGATATCCAGTCCGGCAAGGAAGTTTTTCTTCACATATCCCACAGCGTTTTCCACGCGTCCCTTCTCGTTGCCGGCGCCGACGTTGCAGGCGCTGATGGAAAAACCATAGTGATCGGCAAAGGACAGATACTTGGGATTGAACACCGGCGCCCTTCCTATGATGCGGCTTAAAACCGCGCTCTTGAGATTGTCCACCATGATTCTGCCGGGCGCCGAACCGAAGAACTCGAAGGCGTTCTGGTGGCAGGCCAAAAAATGCTCCATGGTCTGGGAGACGGTAAACTCCACATACATCATGCGGCTGTAACAAAGCACCATGACAAAGAAGCTGAGCCTGCGCCGGGTCTCACCGACACAAACGGAGCCATAGGAGCCCCAGTCGACCTGGGCGCACTCGCCCGGCGCAAAGGAGAGCGTCAAAAACGCCCTGGATCTGGGCGGACGGACCTTGCGAACATACTCCTTGACGATGGTGTAGCCGCCGTCAAATCCCTGCTCACGGATTCTCTGATAGATCTGGGAGGCCGTGTAGGGATGGGCATCGAGCATGCGTCCGATGTCGCGTTTGAACGGATCAAGCTTGCTTGCGCGCAATGTGGCTTTTCTGGCCGTATACCGATTCTTGCCCAGCCACTTTCGGATCGTGCGCACGTCAAGACAGAGCGCATCCGCGATCTGGGGCGGCGTCAGGCCCTCCTGCTCTTTGAGATGTTTCGCCTTTTGAAAAAACTCATAATCGATCACGGCGCCCCCTCTCCGATCCTTCTGAGGATCCTGCCGATGGATTGGAGCTCTCCGGGAACGGCCAAAACCGGCTGCCGCCGGGCATCCAGCGGCATCACCTGATACAGGGGCTGCTTGTAGGCAACCAGTCCGCTCTCCACAAGTTGCTTCCGGGCGGATCTGAACTGAGCATCATCCATGCCGAGCCGCTCGATCAAACTTTTATCCGACCAATAACTCAGCCCCCTGGCATCGGCCACCGTGACCAGAAAAAGGTAGAGCGCCGACGCCTGATGACTCAACCGGTCAATATGCCGGTGCTGCACCAGGCGATGATCGATCCAGCTGAACTGCTTGGGGATTTGTCGTACCCGCTCCGAGTATATGGGGTGTTTTTCCATGACGGCCTCCTTTCTGAAAGGGGTTTAGAATGTCGCTGCCCAATCGTTGCATACGTCGGGCCGCCATGGCGATGTCATCTTGTAACGCACATCCGGTAAATTGTGCAATTAACCCAACCAAAACAGCCGGTTGCGTAATGAAGGAATCTTGTAACGCACCGAATGCGAAATCGGTGTTATTTTCATTGTTTTCAGGTGGTTCGGCGATACAGGCATCTTGTAACGCATCGGTTCCGGTCTTTACCCGCCGACGCCAGTAGCCCGGGTGAGCCTTCCGCCACTGCTGGACCCGCTGGACATGAACAGGTCCGCGGAAGTGATCCCGGTTCTCTGGTTTTTGACGCCACTTTGCGTGACTCGCGGCCTTGCTCGCCTTTTGGCAGGCGGGCTTCGAACAATACCGCTGGCGATCCCTGTTTCGATAGTCCGGTGCAAACAACTCACGACAATTCTTGCACTTTTTCCTTTTGATGCCGCTCATTGGCCAGGTCCCTCCCTGGGCCAATGGTAACCGAATCAGGGTCGCAAATGAAAATGTCTTGCATTTCCAAGAAAATGAAGAATACGGGAAGAATCTTTTTAAAGATGAATTTTGAGAAGAAGACAACGAAGAAAATACCTGCCGGAAGAAGACTATTTCAACCCGCCGGATCTAAAACAGTTTCAGATCGCCGCTGGCATATGCCAGGACGGTGAAGTGTGAGGTGGGTTTTAACAGCTTGGGAAAATGGATTTTTTGTTGATATCTCAGTTGTCCTTGGCATGGTTCACAAAAAATCGATAAAAACACTACGTGTGATCAGAGTGTGAAATTTATGGAAAAGGGACTGTCTTAAAAAAGACATTTGTCATTTATAAGGAAAACAAATTAACCGCATGTAGAGTGGGGCGCATAGGGGGAAGGCAAATCGCATTTTGAGGATAGGGACTTTTTCGTTTCATGATAAAGTGCCACCATATAGTCGTGTTTCTTTTTGTCTGGGAATGTAAAACCTTTAAAAGAGGTGTTTTTTTGAACAGCCCCAGAATATATGTTGTTTTGAAAATCCCCGATGCCTTTTTTTCCGGTGGATGGAAATAATTTATACTGGCTTTTAAGAGTGCCTTCGAGATTCAAGAATGAACAAAGAGCGCTTAGTGTCTCCTCTGTATTATGTATGATGTCTTCATAGTTGAGGAAGAAGCTTGGAACAGTTTTTGTGATTTGGTGGCAAATTTCCTGAAGCGCCAGCAGACGGGTCGTATAGTAAGTATAGGCGTCCTTGTCGGGGAACTTCAAATTTTGGGTGATGCTATTCATTGTTGGGCCGTAGTTCCTTAGTAAAAAAATCGCATGACAATCTACTTTTTTAATTAATTCGAGGCTTTGTTTTTCGAAGAGTCGGTTGTGCAGAATTTTGTCAAAAACAAATTTTTCGGTACCAGTCCGGAAAAACCGGCGAAGGTTGAGTCTTGATTTGCAGACGGTTTCTAATAGTTTGGATGGGTGGTTATATTGGATATGGGTCTCTCCGTATCCGAGGATCTCAGGGCTATTGCACAATAAATGTGTCAAAAGCGAGGACCCAGACCTCATGTGAGAAAAGAGGAAAATGTATTTGTAGGGCGGTCTTCTGGAAATTTGGTGTTTGAAATACGAATAGATTCCATTTTTTACCAAATTTGGTAATTGTATCTTGATTCCCGCGATGTGAGCCATGTTTGAACACCTGTAATAGTTGAAGTTCTCTATAGGAGGAAATTTGATAAGGCTTTGAAAATGGTATTCAAAATCAAAACATCTGGACGAAGGTATTGATGATAATACTTGAAATTGTTGGTCATGATGCTGGTTCTGAGTTCTCTGTCATCAACAAGCTGTTTTGCCGCGTTTAAACATTCTGTGGGTGATTTAAATTCTAAATAATTAACTCCATTTGCTAAATTCCCTGGTGCTTCAGAGTCAATTTCCTCTGATATAATAGCTTTCGAAAATGCGAGGTATTCTCCGAATTTCCACCCGACCGAATCCTGCAGCCCTTTTGTAGCAACACAAATAGGATATTCGCGCAGTGAGGTTATGTACTTTTTCTTTGATGAAGATGTTGGGTTGTCAATAAGCGCTTGTGGGAAGCGAGTTTTTGCGTATTCTGTATGTGCAAAGCCTCCAAAAAATGATGGGCCAAATTCTTCTTTGAGCAATTTGATGCATTCTGCTCTGGTTGAATTTAGAATGTCTATTCGGTGTGTATTTTCGGTGTCGGAAATGCGCAGCTCTTTTGGATCCCAAGCGCGCGTCATAAATAGTATTTGGGGCGGAGTATTTGGGTTTGGAACAGATGACATCGTTCTGCCTCTTGGGGTAAAGCGGAACCGGTCACAATATGGAACGGCGTAGAAAAAACCCAATAGTCTGTTTAATTTTGAAGGTGCTAGTAAATGCCTCAATAATAACGGCAAGTCGAAATGGTCTGGATATATTAAATAATTATGCCCAAGCGGAAATATTTTTTTTTGGATTTTGGCGACAACGCAGTTAGTATGCGCTTTGGAAAAGCTTCGCTTAAAATAGAAATCAGATGATTCAAGATGGGAAAAATTGACTTCATATGTGTCTCGTGTGTCATAGATAATGTGGATTTCGTTGTTTATGGTAACTTTAAGATACGCATTCTGCGGGCCAAACAACTGAGGTGCTTGAAGGGCCCTAAGCTTGTTTATACTACTCCAATCGTGATGTAAGTCTATTATGCCAAGCCTGCTCAAGGTTGAAAAGCCGGAAAGAAGCTGCTGGAGATGTTTGCTTAATGAGAAAAAATGAAGTTTGCAGGTGATTTGACTTTTGGCCATTGCATTTCTTTATTAATTTGTCGTGGAAGATTCTAACTCATTCAGAATGCTTAAGTTTTTTGTTCAGCTTTTGTATTGCCTTGAAATGGAGAGCGTCATTAAATTAGTTTAAAATCCTTGCTATTTTGGATCTGTTTCATCATTAGTGTCGGTAATTGATATCTTAGACAATCTATGTAAAAAAGGCCTAAAAAAGACTGAAAACAATAAATTTGTGGGTTGAGGGGGCTCCCATTGTTGTGAAATGGGAAGCTTGCTGTAACTTGATCCGATTTTTTTGTAAACACATAAATCTTCGGTATATTGAATCCCAACTGCTCCACATATTTTTTTTATCGTCTGAGGTTGGCGCTTGCGCAACTGTTCATAGGAAATGATACTTAAGCGAGTTGATAATTTCTTTTTGTTGTGAATTGTAAGCAGAGCTGCAAAGAACCACTCGATAAACACAAACACTGTAATGCCCATTGAGTACAAGGGATTGCTTTTTTTGAAAAAATAGTCTGGTTTCTCTTTCTTGTTTACCTCGGATTTTAGAACATCGATGGGCTTTCTGTATATTATCAGGAATTGTGACTCAGGGAACCACTTGGATAATCGACTGATATGAAAAATATTTAGCGGTGTTTTTTCGCCCAGAAATTGTAGGGCGTCCTTATCCTTGTTTCCGGCGTATGCATCACGCTCCATCAAATAGGAATAGATGTTTTTTTCTGTGATAGGCTTATCTTTGAAGAAAATTGAAAGATCGGAATCTATAAACTCTTTGTGTTTGTCCCAGAAAATTCCAAAATGATTCCCCGCATTGAAACACTTTCTTAGTTCGATAATTGACGCCGGTTTTTTTTCTGAGAAGTATTTCCTGTAATTGGAGAGAAATCCGTTATGATAGAGAGAACTAAAATAGTGAATTTCTGGTGCAAGGCTGACTTGTGAAGAATTGTTCAGAATTTTCCATAAAAAGGTTGTTCCGGATCGACCGGCACCGCAAATGAATAAATACTTTTGCATCATATCCCTTTACCTGGTTTCAGCCAATGAATGATATACGTCTTTATAGGTGTTTTCTAGAAGCCTGATGGTTCTTCCAGTGCTGTGTTTTTTAATTATAATATTTCGAGCTTTTGTCCCAAATGCATCACGAAGCCCTTCACTATTGATAAGCCTTGCGATGCACTCGTAAAGCTTCATCAAGTCTCCAGGGTTAAACAGAATGCCTGAATCTTCGTCTTTTACCAATTCGGGGATTCCGCCAACCAATGTAGAAACTACAGGTATGCCATAGGCCATGGCTTCGAGAATCGACATTGGCATGCCTTCTGCGTAAGAAGGCAAAATAAAAATATCAGTTTGTTTTAGAAGCCGGTCGCGGGAGGTGTCATCGATCCAACCCAGAAAATGGATATATTTTTCCAAGCCCAATCTTTTAATGGAACTCTTAAGACGTTTGATATCGCCGTTGCCACCGATTGACAACTCAATATTGTATCCGTTGGTAATAAGTCTTTTAATTACAATGAGTAAATCGAATATGCCTTTTCGGTCACCAATCAGTCCAAGAAAGGTTAAGCGTATATTGGTATGCTTCGGTTTTTGAAAAATATTGGGAACGAAAACGGCATTGGGGATTACCTTGACTTTTGCTGACGGTGCAATGCAGTTTGTCGATTTACGCCAGCTATCACTTAAACAAATTACCTGATCAACGGATTCAAATACTCTTTTAACCCGCTGTTTCCAAAATTTTGTTGCGCTATTATAATGCTCCTGAAAATTCGCACCATGGTGGTGATAGATAATTTTTCGGCGCATAATTTTCGACAAAAGGATATAGAGGTATTTGCGTTTGAAACTTACGATATCCCCTGCATGGATGTGAACAATATCTATCTTGTCCTGGTAGATGCAAAAAAAGGCCTCGAACAGGCCAAAGATTGCACGAATCAGTTTAGAAAATTTATTGCCGTCGATGTGTGATGCTACCAGAAACAACTGGTGTCTCTGTGGCAATTCACTGCTGTAATAGCCCTGTATGACACTGGAAATGCCGCCTTTTACATCAAGTCTGGGACAAATGAATAGGATTCTCATTTTTTTGGGGCTATGTGGCTGATTTGGTGTGAAATTGCTTGAAGGTTTCTTGGTAGAGCTTTTCATGAAGCTCCACGTATCGGTCCAGACCAAAGGTCCTTTCAGCAAAGATTTTACCAGCCGCAGCCAGTTTTTCAGCCTTTTCACGGTTCTGAATAAGATCAATTATGGCTGAAGCGGCTTCTGATTTGTTTTTCGGGGTGACAAGAATACCGTTTAAATTATGGGTAATAACTTCATCTGTTCCCCCTCCAGAAGAGGCTACAACAGGAACTCCGTTGGCCAGTGCTTCTATAATGGCATTTGAGATGCCTTCGAAATGGATGTCTGAATTTGATAGGAGAACTGAGATATCAAGGATCTTATATATTTCATCAACATCTTGTCTGTATCCGGTAAAGATAACATTCCTATCCAGTCCAAGATGATGGCATTTCTTGACCAAACGGTTTTTTTCCGGGCCGTCGCCAATAATCAAAAAGGCAACTCCAGGGCAGACGCTTAGGATTTCCGGAGCCGCTTCAAGCAAAGTGTCATGATCTTTTCTGTCGGTTAAAGAAGCGATCATGCCGACAATATGCTTAAAATCTGATGCGCCTAAAACAGAGTCGCGATTTTTTTGATCTGTTTTAAGACTCGTCAGAAAGCGTCGAAAATCCATTCCATTATAAATTACCCTGAAATTTGGTCGTATGGAATGAAAGCGGTTATGAAATCCGGCAAAAGAGTTTGAGACTACGATATCCGAAAACATAGCGACGAGTCTTTTCGATATCTTCAGTTTTAAGTTTTTGTCCTTGGCATCACGGATTGCGGAACAGACAATTGGTCGTTTCGTAAATTTAGCACAAAATAGCCCAAAGAGGCTACCAAGGCTTTCAAAGGTGTGAATGAGGTCAATGCGCTGGTTTATGATATATTTGCAGATAGCCTTGATGGGGCTTACATCGTATTTATATGATCTTGAAAAATATATGATCGAAATGTCGGGCGCATCATCGATGTCACGGTAGCGGTTTTCATTGTGTTCAAGACAAATGATGTGGATTTTATAGTGGTTCTTATCCAACCCCTTGACAAGTTCGATGAGCTGGCGCTCGGTACCACCGAATTTCAAAGAATGAATTATAAATAGGAGTTTCATAGCGATTGTTTTATTCTGGAAACAACGAACCGTGTTTTTCCTGCTGGTGTTTTGGGTATTTCGTCAACCTTGACGAAACGAATACAGAAATCGGCGCCGCATTTTTCTTTTATTGATTTCCTATAATGTTCAAAATCTATTTTGCTTGCGTCGGTTTGTGGGATGTAGTTGATGGTGATACCTTGCAGATTTTCCTGGATGACCTGAAAAGATGCAATCCCTGGACGACTCCGAAAAAGAAGTGTCCAGAAGGTTCCGCCAATGTTGTTACCATTTGGAGCTTTTACAATATCAAGGGTTCGGCCCTCGATTTTATCTAACAACGGCAAGCTCCTGCCACACTCACATTGTCCTTCTTTGAAACTCGCCCGATCACCAATAAGGTATCGGATGAAAGGCATCCCATGATTATCTAAATCCGTAATAACGACATTGCCAGTTTCGTTGGGGCCAACAGGATTTCCGTTGTCATCAAGAATTTCAAGAAAAACCCGGTCGGAATGTATGTGAAGACCACTATGACATGCGCATTCCTGGGCAATATCACCAAACTCTCGACATCCATACCTGTTGCATACGGGCGAATTAAAAGCGGATTCGATAATATTACGTTGCCATGGATACAAAGTCTCAGCAGAGCAGATAATTGCCTTTATGGAAGGGATAGTTTGATTGGTCCTTAAAAGATACTCGGAAAGAATTGTAACAGGGCCTGGATAGGAAATGAGGAGTTTTGGTTTAAACCTCAACAGCTTGGCAGTGTATTTTGCAAGTGATGTTTCAGTTAAATTGTATGAGGATAGAAATAATATATTATTTAACCATGAATGCAGTCGTCCTCTGAAAGACTGAGCTGCACCAAGGTCCATCGGTGCACCCCACAGTCGTGCTGATCGATCTCCAAGATTAATTCCAAGCCATTCTTGGTTCCTGACTTCTACAGCCTTTCTGTAATAAGCGGAACGATAATCATGAAAGAATTTAAGTTTTGTTCCGGTTGACCCACTGGTACTGTTTGATATTAATTCATTTAGGTTATGCGATTTACTGATAAGTAGAATAAGGTTTTTGTTTATATCTTTTTTCGTCAATAACGGAATCTTAAGAAAATCGTTGTAGTCCCATGAACCACAGTTAGAATATCCTATAGAGGCCAATCGGTTCTGGTAGAACGGGACGAATCTATATGAATAGGCTAGTATGGATTTTAGCTTGGTACGCTGTAGTTCGGTAAGTTGTTTAGGACCAAGCCATTGGTTTCTGCACAGCTCTTTAATATTTTGAGGGACTGTTGTCCTTTTAAGCGCATGGTAGGCTGGGAAGACAACATGCCTGAAAAGCTTATTATTCATCGAAACGTCCATTGTCGCCTTTTTATCCGCGGTTAAAACGAAATACTTTATGTTTGAGTACAGCAATCAGAAGCAAGACCTTAGCCAATGCCCCTTGGATAAATAAGCCTCGATGATGGTTCACACGGTAAATGAAATATTTGTGACCAGCCGGAGCAAGACCTTTACGTTTCCAAACGTATTTATGAAAAGGTCCTATTCGCGCTATTTGATTGGGGTTCGAAGAGAATGTATTTCGAAATCCACTTCGGTCAGATGAGCCTAATGTCCAGGAGCGGTAGCCTGCTTTCTGGGCTAGTGAAATGACTTTTTGGTTATAGGCGCCACCTGGCCAACAAATATAATGGACTTCTTTGTCGAGGTTCTCCTCAATAATATGTTTTGACCGGGATAATTCATTGAAAACGCGAGATTCATATTCATGATCGCTCTCATACCAACCTTCATTATTGTAACGGTTCGATAGCTGAGAAGCGACATCAAACAATTGGGCCTTCCAGCCGGGGTTGTTGAAAAAGGAGTCTCCACCGTTGTTTTGCACGAATTTGATAAGTCCTTGACTTATTTTTTCAGAGGGGAAATATCGCCTACAGCCAAGAGATTTCGTGTGTTTAAAGATTGGTGTCCCGAGCGGTATGATATCATCATAGCCTTTGTTCATATATTGCGGTTTATACATGGGAAAACTATTCCATGCAAGCCAGGGATATTGACGATTACCCGGGGTATGAAAGTCAACGATATCAGGGCTCGAAAAATACCATGTGTGAGTGAGTGAGTGTGACTGAATATCAATTAGTCCTGACTTCTCCATTTCGCGCATTTCCGACCAGTTTAGAAAACCTGTCGCATCTTCGGGAAGAATATCTGGAGTGTGATCTGTATTGGGGCGATTATTTTTTGCAGTATCAACAAAGTCAGGGGTAACGAAAATGGTGGCTTTTGCGCCATAGCGCTTTAGTATGGGGTACGCATAGACCCAATTATCAAGGTAACCATCATCAAATGTAAGCATAATTGATTTTGAAGGGAGCCTTGTTTTACCCTGCATGTGATCAAAAAGCTGGTCCCAATTGACAAAAGTATATCCTGAAGAGACAAGATGCTTTACTTTATCATCAAAATCGCTGATAGGCTCTGAGATTTTAGAATAAATCCATGTACTACTTTCAAGCCCGATGCTATGAAACATTAAAACGGGAATTATATCACGATTTTTTGCCATTGAGTATTTCCTTGGAGCTGTGTGATTCATCCCCATGGGGGGCGAGTCCCAGTGATGTTTTCGAGGTTTAATTTACTATCGGCATAGTACAAGTCTAATTGATCGCGGATTTCAGGTGACATCCGGGCTACTTGGTTTTCTTTTGTATTTACTTTTCCATATATGGTTGTAAGGAACCATTTAAGAGTTGGGTATCTTCGGATACTAAGGAGTTCATAAATCTATAGACACAAATCGTTTACAATGTAAGTACAGTCAGGGTGCCTAAATAGAGCTGAAATTATCCTTGGCAACTTCTGTAGGCTGCGTAACTTGTTAATTACACATTGTTTAAGTTGATCCGGTCCCGTTACTGGTTGTCGGCCCACACCGTTTGTCTTTGTATGGTGCCACAGCTGTTCAATCGGGTTCAGGTCAGGAGAATAAGATGGTAGTAAAAATGTCTCTAAACGGCCATCAAACGCGGCTATGCACATTTTAACAGCTTTTGACTTGTGTATTGGGTGACCGTCCCAAATCAAGAAAACCTTATTGCTATGACCATGCATAAGACGTTTCAAAAACTCAATAATTTTGGAGGAATCGACATTTCCTTCAACTATCATGAAATGCATTTGGCCCTTCGGTGTAATGGCCCCGACCATGTTCAAGCCAAACCGGGCACCAGTGGCTTCTATTATCGGCGTTTTCCCCTTGGGAGCCCAAGTGGTTCCAGCGTGAAAATCCGATCTGATTCCAGACTCATCTTGGAAATATATGGTCGCTCCTTCTTTTTTCGCTCGCTTCTGTATTTGGGGGAATTCCTCTTGTTTCCACTTTTCAACCAATTCCGGATTCCGCTGATACGCGCGATACAATGGCTTTTGGCAGGAAAGTCCCAATTGGGTAAGCAATCGACCAACAGACGTCACACTGAGTTTGATCCCAAACTGTTTTTTTATGACATCAGCCACCATGGCGCGGGTCCACAAAGCAAATGCAAATTTCAACTGCCTCGGATCTTTATCTTTAACGGTTCGATATACCCATTGCATCTGTGGGCCGGCAAGCTTGTTGGGGCGCCCGCTTCGATGGCCTGTACGCAGGCCATGCCATCCACCGGTGCGGTATCTGGCAAGCCAATTATAAATACATGCACGGGAGAACCCCAGTGTTTTGATGACAACCTCTGGGCTTTCCCCGGCTTGAACACGTTCAACAGCTCGTGCTCTAATTTCTTCCATTGCTTTAGGGGCTATTTTTCTTCCGTCTGTTGTTTTCATGGACAAAATCTATAGCATAATGGAAGAAAAATGTCTATTCAGTTATGCACTCATTAGTAAAAGGCTCAACGCGGCGATTTATATCGGCGGCGATTTGATGGAAAAATTGAAAGCGAGGGGTATTGCTAATATTATAATGCTGAAAAGAAAAATTATGGAAAAATATTTTATCGATCCCAATTGCCTCGCAGATGCTTTCCATGAAACCGATGGGATCATTCTTAAGGTTTTCATAAAAAAAAATGTTTATTCCTTTCCAACTACCAAAAACACGGGCGTAATCTTCTAAAAAAATGTCATATCTTCCAGCTCTGAGAGCTGTAAGATGAAATTTGTGCAGTCCCATAGGGTTGCTTCCGGATTTTTCGTAGAGGAGACATAGTTGGACGAAATCTTCGAATGTCAACCCACTTGGGAGGCGAAGTAGAGATTTTTCAGAATGTGAACGGAAATGTGAATATAGCCTTTCGGCTGGTTCTCTCAACACAAATAAAAGATGAACGTTGTTAAGTACGCGCTTAATGCGCTCGGCGGTTTGGCGACCGAAGCGTAAGTAGTCGGGCGTAGCCTCTAACCGAATTAGCGTTTTTTTGGAGGGGCAGTGGCTGAAAAATTTATTGTATTCTATAAAACTTTCCCGGATATCTTCTGGACAAGGTGACAAAAAATAACGAGTTTCCTTTTTGCTGGATGCACAGATTTCGGGATGTTCTGAAAGATACGTAAATATTGAGGACGTTCCTGCTTTATTAACACCAGCAATTACAGCGTGGCGGATCCCAGCGTGGTCTGGATAGATCACCATCGTATTGGCTCCATTAATTCGGGTTGGCTAATAAAGAGGCATATAAACGTTCATATGCTAGGGATACAGATTCGATGCTATAACGTTGAGCCACTTCTTCTCTTCCCTTGACAGCGATACTCTGGCGCAATGAAGCGTTATTATATAGTATTTCCAGGCCATTTGCAAAACTATCTGAAGAGTGATCCTCTATGAGGTAGCCGGTTTCTAAATGCTGGATAACTTCAGGGATCCCTCCAACAGAGGTTGATATAACGGGAACCTGCTTTGCCATTGCCTCAAGCATAGAAACCGGTATGCCCTCACGAATGGAAGATAAGGCAAATACATTGAAACAGTTCAAATATGAGTCAATGTCGGCCTGAAATCCTGCGAAAAAAACTTTGTCAGCAATTTTAAGTTGGTGGGTTAGCCGCGTTAGGTTTTTTCGTTCAGGCCCGTCTCCCACTATAGTTAGGTTGCAAAGGATCCCTTTCTGAACAAGTATTGCCACGGCTTTAATTAAATTTTGATAGTTTTTAGCCTCAACAAGTCGGCCTACGGTTCCAATATGGAAAACGGGTTTTGAATCTGGAACTTTTATCGCGTCAACTATTTGGACGCAGTTTGGCATAATGATAGCCTTCTGTCTTGGAATGTCCCCTGAATTCACTCTAATGGCGTTTATGTCCTTTGAAACGGATATGCGTTTTGTGGCACCTGGCGAAATGATGTGTTTTTCTATGGCATGATGTATTCGGGTTTTCCAAAGGTTTTTACCGTGTTCTGTGGTCAACGTAATAGGCACTCGAGCCAGTTTCGCGGCAATGGTAGTATAGAGATTTGCATGAAACATGTGCGATTGTACAATTTCAATGCGATGACGCTTAAAAAATCTAAAAAGATTAAAGATGCATGGCAGTTGCCCCCACCGCTTTATGTTGAGTGTTTTCAAAAACACGGTGTTGGACAAAATGGATTGATAATGGGTCCGTTCATTCTCAAAAAGGATTAAATGTTTAACGAACCTTTTGGGGCTAAGGCCATTGAGCAGTTGAAGGACCTGGTTTTCAGCTCCGCCAAATTTTAGATGGCCAATTACGTGCGCAATCTTGATTCGGGGGGGGGGGATAGAGTTATCGGTATCCATATTTTTTATTTAGATCGCCACCAATTTTGTTGAACAATGCTAATTGGCTCGCCGATAGCGAGTCCTTCCATTTTTCATCGTAGTAAATCTCGTTGCTTTTGTTTAGGCGGGTATTTGTATTCCCTATTATATGATGTTTCTGATTTTGGAAATTTAAGCAATTGGGTGAGAAATCTAAGCCAATAAAATTGAATAATTTTTGCAGGGTACGCTCGGTGTCGTTAGCCAGGTCTCGATATAATAGTCTGAAGTGGTTCTCGGCCTCGATCTCAGTTAAGGCGTTTTCTATCCTGATATTTGCGCTTTTCCATTTTAATATTGCGCCTTGGTCAGATAGGCTTGGTTGGTAACGCTTATAAGAGTTGAACACCCCTCTGCCATCTTTAATTAAATGTATAACTTTGAAGGGGCATTTCAAGTTACGCTTTAAATGATGGATTCTGAGATAGTTTTTAGACGCATCCAAAAAATAATCTTTTTGAAAATAGCGGCAAATTGATTCTCCTAATGAAATGTTGCGTTCAATTATATTGTTGAGGTGCTTACGATGTTTGGGAGAAAAATGATAGATCGCATTCCTTAAGCTTTGAGCACGTCTGTTTGGGACGTATGCAAATTGGAGTTTATCAATAAATCTACCGCTTATCGGTTGAAATCGTGTTTGGAAATTTCTTAAATTGAAATCGGGAAACTTTGCAATCATTTCGTCGGCTATAACACTCCAAAAATCACAATTGGCAAGTTTGTTCCCACAAGAACACATGTAGGAATTAAAGTCTGTGTTTTCCGTCACCCCGATTAGTTCGCTGACTGTTGCGATAAGAGGGTGGCTCCCTAAAATTAAGGCCAAAAGAGTCGATCCTGAATAGCTTGATGAGGCTAAAAAAATGTATTGTTTCATTGTTGCCTGTTTTTGCTGTGTAATGTTTGAAAGTGTCACGAAAAAGGAGGAATTTAGTCGCTAATGCGAAGGGTTATTCATCTTTTCATGCTCTTATTGGATAGCCCCCTAAGGTCTGCTCAGATATCGCCATTTGCCTAAGTGAAATCCATCTGGTAGCCACCGCCACATATATCCAGAAAACCTGATTTGAATTTTGTCCATTAACCCCTATGAGCGAGAATACGTACCCGAAATATCCTGATAAAAAACATGCGTAGAATAAAGATGCCTGAAACGTTGATTCGGTATTGATTGCTTTTTTAGCATAGATGAATATGCGATAAAGTAGCATTGCGAAAACAATTAATCCGATCAATCCGTATTCGATTAAAAGGGAAAGGTATAGATTATGCGCCGCTACGTGTATACCACGTTTTTTTTCCAATAGTGGTATGAATGTGCCTTGGCCATTTCCAATAATTGGGTTCTCGGTAAACAATGTAATTGCATTGCGAAAAATTCTTGTTCTTCCTGAGGTGAATTTGTCAATTCGTGTTTCGTTATTCCGGACCGGATCTGTGTTGAAACTTTTGTTGATAACGGTTTCTTTGACTTGGCTTGGGGATAGAAAAATAGATAACAAAACACAAAACAACAGAAAGGTGCTGAAGGCGATTAGTTTTTGCGGGTTGAAAACCTTCTTTCTATGGAGGATGAAAAAAAACAATAACATGCTCAAGAAAAACGATATCATACCGCCTCGAGAACCTGTTATGATGAGTGCTACAATAGTGGCGACCGATATTAGAAGAAAAAGAAAGCGTTTTGGAGTTGTGGCCGGCGTTAACAGATAGTACAAGTTTATAGGAAAGAAAAGAACGATAAACGAAGCATAATCATTCGGATTTCCCAGACCAGAGGAACGGCCTGCGGATGTTAGTTTAGACATGACAGTTATGTTTCCTATTCGCATCAACCCGCTGTGTACTAAAAACATTGAGCACATGGAGGCAAGCAGTAGGACAAAAAGGGCAAACGTTGCCCTTTTGCACTCATCCTCATTAGACAGCAAGTTGAACACAAGGAAATACAGTATGTATGGTTCAAGGATGTTTTTAAGGAGCATTAGCTCCCTAGTTACGTTAGACGGGTTGGACAACCCATTTAAAAACTTTATGGGTATAGAGATGGCTAATACAAAAAATAAGATAAAAAAATATTTATTGATTGGGTTCTTTTCAAATAGTTTTTTGGATGAGGCTACTTTTAACGCCCAGAGGCCAAAGAAAAGATAAAATCCGAGGTTGCTCAGGCTCAAACCTTTAATTTTAGTCAGTGCAATACTCCCCGTCCGTTCCGCCCAATACGAAAAAAGAAAAAAATAAGTAGCGAAAATTTTCATATCATTATCATCGATAAATTGTTTTTAAATAGTTGGAAGCGCTATCCTCCCCCTGTCTGGGATGGAGTAGCCCTATATAGAAAGCACGTAATTCAAGGAAGTTGCTTCGGTCTCCACAGACTGGCGTATGACGAGGGATTTTCACGATGAACTGGCAAACAAGTGTGATGTAGATGTTAAAGTTAGATAGATTCGATCAGACGGATGTAGGCAGCAGTGATTTTAGACCAAGTATAGTTTGAAGCCCCGATAAAGTCTGGCGCTATTGATTTGTTGACTAACGAAATAATAGAGTTTTCTATTGCTTCGTGGTCTCCTGTTTTACAGAAGACGCCACAGGCAATTTCGCGCATTATGATGTCAATCGAGGAGTTCTCAGCGGCTATTGCGAATATCGGTTTTCTTGCCTTTAAATAATCAAAAAATTTGAAAGGAATCGCATACGGAACATCTCCTCCTGATGGAAGAAAAAGAGAGTCAGCCATGCACATTTTATTTAGCACCTCGTCATAGGCGATGGGAGGGGAAATTTCGAAAAGATCTGATATTTGATAGTCCAAAATGATCTTTTTATCCTTTGCCTGTAGATTCCCGAAGATTGAAAATTTAAAATTACCCTCTGATAATATCTTTTGGTCTTTGAGTTTTCGTAGTGGGGCAGCAATGAGGGAAAGGCTTCTTCCTCCGTAAAAGTTACCAGCATATAATAAATTGAATTTATTTTTGTTTAGTGAAATGGAAGTTCCCGATATTGCGGCCTTATTATCTTTATATCCATTGGTTAGGACATGGCAAGATTCCACTCTCCCCTGTCCAAAATGTTCCAAGTAGTTGTCAAGCATTATTTGGGAACAAAACACTATCCTGTCAGCAAGTACGTTGCCAATTTTTTCAAATAGGTAGTTCCACTGGTTGCCTAATGGCTTTGGAAACTTGATATTGCCATTGGACCACGGATCCCTGTAGTCTAAAATCAATGCTTTCCCTGTAAACATTTTAACCAGTATGCCAGTTATCATTGCAGAAAACGGCGGCCCTGTAGCTATAATGACATCAATTTTTTTGCTAAAAACAACGTATAGGGACTTTAATGTGGCAAAGGGTATCCAGCCACTAAATGGATCTGAAATACAAAAAAACTTTTCCCAGTACCGAGAAAGAAGCCTTCGAAACCATGACGTTTTTTTAAGAGGATATTTTGGGAACATTCCAGCTAAATGGGGTTCTCCATGGGGAATTAGAGAATCGTCGATAGATGGGATGTGTTTACGCTTTAAAGAAACGATATGGACTTGTTTGAAATACGGGGCAAAGCCTTCAACCAAGTTGCCAAATCTCTTCGCGCCAACTCTCGCATCTGGAAAGTAAAAGTGAGAAATAACTAATATTTTTTTTGATGATTTTTTGTTTTTGGTAAGATTTATTTTCATCCTAAGTCCAAGTCCGTCAACGGTAAGGCGTTACCCAATTAGAGTCGAAATGGATCTGAAGGTAGATTATTTTCTCGGGCCGGTTTTACATTGAACCGCGAAGCCCCTAAGTGAAAGGAGATTCGCGAAATAAACAATACTAAGGTAAAATTACCTTAAAAAAGAGTTTCCACCACCTTGCTGAGTTTTCAAAGCATCCAGATACAACTAAATTTTTTAAAGCTTGAATCTTTTTGCCCTTCGTATTGAGACCCGATGCATATGAAAATAACAATTCTTTGCTGCGTGACTTTAGAAGGGCTGCTCTTGTTGGATGGTGGGAGGCATACTTGGCAAGCCTTTCTGCAAAAACTTTTGCTCCCGCGAGGCGATTTTCAGTGTGCTTGAAGGTGCTGCCAGGGACGTCGATTACCTCGTAGACGGGATCTGGGGAAATCAGAACCTGCGGTGCTGCGAGGGCAAGCTTGTAGATGAAGTCGGTGATTTCAAGGCAGCGCAGGTCCTCGCTGAAAGCGCCGGTCCGGTCGATAAGGGCGCGGGTCGCGCAGATGCCGTTGCTTGGCCAGCCTTTGATCGTGAGCTGATTGATGGCGTCGGTGTACACCTTGGGGCCACTGTTTATGGGGGTACCGTTGATGTCTCGGAATGGGACATGCTCTTTCTTACCATCCCGGACTTTGTGATAACCTGAGACCATCCATTCCGCCGATTTGTCAAGGCCGATGGATCTGATCTCGGTTTTGAGTTTGCCTGGGTAATATCGGTCATCCGCATCGAGGAAAGTGACCAGCGGCCCACGGGATTGCCTTATCCCGAAATTTCTTGCGGCCGACGGGCCCTGATTTTCCTGAGTAAAGATCCGTATGCGATCGTCCCGGGGGACCTCGGCGATGGAGTCGTCGGTGGACCCGTCATCCACGATGATGAGTTCCCAGTTTTCTTCTTCCTGCCCCAGGACGCTTTCAACAGAGCGGCGGATATAGGGGCGTTTATTGAAAACAGGCATAATAACGGAAATAGAGGGTCTCGAAGGCATACTATCTCTGGCCATTTGGCTTAAGCGGATGATCCTTTCAACTGAGTCCAATTCGGCGACATGATTTCACAACAAAGGCCTGTCTGACAGGATTTACATGATTTACAGGATTGTTCTCAGGCCGCTCCGGAAGATCGGCCTGACAGGCAGCCGCTTCGCGGCGGCTTAAGTGGCTCTGAGCGCTTTGCAATTCAATCGGGCGATCCATCCCGCTATTTTCCTGCATGGCCCAATGCTATCAGCAGGCTGACTGCATATTTGATTTTAAGGTGTATCGGGAGCAGGGCAATACAGGACGATACATGTTGTTTGGAAAAATATCCATCACGATGGCTGCGATGGATATAGGGCGCCCTGAGTGCCTTGAGGCATTGAAACAGCCTCTGTTGGAGCCGTGCTTTAAGCTCGCTATCATTTTTCGCGCCTGCCTGCAGGTGTTTTTTCATCAGCAGGGATTGGCTGTAGGCCATTTTGACTCTTTTGCGGCTCAGGGAATCATGGTTGACCCGGTAATGGGACACGACTTCGGGGACATACACCATCGGTCCCAACCCGGCCAGTTTCGCGAAAAAATCCGTGTCTTCGCAGGCGTGGAAAAAGGAGTCATCGAACCAGTCCACCCGATCTCCATCCGCTTTCCGGAACAGGGCGGTATGCGGCGTTGGTGTAATGCGCGGCCAGAGAACCGCCTCGTAAGCTTTCTCGATCAGCACCGGGGGGGCTCCTGCCGATGTATTGAAAAAATGGGTCCTGCGGGAGACGAGATTCCCTTCTGCGTCCATTTCCTGCCAATCCCCAAGGGCCGCAACCGCTGATGGAAATTGTTCCAACGCTCCCATCAGGGCAGAGATACGGCGGGGCGGCATACGGTCGTCATCGTCCAGATAGGCGATAAACTCCCCTTTGGCGGCCCTGGCGCCTGTCGTTCTTGCCACGGCGACGCCCTGATTGGGCTGGTGGATATACCGGACCCGGTCACCATAATTTTTCGCCAACGCTGCGGTGTCATCTGACGAACCGTCATCTACCAGGATTATTTCAACCGGCCGGTAATTCTGCTCCATCGCCGATTGAATGGTTTCCGGGAGGATATGAGCCCGGTTGTGGCAGCAGATGATGATGGACACCAGTGGTGAGGGGGGGATGTTGTTCATTATGGTCGTTGCGGCCTTACTTCAGTTGGCAGAATGGTGTGTCTGGTTCTGCCCCTTGGTCTTCATCAGGACAAACTCCCTGTTTCTGACGATTTCCGTTCCGAACGGCAGAAACTCTTCTATAAGTGGCCATCTGTTTTTGCCAATTATAAAATAATCCACGGAATATCGTGCTAATATCGCCTGTCGTTCATTTGCGGATGTGCCCCCTGTATAAAACGCGTCGATATCGGCCCTTCTTTTATCATGGTCCGTTACCCAATGGGCGATGTGTTTTTCCGCAATGACCTTGCCGCCGAAAGTGGGGATGCACCAGCCCGCCTCGAGATCCGCCATGATCGTGTCGTATTGTTCGGTATGCGTCTTGAAAATGTCGTAATTCTTATAGGTAACCTGCTTTCCCTTGATCCCCTTTTTCATCGCCTGAAAAACCCGGGGGGCGTTGTGGTATGCCAGTGCCACAGAAATTGCTGCGATAACCAAATAAACCGGCGCCTTTTCAATCCATCCTTTGTTGGCAAGCCATTGGCCAGACTGCATCCCAACGGCAAGCTGCATCAGAAGCAGGAGGAAGGCGATGATTCTGCCCATGCCGTATTGCCCGGCTGAAAAGGCCAGCAGGTAGACCACCAGGGACAGCAGAAACGTCACCGAAAACGGGTCGAAAACATTCTTCCGGAGTCTTTTGGAGAAGACGTAGACGCTGAAAGGCGTCAGAACAATCATCGGCCATGCGTAATGCCAAAGATCCCTGTAAAATGTAAAGCTCTCCGAATGGAACTGGGGGTCATTCGCCTGGAAAAGCCCGATTACGGAATAATATGGCCAGGCGAATGCCAACAGAATGCTGACCGCGACGAAGGCGATAGCCCACAGCATCGGGGAAGGCTTCCGAAGCCGCGATACGTCCAGGGTGATGGCGCCGGTGGTGATATAGATATAAATGGCGGTGGTGGGGTGCGTTATGATGGTGGCGCCTGTCATCACCGCCGCGATGGCAAGCAAACCGTATTTTTCATCTCTCAGGGCATGGCTGAATATTGCCACCGAGAAGAACGTCAGTGCCATGGCAACGGTGGACGGGTACGGGGCCACGGCGTACAGAACGTCGAAGTGGAAAAAGCCGCTGAACCGCCAGGATTCTCCGGGCCAGAGCAGCAGGAGGCATAACAGGCCCATGGCCGCATAGACTGATTTTATTTCGCGGGTGACGGATTTGAAAAACAGGAAAAATCCCCACAGGAGAAGGGCCAGGTTGAAGATGCCGGCGGCGGCAAGGGAATGAACCGGCGACATACCGGAAATTCGGGAGAAGACACCCACGCACAGGAGGTAGGGCGAAAAAAATGCGTGCGGAACCTCCACGTTCATCACCGGATGTTTCGGATGCAGGGGATGGGTGGCGAGTTCCCGCACCACAGCGCTGTGCTCCCAAAAATCTCCCTGCCAGTGATTCTGGTACGCATACGGCAGCATGCCAAGGACGATCAGGCTGGAGACCAGAAGATACGGCCTTTGCACAATCAGGTGGTGCAGGGTGTTCAGATACCGGCGCATTCGGGATCAGGCCTCCTGCACCGCAGCACCGCAGGGGGTGAAGATGTCGTACCTGCGAAAATTGGTCCGCTGCATCATGTATTTGCCGAGAACGCCCAGTGTCTGGACCCCGTAAGTCAGACTTCGCTTGAAATTGATGGATGACGCCTCCTCGAAATACCGTGTCGGGATCGGAATGTCGCCGATCCTGAAGCCGAAATAAGCGGCCTGGGCGAGGAACTCCGAGTCGAAAACAAAATCGTCGGAGTTCTTCTCGAAGGGGATCGTCTCCAGCACCTTTCTCGTGTAGGCCCGGAAACCCGAATGAAAATCCCCGAGGTTCTGCCCGAGAACGATATTCTCGACGATGGTGAGAAACCGGTTGCTGATATATTTATAGGCCGGCATGCCGCATGCCAGGGTTTCCTTCCGGGTTCGGATCCGGCATCCCAGGACCATATCGCATATGCCCGTGGCGAGAAAGCCGGTGGCAAAGGGAATCACCCGTGGATCATACTGGTAATCGGGGTGCATCATGACGACAATGTCCGCTCCCCTTCGCAGGGCTTCCTGGTAGCAGGTTTTCTGGTTGGCGCCGTATCCCCTGTTTACATCGTGCTGGAACACCGACAGCCCCAGTTTTTCGGCAACCGCTACGGTTTCGTCCGCACTTTTGTCGTCTACCAGCAGAACTTCATCCACGCTGCCTTCCGGGATGTCGTGGTAGGTCTTTTCGATGGTTTGGGCTGCATTATATGCAGGCATGACGACAATAACCTTTTTCCGTGAAGATGCGCTCATCTTGGTCTCCATTTTGCCGGTTGTCGAGGTTTGTTAGTTATGCGTGCTGATCGGGCGCCTGAACTTCCGCTTGATGCTCCGCGTCAGCCCCAGAGAAGGCGGCGGGCGGTGACCGAAGGTTTTTTTCACGGTCCTGTAGGCGCCGATCTTCTTCAGGAGCGGATCGACTTTGTTCGCGAAGCTGTAATTTATTTTGGACAGAAAAACTGCCCCTTCTTTGCGGATAATTTCCGCTTTATTTTCCGGAACCAGACGGCACATCAAATCCAGCAGTTCGATTGAATCATCGCACCACGAGGCCACCTTGGAGGTGAAGGTGATTTCATTTGGATGCTCCCGGAAGCTCGCCTTGACCGCCTTCACATCGCCGTGGCCGTAACGGGCGGCCAGTTGAACTTCCGCGATGACGTCGTTTAAGAGGTTCCGGCCTGAGATGAAACCGCCGATTTCCTGCAGGCGTTTGGTATTGAACATGGTGCTGCACAGGTAGAATGCGATTTCCCCCCGGAACCAGCTCAAAAAGAAGTCCGTCGTGTCGAGCCCTTCGCCTGGGTTTTCGGTTTCCTTATGCACCACGCCGTTTTCATCGATAAGACGGGTCCCGGTGCGAATGATGCCCAGATCCTCACGGCCCCCTGCTGCGGCAATGCAAACTTCGACGAAATCCGGATCGATCAGGTCATCATCGTGGAGCATCAGGAAATAGACACCGGTGGCCTTCCGAACGCAGAAATTGAAGTTGTTCTGGGCGCCGATGTTTTCTTCCTGCCTGAAATAGCGTATCCTTTTGTCCCGGTGGCCGGTGACGAGCGCTTCGGTCCCGTCGCTTGAGCAATTATCGGATACGATGATTTCAAGGTTTTCGTATGTCTGGCCCAAGGCCGCGCCCAAAGCCTCTTTGAGGAAGCCGTCCGCCCGGTTGTATGTGGGGATGCCGATGGTGACGAGGGGAGAATTCATAGGGAAATGATCTCATACTTTAAGGGTGTCGGCCGATCAGTCCGGCCAGCTTTTTGATTTCAGTCCGGATGTTGAATTGCTTCTCTACAATGGCCCTGCCTGCCGCGCCCATCTTCATTCTTCTTTCCGGCGACAGGCCGGCGATTTCCGAAAGGGCCTCCGCGAGGGCTTCGGCGTTCTCGGCAGGCACCAGCCTGCCCGCAGATTCGTTTATCAACTCGGGGATGCCCGAGAGGGTGGTGGACACGACGGGTATTCCTTTGGCCATGGCCTCCATCAGTGCCACAGGGATGCCGTCCATGGACCCGTTCGTTTCAGGCACGCAGGGCAGCACGAAGATATCGGCCGCGTCCATGTGGGCGGCGACCTGCGCCTGCTCCCGGGCTCCCAGAAGCTCGATAGCATCGGATAGATCTTGATTTAGGATAGCCGCTTCCAGGCGTTCCCGTTCCTGGCCTTCGCCGATGATCTTGCATTTGAAATTCAGCAGCCCCTTTTCTTTCAGCAGCCCGCACGCCGCCACCAGATGGATGAAGCCTTTTTGCCCGGCGAGTCTTCCCACCGCCAGAACCTGCACGGTTTCGTTCTTCGATGCAGAGGCGGGGGGGAATTTATCGAGATCGATACCGCAGTGGACAATATGAATCTTGTCCGGATCGATGCCGGGGTAACGGGTGCATATGAAGCGTTTGTTGAAGTCGGATATGCTTGCCACGAATTTGGCGTGGCCGAATTTTTCGTCGATAAGATCATGCTTTTCCGGGATGAAGATGTCGTGCGCGTGCATGGTAAAGCTGTAGGGAATGCCGGATACCAGAGAGCAGAGCATGGCCAGCTTGCAGGCTTCCAGGGAAAAATGAGCATGGATGTGGGTAATGCCCGCTTTTTTGAAAAAACCGGCATAGATGGGTGCGCGTTTGAACATCCCCCAGGTGCTGCCCCCTTTTTTCCGGGCAATGCTGAAGGCTTCGAGATACCCCTTCGGACCTGTGGCAAGGCACGAGAGATGTCGCTGCAAAAGCCGGAGTTTCTGAAAGCGTGACCTCAGGGAGGCGAAATGGTGCACCTTTCCAAGGAGCCTTTTCGTGTCGTCATGGATTACCTGGCTGTAGATGCCGCCGGTGGCGTCCCGCAGGGGGAAGATATCGACCTGGGCGCCCTGCCGTATCAGCTCATGGATTTCCCGGACGATGAAGGTCTCGGAGGTGACCGGAAACAGGTCCAATATGTATGCAACATGCGTCATCGCGATTCGCCAAGTGTTCGTATGACCTTCGCAGGGCAGCCTGCGGCCACGCAGCGGGGGGGGATGGATTTCGTCACCACGCTATTGGCGCCGATGATGCTCATCTCCCCGACGGTGACGCCTGGCAGTATCACGACGTTCTGCCCGATCCACGCTCCGCGTTTTATCGTAATAGGAGAAATGCCTGAAATCGGCTGGTATTTGAACGGGATTTCGGCTGTTTCATAACCGTGGGAGCCGTCGTTGATGTGGACATTGGTTGCCATCATCACATCATCTTCAATCTCCACCCGCAGGTAGCTGGTCACCTGAAGCCCCCCGGTGGCGGTGATGTTGCTTCCGAACCGGATAACCGGATCGAATGTTTGCATGGGCTGATCGAGGTCGGGGTGCTTCATCCATGCCGTGGGATACTCGGTCATGGGGTTTAAAAAGGAATTGGGGCCGATGGCGACATTGTCCCCGAAATGGATCCGGTCCGGGTTGAAGATTTTCCGGGGGGCTTCAATGATGAGCCGGCGGGGGGCGCCGGCGAATTCGGGCAGGGGCGGCGTTATCGGCGCCAGTTTCCCCGATTTTTGAAGCGCCTCGGCCAGTCTGGCAAAAAATCGCCTGGTCAGCTTGTCAACGAATATCATGCGTGTCCTGCAAGGTCCCGGTATGAACAGAGTGAAATACTTCGGGTGGCAATCCAGTCGGCGATTTCCGGATCGAGAAGCGCCGCCAGCTCTTTTTCCCATGCATAGCCCCAATGCCGGTAAGGACTGTCCGGATCCTTTTCGCCCGGGTGGCATATGAGTTCGCAGGTGCCGTGATCGGGCAGGTGCGGCAGGGTCTTTTTCAGGTTGGCCACGGTGAGTTGCCCGGAGTAGAAGAAGCCGACAAAGCGATCCGGTGAGACCAGCGGCGGCGGGCCGGCCATTTTGCAGCAGGTGTTCAATACCAGCATCTGAATGAACCGCGGCAGCATTTCCGGATGCACCCACATATGACCGGCCGGTTTTTCCCGGGGGATGCGCACGGCCTTGATATTGTGTTTTCCGGCCAGATCCAGAACCGTCTGGAAAATTCCAGGTAGCATATGCAGATGCTGGTGGCTGTCGATATGGCTTATGTCAATACCTGCCGCTTTCACCTTGAGGATCTGGGCTTCTAACTCCTTGCGGATTTCACTGCCCTTGATTCTGCCGGCCGCATACCGGGCCGCGAATATGCCGGCACTCTTGTGAAGCCTGCCGTTTTCTCCCAGAAGGGACGGCACGAGATGCGCGTCGGCGATGGCCGGCTCTTCAACCAGGGTCAGATGAATGCCGACGCCCAGTTCCGGCAGGCGGCCTGCCAGTGACACGGCGTGGTCGAACGCCCTGCCGCCGGCCATCAGGGAGGTGGAGCGCAGGATGCCGTCCGAAAAGGCATCGGCAATGCCTGAATTTACCTTTTCCGAAAGGCCGAAATCGTCCGCGTTTACGATAAGCTTCAGCATGACATCCCTTTCGGATGGTCCGGTTCGGTTTCACGGAACCGTGCAAGCCCGTTGCCGTTTTTGAAGAACGTTTTCCGAAGGGGGCTTGCGGCAAAGCAGGCCGCCGCAAAGAACAGATCGAAAATGAACATATAGGCATGGATGAGGATGGCCGCCGACAGGGCCAGGTTTTTCTCTACCCCGAAAAGCATGAGACTCGCCTGGCAGAAAAAATGGAAAATGCCGACAGCGGACGGTGCGGACGGCAGCATGATGCTGAGGGCGGAAATGATCATTACCATGATCCCGTTGGGGATGCTGATGGGAATTCCGGCCGCCCGGATAAGGCAGACAAAAAAGCAGCCCTCGATGAAAAAAACAAGCACCGAAAGGGTGATGATCAGAAATGTCTTCCGGGGGTGAATTCCGCTGTCGAAGGCGTCCAGAACCTCCCGGGCATGTTTGTGGATGAACCGGAGGTTAAGATTATTCCCGATCCGGGCCACAACGGTCAGGACCTGCCGGGCGAATACCAGGAAGCAGACGCCGATCGCGACGAGTCCTGCCAGCAGGTAATAATTGATTGAAAGCGATGCCGGAAGCCGGATACCGCTGTGTTTGAAGATAATGGCGGCAAGGACCAGAAACAGCACCAGTTCCCACACGCGCTCCAGGACGATGGAGTACAGGCAGACCTGGAATTTCTGATCGTTTGCCCGGGACAGGTAGGCCGGGCGCAGTACATCCCCCAGCCTTCCGGGCAGGATGTTGCTGAAAAAATAGCCGAAGGCGATACCCGACAATCTGGATCCGAAGGTGAACTTGCGGTTTTCCGGCAGGAAGTATTGCCAGCGATATGCCCGGAGGCTGAAGGAAAGAACCATCAGAAGTCCGGCGGTGACGAGAAAAACCGGATCTATCTCCCGGAACATTTCCAAAAGCTGCCGCCACTCGAATTTACGAAAGGCCAGGTAGCCGAAAAACAGCGAGGTGCATATTCCGACGATCCACAGGAGCCGGTTGGTGTTCGGATTCGAATTACTCATCTGCTTACAGTATCCCCCGGATGAGCCAGGGGCCGATGATTTTCAAAGAAAAAAGCGGCAGTTTCTGCCAGGTTTTTATCAGAAGCTGGTATTTCGGGTTTTTCTGGTTGAGTTGGGGCGGTGGGCTTCCGTCCGGTAGGTAATACCAGTAGGAAAGCGTTCGTCGGTGCGGCCGCCACTTCATCTTCCACACCTCGTTGCCGGAACCGACCAGGCTTCGGCCCATATCGATATGCTGAAGCCCCCGCTGGTAACATTCCCGGATGAACAGCCAGAAAAAATAGTCCCCGGCTCTAAGGGACCGGTATTTTAGCAATGAGTTGCCGTGGATGCTGTAAGCGGTTCCCTGATGCTCTACGAACAGTCTGCAGCATGCCGGTTGGTTTTCCCGGTCATACAAGATAGCGATATATGCCCTGTCTTTAAGCTCGGTGAGCAGTGCCTTTAGATAACGATAAGGATGGTAAGGCGAACCGAGTTCTTTCATGGACCTGCTGATAACGTACCAGAAATCCGGCAGGAGGTCCGCTTGACCCACCCTGAAATGAAATTCATGCTTGACGGCGCTGTTGACTTTTCCCCGGAGCCGCTTGTTGATGTGCTTTCTGAAAAACAGATCCGCATCGCCTTCAAGGGGCAGGTGATAGGCCGCGTAGCCGCTGTCCTCCTGCCATTCCGCCGGTGGGGAAAGACTGCCGGAATCAGGCTGCAGATGACGAATGAGCGCGTATTTGGCGCGGTGTTCTTTGCATAAGCGGGCCGCCTCGCTTAGCAGGGCCCGGGCGGCGGCTTCGTTCTCCGCATGAAATCCGCCGTAGCTTGCAAACGGGGCGGTGGAAAGATAGGTGCCCAGTATGGGGTGCTTTGACAATGTCAGCGCCAGCGTGCCAACGATTCGTTCATTTTCACTTGCCGTATACCAGAAATGCCGATGGGGATAGGTTGCCTCGATAACCTTCCGCCATTCGTAACGATCTGTGAAGGTGCTGGTTTCCCGGGATGAGATAAACGCATGATAGGCATCGAGGGCGCTGGATTTGATTTCGGAAATATGAATCGGCATGGGGTTCGGTTTACTCTGCGCTGCCTGATTTTGCGGCCATCGACTGGTTAAGGGGAAGCTGCTCGGGGGGCGATGCCATCAGGCCGTCTGTCCGGTCGCTGACGATGAACCGTTCTCGTCCCTGGACCTGGATCAGGATGCGGCCGATATACTCGCCCAGAATGCCCAGAAGGATGAACAGAATACCGAAGAGGAGGGACATGACCCCGATGGTCGACGCCCAGCCGGGTACCGCAAGGTCTGTAAAGCGTTTGATATACCATGCGTAAAACAGGCGGTAGAAGGCATAGGCACTGGAGATCAGGCCCAATAAAATACCGAGCCGGAGTGGCACGATGGTAAAGCTCGTAATGCCGGTCCAGGCGAATTTGATCATTTTCATCAGGCCGTATTTGGTTTTTCCTGAAAACCGGTCCTGGCTGGTATACTCCAGAACGCAGTGGTCGAAGCCGACCCATTCGATAAGGCCCCGCAAAAACAGGGACACCTCTTTGTTCTGGATGATGTGGGAAACGACCTGACGGTCGAGCAGCCTGAAGTCGGCCATGCCCTTGGAAAGATCCACGCCGCAGAGAAAGGAAAAGGTTTTGTAAAACCACCGGGAAGTGACGCGTTTGAGAAACGGGGTCTTCTCGTTGTCCTTCCGGGCGGTTTTCACGATCTTGTACCCAGTCTGCCAGTTTTTCACCATGGCCGGAATCAGCGCCGGGGGGTGCTGCAGGTCCGCATCCATTGTAATGACGGCATTCCCCTTTGCCGCATTCAGGCCCGCCAGCAGCGCATACTGGTGGCCGAAGTTTCGCGAGAAACGCAGACCGACCACGCGGGGGTCCCGTTTGTGCAGGGCTTGGATGTTTGCCCACGTGCCGTCCCTGCTGCCGTCATCGACGATAAGCAACTCGCCGAGGTCAAGGTCCGCCGTATGCTGAAGGATTTCTTCGTACAGGCGTTCAAGATTTCCCTCTTCGTTGAATGCCGGGACAACTATCGAAATCATGCCGGATTTTGTCATTGATCGAGTCCGCTTTCTGAAATTCCCTTTATCTCAAAAAGTGTCGTTCGGTTTCCATAAAAATCGACGCCATTGTATAGAGCTTTGAACCCCGGTGGTGTATTGTCAACGAAGGCTTCGTAAAAAGGATAGCCCTGACTTTTTACCCTGTCATGGTTAAGGTAGAAGAAGTCGATGCCGTTGAGGCGGCAATAGGTAGTAAATTGTTCGAACGGGGCGAACGGCAGATAATATTGCTTCCCTCCGGCAAAATACGCCAGGAATCCCCGTTCGGCGGCTATTTCGGGCGCCTCGCCGTTTCGGGCGGCGGTGGCCTCTCTGATGATCGCTGCGGGCGCTTTCAGTTCCATGGGGCTGTATTCCCGGGTGTGCTTCGGCGGCCGAAGCGCTTTCCGCATGGGGTGTGCCCAGACCGCCAGGAGGCAGAGTATCAGGACCGGGAAAATGAGTTTTGCACCGGCCCGCGACCATGCGCCGTTGCCGATATGGGGGAGAATTTCTTCTTTCAGGAAACCGGCGCCGGCGCCGGCAACCAGCAGGATCATCGGCACGATACCGAAAATATGTCTGGTTGCGACATTATGAAGCAGCGGTGCCGTCAGGAAGAAACAGATAAAACTCAGAATCAGGAAGATGGGATAATATTGCTTCCGCCGCAGCATGTAAACCAGGCCGAATCCGAACAGCATCATGCAAAGGGCGCCGAGCATCTCCCCCAGCCGTTTTTGGTAAAGTGTGTTGAATTCCTTCCGAATGGTTTTCAGGTAATCAAACGGAGAGACCTTGGTTTGATATTGACTCAGTATCTCCGGGTGCTTGGCCAGATAATTGATGTTGAGTTCCTTCTGGCTGTAGGTAAGGCCGAATAATTTTTCCGTTTTACTTTCAGGGCCGGGGATATTGTATACCACCGACCATACCTGACGTCCGTTCAGGGCAAATTTGCCCATCTGCGCGCTGACCTTGTATATCTGGGGGGAAATGACGACCACGAACACCAAGAGGTAGGCGGCAGTCCATTTTGCAACCCGGGTAAAAGGGAGGTGCCTGCGTCCTGAGAAAATAAAATATGCCCACTGCCAGAACGGTACGATCCCAAAGTAAAGGATGCCTTCGAGCCGGTTGAGGAATCCCGCGCCGAAAATTATGCCCAGCAGGCAGGCCTGACCTACGGTCGGGTTTTCGTATTGCCGCCAGTAGATAAACAGCCCGATATAGATTGTCGCCACGTAGGACGGCTCTGTAATGACGCCGATGGAAAGCGGGATGAGGGTCGGGCAGAAACAGACGAGTAGCAGGCCGAACCAGGTCTCGCTGGTGGTGAGGAAACGTCTGCCGATGGCATATAGCGAAAGCAGCATGAAAACGCTGAAAACAAGGGAGGCGAGTCTTGCGCCTGTTTCAGAAGACCAGCCCGGAAGGCTGAACACAGCCCCCCAGAAGGGGTAGAACGGGCATGTGTCGGCATCGGACAGGTATTTTGCGAAGTCGAGATTTCGAAAACCGTCGATGTTTCGAAGGTATACAATGCTGTCCGTGTCTTCGAGGAGCACCGTCTCATGCCAGCAGACCGCCCGCAGGCTGATGAAAACAAATAAAACGGACAACAGCAGGCACAGGTGAACACGCCGACGCGAATTTTCGGAAGAATCGATCGTCATAGTCTGTATACTTTGCTGGTGGTGGATGATGCTGGTGGTGAGGGGGAAATTGTTGCCTGTGGTGGTCACACCCAAAGACGCCGGTTATTGGAGATCCTCGGGTGTTTTTTTTCGAACTTTGGTTTCCGAATCGCCCAATTTGAGCAGACCGGGGGATTTTGCCCGCTGCTCATTGGAAATAAATTCACGGTCGAAGAAGAGGCGGACTTCGTTCTGGCTTCCGTCCTGCAACGTGAGCAGGATCTCCACGGCGACCCGGTTGTCGTCAACGACCTCAAAATCGATGATTTCGTAGGATGCGGCCTTATAATACTCTCTTAAAAAGGCGGGGTAATCCGGGTTGGCGTTCAAACGCCCGAGATATTCCGCGATGGCGCTTTCCGATATATCTTCGACGCTGCTGAGGCTGCCGGAAAAAAGCGCCCTGAAATAGGTGTGGATGAACTGCGTAACCTCCCTTTTTTCAACGCTGTCGACCTCATTTTTAGGCGCAGCCGTGGCCGTTTGGGCTGCAAACAGCAGCAGCGCCGCAACAGCAATTATTCCGAAACTTTTTATGGGATATGTTCTTCGTCGAGCCATGTGCACCTCTGGTTCGGTTTAGTTTTCTTTGACGACAACCACATAATTCGATTGTGCACCCGAAGCACCGGAGGCCATATTCCCCCCGAGGGTTATCGTCCCCGACGGGAATATATGGCTGTATACGTGATATAACGGCGTGTTCGGGTTGGTTGTGGGAACAGTGAGCCCCGTATCTGTAAAGCCGGCCATCCAGTCCGGAACAGACGCAGCGCCGTCGTCATACAAGACATGAACCGTGACCGATCGATCTGCCTGGAAACTCAGTGTGTCACTGCCGGTATCAGAAGCGTCCTGATTTGCCGTCATGATCCATATGCCGTCGTCGAGCAGTGTCGGTATACTTTGCAGCAGGTGCTGCTGTTCATCGGTGTAATAAAAGTCCCCCGGTTCCATTATGTTCTGCTGGTAATCCAGGGGGACGAGGTCTTCCAGGATAAAGGGCACCTGGGGAGGGGATATCCCCTGGAGATTGCTGTACCAGAGGTTTGCCATGACAACAAACCCCAGCGCGTTGGGATGAACGCTGTCGACAAACAATCCGGGTCTCATGACCGTTTCGTTGAGGAAAAATTCAAAAAAGTCCGGCCCCAGCGTGTGTCCTGTAAGTTCGGTTTCAATGACCTGGTTGTATTCCTGTATGAGCAGGTTCTGGGTCGAATTCAGCGGATCTGCCGTACCGAACGCCGGCGATACCCTGGCGACAATGGGGGTGGCACCTGCCGCCAGGATTTTGTCGATGATAAGCTGCATATTTTCTTTATAAGTTCCGCTGCATCCCCCATCGGTGCATCCCAGACCACTCGGTGTTGGGGTAAGGGCCCAGCTATCGTTCGTGCCGAGCATGACGAGAAAACTGCCTGCATCGGGGTGTCTGGCCAGAATGGAATCAATGCGTTCCAGCAGTGCCTTGAATGTCGTATCTCCGGGGATTCCCTCGTTGAAGAAGATGGCGGGGATTCCGGTTTGGGACTCCACGAGTTCTGTGAGGTTGGCCTCGTATCCCTGGATGGAGATGATTCGGTCATTGAGACTCGTATTATCTGTTGCATAAGAATCATCGATTCCGTTGGTGATGCTGTCTCCGACACCTACGGCATATTCCCCGCCGACGCCTACCCGGACATTGGTGTCGGCTGATACCTGTGCGCCGTTGTCGTAAAGCACCGCGTCAACCGTATAGTCTCCTTGCGAAAGACCGAAGCATTCCGAATCAAAAACGCCGGAGGGAGTCTCCGTCGGCAGCTCGCACTCGGTGCCGTCTACGAAGAATTTGACTTCATAGATGGACGGCAGGTTGAGGCCCAGAGCCGTCATGGGGAGGTTCACAAAAGGCGTGACGTTGTGGGCAAGCGGTGTTGACAGGGTGATCCGGGGCGTCTGATCCGGGAGCGCTACGGAGATGTTATCGAATTTTGCCATGTCCTGGGTATAAACCGCTACGCTGCCGGTAGCGAGGCTTGTATCCCTGACCGCGAACAGAGGGTCTCCGTCCAGGTAAATCTGGATAAAATCGCCGACCACCAGTGCTGAAACCGTAATTTGTTGTTGGTAGATATACCCTCTCGAATTCGTGGCGAGCGGTGTGAATGTCCCGTTTACCTTTTTTTCGAGGCGGCTATATCCGTATCGGGCACTCATGGAGAAACGATAATAATTATCACTGTCCTGATAGCGGAACATGATGCCGACATCATTCCCCGAGGATGAGAGAGGCAGAATATCCACTGAGGCCTGATAGTCCGTCAGGGAAAGGCCTTCCGTGACGTAGGCGTAAAGGCCGGTGTGATAACTTCCTTGGAAGGTGCTGCCGCCGAAGGAGTTGCTTTGATAGTATTGGCCGTCGATCACCTCCCAGGTTGAGGATTTTCCTGATTCGCTGACGGTGGTCCAGTTGTTGTCATTCCCGCTGTCGAAGGTTTCGGAGAAGAGCAGGGAGGGCCCGGTGTTGGTGACGGTGAAGGCCGCGCCGACGGTCTCGGTGCCGCCGCCGGACAGGGTGATCTCGGCGGTGATTTCATGGCTGCCGTCGCTGAGCATGGTGGTGTCGAGCGGCATCGGTGTGAAGGTCTCCGCCGGTGCGGTGCCGCTGCACACGGGGCAGCTGCTGGTGGTGGTCAGCACGATCTTGTCGATGATGAAGGCGTCTTCCCGCATCCAGACGTTGACGGTATGAACCCCCGCAGACGGCACGTCGATGGTGGCCACCGGGCCGTCCATGGTGCTCTGGCTCCAGGTCCAGCTGGGAAAGAAATCGGCGATCTTATCCGCTGTGCTGACAGCCGCCCCGTTGAGGCCCACGTGGACCGAATCGTCGTTGTTGGTCTCGCCGATGCCCCGGACCCAGACGTAATAGGTACCCGCCTGTGCGAATTCGGCCAGGTAGTCCATCCGGGGGCTGTTGCCGACATAGTCAGTGCTTCGGTTGACGTTGATGCTGGGCAGCGCCTGCATGGCCCCATCGCCCGAGGCGCCTGCGGTGCTGACCGGCTGCCAGGCATGGCCGCCCTGGTCAACGATGCCGATATAGTGCTCCGCCTCGATGGAAATGGCGCCGTCGGTCTCTTTGAATACCGGGTCCTGGATATCGAACGGGGAGGTCTCCGAGACGTGGTAGGGCAGGCCGCTCATGGCCGGGTCGTCGATGAAATAGCTGACGGCGGTGATGTCGGTTGCCGGGGTGGTGAACACGAATATATCGTCTGCCACCGTCTGTCCCTCAAGCACCGCCGCGCCAGAGTGATCGGACGCGGTGCTGAACTCCACCTGGTGGTTTGCTGAAGCGGACAGCACGGTGAGTCCCGCATCCACAGTCGTTTCGACATAGCCCGTGGCCGTGACCGTTATTGTGGCGAAATAGGTGCCTGCCGTAAGGCCGGCGGCGTCCACCGAGACGCTGAGGGTGTCCGGCGTGGTGCCGGTGCCCGGGCTTACCAGAAGCCAGGCGGCATCGCTTGTGGCATCGTATGGGGCTGGAACGGCCGCATTGGTGTCCAGTGCGACGGTCTGTGCCGGTGTTGATCCGCCTTCCTGCAGGCTGAACGACAGGGTGGCCGGGTCCGCCGTGAGCGCCGGGATTGTGTTCAAAACGGTGAAGGCCGCGCCGACGGTCTCGGTGCCGCCGCCGGACAGGGTGATCTCGGCGGTGATTTCATGGCTGCCGTCGCTGAGCATGGTGGTGTCGAGCGGCATCGGTGTGAAGGTCTCCGCCGGTGCGGTGCCGCTGCACACGGGGCAGCTGCTGGTGGTGGTCAGCACGATCTTGTCGATGATGAAGGCGTCTTCCCGCATCCAGACGTTGACGGTATGAACCCCCGCAGACGGCACATCGATGGTGGCCACCGGGCCGTCCATGGTGCTCTGGCTCCAGGTCCAGCTGGGAAAGAAATCGGCGATCTTATCCGCTGTGCTGACAGCCGCCCCGTTGAGACCCACGTGGACCGAATCGTCGTTGTTGGTCTCGCCCATGCCCCGGACCCAGACGTAATAGGTACCCGCCTGTGCGAATTCGGCCAGGTAGTCCATCCGGGGGCTGTTGCCGACATAGTCAGTGCTTCGGTTGACGCTGATGCTGGGCAGCGCCTGCATGGCCCCATCGCCCGAGGCGCCTGTGGTGCTGGCCGGCTGCCAGGCATGGCCGCCCTGGTCAACGATGCCGATATAGTGCTCCGCCTCGATGGAAATGGCGCCGTCGGTCTCTTTGAATACCGGGTCCTGGATATCGAACGGGGAGGTCTCCGAGACGTGGTAGGGCAGGCCGCTCATGGCCGGGTCGTCGATATAATAGCTGACGGCGGTGATGTCGGTTGCCGGGGTGGTGAACACGTAGATATCGTCTGCCACCGTCTGTCCTTCAAGCACCGCCGCGCCAGAGTGATCGGACGCGGTGCTGAACTCCACCTGGTGGTTTGCTGAAGCGGACAGCACGGTGAGTCCCGCATCCACAGTCGTTTCGACATAGCCCGTGGCCGTGACCGTTATTGTGGCGAAATAGGTGCCTGCCGTAAGGCCGGCGGCGTCCACCGAGACGCTGAGGGTGTCCGGCGTGGTGCCGGTGCCCGGGCTTACCAGAAGCCAGGCGGCATCGCTTGTGGCATCGTATGGGGCTGGAACGGCCGCATTGGTGTCCAGTGCGACGGTCTGTGCCGGTGTTGATCCGCCTTCCTGCAGGCTGAACGACAGGGTGGCCGGGTCCGCCGTGAGCGCCGGGATTGTGTTCAAAACGGTGAAGGCCGCGCCGACGGTCTCGGTGCCGCCGCCGGACAGGGTGATCTCGGCGGTGATTTCATGGCTGCCGTCGCTGAGCATGGTGGTGTCGAGCGGCATCGGAGTGAAGGTCTCCGCCGGTGCGGTGCCGCTGCACACGGGGCAGCTGCTGGTGGTGGTCAGCACGATCTTGTCGATGATGAAGGCGTCTTCCCGCATCCAGACGTTGACGGTATGAACCCCCGCAGACGGCACATCGATGGTGGCCACCGGGCCGTCCATGGTGCTCTGGCTCCAGGTCCAGCTGGGAAAGAAATCGGCGATCTTATCCGCTGTGCTGACAGCCGCCCCGTTGAGACCCACGTGGACCGAATCGTCGTTGTTGGTCTCGCCCATGCCCCGGACCCAGACGTAATAGGTACCCGCCTGTGCGAATTCGGCCAGGTAGTCCATCCGGGGGCTGTTGCCGACATAGTCAGTGCTTCGGTTGACGCTGATGCTGGGCAGCGCCTGCATGGCCCCATCGCCCGAGGCGCCTGTGGTGCTGACCGGCTGCCAGGCATGGCCGCCCTGGTCAACGATGCCGATATAGTGCTCCGCCTCGATGGAAATGGCGCCGTCGGTCTCTTTGAATACCGGGTCCTGGATATCGAACGGGGAGGTCTCCGAGACGTGGTAGGGCAGGCCGCTCATGGCCGGGTCGTCGATATAATAGCTGACGGCGGTGATGTCGGTTGCCGGGGTGGTGAACACGTAGATATCGTCTGCCACCGTCTGTCCTTCAAGCACCGCCGCGCCAGAGTGATCGGACGCGGTGCTGAACTCCACCTGGTGGTTTGCTGAAGCGGACAGCACGGTGAGTCCCGCATCCACAGTCGTTTCGACATAGCCCGTGGCCGTGACCGTTATTGTGGCGAAATAGGTGCCTGCCGTAAGGCCGGCGGCGTCCACCGAGACGCTGAGGGTGTCCGGCGTGGTGCCGGTGCCCGGGCTTACCAGAAGCCAGGCGGCATCGCTTGTGGCATCGTATGGGGCTGGAACGGCCGCATTGGTGTCCAGTGCGACGGTCTGTGTCGGTGTTGATCCGCCTTCCTGCAGGCTGAACGACAGGGTGGCCGGGTCCGCCGTGAGCGCCGGGATTGTGTTCAAAACGGTGAAGGCCGCGCCGACGGTCTCGGTGCCGCCGCCGGACAGGGTGATCTCGGCGGTGATTTCATGGCTGCCGTCGCTGAGCATGGTGGTGTCGAGCGGCATCGGAGTGAAGGTCTCCGCCGGTGCGGTGCCGCTGCACACGGGGCAGCTGCTGGTGGTGGTCAGCACGATCTTGTCGATGATGAAGGCGTCTTCCCGCATCCAGACGTTGACGGTATGAACCCCCGCAGACGGCACATCGATGGTGGCCACCGGGCCGTCCATGGTGCTCTGGCTCCAGGTCCAGCTGGGAAAGAAATCGGCGATCTTATCCGCTGTGCTGACAGCCGCCCCGTTGAGACCCACGTGGACCGAATCGTCGTTGTTGGTCTCGCCCATGCCCCGGACCCAGACGTAATAGGTACCCGCCTGTGCGAATTCGGCCAGGTAGTCCATCCGGGGGCTGTTGCCGACATAGTCAGTGCTTCGGTTGACGCTGATGCTGGGCAGCGCCTGCATGGCCCCATCGCCCGAGGCGCCTGTGGTGCTGACCGGCTGCCAGGCATGGCCGCCCTGGTCAACGATGCCGATATAGTGCTCCGCCTCGATGGAAATGGCGCCGTCGGTCTCTTTGAATACCGGGTCCTGGATATCGAACGGGGAGGTCTCCGAGACGTGGTAGGGCAGGCCGCTCATGGCCGGGTCGTCGATATAATAGCTGACGGCGGTGATGTCGGTTGCCGGGGTGGTGAACACGTAGATATCGTCTGCCACCGTCTGTCCTTCAAGCACCGCCGCGCCAGAGTGATCGGACGCGGTGCTGAACTCAATCAGACTCAGCCCGTGGGCACTCGTGCAAACACAAAATACCATGAGCGATATCGTACCAACGATACGCCATATTGATAGATGATATTTGAAGCTTTTTAGTATCATAAGCAATATGTCCCCACAAAGATAGAAGGGGGTCAAATTGGCCTTGTTGAAATGGTCGAAAGCCTTCTCATATTTTAATGCGAGTTTTATGCCTGATTTATTGTCGAGGTTGAAAAGTGCTTATCTTTATTGATTCAAGCCCCTTATCATCTTTTAGGGGGGACAGTGACAGGGCGAGAGAAAAAAAATTCACAAAAATAGGAAAAATAGTACTTAAATAGCGACGGTGATTGTTACGGAGCGATACGATCCTGTAAGCGTTTTAACGCTTATTGTGGTTCTGTTTGGGTTCTATTATATTTTTTTTAGCAAGTCGTCGACAAACTGTTCATATCGGGCTGAAAAATGGCCCCTTGTGTGGTATTTATTGGCAAATTTCCATGCTTTTTCAGACCTGCTTCTAAGTTCTTCAGTTGGCATTGACGCCACCACTTTTACTGTAGCTCTTATGTTTTCGATTGTGCAATGGGAAAAAGTAAGCCCAAAATCTGAAACATTGACTGATGCTTCAAAGCTTACACAGGGGATCAGTCCCGTCTGCATGCAGGTTACAACCGCGCCTGCGCTGCATTCTGAGCATGAAGGATAGACGACCGCGTTACATTTGTTCGCAATTTCAATAAATTCAGTGTCATCGATATCGACCCATCCAATCGTGCGTATATTCGGTGTGTTGTATAGCTCTTTTTCGTAGGCTGTTTCAAAGTCGCGTTCTGGATAAAAATGAGTGTTCCGGGATGTCGAGTTTTTAGTTTGTACAGGACCACAAACGTACAAAGTATATTCCGGCATGCTTGAAAATGCTTCAAGGACAAGGTCTAACCCTTTATGAACCAAGCCACGACTGCCAATCCATAGAAAATTGTTTCTGCATTTATCGAAATCCTTATCCTGGGGCCATGCATAAGTGGCACAGGCCGGGAGCGGAAATTCATAAATAGGTTTATCGGCATACCGGTATGTGTTGGTGTTGAATTGATTACCGGCATTCATCGTTGCCAGGTCCGCATGTTCAATCGCCAAATTGGCTTCCTCCATTTTGCAGCTATTTAGGGTAACCCCCTTTCTTTTTTGGACTGCAAGGCAACGCTGGTAGGCTGCATGATTGTTAACCAGCCAATGCGCCATATCAAGATGGACGATTTTGACGCAGTTCTTATTCAGCAAAGACGCGATTCTCTGGAAATTCGTTCGTGCCCCAATAAAAAAAGCATATTCTTTTTCAGGTTTAAAAACGGTGTCGCGGTAATCTATGACATCTACGTGGTAGCCGCGATGTAAGAAAGTGTCTGCCATTTTCCACGAGATCCAATCGTGTTGATGCGCATTGGATACGGGCTCTCCTTCTTTGAGCAAAAAAGGAGATACGATATATGATAACAATACATTACCGAGATGGGCGTGTTCCGGTTGCAGCGAAACTTTCTCAAAACGCTGGATGGGTTTTAATTCATAACCTACTTTTCTAAAGATTTTTTGAAGTATCATAAAATGAAACTTTGGCATGTTATCGTGTCTTCGATGGATAAAATGAGAATTTCACGCCACCCAAATCAGACGGGAAAATGCAGTGGGGTGGCTGCTTCACTCAACCGCTGCAAAATAATCTGCGTTGTATTTATCGTTACCTAATTTATCATGAACGAGTCTTGACACAAACCGCTCATATTCATTGGAGAAATATTCTCTGGTGTGGAATTTCCGTGCAAATTTCCATGCTTTCCTGGCCCTGCGATGAATTTTCTCTGCCGGCCATGATGACATTTCTTTAACAGAATATTGTATTTCACTGATCGTGTTTTCTTTCAGCGTTATCCCGAAACTTCCTACCTCGACGTTCGATTCATAGCTCACGCACGGAATAAGTCCGGCATGCATACAGGTAATAACACTGGCGCCACCACCCTCCGCGCAAGAAGGGAAAATGACAGCCATGGCATTGTTCGTGATTTCTCGGAAAACCTGAGTGTCGATATCTACCCAACCGACTGTTCGGATATTGGGGGTGTTAAAAAGCTCCCGGTGATGAGCTTTTTCAAAATCTGTTTCCGGAGAAAAATGGAAATTTTTCGATGTGTTGTTTTCCACACGAACAGGTCCGCACACCGTCAGGTGATAGTCCGGCATACCGGCAAACGCCTCCAGAACCAGATCGAGCCCCTTGTGGGCAAGTCCCCGGCTACCGAACCAGATGAAGTGTTTGCGGCATGCTTCGAAATCTTTCGATTCTGGGAAGGGAAAGGTACTGCAGGACGGCAGCGGGAACTGGTATATCGGCTTTCCTGAATATGCATAGGTGCCGACATTGAACTGGTTCCCCAGGTTGGTGGTTGCCAGATCTGCACTTTCGATGGCCCAGTTCATTTCCTGCATCTTGTAGCTTTTCAATGCGGCGCCGCGTCTTTTCTGGATATCCAGACAACGTTCATATGCTGCAAAATTATTGAAAAGCCAGTGGGCCATGTCGAGGTGAACGATTTTCAGGCAGGCCTTGTCCAGCAGCTTCGAGATTCGCTGAAAGTTTGTTCTGGCGCCGATAAAAAAATTATAAGGTTTTTCGGGCCTGAAAACACGATCCCGGTAGTCTACCGCGTCCACGGCATAGCCGAGCCGTGAGAAGGTTCTTGCAATTTTCCAGGAAAGCCAGTCATGGTGATGCGCATTGGAGATCTGGGTCTCTTTTTCCAGCAGAAGCGGTTCGACGATATAGGACAGCAGGACGTTTCCCCTGTGTGTCCCCTCCGGGGGAAGAGACGCACGGGGCCATTTTGTCGGACGTCGGCCGGTCAAACGGTTCTTGAATTTTCTGAGCAGTTTTTTCATGGGTTCCGATGTGTTATCTGTTTTTGGCGACTGGTTTCCGGCCAGGACCGTGAAATAAACGACGAATTTTTCGTTTCAGCCGTGTCCCGAGTGGAACGTTCGCCGACTTTACGCTCCGGGCCTGGGGAGGCACCGTCACAAAATTCAGGGGAATCCCCCTGCCTTCGGCGACCGTGCCATTTTCGTCCTGCTGGAATTGCAGGAACGATTCTGTTGCCGGCCAGGCCCAATCATTGTACCAGGTCCAGCAATTATGGCGCTTATAATGCCGCATGACGCTTTTGGCGATCTCTTTGTCGGTTTCATGGTGGCCGCTGATGCCGATCGTGGCGCAAATATGCCGATTCATCAATGTAGCGGATTTGTTGCTGCAATAATTCGAACACCACAGGGTGAAGCCGATTCCCTGCTGAAGGGACTGGATTACCCTGAACACCTGGACATGCTCTTCATGGCCGTATTCCCCCCAGGGATTATGGGTGAAAATGTTCTTATAGGGCTGCAGCCTGTTTGCAAGGTGGTTATAGAGTTTCGACCAATTGTCCTTGTACCTTGCCGCGGCGTTTTCGCTCCTGGAGATTTCAAGGCCCCACCGGGTCGTGACCGGGCTTGCCCATTCTGCCTGATTGAATGATTCTGCGGCAGTCAGTGAAAGATTGATTGTATTCTGAATGGGAAAAGATGCCAGTGCGTTTTCCCTCCCTATGGTCCAGTCCGGTCTGGACGGCTGCTTCGAGAAGCAGATGATGATGCTGTCGACCTTGGCCGCAATGGCGCTGAACCAGAGGATTTCATCGTCAGGGTGTGCGACGACGATGGCTGATTTTTCAAGCATATTGCCGAATGGTCTTTCCCGGTTCAACCGCGCCGGCCTTTCATGGCTTTTTTCAAAAGGGCATGGGTGTGAATCAGCTTCTGCTTGATAATTACCCCGGCGCCTTTTCTGGCGATTTCTATGTTCCGGTTCTTGCGGTCATGCCCCCCGAGTTTATATTTGTACGGCTCGGTGCCCCTGCCGAAATCGTAAAACCGGAGCCCTCTTTCAATTGCGTATTTCACGCTTTCAGCTACCACGATGGTGCCGGGTCTCAGCTTTGAATAGGTCTCGTCAAAACCGGTGTTGCATCCCACAAAAGTGCTGCTTTTCTCGTCCACGAAACCTGAATACGCCGCCATGGGCTTGTCGCCGTCCCAGAGAACGTCGAGCCAGAGCAAGTCTTCTCCGAAGGCCTTGAACAGCAGGTTCCTGAACCGGTCGACGCTAAGATCGGTGCCTGGGTTTCGTCTCTGACGATAAAGATCGAGAAGTGCATCGATGCTTTCCCCAAGGTTATCCAAAGAGACGGATGTCTGCCGGTAGTCGGTATCCCGCTCTATTCTGCGCCGGTAGTATTCAAGGTCTTTGCGGCTTCTTTTGCTGAGGGTGTTTTCACAAAAAAGATCCCAAGATCCCGGCAAGGTGATGAACGGGCAGTCTGTGTCGGCGGCGACGGTGACGGAGAAGGCGCCGCCATTGAAATGGGATAAAAAACTCTCCGTTCGAGGGTCGTACATCTCATAGAGGAGAAGATGGTCCCAGGCCTCCTGATGCTTCAGATAATCTGCCAGGGCAGCCAGGGCCTCGTTTTCGTGAGCCGGACGGCAGAGGAAACCAGAATGATCCGCCCAATGGCTTCCGGCGGATAACAAACTGGTTGTGGTGATGAAACGATTATGACGCTTTTTCTGAACACCTAATGGCAGAAAGGCGATATAAGGCCCCGGAGCGGTTTCGCGGACGCCGAGAATTTTCCAGCCAAACGTCGTTTTTTCGAACCAGTTGCTCATCCATGTCCATGACAGCTGAAACGGGGCATCGGGATCATGACGGTATATATCCGTCCAGTTGTTTTTGAGTGGCAACAGGTGCGTTATGTCGTCTATCACGTCTATTTGCATGGCGCTATTCGCTTTCTGCCCCATTGCCCGGATGCCACGAAAAATCGACCAGGACGCCTGGATTGTCCGGCGGAAGCTGGTTGCCGATTTTATAAAAGTCACCGTCTTCCACATCGATGAAGCCTGCTTCCTTCACCCAGTCCAGTGCATGGTCTCCCTGGTTGGCGGCGATATTGAAACTGTAACGACCTGCTTTCAGGGGAAACCTGGGAAGGGTGCATGTCAAGTGGCCTTCTCCCGGGTTTATACTGAACGTCCGGTCGAGGAATTCGCTTCTGCAATTATAGAGAACCGCCCCCGGCAAGTGTGAAAATGAAATGGAGACGGCGACATCCTGCAGCGGCGCCGGCGCATCACACCGGTAACGAAGTCTGACGGCAACGCAGTCGCCGGAGCGAATGACCTCTTTGACGGTCAAACCCTCGGCATCGAGGATGTCCAGACCGGTAAACCGAAATTGCTCTCCGCCTTTCCGGTCCGTTCTTTCATCGAGGGTTTGAGATGCAAGCTGCTGTTCGATGGATATGAAGTACTGCCTGATGCCTTCTTCAACAGAGCCGTCGGCAATGACCTGCCCGTCTTCCAGGAGTATGGCCCGGGTGCAGAGGGATTGGATGGCGGCCATGTTGTGGCTTACGAACAGGATGGTTCTCCCGGTGTCGGAGATGGCCTCCATTTTCCCGATGCATTTTTTCTGGAAAGAGGCGTCCCCGACGGCAAGCACTTCATCGATGATCATGATTTCGGCGTTCAGATGGGCCGATACCGAAAAAGCCAGTCTGACCCGCATGCCGCTTGAATATCGTTTTACCGGAGTGTCGATAAACTGCCTGATTCCCGAAAATTCGACAATATTCTGATACTGCTCGTCGACTTCCGCCTTGGTCATGCCCAGGATTGTCGCGTTCAGGTAGATGTTTTCCCTGCCGGTAAGCTCGTCATGAAAACCCGTTCCTACTTCCAGAAGGCTTGTAACCCTCCCGGATATTCGTGCCCATCCACCTGTGGGCTCGGTAATGCGGCTGAGGATTTTAAGCAGTGTGGATTTGCCCGCACCATTCCTGCCGATGATGCCGACGACTTCCCCCGGCTTCACGTCGAATGATATATTTTTCAGCGCCCAGAAAAGGTCAGGTGAAACAACCGTTGCATCGGTCCCGTTGCTTTCAGCCTCGCTGAACCGGTAGAGGGACCGGTATTTCCTGAAATTCCGAATAGGGCTTTTCAGCAGTTTCGCAGCGGCGCCGACCAGACTTTCGTCTTTTTCATCCGCAACGCCGATTCTGTAGCACTTCTTCAACTTGTTCACTTCAATTGCGAGAGCTTCGGATGACATGGGGTTCCTTTTTGCGTGCGGGCCTGTTCTCTCCCGGCAGTTGAGCCGCCGCGGCAGGCATATTCTGGTAAGCCGGTTCGGCTATATGACGTCTACGAAGACCTTTTCCATGCGCTTGAAATAGAACGCTCCGATGAAAAACAGTATCTGGCCCGTTATGAGTCCCGGAACGATAAAATCCCACATGAACGGTGTTCCGAGCAGACAGGACCGATACCCCTCGATGATGCCCACAACTGGATTCAAAGAATAGATGAAACGATATTTTTCAGGCAGTGAGGTGGCCGAGTAGATGATCGGCGCCGTGTACATAAGCATCCGGATGATGAACGGCATCGCTATTTGAACATCCCGAAAGCGGATGGCCATAGCCGAAAACAGGAAGCCGACGCCCGAAGATACGCTCACCATCGAAATAATAAAAACCGGCAACAGCAGAATATGCCATGTGGGGTATACCCGGTAATAGCAGAAGAGTATCAGCAGGATGAGCAGCGATACCGCGAAGTCGATGAGCCGGGACAGGACGGCCGTAATGGGGAATATCAGTCTCGGGAAATAGATTTTGCCGAGAATGGCCTTGCCGGCGATGAGACTCTGGGTCGAGGCGGTCATCGATTGGGCCATATAGTTCCAGGGGATGATCGCAACGCTTGAGAAAAGGACGTAGGGAATGCCATCGGTCGGCAGTTTCGCCACTCGCCCGAAAACAAGGGTAAACAGGACGATCTGTATCAGCGGCTGCAGTATCGCCCATGCGAAGCCGAGAATGGTCTGGGCGTACAGGACTTTGATGTTCCTGCTGACCATGAAATACAGCAGATCCCGGTAGTCGCTCAACTCCTTTACTCCCAAAATCTGCCAGCCGCTGCTGGGCTTGATGAGTGTGGTTGCATTGGCCCGGGATGGTTTGTCAGATGATTTTTCTTTCGCTTCGTTGTCTTGTCTCATGGAATCTCGCGAATATTCAGGTCCAGGCTGAAAAATCTGCATCTATCAGCTGTTTCAGTTTCTCGACATCGTCTCGGTAGTACGCTTTTAGAAACGCGATGTCTTGCTTTTTTACGGCCAGGGGTTTCAACAAGTCTTTCCGGGTGACCAGGCGCCCCGCCTGTCTGAAAAAATACCGTCCCGCTATTGTTTTTGCCCGCTGGGTCCGCCAGTTTATAATGCTTTTGCTGATGTTCCAGCTTTTATGGATTGGTTTTTCCAGGTTTTCAGGCGAGAACTCCGGATCGATGCCGAGGAACCGGTATACTCTTTTTAAGGTGATTTCCGGCGTTTTTCGGATATCTTCCTCGAAGACCATGGTAAGGCATTTGTCTTGGGCGAGATGCTCCTGCCATTTTGCGATGTACTTCCCATACAGGCCATATTCGAGGATGCGGAATTTCGGGTTTTCCAGCGCATAGCGCTTCAATCCGAGCATGGGGGAGGGGCCGTCGCCCCCAAGGACCCGCAACCAGTGTCGGTGGGCTGACAATGCCCGTTTGACAGGATCCCGCAGCACCACGATTATTTTTATATGGGGCAGTTCCCGGGTAATCAACGCAGGGATAGGGGCAAGTGCCCTGTCGAACTCTATTTCCTTCGCGTCGTTATACCAATAGGGCATATGATCATAAAAATATGTGGTCGAGGCTTCCCCTGTTATTTTTTCGGGGTTCAGCCGCCTGAAGTGGTCATAATACCAATCGGTCCCGTTGCGATACCGTTCGACCCCACCGAAGTAATGTATCTCCTTTTCTTCGGGCAGGTCCGTTTCGGGATGGGCCTTGAGTCGCTCCCACAGCCAGGTGGTGCCGGCCTTCTGGGCGCCGATAATGATGAAATCCGGTTTGATGGTTCCGTTGATGTACATGATAATCCGAAAGGGTGGACTGGGGTGCCTTATCAGGGGTTGGTAAAGTGCGAATTCTGCTCCGCTCTCAACAGATCGCATTTCCTGCCTTCCGGCAAGGTGATGTCATTATAGGAAATGGCGCTGTCTTTGGCGACAGCTTTGTTCAGAACGCATCCTTCGGACAGTCCCATCGGCAGCAGGTCCTGGCTTGCGCTGACATCGTAATTTTCGATCATGCCGTAGCAGGTGAAGCCGCCGATCCCATCCAGTGTTTCGCCTGCTTTGAGGTCTCTTTTTGCGACAGTGATGACATCGCAAACAGGCCCACCCAAAGGGGCCACGGCGGCGTCCTGGAAAAGGGCGGCCCGGGCGGCGGTCAGGGGGACTTCCAGGTGGGGCAGGTGGTACGGTACGTAAAAGGTATAGAGGGGACCGTCTCCCATCTTGAAGTATCGCATGTAGTTTTTTCGTTCCGGGTGATCGTTGTACCCGAGGACGAACACCCCCGGGCCGGGTTCCGCACCCAGAATATAATCCACGAGCCCGCCGTTCATCATCTGGTCCATGGGGAACAGATCGGCCGCTTCCTTCACGTGGGTGCAGCGGGGGCCGTACATGCCGCGCTTGCCCACTCGAAATCCCGTGGCATTGGCAACGATGGCGTTTTCCATGGAGATCTTGGTGCCGTCGGCAAAGGAGGTCGCCATTTTCGGTGTGATGCCGGCGTTGGCCGCGAAGGCCTTCTGGGTCTCGGGGGTCCGGTAATAATCCTGGAGGCCCTTGATGTTGCCCACCAGCACCGGTTCGTAGCCAATGGATTTTGCAAACCGGAAGGTGTTCATCATGACCCCGGGCTGGTCTCCGTCGGCGTTGGTGACGATCACCCCGGCCTTGTCGGCGTAAACCTTGAGGATGGGGCCCACCGTGGCATCGAGTTCCGCGTTCATCAGCACCACGTGCTTTTTGAATTCAATGGCCCGGGTGGCCACATGGGCGCTGAACTCCACATCGCCTGTGGCCTCGATCACGACGTCGATGCCGTCCGCTTCGCACAGCAGCAGGGCGTTGTCGGTAATGGCGTAGCGCTCCTTGGCAAGGCTTTCTTCCAGCCCGGCGGTGGTTTCCACTGTGTCGAAGTCGTCAATTCCCGCTTCCTTATAGGCCCGGGCCGCTTGGCCGATGGTGCGGTTCGAGATGGCGGCGACTTTCATGCCCGGAAGATAACGTTCGATTTGCAAGGTGGCGCCCCGGCCGATATAGCCGGCGCCGACGATGGCGACCCGGACGGGATTGTTTTCAGCAGCTCTCTTTTTCAGGGCGGTATCGACAATGATCATGAAGTGTCCTTTCAGGGAGATGATCCTCCCGGTTGGTCGGTTCAGCAATTGCGATGCGGGGTATTGTAGCGCAACACGGCTTTTTTCAGGTCGTCCGGCGTTCCGATGTCCACATAGGTGCCTTGTTCGAAGGTCAAATGGTCCACCCGAAACCCGGCGGCCAGTGCTTCCTGGAATACCACTCCTAGGTGAAGCTCTCCCTTGCCGTCCCATTTCTCTTTTTGGCTGGGGGTGAGGGTGCGATGATGGGCTGCCACCCGTTGGTGCAGGAATTCGGAAAAGCGGTGGCCCCATACGGATAGAATCCATGTGTATTTCAGGGCGGTCCGGGTGGGTTTGATGTCGATTTCCGTTACGTTCCCGTGGGCGTTTAAGGCGACCATGTCCATCTTTTCAGGCGTGGTGGCGGAAAAGAGACCAAGGACAATGTCCGACTTGGCTGCATGGAACCGGGTCAGCATCGCGGACAGAGCGCTTTGCGGCTCAAATAAAATGTCCGGGAAACCGAACACCACCGGCCGTTCGCCGATGAAGGGGTATGCGGTGTCCACCGTGTATGCCACGCCGTAAGGACGCGTCATGATCAGGTAAGAGAGGTTCATGCCGAACGCGCCGCCGTTTTTCAGGTGCGCGGGGATGTCCCACTTGCCGGGGCGGAGAATGACGTTGGCCGTTTGCACGCCGGCTGTTTTCATGCTCCGCAGCAGCCACCCGCAGGCCACTTCCGGCGCGGATGGCGCCGCACCGGAGGTTTGGGGAAAGCCGATGGGATAGATTTCCTTGCTGCACGGCAGGGGCGAGATCCGGCTGGCCGTGCCGGCGGCTGGAATGATTCCCACCGGTTCGCGGTGATCGGCGCGATTGCCCATTTCAAACGGACAAGGGCTGCCAGGACCGGTCTTTTTCGGAGATGACCAGCCCTTGGGTTATCGGCCACTGGATGCCAACGGCCGGGTCGTTCCAGCGAAAGCCCCCTTCGGCGCCGGGGGCGTAAAACGCGGAAACCTGGTAAAAGGCTTCGGTGTCGTCTTCGAGGGTCAGGTACCCGTGGGCGAAGGATGCCGGCACGTAGGCCATGCGCTGATTTGCGGCGGACAATTCCACCCCGAACCATTTCAGGTAAGTGGAGGAATCCGGCCTGAGATCCACCATGACATCAAAGAGGCGGCCCTTGATGCATCGAACGAGCTTTGCTTCGCCGTGGGGAGGCTTCTGGTAATGCATGCCCCGCAGGGTGCCTTTCCGGGCGCTGCCGGCGAGGTTGGCCTGAACGAACGCGGTGTCGATCCCTTGTTCGGCAAATTCGCTCCGGCACCAGGCCCGGGCGAAAAAGCCCCTGTCATCCCTCCTTGGTTCCAGATCGATGACATAGGCTCCCGGTAAAGGGGTTTCAGTGAAATTCATGGGTTGCTCCGTTGGGCAAACGGCAGCCTTGCAGGCCGATGCCCTCGTATCGGTCAAAGTCCTTCTTGTCGAGCATGCGGCGGCCGTCGATCACCACCGGCGCTGGGGATCTGCCGTTCAGCAGCTGCGGAAGCGCACGGAATTCTTCCCAGCGGGTGATCAGGATGACGGCGTCGGCGTCGGCGATGGTGTCGCGAAGGGCGTCACAGTAGCGAATCGGTTGGCCATCGAACAGCTTTTCGGCCTCCTTCCGCGCCACCGGGTCGAAAGCCGTGACGACGGCGCCTTCCGCCAAGAGCGTTCGGATGACCGGGATGGCCGGCGATTCCCGCATGTCGTCGGTACCCGGCTTGAAGGCGAGGCCCAGGACGGCGACGGACAAGCCTCTGAACGCGTCGTAGTGCTTTCTGAGTAATTCGATCAGCTGCATCGGCTGGGCCGCGTTGGTGCGGATGACGGCATCGAGCAGCGCCATGGGCATGCCAAGGTTATTGCCGTGGGAGATCAGGGCTTTCACGTCCTTTGGAAAACAGCTGCCGCCGAAGCCGCATCCGGCTTCCAGGTAGGTGGTGAAACCGGGGACCACACGGTTCCCGCCGGGACCAAGCGGGCTGAGCCGTTTGTCCAGGTGAATTCCCTGCATCACGTCCACCACGTCGATGCCGCCCACGGTACTGCAAAGATTTCCGATTTCGTTTGAAAAAGAGATCATGGTGGCCAGAAGGGCGTTTGCCGCGTACTTGATCATCTCTGCGGTCCGGGTGCCGGTGCGGACGATATCGGTATCGGGAAAAACGCTGTAGAGGCTTTCCAGGGCGGCGAGGCTTTTTTCGTCGATGGCCCCCAATACGATCCGGTCCGGTGCCATGAAATCGGCGACCGCCTCTCCCTCCCGCAGGAATTCAGGGTTCATGCCCACACCGAAGTCTTCTCCGGCCTTCTTGCCCGAGGCTTTTTCCAGAATGGGCAGTACGACTCCGTCCGTTGTTCCGGGCACCACCGTGCTCTTGACGACCACCATGTGGTAGGTGGCTTTTCGGGCAAGGGCTTGGCCGATCTGACGGGCGGCGGCTTCGATATATTTCAGGTCGATGCGGGTACCATCGTAGGGGGTTCCCACGGCGATCATGGAAAGGTCGCTGCCGACAACGGCCCCTTCAAGGTCCGTGGTGGCGTTGAGGCGATTGCCCGCATGTCTTTTCAGGATTTCGGCCAGCCCTTTTTCGTGGATGGGCGGGCGCCCGCTGTTGATCATGTCGACTTTGGCGCGATCAATATCGATGCAGGTGACCTCATGTCCCTTTTCTGCGAGGCAGGCGCCCGATACCAAGCCCACGTAACCGGTACCGACAATGGAAATCTTCATCAGGCTTCCTCCGCGCTGGGGTTGTCCGCATACCAAAGGAGGGTGCGCTCAATGCCGTCATCCAGCCCGATGCCGGGGGCATAGCCGATTTCGGCCCGCGCCTTGGCAATATCCGGGCAGCGCCGGTTCGGGTTGTCGGTGAGATACTCCTGCTCCTCGCTGTTTTTTCTCACCACCTGCCCCCGGTAATTGAAGAGTTTTCGCGCGGTATTGACGGTTTTCTCAGCCAAATCGGCCATGGAAATTTCCGGGGTTTCCACGCCGATGTTGTAAGGTTCTCCGTTGCGGCCGTTTACGAGGATTTTCAGATACCCCACGATGGCATCCGCCACATAGCAGAACGTACGGGTCGGAGAGCCGTCCGAAAGCAACACAATATCGTTTCCGGCCAGGATATCCCTTGCGAAATCCGGCAGCACCCGGCGGTCGGTAATTTTAAGGCCGGGGCCGTAGTTATTGAAAGGCCGGGCCATTTTGACGGGCAGGCCAAATTGCCGGGCGAAATTGACGCAGAGGGTTTCGCCGTAACGCTTCGATTCGTCATAGCAGGCCCGGGGGCCCGTGCAGGAAACGTAACCGTTGTAGGTTTCGGGGGTCGGGATAGCGTCGGGGGCCGGGTCGCCGTATACCTCGCTGCTGGAGAAAAAGAGAAAACCTTCCACAGGCATTTCTTTCGATGCCTGGCCTTGGCAATATTCCAGCAGGATCCGGAGCCCGTTCACGTTGGCATCCATGGTTTCGATGGGGAATTTCCGGTAGAAGGTGGGAGAGGCGATGGATGCGGCGTGAATGATATAGGCGTAGTCGTCCATGTCCCCCGGAAGCGGCATGGTGATGTCATGTTTCTCCAGACGGAGGTTCGGGTTCTCTTCCAGTCGGGACAGCCATTCGGGAACGCCACGGATGTAATTGTCGAAAACCGTAAGGGCGATGGCGCTTTCGTTTCGGGCATTCCAGTGCAGCATGGCCTGGACAAGGTAATAGCCGAGAAACCCGGCGCCGCCGGTGAGCAGCACCTTCTTCCCGGACAGGGCGGAAAGTTCCCTGCCGGCGTTCTGGCAGATATAGTCGAGATCCTGGGATACAATCTGGTCAGCATTTTTCATGTTAAGTCACCGCGTTTCCTTTTTCGAGAGCAGGTCGTCTACCAGGTCCGCCACGGAGGTGCGCCTTCCTGCCAGAGATTTTCCAGGTACATTTTGTCCCGGAGCGTGTCCATGGGTTGCCAGAAGCCCTTATGCCGGTAGGCGGATAACTGGCCCTCATCGGCGAGCCGTTCCATGGGCTCTTTTTCCCAGACGGTGCTATCGCCTTCGATGTAGTCGAACACCTTGGGGCTCAGGATGAAAAAGCCGCCGTTGATCCAGGCACCGTCCCCCTGGGGTTTTTCCTTGAAAGAAGAAATCTGGTGCTCATTGTTGCCCAGCTTGAACGCGCCGAAACGTCCGGGGGGTTTTACCGCCGTCAAGGTGGCCAATTTCCCCTGGCTGCGATGAAAATCAATCAGCGCCCGGATGTTGAGATCCGAGACACCGTCGCCGTATGTCAGTGAAAAAGTTTCATCGCCCACATACCGCCGCACGCGTTTCAGGCGACCGCCGGTCATCGTTTTGTCCCCGGTGTCCACCAGGGTGATTTTCCAGGGTTCGGTGTTGTTCTGGTGGACTTCCATGCTATCATTTCGCAGGTCGAAGGTTACGTCCGACCGATGGAGGGCATATGTGGCAAAATATTCTTTGATCATGTACCCTTTGTATCCTAAGCAGATGATGAAATCATCGATGCCATGGGCCGAGTAGATTTTCATGATGTGCCAGAGAATGGGTTTGTCTCCGATTTCAACCATGGGTTTCGGCTTGACCCCTGTCTCTTCCGACAGCCGGGTGCCAAACCCACCCGCAAGAATAACGGCTTTCATTCAGGCCCCCTGTTTTGTTGAGAATGCAATGGTGATGGCCCCTCTTCTCGCTATTTGTCCTCGACGACAAAATGAGAGAGTGCCTTCAGAAGGATGTTTCTTTCCTCTACGATTTTGGCAAGCTCCGTTTCCAGGTCCGCTATATTTCTGTTGGTTGCCGGCGGTGGTGTGGCCGGGGACGGCGGCGGTAGGATTTTTTCAAGTTTGACCTTCCAGCGGCGCAATACGCTGTATTCAACACCGAGTCGCCTGGACGCCTCCGCGATACTCAGCTTTTCGTGAAGTATCAATTTCACGGCGTCCGCTTTGAACTCAAGGTCGTAACGTCTGCGTTTTTTGGGTGCCATGGTTCATCCTGGAAACAATGGTTGGACACGGTGCGCGCCAAGGGAGACGTCCAGGCGGACAGCGAAACGCGGGGCGGCCTCTATAGCTCCGCCTTTTCGGTTACATAAGGATTGTAACCGGGTTGCCTGTTTTATGTGTGCCGGATACGAAATGCACTGCATTCATATCGGCGATGAGGCCCCCTTACATTAGGGAATTACGGTGAAATAAGCAATAAGGAGGCCCCGTGACGCGCAAAAACCTTTGGCGGCTGTTAAAGCACCTTTTGTGCCAGACATGGCCCATCCGAAGGCAGTACGGACAAAATGCGAAATATATCAATATGATAAAATGTGTTTGGTGGGGGGATCGTTGGGGGAGTGAAGCGGCGGCAATGGAACGCGGGTTCCCGATGAGGGTAATAAAATACCATGGCATATGGCTTTTATTGCATGAAATCGGGCTTGATAAGCCCTTGTCGGCGGCATACAGGGCTGCCGGCAAGGCATTGCCGTTTCTACCGATACGTATGTGCGGTGCTGTTCTATGCCCGTGGGCATGGTTTGAATGGACAGTGCTGGTGGATCGACGGTCTTTTTGGAAACTTAGGTTACAAGATGGTATGTCGAGGGTGCTGGCGGGCGGCCGCCCGCTCCATGCGGCTTGTTTGCAACCCCGGGCTTGCATTCCGGTAACGATTGGGCTATCAAACACGAAATTTCCGTGGGCCCGCTTTATGCGGCGGCATCTGTCGGTGCGTGGGCGGGGGAAAAAGCCTGGGTGGCGGAACTGGTAGACGCAAGGGACTTAAAATCCCTCGGAGCTTAGTCTCTGTACGAGTTCGATTCTCGTCCCAGGCACCAACCGGTTTCCCGAAGCGGTTCTCGTACCGCATTGACGCCGGCCCGTGTGCTTGCAGTGAGCGCGCAGACCCTTTGACAGGTTTTCTTATCGGGCTTGTCTTTTCCGATCTTCCTGATATGCTAATCATCGGTTAATCAAGCATTTGCAGCCGCAGCCTTTCGCTGGAACCATGTGCTTGGTTAATATCGCTGTTGCCTCCCCGTTTCTTGGGTGTTTTTAAAACAGTCGGAGGCTGGTTTTCCAGTGTGAGCATAACGCCAATTCGCTTCGTTTCCTGTCCGGTGTATCTGCGCCGACGCGTTCAATGCTGCGTCAAGGAGGGGGGAGGATGACAAAACTCATAATACAAATCCCCTGTTATAATGAAGAGGCGACCCTCGGGGAAACCGTTGCAGAGCTGCCCGGCAGTGTCCCGGGGATTGATTCAATTGAACTGCTGGTGGTTGACGATGGCTCCACCGACAATACCGTCAAAGTCGCGAAGGAGGCCGGTGTCCAGCATATTGTCTCCCACACGAGGAATATGGGGCTTGCACAGACGTTCCTGACAGGGGTTTCCGCCTGCCTGGATCGCGGGGCTGACATTATTGTCAATACCGATGCGGACAATCAATACAAGGCGGAATTCATCCCGGCACTTGTAAAACCGATTGTCGACGGCAGGGCGGATGTGGTGATCGGTGCACGACCGATCGGGGAAATCGAAGAGTTCTCCCCTTTGAAAAAACATCTTCAGAAGTTGGGCAGTTGGGTCGTCCGGCTGGCAAGTAAAACGGATATTCCGGATGCGCCCAGCGGTTTTCGTGCTTTTTCAAGGCAGGCGGCACTGAAGCTGAATGTGTTCAATGACTACACCTATACCCTGGAAACAATTATCCAGGCTGGCCAGAAAAACATTCCAACCGTATGGGTGCCTGTTTCCACAAACAAAAGCCGCAGGCCGTCACGACTCGTTAAAAGCATACCCAGTTACGTGAAACGCTCGATATTGACGATTGTGCGGATTTTTGCGGTATACAGTCCGTTCCGGTTTTTTCTTTTCTTCGGGGTTGCGTTGCTGATGGCCGGATTGCTTATTGGTCTCCGGTTTTTATGGTTCCTCTGGCATGGGGAAGGTGGCGGGCATGTACAGTCCCTCATTCTGGCGAGTATCCTCATCGGCACGGGATTTCAAACCTGCATGGTGGCGTTTATCGCAGACCTTTTAAGCGTCAACCGAAAATTGCTCGAAGATCTGCAGTTTCACCAGAGAAAGCGTTCCGGCAATAACAACCCCAGGGAATGACGCCAGGCGGGGGCACAGAGGATGAACATTGCTTTGATCGGCCCGGTTTTTCCGTTTCGCGGCGGGATTTCCCAATACACCACTTTGCTTAGCCGCGAACTTGCCGAAAAACATAGGGTATTGACTCTTTCTTTCAAGAGGCAGTACCCGGGCTTCCTTTATCCCGGGCAAAGCAATTATGATCATGGCGGCATCCCCTTCGGCTTTAATGGCGCCGAGTTCATCATTGATTCGATGAATCCGCTGTCATGGGAGCGGGCCGCCCGGCGGCTTATGGCATTCCATCCGGATATCGTGATTTTTCAATGGTGGGTGGCGTTCTGGGCGTTTCAATTCTATTTTATTGCCAAGCGATTGAAGCAGATGAGGCGCTCTCCGGAGGTCGTATTCATCTGCCACAATGTTGTCGAGCATGAATCGAATGTCCTGAAAAAATGGTCGAACAAAGTCGTATTCTCGTCGGCAGACCGGTTCGTTACGCACTGTGCCGAGGAAACAAACCGTCTCAAGGCGCTCATGGGGGAGGGGTGCCCTGTCCAAACCGCGTTCCATCCGACTTACGACGCATATTGCGTCAACGTGCCCGGCAGGGATGAAGCGCGCCGGCGTCTGGGCTTGTCGGGTGATATCCTTTTATTCTTCGGATTTGTAAGAAAGTACAAGGGGCTGGATGTTTTGTTGAAGGCCCTATCGCGGGTGGTGGCACGCCGCCCGGTTTATTTGATGGTGGTCGGTGAATTCTGGGAAGACAAGGAACCTTATTTGGAGATGATCCGGCAATTGCATCTTGAGCGGTTTGTGACGATCGTTGACGAGTATGTAAGTAACGAAACCGCCGGTCTGTATTTTTCGGCGGCGGATCTTGTCGTTCAGCCATACCTCAGGGCTTCCGGAAGCGGCGTGGCGCAGTTGGCGTATGGATTTGAAAGGCCGGTGATTGCAAGCGACGTTGGTAGTTTGTCGGAGGTCATCATAGACGGAGAAAACGGCAGACTCGTGGCGCCGGGCGATTTTCCGGCGCTGGCCGGTGCGATCCTGGCATCTCTAGAACCGGCGGTGTTGAAAGGGTTTGAAGCTGCCAGTAGGGAAACCAAGAAGCGGTTTTCATGGGAGGGGCTGATCGAGAAGGTGTTGGCGGACGGAGGCCCCGTCGTTAATTCCCTGTAAAATGTCTGGTCTTTACATGGCGTGCTGATCGGGCAGACAGCGATCTTGAAATGATGAATGTCAGCATCGTTGTATGCACATACAACCGGGTGGCCAAATTGGAACGGCTCATCAATGCCTTGCTGCGGCAAAGCGTTCCGGCTTCATTCTACGAGTTGATCGTCGTGGACGATTGTTCCGAAGACGGCACCATGTCTGCCTGCAGCAGGTTCGAGGGCATGTTCCCCAATTTTCGGTACGTGCGGTTGCCGAAAAATTCGGGGCCATCCAAGGCCAGGAATAAAGGCACCGCTGAAGTTCGGACGGACTATGTCCTGTTCGTTGACGACGATTGCATACCGGCCACTGATTGGGTCGAGAAGACATTTGAAGCGTTGCGGCATCACCCGATTATTGCCGGTGCTGTCGCAAGCCCATCGGAGCCGCTTGCCCAGGTCTGTCATAATATTTCGGAGTTTCACAGGTTCATGCCTGAGCGTCCGGCAGGCGTGATACGGTTCCTGGCGGGCGCAAACATGGCCTTTCACAGGGATGTGTTACTGTGTATCGGAGGCTTCGACCCCGCCATGCGGATCGCGGAGGATATGGAACTGGCCGTAAGGGCGAGGCACGGCGGGCATGAGGTGTTCTTTGAGTCTTCGTCCGTTGTGATCCATGCCCATGACAGACGGACCATGGGCACGCTGTTCATATACAGCGCAAGGAACGCTTCAACAACCATCAGACTGCGTTGTCGTTTCCCAAAGTTCTACGGCACGCCGTCTGTTTTTAAGCATCCGGTTCTGATATTGCTGGCATCTCCGGGGATTGCCTTTTTTGCAACCTTGGCGTTATTTCTTCAGAATCCGAATTTGTTGCGATTCTGGCAGTCTTTTCCTTTCGTTGTGGGATTGAAGTGGGCGTGGTGTTTCGGGGCCGCCAGGGGCTTGGTGCTTTCTCGCCGGTGTGAAATGCCTGCCGGCGGTCGAAATTGAAAAGGGCCAAATGAAGGTTCATAAAAAGCAATCCTATCTGAAGACGGTTCTGGGATTTTTGAGTGCCCACCATGCGTTCGGCGGGCCGGTTCAGGCCAATCTTTCCCTCACGAACCGGTGTAATCTCCGGTGCCGGCATTGTTACTACCACTCGCCGTTCGTGACCCTGCCGGGGGTGCGCACTGTCCGTGGGGCGCGGCTCGCGGGATGCCGGCTTCCGGATATCGGGGATGTCCGGGCGCTACAGAAGATAGAGGCGGACCCCCGCGACATGAACAACATGCGTGATGGCCTGCTGAACGCGGGAAGCTTCCGGTTTCATTTTTCCGGTGGCGGAGAGCCGTTCATGCATCCCGCTGCCATGGAATTTATCGGTCGTGTGAAACACGCCGGTGCCGACTGTGACGTGAACACCAACGCCTTGCTGATATCCCCGGAGATGGCGAAACAGCTTGTAAGCGTTGGCTGCAATGCCCTGAGGGTAAAGGTTTCGGAACGGTCGGGCCTGGAGGCCGGCGCGCTTGAAACGGTCTTGGGTGGACTTGGCGAGGAGAAACGCAGGCAGGGACGGTCCAAACCCGAGGTGACCCTGGTGTGCATCATCCGCCGTGAAAATATGAACGATCTGGCAGGTATTGCAAACATGGCGGTTCGGGTGGGCGCAGGCAGCGTTCAGTTCCGCCCCATGGACGATGCCGGGGATCCTGGGCTGGTGGAACTGATCCCGCCGCCGGCGTGCCTGCCAAATATCTGCGACCAACTGCGGACCGCCGGGCAGATACTCGATGAAAACAACATCGACCATACAATCGATACCCTGGTTCCCCAACTTCGGGAACGGCTCGATACGGGCGATTTTTACAGGACATTTCCCTGCTATTACGGCTGGCTTTCCGTGGGTATCGATGCGGATGGCGGTCTTTATCTCTGCTGCCGGGCCTACGAGTCCCTCTGGAATGTGTTCGACGACGGTTTCCGGCGCGTGTGGGAAAGTACGGCATACAAACGAAAGCGTCTGGATCCCCGAAAACTCCCCACCCTTGGCCGGCCGCTTCAGGGATGCAACTGCTACGCCTGTATTCACTACACCGCGAATTTCAGGGTCGCAAAGCTTTTTCATCCTCTGAGGGCGGGGCGGTTTTTCAGAGACCGTGAACAGGAAGCCAGGGATGCGCCCTGTTGTCGGTGTTTTCAGCCGATGGGAAATATTTACAGGGAAGATTTCAAGAGAATATGGAACGGGAGCCGCTACATCGACTTTCGACGGGAGGCCGGCAGCATTCAACTACTGGGGACATCTGTGAGTGGGTGCTTCTGCAATTCATGCCCCCATTATACCGCAAACATCAGGGCCCACAGGGTGGTCCATCCGTTCGGTGGAAAAAGGAAGGCATCCATTGCGTTCCAGACAGAGCATTCGGGTGGCCTGTCGTGAGCGCACTTCGCGACGGGGTATTCGGCAGCGGCGTTACTTCGATACTCCATAATGCCGGCTACTTACTCGGTGGAAGATGGCTGAATATCATCGTCCGATTCGGCTATGCGGTTATCCTGACTCGTTTGCTTGGCCCCGAACGCTATGGCTATTTTGCATACGGAATCTCATGGTACCTTGCCCTGCAACCGGTTGCCGGGCTGGGGCTCGATGTCATTCTCGGGCGTCGTATCGGACAGGCCCGGGAGGCTGAAAGCCGGCTCGTTTCCCAAACCTTGACACTGAAATTGCTGGTTTGCACGGGGGTTTCGCTGACCTGTGCGGTAACCGGCTGGTTCATGGAAGCGCGAATGGAGATGCGGCTCCTGCTGCTTATTTTTTCCGTGGCGCTTTTCGGCCGTTCAATCGCCATGTGGGCCGAGTTCGTTTTTGCAGCCTATGAAAGAACGAAATTTGCATTGCACATCAACGCTGTTTTCAGGCCACTTGAAGTGGCCGGGGGGGTAATCGGGCTTCTTGCCGGCAGGGGGATTCTCTGGCTCGCTCTGATACAGGCCGCCTCCTGGTGGGGGCAGGCTGTTGCGGGTCTGTTTTATATCCGGAAAATAGGTGTGCGCCTCCGGCCAACACGCAGATTCGAAGGGGTTGGGTCCTTGTTGCGCCAGGGGCTCCCTATTGCCGCAGCTACGGTTCTCGCCCAGTGGATGCTTCAGGGGCCCCTCATACTTTTCCGGAATATTTCGGAGGATAGTGGCGGCCTCGGCCAATTTGCACTGACCTTCCAGTTGTTTATTGTCTTTTCGCACATCCCGGTGTCATTGAACGTCGCGGCACTTCCGGCGTTGAGCAGGTCCGCGCTCCGACAAGATGGGAAAGAAGTCCATTTCGTCAGCATGCTGGTTCGGGCGTCGTTCCTTCTCGGTGTCTGCATCGGCATTCCCTGCTTCGCCCTTGGTCAGTGGCTGGTTCCGGCCTTTTTCGGTGTGGATTTTCTGCCGGCGGCAAAGCTGCTTCCGTTTGCTGTTCTTATGATAATCCCCTGGACTGGAGGGGTTGTCGCCTCCCGGGTCTACTTCGCCAGACAGAGTCCTCTGGTGCCGTTTTTCGGTGGATTGGCCGGGGTGACGACGCTCCTGGTCGGGATGCCTTTTCTCGCCGGCAGGTTCGGTGTGTTAGGGGCGGTCGGCGCTACTGGCGCTGGTATGGGGGTTTGGTGTGCGGCTCTCATTTTTATGTTAAGTCTGGATGGCATCGTTTCTTTTTGGGGGGTCATTGTCAATCCTATGCTGGTAAGTGGAGGGGCCTTGGCTGTATATTTTGTGCTGGAACGAATATCCCCGATGCTTGCGACCCTGCTGAGTGTTGCTTTGTTTCTGATCCTCGCTTGGTCGGCAGGGCTTGTTTTCCAAGAGGAAAAAGTGGTTTTGGCGAACGCCTGCCGGTCCTTCTTTCGAGGTTCCGGTCGGGCTAAACGGAAATTCTAAGTTCGGCCCGGTCTGTTCTACTATCAGGAGCAGGTATGGAGAAAAGACTGAACGGTAAAAAGTCGGTTCCCTTTGAAACTTTTTCCTCCAAGCCATGCGGGCGCTTCCAGTGGGTTGCACCGCTGTCGGTTGCTGTGTTGTTTTTAGCCCTTCGGCCCTTTTTCTATATGGGCCTTGATTGGGGGGGGGATGTGACACGTGTCTGGTATCATACCAGACAATTATTCTATAGCGTTCCCATTGATGATGTGACCCACCATACCGTGAGATTTTCCATTCTACTGCCGGCGACTCTTGCGAGGATTGTTTCCGATTCCTGGTGGGCAGCATACCTCGCCCCTCTAGCCGCTTCGATTGGAATAATTTTTTTGACCTTCCATCTTCTGAGAAGATACACGTCACCCTTTGCGGCAGCATCGGTTTCTCTTGCCCTGGTTTTTACCCCCATGTTCATCAGATCTTCCACCTTGATTTCCCCGTCAGTGTTTTCGATGTTGTACCTCGAGGCCTGTTTTTTATTTCTGCATAAATACCATCTGGATGGAAGATATGGGTGGCTTTCAGTGTCGGCTGTGTTTATGTTTCTTGCGTACAGTGCAAAGATTACAAACCTGTTTTTTGCTGTCGGCCTCAACGCAGGAGTGCTCTTTATGTTCGGGGTCCGACCCGCGTTGGTTTTTTCTTCAATACTTCTGTCTCTGTACACTTTGGAGCATGCGGTACTCTACTTCATGCTTGATGAAATACACGGGCGGATTGGCGTCATCATGGCCAAGCACTTCAACGAGGCGTCGGGGACTGTCGCTGCATCCAAGAAGATGGGGCTTCTGGCGTCGGTTATAGAACGCCCGAAAGGGTGTTTGTACAGGCTGGTCATGCTGGCATTGGAACGATTTCTCGGCCTGAGCATGTTGTTCAAGGGAATGCTGGTTGCCTTCACCGGCTGCTTTGCATTCTTATTGCTCAAGGGCGATCGCTTTTTACGAACCATATCGTTAAGCTCGTTATCCTTTTTGTTTATAACCTTTTTCGGTGTAAAAAGTTTTTTCCCCCTGATTCCTTTTCAGCCGATTCGTGAACGTTATCTGTATGTCATCGTACCCGTAGGTCTCATATGCCTCGGAATCACCCTCTGCGGCGAACATGTCCGGCACCGTTGGCGTCGATTGATCCCGGCAGCCTTGCTTGGACTCCCGGTGTTATTTGTTCTGACACAGTCAACCGAGTTGCAGCTTTATGCCGACAACCTGCGGTTTTATCATAAGGTCGATCAACGGATTTCAGGTGCGATTCAAGACGGTCGGCGGATTGTATACCCTCTGGTTGCCTGGCATGCCAAACGGCAGATGATCGAAAAAATCGATGATAAAATCTATTGGTGGATTGTGACTTATTTTCTTCCGGACGAGATTCTTTTTAACAGGGAACGGTTGGTTGTCAGCCCGTTTGTCGCGTTGGGATCTGATAACGGGCCATTGATGGAGATGCATCTCGAGGGCGTTTCGATCGTGCCGGGTGGTTATTATCTTGACCCGTTGACCGGAAAATGTGATGCGTTGACAATCCGATTCGTGGAGGGGGAAGAGCACGCTCAGGTGGAGTAGAAGTCGTCAATGACTTCCTGAAAGAACGTTTCTTTTTTTTGAGCTATTTCGCTGTAACCGAAGCCTTTTACCCTTTTAAATGCGTTCGTTCCCAATTCATCGGAAAGGGTGGGCTCTGTGGCAATCTTCCGAAGGGCGTGTGCGAATTCCCGCCGGCTTCCCATCGTTACTAATAAACCGTTTTGGCCATCTTCGACAGCCTCCGCAATGCCGACAATCCTGCTGCCGATAACGGGTTTTCCCATCGCACCGGCCTCAATGGCCACAATGGGGTAGCCCTCGACTCTAGAGGGCATGCATAGGGCCAGACAGTTTTTTAATAATCGGTATTTGGCGTCTCCATCTACCCATCCAATTGTTGAAATCTTATCCCCTGCGCCAAGTTTTCTGATGCGGTTTTCTATTTCCGGTCTGTCCGGTCCCTCTCCTGCGATGATGAGCGGCAAATTCACTTTGGCTGCCCGATACGCATCCAATAGAATATCGATGCCCTTCCACGACATGTCCAGCCGCCCCAGAAATAGGAAATAGGGGGCCACTGGTGCCTCGTCTTTTACCAGGCGTTGCAACAATTCATCGGGGATCCCGCCGGGGATTACCCTGCTGAGGCGAAGTTTCGGTGCGTATTGCAAGGCCATCTCCAGCACTTTTTCAGAGACAGCTGTGATGTAGCGTGCCCGTTTGAGGCGGTGTTTTAAAAGCCCGATGGCCAGGGGTTCGATGGCTTTCAACTTGCTCGGTGCTTGGAAATAATTCGCGTGAAGGTCGAGTATAATCGGAACGGTGCATCCTGGAACAGGGAGAAGGGGGGCATACCGATCCCAGGCAACGGTTATAACGTCGGCATCCTCAAAAACGCTCTGGGAAGACGCTCCAAGGGAATACGAAAGCCTGTTCAGGTACCTGTTCCGACCTATCCCCTTTTGTATATAGGTGATTCCATCCAGTTGAAACGATTTCGGGCGATCCGGCCAGAGCCCCGTATGGCAGACAACATCGTGGCGACGGGCCAGATGCCTGAAATTTGCATGCAGGCAATTGGGCAGCCCGCCGAATGCGAAGGGGTTTTTTAAATTGCCATATTGGAGACTCAGTATTTTCAAACCACAGCCTTTCCAGTTGTCGCATCAAATGGGTTGATGCCTCGGCGGCAGTCACTGGAGCCAATGGCTTAGGTCGCGGGAGATGAGTCGAGACACCTTGTAAATATCTTCTTCGAAATATCCGATGAGGCGATGCCGGATGTCCGGTTCCAAATGAACCTTCTTCAAAAATCTGGCCCTTGTCCTGTCCCGAAGCTGGGCCCACCTGCCTTGCCCGATGAGCGTGGTGCCGCAGGTTCTCAAAAAGGCTTGCAATTTTGTTGGCTTAACGAAGAACTCATTAATGCGCCTGTTTGTGGGGAGTCCGGACGCATTATGGCGTACCCGGGTTTCCGGTACAAAGGCGGCGTCAACATCCAGAAACCGGAACAATTCCTGAACAAGGGAAACAGGTCGGGTTTTAAGGTCATCGAAAAGGCAGATCTTGACATGCTTGAAATTATCTAGATAGGCCGATACGTTTTGAAAGTACATGCCTTCCCTCTTGTACATCCAGATATGGTCCCAATTGTCGCGTATCCGATTGTCCTCCGCTGCCAATGCCTCTTCAAAAGGCAGCGTTTCCCTGCCGTCTCTTACAAGCATCATATAGGCTGAAAACGCCCTTTCCACCGGGTTACGAAGGACGATAACGATCTTAGGCTCACCGATATATTTCTTGATTTCGGTGATGGCTCTTTTTGCATAAACTAGGTTGTTCGTGCTTGCCTCGCCGATTGCCGTTTTGTTCCGACCGGGTTCAAAAAGTCCGGTATATTCGTCGAAGCTGTCGACAAGGTGGCGGTTGAAGAATTTTTCATCGTTCACGCCGCGTGTCGGATAGTCGATGAACCGTGAGGCGATGAAACAAGGCTCCTTGACTTCACTCAAGAATACATCCGGGTGTTGCTGAAGATAGTAATAGAGGGATGTCGTACCGGCTTTTGACGTACCGACCATCAGAAAATTCGGCAGAGCCCTGTGACAATGCTTTACATTCATGGTTGATGTGTTGTCCCATCAAGTTACAAGCTATCTCAAAATAAATCTAACGCCCTCTGACGGCGTTGTGGGGCGCTTCAAAATGCTCACATATTACATATATGCTGCACTTTTTCATCGCCCCACGCCTTGTCAGTGGGCGCGATCTTTTTTTTGAGACAGCTTGTAGGCTTACAGAAAACGGATATGAGATGGCTCCCTGCAAATGGGCTCAATCCTTTCCTCAATCCCCTATCACTTGTTCCATTTAAAAATATGTGACCTGATACCAAGCGCCTTCAATGATATCATATTGAGTCGGCATATCCAAAATAAAGATGTGAAAAGGTTTGCCCAGGCCGCGCCGGTAATGCCCATGGTTCGGACACCGATGAACGTCAAAATCGTTCCTAAAAGTGCGCTGTATGCGATAACGACGGCTACCTGCCGCTGCTGTCCGGTTACCTGGAGCAGCAGCAGTACCGGGCCTCCGGCTGTGTTCAGAAGCATGCCCGACACCAGGATGATCACTGCAGGTTTGGCCGATATGAAGCCGGGGCCGAACAGCCCCAGAAACAGGTCCGAGAGGCCGATGATCACCCCTGCCCCCGCCAGGGCCGGCCAGAAACTCCAGTGGGTGACGCGTGAGACCAGCCGCTGCAGCTCCGGAAGTTTTCCTTCGGCATGCAGCCCTGAGAACATCGGAACGGCCAGCGCCGCCATGGCCATGGCGGGCATGTTCATGAGTTGTGTGGTTTTCAATGCGGCGCCGTAATGCCCTATATTTTCGGGCGCCATCAGAAGCCCGATGATGAGGGTGTCGATTTGGTAGAGCACGGTGAAAATAATGGTCACCGACAGGATGCTTGTTGCAACCTGCAGCCATTCCCGGGTCCTGAATTCCGGTTGAGCCCGCTTTACGCTTTCCGGAAAGATGCGCTTCAAGCAAAGGCGCTGCAAAAAAAGTACCGCCAAGAGGACGGCTATGGATGCTGCCAGGAGTGTGGCACTTGTAAGCCTCCCTCCGGCAATCAGAAAGGCATATGCCGTCAAAACCAGCAGGACCGGTTTCATCATGCGGGGAGGGGCATAGGCGATCGCGATTCGGTTAAAAGCCCGGGCCTGGGCGGTTTGCAGATAAATGACCGCCCATATGGGGATCAGCCAGACGCCGATAATTACCGAAGACCGGTATGGGGCGGCGTTGCCGCTGCAAAGCCACAGGCCGGCCAGGGACCCCAGGACGCCGAGGCCGAAACCGGCGGCGAGAACCAGCCTGCGGCTGGCGATGAGAAGTCCTTTCAGCCGGTTCCAGTGCCCGGCGGACTGGTATTGCGGAATGAAACGCAGGGAGACGGTGGGAAAATCCAGACCGGCGACGGATGCCAGCACCAGCGTCCAGGTGGAAACATAGGTGAAGATGCCGAATTCGGTCTCTCCCAGCCAGCGCGCATAGAGTACATTGTTGATATAGCCGAGACCGTAGCCGAATACCTGGGAGAGAAAGGCGAACCCAGCGCCGGAAAGGATTACGCCTGAAAGGGAATCCCCGCTGTTTTTTCGAAAGGAAGTGAACAGTCCGGTGACCGCCATTACGATGTCCGTGCCCGGTGTCGGCCGCCAAGATGCCGAATGCGTTCGGTCGCTCGCCGGCCTGCGGCGCAGAGCATGTCCAAACCGCTGTCGGCGCCGAAGAAGTGTTGTGTGAATGCCAGGAGTCCGAGTCCCCCGGTACCCGTTTGCGGTGCTGCGTTTCTTGAATGCGACCTGTGCCTGAGATATCTCAGCATGAACGATCGCATGCCGAGCCCGGCGGGGCTGTTGGCATCCCGATATTCCCGGCGTTCGCCCCATGTTCGGTGTAACGCCTTGAGGCGGTCCAGTATTGGTGCGGGAACCGGCGCCTCGAAGCGATCCTTCAGGTATCCCAGAGTGTCCAGAAGCGGCAGGCTGATCCGGAACTCTCCGGCCAGCCGAGCGAGTCGGCCCCAGTCGATCCGATCGGCTTCGGTATCAAGCACATGCATGGCATCGGCCACCCACCGGATGCCCGGTATGATATTCCATTTGGCGCCGTGGACACAGACATGAATCAGCTGGTCGGTGGCGCAGAGGGCAAGGGTGCCTGCCCCGGCCAGCGGAGATGACACTGCAGCTTCCCAGAAGGGCGCGTCGGCCCCCGGAAAACAGCCGTCTGCCAGCAGATGCCAGTGGAGATCCACGGCCTGGCCGTCGGGGGCGTTGAATTCATGACCGTTTCTGACGTTGAAATAACGTTCGGCCAGGATCGCTTTCGGTTTCGGATTCTGACGCCACCCCAGTCGTTTCAGCACCGAAACCGCATCCAGTGCCCGGTGAGTGGGCACCAGGATATCCAGATCGTCCATGGGGCGGAGACCGGGTTTTTTATAATACCGGCATACCAACGCCGCGCCTTTCAGCAGCATGGTGGGGATTTTTGCAGTTTCGAGTGCGTCGAGCAGCGGCGCCATGCGGTGAAAGAGCATATTGTTCTGATAGAAGGCCCGGCGGTAAAACCCTTTGCAGGTATTCAGCAGCGGCTCATCGACGCCTTGCCGGCTGAGGTTGTCGTAAACGAGAGGAAGCATTCGGGTGCTGCCCGGATCGAGGTGGTCCATGTCCTTGATCGGCTTCCATTTCTGCCAGGCCGCTATCGCTCCGGGGCCACGGGTGAGAGCGGCTTTCAGGAGCCACGCCTGCTCCCGGGTCGGTGCGAACAGTCCATTTCCGTAGATATTCGATTCCCGCGACATATTACAACTCCGATAGGCCGTTTCGCTGCTGTTTTTCCCGCGCACGCCGTCTTGTCAGTGCGGCCCTCACAATCCGGACATATTCCGTTCGGGCATCTTTTTCACGAATCCCGACATTGTTTCCATGCAGGCGCCGCTTGAGATAGATGTCTTTTGAAAGGTGGTGCCGAAGCCCTTTCTCACCTGCCCGGATGAACCAGTCGATGAATTCTCCGATCCGCCACGTCGTTTCGAAAAAGCCGGCTGTTCGGAATGCATTCGCCTTGATCATCATGGCGCCGGGAAGAAACCCCGGCAGCGCCCCCGGAGGGCAGACAATCTTGCGTTTCACAGCTTCCGGCAGTTCCGGACTGATAAACTGAAGCACATGGCCGAAAACCATATCGACGTCCGGATTTTCCCTGAAAACGGCCAGTTGATTTAAAAGTTTGTCTTCGGTCCACAGATCGTCCGCATCGAGAAAACAGAGGAAATCCCCCGAGGCATTTTCAACGCCCCGATTTCTGGCCGCACCGGCCCCGGCGTTTTCCTGCCGGATGACGGTTATCCTGTTTCCGAGAAATGAAAGTCTCTCTACGGTGCCATCCGTCGATCCGTCGTCCACCGCGATAATCTCAATACCTTCCGGTGCCTGGGAAAGGACGCTGTCGACGGCCGCCGTGACGTATTTTTCTCCGTTATAGACAGGTATGATGACGCTGATTCTCTCTTGTGCCATCATGTGGATTCTCCCTGATTGCCGGTTGCGGCGGTTTTCTGCCTGCGAATGGAATTGCGGAGAACCGTCAGCAATTGTCGGTTGTTCAATGCCGCATTGGACGAGGCGTTGGTATCGTGAATTCGCTTTCGGACGAGTACCTCCGGAATGATGGCCATCGGAATGTCGTTGTCCTTGGCCCGGGCATACCAGTCGACGTCTTCCGCCACCGGCAGATCGGGGTTGAACCGCCCGATCCGGTCAAAGAGCGTTTTCCGGACCAGAAGGGTCTCCATGATGCGGCCCACCTGGGGAGCGTCCAGAAGTTCTTTCTTAAAACCGGGGGGAATGGCGTGCCCGGGCTCCAGGAAAAACGAGACCTTCGTGACGGTGTAATCAAGATCGGGATGTTGCATCATATGCTTTACCTGGCAGGTCAATTTGCCGGGCTCCCAGAGATCGTCATGGGAGATAAAGGCGATGAGAGGGCCCCTGGCCTCGTCGACCCCGAGGTTATAGCCGTCAGCGATCCCGCTGTTTTGCTGCAGAACATGCCGGGCCTGATCATATGATTTTGCGATCTCGGGTGTCCTGTCCGTAGAATGCCCGTCGATCACGATTATTTCGATGGGCCGGTACGTCTGGGCCAGCACGGATTCGATGGCCTGGGCCAGAAACCGTTCCCCGTTCCTGACGGCAATGATGACGCTGACAAGAGGGCGCTCGTTCATGACGCCTTTTCCTTTCCGGCCTTTGCTGCGGCGCGTTTTCGCTTTCTCACGATAGAGTCCCGGAACACCTTCAGCAGTTCTTCCCGAATCGTATCGTCTTCGTTGGACAGGTTGTCTGTGTGGACCCTTTTATACAAGAGCACTGCCGGGAGGGTATGCATGGAGATGCCCGCGTCCATGGCACGGGAAAACCAGTCGGTGTCGCTGGCGATGGCGTATCGGGCATCATAATGCCCGACCATGTCCAAAACGTTTCTTCGGACAAGGAAGGTGCCCGGTATGAATCCCACATGTTCTTCTTCCAGATAGGAGGGTTTGAGCCAGGGGGGAAGATCCGCGCCGGATTCCAGGAACATCCGGGATTTTGACAAAACGAAGCCGGTCCCGGGATTCTTTTCGAGATAGTCTATCTGTACGGCCAGTTTGTCCGGTGTCCAGATGTCATCCTGGTCGATAAAGGCGATATATTCTCCCGTTGCCCGGGAGATGCCGTTGTTTCGCGCGACCGTCACCCCCTGGTTCTCCTGATAGAAATACCGCACGGCCGGAAAACGACGAATAATTTCCGCGCTGCCGTCGGTGCTGCCGTCGTCGACGGCAATGACTTCCACGTCGGGATATTCCTGTGCAAGAACGCTTTCAAGGGTTTTGGCAAGATAGCGGCTGCCGTTGTAGACAGGGACGATAACGCTGGCAAGGCCTTTATGCATGACGCCTCTCGTCTTCGGTTTCAAGGTCTTTGAGCAGCTTCGAGATAACGACCGGGATCTGCGGCAACTCCGTTCCCAACTTCAGGGTATACCCGGGTACAGATTTCGCCAGGGCCGCCATGCGGGTGAGGGATTCCTGACCGGCTTTCGGAAGCTGGTAGAGTGTCGTCGGTGCCAGCGCCCTTAGCACGTTTACCACTGAAGTCCTTTCAACCCGGGTTTCTTGCTTCCCGGTGACTTCCGGCAGCAGGAGGGCCCGGAGGGGAAAACCACCGATCAGCCGTTCCGGATAATGGTCTTGCAGAAAAATCCGGGCCTTTTCCGACGTCAGATTCTCGCTGTTTTCAATGGCGGAAACGAGATGCGGGAAAGTATTTATGTTATCCGATTTGAGTTTTGCGGTATTGTATATGCTGTGCAGCATCGGTTTCGGCGCAGTCCGGACCAGCACGTGATCGTCTCCGGCATAAAAAAGATTGGAATCGAGGCAGGCCAGCGCCGATGTCGATTTGCCTTTTCCGCCGCTGCCTGTAAGCAGCACGCCGCCGTTTGGTGTGCCCACGCCGCCGCCGTGAACCAACTGGACGCCCTGCTTGTACATATACCAGTGGAGAATGTCCCGGATAGGTGCACTTCCCATGGTGTAGTCGAGGTGCCTGTAGTCCCCCGTCCAGAAGACGGCCTGTCCGGTGGTGCTGTCCAGCATTGAAAAAACCTCGGCCCACGAATGATATGATGTGTGAAAGCGGCTGTTATTGTAACGCGGCACCTCCCCCCGGAAGATTTCCCGGGACGTCGTCCAGTCGAGGGGAGGGATGGCCGTGGATGTCGACCCGGTATCCCACAAGGCCACCGTCAGGTCCGGGACGCTGGTTTCCTCATCTGCCAGATGCGTTATGGCTGGGGTCATGAGCGGGATCAGCGCTTCACCGGCAAACTGCAACTCGATTCGATAACCTGCGATGCGGTAGGTCTTGGAGATAAAACCACCGGCCTGATCCGCCGCGTGAATCGAAGCATTTTGCAGCTTTTGGAAATAGGCCGTGCACTGTTCGATCTCGGCATTTTCGTCTTGTGGGATCTTTTCGGTCACCAAACGCGTATCCTCTTATCGTTCGCTGATTTCATGCAAAATTATATGCGCAACTGATTGATTACAGCTGCTGTCGCCAGAAGGACAGGATGTCCGCACTCTCCATTTCCATGCTGTAGGTGCCTTTGATATAGGCGATGGCTTTCTCCCTTTTGATGTCGATCTCCGGCGCGTTGTTTCGAATCGATTCAAGCACATTTTCAACGGTTTTGACGAAGGCAAGAATGTCGCCGGTTTGAACCGGGAAGGCATATTTTTCCGACATGAAATCGGCGCCTCCGAAGCCATGGTAGCCAGCGACAATGCAGCCGCAGGCCATCGCCTCTGCCGGCGGCAGGCCGAACCCCTCCCGATCTCCGAAGTTGAGAAAAACGGCCGAATCCCGAAAGATGGCGGCGACTTCCGACTCTGCTGCCTGTGATACGGGCGACAACTCAAACCCTTCAAGGGCCTGCCGGCAATTCAGCGCGTGTACGACCTGCCGAAGGTCGTCGCTGTTTTTTCTCGGCATGAAAGCGATGCGAAATCTCTTCCCGTTTCCGGGGTGGAAAATTCCCGCATCGATTCCGTTGTGCAGCCTGAAGACCGGGAGTCGGGGGAAGATATGCTGCAGATATTCCCTGCTGTAATCGGACACGACCAGTGCCGCCTCCACATCAGGATGGGTATAGGGGGTTTCTTTCGGGAGGTCCTCTAAAGAGAATCCGCGAAAAGTGTAGAAGCAGTTCTGGTTGAAGATGATCTTCCGAACGCCGGGCTGAATCCGGACGATACCGGGGCCGTATGATTCCGGCAGGACGAGAAGATCGTCTTTTCCAGGCCGGATCTCACCGGTATGGACGATGTTGGTTCCGTTTTGAAACCAGGAGCAGCGGAATCCGGGGCGCTGATGGACGATGGCCGCATCCAATCCGTTGTCGTTCAGGACATCGACGTGGCGGTAGAGCTGCTTGACGCCGCCGGTCGGTGTCTCACTGTCGGGGCTTAACACGTAGACGGTCATGGACGGACTCCAGCGGTTCTATACCTGCTTTGGCGAATCGGGCTTGATTGCGGGCCACCCCGTATCGTCTACCTCGTGAATCGGGTCAAGCAGCAGGAGGTCCTCCATGTCCGTGAATTTTTGAAGAACCGGTGGCGAGAAACCGCTCTCCCCGGTCGGAAGGCCTTGCATCAATGACTCGGGGGGGACGTCCGAAGGGGGCACCGGGTTTTCGACGGGGACGACCAGACCTTCCGCGGCGAGTTCCTCAATGAATTGTTCGACGGTGCTTATTGCGGCGTCCTCCGGGACTGAAAAATGCCTGCTGATCGCCTCGGTGATTTCCCGGGCGGGCCGTTCGTTTTCGATAAACCGCCAGATGAAGGACGCGGAGCCTTCAAGGCTGTAATAGCGGCCCGTGACGAGGTTGATGACCACCGCTTCGTCTTCGATGGTTTCCTGGACGACGTTCGGAGTGTTGATCCGGTAAACGCGCTCTGATGCCATTTCCTGCTCCCTTTCGTTTGGGGCTTTACAGCGCTGCGAGCCATTCCTTCGTGTTCACGTTATCGATCCTGGCGATAAGATCCTGCATTTCTTTCCGCCTTTTCATGCCGATGGTGAAGCAATCGACATAATCCTGAAGCAGGGCGTATCGTAGACACAGGTCGACGTTCCCTGTCAATTGACCGCCTCCTAAGATTTTCATGCCGATCAGGCCCTTGCCGGACCGATGCATTTTTTTCAGGACCGGTACAACCTCATGGAGATCGCCGTCCATCCGGACACCGGCCGGATTGATGCGCGCCATATCCACCTGGACCCAAGGCGATGCGGCGGCGGCCTTGAGCGCTGGCAAGGTGTGGCAGGAAACCCCATGGGCCCTGATGACCCCTTTTTCTCTCGCCTCGGACAGGGCCGTAATGGCGCCTTTTTTGATTTCCGGCCATCGGGCATCTTCCATGCAGTGCAGCAGCATAATGTCGATGTAATCGGTCCCGATTTCGGACCTGAACCGATCGAGGTCCGCGTTCATTTCCGCTGCCGTGGTGGCATGTGTTTTCGACAGGATTACCACCTTTTCCCGGGGGATTTTCTTCAACGCCTCTTTCAGATGCAGGTGCGTGCCGTACTGGTCGGCGGAATCCCAGAAAAATACGCCTTCATCGTAGGCCGCCTCCAGCAAATCGGCGATGCCCCTGATACCCAAGTTCCGGGTCTGGTCCGATGACCGGTTGATGCCGTGGGTCCCGGTGCCCACGGCGAGTCTGGAGACCCTGATGCCGGTGTCGCCAAGCGTAACGACGTCGTTTGCGCGCCTTTCCGGGCGGGCCGCCGAAAGTGTTCGGGCCACCCCGCCAAGAACCAGTGCTCCGGTGGTTACAACTGAATTTTTAAGAAAATCTCTTCTTTTCATGATCACCGCCGGTTTCAATAGCGAAGTCCTGCGGAAGAGGTTGTTTGGGCAGGCACATCACCTCGTTCGGATCATTAGGTTTTTGTTAATTAATACGCCATTAGAGGAATGATGGCAAGTTTCGGGTGGAAGGGATGAAAAACCTATGGCTCGGGAACGAAGGCGATGCAGGCCGGCGCACTGATCGGTACAGGTTTGCCGGTGGGGGACAGGGCTCCGGTTTCCCTGTCGATTTTGAAAACGGCGATATTGCCGGAGTCCTGATTGGCAGCAAGCAGGTATCTTCCTTCCGGATCGATGGCAAAGTCTCTGGGGGTGTTCCCCCGGCTGTCGTACCAGGCGCCCGGGCCCAGTTGCCCCGCCTCCGGGTCGAAGCCGAACGCCGCGATGCTGTCATGTCCCCGATTGGAGACGTATAAAAAACCTCCGGAGGGTGAGAGGTGAATGGCGGCGCTTGCGTTTTTATCCTTGAAGGATGTGGGAATCGATGAAACGGCTTGAATTTTCGACAAGGCTGTGTTTCCGGAACAGCGAAATACTGTGACGGTGCTGTTAAGTTCCGAGACCAGAAACGCATATCCCCCCCGGGGATGGAAAACAAGATGGCGGGGACCGCTTCCGGCAGGCTGTTCCAATTTGATGCCGGGTGGGGAACACAGGCCGTTGCAGTTGGCTCCCGTACGGTAACCGTAAATCGTGTCTGTACCCAAGTCGGGAACAAAGACGGTGCTCGGGTTCGACGCCTGGACAACCGCATGGGGGTGGGGCATCTGCTGCCGGGTGGGGTGCACGCCGGCGCCTTTAAGTCGGATGAGCCTTGTCGGCCCGTCGAGACCTCCGTCCGGCCTTATTCGAAAAGCGGCAACGCTTCCGCCGTTGTAGTTCGCCACCCAGGCCCATTGGCCGTCGCGGGAAAGGCCGACATGGCAGGGGGCGGCACCCCCGGTCGGTTGGCGGTTGATGAGGGAAAGTTTGCCTGAGTGGGCGGCGATGGCATATGCGCTGATTGCACCGCCGACAACACCCTTGAAAAAGGCTGTTTCGCTGACAGCATAGATCACTCGGTGGTTCGGGGCGGAAACGAGATAAGAAGGATTTGGGCACCGCACCGGAGGGGCGACGGAAGATAGTCCCCCTGATGCCTCATTCAAACGGAAAACGTGTATTCCTTTCCCTCCCATCGAAGTGTAGCTTCCTACGATTACGAGATTCTCGCCGGTTACAGCTGCGGGGTAGAGAAAACTGCATAGCAGGAGAACTGTCACAGAAAAGAAGATTGATTTAAAATGCTCCATATCAAGACCTCGTGTCCGCTTTCCGGATAGCTTGTAGTGTATAGGTAGCGATGCCTATATCCGAGGATTCTACCAGAATGTTATTGGAAAGGGTAGGAAACAAGGATTGGTGCAAAACAAAAAGGCCCCGGCAGACGCCGGAGCCTTTTGATTGCGTCAGTGCGCTTTTTCAGCGACCGATGAAGTTGAGTTCCGCAATGCTTGCCCAGGGGTTGCCGTTTTGTTCGGAAAGTGCCACAAGCCGCACAAAACGTCCGGGTGTTTCCTGAAAGGTAAGCGTCCTGAGGCCTGACTCTTCGGAGAATGTGCCATGTGTCACAGGTGTCCCCCATGCATTGCCATCCCGGCTGATGAAAATTTCGTACCCGGCAATTCGCCCGTTCATACCACGCTGTCTGGGAAGGTAATTGATGGCACTGACCTGGTAGATCGCACCCAGATCGACAACGATCTCGTGGGGGAAGTCGGGATCCTGCCGGTACCACTCGGTATGCCAATGGGTTTCGGGAAGACCGTCGATAGTATTCTCTGCCGCGCCATCCTCGCCTTCAAGCTCTTCGCTGTCCACAGAATGGATGCTTAATTCCGATTGGGGAATGAGGGCCGGCTCACTGACGGGCGCACCGAGTATTTCGATTTCAGCCGCACTTGCCCATGGGCCGTTGTTGATTTCGCTCAGGGCACGAAATTTGACGTATCGACCGGTTGCGCCGGTGAAGGACACCTCTTTGAGGGATGCGTCCGGCATGAAGGTGCCTTTGGCCGCCGGGGAACCCCATGTGCCTGCATCCCGGCTGACAAGGATTTCGTAGCTGTATACCGTGCCATTTATCCCACGCTGACGGGGAAGGTAGTTTACACCGCTAACCTCATAGGTCCCTCCGAGATCGATCACGATCTCGTGAGGGAAATCCGGGTCCTGCCGATACCATTCGGTATGCCAGAATGTATCGGATCGGCCGTCGATGGCGTTTCCCGCCGCCCCGTCTTCGCCCGTAAGCTCTTCACTGTCGACTGAATAGATAGTTAACTGCTCGTGAGGGATAATCTCATTGTTTACGGCAGACTCGTACACTCCGGGATTGCTGCCGTTGGCAAGTTCCAGTCCATCGGAGACGCCATCACCGTCTGAATCCTTGTCGATGAGGTTATAGGTTCCGTCGGCATCGATGTCATCCGACCACCCATCGCCCCAGAAAGAGACTTCGTCGTTATCCAAGATGCCATCATTGTCGCTGTCAGACGCATTCGGGTCGGTGCCGTATACATCATTTTCTTCCTTGTCCGAAAGGCCATCCCCGTCGGTATCGGTCGGCGGTTCGGCTGCAATGGCAAGGTAGCCCACTATCTCGGTCGTATGATAGACTTCGGTGTCGGCGGACTTTTCTTCTTCCACCTTGACGTCAATGCCGCCGATGGTTCTGTTCTGCCACCTCACCGCACAGGTGTCCCCCCCATTTCGCGTCTGCATGGCAGCGATGAATATTGGCGCATCGGCAAAGGTTTGGCCAAAGGAGAGTTCTGCCCATTTATGCTTTACGACGTTTTTTGTTGTTCCAGCCTGAATCTGAAGGCCATCAACGTTTGTCCTGCAGGCTTCCCAGGCGATAAATGCGACGGTTTCGGACGGGTGCCCGTCTTTGAGGGCTTCCTGTTCCTGGAGCTGGTAGCCGAATCCGTCTTCGGAAATGCCGCCGATGCGGACGGTCACGGCGTCAGGGTCGTTGTAGGTGGCGACGCCGGCGAGCACCACCGGGGCACTTGGAAACCTGCCCATAAAGGAGGTCTGTGTGAATCCGCTTTCACCGCTTGACGCCAGGATACCGGCCTCCACAACCGTTCCGTCGGGAAGCACATGGTTTCCGGCTTCCATGACCATGTAGCCGATAACCTCTTTGCCATGCACGTCATCGAGATAGTCCCATTCCTGAACGGCAATTTCAAAACCCGTGACAGTGACATTGTCGATGCGAACAACGGCCGGATCCATGTCGTTGCTGGAGAGCGATGAAGCCACCACGACCGGCCGAACAAAGGTTTTGTTAAATTTGACTTGCTGCCAATTGGCATCCGCCATTATTTCGCCGACCTCCATCGCAAAAGCGGTGTTGTTTGCTTCAAAAATGGCTGTGATGTTATGATTTTCCACAACGCCGGAGAGTGTGAAAGTGTTGACGGCACCGATGGAGCGACCATCCACAAAGACATCCGCAACCAAATGGCCGGCTTCTGGCGTGAAGGTGAAGGTCTGGTCAGCGCCCGCTTCGACGATAAGGGCGCCGGCCGGGTTGATGGATCCCATGCCGGAAGTAGACGTCGTTACGGTGAACGAATTTTTTTCGATAACGGCATCGATGGTGTGGTTGCGCGATATTTTTTCAATGGTGTATGTGTCGACCGCACCTACGGATCGGCCATCGACAAGAACGTCTACAATATGACAGTTGTTATCAGGTTTGATGCTGAGGACAACGCTCGCCCCGCTGTCAGCCGTGGTGACGCCTTCGGGGAAGATACTGCCGTTTTCATGAGCGTTTGCCGTGACGGTAAAGGTGTCGATTGCGAACGTGGCCGCTATGGCATGGTTTTCGGAGATGCTTTCAAATGTGTAGACACCAACGGGGCCGACATCGATTCCGTCCACAACCACCGATGCAATGTGGTGGCTTTCGGCCGGTGTGATGCTGAACGTTTTGCTGCTTCCTTCCAAAATTGTGGTGACGCCTTCAGGGGTGATCGTCCCGCTTCCCGATTTTTCGGCAGTGATTGTATGGGTAATCGGCTCCGGCGCCTTGTAGGTCAGGGTGTCGGAGTAATCGCTTTCAAGTCCTGCGTCGTTATAGGCGCTGACGGCCAAGTAATAGGTGGCGCCGGGGGTCAGTCCCGTCAGCCGGAACGACGGGGCTGCTGGATCCGCCAGGTCCTCCGCCGCTAAGACGATGGGGGAGGCGCCTTGGTCGAGTCCCGTACCCGCAAAGGGTGTGGTGGCCGAAGCGGTGGCGTAATGTATCTTGTACCCGGCGACTTCATCTTCGATGTTGGCGTCCCAGGCCAGGGTGACCGCTTCGGCGCTTGCTGCCGGTTGCGCCTGGGCAAGGAGAAGCAAACAGGCGGCGGCCGCAACGAGAAGGAGTGAAAACCGGGTTGTAAAACGGGTTGAAGCAGGGGATTGTTTTGTCATGACTGCACCTCATAAAGATGTTTACCTCGCAAAGCGCAGCATCTTTGAGTGTGCAGTCTTTGCTCGGCAGCCCTGCTGCCGTATTCCGTTTGTCTCGGAACTTAGGCCAGTGGCTTTGCGTCCCACCCTTTCGAGTGGTTTGCCTTTTTCAAGCGATATGTGTTGTCCCGGTGTTGCCGGGGGACCAGTGGTAAAGGGTAATAAAAAGGGTTAACGCCAAAAATTCAGGGTTAAGGTTAAGGGACGGATTCCGGACGGCGTCTTTTCGTTTCGTGTGCCTCCATTTTTTTCAGCACGGCGGTGATGTCATCGAAATTTCCGTCCAGGTGCGCCATGAAGCGCGGGCGCATCCGGAGCCCCTTGGAAACCGTCTCCCGGACATGATCGGGCAGAACCAGGATGACCCGGACGTTTTCAAGCAGCGCGTCCAGGGAGACGATGTCCAGCAGTTGCTTTTGCGATTCGGCCAGAAGCACCGCCACATCGACATTGCCCCGGATTTTCTGGAACCCGCTGCACAACTCACGCACCGTTTTGAACACACCGTCTTCAGGAACGGAAACCGCCGACGTTACGGAATTGAGGAGGCGGCGTCCACAGTCTCCGGCGTTCTTCCCGATCAACAAAATGGTTTTCATAATGCCTCCCTCACGAGTGTCCCGTGCAAAGCGGACACCCGTGGGGGAATGCGCCTTTGCCCGGCAGCCCTGCCGCCGTATTCCGGTGTTGCCGAAACTTAGGCCGTTGGCTTTGCGCCCCCTCCTTTCGGAGGGTTTGCCCTTGTCAAGCACGACACGCCATGACCGTCCCTGGTCCTGGGAGGCCCCCGCAGGAGCCGTCGCCCAGTGATACTTCAAGAGCTGTGCCATGGGGCTGATAAAGTGTGTAATGGTAAAAAAATCAATGATATGGAATCGTATTGGACGCGTGCTCCAGGATAGTGGACAATCCGGCGCCGCTGGCTTGCGGTGGAGTTGATTGCAATACAAGGCACTGGAATTCAATGACATGTAGCATTTTACCCCTTTGTCCGGAATAAAGGACAGTCCGAAAAAAAGGACAGCGACCGCCTCGGAAATAGCGAAAAACCATGGCAATCGGGGGGCGGTTTAAGATATTGTCGGGCAGGACAAATGCGGTGCGTACCGCGGCCGTGATGTGACGGTTGCCTCTTTCCTTCGTTTTCGCGGGAAGAGGCCGACGTGCGGAGGCTTGAAGATGGTAATTGATCTTTTGTTGTGCTGTGTGGGGTTTGCGTTGCTCTATTTCGGGGCGGAGTGGCTGGTCAGGGGGGCATCCGGCTTTGCGGCCGATCTCGGTGTCCGTCCCATCGTCATCGGGCTCACCGTGGTGGCTTTCGGCACCTCCGCGCCGGAGCTGGTGGTCAGCGTTCTCTCTTCGCTTGAAAACAAGAGCATGATCGCCGTGGGCAACGTGGTGGGCAGTAACATCTGCAATATCGCCTTGGTACTGGGCTTGTCCTCATTGCTGCAACCGATTACCAGCGATGTCTCGGTGATCCGGCGGGACATTCCCCTGATGCTGGTGGTTTCCCTGTACCTGTTGATGGTGTCCCTCAATTCGGTGATCGGTCGCGTGGAGGGGATCACGCTGTTTGCGGGGGTGATTGTCTACACCTGGTTCAATTATTTCATTGCCGTCAAGCAGGGCGGCGGGGCCTCGGTGCCCCCGGACCTTTCGGAAATCGTGGGCAACGATGTCCCGTCCCGGAAAAAGCAGATCGTACTGATCGTGGTGGGGATTGCGGGGGTGGTGTTCGGCGCCGATCTCGTGGTGGACACCGCCGTGAAAATCATGACGGCCCTGGGGGTCGGTGAGAAATTCATCGGCCTTACCATCGTGGCCTTCGGCACCTCGTTGCCGGAGCTGGCCACCTCGGTGGTGGCGGCGGCCAGAAAAGAGATGGACATCAGCATCGGGAACCTGGTGGGCAGCAACGTGTTCAACATCCTCAGCGTGATCGGGGTGGCCGCCATGGTGCGCCCGATTCCCATTCCCGGGGGATTTTTCCAAAGCGGCCTGGTCATCGATTACGGGGTCATGATGCTGACCAGTGCCCTTCCACTGGTGTTGATGCGCAAGCACCATGTCGTGACCCGCAAGGGCGGCGGATTGCTGCTCGTCTGCTATGTGGCGTACCTGGGGTACCTGGTGGCGGGCAAATAACACAGCGGCGAAGCCGGTGGGCATTGTTGCGTTTTTCGGTGCGCTTCTTATCTTTTTACCGAAGCTTAAGGGCCTCGGGAAAAAAATTATCCCATCTTGCTTGTCCTTCGGCCCGGCGACTGTGTTGCTTCGTGTGGTGAATATACGCGATATGCCCCGCTCGAAGCGCCTTGTGTCCGGGCCGAAATCCGGCGCAATATCGGAATAATTATTTATTTCCGCGACCCTAAGGCAACGGAGACAAACGTGTCCTGCCTGGGGGGCCGGACCCACCGGGCGCCGACGCGAACGAAGGATCGAGAAGGAGGCATTTCAATGAAGAACCAAATCAGAACCACAGTCCTGCTGGCCGTAATGACCGTGCTGATCGTCTGGATCGGGCAACTCATCGGAGGGCGCCAGGGCATGTTCATCGCCCTGGTGTTTGCCGCGGGCATGAATTTTTTCAGCTATTGGTATTCGGACAAGTTGGTGCTCAGAATGTACCGGGCCCGGGAAGTGTCCGCCGCCGAGGCGCCCCGGCTTTATGAAATGGTCGAGACCCTGGCCCGGCGGGCCGGGCTTCCCATGCCGAAGGTGTACATCATCCCCCAGGAGGCGCCCAACGCTTTTGCCACCGGCAGGGATCCGGCGCATGCCGTTGTGGCGGTGACCGAGGGGTTGCTTCGGCTCATGGACCGGGAGGAAATAATGGGAGTGCTGGCCCATGAGCTGGGACACGTCAGAAACCGGGATATTCTGATCGGCTCCATTGCCGCCACCATGGCCGGCGCAGTGATGATGCTGGCCACCATGGCCCGGTGGAGTGCTTTTTTCGGCGGCGGCAGGGAGGACGAGGAAGGCGGCGGACTGGGCGCCGTCGGTCTGCTGGTGATGTCCATCCTTGCGCCCATGGCGGCCATGTTGATTCAGATGGCGGTTTCCCGCTCCCGGGAGTATCTGGCCGACGCGTCGGGGGCGCGGTTCGCCGGAAATCCGGAGGGGCTTGCCCGGGCCCTGGAAAAACTGAGTGCCTACAACCAGCGGATGCCCCTTGCGGCCAGCCCCCAGACCGCCCACATGTTCATCGTGAATCCCCTTTCGGGCAAGCACCTGCAGGGGTTGTTCTCCACCCATCCGCCGATTTCAGAGCGCATTGCCCGGCTGCGGGGCACCCGGCCCGTTTCTCCGGGCCTTTCCGATGGGGATGCGGCGCGTCGGTCTCGGTCCAAGGAAGCGGCCGGTAAGGCTTTTTGGGACAGGATGGGCAACTAGGGGATCAATGGTGAGGGGTGCGCCTTACCCCTCACCTATAATATTTTCCGCTGTACCGGCTTGGGGTAGGTGGTTTTCTTCGGTCTACCCGGGGGCTTGGCGCGTTTGTCCGCCCCATCAAAATACCCCGGCCACTTGCGACAAAATTCCCCTTGGGGCCCGCTTTCGTATGAGACTTCAAACTCTGTGGCCGACAGATGTCTTACTTCCGTTGGGTCCTGCAATTGAAGAAAGCGTTCCTGGTTGGTGATGACCGGGAACCCGTAATGGGCGTTTTGGTGTCTGAATCCGCCTTTGTCTTGATACCGCGCTTGGATGAAGGCTTCGTGGGCGGCGAGTCTTTCCCGGATGCGGGTGCGCGAAAAAGGGACCAGGGTTTCCACCCGGCGGCGGACAAGGGGCAAAAATTCTTTTTCCATCTCGATGCCGATGCTGTCCCGGCCCGCGGCCATGGCGGCGGCCAGGGTGGTGCCGGTGCCGAGAAAGGGGTCGAGCACCACATCCCCTTTCACCGAAAACATCTGGATAAGCCGATAGGGGAGTTCAAAGGGAAAGGCGGCACTCCGGGCCCGTGCGCCGTTTTCCCCCAGATCCTGCCGGGCACCCTTGAGTTCCATCCAGACATCGGAAAACCACAGGTTCCGCTCTTCCCAGAAATATGCGCTTTCCCGGCGCAATTGTTTTTCCGAAGAGGTGTCGAATGTCCGCTTTTCTCCTTTGCGCGCGATGAGAATATGCTCATGCTCCAACGTGACATAGGCCCCGGGGGGCAACATGCCGGAGCCCATGAACTTGTTGGGGGCGTTGGTCTGTTTTCGCCAAAGGATTTGGGGCAGCGGGGTGAGCCCCAGGGGCAGGAGGGCGGAGAGGATTCGGGCGTGGTTCGGGTAGAGGATGAAATTGTCTGCAAGGGTTCGGGTGGCATCCCCGATGTTGATGCAGACGATACCGCCCGGCATCAGAACCCGGGCGACTTCTTTCCAGACCCGGTCGAGAATCCGGTGCATGCGTTCAAACGCCCCCAGTCCGTCCTTCTTTTTAAGGGCCGTGGCGATGGCCGGGTCCTGGGCCGAAAAACAGGCGTCCCACATCTCGATCATGGGGTAGGGGGGGGAGGTGACCACCAGGGCCACGCGGCCTGTGTCCACCCGCGGCATGCGCGTTGCCGTCCCGATGTGAATTTTATGAAATGTTTTCATCAGCTTGACAATTGGAAAGGTTTTATATTAATCCTGAAACGTTTCAGCGGTGATCAACGAACATGTTACCTAACCTTTCCGCGCCCTGAGCGCAATCATTTCCCGTAAGCCGGTGGCGGTGGAAGGAAACCGGGTCTTTATGGACCATTCCAAAATTAAAGTTTCGCTGCTGCTGTTTCTGCTGATTCTTTCCTTTGGGACCGTCGGTTATCATTACGTGGAGGGGATGGGGTTTTTCGAATCCTTCTACATGACCATCATCACCATCAGCACCGTCGGCTTTTCAGAGATCAAGCAGTTCAGCGAAGCCGGCCGGGTGATCACCATCATCGTCATTGTCACCGGCATCGGGGCCGGTACCTATACGTTGGGGCAGCTGACCAAAATCCTGCTGGAAGGCGAGCTGCGGGCCGTTCTCGGGAGACGCAAATTGGAGAAAAACATTACGAAACTCAAAGACCATTGGATCATCTGCGGGTTCGGCCGGATCGGCAAGATCATCTGCGACGAACTGGCGGCCGACGGCATCAAGTTCGTGGTCATCGAACAGGATGCGGCGAAAACAGAGGGCCTTGACGCGCGCTATCTGTATCTGAACATGGATGCCACCTGCGAGGACGCCCTTGAGGCGGCGGGCATCCACAGGGCAAAGGGGATTGTGACGGCGGTTTATTCCGATGCGGACAATGTGTTCATCACCCTTACGGCCAAGGGGCTGCGGCCGGATGTGTTTGTAATGGCCCGTGCTTCGGAGGCCGCCAACGAAGGGAAGCTGCTTCGGGCCGGCGCCACGCGGGTACTGTCTCCCTATCAGATCGGGGGCAGCCGGATGGCCCAGGTGATCAAACGGCCGACGGTGGTGGATTTTATCGACATGGCCACGATGGACACGGCGCTGGGTCTTTCCATGGAGGAGGCCGTTGTGGGCGTGTCTTCCAGGCTGGCCGGAAAGAGCCTGATGGACAGCAACATCCGGCGGGATTTCGGCGTGATCAGCGTGGCCATCAAGAAGGCTTCGGGCCGCATGGTGTTCAACCCCGCGCCATCGGAGTTGCTGGAGGTGGGGGATGTGCTGGTGGTGATCGGAAAGACGGATGATATGAAGCGGCTGGATGAGGTGTTGTGAGGGGCGGGGGAACGTGAATGCTGAAGCCCATCGGCACCCGGCGCATCTCATAACGGTTACGAAGTCGATCCAAGGGGTCGGGGGATTGGGGGGCGGAAGCGATGGCGGATGATGCCGGGGCGCGGTGCGATCTGTGCGGGTTGCTTCTGCGTCGCCACCGGGTTTCCCACGCGGCGCCGGATCGCACTTATTGGTTCTGCTGCACGGGGTGTCTCCAGGTGTTTCGCATGCTTGTTCAGGAAGCCGCCGCAAAGGACGGGACCAAGGGGGCGGAGACCTTCGCCCGGACCGAATTGTTCCAGAAATGCCGGGCCATGGGTATTATCCCCGCCTCCCAGGAAGCCCTTGACCGGCGGGACGGGGTGGGGTCGTCTGACGCGGCCGATTGCGCAACGGCAGTTGCGCCGGCGGCCCGGGAGGTCGCCGGGGAAACGCTGACGTTGCGGCTTTGCGTGGACGGCATGTGGTGCCCGGCCTGCGGTTGGGTGATCGCGCAGACCTTGTCCCGTCTTCCCGGCGTTGTCGATGCCGCCTGTCGTTTTTCCACCGATACGCTTCGGTGCCGCTACGATCCGGCTGTCACCTCCCCCCGGATAATAACGGAGCGGATTCAGTTCCTGGGCTATGGTGTGCGCAGTGGGGACGCGGCGGAAGACCGGCGGGAGGACAGGAGCGAATTTGTCCGGTTCGCCGTCTCCGCGTTTCTTACCATGAACATCATGATGCTGTCCTTTGCCGTCTACGCCGGTTTTCTGAACAGGGAAACGGACGCCGGGGTTTTGGCCATCGGCATTCCTGCCGGCCTGATGGCGGGGGGCGTTTTTTTCTACGGCGGCCGGCGCATGCTGCTGCGCGCCTTGCGCAGCCTTCCCTCCGGGGCGTACGGCATGGAGACCCTGGTGGGGTTGGGGGTGGTCTGCGCGTTCGGCTACAGTGCCTGGAACCTTGCCAAGGCAAGCCCGCACTTGTACTTCGATACGAGCGCCATGTTGGTGACATTGGTACTGCTGGGAAAGCTGATCGAACGGCGGGCCAAGCGGGACGTGCAGGCGGACCTGGCGCATTTTTTCTCCCTCCAGCCGAAAAAGGTGCGCCTGTTCTTTCCGGATCAGCGCCGGGACCGATACGTGTCGGCAGACTACCTCGCCGTCGGCGATCTTTTTCTGCTCGAGGCCGGGGAGGTGGCCCCCGCGGACGGCACCGTGGTGGAGGGCCGGGGTCTTGTGGACCATGCGGCCCTCACCGGTGAGCCGCGTCCGGAAAAAATGCAGACCGGAGACAGCGTGGCCGGCGGCACCCGGTTGGTGAACGGGCGTCTTGTGGTGCGCGCCACCCGTGTGGGCGCGGACGCCACCCTGGGGCAGATGATCGCTCTCATTGAAAAAGCTCTCGGCCGAAAGCACCCCATGGAGGCATGGAGCGATCGGGCGCTGCGGTTTTTCGTGCCCGTGGTGGTGGGGCTGGCCGCGGTGACGGGCATCTGGTGCCTTGCTGCCGGCATGGGGTTTGAAACCGCCATGCTCCGCTTCATCACGGTACTGGTGATTTCCTGCCCGTGCGCCCTTGGCATCGCCATCCCCCTGGCCAGGGTGGCGGGCGTTTCCGCAGCCGGGCGGGCGGGCATACTGGTGCGGGAGACAAACGCCTTCGAAACCGCAGGCGACATCGATACCATTGTGTTCGACAAAACCGGCACCTTGACCGAGGGCCGGTGGCAGGTATCGGGTCTTTCGGTGCTGCCGCCCCACAGTGAAGCGTTTGCACTGTCCCTGGCCGCAGGACTCGAGGCGGACTCGGATCATGCCACGGCCCTGGCCGTAACCCGTTTCGCAAAAGAAAAGGAGATCCGGCCCCTGCCGGTGACGGACATCCAAAGCGCTGCGGGCGGGCGCAGGGGGTGTTGGAACGGCGACCCGGTTCGTATCGGCGGCGCGGCGTTTGTTTTCGGCGAAGAGATGCCGGTTCTCCCGTTTCCTGCTTCGGATTCCGGAAGAGGGGCCGGGATTTTCCACTCAAGTGTTTATCTTTGTCTGGCAGAAAAGGCCGTGGCCGTGTTTCGGTTCGAAGACCGCCTTCGACCGGAAATTCCCGAAACAACGGTCCTGCTGAGACGGAGGGGGTACACCATCGGCGTGGTCTCCGGGGATGCTTCGGACGCCACCGGGGCCGTGGCGCGCCGCATCGGGGCCCACCTGTGCGAAGGCGGCCGGCGTCCCCGGCAGAAGATGCGCATTGTGGCCGATTTACAGGCGGCGGGGCACAAGGTGGCCATGGTGGGGGATGGGGTCAACGATGCGCCTGCCCTGTCCCAGGCCGATCTCGCCGTTGCCGTGAAGGCCGGAAGTCCCCTTGGAAAAGAGGCGGCGCACATTACCCTCATGCGGGGGGAGGTTTCGCAGCTCATCGATTTTCTGGATCTGGCCAAACGGGTGCGGCGTAAAATCCGGCAGAATTTCGGTTTCACCATTGTCTACAACCTGGTGTGCATCCCAGTGGCCATGGCAGGTTGGCTGACGCCCTTGGTGGCCGTGTGCGCCATGCTGGCCAGCAGTTTGAGCGTTATCGGCAATACGATGCTGCTGGTGCGCAAGTACAGAGTCAGTACCCAATTGCCTTGACGACAAAATAGATACCCGTTCCGATCATCAAAAACCCGCCGATGCGATAGACGACATCCCTTGCTTTCAGCCATTTGAAGCTGGTCAGTCGGCCCACGGCCAGCAGGGCCGGCACGGTGCCGATGCCGAAGGAAAACATGACCCCGGCGCCGGAAAGGGCGCCGGTCCAGCTGCTGTCGGCCTCCATGCCGCAGCGCGCCGAGGAGATGAGGGCCGTGTAGACCGGGCCGCAGGGGAGAAAGCCGAGCAGCACGCCCAGGGGCAGGTAATGCAGAGCCTTGCCGGACCGGGAGAGTTTTTTGAAGCCGATGTCGACCAGTCGTGTGGGAAAGAAGGCCGCGCTGAACAGGCGGCCGGTGGGCATGATGCCGGTCATGGCCGCACCCATGACGACAATCAGGAGGCCGGCCAGGATCATGACCGTTTTCTGAAAACCCGCCAGGGATCCGGCAATGCCGGTAAAGGATCCGGTGACCCCCATGGCGGCGCCGAGAACAGTGTAGGTGAAGGTTCTGCCCAGGTTGTAGAACAGGTGGGGTGCCAGGCTGTTTCCTTCCTTGAGGCTCAGGGACAGTGAAACCACGATGGGACCGCACATGCCGATGCAATGACCGAAGCCCACCGTGAAGCCCGCGGCCAGAAACACCCAGTAGATGGAATCAGTAAACCACATGGAAGGCAAACGCGGCATTTCCAACGCCCGGCACATGGATGACGGCCTCCCAAAGCGTCCGGCCGCTGGGGCACCGCACGATCACGCCGGTGCCCTGCCATGTGCCGTCCGGTTGCCGGGTGAGCCGTACCTTGTTCGGCCCCATTTTCATGCCCGGCATTTTTAGGTCGATGGCCGGCGCGCCGGCGGGGGACAGGTCGGTGAGGGTGACCCGGAAGGACAGCGTCTCCATGGCTTTGACCGGCCGGGGCAAAATATCGAGGGTGACGATGCCGTCCGCCAGGTTCCGGGTGCAGGGGCCGGCCTGGATGTCGCAGGTTGCAACCGGTTCCTTGCCGTGGCCCACGGCAGGGGTGGCGAGGATTCCGGTGACGATGAAAAGGAACGTGAGCAGCAGGACGGGCAAGGGCGGGAAACAGATGCGCAGTCTCATGGCGGCCTCCTGGTCAAGGTCGGAAGTGTGTGGACAGGGATGATATTGTGTTGTTTTGTAGGGGGGCTGCGGGAAAAAATCAAGATGTTTCCCCGGCCCCGGCCGTGCCTTCCCGGCCGCGGTGCGGGCACCTGCGGCCGGTCAGTCAGCGGCGGCGCTCCGCCGGTCAGCCGCCGAGATTCACCGCCATGCCGTTTAACAGCAGCATTCCGTCCTTTGTGACGGCGGTGTGCACGAGGTTGTCCCCTTCCAGGACGAACACGCCTGTCTGCATGACGGGGTGCAAGGGGGTCAACAGGTTGGGGTTTTCTCCGACGACGGTGGCGGGGATCGTCAGGTGGGACTGGAGATGAATAATATCCGTCAGCATCTGGGGCTGATAGATGAGGGGCGCGAAACGCGCGAGGGTCATGTCCTGGAGGAGGCGCAGGGTCAGATCGCCCGCCACGTCGCCTTCGGGGAGGGTGACGTGAAAATCCGAGACCATGAGTTCAAGTCCTTCCGTCAGTAACTGCTCCCAGGCGGTCATCATCTGGATGCCATACAGGGCCATCGCCTGCTTGGCTTCATCGGTGGGTTCTCGGTCTCCAGCGTCGTTGAGGCTTTTTAGCTGCGGCATCATCGTTGCGGTGATCTGGAAATAGCGTTCGGCGAACGCTTTATAGGCGCTCAAATCCACGTTGTTGACCGCGAGCCGGACAGATGCGTCCTTTACTTCCCTGTCTTTCAACCGGATGCTTTCTGCCGTGAGCAACACATCCCCGCCGATCGCATCGGACTGCTGATCCGCCTCTATTCCATAAGCAATTTCAAGATTCTTGGCATGCAGTTGTGCTTCATTGCCGATGGCTTCGGCACGGTCGACGTGGATAAGGGCCTCCCCCTCCCATACCAGATCGGCGACCCTCTTGAAACCCGATGTCATGGTGGTGTTCCCGACGGTAAACGTTTCGCCATCCGTAAGTCCGCCCCAGTTTCCTGTGATGTTGATTTTCTCCAACGAACGGTCCGTGCGGAACACCAGTTTTCCCGGTTTGACGTCCAGTGTGTCCCCATCGATCCCGATTGAAAATGCGTTCGTGGCGGCCGTGGTGTCGAAACCGCTCAACAGGCTGAAACATGTGGTGATGCTGACCGGGTTTCGACCGTTGAGCCGTTGGTCAACGAAGTCGGCAAACCCGGGATTATGGTCGATGCGTGCCGTTGCAACGACCCCCAGCAACCGGTGGGTGGCATGCATCACGACGGATGCCGATTCGAAGCCGTAAAAATCCTCCAGGGATCCCATGTTGATCTTTATTTCGAAATTCGAGGTAAAATAATGCCGCTCGTAGGCGACCATCTCAAGAGAGTACCCGGCCATCCTGTTGGGATACAAAGCGTTGTAATCATCGATGACACTGGATAATGCCTGCTGCATGATCACACCGTTGGCGTAGGGAAGTACCGCCAGCACCGCCACTGCTATTACCGCTGCCACTGTCAACATTTTTCGCATGTTTTCTCCTCCGTTATCGGGGTGTCGGGTGTCATTGTAACGTTTCTGCAGACGCGTGTGCGGGGCATGACGACGATCACGCAAATGCTCAGGGTTCCGATGGTTCCAGGTGCGTTTGCCCGGCCGTGCGCCCTTCCAGCGGGGAAAAGAGCAAATGCGTTTTAAAAAACCCATTTGATTCGATATGTCAACACGAAAAGGCGCCGACAGGGCCGGTGGAAGCACCGGCGGCCGACCGTGCGCATATTGACAGAACATGCGCGATATGGTGGATATTGAGATAGGGCCGTGATACGGGTTCACCCCGGTCCCGGTGGTGGAAGGGCGCGCGGGCGCCATCCCGCGGCGCTACCCCAAGGCCGGGCTTCCGGTGCCGGATGTTACATGTTTGAATGGAGGGGGCATGGCGGAACCAGAAAGGCGCTACCAGGCCATTTTAAAGACGCTTCGGGAGCACAACCAGAAGTTGACCCCCCAGCGGCTTGCCATCGTCCGCGTCCTTGCGGAAAGCGAGGGACATCCCGACATCGAGACCGTTTACCAGCGGCTCAAGGGCGATTTTCCCACCATGAGCCCGGCCACGGTATACCGGAACGTGCTGTTGCTCAAATCCCTGGGGGAGGTGCTGGAGCTCGGCTTCCCCGATGGGCGCAACCGCTACGACGGAAATCGCCCCTTTCCCCATCCTCATCTCATCTGCTTGAAATGCGGGCGGATCTTTGACCCGGACCTTGACGCGTTCAAGGATCTGGCCCACAGGGTTGCCAATGAAACCGGCTTTCAGGTGCGCGCCCATCGGCTTGATTTCTTCGGTGTTTGCAGGGACTGCGCGGCGGAGAGGTGATTTTTTTTGCTTTCCAGTTGATAATAATTATCATATGGTATAATTTATCATTCAGTACTCTTTTTTCGCCGGTGTGTCCATTTGGGCATGCCCGAACGATCGAAACGATGCAGGCAACCGAAACCACATGCCGCTCAACACGGGCCAACCATGAAAAAAGGAGGATTCCATGAAAGAAAAGACGTTGTTGACCACCACGGCCGGCGCGCCGGTTGCGGACAACCAGAATGCGCTCACCACCGGCCCCCGGGGCCCTGTTCTGCTTCAGGATTATCAACTGCTCGAAAAACTCGCTCATCAGAACCGGGAGCGGATTCCCGAGCGGGTGGTGCATGCCAAGGGGTGGGGCGCCCACGGAACCCTGACCATCACCCACGATATCACCACGTTCACCAAGGCCAAGATCTTTTCGGAGGTGGGCAAGAAGACGCCGGTGTTCGCCCGGTTTTCCACGGTGGCCGGAGAGCTCGGGGCCGCCGACGCCGAGCGGGATGTGCGGGGGTTTGCGCTCAAATTCTACACCGAGCAGGGCAATTGGGATCTGGTGGGCAACAACACCCCGGTTTTTTTCATCCGGGATCCTTATAAATTTCCTGACTTCATCCATACCCAAAAGCGGCATCCCAGGACCAACCTGCGTTCCAACACGGCCATGTGGGACTTTTGGTCGCTTTCCCCCGAATCCCTGCACCAGGTGACCATCCTCATGTCCGACCGGGGGCTTCCGGTGGGGGTGCGGAATATCAACGGGTACGGCAGCCACACCTACAGCTTCATCAGCCCGGACAACCAGCGGTACTGGGTGAAGTTTCATTTCAAGACCCGGCAGGGGCACAGGCACTGGACCAATGCCCAGGCGGCGCAGGTGGTGGGGCGCACCAGGGAATCGACCCAGGAAGATCTTTTCGGCGCCATCGAGGGGGGGGAGTTCCCCGCTTGGACGATGCAGGTGCAGATCATGCCGGAAACCGATGCCGACAAGACCGCCTACAATCCCTTTGACCTTACCAAGGTCTGGCCCCACGGGGAGTATCCGGTGATGGACGTGGGCATACTGGAGCTGAACCGAAACCCGGAGAATTATTTCACCGAGGTGGAACTGGCGGCCTTTTCACCGTCGAACATCGTGCCGGGCATCGGTTTTTCGCCCGACAAAATGCTTCAGGCCCGGGTGTTTTCCTATGCCGACGCACACCGATACCGGCTGGGTACCCATTACGAGGCGTTGCCCATCAACGCGCCGAAATGCCCGGTCAACCACTACCACAAGGATGGGCAAATGCGGTTTTTCCGGAACATGCCCCACCCGGACGCCTATTATGAACCCAACTCCTTTGGCGGGCCGGTGGAAGACAAGGACTTTTTGGAGCCCCCCTTGAAAATTACCGGGGATGCCGACCGCTACAACCACCGCGAGGGTAACGACGACTACAGTCAGCCCAGGGCGTTGTTCAATTTATTCGATGACGGGCAGAAGCAGCGGCTGTTTTCCAATATCGCCGAAGCCATGGCCGGTGTGCCCGCACACATCGTGGAACGCCAACTGGGGTTGTTTCAGAAGGTGCATGAAGACTACGCCGCCGGCGTGCGGGCGGCTATTCCTTCTCTTTCATCGCCTGCTTAAGCTTGTCGGCCAGGGTGTGGAAGCCGCCGCCGGTATCTTCCGCGCGGGCCTGGTACCCCTTCCAGTTTGTTTCCGCGTCGTCACCGCCCCCGGTGGACAGGGAGATCCGCCGCCGGGGGCGGTCGATGTCGCCGACCAGCAAGGAAGTCGCATCGCCGGGTTTGAGTTTTTCGAGGGCCGCCCGGTTTTCGCTCTGGTTGATTTTGGAAAGGGGCAGCAGGCCCGTGACGCCCGCGGCAAGCTGGAAGAAGTAGCCGAAGGTTTCCTTCTTTTCCAAGGCGGCCGTCACCCGGCTGCCCACCGGATGGTCTTCCGTGAACCGCCGGAAGGGGTCTTCGCCCGCGTCCTTGAGGCTCAGGGAAATGCGCCGGGTGACCGGATCAATGTCTTTGACGCGCACGGTGACGCCGTCTCCCGGTGAGACCACGTCTGTTACCTTGTTGATCCGGCGCCCGTGGCTGAGCTCGCTGATATGCACCAGACCTTCCACCCCGGGCGCGAGGGAGACGAAGGCCCCGAACGCCGCGCAATTGGTGACCGTACCGCTGACGATGTCGCCGGTCTTGATCGTATCGGCCGCTGCGTTCCAGGGGTCGTCCGCTACCTGCTTCATGGAAAGGCTGATTTTGGGCAGCGGTTTCCCCTCTTCCGGGCTGATGCCGATCACCTTGACCCGGACGGCGTCCCCGGGGGTGACAACGCTTTCCGGCTTGTCCACCCGGGCCCAGGATAGCTCGCTCACATGCACCAGCCCTTCGATGCCCGCCGAGATGTCCACGAAGGCACCAAAGGGCAGGATGCGGGTTACGTGCCCTTCCCATTCGGAGCCGACCGCGAGGTTTTCGAGGATTTCCCGCTGCATGGCCGCCCGCTCCCCTTCCAGCAGCCGGCGCCGGGAGACGACGATGTTGCGCCCCCCCTCTTCGATGCGGGTGATCAGAAAGGACAGTTGCTGGCCGACGAAGGTTTCCGGTGCGTCGATGCGGGACAAATCCATCTGGCTGATGGGACAAAAGGCCCGGCGCTGAAGGATTTCCACGTGAAATCCTCCCTTGCAGGTTTCCCGGACCTTTCCTTCCACGGGGATTTCCGCTGCCTGGGCGTCCCGCAACAGTTCGATGCCGCCTTCGCCCGAAACGGCCTTGGACAAAAGGATTTCGCTTTCGGTGATGCGGGTGACATAGAGTTCCACTTCGTCGCCGGTTTGGCAGGTGAGGTCTCCGTTTTCATCTTCGAATTCGCTTCGGTCCACGGCCCCGTCTGCCTTTGCGCCGGTGTCCACAAACAAGGACTCTTTTCCCACGGCGACGATGCGTCCCCGGATCTTGTCTCCCACCCTGAGATCCTGATGCATTCCATTGGTGTAGCGTTCAAACATCGTGGCGAAATCTTCTTCCTGGTTGTCGTCATGCATGTCGTCGGCCATGATTTTTCCTCTGGGTATTGCGGTTTCGTTGCAGGTGGCCTCAGCGCCATCTGCATTTTTCTTAGCAGAATAGGACCCGGGGGGAAACAGACAAATAGGGCGGGAACGCGCGGTTCTTTGCATGCCCGTTAAGACAAGCGCAAGAATCGGTATTATCTTGTGATCAAAAGAGCCGAAAACAACTGTTCCGACAGGGGGAGGCGCATATGAGAAAATCGATGCTTATGATGGCCATGGTCGCTGCAGGGCTGCTGTTCGGGGTCTGGCAGGCCTTGAGCGGTGCCGACAGAGAAATAAACAGGACGGGAGGAACGGCAATGAACCATACGGAAAAAACCGAAACCGCCGTGTTCGCCGGGGGATGTTTCTGGTGCACGGAGTCCGATTTCGAAAAAATCGAAGGCGTTATCGCGGCCGTGTCCGGCTATACCGGCGGCCACGTGGACAACCCCACCTATGGGCAGGTGTCGGATGGCGGTACTGGGCATGTGGAGTCGGTGAAGGTGACGTACGATCCCGGTAAGATTACGTACTGGGAGCTGCTCACCCATTTTTGGCGGCTGATTGACCCCACCGATGCCGGAGGACAGTTCGTGGACCGGGGGGACCAATACCGATCCGTAATTTTTTATGCCGACGACACCCAGCGAAAACTGGCGGAGGCTTCCAAAAAACAGCTCGGGGAAACCGGAATTTTTAAGCAGCCCATCGTGACCGATATCCTGCCCTTGGGGCCGTTTTATCCCGCGGAGACATATCACCAGGACTACTACAGGGAAAAGCCGTTTCGTTACAAGTGGTACCGGGGTGGCAGTGGCCGTGATAAATTCCTGGAAGCGTTCTGGCGGGACAAAACCCTCTTGCTGCCGCTGCCGGCGGCGCTGAAGGGGCCGGCAGCAGGCGGCGCGCCCAAGGGCGGTCGTGGTGAAACGGCCGGCGTGAAGACCGCTGATGGGGAGTACCGGATTCCCACGGACGGGCGTTTAAGAGAAATGCTGACCCCGTTGCAGTACAAGGTGGTGCGGGAAGAGGGGACCGAGCCGGCCTTTGACAACGCCTATTGGGATAACCACGCACCGGGTATCTACGTGGACATCGTGTCGGGGGAACCGCTGTTCAGCTCCCGGGACAAATTCGCGTCCGGTACCGGCTGGCCCAGCTTCACCCAACCGTTGGTGCCCGGCAATATCGTGGAGAGAGCGGACACCGGTTTTTTCATGGTCCGCACCGAGGTGCGCAGCAAGCATGCGGACGCTCACCTGGGCCATGTGTTCAAGGACGGTCCGGCCCCCACCTACCTGCGCTATTGCATCAACTCGGCGGCTTTGCGATTTGTGCCGGCGGAGGATCTGGAGAAGGAGGGGTATGGGCAGTTCGCGCCGGCCTTTCAAGAAGCGTTGTCTGATTAGAACAGCAGCAGGCCCGCCGCCTTGCAGGGCAGCCGCTTCATCAGCGGAGCGCTGGCAAGGGCGTGACCTGTGACCAGGATCAACACCATCTGCATGCCGAAGGCCAGCAGTTCCCAGAATCCGTCGTACCAGAAGCGCACCATTTGAAACGGCCCCTGGTGGGCGATGGCAATGCCCAAGAGCCAGGCGACAGCGGTAAGCAAAATGGCGAAGACAAACGATTCGGGCATATACTTTCCGGACCGGCGCGACAGTAAGGATCCCATTCGGCTGAACATGAGGCGGTTATCTCCTTTCTTGTTCGACCTCCTTGCGTTTTTCGGCACCAGGGGCGGTGCAGATGGTCATCGGATGTGCCATGGCCGAATTTCCTTTCAGGGTGCCTCGGCGGGCGCCGGTCTGCTGCCGGATCCGTCGGCATGGTGCATATGGGTGGACTCCCAGCGCTTTTCAAGAAAGTAGAGAATCGGAACGGTCATCCGTGAAAAGAGAAGGGAGGCGACCTCGCCGGCCATCAGGGACAGGGCGAGCCCCTGGAAAATGGGATCAAACAGAATGACCGAGGCCCCCACCACCACGGCGGCGGCGGTGAGCATCATGGGCCGGAACCGGATGGCGCCGGCATCGATCACCGCCTGGTCCAGGGGGACCCCCTGCTTTACCCGCAGTTCGATGAAATCCACCAGGATGATGGAGTTCCGGACCACGATGCCGGCACCGGCGATGAACCCGATCATGGAGGTGGCGGTGAAAAACGCTCCCATCAGCCAGTGGGCCGGGAGAATGCCGATCAGGGAGAAGGGGATGGCCACCATGATGGTGAAAGGGGTGGAGAATGATTGGAACCAGCCCACCACCAGGATGAAGATGAGCACCAGCACGATGGCGAAGGCGATGCCCAGGTCCCGGAAAACCTCGTAGGTGATATGCCATTCGCCGTCCCATTTCATGGCGAATTTCCGGTCGCTGTCCGGCAGGTTCGCCGTGTGCTGGGCGATTTCATAGCCTTCGGGTATTTCCATTGCCGCGATCTTTTTCTGCATTTCCAAGATGGCGTATACCGGGCTTTCCCTGGAACCGGCCACGTCCGCCGTCACATACACCACCGGCATCAGGTTTTTATGGTAGATACTTCTGTCCACGGGAGTTTCCGTCACGGTCACCAAGGCTGACAGGGACACGGTTCCGCCGTCCGGGGTGGGCAGGGTGGTGCCCCTGAGACGGTCGACGCCGGCCCGTCTGGCCAGGGGTGCCTGCAGAAGGATCGGCACATCCTCCTTTGCCTTCGGGTCGTGGAGCAGGCCGGCTTGCCGCCCGCTCAGCATCGTCTGAAGAACCGCGTTGACATGACTGGTGGAAAGGCCATGCAGGGCCGCCCGTTCCTGGTCCACCTGGAAGTGGTAGCGGACCTGCTCTTCCTCCATGGTCCAATCCACGTCCACCACCCCTTCGGTTGCTTCCATGACGGAGCGGATGTCCAGGGCCAGTTCCCGTTGTCGGTCATAGTCCGGGCCGTAGACCTCCGCGACCAGGGTGGCGATGACCGGCGGCCCCGGCGGCACCTCGGCGATTTTGATGCGGGCGCCGTGGCGGTCGGCGATCTGCTTCAGGGCGGGACGGACCTGCTTGGCGATGTCATGGCTCTGCTGCTTGCGCTGCCCCTTGGGAACGAGGTTCACCTGGATGTCGGCCATGTTGGGCCCCCGGCGCAGGTAGTAATGGCGCACGAGTCCGTTGAAATTGAAAGGGCCCGAAGTGCCCACGTACAGTTCATAGTCGGTGACCGTGGAGACGGTTTTCAGATAGTCCCCCATTTCCAGCGCGGCGGCGGCGGTCTGTTCCAGGGTGGCGGTTTCGGGCATGTCGATGATCACCTGGAACTCGCTCTTGTTGTCGAAGGGAAGCATTTTCACCTTGACGAGTCCGGCCGCCACCAGCGCGCAGGCCAGTAGGAGCAGCAGGGCCACGCCCCCGAGGAAGGTCCAGCGCCATTTCGGTCGGTGCAGCAGGGGATCCATTACCCGCCGATAGAGCCGGGTGGCCCAGTCTTCCGGGCCGTTGGCATCGTCCGGATCGCCACCGTGACCACCGCCATGCCGCTTGAGGATGCGGATGGAGGCCCAGGGGGTCACCACGAAGGCGATGATCAGGGAAAAAACCATGGCGGCGGAAGCACCGATGGGAATGGGCCGCATATAGGGCCCCATCATGCCGCCCACAAAGGCCATGGGCAAAATGGCGGCAATGACGGTGAGGGTGGCCAAGATGGTCGGGTTCCCCACCTCGTCCACCGCTTCGATGGCGACGGCGGCCTTGGATTTCCCCTGGTTTTCCGGCAACCGGAAATGGCGCACCACGTTTTCCACCACAACGATGGCGTCGTCTACCAGGATGCCGATGGAGAAGATCAGGGCAAAGAGGGTGATACGGTTCAGGGTATACCCGTACAAGTAGATGACCGCCAGGGTCAGGGCCAGGGTGACGGGAATGGCGAGGGCCACGACCCCGCTTTCCCGGCGGCCCAGGACGAACCAGATAAGAACCGTCACCGAGATGATGGCGATGAGCATGTGCAGCAACAGCTCGTCGGACTTTTCCTTGGCGGTTTCTCCGTAATGCCGGGTGACGGTTACGTGGATGTCCTCGGGAATCAGGCCGGTCCTGGCGTCCTCCAGACGGGCCAGGACCTTGTTGGCCACCCGGATGGCGTTGGTGCCTTTTCGTTTGGCCACGGTGAGGGTCACCGCCGGCTGAACCGCCTTCACCCGGGGCACATGACGGTGCCCGGACAGATCCGCGGCTGGTCCTGCGCCGAAGAAAACATACCGGTCCGGCTCGCCGGCGCCGTCGGTCACCTGGGCGACGTCCCGCAGGTAGACCGGCGCTGCGTTTTGCACCCCCACCACCGCGGAGCGGACGTCTTCGGCATCCCGGAAGATGCCGCCCGTATGGACGACCACCTCTCCGTCGGGGGAGGGGAAGCTGCCCGCGTCGGCGGCCTGGTTGGCGGCCATCAGCATGTTCGCCACCTGCACCATGTCAAGGCCGTATGCGGCCAGGTGGCCGGGGTCGATGTCCACGGTGACCTGCCGCCCGCCGCCGCCGATGAGGGCGGTGAGCGACACGTCCGGTTCCCGCTTGACGATGTCCTCCACCTGGGCCGCCACCTGCCTGAGGGTGTACGGCGTGGTTTCCCCGGAAAAGGTCAGGGCGAGAATCGGCACGTCATCGATATAGCGGGGCTTGATGAGGGGCGGGGTCACGCAGCAGGGGATTCGGTCCATGTTGCTCATCAGCTTCGATTGGAGGCGGACGATGGCGTTCTCCTCGTCTTCTCCAACGTAAAAGCGCACCACCGCCATGGACATGCCCGGCATCGACGTGGAGTAAACGTATTCCACGCCCGGAATTTCCCAGAGAAGCTTTTCCATGGGGCTGGTCACCCGCTGCGCGACCTCTTCGGCCCGGGCGCCGGGCATCTGGACGAAAATGTCGATCATGGGCACGATGATCTGGGGCTCTTCTTCCCGGGGAAGGGCGATCACCGCGGCCAGGCCAAGCAGGATCGAGGCGATGATGATCAGCGGCGTCAGTTTGGAATCGATGAAGAATTCCGCGATTTTTCCGGCCGGGCCCTTGGTGTGTGCACTCATCGGACGGCCTCCACTTTGACGCCGGCGGCCAGGGCCGGGCCGGGGGCGGCCACGATGCACTCGCCTTCGGCAAGGCCCGCTGCGATTTCCACCAGGCCGTCCGCCGTGCGGCCGACGCGTACCAGACGCCACCGCGCCATATCGTTTTCGTCCAAGACGTAAACACCGGTCAGTTGGCCCCGGGTCAAGACGGCGGCTGTGGGGATCTGCATCTCCCGGGTGCGGCCGACGGGAACCATGGCCCGGGCGAACATGCCCGAATGCAGTTCGGCCGTTGCAGGCAGCGCGATTTTGACCAGAAACTGCCGGCTCCGGGGGTCGGCACCCGGAGAGACGACGCGGACGGTTCCGGCGACGCTCGGTCCCCCGATGGCGGGAATCTCCACGGGGATCACCTGGCCGATGGTTACCTGTCCATAGAGTGATGCGGGAAGGGTTGCGGAAAGCTCGTATCCATCGCACCCCTCGATGGCCAGGAGGGGAAGTCCCGGTGCGGCCATGTCCCCGGCGTCCACCAGTTGGGAACGGATCACGCCGTCAAAGGGCGCGCGGACGGTTGCGTCTTCAAAGGGGACGGAAGCGGCGGCCACCGCGGACGTGGCCCGGCGAATCCCTTCCCGGGCCGCTGCGACCATCTGTTCGGCCTGGGCAAAAGCCGCAGCCGCCTGGCGATGATTGGACGCTATGGCATCATACTCTTGGCGGCTCACCGAATGATCGGCCAACAGCTTTTCGTAGCGTTCATGGGTGGTCCGGGCAAAGTCCGCACCGGCACGGGCGGCGTCCCGTGCCGCCCGTGCCGCCTTTCCGGCTTTTTTCGTTTCGGCCAGGGCGGCCCGGGCCTGTTCGAGTCCCGCTTTTGCCTGGCGGGCGTCGATGGTTACCAGAAGGTCGCCGGTTTTGACCGTGTCGCCCTCCTGGACGTGCACCTCTTTGACGGTGCCCATCAGTTTGGCGGCGAGGGTGCCGGCGGTCCTGGCCTCGATGGTGCCGACGGCTTCGAAGGTTTGGGGAACCTCGCGCCAGGCGGCGGTCATGACGGCCGCCGTTACGGACCGGGTTTCGCCGTTGCCGGGGATGCGGTCAGAGGCGGCCTTGTCTCCGCAGGCGGCCAGGGTGGTGAACAGCAGAAGGAGAAAATAAAATGGGCGATAGGGTAGCATGGCGTCTGTCTCCAGTGGGCGTGTGGCGGGCCCGGTATGTTTGCCGGCCGGGGTCAGCGGCCGCTTTTCCAATTGCCTGATGCTTAAGTCTTCGGGATGTCAGGGATCCGGTGCAACGTGTGCTTCCAACGTGCCTGCGGCCAGCAGCAGGCCGGCCTGGGCCACGGTATAGCGGTGGACCGCCTGGAGATGGTCCGTTCGGGTCTGGTGCAGGGCCAGCTCGGCATTGAGCAGGGCCACGATGGTCATGAGGCCCGTATCGTAGCGGTCCTTGACGATCCGAAGCGCTTCTTCGGCCTGAACGGTGGCGGCTTCCGCCGTTTGGATCTGGCGCCAGGCGCTTTGCGCTTGAAAGTAGGCCTGCCGGACTGCAACGGCCACCTGGTGCGTCAGGGACCGGCGCATGGCGGCCGCCCGGGCGTTTGCGGCCTTGGCTTCCCGTACGCCCGCCGAAAGGCGGCCCCCGGAAAAGAGGTTCATGTTGACCACGGCGCCGATGGTGTAGCTGTCGGCGTTGTCGTCGAAGGCCTCGGTGTTGGTTTCGTAATTGGCCGAAAGATAGAGGGCCGGAAGATGGGCTGCCTTGGCCTTTTGGACCGATTCGGCGCGCATTTCCTCTTCCAGGCCGGCTGCCTGCAGATCCGGCCGATGATGCATTGCCGTCTCGAGCCAGTTTTCGGGGTTGCCTTCCGGTGCATTTCCGGGACGAAGGCGGTCCGACAGCTGGATGGTGTCCGTCGGCGCGATGCCCATGGCGGCGCAAAGGGCCGCCCGGGCCACCAGGGCATTACTTTCGGCCTCGGTCTGCCGGCGTTGAAGGTGCGCGATGTGGACTTCCGCCTGAAGAAGATCGCTTTTCACCACGAACCCTTGGTCGTACCGGGACCGGACAAGATCCCGGTTGGCCTCGGCGGTGCGGATGGCCCGGTGGGTGAGCGCGATTGCTGCATCGGCGAGAAGAACATCGCTGTAGGCGCTGATGGTCCGGTAGATCGCCTCCTGGCGGGTTCTCTCACGGGCAAGGGCTGCGGCGTCCCGTGCAAGGGCGGCTTCTTTCGCGCCGTGCCAGGTTTGCCCGCTGTCGTAAATCGCCCAATCGGCCGAGAAGCGGATGGCATAGTTGTCGACGGCATCCGGTTCATTGAGGCGGTCGGGTTCAAAGTCCCGGGTTTCGATCCGTGCCTGGTTGAGCGTTGTTCCAAAGGCCATCATCGGATTGGTGGTCCGGCTGTAGGCCCCCGAGACATTCAGCTGGGGGTAGAAACCGCTTCTGGCCTGGGTGAGGCGTTCTTCGGAAGCGGCAAGTCCTGCGCCCGCCTGGTCCATTACCGGATTTTGGGACAGGGTGGTTCGGATGGCGGCGGAAAGACTCAGGGGGCCTGCCGGGGCTGCAGGCGGTTCATCGATGGCCCCTGCCGGGGTGGCAAGCGCGACCAGCAGTGCGGCGTTCCATAAGAGACGGGCTAAGCGGTCCATTGGCGGCTCCAGGGTGTTCGGGGTGGTGATTTTTTCAAAACCGTGTGGATTTCAACTTTTTGCGCATTTTGCAATATTGCTATGAAAATAAGGTATTGACCTGTAAATGGCAAAAGGTTTTTCCGGAAATTCCTTCGGCCGGCTCTCAAGGAAAACCGGACGGGTTCAATGGGCATGTGTGTTGGTTCTTTTTCGGCGCCAAACGGGGCGCCATTTCAGTTTCGATAATTTGTAGGTGACGCCCCATGCCTTTTTCAACCAGTGGCCCACCACGGGCATGGGCAGCATCAACACCCGGCGGTGGTTTCGGTATACCAGTGCCGCGCCGTTTCCCATGTCCATCAGACACAGGATGTTCAGGTGATCGCGGTAGGACGTTCGGCGGACGCGGTTTCCTTCCCGCAACGCGATGTCATTGGCCGCGGCCCGGGCCATCTGTTCTGCCAAATGACCCTGCTTGGCCCGCCACCAGGGTTCTTCTTCCAGGGCTGCCGCGTCTCCCACCGCATACATCCAGGGAATGCCTTTGACCTGGCAGGTGGGCGTGATCTTGATGAATCCGGCTGCGTTGCAGGGAAGGTCCGATGCCTTGATGACCGGGTGCCCGTCTCCGGCGGGGATGAACATGGTCACGTCACTTGGGATCCGGGAGCCGTCCTGGAAGCGGATGCCGTCCGCCGCGAAAGCCGTTATCTTCACACCGGTTTTCTGCCGAATGTCCAGTTGCGCGAACATCCTGTCCATCATGCCCAGGGCTTTTTCGCCCAGCCGGATGCCGGGGGTTTTCATGGGGGCGAAGAAGACAAGCGTGAAGTTTTCCCGGCGTTTTTTCCGGTTGAGCAGGTGATGGATGTTAAAGAGGAATTCGAAGGCCGGCCCCCCCCGGACGGCGCTGGTGTCCTTGGGGTTGCCGCCGAAGCCGACGGCGATTGTTCCGCTGCCCCGCGCGATCAACCCGGCGATTTTCTCCTTTAACATGAGGGCTTCTTCGGGCGGCCCGCAGATGGAAAGGGTGTGTTCCTTGCCCGGATGAGACATTTTGCCGGCTCCGACAGCAATCACCAGGTAGTCAAAATCGGACACGACCGTTTCCTGCGTGAGGGTGATGCTGTGCCGGGAGGCGTCTATCCCGGTCACCGCGTCGGCCCTGACGCTGAAACCGTGGCGCCGGGCGATGTCTTTCAGGGGCAGGCGGATGCGCGTCGGTGTCGTTTCCCCCGTGGGAATCCATATGGACAGCGGATAAATGTACAGATCCTCCCGATCGGATATCAACTCTACCTGCAACCCCTGTTTCTTCAGCCGGATGGCGGCTTCGACCCCGCCGATGCCGCCGCCGATCACGATTGCTTTTTTCATGGTTATTTCCTTCCAGGCCCAAGGGGCTGTCCCCCCGGCCGATGGCGTGGTGCTTGTCTTCCGAAGGAGGGATAGCAAACTATGTGCCAAACACCGTTTGGGCATGGCCTCCCACCCGGGGGTGGCATGCCGCAGCCCTGAGCGGTTCGGGGGGCGTTGTGTCGCCGCCGGTGCGGGCTTTGTGGAAAGGGGATGCGAGTTGTTAAATAGGTGAACAGGCCATCTGTTAAAAAACGGAACACTTGAACAAGGACGTTTGCGGTCCACCGGGCAGCCCGCGTCCGCCCCCGCCGGCGCACACAGAACACCTGGGAGGTGGCATCGGTCTTGCAAAAAAGGCAGGCCGGCCGCGGGCCGTCATCGGGGCGGTCGGGTCGATACCATTTTCTGGCGATGAAAGGATGGCAATATCATGACAACACCCCAGCGCATTCTCATTGTAGGCGGCGTGGCCACTGGCCCCAAGGCCGGCGCCCGGCTCAAACGCCTGATGCCGGAAGCGGACATTACCCTGATCGAAAGAGACACCATCGTTTCCTACGGCGCCTGTGGTCTTCCCTATTACGTGGAAGGCCTGTTCACCGACATCGACACATTGACCCGGACCCCCGTGGGTGTCGCCCGAACCCCTGCTTTTTTCAGCCAAAGCAAGGGATTTTCGGTGCACTGCCGCACCGAAGCCCTGGCCATCGACAGGAAAAACAAAACCGTCCAGGTCAAAGATCTCGACAGCGGTGCCAAGCGGGACATGCCCTATGACAAGTTGGTGCTGGCCACGGGCGGCACCTCCTTTCGTCCCCCCATCCCGGGCCTGGACCTTGAAAACGTCTGGTTCATGGCACATCCCGGGCATGCCGAAAGCATGGTCCACCAGATTGTCCGGCAGGGCCTCAAACGCGCCGTTCTGGTGGGGGCGGGGTTCATCGGTATCGAGATGGCCGAGGCGCTGGTGCACCGCGGTCTGGAGGTGACCCTGGTGGAGATGGCGGATCACATTCTTCCCGGCATCCTCGACAGGGACATTGCCACGTTTGCGGCGAAGCATCTTCGGCAGAAGGGCGTGCGCCTTGTTCTCGGCGAGCAGGTGACGGGCATTTCCGGCGTGGGGCGGGCGGCGGCGGTTGTCACGGGGCAGCGGGAGCTGCCTGCGGACCTGGTGCTCATCGCCGTGGGCACCAGGCCCAATGACCAACTTGCCCTGGACGCCGGGTTGCAGTGCATGGAACGCGGCGGCGTGATCATCAACGAATACTGCCAGACCAGCGATCCGGATATTTACGCCGGAGGAGACTGCGTGGTCAACACCTATGCGGGTAAGGGCGCCGGCAGCCGGTTGTTCGTGGCGCTGGGCTCCACCGCCAACAAGCACGGGCGCATCATCGCAGACCATATTGCCGGCAACCCCACCCCCTTTCCCGGGATCACCTGCACGGGCATTGTCCGGGCGTTCGATTACACCCTTGCCCGTACCGGGCTTTCCGAGCAGCAGGCCCGGCAATTGCAGTTCGACATCGAAACGGTCACCTGGTCCGGGCCGGACAAGCCCCATTACATGCCGGGCAGCGGCCCGCTGGTCATCAAGATGATCGCTTCCCGACGGGACCGGCGTCTTTTGGGCGTGCAGCTGGTCGGTCCGGGAGACGCCGCCAAGCGGCTGGACGTGGCGGCCGCGGTGATAATGATGGGCGGCGGTCTGGATGACATCGCCCATATCGATGTCGGGTATTCCCCGCCCTACGGGCCGCCCATCGATCCCCTGGCCACCTGTGCCCATGTGCTGACCAACAAGCTCGACGGCGTCGCCCGGAGCCTGCCTGCCTTCGCGGCAAAGGCGCGGATAGAAACGGGGAACGTTCTCCTTCTGGACGTGCGCACCCAGCAGGAGGTGGATGCGGTGGGACTTCCCTATCCGGCGGTACACATCCCCCTTGGGAAATTGCGGGAAGAGGTCCATCGGTTGCCCAGGGACAGGGACATTCTCGCCTTTTGCAAGGTGAGCATGCGGGGCTACGAGGCCCAGCGCATCCTGAACCACGCGGGGTTTGACCGGGTTTGGTTCATCGAGGGGGGGGTGGTGGGGTGGCCCTTTGAATTGAAAACCCACTGATGCCCGGAGAAAACCGCATACAAAGCGGTGGCGGCAGCGATCATCGGCTGAAACCGGCCTGATTGGAAGATATGGGACGGCCCCGCCGCGTTCTCCCATTTGCGCCGGAAGTGTGTTAGAACCCGCATGGACGACCCCACCCTAATCGGAGGGCAACGATCATGAGGGTCTTGCTTATTTCCGCCAATACCGAGCAGGTGAACATGCCGGTGATGCCCCTGGGGGTGACCCTCGTCAAGGCGGCCGCGGAACAGGCCGGCCATCGGGTTCGGGCGGTGAACCTGATGCGGCCGGCGGATACCCACCGGCTAATCCCGACGGTCATCCATGCGTTCAAACCGGAGGTGATCGGCATATCGGTCAGGAACATCGATGATCAATCGATGGCCTCGCCCCGGTTTCTGCTCGATGCGGTCAAGCCGGTGGTGGCCCTTTGCCGAAAACTTTCCGTGGCCCCCGTTGTTCTGGGCGGTGCAGGGTACAGCATCTTTCCTCGCGAGGTGCTTGGCTACCTGGGGGCCGATGCGGGAATCCAGGGCGAGGGGGAGGCGGTGTTCTGCGCGGTCCTGGAACATCTGGCCCGGGATGGGGCGATGCCGGCGCTGCCCGGTCTGTTCCGGCCGGGTCATCCGGACCCCCCGCCACCGGTTGTTGAACCAAAGATCGACCGGTTTCCCCTGGCCGGTCCCGATCCCTGGTCCCTGAACCATCCCGATTTTGCCGCCGGAAAGATCTGGCTGCCCTTCCAGACCCGTCGGGGATGTGCCATGGGGTGCAGCTATTGCTCCACGCCGGCAATCGAGGGGCGCCGCCTGCGCAAGCGCGCCGTCGACCATGTGATCGCTGCTCTGGCGCGGTACAGGGCGGCCGGGGTGGCACAGTTCTTTTTTGTGGACAACACCTTCAACCTGCCCCCTTCCTACGCCAGGACGCTGTGTGCGGCCATCATTCGAGCGGGAATCGATATCCGCTGGCAGGCCATCGTCTACCCCAATTTTGTGGACCGGGAACTGGCCACCCTCATGGCCCGATCCGGCTGCGTCCAGGTTTCCCTGGGGTTCGAAAGCGGGGATGCGCAGATGCTGGCACAGATGAACAAACACTTCGATCCCGAAACGGTGGCGGGCGTTGCGGCGCTTTTCAAGTCGGTGGGCATCCGGCGGATGGGGTTTCTGATGCTGGGAGGACCGGGGGAGACCAGGCGATCTGTGGAAACGAGTCTTGCTTTTGCCGAGGCCCTCGACTTGGAGATGATGCGCCTGACGGTGGGGATCCGGATCTACCCCCATACCCGCTTGGCAGAAACGGCCTTGGCCGCCCGCGCCAAAAGCGTTGATGGTTCATTGCTTGCGCCGATTTTCTATATCGCTCCGGAGCTTGCGGAGTGGTTGCCGGGCGCAATACATGCCCGGGCGGTTGCGCATTCACATTGGATTGTGTAACAGGGAGGAATCGCCCGGGGAAATGGTGGGGCAGGGGCCGGAAAACGCGCGGGGGGAGACCATGCACGATAGTGGGCGCGGAAACGCAAGCGGCGGCGCATCCGATGACGGCGGGGGGCAGGTGCCGGTTTCCCGTCAGCTTCAGGCGTTGAAGGAGGCGGTGTCGCGTTGGGAGGACATGTTCCACAAAGCCGTTGTGGGCATCTACCGCAGCCATATCAGCGGCCGGTTTCTCATGGTCAATCAGACCCTTGCCCGGATACTCGGTTACGATTCCTCCGAAGAGCTTTTGTCGGCGGCACCTTACATCGCCCAACTGTACGTGGACCCTGCAGAACGCAGCCATATCATTACCCGTTTGAAACAATACGGTGCTGTGGATGCCGCCGAGGTAAGGTTTAAACACCGCCGGGGGAACCTTTTGTGGATCAGGATCAGCGCCCGGTTCATCGGAGAGACCATTTTTGAAGGCTTTGTCCAGGACATCACCCGGCAGAAGCTTGCCGAAATCGCTTCCCAGAGAAACGAACAGCGGTTTCGGATGCTCATCGATCAGGCGGGGGATTCCTTTTTCGTTCATGATTATGCCGGTCAGATCCTGGACGTGAATCACCATGCATGCGAGACCCTTGGCTTCGGCCGCGAAGAACTGCTGGGCAAGAACATACTGAGTTTGAGCGCCAATGTAAGGCGGGAAGAATTCTGGTTTCCCCTCGAGCCGGGGCAATACGTCACCTTCGAGAGCGCCCAAAGGCGCAAGGACGGTACCATCTTCCCGGTGGAGGTGCGTTTGGGCAGGCTCGATATCGGGGACGAAAAACTGCTCCTGTCCCTGGTTCGGGGGATCACCGAACGGAAGAAGACGGAAGACCGGCTGAAGCGGTCGCTTGAGGAAATCCGGCAGCTCAAGAACAGGTTCGAAGAGGAGAATATTTACCTCCGGGAAGAGATCGAACTGCGCTACCGGCATGAGGAAATCGTCGGTAACAGCCGTGTGATCAAGCAGACGCTTCGCAATGCCGAGATCGTGGCCCGGGAAGACACCTGCGTGCTGATCCAGGGAGAGACGGGCACCGGTAAGGAGTTGCTGGCCCGGGCGATCCACAACATGAGCCCCCGAAAAGGCCGTCCCATGATCAAGGTGAACTGCGCGGCCCTCCCCCCCAACCTCATCGAAAGCGAACTCTTCGGCCATGAAAAAGGCGCCTTCACCGGCGCCGTTACCCGGCAGATCGGCCGTTTCGAGGCGGCCAACGGCTCAACCCTTTTTCTGGATGAGATCGGCGATCTGCCCCTCGAGCTCCAGGCCAAGCTGCTTACCGTGCTCCAGGACGGAGCGTTCGAACGGCTCGGCAGCACCCGGACCATCCGGGTGGATGTCCGCCTGATCGCCGCCACCAATCATGACCTGCTCCGGCTGGTGGGGGCGCACCGGTTCCGGCGCGATCTGTTTTACCGACTGAACGTCTTTCCCATCACCACGCCGCCGCTCAGGGAGCGGCGGGAAGACATCCCCTTGCTCATCTGGGCCTTCGTGGAGGAATTTTCCCGCACCATGGGGAAACACATCACCACCATTTCCAGAAAGGAGATGCAGCGGCTCCAAAACAATGAATGGCCCGGGAACGTCCGGGAGTTGCGGAATTTTGTCGAGCGCGCCATGATTCTGAGCACCGGGGAAACATTGGCTGTCGGGGACTTGATGTCGGACCGCCCCCCCACGCCGCGGGCATCCCGAATGGCGGAGATGGAACGGGGGCACATCCTGGAAATTCTGGAAAGCACGGGGTGGCGCGTGAGCGGCCCCGTTGGCGCCGCCCGCCTCCTCGGCCTCAAAGAGTCCACCCTGCGTTCCCGGATGAAGCGCCTTGGGATTATGCGGCCGCGGACGGTCGCGAAAAAAATGCGAAAATAGCGATATAGCGCGAATAACCTCCCTTCCTCTCCGTTGCCTGATTCCTCTCCAGTATTTATAACCAACTGATTAATATAGAAATACACCTATACGTGCCGGGTTTTCCGCCTTTCGGTACACAAGTTGCTCTTTATGGAATGCACGTGCGGTTCTGTCATCATTATCTCTGACTGAAAACAATGCCTGCCGTCCCATATTCCCGGTTGCACGGCATCACCACAGCGAAAGGAGAACGCGTAGTGGACGATAGACACCCTTTTCTGCAACAACCCGATGCCCCGCCCTGCCGCTATGACCGTGAACCCACCCATGAGGGACTCATCAAGGAGCAGGACGTGATGGTGCCCATGCGCGACGGGGTCAACATCTGTGTGGACGTCTACCGGCCCGAGACCGGTGAGAAACTGCCGGCCATTCTGGCCTTCGCCATTTACAACAAGGATATCCAGGGGCCGGATATCAACGAAAATCTTCCGCCCCAGCCGGCCTGGTCTCCCCTCTGGGTGGGGATGCAGGAGGCCGGGGATACCCGCTTTCTGGTTTCCAGGGGCTATGTCCATGTGATCGGTTGTCCCCGGGGCATCGGTAAATCCGAGGGCGGCGGATCCCGGGAGTGGGATTCCTACGATTTGATCGAGTGGATTGCCGGGCAGCCGTGGTGCGACGGCAATGTGGGCATGATCGGCATTTCCGGTTTCGGTGCCGAGCAGCTGTACGTGGCCAAACAGCAGCCGCCCCACCTCAAGGCGATTTTCCCCTACGACCCCCGGGGGGCCTACGGGGTTCTGGGCGGGTTCCGGGATGAGTATCCGGGCGGCGTACTTCATACCTTCCGCATGCTGGTGGGCGCCAAGGGCGCCTTTCACGGACATGCGGGCCCTCCGGGGGAACTACCCCCCGAGAAGGAAGCGATGTGGAAAGAGGCCATGCAGAACCCGGATTACAAGATGTATTCCACCCTCTACCAGCTTCTAACCCTCAAGGGACAGAAATTCCCGGCCTATTTTGATGTGTTGATCAATCCGTACGACAAGCAGGAGACCGTCGAAAAGAGCGAGGCGGAATTCGATCAGATCCGGGTGCCCACCTATACCGGTTCCGGTTGGTATGCCTATACCTACAAGACGCATCTTCAAGGGTGTCAGACTTGGTTTAAGAAGATCAGCGTTCCCAAGAAGCTTTTGCTTACGGGGCCGGCGCACCTGGAGCGGCCGTTTCATTCCTTCCACGACGAAATCCTCAAATGGAACGACCATTGGCTAAAGGGCATCAAAACCGACATCATGGACGAGCCGCCGGTGAAATACTGGCTGATGGGGGCCAACGAATGGCGCACTGCTTCGGACTGGCCGCTGCCGGAAACCCAATGGCAGAAATTCTATCTTCACGGTTGGGAGCAGTTGAAAACAAAACCCGTGAACCCGGTCAGCCACGAGGGGTTCGCCGAGCCGGATGCCTTTGTCCAGATGCCGCCCACCCATACCAACAGGGTGCAACGGCTCCGCTACATGACGGCGCCCCTGTCCCGGGACACCATGGTGGTGGGCCCCAGCGCGCTGTACCTCCATGCGGCCATCGACCAAGAGGATACCAACTGGATCGTTATTCTGAAGGATATCGGTCCGGACCCCTCGGTTCAGACGGCACGGGAGGGGGAATGGGCGGTGCCTTCCCGCCTCCACGAGAGGGAATTGACAAGGGGCTGGCTCAAGGCCTCCCACCGGGCACTGGATCCGGTGCGCTCCACCCCCTACCGTCCCTGGCACCCGCTTACCCGGGAGGCCCGGGAGCCGGTGGTGCCGGGCGAAATCAATGCGTACGCCATTGAGATTTGCGCCACGGCCAATCTGTTCAAAAGGGGGCACCGGATCTGTATCGAGATCACCAGTATGGATTTGCCCACCGGCGTAACCGGGGACAATGCCGTGGAGTATATTCCGTATCACATCTGCAGCAGTAAAACGACGGTGCACAAGATTTACCACAACGAAGCGTATCCGTCGTACCTGCTGCTGCCGATCATACCAGAATAGCAGTTCCGGCCGATCCGCCGGCGCAGGCGTCTGCTCCGGCGGGCGGTGAGGGAATTGATGAAGAACCGAGAGGAAACATCATGAAGCGGATTTCAGAACACGTATATGTGGAAACGGGCATCTTCGCCTGCAATCTCGGTCTGATCACCACCGAGGCGGGCAATATATGTATCGATTCACCGCATCTTGCAGCCGATGCGATCGGTTGGCGGGACAGGGTGCAGGAAATGGGTGAGGTGAAATACACCGTCATCACCGAAGGGCACCCGGACCATGCGGACTGCGCTTGCATAATGCCCGGTACGATGGTCAGCCACCAGAACACCCGGCGGCATCTTGAAGCCTTGCCGGACAAGATCCTGCTGGACCGCCACGATCATATAGATCCGGACGGGGCCCATCTGAGAAACGGCTTTTGCGTTCGGCTTTCGGATATCACCTTTTCAGAAGGCATGCGCTTGCATCTTGGCGGGCTTCGGGTGGAACTTCTTCACATGCCCGGGCATTCCGACGGGAACATCGGGGTGTACATCCCGGAGGATAAGGTGGTGTTCGCTTCGGATACGGTGTTCTACCATGCCAAGTCATGGCTGCACGAGGCGACGCCTCACCAGTGGATTGCCTCCCTGGAAAACATGGCGGCCCTGAACGCCGAAATTCTTGTTCCGGGTCACGGGGAGGTCTGCACGACAGCCTATCTGAAAGAGCAGGCGCAGATCATCCAGAGCTGGATCGACGTGGTCCGAAACGCCATCGAAAAAGGATTCGGCCTCGAAGAGGCCAAGGCCCGCATCGAATGCCCGGACCCGTATCCGAAACAGGCCCACACCCCCTTTACCGTTGAGGTACTCAACGAGAAGATCATCTCCCGGCTCTACGATCTTTATAAAGCGGCCTGAAACAAGCGATGTTTCAGATGCCGGAGCAGGCGTAAGGAAGAGGATAATACAATGACACAAAAACCGCTTAACGGCATTCGCGTCATCGACCTGACCCGGGTGCTGGCAGGTCCTTTCTGCACGATGGTTCTCAAGGACCTGGGTGCCGAGGTGGTCAAGGTTGAGACGCCCGGCACTGGGGACGACGCCCGTCATTTCGGTCCTTTCCTGGACGCCGGTCAGGAGAAATCCGCCTATTTCATGAGCATCAACGCCGGGAAAAAATCGGTGACCGTCAACCTGAAAGATCCGGCGGGCCAGGAGGTGCTGGCGGACCTGATCCGCCGGGCCGATGTGCTGGTGGAAAATTTCCGGCCCGGCGTGATGGAAAGACTCGGGTTCAGCGACGCGCGGGTTCGGCTTTTGAATCCGGAGATTGTTTTTGCGTCCGTGAGCGGATTCGGCCAAACAGGTCCTGACGCTAAGAAACCCGCCTATGACGTGATTATTCAGGGCCTTTCGGGCCTCATGTCCATCACCGGCACCGAAGACGGTCGAACGGTTCGGGTCGGGGCCTCCATTTCGGACATCACCGCTGGTCTCTATAGCGCCATCGGGATCCTGGCCGCACTTTTCAGGCGTTCCCAAAGCGGCGGCGGCGCCCGGCTGGATATCGCCATGCTGGATGCCACGGTGTCCGTTCTTGAAAATGCCATTGCCCGGGGGCAGTTGTCCGACAAGCCGCCGGGTCCCCGGGGGACGGCACATCCTTCCATCACCCCTTTTTCGGCCTTCAAAACGAAAGATGCGGAAATGATCGTGGCGGCCGGCAACGACAGGCTGTTCGTTACCCTTTGCCACGCCATTGAAATGCCGGCGCTTGCCTCGGATGATCGGTTTAAAACAAACAGATTGCGCACCGACAATTTTTCGGAGCTGCGTCCCCTTCTTGAAGCGGCGTTTCCAAGGGAAACCACGGATTTCTGGATAGAGAAGTTGACGCCGCTGGGCATACCCTGCGCACGAATCAACAATGTGCATGATCTGTTCGATGCGGCCCAGCTCAGGGCCCGGAACATGCTTGTGCCCATGGAGGATGTCCCCGGCTTCAAGGTGACCGGCAGTCCTATCAAGTTCATGGCGGAACCGGATATCGAAAGAAAGGCAGCGGCACCGGGTCTTGGGGAGCATAGCCGGGAAGTCCTCGTGCAAGTGCTGGGATACGCGGAAGAGAAACTTGCCATGCTTGAAAAAAACGGTGTCATCTCATGAGGCGGATGCCGACAGATGTCGCAGGAGAAAAAGCAGAGAAGAAAAAAACCCGATATCGATTGTAGATGAAAGGCTGGACGCAAGAAGCCCCTGATCATAAACCCATAACAGGAGGGTGGAAATGAGAACAGAGAAATGGAAGACCTGTTTCATCGCGGTGCTTGTTGGAAGTGGTATCCTATTTTCTGCATTTGCAGCGGCGGCTTTTGACACCGTCACCTGCGGCGATCAGCGCCACACGGTGTATGGATGGCTCAGAAACAATCTTGGCTTTTTCACCGAGTACGACGAGGGCTCGGACCTGGCCTCCAACCGCACCTGGGCCCGGTTGTACCTGGATTCGAAAATCAGCGACAACTTAAGCATCTGGGTGGCGGCCCAAGCCGTGTATGAACCCGAGTACGACGTGGAAAAATCCGCCGCCGAGGGAGACGCCTCCGCGCATTTCATGGGGGATTACCACGAGTACGACCGGTTCGAGGACGTGATCCGGGAGCTTTATTTCGACTACCGGTTCAACAAGAGCCACAGCCTGCGGGTGGGCCGCCAGATCGTCATCTGGGGGGAAAGCCTCACCACCCGGGTGGGGGACGTGATTCACCCGGACAACGGTGAGTTCACCTTCGCCTTCGCGAATCTTGAAGACACCCGCATTCCCCAGTGGATCGTGAAGGGCACCCACGATTTTGCCGGCCTTGGCAGCTCGGTGGAGTGGCTGGTCAACCCCAACTGGGTGGACGAGGAATACCGGGTCAACAAATCCCACCTTGTGAACAGCAACCGTTTCGGCATTCCCACGGACAACGTTTTGATCGGCCAGGATTTCGTGGGCCTCCTGATGCAGGGGATGAACCCGGCCATGGATGTGTTCGCCCCCCATGTGGAAGACGTGCATGTGGAAGACAGCCTGGACGATCTGCGCTACGGTGCCAAGACCTCCACCTTCCTGGGCGGGGCCGAGTTCGGGGTCATGTTTTTCCACACCCAGAACTACGATCCGACCTTCGTGCGCCAGAACCGGACCGATATCATTCCCCTGGTGCCGGGGGTGGTGAACATGTACATGCCCCACTACACCCTGGAGCATCCGGACATCGACATCATCGGCGCCTACACCAACGTGGACATCCCCCTGGGGCTTTTGCGGGCCGAGGCGATTTACGTGCCCAACAAGCCGTTCATGAACCTGACCGAGAGCGACGGCTGGAGCCGGGAGAACTACTTCAAGTACATGCTGGCGTGGGATCTGAACGGTTATTTTTATTTTGACTGGCACAAGAGCGCGCCCTTCGACATCACCGTGGAGCACGTGGGCGAGGTGGTGCCGGACAACGATGACCTGCAATTCGCCACCTACGGCACCGAGATACCCACCTGGCGTCCGAACCTGGGCTGCCGGATTTCCACCAACTGGTTCTACAACATCCTGGCCACGGAAGTGATCTTCTCCTACACCTGGGGCGAAGAGGGCGATTCGGGGCTGTTCATGCCCATCGTCAAGTGGACCCCCAGCTGGAACAACGACATGTTCTCCGCCGAGCTTCGCTACATCGGCATCTTCGGCGAAAGCCGGCTCGAGGACATCGGCATGTTCAAGGACCGGGACATGGTGGTGTTGACCACCCAGATCAACTTCTAGGAAAGCCATCAAACAAGGGAGGTATGTCACATGAAACGAAGCATGAAAAAGACGTTCAAAACCCAATTCCTGGTTATTTTGATGGCGTTTTGCATGGTGACCTTGGCAACCGCACAGGACCTGCCGGCGCCCGGTACGGTAATCAACAAGAGCAACATCGGCCAGTACAAAAATCTTTTTCCAGAAGAATTTGTCGAAGCATTTGTTTCCGGGTGGGAGCTGATCGATCCCCTATCTATCACTGTGGCCGAGAGCGCACCCAACAGGGTTCCTGCGGTTTTTCTGGAGGAGTCTCAAAAGAGTGCCGGGAAATATGGCATTGATGCAGACGGCTACATTTCCGGAGGGCCTGTGGAGGGAATTGTCGGGTATCCTTTTCCGGACGTAACCCCGGAAGATCCGGATTTCGCCAACAAATTCATGTGGAATTATGATTACCGATATGCCATGGATGATGCCCGGGCCAAATTCATTCAATTTGAGAAGCGCAGAGGTCAGAAGGACGTCAGCTCTTCGACGGCTGCCGTTACCAAGGCCTTTTTCCAGAACAGAATGTTTGACGCGCCCAAGCCCCTGATGGAAACGTCGAGCATGATGCGCAATGCAGAGATCATCCATTACCTGACACCGATCAATCAGCGCAATTTTTTGAATTTGCTCATTCGCTACATTGATCAGTACAAACAGGATACCACCTACCTTTATTTGCCCAGCATGCGGCGGGTGCTCCGGGGCGAGGCTGGTGAGCGCTCCACCCCCATCATGAGTTCGACCAATTCGCCGGATGATTTTACGGGCGGGTTTTTGGGACGGATTCCTGAATTTTCCTATAATTATATCGGAAAATCAAAGGTTCTGTCTTTGAACAAGGCGAAGGTGGGGTACGGTGAAATGGAAGCGTTTATCGGTGCGGAGTATCCGCCGATAGAATCCGACGGCTGGGAGGTGCGCGATGTCTACATCATCGATATCGTACCGAAAAGTCCCAGGTATCCCCAGAGCAAAAAGCGGTTTTACATCGACATCGAAAGCATGCACGGTGTGTATGCCGTTTCCTATGACCGAAGTGGAAAGGTATGGAAAATCTGGCAGACGTCTCTTGTGATGGAGTCGGACGGTCATGGGGGGACCGTGCCGTCCTTCAATTCAATGTTGGGAGCGGACATCCAGCTGGGATACGCCGTTAATATGTTCTTTGAGTGGAAGCTTAACAACAACGGGTTGAAAGAAGAAGATTTTTCAATCGCCAACTTGAGAAGAATCGGCCGATAAGGTAAAATTTTTCGACATCAAAAAAGGATAGGTGCATGATTCGGACGGTATGCCAAGGGTGTCATTCGGAATGCGGTGTTCTGGTGGAAGTGGCGGATAACCGTATTGTTCACATCGAGGGGGATCCCGCGCATCCGTCCAGTCGTGGATACATCTGCCTGAAAGGAAAAAATCAACATCACTTTTTAACCCATCCGGACCGCATCGTTTCCCCTCTAAAACGGGTGGGAGAAAAAGGGGCGGGCAAATGGGCGCGCGTCTCCTGGGAAGAGGCGTTAAACGGCATCACCCGGAAACTTACTGAAATAAGAGGCGAATGGGGGGCGACGTCCATTGGAACTTTTCATGGCACCGCTCCCCGTCAGGGCCTTTTTTTCTGCCGGTTTCTGGCCGCGGCCCTGGAAACGCCCAATGTCTGCAACACCGATCTTCATATTTGTTACGCGCCTTCCATGGTGTCGGAATTCGCCACGTTCGGTGCGTCCGTCATGCAGGAACAGGGGCCTGATTATCGCTGCGCAAAGTGCATTCTTGTGTGCGGGGCAAATCCTACGGTGTCGCATCCGCCCCGGGGACGGGATCTGCTGGAAGGGGTGCGCAAGAACGGTGCCCGGCTGATCGTGGTGGATCCCAGGCGGACAAAGCTTGCCGCCCGGGCCGACATGTTTTTTCAGGCCCGGCCCGGCAGCGTTTTCCTGGTGATAATGGGCATGCTGCATACCGTTATTACGGAAGGGTTGTATGACGCGGTGTTCGTTGAGAAGTATTGCCATGGGTTCGATGCGCTTTGTCGGGTTGTTTCAACCTATGTGCCTGAGAGGCTTGAGGAGAGCACCTGGGTGGCGGCCGCCGATGTCAGGGCGGCCGCCCGCCTGTTTGCCACCACCCGGCCGGCGGTAATCCATCATCGTGTGGGGGTTGAACAGGAATTGAATTCCACCCAGACCATTCGGGCGCTGAATATTCTCGGCGCGATCACCGGAAATATCGGTGTCAAGGGGGGCAATCTCCTGCCGACGCCGGTTCCGGGGTTTGTTTCCACGGGCGGGCTTGTTCATCTTTCCGGCGTGCCGGCGGATCTGGCAAAAAAGCGCCTTGGTGCGGATGACTACCCCCTTATTTCAGGCCCCGATGCGGCTTTTTTGTTTGTTCACCCGGCCATTGCAGCCCGGGCGATGCTGGAGGGGAAGCCATACCCGCTCAAGGCGCTTTTTCTGGCGGGTGGAAACCCTGTGGTCAACATGCAGGACACCCGGCGCACCCGGGACGCATTCAAAAATCTTGATCTGCTGGTGGTCAACGAATTTTTCATGACGCCTACGGCTGCACTGGCGGACTGGGTGTTGCCTGCTACCATGTGGCCGGAAAGAGACGAGTGCTGTGACGAGGGGTATATGGGATGCGTGGCGGCGCGGCAGCAGACCGTAGCGCCGCCATCGGAATGCCGGGACGATATGCAGATTGCCATGGACATCGTGGAACGCCTGCCGTGGGCGAACCGGGACGCTCTTCCGTGGCGAACGCCCCGGGAGTTCAACGATTTCAGGGTCCGGGAGATGGGCTTTTCTTTCCATGCGTTTAAGCGCATGGGCTATGTGCAGGTGCCGCTCCAATACCGCCAGTACGAAACAAGCCGCCTGCGAACCCCAACGGGGAAAATCGAGCTGTCTTCCACCCTGTTTGAAAAGTATGGATATTCCCCCTTGCCGTTCTATACCGAGAATCCTTGCAGCCCGGTGAGCGCACCCGAGTTGCTCTGGAAATATCCCTACATCCTGATCACCGGCGGCCGGACCATGCCCTATTATCTGTCCGCCGGAAGGCAGATTGCCGCGTTGCGCCGGCACGCACCCGATCCGCTGGTGGAGCTCCACCCCGATACGGCCGCAAAGGAGAACCTCTCGGATGGGGCCTGGGTATGGATCGAAACGCCGCTGGTCACCGGACAACGCGTCCGGTTCAAGGTGGCCCTCACAACCGAATTGGACCCCCGGGTGGTGCATGCCCAGCATGGCTGGTGGTTTCCTGAAAAACCGGCTCCGGACCACGGGTGTTTTGAGTCCAACATCAACGCGGTGTTGACCGACGAGGGGCCCCGGGAGGAAATTTGCGGATCGGTGGCCTTGAGAGCGGTCTTGTGCCGTCTGTACCCGGTGTCGGAATGATGGGCTGCCGTTTTCTGAACGCCATAGCCTGAAGGAGCGTATGAATGGACGTATTTGAATACCTGGAACCGAAAACAATGGGCGAAGCCAGTGCGTTTCTGACGGCGTTCGGAGCAACGGCGCAGATTCTGGCCGGCGGCGCCGATCTGATTCCCAGGATGAAAAAGGGAAGGGTCCGCGCCGACTGCCTCGTCAACATCAACACCATCGATGGATTGATGGGCTTTGACGTCACCCGAGACCATGCCTTGCAGTTCGATGCGCAAACCACGCTTCACACCATGGAGCTGTCTCGAAGGCTTCAGATCAGCCATCCGATCCTTCACCAGGCAATTCACCAGATCACCTCGGTCCAGTCAAAGTTCATGGGAACGGCGGTGGGGAATCTTTGCGTGGGGACACCGGCTTCGGACGTCGCAACGGCCCTGATGGCGTTGGGGGGGCGGGTGATTATCTTCGGCCCGGAAGGAGAGCGCGAAGTTCCCATCGAGGCCTTCTACCACGGGTATATGAAGACCTGCCTAAAGCCGGGAGAGCTGGTGTCCGGCGTGCGGGTGCCGCCCATGGCGCCACATACAGGCGCCTCTTTTCTGAATCTGGTGCGCACCCATGCCGATATCGCGAAACTCACCACCGCCGTGGCGTTGACCCTGACCAACGGTGTTTGCCGACAGGTCCGTATCGCCGTCGGCGCGGCGGCGCCGACGGTGTTCAGAGCAACGGTGGCCGAGAATCTTCTCCGGGACGCGAAACCAACGGCCGCAGCCTTTTCCGCGGCGGCCCAGGCCGCGGCCGATGCAACCACGCCCATCACGGATATGCGGTCCAATGCCGAATACCGGAAGAACATGACCAGGGTGCTCGTAAAACGGGCCCTTGCACAAGCGGCCGAAACAGCCGGTGCGTGATAACGGAAGGGAGAAAACATGAAACAAACCGTTGCGACCTTTCATGTGAACGAAGAGACCTACGAGGTGGCGATCTGCTCCAATGTCACCCTGGCGGAGCTTCTCAGGGACAAACTCGGCCTCACGGGTACCAAGGAGGCGTGCGGCGTCGGCGAATGCGGGGCTTGCACTGTGCTGGTGGACGGAAGCCCCGTGTTGTCATGCTCAACCCTGGCCGTTGCCGTGCGGAACCGGCGGATCACCACCGTGGAAGGGCTTTGCGACGGCGAAGCCCTGCATCCCTTGCAGGCGGCCTTTATCGAACATGGCGCGGTGCAGTGCGGCTATTGTACGCCGGGGATGCTGATGATGTCCAAGGCGTTGCTGGAAGAAAACGCCACCCCCGGCCGACACGCGGTCAAGGAGGCATTGGGCGGTAATTTATGCAGATGCACCGGGTATACGAAAATTATCGATGCGGTGCTGGATGCGGGCAGTAAGATGAAGGAGACATCGAAATGAATGAACCGTCTGTTGTCGGTAAACGGGTGCCCCGTTGGAACGTTCACGAAAAGGTGACCGGAGCGGCCAAATACACGGCGGACGTGGCGCTTCCTGGAATGCTGGTGGGAAAGATCCTGTTCAGCCCCCACGCCCATGCCCGTATCGTGCGTATCGATAAATCCAAGGCGCGGGCCCTGCCGGGCGTCAAGGCGGTGCTTTCGTTCGCGGATATTCCCCGGAAGAAGTACAACCCCAACAAGTTGAACCTGATCCTCTTTCATCCGGAAACGGAGATCGCCGACATGTACGTTCTGAGCGACAAGGCCCGGTATGTCGGGGACCGGATCGCCGCCGTGGCCGCCGTGGATGCGGCAACCGCTGAAAGGGCCTTGTCCTTGATCGAAGTGGAATACGAGGTGCTGCCCCACGTGTTCGACGCTGCGGCCGCCATGGCGCCGGGGGCGCCGGTTGTTCACGATTTTGCCGAAAACAACACCGCCATGCACATGGCCTTTCCGGTGGCGTGGGGGGATGTGGCGCAAGGCTTTGCAGAGGCAGACGTCGTTGCGGAGACCGCATTCAAGACGTCCAAGCAGCACATGGCGCAGTTGGAGCCTTGCGCCTGCGTGGCCAATTTTGGGGCAGACGGGCGGCTTTCTGTCTGGTCCCCCAGTCAGCATGCATTTCTACACCGACGCAAGCTCGCGGAACTGTTCGACCTGCCGGAGGGCAAGGTCAAATGGATCACGCCGCACGTCGGCGGGGCTTTCGGGAAATACGGCAGTTTCGGAGTGGAGCCGGTATGCGCCGCCCTTTCAATTGAAACCCGTCGGCCTGTGAAAATCAGTTTTTCCCGTGAAGAAGACATGTTCAACACGGAAACCCGTCAGGTATACCGGGGAACGGTTCGGGTCGGTCTGAAAAGGGACGGCAGTATTACGGCCCTTGAAGAAAAAATCATTTCGGACGGGGGCGCTTATTTTTGCCACAATAGTTCCGCCACCGCCGTGAACATGGGGGCGTTTACCGGGCTTTACCGGAGCCCGGCAGTGGCCGCCGAAGCGGATTGTGTCTACACAAACCTGCACCCCACCGGCGGGGTGCGGGGCTACGGCGGGCAAGAGGCGACTACCATGCTGGAGCAGTCCATCGACAAGGCGGCACGGGCGTTGGGATTGGATCCCCTGGAGGTCCGGCTCAAAAATGTAAAGAAGGCCGGAGACCCTTCCTCCACGGGGCTTCCCATGGAAACCTGCACCCTGGATGAATTGATGCGCTTGGGAGCGGAAAAGATCGGTTGGAAGGAGAAACGGCGGCGGCCGAAGGAAAACGGCGCCAGGCGCTACGGGATCGGAATGGGGATCATGATGGATGTCAGCGGTGCGCAGCCTTTCGATATCCAGGCCCGGAACGCCGCCATCAAGTTCAACGAGGACGGTTCCATCAACCTTGCCTTGAGCGCATGCGATATGGGACAGAACCTCCAGGGCACCATGGCCCAAATGGCGGCCGAGGTGCTGGGCATTGCCTACGAAGATGTCTACCTGATTACCGGCGATACCGATACCACCCTGTTCGACGTGGGCAACCATGCCAGCGGGGGCTGCTACCAGATGGGAAACGCGGTGATCAACGCGGCCACCGAGGTCAGGAAAAAGCTGCTGCTGGCCGCCGGCAAGCAGCTTGGCGCCTCCCCGGACGCCCTGGACGTGAAAAACCGGCAGGTGTTCGTGCGCAGTGATCCGGCAAAGGCCATCAGCGTCCAGGAGGTGGTCAGGGGGGCCATGTACAGCATGGACGGCCCGTCGGAACACATATCCGCAAAGGGATCCTTCAATCCCGAGAAGAACCCGCCCCCCTTCGGGGTGGTGTTTGCAGAGGTCGATGTGGATACGGAAACCGGGGTGGTGACCTTGCTGCATCTTCTCTATGTCTTCGATTGCGGCCGGGCCATCAATCCGGATGTGGTCGAGGGGCAGTTGGAGGGCGGTGCCGTCCAGGCCGTTGGATACGTTCTCACGGAAGATTATGTCACCAGCAGCGAAACCGGCGCGCTGCTGAGCAATAATTTCACGACATACAAGATTCCTTCGACACTGGACATTCCGCAAATAGAAGTGCTGCTCCACAGCACCCCCGTTCCATCGGGGCCGTTTGGTGCCAAGGGGGTGGGGCAAGGATCAATGGTAGCCGTGATCCCCGCCATTGCCAACGCCATTTTCGACGCCACCGGCGTGATGATGCCGGAAATGCCGATTACGCCGGAGAAAATCGTGGCGGCGCTCCGGAAACAGAAAGAAACGGGTGGATGCACGCCCTAGACGGCGCGACGATCAGGATGCACCGACCCCTGCAACAGCTGTTTTTTCGGCTCGTCGCTGCTTGGCGCACTGATTTTCCCGGGCGTATTCTCCTCCCGATGCGCCGGGGGGCGTGCGCCAAGCAGTCGGCCGGCAATCGCAGCGCATCCGCTGCCACGGGCACCGGTGCCGGGTATGGCGGCCTGATCGGCCGCTGGTGGAAACGGGAGGGTGTTTGTGTACAAGCTATCTCAAAATAAATCTAACGCCCCCTGACGGCGTTGTGGGGCTCTTCAAAATGCTCACATATTACATATATGCTGCGCTTTTTCATCGCCCCACGCCTTGTCAGTGGGCGCGATCTTTTTTTTGAGATAGCTTGTAGAACTTCTGAAAAGCGGGATGCGCGAAGAGGGGCGTACCCACGTGCATTTCCCCATCGGCCTTGACATCGGTGCCCGGATGCCGGAAGAAATCGCCGATAGCCCCAGCGCACCGCCCACCCGCATCGCGCCTATCCATTCGGCTTCAGAAAAGAGGATGCATGACGGATTTCGTTTTACTTCTACAGGCCAGCTTGTCCCCCATCGTTCTCATATCAGGGGTGGGGTTGATATTGCTGACGTTGAACAACCGCATATCGAGGACCATCGACAATACCCGGCGGATATGTCGGGAGATATCCGCATCGCCCGCAGACGCAGCGGATGGGAAAAGAGAAGATCTGGTGATATTTTACAGCCGATGCAAGCTGCTGCGTCTCTCTGCCGTGGCTCTTACCGCAAGCATCCTTACCAGCAGCCTGGTCATCCCTGTTCTTATGTGGATGCATGTCGCCGGTCAATCGTTGTACACGGCGGGGGTGATTCTTCTGTCCGTGAGCATCGGCGGCATTGTTTTCTGCGCCTTTTCCTTGCTCATTGATTACGTGCTGACCCTCAAAGTCCTTGCCCGCCAGGTCGATGACGCCCTCCGGTGCTATTGATGGGAAGACGCGATGCCCGGTAGATAGCGAGGGCCGACGATCAACATGTTGTTGGGCATGGTGGCCTGGAGCTTTTCCATCTTACTGCCGAAGACGATATCCCGGATCACGCCGTGACCGAAGGCGCCGGTGACAAGCAGGGCGTCGTGTGGCAAGGCCATCAGATTGTCTTCGAATGTGCCCCTGTTCCAGAATTGCCAATCGTCTATGCAGGTGTCCATGTCGCCGCCGAGATCGTTTTCCGCGATTACCTGCTCAAGGCGGGTTTTGTCACTGTTTTCAATATAGCTGTATACCCGAAGCGGCATTGCGGCCAGCCGGCTGACGCGCAGGCCCAGCTTCAGGGCGTTGACCGCGTTGGCCGAACCGCCGAAGAAGACGGCCAGGCTCCGCCATGGTTTGTATACGGTACTGGGCAGCAGGACGGGAAATTTGGCCGAATTGACAATTCGGCGCACCCGGGGGCCGATATAGCCCAGGCCGATTTTGGATGAAAGGTCGCTGATGCTCCGGGGGCAGCACATGAAGTCGAAATCGGAGGTGATGTCCGGAAGGGTGGACGCGGTGAACGCTTTCGGCTCCAGGAACCTTGCCGCAACCCCGCTTCCCTCGATGAGCGCGGCGGCGTTGGCTGCGGCGCTGCCGGGGGCGGACAGGTAGGAGTCGTCAAGATCAATTTGGACGACATCGCCGTCGAAATACATCAGGAATTTTTTGTGGGCGGGCAGGTAGACCACCATCGTGGCGTTCAGGCATTTGCAGAAGTAAAGGGATTGCAGGAGCGTTTCCCTGCCGATGGGTGTGTTGCGGTATATGTGAAGAAGCTGCATGTTCATGATGAAATGCCCTGTTTCGCGTGCAACGCGCCTGTTTTCCCTCCCGCTCAATGCGTTGTCTGCACCATCAACTCTTTTCGATATTGATCGAGCAGGGTCGCCTTCGAGATCATTCCCACGAACCTGCCGTCGGCCACCACCGGCAGGGAAAACAACCGGTGGGTGTCCATGCGATCGAGAACCTGGGCAAGATCGTCGTCCGGGTGCACGGTGTCCACGTCCGTTTTCATGATTTGCCCCACAAAAACGGCGTCATACATGCCCGCGTTGAACAGGTACGGCCGGATATCGTCCAGATGGATCAGGCCGAGAAACCGGCCTGTTGTTTCGTCTTCCACGGGAAAATAATTGCGACGGGAACTGGTCAGGATGTTCACGAAATCCCGCAGCAGCATATATTGCGCCACCACGGTGCAGTCCTTTTCCACCAGCTCGTGGATGCTCAGATCCGCAAGGACCCGCTCGTCGGTACCGGGGCGCAGCAGTCGCCCCTTGGCCACGAGATCCTTGAAGTAGAAGCTGACCGGCTCCACATAATGGCAGGCGGCCGTGGAAATGGCCGACACAACGATCAGCGGCAGAATCACGTCGTAGCTGTTGGTGATCTCTACGATTAAAAACATGCCGGTGAGGGGGGCCTGGAGGATGCCGCTGATCATGCCCGCCATGCCAAGGAGGGCGTAGCCGCCCTCGGCGGTGAAGCTGGCGGCGGGCCAGAGCCAGTCCAGCAGGCGATAATAGCTGACCCCCGCGAAGCTGCCGATGACCAGGCAGGGCGCGAAAATGCCGCCCGATCCGCCCCAGCCCAGCGTAAGGGAGGTGGCCAGCACCTTGGCGAACACCGCCGCGGCAACCAGGCCCAACCCTGCGGGGTAGGCCCCTTCGATCATGGTCCGGATCGAGTGGTAGCCTTCTCCCAGCACCATGGGAAAATAAAGGGCCATGGCACCCACCGCCAGCCCGCCGAAAGCCGCCCGACTCCACCGGGGAAAGCGCGCGAAACGCCCGGCGGTGCGGTGCATGGTTTTCAGGGCGCGGGTGAGCAGGATCGAGACCGCTGCGGTCAGGACCGCCAATCCGATGCAGGCGAAGATATCGATGGCCGATACGTGAAACCCCGGGTTGGAAAAGGCGATTTGGTTGCCCTGGAGGGCACGGCTCAGTTCGGTGCCGGCCACGGCGGAGATGGCAATGGGGATGATGTTCGATGCCTTCCATTCCCCGAGGATCACTTCCACTGAAAACACCATCCCGGCGATGGGTGCGTTGAAAATGGCCGCGATGGCGCCGGCGGCTCCGCAACCGACAAGGGTCGAACGCTGGCGATCGTTGAGGGAAAAGAATTGCGCGATATTAGAGCCGATGGCTGCTCCGCTCATGACCACCGGTGCTTCGGGGCCGGCGGAACCGCCGCTGCCGATGGTCAGGCAACTGGAGACGAGGCGGGAGAAGGCGGCGCGAAACCGCAGCAGACCGCCATGGCGCGAGACGCTGTCGATGACTTCGGGAACACCGTGACCGGGGCCCTCCCTGGTGATGTGGTCCAGGAAAAAAGCCGACAGGGCGGCACCGGCGGCCGGCAGCAGGATGGCCCAGGGATGGGGCCGGAAAGGATGCAGCCATTCGAACATAGTCTCGATGGACCGGTTCAGTGCCAGGGCCGCCAAGCCGGCGCAGATGCCCACCACCGCCGCGATGAGGATCATCAGCAGCCGGTCGTCCACGCGGAAGATAAGCCATTTGGCCGGTTGCCGCCACAGATGAAACAAGCGCATTCCTCCTGCTCTAAAACCGGTGCCCCCTCCCAAACAACGGGGTTGCCGCCCCCGTTGGCCGGTGCCGGTCAATTTTTGTCGAGCTTCTGTTCGAACTCGGCGATTTTTTCAAACAGTGCTTCCGCCCTGGGCGCTTTTTGCAAAAAGGAGACAAAGGCGTTGTCCCGCACACAAAACGCCAGCCGGGAGAGAAGATGCAGATGCCCCTGGGTGCTTGGGCTCAGCAGCAGAAACAAAACAAAGACCGGTTTGTCGTCGATGGCGCCATAGGCGGCCGGCTGTTCCAGGAAGAACGTGGACAGGAGGGGAGCGTTTCCCAATGCGTCCAATGGCGTCCGTGGGTGGGGGATGGCCACCCCCTTGCCGATGCCGGTGGAAGTGAGGCGCTCGCGCTCCAGCAGCCGGTCCAGCAGTACCTGTTTGGACTCCGGCCCAAGACCCGGCAGCAGGGCCACGGCGCTTGCCAACGCCGCTTCCGCGTCCGCCCCCGAAACACCGTGAAACACACCGCCCCTGTGCATGGCCGACAGAAGGGTATCTTCCTTGGCGATGGCCGGGGCGCCTATTTGTTCGGCGGCCTTTTTCCCGGGCAGGCGAAACTTCAGATGGTGGGCCGCGGCCCATTTTTCCAGGACCGCCTGGTTGAAGACACAGTCCTGACCGTTCTGGCGGACGGGGATTTTGCCCTGGAAGATCCAGCGCTCAACCTTGATGGAAGGAAGGGCCAGGCACCGGGCGATTTCTGTTATGGTCAACCGCATGACTGCATTACCAAATTGTTATTTGTTGATGACAAATTAAATAACGAAACATAGGCGGATCAAAACTGAAAAGCAAGGATTTATTTGGCGGGATTTATCGAGGGCCGGCGGAGGGACCCATCCGGGGGCGGTGGGGCCGCCCCCGGATGGGACATGGTGTTAACCGGGGGTGACGAGCATCTGTTTGGGGCGCTCTTCCATGGCCCTTGCCAGGGCTGCGACAGACCCATATTGCATGCATTGGGATTGGCAGTGCTTAACGCATGCGGGTGGTTCGCCGGCCCGCACCCGTTTGGCGCACAAGTCGCAAAGGGCCGTCACAAAGGGTTGGTGGTCGACCCGCACCCGGTCATGGGACTGGTAGACGTGCTCGGTGACGATGATGCCGGTTTTCCCCGCCGGGAAGTTGTGCTCCTGCTGGCAGGCCACCTCGCAGGTATGACAGCCGGTACAATAATCGTAGTCGATGAGAAGGCCGTAGCGGGGCATGGTCAGTCTCTCCCTTCGTTGATTTTGCTGAGTTTGACGAGGGTGGTTTTGTACTGTCCCCCCCCGAAGCCCGAGCCGCTGTGCTGGGGGCCGGGGATGATCCGGTTGATCTGAAAGTCCCGGAAGCCGAACAGGTCCGGTTCGGGGCCGTTCATTTCCGGCAGCCACCAGCTGTGCAGGGTCTGCACATGGCCCGGTTTGACCTTCAGGGTGATTTGTGCCTTTCGCTTGACCTGCCCCATGCCGTTTTCGAGGTATATCCATTCTCCGTCATAGACGCCATAGGCCTTGGCCGTTTCGGGGTGGATTTCCACGATGGGATCTTTGATTTTTTCCCGGAGCCAGGGAATCATGCGGTGCTCGGAGTGGAAAAAGAGGCTTGACCGGGCGCCGGTGATCATCACCAGCGGATATTTTTCAAACAGCGCCGGGGTGCTCACCCGACTTTGGGCCGGTTCCCGGTAGAAGGGCAATGGATCGATCCCCCAGCTTTCAAAATCAGAGCTGCACAATTCCACTTTACCGGATTTCGTGTTGAAACCGGGCTTCCCGTCCGGTCGCAGCAAGCCGCGCTCATGGCGGCGGTAGGGCTTGCTGGGACCTTCCGGTGGCATGGCCCAACCGCCTTTTCGGGACAAATCTTCAAAGGTGGTGCCCGCCACCTTCAGCCGGTCATTGAACAGATCAATGACCGTATCCCACTGTTTCAGCCCGTCGGGGTTGAAGCGTTTGGCCAGTTCGAAGTTGATTTCCCAGTCCGACTTACAGTCTCCGGTCTGGACCCGTTTCCGGATGACGGCCAGGGGCGCCCACCAGGAGCGGAAACTGTTTTTTTCGGCAAAGGTGGCCGCCGGCAGCACAATGTCCGCCAGGGCCATGGTGGTGGGGTTGTGGAACAGGTCCACCACGGCGATGAAATCAAGCTTTTTCAAGGCTTCGTAATGGTAATCGGCCCGGGCCGCCTGGCCGCCCAGGATGTTGGCGGTCTGAATCCACAGCCCCTTGATGGGATAGGGTTTGCCGGTGTGGATTTGTTCGATGGCGATATCCGGCTGTGCCCATCCCCGGAAATTCTTGACCATGGGGTAAATGTCGGCGCCGATGCGTTTTTCGTTGAGTCGCGCCACCACGTCTTTGCCGTAGAGGGCGACCAACTCCTCGGTGGTATAGGGATAGGTGGTGACGCCGTGGGAAGGTTTGGCGATGACCATGCCGCCGGGGATGTCGATGTTGCCGGTGATGGACCACAGCTGGCAGATGGCCTGGGCCACGGTGGTGCCTTCGGGATCCATGTCCACCGGCACGCCCCACTGGATGGCCGCCGGAGAGTTGTCGGCGAACATGCGTGCAGCGGCCACGATGGTTGCTTTGGGCACTTCGGTGATGGCGGCGACCTTGTCCGGCGGGTAGGCCTGCACCCGTTCTTTGAGCAGGTCGAACCCCGTTGTCCATTTTTCGACAAAGTCTTTGTCGTAGCGATGTTCGTTGATGATGACGTGCAGCATGCCCAGAGCCAGGGCGCCGCTGGTGCCCGGCCGGATCTGGAGATGGTAGGCGGACCGGGTGGTCAGCCAGGTGTTTCTGGCATCCACGGCGATGATTTTGCTGCCGCGCTTCATGCAGTCCACGATCCAGTGACCGTAGAAGCCGTCCGGACAGGTGGTCAGGGGGTTCTGGGTCCACACGATGATGACTTTGGGAACTTCCCAGGCGGGGTCGTCATAGCGTTTTTCCAGGAATTGGGAGCAGTCCACCACCGCAAAATCTCCCATGGTGGCTTTCATCCCCCCCAGCCGCGGGGTGTAGCACGACTGGCCCGACAGGCCCAGTTGGCACCAGTTGGGACTGCCGTAGCTGTAGCAGAGGAAAGAGATGGGGCCACCCACGTCCCGGCCGGTGCCCTGGGCGAAAATCACCGATTCGGCGCCGTGCGCGTCCCGGATCTCTCGGAGGCGGGTCTCGCAAATATCAAACGCTTCCTCCCAGGAGACGGGCTCGAACTTTCCTTCCCCCCGCTTGCCCACGCGTTTCAGAGGCGTGGTGATCCGGTCCGGGTGGTAGGTGTACTGGGTCATGGCCAGAACCCGGGGGCAGGCCCGGCCCTGGTTCCAGGGGTTGTTTTCGTCGCCTTCTATCCGGACCAGCCGGCCGTTTTTGACAAACAGCTTTTGGCCGCAGCCGCCGTGGCATCCGGCCCCTGCCGACCAGGTCACGGTGGGGAACACTTCGGTGTCGCTCATGCATCTGCCTCCGTTTGTAGATACGTATTGCGGGTGTTGACCAATCGCTTGCCCCTTGCCCGGAACTACGGGTCTATTCTGCACGCTCATCGTCGTCCGCGTCAAGGGCGCGGGGGACAAACGGCTGAAATTGAAACTACCCGATGGCCGTCAGCCCCCCGTCCACATAGAGAATCTGCCCGTTGACAAAATCGGCCGCCGGTGATGCGAGATATGCGCAGGCGCCGGCCACGTCCTCCGGGGTGGCAAAGCGACCCGCCGGGTTTTTTTTCAACAGCATTTTCAGCCGCTCGGGGGCAATGGCTTTTTTGACCGTATCGGTCATCACGAGCCCTGGTCCGATGGCGTTGACGGTAACGTGATACCTGCTCCATTCGGCGGCCAGCATGCGGGTAATCATGTCAACGGCCCCCTTGGTGGCGCCGTAGGCCGCGTTGCCGCCGTCGGTTCCCCGGATGCCCCGGACCGAGGAGAGGTTGATGATCTTTCCGTTCTTGTTTGCGGTCATGATTTTGCCGGCCGCCTTGCAGGGAAGCATCACGCCCCGGACATTGACGGCGAAGAGCCGGTCCCAGGCTTCGCCGTCGATTTCGAGGGCCGGTTTCTTGGCATTCAGCCCCTGGGCGTTGACCAGGATGTCGATGGTGCCCAGCCGTTCGCATACCTGTTCCATCAGGGCGGTGACGCTCGGTTCATTGGTGACGTCCACGCCTATTGCCATGGCTTTGCTGCCGGTGTCCGCCTGGATTTTTTCGGTGACGGCCTGGAGTTTTTCCAGGTTACGGGAGGCGACCACCACCTGCGCGCCCTGCCGGGCCAGGGCCAGGGCGCAGGCTTTTCCGAGCCCCCCGGCGCCGCCGATGATCACTGCGATCTTTGCGTCTATTTTGAACATGGCGTGCTCCTGTCCGATGTCATTCTTCGATGGCCACCAGCCTTACAAACCCGCCGTCCGCCATTTCGCAGCGAAAGGGAAAGGCGGCGATTTTGATGCGCCGGCCGGTCACCTGGTCCACATCACCGCCGGCGTTTTCGATGGTGACGATGCCGTTTTTCAGCAGGATCCGATGGCAGGGTTCGTAGCTGGGGAATTCTTCATCCGGGTTCTTTCCGGTCTCTTTCCGGTACTCCCTGTCGAGCCATGGCATGGTCTGGGATAGGGGGTAATGCCACAGGGGGCTGTCGGTGGCACCCCAGGTGCCGGCGACGGCCTTGACCTTCTTTTCCACCAACCACGCGGCCGCTTCGGGTCCGAGGCCTGGAAAATGATTGTAATAGGCATAATTATTCCACCGCCAGAATTTATGCCAACCGGTATTGAACACGGCAAAATCACCGGGTTCGATGGTGGGCTGCGCTTTTTCGAGATCCCCGGCGGTGATGATGTGCCATTTCATGTTCACCATGTGTCGAAAGTCCACCACAACGCCGGTGCCGTAGCAGTTTTCCAGGGGCACCTTGTCGAGCATCACGCCCCCTTCGCAGGGGTGGAGCACATGGCTTGGTGCATCCATGTGGGTGCCGGCGTGCAGGGTGCCGGTGTAAGTGACGCTGCGTTTGTGAAACCGCTCCAGATATTCTCCCCTGGTAAATACAAGATCCTGCCGGGGGCCGGGGAAAGGCCACAAGGGGGTGTCGACACCCCAGGGTTGGGATAAATCGTGAATTTTCGGTTCCATGGGGTCTCCTTTTCGTTTGCGCGTAACGGCGGCCTTTTCTCTTTCCATTTTTATGCCGGGCGCAGCACGATCTGCCCCAGGTTCAGATTTTTCAGCGTCTTCACGCCAACGGTCTCCGGGGCATATCCCAGATGGGTGATGGAAAGCGTATAGGTGCGGTTTGCTTCGAGGCCGTCGAAGAGAAAATCTCCGAGAAAATCGGTGGTGCAGGAAAGGTCGGTGCCGTCTCCCCGCAGGCGGACGCGCACCCCCCGGGCGCAGACATCCGGCAGGTCTTCAAGCACCACCTCTCCGGCCACCATGCGCCGGGGAATTCCATGGTGGCGCACGGCGGTGTCGAGACCGAATTCCGGATGGAAGGTTTCAAAAGCGCCCCCGGCCGTCAGCTTGGCAATTTCGCTGTCCGGATCGTCCAGGTCGCCGAACACCAGCGCTCCGGTGGGGCAGACCTCGACGCAGCGTGGCTGCTGCCAGCCCGCGTCGATGAGGTGGGCGCAGAAGGTGCACTTTTGTGGGAGATTCCGTTCTTCATTCCAGGAAATCAGCCGGTGGGGGCAGGCGGCGACGAGATCTTTCCTTCCCTTTGCTTTTTCCGGGTCGATGACCACGATGCCGTCCGGGCGCTGGTAGATGTCGCCCGCGTTCGCCCGCTTCACGCAAGGCGCATCCTTGCACTGGAGGCAGGGGAGCGGCAGGTAATCCACCCGGACCTTCGGCGTTTCGCCCCGCTCGATCTCGTCCAGGCGCATCCATGGTTTGCCGTCCCGGGGCTGCGCCGCAGCCAGGGGGAGACGGTCGTTGTCTTCGAATTCATCCCGGCAGGCCAGAAAGCAGTTGTAACACCCGTTGCATTTCCTGATGTCGATTGCCATGCCATAGCGCGTCATGTGTCAGCCCTCCCATTTTTCGATTTCGATCAGGCAGGAATTGGGGGTCATCCCCGGTGCGTTCTTTGACAGCATCCTGGATGTGGTCAAAAGGTTCACGCAGCCGCCCCGGTCGATGGACATGGGGTTTCCCGGCTCCAGAGGATCATAGCTTGCCGACGAGGCGTAGCTGTGAATGAGGCCGGCGGGGACCCGCTGGGTGACCACGGCGATACACAGCACCCCGCCCCGGTCGTTATAGAGCTTGACGATGTCACCGTTTTGAATGCCCCGGCTGGCGGCATCCCCGGGGTTGATTCGTGCCGGCCACCAGGCGTACCCGTTTTTTTCGATACGATGGGTGGGGATCTGGTTCAGCCAGCCGGCATGTTTGTCGTAGTGGGTATGGAAGCTGAACCGGGGATGGGGACTGAGCAGCTGGAACGGGTATTTCTTGAACCGCTCGCTCCGGTAGCCTTCGAAACTCGGGATGTGCCGGGGCATGGGCGGCCGTTCGTCGTCATCGGGGAAGTGTTCGGAGAGGCTCCGGGAGACGAACTCGATTTTTCCGCTGTAGGTTCCCAGCTCTCCCCCCCTGTCGGTGCCGCGTTTTTTATTTCCCGGGTCCGGCGTGTCGCAATGGCGGCCTTCATTGAACCACCGCAGGGCCGGGGTGGAGGTGTAGTCTTTCCCGGGGCTGACCACCACATAGCGCTTCTCGTTGAATTCCTCCCAGCTCATCATGTCGGAGAGGCTCGAAATATCGAAGAATTTCCTTGCCCAATCGAGTTCGCTGTTGCCTTCGGTGAACGCTTCTTTCATGCCGAGCCGGTCGGCGAGAAGGGAGAAAATCGCGTAGTCCGATTTGGATTCCCAGAGGGGGTCGATGCATTTTTCCATCCGGACGATGATGCGGTAATTGCAGCCGCTGCTGCCGTGCTGGCTGTACCCGCCGGCGGCGCCCCACTCGCCGATGTCGTCCCGCTCCAGGCTGGTGCAGGCCGGCAGTATGATGTCGGCGTAGGGAGTTTCTCCGCCCCACCAGCAGTCCTGGTTTACCACGCATTCGAGTTTTGGGCTCTGGTACATGCGCACCCATTTCCCGGTTTCGCTCATTGTGCCCATGAACGAAGAGCCGTAGCGGTAGAAGAACCTGACCTCGGCGCAGCCGTCGGCCGGATAGGTGAAGGGTGTGAACTGCTGCTCCAGGGACTGGCCGCAGAAACCTTCTCCCCGCCAGCTGACCGGCGGGGAGAGAATTGCTTCGGGAAGGGTGAGCCGGTAGAGGCGCTGGTTCGTGGCGGTGTTCATGGGACGTTTGCACACCCGGGAGATCTGCATGCGGGAGTCCGGGTCCGCGTAGCCGGGAAAGTAGATGTCCGTGTTGGACGGCGCGCCCATGGTGGTGCCCCAGATGGATACCCCCGGTTTGCCGAAGCCCTGCATGGCCGCCAGCATCACCATCATCCGTGCCCATTCCGTACCGTAGGCCTGACGGCAGGCCCCGCCTTCCCCCCCGCGGGTGCCGGCCGAAAGGCAGGTGCGCCTGGCGGCCCACTCTCTGGCCAGGGAACGGATTTTCCGGGCCGGAATGTTCGATTCTTCCGCCGCCCATTCGGGGGTTTTGGGCCGGCCGTCGTCTTCACCCAGGATGTGCTTTCGAAAGTCTTCAAAACCGATGGTCCGGTCCGCGACGTAGGCCTTGTCGTAGGTGTCGTCTGTAATCCAGGTAAAGGCGATGGCCATGGCCACTGCGGCGCCGGAGTCGGGACGAAGGGGCAGCCAGGTGCCGTCCATATGGGCGGCGGTGTAGTTGAAAAAAGGATCCAGGAAGACCATCTTGACGCCCTTGTCTTTCAACCACTGGCGCCAGATGACCGAATCCTGTCCGGTATAGATGCCCCGGGTGGAGTCCGGATCGTTGGACCAGAAGACGATCATTTCGGTGTGCTTGAGGGCGTCTTCCAGAAGATCGTACTGCTCGGGCATCCCCAGCCGCCAGTAAAAGCCCCAGGCGTGGGTGGCGCCCCAGTGCCAGCCTTCCCAACTGTCCGGGTTGTCCAGAACAGGGGTGTAGTCGAGCATATGCATGAAGCGGGCGAAAGGCCCCATCTTGTACCCGACGATGCCCCAATTGTGGTGGGACGAGGTGAGGCCGGTCAGGGCGGACCCGCCCCAGGTGTCCCGGACCCGCCGGATTTCACCGGAAACAATGTCCAGGGCTTCGTCCCAGCTGATCCGCTCGTAACCGCTTTTGCCGCGATTTTCCGGGTTCCGCTGGCCGTTCGGGTCGAAATCGATCCGTTTCATCGGATACTTGATGCGGTTTTCGGAATAAAGGCGGGTGCGTTCGGTGAGGACGTAGGGCGCCAGATTGAATTTCAGGGGAGGGGAGAAAGTGCGGCCTCCGGCCTTGATGGCCCATGGGGTGAAGTCCGCCGCATCCGCCGTGAGGGGACGAATCCGGGTGACCTTCCCATCCGTAACGGTGACAAAAACCGGTCCCGCGTTGGTGCAACTGGTGAAAACCTTTTCCGACATGGTGCCCTCCTGCTTGTGCGTGGCGGCGGTTGCCTGGTTCGTTTCGCCAGTGATTGGGGGGGGTGTTTCCGAACAAGATCAGCAAAAGATATGCCAGTGGCGCGATGCCCGGCGGACAAGAGAACCGGTCGGTACCGGCGGAAGAATAACCGTATAAGGTTGTTTATGTCACCGTATACGGTTGAAAAGGCGCTGCTGATTTGGTACGGGGTGACATGTCCGTCGGACCTGGCACCGCCGGCCATGCCTCCGGAACCCGAGACGGTGAAAAACGTACTCATGTTGGATGAAAACACCTTTTTCCGTACGGCAACGCTTCTTATCTGCGGCAGCCTCGATATCGACGTGGCGCTGGAGAAATGCTGGCGGTATATCCGTCGGTTTCTTCCCGCAGACGAGATGGCATTCAACGTTTACGACCCGGCCATCGGCGCCGTCCGGCTTTTTGCCCGGGCCGGCCGTTCCGGACGGTCGAAAACAGGCCTCGTCCTGGAGCTTTCCCCCCAAGGCAAGACGTCCGTCGCCTCGGGGGCCCGCATTACCGATACCCTGATCACCAACCCGGAGGATCCCGACCCGTTTCATCGGCGGTTGACTGCGGCCATGGGGCTGGAGAACGTATCGTCCCTTGCCCTGCGGCTCCGTATCGGAGGCCGGCGGATGGGCGTGGCCGATTTGTATGCCGAGGGATCGCACCGGTACACGGCTGCGCATGCCCGGCTGTTTTCCCTGTTGCGGGAGCCTTTCGCCCTTGCCATGGCCAATGCCTTGCGGCATGAGGAGACCGTGCGGCTGAAAGACAGGTTGGCCCGGGAAAACAGGTACCTGAACAAAAAATTGTTTTCCGTTGGGGGGGAGACGGTCGTCGGGGCCGACGGTGGGCTGAAAAATGTCATGGTGATGGCCCGCCGGGTGGCGCCCCTGAACAACACGGTGCTGCTGCTGGGGGAAACCGGGGTGGGCAAGGAGGTGGTCGCCAACGCCATCCACCGGGCTTCGCCCCGTTGCAAAGGTCCCTTCATCAAGGTCAACTGCGGCGCCATCCCGGAAACCCTCATCGACAGCGAATTGTTCGGCCATGAACGGGGGGCGTTCACCGGGGCTGTCAGGCAGCGGCGGGGCCTGTTCGAGCGGGCCGACAAGGGCACGATTTTTCTGGACGAAATCGGTGAGCTGCCGCCGCCTGCCCAGGTGCGTTTGCTTCGGGTGCTCCAGACCCACGACATCGAACGGGTGGGCGGCTCGCCGTCCGTTCACCTGGATATCCGTGTGCTTGCCGCCACGCACCGGAACCTGGAAAATCTGGTGACCGAGGGACGGTTCCGGGAGGATCTGTTGTTTCGGATCAACGTGTTTCCGATTCCGATCCCGCCCCTACGGCAGCGGAAGGAAGATATTCCCGGTCTTGTGCACCATTTCCTGGCCCGGAAGGCCGGGGAGTTGGGGCAGCGCACGGTTCCCTCGGTTTCTTCGGACGCCATGGCATCGCTCATGCCGTACAGTTGGCCCGGGAATGTGCGGGAGTTGGAAAACGTGGTGGAGCGGGCGATGATTCTGCAGCGGCAATCGGAGGGGTTTATCCGTACGTTTTTTTTGCAGGAACGCGCCCCCGCCGGCACCTTGGCGGCGCCTGTTTCCTTGGACGCGGCCGTCACCCGGCATATCACCGCCGTCCTTGCCCGGACCAATGGAAAAGTCAACGGCCCCGGCGGCGCCGCCGCCTTGCTGAACGTGAATCCCAATACGCTTCGCAACAGGATGGATCGCATGGGGATTGTTTACGGACGGCGGTACCGGCGATCCGTGGCCGAAATGCGGGAAAACAAGCGATAAGCGCTGTTCAGGCGAAGGGCAGACGGTACCGTGCCCATGGAATTCAAAGGAGGTGACGCGCATGAAGAGCCCGACGGGGGACGTGCCGGCCGAATGGATGGCCGGGGGATTGGCACGGGGGCGGGACGTATCCCTTGCCCTGGCCACGAAGCTGCTCGACGCAGCGGAACATGCCGCTTCGGCGCAAGGATTTTTAATGAGTTTCGCCGTTGCGGATGCGGGGGGGAATTTGGTGGCCTTCCGGCGGATGGATGATGCCATGCTGGCAAGCATCCAGATCGCCATGGACAAGGCCTACACGTCGGTGTTCGGAAAACTGCCGACCATTACCTGGCGGGGCGTTTTTGACAGTGGTGCTATTCCGGAACTGCATTTTCACCAGCGCTGGACTCCCTTTTCAGGGGGATTTCCCTTAATCCGGGACGGCAAGCTTTGCGGCGGGCTGGGCGTCAGCGGGGCTACGGCCCTCGGGGATGCCGCCGTTTGCGAAGCGGCGCTTGCCGCCGCCTGTTTTTCCACAAAGGATGCGGCGGAAAGCGTGGCGATGTTCACGGCGGCATCCTAGTGACCTGGATTGTCACCGCCAGTCGTCGAGAACGAACATGCCGGGACGGCTGAACCCCCCGTCATCCGGTTTGTGCATGGCAATGCCGAGCATTTCGATGCGGTATCCGTTGCCGCAAAGGTAGCCATAGGCCTCCCGCCGGGCGGTGTTGACGCCGGCCGTGACACGGGTGGCGGAAACATCACGGGCGTAGGCCTCGCAGCCGGCCATCAGTTGCGCGAAATAAGTCGCGGCGTCGGCTCCGGGGCGGACCAGGGCAACCTTCACATAGCAGTTGTCGCCGCCGGCCTCGGTGCCCGGGCCGTTATGACAGGCGGCAAAAGCGACCAACTGTGAGTCGTCCCAGACAAGCACCGTGTCGCCCAGATTTTGGGTGTCAATGGCGCGCAGTTCACCCGTGGGGTCAAGGCCTTCGAAAATCCGATCGGACAGGTCCCGGCAGGCTGCGCGGGCCTCTTTTTTCTGTTCAACGCTCAGGGTGCTGTAACGCACCGCCGCTGCGGCGGTGGTGGTGGAGGAGGGGGCCAGGGATTTTGTCACGATGGCGGTGAGGCTGCGGGGTGAGAATCCCAGCCGTTGGTACATGCCCACGTGTTTCGGGCTGTGGGGAAAGGTGAACAATCCGGCCATGCGCAGCTGCCAGGCTTCCAGAGTGTCCATGATCCGGGCCATGATGCTCCTGCCGACGCCGGTGCTCCATTGGTCCGGATGCACGCCGAAGGGGCCGAAAAAACCGAAACTGCCCCACCGGGTGGCGATATTCGCACCCAGGATCCGACCGTTGGATTCCGCAGCGAAACCGGCGGTGTTGTCGGCCCGGAAGCGGCCGATCAGGGTGTCCATGTCTCCGAAAAACTGTTCGGGGCGGGGGACGCCCACAAAGGTGCCGAAGGCCGTCCGGATGATCCGGTCGGCATCCGCAAGATCCGCCTCTTCAAGGGGACGGACGGTAATGTGCGATGCTGCTGGCCGTGCTGAACTCATGACGCTCCTTTGTCTCGCATGTCTTTGTTTTATCGGGACCGGTATTGCCCGGCCCGTCTTTGTCCCTGCCGAAAAATATGTTTAAATGGGGCGCAGGATGTGATGAAGTGGCGTGGCAGGTCCCGCAATCCCCGGGGGGTGGATTGCAATTTCAAAAAAATGCGGCTATGAGAGCCGGCATCTTTTTTTAACATTTCATAACACCCTTGGCATGCAATGCCGGGCATTTATAACAGGAGTGAAAAAGCATGGCAAGACTGATCATCATCGGTGCGGGCGGTGTGGGGCAGGTGGTGGCCCATAAATGTGCAGGACTTCCCGGCGTGTTTTCGGACATCTGCCTTGCCAGCCGGACCCTGGCCAAGTGCGACGCCATCGCGGCGAAGTTGGACCGGAAAATTGAAACCGCCCGGGTGGATGCGGACAGCGTGCCGGAGCTGGTGTCACTGTTCAAGCGTTTCCGGCCGGATCTGGTGGTCAATGTGGCCCTGCCCTACCAGGATCTTACGATCATGGATGCCTGCCTCGAATACGGCTGCCATTATGTCGATACCGCGAACTACGAGCCCAAGGATGTGGCCCGGTTCGAATACAGCTGGCAATGGGCCTACCAGGACCGGTTCCGGGAGGCGGGGCTGATGGCGCTTTTGGGCTCCGGGTTCGATCCGGGGGTCACCAATGTGTTCACCGCCTATGCCCTCAAACACTACTTTGACGAGATTCACGAACTGGCGATTATCGACGTGAACGGCGGGGATCACGGCCAGGCCTTTGCCACCAATTTCAACCCCGAGATCAACATCCGGGAGGTGACCGCCCCCTGCCGCCACTGGGAAGACGGGAATTTTGTCGAAACGCCCCCCATGAGCAAGAAACGGAGCTTTCAATGCCCCGAGGGGGTGGGCACATATTCTATTTACCGCATGTACCACGAGGAAATGGAATCCCTTGTCAAACACATTCCCACCATCCGGAAAGCCGAATTCTACATGAGCTTTTCGGATAATTATCTGAAACATCTTGAGGTGTTGCAAAACGTTGGCATGACGCGCATCGATCCGGTGCTCTACGAGGGGCGCGAGATCGTCCCGCTTCAGTTTCTGAAGGCCGTGCTGCCGGATCCGGGCGACCTGGGCAAGACCACCAAGGGGCGCACCTGTATCGGCAATATCGTCCGGGGGGTGAAGGATGGTCGGGAAGAGACCATCTATATCTACAACGTCTGCGACCACGAGGCGTGTTTCCGGGAGGTCGGTTCCCAAGCCATTTCCTACACCACCGGCGTACCCGCCATGATCGGCGCCATGATGGTCGCCACCGGCACGTGGCGCGGAAAGGGGGTGTTCAACATGGAGCAGATGGACCCGGACCCCTTCATGGAGCAGCTGGCTTGCCATGGACTGCCGTGGAAGGTCATTACCACGGCGGGTGGTGGTCAGGTACCGGAGGTCAGGGCGTAAACCGGATCTGCGGGAATAGATCGGAAAAGCCGTCTTTGACGCGGTTTATGGGAACACAGCCCTCAGGCCGACGGTTGTGGCGGTAATTTTCAATTCGTCCGGGCTGTCCGTTCTTCTTTCTGCCCCGGGATTATGATCCCTGACGTTGGAGCAACCATGTTCAATATCCACACATTCGATTCCCTCCAGGTGCCCTGCCCGGCCTATGTGCTGGATGAAGCGGCGCTCGATGCGAATCTTGCGGTGCTGGCCGATGTGAAACGCCGGAGCGGGGCAAAGATTCTTCTTGCCCTCAAGGCGTTCGCCATGTTCGACCAGGCCGGGCGCATCGCCCGGTACCTGGACGGCACCTGCGCCAGCGGATACAACGAGGCCCGGCTTGGCCGGGAAGACTTCGGAAAGGCGGTCCACACTTTTTGTCCCGCCTACACGGAGGCGGTGTTTCCGCACATTCTCTCCCTGAGCGATCATGTCGTTTTCAACTCCTTCTCCCAGTGGGAGCGATTTCGAAAAACGAGTCTGGCCGCTGCGGATCGTTGCCGATACGGTCTCCGCATCAACCCGGAGCACTCCGAGGCCGAGGTGGCGCTCTATGATCCCTGCGCACCGGGCTCCCGCCTCGGCATCCGTCGGAAGGATTTCTGCGGCCGGGATCTGACGGGGATTACCGGACTTCACTTTCATACCTTATGCGAACAGAACGCAGATGCGCTGGCGCGGACCCTTGAAGCGGTGGAGAAAAATTTCGGGGATATTTTTCACCGGATGGACTGGGTCAACTTCGGCGGCGGGCATCATATTACCCGGGAGGATTATGACCGGGATCTTCTCTGCCGGCTTGTGTCGGCGTTCAAGGAGAAATACCGGGTGGAAGTCTATCTGGAGCCCGGGGAGGCCGTGGCCCTGAATGCCGGGGTGCTTGTGGCCTCGGTGCAGGATATCGTTGTGAATGAAACGGCGATTGCCGTTCTGGACGTGTCCGTCACCTGCCATATGCCCGACGTGCTGGAAATGCCCTACCGGCCGCAGGTTCACGGCGCCGGTATGCCCGGGGAAAAACCGTATACTTATCGCCTTGCAGGCCCTTCCTGTCTTGCCGGGGATGTGATCGGCGATTATGCGTTCGCCCAGCCCCTTCAGGTGGGTGACCGGATTTTGTTCATGGACATGGCGCACTACACCGTGGTCAAAACCACCATGTTCAACGGTGTCGCCCACCCGGCCCTTGTGGCATGGGATTCCACCGCCGGTCGCTGTCGCGTGGTGCGGCAATACACCTATGAGGATTACAGATCCCGACTCGGGTGAGTGGGGGCGTGCTTCCCGCACCGATGACGGCCGGCTTGCCACAACCCGCATCCGTGGATTCGGCGCAACGATAATTCTTGACAAAAAGGTTTGCTTCGGGGATAAATTTCATCATGCTCCTGGTGCCTTTTTGCCGGACACGTCTTTCCGCCCACGCCGGCAGCCTTCCTCGTTATCCGGCACCAGAGCGTTCTCGATACATGCGTTACAGTAACACACCACGCCCGGATTGATTTGATGGGGGAAACGGCCAGGCCGCCGCTTTCCCGATCTCTTATGCCCGGCAACCGTTTTTTGTGGTCCGCCGGGAGATAGCGCCGGCAGGATATCCATACCCGGGACCATGGGTGGCCCCGGGCACCGGGTGTCTACGCGCATTAACAGGATCACCTATCAATGAACGGAGCGCCGCCATGTTTGAAAAAATCGTACGATTCCTGATTCGCTATCGGGTGGTCGGACTCGTGGTACTGGGGCTGATCACCGCCTTCCTGGCATCCCAGATCACCCGCATGGAAATGTTCACGCGGTTTCTGGACCTGTTTCCCCAGGAGCATGAGTATGTCAAAGTCCATAAAATGTACAGCAAGTACTTCGGCAGCGCGTACCAGGCGACCCTGATGCTGGAGGTGCAGGAGGGCGACGTGTTCAACGTGGAGACCCTGGAGAAAATCTCCCGGCTGCAGTTGGCCGTGGACCTGATTCCAGGCGTCGACCATTTCGGTATCTCCTCCCTGGCAAGTCCCGGGGAGTTGGTGGTGAAGGAGACCCCCGGCGGGTTCTCCAGCAAGCCCATCATGAGCGAGGTTCCGAGAACCACGGAGGATCTTCTGGAATTGAAAAAGAAGGTGTTTACCAGCTATGCTTACGGGTCCCTGGTGTCCTGGGATCAAAAGGCGCTGATCCTGACGGCGAACTTCCACCAGGGGCGACTGGATTTCAATGTCCTGTTCGACAAGTTCATGGAACTCAAGGAACGGGAGCAGGACGCGAACCACAAGATCTATCTGACCGGCACGCCTCTTCTTTATGGCTGGATATATTATTACCTGCCGAAAATGGGGATCATCTTCTTCGCCACGGTGGTGATCATTCTCTTGATGCTCTATTTTTACATGCGCGGTGGCGGATACTGGTGGATTCCCTTTGTCACGGCGCTGATCAGTTCCGTATGGGGCCTTGGCTGCGCGGCCATGTGGGGGTTTCATTTCGATCCGTTGATCATCGTTATTCCCTTCCTGCTCAGCGCCCGGGCCATCAGTCATGCGGTCCAGTGGTATGAGCGCTTCATCGATGAATACATCGCCCACGGGGATACCAAGGTTGCGGCCCAGATTACCGGTGCGGGTCTCTTTCCGCCGGGCCTCTTGGGGATCATCACGGATGCGGCCGGGCTTTTCGTTATCAGCCTCACACCGATTCCCATATTAAAAAACCTTGCCAGCCTCGGTACGGTCTGGGCGCTGAGCACCATCTTTGCCGTGCTGGTCTTCCTGCCCATGTTTTTTGCGTGTGTTTCCAAGGTGAAACTGCCCAAAAAGATGAACAAGGAAGAAACCCTGCTGGTCAAGATGCTGCATTCCATGACCTCCCTCACCTACGGAAAGGGCAGTTACGTGGTGCTGATCCTGGCGGCCGTCGTGCTGACCTTCGGCGTCTTCTCCTCCATGCACCTGCAATACGGGGACGCCAACCCCGGAGACCCCATCCTGTGGCAGGACGGCCCTTACAACAGCAATACCAAGAAGATCAACGAGCGCTTTCCCGGCGTGGACCAGATGTGGGTGGTGTTCATTGGCCACGGCGACTATCCGGCCATCGTCAAGCCCGAGCTGATGCAGGGAATGGAAGCCCTCAAACAGTACATGATGGAAGATCCCAATGTCGGTTTCGCGGTTTCCATTGCGGATCTTGTCAAGGGCGTCAGCATGCTGGCCTATGGAAACGATCCGAAATTCGAATCGATTCCAAAGGAGAGGCGGGCCATCTCCGACCTGCTGAACTTCTACAAGATGGGGGCGGCCGCCGGTGCCCTGGACAAGTGGGCGGAGCCCAATTTCAGTGCGTCCAACGTCAAAATTTACATGCGGGACCACAGGGGCACCACCCTCGATGCGGTGATCAACCGGGTGCGCGATTTCATGGCGGCCAATGCCGACAAGATGGGGGACGCGGAGATGCGTCCCGCCGGCGGGCTCGGGGGGATTCTGGCCGCCGCCAACGAGGTGATCGCCGTCAAGAACCACCAGCTGCTGATGATGGTGCTGGGCATCGTGCTGGTGCTTTGCACCCTGACCTACCGCTCCCTGGTCGCCGGGTTCATGTTCATCCTGTCCCTGGTGCTGGCCAACTTCCTGGCCTTCGCCTACATGGTGTTCAAGGGGATCGGTCTCAACATCAACACCCTCCCGGTGGTGTCCCTTGGCATCGGTCTCGGTGTGGACTACGGCCTGTACATTATCAGCCGCATCACCGAAACCTACCAGGAAGAAAAAGACCTGACCCGTGCCGTTCACAAGGGCGTGACCACGTCCGGGCGTGCGGTGTTTGCCACTGCCACCATGATGACGGCCGGTGTCGTGTTCTGGTATTTTTCCCCGCTGCGGTTCCAGGCGGAGATGGGGATTTTGCTGGGGATCCTGATGATGTCCAATATGTTCGTCGGCATCCTGGTGTTGCCGGCCATTATCAATGTCATCAAGCCGAAATTTGTGCTGAAGAGAAGCCTGGCCTAACCGCCGTTGTTGAAAAGAACCGGTTTCCCGGAGCATGCAGGAAGAATGAAAAGCCGTCACGGCACGCCGTGACGGCTTTTTCGTTCCCGGTTGACCGGCAGCCGACGGTCAGGCGGAACTCAGTCCAGGAGTTGTGCGATTTTGCTGTGCTGTTCCTTCAGGTTTCGGATCATGGCATCGTAGCGGTGCAGGCGGATGAACGCCCGGGTGACAAGATAGGCGCCAAGAACCACCAGCAGCAGGTTCAGCGCCATCAGGGGGACGATGAGGGGCAGTACATGCAGTACGTCGTAGTATTTGGACGTGGCGATGAGTACGCTCAGAACACTCAGGGGGATGGCGAAAACAGCGATGCCGGTGCGCATCACCGAAAGACTTGTACGCTTTTCGGCCAGTATCAGTTGAATTTCGTTGATGAGAAGGGCATCTGTTGCGCCGGATTGATTTTCATTCATAGGTGTGCCTTCGGACGTTGTGTCGGGACCAAGGGGCGGGGAAATTTTTGCGTCATATCCCGTCTTTTTTAGCATGCGAAGGCGGTGGAATGCAAATCACGGGAAACCCGGGTGGTGCGCTCATCCCGTTAGCCTGCCGTATATCCGCCACAGGAGATCGGGCAGTTCCCGGGCGTCGGAAATGATGTTGTGATGCAGGCAGCCGTATCGGTCTTGGGTGTCTTCTCCGGAGGCCAAATGCACCGTGATGGGACGTACATGCACGTTGGCCGCGGCGGCTTCTCCCATGGCCTTGAGCACATCGGCCACCGCGGCCTCTCCCTTGTACCCGATATCGTTTGGATATCCGTCTCCGAGCAACACCAGCAGTCGGATTTTGGATGGTTGCGCGGAGAGTGCTTGGATGCCGTGCCGGATGGCGGCGCCGGTGCGGGTGCTTCTCTGGGGATGCATGCCGCAGATGCGGCCGCGGACCGTATCGGTCAGGGGATCGTCAAACTCCTTGAACCGGAAATAGTCCACCTGGTGCCGGCTGTGCCCGGAAAATCCGGCGATGGCGTATCGGTCGCCCACCATTTCAAGGGCCTCGCACAGCAGCACGATGGCTTCCTGCTCCACTTGCAGCACCGGTTTGCCGCTGCCGTTGACGGCATTGCCGGTGGACCCCGACAGGTCTACCAGCAGCAGTACCGCCACATCCCGCGCCTGCTTGAGGCGCTTCAGGTAGAGCCGGTCCGACGGGATCTGCCCTGATTTGATGTCCACCGCGGCGTCCACCAGCGCCCTGTAGTCGAACGCATCGCCGTCTGGCCAGTGCCGGAGCAGGACCAGTCCCTGGGGTTTGAGCAGCCCGAAAGCCCGGCGGATGCGCCGGACCGCTCCTCGGTGGTCTGCCAGGGTCCGGTCCCAGAGCCCGAGGTCCCCTGGCGGCAGGGTGCGGGGCCGCACCCGCACATGCCGCTCCACGTAATCGTTCAGCTGCTGGTGCCATTCCCGGTACCAGAATGCCGCAGCGGGCGTGTCGTCCCCGGCTCCGCCGTCGGCGCCGGGTCGTCCGATATCTTCGGGCAGGCGCCGAACGATTTCACGACACAAGGTGTCCGAAACCGTCGTTTCCCGGCGGCGGAAAGAACGGCCCTTGGCGATGATGGTTTTTAGATCTTCGGGCCCGAGTTGCAGATCCCGTTGTTGCAGCTGGTGGCGGATATCGGCGGCGTAGCCTTTTTCACCGGCCTGTTCGAGAAGGTGCCGGACCTTTTCCACCAACCGGTCCAGGGGTCTCCAGGTGTTTCGCAGCAGCGCCGGACGGATTTTCCGGCCAAAGGGCGTTTGCATGGGGGCATGGGACAGCGGTTCCGGAACGCTTCGGGCCATCAGCGGATAGGCGTCCGCCACCAGGCAGCCGCTGTCGTGCACATCCGTCAGCAGCGCCACGGTGGTTTGGAGCATCCGCCGCAGTGCCGTGACGGCCGGGTGGGAAGACGGCGAAGGATTCCAGGGCGGAAGGGGAAGGCCCGCGGCAGCGGCGTACAGACCCGGCCGGGGATCACCGGGGGCGGCGGCCCCAAGCAGCCGAACCATTTCGGAAACCAAGTCGTTTTTCAACCGCCGGGCCAGGCCGGGGTAGCGGGCGCCGCTGCGATGCCACAGCCGGCCGTGTTCCACGATGGTGAACAGGTCGGCGGCCAGAAGCGGGTTGTCAAACAGGCGAAAAAAACGCGATAGGTCCGGCGTTCCGGCGGTTGTCGCCGAAGGTTCCTCTGAAAGTCCGGGGTGTCGGTCCCTCAGTTTTTCCAGATCGAAGTCGAAGGTGCCGAATTCAAAACAGGCGGATTCGAGCTTGGCCAGCACCTGGTAGCGGTGGTGATTTTCCTCCCGGTTCGGGAAACGGTCCATTACGTCGGGAAGGAAGAGCGCGTGGCCGTCGGTGCAGACCTGGTGATTTGTTGCATCGCGGTGGGCGCCTGCGTCGGGGAGTTGCGACAGGGGTCGGACGCCGATGCCGCGCCCGGTGCGGGCCTTCAAGTAACGCTCCAGGGATGTCCGCGCCTGCTCCAGCGGCACTTCCGTCTGGAGGGCCTGGAGCGTTTCCCTGGCCATGACCGAGGAAACCGAAAAAAAATGGCGTCCGGCATCCGTACCGGCCCCGGCCTTGGCGAGGCCGGAGGCCACGAATTGCTCCAGGGCGGTTTCGGAAAGATGGGAAAGTCCCCGCTCCATGCCTTCGAGAAAAGCATCGGCAAGGTCCGGTGCCCTGGTCATCAGACGGCCGAGTTGCCGGATCTGATAGGGACGCCGGGCCGGAGCGAAGGCGCCGACGGCGACGGGGAGGCTGTAGGCCAAGTGCCGGGCCCTGCCGTGGGAAAGGCGCGAGGAAAAGGCGGCGTCCAACAGATCCAGGAAGGCGATGGCCGATCCAAGATCCTTGCAGGCGATGAGATGGGTGAGCCGGTTCAAGGGCTCCGACAGGGTTTCGACGCCGTGTTTCATCAGGTGCCGGGTGGTGGCCAGGAACCGGTCGGTCAGGGCCGGGTCGTTCGCTTGCAGGACCGGCACCAGGTGGATGGCCATGCGTTTTCCCAGGGCCGGCCCCAGAACCGCCGCCTCGGCAACGCGCCGTCCGTACTGGGAGAGGGTGCCGGCGCCGGCCGTTTCCACGAGGCGGGCATATCCCTTGGCCAGTGCGATTCCCATGGAAATTTCCCGGGAAATGCAGGCCAGGATGTCCGCTTCCATGGCTGCCAGAAGATCGGCCCCCAGGGGCGTTTCCCGTTTCCGGACGCCGGAGGCGATGGCGCCGGCCAGGGCCGGATCGACCACGGCCAGTTGCGGCATCGGCTCAAAGGATATGTGGTTTCGGGGTGTCATGGCACTCCGGTGTTAGAACAGGTCCGCCACCAGTTCGTCGAGTGTTTCCCCAAGCCGCTTGTCGTCGGTCAGCGGGCGGCATACGGCGTTTCGGCAGGCGGAATCAGGAAGGATGCCCTCCCGAATGAGTCTGGCCGCATAGATCAGCAGGCGCGTGCCGGCGCCCTCGCTGAGACCATGCTCCCGGAGGGAGCGGATTTTAACGGCCAAATCCACCAGCCGGGCGGCCATGTCGGCGTCGATGCCGCCTTCTGCGGCCACGATGGCCGCTTCCTGGTCCGGGGCCGGATAGGAAAATTCGAGGGACACGAACCGCTGGCGGGTACTCTGCTTCATGTCCTTGAGGACCGACTGGTATCCGGGATTGTAGGAGATGACCATCAGGAAATCATCATGGGCTTTCAGGATCTCTCCCGTTTTATCGATGGAGAGGATCCGGCGGTTGTCGGTCAGGGGGTGGATGACCACGGTGGTGTCTTTCCGGGCTTCCACCACCTCGTCCAGATAGCAGATGGCGCCGGTGCGCACGGCCCGGGTCAGGGGGCCGTCCGCCCAGAGCGTTTCACCGTTCATCAGCAGGTATCGGCCCAGAAGATCCGAGGCGAACAGGTCTTCGTGGCAGGCGACGGTGATCAGCGGCCGGCCGAGGCGCCAGGCCATGTACTCCACAAAACGGGTTTTGCCGCAACCGGTGGGGCCTTTGAGCATCACCGGAATGCGGGCCCGGGCAGCGGATTCGAACAAGGTGATTTCTTCGCCTTGGGGCAGATAATAGGGTGTTTCGGCAATCAGGTCGGGTGGCTGGGGGCTGGCATCGGTCGTCATATGTGGTTCGCGGGGGTTTCTTGCGGCTTGCGTTGGCCCGGCGAATGTACTACATACCGCAAGCCGGCGTTGCCGGGGGTGAACGGTTTGAAGGCAATATTCACAAATTTTCAGGGAACTATATAGCGAATGGAAACAGAATACAACCGGGAGGGGCTGCACCACCTGTCCGTGGACGACAAGGAGGTCGTCTTGGTGGGAACGGCCCATGTGTCCCGGGAAAGCGCGGCCCTGGTGCGGGAGGTGATCGAAGACCTCCGGCCCGATACCGTTTGCGTGGAGCTGTGTGACGGCCGCTACCAGGCCCTGTCCCAGAAGGAGCGCTGGGCCGACACCGATGTGGTCAAGGTGATTCGGGAAAAAAAGGCGTTTCTGCTTCTTTCCAATCTGTTGCTGAGTTCGTTTCAGCGGCGGATCGCGAAAAAACTCGGTGTGGTCCCCGGCCAGGAGATGGTCACGGCCATGGAAAGCGCCGAGGCCGTGGGCGCAACGGTGCACCTTGCGGATCGGGACATCCGGGTGACCCTGTCCCGGACTTGGCGGAGCATGGGGTTGTGGAGCAAGTTGAAGCTGTTGTTTCAATTGCTGATGTCTCTCGGCGGCGCAGAGGACATCAGCGAGGCCGACGTGGAGCGGATGAAACAGGAGGATGTGCTGGAAAGCCTCCTTGCGGAGATGGGACAGCACATGCCCGTGTTGCGGGACATCCTCATCGACGAACGTGACCGCTACCTGACCGAGAAGATCCGCACCGCGCCGGGGAAAAAAATTGTCGCGGTGGTGGGCGCCGGGCATGTGCCGGGCATCCGGAGGTATTGGGACCAACCCGTCGATTTGCTAGCGCTGGAGGCCCTGCCGCCAAAGGGGCGGACCATGGGCGTCGTCAAGTGGGGGTTGCCGCTGCTGGTGGCGGTGCTGATTGTCGTCGGATTTTTCATCGGGGGCGCCCAAACCGGCTCCGAAATGATCAAATGGTGGGTGTTGGTCAACGGCGTTCTGGCCGGGCTCGGAGCACTGCTGGCCCTGGCGCACCCCCTGACCATCGCCGCATCGGTGGTGGCCGCGCCGCTGACCTCTCTGAATCCCATGATCGCGGCGGGGTGGGTTTCGGGCCTGGTGGAGGCCATGAACCGGAAGCCCCGGGTCCGGGACCTGGAACGGCTGTCGGACGACATTCTTTCGGTGCGGGGTTTTTGGCGCAACAAGGTTACCCGGATTCTGCTGGTGGTGGTGTTCACCAACCTCGGCAGCTCCATCGGCACCTTTGTGGCCTTGCCCATGATTTTAAAAACCCTTAACGTTTGATCCGTTTTCGTCCCGGGTGTCACAGCTTTCCCGTGCCGAAGATGTAGGCCTCCAGGTAATCTTCGGGAACGCCCTCTTCGGAGATGGCGAAATGGCTGACCGATATGCCGGCTCTGTGAACAGAGGCGCGATCCCCGGTGACAAGGGGATGCCAGTTTGGCAGCGGTTTTCCGGTGGCCAGGCGGCGGTAGGCGCAGGTGGACGGCAGCCAACGGCCGAACAGGTTTTCCGGGGTCAGGCGGAGGCAGCCGGGAACGGTTTGCAAGCGTGCGGCATATGCAAGGCAGCGGCAGGTGCCGAGATCCAGGTGCCGGCAGGCCACCACGGTGAAATACACCTTCCCGGTTTTCCGGTTCTCCAGTTTCTGGAGACAGCACCGGCCGCAGCCGTCGCAGAGGGCTTCCCATTGCTGCCGGGAAAGGCGGTGGAGGGGGGTGGTCTCCCAGAAGCGGTCGTTTGTATCGGTCATGAGGCCCTTTTTCGTTGTTGTATCGGTGGGCGTAAGAATCGCACGGCTTGATTTCCGGGTCAAGCCCGGTGCCGGGTGAAAAGTGGACCGGCATGGTTTACTATTTCTGATTGATGCTTAGCATCTGGGTACGGCAGCTGTTGACGCTTGCATGTTAAACCTTCCAGCATTGGAGGATTCCAATATGATGTATTCCAAGACCGTGATGGACCATTTCAGAAATCCGCGAAACGTCGGGGTCATCGAAAACGCCGACGGCGTCGGCGAGGTGGGCAACCCCCTGTGCGGTGACATGATGACCATCTACCTGGACATCCGGGACGACGTTATCCGGGACATCAAGTTCCAGACCTTCGGATGTGGTTCGGCCATAGCGGTGTCCAGCATGCTCACCGAGTTGGCCAAGGGGAAAACCCTGGACGAAGCATCTAGGATCACCAACAAGGATGTGGCGGAGGCCCTGGAGGGATTGCCGAAAAATAAGCTGCACTGCTCCAACCTTGGTGCGGACGCCTTGCAGATGGCCATCCAGAACTACCGCGACCGCAAGGCCGGGGTTGTGCGTCCCGCCGAGGAAAAATCCGAGGAGATGCCCCATTCCCATGACGGCAAATGCTACTGCCCCTATTGCGACATCGAACTCAAGATCGGTTCCCGCCATTGCGATGCCTGCCAGGCGGATCTCGAAGAGGAACATTGAGGATCGTACCATGACAGTTATCAACCTGGATCACATTTCGTCCAATCCCTTGTTGCCGGAAGTCAAGGCGGCCATGATCGCGGCCATCGATGCGGACCTGGCCAACCCGTCGAGTCAGCACACCCCGGGGGAGCTGGCGGCCGAAAAGCTTGAAAGGGCCCGGGCGCAGGTGGCGGGGCTCATCAATTGCAAAACCGCCAAGGAGGTGGTGTTTACATCCGGGGGCACGGAATCGAACAACCATGCCGTTAAAGGCGTGGCCATGGCAAATATGGCCAGGGGCAAACACATCATTACTTCCAACATCGAGCACAATTCGGTGATCCGTTCCCTCAAGCGGCTGCGCTCCATGGATTTCCAGATCACCTCGGTGCCCGTGGACGAGACCGGCCGGGTGAACCCCCAGGACGTGGCCGACGCCATCCGGGACGACACGGTGCTGGTGACCATCATGCACAGCAACAACGAAACGGGCACCATTCAGCCCATCCGGGAAATCGGCCGCATCACCCGGGAAAACAAGGTGCTTTTTCACTGTGACGCCGTCGATTCAGTGGGCGTGGTGCCCATGGATGTTCAGGAATTGAACGTCGACCTGCTCAGCTTTGCGTCCAATCCGTTTTACGGACCCACCGGGGTGGGCGGGCTGTACATCCGCCGGGGCACCCGTGTGTTTCCCCTTTTGGAGGGGGGCGTGCAGGAGGGAAACAAACGGGCGGGCACTGAAAATCTGATCGGCATTATCGGCATGGGCGTTGCCGCCGAGGAGGCGTCGAAAAACATGGCGGCCCGCATGGCCCACCTTTCCGGGCTCAAGGAGCAATTGATCCGCGGGTTGCCCCATCACATCGATGCGTATCTTATCAACACCAATCTTGACCACAGCCTGCCGCACCTGTTGTCGGTGTCTCCCCAATACATTGAAGGGGAGAGCGTGATGCTGATGCTCGACGATGAGCAGATCGCCGTGTCCACCCGGTCGGCCTGCGCCACCGGTTCTCTGCGGGCCTCGCATGTGCTGCTGTCCCTGGGCCTCAGCCACGCCGACGCCCAGGGGACCCTGGTCATCACCTTCGGCATCGACAACACTTCCGAGGACGTGGACAAGTTTCTCAAGGCCTTGGCCGCCACGGTCAAAACCCTGCGGGACATCTCGCCCCTGTACCAAAAGATCAAGGCCGCAGCGCCCTGATGACACCGGTGGGGACGGCTGTCCGCATAAGCGGGGACCGACTGAGCGCTTTCTTGACACCGTGCCCTGTTTTGCGATAAGGTGCTGATCAAACAAAGGTTCTTGCACGGACCCACTTGCACGGCAGGCGGTTGTCCTGCACATAGGGCTTCGGAAAGAATACATTATCCCTTTCGATTGTCTCTTGGTCCGGCCACGGTGTTCTGCCACCGACTTCATGCCATGGGTATGAACCACGCGGCGTACCGGGTGAATGCGACTAAATTCGGTGCAATCCTGGGTGGTTATTGTTTCAGAGGTTCTTACACGGGGGATTATGCGCGGCTCTCTGGATGCGGATTTCAAGCAGCGGTTGAAACAGCTTATCGTCACCGAATGCGAAATTGAGCAGGAAATCGACGCCATCGACGATGACGCTCCCATGTTCGGTCCCGATTCCCAGCTCGAACTCGACTCCATCGACGCGTTCCAGATCGCGGTGGCCGTCCAGAACACATTCGGCGTCAAAATCACCGATAGCAAGGAAATGCGCAGGGTGTTCACCTCCATCAACACCTTTGCCGATTTCCTCCGGCCCGGTTAAGGCGGCCATGACCCGGACTGCCGCCGAAACACACTTGCCGGTTTGCCTACGGGGCCGCGCCTTGTCCTGTGCCCTGGGTGACGACCTGGACCGGATCCTCGCCGCGGTTCGGGCCGGCCGGGTGCACACCGTTTCCCTTCCCTTCACCCTCACCGAGCCCGATATCCACCGGCCCTATTACCTGATGCCCGGCACCGACGTGGACGCGACGGACGGGCCCGAGGGGCGTTTCTACGATCCACTGTGCGCCACGGTGGCCCGGGCATTGAAAGACGCTGGGCTCACCCCGGCTGAAACCGCCGACATGGGCGTCTTTCTGGGCTCCACCTCCATGGACATCCCCATTTACGAGGCCCGCTATGCACCCACCGAGGCCCGGGACTACTTCACCCAGAGCGCTTCGGGGCTCGGGCTCATCGTGGACCGGGTGGCGGACAGGTTCAACATCGGCGGGCCCTGCTGCACCTTCACAACGGCCTGCACTTCCAGTGCCAACGGGATTCTTCATGCCGCGCGCCTGATCCGGCAGGGGGTACTTTCCCGGGCGCTGGTCATCGGGTATGATCGCTTCAACAAGATCGGGTTTTATGGCTTCGAGTCGCTCAAGCTTCTCTCTCCGTCCCGGTACCGGCCTTTCGACAAACACCGCGACGGCATCATCATGGGAGAGGCCTGCGCGGCGGTTGTGCTCGATGCCAAGGTGCCGTCGGACGGATGCTGGCGGGTTGTGGGCGGTGCCAACACCTGCGATACGTACAACGTGGCCCTCCACAACACAGACGGCAGCAGTGTGGCCCGGGTGATGAAAAACGCCCTGGCGGCCGCCGGTCTCGGCGGGGAAGACATTCTCGGGATCAAGGCCCATGCCACGGGCAGTGTCCACAACGACATGACCGAAGCGTTGGCCGTCCTGAGCGTCTTCGGCGGCGATCATCCTCCGGTGACGGGCCTCAAGCCCTACGTGGGGCACACGGTGGGCGCCAGCGGGGTCACGGAGCTTGTTTTGTTCACCGAAGCGGTCAACCGGGGGTTCCTGCCGGCAACCCCGGGCTTCGAGGTGCCCGATGACGCACTGGGGCTCGCGCCGTTGACGGAAAACCGGCCTGCGGCGCCGGGGCGGTATATGCTCAACTATTTCGGTTTCGGCGGTAACTGCACCACGCTCATCGTCGCAAGGGAGCCGTGATTCATGTTTGTTCACGACACATCGGTCCTGCTCAAAGATCCCCGGGACACCTTAAAGACCCTGGAAGCGGAAGTGAAGGAGAAAACCGGCATACGGTTTCGCCGTGTCAATCGTTTCATCCTGCTCTCCCTTTGCGGGGCCTACCAGTGCGCCGTCGGGGGGGTGGACCCGGATACGGCGGTATGCCTGACCACGGAGAACGGCACCGTGGGGGACACGGAAACAGGGCTTGATCAGCTGTTCCACCAGGGCATTTATCCCAAACCGTATAACTTCATCAACACCATGAGCAACACGGCGTCCTTTTACGTGGCCCAGAGCCTGCAGCTGGGGACGGCCAACATCACCCTGGCCAGCCGGGATTTCGCCTTCGAAAACGGACTGATGCTGATGCGTGCCGATGTGGACGGGGGCATGTGCGCCGCAGCGCTTGTCGGGGGGGTGGATGAGGCGGTGTTTTCGGACGCAAATCTCCAGAGCCGGTTCGGTAGGCGCCTGAAAGACGGCAGCGCATGGTTGTACGTGACCGCCCAGCGGCAGGGCGCCCTGGGCGAGATCCGGGAGGTCGCTCATTTTCCGGACCACGTTTCGGCGGAAACCTGGCTTGCCGCCTGTCGGCGGCCCGAACGACCGGTACTGGCCTTCGGAATTCGGATCGGGGCCGAAGAACAACGCCGGTGGGAAGGGCTGCTGCCCGGTGCCGGGGTGTTCGACTATGTCGGGGCGCACGGCTATTTCGATTCGGCACCTGCCGCCGGCATCTGCCTTTTCTTCGAACAATGCAAGGGCGGTTCGCTGGTTCACATCAACAAGGACGCACGGGGCCGCTACGCGGTGGTTACGGCGGAAAGTTATCCATGCCGCGCCGAATGCGCCTCGGTTGCGCAAGGGTTCTGACGGCCCGGCACCGGCGCTTTTCCTTCCGGGTGCTACCTTTTTTTCAGGTCGTTCAATAAGGTGAAGACGTCCCTTTCCGTATCGGCGCACCGCCGCAGCAGCCCGGCGATCATGGGAAGATCGACCCGCCCGTTGTTCTTGCGCTTCACCGCCTTGGCGCAGGCCAGGGCCAGTTCCCGCCAGGTGTCTCCGGAAAGGGTCATCTTCCGGGACGCTTCGTCCAGGAGCGCTTCCCCCATGATTTGATATGCTTCCTGGAGAAAGGCGGCGTAGAGAAATCGAAACCCCCCGCCGCCGGTGCCGATCTCTTCCTGCATGCGCACGATGTTGCCCAAAAAATGCCGGGTGTGGGCCCCGTCGTTTTTCCGGGAGAGTTTTTCCACATGGTGTGCCAACCGGTGGATGCCTTTCAGCCCGATCAGCGGCGGGGCGTGACGCATCATGTGAACGGTTTTCCGGATGGCCTTTCGGATGACCGGCTCCAGGTTGATTTCCATGGGCACGTATTTCGGAAAGTGGACAAGCCCCCTGGGAGCGCTGAGCCCCCTTGCGAACCGGGCCTTTTTAAGATCCCGGGCATGAATGCGCTGGGGCACCTCGAAAATCGGATCGCTGATGATGTATGCGTCTTCTTCTTTACCGATGACGATGCAGTTGTGTGCGTTGAACTGAAAGCGCATGTCCGGCGGGAAATAGGTGGTGAAATAGGCCGAGGTCTGAATGCCCACCGGTTGGTCGGCGTCGAGAAAGCGGTCGAGTTCCGCCATGGCTTCATCCGGATTGCGGTAGCGCTTCCGGAACCACCGGGCGCCCAGACGTTTGGGCAACGTTTTGACGATGTGGCCGGGGAACATGCGGTAACTGACCACCGGCAGGTTGCCCATTTTCATGAACGGCAGAAAGGCGAAGGAAAGTGCGCCGCCGATGCCGAACACCATGGGCTCGGAGAGGGCAAGGCCGTGGTGGCCGAGCATCAGGCTCATGCTGCCGCTTTCGCAATGGGCGAAGTGCCGGTGGGCGTAGGAAGAGAGATTATTCACCGTTGATATGCTCCTTGAACCGGGTCAGTTGCGTGATGTCGATATTGAAAAAATCCGCGTACCGTCGAAGGGTTTTCTGTCGCAGCCGCTTAAAACCGTTGTACGTCAGGTGCCGCTTTACCCGCCATCGCCACATGCCCACTCCGTAAGCCAGGGCCGGCAGGTCCATCAGCCTTGCGTGCATGAAGTATTCGATGGGTGATGCCCGGCCGGCAAGCACCCGCTGTTTTGCATCGGCCGCCCGCGCCTTGAAGTCATCCACTACGTCCCGCAGCACCACTTCCTCGGCCTCCCAGCCGCTTGACTGGATCGTGGTGTAGGCGCCGGTGTCATCCACGGCATACATTACCTTGGTGCCGTATCCCCGGTAGGTGGGGTTGTTGTCCTGGGGGACCGTTTCTTTCTTCATCCTGTCATCCCGACGTTCGATCAAGGATTCGCTGCATTAGTTCTGCCCGAATGAAAATTTTCCTGTGGAGAAGGGATTGGTGATCCGCGTTCCCTTAAGCGTCATTTCTTGGGGGCCATTATAAAGGAAGAGGCCATTTTGACAACGGTCTCCTGCGGTTTTTCTGAACCGCTCGATTCCCTTTAGAAATTTCGGGTTGAAGGTGGCGGCGGATTTTATTCCCACTGGTACTAGCACGTTTTGCGTTTTGATGATCAGGTCGACCTCGTTTCCGTTGGTATCCCGAAAAAAATACAGATCGGGCCTGCGGCCTGCATTCAGGTGACTCTTGTAAACCTCAAGAAGGATCAGATTTTCGAACAGGGCGCCCATAAGCAGGTTGCGGGAAGCCTGATCCACGGTCGCGATACCAAGCAGGAACGTCGCAAGGCCGGTATCGAAAAAATAGATCTTCGGCGATCTGACGACCCGCTTTCCGATGTTTTCAAAATAGGCGGGGAGTTCCCATGCCACAAAAGAGGCCTTCAGCGCGCCGATCCAGCTTTTGATCGTGTTCGCGGACACGCCGAGGTCCTTGCTGAGGGCGGTGAAGTTTATCACCTGCCCAATGCGGCCTGCCAGCAGGATTAGAAATTGCTGGAAAGTGCGAAGGTTCTTAATGTTGATCAATGCCCGGACATCCCTTTCCACGTAGGTTTGAAGATGTGCGTTATAAAAACGGTCTGTCCGGAGACCGTTTTCATGCAGGCGCGGGTACGCTCCCTTTACGATGAGGTCGAAAGGGTCCCGGCCCTGTTGGTCGTGCGGAAGCTCTTTTAACGAAAGCGGCAGCAGGGTCAGCACCGCTGTTCGGCCGGCAAGTGATTGGCGGATGTCCTGGTGAAGTGCGGGCTGGTGGCTGCCGATCAGGATGAACATGCCGGGCGGTTGCGTATCGTCTACAATGCCCTGAATAAAGGAGAGCAATGCCGGGAGGCGTTGTATCTCGTCCAAAACAGCGCCTTCCGGGTATTGGGATAGAAAGCCCCGGGGGTCCGTCGCAGCGGCCATGCGCATGTCGGGATCTTCCAACGAAACATACGGCTTCTGGGAAAAGGTGGTGCGTACCAGCGTTGTCTTTCCCGACTGCCTTGGGCCGGTAATTGTCACAACCGGATATTGCCTTGCGGCGGAAATCAACGCCGGTGTCATTTCGCGCGTGATCATGGGCATGGATGTATTTGAAAAACATGAAAAACACAAGTTGAGTTGCGGATTTTCATAAAACGTCGGTTGGCGGGTGGTTGCCATAATTTTACTTGTTTTACATGGGCGCGCCTTATATGAACCAAAAATCAAATTCGATGTCAGAGGGCTCAAGTTGCCATTGATGGGAGAACAGGAGGACCAAATGCTCAAAGTCTATGCCGCCCGGTGGTGCCCGCATTGTGTCAAGACCGTGGCGTATCTTAAGGAAAACGGGATTGTGTTCGATTATATCGATATTGAGAACCAGCCCAAAGATATCGTGGACAAAGTTGTCGCGGTCAACGGCGGGGAGGATTGGGTCGTCCCCACCCTGGAGTTCAACGGCCGGTGGCGGGCAGGCAAGGTGTTTGATCCGACCCAACTGGCGGCGGATTTACGGGAAATGGGCCTGGCGTTTCCCTGAGATTTCCGCGTGCCAGAGGGTATTCGTCGCCGATTTAAAGAACCGCCTCCGCCCAGCCTGCGGCGGGAAACCCTGTTGCTTCACCGTCATAATCTGCCCTGACTTCCGAAGTCATGCGCATGTCGTTCATGTGGCGCTCTTTTTCTATAGGAACGGTGGCTGCAACGTCAGGGACATGTCAGCCCGGCGATGGCGGCGCCTTTGAGGGTTGCGTTTTTCACCGCGATAAGATCGAAAAAAACGCCTCTTTCATCTGTCAGGTACCGGTGCAGATGGCAGTAGGTCAGATCCCGCAGATGTTTCAGGTTCTGGAACGTGGTGCCTTCCGCGGTGATGCAGATGGGGGCGGCGGGAGATTCCCCGCCCCCCGATTTGAGGCAAAGCGCCGCCAGGGCGGCGGCGGACAGCTTGGCGGCCCTTGTCACCAGGCCAAGGGCGATGCCGTAACATTTCCCGGTTGTTTGCCCGCCGGATTGCCGGCACACATCCGCCAGGGGATTGCTCCCTTCCGGCGCATTCAGGAAAAGGTTCAGCTCTTTTGCGCTGAAAATGCCGAGGCCATCCAACGCGGCGGCAACGGTGGAAGGGAGGAACCCGTCCTGGGCGCCTCGTTTCAGGGTGCGCAGCACCAGGGGGCCGATGTAACCGCCGGCCAGCATTTTCTCAAAGGTGTTGACGCCCGGGTTTGCCGTGTCTGCGTCCAGCGCGACATCGATGTCCCCCCTGGCGATCTTGTCGAAAGCACCCAACTCCGTGTTGATGATTTGCCGTCCCGATGTGCCGGGCAGTTTGGCGATGTGGCGGCAGGATTCGACATAGCTGCCGTTTAAGCCGGTTCCCAGGATAAACCCAACGTACCCGGCGTAGGCCTTGCCGCCGGCGGCCGCCTTTCCCGCCAGCAGGGTGGCGACGGTGTCGTTCAACACAACAATGGGTTTATGCATGCCCAAGGCGGCCAGCAGGTTTTTTCCGATCAGGGCGCCTTCCACTTCCGGCGCCTTGATTTCCTTGACGAACCGGATCAGGCGGCCGTCCCTGTTGGGGAGAATTTCGGCGGGATAGGAAAAACAAAAGCCGATGCGCTCGCTTCTGGCCGCCGTTTCGGCGACGGTGTCCGCCATGGTCTTGAAGAACGCCTCTTTGCCGAGGCAATGATCCGCGCCCGGCATGGCCGTCTGGACAAGGGCGTCGAGCTGAAACGGCCCCGATGCCGGAAACCGGGCCAGCCCCACGCGGAAATTCGTTCCGCCCGCATCGATGACGCACACCGGATTCGGGGGCAGGGGGGCGGGCGGAAGGTCGATATAGGTGGGGAGCATCTTCAGGCTGCCGGCCTTTTCCGAAAGCCCCGCCGCCATCTCCCGAAGAATGCTTTCGCATACGGCCGGGACAGCAACGTCTCCTTCGCTCATGCCAAGGGAGGAGAGGAAAGCGCGGCATTGTTCAAAAATGCGCATTATGCTTCTTGTTCCCGAATGGTTTCCGACACCGCCCGGGTAAGGCGCAGTACCCTTTGGGCATGGGTAAGGTGCAGGGACCCGGTGCCGCAACTGGGCGTGATGAAGGATTGGGCCCGAATGACCGACGGATCGATGCCGAGGGCTTCAACCTGCCGCACCTTGTCCTGCCACGCGGCGGTGAGGGACGCGGTTGTTTCCTTTTCGATATCTTCGGCGTTCATGGTGGGCACGATGCCCCAGGCCAGAAGTTTTCCGTGGGCGAGGAAGCGTTTGATCCGCTCCGGATACAGGATGAAGCGGTCAAAATAGCTGTAGGCATCGAAGCTTGCCACATCGGCCGGGCTGTCCAGCACCAGGGACCAGTCCGCATTGGCGCATACATGAATGCCCGCAAGGCCTCCTTCGTCGTGCACCGCTTGGATCACTTCCGCCAGGCATTCCGTGATGTCTTCCCGGGAGACGCTGATAAAGGCCGACGAACCGAAGCCGGTCAGGCCCGGTTCATCGAAAAAGATGATGACCGGTTTGCCGAAGCGTTTCAATTGGCGCACCTGCCAGCGCGCTTTGAGGGAGATGAGTTTTACCGCCGCGTCCCGCAGTTGGGAATCGTAAAAAATGGCCCTGTCACGGCTGTCGACAAGCCCGGTGGCGAAGGTGAACGGCCCGGTGATCTGTCCCTTGACGGCCGACAATGACGTGCCGTCGGACGGCACCAGGTCGAGGAGGGTGAAAAACCCCCGGGCGGTTTTCTCGGACAGGGCGAAGCGGCCGGTTTCAAGATCGCCCCCTGCTTCGGTGATGGTCATGTAGTCTTCGTAAAAAGAAAGCAGCTCGGCATCGAACGTTTCCGACGCGTTGTCGACATAGATCCTTTCCGGCGTTACCACGGCGCCGGGCAGGCCGGGCAGAAACTGCGCTACCATGCCTTCCTCGCGGTAGGACGGCAACTGCACCCATAAGGGGATTTCCGGTGTATGCCGCAGCACCAGTTCCTGGGCTTCCCGGTGATCGGTCATGGGTAGGCTGCCGATAAGCAAGGGGAGACATTCCGGTTTAAAAGACGAAATTGTCATGGAGATACCTTTCATGCCGGACCATAAGAAAACATGGGCTTCCCGGGTGGTGTGATCGTGGTTTGTGGTTAAAGCCGACGGCGGACGGCCGACCGGCTTGTACGGATTTACCATGAAGCGAAGGGGGATACAAGGGCGCCGGAATGCCGCGCCCCGGGGTCGGAGCGGGCAGGGCCGACCCGCCCGAGCCGTTTTGCGCCGACCGTTTTCCGGCCCCCCGGCGGCCGTAGTCAACGATTGACACCCGCCGTTTCCCGGTGGTAATGAAAACGGACGGACCGGCACCTTGGGGGCCGGGACCCAAAGAGGGGGGGCGCGTGTGGCGGACATTATTTCCATGGAGCACAAGCGCAGGGCGTCTGGTACCGCATTGTCGGCCGATGTGCAGCGCAAGAGGCGGCATGCGGTCCGGAGCTTGCTGCAATGCGCCGGCTGCCGGTTGAAATGCGAAAAATGCGGCAACCGGATCGTGCCGGCGGACCGGGCAATGGACGCGGCCTTCCGGCTGCGGGTGCCGTATCGCTTTTGCCGCGATTGCGGGGAAGAGTATATCGACTACATCGATCGGCTCACCGGGGGCGGGGATGCGGCCTGTTATTGGCGGAACGCTTCCTGGCTTGCATCCTGGCGAAGCTGGATTGAATATCGGAGTGTGTCGGACCAGCATCTCAGGTCCAAGGAGCTTACGCTGCTGATGCGGGAAATGCAGGAAACCACCGCCAACGAATAGGAGTCGCCATGTTTGGAATCGGGATGCCCGAACTCATCATCATTCTTGTGATCATACTGATCATTTTTGGGGCCGGAAAGCTGCCTGAAATCGGGGCCGGCATGGGAAAGGCCATCAAGAACTTCAAAAAAGCCACCAGTGACGGCGATCGAATCGAGCACGACAAGGCGGGGACCGACAAGATCGAACTTGGAAAGTCCCAGGACGACAAGGTCAATCAGAAATAGCTTTCGCCAATACTTCCCGAATAATGCCGGATAGAGCCGCCAGGTTGAAGGGCTTCTGGATGATGGCTGCGCAGCCTTGCTCCATCAGGTTGTTCGACTCTCCGTCCAGAGCATACCCGCTTGAAATAATGACTTTTACATTCCGATCCAGTTGCTTGAGCTGCAACAGGGTCTCCTCGCCGCTCATGTTCGGCATCACCATGTCGAGAATAACGAGATCTATCCGGTTGCCGCAGCCGGCATAGGCGGCCAGTGCCTCTTCCCCGCTTGTCGCCACGAGTACGTTGTAGCCGATATTTTCCAATAACTGCCTGCCCACGTCCAGAATGATCTGCTCGTCGTCCACCAGCAGAAGGGTCTCTCCCCCACCGGTTTCTGTCTTTTTGTTTTTTTCGGCTTGCTGCGTTCCCTCGGTGGCCGGCAGGTAAATGTGGAAGGTGGTGCCCTTTTCCTTTTCGCTGTCCACGATGATGAAGCCGCCGTGATGCTTGATGATGCCGTAGGTGGAAGCAAGGCCCATGCCTGTTCCCCGCCCCAGCTGCCGGGTGGTGAAGAAGGGCTCGAACACCCGTTGGCGTGTTTGTGCGTCCATACCGATGCCGGTGTCGGTGACGGCGATTTTGACATAATTGCCGGGCCGGACATCTTCCGGATAGCCTGCACCCGGGGTGACCTGAACGTTGCGGGTCTGGACGAAAATCTCGCCGCCGGCGGACATGGCCTGCCAGGCATTGATGTAGATGTTCATCAATGCCTGGCGGATCTGGCCCTGGTCCGCGGCCACGGCCCAGATGCGGGGCTGATAGAGGCCGTGGATGGTGATTTCCTTGCGGGTGCGGCCGAACATGCGGTTGTGTCTTTTGATCAGTTCGTTGAGATCCGTTGAGCGGATTTCGTATTTGCCGCCCCGGGCAAAGCCCAGCAATTCCCGGGTGAGGGTGGCGGCGCTCTGGATATGGCCTTCCACGGTGTTCAGGTGCTGGGTGTGGGGATGGTCCGGCGTCAGGTCCATGAGCATCAGGGATACGCGCCCCTGGATTGCCATCATCAGATTGTTGAAATCATGTGCGATTCCGCCGGCAAGGGTCCCCACCGCCTTCATTTTCTGGGCCTGGAGCAATTGCTCTTCGAGATGCTTTTGGCGGGACGTGTCGAGAATGTGCACCACATAATGCAGGGGTGCGCCGGAAACAGTGCGGATGAGGGTCACATTGGTGATGGCCTGCAACGCGTGGCCGTTTCGCTGGAGGTAGCGCTTTTCATAGGAAATGACCGAGGCCTTTCCCGTCAGCAGCAGTGGCAGGTGCTCGCGGTCGATGTGCCGGTCATCGGGATGGCTGATGCTCATCAGGTCCGTGGACAGCAGCTCCTCTTCGGCGTAGCCGAAGACCCGGCACATGGCCCGGTTGACCCGTAGAAAACGGCCGTCCGTATCGTTGATGGCAATGGGGCCAGGCGCCAGCTCGAAAGCGGACCGGAACCGGTTTTCACTGTCCCGCAATGCCTGCTCCGTCTTTTTCCGGTCCGAAATGTCAACGGCCGTGGAGCTGATACTCCCCGCCGGGTTGGTCGGATCCACTGGGGCGGAGCTGAGCCAAACGTCGATGACGGCGCCGTCCTTGCGCTGCCAGCGCGTTTCAACGGCACCGGAGCCCTTGCGTCGGATCTGGTCGTATTTTTCCCTGCCCACCCGGTCGAATTCTTCTTGGGAGGGATAGAGCATGGCGGTACTGCTGCCGATCAGCTCTTCCCTGCCGTATCCCGTCATCTCACACAACTCTTGGTTCACATCCCGGAATATGCGCTTGGCGACAAGCCCGATACCGATGGGGGCCGCCCGGATAATGCTTTTGAGGGTCTGCTCGCTTTTTTTAAGCGCCTTTTCCACCCGGACGCGGTCAAGGTACATGGCGATCTGTTCCGCCACGGTTTCAAGGAAGCGAAGGGTCACCGCGGGCAGGTGGGTCTTGGAAAAGACGGCGATCACACCGATGGCCGTATCTCCAACCGTAAGGGGGGTGCCGGCGAAAGCCGTGATGCCTTGCGGTGCTGTCCAGTTCCAATCGGAGAACAGGGGATCCTCCCCCAGGGTATTGGACAGACGCGGTGCTTTCTCGGCGGCGATGGTGCCGATCACCCCGTCTCCAAGGGCGATGCGGCCAAAGGCGCTGTCGGCGTCCAAACAGGAGCCGGTGCCGGCTTGCAGTTCCATTGTTTCCCCATCCGTGGGCAGCACCCAGATGCGCGAAAGGGGGCACTCCAGATAGCAGGCAAGGGCTACGGCGCATTTGTCCAGTACCACTTCGACAGGATCCGGCCCGGAAACGGCCTTTCCGACCGCGCCAGTGAGGGCCAGCATCCGGAAATGCATTTTATCGCTTTCGGAACGGCGGTCCGGATCGGAAAAAGGCGTGCCGCAGACAGGGGAAGCGGCAGCGTCGGCTGCGGATTGGTTGTTTGGTGTTTCAGGCATGCGATACCGGTATCAAGTGTGTTCTTGGGCGTTTTGGTCGGGGCGATCTTGTCCGACGATTGCCAAAACCGATCAAACATTTCACCCGCAGAATACCAGATGGTACCGTAGAAAACAAACCCATTCGCCCCAGGGCGGTTTTTTATTAAGTGATACCTAATGGATATGGCAAATCCTGGGGCGGGGGTCCGTCGGGCGGTTTTTATTGTTTTCTAATCCACCGGTAACGTGCTCCTAATCCCCCTTGTGCTACAACATGCGGCAGTTGGTTCAGGCTGTGCGGGGAGTTCAAAGCACTGTGCATTTTCTCTTCCGGGGCCGGGGCAGTATCCGCCGGCGCCACTTCCCAGTTCGATGTCACATCGGATTGAGATGAAAACAGGAGTCAAGGAGACACGCCATGTATACACCCTATTCAGAGATTGCCTGCGATGATGTTGCCGTCGTTGACGACGAATATGTCGATGATTACGAGGTGGAATTGGAAGACCTCATGAAAAAGAGGCCTGTCGAGTGTCGTTGCCCGAAATGTTCCAAAAAGCACATTCTGAGCATTTTTTGGACCGGGACGGGCACGCCACGCATGTACTGTCACCAGTGCCGGGAAGTCATCACCGGCATTTCCGATAACGCCATCTACGAGGCGCGGCCCGACGCTTACAGAACCAGCAGAGGGGGAAACGTGGTCTTTGAGTAAGATGCGCCGCATTTTCAAATTGATCGTGCCGGCATTCCAGCCGCTGATTGTGCCGATGACGGTGTCCGGTAAATCCGAGAGTTCCGCTGTGGTCGTTCCGACACCGCGGTATGATTCGGTGTGGTTCCGGAGGGGACCATGGTCACCCACTTTTTAAAAATCCGGAATGTGGGGGCACCGTCGTCACCCTTCTTACCGCTGACCGTCAGCACATTTTTGAGATTGCTATCAGATTTTTGTGCAAAATCGTCGATTTGCGATGACGTGTCGGGAAAGAACTTCTGCAGATCGGGGGTTATCTTGATACATAACGATTTTTCAAGATAAACGTCAGTGCAAGATAGACCGGAAGGATAAACATACCGCTCACATAGACCACCTGGGAAACGGGCGCGACCCAGCCAATCTTGAAGCCGGACAACCAAACGTTGCAGAGCCTGTGCAGCAGATGAAAAACGACCAGGATGCCCAGGCCGAAACCCAGCCGCTTCAAGCGGGCAAGGATGGGCACAGTGGCGGGTGCCATGACCAGGCCGAAATATGGGATGATGCTGAAGGTCTGGTAGTAGTAGCGGTGGGCGTGGGGAAGGGTCAGTGCGTACCCTCCGAGATGATAAAACCATTGCACCAGAAAATCGATGGCAGCCACATACGGTCTGTTGAATCGGAGCCATGGCAGGAAAAAAAGACTCCCAAAAACGATGGCCCGCGCCATGAACCTTCCGGTTTTGGATGACTGTTGGGGAGACGATGCCCAGCGGCACCAGAAAACGCAAAGGCCCACCGTCGCCGAGATCATGCCGACCTGCCCCAGATAAAGGTGGGCGATGGTGAACAGTGCCGGAATATATCGACCGATGACGGTCACCATCGCGATGCGACCCGCATTCAGCAAGAAGAGCAATGCCGGGCCGATGCCGAACCCCATCCATTTCCGATGTCGATCGGCAGGAAAGGACGCAACAAAAGCGCCGTACAATGCGGCCAGGTGAACGGCCGAACACTCCGAGATGACGCGAACGCTGAATCCGTCCAGGGTGATCAAGGATGCGGTTGCGGTTGCCTCCATTGCCATGGCCTGGAGAATCATCGTCACGAAAAAGGCGGTGAAATGGTTGATTCCCGCGTACCATGGTTCCGGCGCCAGGCTGAGGGGAAGCACCGTGCCCAGGGCGATGACCAGAAATTTCTGCACAAAGGGCCGACCCCCCGGGGTCTTGGATCGTCCGGTTGCCCCCCCGCTCTTTTTATCCGGACAGATGGCAAGGGGCTTTATCTGAAAAGCCATCAAGAATCACCATGTGAAGTCGGCATTGTGGAGGCTCGCTTGCTGATTTTCTTTCGGCGCTGTTTGACGCAAGCTTGACCCGGCCGGGAACCGGAAACCATCGCCACCATGCGGCTTTATCCCGGTACCGGGGCATCGTATTGCGAGGTCAAATCAGGGCCCTTGGAAAAAAGATCCTGTCTTGGGACAAGTATTTTTTAAGGTCCTGGGGCCGACTATGCCCCAGGCTTGTTAAAATATCATGAGCGACGGCGTGCTTTTTGTTCGGTTTCGGCCGCACATTCGGGATCCTGAACCGGAGGCACCAAGAGCGGACCTTCCCACCGAAAATCCATTTATTCATAAATTCTCGCCGATTGGTCGGGCGATGGAGAAGAGGTGATTTATCGGGGCTCCCCCTTTATGGGTGGGGGCAAGGGGCGCAATGGAGAGGGTGAGGATGAAGACAGGTCAGATATCGGCAAAGGGAGTGAAGAAGGACGGCGATCAAGCGATGCGCAATGTCTGGTGCCCAAAATACGAAGAATGTCTCACCAACGCGGCCCTGCTGGATCTTTCAATGGGGTGTGAGGGCTGCCCCATGCGTATGTCGAAAATCCCGGTGTTCATACTGACACTGGCGGAAATCGAGGGGTGCAAAGCGTTGCTTGACGCGGTGTTCCGCTTTTCACGGAATAGATACTGAATTACAAGCTATCTCAAAAAAAGTTCTTCGACCGCCAAGCCCTAACCATAAGAAAAAAGTAAGAATTAAAGCACCTTGCATTTTTTTCATGAGATTTTCTGTAGCCCAACGCCCTGCGTCAGCCGCGAGCAAAGCGAGTCGGACTGAACGCAGCTGTTCGATATCTATTGCCGATCTTGGCATAGATACGCGAGACAGGATAGTTTATTGCACAATCAGGTCTTTTCCAGATAAACGGTTTCACCCTCTTTGATGGTTTGCACAACGCGAATGTTCTTGATCGCTATGGGATCTACTCCCAATGGATCATCGGACAGAACCACCAAATCCGCCAGCTTGCCCTTTTCAAGAGTACCTTTGCGGTCTTCCTCAAAATTCTGCCACGCAGCATCAGCGGTTATAGCACGCAATGCCTCGAATGGTGTTATACGCTCCTCTGGGCCAAGCAGTTTACCGGTGGTTGTTATCCTGTTCACGGCTGCCCAGGCAACCTTGAGCATCTCTATGCCGGCGATAGGGGCATCGTGATGCAATGTGACTTTAAGATTCCTGTCCAGGGCCGAACGGGAAGGGTTCATCATTGCTGCCCGTTCAGGTCCGAGAAACAGGTGCTGATGCCGGTCTCCCCAGAAATAGACATGTATGGGGAAAAAGGAGGGAGTAAGTCCGTGCTTTGCTGAAAAGTCGAGCTGATCCTCTCGCATTGTCTGTGCATGAATGATGGTTGTCCGCAGATCAGGCCGGGGTTTATCTGCCCGTACCTTTTGCACCGCCTTTATCAGCATATCCGTAGCACCATCACCATTGGTGTGTACTTGAAGCTGTATTCCATTGTCATCACAGCGTTTGACCCATTTATCAATCTGATCCTGGGTCATACTGGCATAGCCGCGATGACCTTCATCTGCTGATAACGGGAGATCAGGATTATATGTTTCGTTTTCGGGGCTGATGAAGATGCGTTCTGCCTGCTCGCTGTCACACTTGTCCGGGACAGGATGAGCATTGTCAGGCTGAACATGGTAAGGCTTAGAAAGAAACGCGGTATATCCCTGAATAGAACCGTCAACCGTCAGCTTGACCCCGCCAAGCCGCAACCGCCCCCTGGAGTTGCGATTTTTAACAATATAGTCAAAGGATTCATCATCAATACCCTTGTACATGGGCCAGGCAATAACATCTATGGGCAATTGACCCTTTTGCTCCATAGCTGCAAGGAGCTGCCATGTTCCCTTAAAGGTGGCACAATCCTGAGCAGTTGTGATGCCTGCCTCTGCGTAAAATTGAAGTCCCTCTTCAATCATTTCCATGGCCTGTTCAGGAGTGGGCATTGGCAGTTTTGCTAAAACCAGGTACATGGCGTTTTCTTCAAGAACCCCGTTTGGTTCTTTACTGCCGGGCCTGCGCTGGATAACCCCTCCATCAGGGTCTTTAGAATCAGCTGTAAGACCCAGCTCTTCAATCATCCTGCTGTTTCCTGTCATCAGGTGGCCGGAGATGTGCATCAGCAGTATGGGGTGCTCTGTTGAGACTGCATCCAGGTCATCCCGGTTTGGGTGCCGCTGTTCTTCTATACCCGTATCATCATAACCCCACCCGATGACCCATTCACCTGGCTTTTTCTTTTTTTCTTCTATTCTTTCTTTAAGGATATGCTGAATATCCGCTATAGATCCTGCCTCACCAATGGGTTTAGGGTCGAGGTTGGCAGTGGAAAATTTCGCAGACTGCATAACAAGATGGGAATGGGGGTCAAAAAATCCAGGCATAAGGGTTTTACCCCTAAGGTCAATAACCTTTGTGTCAGATCCTTTGGACGTCATAATTTCTGTAATGGTTCCAACAGCCAGGATCTTGCCGTTCTGCACGGCCAGTGCTTCAGCCCGGTCCCCGTCTTTGACCATGGTGAGGATAGGCCCACCGTGATAGATAACATCCGCATTCGCACCTTCCTTCAGGGGTTTGGAATCCGAACATGAAGGCAAAAGGCTGCCAAAGGCGAGCATACCGCCTGCTACACCCACCCCCCTGATAAACTGTCTACGGGACAGTTCCCTTCCGGCATCCTCCATCATACTTACAAACAGGGTCGGGGTACATCCACAACCAATTGGATGATCACAATCATTCTTGCTTCTTTTGTTCTTTGACATGTGTATAAGTCCTCCTTGAATCTGTGACTGGGTTTATCTTCTTTTTTCGAACGTCGCCAGTTACCGGTTGCCATGAAGCGCCAGCGTAATGGCAATCCGGTGAACTGGCTGCAGCCAATCCAAGATAGGATAGAAACTTTTTCCTGTCACGTTGGCTTAAAAAACGGCACTTCGTTCATTCCCTCTGGAAGTAACATGATAACATGCATCGGGGTATTGGATTCTTAACGGCCCGGACATAACCTATTTGAAACTCCCGTTAATTCTTGTCCGTTAAGCGCCCCGTGTTTTGGGCCTATGTCTTTTCAGACCTCACTGTTGTGTGATGCCGGTTGATTCTCCGAGCTATTTCTCGGCGGGAAAAGCCTGCGACACTTAAATGGCTGATGACATATCTTTCTTTTTCTGCAACATGGGTATAGGGCATGACTGGCTCCTTCTGGAAGTTAGGTTGGTGGTGCTTCCTGCACTACCAGAAAACCAGACATGTCGGTTGGTTATAACGTATGGTGCGTTTTGATGTTGAATTCACCCTCGAAGACGAAGCGGTTGAGTTTGAATTAGAATGACCGCCTGAGCCCTATACCGATTAACCCGGTGCCGAGTAAAAGGATGCTCGGGGGAACAGGTGCTACGGCAGGGCCGGGCTGCGGTGGTGTGTAAGAAACAACATAAGCGCCCAGGTTCCCTATGCCGTCGTCACTGACCGGGACCGACCCACCATTCCACGGATAAGCCCGCCCGTCTGTAAAGTAGTGCAGCAGCCAATCATAGTGCCCGTTTGTCCCCACCGCACGGTCATACCGCCCATCTCTCGTTTCAGTGTTCACGTACACCTTTGTATAATTAAACATCGGGATGATTTCATGCCAAGCGTAGTTTGATTCCATATGGCTGATATCATAGCGAGATGCCATCTTCCACGATAGCCCCCTGTCGGTCAGGGTCGCAATGTAATCAATCTGTGAGTCGTAGGTGCGGAACGTAAACCGCGTGAGGTCCGATATCCAGTACTTGCCGGACAGGTCATCTAAAAAAGTCCCGTCCCCCTGGTCGATGAGGGTGGCGAATGCTGCGGAGGGAATCAGAAGGCACAGACAAACAAACAGGGCAATCCTTTTCATGCTTATCTCCTTTTGATGTGGGTTGGACTTAGTGTAGGCAAATATTGAACCGGATTAGAGTGCCAGTCATATCAAGGCCATATTAGTGCTATGTGTAGTTGGCGTGGCGTTTTTGGGTATTTATTTACCGATGGTTTTTACTTCTCATCCTTGGCAGGATGCTCGAAGCTATCTCAAAAAAAGTTTTTCGACCGCCAAGCTCTAACCATAAGATAACATAAAGGATAAAAGCACTTGTAACTTAATCACTCAACTTTCGGGAATGAATTGAGACAGCAAAAATATGGCCAAATTGTTTGAATTAATAAAGAAATGACTTAAAGAGCCCCACCTGTTGATATATGGTGGATCTGCGACAATTCACTGAAAAATCAAACAGAAAGGTCTCGAATGGACCATACAGCATTGCCTCTCAACCGCGACCTCATGTTGATGTTCAAAGCAAAATTGATGATTTTTTCAGCCGTTTCAAGATTGCTATCCTGATGCATCAATGTGGGGGTGCGCAAACATCACGGCCATAGTGTTCGCTCTTTGACAAAAGCCATATTCACACTGCCCTTTATCGGCAAAAACTTCTTTCGCGGCATTGTTCTCAACAACGAGGCATCTTTCGGAAAGGACGCCGCCTATGAGTTACTGAAAGGAGAAAACTATAACTGGCGTCGTATACTGCTGACACTCGGTAGACGCCTGTTTGTGATTTTCAACCGGCTCCCAAGTGAAGAACGCGCGTCGGTGCTCATCATTGATGGTAGCCCATACGACCGTTCCCGTTCAAAGTGGGTGGAGTTGCTCTCCAGCGTCTGGGATCACAGCGCCGGCCGCTTTTTGAAAGGCTTTCGGATGCTTACCATCTGCTGGTCGGACGGCACCAGTTGTCTGCCGATGGATTTTGCCCTGCTCTCGTCCGCGGATGCGAAGAAACGCTTATGCGACAGCAGAAAGGCACTCGACAAGCGGTGCTGTGCCTATCAGCGCAGAAAAGAGGCTATTCAGAAGGCAACAGAGCATCTTGAGACCATGGTCAAACGAATCCTCTCAGCGGGCATATCCGCCAAATACCTGCTGATGGACAGCGGGTTCACCATGCCGGCGACAGTTGTCTCCCTGGCCAAACATATTGCGGTCATCGGTATGGTAAAAAAGTCGTCTCGCATTCACTACACTTTTAAAGGCCAGTCGGTGGATTTGAAGGCCATCTATCGCAGGCTTAAAAAACGTCGGGGCCGAGCTAAAATCCTGGCCAGTACCCATGTATTGCTCAAGGGAACCGTGGCAGCCAAACTGGTGTTTGTACGCGACAGGCGGAAAAAGGACTGGCTGGCGCTGCTATCAACAGACACGAACCTGGCCGATGATGAGATCGTGCGCATCTACGGCAAACGTTGGGACATCGAGGTCTTTTTCAAAATGGCCAAACAGCATCTGAAACTGGCAAAAGAAATACAGTGCCGAGACTTCGATGCCTTGATCGCCCATACCTCGATTGTTTTCATGCGCTACATGTTCCTGGCATACCAATGCCGAATGAAAACGGATCACAGCACCTTCGGTGAGTTGTTTTATGCCTGTTGCGATGAAGTAGCCGATATCTCTTTCATGCAGGCAATATACCGAATTTTGACATTGGCGGTCGATCGGTTGAAGCGATTGGACGCCTTCTGCGAAAAGACAGCGACTGCCTTCTTCGATGCCGTTATGAATAGTGCGTTGCAGTGTGTTGGCTTGTCAAAGAACAATTTACAGATCGATTAAAACCCGATCCCGAAAGTTGAGATGCTGAATTAATCGTTTTCTTATCGCCATTTCATAAAACACTAACAAGGAGGGGGTAGTTCATTGCCAACACGATGGAAGATGAACTTCCCTTTTGTTGATCGGCCAATAGTTAAAAACGCGCATGAAAAGCCAAACCCCGGGCAACCGGGGGACGGAAAGCCACGGGTCCTCAACGGATAGCCGGGTTGCCATGAATTGGTATGCCCAGGCGCTGCCTGTTTGGGACCTTCGCTGACCGTAACGGAACCAGGAAGCCCGAATCGAGATGATTGTTCTCGGTTCGGGCTTTTGTATTTTGGCGTGAGTTCACCACACTTGATTGGAGGGACATTATGCTGACATTCAGGCTTGCTGCGGACTTTATAAGGCGCAGATGGTTGAAGCGTTGTATTGACGGTCTTCTTGTCGCTATGATGCTGTTGCCGCTGGCGCCCATGCACCTTCAGGCCCAGATGTTGACCGAGGTCTTTTTAGGAGACCGGACGGACGGGGATTATTTTGAGGTTTACGAGAATTGGACCGCCCGGTTCGCTTTCAACCTGACCGCCCCCGGGGACCTGGCGACGTTGACGGATGCGGGCGGTGTTCTTGTGCAAAGCGAAACGCCGACACTGGATGCCGTTGATTTTCTTTCGGGGGTATACAGCGTTGAAGCCGCAACGCTAAATTTCACCTTTTCATCCACGGACCTTCCCGGTGAAACGGCATACATCCGGACAGGGATCTATGATGGCGATACCTTCCTGGGTGAGTATCACTACAGCCTCGGTGCCTTTCCTTGGATAACGGACGCTTCAAGGCAATACACGAATCTTTCCATTAACCTGGCGGATTTCGACCTGCTGGATGAAATCGCCGACGGGCGTTTTGTGTCCCTGGTGATCGCTCCGGAACAATGCGGGTGGTTTACGCCTGAAAACGATTTCAGAATTGATCAAGCTTCGTTGGACGTCGAAGGGGTGTCCGTGCCGGTGCCGGCGGGTGTTTTGCTGCTCGGGTCTGCAGTTTTGGGAATTGTGGGGCTTCGGAAAAAGAAATGCGCCTGACAAAAAACATAAGAAAAACAATCAAAAAAAGGAATGGAGAAGAAAGATGAAACGGATTTTAGGTGTTCTTTTTATAGGTGGGCTGATTCTTGGAATGTGCGGAAGCGCCTCTGCGACACTCGCATTGGACACCATCGCCTACACGAGTTTTGAGGAGCCGGGCCTGGGGGGGAAGTATTATGATCCGATCACCTCGAGCCACAGCTTGAGCAATAACAGCGGGGAAGCCATTGTCGCCTGGCAGGGGTCTTCGGAAATGGGATTTACTTCCTACTACACGGATACCCGTGGTGATGTCGGGCTGTCCGATGGCGATTTCGTCGGGGTCACCGACTATACCGGTGACGTCCCGGGGTATGTTGACGGGTTCCAGGGATTCCAGATCAGCGACGCTGACGGCAAGATGACCGTCACCCTCGATACGATCGACCTGAGCGGATACGACTACGCCGATATTACGCTCTCATATTTTCTGAATGAAACCGGCTACGAGAGTGGGGACATGGCCCGCATCTGGGTGGAGGTAAATGGCGGTACCGCTATTGATCTTATAAACACGACGGGCTTCGATATCGATGATCTGGGAATTGAGGGAAAGTGGAACGATCTTTATCTCGACCTGACAGGATACACCTCGGCGACCCTGAAGTTCGAAATGGACAGCAACGCCGCCGTCGAGACCCTCTATGTTGACGATGTCGTGATTTCCGGAAGCCCGGTTCCCGTCCCCGGTGCTCTCTGGCTGCTCGGCAGCGCCGGCTTGGCCATGGTCGGTGTTCGCCGGAAAAACCGCTAACTGCCTGCTGCCCCAGGGCGGTTTAATATACGCGTCGCCGCCGGAAGGCTTCGGCGGCGACGCGGTTAGAGAACGCAGTTCAAGTTTTTACATTCAGTACGGCCTCCGAATACGCTGAATACCACGAAGCCTGCGAAGACGGATTGTGAATAAGGAGAAGTTTTTCTTCGTGCGCTTCGTGTTCTTCGTGGTAATCAGACTGGCCGTTCAGAAGAAGTACATCTTCTCCCAGGTGGTCATAACCGTTTATCCTGAAAGTCGTTTCTACGCGCCGCTTCCCAGGTAAAGGAGTCATGCCAGATGAAGTCCAGAATTTTGATGCTTGCGTTGCTGTTTTTTTTTGCCGCCATCGGAGACAATGCCCTGGCCGGGGTTGTCGATATCAGCGTTTCGGAAGATGCCCAGGTGGTGGAAGGATCGCCCACCTCGAATTATGGGACGTCGAATAATCTATATGTGGCAAGTGCTTCCGGCGGCAGTTACCGGGATGAACGGGCCTGGGTCAAGTTCGATCTCAGCGGCCAGATTCCGGCGGGCGCCGCCGTCAATTCGGCAAAACTCCGCCTGTATTGTTTCAAAGCAGATACCGCCGATGACATGGTCGCAGCGGTTCACGGCAGCACGGTCGATACATGGACCGAGACCGGCATCACCTGGAATACCCAGCCGGCCTATGAAACCACGGCCCTCGACCAGGAGACCATGACGGCGAACGAGGCTTATTACTGGGTGGAATGGGACGTGACCGGGTTCGTTCAGACCGAATTTACCACAAACGGCGATCCCGTGGTCAGTTTCGTGGTCAAGCCGCTGACCGAGGGGCAGGATCCCTACCGCACCTACGCTTTCGACGCCAAAGAATACGGCGGCGCCCTGGCCCCGCGTCTTCGCATCGACTACACCGGCGACTGGCCCGCCACCGGATCCTTCAAGATCTTTCACATGAACGACATGCACTCGCGCCTGCTGCCCCATGAGTTCGACGTCCCCGAGAAGAACGACATCCCGGAAATGGAGATGGTGGGCGGCGCGCCCTGCTTCACCACCAAGATGCTGGCCTTGAAAAGCGCCAACCCGAATTCGCTGATCATGGACGCCGGTGACCTCTCGGAAGGCAACCCCCTGGGCGACCTCCGGGGCAATGGCGGCATGGTCGACTTCTACAACGAACTGGACCGAAAGCTCAAACTGCTGGGCGGACGGGGCATCGATGCTGTGGTGGTGGGAAACCACGATGTCAATTCGGCCCAGATGCTGAATAATATGAAAAACAACGCCGATTTCCCGGCGATTTCCATGAACATCTATACGCCGGGGCCGTCCGGGACGCCGTATTTCCCTGAGTATGTGATGGTGACCGTGAACGGCACCAAGGTGGGCATTCTCGGATACACCACCGACACCTCATCTTTCCTCGGCGACGATCTGGTGGGCGTGGTGGAGGTCCGGAAATGCGTATGGGACGATGACGACGATGACACCATCAACGTCAAGGACAAGGTCGCATACCTGCGCGGCACCGAAGGCTGCGACGTCGTCGTCCTGCTTTCCCATGTGGGGCAGAGCCGGGTGACCGCCGGTGAGGATGCCCTGGTTGCCGACAGTGGCGGGGTGCTGCCCCCCGAGGTGGTCATTTCCGGGCACTGGCATACCTGGACCGAACGGGTCTGGCAGCCGAGCAATATGAACGGAAAAACCCTCGTGGCCGAGGCCGCATCCTACATGCAGTACATCGGAGAACTGGAACTGACCGGCAACGGGAAATTCATCGACGCCACGAAACATGTGATCCGGAACAGTGAAATTACGCCGGACCCGGACATGGAAACCCTTATCGACGACCTGATCACCGAGTATAACAGTCAGGTCCCGGCGCCGCCTCACGGTATATTCGACGTGATCGGCTATTCCGCCGTGGATCTGAGCCTCGACAAGGACAAGTGGTGGACCGTGAGCGAATACCCCTGGGCCGCCACCAATGCCGCCGGCGCCTGGATCTGCGATGCCATGGTGTGGAAGGCGGGAGAACTCGGATCTCCGGTGGAGCTGGCCATGCAGTCGGGCGGCGGCATCCGGCGGGACGTGGCCGCCGGCGAGATCACCTATATCGAAATCTACGAGGCATACCCCTGGTCCGATGACAATATGGTGCGGGTACAGATGAGCGGCCAGGAGATCTGGGACTGGATCCAGTCCGATTATGTGGGCACGTCCATTTCCGAAGGCTGGCTGGTAACGGCCCATGACGGCCTGATCACCGGCATCACCTACCAGGGGGCGCCCGTCAACCTCACCGGCACCTATAATGTGGCCATCAGTGAATACATGTTCGCGCACCCCGGGAATCCCCTTGCCGACACCACGCCGGAGGATTTGAGCTACTCGATCCGGGAGGGGGTCGTGGATTTCACGGCCCAGTACAGCACAGCGCAAAATCCCATGTATGCCGGCGGTATCGCGCCGCGTTACAGCCTGAACACCGAGTTTGCCGGAGGGTTCAAGGCGGTGGTCACCATGGTGGCGGACACCGAGAGCCAGCCGTACTTCGAAGACGCGTTCATCCGTCTTATCGAGGCAACGCCGGAAACCCTGGCGCGCCGCACCGGCTACGGCCTTCCGGAACTGGTCAAGACAGACGGTTCCGTGGACCTGACCCACCGATTTTCCGAGATCATGCTCTACCGGAGTCATCTGGGCCTCACCGACGGGCGGCTGAAAACAGGCGATGTGATCGAGGTGTGGGGTGAGGGCGGATTTTTCGACGGGACGCCGGAATTCATCGATCAGGAGGGCATCAACCCGGCGGGGGATACCGTCACCATCCTGGACCACGACGAGACGCTGGCCCGGCCCGAATACCATGCCACCATCGCCTCCTTCTGGGACGATGCCCACGAGAACCATTATGTGAAATTCTACGCCGAGAAAACGGCCGACAGCACGGTGCAGGATTCCGCCGGCCAGCAGATCACCATCTACCAGCCGGGTGCATACTACACCAAAACCCTGCCGGGTGCCGTCGGCGATATCCTTGAACTGACCGGGATCAACACTTACGAGGGGGACAAGGGCCGCCGTTTCCGCTGCAACGACGTGGTGGTGGCCGCCAGCGTTCCGGTGACCGGCTATCCCGCCACCTCGGCGGTGGATGTCATCACGCCCTACGAGCAGTCCGGCGCGGCCTCGATCGCCCTGACCGCCACGGCCGGTGATTACGATGAAGGAACGCCGGTGAGTGGTGCGCTGATCGCATCCACCTCCTTCGAGGAGCCGGGCCTTGGCGGCATGTACACCGACACCCTCGGCACGGCGAGTCATGCCCTGATCAATAACAGCGGCCAGGCGCCGGTGAACCACACCGCCGCCGGCGGTGAGCTGGGCTTTTCTTCCTACTATACCTCGACCGGCAGTACCGGTCTGACCGACGGCGATTTTGTGGGTGTCACCGATTATACGCCGGTTTACGGCGGTTCCTTCACGGACGGCACCCAGGGGTTTCAGATGCAGGACACCGACGGGATCATGACCACCACCTTCGATGCGGTCGACATTTCGGGCTACACCACGGTTGCCGTGTCGGTGGACCTGTTCGTCAAGGCAGACGCCTGGGAAGCCGCCGATGCGATCCGGATCTGGGTGGCGGTGGACGGCGGCACGGAGATCGATCTTCTCAACACCACGGGCAGTGATATCGACGACCTCGGCATCGAGGGGGCCTGGCGGACCGAAACGGCGGACCTGAGCGGGTACAGCACCGCAACACTGCACATTTCCCTCGAATCCAATGCGGCGAATGAGACCATCTGGGTCGACAACGTCCGGTTCGAAGGGGACGTGACCGGCGGCGGAGGCGGCGGCACGGTTGATCCCGTATCGGTGGCCTTTTTCTACCGCCATGCCCCGGACGCGCTGACCTGGGGAAATTGGATGCAGGCCGGTACGGACACGGACGCTTGCGACGGCTGGCAGCAGCCCTTCGGCTATCCGGAAGGACAGGGACATTACGAATTCTATGCCGTTTCCACCGATGCCGACGGCAATGTGGAAGATGCACCGGTTCGGGCCGATGCCCGGGCATTGTTCAATAACGCGCCGACGGCCCCGGCTGCTCCGGATCCGAGCATCGCCGATGGCGCTGCCGGGGTTTCCCTGAGCCCGACGTTGGTGATAGCGGTGTCCGATCCGGATGCGGCGCCCGTGGATGTGTACTTCTACGATGCCGATGACACTCTGATCGGCGCCGACATGGGCGTCGTTTCGGGCGGGACCGCCGCCGCCGTGTGGACCGGACTGACGGAAGATACCCAGTACGGCTGGTATGCGGTGATCGATGACGGGCTGAACACGGTGCAAACACCGACGTGGACGTTTACCACCCTGGCCGCCCCGGCCGCTGTGCCGGCGATTGACCCCGCGGGGTTTGCGGCGATCGTTGCAATACTGCTCTTGATAGGAATTGGCGTTATTGCGAATCCGGGTGGAGCTCTGGAACGTTGAACTTTTTTCCCCACAGATACCTATTGACGGCGATGATTCTCTTTTCGGCGTCAATAACACATGCGACCGTTTTCGACGATTTCGGATACACGGCGCTGGAAGGGGCCCTGGGGGGCAATCCACCCGACGGCAGCGGTGTGATCGTCGTCCAGGTGGAGGCAAAGGACAAGACGACCAGCGCCTACATGCCCGATGTCGGCCATTCGGATTTCAGCGGTACCAATATCGTCAACAAAACAGGAATTCTGAACACCGCCGACGACCACGCCACCGAGGTGGGAAGAAATTTCTACGGCAACACGGGTTCCATGGCCGGCGGCATCCCGGAAGTTCATGTGCACGAGGCCGATAAATGGATGGTCAACGATTATTTAGGGATCGGATGGTTTTCGGACGGAAATCCGGTCCAGCCCTTTTGCCTCAGTCCTTTCACCCTCGCATCACCCGCACGGGTGGCCAACCACAGCTGGGTCGGCGGCAATCCGGCCTATGACGCTGACCTGCTGCGACGCCTTGATTTCGTTGTCGCGGCCGACAATTTTATCCAGGTGGCGGGGGTGCAAAACAGCAGTGTCCAGGAGACGCTGTGGTCGGGAAGCTTCAACGCCATTACCGTCGGCCGCACCGACGGGGTTCACGCCACGGGAACCACGGATGTGGATTCTCTCTATGTCCCGGACCGGACATGCCCGATCATCGTGGTGCCCAAAAGCAGAACCAGCTATGCGGCGCCTGTGGTGGCAGCCGCCTGCAGCCTGCTGGTGGAAACGGGAAAGACAGACAGTCTTCTTTCCACCGATCCGGTCGAAGTGAAAACCGCCGACCGGAGCGGCGTCGAAACCTATAACGCCGCATGTGCGGAGGTGGTCAAGGCGGCCCTGCTTGCCGGGGCGGTAAGGATTACGAATAATTCCAACGATGCGGATATCCTGGACTACCGGTCTGCCCCTGAAAACCAGTCCGACAGCGGCCTGGACAGTCGGTTCGGCGCGGGTCAGCTTAACATCAACAATAGTTACGCAATTATCGCGTCCGGTGAGCAGAACAGCCTGGAAGATGAACCCGGAAATGCCGGCGCCATTGCCGAATCGGGGTTCGACCGGGACCCGGCCTTCGGCGGACTTGCGGGGAGCAACCGCACAGGCCGATATTTTTTCACGGCCGGGGCGGTGCACCGGCGATTGTTCGCCGCCCTGGTGTGGCATCTGGATGTGGACGGCGGGGAACCGGACAATTGGGTCGATACGGCAACCCTGCATGATCTCGATCTCGCCTTGTATGATGTCACGGATGCTGAAAATCCGAGACTGGTGGCCGCGTCCGCCGGCCGGAAAGAGAATTCGGAACATCTCTGGACGCCGCTGGTGCCGGGCCGCTCCTATCGCATCGATGTGACCGCGATGGATGCCGGAGACTTCCTGTGGGATTACGCGCTGGCCTGGCGAATGGACACCCCCGGCGACCGTGACGGGGATGGCATTCCCGATGACTGGGAAGTGCAATTCGGCTTTGATTTAAACGACGCTTCCGATGCGTGTTCAGACACGGATCTTGACGGCTTGGACACCCTTGGAGAATATTTGGCCGGGACGGACCCCGGTCGCAGCGATACGGACGGGGACAGTGTCCGGGACGGCGACGAGGCCAGCGCCGGCACCGATCCCCTCGACCCGGATGATGTTCCGGCCGCCGTTCCCGCGCAGAGGGCCTTGGGCCTTGCCCTGTTGGCCCTTTTCCTCATGAGTGCCGGTGCACACCAAAAACTAACGCGTTCCTAACCCCGCCCATACCCTTCAGCGAATATAATCCTCCTTTGAACGCTGAATGTTTTGACCACGGTTGGAAGGTGGGAAGGTTCAAAGGTTGGACCCCAAACACCGCACCCCTGAACCCAGGACGCTGACTTTTTCTATGGAAAAAACCCCTTTTCATGGCTTTGTCACCGCATTGCATGATCGCTGTTTCAAATGGGTGCACGGTAGCCGGCTGATCTACAACGCATGCTGGGAGGATCCGCGCATCGACCGGCGACTTCTCGGGCTTGACGGGACAAGCCGTCTTGTGATGATCACCTCCGCGGGATGCAACGCCCTCGATTACCTGCTGGACGGACCCGCCGAGGTGCATGCGGTGGATATGAATTTCCGTCAGAATGCCCTCCTTCAGCTGAAGATGGCTCTTTTGGCGGCCGGATCCTTCGAAGATCTCTACAAGATGTTCGGAAACGGGGTCCACGAATCTCCCCGGGATGTTTACCGGGCCCACGCGACGGGGCTTCCAGAGGAGGCCCGGGTATACTGGAAAAAGAAGATCAACTGTTTCCGTGCCGGTGTCATGAAACGCTCGTTTTACTACACCGGTGCTTCGGGAGATGTCGCGTGGGTGGTGATGCGGTATCTTTGGACGACGAAGCGGTGTCTGCGGGAGCCCATCAACGCCCTGCTTGATGCAGAAACGGTGGAAATGCAGCAGCGCCTCTACACCCGGATGGAACCTGCGCTGTGGCGGGGATGGCTGGGAAAACTTGCGCGGAATCCGGCGGTGATGGCGCTGCTAGGCGTTCCGAGACCCCAGATTGAGCTGATCAACGCACGTTATCCCGGCGCCCTTTGGGGGTATGTCAGGGACAAGATGCGGCATGTGTTTACACAGGTGCCGATGCGCGATAATTACTTTTGGCGTGTGTATATCACCGGCGCCTATACCCCCCAGTGCTGCCCGAATTATCTGAAAAAAAAGCATGCGGATTTTTACCGGACCCATGTGGGCCGCATCCAAACCCACACGGGGACATTGACAGATTTTCTGACACGGCATCCCGGGGTCTATTCCCATTTCGTCCTCCTCGATCACCAGGACTGGCTGGCCTACCATGATATGGAAGGGTTGGAGGCGGAATGGCGGGGCATCCTTGCGAACAGCAGGTCCGGTACCCGTGTGCTCATGCGCTCGGCCTGTCACGAGGCGGATTTCCTGCCGGCCTGGGTGAAAAAGAGACTTGTGTTCTTTCCGGACAGGACGACCTCCTTGCACAGGCGGGATCGCGTGGGAACATACGGCAGTCTTCTGTTTGCGGAGGTAAATTGAGCGGGGGCACAGAAAACGGGGACGGCTGTCGCTCTTCCATCGAATCCTACTATCGGCTCCACGCCTGGATATACGATGCCACCCGGTGGAGTTTCCTGTTCAACCGGGCCGGCCTGGTCCGCTTGCTTGGCCAATCGGTGGCCGCACCCGCCCGCATCCTGGAGGTGGGGTGCGGTACCGGCAAGAATCTGGTACTGCTGAACCGACGGTTTCCCACAGCGCACATCACCGGCCTTGATTTGTCCGAGGCCATGCTGGAAAAGGCTCGCCGGAAAACCTTGTCCCTGACGGCCGGAAGCTCGGCCCTTGTGCGGTCCTGTTATGACGCCCCGGTTTCCGAGGGCGCTCCCTTTGACTTGGTGCTCTTTTCCTACGCCCTGTCCATGTTCAACCCCGGATGGAAAGCCGCCCTCGCAGCGGCTTTTCAGGATCTTCGTGCCGGCGGGGTGATGGCGGTTGTGGATTTTCATGATACGGCTTTTCCCCTGTTCCGAAGGTGGATGGGGGTGAACCATGTCCGCATGGATGCGCATCTTTTGGGAAGGCTGGAAGAGATGTACGAGCCCTGCATCCGGCGCATTCACCGGGCGTACGGGGGGCTGTGGCGGTATTTTATGTTCGCGGGAACAAAGGGATGAAGCGTTTTATCGATGTTGTTTTTTCTTCTGCCGATGCAAAATTAGGAACGGATCGGGTGCTAACGAAATTCTAGCACACCTGTTATTTCCGGAGAGCCCGGCCGTGGAATACGGTAGCAACCTGAAATAAAAATGATAATCGCGGAGTTGGTCATAATACTGACCACAATTGGGATCTCTTGATTTTGTGCTGAAACATTTATAGAGCATCCTTGACTTTGTCGGCATGTTTCAACAGGGATTCGGGCAATATCATCATGGAAACCAAATGTTCACTTCAGGCGCTGCGGGGCAAGACCGGCGATCGATCACGTCCGTCGGTCAAGAGCTGCATTTGGATTGTCGGCGCGAACAGCCTTCAGAATTCCCTGCTGGGTACCCACATCGAAGTGGAGACCGGGATTGAATGCGTCAGCTTTGCCGAGATGAAGGCGCCGCCGCGGGACCGCGAGTGCCTTGTGATGTATGATTGTTTTTCAACCGACGATTCGCGCTTGTGGATACGGGTCGAATCACTTTTTATGAAGCTGGAGGAAAACGCCTCCCTGGCTTTGTTCAACATCAACCCCGACAGCGGGGTGGAAAGGGATGCCGTCTCCCGGGGCATTCGGGGGGTTTTCTACCGAAATCAGTCGCCGGAGGTTCTGGCCAGGGGGGTGGACGCGATCCTGCGGGGAGAGCTGTGGTATTCCCGGAAAACGACCTCCCGCATGTTGTTGGAAACCAGCCGCCACGCAAGGACATCCCAAATGGTATCCGTCGGACTTACGCCGCGTGAAAAGGAAATACTGCTCGTCATCGCCGCCGGGGCCTCCAACAGTGATATCTCCGATAAATTTCACATCAGCCCACACACCGTAAAAAACCACGTCTACAATATTTACCGCAAGATAGAAGTGAAATCCCGCCTTGAAGCGATTCTCTGGGTGACGAAGTATTTGTAAAAGAAGTCCAGAGTTCATGGTTCATCAGAGTTCCGAGTTCAAAGTCGCCTTCTGAAGTGGGGTCTGCGACCCAACCCAGGGCCCACGGTTCCGGGCTGCAAGGGTATACGGGGTTCAAGAGCCCAAACCTTCCAATCCCTGGACCTTTTCATTCCGAAACCCTACGATAATTGCATAAAAGTATCGAAATAACAAAATGTTAGGCTATTTAGTGGGGGCCGGTTTCCTGCCTCTTCACCGATCTTTCGGGAGCTTTTGTTCGTTTGAACTGTTAGGGGGGCGTTACCGTACGATATCGAAGCGGTTAGGGTGGGAGATAATTCCTATGCCGATATGAGAAACATGCCGGAAAATGAGAGTCGGGTGGGAAGTATTATCCGGAAAAATAAGAAAAAGATGGTCATTTCTTCCCATTTTTTAGTCGGCTGTTTTCCGGTTTATTGGGGGCACGCAATGACTCGCCGTGAAATACCACAATTTGAAGAGGTCCTGACTTCCCCGGCTATCCGCCGGCCCGAATCAGCCTCAACCGGCTCAATGTTCAACGGTTTTTGGCCCTTGGCCCGTGTCGAAGGTTTCGCCATGCCGGCAAGCGGGACCCAGATCCTGAGCAGCGGGAACCTCTGAACCCGGAACCGATGAACCTTGAACCCCTTTTTTCGGTACTTCGCTGACTATCCCTTATCTTTAGGACCAGGAAGCCTTCTTGTTGTCGTTTTCGTCGCTGTTCATCCGGCACAAAACGAACAGGCTGCATGTGTTTGAAAATTGAAAATAAGGCAAAGCGTCACATAAGGGCAAAGCGCTGCCTGCCATTGACGACCGACCGTAATCAAATTGTTGATTTCCCCGGTGTTGGGGATCAAGGAGGATATTCCAATGAAAAAGGGATTGCTGTTCTTAGTTTTATGCATGGTGTGTGTGTTTCAGGGCGTGCCGGCCTTTGGTGCTCGGCCGGATTATGCGTCCCAGTATGAGCTTGAGTATAACATTTATGATCTGGGCACTGTTGCAGGGGGATCCACCAAGGCATACGGTGTCAATAATTCCGCTACGGTCACGGGTGATGTCACAAGCCGCACCGGTTCGAAGAGCGGGTTTGTTTATTCAAACGAGGCCATGGTGAAGATTGACGCCGGTAACGGCACGTTTACCTCCGCCCGTGCCATCAACGATGCCGGTCAGGTAACAGGATATACCACCAACGGAAGCGCAGAGGCTTTCATCTACGAAAAAGGCGCTCTTGAGGGTTTGGGAACGCTTGGCGGCCGCAGCAGCTATGCCCAGGGCATGAACAATTGGGGGATGGTGGTCGGCTATTCCGATACCAAGAGCGGTGAAACCCATGCATTTGTATATGACGGTATTTCCATGCAGGACGTTGGCACATTGGGTGGAAATTTCAGCATTGCAAAAGACATCAGCGACCTTGGCGGTGTTGTCGGATATGCGAGTACCGAAGAGGGATATGACCACGCCTTTATCTACGGGGCGGGAACAGGGCACATGGAAGATATCGGCACCCTTGGGGGAGACAACAGCTACGGCTATTCAATCAACCGCTTCGGCCATGCTGTCGGTTATGCCGAAACTGAAGAGGGCAACAACCAGGCCTTTTATTACGATGGTGAAACGATGCTCGGGCTCGGCACACTCGGCGGTGATGAGAGTTATGCTTTCAGTATCAACGAATTCGGGTTTGTGGTGGGTTCGGCCGAAACAAATGGCGGAGAATCCCATGCTTATATCTATCATGAGAATGATTTCTGGTACTACGGGACAACTATTATCGACCTGAACGATTTTGTTGATGAAGATTCCGGATGGGAATGCCTGACGGCGGCATATGACGTCAACGAATGGGGGCAGATTGTCGGAACGGGTATTGTGGACGGGGAGTTGCATGCCTTTTTGATGAGTCCCTTTGACATAGATGTATCGGAAGTTCCGCTTCCCGGATCTTCAATTCTTCTGGGATCATGTGTGTCGCTGTTTATCGCTTCAAGGAGGAGACGGGTCTGATGAAGGCTTTGAAGAAAGAAAGACGGGAACATGAGCGTTTCGAATTAACCCTGCCCTGCCTTCTGACATTGAAACAAGGGCGTGTTGTTTCAGACATCGTGGAGCTTGAGGCCCGGGATATCAGCGCTGGTGGGGCGTTCCTGATAACAGACGGGAAAAACGGTATAGGCGCACCGGTGCGGATCGACATCATCCTCCCACCAGAGATTATCAAATCTTCAGACGGCAGCGGAACCCATATTTCAGCCGGCGGGACGGTGGTGCGTTCGGGTGCGGACGGCATCGCCGTCACCTTTGACGACGATTACCGGGTTGCCCCGTTGGATCAGGTTCTGCGGATCGTATGGGCCAAGGTGTCCTGGATGGAACGGCAGAAAAATTTCTTTTGCGTCGATCCTTCAATGAATCTGGTGCATTTCGATAAGAAAAGGAAAAACAATCACGATGAAAGATCGCGGCTGGAGAAGGCTTGAACGGGAAGTCCAAAGTTCAGAGTTCGGGATCCCGGAACCTTTTTAAAAAGGAGTCGTTTGTTATGCGTTTGTTCAAATGTGGTGCGGTGTTCATGTTCCTGTTGATGCTGTTGGTGTCGGTACCCCATTCCCTTCGGGCGGCCCAGCTTTATGAGATTTTCAACCATCTGTTCGAAGGTGCGCTCACCGGAAACGGCCAGATCTATGGGTCGGATTTCTTTGTCGAGGATACCGAGGACGATCATTGGTCCCCGTCGGGCTACTCACTGAGCCTGGATGTGGCCTACCGCTCCGCCGGCTATGGCCATGCCCTCGGGTACCAGACGAAGGGCGTGTATACCGAGATTGCGGGGGAGGGGGAGATCGCTGACGGGGCCTACGCCTTGCTGAATCGATCTTTTGCACCGGACAGCGGTTTTGTCTGGGTGGATCAATACCGGAACGGGGATATAACGGGGGCCTGGTATTCCGAAGATGCCCGAAATGCGGCAGGCCAAAAAGATCATTTCGTGGCGCTGATTGTGGATGATGCGGCCATGCTCGACTATTTCGGCACTCATTTTGCCGAAGCAGGTGCGGGCAATCTGGAGGCGGTCTGGCTGTTCGGGTTCGAGGACCAGAACCTGGGGGACGCTGACTACAACGACTTGGTGGCGGCTGTATCGGTTTCGGCCGCCCCCAGTCCGATCCCGGTGCCGGGGTCACTTCTGCTGCTGCTTTCTCCATTGGCGGCGGTGGGGGGGCGCAGGCTGTTGAGAATTCGGGAAAAGGTGAAGGCCAGGCATCGGGTGGTCGGGCACAGGTGTTGGGCAGGGTCTGTTTAATATCTTTGGAACAGGAACCTTCAGGTGCTTGTCCCGCCAAGCTTTGCAATAGCCTGATACGGGGGACGGCGGAAGGCAAAGTGTTGCGATGGGAGAATCTCGAATCGGGGGTAGCCACTGATGCCATTACGATAATCTAAACCGGCGCTAATCAAAGATTAATAATTGGTATTTAATAGCATATGGGCAGGGCGGATGTTGATGGTGGGGCAAAAAATCGGTAACCCCGGCATCAGCCGTCTATATCGGTTGCTTCAGTTTCGGGGGCGGTTTTTCAAAGCTCGCAATCGATGCGCGGTCCTCTTGTTTCACCCCATTGTTTCCGGAAGCAGACGATACCGGCGGTGAGGCGCGTAGCGATGGCGTTTTTGGCATGCCGATGTCTTTTGTTCGGTTCTGATGGCCAATCCTCGACGATTTCAAAACACATATGGAATTTCAAAACAATGTCGACAAAAGAGACACAGACCATGAAGCCGAAAATCGTTCATAACAAAGACCTCGGTAACGGAAAACAGTCCAAGCTGGAAAAGCTTTCCGCCTATATGCACAAGATCAAGGATGAGAATTTTACCGGCTACATCAAGGTGAATTTCTCCCAGGGAAGTGTCGGTCGGATTGAAAAGTTTGAAGAAATCCTGAAGAAATGACCGGGAACGAACAGCTTTCGGTACCACGTATCAAGTATTCAAAGAAAACTGGTGATAAAATGAAGATAAGATCCAAACTTGGCATATTGGCATGCTTTTTTTCGTTGTTTCTCATTTCGCTGGCACCGGCGGAGCTTTACGCTTTCTTTGAATACGGACAGTTAATCCAGGTCGTTTACAAACAGGATGATAACGAAATCGGTGTGGATTTGATTTCGATTGACGATCTGGACCAGGAAAACGTCCAGATTGCGCCGCCTGGCACTGTCAATCTATCTGGCGCGAGTCAAATGCCATCCACAGACAGTTGGGCTGATGTTCGGGCAGGGATTTTTGCGTACTATACTGATGAAGTGAATTTTTATGAGTTTTATATCGCGACTGCCAACCCGTTAGCGCCTGATAACATCAGAGAAAATAAGTATGTCGGTCTATACAGTCCTATGGGGGCAGTGTATCAGGATTACCTTTTATACGCATCAAATAGCAGGACAGCTATTCTCTCGGCGACAGGTTTAGACGGTTATAACAGAAGACTTAACTTAAAAGGACAATCGGTCGGGACTTATAATAATTTTCTGGTTGGTGATAACGCTGATGATGCTGCGCCGTATTTAGCACCACTTGATAGTGCTGACGGATATTTGGATATGTACCTTTACAAGTATCGTGTCGATGAAACAACAGGGGGTGTGATAAAGCTTTTTAAAGGGAGCGGAAAGGACTATGTTGCCGTAATTAGGATATTGGCCGACGGGAGTACCGTTCTAAACCCCACTGTTTCTGATTCAGACGGTGATAATGTTGAAGATTCAAAAGATAAATGTCCGAATACACCGGCTGGTGCCTCAGTAAATGCCGACGGTTGCCCTGACAGCGATGGAGACGGTGTCTATGATGATGTCGATATGTGTGACGACACACCCCTCGGCGCAACTGTAAATGCCAATGGGTGCCCGGATACAGACGGTGACGGCGTTTTTTTTGATGTGGACCAGTGTCCGAATACGCCTGCGGGCACACCTGTTGATGAGACCGGTTGCCCCCTCCCTGATGCAGACGGTGACGGGGTGGCAGACGCAGATGACCACTGTCCGGATACCCCTGCGGGGGCGGATGTAAACGATCATGGCTGCCCTGATCTTGACGGGGACAATGTCTGGGATGATGTGGACAAGTGCCTTAATACGGAAGCGGGCGTGCCTGTGGATGAAACGGGGTGTGCGCTCCCCGATGCGGACGGTGACGGGGTTGCGGATCGGGATGATCAATGCCCGGATACGCCTGCGGGCGTAACAGTAAACAGCGAAGGCTGTGCGGACTCCGATGGCGACGGGGTGGCGGACGGGGATGACCTGTGCGGCGATACCCCCGCCGGCACAATTGTCGACGAGAACGGCTGCCCCGATGACACCAAGAATGATGATGACGGGGACGGGGTGCCGAACAGTTCCGATACCTGTCCGGATACGCCGTCCGGGACCACTGTAGATGCGGTGGGTTGTCCCGTTACCACCGGGACGGATGGCACAGCCCCTTCTCTTCTGGCGCCCGAAGATAGTTCCGAAGTAGCAACCCGGCGACCGGTGCTGTCCGTCAACAATGTTACCGGCATCGAGGGCGATAACGTCACCTACACTTTTGAAGTCTATAAGGACGAGGCGTTGAACCTGCTTCTGGTCAGCGGAAGTGTCCATGAGGGAAATGGTACAACCGAGTGGCAAGGCTGGGATGACGGCTTTGAGCTGCCGAGGGAAAACCGCTACTATTATTGGCGGGTGCGCGCCGGCAGCGGAACAAAGGTGTCCGCGTGGATGCCCACGGCGTCTTTTTATGTGAACGCTGTGAACAATAGGCCTGACGCGCCGGAAATTGCGACGCCGGTGGACGGCGCCTCACTCGACACCGTCAGGCCGGTGCTTACGGTGGTGAATGCAGGAGACGAGGCCACCGATACACGGACCTATCGTTTTGAAATCTATGAGGACGAGGCATTGGATTCACTGGTGTCATCCACCGAGAATGTTGCGGAAGGTTCCGATAACAACAGTACAAGCTGGCATGTCGATTTGGTTCTGCGCAATGGCGCCTGGTACTGGTGGCGTGCCCGGGCCACGGACACAGACGGAGAGGAAAGCGATTGGAGCAAAGTAGCGCATTTTCAGATTGATGTGGACAATGACGCGCCTACCATTCCGTTGCCTTCACATCCCGTGAGCGGAGAGGTGTTGCGTCCCGTCGACGGCATCGCACTAACCGTGGAAAACGCCGATGATCCAGAAGGTGAAAGTCTCACCTATTTTTTTGAACTCGATACGGACGCTGCCTTCAGCGGGGAAGGCAAGAAGGTTTCGGAGGCCCTCCCCGAAGGTGCTGACGGCATGACATCATGGCAGCCTTCAGGCATCGTGGATAATACGGAGTATTTCTGGCGGGCCATCGCATTCGACGGTCAGGTCTACAGCGAAAATTGGACGACAACAATGACTTTCACCACCAGCTCGAATATATTCCAGCCAGGAATCCCATTGTTGAACAGTCCTGTCAGCGGCGTGTCATTGAATTCAGAGATGCCAACGCTTAGTGTTATCAATACGACGGATGCGGATGATGATGTGTTGACATATGAATTCGAGGTATTTGAGTCCGGAAGTGATGAGCCCGTATTTTCTGCAACCGGCGTGGTCCCCGGCACAGAATACACCAGCGTTGTTGCCCAAACGGGGTTGAAAGATGGTCATGCCTACGCGTGGCGTGCGCGGGCCGATGATGGTGCGAAGGTTGGCGAGTGGATGCCGGCGGCTGATTTTTCGATAGACCTGGGGCTTAAGGACGAAGATGTCATTGATTCGCAAACGATCCTGTCCAAACGGGTCGATAAAAACGGAGACGATGAAACGGTGCTCCGCATCGGTTTGGATGCAGCGCAGAAACATGGAGCGATAAGCCTGTATGGCGTAGAGGTCGTGATTCCCGCTGGAGCCGTAACTGAAGATACGAATTTTACCATCGGCGTGGCAAAAAATGTTCCAGCCCTTCCGAACAACTACGCATTGGTCAATGACGTTCTCGTTCTGGGCCCGGCAGGCGTGACCTTTAACAAGGCCATCACCATCCGGGTTCCCCTGAACAGTATCGATTCGAAGTCTCTTGCCGTCTTTACAAAAGATCATAACGGCGGAGCATGGGCGAAGCTGTCGGTCAAGGAAATCACGGATACGGATGTCGTATTCGAGACAGATCATTTCTCGCTATTCGCCATAACCGAGGCGTCGAACGGTGGGGGCAACACCAACGGTGGCGGATCTTCCGGCGGCGGTGGCGGCGGCGGATGTTTTATCGGGGCGGTGGTGGAGTAAAGGAAGTTCACAGTTCGGAGCCAAAGGTTGGGAAGTTCGGAGTTCAAAGTTCAACGTGCGCAAGCGGTTAACTTAACTTCGTAACCTTCACGATGTGAGCAGGGTGACGGTGGTCTTCAGATGGAGGCTGTGTCGTTGCCCGAAGCGATTTACAGTGCCTTGGGAAAATCAGCATCACCCTCCGGATCTGAAAAGCCGTCGGAACTCTTCATGTGAAATCGAATTGTTATTGTCCATTGGCTGATTTTCTTTAGGCACTGTTTGTCGCAAGTTCGATACGGCCGGAAGCTGAAGGCCATCGCAACTCTGCGGCCTTGGTACAGCATCAAGGCTTAACATTACGAAGACAAATTAAAAGGTATCGGATAAAGCCATGCATTGCCGCACGGTTTCAGCAGGGGCTTGGTACTCGTTCTGAATTCGAGAACCCGAGATGTCTTTTTTGTCGATATTGGTTCACGGGCCAATTGCCGAACTTTGACATCTTCAACTATTTCGATTTTCATGGGATATCCATTGTCGACGCATGGCTACAGAGCCGAGGGGACTTCGGATTTTCAACTTGAACCGAAATATTTATGATTACGGAAAATAGCCCAAAACTGCAATGGATTCAAACAGGTAAAACCGGAAGATCCATTTTTGAACGTTGAACGCCCGACTTTTTTTTCATTTAATCAACAACCAATCAAGCCCCAATAAAGCCCTAACAAAGCGGGTGTAGATAGTTACCAACACTTCGAAGCGGCCAGGAAAAACCTCACGGCCGATGATTTGAAAAAGCTGAAATCAAAAAATCCCAAGGGTCCTTCGCTGACTTGCCCAAGCCCCAGGAAGCCCGGATAACAGAGCGATTCGCTCTATTGTTCGGGCTTTTCTTTCGCCCGGACGAAATGCCAGAAGAGGGGAGGTGGTAGGCGTTCAGGCGACTTCGATCGTGGAGACGATCGAGCAAAGAGGCAAGTCATTGCGTTAATATTATCGTGTCATTGTGTGTTGTTTTTAGTTTTATTTGACCTCCAGAAAAAGCCAAACCCCGGGGGACCGGGGGACGGAAAGTCACGGATCCGAGTGCGTGCACGGGCAGAGGCCCACAGGAAGTAAAATCAGCACGTCCCAGAGGATGGCCGGGCCGCCTGGTAGGAAAAACCCAATTGAATTTTATAATTTTTTAATTTGGAGGTCAAAAAATGAAAAAGCTTTTGGTTGCACTTCTTTCTCTTGGTCTTGTGTTTACCGTAGCCGGCCAGGCTGCCGCTTCTTTCGACAACGGAAACCTCGTTCAGGTTGTTTACAGCGCCACCGGTGATGAATACGCCACTGATCTTGGCAGCGCCGCTTCCTTTACCGGCACCTTGGAATCTCCGGCTGCCAATGTTCCGGCTGATCTTACCGGTTACTCCGTAGCTTACTTTGGTTTCTCCGAGTCTCTTACTGGCTACGAGTTCTACTGGGCGACCACCAGTGATACTTTCCTGGGCGCTAGCGGTAACCCCAACAATGCATCTGCTTTCAGAAGCATGTATACGTTTCTTGATGGTGTTGACGGCGACAATGATGGGGAAACTCTTCGCTCTGCCGTTGGAGTCACCTCTTATAACTATGTCATGAACCAGAACGGTACCGGTGCTGGTATTTACGGTGGCTGGAACCCTGCCCTTCAGGGTGAGGTTGATGCTGCTGCCCACATTTCTGGTGATGAGTCGATGTATCTTTACAAGTATGTTTTTACCGAGACCTACGCTGGTTTGGTAACCGGTAACGGGACTGAGTACATCGCTGAAATTGGTGCCAGCCAGGTACCGGTTCCGGGTGCTGTCTGGATGCTCGGCTCTGCGCTGCTCGGCATCGTCGGTGTTCGTCGGAAAAAGAACTAAAAACTGAGTTAAACGCGATTGATCATACTTGAACGCAGTACAATTTCTTTAAGGAGAAAAAATATGTTTAAAAAAGTATTGACCGGACTGACAGTGGGGGGTGCGCTCCTCGGTATGGTTGGCATGGCAAGCGCCGCCGACATCAACATCAACATCTACGGTGCTTCCGCACAGTACAAATTCTGGAACGCTGCCGCCGACGATTTCCTGAGAGGTAAAGGTTGCCTCAATGTGACCCAGGCCAGTGACGGTTCCAAGCATGGTATCACCAAAGGCGACTGCGGTAGCGATACCGTCTACATCCGTTACTCCTCCAAAGCCTCTGTCGATGGGATTTACTCGGTTAGCGGTATTGATCCTCTTGATGCCACTGATTGTGACGATACTTTTAATGCTGGATACCGTGAAATGGCCAGCACCAACGGCATCACCTGGGGTAACCCGGATGCCGGTGTTGTGAACTATGAGTGTGTGGACGTGACCATCGGTGCTTCCGATGTGGCTGCCGGTACCTTCAAGCAGCAGTCCTCTGGAATGCTGTGGGGTCATTTCGCTGTCGATCCTGCCAACGGAACCACTCCGAACTACTCCGTTAATCAGGTTGTTAACAATGTGTCCGACGCCGGCCTCAACTTCTATCGCCCGGTTATCGTTCCCTTCGCATTCTTCGCCCATGATGATGTCCCTTTTGACAATCTGTCCCGGGTGATGGCTGCCAACCTTTTTGCTGGTAACGTTGGTGATTGGAGCGACTTCAACCCGGCCCTTCCGAGCCAGGAGGTGAAGGTCTGCCTCCGTCACGCCGGTTCCGGTACGCATGCGACCCTCGATGCGGCCGTTATGCGAGGCGAACTCCCCCTTGCGAATGCCCAGCCGCTTTCCTTCCTCAACAACTACCCGGAAATCTGGTTCTATGACGGTTCCAGCGATCTGCTGGATGCCCTCCAGGATCTCCCCGGTTCTGTCGGTTACCTCGATGCCGACAAAAACGGTACCCTTGGAAACGAGAAAAAGGCAAACGTGAAACGTCTCACCTACAACGGTATCGAACCCTATCGTGCTAGCATTGTCAACGGTACCTACTCCTTCTGGAGTGCTCAGTGGCTGTATGAGAATCCGGCTGATCCCAGCTATGCAACCACCCATAGCTGGGTTCAGGATCTGGATACTTTCGCCTCCACCCCTGCCAACATCGCCATCGTAGGCAAAGATGGTTTCTGGGCTGCACAGGGTGAAATGCAGGTTGTCAAGGCCACCGATTTCTCTCTGCCGGCTCACTGATGTAGCTGAAGTATAGATACAATCGGTACCATTGGGCCGGGGGCATTTTGCCCCCGGCCTTTCTCCGTATATGGATTGTCTGCAGGTTAAGAATTCCTCTGCTAATGAACCTCTAACCGAGCCTTAGGGGCCAGCTAACCAAAAGTTGTTTAGGTGAATCAATTTATTTCACGCAAGATTAAACTGTCAGGATAAAAGAATGCTACACCGAATGGTTTGGATGCAGATAGCCGTTGTTGCCGTTATTGTCCAAGTCTCGAATGGGGCTGGATATTCCCAAGTGATCAACCCAGGAGACCGGATTCTTGCCGATATCACCTGCCTGCTGAAGAACGGCGATATCATCATGACCACTGATGAGGCTCTGGCGAATAATGAAGCGCAGCACAAATCGGATATCTTTCTTCCTTTCAAGGAATATGGACCACTCGATATTATGGCCGGGGCCGAGCCGGAAAAACCGCCGGTCCTGATGCTGCTGGACCGAGGGTTTGAAGGGGCGGTAACAAGCTGGCTTCAAAAAACGGTTGTGGGGATGAAGGAAGGGGAGGCGAAACGCCTGGAAATGACAGCCTCTGTTCCGGAGGGGTTGCCGGACAATGAGCGTTATCTGAGCCTGAGCCGTCAGATGAAACGTAAGCTCAAGCAGCGGATTCCTTTGGAGGCATTCCGGAAAATAGTCGGGAAAGATCCTGAGATCGGGATGATGCACGATTTTTCACCCGAATTGAAATGTGTTGTCACGGCCTTCGACCAGGAGGGCGTGGACACCCGCTTGATCGTAGAGGATGGACGCAAAGTCTCCACGCCCTGGGGGCCCGGCACCCTGAAAATCCTGGATGAAGAGACCTATGCCGTCGAAGTAAATCCCAGGGTCGGGCAATTGATCCGGACCGCGCATCTGGTCGGCAGAATTTCGGGGGTGAAAGAGGATACCTTTATCATTGATTACGGTAATCCTCTCGGGGGTGAGACAATTTGCTGCGATATTGAAATCATGGAAGTCAAAAAGGAGAAGAATTTGTCCGAAGGCATTGAGGGCGGTTCATGAAACAACGTGCTGCATGGATGATATTATTTCCAATGGCCATCATCGCTTTCATCGGATGCGCCACATCGCCTTCAACAAAGGAAGCGTCTTACGGCCGGCTGGATCAGGCATTCAAGGCGGCAATTGAAGACGGGAGTGCCACCATCGAACTCGATGCCCCGGAAGAACCGGGCATCATCCAGCCTGGAGACCTCGCTGTTGTCCATGTCCGGGCCGTGACCGAAAAGGGGACGGTGCTGGTATCGACAGATGGAGACAGCACAGGCTATCAACATCCGGATGAGGCGCATATCAAAGCGCGGCTTTTCCCCGGACCCGTCTGCATTACTGCAGGTTCCCCGGCCCTGTTGCCGCAATTGTCCATGGGCCTTGTCGGTATGGAAGCCGGTCAAAAAAAAGAGCTCGTCCTGACGCCGGAATCCGGCTTTGGAGAGCGAAGCCCGGAACTGGTCGATCGTTATGCCCGGATGAAACGGCTCCCCGTCGATATGGGGATGCCGCTTGCAGACTATCGGCTGAAATTTGAGGCTGATCCGGCAGTTGGCGAGCGGGTTCCGATTCTTCCCTATTTTGATGCCACTGTAAAGGAGGTGACAGCTTCGAATGTCACGCTTCATTTGCTGGCCGCAGAAAGAAAATCATTCCCGGAGGATTTCGGAGTAACCGAGGTGGTTTCTGACGGCAACTTCGTCTATATCCATCTGGTTCCGCGGCTTGGGGACGTGTTCAAAAAAGATGGCCGGGCAGGATATATTACCGCAATAGACGAGAAAGCCTTCGAGGTGGATTTCAACCCCCCCCTGGCAGGAAAAACCATAACGATCGCCCTCGAAACCGTCTCCATTAAAAAAAGATCTGAAAACGCCAGGCACCCGGTTGAATGGGTTGAAGACTGGGAGGCGGGCGTGTCGGCGGCTGAAAGCCGGGGAGCACGGATGCTGCTTGTCTTATATTCAAAAGGATGCCCCTGGTGCCGTCGGCTTCTGGAGGATACGCAATCGGATTCCCTGATTCGGGACCTGTCCGATGACTTTGTGTGGGTGAAGATCGATTCCGAAGAAAATCCTGAATACAAGGCAGGGTTTGAACAGACGGCTTTTCCAACGGCGCTTGTGCTTAGCGAAGGTCAAAAGGTCTTGAAACGGATTGAGGGCTACCGCTCACCTTTCGAGTTTCGCTGCACTTTGCAGCCGTTTTTAACGAATACTGGGAATGAACCACAGGAAATAATGGAGCATTTAAACTGAAGGGGTACACGGTCTTTTTTTTCGTTCGTTTAATGGAGGAAAAAGTAATTTATCCGGGCCAACAACTGCCAACTGAAAACACCCGACCCGTGGCCGCCTCAAACTTTCAGGTCTTTGCCTCTGAACCTTTACCCTGCCCGCCCTCCATAGTCACGCAAAGCGTGACGAAGGAGGGAACCCCTGAACCTTTGAACCTGGAACCTTTTAACGAGGAACAGGACGCCAAGCCGAAAGTCAAAACAAAACCTTTCAGCCGAAGAAGGTAACCACACATCATGCGTTTCATGAAAAATTTTGCTGGAGAAACAGGACGATTTTTTCTTTCATCGGTTTACGCGATTCTTCTGCTGCAAATGGTTTTGAATCCCGCGGTGGCGGCGGCGGAAACGGCCCCGGTTATCCCGGGCTTTTATAACAAACAGCAACTCCAGGCCATTCGGGCGAGCGCCCTTCCCCAGGTGCGGAATATCGTATCCGGTATTTCCTCTATCGAAGAGACGGCCAGCGCCCATCTTCAGGTCAATCAGAACAGGGAAAAGGCCATTGTTGACTGGGACAGTTTCGATATCGGTGCGGATGCATCAGTCCACTTCAACCAGCAGGGGAATACCAACTGGTCCGCACTGAACCGCATCTACGACGCCAACCCCAGCCAGATATTCGGCAGTTTGACCGCCGATGGCAAAGTCTATCTGATAAATCAGAACGGCATACTCTTCGGCAAGGGATCACGGGTGAACGTGCACAGACTGGTGGCCTCATCCCTGAACCTCAATAATAACGATTTCCTGGAATCAGTCGATGCCTTCAAATTCGAAAACTACCAGGAACAGGAGAGTTTTTCGGCGTCTGAGGGGGTGGTGTCAAATCACGGGGAGATCACTTCAGGCTACAGCGGATCGGCGATTCTTATCGGCAAAACAGTTGAGAACGCAGGAACCATCAATACACCGGCAGGCCAGACCGCCCTCGTTGCGGGCGAAGAGGTGGCGCTTTTCGCCGACACATCGGCCAACACCACGCGGACCGCCAAAGTGGTCAACGTGGAGGCCGGGGCCGGAACCGTCACCAATTATGAGGGGGGAACGGTAACCGCCAGTGGTGGGACTGCGGGCATGTATGGCCGGGTGGTCAACCAGAAGGGTGTTATCCGTTCTGTGAGCGCCGTCCAGCGGAACGGGCGCATCGAGCTTTATGCCTCGGACCGGATTAACACCGGAGAGGGAAGCGTCACGGAATGTCCCGTCTCGGACTCTGATGATACGGTGCATGAGTCCTTTGCCTTCAACGGAGGCGTGATCGAACTGGCCGGTCTCGATCCCGATAACCCGGTATCTCCGCAAACCGGAGTCGACGTGGTCGACCATAAGGGGACGTTTTCAGCCACGTCCGGAAGCATCAATATCAGCGCGGAAACCAGGGTTTTTCTGGATGAAAACAGCGTTGTCGACGTATCGGGAAGCCGGATTGAACTGGACGCGGCGGATCTGGTGGTTTCGGCGCAGATGAACAGCGTCGAACTGAGGGACGAGCAGCAGCAGAAAGACGGAATTCTGAAGGGTGCAACCGTATCGTTCAGCGTCCTTGACGGTTCATCGATTGGTGATGTTTCGGGGACCCTCGGCAGCGAAGAAAAAACCGCCCTGGAACAGAGTCTCGATGCCGGCGCGGTGAACGTGGTCGTGTCCGATGGAGATATTGTTGCCAGGGAAGGCTCCCTCATCGACTTTTCGGGTGGCTGGGCCCATTATCATGCGGGGACCATTCAGACGACGAAGCTCGTATCCGGAAACACTGTTTATGATATCAGTGAGGCGCCTTCTGATCTTGTTTATGACGCCATTATTAACCCGGGGGAGTCATATTCAGGAAGTCCGGTATCGCAGGGACGCTATATCCCGGACCATTACAGGGGCGCCAATGGCGGGACCGTCAACCTTGTGGCTGAATCCATGGCCTTGGAAGGCAGGTTGGACGGTAGCGTTACCATCGGTCATTTCCAGGACAAGGCAACGGAACTGACCAATGCCCACGGAAACGTCATCACCGACGGGCGCGCACGGCCGGCCGGAAGTATTCTGCGTTTGGGCATATCCCATGACGGCAGTACGACCCATAATTCGGTGCTGAGAAATGCACTGATTACCCGCGGGGTTGTTCCTCAATTGGGGGCGGATTTCCAGGCGGACGATGTCTGGTGGCAGGATCCGGACAGCAATGCGGTGACGCTCCTGTCGGATGCGATGCTGAGCGATTCAGGGGTGGGACACCTTGAGATCAGCACCAATGAATGGGTGGAAACCCTTGAGAGCTCACATCTCGATCTGGAGCCGGGCAGTTCGATGAGTGTTTTTTCCCGACGTATCATTCACCGCGGGGACATTACCCTTCCTTCAGGCAGTTTGCTGTTGAAAATTGATGAGAATGCCACATCATTTATTGACCAGGGGGTTTATCAGGACGTCGATGAGCGGATCTATCTGGCATCGGGCAGTGGCCTGTCCGTGGCGGGGGAGCGTGCGGACAACAGCGATCTGGCACTGGGCGGGGGCGTTCCGGATCTGGATGCTCGGATTGGTGGGGGAAGTGTTACGATACAGGATGCCACCACCAAAGGGGATGGCGTTTTGTTTCAAACCGGGGCAGTCATCAATGTGGACGGCGGCTATGAGATAGATTCAACCGGATCCGTCTCCGGTGGTGACGCCGGGAGCATTGAGATTCAGGGGAGTACGATTCTGCTGAACGGCGATATTTCAGGGCTGTCCCTGGCGGGCAGTGCCGGCGGGCGTCTTTCGCTGCACGCGAACAATGTCATTATTTCAGAGTGGGACAAGCAGTTTTCTCCGGATCTGTCTGCCGATGAAAAGGTCCCGGATGAGATCGACGGGTACCTGATCCTGGGGGCCGACAAACTCACGGACAGCGGTTTCGCGGAGGTTGAGATCAATAGCCGGAACGATATAGACGTGTCCGACAATGTGGTGCTGTCCACCTCCTACCGGAAAATGAGGTGGCCGGTGGCGGGTCAAGGCGCTGGCGGGGGGATGATAAGCGATTTCGACACGCTCGACTATGCGTCCAAGTCATCCTGCCTCTCTTTGCTTCCCGACACCGTGGGCGAGACTTCGATGCGTTTGTCTTCAGGAACCCAGTTGAAAGGCGGGGCCGATGGGGGGGCATTGCCTATCAGTACATCCTCCCGGATTGCCCTGGGTGAGGGAAGTACCCTGGCCGTGTCAACGGGAGGCAGCATCGAACTTAGCGGCACGAACGTTCTCTTAAGCGGAACCATCGAGGCGCTTTCGGGAACGATTGACGTTGAAGCGGCTTCCCTGATGGCGGATGCGGGTGCCCGGATACTCGCTGGCGGGGCTGTTCGCAACGATACCGCTACCGACATTGAAAATCTGAATCCGGGTCTCATTCCCATGGATGCCGGATCGGTATCCCTGAAATCCAGCGGAGATCTTGAAATTGAAAACGGCGCATTGATCGATGTGTCTGGCGTCGGGCGGACCGGATCTTTCATGGTGGATACCGGCGGGATCATATCCGATGTGTCTCGGCCGGGCCGGGCCGGGGATATTTCACTGACATTCGCAGGAGATCTCAGGCTGGACGGGGATGTTCGTGCCCGAAATGATTCCGATATCAACCAGGGGGGAAGCCTGACGCTGCTGAAAAGCAATGCGACCGACACGTTCCAACTCAGCAGCGGACTCCTTTCCTATCTGGCGGGTGTCGGTTTCGACGATATCACCCTGGCGGGCCATGTGGGCATTGATTTTACGTCCTCTGTGGACCTGGCCATCGGTCAGCATCTGACCTTCGATGCCCCGGTTCTGAGGGGGGGGGATGATGTGATTGTCGGGCTTCAGAGCCCTTGGGTTACCCTGACGAATAGCGTTGAGAAATACTCAAGCGCTGATGTGGCCTATGCCAGTCTGGTTGATGGGGTGGCGAGTGGCGGAAGTAATCTCGAGATTTCAGCGGCTTCGATTGATATATCGGGAAAAATCGCTCTCTCGGGGTTCGGCAGCACGGTTCTGTCGGCCGATGGCGATATTCGCTTCTCCGATCTGAATTATACCGTCGCCAAGGACGCCCACTGGCTGGGCGGTCTTGAAGTTTCCGGAGATCTGGCCATGTTGGCGGACCGAATTTATCCCCGGACAGATGCACAGTTTACCGTAACTGCTGCAGAGGGAAATATTATTACCTACGGGCCTGATGGCAAAGACCTTGACCTGCCGGTTTCCGCAGGCGGAGGTATCTCGCTCTTTGCCGAGAATATTTACCATGCCGGGAACCTTTATGCGCCGCTGGGAACCATCGCCCTGACCGCCGGGGAGACCGGACGGGTCCACCTCGATAAGGACAGCGTCCTGTCCGTCGGATCCGATCAGATGGTTTATTTTGGGAAACTTGCTGAGGAGTACTGGACCATCCTCGATAAGGAAATCAACCTGAACACCGAAATCGCACTTCCCGAAAAGTCGATTGTCTTCAGTGGTGGTGAGGTGGTGATTGCGGAAGGTGCGGTGATAGATGCCGCTGGCGGCGGGGGGATTTTCTCATATTATTTTCTGCCGGGTATCGAAGGGTCCGTGAATCCCCTGGAACAGGACGGGACCTATGTGATCCTGCCGGACAACAATGTTTCCTACCCCGGAGAGGCTGTTTATATCACGGGTGATCCTGATCTCGCCGAAGGCTATTATACCCTTCTGCCTTCGGAGTATGCGTTCATGTCCGGCGCCAAAGTCCTGACGACGCTTGAGGAAGGCGTTGCCGCCAGCGGATCGAGATTGTCACCGGAAGGCTACGATGTCGTATTCGGTTATGGAACCGAATACGGCACGAAACAGGACAATGCGGTTCTGACGGCCTATAGCATTCGGGACGCTTCGGACGTGCTTGGAGAGGGAAATTTTACAATAAGCGAAATCGCTACAGACACCGGCGGCAGCATCGCTGTTTCCGGGAACACCGTGATCGTTCAGGGGGAGTTGGACGCAGCCGGCGTGAACGGGGCGGATGGGGGCCGCCTGTTTCTGGCGGCGGGAATCATCGACGTGTTGCCCGATGTGCAGAGCGCTTTGGATGTGCAGTGGGGAAGAGACCTTGACGATTCATTGATCGGTACATTGAGTGTGCCGGCCGATATTATTTCCGGTGGCGGTTTCAAGCAGGTGACCCTTGGCAGTGAGGCGTTGACCGATTCGGTGACGGTCCAGGACGGGGTCCTTCTGGAGGCGGGGGCCATTGAAGTGGCGGCCGGTCAGGAAATCTTCCTGGCGGGGGAATCCGTCCTGGCGGCAGAGGATGACGAGAACGGCAGCGTTTCACTCATCGTTTCCGGAGGCAATCTGGCAATCGCGGGGCGTGCAGCCGTCAGGGCGTCCGATACCATCACCCTGAGTGCCGCCAATGCCGACATCGACGGGGATATCGAGGCGGAAGCGGGTCGCCTGAATATCATTTCGGACCGGATTTTCTTCTCCAACACCGATCAGTCCGATGAGGGGGGCTTCATCATCGACGCGTCCCTCCTGGAGCGTTTCGGCAGTTTCGACAATCTCGCCTTTACCGCGGCCGCTTCGGTGTCTTTTTCAGGTGATATCGCACTTTCTGCTCCGGAGAGCATTTCCATCAATACGCCCCTTATCACGGGCGCCGGGTCGGGAGACGCTGCACTGACGACGATTTCCAGCGGGCTTGTCTCTCTTTACAACAGCGGCGGCGCCTCCGGCGGCAGTGGTGCAGCTTCTGTTGCGTCACTGCGAATCGCCGGAGATCAGTTGATGATCGGCCATGGCGATCTATTGCTGGAAGGGTTTTCGGATATCTCTTTCGCGGCCACTGATGCATTGATTTTCAAGGGGAAGGGGTCTCTTACCACTACGGCAGACACGGTGTTCGGCGCGCCTGTTCTTACGGCCGATTATTACGAACTTTCGGACGGAATCGAATCATCCGATTTTCTGGTCGATGCCGGCATGCTCCGACTTGCGGGCGTTGACGCTGCGCCCGCCTCTCTTTTGGGAACACTTGGGGGGAATCTAACCTTGCGGGCGGGAACCCTGGAGGTGGATACCCGGATCGATGTGGGGGCCGGAGATCTGGCCTTGTACGCGACAGGATCCGGTATCGAAGAAAACGAAACGTCTGTTACGCTTCTGGGCGGTGCTGAATTGCTGGCCCGGGGGAATGATTACGTCGGTGGTGGAAATATCCTGCTGGGCGCCGCCACTGGCGATATCGTCTTGTCGTCAGGCGCCCTGATGGATGTCTCCGCCGGGTCGGTGGGGAATGCCGGAGGTGTATCCTTCCTGGCCGGAAACGGTCTGGTCGATCTTTCGGGGACGCTCCAGGGAAGCGGCGGTGGGGGTGAATTCTCCCTGGCCGCCCGGCGTGTCGATGACGCGTCGGGCCTTCTGGCCGCCATCGGCTCCGGCGGCTTCGACGGGGCAATAGATCTGAGAATCACCGGCGGCGATTTCACCATCGCGGCCAGTGACGTCTTTTCCGCCCGGCAGATCGCGATTTCTGCGGACGCAGGCGCCATCAACCACTATGGAAGCCTTCTGGCCGAATCGGATGAAGGCCGGAATTCCGTATCTCTCTTTGCAGGAGAGGCGTTGCATCTACACAGCGGAAGCCGGGTCGTTGCCGCCGGCTCAGGAGATGAAACAGGACAGGTGAGCCTGGCCTCATCGTTAGGGACCCTTTCTTTCGACAGGGGGGCGACAATCGATGTGTCTTCTGCGGGTACAGATGCTGCCGGCGGGAAGGTTTCGTTCAGGGCGCTTCGAAACGGATACGATCTCCGGATGGCCTTAAGCGGCCATATCCTCGGCGCCGACGGGGTTGCGGTTGAGGCAAATCGGGTCTACGCCGGCATTGACAGCCTCTATGGGGCCGGATCGGGAAGCTCGGAGGGCGCGTCCCTGGCCTTGTCGACACTTGTGGCGGATGCTGAATCCTATATGGCGAACCTTGGATTTACCCACGCTCTGACCGGTGTGACATCCGATCAGGTGGTGGTGATGCCGGCGATGGAAATCCGGAGCGACGGCGACCTGAGGGTTGATTCGGCGCTGGATCTTTCCGATATCCGTTTCGGCAGCGGAAGCGCTGCCGGGGCTCTTACATTGAGGGCGGCCGGCAATCTTGAGATCGCTGGCAATATAATTGACGGCAGAGGTTTCGAAGAAATCATACAAGGCGTCTCTAACGCACCGGCCACCTGGCGGCTCCAGCTTGTTGCCGGTGCTGATCTTGGCGCGGCTGACGACTTTTCGACCATAAATGGCCAAGGTATTCTCTCTATTGATGACAGCATACTCGTCTATACTGAAAACGCAGGCATCGGTTTTGCCTCGGGCGCTGACACGATTGTGGGGAAATCCAAAGAATGGGGCTATATGGTGAAACACGATATGAGATATAGCCTCGGATCGTATTATGGGGATGTCATCGGAGCGGTCGGTGGAGATTTGTCCCTCAATGCCGGCATGATACAGACGGCTCTGGGGGATGTCGAATTGACCGTTGGGGGAGCGCTTGATCTGAAATCATCAGGCGGGCACGTCGGTTCGATCCGGACAACTGGAGAGGCCCCTGTCTTATTCTCTTCGGAGTTTTCTGAAGAACTCCAGAATGGATTCAAAGATGATCCGGAAGCGGTCCTGCTGTATCTGCGCACAGGCCCTTTTTACTGGGCGTATAAGGGGGGCGGAGACATAGAACTTGATGTCAGGGGCGCTGTCTACGGGAACCTCGGTGGGTCTCTGGCATGGGATTACATCCATGTTGAAAAGGGTGTGGATGAAGTATGGAGCGCCAGTTATGGAGGGTCTGATCATTCTCCGACCGAGGGGATCGCGGCAATGGGAGGAGGCAATGTCCTCGTTCATTGCGGCGGTGATTTTTTGGGGCCGGTCGGGACATTTGGCACGGGGGACTTGACTGTTCAGGCAGGCGGGGATGTCGACGGGCGTTTTCTGGCGTACGACGGGACTTTGGATCTTTACGCAGGCGGCAGTTTCGGAAGCCGGGTGGACGATGTGGCTGTCGAACTCTTTGATGTCGATGCCGGCATCAGCGCACAGGGAGATATTTTGGTGGGCACCATTGCTTCCCCGACCCTCGTCCGGGATTTTATAGTTACCAAGCAGGTTGGATATTCAGAGGCGACTTCGATTCGGTTAAGCGCGATAACCGGTGATATCACCCTGTCTGGTGTGGACGCATATAGCGCTGCCAATTCAGCCGCGGGCAAAGCGGTACGTGTGTTGCCAGGCGCTGCCGTCCTCGAGGCCGGCGGGGACATCAACATCCTTAGTGACTTTGCAATGGTATCGGCCCAAAATGGCGTCCTGGGAATGCATGCCGGCAACAATATCACCGGGTCCTATGTCGACTCCAGAGAGTTGTTGGCCACTGGTTCGCTTGTCATGGCAGACCTGGATCTTGAAACTGTCTACGACCCTCTGGGGGATTATACAAATGCACTGCAGGAATGGAGCACGGCGCTCTTCGGCGTGGACAGCCACGCTGGCACGCCGGTGCATGAGGGAGATGCAAGCCCGGTACTCATTTCAGCGGGAAATGATATCGACACACTGAAGATCTCGCTGCCGAAGCAGGCGACCATCACGGCCGGGCATGACATCATCAATTTCAATTATTCGGGCCAGAACCTGACCCCGGAGGACGTCACCACCATTTCGGCCGGAAACGATATTCGATTCGTGAGCAGTGTTGGCACTGCGAACTCTCTTGATAGCCTTATACAGGGCGGGCCCGGAACATTCCTCATTCAGGCCGGCGGCAGCGTGGATCTTGGTTCCTCAAAAGGTATCCAGACCACGGGCGCCTCCATTAACAGAGCGCTGGCCGACGAAGGAAGCAAATTGCTCCTCGTCAGCGGCTATATGGCCCATATGAGTGCGACGGAAGCGGAAGATTTTTTTGCGGAGCTTACGGAATACGGCAAAGAATACAGCGAATTGCTGGCGGAAGGAAAAATCGAGGAAGCCGAGGCCAAGGTGGAGGAGGCCCGGAATGCGCTGCTGGTCCCACTTCTGGGGGATGCGGCCACCGGCGGGGGCGACATCGACATGATAAACAGCAAGATTTCCACCACAAGCGAAGGGGCGGATATTTTTCTTTTTTCCGCTGGAGATCTCAATGTGGGGCGCTCCACCATCTCGTCGGGCAGCAGCGGGGCGAACAATTCCGGTATTTTCACCGAATCGGGCGGATCGATCAGTATCTGCTCTGTCGGGGATATCAACATCAACGAATCCCGGACGATGACCTTCCGCGGCGGGGATATCCGGATGTGGACCGATCAGGGCAATATCAACGCCGGGCGGGGGTCGAAGACGGCCATCAGCACACCTGAAGTGGTGTATAAAGAAAACGATGACGGAACGGTAACCCGAACCTTCAAGCCGCCCTCAGTCGGCAGTGGTATCCGCGCGCTGACCTACGATCCTGACGGTATCGAAGGCCCCCTGATCATGCCCGATACCGGCGACCTCTATCTGTTCGCTCCTGAGGGCGAAATCGACGCCGGTGAGGCCGGGATCGCAGGCGGGGATATCTTCCTGGGCGCCCGGCGTGTCAAGAACGTGCAGAACATCGACGTGGGCGGGGTTTCGGTGGGCGTGCCGGACGTGTCTGGTGGCGGAGCGGGCATCGGTACTTTGAGTGGTGCAGGGGGGCTTTCGGAAACGTCCAGTTTCTCCGAGGAAACGGCCCTGGGCGGCAGCCCCCAGGACCGGTTTTCCAAAATGGTGGAGGCGCTTTCCGACTCCCTGGTGCCCAAATGGCTGGCGGTTGAGGTGATTGGTTTCGTTGAGGAAGACAACGGTGAACAACAGAAGGACGACGATATTCAGGAAAAGGAACAATGAAGAAAATATTTTACACAACTCTGATGCTGTTGCTCGTTGGGGGCATTTTGTTTTCCTTGACGCCGGCCGTGTCAACCGCCAACGCACCCGACCGGCACCTTTCATTTAGCAATGGGCGCTTGAGTATGAAAGCCGGTGTGCTGCCTCTTCAGGAGTTGCTCGCCGAGATCGGTGAAATACTTGGCGCTGAAATTCATATTTATGATGATGTCGAGGATGCGCGTGTGTCAATGGATTGCCAGGGACTTGTCCCGGAGGATCTTCTGCGGCGGATCATGCGGGGACGTAGTTATGCCGTTGTATATGGGGTGGCGGGGAGGGACGGGGACCATGTTCGGAAACTCGATGTCCCGATCAAAAATACCCGGTTGGAGGATGACGAAGACACGTCCGGGGAAGCTTACAAGGCTGTTTCAGGGGATACCGAGACGATTGGCCGGGAACAGAAAATTCTTCGGCGGGTTGCGAGCATTGAAAGGGATATCGATAGCGGATACGCGGACCAGTGGTACGAACACTGGGTGAAGATAAGGGGTGAGCGCTACGTGTCGCACCCCATGGAAGAACTAAAACGATTGAAAGCCGAACTGGACGCCCTCAAAAAGTAAAAAACCCGACAACAAAACCGGATGCGCGTTGCGCTCCGCCCTTCATCCGGCGCATGAAAGACATCAGTTCAACATTCTCGCTACAAGCTACTTCAAAATAAAGCCAACACCCCCTGATCCCGCCCCGGCGGGATCAGGGGGCGCGATCTTTTTTTGAGATCAACTTGCAGTTATACAAGTGTAATCGGAACTAGCAAAAATCTAACCCGGTTTGAACAGCATGTGAACATGCGCCTGCAATCTAAACCATTCCATATCATTTGCGGCTGATCATGACGCTGAACATTAAACGGTGCGTTCAGTCATGTTCCGATCGAAATGGTCATTTATGAACACTGAATTTGGGTGGAGTCGATATGTGGACAGCTTATTTCAACCGTCTGGCCTCGTATGCAGTTACTTGTATTGCCATTTTGCTGGTGGGCTTTTACCAGGTTGCCACGGCGGATGAAAGCGAGGTGACGTTTGATATTCAATCTTTTGAGGTGACCGGTAACACCATTTTACCAGCCAATGCATTGCAACGCGTTCTTGACGGTTTTACGGGAAACGGCAAGACCACTGATGATGTGGAAGCGGCCCGCAGCGGACTTGAAAAATATTACCACAAGGAGGGGTATCCAACGGTTCTTGTGAACATTCCTGAGCAGAGCGTTGACACCGGCGTTGTTTTCCTGGAAGTGATCGAAAGCAGAATCCGTCGTGTTCGGGTAACGGGCAACCACTATTTCACCATGGAAAAAATTTTGGATGACCTGCCGAGCATCCGTTCCGGGAACATCCTCTATTTACCGGATGTTCAAAAGGAATTGGCTGCCATCAACCGGAATCGGGATTTGAAGGTCGCACCGGTGCTGGCTCCCGGGAAGGAGGTGGGCACCATTGACATCGAACTGCGGGTAAAAGACCGTTTACCACTTCATTGCAGTTTAGAGGTAAATAACAGGGGAACAAGGCAGACGACGGATACACGGCTAAATGGGATGATCAGTTATGACAACCTGTGGCAAAAAGAACACGCTGTTTCGTTCCAATTCCAAACCTCACCCGAGGATACATCCGAAGTACAGGCACTGACGTCCTCATACATTATGCCGGCGTTTTGGAATGAGAAACACATGCTGGTTATGTACGGTCTGTGGTCTGATAGTGAGACCGCTTTCGGGGAAGGTTTCCTGACCATCGGGTCCGGGTTTATTTTCGGTATCCGGGACATTATTCCTCTGGCACCCCTGGATAACTATTCCCACAGCATCAGCCTGGGGCTGGACTATAAGGATTTCGATGAAGATTTCGGGTATTCCGACACAGGGGAGAATGCCTCGCAAAGCACACCGGTTACTTATGCCCCTATTTCAGCAGCATACAACGGGGTCCGCAGCGACAGTAACGGTTATACACAATTGGATGTCGGGGTCAATTTCCTGTTCCGAAGTCTGGCCAGCGATACCGATGAATTCCAGACAAAGCGTACGAACTCTATGGGTAATTACATGTATCTCACTGCGGGGATTGAGCGTTACCAGATGTTGCCGGGCGGTGTCACCCTTGTCGGGAAGGTGGATGGCCAGCTTTCAAACCAGCCGCTGATTTCCAATGAACAATACATCGCCGGGGGGATGGACACCGTCCGGGGGTATAAGGAAAATGAAGTTGCAGGGGACAATGCGGTTTTCGCGCGGTTGTCGCTTGAACGTCCTTTTGAAATTTTTTCCAGCGAAAACGCTTGGGGAAGCGATCTGACACCGTACCTGTTTTATGAAGGCGCATGGCTTCAGGTTAAAGATGCACTGTCTGGCGAAGAAGAATATCCATCGCTGCAAGGCGTCGGCGGCGGTCTGCGCGGCCGAATCTCCGACTTTGTTGAATTTCAGGTGGATGCTGCGGTGGCTCTTTCCGACACCGAGGATGCGGAAAGCGGTGACCAGGAAATTCACTTCAAGCTGAAGGTTAAGTATTAAAGGGATTCAGGGCATGGGTTTTGTTCCTTAATCCGGAATTCTCTAATTTCGCGTTGCTTATTCTTGGAGGATCACGTGCGTATCGATTTTAGAAGATATTTGGCCGGTTTGTTCGTGTACGGCCTCTTTTTTATAGTTCTTTTTTCCGCTGTCGAAGCTTTCGGCTGGTGGAACCAGGATTGGCAGTACCGTCGAAAGATCGCATTCGATACATCTCCCGCCGGCGCCGATGTCAAAGAGAACATCAGTGAAATACCCGTCTTGGTGCGGCTCCATTTGGGTAACTTCAATTTCGGTAACGCAAAGGAGGGGGGAGAGGACCTACGGTTTGTCGCCGCCGATGATCAGACGATGCTAAAGTATCATATTGAAAAATATGACACCATCGATGAAATTGCGGCGGTCTGGGTGAAGCTGCCGAAACTGTCCGGGGGCGTCGGTGAAGAGTTTATATGGATGTATTACGGCAACGACGCGGCAGTGGGCGGACAGGGGGCACGGGAGACATATGATGCATCCCAGATCGGTGTCTATCACTTTGGCGAGTTAGAAGGAATGCCCCAGGACAGTAGTATGAACGGCAACCATGCCGCCGTGTTTCTGGGGGGGTTGGGGTTGCCGGGGGTTGTGGGCAATTGTGCGGTTTTCAGCGGCGGTTCCGACAAGATGATCATCGACAATGCGCCGTCTCTCAATTTCTCAAATGGTTTTACCTTTTGCGCATGGGTTCGTATCGCGCAGCCCCAAACCGACAGCTACCTGTTTGCGCGATCGGATGAGGACAAAGAAATTGTCGTAGGGATCGATGATACAAAGGTATATGCAAGGGTGACACAGGCGGGCGGTGGCGTTTCCAAAACGGATCGTAGTGCGGATCTGAGCCTTGGTGCATGGCATCATGTGGCGATCACCGGCGCACCCGACGAAAAAGTTGCGGTCTATATCGACGGGCTCGAACTCAGCTGGGCCCCCTTTGGTGGTAGTATTCCGGATTTGGCCGGTGCGTTTACGGTGGGCGCGGATGCATCCGGAAACCATGCGTTCTTCGGTGAGATAGACGAAGTCCGGATTGCCGGCGTCCAGCGATCGCCCGGCTATCTAAGGGCATCTTATACATCCCAGGGACCTGAAGGAACACTCTATCAGGTTGGGGCGGAGGAAATCAGTGATGGCGGCGGTGGTGGGATGCCGGTTTTCTATCTGGCTTCCGTTGTGAAGAACATCACACTTGATGGATGGATCGTTATTGGCAGCCTGGTTCTGTTATCGATTGCCAGCTGGTATGTATTTTTCATGAAGGCCGTATCCTATTATTTGATCGAGAAAGAGAATAAGGGGTTTCTCGATGCCTACGTGCAGCAGCAGGAAATATCGGCGCTCTCCTGCAACGACAACCGATTCCCCAATTCCAATATTTTCAAAGTGTATAAGGAAGGATGCCAGAAGCTGGACAGCAGCTTATGTTACGTCAACGGCATGGAGGATGACGATGCGGAACCGGAAACCCGGGCGCCGGCCGACAAAGGCGGAAAGCTCGGCAACCGTGCCATCAATGCGGTCAAGTCCATTCTGGAAAAGGGGTATATGGAACAGACCCAGCAGCTTAACGCCTGGATGGTGGTGCTGACATTGGCCATCAGCGGCGGTCCTTTTCTGGGCCTTCTCGGCACGGTATGGGGGGTTATGAATACCTTCGCGGCGCTTGCAGAGACCGGCGAGGCGAACCTTGCCGCCATCGCTCCCGGTATTGCATCGGCGCTTACCACAACCATTGTGGGGCTGCTTGTCGCCATTCCGGCTCTGTTTGCCTACAATTATCTCGTAGGCAAAATGAAGAATATCACCATGGAGTTGACAGTGTTTATCGATCAATTCGGTGTTCGGGTTGACGAAATGCATGGAGACTGACGATGCGGCGCAATCTTTTTGACCTTCAGGGATTTGACGACCTGAACGTAACCCCGTTGCTGGATTTGTCCTGGACCTTACTGGTGGTGTTCATCATTGCCATCACTTCCTCGGTACAGGGGATCAAGGTGAATCTGCCAAAGGCCAGCAATACCCCGAGCCTGACAAAGCCTAGGACCAAGGCCATTACGCTGATGGCGGACGGACAGATCTATCTCGATGCCTATCCGGTGACCATGGATGAGTTGGATGCAGCGCTGCGGCAGCATAAGGCCGTGGATCCGGACTTTCCAGTGGTCATCAAGGGCGACGAAAACATTTATTACCAGAAGGTGGTTTCCGTCCTGGACCTGATGGGCAAGCTGGAAATTACGCAATTGGGGTTGGTTACCCAAAAACTGGTTAAATAGTGGGGGTGGGTGAAAAAGCCAATGGCTGCGTTACGTTTCATCCCGCGTCATTGCGGCGCATCATCCATATACCCCCTCTTTCGGGATGCGCGGTCCTTGTTTTCTGAATTATTTGAGGACGTCAAAAAATGTTGCTTGACTCCGAACTCTAATCCTGAACTTGTCCTATGATACAAAAGGTCGATCAAAAGAAGCGAATGTATCTGATCGCGGGGGGAATCGCCCTCGTATTGATCTGCATTTCCGTTTTCCTGGTGAAACTTCTGCTGACCGATGACGGACAGAAGCGGAATAAGCAGATTCAGATGGTGACGGTTGTAAAGCCACCGCCGCCTCCGAAGGTAAAAGAAAAACCGCCGGAACCGGAGGTCGAAAAAAAGGAAGAAATCATCGAACCCGAGCAGCAGGAGCCGGAACCGGAGCCGATGGAAGAGCAGGCCAGTGATGAGCCGCCGCCGGGTCAGGATCTTGGCCTGGATGCGGAGGGCGGCGCCGGTTCGGACTCTTTCGGGCTCAAGGCCAAAAAGGGAGGGCGCTCCCTGATCGGTGGGCAGTTCAGTAAAAGTTCACTGCTTATTAAATACGGTTGGTATACCCGGATTATACAGAACGAATTGCGGAAAAAGGTCAACAAGTACCTTGAGGAAAACGGTGGAATTCCCGATGGAGATCTCAAGGCGATCGTTCAGATCACCCTGGATGAAACTGGAAATATTCTCGAATACGCCATTGTTGATACATCCGGGAATGCACACATGGACGAGGCCGTGCAATCGTCACTTGCAATTGCGAGGATAAGTGCGCCACCACCTATTGGCATGCCGCGCACCCTCAAACTCAAAATCAGTGCAAAGGGGTAACCAGGGGCTGGTAAATGGTGAGGCGTTAAGAGAAAAAGAGCGGCAGGGATAGCGAAACGAAAAAATTTGGCATTAGCAAGGGGAAGAAACGCTTTTTAAAACTCCGAACGTTGCCCGCCTTCCGCAGTTGCTCTGCTGCCGAGGGTGGAAACGCTGAACAGCAATTTCTTAAGGAATCTTTCATGAAAGACTGTAAAACGGCCGTTGCCATTTTTTTTATCCTGTCGTTGATGGCTGTATTTGTTCCAGGCGTTATGGCCGAGCAGGGGGGGGCTTCCGCCAACAGCACCGAGGCCCTGCTGGAGCATCTGAAAAAGTACGGCACCCTTTCGGAAGGGGAGGCCGAAGCGTTGAAAAGGGAGTTTGTCAAAAGCGGAAACGAAACGGATGTCGCTCCGCCGCCTCCTGCCAGAGAGAAACCTGCGATGCCGGCCGCGGTTGAGGCGGCGCCCCTGCCCGCTGCTGTGCCGGAAGCCCCAAAGGATGACATGCGGGAGGCGGTGGCACCGATTGCCGGACCGAGTCCCTTGTCACCGGTTGTGCCGGTAGCGCCTGCGGAGGCGCCACCTGAAGAAATGGCGATGCCCATCGAAGAGCCGGTTATGGCGGATGAGGCGGACGCAGGTGTCGGCAAAGACGTCCGGGAGGAGATTCAACGTGTCGAAGAGCGGATGGATCGCATGACCGATCAACTTCTTCAGAAGGACAGGTTGTCTGAAAGAAGAATAGAAGAGTTAGAAAAAAAGGTGAACGAAGATATCGCCAAGAAAGTCTACCAGTCCTCCTGGGCGCAGCGCTTCAAAATCGGCGCGGATTTGAGGTTGCGTTACCAGGGGAACCTATACGACGAAGAAAATGTTGCGCTGTTGGATCCTTCGGAACCGAGTGAGACCTTGAACACTCAGAGTGATCGTCATCGTTTCAGATACCGGGTGCGTGTCGGTGCCAAGGCGAAAATAGTGGATCCCAGAGAGACAAACGTCGGCAAACTGGAGGCCGCCTTGCGCTTGAGTTCCGGCAATGATGGTGATCCGATATCAACCAATGATACCTTCGGCGATTACCAAAACAAGGATAACATACTCATTGATCGAGCGTATCTGAAGTGGTCCTATGTCCCCTGGGAACCGATCTGGAACAAGCTTCCACAAATAACGCTATGGGGTGGAAGGATCCCGAATCCATGGTTTTCAACTGATCTGGTGTGGGACGGCGATCTGAATTTTGAGGGCATGGCCGTGTCTTTCAATACGGATACTCAAGATTGGAATAAGTGGAATGGTTTTTTTACCATAGGGGCCTTTCCTTTGCAGGAGGAAGCATTTTCCCAGAGGGATAAGTGGCTCTATGGTGCGCAACTCGGTGTGGAAGTGCGACCGAGTGATATCTTGACCTGTAAATTCGGCCTTTCCTATTACGATTATACCAATGTCGAGGGTATCGTAAACGCGCCGGGTGATGACGATCAATACGATTTTACGGCGCCGCTTTCGTTGCAGAAGGGCAATGCGTTGATAAATATTGATCCTTCGGGCGACACACTACTGGCACTGGGCTCAGATTATAATCTTGCCAATTTAACCGCCAGGGTGGATATCAGCCGTTTCTACCCGGTTAATCTTTCACTGGTGGGCGACCTTGTATACAATCTTGGCTTCAATAAAGATGACATTGTGCGGGTAACCAATACCGATGATTATCCTGAAGACGTCCTTGGTTACATGGTTGGATTTGAGGCCGGATATCCAAGCATCCAGGAATATGGGGCTTGGAAGACAGCCTTGTATTACAAATACCTTGAATCGGACGCGGTGCTGGATGCCTTCAGCGATTCAGATTTTCATGACGGCGGCACAAATGCAAAAGGTTGGGTGTTTAGCATATGGTACGGATTGTATAAAAACGTTTGTTTGAAGGCAACCTACATGACCGCCGACGCGATAAGGGAATTTGTGACGGTTGATTCGGAGAACGATTTGACTCCTGTATATAAGGGACTTGCGATCGATACTGTCCAGTTGGATCTGATCGCGGAATTTTGACGTGTTGCAGACTTCTGGCGGATATTTTTATGAACGCCTGCGAAATGAGTGGGCAGCTTCACGGAGACGACCTTGCTTTTTTGTTCATTCAGGCGCCCCTGTGTTGATTTAAATATAAAAGGAGATGGTCTGCATGAAGAAAACGCCCAGATATCTCGTTCCATTGCTGCTGCTGGTGGTAATGGTCCTGTGCGTGATGATGCTGGTCAAAAACAGCCGCCTAAACAACGCCAATGTCGACCTGCAAGTGCAAATAGAAGAAGCGGATCGTAAAGAGAGGGTATTGAAAAAAAAGTATGCCGAAGAGCGGGCCAAGGCGCAGGCTCTCCAGCGATCTAAAATGGCGGCAGACTCCAAGGTCCGCGACCTGGAGTCTTCGGCGTCGGAACTGAAGGCGGCCCTGGAACAGGCCCAGGCCTCAGAGGCGGATGCTGTTAAGAATCTCAAAAGAAAGCTGAGTGTCTGCGGTAGTGACTTGGGTGCGGCAAATATGGCTCTAAAGGAGTTGAAGGCAAAATCCGCCGTCATTCAAGCGAACCTGGAAAAGGCTGTCTCTGATATAAACCAGAAAGAGAACCTGATTGCGGGTAAAAATGTCGAGTTGAACAACCTTCAGGCGCAGTTGAGTAGCGCGATGAGCAAAATTGCCAGGGCGGTCGACCATAACCGGAAGCTATCGGAGCTAGCCGAGCAGCTGCTTGCGGAATTTGACACGAAGGATGTTTTTCAAATGTTGCTTGAAAAAGAACCTTTTACGCAGCAGAAACGCATACAGCTGGAGAGAATGATCCAGGTTTACCTGGACGGTATTGACCAGGAAACCCTCTCAGATTCAGATACGTTCTGACCTTCCGACAAGACATGCGGAGATGAAGAGGCGACTTTTTCTATATGTATACACGCGGAAACGCCTTACAGCACCATCGGAAGATATCGGATGTATTTTGAGGTGGTTTGTGGTGTTTGTGCCGCCAATGCGGGGGCGCAAGATTACTTGACTTACCATGAAGACCAAAATTGTATACCCAATTTTAACCATCCCTTAATATTTAATTAACCTCCCGCATGCTATCAGTCCCCATGAGTTTTAGGCCGTGGACATGGCAAGGTTCGGTAGTGGTTCGGCAATCTGTGCCCGGAAAAAAAGCTCGTGTTAAATGGGTTCTGTAACCCACCGGGCGGAGCTATATTCCCAGGCGCCCGCACTCAGCCACCCACCGCATTGCGACCGGTAAAGTATAACAATATAAGTACAAGCTATCTCAAAATAAATCTAACGCCCCCTGACGGCGTTGTGGGGCGCTTCAAAATGCTCACATATTACATATATGCTGCGCTTTTTCATCGCCCCACGCCTTGTCAGTGGGCGCGTTCTTTTGTTTTTTGAGATAGCTTGTACTGTACCCATCTATCTCCAAACCAAAGAATATTTCAACGTTGAACAATGGCCGAATTCGATCACGTCATACCGGTATCGAAAGTAAAAAAAGACCTCCTTGCCATCTTGAAGGAGATGGCCGAGGACGATGCAGTTATCGGCGTTACCCGCAATGGCGAACTGGTCGGGGTTGTGATGACATCGGAGCGTTATGAGGCGATGATGGAAACCATGGAGGTGCTGTCTGACCCCGATCTCCTTAAGAAACTCGAAAGCGCCCGCCACGATTTCACGCCCGGCCGATCCTTCAAAGACGATGAGGTCTGGTAACCCATGGCTTATCAACTGATTTTTTCCGATACGGCCCAGCGTTTCGTCCAGGTGGCCCCGACTGATTTCAAGCGGATTCTTAAAAAAAGGCTTGAAGTCCTCAGAGAACACCCTGGCATCGGAAAGCCTCTTTTGAAAAGGCTTTCCGGATACTATTCCATGCGCACCAACAAGTTTCGGATAATCTACAGGCTGCTGATTGAAAAAAACACCCTCGAAGTCCACTACATCGGCCCCCGCCGCGATCCCAATGAGATTATTCATCAATTCAAAGTCATGAATTCAAAGTTCGCGGGTTCACGTTAAAACGAGGTCTCAGTTCATCCGAACCTTGGCAGGTTTTTGCGTAACTGGATCACACGTTCTGGAAAAATGAAACGTATCCGTCCAATTCGGAGATCGGCCGACTTGGGCGGCTATCAAGAACAACACGATGTTTCTGTGGGTGTGATTGACCAACAAGGCCTATCTTGGTATGGTTATCAAAATTGGTAATGATCTTAATAGAAGGCTATCCTTATGAATTTAAAAATAGTGTTAGAAGCCAGCGAGGACGGTGGATATACAGTTTATGTACCATCGTTGCCAGGGTGCATAAGTGAAGGCGATACCAAAGAAGAGGCTCTTAAAAATATCAGAGAGGCCATTGAGCTTTATCTTGAGCCCGTTCCCGATGACCTCATTGCCGGTAGCGGATATTCAGAGATCACAGAAATTGCTTTATGACAAAAGTTCCCGTCGTTACTTATCTTAAAGTAATAAAGGCACTTCAACGCGATGGATGGGTGGTTGTCCGCCAAAAAGGAAGCCACATCCGCCTGCAAAAACATTTGTCAGATGAAATTCTTAAATTAACCGTTCCTTCCCACAGCCCAATTAAAAGATCGACCCTGTCACATATCCTCAAGCAAGCCAGACTTTCAGTTGAAGTGTTCTTGGAGCTTTTGTAATAAAAACTGACCATTTGGCCATTTTGTAGCTAACGCTCACTGCTCACAGTTTGCTGATTTAAAACGATTCATGCGCACCAACAAGTTTCGGATAATCTACAGGCTGCTGATTGAAAAAACACCCTCGAAGTCCACTACATCGGCCCCCGCCGCGATCCCAATGAGATCGTACATCAGATAAGAAACGGAAATTTGTCAAAGGGATGATCCTGCCCCAGGCAGCCTGTTCAATCTGTTATTCAGTTTTGAGAATCTTATCGAAAATTCTGATTTTAGGGTTGTGTTGTTTGACCCTTTGCCTTGTCTTGCACGGCATTTTTCTTGTGATGGTATTTTCCAGAATGAACAAACCGCAGTCGGCAGATTTAATCGTTGTATTTGAAGGCGGCGATGGGCGGGTTCGCACAGGATTTGAGTTGGCCAAGCGGTCTCTTGCGCCGGCAATGGTAGTTTCACCGGCGTCTGAAAGGCAGCTTGCTGTTTATGATGAACGGTACAAGCCTATAACTTTATACGAAAAAATAATCGAGCAAAAAGCCAGCACGACTTTTGAAAATGCGCTTTACTGCTCGAGAATTGTCAAAGATAGGAGGGTAGGCCGAATCCTTCTTGTAACCTCCTGGCATCATATGCCGAGAGCATACATTTTGATGAAAACGATGCTTATTGGCTATGGTGTGGATATTCTGCCGTACGCACCAGATTGCGCTGGCCTAAATCAAAGCAATTGGTTCCGAAATATGACGGGTTGGAAAATGATGGCCAACGAACTGATTGAGAACATCGGCAGCTTTTTTGAAATGGGGCGGTTTATTCTTACCGGACGTGTTCCTGCTTATTCGGACAAAACCGAAGGAGAAGACGAAATACTCAGAATGCTGAAAAAAAGTCTTTTATTTGAAATTGAGAGTGCAAACTGAACTCATGATCAAGATCGAAACCAATATAACAGCGTTTTTTAATCTTAGATTGCTGCTTCGTATGGTGGTTTTTTTCTTGGCTTGTTGTTTTATGGCAACCGGAACTTTTTTTATCGGAGTATTCCATGTTGAACAATGCCAAGCGGGTCCAGTTCTTTTAAAAGAAGATCTTGATACCACGTCAGTTGCAAGTTCGCCCCTCTTATTTGTGGATTTTGAAGATGGCGAAATTCGCTGGCCAGGTGATTACGAAATTGTCAATGAAGGCGCTCTTCATGGAAAGAAAGCATGCAAGATAGCCTCCGGGCATGAGGAGAGGATTGGCTTCGTGTGCCAATTCGTACCTCTAAAACCAAAAACCTCGTATACTTATTCGATGGCAGTTAAAAGAGCCAACGGTGCAGGGAATGTGTACGCTTATTGTCATTATCTCGGAAAAAATAAAAAACCCTTGATGAGCAGTGGGAATTGGACTGCAGGCAAAGATGTTCCCGTCTCAATTCGGAAGAGGGAGGCCATTTCGGGTTGGGAAGTTTTTTTTGGCGATATACGGTGCGACAGAGCCGATTTTGGTGGTGTTCGTGTTGAAATCGTCGTTGAAGGTGGGGACGATATCGTTTCTATAGATCGCATTGAAATTTCGGAGACATTTCTTCCAGAAGCGCCATGTTGGGAAATGCCGCAATCCGTTTTTTTCGATGGCCACCCAAGTCGCCATGGTATGCGTGTGAAACGGTCCGCGAATGCGGGAGATACGTTTGTCGTAGAAACGACCGGCGCTATATATGAATTAAATAATTCTACGGGAAATTTAAGATGCTACCAGAACGGTGAAAAACCCCGTCTGATACAGACAACCAAATTTTCCAGACCATTCCAAGACCTCAGAATTGAGCGCACGACGCCGGATGTCTGCGTGTTACAGGGTAGGGATTTGTGTTTAGGTATCCAAGGGGATTCCCTGGTGACAATTGTTACAAATACCCCATTAAAATTTGATGTCGAATCCGCGATTGAGGCCAAACATTTCCGAAAAACAGATCAGCACCTGCTTGCGATCGATAGTCAAGGGGGCTTCTGTATCATGCCCCACACCAGGGATGAATTTAATTCTTCAGGTTCCATTTTACTATCTCCTCCGAAAGATACTACAAAACCAGGGTGGAGAGCCGGCTTTTTGATCGCTAAGGGCGAAATGGTCGGGATCTCGGTTTTTCCGCCCAAGCCATTTAGCTGGGAACGATCGTTTGATCTTCGGATTGTCATGACCATGCAGCCCCCGCCTGCCGGCGTCCTCCAGCGGTACCGTGATTACGCGAACGTTTTGTCCCTGTTCACAGGAACCTATACCGGAACACCCCAGGAAAGGTACCATGCCCCGTATCAAATGAAGAACGCTTTGCGGCTTAAAAGAACCATAGACCATGCACATAAAATAGGGATGAAGGTGCTTCTGTACCGTCATATGATGAGTTATCTCTGGGACGGCTCAACCTGTGAGGCAGCGTTTGAGGATATGAAGAGGTGTCGGGAAGCCTTTGGTTTTGATGGATGGTATTTGGATGGACTGTTCGTTGATAAAAGTTGGGTGGACAGTTATCGCTTCATAAGAAAGTTACGTGACGAGGTCGGTGACGGGGTCATCTATACGCACAGTACCCGAAATGCACCATTCCAGTCGATCAGCCTCTATTGTCCATTTATTGACGTCTATTCGGATTTTCAGTTGAGAGGTGAAGGGCAGGATATATATGGCGAATGTGATCCTTATCTCCGATATGTGGTTGGGACATACAACATTTCAAATTCAATCGCTACCTTGAAGGGCAATAGGTTTTTTCAAGTTTCAACCAAAAATCATCACAATAAAAGGAGCTGCATGCCTTTGAAAGAACAACTGAGGATTATGTTACAGCTAAACGGTAGGTGCCGGTGGGCTTATCCTGTATGGCCTCTTAAGGAGTCTGACATACAAGATTACATCGGGTTTTATTATCCGGAATTAGAGCGGCTTGAAAAAAGCTGGCTAAAAGATCATAAACCCCTGCCGATACAGCTACAGAATTGCTTTTTGACGCCCTGAAAGCAGATTGAATAAGCGAATTTTGTTTTATGGGTATACGCTCTAATACTTTAATATTTGAACAGATCAGCGATTTGAAAGAAGTAAAAAAGAAATCCGCAAAAGGTGCTGCCAGTATTTTTTTAAGCCAGGTGATAAGCCTGCTGATAAATGTTGCATCACTGGCAATACTGGCGAGGTTGCTAGAGCCAAAGCTGTTCGGGTTAATTGGGATGGTTATGGCGATAACAAATTTTGCAGCGGTATTTCAGGATTTGGGTTTTTCAATGGCGACGGTGCAAAGTGAAAAGCTAACGCATGATCAGGTTTCGTCATTATTTTGGATCAATAGCCTTTTCGGTTTCATCGTGATGGCAGTAATATGCATGGCATCACCCTGTATTTCAGCCTTTTATGGCCAAAGCGATTTGGTCGTTATCACAATCGCTATCTCAACGTCCTTCTTTTTCGGCGGGATGGGGGTTCAGCATCAAGCACTTTTAAGAAGGCGGATGCAGTTTTACAAACTGACGGTGTTGCGCTGTGGTAGTTTGTTTTTAGCACATACCTTAGCAGTTAGTCTTGCCATATTGGGGGGCGGGATCTGGTCATTGGCAAGTATCCCAATAAGCACCCCTATATTTTTACTGATGGGATGCATCATTGTATTACCCTGGTACCCGTCGCTTCCTAAAAGGAAAACCAATCTTAAGCACCTCTTGGAATTTGGTTGGAATATTACAGGCTTTGATATCATTAACTATTTTTCAAGAAACCTTGATAACATTCTAATCGGTCGGTTTCTGGGTTCTACTGCCTTGGGCTTTTATAGTAAAGCTTATGAATTGATGATGTTGCCTTTAACGAGGCTTAGAGGGCCGATCATTGGTGTGGCGACGCCGGCGTTAGGGGGTTTGAGGGGGAAAAAGACGGAGTATCGTGATTATTTTTTGAAAATGCTCTCTCTGCTTTCGATGGTAACCTTTCCGTTGATCGGTTGTCTGATATTATGCGCTGAAGATTTAGTATATCTCGCTTTAGGCCCGCAATGGGCACCGGCAGCGAAAATTTTTCGTTGGCTTGGTGTGGCGGCTATCGTTCAGCCGTTTAATTTTGCGATAGGCATTTTGCTTGTAAGCTCAAATCAAACAGGTCGTTATTTAAAGTGGGGTGGGATAACCAGCCTCTTCATCGTTACGGCGTTTTTTGTTGGGCTGACTGGGGGTAGTGTCGGAATCGCAAAAGCATATGCAGCCGTCAATCTTGTTCTATTTCTTCCATCGATAATATTTTGCACGAAGGTATCCCCAATAACTACATGGGACTTTCTTTCGTCGCTACTTCACCCTTTTGGAGTTTCGGTTTTTTGTGGTTTTGTCACATGGTCGACAAATGCGCATCTTGATACCTTTCAACCCGTTTTTCGCTTCCTGGTTACTCTGGTGGTTTATTTGACGCTATATGTTTCTTGTTCTTTTGCTTTGCCGCGATCCAGAGCAAGCATAATAAGCGGGATTAGGCTTGCAAGAAATTCGGTGTCGCTTTGATGGACCCTTCAGGAAAACCGACAAGAAAATAAGAAACGATAGCTGGAGAACATGTCGTCTGTTTCAGATACAGTTATATGGCTGAATTTAGCGTGCCTGATAATTAATGGTACCGGTGTCTTTTGGGGGGGGAGGCAGTACTGGAAAAGAGGATACCTGTCGCCGTCGGTGATAGCACATATGGGGTTGATTTTTTACGGGTCATTTCCGGTTCTGTTTATGATGTTAGCTCCGGAGAGCAGCGCTGGGGTTTTCGGCCGTTATAACATTGATGACACTGGCCGAATTCTTAATACATATGTATTCGCTTCTATAGGTTGCATCGCTTCAACGCTTTTTATTCCCCCAATCCGCACGTCCGTTATCTCATTCGCGAGTCTTCGGATTCGAATGTACATAATTTCCAGCATTGGGGCTATTGGGCTATTGTGGATATATGACCGAACTTGGGCTCAGGTCGGCGGAATATACGGATTTATTTTCAGCGGAGAGTCCAGAATGGTAATGAATGAGAGCGTATTCGGGCAGTCCATTTATTCCTTTTTCAACTATTATGTGTTGTCAAAAATATTTCTCAGTTTGTTATGCTTGGCCATATTCAGCGAGATGAAGACACATAGAAAAATCTGTAACTTTGGATGGGTATCAATTTGTTTATGCAGTATTTTTCCGCTCATGAACCTAATTGGCGGAACGCGTCTTGTGGTTTTGAACGCATTGATCATAACCTTTGTGACGGCGGCTGCTTACTATAAAATAAAAATAAATTTAAAATTGCTCCTTGCAATGATGATTTTATTTATGAGTTTCAACTATATCGGTCAGAAGAGATCCATTATAAGACAGAGTTTTGCAGACGGGGTTGTATATGCAGAACAACTTTTGAAAGACGCCATTGCGATTTCTTTTATCCCTTCGGAAGCGTTCACCGGATATATTCCTGCGTACATAATCTTCGAGAGCGGAGAGGAAAAATTTACCGAACCACAATATATGAAGTTGATGCCTCGAACAGTTGCTAAACTGTTGAACCTCCCAAAAAAAGAGCATCTTTCGAAGTTGTTAGCAATTCATGGGAAGTATGCAAGAAATCAAGTCGTATTTACAGTTTCATTGCCGGTAGATGCATATTTTGGTTTGGGTAGGTCCTATATTTTTATTGTTATTTATACATTCTTTGTTTTTTCCTTTTTTAATTGGATCGCAAGGTACTTGGTCGGCCTAAAATCTTTTAATGGGTGGTACTTGTATCTCGTGCTGATGGGCCTTGTATGGGTCTACATACGCTATGATATCAATCGATCCTTCTCTAGAACCTGGCAGACGTTGCTTTTTTCGTTACCTATTCTACTAATGTTTTACAACCAAAAGGGGCGGTTTTACCGGAGGGTTTTCGTCAGAAAGAGGCTATCAAGTGCATCGTCGATGTAAAGTAAGTGTGATTATACCGACATATAATCGTGAAGAGTCAGTTGTCCAATCAATGTCCAGCGTTTGCAGGCAGACATACGACGAATGGGAATTGATTGTAAGTGACGATGGATCAAGCGATTCTACATGCGAAAAAGTGTTGAAAATCGCCGAAAACGACGAACGTATCAGGCTTGTTGCCTCTGATTTGAATCGCGGCGTTGCTCATGCGCGCAATTTGGCTGCAAAGAATGCGAACGGGGAATATTTGGCATTCCTCGACAGTGATGATCGTTGGCTCCCGACAAAAATAGAAAAGCAGCTGCACGTTATGGAGCACCTCGGCTCCGATTGGGGTGCGAGCTATACAGGGGCGAGGGTGCATCTCATCAACAGGAAAAAGACCATCGAAAGTCGCCCGACAAAATCCGGCGACCTGTTCCAAGACATGCTGCGATTCAGGGCGCCAATCTGGACACCAACTTTTATGGTTCGCTCGAAAGTGTACCATGAAGTCGGGGGCATGGACGAGTCTCTATTGCGTCATCAAGACCTCGACTTTTACCGGAAAGTAGCTGAACGGTATAAGATAGAAGTATTATCCGAGCCATTGACGGAAATTTATCTTTTTACCAATAAAGAGTTCGGAATTGAGCATATTCATGCAAAGGAAATTATGTTCAAACGGTATTGGGAAAAGACCTTGGATGCCCACGGGGCATGGGTTGCATCAAGGGTTTGGGGACGCGAATGGCTCGTTGCAAGTGGCTGTATGTTTCGGTCCGGGGATAAAGAAAACGCCATGAAATATCTATTTCGTGCGTTGAAAACCAATCCTATTCAGAACATAGATGATTACGCAAGGCTCCTTTTAAATGTGCTCAGATCCATGAAATCGCTCCCTGGCGTCAATGACGCTGGCACAGTGGAATAAGAAATGATGCATAAATAATTCGATAATTGAGGTTTAGGGGTAAAGTGAAAGCGGTTTTCGTTCATGATCATAGATTCATAGTAGACGAATCTGGCGCAATATTCTCGCCCGGCAAACTGCCGTATGCAGTATTTGAAAGGTATCTTAAGGTTTTTGACGAGCTTGTTGTGATTGGCAGGGCTCGGCAAGGTGAAACCATAGCCAGGGGAAGCCTTAATCGGGCTGATGGGAAGGGGACCTCATTTGAGTTTTTGCCGGGCATTTCAAATCCGATTGATTTCTTGAAAAATATAAGGCCGGTAAGAAGAAGGTTGGCATACCATATTCAGTCCGCTGATGCGCTTATATCCAGAACGAGCATGTTTGGTTACCTTGCCGCGTCGCAGGCGATGAAATTCAACAAGCCTTGTGCCGTCGAGGTGGTCGGTTGTGCCTGGGATGCTGTGTGGAATTACGGCACTTTGAATGGGAAAATATCCGCCCCTGTAACCTATTTATGGCAAAAACGTGTTCTCAATAAAACTCCGTTCGCTATTTATGTCACCCGCAAGTTTCTGCAAAAAAGATATCCATGTGCTGGATATACCGCCGGCGTATCAGATGTAAATATTCCGCCTATTATAGAAAGCACAGTTTCAAATCGACTCATACGAACCAGGAACCCCGGGAAACCATTTATCTTCGGATTGATTGGTTCGCTTCATTCCAAATGGAAGGGCGTGCAAACGGCTATCGGGGCACTTGGGCAAATCGCAGAAGGATTGCCTGCTTTTGAGTTACGAATTTTGGGCGATGGAGATCAGGCGCGCTGGAAAAAAATGGCAGAAACCCATGGGATTGGAGAACAAGTGCGTTTCATGGGAACGTTGCCGTCTGGGGACAGGGTGCTGGAATGGCTCGACGACGTTGACGTTTACCTGCAGCCCAGTTTGCAGGAAGGGTTGCCAAGGTCCCTCGTGGAGGCGATGAGCAGAGGCTGCCCAGCAGTGGCCTCAACCGCCGGCGGAATTCCGGAACTGCTCGACGATCGATTTCTGCATCAGCCAAATGATGCAAATGGCCTATCGGAATTGATATTGACGAGTCTTGACGGGGAGTGGCGGGAAAAACAGGCAAAAAGAAATATCGAGGTCGCATCCCGCTACACTGAGGATGTTTTAGAGCTGGAGCGGGATAAATTCTGGAGCGCTTTTGCCGAGCATGTTAGAGGGGTTGTATAAATGCCTACAATTCTTGTTCTCGGAAGCTATGCACCCAGTTTGATCACTTTCAGGGGGCATTTGTTGCAGGCACTCAGATCAAAGGGGCTTGAGGTAGTCGCCTGTGCTCCTGATGCAGACGAGTCTGTTATAAGAAAGCTGAAAGAATGGGGCGTTCAATATGCAGGTGTTAGAATAGAGCGGACCGGAATGAACCCCTTTTCCGATCTCCTGCTTGTGAAGCGTTATTTGACGCTGTTTCGTTCAATCCGTCCGGATGTCATTTTGCCATATACCGTGAAACCAGTCATCTACGGCTCGATTGCCGCGCGTTTCGCTTCAGTTCCGATCAAAACCGCTATGATTACCGGTTTGGGCTATGCTTTTATGGGCAAGGGCATACTTCGAAAGGCCCTCAATCAATTGGTTCGCTTCCTATATAAATTTGCGCTTTCAAAAAGCCAATTGGTTTTTTTTCAAAACCAGGATGATCAGGATCTGTTCAACAAACTTTCCCTGTTAAACAAAAAATCAAAACAGGTCGTCCTTAACGGTTCAGGGGTTGATACAAAGTATTTTTCAACCGCCCAACTTCCCGCCACCCCGGCTTTTCTTATGATTGCAAGGTTAATAGGGGAAAAGGGTGTGAGAGAATACGCCGAAGCCGCCCGTATTGTCAAAAAGGAATACCCGTCTATTCCTTTCTATCTGGCCGGATGGATTGATGACACTCCTAGCGCTATTTCGCAAAAAGAACTGAACTCATGGGTTGATTCGAGCGAGATAGAATTTCTTGGCAAATTGGAGGACGTCAGAGAGGGCATAAAACAATGCACTGTGTATGTTCTTCCTTCGTACAGAGAAGGCACACCACGGACTGTTCTTGAGGCAATGGCAATGGGACGTCCAATTATCACGACGGATACTCCCGGATGCAGGCAGACAACCGAGGATGGGAGAAACGGCTTGCTTGTGCCGATTCAGGACGTGACAACGCTGGCAGATGCCATGCGGTTTTTTATAACGAACACTGATCATGCAAAAGTGATGGGGAAAGAGAGTCGGCGGATTGCGGTTGAAAAATATGATGTGAACAAAGTGAACCTCTCGATTATAGATGCGATTGGTCTGAAGACCTAAAGAGTTCTTGAGTGTGAATAGACGGAATGAAGAGAATTATTGATTTGCTCGGCGCAATTTTTGCCTTGATTGCTCTTTCCCCTCTCCTGGTCCTGATATCAGTGCTGGTGTGGATTAAACTCGGGATTCCTGTTTATTTCAAGCAGGACAGGCCTGGAAAGAATGGGAAACCATTCAGAATGTACAAAATCAGGACCATGACCAATGAAAAGGGGGCAGACGGTAAACTTCTATGCGATGCCAGGCGGTTAAAACCTTTAGGCCGATTCTTAAGAGAATCTTCCCTTGATGAACTTCCGGAATTGGTGAACGTACTTAAGGGCGACATGAGCCTTGTGGGGCCGAGGCCGCTGCTGATGCGGTATCTGGATCGGTATTCGCCGGAGCAGGCTAGACGGCATGAGGTAAAGCCCGGGCTCACCGGGTGGGCCCAGGTGAACGGCAGGAATGCCATCACCTGGGAGGAAAAATTCAAGCTGGATGTCTGGTATGTGGACAACCGGTCCTTCTGTCTGGATATGAAAATCATTTTTATGACCGTAAAGAAAGTGCTCAAACGAGACGGCATCAGCCATGCCGGTGAAGCCACCATGGCGGAGTTCATGGGCACCCGAAAGGAACAAACTTAAGTGGATCGCGTAATTAAAGATATTGCGATTTTCGGGGCCGGCGGATTCGGTCTCGAAGTGGCAATGCTCATCGAGCAGATAAATACGAAGCGGCGGGACTGGAAAATCGCCGGCTTTTTCGACGATGGCGCTACCAAGGGAACCTGCGTCAACGGGTATGAGGTGCTGGGGGGCGTTCGGGAACTAAACGAATGGTCCGATCCGCTCCATGTCGCATTTGCGCTCGGAATACCCAAGACAAAGAAAGCGGTTCTCGGGAAAGTGGAAAATCCAAATATCAAATACCCGACCCTGATCCATCCCTCGGTGATGATGGGAAACAGCAAGTATGTGACCATCGGCGAAGGGTGCATCATCTGCGCGGGTACGATCATCACCACGAACATTACTATTGGAAACCATGTCATCCTGAACCTCTGCTGCACTGTCGGCCATGAGTCGGTAATCGGGGATTACAGCGCATTCATGCCTTCCTGCAATATTTCCGGAGAGGTCAATATCGGAAAGGCCAATTTCTGGGGGACCGGCGCAAAGATCATCAACCGGCTTACCGTCGGGGACGAGGTGACCATTGGCGCGGGCGCTGTCATTACAACTGATATCCCGGCCGGCGTCACGGCGGTGGGGGTACCGGCGAAGGTCATCGGTCTTTGATAAATCGCCTATCGAAAACGACTATGAGCACGGAACCGGATACTGAAAAGAAAGAACGGCTGTTTCTTTCTCCGCCCCATATGGGCGGGGACGAGCTTCGATATGTCCGGGAGGCATTCGACAGCAATTTTATCGCCCCTGTCGGCCCCCAGATCAATGCCTTCGAAGAGGAATTCTGCGCGTATACAGGCTTCAAACATGCCGTCGCCCTCACCAGCGGAACGGCGGCCATGCATCTGGCCCTCAGGTTCATCGGGGTCGGCCCGGGGGATGAGGTGTTCGCCTCGACGCTGACTTTTATCGGCAGCGTCAGCCCCGTGACCTTTCTGGGAGCGACGCCGGTATTCATCGATTGTGACCGGGAGACCTGGAATATGGACCCGGTGCTTCTCGGGGCCGAACTGGGAAAATCCGCAGCGGCCGGAAAACTCCCCAAGGCGGTGATCCCCACCGATCTTTACGGACAATGCGCCGATTACACGCGTATTCGCGCGGTCTGTGAGCCTTATGGTGTCCCCGTTGTCGTGGATGCCGCCGAGGCCATGGGGGCGAGATATTATACGAAAGTCCAGGGTTCAGAGTTCAGAGTTCAGAGTTCAGAACTTGCAGAACAGAGTGTAGCGTTTCCCGCTAAAGCGGGATTTTCGACTCGCTCAGGGCGCTGGGTGCATGCGGGGGTTGGGGCCCGGGCGGCGGTGTTTTCGTTTAACGGCAACAAGATTATTACGACTTCCGGCGGGGGCATGCTGGCGTCTGATGACAGGGCGCTGATCGAAAAAGCGCGGTTCTGGTCCCAGCAGGCAAAGGACCCTTTTGCCCATTACGAGCATACCGAGATCGGATACAATTATCGGATGAGCAATGTCCTGGCTGCCATCGGCCGGGGGCAGCTCCAGTGCCTGGAAGACCGGGTCGCACGGAAGCGGGAGATCTGCGAGCAATACCGGGCCGCGCTCGGGGATGAACCGGGCATCGTGTTCATGCCGGAGGCGGCCTATGGAAAGTCGAATCGATGGCTGACGGTGGTCCTGATTGATGCGAGTCGTTTCGGGGCAGACGCCGAAGCGGTGCGGATTGCGCTTGAAGCGGAAAATATCGAATCCCGTCCTGTCTGGAAGCCCATGCATAAGCAACCGGTTTTCTCCATCTGCAGGGTCGTTGGCGGCACGGTGTCCGAATCGCTTTTTGAAGAAGGTCTTTGCCTCCCATCCGGAACCGCCATGACCGGGGAAGATATTGATCGGGTTGCCGAGATAATTCGAAGGGTAGGGAAAAGATAATTGGCGATGGGGCGTCGGCTTTTCCGACGGTTCAGAGTTCAGAGTTCAGAGTTCAGAGGTCTGAGTGCTGCGTTATACGTGAACTATGAACGGTGAATTCATCAACCTCTTGTCTGTGATACCGCTTTTCGGTGTCATGTTTTCGATCAAACCTGCCCATTGGAATCAAATTAATTGGGGGCTGAAGCTGTCAGGCAGTTAACCGCCAACTCCCGGCCGACCTCCGAACCCTTGAACCTCTGAACCCCGGAACCTCCGAACCTTGCCTGCCCTCCTTAGTTACGCCAAAATGTGACGGAGGGGGGCTCCTGTTCCCTTTATTTACAACTGCTGTTAACCGTCGATTGTCGACTGCCGTCTGATGCCTGACATTATGAGCACACTTGAAAAAAAACAATTTGTATGGGTACCGGCTTTGGCGATTCCCGCCGCCATTGTGTTTACGTATTGGCAGACGATCCAGAGTCTTTATGATCAGTGGATGAACAACGAGGACTTTTCCCACGGTCTGCTGATCGTGCCGATTGCCCTGTACCTTGCCTGGAAGAAAAAAGACACGCTGGCGCGTATCCGGTTCCGGACGGACTGGCGGGCGCTGTTTTTGTTCGTTTTCGCCATTTTGGCCTACACTGTCGGCGAATTGGGGGCGGAGCTGTTTACCACCCGGGTTTCCATGCTCCTGTTTGTGTTCGCCACGGTCTGGCTGCTGTTCGGGTGGGAGACGTTCAAGACGCTTTGTTTCCCGCTTCTCTTTCTGCTTCTCATGCTGCCGCTGCCGGGATTTATCTACCGGAACATGACTTTTCCCCTGCAGATCATTTCATCGAAGTTCTCCGTCGATCTGCTGAACCTTTTCGGTATTATGGCCTATCGGGAAGGAAACGTCATCGACATGGGCTTCACCCAGCTTCAGGTGGTGGAGGCCTGTAATGGACTCCGGTTTATCATGCCGCTGTTTACGGTGGGGATCCTGTTCGCCTTTGCGGAACCGAAAATCTGGTGGAAGCGGGCGATCCTGGTGCTGTCCACGATCCCCTTTGCCATCGGCGCCAATATCATTCGCATCGCCGGTACGGGGGTGGTGTCCCTGTTCTGGGGAGCCAAGGCGGCTGAGGGGTTTTTCCATTCCTTCTCCGGGTGGGCGGTGTTCATGATCTGCTTCGGGGTGTTCTGGTGCCTGTATCTGCTGGTGAAAAAGCTACCCGGCGAACCGCCGGCTGCAAGGCAGACCCCGGTTGAACGGCCGGCAGTGGATGGCCCTGCACTGCATCTGAAACCGGTTCCGATTGTCCTTGCCTTTTTGCTGGTATGTTCCGCCTCCTTTTTCGTGTCCTATCTGGGACAGGTGCCGCCGAGGCCTTTGGAAAAGGACCTGGCCTTATTCCCGATGACCCTGGACGGATGGACCGGCGAGAAGGATTCCATGGAAGCCGATGTCTGGGAGCAGGTCGGTGGGCAGCATTACGTAATGATCAATTACGCCCATCCGGGGGAACAACCCGTGGGTTTTTATACCGCCTATTACGAGTACCAGCGAAAGGCCGGCGATTTTATCCATTCACCGAAGCTCTGCCTGCCGGGCGCCGGATGGTTCATCGATGAGAACCTTGTCCGCACGCTCTCCTACGAAGGGCTTCCGGCGCCTGATTTCGGAGATACGCTGACCTTCAACGACATGGTAATCAGCAAGGGGGAAAGCCGCCAGCTGGTCTATTACTGGTACCAGGGGCGGCAGCGCAATTTCACCAACGAGTATCTTGCTAAATTCTACATGATCTGGGACGGCATCTGGCGTCGCCGCACCGACGGCGCGCTGGTGCGGCTCATCCGGCCCATGGGGGCGCAGGAGCCCACAGAAGCGGCCCGAAAAGTCCTCGACCGGTTTGCCCTGCGCGTTTCCTCGGAACTGGACGGATATCTGCCATAGTTTTTAAAGAAGTTCAGAGTTCAGAGTTCAAAGTTCAGCGTTCAAAGTTTGGAGTTCAGTGTTTAGAGTCAGCCGGCTAAGCTAAGCAGGTTCAGACGCTTGAGGCGACGCTTGTATGTGGCTCCGCGTTTTTCGGAGTCATTTTTTCAATCAAAATGGCCTCTCGCAAGCCCAATCGCCGGGAGCCAGAACCGTCAGGCAGTTCCTGTCGACTGCCGACTCCCGGCCAGCGGCCGGGCTGGCCTATGAACTTTTGAGACGTGAACTGCAAACGGCGGACTGGGACTTATAGACAACAAAGTCTTTGAAATGCTGAACCCCGAAACCTTTGAAACTTGCCTGCCCCCTGCAGTCGTGCCAACGCGCGGTGAAGGGCGCCTTAAACTTTGAACTCCGAACTCTGAACTGATAATCGTGAAACCCACCCCCCACATCATCGCCCGACTATTGAAAAGCAGTTTGCTGCGCAGCATGTTTTCCCGGCTGGTGCCGTACCGGTTCTGGGTCAATCTGGGCATTCACCTGGTATTGTTCGCGGCGGGGTATTTTTACTGCATCGTGCTGCTCAACGGGTTGATGCTGGACGAGATGGTTCTCTATACCTTCGGGACCACCGTCGGACCGCTTCTGGCGGTTCGCGTCCTGCTGTTTTACTACCACGATCTCTTCCAGGGGATGTGGCGGTACGCCAGTTTCGAGGACCTTACCAATATCGTCCGGGCATCGATCATCGGCTCACTTGTATTCTACCTGATCGGGGTCATTTGGGGACGATTCGCCGTTTCCGAGGCGCTTTATCTGCTGGAGCTTTTTATCTGCATCATGCTCAGCGGCGGAATTCGCTACCTGGTGAGAAACGGCCGGGAAAAATACGTGGCCAAACGGCCTGCATCCGAGGTGAAACGGATCTGCCTGGTCGGGCCGATCCAGGCAACCACACCGCTGCTCAAGGAATTTCTGAGTGACCCGGAAAAGCTCTATCTTCCCATGGCCCTGATCGATCCGGAGCGTTCAGGCAACGCACACCGGATTCGCATCAGCGACGTGCCGGTACTGAGCATGGTCCAGGCGGTGAACCGGGAAAAGCGGTTTGCCGGGCTGCATTCCCTGATCCTCTGCTGGCCGGGGGCCAGCCGGCGGCAGATGGACAAGGCCGTGGAAGCCCTCAAGGTGTTCCAGGTGCCGTTCAAAACCATTCCCCCGGTGGAAGACATCTTGTCCGAGAAGGTGAGTATCAGCGATATTCGTGAGGTGGGCATCGAGGACCTGCTGGAACGTCCGCCGGTCGAAACCGATATGGAGAAGATTGCCGAATACCTGAAGGGGAAAACCATTCTTGTCACAGGCGGCGGCGGATCCATCGGATCGGAAATCTGCCGGCAGGTTGCCGGGTTCAATCCCGGCCGGCTGGTGGTGGTGGAGCGTTCGGAGAACAGCCTTTACGATCTGCAGCTTGAGTTCAAGCGATTCTTTCCCGATGCGCCGTTTGTCGGGGTGATTTCCTCCATCAACGATGCCGGGGGGATGAAGAAGATCATGGCGGATATGGCGGTGGATGTCGTATTTCATGCAGCGGCATACAAGCATGTGCCGCTCATGGAGGACACCCCCGTCGAGTCTGCCTATAATAATATCCTCGGCACCTGGAATGTGGCAAGGGCGGCCGTGGCCGCTGGCGCCCAGCGGTTCGTGATGATTTCGACGGACAAGGCGGTCAATCCCACCAATGTGATGGGCACCACCAAGCGTATCGCCGAAATGGCGGTACAGGGACTGAGCCCGAAGTCCGGAACCCGGTTCATGACGGTCCGTTTCGGTAACGTGCTCGGCAGCGCCGGGAGCGTGATCCCGATCTTCAAAAAGCAGATCCGCTCCGGCGGGACCGTGACGGTGACGCATCCGGAAATCGAGCGCTATTTCATGACCATCCCCGAGGCGGTGCAACTGGTGCTCCAGGCCGGATGCATGGGGGTCGGCGGCGAAATCTTCGTGCTGGACATGGGACAACCCGTGAAGATACTGAAGCTGGCGGAAAAGCTGATTACCCTTTCCGGCAAGCGGCCCTACGAGGACGTCGAGATAAACTTCACCGGTCTGCGCCCCGGCGAGAAAATGTACGAGGAGCTGTTCAACAGCGGGGAAGCCCATATCGACACCGATCATCCCCGGATCAAGGCGGCGGTTTCGGAACGGGTGGACGCGGCCTACATTGCTGCCGCCATTGAGGAGATCGGCAGGATTATCGCCCGGAGAGACGAATCGGCATTGAGAGGGAAGTTTCTGGAACTGGTGCCGGGTTATCAATGTGATTTCGGAACGCCGTGCACTTTAAGAAAAGTTCAGAGTTCGGAGTTCAGAGTTCATAGCAGACCGAAGATGAGTGGGAGGACGGCGGGAGAATTCAGCGTCAATGAATTGCCTCCTCATCCGATCCGGAATTGAGCAGGACTGATACCCGTTTATCGAAGCCAGCTGATAGCTGAGTGCTGATAGCCAAAAGCGCCCGGCCAGAAACTGGTCTGACCCCTAACCCCTGAACCCCTGAACCGATGAACTTTTCAACCTCTGAACTTATCAATCTATCGACCCATCAACCCTGAACTCTAAACTCTGAAGTCTAAACTCTGAAGTCAGAACTTTTTCATACATCGGAGGCCCTATGCGTTATTTCAGGAATCGAACACTTCGTCTGCTGACGGTTGCGGCACTTGTGCTTTTTGCGTTGACCGGCTGCAGTTCCCCGGAAAAAAAGAAAGCGAAATTCTACGACCGGGGCGTCGTTTACTACGAGGAAGGCAACTACGTGAAAGCACGGCTGGCATTTAAAAATGCGCTCCAGATCGATCCGAAATACGCGCCGGCCTATTATATGCTGGGGATGATCGACCTGAAAGACAAAAACCTCCGAGAGGCCTATGGAAAACTGCTGAAGGCATCCGAACTGGACCCGGAGCATCTGGAGGCCAACCTCGAACTGGCCAAACTGTTTATGGCGGCAAAAGACTTAGACAGGGCTTACGAGAAGTTGAGCGCCGTGTTAGACAAGGATCCGGCCAATGCAAACGGCCTGCTCATCAAGGGCTCGCTTCTGGTGGCCGAGAAAAAGTACGAAGAGGCGGAGATTCACCTCACGGGGCTTATCGCCGCCGGCGAGCAGCGGCCCGACGTCTTCATGCTGCTGGCATCGGTATATACAAAACTCGAGAAGCCGGATGAGGCCAAAAGCATTCTTGAAGAAGGTCTCCAGCGGAATCCCGAATCCATCCCCCTGAGCGTGATCATGGCGAACTACCTCGTAAAGCAGAAAGAGCCTGAGGCCGCTGTGGATATTCTTAAAAAGGTCATTGCCCTCGATTCGGAAAATACCGCGCACCAGTTCAACCTGGCCAGCCTCTACTGGGAGATGGCGCGGAAAGAACAGGCCGTCTCCGTTCTCGGGGAAATTCTCGCTGCGGATCCGGAGAGCCAGGAAAAGCGGGTCCGGACCGCGCAATTCTACCTGAGCAGGAAAATGGTCGACGACGCCGAGCGTATCCTGAAAACAGGCATCGAGGAGATCGAGAAGCCTTTCACGCTGTATATCGCACTTTCCGAGCTGTATACCAAGGGCCGTGCGGCGGACAAGGCCGTCAGCGTTCTGGAGAAGGCCCTTTCTGCGGACGATGACCCCTCGAACCCCGAGATTCTGAAAGTCAAAAATCAGCTTGCCAAGATCAACCTCGCCATGGGGCATACCGACGCGGCAGAGAAATATGTCGATGCGGTGCTTGTCGAAGATCCCAAGAGTATCGACGCCAACTACCTGAAAGGCCAGATTTATCTCGGGCGAAACGATGCGGTAAACGCCGTTTCGAGCTTCCGCGTGGTGGTTGCGGAAAAACCCGAGATGACGGCCGGTTATCTGCGGCTTGCCGAGGCCCATTCGAAAAACGCTGAGTTGAACCTGGCCATGGAAAACCTGAAACGTGCCCTCAAGGTCGATCCGGGATCCAAGGAAGCCAGGCTGATGCTGGCAAGGGCCTACGCCATCAAAAAGGATTTCAAGAACGCCGAAGCTGAAATGCGGCGCATTCTGGAAATCGATCCCGGAGATGTCAGGGCCCAGGCCCAGTTGGGGGATTTTTACCTTACCCTCAAAGACACCAGCGCTGCCATCCGGGAGTATAACGAGATCAAACGAAAGGCGCCTGCCATGCCGCTGGGGTATGTGAAGCTTGCGCAGCTTCACGCCCGGGAGGACGCATGGGAGAAGGCCTTTGCCGAACTGGAAGAGGGCTACCGGAGAAATCCGGATTCCGCGCCGATTTTCCAGACCCTGGTGGAAATGCATGTCCGGCGGGAAGCCTTTGACACGGCCGTCGATTTGTGTAAAACCCGGCTGGAAAAAGATGATCAGGAGATTTTTACCCATAATCTGCTCGGCAAGGTCCTGGCCTCCAAAAAGGACTACCGGCGGGCCGAAGACGCCTTCAAGAAAGCGATTTCAATCAACCCCCAATGGCAGGAGCCCCATAACAACCTCGCTTTTCTCTACCTGAAGCAGAACAAGATCGAAACGGCCATCAGGAACCTGGAGAAAGCGATCGATACGAGCCCCGACAACACGACGGCCTATATGACCCTGGGGGCTCTTTACGAGAAGGGGGGGCACCATGACAAGGCCATCGGCGTCTATGAGGATGCGCTGGCGAAGCATCCCGGGATGTGGAATGCCGCAAACAACCTGGCTTACCTCCTTGCGGAACATCGCGATGGCGCCGATGATCTTGAGCGGGCCATGGCGCTTGCCAGGAAGGCCGAGTCGCTCAACCCCGGTAATGCCGTCGTTGCCGACACCATCGGCTGGGTGAATTACAAGCTGGGGAATTATGACAAGGCGGTGGATGATTTTGAGGCACTGATCGTAAAAGCGCCCCAGAGCAACGTGCTCAATTACCACCTCGGCATGGCCCTTTACAAATCAGGTCGAACGGCGGAAGCCCGGGAGAAACTCGAAATGGCGTTGCAGAACGACAAAGAATTCTCAGGTCGTGAAGAAGCCGAACGTACCCTGAAAAAGATAGAAACAACCAGTTGATTGACAACAGGAGGACGTATCGCATGTCGCGATTGACTGTATGGCCTTTTCTGGCGATCTGCCTGATGCTGACTCCCCACGCCTATGCCGGCAGCGGGTTTCAGTCGTTTCCCCAGAGCGATTTCATGAAAAGGAAGGTGGGGGCGGCGCCCGAAGAACAGAAGAAGGATTCTCCCGGCCTGGATGCTTTCTACCGGTGGAAACAGCAGTCCATGGCGGACGAAGAGGCGGATGCCGCCGTTTCCGCCGGGGAAGATTCGCCTGAAACCCATGCCGCCCCCCGGCGAAGTGAAGCAGATCCGGCGGCGCCCGCATCGCCTTCCCGCACGGCGGAAAAGCCCCCCATGACGGCCCCGGGGATTCCGTTGCCGCAGCCAGGAAAGCAGAAGGTTACCTCGCAGGGTGCGCTTCCGGTGATCGAGATGCGCTCCCGCCCCTTCGACGAACCGGATGCCGAGAGAATGCTTATCGGCGGAGAGCCGCCGCAGCCGGCGAGTGAACTGGCGCCTTCTGCGGATTCGGCAGAGCGGACCGCCTCCGGAAGCGCATCTGGCCGGGGGGGCGCTGCCCCTGTCGCGGAGACGGTTCCCGTACCAGAAGCCCGGCCGGTGGCCGCTGCCCCCATGAGGCCGGAACCGGTGGCGTCGGCATCGACGGATCAGCCGGCCCCGACCGGGGAAAAAAGCTGGCTGGGCCGCTTGTTCTCAGGCGATTCCGTGCCGGAAACCAGCGTTACCCCGACAGTTCCCCCGGAATATATTCTCGGTGTCGGGGATGTGATCGAAATATCCGTCTGGAAGGACGAGGCCTTGTCCAAGGTGGTGCCGATTCTGCCCGACGGTACCATCCATTTCCCTCTGCTCGGGCGGCTGAAGGCCGCGGGAAAGACGGTGGAAGGTCTCAGAAACGAGATGGAGACGCAAATTACGAAATTCGTGCCCAGCCCCTTTGTGGACGTTTCCGTGACCCAGGTGAACAGCATGATGATCTATATTATCGGAAAGGTGCACAACCCGGGCCGCTTTGCCATCAATGCCAACGTGACCGTGCTCCAGGCCCTGTCCATGGCCGGCGGGCTGAACACCTTCGCCGACGGCGACCGCATCAAGGTCATTCGTCAGGGAGAGGGAGGGGAGCAGGTCATTCCGTTCAATTATGACGATGCGGCCAGCGGCAGGGACCTGAGAAACAATATCCGGCTCCGTCGGGGTGATGTGATCGTGGTGAACTGAGGGGGCTGAAGGAATGTGGTGCCAAAAACGAGAGAAGCGCCGACTGCTTGACGGGGCGTTATTCCTTCTGGGGGCTTTGTTTCTGCTGGTTTCAGCGGAAGCCGGCTGGTGCGTGGACGACAGTCTCGAACTGTCGCTGACCGCCCGGGGGGAGTATAACGACAACATCTTTTACGACGAGACTGACGCCATCGAGGATATGATCACCACCCTGATGCCGTCTGTGCAGTTCCGGCGTGATACCGGGCGGGTGAGCGCTTCCTTCCGGGGCCGGCTGGGGCTTGTGTATTATCATGACAACGACGATCTGAACGAGGTGGATCAGTTTTACGACGGATCGCTTCGGTTCGTCGCGACCGAGCGCCTGACAGTGGGCGGCAGTGCGTCCTACGATCGGGATTCGCGGCGGGATCGGGATGTCGCCGATACCGGACTGGTCCTGGGCAGCTCGGTCCGGGAGCGTCAGTCCGGCAATGCTTTTCTGAATTATGTCCTGTCCGAAAAAAACACCGTGGGACTCAGCTACGCGGTCTCACGGGACGATTTCGAAGATGATGAATTCACCGATTTCGACTCCCGGCGGATCGGCGCAACCTTCTCGCGTCTTCTGACCCCCGACACCACGGGGCAGGTGCAGTTTTATTATGACCGGTATAACTATCCCACCGTGGAGGTCGCGAACTATTCCGCCACCTTTGGTGCCAGCACGCGGCTGACTGAGGTTTTTACCGGTTTTGTATATTTGGGTGGAAGATATACAGAAAATTCCTATGACGATTTCAGGTTTGAGTTCGATGGGGAAACCGGGTTTATCACACGCGTGCCCATAACGGTGACCAGCGACCTTACCGCCTTCGTTGGTCAACTGGGTTTCTCCTACGGCGGTGAGTTCACCTCGTGGCAGATGAATCTCCAGCACGATATCCAGCCCGCCAGCGGCCGGCGGAACACGACCAACCGGACCGGTCTGTCCACGTCGGTAAAGCGGCGGTTTACGGAGCATCTGTATGGCCACGTGGACGGCAGTTTTTACTATAACCAGAGCGATGATGAAAGTGACCAGGCCGATGAGATCGACGAATGGTCGCTTGTCATCCAGCCGCAGATCCGGTATCGCTTCAATAAATCGCTGTCCATGGATCTTGCCTATCGGATGACGAAAATCGAAGACCGGACCGACGAGAGCACGGTGGACAGCAATATCGTCCAACTGAGGCTTGTGTGGCAGCATGATTTTTTTGAGTAGGGAAGTTCAAAGTTCAGGGGTCAGAGTTCAAAGTTCAGGGGGTTGTCCGCCCAAAGGCCGGGCGCTTTTGGTTATAAGCCATCAACTGTCAACCAACTGCCTGAAACTGTATACTCTGAAAGAACCCGAAGGTCCATCTTTAGCGGGCAACTCTGAACGCTGAACTTTGAACCCTGAACCCTGAACGCTGAACGCTGAACTTTGAACCCTGAACTCTGAACTCTGAACTTTTTTACCCGGCACAGCCGGCTTAGGAAACCGAATGGATCCACAGTACGCAGACCCGCAATTCATGGAAGAGTCCTCCTTCAATATCAAGGACCTGCCCGGAATTCTTCTCCGGCGAAAATGGAGCCTGATTCTTCCCGCTGTTGTTATCTCAATCCTCGGTGTGCTGATCGCCATGCTCCTGCCGCCGGTCTTCAAGTCGACCTCGACCATTCTGATTGAAGAGCAGGAAATCCCCCAGGACTTCGTCATGGCCACGGTAACGAGTTTTGCCGAGCAGCGTCTTCAGACCATCAACCAGCGCATCATGAGTACCACGAAGCTGCTTGAGATCATCAACCGGTTCGATCTTTATCAGAAGATGCGGGAAAAGAAGACCACCGAAGAAGTCGTGGACAAAATGCGAAGCGATGTGAAGCTCCGCCAGATCAGCGCCGAAGTCGTTGACCGGCGGACCGGCAGACCCACGGCGGCCACAATTGCCTTCAGTCTGTCCTATGAGGGAAAGGATACGCCCCAGCGGGTACAACAGGTGGCCAACGTGCTGGCGTCGTTATTTCTGGAAGAGAATCTCAAGGTCCGGGAACGCCAGACCCGGGAAACATACGATTTCCTGGAACTGGAAACGGCCCGGGTCAGGGAAGAGATGCAGCGGATCGATGCGAAACTCTCCCGGTTCAAGGAAGAGCATATCAGCGAACTGCCGGAACTGCTCCAGATGAATATCCAGGCCCTTGAGAATACGGAGCGGAACATCGAGCGGCTTTTGGAACAGACCCGAAGCCTCCGGGAGCGGGAGGGGTATCTGGAAAGCCAGCTGGCCACCCTTTCGCCTTTTATGGAGAACCGGGACCGTGACCGGCTGAACGAACTCAGGGTGCAGCTTGTTTACCTGGAAACGCGGTTTACCGACGCTTATCCCGACGTGATCAAGACACGGGAAGAGATTGGGGCGCTGGAAAAAAAGCTCGCCGCTGAAGGTGATCCCCAGGATCAGGCACTGGAAAGGCCCGACAATCCGGCCTACGTAACCCTCCAGAGCCAGCTGGCCAGCACCCGGGCCGATATCGAATCGGTCAAGCGCCAGGAAAAGGATTTTCGTGAAAAAGCGGATCTGTACCGGCGCCGCATCGAGAACACCCCGAGGGTGGAGGAGGCCTACAGCGCGTTGATGGCCGAGCGGGCCAGTACCCAGATGAAGTTCAACGATCTTCTGCAAAAAACCATGGAGGCCAAGGTGGCCCAGGGGCTTGAGAAAGAGCAGAAGGGGGAGCGCTTCACCCTGATCGACCCGGCACGGCTGCCGGAAAAGCCTTTCAAACCGAACCGGATGGCCATCATCATCGTGGGGGTTGTACTCGGCTTGGCGGCCGGCGGCGGGCTGGTGGCGCTCCGGGAAATGAGCGACAAGACGGTGCGCAAGCCCGATGAACTGGCTCTGGCGGCGGATCTGCCCCTGCTTGGAACATTACCCGAGATCATCACCCGTCAGGACCGGTGGCAGCGCAGGCGCAAGCGGCTTATCTGGGTTGCTTCGGGCGTTACGGCGGTTGTGGTGGGCATTGCGGTGTTCCATTTTTTCATCATGGATCTCGATATCTTCTGGATCAAGGTGTTGCGGCGGGTGGACGGCGGTGTTTTGTAACACCCGGCGGGCTCGGCAACCAGGCCGGGAGGACGGGATGGGAAACATGGAACGGAGAATAAGGAGTATGATGATGACGAGCAACCGGCCGGATGCGGACATGGACGGAAAATGGGCGCCCTTTGCGGATTTTCTCGACGCGACGGACGCCGTCGACCCGGAGGCCCGGGACGACAAGGGATGGATGTCTCCTTGCTATAAAACTTCCCGGAAGGTGCAATTGGACCCTGTGCGGGCCGAGGTGAACCGGTGCGTGTGCTTGTCCTCCGGCGCAAAGGAAATCGAGTATTACCGTATGCTGCGCACGCAGATCCAGCAACGCTGCCTTTCCAGGGGCTGGAGCACCATCATGGTGACCAGTGCGAACCCGGGGGAGGGAAAGAGCCTGACCGCCATCAACCTGGCCCTGACCTTTGCCAGGGAATTTGATCAGACGGTGCTGCTGGTGGACGCGGATCTGCGCAAACAGCAGGTGCATCAATACCTGGGGTACGAAAGCCCATACAGCCTCGTGGACTATCTGGAGAACCGGCGGCCCCTGTCGGATATCATCGTCTGGCCGGGGGTTGAGAAAATGACGGTGATTTCCGGCCGGCATACGGTGAGCGACAGTGCGGAAATCCTGGCGTCGCCCCGTATGAACCTCCTGGTGGAGGAGATGAAGAACCGGTACGCGAAACGCTACGTTCTCTTCGATGTTCCTCCGGTATTGCATCATGCGGACGCCATGGCATTCGCGCCTCTGGTGGACGGGATTTTGCTGCTGGCGGCCCCCGGGACGACCCGCCGGGACGACATTGTCAAGGCAACGGAGCTGTTGCCCCGGGATAAATTCATCGGCGTCGCCCTCAACCGGTACGGCCGATGCGGAAAGGGCGGACCAAAGGGGGGGGGCGAAACGGTGGACGGCTGGTTCAAGGTCTAACGAAATTCTGACATGCCGAAAATAGTCGTCTAACAGGCGTCGGATATCTGGAGACAATGGAAATGGTGCCAACCGGTTTGCGGCACTGGGGTGATAACCCGTAAGGGAGAGTGGTGACCCATGACATATTATGTTCACAATGTGCCGGGGCGACTGCGTGTCAAAATACCGGTACTCAAGAACAATCCGGACAAGGCGCTGGAGATCAGACGTATTCTCAAAATTGAAGGCATTGCGGACATCCGGGAAAATGCAGTCACCGGCAGCGTCGTGATCGCCTATCGGCAGGACCGGCTCCAGGCCGCCGATATTCTGAATATCCTGCAGGCGCACGGTCTGTTTGATCGGAACCGGGCCGTTGACAGCGATACCCATATCAGCGCAGTCGCGCATAAAACCACCGCCCGGCTGGGGCGGGCACTGGTTGGTTGGGCCGTCGGCCGCGCCCTGGAGTCAAACGGCCTGTCCTTGCTGGCCGCCTTTATCTGAGAGAGGCGTTCCGGGGCCTCAGGTTCAAACAATACCTCAGTGCGTTTGCGCAATGCGTTCCCGTTTTTTTTCGATGCGGCCGATGCGGCCCTTGAAGCCCGTTTTGGTGCCGTCCTCCACCCCCAGTTCGATGGCCCTGCGGCACACGGCCAGGGCCTCTTCGTAGCGTGCTTCCTGCTCATAGGCGATGGCCAGGCATTTGAAGGTTGGGACCACCATCGGAGCGTTTGTTGGCGCCATTGCCTGGAGTCCGGGGCACATGGCGGGGAATTCCGCCACATGCTGTTCGGCCGTTTCAAAGAAGGTCTCCCGCATGTGCGCTTCCCCGCGCTTGGGGTAGGTTACTTCCACGATTTTGGTGAAAAGGGCATGTCTGCCCGTCGGATCTTTTGTTCTAAGCAGTACGGACAGCAGTGCCTTTGGGTCGTCGGACGCCAGGGCCGCTGCGATGTCCTCCTCAGACGCCGCCTTTCTTTGCCCCGCCCTGCTTTTTCCGGAAAACAAGGGGCCCTTCCTGGCATACCAAGCCAACGCGCCCACCGTCAGGACCGATGCGATTATCCAGTTCATTGATTTGGTCCTCCTTTCGAACCACACGTTTCTGTCACGCCTGTGCAAGCAAGGCGGCCTTGTCTGTTTTTTCCCATGGCACTTCCATGTCCTGCCTGCCGAAATGCCCGTAGGACGCAAGCTTTTGGTAGAGGCCCCCTGGGTTTTCGGCGGGCAGATGCCGGAGGCGGAAGTTTTTCAGAATGCCTGCCAGGCGGAAGTCGAATACTTTTTCCACCAGTGCGCCGATCTTGCTGTCGGCCATGCGGCCGGTGCCGAAAGTGTCCAACACCATGGATACCGGGCGGGCATGGCCGATGGAGTAGCTGAGCATCAGCTCGCACTCCTCGGCAAGTCCCGCTGCCACGATGTTTTTGGCCGCATGCCGGGCCGCATAAGCCCCCGTCCGGTCGATGCGTAAGGGATCCTTTCCGCTGAGTGCCTTGCCGCTGTGGCGGGAGAATTCACCGTAGGTGTCGATGGCGTTTTTTCGGCCGGTGAGGCCGGAGTGATGGGTGGGGCCGCCCGTATAAGCGCCTTCCGGGTTGATGGCCACGAGGGTATGGTTGCCCATCGGCAATGGGGCGTCGGCCATGGCCGGCCTGATGACGGTTTCAAAGATTTCTTCCCGGAAACGCTTTTGATCCATGGCGTGCCGGGGATCCTGGCCGGCCGTGATGTTGATGCTGTGCAAGGATTGTGGACGCCTGTTTTCGTATACGATCCCCACCTGTACCCGTCCGTCCGGTTCCAGGTATGGCAGTTCCTTTGTGTGGCGTACCCGGCTGAGCCGTTGGGAGAGGCGGTGCGCCAGGAAAATGGGAAGGGGCATCCCAGCGGGGCTCTGGTTGCAGGCATAGCCGAAGACGTTTACCTGGTTTTGAACCGCCACCGCGTCGATTTCCTGCGCACTCAGCTTCTGTTCGTCGAACCGGTCCGCTGTGTTGACGGGCAGGGCTTGGGGGGAGGTGAGAATGCTGCAGATCCGGGCGTTGAAGTCGGGCCGGTCATAACCGATTTGGCGGATCACCTTGCGGGCCAGGCGGGTGAAGTCGATGTTTCCCTCGGATCTGAAGCGGGCGGCGATGAACACGATGGCGCTTGAAATGGCGCACTCCGCCCGCACCCGAGAGTAGGGATCCTGGCTGAGCAGGTGGTCCACCACCGCATCGCTGATCTGGTCACAGATCTTGTCCGGGTGCCCCTCGGTGACGGATTCCGACGTGAACAGGAAATTTCGCATCATGGTGCCGGCCTCGTTTGTATGGGTTTTGTGCAAGTGCTGACGGCGTAAGGCAGAACGGAGGTCACGCCGATCACGGCGAGGTCCGCAAGGCCGGGGCGTGCAAGGCCCATGAAGTTGCGCAGCGGCGGCAGAAGCATGGTCAGTGCCTGCAGGGCCAGGGATCCGGCCATGGCCCAGTTCAGGTAGGGATTGGCCGGTGGTTTCTCCGCATGGCGCGCCGGGCGGGTTTCCGATCGGCAGCTGTAGGCGTGCAGAAGCTGGGACAAGGTGAGCGTCTGGAATGCCAGGGATCCGGCCCGGGCTCCGAGACCGTAGCGGGACAGGCCGAACCCGTAGGCGGCCAGGGCGGCGCCGGTAATCCAGCCCGATTCCACGAGCATGCGCCGGAAGTCCTTTCCCGAAAGGATGGGGGCCGCCGGATCCCGGGGCGGATCCGACAGGACGCCGGGGTCCGGCGTTTCCATGGAAAGCGCCAGGCCCGGGAAAATGTCCGAAATGATGTTGATCCACATCAGCTGCATGACATTGAGGGGGAAGCCGATGCCCGCTGCCATGGAGATGAACATCAACTGGATCTCGCTGATGTTGGTGGCCAGAAAGAAGTGGAGCGCTTTACGGATGTTTTGGTACGTGGCGCGCCCGTCGCGTAGCGCCATGGCCAAAATTTCCAGGTTGTCCTCCTCAAGGATGATATCGGCCACGTCCCGGGCCACGTCCGTTCCGCTCCTGCCCATGGCGATGCCGATATCGGCGGCCTTGAGGGCCGGTCCGTCGTTGATGCCGTCGCCGGTCATGGCAACGGTTCTGCCCGCCGCCCGCAGGGCCTCGACGATCTTCAGCTTGTGCGTGGGGCTGACCCGGGAGTAGACGTGCACCTTGGTGGCCAGGGCCTTGAGCGTGTCGTCGTTCAGGGCGGAGAGCTCCGAGGAGTCTAAGATTTCAAGCGGTTTCTCGCCAGAAAGGTGGAGCGCTTGGGCAACCGCGCAGGCGGTGCTGCTCTGGTCGCCGGTGATCATCACCGTTTCCACGCCGGCGGCGTGGAACATGGCGATGAGTTCTCGGGCGCCTTCCCGCACCGGATCGGACATGCCCACCAGGCCCAGCCAAATCAAGTCCTCTTCCCGGACTTTTTCGTCGGGGGCGTCGACGATGCGGTACGCCACGCCCAGCACCCGCAGGGCCTGGCCGGCCATCCTCTCGTTGGCCGTTTCGACTTGCAGCCGGCCTGATTCGTCCAGGGGTTTTACCTGCCCGTCGATCATGTGCCGGGAACACAGGGTCAACACTTCAGGGGGGCTTCCCTTGACGCTGAGGATGCGCTGTCGGCCGTCGTGCCGGTGCAAGGTGCTCATCAGCAGGCGCGATTCCGATCGATGTGTCATCTTGAGCCGGCGGTGACGCTGCTGAAGGGCGGCCGGGTCGAGTCCGGCGTGGGAAGCGGCCTGGACCAGCGCCTTTTCGGTGGAGGAGCCGGACAGGGACAATTCATGCCCTCCGCTGTCGCGGTTTCCGTTGACCCTGGTTTCGCTGCACAACACGCAGACGCGCAGCAGCCAGTCGAGCTCCTGGTGCGCCAGGGGGGAGACGGGGCCGCCGTTCATCCAAAAGCGGCGGTCTTCGTGTGTGATTCTTTTCGCGCCGCATTGGAATTCCTGGACTTGCATGGTGTTCTGAGTGATGGTGCCGGTTTTGTCCAGGCAGATGGTCTGAACCGCTCCCAGGGTTTCGATGGCCCGCAGCTGGCGCACCAGCACCCGGTGTTTGCGCATGTTGGTGATGCTGATGGCGAAATTGACGGTGGCCGCCGCAGGGAGGCCTTCGGGAACGGCGGCAGCCGCGAGGGAGATGGCGGTTTTGAGCATTTGCACCATGCCGTATCCGCGCAGAAACCCCAGACCGAAAACAATGCCGCAGATGCCGCCGCACAGGAGCACCAACTGGTCCCCCATCCGGGCCAGCTGACGTTCGATGGGTGTTTGGGGGCGAACAGTGTCCTGGAGCAATACCTGGAGGCGTCCCATCTCGGAATGGGAACCGGTGGCGACCACCATCCCCAACCCCTGTCCGCCGGTGACCAAGGTGCCCATGAAGGCCATGTTGCGCCTGTCGGCCAGGGGGATATCTTTTCCGCTCAGGGCGTCGGTGGATTTTAACACCGGGAGGCTTTCGCCGGTCAGCATGGATTCGTCGATTGTCAGGCGGGAGGACTTCACCACCCGGCAATCGGCGGAAACGTAGCGGCCGGGGGCAAGCACCAATAGATCCCCTGGCACCACATGTTCGGCGGGTACTGTCTGCAGGTCGCCGTCGCGCAGGACTTCGGCTTCGGGGTGAACCAGTTCCTTGAGGGAATCAATGGTCTTTTCGGCCTGGTCTTCGGTGTAGTAGCCGATGGCGGCGTTCGCCATTACCACGCCCAGGATGACGCCGGCTTCTATCAGGCCGCCGGTCAGCAGGGACACGCCGGCGGCGGCACCCAACAGATAGGTGGGCAGGGAGTTGATTTGTTCGGCGAAGATGTCCCATGCGCTGCGCTTTTTCGGATCGGGGATGCGGTTTTCCCCTTCGGCCGCCAGGCGCTGCAGGGCCAGGGCCCTGGAAAGCCCTGTCTTCCGGTGGGACTGCAAGGCGGCGGTGACCGCGTCGCGGTGGGTCAGATGCCAGGTGGACGCAGGGGCAAGGGCCGCGCGGGATGTGCGTGCGGGGGCGTCCCCGGCGCGGGCCGCGGGGACGGCCGGCGGCTCGATGGTGTTTTTTCGGGTCTGCGCCTCGTCCAGGATGAACGTGATGGCCTGACCGATGCGCTGGGGGTCCTGGTGGGTGTTGAAGGATACCAGGATATTGCCGGTAAGCACATTGGCCTTGGCGGAAATGATATCCCGCCGCTCCATCAGCCGCCGTTCGAGGAGGTCTTTGAGAAAACAGGAGCGGTTCAGGCCGGGCACTTTGAACCGGACCCGACCTGTCACCTTGTCGTGAAGTGTTTCCAGCACGGCAGTACCTATGTCCCGGTTCCGGGGGGCGTTTGCGGAAAGGACGCGTCCGCAAATGTCTTGTCGGCGATGGACTTGGTGAAAATGCCGAAGGCATACCAGAACGCGGTGTACCACGGCGGCATGCGGAGGTTCCCCCGGGCCAGGGCCACCACGCCGTATCCCAGCAGGCCGAGGAAGATGGCGCCGGGAAGATCCACCGCATTGCCGGTAAGGGTGCCCATGGCGTTGCTGGCCCGTCGGACGGGGCTGGACATGGCTTCCGCGAGCGAAATGGGGGCGCCGGACAGCTCGAACAGCCCGGCTTCAGCGGCGGCTTCCGCCAATTTCTCCATATCCACGGCCGGTGCCGTGATCAGGAGGCCGGCGGTTTCCGGGGCGCAGCGCACCGCGTGCCCTTCCAGTTTTTCGGTCAAGACCGTTTCCAGCCGGTCGAAATAGGTAGGGTCCCCCCTGCGCGTGGTGATGCGCAACCGCAGGCGGTCGGCGGTTTGATGAACGATTCTGGCGATGGGCCTTGTCATGGGCGTCCTCATTGAAAAGGCTCGGCCCGTCCGGGACCGCTTCCCCGTGCCCGGGCGACACTGTTCCGGGGTTGCGGCCGAACAGCCGCGTCGGCGTTAAACCGCCTCTTTTTCCTTGACCACTTCCGCTTTGGCCTCGGCGGTGATATCTTCGATGACTTCTTTGGTTTCGGCCAGGGACACGCGGGCACCTTCATAGGCAAGGATGCCGCCCTTGATCACTGCCTTGAAAAGCGGCTTGGCGACACTCGCCACGATGGGCAGAACAACAGGGGCAAGCAGGATCGCCCCGGCGCCAAGGGCGATGCCGCCCAGGCTGACATTGTTGATGAGTTTCATAGGACACCTCCTTTGATCGGGTTGAAATTCGTTGGATCAATCCACCGGAAGCGGGACGCTCCCGGATGCGGATCGGCAGAAAAGCGGCCCGCAGACGATATCAGTAAGTCTAAGACCGGGGTGTGAAACAAATCAAGCGCTAATTATGCGCTAACAAAAAACTAACACAACCCTAACAATTCACCCGAACCTGCCGGTAATGTAATCCTCAGTCTGTTTGAGGGCGGGCCGGGTGAAAAGAAGGTCCGTTTCGTTGGTTTCCACCAGTCGGCCGAGGTAAAAAAAGGCGGTCACGTCCGAGACCCGGGATGCTTGCTGCATGTTGTGGGTAACGATGATGACCGTATACTGCTTCTTGAGTGCGTGGATCAGCTCCTCTATTTTCTGGGTGGCAATTGGGTCCAGGGCCGAGCAGGGCTCATCCATGAGAAGGATTTCGGGCGCAACGGCCAGTGCCCTGGCAATGCAGAGGCGCTGCTGCTGCCCCCCGGAAAGCCCCAGGGCCGATTCACTCAGGCGGTCTTTTACTTCCTCCCACAACGCGCTGAATTTAAGCGTTTCTTCCACTTTTTCCGCAAGGTGCATCCGGTCCTTAATGCCGTTTACCCGCATGCCGTAGGCGATGTTTTCGAAAATGCTTTTGGGGAAGGGGTTCGGTTTCTGGAACACCATGCCGACGCGGCTGCGCAGGTTGAAAACGTCCACGGCGTTTTCGTAGATGTCTTCTCCATCCAGAAGAACCCGCCCTTTCACTTTCCGACCCGGAATAAGATCGTTCATGCGGTTTAGGCATCTGAGGAAAGTACTTTTCCCGCAGCCCGACGGTCCGATGAGGGCTGTGACCGTGTTCTCATGGAATTGGATGGAAATATTTTCCAGCGCCTTGAAGCTTCCGTAGTAGAAGTTAAGATTGTCGGATGTCATTTTCACAAGGGACGTCATGGCGGATCTCTTTCCGATGTTGATGAGGCTATTTCATTCGCTTTCGAAGACGCGACCGGTATATGATGGCGACCATGTTCATTCCCAGAACAAGGCTGATGAGCACTAAGGCGGTGCCGTACTGCAGGGGGCGGGTCAGCTCGATGTCCGTGCCGGCGGTGGCAAGCACGTAAATGTGATACGGCAGGGCCATGATTTCATGAAACACGGATTTGGGCAGGTGGGGCGTATAGAATACCGCTGCGGTGAACATGATCGGCGCGGTTTCTCCGGCGGCCCGGCTGACGCCGAGGATGGTGCCGGTGATGATTCCGGGCATGGCCGCCGGCAATACGACCCTGAAGACGGTCTGCAGCTTGGTGGCCCCGAGGCCCAGGGAGGCCTCACGGTAAGTGTCCGGCACCGATCGAAGCGCCTCTTCGGTGGCACCGATGATGACGGGTATGGACATGATGCCCAGCGTTAAGGCACCGGACAGAAGACAGACGCCCCAGTCCAACCAGACAACGAACAGCGCCATGCCGAAAAGCCCGAAGACCACGGAGGGAAGCCCTGCCAGGTTGTTGATGCCCAAGCGTATCACGCGCAGCAATTTTCCCGAACCCGCATACTCGTTTAGATAAACTGCGGTTGCCACGCTCACTGGAAGTGCCACGGCCACGGCGCCGATGCTCAGCAGCAGCGTTCCGATGATGCAGGGCAGAATGCCGCCCCGGGTCATCGCATCCGTTGGATTTTCGGTCAGAAAGGTCCAGGAGACGGCCTGGGCGCCGTTGACGAGCACATATCCCAGGACAACGGCCAATGCCAGGCCGTTGACGAGGGCCGCGCAGCGAAAGAGGGCGAACACCATTTGTTCAACCAGGCGGCGCCGTCGGTCGAAGCGTTGGCGGGCGGCACCCCGATACCGGTGATCGGATCGATGCGGCAACTGTCTGACGGCGGTTGCGCCGGGTGCGGTGGATGGTTCCGGCAGGGGGGGCGTTTCGCCCGGTGAGACGGTGGCGCGCATATTCGCCTCCTTTTTTCTTGCCGCTTGACCCGTTTTCACAGTGTTGCGTCTCCGGTCTGCCGATAGCGCTGGGCGATCATATCCGCCAGCATATTGAAGAGGAAGGTGAACAGGAACAGAACAATGCCGATGGCGAACAGGGCGTGATAATGTTCACCCCGAAACGGCGCTTCGGCCATTTCCGCCGCGATGCTGGCCGGAAGGGGCCGGACCGGATCGAACAGGGATGACGGCACCAGGGCGGCGCCACCGGCCACCATCAGTACCACCATGGTCTCCCCGATGGCCCGGGACATCCCCAGGATAACGGCCGTACTGATACCGGAAACGGACGCCGGAAGGATAACACGGACAATTGTGCCCCAATGGGTGGCTCCCAACGCCAGCGAGGCTTCCTTGAGATTGGTCGGGACGCTGTAGACGGCGTCTTCGGACAGACTGCAGATGGTTGGTATGGACATGAACGCCAGCATCAGCGCGGCGTTGAACAGGTTCAGGCCCGTTGGCACATCAAAGATGTTCTGGAGCGCGGGCGCCACCACCACCATACCGAAAAATCCGATGACCACCGATGGCAGAGCCGCCAGTAGTTCAATGATGGGTTTCAGCCATTCCCGGACACGGGTATTGGCGATTTCGGCCAGGTAGACGGCCGACATCACCCCCAAGGGCACCGCCAGGCAGGCGGACAACGCGGTGACGGTCAGGGAGCCTATTATCAGGGGAAAGATGCCGAAATCAGGCGGCTCCGAGGTGGGGTACCAGTAGATGCCGGTTAAAAACTCCCGGACCGATACCTGACGGAAAATGGGCAACCCCTCCATGAACAAAAAGAGCGTGATCAGCAGCAGCAAGGTGATGGAGGCCCCGGCGACGGTCAAGAAACAGCCGGGCCCCCACCGTTCACCGAAATGTTTTCTGGGTCTGTTCATGCGCGTGTCTTAGTAGAGCGGGATGAACCCGGTTTGTAGAACGATCTTCTGCCCCTTTGCCGGGTCCAGCATGTACGTGATAAACCGGGAAGTGTCACTTTCGGGATCCGGCCACCCGTTGGTGAACATGAAAAGGGGGCGGCTGACAGGGTAGGTGCCGTCCAAGGTGGACTTGCTGGATCCGACGACGCCGTTGACCGATACGGCCTTGACCGCGTTGTTCAGGTAGCCGAGGCCGATATAGCCGATGGCGTTTTTATTCTTCGAAACCGCCTGGCAGACGGCACCGTTGGAGGCTTGGAGCAGAGCACCGGGGTAGACCCGCTCCGCGTTCATGACTTTTTTCTCCCAGACCTCATAGGTGCCCGAGGAGGTGTCGCGGGACAGGACCACGATTTTGCGGTCCGGTCCGCCCACCTGCCGCCAGTTGGTGATTTCGCCTTTATAGATTCCCTTGAGCTGGGCGATGGTCAGGTTGCCGATGGGGTTTTCCGGATGCACGATGGGGATGATGCAGTCATAACAGACGCTGAAGGGAACCGGGTAGACCCCGCGGGCCACGGCCAGCTTCAGCTCCTTGTCCTTGATGAAGCGGGAGCTGTCGGCAATGTCGGTGGTGCCGTCGATGATGGCTTTGATACCGTTGCCGCTGCCGCCGCCGGAGATGGAAATGGAGACATCCGGGTACTCCTTCATAAAGGCTTCCGCCACTTTTTGCGCCACGGGCAGCACGGTGGTGGAGCCTTTGATGACCAGGTAGCCCGCCTGGGCGGTGGGGGGTAGAAAAGAAAACATCAGGATCAGCAGCGGCAAAAGGCGCGTCAGTTTCTTCATTTTTTTACTTCCTCCGTGGTTGTCATGGGTTATGGGTGCGGCCGGGCCGTGCAAACCTGGCTGCCGATGGCAATGGTTCGGTTTGGAAAGACGCCTTCACCCTATAGAGACCGCTTGTTAAGAAGGGGTTAGGGTTCCATAAGAAACATGTGAAACGCCGTCGCCGGTGTCGGGGACTGTTCCAGGGCCATCGCAAATGAACGGTAAATTAAAATTCTGAGCGCCAAGAGATGCCCAGGGTGCCGATGGGCCTCAGGCGGCGGTTGTGTCCCAAGGTTGACCCGGCCGAAAACCGGAAACCATCGCCATCCTGAGGCGTTACTTCAACACCGGGGCATCATGTCACCATGTCAAATTGCGAAAGATTGACGGACCGGCGTAGCGAATTCTTTCCGGGGGCCTTCGGCCGCTTCTTGTGAAATCTTTTATAAACAATAAAAACAATCCGTTAAGACTGGTTCACAGGCTTGACACCCGGCATGGAGGCCTGTATGAAGAAGGCTTGGGACCGTGATTGCAAGCGGCGGCACTGCCCGCAGGCGCCCGATCCGGCTTTTGTCGCCGGATAGCGGGACGGGCCGGCAACACGGCGTACCCGGATGGGCGGGGGGATATGGAAACAACCTGTTGGGCCGCCGGCCTGGATATTTTCAGCCGCCTGGGCGGCGCGGACATCGATTGGATCGACGCCACCTTTCTTCGACGTGATTTCGGGAAAAGCCAAGTGATCATGTCCGGGCCGGAAGCGCTGCATTACGCTTGGTTCGTTGTGGCGGGAGCCATCCGCGTGACATCTGTTGCGGGCGGAAAGCTTGATCCGCGGGGGGTGGTGATCGGTGCCGGCGAATTTTTCGTCGACGTGTCGCTGTTCGGTGCCCGGCCGTTTTTCATGCGGGTGGTTTCCCTTGAAAAGTGCGTTTGCCGGTGTCAGTGCCGGGACGATTTTTTTCGCCTGATTCGGAAGTATCCCCATCTGAAGGATTTCTTTTACGCAACGGCTATCCGAACAATGGAAAGGGGCTTGCAGGCGTTGTTCCCCATCCGGCGGGAGGCCGCCGGGCAAGCCCGGAACCTGCCCCGGGGGATTCAGAAGTCGTTGGACTACATTGCCCGGCACTACTGCGAAGCGCTTTCCTTGGATCAGGTGGCACGGGTCGGCGGCATGAGCAAATTTCGTTTCTCCCGGGCGTTCAACCAGTATACGGGCTGGTCTTTCAAGGATTATCTGAACCGAAAGCGGGTAATGGTCGCAAGGCGGTTGCTTGCCCGGGCCGATCTGACGGTGGCTGAGGTCGGCTGCCGCGTGGGATATCGGGACATGTCTTATTTTGCAAGGGTGTTTAAGAAAATTGAAGGCATGTCGCCATCGGCTTTCCGGAAGAAGACCTAAAGGAGTATTCCCATGGGGCCCGATCCCCCCGCTTTCAAAGAAAAAGACGGCGGCCAGGAGGCGGCGCAGGGGGCGGGTGGGTGCCGCCCGTCGGATTTTCAGCACCTCTGGCGCATGGATGTGTTTCGCCGGCTGACCGTTAACCAGCGGCGGGCCCTTGCGCCGACCTTTTCCCGGCGGCAGTTGCCCGCCGGCGCCATTCTGGTGCGCAGCGGGCAGGTGCTCGATGACGCCTATTATGTGCTCCGCGGGCGGATGAAAGCGGTTCTGGAAGACGCCCGGGGGCGGGAGCATATCTGCAACTGGGTCAATGCCTACGAGTATTTCGCCAATCACCTGCCGTATCATCTGGTTCCCGTTGTTTACACCCTGGTGGTGACAGAGCCGGTTACCTGCCTGGTCCAAGGGCGGGAAGCGCTGCTGGCCATGTTCGCGGCCCATCCCCATATGAAGGATTTCTTCTACCATCGCACCATCGAAAGACTGCTGGGCGGATACCACATGTTGTCCGCCGCCACGTCGGACCACGTGCGGATTGCGGCGGACACCGGCCATGTGCCGCCGCCGGTGCGGGCGGCCCTGGATTACATCACGCTGCACCTGAAGGCGCCGATCACCCTTAAAAGCACGGCGGACGCCGTCGGGATCGACAGGGCCCGCCTCTCCCATCTGTTCCGACGCCATACCGGGGGAACCTTCCGGGAGTTTCTTGTCCGCCAGCGCATTGAAACAGCCAAGGAATTGATGCGGCGCCGGGACGTGAATGTTTCCGAGGCCGCCTACCGGACGGGCTTCAACGCCCCCTCTCATTTTTCCCGGGTGTTCCGGCGCATCGAAGGCATTTCCCCATCCGTGTTCCGGAAGCGCCACGGAAAGGGGATGTGACTTTCGCGCCGATGCCCAGCCCGCGGCCCAGACGTTTATAAAAACCTGAAATATATAATAAAACTATCTTGTCGTGGTGTTCCCTTCCGGACTTTGATATAGTATGGCCTGTGGCCGTGGCGTTGCGGACGGATGCTATCGGAAAAAGGCATGCAAATGGCTAACATACTGATTGTGGACGACGAACCTTGCATTTGTGACATGCTGGCCAAGCTGGTGCGGCGGATGGGGCACGAGGCCGCGTGCGCGCACACACTTGAGGCCGGAATGGCAACGGTTCTTGCGTCCCCCTGCGACGCGGTGCTTCTGGATGTCCAGATGCCGGATGGAAACGGGCTGCACATGCTGCCGAAAATCCGTAACTGTGCGTCTTCTCCCGAAGTGATCATCATGACCGGTTTCGGCAGTTCGGACGGCGCCGAGTTGGCCATCAAAAACGGCGCCTGGGATTATATCCAAAAGGATGACTCCCCCACCAAGATCAAATTGCTGTTGCAACGGGTGCTCCAGTATCGGGGGACCTTGAACTCCGTGAGCCCTCCGGCCCGGGCCCTCCATCTGGACGGGATCATCGGCGGCAGCGAGGCGATGCGGGCCTGTTACGACCAGGTGGCCCAGGCGGCGGTCAGCGATGCCGGCGTGCTGCTCACCGGGGAAACCGGGACGGGCAAGGAACTTTTTGCCTTTGCCATTCACAGCAATTCGGACCGGGCGGCATCGGATTTCGTGGTGGTGGATTGTGCGGCGCTTCCGGAAACCCTCGTGGAAAGCGTGTTGTTCGGTCATGAGAAAGGGGCTTATACCGGTGCTGACCATGCCCGCCAGGGGCTTGTGGGCCAGGCCCACAGGGGAACGTTGTTCCTGGACGAAATCGGTGAACTGCCCCCGGCCGTGCAGAAGGTGTTTCTGCGGGTGCTCCAGGAGCACCGCTACCGTCCGGTGGGTGCCCGCAGGGAGGTGGAAAGTGCTTTCAGATTGATTGCGGCCACCAACTGTGATCTCGACGCGATGTCCCGCAACGGCACGTTCCGGAAAGATCTGCTGTTCCGGATCCGCTCTCTTTGCATCCATTTGCCGCCGTTAAGGGCGCGCGGTGAAGACATCAAGGCCCTGACCAATCATCACATCGTCAGAACCTGTGAGCGCCGGGAAATTGACGTTAAAGGCACTTCTCCTGATTTTCATGACATAATGGGGCGTTATGGATGGCCGGGCAATGTCCGGGAACTCATCAACGCGCTGGAAAACGCCATTTCAGCCGCCCACAATGAAGATATCTTGTTTTCCAGGCATATCCCTGAATACATCCGCATTCAGGTGGCCAAGGCCTCCCTTCCCAGGGAATCGGCGCCGGTTCGGCCCATGGAAAAGCAGCCGTTGCCAGACGGCCTTCCGTCTTTCAAGAGTCATCGCAGAAAGGTCCTGGCGCAGGCGGAAAAGGCCTATCTGGAACGTTTGACAGCCCTGACCCGGGGGGATGTAAGGGCCGCCTGCCGGATATCCCGATTGTCCCGCTCCCGTTTTTACGAACTGATCCGCCATTACGGCATTTCCCTGTCCTGACCCGCGCTGGCGGTGGTCCGACCGTGCCGGAATATTCCGGAAATCCCGGACAACTTTGGTAACGACCCCGCCCGTGTTTCCGGGCATGTGCCATCCGGCGCCCCGTTTTCGAAGGGTTTGCAGCGATGGGTGTCCGGGCCACAGGATAGGTGATGTGGCACGTATTTTGTAGAGCTGTTTGCAGGGACACGCGCAAAGCATGTGCGTGCCGAGCGAAGCGGGGAATGCCGTGGTGAAATTGCTTTTATATGCGGGAAGGGACGTGGTCGGCCGTCGGCTGGCCGCGCGCGTCCGCCCCCTGGTGTCTGCGGAGGCCTTGGTGCACTGCGATACCATCGAAGATTTCGTTCGATGCCTTCGCCGGCCCTTGGATGGGGAGGCCCTGGTCATCGCGATGGCTTCCGATCTGGATGTGTTCCAGCGGCTGCTGGATATCAGTGGCCTCATGCGGGGCGTGAAGACCGTCTTGATCCTGCCGGACCGGAACGCCGAAACCGTTTCGGCGGCATTGAAGCTGCACCCCCGGTACCTGACGGATATCGATAGTGATTTTCTGGATGTGGCCATGGTGGCCGCGCGTATCCTGAGCCGGGCAAGTGCCGCAGAGGGCCGTTTGCCGCCGGGGGATGCAGAGGGCGGCGTGCCATGAGGGCGGGCGGGTGAAAACAGTGCCGGTGCGGTGTGACGGGCAGGGGCAAAATCAGGGATGACGGATCCGGAAAAATACCCTATAAAGGACCGGAACGCCGATCTCCCGGCGTTTGACCCTTGATCCCCTTGCCGTGAATGGTGCTGCAGTCGGCCCGGGGAGGTGCGGAAGCGAAACGTGCAGACGGTTTTTGACATGGACGAATTGTGCGATGCCTGCATGGTGCTGTTCGGCCCGGACATTGTTGTCTCTGCCGGTTTTCTCAGCGGCCTCAAGCCCGAGACGGTCAAGTCCGCCTACCGGAAGAATGTGCTGGCCACCCATCCGGACCGTGCCCTTGTGGTGGGAAAGGATCCGGGGCGCATGGGGGCGGAGTTTATCCGAGCCACCATGGCCTACCGCAAACTCTATGCGCTGGCCGCGGGGAGGAAAGACCCCCCGGCGGCAACAAGGCCTTCCGACAGATCCTTTCATCGCCCTGCCCCGAAGGCCCCCCCCTCCGGCAGGCGGCCCGGGCGGTTCTATGCCGGCAAGCTTCCCCGTGGGCATCTTCCGATCTGCCGGTTTTTGTATTATGCGGGGAAGGTTTCCTGGAACGAGTACATCAACGCCTTGGTCTGGCAGCGCCGGAGCCGCCCTTGCATCGGGCGGATGCTTGGGGACATGGGGGTGCTGACCGCGCAGCAGGTGCGCCGCGTGTTGGGCCGGCGGCGAATGGGTGAGAAGTTCGGTGAAACGGCCCTGCGCTTGGGATGTCTTTCTCCCCTGGTGCTCAGCGCCGTGCTGCTGCGCCAGCGCCGGCTCCAGCCGCTGATCGGGGAATACTTCGTGGGTGCCGGCATTTTGACCCGGCGGCAGATGCGGGAATTTGCAATGCGGCAGTGGATGCACAACGGCGGGTCATGCCCCGGCGGCAGGGGAACGGATGCCGGGTAGCACAGGCGCCCGGCGTCGGAGGCGATAGACGCCTGCTTCGGCCCCGGTGCCTCCCGGTGCAGCGCCGCTGTGTTCATGTAGGCATAAGACCGCGCAAGGAGGGCATTAAAAGGGGGAGCGGCCACGCGTCGTGCCGTTTCCGACGCCCGGCCGCATTCCCCCTTTTGGTTCGCGGGACCTACGCCTGTGGGGCCGTGGCCCCATCTGCGGCGGCGGCCTCCACAACGGCCAGCTCATCGGTTGAGAACAGGCGATCGATGTCGAGGATGATGATGAAGCTGTCCTCGTATTTACCGATGCCCCGGATGAATTCCGTGCGCCAGCGGGAGCCGATTTTCGGCGGTGGTTCGATGTGACGGTGGTCCAATTCGATCACATCCTTTACCGAGTCCGCCATGGCGCCCAGGACCAGGGTTTCTCCGCCCTGGTTCAATTCCAGGACAATGATGCGGGTATTGGCGGTGCGGGCAACGCCTTCCATTCCGAACTTCAGGCGCATGTCCAAAACGGGCACCACGCTGCCCCGCACGTTGATGACCCCGCGCATGAACTCCGGCGCCCGGGGAATGCGGGTGATGGTTGAGGAATCGAGTATTTCCCGCACCTGGCTCACATCCACGGCAAACATTTCGTCCGCCAGGCTGAAGGTGATATACAGGGCGGTTTCTTCCGCAGTTGATATCGTGTTCATCGGTATCGCTCCTTTTCTGCCCGGTGGTCAATAACGCTCAAACCCCGCATCCCCCGCATCCTTTCCTTCACCGCCGTCATTCAATTCCAAAAGAAAGCCTTCGGGCGACGGGGGCGTGTCCTTGCTTTTCCGGCCGTCCTTTTTTTGCGCCGGGAGGTGGGCGATACGGGTCTTCTGCTGGCTCTTTTTTCCGGTGGCATGGGCCACCGGGGCTTTGACCGGCGTACGGCGCTGGCTGTCAATGTCCACCCGGAAAAAGGAGATGGTGTCTTGCAGCTGTTCGGCCTGGCTGGCCAGTTCTTCGGCCGTGGAGGACATCTCCTCGGCGGCGCCGGCGTTTTGCTGGATCACTTGGTCGAGTTGCTGAATCGCCTGGTTGATCTGTTCCGCGCCTGCGTTCTGTTCGTTTGAAGCGGCGCTGATTTCCTGCACCAATTCCGCGGTCTTCTGGATTTCCGGTACCAGCTCCACCAGCATGCGGCCCGCGTCCTCGGCGATGTCCACACTGGATTTGCTCAGCTTGCTGATTTCGGCGGCGGCGGTGCGGCTGTGCTCGGCCAGTTTCCGCACTTCCGATGCCACCACCGCGAAGCCCTTACCGTGCTCGCCGGCCCGGGCGGCCTCGATGGCGGCGTTGAGGGCCAACAGATCGGTTTTGCTGGCGATCTCTTCGATGACATTGATCTTTTCCGCGATGTCCTTCATGGCCACCACGGTTTCCTGCACCGCCTGGCCGCCGTTCTGGGCCTTGTCGGCGGATTGCAGGGCGATTTTCTCCGTCTGGAGGGCGTTGTCGGCGTTTTGCTTGATGTTGGCGGCCATTTGTTCCATGGAACTGGAGGCCTCTTCGGCGGAGGCGGCCTGCTCGGTGGCGCCCTGGGACATTTCTTCGGATCCGGCGCTCATCTGCTGGCTGCCGGCCGCGACGTTTTCAGATGCGGTGCGGATGTCCGCCACCACATTCTTGATTTTCCCCACCATGCGCTGCATGGATTTGAGCATCTGCCCCGTCTCGTCCCGGCTGTCCACCGAGATGTCCACCATCAGATCGCCGTCGGCCATCCGGTTGGCCACCGACACGGCCTCCAGAATGGGCCGGGTGATGGCATTGCTGATGAAATAGGCGATGAGGATGCCCAGAAGGAGGGCCACCACCAGTCCGATGATCATCACCATCCTGGACGCGGCGAGGGTGTTGATGGCGGTGTCTGCGATTTTGGTGGTGCCTTCCACCGCCGCCTTGGCCAGCGTTTCAGACTGTAGGAGCACCTCGTTGCCGGTCTTGGTCCGCTGATCGCCCATTTCCTGGAGTTCCCGCCAGTTTTTCAAAAGTCCCAGCATGGCGGCCTTGTAGTCGTTTGCGGCCGTCTGGATGCGGTCCAGCGCTTCTATATCCACATCCTTGAAGGTGATGCGCCGGATCTGGGTGAGGTTGTTGGTCATAACGTCGAAATGGGCCATGGCGTCCTCGATGACCCGGGGATCCCGCAGGGCCTGGGACTTGAATGCGGCAACGCGGACGGTGTTGCCCAGGTTGAGAATGCCCGTGGACAGGATGATTTTCTGGTGCCTCTGGGCAAGCTCTTCCTGGCCGGTTTGCTGGGTCAGTTCGGTTTCAAGGGCGCGGTGCTGGTTTTCGATAAAGGCCGCGCTGTTTTCGACAAACACGGCCGCGGCGGCATCCAGGGCGCTGCGGTTCCGGCCGATGGCGGCGACGCTTTTCTTGGTGTCGGCGATCAGGTCCTTGTAATGTTTTACATTGCCGTCGATGCCGTCGATGGCGCCTTTAAGCTTCACCAATTGGTCCGCTTTTTCCCCCAGGGCCCGGGAGTTGATGATCTGCTCTTCCAGGCGTTTCATCCTGTCCATGGCGGCGTCCAGGTATTCGGACTCTTCGGTGAACCCGTAGCCCCGCATGGCGTACATGACCTTCATGGCATTTCTTTCCACGCTGTTGGACAGTTCAATTTCCGGGACATATTGTTTCGACAGAATCGTGGACTCGGTTTTGATGGTGGTCATGTTGACCACGGCGATGCCGCCCAGAATGCACGCAATCAAGATGAGCAGCCCGAAACCGCCGCCGATTTTCATTCCGATTCTCATGTGCTTGAACATGGTCTCTCTCCTTATGATGAAATTGTGTGTGGCCCGGCTGTGAAGCCGCGACTGAACCGGGCGATGGGGAAAAACTGTTCCCGCGTTTCAGGGCTTTCCGCCTTGCCACTACAATTTGCATGCCATGGGCGGCTTTTTCGGGGGACGGAACGGAGAGATTCAGATAATCTTTAAAAACGGAAGGATAAAATCTGTAGCAGCCCGGGCGGGCCGTGGGGGGGCGTTCGGGAAGTGTCCCACGGGTCCGGGAAAATCGGACGATTCCGATTTTTTCGGACCCGTGGGACAATGGCGACCGCTGCGGACGCCGGCTGGATCAGAAGGGGATGTCGTCCTCCGGTGTTTCGGGAAACGGTTCCTGGGGTGCGCTTTGGCCGTAAACATTCTCGGCGGACTGGTAATTATTGTCCCGGGACTCTCCCTTTCCACTGAGCATCCGCATTTCGTTGGCCACGATTTCCGTCGTGTAACGGGTGACGCCATCCTTTTCCCAGGAACGGGTCTGCAGTTTTCCCTCCACGTACACCTGCTTCCCCTTGGACAGGTATTTCCCGCAGATTTCCCCCAGCTTCCGGAAGGCCACGATGCGGTGCCATTCAGTGCGTTCTTTCTTTTCACCGGTGGTTTTGTCGGTCCATTCTTCGGAGGTGGCGATGGAGAAGTTGGCGACCGCTGTCCCGTCCGCGAAATAACGCATTTCCGGATCTCTTCCCAGATTGCCGATTAGAATCACCTTGTTTACGCCAGCCATGATACCTCCCCCACGTTGATGATGCGAATTGTTGTCCGGATGTGCGGTCCCAAGGCGCGGATGCGTTTTCCCCCGGGGCCTTGCGCGCAGGCGCTGCGTTGTCCATCTCTGGGCAGTAGATACATAATCGCCTTGACCTTGTCAATGTCGACGGCTACGGTTTTCGCAGCCGTTTCCAGCCGCTGCGGCCCCAGGTGCCGAGCTGACGCACCATGCGGCCGGCCAGGGGATCGCTGGTGGACAGGGCGCCGTGGGGACAGACCTCAATGCAGCAATAGCAGCGGATGCACTGGTCATAGTCGAAAACAATCCGCTCTTTTTCGGTGGTGATGGCCCTTGCCGGGCATTGGCGGCCGCACAGACCGCACACCCTGCACAAGGTTTCATTTGCGACGGGGCGTCTGAGCAGGTGGCGTCGCATCAGTTTCTGGAACGGTTTGGGGCCGAACCCGGCGGACCCCAACCGGGGGATCCTGAAATCGGGCACGGCAACGGCTGTTCCCGACACTTCGGGCGGTCCCTTGAACAGGCCCAGCCGCACCGCCGCCTGGTGGATGGGTAGATCCCCGGGTGCAGCGCCGACCCTGCCGGCCACCACATAATCCAAGGCCACCGGATCCGTGCCCCCGGCCAGCAGTCCCACCCGACGGGGCGTGCCGCTCTTGCCGGGTCCGTCGCCTTCCAGTGCCAGGATGCCGTCCATCAAGGTTACCGCAGGGGCCAGGGCAGCGCAGATGCGCACCAGCAGCGTCGCAAAAAGGTCGCGGTCCACACCGGCCTGGAGATGCCATTCGGTCTTCTTCATGCCAACCACGCATCCGAACATGTTTTTTACCCCCAACGTCAATCCCATCATGACATGGGTCTTGAGTTTGGCCAGATTGATGACAAGGTCCGCATCCAGGATATCCGCAGCCAGGGCGATCCGGCCGAAGGGTGGTCCGATGTCGACAGTCGTTGTCCGGGCAAAGGCGCGCCAGTCAATGTCCATGCCCCGGCAGGCATCGCGGAAGCCTCCTTCGTTCAACACCCGGTCAAAGGGACCGATGGCCGGGCTGTCCGACACCTGGATCCGTGCGCCATGGCGCAAGGCCCACCCGGCCGCAGCCTGTACCACCAGGGGGTGGGTGAGAATCCCCTGGGTCGGGTCCGCCGGCAGCAGAAGGTTGGGCTTGATCAGCACCCGGGCGCCGGGAAAGATCCGGTCCTTTGCCAGCGTGTCGAGCATGTGATAGATCTGCCCGCAGAGGGCCTTGTCGTATTGGGCGTTGGTAATGAGAATCGGTGGCATGGGATAGGGCTGGAGTAAGGGTTAGGGGTTAGCAGATGCCGGTGGGGCGAGGACGTTTGGTTTTCGGAATTCTTATCAGGATGGGGCAATGAATACAATGGAAAACGATGTGCCGGGAGAAAGCGGTGGTGCGCCGACAGCCTTTCAGAAGCGGGTCAAGCGCCAGGTCGCGGCGCGCACCCATTGTTTTTTTGCGGCTACGGCCCCGGGGTTGGAACCCCTGTGTGCGGCGGAATTGTCGGCGCTGCCGTTGACGGCGCCACGGATTGAAGAGCAAGCCGGCGGGGTCGCCTTTTCCGGTAAGCTCAATGATCTGTACCTGGCCAACCTTCACCTGCGAACAGCGAACCGGGTGCTGATGCGTCTGGCGCAGTTTCGCGCCGAAGGGTTCGCTGCCCTGGAAAGGAAGCTGGCGGACATCCCGTGGGAGTTGTATCTGCCCTCCGGTGCGCCGCCGCGGGTTACCGTGACCGCCGTTAAGTCCCGGCTGTATCATACGGGGGCCGTGGCCGAGCGGGTGGTGCAGAGCGTCTGTAACCGGTTCGGCATCCGGGGATCTGCGCCCGGCGGCCCTAGGGCACATATCTTCGTCCGTGCGGTGGCCAACCGTTTCGGCGTTTCCCTGGACAGCAGTGGCGACCTCCTCTACAAGCGTGGTGTCAAAACCGGCGGCGGGCGGGCGCCCATCCGCGAAACCCTGGCCGCGGGGATCCTGTACATGGCCGGGTATCGTCCGGGCGGATTGCTGCTGGATCCCATGTGCGGCTCCGGCGCCTTTGTGGTCGAAGCGGCCATGATGGCCGGCCGGGTGCCGGCCGGTTGGTTCCGTTCCTTTGCCTTTGTTGATTGGCCGGCGTTCAGTCCGGGAAAATGGTCTTATTTGCGGCGGACCCGGGAAGAGAAGCTGGGGCTGCCGGAGACCCCCTGCGTGTTTGCATCGGATGCAAAAGACACGCTTGTGGGGGGGCTCGGCGCCGACCTCGCGCATCGGAACCTTTCCGCCCTGGTGCATCTGGAGACGCGGGATTTTTTCAGCCTGAGCGCCCGTGAAGTATACGCCGTGGTGCCCCGAAGGCAGACAGAGGGGCCCGGCACCGTGGTGATGAATCCGCCGTACGGCCGGCGCCTGGGAAACGAGGCGGAAGCTCGGTCCCGATACCGGGACATTTTTCGCAAGCTGGCATCGGATTTTCCGGGATGGCGTTTTGCCGTGATCGGGCCCCGGGGGCGGGCGACCGATCATCTGCCCCCGGGCTGCCGGCGCCGCCCCCTGTTGCACGGGGGGCTGCCCCTGGTGTTGCTGACCGGCCGTATACCCGGCGCATAGGCGGCCGCTTGTTGCCGAAGTCCGGGGCGTTTTTTTCCCCGCATGCCGCCGGGGTATCCTTTTGCCTTGTCCGCCGCATCCATGGTAAGCTCTTCTTCGTTGTCGCGTTGCCTTTCCACGCCCGCGTGCGCGGTGTTGCTGCGGGACGATCTTCCAGTGAATACCATGCCCCGGAGGTGCCCATGAACCAAAGCATCAGGCAGGCCGCCGTCATCGGGTCCGGCGTGATGGGAGGCGGTATTGCCGCGCTGTTGGCAAGTGCCGGCATCCAGACGCTGCTGCTCGATATTGTTTCCCCGGATCTGGACGAAGAAGACGCAGAGAATCCTGCCGCCCGAAACCGTTTGGTACAGGCCGGTTTCAGGAAGATGACGTCGGCCGCGCCGCCTTTGCTGATGCATCCCGGGGATGCGGACCGGATCCGCATCGGAAACCTGGAGGACGACATGGACCGGCTGTCCGCCTGCGACTGGATCGTGGAGGCGGTGGTGGAAAACCCGGCGGTGAAAAAAGAATTGTTTGCCCGCATCGATGCGGTCCGAAAGCCCGATGCGGTTGTTTCCTCCAACACGTCCGGGATTCCCCTCAAGGCCATCACCGACGGGCGCAGCGCAGCGTTTCGACGCCATTTCCTGGGCACCCATTTCTTCAACCCGGCCCGCTACATGCGCTTGCTGGAGATCGTTCCCGGAGCGGACACGCTGCCCGAGGTGGTGCGGCGCATGGAACGGATCGCCGAACGGGACCTGGGAAAGGGGGTCGTGCGGGCCAAGGACACGGCCAATTTTATCGGAAACCGCATCGGCATCCACGGCATTGCCCTTGCCCTGGCCATGTTGGCCCAAGAGGGAATCGGCATCGCTGCGGCCGATGCACTGTTCGGACGGCCCATGGGGCGCCCCAGGAGCGCTTTGTTCAAAACCTGCGACATCGTGGGTGTCGACGTTATCTCCTTTGTGGCGGCCAACACGTTCCACATGGCGCCGGCGGACGAGCAGCGCGCCCTGTTCGATCTGCCCTCCTTTGTGGGGGGAATGATTGCCCGGGGTCTGCTGGGCGACAAGGTCGGTGCGGGATTTTATAAAAAGGAAAGAGGGCCGGACGGTGAGACGCGCCGGCTGGTCATCGATCCCGTCACCCTTGCCTATGTGCCCGCGCTGGGGCCGGACTATCCCTGCCTTGCCGCCGCCAAAAAAGCAAAAACCCTGCCCGAACGCATCCGGGCGATTGTTTACGGGCAGGACACGGGGGCCCGGTTCGCATGGAAGGTGACGGCCGGCAGCCTCCTCTACGCCGCCAACCGCATCCCCGAAATTTCCGATACCATCGTGGATATCGACAACGCCATGCGGTGGGGGTACCATTTCGATCTCGGCCCCTTTGAGACATGGGACGCCATCGGGCTCCGGGAGAGCGTGGCCAGGATGGACGCAGAAAAAATGGCCGTGCCCGAATGCATCCGGCGGATGCAGGCCGACGGCGTAGACTTGTTCTATAAAACCGAAGGGGGCAAGACGTATTTTTACGACCTGGTGGCCCGCACCTACCGGGAGCGGACCGTGCCCGCCGATGTGATTTCCCTTGCCCACCGGAAGGCCGCGGGCGCCGTGGCGGCAAGCTGTTCAACCGCCTCTTTGGTGGATCTTGGCGAAGGGGTTTATTGCTGCGCGTTTCATGGCAAGATGAACGCCATCGACGCCGTGCTCATCGAATTCCTGCACCAGTCGGTGGCATATGTGCAGCAACACGGGGCGGGCCTTGTGGTGGGGAACCAGGCGGAGGGCGTTTCCGGGATATTTTCTGCCGGCGCTGACCTGGCGGGGATGGCCGGTGCGGTGATGCAAGGGCGGCTGGATGCGCTGCTGGACATGGTAAGGCGCTTCCAGGGCGCTGTCTGTGCGCTGCGCTACGCGCCCTTTCCGGTGGTGGCGGCCCCCTACGGGCTTACCTTGGGCGGCGGGTGCGAGGTATGCCTCGGGGCCGATCGGATGGTGGCCCACGCGGAGTTGTACATGGGGCTGGTGGAAACCGGCGTGGGGTTGTTGCCCGGAGGGTGCGGATGTCTGAACCTGTGGCGGAAGGTGAGCACGTCTGTTTGTGAAGCGGTGAACGGGCTTGACATGATGCGGTTTTTCGAGCCCGTATTGATGACCATTGCCCTGGCCAAGGTGTCCACTTCCGCCGCCGATGCCCGGGCCATGGGGTTTCTGGGGCCCTGTGACCGGATCGTTTTCAACCGGGAACATCTGATTGCAGAGGCGAAAAAAGAAGTGTTGCGGATGGTCCAAGATGGATACGCCCCGCCGGTCAAGCGGAAGATCAAGGTGGTGGGCGACGCGGCCGGGGGAATTGTGGACACAGGCTTGAACGATATGCGGCAGGGGGGGCTGATCAGTGAATACGATGCGTTTCTGACCCGTCGCCTGGCGCATATTCTCAGCGGCGGGGATGTGCGTTACGGCACCGAAGTGGAAGAGGAGGTGCTCCTGACCTTGGAGCAGGAAGCCTTCCTGGACCTTGTCAAAGAAAAGAAAACCCATGCCCGGGTCGAACACATGCTGCGGACGGGAAAACCCCTGAGGAATTGACAGGCGGGCGCTGGAACCTGAGCCACGCCCCCTGCCGCTGATAGGAGAGGCCATGAGAGATGCCTATATCGTAACGTCTGTGAGGACCCCCGGCTGCCGACGGGAGAAGGGGGCGTTCAAGGACACCCGGCCCGATGAAATGCTTTCCTTTGTCCTGGGAGAGGCGGTGGCGGCCACCGACGGTCTTTCGCACGGGGACGTGGAGGATGTCATGATCGGCTGCGCCTTTCCGGAGGCCGAGCAGGGCCTGAACGTGGCCCGGGTGGCGGCACAAATGGCCGGATTTCCAGATACGGTGCCGGGTGCCACGGTCAACCGCTATTGCGCTTCGGGCCTGGAGGCCATTTTTCTGTCGGCGATGCGGGTGCGGCAGGGGATGGCGGACGTGGCCATCGGCGGCGGCGTGGAGTCCATGACCTTTATCCCCATGGGCGGACATCTGCCCCGACCGCACCCGGAGCTGTCCCGCACCGCGGGGGAGGTATACATGTCCATGGGCATCACGGCGGAAAATGTAGCAACCCGATACGGCGTGTCCCGCCAGGAACAGGACGCATTCGCTTACCGTTCCCATATGCGGGCCGCCGCAGCCAGGGAAAAGAACCTTTTCACGGAGCTGGTGCCGACCCCTGCGGTGCGCTATGAAATGCAGGAAAACGGAACGTTCAGGCGCGAAACCCACCTGCAGTCGATCGACGACGGCATTCGGCCGGACACGACCTTGGAAGCGCTCGCCGGGCTCAAACCCGCCTTTTCCGTGGACGGCAGCGTCACGGCGGGCAACGCGTCCCAGATGACCGACGGGGCCGCCGCGACGGTGCTTGTCTCCGAACGCAAGGCCAAGGAGTTGGGGCTTCGCCCGCTGGCCCGTTTCGTACACTACGCCGTGATCGGCTGCCGGCCCGACGAGATGGGCGTCGGCCCCCGGTATGCCATCGCGAAACTGTTGGAACAGGCGGAACTTTCCATCCAGGACATCGGCCTGTTTGAAATCAACGAAGCCTTCGCCGCCCAGGCGGTCTACTGCGTGCGGGAGCTGGGCATCGACCCGGAGCGGGTGAACATCACCGGCGGGGCCATCGCCCTGGGGCATCCGCTGGGATGCACCGGCGCCAAGTTGTGCGCAACCCTGCTGGCCAACATGAAACGGCTGGGCATTCGCTATGGCGTGGAATCCATGTGCGTGGGCGGCGGCATGGGCGCGGCGGCCCTGTTTGAACTATGTGATTGACGACGGCTCCCTCGCCACCGGGCTTGAAATGGAATCAGGATGGCCACATTGAACAAGACATTTTTAGAAACGCTTCTGCGCCAAGTGCAGGACGGGCAAATGGATGTCGCCGGGGCGATGGCGCGATTGAAGCATTTGCCGTTCGAGGACCTGGGGTATGCCCGGATCGACAACCACCGGTGCGTGCGCACAGGGGTGCCGGAGGTGATTTACTGCGAGGGCAAGAGTCTGGAGCAGATCCAGGGGATTGTGACGCAGGTGTCCAGGCACCACGTCAATGTCCTGGCCACACGGGCGTCGGCGGCGGTTTACGCGGCGTTGCAAGGCGCCGGGATTGCGTGCGAATATTACGCGCAGGCCCGGATCGTGGTGGTGAACCCGGAGCCGGTGGAGGCCCGCGGCAACATCGTGGTGGTCAGTGCCGGCACATCGGATATTGCCGTGGCCGAAGAGGCGGTGGTGACCGCCGAGGTGCTGGGCAACCGTGTCAAGCGCATCTATGACGTGGGCGTGGCCGGGATCCACCGACTGCTTGCCGTGTGCGACGATCTCTTTCAGGCCAATGTGGCGGTGGTGGTGGCCGGCATGGAAGGCGCGCTCGCCTCGGTGGTGGGGGGGCTGGTGTCGTGCCCGGTGATCGGGGTGCCCACCAGCGTGGGGTACGGGGCGAGCTTCCAGGGGGTGGCCGCGTTGTTGAGCATGTTAAACAGCTGCGCCTCAGGGGTGTCGGTGGTGAACATCGACAACGGTTTCGGGGCAGGCTACCAGGCGAGCCTGATCAACCGGGTGGCGCTCAAGGGGGCGCAAGGGTAGCCGATGACGACATGCGCCGCACAGACAGATTGCCACGCCCCGGCGTTTCTTTCCGGGAAAAAAGAAACGAGGATCGCCTATTTTGATTGCTTCGCCGGCGCCAGCGGGGACATGATACTGGGTGCTTTGCTGGATGCGGGATTGGCCATAGAAGAGTTGAAGTCCGAAGTGGCGAAACTCGGCCTGGGCGGATACACCCTGGGGGTGAAAAAAGTCATCAAGAAAGGCCTCAGCGGCAGCCAGGCATTGGTAACCATCGAAGAAGATGCCCATGGTCCGGGCCGTCATCACCACCATGAAAAAGAGCCCCATGAAGGCGGGCCGGGCAAAAGTTGTCATACGCCCCGGCGGCATCTGGCGGATATAAGGAAAATCATCGAAGACAGTACGCTGTCTGCAGGTGTCAAGAAACGGAGCCTTTCGGTTTTCACGCGTCTTGCGGAGGCGGAGGCGAAGGTGCACGGCGTGCCGGTGGCATCGGTGCATTTTCATGAAGTGGGGGCCGTGGACGCCCTTGTCGACATTGTCGGGGGGGTTGCGGGTCTTGAATTGCTTGGTGTGGACGTGGTGTATTGCTCGCCGCTGCATGTGGGCGGGGGGACGGTGGCCTGCGCACACGGCATTCTTCCGGTACCGGCACCGGCCACGCTGGAGCTGGTGCGGGGACTTCCGATATACGCCGACGAAGTCCAAGGAGAGATGCTGACCCCCACCGGTGCGGCCCTGCTCACCACCTTGTCCAAGCGCTTCGGCCCCCTGCCGGCCATGGTGGTGGAAAAGGTGGGATACGGTGCCGGGCAACGGGAGACGACCATCGCCAACCTGCTGCGGGTCACCATCGGAAAGGCGGTCCAGCTTTAGTTCGGCGTCGTGGTGGTATGGTCTATCAGCGGGGAAAACGCCCCGTGTGGCGATGGCCTCCGTTTCCGGCCGTGTTGAAACTGCGATGAGCAGATCCGGAAAAAACAGTGGACGGGCGTCAACAATCCGGTGTTCCATGCCAAGCAACCGCCGGCCGCGGTCCACCGGTTTCCTCTTGGTGACCATGCCACCATTTGGTGTGTACGACCAAAAAAACGTGAAACGTGTTATGAACCCTGCTCGACTGCATCGCACAGTTTAACAGGAGGGAGCGCATGGCGTACGGAAGACTCTTTGAACCCTTTCAGATGGGGCCGCTGAAATTGAAGAACAGAATTGTCGCTGCCCCCTCCCTTCCCGTTCTCGCCCATGCGGACGGCAGCCCTTCCCGGGAGCTGATCGATTATTACAAGGCAAAGGCCCGGGGCGGGGCCGCCATTGTGACGGTGGGGGAGAGTCCCGTGGATGGCGATTATGCCGTTTCCCATCTGGGGCAGCTCAATATCGGTGATGACAAAATGATTCCCTGGCTGTGCAACCTTGCCGATGCCATCAAGCAGTACGGTGCCGTGGCTTCTCTGGAGCTTTGTCATGGCGGCCGCCAGACCCTGCCGTGCCTCATCGGCGGCCGCCAACCCATCGGGCCCTCTCCGATTTCCTCCAAATTCCATGAGACCCTGGCGGGGCATCCCATCACGGTCCGGGAAATGGATCAGGGCATGATCGAAACGGTGAAGGAAAATTTCGCTGCGGCGGCCTTCCGGTTGAAACGGGCAGGGTTCGATATGTGCCTGCTCCATGGTGGCCACGGATGGCTTTTGGCCCAGTTCCTTTCCCCTTTTTCCAACAGGCGTACCGACCAATACGGCGGTTGCCTCGAAAATCGGGCCAGGTTCCCCATGGAAGTGATTGAAAGGGTCCGGGACCGGGTGGGGCGCGATTTTGCCATCGAATACCGCCTCAGCGGCGGCGAACAGGTTCCCGGTGGGCTCACCCTGGAAGAGGCCATCGGGTTTTCCAAAATGATCGAAGACAAGGTGGATTGCATACATGTCTCCACCGGGCTTTTTGGTGAACCATACACGCTTCCCATCATCCATCCCACCAATTACCTGCCCCACGGTGCCAACGTCCATCTGGCCGCCGAAATAAAGGCGGCCGTCAAGGTGCCGGTGACCTGCGTGGGTGCCATCAGTGATCCACGGATGATGGCGGCGATCATTGATGAAGGTAAAGCGGACCTGGTGGCCATGACCCGGGCGCTGATCGCCGATCCGGGGCTGCCCGACAAGGCCCGGCGTGGCCGGACGCATGAAATCCGTCCCTGTACCCGCTGCCTGGAATGCCTTGGGCGGGTGGCGGGCTTCCTGCCTGTCCGGTGTGCCGTGAATCCCGTTGCCGGCCGGGAAACCGCATGCGAGGCAATTCGTCCGGCGATTGCCAGAAAAAGCGTTTTCGTGGCCGGCGGTGGTCCCGGCGGGATGCAGGCGGCAATGACCGCCGCTGAGCGGGGACACCGGGTGGTGTTGTTCGAGAAGGCAAACCGATTGGGGGGTAACCTCCGGTTTGCGGACGTTCCCGAGTTCAAGCAGGATTTAAAGCGGTTTCGGGATTTCCTGATCGCACAGGTGCAATCGCTGCCGGTGGAGATCCGGCTGAAAACGGAGCTCACGCCTGCGGTTGTCGCCGCCGAGGCCCCGGATGCGGTCATTGTCGCGGTAGGCGCTGCGCCCGTGCTGCCCGACATGCCGGGTCGTTTTCTTCCCTCGGTCGTGTGGGCCGGAGATGTGCATTCAAAAGACGTGGCAACCGGGCACAATATCGTTGTGGCAGGCGGAGGCATGGTGGGGTGTGAAACCGCCCTTTTGCTGGCCAGGGAGGGGAAAAAGGTGGTCATCGTCGAGATGCTGGGGGCCGTGGCGACGGATCTTAACCCGGTCACCCGGATTCATCTGCTGGCGCTTCTCGAAGAGGCCGGCGTTCGCATCCTGCTCAACCACCGTCTCGGGGAAATGACCGAGAACGGCGCCGGTGTCGTGGATGCCGGGGGGGCGGCCTTGAGAATACCGGCCGATACCCTGGTGCTGTCCCTGGGCATGCGGTCACGGACCGACATTGTAAAGGCTTTTGAGAACAGTGCGCCGGAAGTGTATGCTGTTGGAGATTGCGTCCGGCCCGGAAAGGCCTCCGGTGCCGTCCATGACGCGTTCAATGTCGCCTCCGAATTATAGTCCGGCTGCCTTCGGGAAAGCGGAAGAATTGTTGCGGGGCGGGTATTTTCAACTGAAACGAACAGTGCGCAACGGGGCGGGACTTGCCGGAGGGCGCTGCTTACCGTTGGTTATGCGATGGCGATGACGAAACTTCTACTTGTGGGTCTTGGCGGATTTGCCGGTGCCGTGCTGCGCTACCTGATCAGTGGTGCGGTGCAGAATGCCGGCCGGAGCGTGGCCTTTCCCTACGGCACCTTTGCGGTGAACATCATCGGTTGTTTTGTGATCGGCCTCCTGGCCCAGTTGGTGGAAACCCGGGCTGCGCTGACAGCGGAGATGCGATTGCTGTTGATGGTGGGGCTGCTCGGCTCTTTCACCACTTATTCCACTTTTGGCAGTGAAACTTTTGCCCTGATCCAGGACCAGCGGTGGGGCGTGGCGATGCTGAACATTTGCCTTCATGTGGTCCTGGGCCTGTCGGCAGTGATGATGGGGCGTTTTTCGGCCCAATTGGTGTGGAGGTGAGCGCAATGAATTTGCCGCCGGAAGGTCAGTTGCTGCGTGTCTTTATCGGGGAGAGCGATCACCGGGAGGGGATACCCCTCTATGAATGGCTTGTGCGAAAAGCCAAGGAGCAGGGCATGGCCGGTGCCACCGTGCTGCGGGGGCTGATGGGCTTCGGCGCCAACAGCCGGATCCATACATCCAAAATCCTGAGGCTTTCCATGGACCTTCCCATCGTGGTGGAAATTGTGGATACTCCGGAGAAGATTGACGCCTTTCTTTCCTCCACGGTGGAAAAGGCGGTGGGGGAGGGCCTGGTCACCATTGAGAAAACGGCGGTGCACATCTACCGAGGTGACAGGAAGGGAACGCATGGGTAACGGCATTTTTTCCGGGGAGGTGCTTCCATGCAGGAGCCCCGGAAAGCGCTTGAAAGTGTTCGCGGCGCCTCCAGAAAAGAAAAAGAGCGGGCACGTCCAAGCGCCGCCCGGTCTTTATGCTTCCGGGGTGTGCGACATTCGGGCATAATAGTCGCTATATTCTTCCCGTACCTCCGGGAAGGGGCGATAGACAAAAAGAAAGAATTTGAAGGACGCCATTTTCAAAAAGGCATAGACCGGGGTGGCGATCATGCCCGCCAGCAGCACCCGCAGCCATGGGATGGAGACAAACAGCAGAATGGCGGCGGGAATGGCGGCGACAAAGAGGATTTCCACGACTTGCCGGACCAGGTAAAACAGCCAGGAGGCGGTCAATATCTTCCGATCGGCGAACAGCATCAGAAACAGCCTGAATTTCCGTGTGAAGCCGACCCGGGAAAGCACCGCCACCTTGCTGGAATAGGAAAAGCCGGCCAGTATCAGGGGCGTGGTCAGGAACACCACCGCCAAAAGCCACCACAGCCAAATCTCGGACGGCAGGCGCGCCCTTCCGGCCCGGCACAGCAGAAACCAGCTGAGGATCCAGGTGCCGGCGCCGCCGCATAAAATTCCCACCGCCAGGGCGTCCCACAACACCTGGTGCCACCGGAGCATCAGCAGGGCCTTCAACACGGCGCCCTTTCGCCGTTCGTTGCGGTGCATGCGCCGCATGTCGCTGGACGGCCACAGGGAGATCAGCTGCTTGAAGAGAAAAAGTCCCCCCAGAACCGCGACGGTCCGCCATTGAAACAGGACGGCGACAAGCCGGGCCGGCATCTGATCGAAAAGATACGTGGACAGGTAAACGGACAGTTGCGCCGGATGGATCGCGGCGGGGATGCGGACACCGCTGCCTGCATCCACATGAATGAACCGGTCAACAATGAACAGGAAGAAAATCAGTCCGAAAAACGACTTGTATCTGAAAAGATCCCGGGTGGACTGGATCGTCAAGATGCGGAAAATCTGCTTCATGGATGCAACGCCTCGGCGTCGACCGACGCCGGGGCGGGGGCAACGGAGAAGGTGGTGTCGATGCGATGCGCGAACCGTTCGGGCAGCCACACTTCCACCTGGTGGTCGAGTTCGGAGAAAAAGCCGCTTCGGCTCATGTCGGCCCGAATGACCAGGCCGGCGTCTTGTTCACCGATAGCGAACCGGACGTGCCGCACGGATGAAGGACGCCCGAAGCCATGGGAGTGGAGCACCAGGCGGGGCCGGGGGATGTCCTTGTAGACGACCCGTTGCTGTTCCAAAGGAACGTTGGTGATGACGGCCAGCTGCGCTGCCGTTTCGGGCAATGCGAAAGGAAACTGGCGCACATTGTAATACGGCCGCCGGGTCAGAAACGCGCCCACCATGACCAGAAGCGCCAGTAAAACACCGCCGATCATCAGGGCGCGGGTCTTGCGGCTGATGGGTGCGGCGGTTTCATCGCCGGCGGCGGGCAGGCGGAAGACAAAAAAATGGAGACATACGGCCACGAGACAGATGATGCCCATGGACCAGAGGGTGTCGGACAAATAATGCCCCCCCTGAACGATACGGGCGGCACTGAGCAGCACGCCCAGGAGGATGCCGGCGGCGGCGCCGCTCCAGGCCAGGGCGGGTGCGGTGCGGCGAAAACACAGCAGGGAAAGAAAGACGAACCCCATGGTGCAATGACCGCATGGGAAGGATTTGCCGCGGCCCGGTTCCCCCGGGGCGTAGAAGGGGCGGTATGTGAGGGTGCCGCCGAATTCAACGGTCTGGGACGGTCGGGGCCGCCCCCAGTAAGGCTTGAGCAGGGCGTTGACAAGGCCGCCGGCCCCGATCACCGTGGTGAGCACCACCACGAGAAATCCGTGCCGCCAGCGCCTGGAGAGGTTTCGCAAGCGGCAGACCAGGTACCCGATCAGGGATCCAAGGGCCAGCGCCAGGCCGGGTAGGGTGCCGTATTCGTAGAGCAGACGCCATGGTTGGCGCTTTCCCAGGTACCAGGCATCGGTCCGGGAGTAAAAAAAGGCAGACACCGTCCTGTCCAGGTCCAGCGCCACGACCAGGGCGCTGGCGGCCAGAAGAAAACCCGTCAGGGCGCACACCCAAATAATGCCCTGGCGATAATGACGTTGCAACATGCATGATCCTGTCTATGCCCAACAGGGCAATTCCATCGTGGAGAAAAAAAATAATTTTCCACCCGCGTCTGCGTGCGGCGAAGACACCGCCGGCGCGGACCACCCTTAGCATCTTCGGCTGACCCTGTCAAAGCGCATCCCGTGCAAGTGTCTGTGTGGCAAGAGGTTGATATTACAATCTATCAAAGATAAATCGGGCGCCCGCTGATTCCACCGGGGGCGGGATCAGCGGGCGGGCTCTTTCTTCTGAAACACCTTGCAGCCTTATGGCCGGGCGCTGCTATTTTTTTTCACGGGACCGCGCACTGGCCGCACGCTGCCGCAGCGCCAGGATTCTTTTTGGGACGACATTTCTTCCGGGGGCAGATTCGGTATCACCACCGTTACGGCGATGACCCATTGATCCAGGTAGCGTTTCTGGGTGTCGGACGACCAGTACCAGCGCTCGGGCGCGGCGGGGTATGGGGCGGGGCCCCTGTGGAGGGCCAGCAGCTCACCGGGCGTGGGCAGGCGCCAGTCGCCGTGGCCGCCGGTATCGAGGTTCATAACGTAAGTGGTGGCTTCCTCATAGGTCAGACAACGGTCCAGCACCGCCTGGGCGTCGAGCAGGCACCACATGAGACCGGTGTGCTGGTCGGTTACCGTTTGCCGGTCGTTGGCGGTAAAGCGATTGCCCGCGGCGGAAATCCGGATGAGTTCGGCGTCGGTAGTCTGCGTGAGGCGCTGGTGTTCCGCCAAAGACTCCAATCGGACGATTTCACGCTGTATGTCTTCTCTCGAAGGTGTCTTCGGGTAGACCTTCAGATAATCTTGAAACACGGCGGCGGCGGCCTTGTAATCGTTGCCGAGGGCTTCGGCCTCCCGGAGCAGTTGCGCGAATGCAAGGGCCGCGTGGTGTTTTTCCGTGCACTCGGCCTGGTACTGCCTGAGGGCCGTGGTGTGGTCCGAATCGGGGTAGGCCGCCAGGAACTGTGCGGCCAGATCCAGGCATGCCTGCCAGTTCTCGGCCGCCTCGTTTATTGCGATGCGGCGTTTGATATAAAGATAGTACTCGTCATGCATTTCGCGGATAAGATCGCGCACCTTGTTTTGGTGGGGGCTGTCCGGGTGGCGGGATAAGAAATCTTGGTACGTGTTGATGCGTTCGGGCCCCAGGGCCAGGGCGGCGGTTTCCATGGCGGAAAAAGCACGGGTTGCGATTTTTTCCCGCAGGGACGAAATGGCGGCATTCGCCTGGGCCTGAAACCGGGCCGGGATTCTTTTCCGGAGATCTTCGTACGCGGCCAGTGCACCTTCCAGGTTTCCGTCGGCAACCATTTGATCGGCGGCCCTCCGGGTGGCCGCCACCGCTTCTTCGGCCAGGCTTTTTTCCAGGGTTTCGATCCGTTGCCGGATCCGTTGGGCGTAGTCCGGCCCGGGATCGGTGCCCAGGTAGTTTTCCATGAGAGCGATCTTTTTATCGACGGCGATGGTGGTGTCCACACGGTTGCCCAGGGTCTCATACGCGGCTTTCTCGCGCTTGGCGGATATCCACAGCCAGCTGCCGATGACCCCGCACACCACCAACAGCGCGGCGCCGAAGCACAGGTATTTCACCCCCCGCTTCCGGGGTGGTTTAGCTGTCGTGCCGGTGGCGGCGGGGCGCTTTTTGATCGGCCTGGCGTTGTTTTCAGGCGGTCGGGGAGGGGGGACTTGCTTTTCGGATGTGGGGGCCTTTTCCGGGGACGGTGGTGTCCGGGGGGGCGGTGCCGGCGATGGGGGAGAGGCCAATTCAAGCGTCAGCTCGGTTTCTTCCGGTGCTTCCGCCGCCGGTGCTTCGGCGGCGGGCTGTCCGTTCCCGATTGCCTCGGGTTCGGCATGGGGGGGGGCGGCTTTGTGTTCATCCCGCAGCCGCATTCCATCCATCAGGAGGTTCATCAACGGCTGCCGGATTTCGTCAACTGATTTGTCGCAGGCATCCAGGATTTCGATGGCCGACTGCTCCCAGCTGATAATGCGGGTGGCGGCCTCCGCATTGCGCAGGGATCCGGTTTCGGCGGCGATGAGGACCCCTTCCTTGAGGAAGAGTTTTCCCTCGGTTTGGCCGGAGGTCACCGTGAGGGTGCAGGTGATGCTCTCCATCTGGGCCATCTGCAAGAAGGCGTCGAGTCCGACGCCGTGAAGTTTTCCGCCGATATGCGATGTCACGTTCACTGGCTGCCTGGTTGATGAAATGTATACCTGAACCGCGCCTGGGACCGAAATCCTTGCGCAACAAAACTTTGCAAATATGCCAAACTCGGGCTTGCATGTAAAGAGGGGAGCGAAAAGACATGGTGCGCCATTGGGGGGGGCGTCGTGGTGTTTGGGCGTGAAAGATGGTATCGTCCCCCGGACGCTTTCGGTCGATAGGCCGCAGATGAAGGGAAAACCGGTTTTCAAATGAAGCTCATTATTTCCGATACCCTGGCCGTTCCCCTGGATGAAATAGAAATGACGGCAATGTGCGCCCAGGGGGCCGGGGGGCAGAATGTCAACAAGGTGGCCACGGCTGTGCACCTTCAGTTCGATATCAACGCTTCCTCCCTTCCCGAAACATGCAAGGAAAGATTGCTGGCCAAACGCGACCGGCGCGTGACCAAGGACGGGCGCGTCATCATCAAGGCCCAACGGTACCGCAGCCAGGAAAAAAACCGGGAGGACGCCCTGTCCAGACTTCAGGCCCTGATTGCCGCGGCGCAGGCAGTGCCCCGGAAGAGGCGGCCCACCCGCCCCACCAAGGCGTCCCGGAAAAAACGCCTGGACGAAAAGACCAGGCGCAGCCGGTTGAAAAGGGCCCGGGGAAAGGTCGCACCGGAATAACGCCACCGGAAGTGGGCAATATTTATACATTGGTTACGCTTTGGTAATCGTGCTGTGCATTTTTTTGCATCTTTTCATCCTTCCCATCGTGTTTTTGTGCATGTTGCCGCCTGAATCCCACCGAACAGGACACGGGGCATAGCGATACGCCCCGTCGTTTGACCTGCCTGCAAACACAGAGAAATAAAGCCTGCCCGGACCGGTGGGCCTGCCATGGCAATAAGACAGTGAATCCGGCGCGCCGATCACTTCTATTTGTCATCGAATATGCTGATTTAAAAAGAAATGAATCACACGCAAACGCTGCGCAAAGCCGTTTCCTGTATCACTTGGCACAAGTAATGCTAATGCAGGCACTGACGGGAAGTGGTGAAGTTATTCTGTGTTCAATCTGCGGTCCCCTTGGACCGCACTTGCAAAGGAGGCACGCGTTGTTTTCGATTCTTACCAACGGCGGACCGTTCATGTTTGTGATCGTCGGTGTTTCAGTGGTTGCCCTTGCCGTATTTCTTGAGCGGGCGGTTTTTCTCTACTATCGCATGAAGCTGAACATCGACCATGCATACCGTCGGATCAGCTCCCCCCTGGAGCGGTCGGATTATCGTGCGGCCATCGAGGAATGCGGACGCTTCTGCAAGCATCCCATCGGCAACATTCTCAAGGCCGGGCTGATGAAGGCCGACGGACGGGACAAGGAGATCGAACGGGCCATGGAAGAAAAGATTCTGGGGGAGATCCCCAAAGTCAAGGCCCGGGTCAATCTACTCACCCTCTTTGCCAATATCTCCACTTTGCTCGGACTGCTGGGAACCATCATGGGTCTCATCACTGCCTTCAAGGGCGTTTCGAGTGCAAGTGACGCCATGAAACAGGAGATTCTGGCCAGTGGTATTTCAATGGCCATGCTCACCACCGCCGCAGGGTTGGTGGTGGCCATCCCGTGCCTTGCCGGTTACTACCTGCTCAACAACCGGGGAGATTATCTTATCGACAAGCTGGAAGAGAAGTCGACAAGCCTCGCCAATGTTCTTTCCACCCTGAAACAGAAAAGAGCCGCGTAATGGCCCGAATGGGAAGAATACGGACGAGATCGGAAGAAGACACCGAACTGAACATGGTGCCCATCATGAACCTGTTCATGGTGTTGATACCTTTCCTGCTCATGTCCACGAGTTTTCTGCATCTGAAAGCCGTCAACGCCTCGGTGCCAGTCCATGCGGAGGCTGCATCGGAGAGCACGCCCCCACCGGCCTCGGATATCAAGGTGACGGTAATGGTCAGCCTCGGCGGCAACCGGCTCAGCGTTTCCGCTTCGGCAAACGGCGTCGCGCCGGAGATTTTGTCCGGGTTCGAGAAAACCATTGTCCGGACGGGGCGGGTGGACGAGGTTTCAGCTCAACTCGGGCGGGTGCTCGCGGCCGTGAAAGAGAAATATCCGAAAAGTGACACCATGGTGCTGGTGCCCGAGCCTTCGGTGCTCTACGAGGAGATTGTCCGGACCATGGATATGGCCAGGAATCGCGGTGAGGATGCCCTGTTTCCCAATGTCGTTTTGTCCGGATCCCTGGGGTAACCCGGTAGTCGGCGGAAAGGCAGTCGACGGTCGACAGGAAAACAGCTGTCAGCTGATAGCGGACGGCTCAAAGCATCAGGCCAAAGGCCGGACGCCCCTGAACCCTGAACCCTGAACCCTATACCCTGAACTCCCCCATAGGAGCGACCCGTGGCAGTGCGCAGCGTACAAAGAAGAAAACGCAAATTCGATCCGCCGAAGCTCATGCTGACTTCGATGATGGATATGTTCACCATCATTCTGATCTTCCTGCTCTGTTCTTTCTCAGACGAGCCTGATCGGATGAAGGACATGAAATCCCTGGCGCTGCCGGAATCTTCATCGACGCTCAACCTCGAGGACAGCATCAAGATTGTTTTGTCAACCGAAGCGTTGACCTTCAACGATGAACTGATCGCCACCGTGGCGGGGGGTAAGATAGACGGCCTCGATCCGGAGCGGCTGGACAAGTCCAGCCTTTTTAAACGGCTCAAAGCCGTCGTGCCGGAGGAAAACGAGGCAGACGGCGGCCCGGAGGTCAAAGATGCTTCCCCGCGACATATTTTTTTTCTTTGCGACAGGAAACACTCCTTCAAGACCATCAACTGCATCATGAAAACGGCGGGACTTGCTGGTTACCCGAACTTCCAGTTCGCGGTGCTTGAGGGGAAGACAGAATGATGAAGAGACTATGCGAGGCAGGAAATGCGTTTTTCGCTAGATCCCGGCAGCCGGTTTTTTGCGGCATATGCCTGGTTCTGATGTTGTCGTTTATGACGGCCGCTTCATGCCCTGCAACAGAAGGGGATGCCGCTCCCCCCGGCAAGACGCAGCTTCAGCAGCGCATTGATTTCGGCAACGCCTACATTATGGGCCAGAGCATCAAATCGGGTGCCGTTTACCTGCTGCGCCGAAAGAAAAGCGACATTGACAGCATGCTCAAGATCCGCACCGATTTCCGTCCGGAGATTATGGCAGACTACGCCCTTGAAGACTCCGCCCTCGTAACCCCGGAAACCGAAAGAGAGGCCGCTGGCGATTCCCATTGACAGGGGGCCGGCTGAGAGGACGCCATGCAAGCAGAAACACTACAAAAACAGGTTGTTGATGCGCCCTCTCCCATGCCAGGCGTGCGCTTTTTCGTTTTCAAGAACCAGCGGTACATTCAAAAAAACGATTTCGCGCAGCCCAGGGTGATCATCGGCAGCAATCCCAATGCAGACCTGGTTCTGAATCATGGAAGTGTGGCGGATTTTCATGCCCATGTCGCCTATGAGGAAGAGGCGTTATTCCTCACCAATTTCAAGCCGGAAAACGGCATGCGGGTCAACGGTCAGGCCGTAGAGAAGATCCGGCTCGAGGGAAACGAGATCATCGATCTCGGCCCCTTCACCATGATGGTGGGCGACGGATCCGGGACCGGCACCCTCGTCGAGAGAAACCCTATCGAATCCCTTTACCAGGTGGTATTGATAAACAATTTTCCCGACACCGCCACGCGAGAGCAGGTGGCCGTTCAGCTCTCTTCCCTCTTTAAAAAATCCCCCCGCCAGATTCTTCAGCTTCTCGGGCGGCCCCGATACGGCTTGCGACAGCCTCTTGACATCGAGAAGGCGCTCCGGTTCATGAAAATGCTTCAGGCTGCCGGGGCCGCCTGTATTCTTCGCCCTGCGGCAGCAGTCCCGTCAGCGGCCGATCCGGCCCGGGCCCGGGCGCCCGAACCGGAGACTGCCGAAAAACCGGTCGCCTCTCCTGTCTCCGCTTCCTTGCAGGAGGAAGATGATGACGATGATGACCTGCCGGCGGATTTCCTTCTTTCCGAAACGCTGTCCGTATTGTCTTCGGCCACGATGCCCGAGCGCCGGAAGAAAATACAGGGCGCCACTCAGCTTGAAGTGGTCAAGACCGTCGGGCGCCGGGTGGTCGAGGTAACGCACCTGACCGGGCGGGGAAAGTTCCATGTCAACGCGGCGGGACGCCGCATGGTGCTGGGACGGTATGCCGCTGCCGGCTCCGGATGGGTGTTTTTTCCGGGAAGCTGGGAAGGATTGGTGCTTTCGGGCGGCCGCCGGACAGCACTTTCCGAGTATAAAACGCATGACTACCTGTACCGAAAAAGAAGCGACATATACCGGATTTCCCTGGCGCCCGGAGATGCCGTCATTCTGGAAGACGGGGATATCGGTTATCAGATCCGTCACAGCCACCGGTACGAAAGCCCGGTTGTTCCGGCCTACAAGTCCGCCCGGGCGATAACCTGGCGGCATTTTGCCACCTCATTCGGCTTTCATCTCTTCATGGTCATCCTGATGTCCATCGTTTTTGCCGTGGCCACCCGGGAGATTCCGGACACTGCTCCCCATTTCGTTAAGATCGATATGTCTCAGTTTGCGGAAAAAGCACCTGCACCCGAGGTGAAAAAGCCCCCTGTAAAGGCCCCGCCGCCCCCCAAACCCAAGGCGGTCAAACCCACTGAAAAGAAGACAACTGCAAAAAAGAAAAGCGCCTCTGCACCGGTTCAGACCACCCGGAAGACCAGGAAGAAGGTTTCGAAAACGGCTGCCCCAAGCCGGCATCCAAAGGCGGGCGGCGGGTACGGTGAGGGTAATATCGCCAACCGGAACGTCAATCAGACAGGACTCCTCAGTCTTCTCGGCGACGGCGCGGCCCCGGTTTCGGGGGCGGCCCTCGCCTCGGTGACGAATCTGGACGCGGTTGCGGTGCCGGGTGCCGGAGAGAACCAGTTCAAGGTCGGGGGGATCAAGGGCAGCCTCGGTTCGGCTAAAATCACCCTGGCCACCGGTCCGGCCGTCGGAACAAAGGGCGGCGCCCAGGTGCTTCGCAGTGCCGGAGAAGAGGGGCCTGGGACCGTGGCCGCCCTCGATAAAGGCGCGGTCGGCGGCAAGCAGGTCCGGGGCATGGTGACCGCCCGGATGAACCGTGCGGTCTCGGTACAGGGCGGCATGAGCCGTGAGATGGTCAAGCGGGTAATCGATCAGCATCTGGCGGAGGTCCAGTATTGTTACGAGTCGGCCTTGATGGAAAATCCCGCCATCATGGGACGGATCGTCTACGAATGGAAAATTCTCATGAGCGGGCGGGTGGGTGAGATCCGCATCGTTGCCTCTTCGGTGAACTCCCACCAGATACACGATTGCATCAAGTCCGCCATAAAGTCCTGGCAATTCCCGAAACCGGTCGGGGCGGAGGTCGTGGTCTCGTACCCCTTCGTGTTCGACCTTGTCGGATTCTAACGATGGCTTCAAACCCGTTTGTCCAAAAAAGGAGCGTTTTACCCATGAAGAAACGATTGCTGGCGGGGATGATTGCCGCCCTGATGCTGATGCTGCCGGCTCAGGCAATGAGTGAAGAGAAAAAGGACGCCCGGGTTGAAGCGATTCAGAACCGAATCTTTTTCAAACATCACGAAGTCGATCTGTCTATCGGTTACATGGCGGACGATGACTTTTTTCATGTCTATCCCCTGGGACTCGGATATACCTTCAATTATAACGATCTCTGGTCCATAGAGGTGCTTCGGTTTCAATACATGTTCACCCAGGAAAAGGACCTGAAGACGGACCTGCTGGACATCGGCGTTCAGCCGTCGCGGTATCCGGAGCAGAAATACGCCTTCCATTCCCATCTGGTCTGCAAGCCGCTTTACGGCAAAAGCGCGGTGCTGAACGGGAATATCGTCAATCACGAAACGTATTTCTTCCTGGGCGGCGGCGTGGTCCGGTACGAGTGGATTCCGAGCTACGGGGAAACCGAGACGGAGGACGCCCCCTCTCTCAGTTTCGGCGCCGGAATGAGATTCTTCCTGAATGAACGGTTCTGCTTGAATTTCGAAGTCCGGGATCTTTTCAATTTTCGTGAGGACGATACCGAGAACAACGTCTTTTTCGGGCTCGGTCTCGGTTATCGCTTCGATCTGGCTCCCCGAAAGGTGCAGGTGGACCCGACGGTCGAAAAACTCAAAACCATCCTGAGCGAATAGGACGAGTGATGCGAAACGCTCTTTGCTTCATTATCGGATGGCTGCTGTTGGGGGCCGTTACGGTCCAGGGCCGGGACATGCCGGCTGAGCCGGTTGCGGAACCAGCCGTTCAGGCAGAAACCGAAGGCGCGGCCGAACCGCTGACTGCGGATGAGGCTGCCACCGGCGAGAATGCCCGGGAGCGCTTTCTGTCCGGTTACGCGCTTTTCCAGGCCGGAAAATACCGGGAGGCATGCCGGGTGCTGTACGACGGTTTCAGCCGGATGACGCCGGATGACGCCGATTACGAATGGACTGCGTTTTTCTTCGGGATCAGTCTCGGTAAATGCGGGTTTTCCCACGCTGCCACCGATATCCTGACCCATCTGGTCACCCGCAAACCGAACACCAAGATCGTCTCCTACAGCCTGGAGGTCCTGGAAGACATTTCCCGGCGTGGCCCCTTTGATCGCGACCTGCTGGTCGACACGGCCCTCTGTGACCAGAGCTATGATTTCGTGCAGGGGGATATCGCCGATTTCGTGAATTACTACCAGGGGGAATACAACTGGGATCACGGTCTTTTCTCATGGGGAGACATTCATTTCGGCCGGATACGAACGGATTCCCATTACCACAGCAAGGTCCTGTTCCAGAAAGGCCTCAGAGCGCTGTACGCGGACCGGACCGATACGGCCATCGGTTTCTTCAGAAAGGTGCTGGCCGCCCCCGGGGCGTCGGCCGTCCTCAAGGATGACGCCAGAAAAACCCTGGCCCGCCTCTATTACGAAATCGGTCGGTTTGCCGATGCCGATTTTCTCTACCAGCAGATCGAGATGAGCATTCTCGATCAGTCCCGGAACCTTCTGGAACGGGCCTGGGTTCACTACCGTATGGGCAACCCGGAACGATCCATGGGGCTTTTGTACTCTTTCGAGGCCCCCAGCTTCCGCAACGCCTTCACACCGGAATTCTTTATCCTCAAAGCATTTATTTACAAGGATGTCTGCCATTACGAGGAGGCATTGGGCGTTATCGATCAGTTTGCGGACAGGTACGGCGATGCCCTGAAACAGGTGTATGACAGGCGTCCCCCGGAAGACAACGATGCCCTGCTGCTGGTCATTCTCAGCAGGCCCCGGGTAAAGCGCTTGTGGCAGTTTCTCACCCTGCTTCAGGACGAGCAGGCGGCGTCCGCGAAAATCGGCGATGAAAAGCTCGGCGACTATCTGGAACGTGTCTATGAGCTGAAGCGGGCCGAATATCGGCGGAAGTTCCGGCTGGCGGTGAAAGACGAATATGAAACCATGGCCGACGCCCTTCTCCGGTTCGAGGAGGAGGCGCATCTGATGGAATACGAGATCGGCCTCGACATGTACCAGCGGGTATCGGAGGCCCATTACGGGCGCCGAAGTGACGGCAGGCCGGAAAAAGAAGACCGGAGCGCGGTGTACCGGTTCCAGGGGGAATTCTGGAACGACGAGCTTGACCAATACCGGGTAACCTTGCCCGATAAATGCCAGGAAGCGGAAGAATGGGATATCTTTTTCAAATGAGCCGGCTTGCAGTTCGATCGCTCTTTCTGTCAGCGGCGGTGCTTCCGCTTCTGTGGAACCTGTGTCCGGAAGTGGCGGCCGGGAAGGAAACGGCCGAATACAGCTATGAGCAGAAGGATCCGGAACATGAGCGGACGCAATACCTCGTCCGGATAAAGACGGATCTGGAAAAATGCGATCTTGCCATCGAAAACACCCGGGTGCTCATCGCCCGATCGGTGAACCGCCCTTACCAGCCGACCCTGCTGCTTCGGCTGGCGGAGCTTTATATAGAAAAATCGCGGTTGGCCTATTTTCTTCGAAGAGGGTCCCATGACGGGGAGGAAAGCGAGCTTGACCATTTCGAGGCAAACATGCTCAAGCAGGAGGCCATCGAGATATACCAGCAGATTCTCTCCCATCACCCGGATTTCGAAGGCTGCGACAAGGTCAGGTTCTTCCTCGCACATGAATACCGGGAACTGGGGGACCTTGATGGCATGCTGGCCCAGTACAAGATGCTTATCTCCCGTTATCCGGACAGCGGCTACGTCCCCGAGGCGCGGCTGCTGATCGGGGACTACCAGTTCAACCAGAAGCAAAACCTCGATGCGGCCATCGCCGAATACACAAAGGTGCTCGATTACCCCGACAGCCCTGCATCGGCCATCGCCCGGTACAAACTCGCCTGGTGCCGGATCAACGAGGAGGATTTTGCAGGCGCACTGGTGCTTTTCGAGGCGGCCATCAGCGGTGATGCCGGACGGCCGGTGGACATCGATACCTACCGGCGGGTGGACGTACGGCTCGAATCCATCGTGGACATGGCCTATTGCTACCCCGAAGTTTACAAGAAGGCTGATTTCGAAGAGGCGCTGGCCTATTTCCAGCGTCATGCATGGTCCCGGCCGGTCTATGCCCTGGTGCTTGAAAAGCTTGCCTCGCGGTTCTACGTCAAAAAGAAATGGCGAAATGCAGCAGGTGTCTACCGGGTGCTTTCCGATCTTCGGCAGGACCCCGAAAAGCTTCTGGACTACACCCATCGGATTTTCGAATGTGTTCAGGCCCTGGGTACCTACGATACCGCTGAAAAGGATGTGGCCCTGGTTGTAAAGGCGCTCGAAAAACAGAAGTATTCGGTTCATGTCGACCCGGAGGAAAAAGAGACGAATCTCAAGAATTTCGAACTCTACGCCCGGGAAGCCGTCACCCATCTGCATGCTCGGGCGCGCCAGACGGACTCTGCTGCGGATTTCGAGATGGCTGCGGACGCCTACAGCCGTTATCTCGACTTTTTCGACGACGTCCCGGCAGCCGAAGATATGCGGGCCAATTATGCCGAGGCCCTTTTCTCCGCCAGGCGGTATCTGGAAGCGGGCCGGCAGTACGAGAAGCTCACCCCGGAGATCACCATCAACCGGAAAAGCCGCCGGGAGTCCCTCTACAGCGCCGTGATTGCCTATTATAACGCCCTCAAAGAGAAGGACAGCCTCAATTTCTACGAGCGTGCCTTTGCCCGGGCCGGTCTGAGAAGTGCGGGGCAGCTGTTCGTAGATGAAAACCCCGACGCTTCCCGCACCCCGGATGTCGCGTTTAACGTCGCATGGGTGGCCTACGATGTGGGTGACTACGCGGACGCCATCAATGAGTTTGCCGGGTTTGTCGATGCCTATCCGCAGCACCAGGCTGCAACCGCCGCCGTTCACCTTACTTTGGACGCCTATCACCTGCTTGGCGACCGGGAGGGGCTCATCCGATACGGCAAGGCGATGCTTACCGACAACCGGCATCTGTCTGCGGACCTCCGGAACGAAATCGGCCAGATTGTCCAGGGGGCGGAGATGAAAATGGTTTCCGCCATGACCATGACCGCCATGAACGACTGGGAAAGCGGCAAGGCGGCCCTTTCCGAAATGTCTTCGGATGAAAACACGGCCATGGGAGAACAGGCATTGAATGCCCTGGTCATTACCGCCCGGGAGAAGCAGGACCTGGCCACGCTGTTCGACGCCGGTCAGCGCTTTGTCGACCGTTTTGCCGGCAGCGATCAGGCCGAGGCGACGTTAGGCCTCCTTGTCGACACGGCCCTGAAAATCGGCCAGCTCCGCTTGCTCGGCCCGCTGATGGAACAATATGCCGGGCGGTATCCCAAGAGCGAAAACGCCCTGGACTTCATGTACCAGGCCGGTCAGATCCATCAGGCATTGGGGCGGTATGCCGCGGCAAACAACGCCTATCGGAAAAGACTGGCCATGGGACCCGTTTCGGAAGCCCTGCTTTCGGAAATGGTGTTCACCATGGCCGACAACGCCGAGCAGCTCGGCAATCCCGGGGAGTCTGCGGCCCTGCTCGGCAAATACCTGACCCGCTTAAACGGTGCGGACAAGGCCCGGGCCTATGCCCGGATGTCGACCCATTACCTGGCCACAGGCCAGCGGTCCCTGTCCCGGAAGTATTCGAAAATGGCAAAGCAGGCGTTCGGCCGGAAGCCGTATTACGAAGACGTCACTCTCCGGGAAGCCATGGGGGAAATGGTATACGGCGAGCTTCGCGGTAGGAGCGGCCCGTTCTATGCACTTCAGTTCAAGGGCGATATCGACAATAAGGTTTTCGCCCGGAAAAATGAACTGCTCAAGACGCTTGAAGACGGCTATCAGGAGGTGATCGGCTTCAAGTCCCCCGGCTGGGCGCTGAAATCATGTTTCCGGGCCGGTGAACTCAACCGGGAGTTTGCGCGTTTTCTTTTGAATTCGCCGGTTCCCCAGTCCCTGAGCCCCCAGCAGCGGCAGGAATACCAGGCCATTTTGGCCCAGAAGGCCGCAACCTATCGGGAAAAGGCGGACGCCTATATCCAGAACGCCGCGGCCATCGCGACAAAGGCGGAGATCTGCGAGCCGGCCCTGGCCGGATATTTTCTTCCGGCGGGCGCGCCTTCCGGCAGTGAAACGGCGGTTTCCCCGTTCTCCCCCGGCGGCGCATCCCGGGAAATGGGCCGCCAATGCTTTGAGGATCAGGCATGTATGGACCTATATCAGGCGCTGCTTGCAAGTCCCGACGCCGTTGACCCCCGGATGACCCTTGCCGAAACCTATCTGTCCCGGGGGGATTATACCCAGGCCATGCTGATCGCCCAGAACCTTCTGTCAGACGTCGGCGGTGGTGATGACAAGCGCCGGGCTGCCCTGTTCAACCTGATCGGCGTCTGCCGGCTACACCGGGGCCAGGACCAGTTGGCCCGGAGCGCGTTCAGGGAGGCGCTTTCACTCGATAAACGAAACCGTTCGGCCAGGGTGAATCTGGCGGGGCTTTACAACCATTACGGTCATACGGAAAAAGCCGCGGGGCTCGGCATTGCGCCGGGCGAAGCCGCCGTGGGCCTTTCCAATCAGCGGGCAATTGATCCCCGGGCAGGAGAACTTCTCAATGCGAATGCGCTTGTGCGGTGATTATATCATTCGGATGGCCCTGCTCCTGGCATTTTTTGTCTTCGGGGCCGGCTGCAGCGACGGCGGCGGTATCGGCAACGATGCTGAAACGCTGAACCGGCAGCCGAACCGGTGGGAGAAATACGAGGTGGCCGATGTGGACGCGGTGGGCACATCGCTGCCTTACGTTACGGCGGTTCCCGGCGGGGGGGAGAATATTCACATTGCCTGCTACAATGCTGTAAGCCCCCCCGGCGGGACCGCCTACCATCAGCTCCATCACCTTATCTGGCATCCCCGCCTGGGGCTGCGCTCTCGCACCGTCGTGGATAACAGCCCGGCGCCGTCGGGGGCGGCCGGGTTTGACCGATGCGCTCAATTTTCCATGGCCATGGGGGAAGACGCAACGCCGATTTTCGTCTACCCGGTGGAAGAGGTCGTGCCGGAGATTGTCCAGATCGAGGCGGACATCATGGTGAATTTCGGCGACGGTTCCCTTACCGAATACGTCGCCGCCGTCGGATATGTCGCCCGCAACCCGGTTTACTTCGACGGCCATGCCACCAGCAATATGTCGGTGCAGGTGGGGGCGGCCGGAGATGTTCACATTGCCTACCAGTTCTTCACCGAGGGGATGGACGCGGCCAATTACCGCTATCCGGATCTCTTCTACGTTCACCGGACCCGGGAGGAGTTGGCGCAGGTGCTCTCCTATCCGGAATACGGCGCCGTCGAAGAGGCTGTGGACGGCAATACCTTCAGCACATACGGCGTCCACAACTCGGTGGGCTATCATTGCACCCTGGCCCTCGATGCGGAAGAGCGGCCGGTGATTGTCTACGCAGAGCATCCCGAATCCTACGCCGGCAGCTTCGCCCTAAAGGCGGCCTTCCGGGGAGAAGACGGCACCTGGCGGCGGGAAGTGATCACCCGCCTGAATGACGGCTGGAAGGTGGGCGGCATCGATGCAACCGTTGCCGATGACGGCTCCCTGTCCGTCGTCTACGCCCTCCGGGCCCCGGCGCCGGCCCCGGACAACGCCCACCGGCTGATGTATGCCACGAACCGAGAAACGGGGGACTGGCGGACCGAAATCGTGGATGAAACGACCTGGTGCGGCGCGTATTGCAGCATCGCCATCGATCCCGAGGGCATGCCCGCCGTGGCCTATTACGATGAGCGGTCCCATTCCCAAAGGCCCCATCTGTTTTTGAAATTCGCTCGGCGCGACGGCCTCCGCTGGGTTCGGGAAACGGTGGACGAATACGAAAGCTGCGGACGGTTCAACTCTCTTTGGTTCGACGCGTCCGGCCGGGCCGCCATTTGTACGTATTCGGATCTGAATCACCGGATTCTGGTGTTTCGTCAGGAAGAAACTTTTTGAGCGGCGCGGGCTTTTGGTGCGGCCCGCATGACCGGAAAACGAGGTGTGGGATGAAGAAAAAACTGATGACGCTGCTACTGGGAGGGCTGCTTTGTTCCGGCGGTCTGCTGAATGTGAACGGGGCGCCGCCGGATTGGAACCAGCTGTTCGACGAATGTCCGGACAACCAGTGCGGTGCGCCGCCTTCGGGTGGGGTCGGCGGCGGCGGTGGCGGCGGCGGCCCGTTGATCGTCTCCTACACCTGGGGGCCGACCTTTTCGGTTCAGGAGGACATCGACGCGGACGGGTACAACGACGAAATCGACAACTGCATGTTCACCCCCAACGATCCCAGTGAGAACCGGGACGGTGATGCCTTCGGCGACAGGTGCGATTACTGTCCCGACATTGCCACGGAAAACAATATCGACAGTGACGGCGACGGGCTCGGCGACGCATGCGATGCGGATCTGGACGGGGACGGGGTCGACAACCTGTCCGACACCTGCCCCCGGATACCCAACCCCAACCAGATCGCCTATCCCCGGGAAGATGATTTCGACGGGGACGGTATCGGGAACGCTTGTGACCCCGATGACGACAATGACGGCATTCCCGACCTTCTCGACAACTGCATGACCGCCGTAAATCCCGGACAGGAAAACAGCGACGGCTATATCGACGGGGACACGCACGGGGACGCCTGCGACGAGGACTACGACAACGACGGGCTGCCCGAGTGGGACGGCACCGATCTTTGCCCCAACCTTCAGAGCACTGTAAACGGCGATGCCGATGGGGACGGTGTGGGAGACCCCTGCGACAATTGCCCCTATGATGCGAACACCGACCAGGCGGACACAGACGGAGACGGCATAGGAGACGTGTGTGATGGCTGACAGACGACGTATATACCGGCTGCTGACCGTTGCGGGCCTTTTTCTTCTCTGCGCCTGTAATAACGGGGCGCCCCTGGAACGGGTCAGTGCCAGGCAGGCGGCGACGCTTTCCGGAGAATTTTACACGGAAAATCCGGAGGCGATTCAGTTTCCGGTAAAGGTGCTGTTCGCAATCGACTGTTCGCTGAGCATGATCGTTTCGGATCCGCCCAACCCGCCGGACGAACCCTACGGCCGGCGAATCGCCGCCATCCAGCGGTTTCTGGACCGGTACAACACCGAGGACTATCCGAGCGTTTCCTTCTCCCTGGTGCTTTGGGCCGGATCCATTATCGATCAGACCCGCAACGGCTACGGTCAGCCGGGATTCACCCGCAGCGGGGAAGAGCTCGACCGGGTCCTCAACAACGTCCGGAACGAATCCTACACCGATTACATCGGGGCCGTGGACGGCGTTCGAAATATCATCGAAAACGATATTACCAACGTTTCCTACGAGGAGGCGGGGGAGAGCGATCTGGCCCGCACAAAATACATTGTCTGCTTCTTTTCCGACGGCATGCCCAACACCGATGCCGGCACCCAGCTGAACGTCGACATCTGGCAGCAGGTGGAAGACCTGACCGAGATGACCGAGGCGCGGCAGGTGGGACAGTTCAACTTCCATACCTTCTTTCTATCCTCACTGTTCCGAACCGACGATCCCGGCGACACCGATGGGATCGTGGACGACTACTTGGATGAGTGGCAGTTTGCCGGGAACACACTGTTCGGCATGGCCACCCGTGGCAACGGCTCTTTTCGGGACTTCGCCGCGGCCGGGGCCATCGATTTCATCAACATCGTCGATATGCGCCTGACCACCGAGTATGTGATCAAGTATATCGTGGCCTGCAATTACAACGTGGTGCCCGGGGTGGAGATGCTTTATGCGGACTCCGACGCCGACGGTCTGACCGATGCGGAGGAAACGCGCGATCATAACACCGACCCCATGCGCTACGATACGGACGGGGACGGCCTTGGGGATGGATTCGAAATCCAAGTGCAGTCGATGCAAGACGGGGCCGACCTCTGGCCAGATCCCCTGGTAAGCGACAGCGGGTGCACGCCGGTCCCCGGTGGCTACTGGCCGGATCAGGACAGTGACGGGCTCACCGATTGTGAGGAATCCATCAAGGGCACCTATCGATTCGTGGCTGATTTCGACCGGGACGGCATACCCGACGGTATCGAATTCGCCATGGGGACCAACCCCTTTGAGGCGGTCTACGTCAACGACGCCGATTTCGACGGGGATCTCGACTGGTTCGAGGTGCAGCGGCACACCAATGTCCTGGCCAATGATCCCCTTGTCCGGGAGCGGTATGGGTATCAATACAACATCACCGATCTGGGGCACCCGGATCCCATTGCCGAACCGGACGTGCCCCAGGGGGTTCGGAAATATCGTTTTGTCATCTCCAACATCAGCATCCTTGACACCGATGGGGAGGCAGCGCCGGGGCGTTACGGACTTTTTCCGGGGGATAACTTCATCCGGCTGTACGTGGCCCAGGTCCCCCAGGACCGGCCTGAGGCGCCGCCGGTGTTCCGGATGGCGGAGGTGGTCGTCAATGCGAATTCGTTTACACGGTCGGTGGAATTGATGCCGTATGATTTTGAACTGATAGACTGATTACGGCAGGTAATGGGTTAGCGGCAAGTTCTGAACCTTCAAACCTCCGGCGCGGTCGGTATAGGTGAAAAAAATGGATACAAAACGAACGATCATGGCCATACTGTTTCTTTTTCTTCTCTGTGCATGCTCCGGAAGCTCCGGCGGTGGCGGGGGTGCGCCCGCCGTCACCGAGATGCAGGTGGGCGTCACCGAAAGCGCCACCATCGAAGCCGAGGGGGATGTGGATACCTACCATCTGCGGGTTGCGGAAACCAACCGATTTTTGAACATACGGTGCAGTGAATCGGCCAGCGGCTCCGGCGTCGATCTGATGGTCACGGTGTACGAGCAGAACGCGGACGGAACCCGGGTGCGGCTTTTTGGAAAGCACAAACCGGTGGCCGCCACGCCGGCGGCGAATCTTGCCATGGACATCTACATCGACCGGCCCAAGGACCTGTATATCGAAGTCCGGGACCTGATGGATGATGATGCCGCACCGAACGTCGCCTATCGGCTCACCTGCGGTTTCAACGGGGCGAGTGAAGAGAATCATGACTTTTCTTCCGCCCGGCGGCTTTCCGTCGACGGAAACGATTTGCTCTACGATGCCATCGCCTCGGTGGGAGAGATCGATTGCTTCACGTTTTCGCCCGCCACCGCCGGTGTCTTCCAGGTCACCGTGGATCACCTCACCGATGCTTATATGACCTCTGCGGTACAGTTGTCCATGATTCTCTACAACCGTTCCGGAGACAGGCTTCAGGCGGTGCGTGCGCCGGACGATACCTTGCTGGCGTATCTCGACCCGGTGGATGGGCCCTATTACGTGGCTGTCAGTGACAGTGACAACATGCACATGGACGCCGCTGCCGTTTATACGGTGTTGGTGTCGGCCGTGGACGCCCCGGAAGCCATGGCGGACGACACGGCGGCGACCGCCGGCAGTCCCGTCGAAGCCGGCGGTGTCATGACCGCAGAGGGCGCGGTGTCCTACGGCGCGTCGAGCGCTTCGGATGGGTACGCGGCGGATGTTGATTGGTACCGGTTTTTCGTAGATCCTGGAACGGTCGATGCGCAGGCGGTGCGGATTACCATTGCGGGGGCGGCGGGAGGGGGCGCGGCCGCTACCTTGCGGGCCGATGTTTATGATGGGGCCATGGAGAAGATCACCTCCCACGATTTTTCCGGCGCGGACCCATTTTACGAGAACCGGTTCCGTACCACCGGCGGCGTGCATTATCTTTCCGTCACCACCATCACGCCCGGAAAACTCGCCGCGGGGGCAGGGTACCGGATTGACCTGGACGTCGCGGATCTGGAAGATGACATGAACAATACCGAAAACGGCGCCGTGGTTTTGGCAAGCGGTGTGCCCGTGGAAGACGCTGTCGGGTATCGTGCCGATACCGATTGGTTCCGCTTGAACGTCGACACCGCCGCACCGGGGATTTTGTCGGTGGACCTGATCGGCGAAGCCTCCATCATCGACTACCAGGTGTCTGTCTGGCGGGGTGCGGAAATGGTCCAGCGGGTTTCGGATCTGTCCGGGGCGGCCGACGCCGCGCATTTGAAGACGGCCATTTGGGTGCCCGCTGATTTACTAGGAACGGCGGACTACCATATCAAGGTCTGTGACGCACAGAACGACGAGGGAACCGATGTTCCCTACACACTCACCGCCACCTACGTGTCGGTGCCGGGCACCGTTCCCGATATTCCGGCCATGGGACCGTCCGACGTGCTTCGTTATTACAACGAGGCCGACGAGCAGCTCCAGGCCCAGGGGACATATGTGCCGGTGGAGATAGAGATCTTTTCGGGCAATCAGCCGGTATTTCTTGCCAACACGGATTGGCTCGATTTCCGGGCCGACACCCTGCCCGAGGGTGTCACGGTGGACGAAAATCCAGACGGCACCACCACAATCGGGTTCCCGTGGATTGCCGGCTATGTGGACTATCAGGGGGATCGGGATCTTTTCCAGGTCGATCTGGGACAATTGCTTCCAGGCGGGGAGGATGCCGACTGGTATTATGATGTGAGGATTCGGCTGGTGGTGCCTGACCCCGGTTCGGTGGTGGAATATGTATGGAAACTCTACCGGGACCGGAACCGGAACCAGGTGATCATGGATGACCCCACATCCCCCGACGGGTACAAGGCCTGCGCCGGGGACGATACGCCCGGGGTGGTTGCCGGCATCGACAGCACCGTTCCCACCGGGGACCAGAGCTTCTGGATCGGCAGCCAATGGGGAGCGGATGCCTTGTTCTATCTGGGCATCGGGGACTTCAACTACCAGCGCCTGCCGGGCGGTGATCCGCTGGAAGAGAATCCCGAGCCGGACGATGACTGGGGCTACGATGCGCCTTATTACCTGCAGTGCGAGTTGACCTATCATCCGGGAACGCCGTGGCCGGATTGACCGGGGGCAGGGCCGAGCGATGTGCTGCCATCATGTCAATGGGGGGGGACGGGAAACGCCTTTGCGACGGTGCGTTTCGCATAATAAAGCGCATACAGGGCGGCGGTCCAGGTGATGCCGAGAATTCCCATCCAGATGCCCATCAGTCCGCAGTCGAAGAAACCGGTGAGCAGCCAGAAGACCGCCACCGGGAAAACAAACTGGCGCAGGACACCGATCCATACCGCAAACATCGGTCGTTTCATCCCTTGGAGGGCCGAGACATTCACGTAGAGAATCACGTACGCCCAGAAGACGAGGGCATCCACCCTGAGATAGCCGGCACCGGCGGAAACGACCCGGGGGTCCGCTGTGAACAGGCCGATGAGCGGTTCCGCCGCCAGGAACACCCCCGCGCCTACCGGCAGCATCATTTTGCCGCCGTAAGCGACTGCCAGCCGCAGTGATTCTCGGACCCGGTCCCCCAATCCCGCACCGCTGTTTTGGGCCACCAGGGCCAGCGTGGCGGTGTTGAGGCCCATGGCGGGCAATACCGCCAGGTGCTCCACCCGAACGGCGATGCCGTAGGCCGCCACCGCTTCCTGGCCGAATTTGCCGACGAAGTAGGTAATGACGAAGATGCCCCCGCCCACCGTGAACATGCTGAAGGCCGCGGGTAGTCCCTGGTGCATTACCTGGACGATGACCCGCTTGTTGGGCAGGAAGCACCGCAGCCGGGGACAGACAAGAACCCCCGAGCGGAAAGTCCGGACGCCGAGGTACAGCACGCCGCCGGCTTCGCACAGCAGTGTGGCAATGCCGATGCCGGCGATTCCAAGTGGCGGCAGCCCGAAGCCGCCGTAAATAAACCAGGGATCCAGCAGCAGATTGACGAAAAAGGCCACCACCAGGAAATTTCGGTTGGGCCGGGTGTCTCCCAGAGCGAACAGTATGCCATTGAACACAAAGGCCAGTAAAAAGAGAACCGAAGCGTAAAAAATGACGTTCATATATGCCAGGCTGGTGCCCAGATAATCCCGGGATGCGCCCAGGAACCGAAACAATCCGGGGGCCGACCAGAGGCCGGCGAGCGTCAGAAACACGGATACCAGGATGCTGAAGGCCAAGGCCTGGCCGGCGAAATCACTGGCGGCGCGGGCGTCCCCTTTGCCGAGGGCGCCGCCCACCAGGGCGGTTGTGCCGGTTCCAAGGCCGTAACCGACGGCCAGGATAATGAAAAAGACGGGAAACGACAGGGACAGGGCCGCCATGGCCTCGGTGGAAATGCGCCCGGCGAACCATGTGTCGGTGATGTTGAACATGGTGTGAAAGAAGTACCCGATGCTCATGGGAGCGGCCAGCTTCCAGATGAGTGGTGGAAGAGGGCCTTTGGTCAGGGCGCCTGTTTGCATGCGGTCCCTCTCGGTTTGCAAGGAATGGCGGATATTGAGATGCTGTGCGCCGAATTGAAAACGCCCGGAGGGTGCCGGGCGTTTTTTGGGGGCCGTCAGCAAAACGACATGCGCGCGACCGTTATTCCAGGCTGATGGCGTCCCTTGTCTTTTCCCGTCGGCTCGATTCCTTGGCGTTGTAGTCATCCATGCAGGAGGCATTCGGGCCGTAATTCAAGGAGCAGTCCAGGTATTCGGCGATTTCCATGATGCAGGCGCGGATGGCTTTCCCGGTCGGTGTTTTTTTCTCCTTGGCCAGGCTGCCGCCAACTCCCCATTTGTGCAGACCGAGGCTCATGCCGCCGCTTTTGGATGTCGCCTCGACGGTGCGGATATCGGCGATTTCCCCCGTCTCCACGTCGATGACCTTTAAGTCCACGGCCATATAGGCGTCTGATTTTTTTCCGCCGATGGAAACCCCCTTGAAGGAGAAGCCGCCGCCGGTATCGCTCGTCCGGTTTTCAAATGCCGAAACCGTACCGGCCACTAGATATTGCGCGCCTGTGATATTACCGAGCTTTGAACGGGTTTCCTTGTTGATGCGGCCGGTGCGACCGAGATCCTGTTCGCCCACCACGGCATCCAGTTCTTTGCGTTCCAGCACGCGGAAGCTCTTCATGGCCGCCAGCTCCGCAATCAGCATGTCCTGAAGATCACGGCCGACGGAACTGGACCACCAGCCGGCGGACGTGTCATTGGTGAAGCGAAGGACGCCGAGACGCGGCTTTTCCTTTGCCACGGCATGCGGTATCACCAGGAAAAAAAGCAGTAATGCGAAAACAGCAGGACCCACTCGTCTCATAACGCCTCCTTTTGTGATCGGGGAGTGATTCATTTTCGGGCAGCAGCCGATTGTGAAAACGCATGGCATTGTTCATAAAACAGTTTTCGCTGTTTTGCAACGCCGGGAGGGTCAGAGCCGGACATGAACGTATCCGCCACCGGAAAATCCCAACAGTCGGAAGATGTGGTGGTAGGGGCCTGCCATGCCCCTGAAAAACCGCTGGAAGGAAACCCGGTACGGGCCGGGCTGATGCCGGTCCACGTCCAGGATGGTCACTTGGCTGGTTTCCATATCGAAGCCGCCCACGGGGGAGATGTGGGGAATGTTAAGGCCTGGCACCACGACGCCCTGGTCAAAATGGGCGATCAGGATGCCGTCCCCTTCGGTTTCAAAGGACCGGAGGCGTTCTTTCAGTGCCGCCGCTGCGGCTTCCCGAAGCGCCGGGTTTGCCGGGATCGGTACGGTTTCGATGGCGACGTAGGGGATATTGAAGGCATCGAAGCTGCCTTTCACCACCTCCCCCAGAAGCAATATCGGAAGCCCCCGCTTGCCGTCGTCCCCGTCTTCGCTCATGCGTTTTTTCCAGTTGCCGGTGGACACGTTGTCGAGCAGGTCCATCTGGGTGAGGGGGAGATGCGCATCTCCCCGGATCATTGTCGCAACGGCGTTCACGGCCATGGCCACCGACGCAACGGAGCAGGACGATTCGTGGAACTGGCGCACGTAATGCCGCCAAAGACATTGTTTCAGGGGATTGCCGGAAGATACCGGGGACGGATCGACGTAGGTGTAGGCCCCTTCCCTGAAAGCGCCGGTGCCCGTGATCTTTCGGAACCAGTAGGGTGCGGTCAGAAAACCGTGTATCATAAGACGGCGTATGTCCATCGAACCCCTTTTATTTGAAGTCTCAAGATAGTAATCAATCGAATGATTGGATATGCCGGTTTGCCCCTTATGTGTCCCGCTTCTCCTATAACGTTAACCAATTCCTTAGCATACTTGACGCGGAAATTTTACACAAAAAGAGCATGGATAGACCAGGATATAGACGAGCGATACTTATGAATTCGGGCTTGGGACGTTTTTGGGTGCCAACAGGGAAGGTACCCTGACAAGCGAGAAAAAAAGCCGTCTATCATGAAGGTTTCTTGTTTTGGATGGACGAATCGCTATTTTTTCACTATGTGAATTTATTAAAATAAGATGCCTTTATTGATGAATGTTGAAATGGGATTTCCCACTGCTCACATGGAGGATGTCATGGCTCTCAAGTTGAATCGTATTTTTGTTCTGTCTTTTTCGCTGCTTACCCTGTCTGTGCTTTCCGGTTGCACTGGCCCGACACACCTCACATTATCTCCTGAAGTGAAACGAAAAATAGAGTCGGTGGATGCATATGTTTTTCTTCAGCAGGAGCATCTTTATGCCAAAATCAAAGAATCAAACATCAGCATGGCCACGGGGGGAGGTCTGATTCCTGCGCTGATCGATGCAGGCGTCAATAGCTATAAAACGAACAAGGCGGAAAACAACATGGCGCCGGTTAGAGATGTCTTGTCAGGTTTTGACCTCGCCAGCTGTTTTAAAGAAGAACTCATTTCGGAACTGGCTCATGTAAAATGGTTGGATATCAAAAAGATCGAAATCGCGTTTGGTTTTCCGGAAAGAAAATTGCGAGGTATGTTGGAAAACGAACCTGAAAAGGCAGTATTGGTGTTGGATATTGATTGCTTCTTTTCCTCTGAATTTGCATCCGTGAATGTCAATAGCAAATCTTATATTATGGAGAAGCCCGCCAATGGAAACGTTACGTTCCGAAACTTTCTGTACAAAGGAAAAACCGATTGTATGGAGTGCCTCTCCACATATTGTCCAACGCCCGCTGCCGCAGTTGAGAAGTGGGTTGTCGACAATGGGACCCCTCTTAAGACCGCGATTCGGAAGGTGGCAAATGAAGTCGCTTCGAGACTTGCAACGGAACTGAACAGCTGATGCATTCGTCTCCGGATTATTTTTGCATGACGGTTGATAAAGAGGGGCTATCTGAAAGACGCCAGTTTGTCTTCCAGTAAATCCCAGCGGTTATAGGCCGCTTCGACGGCCTGTTCCACTTCGGCGAGGCGGTTTGTGACCCGGGTGATGGTGTCGTGGTCCTGCCGGTAGAAGGCGGGGGCAGCGATTTTGTCGTGTAGCGCCTGCTGCTCGGCCTCCAGGGTTTCGATTTGTTTCGGCAAAGCGTCGAGTTCCCGCTGTTCCATGTAGCCGAGTTTCTGCTGTTTTTTCTGCCTGGGCGGCGGCGCGTCTTTCTGCTTTTCCTTGCCGGCGCAGACCTCTTCGCTCTGGGAGCGCTGGGTGCACCAATCATCGTAGCCGCCGGCGTACTCCGTCAGAACACCGTTGCCTTCGAAAACGATGGTGCTGGTGACCACGTTGTTTAAAAAACTGCGGTCATGGCTGACCAACAGTAAGGTGCCGGAGAATTCAAACAGCCGTTCTTCCAGAAGCTCCAGGGTCTCGGTGTCGAGATCGTTGGTGGGCTCGTCCATGACGATCACGTTGGCCGGGCGGGTAAAGAGCTTGGCCAGCAGCAAACGGTTGCGTTCCCCGCCGGAAAGCACCTTTACGGGGGTGCGGCACCGGTCCGGTGGAAAGAGAAAATCGCCCAGATAACCGATGATGTGCCGGCGGCTTCCCCCCAGGTCGAGAAAATCATTTCCATCGGCGATGTTGTCTTTCACCGTTTTTTCTTCATCGAGTTGCGCCCGGAGCTGGTCGAAATAGGCCACCTGGAGTTTGGTGCCGTGGCGGATTTGGCCTGCGTCCGGGGCACGGTTTTTCAGAAGGACATCGAGCAGTGTGGTTTTGCCCACCCCGTTGGGGCCCATGATGCCGACCTTGTCTCCCCGCATGATCAGTGTCGAAAAGTCATGGATCAGGGGCGTGTTTTCGTAAGCGACACAAATCGAATCCGCCTCGATGACAAGTTTTCCGGAGCGCTCGGCCTCGTGGAATGCAAGTTTGACGTTGCCCGTTTGTTTTCTTCTGGCCCGGCCGGCTTCCCGCAGTTTTTCAAGGGCGCGCACCCGGCCTTCGTTCCGGGTGCGCCGGGCCTTGATGCCCTGGCGGATCCATACTTCTTCCTGGGAGAGTTTCTTGTCGAATCGGCGGTTCTGGGCTGCTTCGGCGTCCAGTTGGGCGGCCCGGCGTGTCAGATACGTATCGTAATCGCAATCGTAGGAAAAGACGCGTCCCCGGTCGAGTTCGACGATGCGGGTGGCGATGCGTCTTAAAAAGGCCCGGTCGTGGGTGACAAACAGCAGGGTTTTGACCTGACGCAAAAGAAACGACTCAAGCCACGTGATGGATGCAATGTCCAGGTGGTTGGTGGGTTCGTCCAGGAGAAGCACGTCCGGGGAAGCGACAACCGCCCGGGCAAACAGCACCCGGCGTTTCATTCCCGAAGAAAGTTCCGCAAAGGGGGTGTCCGCGTCCAGTTTCGCCAGGGAAAGGGTGGCCTCCACCTGCTGGGATTGCAGGTGTTTCCCCATGCCGCCGGCCACCACGTCGAAAACGGTGCCGTTTTCGGACGCCGGCACTTCCTGGTCGAGGACGGCGGTGGTGATTCCTTGCTGGCGCCACACTTCCCCCCCATCGGGCAGGATGTTGCCGGCAAGCAGTTTGAGCAACGTCGATTTTCCGCTGCCGTTTCGTCCCACCAGGCAGACCCGCTCACCGGGCGCGACCTGGAACGTGACACCGTCGAGAAGCGGTGGGTGGCCGAAACTGATGGACAGATCCCGGGCGCCGATCAATGCCATGGGGAGATGCTCCTGCCGACTTTTCGAACGCGACGGCGGCCGCCATGTTGTGTCGCATCAATAGAGGGCATATTTTGCGAGTCTGCCGTCCAGGCCGGCGTTTTTGAGGGGTTTTTTCCAGGCGGGCTTCAGGCCGATGTGCTTGAGCATTTCCGGGTTTCCGAAAAAGATATAGGCATCCGAGCCGGTGCAGCGCTGTTTCAAAAAATCCCCGAGATTTTTATAAAGCCCTGGGAGGCCATCGGCGGCCAGTCGGACGCCGTAGGGCGGATTGCACAGGATAACACGGTTTTCCAGGCGGGTGATGTCCATCATGTCCTGATCGGACAGCCTGATCTTGCCGCCTTCCGGAAGCAGGCCGCAATTGGTGCGGGCGGCCCGGATCGCCGACGGGTCCAGATCACTGCCGCCGATCAGGCCCCGGGGCAGGCGGCGGATGCCGGCATCGGCCTCCTTTTTCACCTGGAGCCACAGCGTCGGATCGAAGTCAGGCAGGAAACGGAAGCCGAAATCCTTTCGGAAATGGCCCGATGGAATCCGGCAATGGTGCATGAGCGCTTCGCACAGCAAGGTGCCGGAGCCGCACATGGGGTCATAGAGGGGCTTTTCACCGTCCCATTCCGACAGGGCCACCATGGCCGCCGCAAGGGTTTCCTGCATGGGCGCCGCTACGGTTTCCTTGCGGTAGCCGCGTTTGTGCAGGCTTCCTCCAGAGGTGTCGAGGCTGACGGTCCCCTTGTCTTTTTCGATGTGCAGGTTGAACCAGATGTCCGGCGCCAATTTGTCGACATCCGGGCGTTGGTCCCGAACGGCACGGAATTGGTCGACGATGGCATCCTTCAGGCAAAGGGCGGCGAAGTTCGAATGCCGGATTTCGTCGTTGCCCGACACGTTGGCAAAGATGCCGAAGGTGTTGTGGACCGAAAACAGCTTGGTCCAGTCGATTTCCCGGGCCGCGCCGTAAAGGGCATAGCGGTCCTTGCAGGTGAAGGTGGCCAGGGGGGCCAGTACCCGGGTGACGAGTTTGGCGCAATAGTTGACGCGGTAAAGAACTCCGGGCGCGGCGTTGAAGCGTACGGCCCGGTATCCCGGCTGCACCGCCGTGGCGCCGAGTTGTTCGATTTCCCGGGCCGCAAGGGCTTCGAGGCCGCCGGGGGCCTGGGCAATATAACGGCTTGTTTCCTGATATGTGAACATCTTGCTCCATACGTTTGGGGTGTCGTAAACCACACACCATATCACAGGCGGGGGTAAAGTGGAATGAGGATGACGACGGCGGTCAGGGCAATCGCCATGATGTTATTTTTTATCCGCGGGGTCGACCCCCATTACCAGGGATGTTCCACGTTCTGCCAGCCGGTCTTTGAGCCCCAGAAGTGTTTCTGCCCGTTTTCGTATGACGTCCCCAGGGATTTTGTCGGGGATCAGGCTCGCCTTCGTTCCGGGCCGGTCTTCGTAAGCATAGACGGAAACCTTTGCAGGGCGGTAGGTTTCGATGAATTTGACGGTCTGAAGAAAGTCGTCTTCGGTCTCTCCGGGAAATCCGATGATGAAGTGCGTGTGGAGATCCAGCCGGGGGAAGCGGGCGGTGATTTCTGAAAAAAACCGTTTCACGGATTCAATGTCATACCCGCGTTTCATCTGTGAAAGGATTCGGTCAGATCCCGACTGTACCGGAATGCGGAGGTCTTCGAGCCGGGCCTGGTGACGGTCTATGGTGGTCATGAACCGGTCAAAATACCGTCCCAGCCATCTGGGGTTCAGATCGCTTAAAATCAGGGAAAAATTTTCGGCGTTTCCAAACAGTGCCTCCAGCAGGTCGCACAAGTCGCAACCCAGATCGAAACCATAGCAGCCGATGTCGTGGCTGAGCAGGGCAAAGCGTCTGCAGCCCATGGCCAGCCCCGTCGTCAGCTGTTTCAGAACATCCTCGACGGGTTGGCTCCTGAATGGCTCCGATGCCAGCTTGATGGCACAGTAGGCGCAGTTGCTCAGACATCCCGAGGCAATGTTGAGGCAGTAGGTGTCTCCGGAAAAGGGGGTATAAGGGGTTTTACCCTGCCTGCGTCTGAATCTTATATGCGATCTTATCTCATGCAAACCGTTCCGGAGGGACGCGACGGTTCTGATGGTGTGCCCCAGGGTATGGATGCTGCCCTGAATGTCGTGGACAGGGCTGTGGGTGTTGGGTTCTCCGATGTCCGCAAAGGGTACGGTTGGCTGGACGATGTCGTCCAGACCTTCCAGGTGATGCGGATCTACAAAGATGACGTCTCCCGGTTCCGGTATTGCGGCTGGATGGATTTTCAGGAGACAGCCGGTCACGATGACTTTCGCCGTCTTTTTTTTCAGCGTCAGTATCTGCCGTATCCGGTTGATACTGTTGTTCTCGGCGCTCTGGAATCCCCCGCAGGTGTAGACAACAAACAGATCGACCGAGCTGATCGCACCGGCGGGCGTCCATCCGTTTGATTCAAGATAATTGTAGATCCGGCTGGAATCGAGAATCCGTCTGGGGCATCCTGTCCGGCAACATACATAAAACTGCCTGCCTGCATCTTTATGAGCCATTTGAACCTCGATTGTATAACCTGAATCTGCGTCGGGGCTATATGGCCCGATGGACGGTGCCGTGGAGCATGATCTTAAAAAACAATGCTGTCAAGAGGCATGCATAGGGGAAAATACAGCGCGCTTGCGTGATTTTATCGGTTGGGCCGGTTACTCCTTTTGCACCCGGCACAGAAGGGCCGAGTGGGGCCAGCTGCCGATTTCGGGGCTGCAGAATTCCGCGGCATCCGGGCAGAGCACGTTGGCATTGGAGGCGAATGCACCGAACAGGTCCGGCGCCGCTTCCTGTTCCGGGAACCACCAGCCGTGCTGGACGTCCACCGTGCCGGGGGGGACGATGTCGGTGAGGTGTGCCCGAACCGAGATGCGCCCCTGGGGGGTGCTGACCTTGACAGGGTCACCGTCGGCGATGCCGAGGCCGGCGGCGGTTTCGGGGTGGAGGCTTACCATGGGATCGGGGTTCTTTTTTCTGGCCCGTTCAAGTTGGCGGTGTTCCGAATGATACATGGGCATGAACCGGCTGCCGGTGATGAGGACGAGGGGGTATTTCCCGGCAAGGTCGGGCGCCCCTTCCGGGCTATGGGGCATTTCCCGGTAAACCGGCAGGGGGGCGCACCCCAGGTCTTGAAAGATGCTTGATTTGAGCTCGACCTTGCCCGAGGGGGTCCCGAAGCCGAACTGTTCGTATCGGCGGTAGCTGCGCTTGCCGAACAGGCCGTTTTGGGCCAGCAGCGCATCAAAGGTCAGGCCCACGGGGGCCAGGCACCAGTCCCAGACCGCATCCACGGTTTCCCATGGCCACTGGTCCGCCTGTCCCAACCGGAGGGCGAGTCCCCGCCAGAAGTCGTATGGGTTTCGCCGCTCGAAAAGGGGGTCGATGCCCCGGGGGCAGGCCACGCAAAAGCCGGGAGTGGTCCACAGTTCGGTGGTTTCCACGGTGGAGCAGATGGGAAAAACATAATCGGCCAGGGCCGCCGAGGGTGTCATGTAATATTCGGCCACCACGTATAGCTGGAGTTTTTGGAGCGCAGCCAGGGTGTGCCTTGCATTGGCCAGAGACAACAGGGGGTTGCTGGCAAGGGAGATGGCCGCGGTGACCGGATAGGGTTTTGCGGTGATGACGGCATCGAAGACGGCCCGGCTGTGCGCCACGCTGGTCATGTCGGCGGACGGCGGGTGCATGTAGTGGTGGGGCAAACGGCTGTTGGCCGCTGCGTTTTTTTCCCATCCGGGGAAGCCGAAAAACGGGTATTCGCCGGCGCCGAGTTGCTTTGCCCGCTGTTCGGCGGACAGCGCCGCGTTCATTTCCAGGGTGTCGTTGGTGAGGATGTTGCCCACAGGCTCCGCCCAGCCGAAAGGTTCTCCACCGGGGATGTCCAGATTGCCGGTCACCGCCCGCAGGATGGCCCTGGCCCGGGCCGCCTGGGTGGCGTTGATGCCCTGTTTGTCGATGCCGAAGCCCCAGGTGATCATGGCGGGTTTGGTGGTGGCGTACAACCTGGCCGAATTCACCACCTGATCTTCGGAAAGCCCGGTGATGTGGGCCACCCGCCGGGGAGGGTAGGCAGCGGCCGCGTTTTTCAAGTCCTCGAAGCCGACGGTCCACCGGGCGACAAAGTCTTTGTCGATCAGCGCCTCTTCGATGATCAGCCGCAGCCAGCCGAGCATCAGGGCCACATCGGTGCCCGGCCGGATCTGGAGGAACATATCGGCCATGTCCGCTTCGGGGATGCGCCGGGGGTCCACCACGATCAGTTTCGCGCCGTTTTCCTTCGCATGCCGGATCTGGGGATAGAGACTGACGGTGTCGGACCCGGAGGGGGCATGCCCCCAGAGGACCACGCATTTTGTCTGCATGATATCCCCGAAGGAAAAGCCGCCGTAGGTGGCGTAGTCCACGGCCTGGCTCGGACACATGCAGATATTGTTGGCGCCGCACACGTTGGGGGAGCCGAAGAGGTTGAAAAACCGCCGCCCGTCCCAATGGTAGGTGCGTTTGGTGCCATGGGTGAAGGCGAGTGTTTCGGCGCCGTGGGCATCCCGGAGCGCGGCCAGTTTTTCGGCCACTTCGTCCAGCCCCTGGTCCCAGGTAATTTCTTCCCATAGGCCGGCGCCTTTGGCGCCTTTGCGTTTGAGGGGCTTATTGAGCCGGTCGGGGTGGTAGACATGGTCCAGCATCAAGGCACCCCGACTGCAGATGCGGCCCCTCGTGACGGGATGTTCAGGATCTCCCTCCACCCGGACGGCCCTGCCGTTTTCCATCGTGAGCAGAAGGCCGCACCGGGGATGACACAGCCCGCAATAGGTTCTTTTTTGTGTGGTCATTCGCAGCCTCCGTTCACCCCCTGCTCACGTCGTGCATGGGGCTGAAGATGTTTTCCAGCGTGTTCACCAGAGAATGAATCACCGACCTTTTGCAGTCTCCTGTTCAACGGCCCGGATGATATCACCGGTGTCCGGCGGGCAGGTGCGCACATGCCGGTCGATGCCGATGTGTTCCGGGACGCACCGGCCGACGGCGATCACCGGCCCCGCGCCGGTGGTATCAGGGGCGGCCTTGGCCCCGGCGAGAAATTGCATTTCCGTTGTGAGCATCCCCCGGCTGTTCAGCCGTTCCAGGGCGAAGACCAGATTCCCGCTACAGGTGCAGCAGGCGCCCCGCATATCGATGGCGCACGGAAAGCGTTCGGAGAAATGAGGCGGGGGGGTGAAGGTCTCGGGCGTGGTGGGGCGGTTGAGGGGCCTTCGCCGGATGGCATGCGGCGCCATGCCGCCAAGCCCCGCAGCGGCACTCAGGGCGATATGCCGGATGTCTTCGGGCGCGTATCCCAGCATTTGCGCCGCCACGCTGTCGACGGCCACCGGATTTGTCCCGAGGAGCATCCGGTCCATCCGGACCGGGTCGCTGCCGGTTTCCGAGGAAAGATCTCCCTGGAGGCCGTCCACCAGGATCAGGTCGGGTTTTAATATGCCGTTCAACTGGGCGATGGCCTGTTCCAGGTCCACTGCGTGGAAGCCGGTTTTCAATGACCGGGGCATGGCGCCCTTGAGGTTTTTGAGGCTGCAGGTCACGCGGGTCTGGCTGTGGGCTTTTAATACCGGCACGTTGATGAAAACATCGCTTTCGATGATTTTTCGGGCCACCGCGATTTCCCGGAAAGGACCGGGGGTGACCGTCGGAAGCGTGACGAAACCGTCTTTTTCGACATCGACGAGCGTTAATCCATAGCGGCGGGCCATTTCCCGGTACCCGCAATATTCGAATGCCCGGGTGGCACTGTTGCCCATGCCGCTGCCATCTCCCACGGTGATATGGCGGCAGCCCCTCTCCACAATGGCTTTGACCAAAGCCTCCACAACCAATGGGTCGGTATTGAGACCTGCCCAGTTCTTGCGGGAGACCACCAGATTCGGTTTGATGAAGATGCGGTCATCGGGGCGGCAGGCTTCCAGGGACCGCGATTTTTCCAGCAGACGGGGAACCATGTCGTCCGCCTGGTTGCCGTAGATGATGAAAACGTCGTTCATGGAAAACCTTTCCGGCAGGAATTTGCCAACGCCCCAAGCATAACAGGGTGGGGCAAGGGGGGCAACCCGTTCTCCGTCGGGTGTTAGGGTGCCGACGGCGGACGGAAGCGTTGGGCCCTGAACGATGGACTTGGTGCTTTGAATTGCCGGTGAAGTCGACACGGCCCCTTGTCTTTTACCGCCAATAGTGTCAGATAGAGGGATGGAGGCGCTTTCTGCTGGAATTCGAAGAGGTTGACGGCGCGCTCTTTTCGGTTGCAGACCGGGGAATTTTCATGACGGCGGCGTTTTGGGGCGTTTTCTTCCAGGTCACGCTTCTGGATATCGTCTTTTCCCTTGATGCCACTGTCATCGCTGTGGGGGGGAGCGATCTTCGCATTCCCAAGGGGTATGTTTTATTTCGCCACGCTGGAGGAAATTTTGAAAAAGAGACTGATTGCAATTGGTTTTATCGGGCTTCTGGTGATTGTGGCGGTGGCGGTTTTCGTTGGGCAGCATGTCCGGAAAGATGCCGACATCTACTACTCCGGCACGGTGGAAGCGAAAGACCAGGCGGAACTTGCCTTTCAGATGGCCGGCCGCGTCGCGGCCGTTCTGATTGACGAGGGCCAGCGGGCAGACGCCGGGATGGTGCTGGCAAGGCTCGACAGCCGCGAAGCGGTCGCCAACCTGGCCCGAGCCGAAGCAGAGCTTGCCCGGAGCAGGGCCGTCGTAAAACAGCTGGAGGCGTTGCTTTCACTCAGGAAGGCGTCTTTGCCCGCCGGCGTCTCCCGGGCCGAGGCCGTTCTTTCCGCTGCCCGGTCCGAACGGGATCTTCTGGAAGCGGGGTTTCGCGCCCAGGAGATCGAGCAGTCCCGCTTGGCCGAGGCGGCTGCCCGGGCGGTGATGGAGGAAGCCCGCCGGGAAAAGGAACGGATGGACCGGCTTTATGCCGACGCGGTGGTTTCCAAGAAGCAGCGGGACGCGGCGACACTCGCGTTCGATACGGCCGCCCGGGCCTTCGAGCAGGCAGCGGCCGCCTACGACCTGCGGCGGGAAGGCAACCGCAGGGAGCGGATCCAAAGTGCCCGGGCCCGGCTGGAAGAAGCAGAGGCGGGACTTCGGACGGCCAAGGCCGAGCTGAAGCGGCTCGATGTGACCGAGCAGGAATTGCACGCGGCCAAAGCCGGGCAGGCCGCCGCGGAGGCGGCGGTGGAACTGGCCCGGGTCCATGTGGGTTACACGGAACTTTCGGCGCCTTTTGCAGGGATCGTGGTCAGCCGGAACATCACGCCCGGCGAAGTCGTGACCGCCGGCAGGGATGCCCTTTCCCTCACCGACCTCGGTGTCGTGGAGCTGAAGATCTTCGTGGGAGAAACCGAGATCGGCCGTGTGACGCCCGGCCAGGCGGCGGTGGTGCGGACCGACACCTTCCCGGACCGGGAGTTTGCCGGAACGGTCAGCTATATTTCCCCCGAAGCGGAATTCACCCCCAAGATGATTCAGACCCATGCGGAGCGGGTCAAGCTTGTCTACCTGGTCAAAATCATGATTGAAAACGCCGATCTCGCCCTCAAGCCCGGGATGCCCGCCGATGCATGGCTGCGATGATGCCGCCGTTTCGGGCGCCGAGATGGTCCGGGTTACGGCGGTGCGCAAGCGCTTCGGTGCCATCGATGCCGTCAACCCGGTTTCCTTTTCACTTCCGACCGGAAGTATCCTGGGGCTGCTCGGTTCGGACGGGGCCGGCAAATCGACCCTGCTCCGGATGCTGGCGGGCATGATTCAGCCAGACGCCGGATCGATCCACATCGACGGCCTCGATGCGGGCGCACACCGCAAAGCGCTGAAGGATCGCGTCGGCTATATGCCCCAGCGCTTCGGCCTCTATCAGGACCTGTCGGTGCTGGAAAATTTCACGTTTTTCATGGACATTTTCGATATCCGGGGGGCGGCCCGGGAAGAGGGAAAGAAACGATACCTCGGGTTTTCCAATCTGCTGTCTTTCGAGGACCGCCTGGCCGGCGACCTGTCCGGGGGAATGAAGCAGAAACTTGGCCTTGCCTGCGTACTGGTGCACCGGCCGAAGCTGCTTATCCTGGATGAGCCCACCAACGGCGTGGATCCGGTGTCCCGGCGGGAGTTCTGGGAGATGATCGAAGTAATGCGGGGCGAGGGGATGACGGTGATCGTTTCGACCGCCTACCAGGACGAGGGCCGGCGCTGCGACCGGTTGATGCTGATGCACGAGGGGGACGTGCTGGGGCAGGGAACCCCCGAGACCCTCCAGGGGGCCTCGGACAGCCTGGAGGCCGCCATGATCGACTTGATTGCGCGCCGGATGGAAAATCCGTCCGGCGGCCGGGACGGGGGCGGGCAAAATGGCCACTGAGGCGGTGTCCGTAACGGATCTGGTCAAGCGCTTCGGCAGCTTCACGGCCGTAAACCGGGTCTCCTTTTCCGTGGCCGAAGGCGAGATTTTCGGGCTTCTCGGGCCCAACGGGGCCGGGAAATCCACCACCATCCGGATGCTCTGCGGCATTTTGCCACCCACCGCCGGAGACGGACATGTGGCCGGTTTCGACCTCTACCGGGAAGCGCAGCGGATCAAGGAAAACATCGGATACATGTCCCAGAAGTTTTCCCTCTACCAGGACATGACCTGCCTGGAGAACATCCGGTTCTATCTGGGGATCTACAACGTTCCCGAAGCCGACTGGACCGAACGCACCGGCTGGGCCGTCGAAACCGCGCAGCTTGGCGGCATGGGCCATCGGCGCGCCGGGGACCTTCCCCCCGGGTGGCGCCAACGGCTGGCCCTGGCCTGCTCCCTTCTCCACCGGCCCCGGATCCTTTTTCTGGACGAACCCACCAGCGGCGTCGATCCCATGACCCGCCGGCACTTCTGGCAGTCGATCCGGCAGCTGGCCGGGGCGGGGATGACGGTGTTCGTGACCACCCATTATATGGAAGAGGCGATGCACTGCGATCGGATTGTCATGATCGATGCGGGGCGGGTCGCGGTTCAGGGGGCCCCGGGCAAGATCATCCGGGAACTTTTTCCCCACCGGCCCGACGCCACCCTGGACGATGTGTTCGTGACCCTCATGAAGAGGGCGGCGCCATGAACTTCCGGAAGGTCCGCGCCGTCGCCCGGAAAGAGTACTACCACCTGATCCGGGATTTCCGGAGCCTCTATCTGGCCTTCGTGCTGCCCCTGCTGCTGATCCTACTGTTCGGATACGCCCTCAGTCTCGATGTCGACCGGGTGAAAACCCTCGTGGTGGATCATGACCGCACCCCCGAAAGCAGGCGGCTCATCCGGGATCTTTCCGCGTCCCGGTATTTCGATATTCTCGGGACAGCGGATAATACCGCGGCGCTTTCGGCGGCACTGGACCGGAGCCGCATCACCCTTGGGATCGTGATCCCGCCGGGATGGCACGCGGGCCTTGCCGCCGACCGGGAAACGTCCCTCCAGGTGATCATCGACGGCAGCGACCCGAACTACGCCGGACTCACCCGGGCGTATGTCAATGCCTTTTTCAACGCCAGGAACCGCAAGGCCCTGCTGTCGTTTCTCGACCGCACGGGACGGCCGGCCATCGCGCCGCCGGTGGAGGCCCGGGTGCGGGTCTGGTTCAACGAGGATTTGGAGAGCCGGCGCTTTATTGTGCCCGGGATTATCGCCATCGTGATCATGATCGTGGGGGCCATGATGACCTCCCTGGTGATCGCCCGGGAGCACGAAAACGGCACCATGGAAACCATCCGAAGCATGCCCCTTTCCCGGGGCGCCTTCCTGGCGGGGAAGGCGATTCCCTATTTTTTCATCGGGTTGATCGATGTGCTGGTGGCGGTGCTGATGGGGCAGATACTCTTCGGGGTGGTGATCAAGACGGGTTTCTGGCTGATGCTTCTGGGCACCGCCCTTTATCTGTCGGTGGCGCTGATGTTGGGGCTGCTGATTTCCGCCCTTGCCCGGAACCAGCTCCTGGCCAACCAGGCGGCCATCGTGGTCACCTACCTGCCGTCGTTGCTTTTGTCCGATTTCGTGTTCCCGGTGAGCAGCATGCCGCCGGTGCTCCAGCATCTCACCCGGATCATTCCCGCCACGTATTTCATCGATATCCTGAACGGTCTTTACCTGCGGGGCATCGGCTTTTGCGCATTGTGGAAGAGCTTCGGCATGCTTGGCTTCATGTTTTTGGTGCTGGGGGCCATGAATGTTCTGGTCCTGAAACGGGAGGGCATGTAACCATGCGGTGGTTGCGGATTCGAGAAATGGTCCGGAAGGAGTTCATCCAGCTTTTCCGGGACAAGCGCAACCGGCCGCTGCTGATCGCGCTGCCGCTCATCCAGTTGCTTCTTTTCGGCTACGTGCTCAATACGGACGTGAAGGACATTCGGCTGGGGGTGTTCGACCAGTCGAAGACCGCCGAGAGCAGGCGTCTAATCGATGCCTTCCGGGGAAATCCCCTTTTTCGCATCGTGGCCACGGTGCCGGCGCCGGGCCGGCTGGAGCGCCTGCTGCTGGCCCGGAAGATCGATCTTGCGCTCGAGCTGCCCCCGGATTTCAGCGCGGGCATCCACCGGGAGGCGTCGGTGCCGGTCCAGGTGCTGGCCGACGGCAGCATGAGCAATATCGCCTCCGAACGGATCAGCCATTTTCTGGCGGTGGTGGAACAGGAGAACAACCGGATTCTGGGTGAGCGATACGGCACCGGCCTGCGCTACGGGAAGATCGATGTCCGGGTGCGCAACTGGTTCAACCCCAACGGGATCAGCCAGCACTTTTTCGTTCCCGCCATCGCCGCCTTCCTGGTGATGCTGCTGACATTCCTGCTCACCTCAATGGCCATCATTCGGGAAAAGGAGGCGGGCACCATGGAGCAGTTGATGGTCACACCGCTTTCTGCAGGGGAGTTGATCCTCGGAAAGACCATTCCCTTCATCATCATCGCCCAGGTGCAGATGGTGGTCGTGACCGCCTTCGCCAAGTTCTGGTTCGACCTGCCCTTTGTCGGCAGCGCCCTGCTGCTTTTTTTCGCGACTTCCCTGTTTCTCCTCAGCACACTCGGCATCGGGCTTTTTATCTCGACCATTTCCAAAACCCAGCAGCAGGCCATGATGACGGTCTTCTTCTTCATGCTGCCGTTTTTCATGCTCAGCGGATTCATCTTCCCCATCGACAACATGCCGGTGGCCGTGCAGTGGCTGACCCTGCTCAACCCACTTCGCTACATGCTGGTGATCATCCGGGGGATTTTCCTGAAAGGTACGGGCATGGGGGTGCTCTGGCACCAGTTCGTCGCCCTCACGGTGCTGGGGACGGTGGTGTTCACCGGCGCGGTCTTTGAGTTCAAACGGCAGATGGGGAAGGGGTGAGGCCCGGCACACGGCTTATTCGATGATCAAATTTTTCAACTCGTTGGTATCGTCGGGCTTGATGGGGAAATGATCGGCAAGGAGGTCTCCGATTTCCGCCACCGCCGTGCAGATGGCGTCGGCGGCCCGGTTTTCCTGAATGCCCGTGGTGAGTTTCCGCGTGATTTCCTTCCAGCTATCTTGGCCTACCTTCGCATTGATGCCCCGGTCGGCCAGGAGCCATACTTTTTTCTCGAACACCGCGATAAACAGCAGCACGCCGGTCTCATCCCGGGTGTGGTGCAACCCTTTCCGGTAAAAGGCGGTGACGGCGGCTTCCTCCACCTCCTCGTCGATTTCCTGCCGGGAGATGAACCGGCGCTTGACGGCCGGCAAGCGCCGGACAGCGAGCCGGCAGACGAGAAAGAGAACGGCGAACAGGCCCATGAACAGCCACATATCCCGGGTGCCCAGCCAAAGAACACTGCCGAGGGCGTAAGTGAGCAGCACCGAGAGGGGCAGGGCGAAGGCGGTGGCGGCGATCACTTCGGAGAGGGGATAGTGGTAGGCGGCCGATGCGATCATCACGACGATTTCACCGGCGGTGCGTTTTTCCGCAGACGCAACGGCCGCCTCCACCTGCTGCTGCTGTGCATCGGTTAAAAAAGAGATCGTGGTCATGAAAGAATTGTCTCCTTTGGCAAGTGGCGTCCCGGCGTTGGATGTCGGGCGCCTCCGCATTCGTGTTGTATCCGGTTGTCGCCCCGTGCGTGGGGTGCGCAAATCCGGCGCTTCTGGTCCCGCACGTCTACCAACCGCCCGACGCGCCGCCCCCCCCAAATCCGCCCCCGCCGCCGGAGAATCCGCCAAATCCGCCGCCGCCAAACCCGCCGCCGCCCATCCAGAACCCGCTCCCGGAAGAGCGGTAGCGGCTGTGGCTGCTGTTCAGCACACCGCCGAGAGGACCCAGAAAAAGACCGGTCAGCAGGCCAACGGGAATCAGCACCAAAAAGCCGATAAGTCCCAGGCCCAGTAAGGCCACGCCGAGAATCGGCACAATGACGCCGCCGGCCACAGCGCCCAGGGGTTTGCTGATGCGCCCGAGCATGTTCAGGATCAACAGCGCGGCAAAGAGGCCGAACAAGCCGGCACCGCCGCCCGACGTGCGCCTTTTCGCCGGGGAACGTGCGCCTTCCTCCGCGGTGTAGGTACCCCGGACCGTTCCCACCATGGCCGAAACGCCCGCCAGGATACCCCGGTCGAAATTCCCGTTCCTGAATTCAGGGGTGATCACGTTGCGAATGATGAGGCCGGATACAAGATCCGTGAGGGTCCCTTCCAGTCCGTAGCCCACCTCGATGCGGATCTTCCGTTCCTTCTTGGCCACCAGCAAAAGGGCGCCGTTGTCATGTTCCTTCTGGCCGATCCGCCATGTTTCCGCCACCCGCAAGGAAAAATCCTCCAGGCTGTCACCTTCCAGGGAGGGGATGGTCAGCACCACGATTTGGGTGGCATCGGTGCGCTCCAGTTCGGCGAGGGCGGCCTCCAGGGCATGCGCGGCCGATGGGCTGAGCATCCCGGCAAGGTCGTTGATGCGGCCCTGCAGGGGAGGGACCTCCCGTGCGGTCGCCGTTGCGGCCGGCATTAAAACCACCAGGAGGACGATGAGTAACCGGCGCATTGAAGTCGTTATTTGCATGATCATACCAGACTGTTGAAGGGTTGGGCGCAGGTGCGGGGCGCGGGCATCTGCGCCGCCCGCTGTTTCGCCCCGGTGCGTACCGTCTATTCGGATCCGAAATCCACCTTGGGAGCCGCTGTCGCCGCTGCCTCGGCTTTGAAATACGCTTTTCGTTCCAGGTGGAGCATGAATTTGTTGGTCAGGCTGTTGGGAAATTTCCGGATGGCAAAATTGAATTGCTCCACTGCCTGGTTGTAGCGTTGCCGGGCCACGTTGATCCGGTTCTCGGTGCCTTCGAGCTGGTTCTGCAGGTCCCGGAAATTTTCGTTGGCCTTCAGGTTCGGATAGCGCTCCACCACCACCATCAACCGGGACAGGGCGGAGGAAAGGCCGCCTTGGGCTTCCTGGAGGCGCTGCATGGCCTGGGCGTTGCCGAGATCCCCCGGCGAGAGGGTGACGGAAGTGGCTTTGGCCCGGGCGTCGATGACCGCCTGGAGGGTCTCTTTTTCATGGGCGGCATATCCCTTGACCACCGATACCAGGTTCGGGATCAGGTCGGCCCGGCGTTGCAGGTTCGACTCCACGTCCGCCCAGGCCTTTTGAACGCCCTCTTCCAGCCGCTGCATGGTGTTGTAGCCGCAGCCGGCCGTGGAGATCAGAAGAAAGATGCAAACCAGTTGGAACATGCGCTGTTTGAAGTTCATAATACCTCCGTGGGATGGTAACGAATGGCAGGTGCCGTTTCTCCGTTTTTGCTCATAGCACGGGTGGCGGACGGCGTCAAAATTAGTGTTTTGAAACTGGCCCTTGACTTTGTAGGCCGGGCATTCGAAAGTGGACCCGGACGCGGCGGTGAACAGCGGCGTGTCACCTGGCCGCAACAGGGGGCGGTATGCCGAAGTGCTTTAAGATCGTACAGGTGGGAAGTGTCGAAAAAACAGCCGACGGGCCTTTGATCCGCATGGAACCGGCTTACGCGGAGGCCATGGACGGGTTGGAAGGCTACAGCCACCTGGCTGTTTTCTACTGGTTCCATGAAAACGACACGCCGGCGCTGCGCGGCGTTCTCCAGGTGCATCCCCGGAGAAATCCGAACAACCCCCTTACCGGCGTGTTCGCTACCCACGCGCCGCTTCGGCCCAATCTGATCGCCCTGACCTATTGCCAGGTGATTCGTATCGACGGGCTTGTGATTCATGTGGACGAGATCGACGCCAGGGACGGTTCCCCGGTGATCGACATCAAACCCTATATCCCCATCGACAAATTAAACAATGCAGTCATCCGCCTCCCCAAATGGGTGTGAGGTGGTGAAAGGAGCGGGCGATGGTACCGGAGATCGGGCAGGCGGCGAATTCCGCCATGGGATTTGCATCAAACCCGTTTATGATGTTGACCTTCATCGTGGCCCCGGCGGTGCTGACCAACGCATCGGCCCTGCTGGCCATGAGCACCAGCAACCGATTCGCCCGGGCCGTTGACCGGGCCAGGGATCTTGCCAAGCAGATCGACCGGGGAAAGGATCTGCCCGACAGTGAGATGAGCCGCCTCACCGGCGAATTGACCCTGGCCGAGACCCGGGCGTTGCTGCTGATGCGGGCGCTGCGGTCCTTTTATGTTTCCCTGGCCACCTTCGCGCTGGTGGCCCTGGTATCCCTTCTGGGATCGGCCAAGACGATTCTGCTGCCCCGGACGACGGATCTGCTGTTCCTGACGTTTCTCATGGTTCTCGGGCTGGTGGCATTCGGCGGCCTTGTGTACGGATCATGGCTGTTGCTGCGGGAGACGCGCATGGTGGTGGGCATTATCCAGCGGCGTATCGAAGGCATCAAGCAGCGCAGCCGGAGCCGGTGACCTGCCGGGAAGCTGCCCCGTTCGATTTCTTACCGTCATGGCCCATGGTTTTTCCTACGATGGACATGGAAATGAAAAGGAGGATGCACATGAATCGCAGGCAGTTTATTCAATCCACCCTGCTGTCGGCGGCGGCCGTTTCCGTCACGGGCACCTTTTCTTCGGCCAAGGAGACGCCCGGAGGCGCGGCCTCCGCGGCGCGGAACATTCCGAAAATCGCCATCGAGGAGCATTGGGGAAACCCGATGCTTGGAAAGATATCCGCCGCCTATGCACGAACGGCCGGTATCCCGGAATCCATGGAGGATGGCGTCCTGAAGGCGGCGATTCCCCGGCTCGGGGATTTTGAAAAATTCCGGCTGCCCGACATGGACAAGGCGGGCATTGCCATGCAGGTGATCGCCACCGGTTCCCCCGGCATCCAGGGCATCACCGATGCCGCCGAGGCGGTGCGGCTGGCAAAAAACATCAACGATGCCCAGGCCCAGATACTGGCCCGGTATCCGGGACGGTTCGCCGCCTTTGCCGCATTGCCGCTCCAGGATCCCGCGGCGGCGGCCGGGGAATTGGAGCGAGCGGTCACAACCCTTGGTTTTCGCGGGGCCATGGTGCACGGCCACAGCCAGGGGGAATACCTGGATGCCAAGAAGTTTCGGCCCGTCTGGGAGCGGTTTGCGGCCCTGGGGGTTCCTCTGTACCTTCACATCGGCCATCCGCTTTCCGACCAGATAAAGGTGTATGCGGGCTATCCGGAACTGCTGAGCGCCACCTGGAGCTGGGGCGTGGAAGCGGCGACCCATGCCCTGCGGATGATCATGGGCGGCGTGTTCGACGATTTCCCAGAGGCCACGTTGATCCTGGGGCACATGGGGGAGATGCTGCCCTATGTGCTGCGGCGCATCGACGAAGGCTATGCCATGGCGAAAAAGGCAAATCCCCTCAAGAAAAAGCCTTCGGACTATATTCGTGAAAACGTCATGATCACCACCAGTGGCTGGTATTCGCCGGCCACCATGCGCTGCGCCGTGGACGCCATGGGATCGGATCGCGTGCTGTTCGCCACCGACTACCCCTTCCGCGCCCTGGAAGAGGCGGTGCACCTGGTGGAGGCCTGCGATCTTTCCCAAGAAGAGAAAGAGAAGATATATCATAAGAATGCACGGCGGCTGTTGGGACTGAAGGCGCAAACGCCCGCTGCCCGGAAAGACGCGGACCGGGTGGTGGGGTGATGAGGCGGCACAGTTCCGATAAAAGCGGGATGCGCATTTGAAGCGCATCAAAATTCCGTCATGGCGCGATCAGGGGGTGTCGGGTTTATTTTGAGATGGCATTGAGGATGCACCCCGATGTCACACCATGCAATCCTCAATTTGCTGCACCTTTTTCCTGAGCCGCTTGGCGGAAACCGGGCCGTCGGTTTTGATCTCCTGGGCGAAAATGGAGATCTTGTATTCTTCCAGCATCCAGAAGTACTCTTCTATAAGCGCCCGGCGGGCGTCGGATGTTTCCGGCGTGATCGACTCCAGCAGCGCTGAGAGCGTTTCAAGGTGGGGGGCGAGCGCGGCGGTCCACCGTTGGTCCCGGGCCGGGTCGTCGGCCGCTTTGCGGGCCCGGATCCCCATGGCCCGGACGTAGCGCACCAGGTGGGGCAGGCGGTGCGCTTCGTAGAGGGTGACGAAGGTCTCTGGCACAAGGCTTGACAGCGCCCTGCGGATTTCCTCACAGACCGGATGCATCCCATGCGCCGCCGGATAGTTTTTTTCAAGGTCGTAGAGCACACGCCGGGTGTCGTGGATGGCCTCCAGTACCGGTACGGCGGCTTTGAGAACCCGGTCTCCGGTGGTCAGCAGCGATCGGCCGGCGGTTTCGATCATGCCTTCGAACGCTTCTTGGGTGCGGACGTTCTTTTCGCACAGCGATTTGAGGGCCGCCCGGACGATGCTCTCCTCCAGATACGCGGCGCCGCCCACGATGGCGGCCAGCCTTGCCGGTCCGGCAGGCAGTTTCAGGGCTTTCCGAAGATATTTAATGTCCCGGGCGAGCCGGGTTTCGGCCAGGGCGCGGACCCCCTGCCGGTGGTGGACCAGGGCATCCGCCTTTCCGGTAAAGAGGCGCAGGGCCACGGCCCCCGACCGGTTATCCACCAGGGCCGGAAAAGCGGTCCAGGTGTTGCCGGCATCGTCGGTGATGATGGTTTCCTCGGGAAGTGCCCCGATGTCCCACCCCTCGATACCCGTGCGTTCAAAGCGCTTTTTGGCGGCTGAAAAATCGCCGGCGACGGCGGACCTGGCCGGAAACGTTTTCAGGATATCGGTTCCCCTGTCGGCGGCCAGGATTCTGCCTTTGCGGTCGGTGATGGCGACCCGTGGCTTGAGATGATCCGGAAGGTCGTTTTCCTTCCACGCGGATAAAGGCACTGTCACACCGAGTCTGGATTTGACGAACCGGCTGAGGGACGGCAGCAGCGCGCCTTGCCGGAAGGGCATTTCACTGCAGATAATTTCCACGCTCCGGGAAACCGGGGTGAGGCCGCGGCGATAGGCCTTGGGAAGCCCCTTTATCAGGGCCTCGATCTTTTCCCGGTAGAGTCCCGGCACCATCCAGTCCACGGACTCGGCGGGTACGGCCGTTGCGGCCTCGGCCGGGATTTTGACGGTGATCCCGTCGTTTTCTTCTCCCGGAACAAAGGCATAGTCGCAGGGCACCGAAACGCCGGCAATGGTGACCCGGTCCGGGAAGAGCGCCAGCTCGCCGGCCGACGGGGCCTGACGAACCAGATCCTTTTCCTGCATCCGCAGCCATCCGTCGCCGCCCGCCTTGCGGATGCGGGCATCGAGCGTTCGCATGTCATAGACACCGGTCAGGCGCTCCCGGTAGAAGCCGGCAAGGTCTTCCTCGGTAACCAGCACGTCCCGTCTGCGGATCTTGTCTTCCAGATCCCGCACCGATTCGATCTGCCTGCCGTTGTGCGTCATGAACGGCCGGGGGCGTTTGACGTCGCCGTCCACCAGGGCGCTTCGAATGAAAATTTCGGTGGCCTGGTCCGGATCCACCGGGCCGAAGGCCACCTTCGCCCCGGTGGTGATGATCAGTCCGTAGAGGTTCACCTGGCGCGTGGCCACCACCTGCTCCCGGTTTTTCTCCCAGTGGGGCTCCAGGAGGATGATTCGGCACCGTTCCCGCGCAAGGGGTTCGATCCATTCCGGATCGATGGCGGCCACGGTGCGGGCGTAGAGCCGGGAGGTTTCCACCATCTCGGCGGCCATGATCCAGCGGCCCGCCTTTCCGAACAGGCCGGAGCCGGGAAAGATCATCACCTGCTTGCCCTTGCATGCCTGGTAGAGATTCCCTTCCTTTTTAACGGCGATGTTGCTGAGAAAACCGCTTAAGATCGATTGATGAACAGCCATGTAAAGGGGGGAGAAAGCGGACGGGGTGCGGGGTGCGCTTTCGGCACGAAGGTCCCGGACGGGTTGGGGGGTTCTTTCGGAAAACCAGCGGTGTTCGGTGAGGGTGCCGGTGATCTGACCGTGGATGTCGCGCCATTCGCGCATCCGTCGGAAGGAAAGAAAATGGGTCTTGCAGAATTTTTTCATCCGGCCGGTTTTCCCTTCCTTCCCGCCGGTGTCCTCGGACGCCCGCCACAGGTTGAGCAGGGAAACAAAGTCGGACAGGGGATCGGTAAACCGCCGGTGGGCCCGGTCCGCCTCGGCGCTCTTATCCGCGGGCCGTTCCCGGGGGTCCTGGATGGAAAGCGCGGCGGCGATGACGGCCACCTCGGCCGTGCAGTTGTTTTCCTTCGCCGCGATGAGCATTCGGGAAAGCCGCGGGTCCAGGGGAAGGGCGGTCATTTTGCGCCCCCGCTCGGTCAGCCTGAACGGCAAACGCCCGTCTTTTGCGCCGGTTTGTTCGATGGCGCCGAGTTCCATGAGCAGGTCAAAACCGTCCTGGATGCTTTTCTCCGCAGGCCGGTCGAGAAAGGGAAACGCGGCGATGTCCCCCAGCTGGAGCGAAAGCATTCGGAGGATTACTTCGGCCAGGTTCGCCCGCAGCACTTCCGGCCGCGTGAACCGGGGCCGCTGGTTGTATTCCTCCTGTGTGAAGAGCCGCACGCAGATGCCGTTTTCGACCCGGCCGCATCGGCCCATGCGCTGGTCGGCGCTGCTTCGGGAGATGGGGACGATGGGCAGCGCCGTTGTGCGGGTCCGGGGATTGTACCGGGAAACGCGGGCAAGGCCGGTGTCCACCACGAATTTAATGCCGGGAATGGTCAGGGAGGTTTCGGCGATGTTGGTGGAAACGATGATTTTCCGGCGGGACCGGGAGGAGAAAACCCGTGCCTGGTCGGCCGCTGTAAGCCTTGCGAACAGGGGAAGCAGATCGGTGTTGGGAAATTTCTTCCCTTCGAGGATTTCGATGGTGTCCCGGATGTCCTGCTCGGTAGGCATGAACACCAGGATATCTCCGGTGGGGCTTTCCCGCCAGAGCCGGGCCGTGGCCCGGGCGGCCTTCTCCACGTAGGTCTGCTCGTCTTCTGCCCCTTGATTGTCTGCGTCGTTCTCCCAGCGGACTTCCACGGGAAAGGTGCGGCCCGATACCTCGATGACGGGGGCGCCATCGAAGGCCGCGGCGAATTTTTCCGTGTCGATGGTGGCGGAGGTGATGACGAGCTTGAGATCCCTGCGCCTCCCGAGCAGCTTGTGGAGAATGCCCAGGAGGAAGTCGATGTTGAGGCTCCGCTCGTGGGCCTCGTCCACGATCAGGGTGTCGTATTCTTTCAGGAAGGGATCCCGCTGGGTCTCGGCCAGAAGGATCCCGTCGGTCATCACCTTGATGAATGCGTCGGGGCCGGTCTTGTCCTGGAAGCGGATCTTGTGCCCCACCGCTTCACCGGGAACCCGGCCCAGCTCTTCGCTGATCCGGGCCGATACGCTCACCGCGGCGATGCGGCGGGGCTGGGTGCAGCCGATTTTCCCGTCGATGCCCCGGCCCGCGGCGAGGCAGAATTTGGGGATCTGGGTGGTTTTACCGGAGCCGGTTTCCCCGGAGATGATGACCACCTGGTGCCGCCGGATGGCCGCGACGATCTCGTCTTTCCGGGCCGAGATGGGAAGCGCGTCGGGATAGGACAGTTTCGGCCGGGCGGCGACCCTGGCCCGCCGCCGTTGTTCGGAGGCTGCCATGCGGCCGGCGAGTGCTTCGATGCGGGAATTGACATCATCCTTCTCGGTGGCGGCAGACCGTTGCTTCCGCAAGCGGGAGAGTTCCCGGCGAAAGCTGACACGGTCCGGTCCGAGACATTCTTTCAGCCGTCCAGAAAGACGGTTCAGTTTTTTTTCAGTATCCGACAACATAGCATCCGCATGCACCGGCGGTCATCGCCACGGTGCGCAAAATCAAAAAATGGATATTCACTCCAAAGGCACAAAGCTTACAAAGAAAAGGGCGAAAAAGCCCCCGGCCGCAGCGTGCCGGCGGTATCTTCACACGGCCCCCGGGCGTTTCCCCCGGCGGCCTGTTTGATGCCTCGTCCTTGTCGGCGTTGTGCCTTCGTGACCAGCCGGTGTTCAGGCGCCAGTCGCATGCGGTATACGCGATTTGGGCGTTTGACTCAAGATCGCTTTGGCGGCCAGCAGTCCGGTGGCGGCGGCCGAGACGATGTTGCCGGCCACGCCGGGCCCGTCGCCGGCCACGTACATACCGGCGATGGCGGTCTGGAGGGTGGCGTCGGTGTCGATCTGGGTGGCGAAAAACTTGATTTCCGGGGCGTAGAGGAGGGTCTCGTCGTTGGCCACGCCGGGTACCACGAGGTTCAGCTTTTCAAGCCCCTCGGTGAGGTTGGTGAGAATGCGTTCCGGCAGGGCCATGGCGATATCCCCGCAGATGACGTTGGTGAGGGTGGGCTCGATATACCCTTTCCCCACCCGCTGCCAGGTGCTGCGACGCCCCCGCTTCAGGTCGCCGAAGCGCTGGAGAATCGGTTTCCCGCCGCCGATGAGGGAGGCGAGGTTGCCGATGGCTTCCCCGTATGCCTGGTTGTCGGTCACCGGCTCGGTGAGCACCACCTTGGACAAAAAGGCGAAATTGGTGTTGTCCGATTTCTTCTCCCGGTAGGCGTGGCCGTTCACGCACACGAAGGCGGCATAGTTTTCCAGGCTCACGAAGCCCCCGAAATTGGTGCAGAAGGTGCGGGTGGAGTCGTCATAGCGCCGGGTCTGGACGAAAAAGGTGGGGTCGTAGATGACCTCGCAAAGATCCCGCATGATGTCGTTATGGACCTCCACGCGTACGCCCACTTCGATGCCCCGGTGACGGCGGCCCAGGTTGTATTTTTCCGCCAGCTTCCCCATCCACTCGGCCCCGACCCGGCCCGGTGCCAGCAGGACCCTGCTTGCCCGGTACGCGGCCCGGTCAGTGCTGATGCCGGCGATCCGCCCGTTTTCAAGCAGGATGTCCACGGCCGCTTCGCCGGTCAACACCGTGACGCCTCTGCTGCGGATATGGTCATATAGCCCGGCGATGTGACCGGGCAGATGATCGCTGCCCAGGTGTTTCTGGCGGATGATCAAAAGATCGATACCATGGCGCTTGGCGTTTTTCTGAATGCCCCGTGCGGCGGCCATGTCTGTGGGATAGACCGGTCCGTCCATGCCGAAGTGGTTGAAAAACCTTTCGGTCTCCTCGATCAGCGCCTGGGCGTCGGGGCGGGGCAGGAACTGGGTGAGATCGCTTTTGCCGAGTTTATGGATGAAGTTCAGCTTGCCGTCGGAAAAGAGTCCGGCGCCGCCGATGCCGCTCAGGATCTGGCAGGGGCGGCAGTTCTTGCACGCACACTCGTCGGTGATGGGACAGTGGCGCTTCAGGGGCGCCCGGCCCTTTTCCACCAGGGCGACCCGGAGGCTGCCGTTGTCGCAAAGATACCATGCGGCGGCGAGGCCCGCGGGGCCGCCGCCCACGATGATCACATCGAAACCGCCGGTGCCTGTCACCTGGCTTCCCCCTTTTCCGCACACCGGTACGCCGTTTCCGCTGCCTCCATCACCGCTTCGCTGAACGTGGGATGGCTGTGCACCGTCCGGGCGATGTCTTCGGCGCTCGCACCGAATTCCATGGCCAGAACGCACTCGGCGATCAGCTCCGAGGCCCGGGGGCCGATGATGTGGGCGCCGAGGAGCCGGTCGGTGGCGGCATCCGAGACAAGTTTCACGAACCCGTCGGTATCGCCCGCGCACCGGGCGCGTCCGATGCCGGTAAAGGGATAGGTGCCCACGCAGACCTTGCCCCGCTCTTTGGCCGCCGCTTCGGTAAGTCCCACCATGGCCACCTCGGGATCGGTGTATATCACGGCGGGGATGGCGGCGGTGTTCACCCGGGCCGTCTTTCCGGTCACAAGGTCCGCCACGGCGGTGCCTTCTGCGGACGCCTTATGGGCCAGGGCCGGCCCGGCGACAAGATCCCCGATGGCGTAAATACCCCCGGCGCTGGTTTTGAAACGGTCATCGACCACGACATGCCCGGTTTTGGGGTCGGTCTCCACGCCGGCGTCTTTCAGGCCCAAACCCGCCGTGTTCGGCTTCCGTCCCACCGCCACCAACACCCGATCCCCCCGGATGGTTTCGGTGGCCTCGCCCTTTTCGAGAAAGACCCCAACGGATTTCGCCGCGGGCTTGATGCCGGTGACCCGGGTGCCGGTCTTGAAGACCATGCCCTGCTTTGCCAGAAGCCTTTGGAGCATTCGGGACACCTGGGCGTCCAGGCCGGCGGCGATTCCGGGCAGCATCTCCACCACCGTTACCTTGGCGCCTAATCTTAGCCAGACCGATCCGAGTTCCAGGCCGATATAGCCGCCGCCGATCACGATCAGGTGCCTGGGCACGTCAGCGAAGCAAAGGGCCTCGGTGGAAGACACCACCCGGTCACCGTCGAAAGAGATGTCCGGCGGCGTGGCCGGCACGGAGCCTGTGGCCAGCAGGATCGAATCGGCCCGGTAGCGGGCAGGCCTGTTTCTTTCCCCGCCGACAACGCTGACGGTTCCGCCGCCTTCGAGGCGGGCGGTGCCCCGGATCAGCGCGACCTTGCCGCTTTCCAGCAGCTGCCGGACGTTTTCAGTGAGGCCGCTCACCACGCCTTCTTTTCGTTTCATCATGGCGGATAGATCGAGTCGGAGCGTCCCCGTTTCGATACCGTGCACGGCAAACCGGGTGCGGGCCAGGTGGTAGTGCGCGCTGGATTCCAGAAGCGCCTTGCTGGGGATGCACCCCACGTTAAGGCAGGTGCCGCCGGGCCGCTCGTCTTTTTCGATGCAGGCCACGGAAAGCCCTGCCCGTGCCGCCCGCGCCGCGGCTACATATCCTCCGGGCCCGCTGCCGATAACGATCAGGTCGAATTTTTCATCTGCTGCCATTGTCGCTCCTTTGGACTGATGCCGCTCTTTACAACTGATGATGCGTTCCGGGCGCGATGCACAACCCCATCCCCCTTGAACGCAGGCCGCTGGATTTGGAACTTCAGTTACACCTCCATCAGCATCCGCGCCGGCTCCTCCAGGCCTTCCTTCACCTGTTTGAGGAAGCGCACCGCTTCCTTGCCGTCCACGATGCGGTGGTCGTAACTCAAGGCCACGTACATCATGGGCCGGACGACGATCTCGTCGTCCACCACCACCGGGCGTTTTTCGATTTTGTGCATGCCGAGGATGCCGCTTTGGGGCATGTTGAGGATGGGGGTGGACAGAAGGGACCCGTAGACCCCGCCGTTGGAGATGGTAAAGGTGCCCCCTTCGAGATCCGAGATGGCCAGCCGGTTGTTGTTCGCCTTTTCGGCGAAATCCAAAATGGCTTTTTCCAACTCGGCGAAGCTCTTCTCCTCGGCGTTTCGGATCACCGGCACCACGAGACCCCGCTTGGCGCCGATGGCGATGCCCATATGAACGTAGGGATGGTAGACGATCTCCTCACCGTCGATAAATGCGTTGATCTCAGGAAAATCTGTCAACGCCTCGACGCAGGCCTTGATGAAGAAGGACATGAAGCCGAGGGCGACGTCGTGCTTCTTCTTGAACGACTCCTTGTAACGGGCCCGCAGATCCATCACCGCCGACATGTCGATTTCGTTGAAGGTGGTGAGCATGGCCGTCTGCTGCTTGGCCGCCACCAGGCGCTCGGCGATGCGTTTGCGGATGGGCGTCATCGGTTTTCGGGTTTCTGTTTTGTGCGGAGCGTCCGTGCATGCGGGGGCGGCCTGCGGTGCATCCCCGGCGGGTTCCCTGTCTTCTGCCAAAAACCGGAGCACATCGGCCTTTGTGAGGTTTCCCCGGGGCCCCGTGGCGGGGATGCGGTCCGGGGCAAGGCCGTGTTCTTCCACAAGGCGGCGCACCGCCGGGGAGAGGGTGCGGGAAGAAGGTTTGGGAGCCCCGGTGCCCTGGGATTTCTTTTTTGCCGGTGGTTTTTCAGGTGCGTCGGCGGCAGTTTTTTCTTTCGCCGGTGGATCGTCTTCTTCCGCCGCCGGTTCTTCTCTCTTCGGAGCGGCCCCGTCGTCGTCCGTTTCAATCACCGCCGCCACCGCGCCGATGGCCGCCTGCTCCCCCTCCTGGATGCGGATATGCAGCACGCCCGCAGCCGGGGCCGCGACTTCCAGGGTTACCTTGTCGGTTTCGATGGTAAACAGCGCTTCATCCTTTTCGACCCGGTCCCCGTCCTGTTTCAGCCACTCGGCAAGGGTGGCCTCCTTGACCGATTCTCCCACGCTGGGGATGTTGACTTCCAGTTCCATCTGTCACTCCTCGGTGTCTCGCGCACGCCATGGGCGTTTAAAAAAAGAGTTGGTTCCTGTCACCTTGCCTCCGGGGCCTTGTGGCGGTTCGGCCTTGTTGCTTTTTCCCTGCCCACCGCCCGGTCGAGGATGGCGGCCTGCTGCTGCCGATACACCCCGGGAAGGCCTGTGGCCGGACTTGCCGCCGCCTCCCGTCCGATATAGGCGAGGGGGGCCTTTACCACCGCCTCGATGTGGGGCTTTACAAACCGCCATGCCCCCATGTTTTCGGGCTCTTCCTGGGCCCACAGCCACGTTTTGGCCGTGGTGAAGGGCGAAAGGCATTTCTTCAGCTGGCTTTCCGGGAACGGGTAGAGCTGCTCCAGCCGGACGATGGCCGGCCCATCACCCTTGATGCGGAGCCGTCGCGCCGCCAGTTCATAATAGAGCTTTCCGCTGCAAAGAATAACCGTTTTCGGCCGGGGCGGCGGGGCGGGATCCGCCAGCACCGGCGCGAATCCGCCTTTGGAGAAATCGGCGATGTCCGATACTGCTGCCGGAAGTCGCATGAGGCTCTTGGGGGTCATGACCACCATCGGTTTGCGGTACCCGGCCCGGGCCTGGCGGCGCAGCATGTGGAAATACTGCACCGGAGTCGTCGGTTGCAGGATCTGAATGTTCTCTTCCGCGGCCAATTGAAGAAATCGCTCCAACCGGGCGCTGGAGTGTTCCGGTCCCATGCCTTCGTAGCCGTGGGGCAGCAGCATCACAAGGCCGCTCAGCCGCTGCCATTTCGACTGGCCGGCGGCGATGTAAAGGTCGATGATGGTCTGGGCGCCGTTGGCGAAATCACCGAACTGGGCCTCCCAGAGAACCAGTGCGCCGGGGTGGGACAGGGAGTAGCCGTACTCGAAGCCGAGGACCCCCGATTCCGACAGCAGGCTGTTATAGCAGGTGAACCGGGCCTGGCCGTCGGCCAGATGGTTGATCGCCTCCCACTGCGCACCGGTTTCCTGGTCCGTCACCACCGCATGGCGTTGGCTGAAAGTGCCCCGGCGGCTGTCCTGGCCGCTCAGGCGCACCGGGATTTTTTCCATGACCAGGGTGGCGAAGGCGAGGGCTTCGGCAAAGGCCCAATCGACCCCTTCTTTCCCCGTCCGCATCGCCCGCCGCCGGTCATAGAGCCGTTGGAGGGTCCGGTGAAGGGTGAATTTCTCCGGCAGGGCGAGCAGCTTCTCGGCCACGGTGGAAATTATTTCCTGGGAGACCGTGGTGTTGACCGGAGCGAAGCTGTAGTCTCCCGAGATCTGCTCCCAGCCTTCGTAGAAATGGTCGGCTGGCAGTGCGCAGGCGGTTTTCTTCGCCGCCGAATGGGCCTGCTCCAGGCATTCGGCGATGCCCGCGTCAATTTTTTCCGCCGCCTTTTCGGTGAGCACGCCGTCATCGATGAGTGTTTTGCGGTGGAGGGTCTTTAGGGCCGGGCGGGATTTGATCCGGTCGTACATGAGGGGCTGGGTGAAATAGGGTTCATCCCCTTCGTTGTGGCCGTAGCGCCGGAAGCAGACCAAGTCGATCACCACGTCCTTGTTGAACCGCATCCGGTAGTCGCAGGCCATGTGGATGGTGTGTACAGCGGCTTCCGGGTTTTCGCCGTGGACATGGAATACGGGCACCATCAGCATTTTTGCCGCGTCGGTGGCGTAGCGCGTGCTGCGGGCGTTTTCGGGCAGGGTGGTGTAGCCGATCTGGTTGTTCACCACCAGGTGAATGGTGCCGCCGGTCCGGTAGCCTGCAAGCTGGCTCATGTTAAGCACTTCGGCCACGATGCCCTGGCCGGCGAAGGCCGCATCGCCGTGGAGCAGCAGGGGCACCACCCGGTTGCGCCGCCTGTCCTCCGTCCGGGTCTGCCGGGCCCGGGCAAAGCCTTCCACCACGGGGTTTACCGACTCCAGGTGGCTGGGGTTGCTCATGAGGGCCACCCGCAGCGTCCGGCCGTTTCGGGTTTCGATGTCGGCCACGTATCCCTTGTGGTATTTTACATCTCCGGCGCCGACGATGCTGTCGGGGTCGTAGGTGCTTTCAAACTCGCAGAACACCTCTTCATACGACTTCATCAAAATGTTGGTCTGCACGTTGAGCCGGCCCCTGTGCGGCATGCCGAGGATGACTTCATCGGCCGCCATGGCCGATAGGCGGTCGGTGAGGGCATCGAGCATGGGGATCAGCACCTCGGCGCCTTCGAGGGAAAAACGGGTCTGCCCCGGGTATTTGCGGTTCAGAAACGATTCGAAAAGATGGGACTGGCAGAGCTTGTCGTGGATGCGGAGCCGCGCGTCATTGGTGAGTTGCGGCCGGTTCCGGGTTGACTCCATCCGTTCCTGGAGCCATTTGCGTTCTTCGGGGTCCTGGATGTGCATGTACTCCACACCGATGGAACGGCAATAGGTTTCCCGCAGAACCCGAAGGATTTCTTTGAGGGGCGATCGGGGTCGCCCGGGGAAAAGATCCGTATGGAAGGACGCGCTGAGATCGTCCGGCGTCAGGCCGACGGTGGAAAGCGCCAGCAGGGGATGCTCGGTGGGGCAGCTTGCCAGCGGGTCGAGGCAAGCCAGAAGGTGGCCGAGGTCCCGGTAGCGATAGGTGAGGTGCTCCACACGGCCCTGGCGCAGGGCCTGGTCCTCGGTGCAGGCCCCCTTGTCTGCGTCCGGTGATTCCCGGGCCGGTTCCCCGGCCAGTTCCGCGCCTTTGAAGAAATACTGCCAGTCGGTGGAAACCAAGGAGGGGTCTTTTTTCCACAGGGCGTACTGGCTGTCGATATAATCTGCATTCCAGGTTTCCATCGTATCGGCTCCATGCAACAGGTCCGGATCTGATCCGGATCCACTTCAGGGGCGCGGAAATAAATAATGATCCCGAGATTGCGTCGGATTTCGGCCCGGACACAAGGCGCTTCGAGCGGGGAATATCGGGTATATTCACCACGCGAAGCAGCACGGTCGCCGGGCCGAAGGACCAGCAAGATGGAATAATTATTATTTACCGAGGCCCTCAGATCTCGGTCGAAAAGACCCGCCCATGGTAACATGGATTGCCCTGCCGCGCTACTTTTTCGCCGCCTGGGCCGATTCGAGAAGTTGGATGATTTTCTCCTGCTGGGCCAGGATGCGAAGGTTTGTCTCCACCATGAAACGGGTCGATACGGCGATTTCCCGCAGATAGCCGCCGTCGGGGCGGTTGTCGTATACCTTGCCGCCGGTGCCGGCTTCTTCGCGCAGGGCCCGGTAAAACGCTTCGGTAAGTTCCAGGTGGATACCGGGTCCATGGCCGTGGATGTCGGTTTCTTCGGCCGGTGTCTGCCACAGGGGCGACACTGCCAGCGCGGCGGTGAGAAGCCCGATGCGCGCCCATTTCCAAAAAAGTGCCGTTTTCATAACGTTCTCCTTCCTCATTCCCCGGGCCGTGGGTAGGCCGTGCCCCCCGAAAGTGTTTCCGGGTCCGTCCGACCCCATTCGAAATCATCGACATGCCGCACCTTTTTTCCAAGGTATTCGCTGTGGCAATAAAGACCGCCCACGGGCCTGTTTTTCAAATAGGCGTCGGCAAGGGAGGAAAAACGGCCCACAATGGGGTTGGACATGCCGGCCTCCAGGCATTGGAATCCCAGGGCCTCGGAAAAAAGGACTTTCAATGCCATGTCGCTGAACTGAAAAAAGTGCCAGGGGCGTTCGTGGGAGGAAAAGGAAAAATGGGTTTCCACAAACACGAGTCCGCCCACGGTAAGCAGTTTCGCTATTTCCGTGGCGACAAGCCACGGCATTGCGAAGTGTTCAAAGCAGGCGCTTGAGTAGATGATATCGAATTGCCGCCCCTTTTCGAAATAGGAGGAGAGTCTGTGGGCGTCGCCGACGACATCGACGTTCTTTCCCGGGTAATAGTCAAAACCGGTGTACGCGGCCCTGGCGAAGGCGTTGCGGTCGTTTGATGCGCCGGTGACTTCGCGGCTGCCGATTTCCAGAATGCGCATTCCGGGCTTGTTGCCGGCCGCATACAGAAAGCGTTTCCACTGCCCGTGGCCGACGGTTTTCGACAAGGGAACGTCGGGCGCCAGAAATTCCCTGTCGAACCTGGATTCCACGCACAAGGTCAGTTTCCGGAGCCCCAAAAGCACCTGTTTGAGCAGGTTGTTCATTGTTTGCACCCTGTTTCCTTTGTTCCCTCCTACCACATTTAAAATGTTTCCGTCCACCGGCGGTTGTGCCGCCGCGATGGGGGCTGCCCGCGATAGGCTGTATTGAGCCAAGAGCAGACTTGACCCCTAAAGGGAATTGTGGTTTAATCTGCGAAGTCGGACCAAATCCCAAACGCGACGTATTGTGAGACGACCATGCGGACATTCCCACCCAACTGTTTTCCCGGGAAACATCCGGCCGTTGTCGGAACCCGTCCCCATCCCCCCCCGGCGCTCATGGATTGCGCGGCCGTGCCGTTAAAGTGACGTCGTTTTTTTGTTGGACCCTTGGCAGAAAGGATTGTGCATATGCAGCAAGCCGATACACCGGACAGCGGTAGACTGAAATTCAGGGATATCCTCTACAACAACGATCAGCTCGGTCCCTTTCCCACCCAATTGCTCAAGCGCGTCGACAACCCCACCAACACCATTGTCGGCCCCGTGGCGCGTCGGGACCAGCGGGCGCATGTATTCGCCAGGTCGGCAAAAGGCGAATTCGGTGCGGAAATCCAGCAGGGCATCATGCGCATGACCAAACGCTTTCCCCTCGGCGCCGCTCTGGTGGATCTTCAGGGGCATGTCAACAGCATCCGGACCAAGCGTGTGGCCACGGCTTCCGGGAAAGCGCCCATTCCGGACGATCCCCGTGTGCGCAGCCGCCACCTGAAAAGCCTGGGTTATTTTCTGGGGGCGGACATCATGGGCATCTGTAAGTTGCCCCAATCCGCGCTCTACACCCACCATTATGACGGGACGCCCATTGAAACGGATCTGCCGTATGCCATCGTGTTCGTTTCCCGGAAGCATGAACGGACCATCCGGGCGTCCAACGGATGGGACCAGATTATCGACCCGGCAAGTTTCCAGGCCTACCAGCGGGTGGCGCTTCAGAGCGAGGTGGCGGCCAATTATATCCGGCGGCTGGGTTGGCGGGCGGAGCCCTCCAACATGGACGCCTACCTGACCCTGATGCCCCAGATTCTTTTGATGGCGGGGATCGGAGAAGTGTCGCGGATGGGCATCATCCTGAATCCCTTCCTGGGAACCAATTTCAAGGCGGCCTGCGTGCTGACGGACATGGCGCTTGAAGTAGACAAGCCGGTGGATTTCGGTCTCCAGGAATATTGCGGCGATTGCCGCATCTGCGCCGAACAATGCCCCTCGGGGGCCATCAGTTCCGGTGACCAGGTGCTGTACAACGGGTATTATACCTGGAAGCTGAACGCCGAGGTCTGTTCCCGGTTTGACGTGCTCAACCAGGAGGGCTGCGTCTGCGGCAGGTGCACCAAGGTCTGCCCCTGGACCCGGCCCGACAGCCGGCCGGAGGATTTTGCCGACTGGGACGGCAGCCTGGATATCTTGCACGCCGGCGTCAACAGGCAGCGGGCGCTGCTGGCGGAAAACAATTACGTGGATCCCCGGGAAGCCACCCAGAAATGGTGGTTCGAGTTGGATGAAACCCCGGAAGGGGACCTGGTGGTGCCCACCGGGTTGAACAAGCATAAGATATGCCGCAACTATCCGTTGGCCAAGGAAGCGGCGTCCTGAAGACCATGGCAGCGGTTGCGGGAACCCCCGGTGCCCGCGGCCGCGGCCGCAGTCATCCCCCTGCCGGGATTCGGGGAAACACCGCCGTCACCTGGGTGCCTTTTCCTTTTTCGCTTTCCAGAAAAAGCGTTCCCCCGTGTTCGGTCATGATTTGGCGGCAGATGCTGAGGCCGAGGCCCACACCAAAGGTCTTGGTGCTGAAAAGCGGGTCGAACACCTTTTCGCAAAGTCCTTCGGGGATGCCCGCACCCGTGTCCCGCACTGTCAGGTGAACGGTGTCGGTTTCCCGGTGGGTACCCACCACCACACGGCCGGGGGTGTCATGGGCAAACGCTTCACCGGCATTTAGCAACAGGTGGTGCATCAGCAGCCGAAAGCGGGTGGGGTTGGCCGTTACACGGCAGCCGCTGGACAGGTTGCGTTCCACAAGGATACCGGCGGGGGGTGTCCACGCATCGAGGCCGGCCGCGGCCAGTTCATCGATGCCCATCCGGCAGGGGGTTGCCTTTTTGGTATCGCAAAAATCCAGCAGCTCTTCGATGATGGCATCGCACCGGCGGATGGCCCGGTTCGCCCGGGCCATGGGTTTGGTGAAGTCCACTTCCCCCCGCCTGCTTTTTTCACCGATCACGTAGAGGGTGCTGCTGATGGTGCCCAGGGGGTTTCGGATTTCGTGGCTGACGGTGGCGGCCACCTTGCCGATGGCCGCCAGGCGTTCTTTCCGGATAACTTCTTCCTGAAGGGCTTTCAGTTCCGCCGTTCGCTGTGCCACCAACTGCTCCAAATGATGGCGGTGCTGGTGGAGCTCTTCCCGATAGACGGTTTCCTTGTGGATGTCGCAGATGGCGGCCCGCGCGACCATGAGCAGGCCCTTGTCATCATAGAAGTGCCGGCTTTCGGATCGAAACCACAGCACCCGTCCGTCCTTATGAATGCACCGATATTGATAGTCAAAGCGCTCCCGCCGGTTTTTCACCACGGTTTGCAAGGCGGCGGTGAATGCTTCCCGGTCCTCTTCGTAGATCGTGAAGAGGGGGCTTTTGCCCAGCACCTCATGGGGGGCCACACCGAGAAATCTCCGGATGCCCGGGCTGACATAGGTGGTCAAATGGTTGTTGCCGATCTCCATGATGAAAAAAGAACAATGGCCGACAAAGCCCTCCAGAAGATCGTGACCGGTCCGCTCCCATTCGCCGGCTTGGCTGTTTTTAACGGTGGGAAAGCCGATGCAGCGAATTTGGGCTTTTCGTTCGCCGGCCGGGTGCCGGCGGCAAAAATGCCAGGAACAGGTTGCCGTGCCACCGTCCATGACGACAATGTCGAGTTGCACCCGAACAGGGTCTGGGGCGGCATTGATCATTTCCAGGATGCGCAGGGCGTCCTCCGCCGCCACTGCCCCGGGCGCGGTGACATTGCCGAAAAACGCAGCGCCGGCAAGGGAGGTCTTCGCCTTCCCCAAAAGCAAGGCGCCGTAGGAATTGATGTCCACGATCCGGCCGTCGGCGGACATTGCCACCAGGATCGCCTCGTTTTCAAGTGTTTCCCATTGTTCGAAATTGCAACTGTCGGTGATGGCGGCGGATGTTGGACGGCGCACCGGTTTTTCCTTCCAAGCCGCGACGGGATCCGGGATGACGGCTTTCGCAAAGGTTTTGTATCGATGCCGCGCCGGCATTCCTGTGGTTGTGGCGGGGGATCAATGGCGGCTCCGACTATCTCAAGCATGTCAGAAGCATCGGGTTGGTGTCAAGGCATATGGAACCAACATGTTGAATAAAAGGCTAAAAAAATATGGTGTTGTGGGCGGGCACGCTCGCTTCGCATAACGACACGGCCGGGACTTAAAGGCCGTCGTCGCCGTTGCCATCGCAAGGGGTAGGAAATCACAAGTTAGGAAATACGTTTCACCTGGACGGCGTCCAGCGGGCAGGCATCGATACAGTCCCAGCAGCCCATGCACATGTCCTGGAAAATCATCGGCGGTTCAAAAGCACCGTCCATCTGTTTGATGACTTTGTAATTACAGGCGGAAACGGCCGCGCAGAGGCCCCGATCGGGGTCGCATTGGTCGGGGGCGCACCGTTCGTAATCCACGCGCGCAAAGGCTTTTTTGGATTGCAGCATCATCGGGCACCGATTCTGATGCGGGGTGTTTCACCGTGGCTGCGGTTGTGTGCATGCGTTTCCTGCATGGCAAGTCCTCCTGCGTGGGGTGCGTTCCGTCGGGCAACGATCTGCCATATCTATAATTGTCTTTCAGGGGCATTGTCAAACCATCATGTTCCCATCAATGGACATGATGGTTCTGTTGTTCGCGTCCGATACCAGGAGTTGCTTGGTTTGGGTATCCAGGCTGTATTTCAGCTTCTCATTCACCACGCCGGGGTTGGAAAGGACCCGTGGAGAAAATATCGCCAGATTGGTTCCTTCCGGGTGCCGCGCCGAAGGCGCAAGGAGCCCCGGATGCCTTTCCGCCTGTACCCGCTTTCCGATCCGTTGGGTAAGGGTGTGGTTCTGCTTTTCCGTAAGCCGGGAAAGAAGACTTTTTCGGCGGGTCAGGTCAATTAGAATGGCGGTGCATTCCACCCTGTAGATTCTGCGCAGCCAGGTGACGACGCCGGCCGACGGCGCCTTGTCCAACTCGTCTGCAAGCATGTGGTACGCGGTTTCGTAAATGGTCGTCTCCGGTGCCATGCTGCCGTACCAGACGGGAAAGGAGCCGTCCCCGTAGCGCGTCGGCAAAAACGCCGTTTTTTGGAAAACGCCCAGGATTGCCATGGCTTCATGCGAGGCGGGCGATACGGGAAACAGGGGATAGACGCCCCTGCGAACGCGGTTGGCGTTTCGAAGGGCAGCGGCGGCGGCTTGCTGATCCTCCTCCGGGCCGAGAAGATCATCAAAGGCGGCCTCCGCCGGGGGAAGAAAGACGTTTCGGTATACCGGTGCGCCTTCAAAGGCCCGGGTATGCCGAAAGAGGGTTTCGGGGGAGATGGTTCCCATGGGTGCGTTGGCAGGCCTTTACCGCTCAACCAGGTTTTCGAGTAATTGCGCGACGCGGAACAGCCCGATCATTCCCTGCTCTTTCATTGTCTCCAGGGGGGTCAGGTTTCCCAGATGCCTGTTTCTCAGTTGAATCCAGGCGTAGCAAAGCGCGGGGTTTTCAGGGTAGAGCGTTCGCAGATCCTGGTGAATCACCAGCAACCAGCCGATGCGGTCCAGAAGATCCCGGCTGGTTGGAAACGCCTTGCCGTTTTTATATTGCGTGAGCATTCTGCGGCTGTTGGCGCTGAGGCCCAGCAGCTCGAGCTGGTCCGCTGTGGAAAGCTTCCAGCGCTCAAACAAACGGATGACCATTTTCGCAAGTTGCCGCCGATCCGTTTCGGTAAAGCTGTTCAGCCGGGCCTGGGCCCCGCTGGTATCAATACCCTGGTCAAAAACCGGGTCACAGACGGCATTGCTGGATAACGCAACGGATGTCATACGCACCCCCAATTGTTTGAAACCTTAGTGGTCTATGACTACTAATGCCCTTTTTTTGTGGATTTGTCAACCTGATACGTTGGTTCTTCCAGCGCGTTGCGATTGTGCACACGCGTGGGGGGGGGGGGCACGTTCCCTCCATTTTGTCCGCGCCGAAATCCAACGCAATAATCCATGCCCGATGCGCTGTTCGCATAACGAATGGGGGTGCTTTCATGAAACAGAACCTTGCCGGGGTCGTGATTTTTGGTCTGTTGTGGGCGTTTTTTTCCGGGCTGGCCATTCACCTGTGCCCGGAGGCGGGCGTTGCCGACTGCATGGTGGCCGGGGCGGTTTTTGCAGCGCTATCGACACTTCCCCTCGCCTTCGTTTGCGGACTGTTTGTCTGCGCTTTCAGTGCCGTCTGGTCCGTTTCATCGCCGAAATCGCCGCCTCAATGAGGCCGGCGCAAGAATGCTCCGGAAAACCAATTCACGCAGCAGTTTTCGATAGCCCGTCCAAACTGCTTCAATGTGCGACAAGACAATGCCCAATTCTGTTGAGCGTGTTCATGGTTTCAATCCACGCCCCCGCGTGGGGGGCGACACCTGTGCCCTCCTGGAGCGCTGTTGGCCATGTAGTTTCAATCCACGCCCCCGCGTGGGGGGCGACGAACGCCTCCAGGCCGCCTTCCTGCCGGCACATGTTTCAATCCACGCCCCCGCGTGGGGGGCGACAGGTGTTTTTGAGATGAGGCAAATCATCCCATATGTTTCAATCCACGCCCCCGCGTGGGGGGCGACCTGACAAGGACCGTGCAGACGGTAAAGCCCTTCATGTTTCAATCCACGCCCCCGCGTGGGGGGCGACAGTCCGGAACGGTTAAAAGAGTCCCGGAGCAACGTGTTTCAATCCACGCCCCCGCGTGGGGGGCGACCGTATCTTGCGGACTCGTTTTTGGAGCTATCAATCAGTTTCAATCCACGCCCCCGCGTGGGGGGCGACACACTCGTTGCAATGGGGCCCGTCAATCGGCTCGTCGTTTCAATCCACGCCCCCGCGTGGGGGGCGACGTCTTGCCGTTCCGTTCGGGTGGGTCAACAAGTCCGTTTCAATCCACGCCCCCGCGTGGGGGGCGACGTAGAAAGCAAGCCGCACTTTTGATGTGAAATAAGTTTCAATCCACGCCCCCGCGTGGGGGGCGACATTTCCCGGCGCACTTAACCGACAACTTCGAGCAGTTTCAATCCACGCCCCCGCGTGGGGGGCGACCACTCGATAAAAAGTGCCGCTCTCCACCGTTGGGTTTCAATCCACGCCCCCGCGTGGGGGGCGACGGACGGAACCTACGAATGCAACTGGCTGCCAATGTTTCAATCCACGCCCCCGCGTGGGGGGCGACACATTTACGGTCGAGTCCGGAGAACCGCCAGGCCCGTTTCAATCCACGCCCCCGCGTGGGGGGCGACTTTTGGAAACTCCGGATTCGACTCCCAAAAAGAAGTTTCAATCCACGCCCCCGCGTGGGGGGCGACCAGTTCCCACATCATCCGAAGCGGCTTCCTTCACGTTTCAATCCACGCCCCCGCGTGGGGGGCGACACATTTACGGTCGAGTCCGGAGAACCGCCAGGCCCGTTTCAATCCACGCCCCCGCGTGGGGGGCGACGATTTCTGCCGGATCTCTAAATCTTTGTCGTAAAGTTTCAATCCACGCCCCCGCGTGGGGGGCGACTCACTCTGCGACTTTGCATGTGCTGATTTTGTCCGGTTTCAATCCACGCCCCCGCGTGGGGGGCGACTGTCGCCTTTAAGATGCTTTACTAAGGAGTTCATAAATCTATAGACACAAATCGTTTACAATGTAAGTACAGTCAGGGTGCCTAAATAGAGCTGAAATTATCCTTGGCAACTTCTGTAGGCTGCGTAACTTGTTAATTACACATTGTTTAAGTTGATCCGGTCCCGTTACTGGTTGTCGGCCCACACCGTTTGTCTTTGTATGGTGCCACAGCTGTTCAATCGGGTTCAGGTCAGGAGAATAAGATGGTAGTAAAAATGTCTCTAAACGGCCATCAAACGCGGCTATGCACATTTTAACAGCTTTTGACTTGTGTATTGGGTGACCGTCCCAAATCAAGAAAACCTTATTGCTATGACCATGCATAAGACGTTTCAAAAACTCAATAATTTTGGAGGAATCGACATTTCCTTCAACTATCATGAAATGCATTTGGCCCTTCGGTGTAATGGCCCCGACCATGTTCAAGCCAAACCGGGCACCAGTGGCTTCTATTATCGGCGTTTTCCCCTTGGGAGCCCAAGTGGTTCCAGCGTGAAAATCCGATCTGATTCCAGACTCATCTTGGAAATATATGGTCGCTCCTTCTTTTTTCGCTCGCTTCTGTATTTGGGGGAATTCCTCTTGTTTCCACTTTTCAACCAATTCCGGATTCCGCTGATACGCGCGATACAATGGCTTTTGGCAGGAAAGTCCCAATTGGGTAAGCAATCGACCAACAGACGTCACACTGAGTTTGATCCCAAACTGTTTTTTATGACATCAGCCACCATGGCGCGGGTCCACAAAGCAAATGCAAATTTCAACTGCCTCGGATCTTTATCTTTAACGGTTCGATATACCCATTGCATCTGTGGGCCGGCAAGCTTGTTGGGGCGCCCGCTTCGATGGCCTGTGCGCAGGCCATGCCATCCACCGGTGCGGTATCTGGCAAGCCAATTATAAATACATGCACGGGAGAACCCCAGTGTTTTGATGACAACCTCTGGGCTTTCCCCGGCTTGAACACGTTCAACAGCTCGTGCTCTAATTTCTTCCATTGCTTTAGGGTCTATTTTTCTTCCGTCTGTTGTTTTCATGGACAAAATCTATAGCATAATGGAAGAAAAATGTCTATTCAGTTATGCACTCATTAGTAACTAAATGGATTTCTGAGGTGTTTTTCGCGAACCTCCTTTCCATGGAGAGATCATTTTTCTAACATGCCGGGGCAGTTAAAAGAAAACAGAATAATATCAGTTCTTGCGAAGCCCCCGTGAAAAAACTGTCTGCTTGAGGTTCGCGGAAAGCTGTTTATACAATAAGAGGTCCTTCCTGATCGATTCCTGGTTTTGCTCCGACATGCTCCACTCGTTTCTGCCAGTTTGCTCCGAGATAGTAAAATCGCAGGCTGTCCTGTTCGAGATCGACCTGATCGATGAGACGTTTTTTGAATAAAGTCCACTGGGCCGGGTCTACGATGCACTCGAAAATCGAGTATTGAACCCGCTGGCCGTAATCCTTGCAGATTTTTGCAACCTTCCTCAATCGGCGCGGGCCGTTCGCATCGGCAAACGAAACATCGTAACTGACCAGAACCATCATTCCCGTTACCTCCAGATAAAAGGCGGGTATCCATCCAGATCACCCCGAAGAAACCGAGCAAGGAGCAACGCCTGAACGTGAAACAGAATGCCGATGGCAACCTTTTCCCCGATATAAGGGTGCATGATCTCCTCCTGCTTGCGGTTTTGATAGGCGACAAGCAGGGTTTTCCGGGTTTCATCGTCCATTACGACCGCTCCCGTTTCAGTCTTTTTAAAACCCTTCGCCCTGATTTTGCCCAGATTGATGAGCGACAGGGCCATGCGATCGGCAAGATAGGGCCGGAATTCTTCCATGATATCTAAAGCAAGCCCCCGTCTGCCCGGCCGGTCCCGATGGAGAAATCCGACTGCCGGATCGAGTCCGACAGCTTCCAACGCGGCGCTTACATCATGCATGAGCAAGGTGTAGAGAAAGGAAAGCAGGCAATTGACATGATCAAGTGGCGGCCGACGATTTCTTCCTCGGAATTGGAAATCCTCTTTTTGTGAAACAATTAGATGATCGAACGCACTAAAATAGACGTTTGCCGCTTCGCCTTCGAAGCCCCGAACCCTATCGAGGGGCAGATCATGTTTCAGGTGCATCAGGATGGCGCTCATGCGGTCGGCCGCAGATCGAAGGGCGTCTTTATCTACTTTTTCCGGATGGTCCCGCAAGGCACGCCGCAATACACCTCGGCTGTTCGCAATCTTTGCACTCACAACAGTACGGGCTATAATAGAAGATGCTTCTATATCATCTGCACGGCGGTATTGCTCACGCCGGAGAAGGACATTGCCGGATACCGCTCCCTGAACACGGGCAAGAAATTTTCCGTGAGCACTGACAAAACTCACCATCACGCCGCGTTCAGCGCAAAGCCCCATAAGAAAGGGGCTCATGCTCACCTTACCAAAACAGACGACTCCTCCCAAGGTGTGGATGGGAATCCGCAACTTGACTTCCCTGTCGATATTCACCGTGACGGTTTCCCCGTCTTTATTCAAATAAGCCCCCTGAGTGGTGACGAAGAGAGTGTTGAGGAGTTTTTTCATGTTGACATATGCCTAACTTATTTCAGCGCTGATCATGAATGTTTTTCCGCCTTTGTGCTGGATCAGTGACATAACAGGTACCCTGAGGTTGGTTCGGCCGGATAGTCACCCAGCCGGTACCGTTTCAGCCGACAAGAGATTAATAATCAGCCGGATCAGCAATTCCTTATGCCCCGGGTCACTGGCTGCCGTCAGCAACGCCAGTGCTACCAGCGCCTTGTTGTCAAAGTTCAATTCAGAAAGCAGGTCGTTTATCTGGAGAAAAAGCAGAAAGAGGAAAGTCCCGATCCTCTTGTTGCCATCCGTGAACGGGTGGTCCTTGATCACGAAATAGAGTAGATGCGCCGCCTTTTCCTCGGCACTGGGGTAAAGATCCTGGCCGTCGAAAGTCTGCTGAACTGCGCCGATGATACCGGCAAGACCATGGCTTCTCTCGTTGCCGAATAACTCGGTTGCCTCCCCCCGGTTTGTCAATTCCTTTTTCAGGGTGGTAATGGCTTTCCTGACTTCCTCGATTTCAAAAATTTTCTTAGCGCTGTGTTTTATTTGGGGGGCCGGCAGGTTGTTTTCATCATATTGTAGAAGGATCTGCCAAGTCCTTGCATAATGGCTTACAATATCCAAAACCGCCCGGCCTTCGTCGCTGACCAGATTCTGTCCCGCCAGGGTGTTCGATAGCAATGCCATGATCTGTCGAATCTCGGTCTCGCCTTTCTCCGCAAGTCTTCGCTGATTAAGGGAATAGCCGCGCTCCAGATGGTCCTTCAGAACTGATGTGGCCCAGATGCGGAACTGAGTACCGCGAAGGGATTTCACGCGATAGCCCACCGAAATGATAACATTCAGGTTAAAAAACTTCACCGGCTTATCAGAAAAAGCAATATGCATTTTTTGCATATTGCCCTGGCGGATCAGTTCTCCTTCCTTGAATATATTATTAAGATGCCGCGAGATAACAGATTGATCCCGCAGGAAAAGCTCCACCATTTGCGACTGGCTGAGCCAGACAGTTCCGTCCTTGAGATGGACATCGAGCGTAGCTCGCCCATCATCGGAGTTGTATAGAACTATTTCCCCCAAGTCGTTCTGAAAGTCGACGCTATCGTTCATAGTATATCCTCACTCCTTAAGCATTCGAGCAAGATATTTGGATACACTTTTCGATGCATCCGTGACCGTAGGCATGCAAATGTCGAAAAGCGAGCAGCTTTTGCATTTTTTTTCATAGCGTGCCGGCGGTGTTTTATTTTTACGAATCAACTCGTGTATTTGGTAAGAGGCTTGTTCGGTCCGTTTTCGAATCCCTGAGTCAAATACCACTTCTAAACGTCTATGGGGTTTTCCGAAAAAGATAGCACCGGTCGGTACCGCTACGTCCATCATTTCTTCAAGGCACAACGCTTGTGCGCAAAGTTGGATTTCAAACCCTTCTTCGTTCCTTAACCTGCCACGCTTATAATCCACTGGGTAGGGACGCCAAAGACCGGGAACGCCCGATAAAGGAATTGATGGTTTTAACCCTTCAGACGTGTGGGCGGAATTCGCCACTTCATCAGCTACCCGGTGGAATTCGACAACATCCGCTTTCCCAGTAAGCCCAAAACGAAGCGACCGAAGCTGGAGCCCGCGCGTGATCCGAACATCAACCCTGGATTCCACCGGCAGGTCATCATGGACTTTATCATGAAGGATATCTCCTTCTGCGGTGAAGACGTTTTCACCCCAGATCCCTTCAATATGCACAAGCGCTGCCCGCCGCTCGCAGAAAAGGAGGTGCTGAAGAAGAGAAACCGGCAAAAGCTCGTCTTCGGTGAAAGTCAAAATGGCCTCCTGTCAAACGAATCATGAATTGCGGTGGAATTCAGAAAAAATTCTTCATGCTCACTTATGAGGTCAATAGTTCCACACCTACCGGCAGACGGTCGCGATGAACGACAACATCATAATCCGCAAAACTTCGGGGGGAGGTTTCCGATTTTTTAGTGATTTCAACAATTGCACCTTTGTCCAGCAACTTGTGGGCCGGAGCGCAGCCAAGCATTGCCTGTTTAATTCTTTGGTTCGGATCACTGTCAGTGCCGACATGCTTAAAAATGTAAAGCCCTCTGCAAGACATCATTCCTTTACTGGCGGATCGGTCATGGTCGTACATATTCATAAGAGCCTCCCAAAAATAGTCCAGGTCATCATCAGAAAAACCGGTGCCTTTGGCAAGGTTGGCACTAATAAAACCTTTGGCCACATAGAGTCCATAAGGAATAAGCGCTTTGCGGCCCATGGTGCGGAGTTTATCTTCTTCTTGCTCATTTTCCCATTTTTCATAATCGGCTGCCGTTTTAGCATCCTTCACTTTTTCTGCGACCGCCATACGTGTAATGGAAATATCCAGCGGTAGGATTGGATCGATTGAACGGGCAAAGGAAAACTGTACCGGCCCTCGCACCTGCCCGGCGTTAGCCCCTGTACTCATAACCGCACCAAAGGTTCTGACATCAAAGAAAGTCTTGCACATCCATTCTCTTGCGCTCTTGACCTGGCCACGATTACCACCACCTTCCGGTTTTCCGCCTGTCTCTTCATGAGATTTGGCTATGTATTTATTCAGGTTGCTGGCGTGTTGTATATAAATGGCATTTGGAGCGGAGGCGGCGATATCAGAGCCAAATTTTTCTTGAATATAATTTCGCACCCGACGTTTTAGCGCCACATCGGAAACAAGACCGTGCATGTCTTCCGGATCGATGCGCGGGCTGTTGCCGGCATCCGGATCACCGTTGGGGTTTCCGTTTTCGCAGTCGAAGAGATAGAGGAATTCGTAGCGGTTCTGTATGCTCATTAGTTTTCTCCTTTGGTTTCTTTTTTTTCTGTATTTTTCCCTTCACGATTAGCGGCAATCTGCTGATAATACCCCAAGGCAAAAAGGCCCTGCTTTTCAAGACTGAGAGTCGCCGGGATACGGTCTTCAATACGGCTCAAGATTTCAGCTATCTGGCCTTCGTACCTGTACGAAAGACCACCTTCCAGTTTGTTCAGGTGGTTCTTGGCATTGGCCACAAGGCGTCCGATGACCAGGCCGGGTGTTTGGCTGGCCGCCACATAATACCGCTGCACCACACCGGTGCCGACATCGCCCAACGCTGAGCGTTGTAAAGCTGATAGCACTGCCAAAAGACGTCCACACTGATATGCTGATTCGGGATGTTCCTTGTTTAAATGAGCACTCATGTTGTATTTTCCTCCTTTCCGAATGAAATATGCTTTGATCAGCCCCATGCGGGCGTGATTGAATGGTTTGTCACCAATGAGATCGCTACGGAAACGAACCAGGGCTTGCACGAGGAACGGCTGAGGTATTGGCAAACCCGCCAAGGCCACACGCCATAGAGTAGTTGCTGTTGGCGCGGGCAACTTCTTCAAATCCCGAACAAGGGCACCGCACACAGCTAAAAATTTTGGTTCAGATGCTGTTTCGCCACCTTCTCTGGCAACAATTTCAAAATCAGCAAACCATTGCTCAATTTTTGAAACCAATTCCTCGAAATTTCCCTCCATCCAGTCCCGAACCATAACCCTGGCTGATACGCCTGAAAGGGTCAGTGCGTAATAACGATTATTAACGGTGGCTGGATGCTGGCCGGTTCGAATGGATTCGAGAATTTGGCGGGCGGAATATTGTGCCGTCTTTTCCGTCAATTCCGGCGGCTCATACAGAAATGCCAGGGGATCGTCCTCTGGCTTGATGGATTCCTTGAACCAATGGACTACGAGGACGTTTGCCAGCTTTCGAGAATAATTTTTTATCAAATGATTGAGCGCGTCTATATATTGATACGCGGGCTTTTCGTTCATGGCGGAATTACTTGCCTGCTTCAACCCAAAAGAGCAAAAGGCAGCCTTGTCGAATCCGGCCATAACGGCCCCTTTGCCCAAACCGCCCACTCCCAAAAGGCCGGTCACATTAGGTTGTGTCAGTAATGGCTTCGTTTTTTTGCCGGTCAAAAAGCAGATCATTTCACCGGAATCAGCATTGCCTTTTGAATCAGCGCCCTTTTTCTTTTTATTCGATTTGCTCTTATTTTCTTCCTTTGTTTGATCAGATCCCCGCCACGTTCGCCACCAGTCTGAGACCGCTGATTGCTCCAAAGGATCAAGGCCATTTATCCGCCAGCACAGCCAGTCGGTCGGTTTCGCTTTCTCCTGGGTCAACCTACCCCGCAATATATCGATCTGGTCTCCGTCGGTAAGAAAGTGAGCTAAAGGTTTTAGTGTGTCGACTTCAGCGGCTGACTGCTGAACCATTTCGATGAAATATGAATGCTTCTCTTTCGCGCCTTGAATTTTCTTATGCGTTTCATTCGGTTTAAAAAGCAAGGCAACTGTCTGGAGGGTTTCTATGATAAAATGTGCTCGGCCTCCGGCATTCATGTTTTGCATTTCAGGGCATTTCGATGCCTGTTCTCCTTTTTTATCTTCTCCCAAGGGTAAAATGTTGCACAATTTGCCATCCTCAGAGATCTCCACAAGCCACCTGATTGTCCTTGTTGTAAAGCCGGGCTCGGAATCGATACCTGTTTTCCGGGCGTAATCGATGAGATGATTCAGCATGATATATCTCCCTTATCAGGTTTTCGAACCTTCTCATTTCCAAACGGAGGGACTTCGAGTATGCCGTTAACCAGCGAGGCATCAAAAAGCGAAATAAACGTGCTGCCATCCCTAACCACTTCCTGCCGTAGATCGAATACATCAAAAAGCATCCAGCCAATATTCTGATCAAAAGGAACAGGCGGTTTTTTTGCGCCATCCGGCCGGATATATTCGAAATAAGCAGGGAATTCGCTGCAGCCGAAGAAAGGTTGCTGAAAACATTTCCCGTGACTGGCACGTCGTTCAAAAATGCTGTTGAATTTATTGAGCTGCGACGGTGTCGAAAACTTGGTTTTTGGGATAATTCGGGCCGTCAACCGGTAATGGATATTCTTCAGAGCCATTGTCTGTCGCTGGGTTCGGCCCTTCTGGTCCGTTCCGAGTTCATTCTTGCCGCCATCCGCCCAAAGGGGTTCCGGTTCGGAGCGGCCATTCATCCAGGCCTTGACGGTACTCTCTGCAGGAACCTTGTCCTTCACCTCATTTCGACGCAGGGCAATGTAGCGTGGCATTTCAAGGACCTCGATTCGTTCCACCTGCCAATGAAAATAAGGGCGTATGTAATGGTCTTCTCGAATCCCTTCCCAATAAATAGCGTCAAATATTCCTCGTGCCGCAGAAGGTGTGATAACCGGGTAACTGAACCGCTCCACCTTCATTTCGGGACGAGTGAAGCAGGCCAGGTCTCCCCAGACTTCCAGTGTATGTGATTTCCCGTTCACATTTACCCTCCTTTCGTCATCCAATAAAAATTTGTTGGGACTTCGGCAATTGCAGCCCGAAAACATCATCATAGAACTCACCATTTCGGTCTTCAAGAATGTACCATTCGTCCGATTCTCCTTTACCATGGCGAAGTTTTGCCGGAATCAGCACTTCCCAGGCGGGATGCTCCGGTTTAGGACGAAAGATGCTGACTGCCAGCCCCTGCGCGCCCCGGATCCATTTGGCGCTGATTCCCTCTTCGCTCTGTTGAAACTGCAGCGCTTCAAATTGCTCACGGTACGGTGTGTAAGGTACTAAGATTTGGATAGCAGCCTGGTCAATTATTCGGTATTCCCTGGCGATACGGACGAAATCAACACTCTTAATGGCATTTGCAAGCTCCTCGTTTTGTGTTTCCGGCCTGCTTACATCATACAACCGACGATAATAGTCGCGAAAAACTGCAGGGTCATTCAGATCAATCCCATCTCCGTCCGCTTCGATAAGCATGCTTCTCATCACTTCTGTTGCCTGAAAATAAGCATATGTCGGATACCGGCTTCGGAAATTACCCACGATATCCGGTTCGAATATGCGTACGGATCCCATCTGGGGGGCACCATTTTCATTCGTTAAGCGCCCCTCTCGGTTGCAACGTCCGGCTGCTTGGGCGATTGCGTCCAATGGTGACAAGGCTCGATAAACGACTGGGAAGTCTACATCCACGCCTGCTTCCACACACTGTGTCGAAATCAAACGACAGGGCTGTTTTTCAGTCAGATGCCGACGCACCCTGTCTAAAATCATTCTTCGATGCAGGGCGCAGAGGTTTGTGGAAAGGTGAAAGATGTCGGCATCATGTTTCAGTTCTTCAAGAATATTGTTTGTATGGCTTTTCAAATTGACCACACACAGCACCTGCCGTTCTCCTCTGATTTCCTTAGCCAAGCTGGCCCAATCCTTTGTTTCCCCTCCCGTCGGCCAAGAAACTTCGAAACGGCGGAGCCTCTTGTAAAGACTGGCGTTGTTTGGGACCGCTTCAATTGGTTCCCATCCTTTGTTTGGAGTGAGGGATTTTACAGCTTTATCCAAAGTGTCAAAGGCCGGTTGGGTGGCTGTGGCAAACAAGACGGTAGTTCGGTAAGTGGCAGAAAGGTATGATAATGCGGCTAAAGTCGGCACAGCCAATGATTGAGGCAAGGTTTGAGCCTCATCAAACATAATGATCGAATCCATAAGATTGTGGAGTTTTCGACACGCCGATGGGCGATTTGAGAATAGCGACTCCAGAAGCTGCACATTGGTTGTAATGATAATCGGTGCGTCCCAATTTTCCGACAACAATCGGCGAGCGCGTTCAGCAGCGACCTCGGCATCAGATCTCGTTTCTTCATTTCCGAGGCCTGCCAGGCTGTGATGCTCAAGCACATAGTTTTCCGGAAAGTCCTTGAAAATTGCCCTGTAAATAGCGGCTGTCTGTTCGATAATCGATAAAAAAGGAACTGCAAGGATGATTCTCTTAAGATGTGGGGCTTCTTCTTTCTGATTGTGATAGGCAGCATGTTCCAATGCGAATTTTAGCATCGCCAAGGTTTTGCCGCTGCCGGTGGGTGCGGTAAACGTATAAAGGCCCGTGCTATTATTCGCTGATATTGAGGCCATTTCCCAAAGTGAATTTCTTGCGTCAAGTACATTCTGGTCAGCATTACTTTTACTACGAACCGCCTCTATCATAAAATCGTCTAAGGTCCGAAGCGCTTTAGACGCGTCTATGGATGGCCCTTTTTGCCTGTATTGTTTGCCAAATTCATTTCCCTCAAAATGGGCTTCGGTATCGATAAAATCTGCGTCAACGAGGCATGAAAAAAGCATTCGAACATCCAACATGCTCGTAAGAGGGTTCTTGAACCCAATTGTCAGGTCGATAAGATTTTTTTCCGGTTTTTCACCAAACAACCCATCGGCGTTAAAACGCGATAGAAGCTCACCAGTGTCCGGGTTACTTATTTTGAGATGCAGTGGGTGGTGGATAGAAAGCGTCACGGGATTCATTGCTCTCAAAGCGTTCAGATCCCCTTTCTGTAATCCAAGGTGATGCCCCTGGATTGCCAAAGCTGCCCCTATGGATCTATACTCCGCCAGTGCAATCCATGCCCCAGGGGACCAGTGGTCAAGGCCATGAATTTCACCTCGCAACCGTGCCTGAAATAGGTCGGCATATTTTCCCAAATCATGAAGTAGTCCGGATAATGAGCATTCTTTCTTCCAGCAGGCATTGCCAGCGTATTCCATCGCGATTTTGGCAACCTCGACCAAATGATCCTTTGCAGCATGCCTTTGATGACTCTTGTTTTTGCTGTGTGCATAAAACATTTCTGCCCCCGCGCCCTTTATCCATTATAAAATCAATTTCTCCACAAGAGAACCGACTCAAAGATACCCTTTACGGCTGAATATGTCGGTGCGGGATAGCTGACCGGACAGTCTCCCGTATCGGGTCTTGTCCACATCGCTGTCTGCCCAGCAATTTCCATCTTGATTTCATATGGTTTCATTAGCTCCCCTTATTGAAGAATTGCAGAAAGATTCGAAGAAACCAGTCGGTTTCCAAGCCCATCAAAGCATATTTATCTACCGATGATATTTGGTTTATTATTCATTCAGTTGTTTCAAGCTACATGTGTGATGCGAAACCACCTGCCTTTAAAGGGTACGTACAACTTGTATTAACCCTCTACGTAGATCGGGGCAGAGGAACGGAACCGGACCTGAATTTGTGTTTTTTGGAAGCGGGCGTTTTTTTTGGTATCGACATAATTTCCGAACCACCCGCCAGGTTGGTACTCGCCCCCCTACCTACCCACCTTTCAGTTGACGGTAAAATGAGGCAAAACCAACCAGCGGTCGGAGCAACCCACCCGCATTTGTCAACCAGTGCCGTTCCAAGCATATATGATAAGGTCTTTTATTTCTTTTTTAATTTCATCAAACGATTTACCAAAACACCAGTTTTGAAATAAAGTTCCCAGAGAGATTAAAAACACCACCGGGATAAAAAAGATTTTCTGAAAGCCCTCATTGCTTTTTCCCCCAAAATATCGCTATTACCGGTCGGTTCTCTAATAAATTGCCTGTGCAGCGGTTAGCCAATTTCGTTCAATTCGATGGTGTTCCCATATGTTTCGACAAGCGTCTGGAGGAACAGATCGTCGAGCGTGTTCGGATTTTTCGGGCTGGTGACGTCGGGTTTGATTGCGGACAGGCGGGTTAGCTCCCGCTCAATGAATTCGGAAATCTCCGCGATGCGGTTGCTTTTTCCAAGCTCGTTCCCGGATTTCTTCATGAGAAGCAGCCGATCGATCGCTTCCCGGAGTTTTTTATCCGTAATCAGGCGATCCACTAACACATCGAATTCCATCGGTACGACGCCCCAGCCGCCTTCGATCCACATGCAGGCGAGTATTGGGCGTAATACATAAAAATATTTCTTGATCCGGACAATATCTCCCTTCAGGTACCCCCGGTGGTTGCGTTGTGCCATGTGCAGATAATGATACATGCACGAAACGGGTGAATGATACGCCCCCATCAGTTCCCTGAGTTTTTTCGCCACGGTTCCCCTCTCTTTGTAGACGGTGGGCGATTGCAGCCATTCGAGCAGGGGAGGGTTCGATTTGCGATAAAGGTCAAGTGCCTTGACCAGATCCCAACCTGAAATGTCCAGATCGTCTCCGATCCAGGTTTCGACGACATCGCGTCTTTTCTGAATTGACAGATACCAGCCGGGCGGCCGGATATAGATGAAGCGGACATCGAAATCGCTGTCCCTGGACGCAAAGCCCCAAGCCCTGCTTCCTGATTCACAAGCATAGAGGATGCAAATATTTTCATCCTCTTCGATGCGATCGAGTTCGGCTTGAATTCTTTCCATAAATCGTCCTTCCTTGCTCCGTTTTCCTGGGGGCTGTCTCCACACCCCAACCCGGTTGGTTGATCCCTGTAATGACAACATCAAAAGGTCCACGCTTCAGATGTTCAAAAGCTTCGTCTGCGCATGCCGCGGTTACCGCAGCATACCCGCAACACTTCTCAAACCATGCCCGAAGGGCATCGCAAATTCCGTTATCGTCATCCACTATCAGGATATGTGGGGTGGCTGTGGTCATTCTTTCCTTTATTCATATCGCCTGACACCCAATTAGTCGCTGTCGTTTTTCATTCCCCTCCGGCAACTGCCGGAGGGGGGATCACCACCTGTGACCTCCAATTCAACGGTTATCGTTCAGGTTGCTTCCCCTGTCCCCGTACTTCTACGCGTTTGCGGTAGAGCCGTTCGGTGAACCCGCCTTCCTCCAGGAACGCCTTTTCCAGAACCCGCAGTTGTTGGTCCAAAAGGTAGTTTGTTTGGTGAATGATGCAGATAACGGTGTTGGCGGCGGTTTCCGAAGAAGCGCTTTCGATATAGGTCTTATAGGTCGAGTGGGATCTATCGGACCTATAACAAAGCCCTCGGACTTCTTTTGCCTTGGGGTGGTCTTTGTCCCAGAGGGGCAGGTTGTGTTGCCGGAGGTAGTCCTGGTAGTCCAGAAGCAGTTCTTCGAGGCTTGCTCTGGCAACCCCCACCAGTTTGAGCTCGGTTTTTTTGGAGGTGCCGGAGGCCATGCTGCCCTCGGCGATGTTCTGATTGCCGCTTCGGCCGCCTGCACCATCTGGTCGTGGGTGCGGGATCGGCGGCTGATGTGTCGATCGCTGAAAGAGACGGTGGCATCGTAGACGATCTCCGACATCTGATAGGATTTCAGATCCCGGTATCCGCCGTGGGCGGGAATCAGCTTCGAGGCGTCGTTTATGTCGGGCATCATGGCCTCCTTTGGGAAGGCAGCTTTGGCGTCATGATATCCGATAGCATGTCTGGTCGGTCAAAACGTGTCCTATGTCCTCATTATTTCGGATAAACCCAAACGTTGCATAAAAAAGATAACTGAAAATTCTAAATCATCTGAGGAATTGACAAATGGTGAACTTGCGGATCGTGTCAATTATAGGTCATCTTTTTCCCCCTGCGGGAAAGCCGGAGGCCTCAAGACACTGCGTTGCCAAGGATTGGCAATAGTTTACTATGGCTTCACCCTTGGCGTCTTGTCTCTGAAAGCCCTCCGACTTTTGCGGCATCGGGGTAAAGTGCTCTCATTTTTTCGATTTCGTCCGCGAGTTCGGCCTTCAGGGCATCGGGGGAAAGGACGGTGACATCGGCGCCGAACTGGAGGATCTTCATTTTGATTTCCCTGAAGTCGGCCACGGGCAAGTGGAGATCCACCGCGCCGTTTTCCAGAAGCACCATTTTCTGATCCGGGTGCCAGTGCTGTTCACGGATCCATCGGGAACGAAACGGGGTGAAACGCAAGGTCACGGTCACGGTTTCCCGGCTTTGGAACAGCCCGAAGGCGCTGTTTACCAGGGGCCGCCACGCCTGCTCCGGCCGGGGCGCGAAGGTGGTGTCCAAAACCGCAATATCGCTCATGCGGGCGATATAGAATTTTCGCCACTCCCGCCGCAGGTGACACCAGGCGGTGAGGATCCAGGAGCCCATGTGATGTTGCAGGTGGTGGGGTTCCACCGTGCGGCGGGTAACGGTCGCGGCGCCGGGGGAGTTGTAACCCATGGACAATTGACGGGAGCTGATCAGGGCCCGGGACACCAGGTGGAAGTCTTCGGCGTGTGCAGGCGTATTCCCGGTCCATGAGGCGGAAAAACACCGATCGACGGCGGCGACATCGGTCGCCCCGCCGCCGGTTTCGATGGCGAGTTTTCGGCTGATGGTCTCAAGGTGCCGGCTGATGAAACCGCCGGCACTGGCCGAAAACAGGTTTTTCGCCAGCAGTAGGGCCAGCACCTCTTCCTGTTGGATCCGGAAATGGGGCAGTTGGAAAGAGGTGAGGGCATAATGATAACCCCGCCGGGCGGGGGCGTACTCCAAGGGGGCGCCAAACCGGTCGCGCATGGCGTCGATACAGCGCTGGGCTGTTTTTTGCGACAGTTCGAACTTGTCGGCAAGTGTGGCGGCGTTGGGGTAACGCCCGCGCCTGACCTGGTCATCGAACCAGAACATGCGCTCCAGGGTGGCGATGATGCTCATGGGGCGAATTGTCCGATATCTGCGCAGCAATCAGTTCGTATCAACATGAAACAGTCGGAATCGAGACAACTTGGGCAATCCTAACCGAGTCCGTCGAAGGATTCAACTCTTTTCACCGGTAATTATTCAGCCGCCGTTGCCGCTCAGGCAAGCGCTTTGGAGGAGGCGGGGCATGGACTGCACTGTCCGCGGCCAATTGCGCTTTGACAACCGAGGCTGTTTTGTGGAATTATAACAAGCTTATTCAAGGAACGGACAAGACGCGAGATGGAGGTGGACATGGAGCTACACGAACGCACCAAGGATATTACGGCACTGATACTGGACGCCGGAGAAAAGGCCAAGGCAGAGACCGCTTCGGAGCCGTCGCCCGAAGTGGCGAAAAAAACAACCTGGCCCATCGCATGCACCCTCGGTCCCGGACTCGAAGGCGCCATCGCCTGCGAAACCCGGGTCGGTTATGTGAACGGGGCAAAGGGATGGCTTGTATACCGGGGCTACGATATTTTCGATTTATGCGCCCACGCCACCTACGAGGAGACGGCTTACCTGTTGCTAAACGGCAGGCTCCCCACCCCGGGCCAGCTCAAACGCTTCAAGGCCCGTTTGACGGACTATGCCCGGATCACCGAAACCCAGCGGCTGCTGATGAGCTACCCCATCGAAGAGATGCACCCCATGGCGGCGCTGCGCTTCGGGGTGGGGCTGTTGCGGCAGAAGCAAACCTACCGGGACCGGGACGCGGCGTTTTGCACCATGCCGCCGGCCGTTACCTCCGATGACGATTCCATCGCCCAAGAGACCCAGCCCAGGGGGGATCGGCAGGCCACCTACGAGTTTCCCGGTGCCTCCTACACCAAGCGCAAGGATGTAAAGACGGAACTTCTCAGTTCCGAAGATCTTGATTCCTGCTACCACCTGATTGCGGGCATTTCGGCCATCACCGCCACCATCGCCCGCATCCGTGCCGGGCACCTGCCCCTGGAGCCGATGCCCGGGTTGAGCCACGCGGCGAATCTGCTGTACATGATGACCGGCCGTGTGCCGACCCCGGTGGAAGAGCGCATTATGGATGTCTGCCTGATTCTGCATGCCGACCATGGCATGAACGCCAGCACCTTCGCCTCCATGGTGGTGGCGTCCACCTTGTCGGATATTTACTTTGCCGTGGATGCGGGGGTGGCGGCCTTGAGCGGCCCCTTGCACGGCGGCGCCAATGAGGAGGCGCTGCGGATGCTGCGCAAGATCGGCAAACCGGAAAACGTGGCACGGTGGTACCGGCAGGCGGTGCGCCGGAAGGAAAAAATCATGGGCATCGGCCATCGGGTCTACAAGGCGTACGATCCCCGGGCGCGGGTGCTGGGTCCGCTGGCGGCATACCTGACCGAACGCTCGGGCGTGGCCGGTGATCTGCTGGCCACGGCAAGAACCTTGGAAACGCAGGTTTCCGAAACGCTCGGCCGGGATAAAAAGCTTTTCCCCAATGTGGATTTCTATTCGGGCATCGTGTATCACGCCATGGGTATTCCGACCAAGTTCTTCACCCCCCTGTTCGCGGTCAGCAGGGTGGCCGGCTGGACGGCACGGATCCTGGAATACCTGCAGAACAACCGCATTTTCCGCCCCAGGGCATTGTACGTGGGGCCCTTTAACAAAACCATTCAGCGGTAGGGATGGGGCGCTTTGCTTGCGTGGCCGCGTCTGGGAGATCGCCCTTCACAATAACCGGACATTGAAAACAGCACGGGGAGGAAGCGGGATGAAACGGATCATCGGGTGGTTGATGGGGATAATGGTTGGGGCGGCGGCGGTGACGGCCGACCTGCCGGCGTACGAACTGCCGTCGGTCAACCTCGGCTTCACCAGTTTTCTGGACGGCGGCCCACCCGCGGGCCCCGGGTGGTACTACACCCAGTATTTGCAATACTTCCGTTCCGACAGCTTCACCGACGCAAACGGGGACGCGGGAACCATGTTTCCCGGCGGTGACCCGGACCTGGATGTTTGGGTGGCCCTTTGCCAGGTGCTTTATCAATCGGATCAACCGCTGCTGTTCGGCGGCAAGTGGGGCCTCGATGTGATTCTCCCGCTGGTGAACTTGGGCGTGGACTTTGACGGCCCGTCGTTTATCAGCGACAACGGCTCGGGGATCGGTGACCTGTTGGTAGGGCCGTATCTGCAATGGGACCCGGTGATGGGTAAAAACGGGCCGCTTTTCATGCACCGCGTGGAATTCCAGTGCATCTTCCCCACCGGCAAATACGACCGGGAACACACCCTGAATCCGGGAAGTAATTTCTTTTCCTTCAACCCATACTGGTCCGGCACCCTTTTTATCACCCCGAAATGGACGGTTTCCACCCGCGTGCACTACCTGTGGAACGATGCCAACGACGCGCCCGTGCTGGAATACGCGCCGGGACACCCCTTTTTCGGGGCGGACGAAGTGCGTGCCGGTCAAGCCGTGCATCTGAACTTCACCTCGGCCTACGAGGTGATCCCGCGCAGGCTCCGGCTGGGGATCAACGGCTATTACCTCAAGCAGATTACGGATACAGAGGTAGACGGCAAGGATGTGGACGGCACGGCGGAAAAAGTGCTGGCCATCGGTCCGGGGGCGGTCTGCCATTTGGGGCGGAACGATCACTTTTTCTTGAACATCTATTTTGAAACCGCCGCGGAGAACCGACCCGAGGGCACCCGTGTGAATGTGCGCTGGGTGCATCACTTCTGACACCGATTGCCCCACGGGCACCAGCGCGCCGAAATTGCCCGGCCCCACCGTGACCGATTTCACGGTGAGGCCGGAATATGATAACGCGTCACCGCCCGGGAAGAAAACGGGCGTTCCGTTGGCTGCTATTGGGGGTAGCAGCCGGGTTTAGACGCCTTCAACCGTTCAAGTTGCGCCATAAGGTCTTCCTGAACGGTCTGGGCGCACTTGGGGCAGTAAGTTGAGGAGAGCAGAACCCCCATTCTCTCTTTCAGGAAGTCTTCGACCTCCATCCAGCCCATGGCGGCGGCGCCGTTATCATCACACATGATTTTCTTGCAGACGCAGCAGTTTGACAAGAGGGTCTTCTTGTCACCGATGCGTTGTTTCAGATCCGCTGTTTCAATGCTGCGCCGGGCGCGGAACAGTAGTTCTTCCGGCGTGTAGGGTTTAAACAGGTAGTCATCCGCGCCCAGCTTGAAGGCTTCGGACTTGAAGGACGGTGCCGTGTAGTCGGTCTGGAGGATGAAGGCGGTGCCCGGCGCATTTTTCCGAACGGCATCAAGCACTGTGAGCCCCGCGGCACCTTCCAGCGTCAACTCGCAAATTACAAGGGAGAAGGTTTGTTCTCCCAGCGCATCGATGCCTCCGTCCGCACTCAGTGCCATGGTGACGTCGTACTGCTGCTCCAAAACACGGCCGGCCGCGATCAGAAGTGGCGATTCTTTGTCGATGATCAGCACTTTTGTTTTTGCCATGAGACTCAAAACCTTCCCATGACCGCCTGCTTGCGATACGCCGTATGGGCCTGGTCGGTGTGCCCGGCCCCCTCCCGCATCATCCGCTGGTTGAGTTTGTTTTTGATCAGGCGAAGCAAAACTTCCAGCTCCGATTTCACCAGCGCGTCGTTGAAGAAGATGCGTTCGTAAATTTCCGTAAAGGTTGCGGGGGGCGGGGTGTTTCCGCCCGCGTCCCGGTTGGTGGTGCGTTGATTCAAAGCGGGGTAAGCGGTTTCCATCGTCATGTCTCCCAGAGTGCACGGTGTTGGTAATTGGTGTTGCCCACTGCTTTTTCATTCATCGCTTAGACGCAAGTAAGATAGCAATCCGCATGCCATGGCCGGATGCCGGCGATACTTGAACGGTTGGTAAAATATAACCATCCGTTATTCAGCGGAATGCCGGTTTTTCGACGCGACGAACAGATGCATGCGCACCTGCTGAGATGACAACAAAGTTGACAATTGTCTACCAGGTGTGTAAAGTACATTTACAGTTGCGGCATATCTTCCGGTGGCGGTTTTATCCGCCGGGCAAGGAGCGTGTATGGGAAAAGTGGCATTGACGGAGGCGGATTTCGGGTTGGTGTACGAGGCGATCACGGCCCTGCAGCAGGTTTGTCCCCTGGAGGACATGATCCGGCAAATTTTTGATAAGATCAGGACCCTGTTCAATATCGAGGGGGTGTCCCTGGCCCTTCACGACGCCCAGCGCCGTGAGTTCAGTTTTATCCACACGGTGGAGGAGGCCGCGGCCCGGCCCGCGCTGGGCGCGGGCAGGATACGTCTTGCCGATCACCTGGGCGTTGCGGGCTGGGTGTTGCGGGAGGGGCGTTCGGCCCTGATCAATACCCCCCGCAAGGACAGACGTTTTTATAAGGGCGTGGATCTGAAGGAGGGTTTCGAGACACGCTCCATGTTGTGCGTGCCCCTCAAAACGCGGCGGGGCGTTATCGGGGTGCTCTACGCCATCAACAAGCTGACCGGGCGGTTTACGACCAAGGAATTGCGTTTGCTGGAGATGCTGTCCGGCAGTATCGCCGTGTCCATCGAGAATGCGATTTTATACGGAGAGCTGCAGCAGCAGGCGAACCAGCTGAATCGGGAAAACCTCAACCTGCGCAAAACCCTGGGGGATCGGTTCCAGCGTCAGGGGGTCATCGGCAGCAGTGACGCCATGCGGGCGGTGTTCGATGCCGTGGACAAGGTGCTGGACAGCACCACCACCGTGTTGCTGCAGGGCGAAACCGGCACGGGGAAAGAGCTGATCGCCCGGGTCGTTCATTTCAACGGCCCCTTGCGAAACAAGCCGTTTGTTGCGGAAAACTGCGGGGCGCTCAACGAGGCATTGCTGGAAAGCGAACTGTTCGGTCATGTGAAAGGCGCCTTTACCGGGGCCATCAGCGACTGCAAGGGATTGTTCGAACTGGCCGACGGCGGGACGGTTTTTCTCGACGAGATTGCAGAGACCTCGCCTGCCATGCAGGTCAAATTGCTGCGGGTCATCCAGGAGGGCCAGATCCATCGTGTGGGGGATCGCAGAACGGTGCATGTGAATGTCCGGCTGATTTTTTCCACCCACAGAAATCTGGAGGAGTTGGTGCGCCAGGGGCGCTTCCGGGAGGATTTGTACTACCGTATCCATGTCTACCCCATCCAGATGCCCCCCCTGCGTGACCGGCGCGAAGACGTGCCGCTGTTGGCCGACCATTTTCTGCGGCAGTTTGCAAAGAAGCATGGGCGCGCCGCCGAGCGTATCAACCCAGAGGCCATGGGGCTTCTCATGCAGTACGGCTGGCCCGGCAACGTGCGCCAGCTTGAAAACGAAATCGAACGCGCCGTGACCGTGGCAGGCCAGCGCAAGGTGCTTAAACCGGAACATTTCTCGGAAAAGATCAATCCGCGGCAACTGCCGACCACATGCCGGGCCGGCGATGGCGCCACATTGGCCGAGGCCCTGGCGCGGATCGAGCGCCACATGATTACCGATGCCCTGGCGGCGACCGGTGGGAACCGCAGCGCCGCGGCCCGGCGGATAGGGCTGACCCGCCAGGGCCTGCTGCTGAAAATGAAGCGGCACGGAATCGGGTGAGGGGGTGTAAACGAACTTTACACCCCCCCCTTGCCCGTTTCCTTACCGTTCCACCACGAACCAGGGATTCAGCAGGTCCTGCCGGTTGTAGAGCAGCGGCGCTGCGTTGTCGTGGCGGTAGACGCGGGCTCCCGATGAGACGGCGATGGCATGGCCGGCGGCGGTGTCCCATTCCATGGTGGGGCCGAGCCGGGGGTAGATGGCGGCGCTGCCCTCGGCCACCAGGCAGAATTTGAGGGAGCTGCCGGCAGAGACGAATTCCACCGCGTCGAAGCGTTCCTTCTGCGCCGCCACGAAGGCGTCCAGTTCGGGGGTGGGGTGACTTCTGCTGCCGACAATCACGTAGGGCGAGGGCGGCGGCAACATCAGGGGGAGGCGGCGGCCGGCGGCCTTGGCCTCTTCCAGGAAGGTGTCTGCGGCGGGCGCGGCCGTTTCGATGCGTTCGATCATGCGCCGGTCGTCCACCCGCCAGGCCCCCATGCCGGTTTCGGCAAAATACAGTTGCTGTTTGACCGGCACGTAGATGACGCCCAGCACCGGCACCTGGTCAGTGACGAGGGCGATGTTGACGGTGAATTCGTCGTTTTTTTTGATGAACTCCTTGGTGCCGTCCAGGGGGTCCACAATCCAGAGGGTGTGCCAGCTTTTTCTTTCCGTGTACGGAAGCGTTTTCCCCTCTTCGCTTAGCAGCGGAATGCCGAGGGGCGCCAGTTCTCCTGCGATCAGGTGGTGGGCGCGTTGGTCGGCGACGGTCAGGGGAGAGTTGTCGGCCTTTTGTGTGACGGTGAAATCGGTGTCATACACCGCCATGATGGCCCGGCCGGCACGAACGGCGGCACCCATGGCCGCCGCTAACAGGGAAGCGTGTTCCATCAGATGAATCCTTTTTGGCCCAGCAGCAGCAGGATTTCCTGTGCCGCCTCTTCGGGTGTGAGATTGGTGGTGTCAATGCAGACTTCCGGGGAAACCGGTGTTTCGTAGGGGTCGTCCACCCCGGTGAATCCCTTGATGAGGCCTGCCCGGGCCTTGGCGTACATGCCCTTGCGGTCACGGTTTTCGCAGGTTTCGATGGGGGTGGCCACGTGCACCTCGATGAACCCGCCGTATGCTTCGATAACGGTGCGGATCTCGTTGCGGGTTTTTGCATAGGGGGCGATGGGGGCGCAGATGGCGATGCCCCGGTTCTTGGTGATCTCGCTGGCCACGAAACCGATGCGCCGGACGTTGATGTCCCGGTGCTCCTTGGAAAAAGTCAGTTCACTGGACAGATTGTGCCGGACGATGTCCCCGTCGAGCAGGGTCACGGGGCGTTCGCCGATTTCCAGAAACCGGGAATACAAGACCTTGGCGATGGTGGATTTGCCGGCTCCGGAAAGACCAGTCAGAAAAAGGGTCAGTCCCTGTTGACGGGGGGGTGGGTAGGACTTTTGCAGCTCGGCCACCACTTCCGGGAAGGCGGCCCAGTCGGGGATCTGCCGCCCGTTGCGGACCCGCTGACGAATGTGGGTGCCCGAAAGAGCGATGGTCTGACTGCCCGCGGGAACATCGCCTGCCAGGCGGTATTCGTCCTCGAAGGGTAGGTAAACCATTTCCTCGAAGGGAAGAATTGCGATGCCGATTTCCTCACTGTGGGCCAAGGCCATGGCCTTGGCCGCGTCGGAGGCATAGACCGGCGCGGCGTCCGGATCGTTCAACGGCGGGCCCGCGTGATCCCGCCCCACAATCAGGTGGGTGCACCCGAAATTTTTCGACACGATGGCGTGCAGAAGGGCCGAACGGGGGCCGGCCATGCGAACGGCCATGGGCAGCAGATTGAGAAGATACGCATCGGGCGGGTAGCGCCGTTCCATCTGCCGATAACAACGCACCCGGGTGTAATGATCGAAATCCCCCGGCCCGGTGTCGCCGACGATGGGCAGCAGCAGAAGGTTTGCCTTTGCCCGGCGCATGGCCCGGAGCGTTATTTCAAACTGCGGCCGGTGCAGGGGGTTGCGGGTCATGAAGCCCACCACCCGCTGCCAGCCCATTTTCCGGTAATGGTGGCGGACTTCTTCGGGGGAGAGGCGCAGGGGCTTGAAATCCGAATGAATGGGCAGACTCAGTATTTCCAGTCGGCCCCCGATGTAATATTCGGCCCCGCTGCCATGGAGGGCCTGGACCCCCGGGTGCGTCGTGTCGGTGGTCCCGTATACTTGCAGAGCTTCTTTCTCGTGGTCGGCGGGCCAGATGTCTTCGATCTCCATGACGGCCAGCAAAAACCCTTCCGGATCCCGCAATGCCAAGGACTGGCCGACCTCCAGGGCGCCGGCCCGGGCGGCGGAAATGCCCAGGCAGATGGGAATGGGCCAGAGCATGTTGTCTTGCAAGCGCATGCGGTCGAGGACGGATTCGTAATCGGCGCGATTCATGAACCCTGTCAGCGGGGAGAAAGCCCCGGTGGCGATCATTTCAAGATCGCACATCTGGCGCTGGGTCAGGGAAACGTCGGGCAGGTTGAGGGATATCTTCTTGAGAAGGTCGCGGCGGGCGTCGTCCACCAGAAGGTTTACGAGTGCGCCGCTGTAAGGTTCTGACCAGTGCGGTTGGGCCATGTCGGATCGGTCTCCTTGGTTCAGGCCGGGGCGTTGGCGGAGGCGCCGGCCACGGGAAAGGGGTTGTGGTGAAAAGAAATTTAAAGCGGTCGTTGAATTCCGGTTGAATATAGTCTTGGGGCGAAGGGGTGTCAAGCCGGCCCGGTGCGGCGGCGGCACGGCACCGGAACGCGGCCGTGAAAAGAAGGATGCGCCTGCCCGCGTGGCGGCCTGAAATCCCTTGACAGGGTATGGAATTGCCACTACATAATCGAAAATTTTCAGAAAACAGGCAAGAACATGACGACGATCCAACGTTTTCCGCAGCTGGTGGTACCACCGCATATCAATGACATCCGGCCCTACGAGCCGGGAAAACCCCTTGATGAACTGGCCCGGGAGTATGGTGTTACAGGCGCCATCAAGCTGGCCTCCAACGAGAATCCCCTGGGGCCGTCCCCCAAGGCCGTTGCGGCCATCGCAACCGTGCTGGGCGACCTGCACCGCTATCCCGACGGGGGGGCGTATCGTTTGGGCCGGGCATTGGCCGGGCACCTCGGGGTCCCTGCCGATTCCCTGGTGTTCGGCAACGGCTCCGACGAGGTCATCAGCATGCTCACCCATGCGCTGCTGCTGCCGGGCGACGAGGTGGTGTTGCCCCGCCCTGCGTTCTTGCTGTACGAGATCACCACCCGCAGCGTGGGGGCGGTGCCGGTGTCGGTGCCCCTGAAGGATCTTGCCGTCGACCTGGACGGGTTGCTGGACGCAGTGACCCCCAACACCCGCATGGTGTTTGTGAACAATCCCAACAATCCCACGGGTACCCGCATCACAGCGGCGGCATTGGCGCGTTTCCTGGATAATCTGCCGCCCCGGGTGCTGGTGGTGCTTGACGAGGCATATATCGAATTCGTTGACGACCCCGACTGCGCCGTGGGGACGGATTTTCTGGACCGGGACAATCCGGTGGTGGTGCTCAGAACCTTTTCCAAGGCTTACGGCTTGGCCGGGTTGCGGGTCGGTTACGGCATCATGTCCCCGGAAATCCGCAGCCTGCTCAACCGCATCCGCATGCCCTTCAACCTGAGCATTCCGGCCCAGGCCGCCGCGGAAGCCGCCCTTGGGGACGCGGCGTTTCTGGAGCAGACCCGGGCCGCCATAAGGGAGGGCCTTGCCTACTTGCTGCCCGCGATTGCCGATCTGGGGTTGACCGTTTACCCCACCCATGCCAATTTTTTTATGGTGGACATGCGGCGGCCCGCAGCGGCGGTGTTTGAAGCCTTGCTGCGGCGGGGGGTCATTGTCCGCTCTCTTGTTTCCTACGGTTTTCCCCAGCATATCCGGGTGAGCGTGGGGCTTGCCGAAGAAAACAAACGGCTGGTGGCGGCGCTTGCCGACGTCTGCGCCGCAGGATAACACGGAAGGCCGCATTCGATATGACCGACAAATCCATGTCCCCGGTGCCGCTGCTGGTTACCATCGACGGACCCGCCGGCGCCGGAAAAACAACCGTGAGCAGGCGACTTGCCGATGCCCTGGGCTACAAGTACATCGATACCGGCGCACTCTACCGGGCCGTGGCCCTTGCGGCCAAACGGGCCGGGGTCGCCACCGATGACGATCCGGGGCTTGGGAAGATATGCGCCCAGCTGACCCTTCGGTTCCAACGGACAGCCGACGGCGCCACTTGTCTGATGATGGGGGGGGAAGACATCTCCGGCCTGATCCGGACCCCGGAAATGTCCATGATGGCATCGGCGGTGTCGGCCCGGCCCGTGGTGCGGGCATGCCTGTTGGCGGTGCAGAAGGCCATGGGGCGGGAAAAGGCGGCCGTGTTCGAGGGACGGGACATGGGGACCGTGGTGTTCCCGGAGGCGGAGGTGAAATTTTTCCTGGACGCCGACGCCGAGGTGCGTGCCCGGCGGCGGTACCGGGAACTGGGTTCCGGCACGACGGTCAGCCTTGACGATGTCGCCCGGGATCTTGTGCGCCGGGACCACAATGACAGCACCCGGGCCATTGCACCCTTGAAACCCGCAAAAGACGCCGTTGTCATCGATTCAACGGGGCTTTCCATCGACCAGGTTGTGGAACGGATGCAACGCCACGTTCTGAACCGGGCGGGTGCTGGGGTTTGACGGCGGTTTGTTTTCCCCGGAGGAATAAAAAAATATTGTATTCCGCACCCAACACTGATAGATAGGCAGGGTTAGGCGGCCGCACTGCGTCCGCTGTAAAATAAGGCAAGGGGGATTATTGTAAATGGCTAACGAACAAGACAACAACCAACCAGAGACGCTTCAACCTGAAACAACCGAAGCGCAACAACCGGAAACCGCACCCGCGGAATCCACTCCGGAACCCGAAACAGAGGCTGTCCAGCCGATGCCCTTGGACGAAGATTTCCTGGAGAAATTCGACAACGGCGACGCCGGGGAGGAAGACCAGGCCAAGCTGATGGACCTCTATGAGGAAAGCTTCAAGCGCTTTGCCGAGGGTGAGGTGGTGATCGGCAGGGTCATTGCCGTCGACAAGGATTTCGTGTTGGTGGATATCGGCTATAAATCCGAGGGCCAGATTCCGATCCACGAGTTTGCCGACGAGAGCGGCAAGGTGAAGGCCGCCATCGGCGACAGTGTCGAGGTGATGGTCGAATGGTGGGACGACGAAGAGGAAGTCGTGGTTCTGTCCAAGGAAAAGGCCGTCAAGGTCAAGGTATGGGAAGCCATCAAGGTGGCCTACGACGAGGACGGCATCGTGTCCGGCACCATTGCCAGCCGTGTCAAGGGCGGTTTCTCGGTGGACATCGGTGTCAACGCCTTTCTGCCCGGTTCCCAGGCCGATTTGCGTCCCATTCGCAACATGGACGAGCTGGTGGGCAAAACCTTTGACTTCAAGATATTGAAGTTCAACCGGAAACGGAGCAATATCGTCCTGTCCCGTCGGGTGATCCTGGAGCAGGAGCGTGAAAAGGCAAGAACCACGACCCTGTCGACCATTCACGAGGGGAAGGTGGTGGAAGGTGTTGTCAAGAATATCACTGAATACGGTGTGTTTGTGGACCTGGGCGGTGTGGACGGTCTGCTGCACATTACCGATATCTCCTGGGGCCGTGTCAAACATCCTTCCGAAATTTTCTCGGTCGGCGATACCATCACGGTGAAGGTGCTCAACCTGGATCTCGAAAGAGAGCGGGTTTCCTTGGGCATGAAGCAGTTGACGCCCGATCCGTGGACCGTTGCGGTTGAAAATTACCCCGTGGGTTCGCGGATCACCGGCAAGGTGGTGAGCTTGACCGATTACGGTGCCTTTGTGGAGCTTGAGGAGGGGATCGAGGGACTCATCCATGTTTCCGAAATGTCCTGGACCCGTAAGGTGCGCCATCCGTCCAAAATCGTTTCCGTGGGCGACATGGTGGATGCCGTGGTGCTGGACATCAAGCCGGAAAACCGCCGTATCTCCCTGGGCATGAAGCAGGTGGCACCCAACCCGTGGGATGTGATCAGCGAAAAATACCCCCTGGGCACCATCATCGAGGGCAAGATCAAGAACATCACCGACTTCGGTCTGTTCATCGGCATCGATGAGGGCATCGACGGGCTTGTGCATATTTCCGACATTTCCTGGACCAAGCGCATCAAACATCCTTCCGAAGTGTACAAGAAGGGGGATGTCGTGCAGGCCAAGGTGCTGGACATCGACAAGGAGAACGAACGCTTTTCCCTCGGGGTCAAGCAGTTGACCGATGATCCATGGAAAACCGTGGCCGAGCGCTACGAGGTGGGCAAGGAAATCACCGGCACCGTCACCAATGTGACGGACTTCGGCGTGTTTGTGGAACTCGAAGAGGGCATCGAAGGGTTGGTGCACGTCTCCGAGATCAGCACCGAGAAGGTGAACGATCCGGCCGAACAGTTCAAGGTCGACGACATGATCACGGCCCGGGTCATGAACATCAACAGCGACGAGCGCCGCATCGGCCTTTCCATCAAACGGTTGGACATGGAGGACGACCAGTCCCTGCTCAGCGACTATGTCAGCAATATGGGGCCGGCCACTTCCTCGTTCGGGGAGCTCCTCCGGGAGAACCTTCAGGGAAAGATTAACGAGAAGTGATGCGCGTTTGCATTTTCGGATAAAAAAAGGGCTGCCGACGCTTCTGCGCGGCGGCCCTTTTTCATTCAAGAAAGAAGACCGCCGACCATGTTTTCCCGAAGACACCCCTTCCTTTTTTTTCTTCTTTCCCTCAGCGGCGTATGCGCCGCCATGGTGGTACTCGTTACCTTCATTGCCGCCCTTGGCTTCAGCGGCGTCCGGCGGGACATGCTCGTTCCCGGTGCCGGAAGGCCCGCGGTGGGCATCGTGGAGGTGACCGGCGTCATGACCGACACCCGGCGTGCCATTACACAGCTAAAGGCGTTTCGTGACGATGCCGCCATCCGTGCCATCGTCCTGCGAATCGATTCCCCCGGCGGCGCCGTCGGACCGGCCCAGGAGCTGTACCGGGAGCTGCAAAAAACCGTGGAGACCAAAAAGGTGGTCGCCTCCATGGGCAGTGTGGCGGCTTCCGGGGGCTACTACGTTGCCGCCGCCGCTGACGGGATCATGGCCAATCCCGGCACCATCACCGGCAGCATCGGTGTGATCATGGGCTATACCAATTTCCGGGAGTTGTTTGAAAAGATCGGCTTGTCGGCCGTGGTCATCAAGAGCGGCCGGTTCAAGGACATCGGCTCCCCGGTTCGGGACATGACGGAGGCCGAAAAAGCGCTTCTTCAGGAGTTTGTCGACAAGACCCGCAAGCAGTTTGTTCAGGCGGTGGCCGACGGGCGCAACATGGCCTACGACCAGGTGGATCTTCTGGCCGACGGGCGGATTTTCACTGGTGAGGAAGCCATGGCCAACGGGCTTGTGGATAAGCTGGGAAACATCGAAGACGCCATCACCTGGGCGGGACGGCTCGGTGGGATCGAGGGAAAGGTGCCGGTGGTCCATGCCCGTGAGCGGCGCTTCACCTTCCTCGAGGCGTTATTGGGGGGCCCCATCGAAAACCTGCTCAACCGCATTGTTTCAAACGCATCCCCCCGGGCGGCCTATCTTCTGGAACGCCCCTAGTCGAGAAATTCCTCCACGTCCCCCAACCCCTCCCGCAGTACTTCGGGCGCGTCGTCGATCAGTGAGATCACGCTGGACGGACTGCCCGGTACCGGCCCGCCGTCGATCACCACGTCCACGCGGTTGCCGAGGTATTCCCCGATCAGAAACGGATCGTTGAGCAGTGTCTTGTCGGGGCCTGTCACCGAAGTGGAGATGATGGGGTTGCCGAGCTTTGCGATCAGATGCAGGCAGATCTGGTGGGCCGGTACACGGATGCCTGCTGTTTTCCGCTTGGTCAGCATCATTTTGGGCACCAGCTTGGAGCCTTCCAGGATGAAGGTGTAGGGGCCCGGCAGGAGGCGTTTCATGGTTTTGTACGCATAATTGGAGACTTTTGCGTATTGGCTGATGTCGGTCAGGTCCGAGCAAATGAAACTGAAAGGCCGGCGTTTGTCGAGCTGCTTTATCTGGTAGACCCGTTCGATGGCCCGTTTGTTTCGGATATCACAGCCAAGCCCGTAACACGTGTCGGTGGGGTAGGCGATGATGCCGCCATCGGCCAGGATGCCCGCCACCTTGTCGACGAGACGGGGCTGGGGGTTGTCCGGATTGATTTTCAGGGTGATCATGGCGTTGGCTTTCTGGACGGCAATGCCCGCCGCTTGTATTTCTTCTTCACTTCATATCCGGCCCCCTTTTTCTTGTCAACAAACAAGCCAGCGATCAGCCGAAATTGCGGACCGCTTCGCCGTTTGCCCGGCTGGAACCGTTTGCCCCCGGAAAGGTCCGACCGCACCGGCGATCCCCTGTGACAGGAGCGCGGCGCGGGAAATGCGAACAAATATTGTCCGGCGAAAATTAAGAGGCGCAACGGTGCAAAAAAATAATTCGTCCATCTTGACAGTGGGAACGCCATGAATATTTTCCGTTTAAAAGAGGAGAAAACGAGGGGGCGCTCCAAGGACATCGGCCGGGCGCTCCGGAACCCTGACAAAAGGAGGGCGTTATGGATCTTGTCAAATGGAATTCCATGCGGGATGTTTTTGATTTTGGTCGGCATTTTGACCGGATGTTCAGCGACTTTTTGGCCCCGAGCCAGAGGGAGCAGGGCACGGACACCTTCTGGAACTGGCAGCCGGCGGTGGACATCTACGACAAGGACGACACCATCGTGATCAAGGCGGAGTTGCCCGGTGTCGACAAAAAGGACATTCATGTGGATCTGAAGGGCCGTGTGCTCACCCTCACCGGCGAGCGCAGCATGGATCGTGAAGAAAAGGAGGACGCCTGTTATTGCCGGGAGCGCAGCTACGGCAGGTTCGTTCGCAGTTTTAACCTTGCCGCGGACGTGAAACCGGATCAGATCGAGGCCGCCTACAAGGACGGCGTGCTGCACATTACAATTCCCAAGGCCGAATCCGTCAAGCCCAAGCAGATTACCGTGCATTGACCGATGCAGGTTCGGTTGCGGTTTCGGCGCCTTCGGCCCGACGACCGGTGGAAAGGGGGGCTGTGCCCCCCCTTTTGATTTTCCCTGTTCCCAAAACCCGACGCTTTTTGGTATGATAAATACCAGGCGCACGGCACACGGTTTTTTCCGTGCAAACGGGCCGACGCTGTCAATAGATCCCCCCCGACCGGACGCGAATGATCGGAGGCCTTCAATCGAGCGAATGGTACCATCACTTCCCCGCCTTTTTCCACAACGGCGGTTTTCCGAATGCCCCCACCGGCACAACCATTCAGTTTGCCGCGTGCGTTGTCTTTGCCCCCTTCGCGGTATGCCGGGGGAACGAACGCCCAACAAAATGAAGAGGAATTCCCATGAAGGTGCCTAACCTGGCCGATCGTGCCGGGAAGGGCGCCCCCGGTTTGACAACCTCCCCCAGGCGGGGAGCATGGAATAGGAGGGATTTTATGGCAAGACAATTGTCGTTCACCAAGTTCGAAAACGAAGCCCTTCCCCCGTTTCGGCAGCGGCTTAACAGTGCGGAATCCACGGAGGATGTCCGGAAATTCTTCTTTTACACCACCCAGAGTCTCTTGGAAAACGTGTTTGACGGCCAGCTGCGCATCGAGCCGGAAGATGTCGCCCTCATTCCGGAAGCGGCGCCCTATTTCCGGTTCGGAGACCGCATTCTGTCCGCAGAATTGTTTACCAGCACGTGGGCGCAGTCGGACCTCTCCCGGGTGATGAGCCGTCTGGCCGAATCCGCGGCCAACCGTTGCCGCCATTTGGAAAAACACCCCGAAAAAACCGACCGGAAAATCCGCAACTAGCTGTTTCCGGAACCGGCCGGTTCCTGTCAGGTACGCGCCTTCCTCTCCAGGCTGCTCTGGAGGGGAAGGGCCAGCGTGCCGGTTCTGGCCATCTCTTTGATCCGGTACCCCTCCAAGGCCTTGACCAAATTGTTTATTTTCAGACTGTTGCCGGTGAATTCCACGGTCATGGTGTCGCCGGCGATGTCGGCCACCGTCGCGCCCAACAGGTGGGCGGTATGGATGACCTCCCGCCGTTGTTCTGCGGGCACAACGATGGTGATGAGCAGTAACTCCCGGGTAATGGCGCCCTCGTAAGTGAGTTCCTCCACCGAAATCACATCGATCAGCTTGTTGATCTGCTTGATAATCTGATCCAGGACCACTGCGTCCTCCGCGGTGACGATGGTCAGGCGGCTGATGGCCGGATCTTCGGTTTCTCCGGCAACGATGCTGGCAATATTGTAGCCGCGTCTGGTGAACAGGCCCGCCACATGCGAAAGAACCCCCGCGTGGTTCCGGACACGCACCGATAGTATTTTGTTCATGGTTATGCCTCTTCTCCAATAAAGTCGGTCTGACCGCCCCCCGGCGGTATCATCGGCAGCACGTTCTCTTCGGGCGTGACCTGGAAATCGATGAGCATGGGGCCGTCCGTGTTCAGGGCCTTGTCGACGGCCTGCCGCACGCCGCCGGCTTCGGTCACCCTTAGGGAGGGGATGTCGTAGCCTTCGGCCACCTTGCAGAAATCCGGGTTGACGTTCAGGCAGGTATGGGAATAGCGGCAATTGTGAAAGATCTGCTGCCACTGGCGCACCATGCCTAAATATCCGTTGTTCAGCAAAAAGATCTTGACCGGCAGATTGTGCATCCGGGCCGTGGCCAATTCCTGGATGCACATCTGGAAGCTGCCGTCACCGGTGATGGCCACCACCGGCACGTCCGGTCGGCCCACGGCGGCCCCGATGGCGGCGGGGAATCCGTACCCCATGGTGCCGGCGCCTCCGGAGGTGATGAACATGCGGGGCGCGACGGTCTGGTAAAACAGGGCGGCCCACATCTGGTGCTGCCCCACGTCGGTGGTGACCAGCACTTCCCCCCGGGTCATGTCGCTGAGGGTCTTGATGACCATCTGGGGACGCAGACGGCCGTCATCGGGGAAGGTGAGGGGAAAGTCGGTCTTGAGCTTGGCCACGTGGGCCAGCCATTTTTTCCGGGCGGGCACATCGATTTTCCGATTCAACGCCGCCAAGAATACCTTGATGTCACCTGCCACCGGCACATCCACCTTGAAGCGTTTGCCGATTTCCGCCGGATCGATGTCCACATGGATGATTTTGGCCAGGGGGGCAAACCGATGAATATTGCCGGCCACCCGGTCATCGAAGCGGGCGCCCAAGGCGATGAGCAGGTCTGATTCGAAAATGGCGTGGTTGGCGTATTTGGTGCCGTGCATGCCCAGCATGCCCAAAGCGCCGGGCGCGTTTTCCGGAAAACAGCCCTTGCCCATGAGGGTCGTTGTGACCGGGATTTGGGTTTTGGCCACAAACGCGGCAAGCTCCACCGCGGCTCCGGCGGAAATGACACCGCCGCCTGCGTAAATGACCGGGCGCCGGGCGTTTTTGATGGCCGCGATGACCGCGTCCACATCGGCTTCCGTTGCTTCGGGCACTTGGGGGCTGCCGGGCAGGGTGACCTTGCCCGGTTTTTTCATCCGGGTGGTGGCGGTTTGAACGTCCTTGGGGAAGTCGATCAGCACCGGTCCGGGTCTACCGGTGCGCGCGATGTGGAAGGCCTCCCGGATGATGCCCTGGAGGTCGTTCACGTCCTTGACCAGGTAATTGTACTTGGTGATGGGGATGGTGATGCCGCAGATGTCCGCTTCCTGGAAACTGTCGTTGCCGATCATGGGGACCGCCACCTGTCCGGTGATGGCCACCATAGGCACGGAGTCCATGTAGGCCGTGGACAGACCGGTCACAAGGTTCGTGGCACCGGGACCGGAAGTGGCGATGCAGACCCCCACCTTGCCCGTGGCCCGGGCATAACCGTCCGCCGCATGGGCGGCGCCCTGTTCATGGCGGGTGAGGAAATGGGACAGCGGCGCGTCGTAGAGCACGTCGTAGGTGGGGATGATGGCGCCGCCGGGATATCCGAATACATGCCGGGTCCCTTCGTCCAGGAGCCCCTGGACAAGAATCTGGGCGCCGGTCATTGGTTTGGCAGTCATAGGGCTTCTCCATATAACATTTTGTAATTCCGGAAAAATCGTTGCAGCCCCTTTGGAGGGTGCAGCAGGATGGCGGCACTTTAGCAGATGCGCCCGATAAACGCAAGTCTCAAAAATGGGAAATAAAATTATATCAGTGTGTTGAGGGTGGAAACGTTTTGGTCCGCCGCCGGTTCGTTTTTCCGGATGCTCTGTCTTGCCGGCTGATGTGGAGGGCGGATGCCGAAAAGGAAAAATTTCTTTTGATTGGTGCGGCTGTTCTGGTATGAACTTGGGATCGAACCGTGGGGCCAGCGCCGCCAAGACCTCTGCGCCGGACAGATAGTTGCCTGTGGGGTGGGCGGTTTCACCCCGAATGGGGGGGGGATGTATTTCGAAGACTTTATGGACGGATTGCGGGTCAACACGCCGGCCCGGGAAATCACGGCGGCCGGACTGGATGCCTTCCTGGATCTGTCCCGGCTTCACCTGCCCATGTTCATGACCGATGACGCCGCCCGGGCACTTGGTCATCCCGGGCGCCTGGTGCCCGGACCCATGACCCTGTCCATCCTGATGGGTTTGGTGGTTGAGACCGGCTGGTTCGACCATGTGGTGGCGGTGTTGGCTTTTGAAGACGTGCGGTTTCTCAAGGCGGTGCACGTGGGGCATCGGGTGGCGGCTGAGATTGCCGTCCGGCACACCCGGCCCACCCGCTCTCTCGGGCGCGGGGTGGTGCGGCTTTCTTATATCGGAAACAACCAGGACGGACAGCGGATTTTAACGGCGGAGGGGACATACCTCATGGCCGTGCGCAGGAATTTTGTTCCGCCGGGCATTTGAAAACACGGGAAAGAACGGAGGCGCAATGAAGAAACAGGGTGTTATGGCTGTGCATTGTCAAACGTCGGCCGATCGAGGGGCGTGGTTTTGGGCGGTTCTCCTTTGCATGCTCTTTGGTGTGGTGACGGGCTGCGGCAGTGGTGGCAGTGGTGGCGGTGGCGGCGGTGGTGCGGCAGGGACCGTTGAAGTGGCGGCCGTCATCGGCAGAAGCGGTGGCGAAGTGGCGGTATCGGGCACCGGTTCGCCTGCGGACGGGGCGAAGGTGATCCTTCCCGCCGGAGCGTTGGCGGCGTCCCGGACCATCACCATCAGCCATGGCGAAACAGACCTGGCGTTGCCGGCCGCATTTGAAGCGGCGGGCGGCCAAATCGATTTCGGACCGGACGGAATCGCCTTTGATCTTCCGGTGCATATCGCGGTGCCTTACCCGGACGACGACAATGACGGTGTCGTGGACGGAACCACCGTAGGTGAATACGCGTTGACCCTGATCTACTACAACGCGGAAGCCGGGGCGTGGGAGGCGGTACCCATCGTCAATACAAACGCCCGGTTGAATGTGGTGGAGGCGGAAACCAGCCACTTCAGCACCTACCTTGTGGCCGTCGATACGACAACCACCGATGACGGCACCGATGACACCGCGGCCGCCGCTTACCAAAGCGGTGAATATTTCGTTGGCCCGCCCACCTACCTGGTGTCCGACGGCGTCCAGGAATTGATTGTCAAGGGGTGCATCAATCAGGCCGGTCCCTGCGCCACCCCCTATGTGCTGACCGTGACCACCGAAAACGGGGTGATCAAGGGCGTGGTGGACAGGCACACCACCACCACGGGGGGGGTGCCGGCGACCCTGGGCGACGACGGCAGGACATTCGTGTTCAATGCCGCCGGCATTTTCGAGAAGATCCAGCAATCGGGAAATGCGGCGCTGTGGACATGGCGGTGTGAGTTTATTGCCGAGCACACGCATGTTCGGGGGTATGCGGCATGCGACGACAGCGCCACCAACGCGATTTGTACCGGGGCCGGGCAAAGAGTCACGGCCGGCATTTCAGTAATGGACAATGCGCGTGTTGCCGTTGACCTGGGAATCGAGATCAGCGACATGGACGATGCGGCGGGGCGGCCTACGCCCAACGGTAATTTCGGCACCGGCGACAGGATCGCCGTTCGCTTCGAGGCGAATTATAATTGACGGCGCCCACGCCGCTCCGTCCCGTGAAAATCGGCTAACCGAGAAAGGTGCCGGCCCAGGCGACGGCCTCGGCATATTTTTCGGCGGACAGTGCGTCGGTGTTGCATGAGGCCATCAGTTCCCGGCAGGTGTCCCAGCGGCCGGTTTCGTAACAGCGCGCCAGGTCCAGGTGCCGGGCCAGTTGGCCTTCCCCCGCAATGAGCGCCGCTTTCAGCTGGTCGGAAACCGGAAGGTGGCCGATAATTTCCTCCATTTCAGCGTCCAGGATGGCGTCCATCAGGGAGAACAGCCCCACAAGGAACAAATCGGACAAGTCACCCCGCCAGCCGCCGGATCGGCCGATGGTTTCACAGAGCCTTGCCCGGATGACCGACGTACGGACCAGTTCATTTGGTTTGGCCTCGGCGAGTTTGGCGGTGGCCAGCAGCGTGATGATCTTTCGCACCTCTGAAAAACCAAGGTACACGATGGCGTTTCGGATGGTGGTCACTTTTTGCGGCATGGCATAGAAGGCCGAGTTCATGTGCTGCAGCAGGCGATAGGATAGGGAGACGTCCGATTTGATGAGGGTCTCAACCTGGTGGATATCGACATCCTCCCGGTTGAGCGCGCCGATGATTTGCAGCAGCTTCAGCTTGGTGGGGGCAATGCCCCGCCGCCGGATGATTTCAGGTTTGCTGAAGAAATAACCCTGGAAATACGAAAACCCCATCTCCCTTGCCTGGAAAAACTCCTCTTTTGTTTCGACCTTTTCGGCCAAGAATTTGGTGTTCGTTTCGGCCTGGCGTGCCATCACCGTGCGGGCCTCCATGAGCGGGGTTTGGCGGATATCGATCTTGATGATGTCGGCGTACCGCATGAGGGGGACGAAGCGCTCGTGGAACACGAAATCGTCCAGGGCGAACCGGCATCCTGCCCGGTGCATTTCTGCAAGAGCGGTGATCAGATCCTGTTCCGGCATGATGGTTTCCAGCAGTTCCGCATACAGAATGTCATTGGAAAACAGCCGCGGTACCTGTCGGAGCAACAGGTTGCGGGTGAAGTTGATGAATGCTTTCCGGCCGCCGGTCAGCTTCTCGATGCCGACGCAGAGAAAACTGTTGGAAAGGACCGCGGAGCTTGCCGCATCGCCGTCGACGGCGGGGAATACGTTCTCGAGACTGTCGCGGAACAGCAATTCGTAGCCGAAGGTGTGCAGCTTGCCGTCGAAAATGGGCTGCCGGGCGATAAAGGTATCCATGCGGTGTTTCCTGAAAAGGTTCGGTTGAAGACCACTTCCCAATTTAAAAGATGGCGGAGGCAAAAGACAAGCTGTTTTATTTAACTTGCCTGTCCGCGGTGTTTTCGTTTATGTCCCGCCCGTAACGTGTTAAAATACGTAGCGTCAACGACAACCGCAACCGGGCATGGCATCCGTATGAAACATCTGACCACAACCGTTTCCACCCTTTCCGCCCTGGGAAGCTATCTGGCGGCGCATCGCGACCTTTTGGACGCGGCCCGCAGTGTGTTGGTACAGCTGTTTGTTGCAGGCGGTGACCATGACCGGATCCGCGGGATTTCCCAGGCAGTGTCGGCTGCTTCACCCCGGGCGGTCATCATCGGGTGCAGCACCGACGGCGAGATTTTAGACGGCTTAAGCCAGAGCCATACCACGGTGATGTCCATTTCCCTGTTCGATAGCGCAACCCTCGTGCCGGTGTCCATCGGCGTGGCCGCCGGTGGTGAAAGGGCAGCGGCGGCGACCATGGCCGGGCATTTGAAAAAGATCGACGGGGCCGTCAGGGGCGTGGTGCTGCTGGCAACAACCCTTTCCATCGATTGCAACGTGGTGCTGGCGGAATTGTTCGTGCACTGTCCGGGGCTTCCCCTGTTCGGCGGCGGCGCCGGGGACTATGCCATGCTGGATCGCACCGTGGTGTTCCACGGCAGGGACCTGCATGACCGGGGCATTGTCGCCGTGGCCATGGTGGGGGAGGCGCTCCAGGTGCTGCGGCGGACCTATCTGGGGTGGCGGCCCATCGGCAAGGAGATGACCGCCACCCGTGTCAACGGCTTCACCTTGCAGCAGATCGACGATCGGCCCGCCTTCGAGGTGTACCGGCGATATCTGGGGCTGGCGCCGGACAGGCATTTTTTTCTCAACGCCCTGGAGGTGCCGATTCTGCTTAAACGGAAAAACCGTGTATTGGCCAGGATTCCCAATACCGCCAATCCGGACGGCAGCCTCACCTTCATTGCCGACATCCGGGAGGGCGATTGCCTCCAGCTGGGATATGGTGATATCGACCTGATTCTTGAGAATGCCCGGCAGACCCAGAAGGAAATCGCCGCGTTTTCACCCGAGGCCATTTATTTTTATAGCTGTGGGGTGCGTCGCTTTCTGATGCAGCAGGAGGTGGATTTCGAGCTGGAGCCCTTTGCGCGGATCGCTCCGTCGGCCGGATTTTTCACCTATGGCGAATTTTGTGACCTTGGGGATGAGAGCCCGCTGATGAACGCCACCATTGTCACTGTGGCTTTGCGGGAGGGGCCGCCGGCGACCACCGACCGGGTTGCTTTTGAACAAAGCGCCCCGCCCGAGCGTTTTGACAGTTACCATTACCGTCATGTGCGCATTGTCAGTCGGTTGCTGCATATCCTGGATGCGGTGACCGGGGAGTTGCGTGAGAGCAACGCACAGATGCAGAAACAGCTGGACGAAATCAAACAATTGCGGGGCATTCTTCCCATCTGTGCCTCCTGCAAAAAAATCCGGGACGATCAGGGGTACTGGAACCAGTTGGAAGCCTATATGCAAAGGCATACGGACGTCACCTTCACCCATGGCATCTGCCCCGGATGCAAGGCGCGGTTGTACCCGGACATAGAGAACGATTAGCGGCGGCCGGCCAATCGAAAGAATACCGCGACCGAGAAAAATCATCGAAAAGCGTTATTGTTTCCTCAGCTTTTCACCAAGCGCTTCTTTCACGGCCACTCCGAGTGCATCGAGCAGAATGGGCTTTTTCAGATAACGGCCCGCGCCCAGCTTCTGGGTTTCCCGCACGTCACTGGTTTCGGAAAACCCGCTGACGATGACGGCTTTCTGCCCCGGATGCATCCCGATGATCCGCTCGTAGGTTTCACGTCCGCTTATGCCGGGGTCCATGATCATGTCAAGCAGCAGCAGATCCACCCGATGGGTCTTCAAATATTCCACGGCCGCCTCTCCGCTGGAGACGGCCTTCGTCCGATATTTCAGAATTTCCAGCATTCTGCAGGAAATGTCCCTCTGGCTCTCCACGTCGTCGATCACCAGAACCGACTGCCCCTTTCCGAACAAATCTTCCAGGGGTTGCGAATCGGCCAGTTCCCGGGAGATTTCCCGGGTGACCGGAAAGTATACCTCGAACGTTGTGCCATTGAAATCACTCATCACATTGATGTAGCCGTCATGGTCCTGCATGACGTTCCATACCAGGGTCAGACCGATTCCGGTACCGCTTCTTCCCATTGCCTTTTTCGTAAAAAAGGGCTCGAAAATCCGGCCGAGATCTTCCGGGGAAATTCCCGGTCCGTCATCGGATACAACCAGAACCACATAATCCCCCGCATTGACGTTTTCATATCCCTTCAGCGGCGCGTCCAGGTGGCGATTCTCGGTTGATATGACCACCGTTCCCTGCCCCTTGATTGCCTCGGCGGCATTGGATACCAGGTTCATCACAACCTTACCGATATGCACCATGGAGCCCTTGATGTTAAGCAGGTTGTCGTCCAGATGGGCCCTGACCGTCACCTTCGGGTGGTACTGCAGTAGTTTTTTGTGTTCAGGTGATTTGAGATAGCCTTGGATGGCGGCATTGAGGTTCGACGGTTCTTTGACGATGGCAACGCCACGTGCCACCGTGAGCAGGTCCTGTACGATGGCAACAGCTTTCATGCCTGAATTTTTGATGGTTTCTAATGGCTTTCGAAGGGAACTGTTTTCCGGCAGGTTCATCAGAAGCAGTTCAGGGTAGTTGATAATTCCGGAAAGGACGTTATTCAAATCATGGGCCACGCCGCCGGCCAGGAGGCCAAGGGATTCCATTTTTTTCAGCCTGAATATCTTTTCTTCGTTTTCTTTTCTTGCTTCCTCCTCCCGGATCCTTTCCGTCACATCTCGTAAAACGGTCAAGATGGCGGATTTGTTTCGGTATCGAATTGAGTTGCCCCTGACTTCAAAGACCTTCTCGATACGTTTCCCTTCCATGAACCGGACCGTTAATGAATCGGGTGCTTCACCGCAATGAAATAAATAGTTGAAGTACTGCAGGACATGCGCCCTGTCTTGCGGTGTGATATCACGCAATAGCGCTTCCACGCCGATGTTTCCAACCGGTTTGCCCATCAGGATATCTGCCGCGGGATTTCCGAAAACCGTTTTGCCGTTCTGAATCACCAGGATGCCGTCGTTTGTATGCTCGGTGATCACCCGGTATTTGTCCTCCGTCGATGCATCCACGTAACTGCTGAACAGTACCCACAGCACAACCGCGGAAAAACTGAAATACCCATACTCCATGAAGTACTGAACGGACGGTATTCCAAGGGATGCCAGGGCATCATGAAAACCAAATAGAATCCAGCAGAGCATCCCCACCACGTAGGGATACCGGTATCCCGCGTCCGGCCCCTTGTAACGAAGCCAGAAGACAATGACAAAAATACTCGAACCGACGGCGTAAAATTCGAAGAGGGGGCCAAAGGGGCCCAGTGCGGGTTCAATATACGGTTTGTTAAGCCAGATGAAGTCTCGGGCAGCAAAGCTTTGGGCCACAATGTCGTCTGTGGACCATAAGAAAATGAAAACGAGAACATGAAATGCGCCCGCGAACAGGTGATAGCGGTGGCCATCCAGCCCGAAATAGGAAAATGTAAACCCGAAGAGACAGTGAACCAAAAGAATGACCGCTGTGAATTCCAACATGCCGGCGGATCGATTGAGTGCACCTGCGGGCGAATTATACTCAAAAAAGATACCCACCGCATACAGCATTCCCGCGAAACTGATGGCCGCGCTCCATCCGAACCATCTGAAATCGGGTTTCTTTAAACAGAAACTGATCTGCAGAACAACCATCAGGAGACCCAGTATGGCCACCGCCAGTGAACCGGCGGACTGCAGAACAATCTCTTCAAGAATCACTACAAGTACCCCTTTTACGGCAATGGCAACGGCATGGCGGCTGCTTACAGGCGCTCGGAATAAACCTGATGTCCCCTGACGACGTTGTGCGGCCCCTCAAGATGCGCACATCTTCATTAATGCGGCGCTTTTTCATCGTCCCACGACCCGGCAAGAGGAATCGGCGCCCGCTCTGCCATGCCGGTCGGAACGCAAATAAGCCCTGCTGTCAAACTCCAAGGAAACCCCGTTTCCGCTGTCGCCTCCATAGTAGTAAAGATGCCTTTCAGCCCAGCCCGTATAGAAAAGTTTCGATGTGATGGCAGCCCTGCTCGATCTTCGGAAAAACCGACTGGAAGTAATCGTCGGACACCTGGTCGCTTCCCGGCCATGTGTCCAATGCCTGAACGCCGTCAAAATCCACCGCGGCCACACGAACGCCCAGATGCGTGGCCGGCAGGTAGAAATCAGATCCGGGAAGAACTGCCACCCGTGCCTCCGCAAGAAGTGCGTCAACCATGGCGTTGGCGGTAATGATGCCGCGTCTGTGTAGCTTTTCCCGATAATTGTCAAAATCCGGAAACAGGTAAAATGATCCCGCTGGCTTCGGGCAATTGAGCCCCATGCCCACAAACCGTTTATGCAGATAATGCGTTACATATCGATAGATATCACAGGTCGTTCGTATGAAGGGTTGCACTTCGGCGAAATCCCGGTACGCTTTGAGAGCGGCATATTGCACGGGGGCGCTCACCGCGCTGAAGGTTTCGCTCACCACCGATTTCAAAGTGGACATCATCAGTTCCAGAGAGTCCGGTATCAGCACCACTCCCAGGCGATACCCGCCGGTTTCAAAGTGGACATCATCAGTTCCAGAGAGTCCGGTATCAGCACCACTCCCAGGCGATACCGCCGGCGGCGAAAGACTTGGAAAGACCGCCGGAGACGATGGTACCCTCGGGATAGTGGGTTGCCAGGCTGCCCATGGGCCATTGGTCGAAGTCGATCATGGCATAGATTTCATCGGAGATGACAATCACCTGGTAGGCCCGGCAGATTTCGGCGATCTCCCTGATTTCACGCGTGTGGTAGAGGGCGCCGGTGGGGTTGTTCGGGTTGTTGAAAATCAACAGTTTCTGGGACTGGCCGGCGCTGTGACAGGCACGGTCGAGCTGTTCCGGGGTCAGGCGATAGTTGTTCTCCCGGCTGGTGGGTATCGGGATGATTTCCTTGCCCCGCAAAGCCGCCTGGGGGCCGTAGCTGACCCAGCTTGGGACCGGCACCAGAAGCGGTCCCTCCATCAGGTAGATAATCTGAAAAATCAGTTCCTTGCTTCCGGGACCGATGCAGACATCCGCCGGCTTGAAGCCGTAACCGAACTCTTTTGAATAGAAACCGGCCACTGCCTCGCATAATTCCGGCAGCCCTTGGGTGGGCAGGTAATCTTTTTTGTCCGCATTGTCCCGGAGGGCCTGTTGGATCACTCCTGGAACGGGAAACGGCGACTGGCCGAACCCGAAGTGCACGATATCCACCCCCTGCCTGCGAAGATTCAGGGCTTTCAGGTTGATGGCAAGGGTCGCGGATTCTTTGAGGCTCAATACCAGGGGATTTAATGCAGGTCTCATTCATTGCTCCCGTTGTACTTTCGATCAGCAATGCCCTTCACGCCGGCATGGCAATGGTCAAACCGCCCATCATCCAATAGCATAGGGGAAAGCATGGATAAAACAAAAAAATAATGGCGGATTTCATGCGCATATCGGTGAAGGGGGCTGGCCGGAGGAAAAGGGGGGATCCGGCAATGAAAAAGGGGTTGGACGGTGACCGGTCCAACCCCTCTACCGAATTGGCAGTTTATGGTGGAGCTGAGGGGGCTCGAACCCCTGACCTCATGACTGCCAGTCATGCGCTCTCCCAGCTGAGCTACAGCCCCGAAAAGGTAAAAGAGCAACTAACAAATACCGGTGGGGGTGTCAACAGGTAATTCGGAGGTTTTTCGGAAAACCGGCACCTCTTGCCACCTTTTCCGGGGCATGGGGGAAAAGGCGGCAGCGCCCCAGGGCTGCTGGTAAAAGCAGGGCCGCTTTGGTATGGTGCGGGCCATGACGATGGGGCACATGACACAAGCGATGCCATTGCAGTACGAGCGGCGCATTCTGCACGGGCTTTCATGTGAATGGGAGACGGCCCGGTGGTATTTGCCGCCACAGCTTCGGTGTCGTTTGCGCAGGCCCCTGTTCAGCCTGGGGGACATGCACAGACGGTTGGGGCAGTGGGACGCGGTGCGCCGGGAAATTCGGCTTTCCAGGTCTTTTGTGACTGCGGCGGCCTGGCCGGCGGTGCGGGAGGTGTTGTTTCACGAGACGGCCCACCAGATTGCCCACGAGGTGTTGGGGGCACGGTCCGAGCGGCCCCATGGCGACGGTTTTCGGGAGGCCTGCCGGATGCTGGGCATTTCCCCGGCGGCGACGATGCCTAATCTACCCGGGGGGCACGAAACCGGTTCCAACGATCACATGTTGGCGAAAATCAAGAAACTTTTGGCATTAACCAAGAGTCCGCACCCCTTTGAAGCCGAGGCGGCCATGCAGAAGGCGCAGCAGTTGATGGAGAAGCACCAGGTGGATTTTGCGGCAGTGCATGATCAGCGCACGTTTGTCAGTCGACTGGTGGGCGCCCCGGCCCTGCGGCATTCCCGGGACTGCTATGTCCTTGCCGGGTTTCTGCAGGACTATTATTATGTGCAGGGCATTTGGGTGCCGGTTTATGTCCTGGCAAAAGGGAAAATGGGAAGGGTGCTGGAGGTGAGCGGCACACCGGAAAATGTGGAGATTGCAGGGTACGTGCATGATTGCATTCGCACGTATATCGCACGGCAATGGCGGCACCGGAACGGGCGAAACAGGCGCGGTGCGTGTGTGGATTTTGCCGTGGGGGTGCTGGAGGGGTTCCGGAAAAAATGCGAAGCGGCAAGATCCGAAAAGCCCCGGCCGGCCGATCCGGCGGCGGTGGTGGCGTTGGCCGACACCCTGCTATCGGCTTATGTGAAAGAAAAATATCCGTCCATCAGGACGCGCCGCCGGCAATCCGGGCAAGTGGACGCGGCGGCCCTGAGGGCCGGGCGCGCCGCCGGGGAGGCCCTGGTGATTCAGGAGGGGATCACCGAATCGGCCGCGGGGCTGCGCCGGATCGCGTTTGCCCCGAAACCGCCCGGCGAAGGCTGACGGCACGGGCGGCACATGATCTTGTGCGGAACCTGGAATGTGTGATAGCAGCTTTAGAGCGGCGCATGGGGTTGCGGAGCGTTTCCACCCCATGCATAAACAGACAAACAGTCAGGTGATACGGACCCATGATTACACTGCTTGATTACGGCGCCGGCAATGTCCGTAGCGTTGTGAACGCCATTGAAAGCCTGGGGGAGACGGTGGCCATTGCCGCATCCCCGGAGGACATTCTGTCCGCACCGCGGCTTGTTTTTCCCGGCGTGGGGGCTTTCGGCAATATGATGCGGATTCTGAATGAAAAAGGATACGTTCCGCCTCTGAGGGAATACCTGGCATCGGGCCGCCCGTTTTTGGGCATCTGCCTGGGACTCCATGCCCTGTTCGAGGGAAGCGAAGAGGCGCCGGGCGTTGCGGGGCTCGGCATTTTCAGCGGCCGGGTGCGCCGTTTCGGGCCGGGACTGCCCGTGCCCCACATCGGTTGGAACGGGGTCACCTGCCGCCAGCCGACGCGTCTTTTCCAGGGCCTGACCGGCGGGGAGAAGTTCTATTTTGTTCATTCCTATTACGTGGAATCCAATGATCAAGACGTGGTCCTGACCACCACCGATTACGGGGTGCGGTTTTCCAGCAGTGTCCAGCGGGATCGTATTGTGGCCACCCAGTTTCATCCGGAAAAAAGTGGTCCGGCGGGGCTCCGGGTGCTGAAAAATTTCCTGGACGAGACATTGGAGAAGACAACGCCGCCCATGGTGGCGGCACCGACACGGCTGGCGAAGCGCATCATCGCCTGCCTGGACGTGCGCTCCAACGATCAGGGGGACCTGGTGGTCACCAAGGGGGATCAGTACGACGTCCGGGAGCAGGCCGGGGCGGTCCGCAATCTGGGCAAACCTGTGGAACTGGCCGGCCATTATTACCGCCAGGGGGCGGACGAGGTGACTTTTCTCAACATCACCGCATTCCGGGATTTTCCCCTGGAAGACATGCCCATGCTGGAAGTGTTGCGTCAGGCCTCCACCCATGTGTTCGTGCCCCTGACCATCGGCGGCGGGATTCGGGATTTCACTGATCAGGACGGCCGCCATTACACGGCGTTGGAAGTAGCGGCGGAGTATTTCCGATCCGGTGCGGACAAGATTTCCATTGGTTCCGACGCGGTACTGATTGTGGAAGATTACCTGAAAACCGGACGGAAGACCGGCCGCAGCGCTATCGAGGCCATTTCGGCGGTGTACGGGAGCCAAGCGGTGGTGGTTTCCATCGATCCCCGGCGGGTATATGTGGACGATCCCTCCCGGGTGCCCCACCATGTGATTGAAACCGCTGTGCCCGGACCCCGGGGGGAACGATACTGCTGGTACGAGTGTACCATCAAGGGGGGGCGGGAAGGACGGCCCGTGGACGCCGTGACCCTGGCCCGGGCCTGCGAGACGCTGGGCGCCGGCGAGATCCTGCTCAACTGCATCGACCGCGACGGCACCAACCGGGGATTTGACTTGGAATTGGTAACTGCCGTGAAGGCGGCGGTGACAATTCCGGTGATCGCTTCCAGCGGTGCCGGCTGTGCGGCCCATTTCCTTGAAGTATTCACCGAAACAGGGGCGGACGCCGCTTTGGCCGCCGGTATTTTTCACCGGGGCGAGGTGCCCATCGGGGAGGTCAAAACCTTTCTGGCAGACAAGGTGGCAATAAGGGGGAATTAAGTTGTGGGCCCCCTCTTTCTTTTTGAGAAAAATCGTCATGACAATCAGTCGATTGGGGTTAACCATTCGATATCACAGCTGCGCCATGGTGGCCTTTCAGATCCAAAACAGGCTTGCTGATTTTTTCAGGGCACGGTAAATTACGTTGGATGCCGCCATGGCGGGCCGCACATCGTGACGGTTACGAAATCAAGTTAAGGGTTAAGGAGTGGGGCTTAGGGGCCGGAGAGTTTTAAGACCCGGATACCATCAGATCTTGACCGGCGTGGCCGGAGAACAGGGGTTGATATGAAGAAAATTGTTTCCGTATCCGTTGTTTGTGTCATGGTGGCGGTGACGGTGAGTGGTTGTGCCTACCAGAACAAGCAGCAGCGGGGAACTGCCGTGGGAGCGGGTGTCGGTGCCGCGGCAGGGGCCATCGTGGGGCAGGCGGCCGGGAAAAGCACGGAGGCAACCCTTTGGGGCGCCGCCATCGGCGCCCTGGTGGGGGGGATTGCCGGCAATCAGATCGGTGCTTACATGGACCGCCAGGAGGCGGCGCTGCGAAACGCCCTGGCGGCATCGGAAGCGGCCAGCATCCAGCGGGAGCAAGATGTGCTGACAGCCACTTTCAAAAGTGATGTGTTTTTCAAATTTGATTCCGCTGATCTTCTGCCCGGAGGGATAGATGAGGTTTCCCGGGTGGCCGGGGTGCTGAACTCGTATCCCCGCACGAAAATCCGGGTGGAGGGGCATACCGACAGCGCCGGGACCGAGGCATACAACCAGGATCTGTCCGAGCGGCGGGCCCGGTCCGTTGCCGCCGCCCTGGTCCAGCAGGGCGTGCAGCCGGTGCGCATCAAAACCATCGGTTTTGGTGAAAGCCGACCCGTTTCATCGGACCCCGCCGCCAATCGTCGCGTGCGTATTGTGATCGAACCTGTCCAGCAGGGATGAGAGCAACCGGGAGTCTTTGCGCCTGAAAACAGAAACGCCCGCGCGGCAGAGCCCGGCGGGCGTTTCTTTATTCCTGATCCGCTTCTTTATCCAGAAGGATTCTCACATCCACGGCGTAAAGATTTCGCCCGGTTCCCTTGAGGGGGTTGATGTCGATTTCCGCAATCTGAGGAAAATCGTTGACCAGGTGCGCCAGCCGCCGGAGCTCCGCCGAGACCGTATCGATGTCCACACCTTCCTGGCCCCGAACGCCTTCAAGGATGGGGTAGGCTTTGATGCTTTTGACAAGGCCCGTGCTTTCCTCTGGTGCCAGCGGTGCCAGGGCGAATCGCACGTCCTTTAGTACCTCGGTGTAGATGCCGCCGAGGCCGAACATCACCAGGTGGCCGTAGTTACCTTCCCTGGACGCCCCCAGGATCATCTCGCTGCCGCTGACCATGGGCTGGAGGAGCGCGCCTTTTGCATCGGCGATGGCCATCAGTTCATCGTATGCCTTCTCGGCGGCGGCAACGCCGGCGATGCCGATCTTTACCCCGCCCACGTCGCTCTTGTGCAACGGACCGATCACTTTCATGACCAAGGGGAAGCCGATATCCGCACAGGCATCTTTCAGGGCCGACTTGTCGAGCACTTCGGAGTGGGGGGGCAGGGTGAACCCGGCTGCCGCCAGCACCGCCTGGGCGCTTTCAGGTGTGAGGACACCGGTTTTGCCGGTCAGGAAGTTCGCGACGGCACGCCTGTCGTAGCCGGCAGGCGCTGTGGATGCTTGGGAAATAGAGGGCCGGCGGGCAACATGGCCCAAGGCTTTGGCCAGGGGCACCTCGTCTGGGAAGTAAACTTTGCCGGCCCGCCTGAAGCGATCGATTTTTCCGGCGGACCCGTTCAGGGAAACCCAGACCGGAAAGACCGGCACCGGGCTCTCGTCCATCGCGCGGGCGGCGGCCTGGTAGATCGGCTCGATGTCGGATATTCCGGAATCGCCGAGAATGAAGGCGATGGCATCGAGGCTGTCGGACGCCTCTTCTCCCAAAATTTTCAGGGTGGCGGCGATGCTTTCCGCTGTGCGGCTCGGCAGACAGTCAATGGGGTTTCCGATGGCCGCTTCCGGGGGTAGGATTTCGGCAAGACGTTTCCGGGTGCTTTCTTTCAGGGGGGGCAGCTCCAATCCCTGGCGGCAGAGTTCGTCGGTCATCATGACACCGGCACCACCGGCATCTGTAAGGACGCAGACCCGCTTGCCCTTCAAGGGGCCGCTGGCTGCGGCCAGCACGCAGGCCACGTCCACCAGTTCGGTCTTGCTCTGGACGCGGATAATGCCGGCCTTTTCAAACAGGGCCTGGACCGCCGTGTCGCTGCCGGCCATGGCACCGGTGTGGCTGGCTGCCGCCTTTTCTCCGGCGGGGGTGGTCCCCGATTTTACACCGACCACAACGCAGCCTTTTTGTGCCAGGCTTCTGCCATGGCGGAGAAGCAATGCCGGCTTTCGGACCGCTTCCATATAGAGCAGAAGGATACCGGCGCAGTCAGGCCCGTAATTCTCATCGTAGAGGGCCAAAATGTCTTCCACACCCATCTGGATGGAGTTCCCGAGGTTCACGACGTTTCCGAAGGAAAGGCCCCGAAGCCCCGCCTGGTCCATGACGAAATCGACGGTGGATCCGGACCCGCTGATGAAATCCACGGCCCCACCGTCCAGTTCCGGTGGGATGCCGGTGAATTTTCCGTTGTACGATTTGGTGAGGAAGCCGGAGCAGTTGGGGCCGATCAGGGTGAATCCGCCGTTGCCGGCAATTTCCAGCATCCGCTGTTCCGCCTTTTTCCCCTCTGCCCCGGTCTCGCCGAAACCGGCGGTGAGCACGATGACCGCCCCTGCGCCTTTCCGGGCGATGGCTTCGAGGGCGCCCATGACCAGCTTCGATGGCAGGGCGATAATGATCAGATCCGGGGATTGGGGCAGCTTGTCGATGTCCGGATAAACGGGGACCCCGAAGATTTCGGTGGCCTTGGGGTTGACCCCCCATAGGGCGCCGGAATAGCCGCTGTCCTTGATGGATTGAAGCACCCGGCCGCCCGGTTTGAGATGATCCTTGCTGGCCCCGATGACGGCGATGTGCTCGGGCCGGAACAGATAGTCGTAGGTTGTTTTTGTTTTATGGGCGCCCGGAAAGGCGGGCGTCGCAGTACTGCCCATCATATGGTGTCTCCTTGATTTTCGAAAAAAGCGCTCCTTGTTTGTGTCCGAGGCCTGGAGCGTCTGTTACAGCAGCTTGGTTCCCGCCATGAACGCTTTGTAGTTGGCGGCCCAGACCGCCGGTTTGGGGCTGTTGGCCTGGAGGGCCTTGAGCCACAGTTCCGTTGGGATCGCCTTGAGGGTCTCGGTCCGGCTGAGGGCGCCCATCATGACCACGTTGGCGCTTCGGCCTGCGGTATCGCCGATTTCCAGCGCTTTGCCGAGCACATCGACATGGATCACCCGAAACCCCTTGGTTGCGTCGGCGATTTCCGATTCCGTGGGATAGCGTGCCGGATCGAGATTCTGGGGGACGATCCGGGTGCCTGCCATGAGAATAGTGCCGCCCTCTTTGAGCAGGTCAAGGAAGCCGGGCCGCAGGATCTCGCTTGTTTCCATGGTGATCAGGCAGTCGGCGCTGCCGGGCATCAGGACCGGGCTGAAGGTTTTGCCGCAGGCGAAGGTGCTGAGCACAGGGCCACCCATCTGGGCCATGCCGTGGGTTTCCCCCTTGACGATGTTTTCTTGCCCGTATCCGGCCAGGAATGCGAGTTGGGTGAGAACCCGGCCGAAAAAGAGGTTGCCTTGTCCGCCAACGCCCCGGATGGCCAGGGAGAGCTTTTCGGGCAGCGCGTGCCTGCTGACGGCCGCGTCCGGGATTTCAGGCGGCGCGTCGAGGCGCTGCGTTGGCGCGACCTTTTGCTCGGCGGCTTTGGGTACCATGGCGTCGAAAGGGCACATCTGGCTGCAGGCCGGGGTGTTGCCGCCGCAGCCGGAGCACATATTGTTGAGAACCGGCACACCATCGGAGCCCTTTTCGATGCCCGGGCAGATGAGGCAGGTGTCGCATTGACGGCATTTATCGGGGTCAACCCGGACCGGTATGGCCTTTTTGGCTGCGGGCACCTTCTTGATACAGGTGCCGCGGACCACCACGGTCAGAAATTCCCCCTGGTCGGCCCGTCCCAAGGCTTCCTTGAAGGTTCTCTGCAGGGCCTTGCGGTCGTATGCGCTGACGGTCAGCACATCGGTGCCGACGCCCTTGAGTTCGCGGACAAGATCGAATTTATTGGTTTCCCCCGCGAGGTTTGTCGGTGAGGACGGTGCCGGCTGGCCGCCGGTCATGGCGGTCCATTCGTTGTCCAACACCACCTTGACGCCGGGAACGTTTCGGAACACCGCGTTGCGCGTGCCGTCCATGCCGGTATGGCATTCCGTGCTGTCGCCGAGGACGGAGATGCATTTGGCGGCCTTGTCGGGTCTCGCAACGGCATAACCGGTGCGGGTGGGCTCACTGGTCCCCATGGCCAGCCATGCGTCCATGGCGTTGAAAAAACTGAGCAGGGTGTTGCAGCCGATGTCGCCGAACACCACCTCGATTTTGCCGCGTTTTTTCAGGTTGGCGATGACATCCGCGTACAGGCGATAGGGGCAGCCTGCGCAGATCATGGGCGGGCGCTTGACCGGCGGCACCGACAGCTTCCCATCGGTCACGGCAAGCCCCATAACCTTGGCCACGGCGGCCGGGGACCATTCGGTAACGGTACTGAACGCGTCCTTTCCCTTGACCGTGAGGCCCAGGGCGCTCACCGCGTCCTGGAGGAAACGGTAGCCATCTTCGATCACGTAGACATCGCCGTCGATGCCACCCACGAAGTTGGTGATCAGATCCGTGGGCAGGGGGTTGGTGATGCCGAGGGAGAGGATGTCCAGGTTCAGTTGGAAATATGTGTTCACTTCCTGAACAAAAGCCGTGTTGGCACCGTAGGTGATGACGCCTTTTTTACCGTCGCCCTTGATCCATTTGTTGAGGGGCGAGGTTTCCGACAGTTTCTTCAGGGCGGGCATCCGCTCGTTCAGAACAGCGTGATAATTGCCGAGTGCAGTGGTGGGCAGGGTATTGAAGCGTTTCAGGTCCTCGGGGGGGAGGTCTAAAGGCGCGGTGGTACGGATTTCGTTCAGCCGCACCAGGCCTTCACTGTGGCACAGGGTGCCGGAGGCGAGGATTACCACGGGCGTTTTGTACTTTCGCCCGATTTCCGCGGCAATGGCGGGGGATTCAAGCAGCTCCTGGTGACTGGTGGGTTCCAGGACCGGCATGAAGCAGCTTTTGAACAGGTAGCGCGGATCGATCAGATGTTGGGTGGAGCTTGGCGTAAAATCGCTGGCCACATAATAGATGAGGGCGCCCCGGGTGTCGTGGAAGAACGCGGCGCTGGTGAATACGTCCCCAGCCTGGAACAGTCCCGGAATTTTCATGGTGACCACCGCATCGTATCCGGCAAGGGTGTGGCCGAGTCCCACGCCGACGGCCACCGCTTCATTGGTAGACCAGCCGACCTTGATCAGATCCTGCACCTGGGAGAGCCCCCTGTCGATTACTTCGGTGCTGGGCGTGCCGGGGTAGCCGTCGGCGCCGTGAATGCCGCCGCGCACGCACCCGACGGCAAAGGCGATGTTGCCCTGGAGAACCTCGGTGCGTCCGGCCGGTGCCTCACACATCGATCTGATTTTGTTTGGTTTTGCGGCTTGCTCGGCCGGCGCCTGTTTGGAGACGGCGGTGTAGTCGTCTGCCTGACGGGTGCGGCCTTGGATCGACGGGTTGGTAGGGGGGGTGGCAGCCGCCAAGGTGCCCTGGTTTTCCCCTTCTGCCGGACGGGAAGATTTGATTTTGCTCGTTTTCATCAGCCCTTCGAACTCCCTTCATAAAAAAATTGCCCGCCGCGACCGGACATCGTCGGACGAGCATCGGTTGAAAAATAGATATAGGATGAAAAAGAATAATATATATAAACTAAAATACGGTTAAAAATATATAAAACATAGGCAAAATCATGTCAATGCCTAATTTATAAAAAATATAACCATGGGCATGGCGTTGCTGTCTTTGTGATCACAATGAATAACGGTGTGTTATATGGGAGAAAGGCGGCGGTTTGGCCGGGAGTGTGCCGCTGCGTTTGCCGGGGGCACGGAAAAAAAGTCTTGCAAAGAATAAAAATGGGTCTATTTTCAGGCCGGCGGCGGGTCCCGTTGAAAAAGGCCGTCCGCCGGGAAGGCATTACGCAATGATAAAACGCTATACGGCCTGTGCACAACGCCGGTGCCGATGGCGTAAAGAGGGAAAATGAAAACAACGAAGACAGATTGTATCGAAAACCCGGGCATTCGGAACGTGGCCATCATCGCCCACGTCGATCATGGCAAAACCACCCTGGTGGATGCCATGTTCCGTCAGAGCGGCATGTTCCGGGAAAACCAGGCCGTGGATGACCGGCTCATGGACAATATGGACCTGGAGCGGGAACGGGGCATCACCATCGCCGCCAAGAACTGCTCGGTAACCTGGAAGGGGGTCAAGATCAACATCATCGACACCCCGGGCCATGCGGATTTCGGCGGCGAGGTGGAGCGCGCTCTGTCCATGGCCGATGGGGCGCTGCTGCTGGTGGATGCGTCCGAGGGGCCGCTGCCCCAGACCCGGTTCGTGCTCAAAAAAACCCTGGAGGCCGGACTCAAGGTGGTGGTGGTGATCAACAAGATCGACCGGGCCGACGCAAGGCCGGCCGAGGTGCTCGACGAGCTCTATGGTTTATTCATCGATTTGGACGCCACCGACGCGCAGCTTGAGTTTCCCCTGGTATACGCCATCGGCCGTAAAGGGGCGGCCTGGAAAACCCTTGAAGAGCAGACCGACAACTCTCTGGAGGTGCTGTTCGATCTGATCGTGAACGAAATTCCGCCGCCGACCTTTCACAAGGACCACCCTTTTCAGATGCTGGTGGCGGATTTGAGCTATTCCGATTATCTGGGGCGTTTGGCCATCGGCAAGGTGTTCAACGGGGTGGCCCGGTTCAATGAGAGCATGGTGTGCATCAACGAGGCCGGCGAACAGGTACCCCTTAAAATTTCAAAGCTCCAGGTGTACGAAGGATTGAAACTGGCGGAGACCGATACAGCGCAGTCCGGCGACATCGTGGTGCTTTCCGGCATCGAGCAGGTGAAAATCGGTGACACCATCTGCGCCCAGTCGGATCCCAGGGTTCTCAAGCGCATTACGGTGGACGAGCCCACCGTGTCCATGCGTTTTACCATCAATGATTCCCCCTATGCCGGGAGGGAGGGCAAGTTGGTGCAGTCCGGCAAGATCCGGGAGCGCCTCATCAAGGAAACCCTCAAGAACGTGTCCATCCAGGTGGAGATCGCCGGTGACCGTGAGTCCTTCATCGTCAAGGGGCGGGGTGAGTTTCAGATGGCCATCATCATTGAAACCATGCGCCGGGAAGGCTTTGAGCTGTGCGTGGGGCGTCCCCGGGTCATCATGAAGAAGGTGGACGGGTGCATTCACGAACCCATCGAGCACCTGTTCGTGGATTGCGCCGAGGAGTTCATGGGGGTTGTCACCGAGAAGATTTCCCTGCGTAAGGGCAAGATGATCAACCTGGTCAACCACGGTACCGGCCGGGTGCGGGTGGAGTTTTCAGTGCCGTCCCGGTCCCTGATTGGGTATCGGGATGAATTCCTCACCGATACCAAGGGGACCGGCATCATGAATTCGTTGTTTGCCGGGTATGAGCCCCATCGCGGTGAGTTTCCCACCCGGTTTACAGGTTCAATTGTTTCGGACCGCCAGGGAAAGGCAACGCCCTATGCGTTGTTTAACCTTGAACCCCGGGGCCAGATGCTCATCGGACCCGGCGCCTTGGTTTATGAGGGCATGCTCGTGGGAGAGCATAACCGCGGCAACGACATTGAGGCCAATCCCTGCAAGGAGAAAAAGCTGACGAACATGCGGGCGTCGGGAAGGGACGAGAACGTGGTTCTGGCACCGGTCAAGCCCATGACCCTGGAGTGGGCGCTAAATTTTATCCGGGACGACGAGATGGTGGAGGTGACCCCCCAGTCGATTCGGCTCCGGAAAACGGTTTTGTCCAGCCAGAAGCGTCGTGCCCTGCGGGGCAAGACAGAGGCGGACCGGCTGTAGCCTACCGGGGGTTCCCAAAGCGGTGTGGTCTTGGCTCAAGAGAAAAAATGTTGCCCCCAAAAATAATCCTTTACTTTGTCTCTGGGTGTGTGGTAGGAATCAAAACTAAGTTGTGCAGTGCCTGCTTGTAGTTGGACAATACGAAAAGAATAACCGCACAATACCCAATCATGGTACGTGCGGTTTTGTTTTGGACGAGACAACAGGCTTGCCGACCGATTGCGATGTCGCGAACGGTCCTATTATTGTAAAGGCTCCCTGGGGGGGGCGCATTCAAAGGAGTAAATGTTCATGTCAGAAGGTACAGTAAAATGGTTTAACGAGTCCAAGGGGTTTGGCTTCATCGAGCAGGACGGCGGTGGAGATGTGTTCGTCCACTATTCAGCGATCCAGTCCCAGGGGTTCAAGACCCTGCCGGAAGGGGCCAGGGTCCAGTTCGATGTGGTGGATGGTAAAAAAGGTCCTGCCGCGGAAAACGTCGTCCAGATCTAAACCGTTTTATCCGTACCACCCGGGAACATGGGTTTCCGGGTGGTGACACGGAAAACATGCCGTCATATTTGTTCCCCCGGAGTGTGTTTCCATTCCCGTGTCTGCCGGCGGTCCGCCGCGCATCGATCATGCATGGCCGCCCGGCCTTTTTCCTTTTCAAAGATTGAGACCCCATAAATTTGAAACAAATCAGATCCTTTTCCGAACTCGGTGTCCGAGAGGCCCTTGTAGACGTACTTGATACCCTGGGGTTGTCCATACCCACGCCCATACAGGCCCGCACCATCCCCATCGCCCTTGCAGGTGAGAGGGACGTGGTGGCCTTGGCCCAGACCGGCACCGGCAAGACCGCGGCTTTCGGTGTCCCCGTGGTCCAGCGGACCGATGCGGGCAGCCACCGGGTCCAGGCCCTGGTGCTTTGCCCGACAAGGGAGCTGTGCCTCCAGGTAACAAGGGATTTGAGCGCCTTCGGTGGGGCAGTGGACGGCCTTGCCGTTGCGGCCGTGTACGGCGGTGCCGATATCAACCGCCAGATCGGCATGCTGCAAAGGGGGGCGCAGATCGTGGTGGCCACCCCGGGTCGGTTGCACGATTTGATCCGCCGCAACCGTATCGACCTGTCCGGCATTGGTATCGTGGTGCTTGACGAGGCCGACGAGATGCTCCAGATGGGCTTCCAGGAAGAACTCAACGCCATTCTGTCCTGTACACCGGAGACAAGGAAGACCTTTCTCTTCTCAGCCACCATGCCCCCGGCGTTGTCCCGGATTGCGGCGGGGTACCTGAAAGATCCCGTGGACATCACGATCGGACGAAAAAATGCCGGTGCGGAAAATATCGCCCACGTTTATTGCGTGGTGCAGGCCCGGCATCGGTATGACGCCCTGGAACGCCTGGTGGCCGCCCATCCGGATATGTACGGCATTGTTTTTTGCCGGACCCGGCAGGAGACAAAGGATGTGGCCGACAGTTTGATGCAGGCAGGCTTCAATGCCGACGCCCTGCATGGCGATCTTTCCCAGGATCAGCGGGACTGGGTCATGCGGCGGTTCCGCGGGCGGCACCTGCGGTTGCTTGTGGCAACGGATGTGGCGGCACGGGGGCTGGACGTAGATGATCTGTCCCATGTCATCAACTACTGCCTGCCCGAGGAAGATGCCGGTTACACCCACCGAAGCGGTCGGACCGGCCGGGCGGGCAAGGCGGGTATTTGCATTTCCATTATCCACATGCGAGAGCATTTCAAAATCGCACGTTTGGAGAAAAAACTCGGAAAATCATTTGTTCGGGGCCGGGTACCGACCGGTCGCGAGGTATTCCGCAGCCAGGCGCTCGGGCAATTGGCCGCCGCCATGTCGGTGACATTGGATGCAAGTGAACTGCGGCAGCAGATGGCCCCGATTCTGCCGGATATCGCCGCGTCCCTGCAAGAGATCGACAGGGAGGAGATCGCGATGCGGTTTCTGGCACTGGCCATGAACCGTTTCAAAGAATACGATTACCGGATGCCGGATCTGAATGTCCCTGATCGGGGCGAACCGGCGGCCGGGGGCAAGTACAGGCCGTTCGTGCCGAAATACGGGCAGTCCAAAGAAAGACCGACCAGGGAAAAGAGGGGCATGCCGAAGCTTTCCCGGTTTGCCATCAACGTGGGCAAGCGTGACGGGGTGAACCCCGGTCGGCTGATCGGCCGCATCAACGAGGCGTCGGGCAGCCGGGAGATCCGCATCGGGCGGATCGACATTGGTGACCGTGCCTCCATGATCGAAGCCGACAGCCGCTTTGTCCGGCAGGTGATCGGCGCGTTTACCGGCCTGATGATCAACGGGCGACCGGTATCCGCCGAGGTGGTCTCCGATCAACCAAAAAAAGCAGCGCCCCACCGAAAGTTCGGCCGGCGTAAAACAGCTACCCGTCCGCGTTCATTTTCCGGATAAGGGATTCGAGTATCCGGTCCGCATCGGCTGCCGGCACCTGGCAGGTCCCCACCTGCTTGTGACCGCCGCCACCGTGTGCGAGCATCAAGGTTCCGATGTCGGTGTGCGACGTCTTGTTGAGGATGCTGTGGCCGCAGGTCATGACGATATTCTGCCGTTGAAAGCCCCAGATGACCTGGATGGAGATATTCTGCTCCGGGTAGAGGCTATAGAGAACAAAGCGGTTGCCGGTATAGATTTCTTCCTGGTCCCGTAAATCCAGAACAATCACATTGCCCCGAACGGTCGTGTTGGCCGCGATCATCTCCCGGAAAAGCCTGTCCTGGGCGAAGTAGCGTTCCACCCGCTGCCGGACATCCGCGATTTCCAGTATCTCCGCGATGGGCCTGGTGCGGCAATAGTCGATCATGTCCATCATCAGTTGATAATTGCTGATGCGATAGTCCTTGTAGCGTCCCAGCCCGGTGCGCGGATCCATGATAAAGGAGGCCAATACCCACCCGGTGGGGTTCAGGATTTCATCCCGGGTAAAGGCTGCCGTGTCGGCTTTGTTGACGGCGTCCACCATGGTTTTCAGCAGGGGGGAACCGAATTTTTTTTCTCCGCCGTAGTAATCATAGATGACCTGGGCCGCGCTGGGGGCGGAAGGATCGCTCCTGCCTTTAAATTCACCGTAGGCCTTCCGTTCCGTTTCACTGGAATGGTGGTCGAACCACAGGCCGCATCCCTCCACGTAAGGGATATTGGCCAGTAAATCGTTTCCGGTCGCCTCGATTTTTCCATCCTGGACATCTTTCGGGTGTACGAACTTGATGTCGTCAATGATGCCGACCTCTTTTAACAATACAGCACAGCCGAGTCCGTCGAAATCCGAGCGGGTCAATAATCTCATGGGGTTCCTCCCTCTGTAATGGCGCTATGTCGTCGGGGGTCCAGGTGATATAGGGTCGCCCCCACCGGGGCGAATGACAGCAGCAGTATATTGAGTACGGGGATAAGAAGGGGCAGGCCGAAGCCCAGGTGAAAGGGCAATGCCTTCATCAAATCGCCCAGGCGCCGGCGGAAAGGTTGCATGCGTCTTGCCGGGACCAGATCCGTGTGGTCCCAGGCCAAAAACACTGCTGTGGCGGCCGTGGCCAGCAGGGAAACCACCGGTGCCAGCGGTGTCAGCCACCCCAGCAGCATCAATGCCAGCACGCAGAGGATGGGCAATACGGCCCGGGGAACCTCCTGGCGGACAAGAAAGAACAGCAATTGCACCGGGGGCAGGCCGCTGTCATCAAGCACGTTGCCCGTTTTCAGCCTTTCCGTCGTTCGGCTCATGAAATCCATGATCAGTACGCTGAACAAGACCTGGGACAACAGATACGCTACCACCGAGGAAAACATCATGAGCACAAGCGCCGTCAGCCAGGCGGCAAGGTGCCATAGCCAGACAATCCAAGGACTGTCCGGACGTTTCCACAGCAGTGCCAGGAATTCATCGTGCCACACAAGGGCCACTGTGGCCCCCGCGATGACAAACACCAGCAGCAGGGCGAAGCGCAAAAGGCCCAGGAGCAGCAGGCGCGGACTACGAAGGCCGAACAAAAGCCCCTCGAATTGAAGTCGGATGCCGTTGATGAAGTGCATGGACGCGCTCCTCGATTTTGTTTTCTCTTCATCGGCACAGGTGCTGACGGCCGGCGACGTGGTGCGGGGAGAAGCCGCAGCCACTGCCACAAACCATAGCAGATTGGACGGCCGAAGTCAGTAGAAATGCGCCCTGTTCGAAAGACAACCGCATGTATCGGTCTGGGTGTTTTTCCCCCATTCCGTTTTCGGGGGCGCACGAATTACGTGTATCGGTGGTCTGTGAGATCCTGGGTAATATGCACGCGGTTTCGATGGGCTTTACGCGTCGCAGACGCCGGTAGCCAACGGTTCCGTTCTACAAAAACGGCGCTGTCCTCTCTCGGACGATGGGGTACAGGGCTGCCGGGCGCCTGTGGCGATTGTCAAAGGAGGCAATGATGAGCGATTCTGTCGGCGTTATTCCCGGAGTGGTGTTCAATCCCAAGGCGCACATCGCTTATGCGGATGGCTCCGTTGTCAGCAAGCCATTGATAAAAAAGGACATCGGAAACATCACCCAAATGTTCCCCATGCCCTTCACGCCGCGGTGCCGTTTAAAATGCTGTTGGTCATGATCCGGGGCGAATAGAATGGACCGACGGGTTCCGGCGATGAGGCCGTGGGCGTCAGTCTGTTGCTTTCACCAGGCGCAGGCCGATTTCGGTACGTTTGGCGGTCGGCAGAAAGCAGTTGCGGTCTGCCGCCCGGGCGTATTGGGAGCTTTGTCCCCAACTGCCTCCGCGAAATACCCGACAGGTTCCGGACCGGGACAGGGGGTTGCGGATGCCGTCCCGGTAGGTTTCAGTGATGACAAGAACCCGGCGGGACCAGATGTCCAGGCGGTCGCTGCGGTCCAGGCACCATTCGTGAACGTTTCCCTGCATGTCATAGAGTCCCCATCTGTTGGGGGCCTTGCGTGCCACCGGATGGGGGCGGAACCCGGAGTTCGCGCAATACCAGGTGGTCGTGTCCAAATGCGGAACAATGCTGCAACTGATGTCGGTAATGGGCCCCGAGGCGGCCGCCGTATCGGTACCGGCCCTGCAGGCGTATTCCCATTCGGCCTCTGTGGGAAGTCTGTAGGCGTTGCTCTGCTCCAGCATGTTCAGCCGTTTGATAAAGGCCTGGCATTGTTCCCAGGACACCTGCTCCACCGGGCCGTTTTCACCCAACTCGGGGTATCCCGAGGGGTTCTCTCCCATGATGGCCTGCCATTGTCCCTGGGTGACCTCGGTGGTCTGCATGTAAAACCCCCGGGTCAGGGTCACCCGGTGCCGGGTTTCGTCCGTTTCCCGGCCCGGTTCCGTCTCGGGGCTTCCCATGAGGAAGGTGCCGGCCGGAATGTGGACAAAGCGCATGCCCCACCGGTTGGTGAGATCCGGTTGGGCGGCGGCAAGGCCGGCGCCCAGGGTGAGGATCAGGTATATGATTGGTGCCGTCAGTTTTACGCTGTTCATTGGGTCTCGATCAGGGACGGTTTGAAGTGCATTAAGAAACGAAGGAAATGGGCCGCGGATTTTCCCACGAAATCCACACCGGCCCGGTCGGCAATCTCCGGGTCCGCCCGGAATGCCGGACCGCCGGCGATGAGAAGGATCCGGGCATCCAGTTTTCGCCGGAGTTCGGTCAGGGCCGTCTCCTCGTCGAAGCGGAGCACCGTGACCCCCACCATGTCGGCGTCTTCTTTCCTGCCGGCTTCGACGATATCAGCTACCGGCTTTCGAAGCCCCAGGAACCGGGTTCGGCACCCGAGGGCTTCGGCCAGGGCGAGAATTACCTCGATACCCTGGCCCAGGGCATCGTCGATGGTGGTGCCGATCATGACCGGGGGGCGTTGCCAAAGGGCGCCGATGCTTTCGGCTGTGCGCCACGCCGTCAGATCCCGGGCCTGGGCTTTGATGGTTTCCGTTCCGGGCAGGCCGTTACTCTCCCAGCCTTCCAAAAGGGTGGCGGCTTTCCGGTAAAGTGGATGGTTTTCCATATATATCTCTTTTCCGTTCCGGTCGGGAGACGATGGTTGACAGTTCGCAGCGATTCGCTTTCGGCAGTGCGCTTTCAGTTTTCAGTACAAGCTATCTCAAAATAAATCTAACGCCCCCTGACGGCGTTGTGGGGCGCTTCAACATGCTCACATATTACATATATGCTGCGCTTTTTCATCGCCCCACGCCTTGTCAGTGGGCGCGATCTTTTTTTTGAGATAGCTTGTAGACGCTATCTGATTCATATCGAAAATCCATGGGAGGTTGCAAGTCCTCCGGGGAAAATCGTGCCTCTATGCCCTGTGCGAAGAGTCAACCGGGAGTCTAAACAGGGAAATCGGATTGTCTACACCTTGTTTCGAGCCGCAGCATCCGGCCTGCCGCCTGTTGGCCGGTGGAAATTCAGCGCGGTGCCGAATTGCAGCGCGTCCCCGCACTGAACCGGCTTTTCCGACAGGTTATTGTGGTAACAGTGAATCCACCCCATTTTCGTAATCCTGCTGCTTGCGGGAGACATGGCAGCTTAAACATCCTGTCGCCGTGTATTTCAGCAGGAGCAAGGGGCCGGGGGATTGCGCCGGTGCCGGGCGGCTCGAACGCGCCCCAAGCGACATATCGAGCATTAATCAAAAGAGATGCGCTTGCCCGTGCGTTCCTGATTTGCAGATTGTACCCGGAAGGGCGATTCACACAACGGGACGCGTGCCTTCTGTAAATCATTCAGGCATGTTGCCATATGCTCCTGATTTCGTATTGACCTGTAGGCCTGAATGACACTACAAGTTATCTCAAAAGAAATCTAACACCCCACAATCCCGCCATGGCGGGATTGTGGGGCTCTGGCTCACATATATAAATATATGTTGCGCTTTTTCATCACCCCACGTCCCGCCCCGGTGGGATCGGTGGGCGCTTTTTTTTATTGAGATAGCTTGATAGTGTGCTTATGAATTGCAACCAGACAGACGGAGCTGTCATGATCCATACCATCGAAATCAAGATCCGGGGCTATCACCTCGATTATTTCGGGCATGTCAACAACGCCCGCTATCTGGAATTCATGGAAGAGGCCCGCTGGGCCGCGTTCGAAGGTAAAACCGACCTACACGAAATGGGGCGCATGGGCTACGCCTTTACGGTGGTGAACATCAACATCAGCTACCGGCGTGCTGCCCTGATGAACGATGTCGTTCAGGTGGAAACCGAAGTCACCCGATGGGGCCGACGCTCCGCTGTCATTCATCAGGTGATCCGAAACAAGGCCACCGGCCAGGCGCTCACAGAAGCGGAGGTGACGTTTGTGATTGTCGACACCCGCAGTCAGAAGGCCATCACCCTGGAAGGTCCGGTGCTGGCGATGCTGAAAGGTGAGCAGTAGCCATTCCGGATGGCATGAAAAATCAAAAAATCAAGAGACTGATTTCAAAATCAGTGGTAATTAATTTTTTGACAGAATTGGTTCCTGGATTTTGTCATGCTTTGTAGGGTTCTTTAGAAGACAAGGAGGCACGCCATGGATATTAAAAAGCTCATGGATTTTTTATGTGGTGCACCATCATCAACGGTGGTTTGCTAATCCTCTGGACCCTCTCGTGGATGCTGACTCCGGACCTGATCTTTCGCCTTCAGACCCGCTGGTTCCCCATCACCAGGGATGCCTATAACGTGGTTTTTTACTGCTTTGTCGGCCTACAAGCTATCTCAAAATAAATCTAACGCCCCCTGACAGCGTTTTGGGGCGGCTTGCAAAATGATTTCGAAAAAGCCACGTCAAATTGGGGAACAATTCTTAGGGCCAGATTGCCTGTCGTATCCAAGTCCAGGCTGAATTTTTCTTTGGGGATGAAAAAGGTGTTCATACCCGGTGACTCGGTATCGCCGGAAAAGATGACTCCCAGGCAGTTGGGCCCCATAAGTCGGATGCCGTTGCTGGCTGCCAGATCCGCGATCTGGTCTTCGGTGGTGTCGTTGGGAACGGTTTCGGTGAAGCCGCCGGGAATCAGGAGGATGGCCTTCACCCCCTTTTGGATACATGCCTCTACTGCCGCCAGGCATGCCCCAGCCGGTACGGCCAGGATGGCAAGATCAACCGGTGCGTCAATGGCGTTGATGCCGGTGTGGATGGGCAGTGAGGCGCCTCCCAGATCAAGGGTTTCGCCCTTGGGGTTGACGGGGTAAACGCCCTTTCGGCCCAGTTTGACGAGGTTTTCCGCGATGATGTTGCCCGGTTTGGTCATGCCTTTGCTTCTGGCGCCGATGATGGCCACGCCCTTGGGCGGAAAAAGGCGTCCATGCCGGCTTCGGGCAGTGCCACGGCCTCTTCGATTGTTTGCCGGGGTTCGAACACCGCATATCCGTCTAAAACGACCATCCGCTGCGCTTTGGCGAACACGAAGGGGTTTACTTCCAATTCGCTGAGCACATACCGGGAGGTGCCGGGGATGGAGCGGCTGAAACGCGCGGCCAGGTCGCTCAGGGCAACCCCGGCATCCACGATCTTTTTCGCAGAACCGGTTTTCCCATCGGCAACGTATTTCTGCCGCATTTTTGTCGACCGGATCAGCGCTTCGGACCAGGCCCGGTCAATGGGGGCCAGGACAATGTTGGCGGGGGAAAAGTTGACGGCGAAGAATTCGGCGTCCGAGCCGTCCTTGCTAAAGGAAAGGACCGGTCCGAAGGCATCGCTCTCCCGGAATCCGAGAAGGATTTCGTTCCCGGGTTCGTTGGAATAGGGCAGAAATTCCACGATCAGAATTCCGTCCACCGTGTAGCCCTGGGCTTCCAGGTGGGTTTTCATCCGGGAGAAGGTGTCGCGAACCAGGCCCAGATCCTTGATGGCCACTTCGGCGGCCCCGGTTTTTGCTTGTGGACAAGGCCGTCTGCCGGCGGCATGGGCCTTGTGCAGCATATCGTCTATTTTCTTATCGTTCTGTTTGGTCAGAATAAATTCCATCTTAGTGATTCTTTTTATTGATCTTTTTTATTTATCCTTTGCTACTGCGCGACCGGCCTCGAAGGCGTCCATGTTCAGATCCTTGAATTTCGCCGGGACACGTTTTGCCACGACGGTTTTCCACACGTCCAGGGGCAGGTCCAGGAGGCTTGAGAGCACGCCCAGTAAAATAGTGTTTACCAGGCGCGGGTTGCCCAGCTTTTCCGCCATGGGGCGGGCCTCCAGGAGGATCGGGTCCTTGGAGTTGGCCCGGATGATATCGACCCCGTTGTCGGGATATCGCCCCAGCCCCGTGGAGACCGCCGGAGGCACGATGCGCTCCAGGCTGCTGATGACCCGCCCTTCCGGGGTGAGGTCGTGGAGCCACCGGACGGCTTCCGCCAGTTCGAAGGAGAGCAGGATGTCGGTGCACCTGTTTTTAATTAACGGCGAGTGTACCTGCGCTCCGAACCGACAGTGGCTGGTGACAATGCCGCCCCGCTGGCTCATGCCGTGGATTTCGCTTTTTTTGGAGTCAAGGCCGCAGGCCATGGCCACTTCCGACACGATTTCGCTGGCCAGAACCACGCCCTGCCCCCCGATGCCGGCAATCAATATATTGGTTGTTTTATTGTTTTCTCCCATGATGACGGGTCTCCTGTATCAATGGTTACAAGCTATCTCAAAATAAATCTAACGCCCCCTGACGGCGTTGTGGGGCTCTTCAAAATGCTCACATATTACATATATGCTGCGCTTTTTCATCGCCCCAAGCCTTGTCAGTGGGCGCGATTTTTTTTGAGATAGCTTGTAGCCTGTTCTGTTTGAAGCGTGCCTGTTTACGGTGACGTCCCAGATGTCAGGACCTGATATGGATTGCCTCGGCTTTGCAGACCTGGGCGCATAGGGTGCAGCCCCGGCACAGGGCGGCGTCGATGACGGCGGTACGCCTTTCCTTTTTTCCTTGGGCGGCGGCGATCACTTCCCCCTGGCAGATGGCCGGGCAACCGAGGCGCAGGCACTGGCCGCAACCGATGCATTTGTCGGCATCCACATCATGGATCATGTTCGGGTCCTGCCGGGTCAGCTGGATACAGGGGCGCCGGGTGACCAGTACCGAGGGCCCGTCAAACGCCGCTTCTTCTGCCAGGGCTGTTAAAGTGGCCGCCAGGTCAAAGGGGTCGATTTCCCGCACCCGATCGACCCCCATGGCCTTGACGAGCCTTATGATGTCGATGCCGGCCGCTTCCTCATCCTGAAGGGTCTTGCCCGATCCCGGGTTTTGCTGGCCGCCGGTCATGGCGGTGATCCGGTTGTCCAGGATGAGGGTGGTGACGTTGCTGTTGTTGTAGATAACATTGAGGAGACTTGTCATGCCCGAGTGGAAGAACGTCGAATCACCGAGGACGGCGAACACGGGGCGTTTGTCTTCGATGGCCGCCGCTTTCATAGCCTTGGCAGTGCCGTGGGCCATGCTGATGCTGGCGCCCATGCACATGCAGGTCTCAATGCTCTCCAGGGGCGGCAGTACGCTCAGGGTGTAGCAGCCGATATCCCCGTGGACGATGCCTTTCATCTTGTTGAGGGCGAAAAAGAGGCCCCGGTGGGAGCAGCCCGCGCACATGAGAGGCGGCCGGGGCATGTTGGCGCCTTCGATGACAGCTTTGGGCGTTGCCGGGGGCGCATGGATCACGCCGGCCTTTGCGAACCCTTCGGTCACCGCATCCGGAGAAAGCTCCCCGATCTTCGAAAAGAGCTTCTTTCCCTCAACGGCGAGCCCCATTCGTTTGACCGTATCTTCAATGTAAGCTTCGAGTTCTTCCACCACGAACAGTCGATCCACCTTGCCTGCAAAGTCCCGGATTTTCTCTTCGGGCAACGGAAAGGTCATGCCGAGCTTGAGCACCGAGGCGTTTGGCACCACTTCCTTCACATACTGGTAAGAGATCCCGCTGGTGATGACGCCCACCTTGGTGTCGTTCAGTTCGACCCGGTTAAAGGGACTTTCCTCGGAGATTTTCTTCAGTTTTTCCACCCGCGCCACCACCACGGGGTGACGCCCGATGGCATTGGCGGGGATCATGACGAATTTCTTCAGATCCCGCTCAAAGCCCTTGGCCAAGGGGGTGTTGGCTGCCGGCTTTGGGTCTCCTTCCACGATGCCTTTGGAATGGCATACCCGGGTGGTCATCCGGAACAGCACCGGCGTGTCAGCTGCTTCGGAGACGGCTACAGCCGCGGGCACCATGTCCCTTGACTCCTGACTGTCGCTGGGCTCGAACATGGGGATTTCCGCAAAGCGGGCATAGAACCGGTTGTCCTGCTCATTCTGGGAGCTGTGCATGCCCGGATCATCTGCGCTGACGATGACTAACCCGCCCCGGACACCAGTGTAGGCAAGGGTCATCAGGGGGTCTGCGGCCACGTTCAGGCCCACGTGTTTGGTGGTGAACAGGGCCCTTGCGCCGGTCATGGCGGCCCCAATGGCCACTTCGAGAGCGACTTTTTCATTGGGCGCCCATTCGGCATAGACCCCTTCGTATCGGGCGAAATTCTGCAATATTTCAGTACTGGGGGTTCCCGGATAGGCGCTTGCAACGCTGATCCCGGCCTCAAAGGCCCCAAGGGCCATGGCTTCGTTGCCGGATAGAATTTGTTTTCTCATTCCTCGGTCCTTCTTTCTGTTGTACGGTTCGGGTCAATGCCAATAGCTGAAATCTCATACAACTTCGTTGTCCGGTGTGTCCAGCCAATTGGGGCCTGGCAATATTATGAAAACAATTGACGGCGGTTTGAAAAAGCGTTATCACGCCAACCGCTGCAGACGTCCGGGATTTCCCCATGCCGGGGGAACCGGAGCGGCGCTGCGATTTCGGATGGGTACCTATCATCTGGCCTCGCCTTTCCCTCCTATCGAGAAGACGTAAGACCACCTGATATCTACCGCAGTTATCCTCACGCGGTGAGGCATTATATGAGGTGAGCATACGATGCGTAAGCGGTTTGTTCCAGAAGCGTTCAATTTGTTCAAGGAAGGATACGGTTTCAGGCGCCTTGGCACCGATGCCATGGCCGGTCTCATCGTGGGGATCGTGGCGTTGCCTTTGGCCATTGCCTTTGCCATTGCATCGGGGGTGAAGCCGGAGCAGGGCATCGTGACCGCTGTCGTGGCCGGTTTCATGATCTCGGTTTTCAGCGGCAGTCGCGTGCAGATCGGCGGTCCCACCGGCGCCTTCGTGGTGATCGTTCTGGGAATCGTCAACCAGTACGGGTATGCGGGACTTGCCGCGGCCACCATCATGGCCGGGGTGCTGTTGATCTGCATGGGCATGGCCAGGCTGGGGGCGGTCATCAAATTCATTCCCTATCCCATGACCGTTGGATTCACAGCCGGCATCGCCCTGGTGATCGCCGCCTCCCAATGCCGTGAACTGCTGGGCCTGCCCCCGGCGGCATCGGGCGGTTTTGTGAAAACCCTTTGCCTGTGCGTGCGGGACATCGCCGCCATCAACCCATGGGCCGTTGCCGCCAGCGGTGTTTCCCTAGGGGTCATTCTTGCATGGCAGCGATATAACAAGAAAATTCCCGGATCCATCATCGCCATTCTGGCCTGCACCGCGGCCGTGCACCTGTTTGACCTGCCGGTGGCTACCATCGGCTCCAGATTCGGGCATATGCCGACGGGAATTCCTCTGCCGCGGTTCCCCGACATCCGGTGGGACATGCTGCCGGCACTGGTGTCGCCGGCCATCACCATTGCCGTGCTCGGTGCCATCGAATCCCTGCTCTCGGCGGTGGTGGCAGACGGCATGACCGGCAGGCAGCACCATTCCAACACCGAACTGGTTGCCCAGGGGATGGCCAATATCGTCACCCCACTGTTCGGCGGCATTCCCGCCACCGGGGCCATCGCCCGGACGGCCACGAACATCAAGAACGGCGGGTCCACGCCGGTCTCCGGGGTGGTGCATTCCCTGACGCTGCTGGTCCTGATGCTGTTCTTCGGCCGGTGGGCCGTCCTGATTCCCCTGCCCACACTGGGGGCGGTGCTGCTGATGGTGGCTTATCACATGAGCGAGTGGCGCCATGTGGTGGGGTTGCTGCGTTCCCGCCAGGGGCCCGATATGCTGGTGATGGCGACGACCTTCGGCCTGACGGTTTTTGTGGACTTGACCGTTGCCATCGAGGCCGGGGTGGTCCTGGCGGCCCTGCTGTTCATGCACCGGATGGCAGATGTCACGGAAATCCGGCATCTGAACCGGGAACTGTGTGATGACAATGTGCGAAAGGACCTCGTGGCGCTGCCCCCGGAGGATATCCCTGACGGAGTGGAGGTGTTTGAAATACAGGGCCCCTTTTTTTTCGGTGCGGCCAATAAGTTCAAGGACACCCTCCGCATTGTGAAGAAAACACCGCGGGTGCTGGTTATCCGCATGCGCCTCATCCTGTCCATCGACGCCACGGCCATGCAGGCCTTTGGGGAAATGCTGGAAAAGGCCATGCGGGAGGGAACCCGTGTGATCCTTTCAGGGGTGCGGCCCGAACTGCGGATGTTGCTCGAAAAGGCCGGCGTGGTGGACAAGGTCGGTGCCGACTACGTGTTGCCGGTCATTGACCAGGCCCTTGATTGCGCCCGGCAGTATCTTGCCAGACGGTCCGAACGATAGCCGGAAAAGTCAACTTCCCGCGCAGCGGACGAAATGTCCGGGGGAGACCTGCCGGAGGGGAATTGTCGCTTTTGCGCAATCCGTTGATCTGCGGGGGCATTGTCCAGCGAATTTGCACCCGTCGGCCGGGGGCGGGGGGATATCCCGGTCCGGTTTTCCCCGATCGCCGTTTTTCTTCCCCCGGCCCGGCACGGCGTCAAGAAGGGCCAGGGTATAGGGATGGCGAGGGGCGGAGAACAATGTTTCCGCCGGCGCGTATTCCATGATGAGGCCGTTGTACATGACGGCCACCTCGTGGCACAGATAGCCCACGACGTTCAGGTCATGGGAAATGAACAGATAGCCAATGCCCAGTTTCTGCTGCAAGTCGCCCAGAAGGTTGATGATCTGGGCCTGGATGGAAACGTCCAGGGCGGAGATGGGCTCGTCGCAAACGATGAGCGAGGGTTCGACGGAAAGCGCCCTGGCGATTCCGATACGCTGGCGCTGCCCCCCGCTGAACGCGTGGGGGAAACGGTTCGCGCTGTCGGGTGAAAGGCCCACCATTTCAAACAATCGGTCAAGACGTGCCGCCCGTTGCCGGCCGTTTTTAATGCCCAGCAGGCGGAGCCCCTCGGCCACCGACTGGCCGACGGTCATCCTGGGGTTTAACGAGCCGTAAGGATCCTGGAAAACGATCTGGAGCTCTTTCCGGATCCGGGGCATTTCTTTTTCCGGAAGCCGGCTGATATCATGGCCCCGAAACCTAATTTCACCGGCATCCGGCGACAGAAGGCGCAAAAGAAGACGCGCCACCGTTGATTTCCCGCAGCCGGACTCTCCCACGAGGCCCAAAGTCCTGCCCGCCGGAATCGAGAAGTCCACCCCGTCCACGGCCTTGATCCACTGTCGGGTGCGCTGAAGATATCCGGTGCGGGTGGAAAAGTATTTCTTGAGCCCCGTAACGGACAGTATCGGTGTTGTCGTTGCGTCATGCCCGTTCATGATGCTTTCTCGCTTTCCTTTTCGTGCAGCACCGGGCAGCGCGCGAGATGGCCGCCGCCGTAATCGCACATGGACGGAAACGCCGTCCGGCATGTTGCCACGGCATGGGGGCACCGGGGATGAAAGGGGCATCCCGGTGGTTTGTGGGCGGGGTCCGGCACGGAACCGGGGATGCTGTAGAGCCGGGTGCCGCGTCCGGAAAGGGTCGGCAGGGAGCGCACCAGTCCCCGGGTATAGGGGTGCCGGGGTTTATCCAGGACATGCCCGGCAACACCTTCCTCCACCATCACGCCGGCATACATCACGTACACGCGGTCGGCGATGTCACGGACGACGCCCAAGTCGTGGGTGATGTACAGAAAGGACATGCCGTGTTCGGCCTGAAGCCCGCGCAGCAACGCCAAAATCTGGGCCTGTACCGTTACGTCCAGCGCCGTGGTGGGTTCGTCGGCGATGATCAATGCCGGACGGCAGGACAGGGCCATGGCGATCATGACGCGCTGGCGCTGTCCGCCGCTCAGCTGGTGAGGGTAGCTGTGCATGCGGGTTTCGGCGGAAGCGATGCCCACGGCGTTCAGGAGATCGATGCAGGCCCTGGTGCTTTCCTCCGGCGTGAGATGGAGATGGATGTCCATCGCCTCCCGGATCTGGTTTTCGATGGTGAATACCGGGTTGAGGCTGGTCAGAGGCTCCTGGAACACCATGGCGATGTGCCGCCCCCGGATGCGGCGCATGGCCGCGTCGTCCAGTCCGAGAAGATCGGTTCCGTCGAAGAAAACGCGACCGCCCATGATCTGTGCTGCGGGGTGGGGCAGCAGCCCCATGACGCTCAGTGCCGATACGGACTTGCCGCATCCGGACTCTCCCACCAGACAGACCGTTTCCCCGGCATTGACGTGGAAGCCGATGCCGTCCACGGCCTTGGCTGTCTCGCGGCGACTTTGGAAGTAAACTTTCAAATCTTCAACGGTGAGAAGGGGACTATTGCGCATCGGCAAAACACCTCATGCCCTTGGCGGCCCTGCAGCCGGTGGTCGTCTTCATTTTTTTTCCCTGAGGTTGGGGTTGAGCGCTTCCCGCAGGCCTTCACCGAACAGGTTGAAGGCAAGCACCACGATTAAAATCACGATGCCCGGTGCGAAGGTCAGCCAGGGGGCATCGAAGATGAACCTGCGTCCGTCCGACAAAATATTACCCCAGGTGGCATAGGGCGGGGGTACGCCGAAACCGAGAAAACTCAGGCCCGCTTCGGTGAGGATGGCCGTGGCGATGCCGATGGTGGCCGATACCAGCACCGGGGCCACGGCGTTGGGCATCATGTGCCGGAAGATGATGCGAAAGTCCCCGACACTCAGTGCCCGGGCCGCGGCCACGAAGTCGCGTTCCCTGAGCGATAGAAATTCCGCCCGGACGAACCGTGCCGTGCCCATCCAGCTGGTAAGCCCGATGACCACCATGATGTTGTAGATGCTGGCCGGCAGAATCGCCACCACGGTGAGGATCAGAAAGAAGCTCGGAAAGCAGAGCATGATGTCCACGAAGCGCATGATAAGCGCATCCACGGAAAAAACGGGAACAGCGAAAAGGCGTGCGGGCGTGGCGGTGCGTGATTGCCGTGCGGGGGCGGCATGCGGCCTCCTGCCCGTGGCCCATACGGCGAGGCCGACGGCAAGAAGGGTGGCGCCCGCTGCGGGACGGTCCAGAAAGAAGGCGCCGATGCCAGCAGAAAACATGGAGAACGACAGCAGGTGACCGAGCCGGACAAAACGGGGGCCGTAATAGCCGGCAATGCCGCCCAGGAAGATGCCCATGGCCACTGAAATTCCCACCGCAACAAAGCCGACGGTCAGTGACACCCAAGCCCCCTGAAGCATGCGGGCGAAGATATCCCGTCCCAGATCGTCGGTTCCCAGAAGGTATCGGCCGGTGGGAGGGATCCGTTCAGGGGATAGAACCGCCTTGTCCGCCAGGGACAGGGGCGGTTTAAGGGTCTCTTCCAGTCGGATGGTGGCAGGATCCAGCACCGGTCTGTGACCGGCGGTGAGCATCAGGCCGAGAACCGCGGTGATGAAGAAGAGGACAAAGAGAATGAAACCCGCAAATGCCAGGCGATTTTCCACAAGGCGTTCCCGGAAAATGGCGACCTGGCTGCGTTTCGGAGAGCCGGGCGTTTCCAGCGGGGTTTCGACATCGGCCGGTGGGGAAAGGTGTTCTGTCACAGCCGTATCCTCGGGTCCACGAAAAGGTAGAGCATGTCCGATATAAAGGTGCCGACCAGCACTAGCACCGCCGAGACGAAGTTGACGGTGAGGATGATGGGGTAGTCTCTTGCCAGGATGGCCTCGTAGGCCATTCTTCCCATGCCGGGCCAGGAGAAGATCGATTCGATGATGACCGATCCCCCGATAAGCCCCGGCAGAATCAGGCCGAACATGGTCACGAAGGGAAGCAAGGCGTTTCGCAGGGCGTGCTTGTAGTGCACCGTATCGGGCGGTAGACCTTTTGCCCGGGCTGTTCGCACGTAGTCCTGCCCCTCCACATCCAGCATTTGGCTGCGCACGTACCGGGACAGCACGGCGATGCCCCCGGTGGCGCCGAGCACCGACGGGAGCAGCAGGTGCCAGATCCGGTCCATGGTACGGGTGAGGCCGCCGTCTGCGGCGATGCCGAAGCTTTCCATGCCGATCACCGGTACGTGGAGTGTGGTGACAGTGAAGATGATCAAAATGTAGGCGAAGAAAAACCCGGGGATGGAAATCAGGAAATAGGCGAGAAAGGTGGCGCTGCGATCAAAGAGGCTGTTTCTGAAAATGGCCGAGCGAATGCCCACGGGAAAGGACAGGGTCCAGGTGAGCAGGGTGCCCACCACAAACAGCGGCAGGCTGTTGACAAAACGCTCTCCGATTTTTCGAAGAACCGATTGGTTGTCCTTCCACGACACCGTTTTTCCGGTGAAAAGATCCCGGTAGAAGTAAACATACTGCACATGCAGGGGCGCGTCCAGGTGAAAGGCCGCCCGGAACCGCGCCACCATTTCCGGTGTGAACTTCGGGTTCATGGGGTCCACCTGGCTCGGTTTGCCCGGCGCCAAATGGACGATGAGAAACGAGACCACGGAAACGAAAAAGAGGGTCAAGAGTTTTCCCAGCAAACTGCGGCCGATGAACGCGCCCATGGTATTGCCGTCCTTTCTATAGCCGGTCCGAGAACTGCGGCGGATGGGGCAATTTGATCCACCGGTTGAAGTCGAACGCGTAGCTGCCGGTGGCGGTGGGGGTGATCGGTCGGTACTGCGGAGTGCCGTCCGGGCCGGTTTCCCGAATGACAATGCGTTTGTCGAGCACCGCCGTCCATTTGCCCACATACAGAAACGTGTAGGGCTGCTCTTGCGCGATGATGGCGTGAAGCCTGTGGCAAAAATCCACCTGACGGGCCTTGTCGTATTCCCTTCGGATTTTAAGAATCAGATCGTCGGCCCGGGGATCGTCGAAGCCGACGAAATTCAACTGGTGGGGTGCGGTCTGGCTTGAGTGCCAGATTTGGTATAGGTCCGGATCCAGGCCCATCTGCCAGCCGAGGACCAGGGCGTCGAAATCGAGCTTGTTGACCCGCTCCTGGATGAACACCGACCATTCCAAGAGATCGGTGCGCACGTCGATGCCCACGGCACGCCAGGCGTCCTGGGCGATGGCCAGGATGGCCTTTCGAAGATCGTTGCCGCTGTTGGTGATCAAGGTGAAGCGAAGCGGTTTTCCGTCTTTTTCGAGGCGCCCCTTTGCGTTAAGGTGCCACCCGGCTTCGGCCAGAAGGGAAAGTGCTCCCTCGGGGTCGTAGGGCAGGGGGGCGATGGCGTGGTTGTAGTAATCGGTCTGCTTGGGAAAAGGGCCCGTGATCCGTTCGCCCTGGCCGTAGAGAAGGTGGGTGATGATCTTGTCCACGTCGATGGCCATGCCCATGGCCCGGCGCACCCGCGGGTCGTCGAACGGCGGCCGGCGCAGATTGTAAGCGATGTAAGTGTATCCCAGGGCCGTGCCGGAAAAATGCTGGAAGCGTTCGTCCGAAGCCAAGCGGTCGACCTGATGGGGCTGCACGGCGTAATTGTCCACGGTGCCGGCGTAGAATTCCATTTCCTGGGTCAGGGGGTCGGGAATGATCCGGTAGACATAGCGCCGGTAATTGGGCGCGCCCTCCCAATATTGTTCGAAGCGGTCCAGGGAGATGTAACGGTCGGATTTCCATTCCCGGAACCGGAACGGCCCGCAGCCCACGGGGTGCCGGTTGAAGCCGCTGTCCCGCAGCGTGAAGGTCGCCGGGTCTTTTCCCAGGCGGGCGGCTTCCCGGGCCAGGGCCGCGTCGTTCAACAGGTGCTCGGGCAATATTCCCATGCTCCAACTGGAGACGGCCGGCGCATAGAGGCGCTTGTACACCACCCGCAGGGTCAGGGGGGCGATGACCTCCACGGATTTCACCGGTTCGTAATCCGACACCCGGGGCGACAGATTCCGGGGGTCCATGATGGACTGGTAGGTGAACTGGACGTCTTCGGCGTCCACCATATGGCCGTCGTGGAACCGGACCCCGTTTCGAAGGTGGAACACGAGAACCGGGTTGTGCTCGGTGGGCGGCAATAATTCTCTGGCCCATTGGTGCCGCGTGGCATCCGGCACGGGCGGATTGCAGGTCACACGGCTTTCGGCGTTGAAGGCGGAAAAATAGTCCGGCCCCAGAATCGCCTCCAGTTTTTCAAACAACTCCTGGTCCACCTGTGCCAGGGTGAGTTTGATTCTTGGAGGCGCCGATACGGTCAGGCGGACAGTTTCGGTGGCTACCGGATTGTCCGAAAGGGGTCGCTGTACCGTGAACCGGCGGGCGGGCAGCACCGTGATGATGGTTTCGTAGGGTGGGGAGAAGGTGCGGCGCAGGTACGCCGCCAGCGCCTCGGCGGACACCCGGCCCAGTCCCGGCACGACGGCATCCGGGTTCGTGTGAAAAAAGGCCTCTTCGTAAAGATCCCAGTGCTCTGCCAGGCGTCCACGGTAGGCGAGATCCCGGTCCCGATCGATTAAGCCCTCGAACACCATGGCGTTGATGTCGCTGCTGGCCGAATCCGCGGACAGAATGGGGTTCAGGATGCCCGCATCACCGATGGAGGCGGTGATGAATTCGGACAGGCGCCGGGGATTGCCCCGGGTTTGTTTTTCGTAGGTGGGCACCCAGAAATAGGACTGAAGCAGCACCAGCATCACCAACGTGGGTGCCAGGAGGAGGATGTGTTTTGTGCGCATAACAACGGGTCCCCAACGAATCGGTGGTCTATGCCTGTCACGGTGTTGCCGGATGCCGGCCACCATAGAAAAAGGCGGCGGCGGCGTCAAGTAAAATGCCGATTAACAAACGGTAACATATAGAAAAAACTACACACTAGGAAATATGCGCCATAGTCATTGGGCACACGCCTACTTAACCAGGCGGGTCTTCCATTGGCATTAAGAAGGTAACAGGTTGAAATTGCAGGAGCCGGGTTTTATTTCGTTTCAAAGGTACGAATGTTGCTTGTGACTTGGGCGGGTGCGGCGGGTGCGTTGGGGCGCACCCGGGACAATGACCATGACTGTTGATACGTTTGTCGATAGGTGCTCCTGTTGCCTGGCGGGCGGTTGACGAATTGATATAGCCAGTTTGCGAGTATACACATGATATCTGACACGAACCAAATACCACTGAAAGACAATGGTGGCAGGCGATCGGGCCTTGATCGCCGCGTTTTTTCCTATGCCGGTTATCTGCCGGAAAGAAGATCCGGAAAAGACCGCCGATCCGGTATGGACCGGAGAAAGACGATGCGTCACAAAGAGGTCGCCTATGAATGACGCCTTCCGTTACCGCCCATAACAACCGCCCTCTTCCCGTCCTTATAACCGCCCTGTGGCTTGCGTTCCTGCCATGGCGTTTTTTCGAAACGGGGCTTTCGTCACTCGCTTTGCCTGCCCCGGCACACCCCGCGCCGTTTACTGAAGCAGCTTTTTCAATAGCCGTGGTGGCAGGGAGGTTTCCTCCCGGGCCACGGCCAAAATGGTTTTGTTCTGTGCGTGGGCCTTTCCGGCGATTTCCGCGGCCTTGTCGTAGCCGATATGCGGCACCAATGCCGTGACCAGGGCCAGGCTTTTCTCGATATTGGCCCGGCAGCGCTCCCGGTTGGCCGTGATGCCCGCGATGCAGCCGGCGTCCAACACAGTGGCGGCGGACGTGAGCAACTGAATGGATTGCAGCAGATTGTGGGCGATCAGGGGCATGGCCGTGTTCAGCTCGAAGCAGCCGGCCTGTCCCCCGAGCGTGATGGCGGCGTCGTTTCCCACCACCTGCATGGCCACCTGGAGTACTGTTTCGGCAATGACCGGGTTGACTTTTCCGGGCATGATGGAGGAGCCGGGCTGAAGGGAGGGGAGCGTAATTTCACCGATACCGCATCGGGGCCCGGACGCGAGCCAACGGATGTCGTTGGCGATTTTGGAAAGCACCACGGCCAGGGTTTTGAGAAGGCCGCTCACTTCCACCGCCGTGTCCTGGGCCGCCTGGGCCTGGAAGTGGTTGTCGGTCTTGCGGAAGGGCAGTCCGGTTTCCGTCGCGATCAAGGCAATGACCCGGTCGGCGAATTCCGGATGTGTGTTGGCGCCGGTGCCCACCGCCGTGCCCCCCAGGGCCAGTTCCATGAGCCTGGGGGTGGATGATTCCAGCCGCTCCACGGCGCGCCGCACCTGGCCGGCGTATCCGGTAAATTCCTGCCCCAGCGTGATGGGCACCGCATCCTGAAGGTGGGTGCGCCCGATCTTCCGGACATCCGCGAACAGACGGGCTTTTTGCTCCAGGTTTGCGAACAGCCTCCGGAGCCCCGGCAGCAGATGCCGGTGAAGCGCCGTTGCCGCCGAGAGATGAATCGTGGTGGGGATGACATCGTTGCTGGATTGGCCGAGGTTCACATGGTCGTTGGGGTGGACCGGCGTTTTCCCGCCCCGGGTGCCGGTCAGAAGTTCGTTGCTCCTGCCGGCGAGTACTTCGTTCATGTTCATGTTGGTTGAGGTGCCCGAGCCGGTCTGGAATACGTCCACCTGGAACTGGTCGGCCCATTTGCCGTTGATTACCTCCTGGGCCACGGCAGCCACGGTCTCCGCCGTTTGGGCGGGCAGGAGGGACAGATCCCGGTTGACAAGGGCGGCGCATTTCTTGACCAGGGCCAGGCTGTGGATGAACACTGGGGGCAATGTAATTTTGCTGATGGGGAAATTGTCCATGGCCCGGCGGGTCTGGGCCCCGTAGTAGGCCCGGGCCGGTACCCGTACCGTGCCGAGGGCATCTTGTTCTTCTCGAAAGGGCATGGGAACCTCGAAATAGCAACTGGGTGAAAGGTTACGGGCAAAGGGTTATGGGTTAAGGGTGAAAGGGCGGGGAGAGTCCGGAGGCATGCAAACGCATGGCCCCTATTTGAACAGATCCGTGCTGATGTAACGTTCACCGGTGCTGGGCAGGACGACGACGATGGTTTTGTTTGCGGATTCCCTGCGTCCGGCGATTTCCAGGGCGGCCCACAGGGCGGCCCCCGAAGAGATGCCGCAGAGAATGCCTTCGGTGGCGGCGGCGCGCCGGGCGGTGTCAAAGGCGTCTTGGTTTTCCACCGTGACGATTTCGTCGACAAGGGCGGTATCCAGCACGCCCGGAACGAACCCCGCGCCGATGCCCTGGATCTTATGGGCACCGGGTTTTCCGCCGGACAGCACCGGGGAGGCTGCCGGTTCCACGGCGACCACCTTGAGGTCCGGATTGCGCTGTTTGATCACCTGGGCGACGCCGGTCAAGGTGCCGCCGGTGCCCACACCCGCGACGAATATGTCGACCCGGCCGTCGGTGTCCCGCCAGATTTCCTCGGCGGTGGTTTCCCGGTGGATCTGCGGGTTGGCCGGGTTGTTGAACTGATCGGGCATAAACGCGTCCGGTGTGTCGGCGACAATCCGCTCCGCTTTTGAAATCGCGCCCTTCATCCCCTCGGCACCTGGGGTGAGCACCAGTTCCGCTCCCAGGTGGACCAGTAATTTGCGTCGTTCAACACTCATGGTATCGGGCATGGTCAAACACAGCCGGTAACCTTTCGCGGCGCAGGCAAAGGCCAGGGCGATGCCCGTGTTGCCGCTGGTCGGCTCAACGATCAGGGTGCCGGGGCCTATGCGTCCGTTTGCTTCGGCCGCCTGGATCATGGCGGCGCCGATGCGGTCCTTGACACTGCCCACGGGATTGAAGAATTCCAGCTTGGCCTGGATGACGGCCTGCGTATTCTGGGCAATGCGGTTGAGATGCACCAAGGGCGTTTTTCCGATGGTGGCGAGCATGTGGGGGTACAGCGTCATGATTTATTCCTTTCGGCGTCGGCGGCGTTGCCGAATTTATACACCAGTTCAGGGGTCTTGAGCAGGACCCGGGTGTCGGGCGGAATGGGTTCGGTGAGCCAGACATTGCCGCCCACCACCGAGCGGGCCCCGATGACGGTATCGCCGCCGAGAATGGTGGCGCCCGAATAGATGATCACGTCATCTTCGATGGTGGGATGGCGCTTTTTGCCCCGCAGCCGTTCCCCGGCCTCCGCCGGCAGCGACAGAGCGCCCAGGGTAACGCCCTGGTAGATGCGGACGTTGTCCCCGATGACCGTGGTCTCGCCGATGACCACACCGGTGCCGTGGTCGATGACGAAGCTTTCACCGATTTCGGCCCGGGGATGAATGTCGATACCGGTTTCGCTGTGGGCGTATTCGGTCATGATGCGCGGCAGAAGGGTCACGCCCAGTTCGTTCAGCCGGTGCGCCACCCGATAAACGGTCAGTGCGAAGATGCCCGGATAGCTGAAAATGATCTCGTCTTCGCTGTTGGCCGCCGGATCCCCCCGGTAGGTCGCCTGGACGTCCTTGGACAACAGTTGCCGGATGCGGGGTATAGATTCGAGCATGGCGATGGCGATGCGGTGGCCTTCGGATTGGCAGTCGCGGCATTTCTGGTGGTAGCGGAAACAGTCGTGCCGGATGCTGTTGCAGATTTGCTCCGCGAGAAGGTCAAACAGCTTGGCGACGGCCTGACCGAGGTAATAGGTCAGGTTGACGGGATCCAGCTTTTCCCGGGTGAAGAACCCCGGAAACAGGATGTCCCGGAAACGTGCGATGATGTCGATCACAGCGTCCTTGGACGGGATCGGCTCATAATCGACATGCACATAGCAGGTTTTGTCGCTGCAAACACCGATCAGCCGGTTGGTGATGTCCGGAAGCCGGTTGCGGTGTTCGCTCGCTTCCGCCCGGTCGGTTTTACAGGTTCTCTCATGAACCCGGGAAGACGTCTGCATAAAATTGGTGTCCTTTCGGTTCCGCGGAAAGACGCGTGCCCCCAGGCATCCCGGGCGATGCAGCGCCGGCCGGTCGCGGGGCGTTTCTTTGCAATACTGGATTAACATGGTATGAAAAGTCAATACGGGATTTTCCGGATACCGAGCGGAAGGGATGTCTTTCAGGAAGAAGAGACACCTGAAAGCACTGGTTCTGATCGCCATCGGCGTGATCGTCGCATTTCCCCTGTTCAGCATGACCTATTACACCATGGTCGGAACTCCACATCCGAATTTTGTGCCTCCCCCTCTGTGAACAACGCCCAAGGGTTTGTGGCCGATTACATGGGCTGCCATCTGCCGGTGCCGGAGTGGTGATGACCTCCCACGATGTGACGGAACGGGAGAAGATGAAAACCGTTTGCCCGCAAAGCCACGACAAAATTTGGGCCGATGCCCATTTCACGCGCCTGGACAAGATCGTGCATGCGTCAACGAGGTGTATTTCAACCCCGCCGTCCGCTCTTTCAACGGGGTGCCGCATAGCCGCCGGGCACCCCTTCGGGGGAGAAAACGATCTGCCACACCTGGTTCGCCCGCGCCCGGAAACTGCCGGCGCAGGACAGCAGGTAGAACTTCCACATCCGGTAGAATCGTTCGCCGTATGCTTCGGTTATTTCCCGCCGGTGGCGCTGGAAATTGCCGAACCAGCTGATCAATGTCCGGTCGTAGTCCGGGCCGAAATTGTGCCAGTCTTCGAGGACGAAAAGACCTTCCGCGGCGGTGGTCAGCTGCTTGGCAGAGGGCAACATGGAATCGGGGAAAATATAGCGGGCAATCCACCGGTCGGTTTTCCGAACGGATGTGTTGCCGCCGATGGTGTGCAGTAGAAAAAGGCCGTCCGGTTTGAGGTGGCGGTGCGCCATGCGCATGAAGGTGCGGTAATTTTTATACCCCACGTGCTCCACCATGCCGATGGACACGATCCGGTCGAAGGTGCCTTTCACACGCCGGTAATCCATCAGCTTGATGTCTACCGGAAGCCCCCTGCAGGCGTTTTTCGCAAACGTGGCCTGCGCTTGGGACACGGTGACGCCAACGACGGTCACTGCGCATTTTTCGGCCATGAACTTGGCGGTACCGCCCCAGCCGCAACCGATGTCCAGAACGCGCATTCCCGGCTTCAGCCGCAGTTTCCGGCAGACCAGCGTCAGTTTCTGTTCCTGGGCTTCGTCCAGACAGGCGGCGTTTTTCCAGTACCCGCAGCTGTATATGAGGCGTTTGTCCAGCATGCGCAGATACAGGTCGTTTCCGATGTCGTAATGGTGCCGGCAACTGGCCGCGCAGGCGGATGGTTTCTGGGCGTTGATCGCCCGGGCGCGGAGATGGGAGAACACCTCCTTCCAGGGCGAGATGCGGGTGTTTAGTTTTGCCTTGAAGATTCTGGCAACGAGTTCGTCGATGCGTTCGCAGTCCCACCAACCGTCCATATAGGCCTCGCCGAATCCCATGGAACCTTTGGCCATGACCCGGGGGTAGAACCTGTTGTCGTAAACCCGGATGTCCCACGGGCGGTCGCCGTCGATGCGGACATCTGCGAACGATAAGAGATGCCGGATTTTTTGATGGAGCGATTTCGTGTTCATGGTCTCTCCGTGTCTGTGCCCGGGCGCGGCGGGGATATTTCCTCTGCGGCATGCGCGGGCGGTGAACGGAGGGATCGTCAACCTTCGATGACGTCCGATTTGCGGACGATCTGAAACCCCGCATCGGACAGCACCTTCTTGGCGGCCTCAATGTGGTCGAAACGGAAAATCATGACCGCGTGATCCCCCCTTTTCTGGACGTAGGCATACATGTATTCGATGTTCAGCCCGTTTTCGGAAAGGATGTCCACGGCCCGGGCCAAGGCGCCCGGCCGGTCGGGTATTTCAATGGCCAGTACATCGGTTTCGGCCGTGGTGATGTGGCGTTCCCGGAGAACCTTGCGGGCCAGGTCGGTTTTGTCGACGATCATGCGCAGGACGCCGAAATCCGGTGTTTCGGCAATGGTCAGTGTGGTGATGTTGATGTCGTTTTCACCCAGAAGGCGCAGGATTTCTCGAAGATTCCCCGGTTTGTTTTCCATGAAAACAGACAGTTGGGTGACATTCATGGGCGGTTCCTCCAAAACTGGTGGCGCCGGCGGACCGGCGCGTTTTGTTTGTGTCGGGCGGCGGGGGAAGGGCCGGCGGCTCAGCGCCGGCGGTCGATGACGCGCACGGCCTTTCCCTCGCTGCGCGGAATGGTCAGGGGCTGCACCAGGGTCACCTTGGCGGAGATGCCCAGCACGCTGCGGATCCGCCCGACGATCCGGCGGCGCATGTTTTCCAGCACCTTGATCTCGTCCGAGAACACTTTTTCATTGACCTCCACCATTACCTCGATATCGTCCAGGGCCTCTTTCCGGTCCAGGATGATCTGGTAGTGGGGTTCGGTGCCGCTGATTTCCATGAGCACCGCTTCGATCTGGGAGGGAAAGACGTTGACGCCCCGGATGATCATCATGTCGTCGGAGCGGCCACTGACCTTGTCCATCTTGATGAGGGTGCGGCCGCAGGCGCAGCCGTCCCGGAAAAGCCGGGTGATGTCCCTGGAGCGGTAGCGGATGACCGGGGAGCCTTCCTTGGTAAGGGACGTGTAGACGATTTCTCCCGGTTCACCTTCGGGCAGCACCGCGCCGGTGTCCGGGTCGATGATTTCGCAGTAAAAATGGTCTTCCTGGATGTGCAAACCGTTTTTTTCGCTGCAGTCCCCGGCCACCCCGGGGCCCATGACCTCGCTGAGGCCGTAGATGTCATGTGCGCTGATGCCGAGGCGTTGCTCGATCTCCCGGCGCATCTCGTGGGTCCAGGGCTCGGCTCCCAGCACCGCCGTGCGAAGCCGGGTGTCGCGGATGTCGAATGCGGGCATGTTTTTTTCGATATGATCGGCGATGTTCAGCAGGTAGGAGGGCGTGCAGGCGATCATGGTGGAGCCCAAATCCTTGATGAGCATGATTTGCCGGGCCGTGTTGCCCCCGGAGATGGGCACGGTCATGGCGCCGAGCTTTTCCGCGCCGTAGTGCAGCCCCAGTCCGCCGGTGAACAGCCCGTAGCCGTAAGCCACCTGAATGACATCCCCTGCACTGCCGCCATAGGCGACAAGGCAGCGGGCCACGATCCTGGAGAAGGTTTCGATATCCTTGCGGGTGTATCCCACCACCGTCGCGTTACCGGTGGTGCCGGAAGAGGCGTGGATCCGCACGATGTTGTCTTGGGACACCGCAAACAGTCCGAAGGGATAATGGTCGCGCATGTCCTGCTTGGTCAGAAACGGGATGCGTCGGATATCGTCCAGGTGCTTGAGCTGGCCGGGATGGAACCCCGCGGCGTCGTATTTTTCGCGATAGAAGGGCACATTCTCATAGGCGTGGGAAACGGACCACTTCAGCCGCTCCAGTTGGAGCGCCTTCATGTCCTTTTCCCGCATGGTTTCAATTTCTTTTTCGTACATGTCAACTTCCTTTTGCCTCGGATGCGGCGTTGTTGGACGCATCACGCTTGCCGATGATTTTCGGCGGTTTATGAACGCCGATATCATTCGACAAAACCAGGGGGGCTGTCAACCGAAAAGCGGTGCGCGACAGGGGGGCGCATTTTTCCTGCCGAGGTCAGACGCCGGTAACGACCGGGTCTTTGAGGATCAGGTCGATGGCCAGGGCGGCGGTTTCGGCGGCGTCCGGAAAGACATGCTTCAGCGCCCTGATATGACGCAGATTGTCCGCGGTTCTGAGGATCAGCATGGAGAAATCTCCTTCTTCCATGCCGGCCAGGTGGGCCACGTTCTCCCAGGGCATGCCCTTGGCCCATGCATATGCCACGGCAGCGGGTTTGATGAGCAGGGGGCGTACGGGGAATTGCGCTTCCATCATCTGCACGGCCAGGGGATGCAGGCCCTTGCCCACGGCCACCAGGGTGTCCAGCAGCCGGTCGGGGATCAGCCGACGTTCCACGGCGTCGTCGGTGTCCCGGTCGAACACCAGCATGGCGATGGCGGCGGCCAGCAGCGCCGGGTCCGTTCGGGGGAAGATGTGCTGTCGGAAGCCTTCGGCGATCAGCAGCGGTTGGTCCACCCGCAGGTGGGCAGCCCATTTGCCCGTATCGGTAAGGGCGCCGTCTTCGGTGGCGTAGCCGAGCTTTTTGAGAAATGCCAGGTGGTGAAAGAAAGCGTGGCTCAACTGGTCCTGGGAGGGGTCGGACGGCCGTGTGGCCCGGTCTTTTCGCTGATAGCGGGCAAACGAGAGCTTGAGAAGGTCTTCCACCTGGTCCGGGCTGTGGCTCAGCAGCAGGTTCAGCACCATGGAAAAATTGATCTGGATCTGGCTGTCCACGGGGGACGGCGGCATGTCGAAGAGTTGCGCCACGTAGCTTAGGTCCATGAATTTTCCGGGAACGGCCAGGGCGAAGCCGATCTCGTCCATGCCCCGGCGGCCGGCCCGGCCGGTCATCTGGTGAAACTCTGTGGGGGTCAGGGGCAGAAATTCCTTGCCGTTGAACCGATCCGAGTTGAGGAAACAGATGGTGCGCGCCGGGAAATTCACCCCCGCCGCAACGGTGGACGTGGCGAACACGGCGTCCAGAAGCCCTTCGGTCATCAGGGTTTCGATGACGATTTTCCAGGCCGGCAGCTGGCCGCTGTGGTGGGCGCCGACGGCAAGGGTTTCCAGTTCCCGGCGCTGGCGGTGATGGGCTGTCCGGCTGTTTGTGTCTGCAAGCACGGCGATGCGTTCGCTGCGTCGGTGGCTGCGTTCATCCGCCGGGCTGGAGTTGTTTTGGCACAGGCGCAGGGCCGTGTCACAGTCGGCACGGGATTTCAGGAAAAAGATGGCCGGCAACAGGTTGTATTTCCGCAATATCCGGAGAATGTCCCCAAAGGGCGGTAGTTTTCCCGGTGCGGCCAGGCGGGGGGCGCGGGCGGCACCGGCGATTTCCCGGGCTTTTTTCGCCATTCGGGGTTTTCCATCTCCGCCGGTTGCCTGCAACGGATAAAGGGTGCCCGAGGGGTGCAGAAACAGCGGGAACAGTGGCACGGGTCGCCGGGTCTCCCGAATCACGTCGCATTTCCGCCCGCGGATGGCGCCCAGCCAGCCCGCGATTTGGTCGGCATTTCCGATGGTGGCCGACAACATCAGCAGGGGGATGCGGGCGGGAAGATAAATCATGATCTCCTCCCACACCACGCCGCGTTCCGGATCTCCCAGGTAGTGGGCTTCGTCCAGCACCACCAGGTCCACCGAGAAGGTGACGCCCTGGTCCATGGCATCGTAGAGCTGGTTGCGGAGAATTTCGGTGGTGCCCACGATCACGGGGGCGTCCGGATTTTCCTTTCGGTCTCCGGTGAGGATGCCCACCTGGTCGCTGCCGAATATGTCGCAGAACTCGCCGTACTTGGCGTTGCTCAAGGCTTTCAGGGGGGAGGCATACCAACATTTTCCGCCGGCTGCGTTCACCCGTTCCATGGCTTTGACGGCAATCCATGTTTTGCCGGTGCCGGTGGGGGCGGTCACCAGGCAGTCGCCGCCGGCCGCCGCTTCAACGGCGGCCAACTGGAACGGGTCGGGGCGAAACGGGGTTTTTTCCGGCACCCCGATGCGGTCAAAGACTTTTTTCAGCTTCGCGTCGGCCCCGGGCCGCAGGACGGCGGCCGCCTTTCCCCGGAACTGGGCCCGGGGGCGCTGGGATTTTTCGGGGCGGCGCCGCCCGTGGGGGCGCTTGTTGGGTTTCGGTGGCATGGGCGGCTCCAGGGGCAGTCCAGGCGGGTGGTCCGCCGGTGCTGCCGGAAAAGGTTATAGTGCCGGCAGCAGGTTCCTGACCATGTCCCTGGCCGGAGAGTCGATATCGTAGGGCGACCGGCCGGTTAAGTCCGCTTCGATGAGGGCGTCCGTGTAGGGCAGAAACGCCAGGAATTCGAAATCCGGCAGGTTCTCCCTGAGAAAGCGTTCGTCGGATGCGCCCCGGATCTTGTTGCCCACGAGGGCGATGCGGGCCAACCCGATTTCGGTGGCCAGGCGCCGGATGTGCCCGGCGGTTTCAATGCTGCGCCGCCCCGGCTCCACCACCACCAGGAGTTTGTCCACGGCCTTGGCCGTGCCGCGGCCCAGGTGCTCGATGCCGGCCTCCATGTCCATGACCACCACCTCGTCCCGTCTGAGAACGATGTGGGTGACCAGCACTTTCAGGAGGGTGCTTTCCGGGCAGATGCATCCGGCGCCGCCCTTTTTCACGCCCCCCAGGCGCATCAGCTTGATGTTCTCGAAGCGGGCCGAAAGCTTGTCCGGAAGGTCGTCCACCCGGGGGTTGAGCTTGAAGTAACCGCCGATGCTGCCCGGCCGTGCTTCGGTGCGCTCGTAAATCAGGTCTTTCATTTCCGAGATGGGGACGATGCTGTCCGCGTCGGCGATGCCGATGGCGGCGGCGAGGTTCGCATCCGGATCGGCGTCGATGGCCAGCACCCGCTTGCCGTCTTCGTTGAGGGCGCGGATCAGGAGGGAGGAAAAGGTGGTTTTGCCCACGCCGCCTTTACCGCTGATCGCAAGTTTCATGAATATGATCCTTTCATGTCCCGTTGCCGGGACGCCTGTTGCCGTTTGGCATGATGCCGTGCCCCAAGAAGGTCGTGGGGTCGGATACGGAAAAACTTATAGCACAGGAAGGTGAGATGGCAAAGGCGGGGGGGCGCCGTGGCCCTTGTGGTTTTGACGGGGCCCGGCTATGGTGGAAAAAATTGGGCCGGGATGCCCTATGTTCTTCCGGTTGTACTTGATGGCCGGATTGTGGGATTGACGATATGACCAATGATGGGACCAACGACATGAGCAACGATCCGCAACGCGACCACGTCCCCTGGATTCTTGCCCCTGCCGGCGGCCGGCAGGCCTTCCTGGCCGCGCTGGCGGCCGGGGCGGACGGGGTTTATTGCGGCCTCAAATCCTTTTCCGCCCGCATGGAGGCCATCAATTTTTCAATCGATGAACTCGCGGCGCTCGCCGCGCCGGCAAGGGCCCAAGGCACCCGGGTGTTGGTGGCTCTCAACAGCATGCTTCGACCCGGGGAGTTGGAAGAGGCCCGGCGGACCGTGGCGGATCTGGAACGGCGGGTGCGGCCCCATGCCCTCATCATCCAGGACCTGGGCTTTATTCCCCTTGTGCGGGATGCGGGGTTTTCGGGGGAGGTGCACCTGTCCACATTGGCCAACGTGAGTTTCGCCAAGGCCCTGGCGCTGGTCAATACCCGGCTTGGCGTCGACCAGGTGGTGGTGCCGAGGGAACTCAACATCGACGAGGTGAAACAATTGGCCGCCGGGTGCCCCGATGGCATGGGCCTGGAAATGTTCATCCATGGCGCGCTTTGCTACGGGGTGTCGGGCCGGTGCTACTGGAGCAGCTTCATGGGGGGAAAGAGCGGCCTGCGGGGCCGCTGCGTTCAGCCCTGCCGCCGGGTGTACGCCCAGGGAGAGCGGCGCAGTAAAGCTTTTTCCTGCCTGGACCTGAGCCTGGCTGTGCTGGTGAAGGTCCTGCGCGACATCCCCCAAATCCGCACCTGGAAGATCGAGGGGCGGAAAAAGGGGCCCCATTACGTGTACTACACGGTCACCGCATACCGCATGCTGCGGGATCATGGGCGCGATCCCCAGGCCAAGAAAGACGCCCTGTCGCTGCTGGCCCACGCCCTGGGACGGCCGGGCACCCATTATCATTTTCTGCCCCAGCGGCCCCAGAATCCCGTTCGCGTCACCGAAGACACCGGGTCCGGGCTCATGATCGGCCGGGTCAAGGGGGGCGGTGGGCAGGCCTACCTGAATCCCCGGGAAGCATTGCTTCCCGGGGATATGCTGCGTGTCGGCACCGAGGACGAGTCCTGGCACGGCACCCGGCGCGTGGGGAAATTCGTTCCCAAGGGCGGGCGGTTTCATCTGAAGGTGACCGGGGGGCGCGGGCCCGGATCAGGAGTGGCTGTGTACTTGGTGGACCGGCTGGAACCCGCGCTCGGAGAGAAGATGGCGGCGGTTCAGGCGCAGGGCGACGCACATTTTCGGCAGGTCGTGCGTTGCGATAGAAAGCAGGGGGAGGCGGCCGCGCCGAATCCTTTTCCCGTGGGGGCTGCCGGACGGCAGCGCCCACGCCACATCGGCGGCCCCGGCAAAGGTGCCCTGGGGGGGAAAAAGGGAGCGGACCCCGTGTCGCTGACGGTATACCGGCGGTTGGTGCGGCGGCCCGGTCCCGGGGAAACGGGGTACTGGCTTTCCCAAGAGACCCGGGCGGCGGCGGCCCAGGACGCCGGGGGCAAGCTTCACTGGTGGCTGCCGCCGGTCATCTGGCCGGAGGATGAGGCGGCGTGGGAAGATCTTGTCCAGGCGGTGTGCCGGGATGGGGGGCGGCGCTTCGTGCTGAACGCCCCCTGGCAGGTGGCGTTGTTCCAACACCCAGGGCGTTGCCGGCTATGGGCGGGGCCGTTTTGCAATACGGCCAATCCGGCGGCGGTGACGGTGCTGAAATCACTGGGCTTCGATGGAGTGGTGGCGAGTCCGGAGCTCGGCGGGGAGGACTTGCTGCTACTGCCCCGGCAAAGTCCCCTGCCCCTGGGGCTGGTGACGACGGGGGTCTTTCCCCTCAGCATTTCCCGCTGTCTGGCCGACACGCTTCTGCCGGAGGTGCTGTTCACCAGCCCCAAGGGTGAGGGAGCCTGGGCCCGGCGCCAGGGCAGCGACTACTGGATCTATCCCGACTGGAAACTGGACCTTTCCGAAAAGCAGCGGGATCTGGCGCAGGCCGGCTACCGGATGTTCGTGCACCTGTCGGAGCCGCCGCCCAGGGGCGTGTCGTTCAAGCGCCGTCCGGGATTGTGGAACTGGGAGGTGGGGTTGCGGTGAGGCAGGGGTTGAAAGGGAAAGCTTGGGGGGAAAGGTGTTGGAGGTTTGACGGTTTTCAGGGACGACGGCGCCAATATTTTGACGAAAACGGGCCGGGGCAACGGGGATGTTTTCTTCCTGAAGATCCGGTTTTTGTGGTTTTCCGGACCTAAGGGCTGCGGAAAATAAAAATTATCCCATCTTGCTTGTCCTTCGACCCGGCGACTGCGTTGCTTCGTGTGGTGAATATACGCGATATTCCCCGCTCGAAGCACCTTGTGTCCGGGCCGAAATCCGGCGCAATATGGGAACAATCATTTATTTCCGAGACCCTTACAGCTGATAATCGATGTCCTGCCATACCAGGGTTTCGAGTTGGGCGTCCAGGTAGGGTTTTTTGCAGTCCACGCCGGTGATGGCGCCGTTTCTGAGGAAGGTCATGTACCGGCACCCGCCGTAGCACATGGGCAGGTAGGGGCAGTGCAGACAGGTGTCGTTCTTCCAGATGTCCAATTTGTAAGTATCTGAATAATCATCTACATTTGTTGCGACATGGCCGATCACGTACCCTGCGTGGCCAAGAAACCCCTGGCATTTGTACAGATCCCCGTTGTAATTGACCACGAACTGGTCCCGGTGCTCGATGGCGCAGAGCAGGGGACCGATTTTCGGTGTTTTGTAGCCGCGCTTCAAAATCTCTTCCCGCAAAAACGCCTCGGCTTCGAGGATCCAAGGATCGTTGATGGACCGGCACCCGGCGGCATGTTCGGGCATGGTCGCGTTGTTTTCCCCGGTGTCCATCACGGGATCGAATTTCACCATGTACAGCTTGTCCGGGGTGATACCCCTTTGCGCCAGGTGGTCCAGCAGGGCCGGGTACGCGCGCCAGGTGTCCTGGGTATAGTTGCCGCCGATACTGATCTTCACGAGGTCGCAGCAGTTTCGGATGTTGTTCACGATCACATCGAAGCTGGGCGCCCCGGACCGGAACGGACGCAGCCGGTTGTGGATGCGGGCCGGGCCGTCCAGGGTGATTTTGGCGGAATGCAGGCCCAGGGCAGCGAATCGCTCCGCCACGGACCGTTTGAGCAGGCTGCCGTTGGTGATCAGCGTGGAAAAAAACGTCGCGCCCCGGTCGTGGGCAAAGGTCCTGAGCTGCCGGGAGATGTCTTCCATCACCTGTTGGCTGAGCAGCGGCTCGCCCCCGAAAAAATCCACCACCAGCATGTTTTTTTCGGCGGTGAACCTTTTTTTGATGAAGGCCACCACCTGCCGGGCCGTGTCCGGGGACAGGTACCTGTCACCTTTTCTGCTGCCCTCGTAGCAGTATGTGCAGGAAAAATTACAGTCCAGGTTCAGGACGATGGTCACGGTCAGGGCCGTGTTTTTTTCATTTTGGCCCGCGATGAGGGCGGGGGTGCCCAGGGCTTCGGCCTCGGCATCGGGCACCAGGAATCCCAACGCGCCCAGGGGGCCCTGGGCCAGGGCGCCGCCGTTGCCGCCGGGATCCCCATCTGCCAGGGCATGGGGCACCAGCACCTTGGACCCGGTTCGGGTGCAGAAAAAAAGCCGGTGGTCCGGCTTGTTCCTGGCGGGATAGGCTTTGAGAAAACGGGAAAACTCCATGGAAAAGGAGTGGCAGGGGGAAGAAGGCGTCTTCCCCCTTTGCCTGGTTACGACCAACCTCTGATGGCAATCAGGGTGGCACCGCAGCAGAAGGCCTGGGGGCCGATGTCCATTGCCGCGCCTTTTTCGATGACGATTACCTGGTCCGTTGCCGCTGAACGCTCCTTTTTGTTCTGTTCCATGGTGGCTCTCCGTTTGTTGGGGGTTGGGGCGATGCCCGAAATTGCCCTGTCAATATGCAAGCCGCATGCCCGCCTCGATCCACCGGGAGGGGTTTTTGTTTTCTCCCACGCCGTATTGGGACCCGTCCAGGAGGTTGTGGGCCGTCAAAAACACGGTGGCCCGGATGCGGCGGGAGATGGGCAACGGTTTCATGAGGGTGAGGTCCCAGATGACGTCGTCGAAATTGGAGCCATAGATATCCGCGCTGTTCATGTGTTCGTAATGGGCCGACAGGCGCGCCGTTAGAAGTTGCGGGTGGTTGTAGTTGAGGGCCAGGTCCCACCCCCAGAATTCGGTGGCCCCGGTGCTGCTGCCCTCGCTGAAATGCAGGTAGGTGCCGGAAGATTCCATGGAGACGCCCCGGAACCGCACTGTTTCGAGGCTGATTTCGGCCCCCTGCCGCCGGATGCCCCCCCTCGTTGATGAACTGGTCGTTGTAATTGGGGGGCCCCCCGGCATACAGGTCCCGCTTCAGCCCCGCGTCCACGTCGTGCAGAAACAAGGTGGCCTGGACGTGGACAAGGGGCACGAGTGTGGTCTCGGCCCCCACCTGGTAGGCCCAGATCTCCTCGGCGTCCAGGTCGGGGTTGGCGTCCAGAAACAGGGCCCCGCCCTCGGTGAAGCTGAGGGGGGGGTAATGAAAGCCCCGGGACACGGTGCCCCGGAAAAGGAGCCGCGGCCGGGGCTGGAAGGTGACCCCCAGGCTGGGACTTACAAAGGAGCCGGTGATCGAGTTGTGGTCCAGGCGCAGGCCCGGCGTCACCACCCACCGGCCCAGGGTCAGGGTGTCGTTTGCGAACACCGCCCAGGAAAGGACGTCGGGCCGGGTTTCGGCCAGGGCGGGGGCCCCGTAGGCCTGGAGAAATTCGCCCGCCGCGATCATCTGGTCCAGGGCGCCTTCGTACAGCTCCGCCCCCGTCACAATGCAGTGGCCGGCGGGTTCCCACACGTATTTGGCGGACAGCCCCCAGGTGGTTTCGTCGTAGTCCGCGTACAGGTAGGGAGCGCCCTTTTCCCCCACATACCCCCGGCCCAGGGCCTCGCTGTCAATGGTGATGTCCTGGGAAAAATAATAGGCAGTTGATGTTCAGGGCCCGGCGGGAACCGGGCTTCAGGTCCAGGGCCGCGTTGGCGAAGAAGGTGCTGTTGTCGGAGGTTTGGTGGATGTCCTGGCTGGGAAAGCGGCCCAAATCGTTTTCCGGGGCGCTGTAGCCGGCCGAGACGGAGAGCCGGGCCTCCCGGGTGCCCAGGTCGCATTTCGAGAACAGGCTGCCGGCGTCGAATGCCCGGTCGCCCCGCAGGCCGTCGCCGGACTGCATGCCGCCGTAAACATAGAAGCCAAAGGTGTCTTTCCGGCCCCACGCCTGGGCGCCGGCATGGGTGGCGGCCGCCTCGCCGTAGGAGAGCCGGGCTTCCCCGTGCACGCCGTTTTCAAACCCCGTGGGCTTGGTGATGATGTTGACGACTCCGCCCAGGGAGGAGCCCCAGGCCGAGGAGGCCGGTCCCTTGATGATCTCGATGCGGTCGACGATGTCCACCGGGATGTTGTTGGTTTCCGCGTTTGCGCCGGCCAAAAAATTCCACCGGATGCCGTCGAGCAGCACCAAGACATGCCGGTCTTCGGAGCCCTGGATGCCCAGAAGGGAGGTGGCCCCGAAATCCTGGCTGAAGTTGACGAACACCCCGGGCACCCGGTGCAAAACTTCGGCCACGGTGTGGGCGTTCATGGCTTCGATTTCCTCGGCCGTGACCACCGTGATGTTTTCTGCCACCTGGGAGACGGGCTTGGGGTTGCGGGTGGGGGTGACGACCAGCTCTTCCTTGGGGTAAAAAAGGGCCAGGGTGCGCATTTCTTCCTGGGATTGGGCCTGGGCCCGGGGAGCGGGGCACGCGAGCAGCAGCATCAGAACGATCAACGGGAGCGGTGCGGTGTTTGGTCTCATTTTGAGATCTCTATGTTAAGGTGCGGTGTCCTTGGGAAAACGGCCGTTCCTCTTGTGCCGGTCATCGGTGCGTCCATGGCCCGCTGGGCCGGGCGGACAAACCGGGGGCGGGCGGTATTTGCTTTTTGCTTACAATGGGTTGTCCTTCATGGCGCCAAAGTGAATTGCTTTTTATGTTGTGCCGGATCGGGCAGCCATGGTAAGTTAACTATCAGGTTTGACAGCACCTTTCAACAAAAAAGACGTTTGTCTTGCGTATCTGTTTGAAATGGAAGGCGAATATTGGTGACGCGGGGAGCGCTGCGGTTTCCTTGACGATCGGAAGGGCGGCGCGGGCGGTTGTGAACATGGCAAGTGGATTCCTTTCTTTGAAACGGCCTTTCCAGGGGTCAGGCGGCACGGCATGATGCGACGGGTTCTCCTGTTTCTTTTCACATACGCTTGCATGTTTTCAACGCCGGCGGCGGGTGAGACCGTCGTGACGGTGCAAAGTGTGCCGATCCCCCTTTACGAAGAGGCGGTCCGGGGGTTCTTCGAGGTGTGCGGACCGTCGGCGGCCCGGATCTACCTGACGGATCTCAAAACGCATTCTTCCCTGGCGCGCAATATCGGGCGGGTAAGCCCCGATCTGATACTGGCGGTGGGAATGGACGCCCTAGACGCCCTGGCCTTTGTCCGGGAAGTGCCGGTGGTGTTCGTGATGGTGCCGGCGGGATGGTTCCGGGACGGCCCGGGGGCAAACGTCACCGGTGTGTACATGCAGCCCGGCGTGGAGGCGGTGATGGCCCACGTGACCCGCTTGCTGCCCCTGGCCCGACGCATCGGCATGGTGGCCGGTCCGGACCTGGCCGACATTGTCGTCCGCAACGCGGCCGGCCGCCCCTGCCGAGACCAGGCGGCTCTGGTGGCCGAATCCGTCCGGCGGGCCCGGGACGTTCCGTCGGCTCTCCTGGCGCTTCGCAATCGCATCGACGTGCTGTGGATGGTGCCCGATGCCTCCTTGCTGACGTCCGCGACCATGGAATTCTTCATAATGTTCTCGCTGGAAAACAAAATACCCCTGGTCACCTTTTCGGAAAAATACCTGGCCATGGGGGCGCTGATGGCGTTGGATCCGGATCCCGTGGACATGGGCCGCCAGGCAGGTGAGATGGCCCGCCTGATTTTATCCGGAAGGCAGGTTGCGCAGGAGCCGCCGAGGACCGCGCGCAAACTGCAGATGACCGTCAACGCCACTGTCGCTGAAAAGTTCGGCATTCCACTGGAAGATAACTTGTCTACCGAAGCGCTAATTGTGAAGTGAGGGCTCTCATGCGGTTTTTCTTCGACAAGTTCAGAAAAAATCTCGGTCTGCAGGTGTTTGCGGCGTTTTCAACGCTCATCTTCTGCATATGCTTTTCGTTTGTCGCCATGTTTGTTCACCGGCAGCACACCATCCTGCTGGCGGACTGGGAACGAAACGGAGTGTTGCTTGCCAAAACCCTTGCCTACCAATGCCGCATCGGCGTTTTTTCGGAAAACCGGGAAATTCTCAGAACACCCGCCGAAGGGATGTTCCAGCATGCGGCCATCATGGAGATCACGGTTTACAACGCCGGGGGCCATGTCATCGCCGACTGGGTGCGGGCCGCCAACGGCATGGCGGCCCGGGAAACGGGGTTGTTCCTGGAACCGGAAGCGGGGCCGTCCCCGCTAATGGAGTCGGGTGGCGCACCGGCGGGTGCGGCTTTTCAGGAGCTACGGGTGCGGCAGCACCCCCAGCACATGGTGGTCTGGGCACCGGTGATGAGCCGGGGCGCGCTGCCCGCGGCAACGCTTCCCTACGCGGAGACCGGTCTGCACATGGCCCATGAGCAGGATCTGCTCCTTGGCCATGTGCGCCTTTTCGTGGACAAGGCCGCCTTCAACGGCCGGCTGCACAGAGCGCTGTTGGAGGCTGTTTTTCTCGGGGGGCTTTTTCTGGTGCTGGCCGCGCTGGTCACCTACCTTCTGGCGGTGCGCATCAGCCGTCCCCTCCGGCAACTGGCCGAGGGCATCCGTAAATTCGGCAGTACCGGTGAACGCGAGGCCCTGCCGCTGGACACGCCCAACGAGATCGGCAATCTGGCCCGGGCTTTCGGGCAGATGGCCGAGGACCTGGAACGGCGGGAGGCGGAAAAACTGGAGCTTGAGCAGCAATTGCGGCAGACCCAGAAGATGGAGGCAATCGGTACCCTCGCCGGGGGCATCGCCCATGACTTCAACAATATTCTGGGCATTATCAGCGGCTATTCCGAGTTGGCGATTATCGATGTGCCCCCGGATTCCCGGGCGAAAAAATGCCTGAAGGAGATTTTCACCGCCGGTCGCAGGGCCCGGGACCTGGTGCAGCAGATCCTGACCTTCAGCCGCCAGGGCGGTGGAGAGAGAAAACCGCTGCAAATCGGTTTTGCCGTCAAGGAAGTAATGAAAATGCTGCGGGCCACCCTGCCCACCACCATCGACGTGCAGTATCACATCCCTTCAAAGATGCCCGCCGTGCTGGCCGATCCCACCCAGATCCACCAGGTGGTGATGAACCTGTGCACCAATGCCAGCCATGCCATGCGGGAGACGGGCGGGGTGCTTGCGGTGACGCTCGAGAATGTCCTGGTGGATGAAGGCACGGCGGCAGGGGTGGCGGATCTCATACCCGGGCGCTACCAGCGGCTGGATATCCGTGATACCGGCCACGGCATGACGGCGGAAGTGCTGGAGCGCATTTTCGATCCATTTTTCTCCACCAAGGCGCCGGGTGAAGGCACCGGGCTGGGGCTGTCCGTGGTGCACGGGATCGTCAAGAAGCACGGCGGCGCCATCGCCGTCCACAGCGAGCCGGGGGTGGGCACGACCTTTTCCCTTTACTTTCCATCATTGGATGAGAGTGCTTCCGACGAAGTCGAGGTGGTGGAACACCTGCCCATGGGATCCGAGCGGATTCTCCTGGTGGATGACGAGGCGGCCATGGCGGAAATGGCGCAACACATGCTCGAAAGCCTCGGTTACAAGGTGTCTTCACGGACCAGCAGCGTGGAGGCTCTGGCCGCTTTCAAGGCGCACCCGGAGCAGTATGACCTGGTCATGACCGACATGACCATGCCCCGCATGACCGGCGCGGAACTCGCCCGGGAAATCCTTGCCATCCGCCCGGACGTGCCCATTGTGCTGTGCACTGGGTTCAGCGAATCCATCGGAGAGGCGACGGCCCACGCCATCGGCGTCCGGGCATTCGTTATGAAGCCGGTGGTGAGAAAAGACATCGCTGAGATTATCAGAAGGGTGTTGGCATAAGACAGGCCGCTTGCGCAGGCGGTCACTTATCGGAAGGGCGGGGGCCTTTTCCCGGCGCCTGGCCGGCGGCTTTTAATTTTTTCTCGATTTCAGCGAACAGCGATTTTTTTTTCTCTTCCTGCTTGGCCTTGAAGGAGGCGATCTCTTTTTCCTTGGTGTGTTCTTTCCGGTTGCTCTGAAAGGCTTTGAGCTCTTTGTCCAGGTGGGATTCCCGCTCGCCCCGGGGAATGTTTTCGATATTCAGGTGCTGCCGGATGGACAGGCGGGTGCCGAAAGCACCTTCCACGACATCGATGATGCCTGTTTCCTGGAGGCGCCGGCAGATCATATGCCCCTGCTCCAGGGTGAAGCGAAGCATGCCGCATACCTCGTCGACGGAGGGCGGCGCGCTTTTCTGATGCGCCAGCACACGGATGGCGGCCACGGTTAAATGGGCCTGGGCGTAGTGGTCTTGCGATGCCATGGCGGTGGTCCTTGTCTTGACATACCGGTTTCAGAGGAGTAACTAACACCTGTCGTTATTTTGTCAAGAGTCCTTTCATTCCATTACGCCAGTCCTTTGTGACCGTGGGGCCGACAACGGCAACCACGCAAGAGAAAAGGATTATCAGATGACCGAAATCGTGAATGTCAAATCAAGAGAGATCATTGATTCACGGGGCAATCCCACCGTGGAAACGGACGTGGTGCTGGCATGCGGAGCGACGGGGCGGGCCGCGGTGCCCTCGGGTGCTTCCACCGGAAGCCGGGAGGCCTTGGAACTGCGGGACGGAGACAAACGGCGCTTCGGCGGCAAGGGGGTGACCCGGGCGGTACGGAACATCACCGAGCTGATCCTGCCCGCAATCGAGGGAATGGACGCCGCGGACCAGACAGCTTTGGACCAGCAGCTGATCGCCCTGGACGCGACGCCCAACAAATCGAAGCTGGGGGCCAACGCCATGCTCGGCGTGTCCATGGCCGCCGCCAGGGCCGTTGCCGCCGCTTACGGCATGCCGCTTTACAGGTATCTGGGCGGCGTGAATGCCCGCTACTTGCCCATGCCCATGATGAACATCATCAACGGCGGTGCCCATGCCACCAACAACCTCGACATCCAGGAGTTCATGATTATTCCGGTATCCGCCGGGAGTATCGGCCAGGCCGTGCGCATGGGTGCCGAAACCTTCCAGAACCTCAAGAAGCTGCTCGGGGAAAAGGGCCTCTCCACCGGTGTCGGGGACGAAGGCGGGTTCGCACCCGATCTCGAATCCAACGAGGCGGCCATCCAGTTGATTCTGCAGGCCATCGAGGCGGCGGGGTATGCGCCGGGCAAGGACATCGGGATCGCCCTGGACGTGGCGGCCAGCGAGTTTTTCGAAGACGGGCGGTATGTGCTCAAGTCCGAGGGCAAGACCCTGGACGCCGCGGCGTTAATCGATTATTTCGCGGACCTGGTGGACAAATACCCGATTTTTTCCATCGAAGACGGTCTCGCCGAGCAGGACTGGGACAATTGGGTTCTCATGACCGATCGGCTGGGGGGGGCGATCCAGCTGGTGGGCGACGATGTGTTCGTGACCAACCCGTCGATTTTCAGCAAGGGCATTGAACAGGGCATTGCCAATTCCATCCTGATCAAGCTCAATCAGATCGGAACGGTCACCGAGACCCTGGACGCCATCGATATGGCCAGGCAGGCCGGTTATACCACCGTTATTTCACACCGGTCCGGGGAAACCGAAGATACCTTTATTTCGGATCTGGTGGTGGGGGTCGGCGGCGGCCAGATCAAGACGGGCTCCATGAGCCGCAGTGACCGGGTGGCCAAGTACAACCAACTGATTCGAATCGAAGAGGACCTGGGCGCCGGCGCCCGGTTCTGCAACCAATTGTTTATTTCCGGCTGAGCGCCGGGCGGCGGTGAAACGCCGGCAAACCAACGGGGCACAGACGGCGAAGGAAGGGGCCTTCCTTGCCGCTGTGCTCTTTTGATGTGGCGGGGATGGACAGAGGGATGAACGACGAGAAAAATGCCCTGGCAGCCGGAAGCGGCAAGGGCGGACGGCGCCGCCGAAGCCAAGGGGCCTGCCTTTTGGCGATGTGCCTGGCTGTTTTTTCCTTTTCGGCCGCATACGCGCATGTGCTGCCGGGACCGCACCTGCTGCTGCTCATGACCGAGGCTTTTGGCGCCACCGGGGCTTTGGAGGTGCACCAGCGGCTGGTTTTTCCGGCGGAACAGGGAGCGCTCCCCGCACCCGTGGCATATGACGAGACCCTCCGTTACCGTTTTCCCGATGCGGTGCGCTGCGAGATCGACACCCCCGCGCTCAAGCGGATTCATGTATACGCGGCCGGTGAACATATCACGGTGCGCGATGGCCGGTTGCAGTCCGATGCCGCCGGTGTGTTTGACCACTACGCGGCGGTGTTGTTGTCCGGTTCCAGGGAAGAGATGGACGAGAGGCTCACCGCACTGGGCATCGATACGGCGGTTTCCAGTCTCGGGCGTTTCGCGGGCCGGCCTCTGTTTGTTCTGGGCGCCCAATATCCGGATGCCACCCGCCCCATGCTTTGGATTGACAAAACCACCTTTTTGCCCCTTCACCTGTTTGTCCGGGCATCCGGCACGGCCGGGTCCGCACCGATGCTGGAATTCCGATACCTGGACTGGACCAAGAGCGGCCGGCACCGTTATCCCATGCGCATCGAATGCTACCAGGGCGAGACCCTGCTCCGGCGGATCGTCGTGGACCGGCTGAACTGGAATGCTTTGCTTTCGGACGCGCTTTTTGATATTGAGCGCTTGAGATCGCGGTACCAGCCGGAGCCGGTTCCGGAGACGCCCTCCGCACCGGATTCCAAGAGCGACATTCAGGAGGCTTTGGATGCGTTCAAGAGACGTTATGAGTAAAGGCCGCGCCCGGCCGCCGGGTAAGGGTACCCACACGCATTTCCGCTGAGAATTTCAACGACGCTAAGAGGCCATGGGAGGGATATGAACAAGTACACCAAGTATATTTTCGTGACCGGAGGTGTGTTGTCGTCACTGGGCAAGGGGCTGGCTTCGGCCGCCATCGGCGCTTTGCTGGAGAGCCGGGGGCTCACGGTGACCATCCAGAAACTCGACCCCTACATCAATGTGGATCCGGGCACCATGAATCCCTTCCAGCACGGAGAGGTGTTCGTCACCGACGACGGGGCCGAGACGGATCTTGACCTGGGGCATTACGAGCGTTTCACCCACGCGAACCTGAGCCGGAACAACAATTACACCACCGGTAAAATATACGACGCGGTCATTACAAAGGAGAGACGGGGGGATTACCTGGGGGGAACCGTGCAGGTGATTCCCCACATCACCGATGAGATCAAGGAAAGCATCCGTCGGGCCGCAGACGGCGTGGATGTGGTGATCGTGGAAATCGGCGGCACCATCGGCGACATCGAAAGCCTCCCCTTTCTCGAGGCCATTCGCCAGTTTCGGACCGATGTGGGCAAGGACAACGCCATCTACATTCATCTGACCCTGGTGCCTTACATCAGCACCGCCGGTGAGGTGAAAACCAAACCCACCCAGCACTCCGTCAAGGAACTGCGCAGCATCGGCATCCAGCCCGACATTTTGCTGTGCCGTTCGGATCGGTTTCTCCCCGAAGACATCAAGGCAAAAATCGCCCTGTTCTGCAATGTCAGCGAAGACGCCGTTGTGACCGCAAAGGATGTGCAGTGTATTTATGAGGTGCCGGTCATCTACCACAAGCAGGGACTGGACGACAAGATCGTGGAGCTGCTTCACATCTGGACGCGCGCCCCCCGCCTGGAGCCCTGGGAGCGGCTGATCGCGCAGATGCAGTCCTTCAGAAACGAGGTGACCATCGCCATTGTGGGCAAATATGTCGACCTGACCGAGTCCTACAAGAGCTTGAACGAGGCATTGACCCACGGCGGGCTTCCCAACGACTGCCGGGTGAAGCTGATGTACATCGACTCCGAGCAGATCGAAACCGGCAATTGCGCCGAGAAACTGGCCGGTGCCGACGGTATCCTGGTGCCGGGGGGATTCGGCGCCCGTGGCATCGAAGGGAAAATCTGTGCCGTTACCTATGCGCGAAAAAACCGAGTTCCCTTTTTCGGCATCTGCCTGGGGATGCACATGGCGGTCATCGAGTTCGCCCGGAACGTGGCGGCCATGAAGGGGGCGCACGGTGAAGAGTTCGACGCCAAGACGCCCTACCCCGTCATCTACCTGATGAAGGAATGGTTCGATGAAAAAACCGGCACCACCGAGCGCCGGGACGCCGGGTCGGCCAAGGGCGGAACAATGCGCCTTGGGGCCTATCCGTGCCGGCTCATGGAAGGCACCCTGGCAAGGCGTGCATACGGCTGCGAGGACATTTCGGAGCGTCACCGGCACCGGTACGAATACAACAATGCCTACAGGGAGAAGCTGGAAGAAAAAGGCCTGGCCGTCAGCGGCACTTCCCCGGACGGGCGGCTGGTCGAGATCGTCGAAATCGTCGACCATCCTTGGTTCCTGGGGTGCCAGTTCCACCCGGAATTCAAATCCAGGCCCATGGCGCCGCACCCACTGTTTTCCTCTTTTATCGGCGCCGCGCTGGAACGCAAGACCAGCGGCGAAAAGTAGGGAAAAGCCCACGGGCGGTTTTGCATCTTCCGGGAAAGCGTGGTAGCCACCTTTTATGAAAAAGAACGGATTGACAGCCCTCGTAACAGGTGGGGCCGGTTTCATCGGCTCCCACCTCGTGGACCGGCTCCTGGAAGACGACTGGCAAGTGACGGTCATAGACAACCTGTCCTCCGGTCATTTGTCGAACCTTGCCCATGCGGCGGACCGGATCCGTTTCCTGGAGGGCGATATCCGGGATGCGGCGGCCCTGGCTGGGGCCATGGCGGGGTGTGACGTGGTGTTTCACCAAGCGGCCGTGGTGTCCGTTCCGAAAACCGTGGAAGACCCGGTGGGGTCCGCCAGTGTGAACGACCTGGGAACCCTTGCCGTCCTTGACACCGCCAAACGCCAAGGTGCGCACCGGGTGGTGCTGGCCAGTTCCAGCGCGGTTTATGGAGATGATCCAACGCTTCCCAAACACGAACAATTGGCGCCCCGACCCCTCAGTCCCTACGCGGTGCAGAAACTGACCGGGGAACTCAATGCCCGCCTGTACACCGAACTTTTCGGCATGGAAACGGTTTGCCTCCGCTATTTCAATGTTTACGGCCCGCGCCAGGATCCCGCGTCCGTGTATTCGGGCGTGATTTCCATTTTCATGGCCCGGGCGGTGGCCAAGAGGGCACCCACCATTTACGGCGACGGCGAACAGTTCCGGGATTTTGTGTTCGTGCGGGACGTGGTGGAAGCCAACCTTTCGGCGGCCGTCACCGCTGGTGTGGGGGGGGGCGTTTACAATGTTGGCACCGGCCGGCGGGTGACCGTCAATGGGCTCTGGGAAATGGTGCAGACCCTGAGCGGTTCCCGGCTGGCGGCGGCGCATGTCCGGTCCCGTGCGGGGGACATTCGGGAGTCCTTGGCCGACATTTCCCTGGCGGCGCGGCAATTGGGGTATGCGCCGGCCTGGGATTTCGAACAGGGTCTGAAGCAAACCTTCGATTGGTATCTCAACCATGGGAAACAAAGCGAGTGAACATATGGATTTTGCGTTTGAACAAGTGATCGTCACCGGCGCTGCCGGCTTCATCGGCTACCATCTGTCAAAACGGCTCCTGGACAATGGCGTGCGGGTGGCCGGCATCGACAACCTGAACGCCTATTACGACGTTGATTTGAAAAAGGACCGTCTCCGGCAGTTGACCGACCGTAAGGGGTTTTCCTTTCACCAGGCCGACCTGTCCGACAAGGCCGCCATGGACCGGATCTTTGCGTCGGCGGGGGCGCAGGTCGTGGTGAACCTGGCGGCCCAGGCGGGGGTTCGCTATTCCTTGACCAATCCCCACGCCTACGTGGAGAGCAACCTTGTGGGATTCGTGAACATCCTGGAGGCATGCCGCCACAACAAGGTCGGTCATCTGGTGTTCGCCTCATCGAGCTCGGTGTACGGGGCCAACACGCGCATGCCCTTCAGCGTGCATGACAATGTGGACCATCCGGTTTCCCTTTATGCCGCTACGAAGAAATCCAACGAACTGATGGCCCATACCTACAGCCACCTTTACGGCCTTGCCTGCACCGGGCTTCGGTTTTTCACGGTGTACGGTCCCTGGGGACGGCCCGACATGGCCCTGTTCCTTTTCACCAAGGCCATCCTTGAAGATGCGCCCATCAAGGTGTTCAACCACGGCAGGATGCAGCGGGATTTTACCTACATCGACGACATCGTGGAGGGCGTGGTGCGGGTGATGGCGCACAACGCCGCGCCCAATCCCGACTGGCGGGGGGAGAGCCCGGACCCCGGCACGTCCTACGCGCCTTACCGGATTTACAATATCGGCAACAATAACCCGGTGGCGCTGAACCGGTTCATCGCGGTTATTGAACAAACGCTCGGGAAAACGGCCCGGAAGGAACTGCTGGACCTTCAGCCCGGGGATGTGCCGGCCACCTATGCGGACGTGGACGCCCTGATCGCCGATGTCGGTTTCAAGCCGGAAACTTCCATCGAAACGGGAATCGCGCGGTTCGTGGCCTGGTACCGGGAGTATTACGGGGTGTAAGGGCGAAAGGATACCAATGAAATTCACGATTGTCGGAACGGGATACGTGGGGCTTGTGAGCGGTGTGGGATTTGCTAATCTGGGCCATGACGTCATATGCCTGGATGTGGACCAGGCAAAGATCGATCTCCTCCAGCAGGGCCGGGTGCCCATTTACGAACCGGGCCTTGCGGAGATTTTCGAACGTAACCGCAAGGGGGGGCGCTTGCGGTTCACCACCGATGCCCGGGAGGCCGTGGAAACGGCGGAGGTGATATTCATCTGTGTGGGAACACCGCCCGGTGAGCGGCAGGCGGCGGATCTGACGGCCGTGAAGTCGGTGGCGGCGGCCATCGGAAAGCACATGAACGGCTACAAGGTGGTGGTCAACAAAAGCACGGTGCCGGTGGGCACCGCCGATCTGGTCAAACAGGTGATTCTGGAAAACCAGCCGGCTCCCATGGACGTGGATGTGGTGTCGAATCCGGAATTTCTGAGGGAGGGCGCCGCGGTCAAGGATTTTGAAAACCCCGACCGTATCATCATCGGGGTGGACGGCAAGCGCGCCGAGGAGGTGATGACGGCCGTCTACCGCTCGGTGGTGCGCACCGGACGGCCCATCATGATCACCGGCGTGCGCAGCGCGGAGATCATCAAATATGCCAGCAACGCCATGCTGGCCACCCGCATCAGTTTCATGAATCAGTTGGCCCACCTCTGCGAGAAGGTGGGGGCGGATATCCGCGATGTGGCCCGGGGCATGGGGCTTGACGGCAGAATCGGTTCCCGGTTTCTCCACGCGGGTATCGGTTACGGGGGCAGCTGTTTTCCGAAGGACGTGCTCGCCCTTGTGGCGACACTCAAGGAGCACGGCTGCGCGGCGGACCTTTTCGAGGCGGTGCATCGCATCAACGAGGCCCAGAAAACCCTGGCCATCGACAAGCTGGCGTCGGTGCTGGACATTCCCGGCAGCACCGTGGCGGTGTGGGGGCTTTCCTTCAAACCAAAGACCGACGATATCCGGGAGGCCCCCGCCGTGCGCATCATCGAGGCTCTGCACGCCATGGGGGCCCGGGTGCATGCCTATGATCCGGTGGCCACGGAAAATGCGCAGCAGGCGCTTGGGGAAACCCGCTTTTTCGACAACCCCTACGAGGCAATACGGGACTGCGACGCCTTGGTGGTGGCCACGGAGTGGGACGAGTTCCGGAACCTGGATGTTCGGGCGGTGCGGGTGCTGCTCAACCGGCCCATCGTGGTGGACGGGCGCAATATTTACGACCCGGAGGAGATGCGCAGTGCCGGTTTTACCTACCTCAGCGTGGGCCGGTAGCTTCCTGCCGCAGACAACCGGCGGTTGCCGGAGTGGACGGCGGTAAAGCACAGGCGGGCGATTACCCGCCGAGTTTGTCCGCGATGGCTTGGCGTTCGTAGATGATTTCAACGCGCCGGTTCTGGGCCCGGCCCTCGGGCGTGGCATTCGTCGCGATGGGCCGGTACTCGCCGAACCCCACCGCGGACAGCAGTTCAGGATCGATGCCCTCGTCGATCAGCAGGCGCACCACCTCGCAGGCCCGGTTCGCGGACAATTCCCAGTTGGAAGGGTACCGATCGGTTTCGATGGGGATGTCGTCCGTATGGCCGGCCACCTTGATGCGGTAGGAGAACTGGGTGAGGATGTTGTAGATCTTTCGCATGATGTCCACACCGCCTTCGGTCAGCCGCGCGTCGCCTGCGGGAAAGAGGATGATGTCCGATATGGTGATGGTGGCCCCCGTCTCGTCCCCCTCCACCTTGACCTTCCCGCCAAGCTGGTTGAACATCACCAGTTCCCGCACTTCCGAGACGATTTCTTCGACTTCCTTCTGGACCATGGCCCCGATTTCGTCCACGGCGTCGGTGTCGGATTTTTCTTCCTTGGCGCTTTCAGGCGCAGGCAGACGCAAGCCCTCCCGGGTGCCGGCCTCAGGCACCTCCTGCACGCCAAGGGCGCTGCGCATGGACTGAATCAACTCCTTGAAGGATTCCTGTTGAACGGAACTCATGGCATAGAGGAGCACGAAGAATGCGAAAAGAAGGGTGACCATGTCCCCGTACGTGGACATCCAGGCCGGTGAGCCTTCGGCGGGAGCGTCGTCGATGCCGCCGTCTTCTTCGGCATCCGTTTCGAAAATGTCTTCCGCGATGGCTTCCGTTGTTTGTTCTTCTTTCATGCGGGCGCCTATTTTCTCTTTCCCGGTGTGGATGCGGGGGCGCCCTTGCCTTTGCTTTTTTCTTTTGCGCTGCGCGACGCCATGTAAACGGTCAGCTTGTCTTCAAGGATCCGGGGGTGTTCGCCTTCCCGGATGGACAAAACCCCTTCGAACAAAAGGGTCATGTTCAGGGTTTCCTCTTCGCTTCTGCGCTTGAGTTTGGCGGACATGGGGATGAAAAACAGGTTGGCCACCAGGGAGCCGTAGAAGGTGGTGAGCATGGCCACGGCCATTTTGGGGCCGATGGTGGAGGGGTCGTCCAGGGTGGCGAGCATCTGCACCAGTCCGATCAGGGTGCCCACCATGCCGAAAGCCGGCGCGTAAGCGCCCATGGAACCGAATATTTCCCAGCCGACCTTGTGCTCCTTCTGCAGCAGGGAGATTTCTTTTCGCATTATCTTGGCGATGACCGGGGTCTGGATGCCGTCCACCGCCATGCGCAGGGCCCTTGCGAGAAACGGTTCCTTTATCTTGGGGATATCCTGTTCGATGGACAGAATGCCGCTCTTTCGGGATTTGTTGGAGATGTCCACCAGGTGCTTGACCAGAACGTCTGGCTCTGGAATCTTGAAAATGAATACCTTGATGAACAGGCCGATCACCATGAGAAATTCCTTGAGGGGATACGCCACCAAAGTGGCGGCGATGGTGCCGCCCCCCACAATCATGATGGAAGGGATATTCACGAACAGGCCCAGGCCGCTTCCCATCAGGATGGAGCCGATGATGAGGCCGATGCCCGATACGACGCCGATAATTGTTGCTAAATCCATTGTATGCTCAGTTCTTTATGTAAACGGTTTCTTCGATGGGTTCTACGTTGTTGTAATGCACCACCCGGGAGATGTGGTCCCGGGTCAATTCCGTTCCGATGGGCAGCAGTTTTGTCCCGCCCACCGTATAGATGCCCGCGGCCAGAACCATTCCGGGCGTCAGGTCCAGGAGGTCCACCGGGCGTGCGGCGCGTGCGGCGTCCACGGGATGTGTGTGCAGGTATTTGTGGACCAGGCGCCCCAGGGCGGGGTCGAATTTTGACCCGAGCTGCTCCTCGATCTTTTCCAGGGCGTGTTCGGTTGTGTATCGTCTGCTTCTGTAAATGAGGTTTTCAAAAAGATTGGCAACGGCGATGATGCGTGCGCCAATGGGGATCTCTTCTCCTGCCAGCCCGTCGGGAAGTCCCGAGCCGTCGTAATGCTCGTGGAAGTGCCGGATGATGGTGGAAATGTTTTTGAAGCCCGCAAAGTTTTCCAGCACAGCCGTTGCGCGGATGGGGTGTTGGGCCAGGTAATCCTTTTCCTGCCGGGTGTAGGCTTCCGGATTTTTCATGGCAAGGGTTTCGGGGATGGACAGTTTTCCCAATTCGTGGAGGCGTGCGGCGATATCGATGTCCCGAACGGTTTCATCGGGAAGGCCGAGGTCCTTTGCCATGAAGACGGAAATTTCCGCCACCTTCTTGGAGTGCCCCTTGTGGTACTGACGCTTGGATTCGATGAAGGAACACAGAACAGAGATGAGGCTGTCGATGTTCTTCTGTTGAACTTGGTTGAGGCGCGCCAACTCGTCGTTTGTGCGTTCGCGTTCGGTTACCATAAGAGAAATCTGCTTCAGGGAATTTTGCAGCATCTCCTTTTCTTTTTCCAGCGCCGTGTTCTTCTTTTCCAACGCATCCTTGTACTCCTCTAACGCCGCGACGGCCTCACCGAGCTTCCGGTTGGACCGGGCAAGATCGTCCTGGAGGCGCTTGATGCGCAGAAATGCCTTGACCTTGGCCAGAAACCCGTCCCGGTCGAAGGGTTTGTATAGGAAGTCGTCGGCCCCGGAGTCCACCCCTTTCAAAGTGCCTTCTCCGTTGGCGGCCTTGCCGGTGGCGAGGATGAAGATGACGCCGGTAAGTTCCGGGGTCTTCCGGACGGCCTTGCAGAAGGCGAACCCGTCCTGTCCGGGCATCACCACGTCGCTGATGATCAGGTCGGGGAGAAAGCGCATGGCCTCGGCGAGGCCCTCTTCGGCGGAGGCGGCGATTTTGCAGCGGCAGTCGAAACCGCTGAGAAAGCTTTCGTACAGGGCGCGTTCCGCGCGGCTATCATCCACGCAGAGAATTCTGGGTACCCGGCGGGAGGGCGTTTCGGTCATCAGTTCGGCCTTTTGTCTCAGTGTTGTGCCTCCGGCGTCCGGAAACGACCGGGTGCGGTGGTCAGGAAGGCGGCCCATAAGCGGCGGTGAACTGTTCCACCGCCGCCTCTTTTCCGGTTACGATTACATTTTTAAACACAACGGCCGTCACCTGGTCGGCCATATAGGGCGAGAGCAACTCCCGCAGCTCTCCGGCCACCTTTGCCAGTTTGTCGTTGGTATTGACCTGGCTGTATGTTTTGGAGTTGAGAAGCAGCAGCGCCTTCTCTTTCCATTGGGGGCGGACGTCCGGCAAAGAGGCGGCCGGCGCCAGGACGATCTCGATTTCAGCGCAGAGCCATTTGTACGGCTGGTCGGCCTTGGTGGTGCTTGGCGCCAGGTTGACCACCACCGGTGCGAATGTGAGGCGCGTGCGGGTATCGGCATCCAGGGACGTGGTCTGCGACCGGCGGATTTTTTCCCAACCCAAAAATTTGCCGGTGTGGGTTTCCAGCAAAAGCCGCTCGCCGTCCATCTGCCGGACAGCATACTGCCGGGTTCCCGCCGGCCAGCCGATGGCCGGGTCACCTTGGTTGACAACCAGGGTGAAATGTTTGCCGTCCGGCCCCACGGCCCAGGTGCCGGCGACGGCGCCGCGTTTTTCGACGATTTTGGTGTGCCGCCCTTCGAGGCGGACGTCCAATGCGAAGGTTCCGTTGTTGCGGAGGGAGAGGATGGTATGGACCCCCTTCGTGGTCTGGAGGCGCCAGCTGCCAAGGTAGGCATTGTCCGCGGGGGAGTTTTTCATGCACCCGCCCACGGCGGCGGCCGCCAGTACCGTCGCCAGCAAACGGATGCACCAACATAGGCGGCGGTGCAGCGGCGTGAAGGCGACTTTCGGTGCAATGGGCATGGTGCGCGTCTCTATTGATACTTTCAATTTTCAGGCGGGGAGCGCCCGATGCGTTTCCCGATAAATCTAATGCGCTCTTTCAAAAGGTGTCAAGGAAAAAGGCCGTCGACGGCGGATCATCCTGCGAGGGCTTTCAGCCACCAGCGGTCCCGGGGGGTGTCGAGGATGGACCGGGCCAGTGAACGCCCGATATCGGTTTTCAACCGGTCGAGGATGTTCGGGATCCATTTTTCCGTGGATTGGCAACCGACGTCCTTGAGACTTTTTAACGATAGAAGCAGCGACAGATGATCGGCATCGTTGGCGATTTTGGCCTCCGGACTCTCGCCGTCGTTGAACTCCGTAAGCAGCTTTGCGATATCGTCGCCAAAGGGCAGCCCGGCGGCAAGATCCGACACCGCTGTTTCTTCGCTGGCGTGGACATATCGTTTTTGCAGCAGGTTCAGGTCTCCGGTCCGTGCTTCGGGCAGGTCGTGCACCATGCACATGGACAGAAGCCGGGCCACATCCACCGTGCCGTCCAGTTTTGCCATCACGAAGGCGGTGAAGGTTGTCATGTGCACATGCTCCGCCACCGATTCCCGGCCGGCGCCGAGAAAGTGAAAACCCGAGCGCGGGATTTCTTTGAGCATGTCGGCCTCGAAGAGAAGGTCGGAAACGTTGTCCATGGTGGTGCCTCCTGACGGGGGTTGGGGCATAGTTTGCCCGACTGGGGTTGTAATGGGAAGGCCCGGAAAAAGCAATACCGCTCCGACGGACCGACAAGCCTTTGAGAAACGTATCAAACGTGCGGAAAACGCTTTTTTTGTCCTTCCGCCCCACATAAATTCTTTCAGATCCGCTGCTTATCCTCAACTGTACTTTCAACTGCCCGGACAGCGCGCCTGAACGTCATGGCGCCGTTCTTTTTTCTTGAAAAAAAAGTTCCCCGACGGTAAATGAATACGGGAATTCTTCCATTGAATGTTTCGAAAAATCGAAATGTTTCGAGATTAAAAGAGAGGTCGGTAATGAACCCCATCGCGCAGGAACTCAACCAGGTCATTCAAACAGGCAACCCCCATCTTTTCGAGATGATGTCCGCGGTCGGGAAAAAGCTGTTTTTCCCCAAGGGTATTCTCAGCCAGAGTGCGGAGGCCAAGGAAAAGGCGCACCGGATCAATGCCACCATCGGCATTGCCACGGAAAAGGGGCGCACCATGCATTTCCCTTCGGTCATGGAGGGGCTTTCGGGCATTGAACCGGAGGCGGCGCTTACCTATGCCCCCTCGTTCGGGGTGCCGGCCCTCCGGCAGGCCTGGCAGGCGGCGCTCAGCAGGAAAAATCCCTCCCTGGAAGGAAAACCCATCAGCATGCCGGTGGTTACGTGCGGCATCACCCATGCCATTTCCGTTTTCGCCGATCTTTGGATCGATCCGGGGGATGTGGTGTTGTTTCCGGACATGATGTGGGGCAATTACAACATGATTCTCGGTGTCCGGAAAGACGCCGTGATTACGCAATACCGGCTGTTTACCGATGCGGGCGGGTTTGATCTGGCGGCTTTCGAGGCGGCGGTGGGCGCGGCGGCCGAGACCCATGCCAAGGTGACGGTCGTGCTCAATTTCCCTCAGAATCCCAGCGGCTACACGGTTACCAAGGACGAGGCGGAAGAAATCGTGCGCATCCTCATCCGAACCGCCGAAGCCGGCACCAACGTGGTGGCCGTGTCGGACGATGCGTATTTCGGCCTGTTCTACGAGGCGGACACCTGCAAGGAATCGTTGTTCGCCCTTTTGTCCGGCCGGCACCCCCGGCTTCTGGCCGTTAAGCTCGATGGCGCCACCAAGGAAAACTTCGTGTGGGGGCTGCGGGTTGGTTTCGTCACCTACGGCGTGATGGCCGGAGACGCGCCGGCGCCGGTATATGAGGCCTTGGAGAAAAAAACCGCCGGGGCCGTACGCGGGTCCATCTCCAATGCCGCACACCTGGCCCAGACCCTTGTGCTGCGTTCCATGGCGCATCCGGCGTATGCCGAAGAGCAACGGGAAAAATTTGACATTCTCAAGGCCCGGGCCGACCGGATGAAGCAGGTGCTGGGGGACCCGAAATACCGGCACGCCTTCACGCCCTACCCCTTCAACTCAGGGTATTTCATGTGCATCCGGCTGCATACCGTGGACGCGGAGCCCCTGCGGCGGCATCTGCTGGACACATACGGCGTCGGCTTGATTGCAATGCCGCCGAGAAACCTGCGGATCGCTTTTTCATGCCTGGAAGAGCAAGACATTCCCGAGTTGTTCGATACGATATTGGAGGGCATCGCCAGCCTGGAAAAGCAATAAGCCGGAAGGGCCCCACACAATGGCCAAAAAACCACTGCCCGGCAATGCCGCGGCAGGGAAGCGTTCCTTTGATTTCGTCCATGCCGGGCGGTGGGCCGTTTATTTTTTTGTTATCGGGATCATCGCCGGGCTCGGCTCCATCTTGTTCCACGTGCTTTGCCAGTTGGGCGTGCATTTTTTTCTGGATCTGCTGGCCGGATACCGGCCACCGGCCCCTGCCGGGGAGCACGCCCCCTTCACGGCTTTTCAAACGCCTTTCAACCGTTGGATTCTTCTGTTGTTGCCGGCTGCCGGCGGGCTTGTGAGCGGATGGCTGGTGTATACGTTTGCCCCCGAAGCCGAGGGGCACGGCACCGATGCGGCCATTGACGCCTACCACCGCAAGGGCGGTTATATCCGGGGCCGTGTACCCATCGTCAAAACCCTGGCGTCGGCCATTACCCTTACCACCGGCGGGTCGGGGGGCAGGGAGGGGCCCATCGCCCAGATCGGGGCGGGCTTCGGTTCCTTTCTGGCCACCCGTCTTAAACTTACGGACAGGGAACGCCGGATCATGATGGCCGCCGGTATCGGCGCCGGGGTGGGCAGTATTTTCCGTGCGCCCCTGGCCGGTGCCCTGTTCGCCGCCGAAGTGCTGTACCGGGATCCGGAGTTCGAAAGCGAGGTGATCATTCCCGCCGGCATTGCCTCGGTGGTGGCCTATTGTCTGTTTTGTCTCGTCTTTGGTTGGGGGTCTCTTTTCCAGGCCCCGGATTTTCAGTTCAGAAACCCCCTGGAGCTGGTGCCCTACTTGGTACTCGCCCTGGTGCTGGTGGCCGTGGGGGCCCTCTATGTCAAGACCTTTTACGGCATTACCCGGTTGTTCCGTTCCCTCCGCCTGCCGCCCCATCTCAAGCCGGCCCTGGGGGGGCTGTGCACCGGTCTCATTGGTTTTTTCCTGCCCCACACCCTGGCTTTCGGCTACGGTTATATCCAGAAAGCCCTGCAGGATCCCAAAACTTATGGTATTCTGTTTCTGGTCACTCTGGCCCTGGGCAAGATCTTGACCACCTCCTTTTCCATCGGATCGGGGGGCAGCGGCGGTGTCTTCGGTCCGTCTGTGGTGATTGGCGGCGCCGTGGGAGGGGTGGTGGGCAAGGTGTTCCATCTGCTGGTTCCCGGGGTGGTGACGGCGCCCGGCGCCTTCATGGTGGTGGGGATGGCCGGTTTTTTCACGGCCGTGTCCAATACCCCCATATCCACGATTATTTTCGTGAGCGAAATGACCAACTCTTACCACCTGCTGCTGCCGAGTCTGCTGGTCTGCTCCGTTGCCTATCTGGCGGCCCGGCGGTGGACCATCTATGAACGTCAGGTGAGGCGGAAGATCGAGTCGCCGGCCCACGCCGGAGAGTTTTTCGTGGATATCTTACAGGCCATCCGGGTCAAGGATCTGATGCATCTGGTGAAAAAAGTCACCATGATCCCCCAGGACATGCCTTTCCTGGCGTTTAAAAAGTTCTTTTCCGAAAGCCGGCAGCATTATTTCCCGATCAAAGACCGGGACGGCCGCATGACCGGCATTTTCTCCATCAACGATGTGCGGTCGGTATTGTTTGCCGAGGAAATAGAGAATCTGGTGCTGGTCAAGGATATCGGCACGTCGGAGATTATCGTGACCACCCCGTCGGACGATTTGAACAGCGTTCTGCAGAAGTTCACCACCCGCAACATTGACAGCCTTCCGGTGGTGCGGGACGACGATCACGGCCGGTTAATCGGCATGCTCAACCGCCGGGAGGTGATCGCCTTTTACAACAGCCGAATCGAGGAAATGAAAAGCCGGGCCGACGGGGGGTGGAGAAGCGGATGAGGCGTTTGGGGAAAGGCCATGCAGGCGGCGTTGCGGCGGCCGTTCTTTTTCTTTCCCTCCTGGGGGGGGGCGGGCCGGTGAAGAATGCCGCCGCCGTCAATCCTGCCGGAATGGGCACCGTTCCCATCGCGCACCTGACCATCGCCGAAGGACTTTCCAGCGAAAAGGTGCATGCCGTTTGCCAGGACCGGAAAGGGTTCATGTGGTTTGCCACCATGGCCGGTCTCAACCGCTACGACGGCCGGGAGGTTCGGGTGTTCCGAAACGACCCGGACGATGCCCGCAGCCTTTCCCACGATTTTTGCGCCAGCTTGCTGTTGGACCGTTCCGGCCGCCTTTGGGTCGGCACCATCGGCGGGGGAGTGTGCCGCCTGGACGATACCGGGACGGGTTTTGTGGTCTACCGGCCCCATGCGGATGATCCCCACAGTCTGGGGGGGGATTCGGTGTCCTGCCTGCTGGAAGACCGTGCGGGACGGCTCTGGGTCGGTACAAACGACGGTGGTGTCAGCCGCTACGATTCAGAGCGCGACCGGTTCGACCGGTTCCTGGCGTGCCCCGGGGGTGTCATCTCCGCCCTGCATCAAGACCGTTCCGGCTCCATTTGGGCGGGGACGCGGGGCGCGGGGCTTTACGTGTTCGATGCGAACGTCGGTGACTTCATGCCGTATGCGGTGCCGGCAGGTCAACGGCCCCTGTTCCAAGGTGACCAGGCGGTGATGGCCATTGCCGACGCGCCCGGGGGTGGATTGTGGCTGGGCACGCTCGACGGCGCCATTCGTTTGGATGCGGCCAGTGGCCGATGGGTCCGCTTTCAGCACACCCCCGGGGATCCGGGCAGCCTTGCGGCAAACCAGGTGCGTTCCCTGTTTACGGACAGCGGCGGCCGGTTGTGGCTCGGTACCCCGAGAGGCATCAGCCGTTTCGATGCGGAAACAGGTCGTTTCGATTCCCTTGTGCACGACCCCCAACATCCCGATAGCCTGTCCCCCGGCATCATTACTGCTTTCTGCGAGGACCGGTCCGGCTTGATATGGGCGTGCAGTTTCGGCGGCGGGGTGAACCGCATCGATCTATCAAGGGCCCTGTTCGGGCTGCATCGCCTGCCCATCCTGGCCGGGGGAAAGCCGGGGGTGACCGCCCTGCTTGAGGACGGTGCGCAACAGCTCTGGATCGGCACCGACAGTGCGGGGCTGGTTCATTTCGACCGCGCCGCCGGCACTTACCGCGCCTACAACCGCAGCAGCGATACGGCTGCATCCGTGGGTATTCCCTGGGTGATTTCCCTGTGCGCCGCACCTGACGGCGCCTTGTGGCTGGGAACGATGAGCGGCGGCCTGTTTCGCTTTGATCCCGGAACCGGAATTTTTTCGCGGCTGGGACGGGGGGGGCGCGCCGGGGTGGACAGCCGGCTTGTTTTTGACATGACGGGGGACGGCGCCGATGGATTCTGGTTGGGGGCCATCGAAGGGGGGTTCGGCCATTACGATCCGGTTACGGACGATGTGCGCTGGTACCGTGCCCTTCCGGACGGAAAGGAAGGGGGGGGGGCGTTGTCGGTGCGATGCCTGATCCGGGATGCCGGGGGGCTTTTGTGGATTGGCACCAGCGGTGCCGGGCTTGTCCGGTTCGACCCGGCCACGGAAGCGTTCCAGGCGTTTCGGAAACCCGCCGGGCAAGAAAACGGCATCAGCAGCGACAATGTCACGGATCTGTGCGAAAGCCGGGACGGCCTCTTGTGGATCGGCACCATCGGCGGCGGGCTCAACCGCCTGGACAGAAACGGGAACGTTTTTTCCTGCTGGACCCGGGCTGACGGCCTTGCCAGCAATTCCGTCATGGGGTTGACGGAGGACATGGCCGGTCATCTGTGGATCAGCACGGATCACGGCCTGACCAAGTTCGACCGGGAAGCGGGGCGCCTGGTCACCTTCGGCGCCAAGGACGGGCTGCAGGGCGAGGAATTTCATATAGGGGATTGCCTGACGCTGGCTTCCGGGGAAATCATGGTGGGCGGGGCATCGGGGTTCAATCTTTTCGATCCGGAAAAGCCGCGGTTGAGTGATTTTGTTCCGCCCATCGTAATCACGGAGATGCGTATCTTCAATCGTCCCGTGACGGTCGGAACGGTTGTCTCCGGTCGTCGCCTGTTGGAAGCCCCCGTCTTTGATACCGGGCGCGTCACCCTTTCCCACCGTGACAATTTGATTTCCTTTGGTTTTTCAGCCATGGAATTTTCCGCACCGGACCACAACCGCTTCGCTTACCGCCTTGACGGATTCGACGGCGATTGGGTGATGTGCGGAAACCAGCGGCGCGCCACCTATACGAACGTGCCGCCGGGCCGGTATGTGTTCCGGGTCAAGGGCACCAACAGCGACGGTGTCTGGAACACTGCCGGCCCCCATATCGGACTGACGATAACGCCGCCGTTCTGGCAGACATGGCCGTTTCGGATCCTGTGCGGGCTGCTGGGGGTATGCGGGATCGTTCTGATCCTACATCTGCGTACCCGCCATCTGCTGGAAAAAGGCCGCGTTTTAGAGGCCCACAACCAGGCCCTCAACTTCGAGATGGAAAAGCGCCGGAAGGCGGAGGAGGAGCGCCGTCACCTGACACGGGCCATCGACCAGGCCGTAGAAGGGGTACTGATAGTCTCCTCCAAGGACGGTGTCATCCACTATGTCAACCCGGCGTTTGAACGCATCACCGGTACCCGGCGCGAGGACCTGATCGGGCGGGCCAAGGTGGCTGCATGTTTCATCGTGGAACCGGCCCAGCACACGGCCATCATGGCACATGTGCGACAGGGCCGGTCTTTCGTGGGGCGGTTTTACAACCAGCGGGGCGCCGAAGTGGTGGACGTTCGCATCTCTCCCGTGTGGAACGCCGCGAGCGACCTTTGGGGGTCCGTGGCGATATTCCAGGACATCACCCGGGAGGCAAAGATGGAGCGCCAACTCCAGCAGAGCCAGAAGATGGAGGCCATCGGCACCCTTGCAGGCGGTATCGCGCATGATTTCAATAACATACTAAGCGGTATCGTCGGTTATGCCGAGCTTTCCCTGATGGAAACCCCCCCGACGTCTTCCATCCGCCTGCACCTGGAACGGATCATGTCCGCCAGCCAGCGCGCTGCGGCCCTGGTCCGGCAAATTCTGTCTTTCAGCCGCCATGCCGAGCACGAGATCAAACGGTTCAATATCGGCGACATCGTGCGGGAGGTGGTCCGGCTGATGCGGGCCTCGCTGCCGGCCACCATCGATCTGGCGGTGCATATCGCTCCCGCGCGGACGGAGTTGTTGGGGGATGCAGGCCAGATTCACCAGGTGTTGATGAATCTGTGCACCAATGCCGTTCAGTCCATGGGCGATGCGGGAACCCTTACCATCCAGGTGGCGCCGATTGATCTGGACGTGGAATCGGCGGCGCTGTATCCGGATATCGCACCCGGGGGATATGTGAAAATCGTGATCAGCGATACCGGTTGCGGCATGGGTCCGGAGGTGCTGGAGCGGATATTCGAACCGTTTTACACCACAAAGCCGGTGGGGCAGGGTACCGGATTGGGACTTGCCGTCTCCCACGGCATCGTGAAAAGTCACGGCGGGGTCATCAGCGCCTACAGCGAGCCGGGGGTGGGAACGCGTTTTCACGTGTACCTGCCAAGGGTGAACGGCACGTCGGACGATACCGCCACCGTATCCGAGGCCTTCCTCCCCGGGGGGAAGGAACGGATCCTGATCATTGACGACGAGGCGAATGTGCGGGATGTGGGCCGGCGGATGCTGGAACGGGTGGGGTATGCGGTGACCGTTGCCGCGGACCCCCGGGCGGCCCTGGATCTGTTTCGCGGTGAACCGGCCCGGTTCGACCTGGTGGTCACCGATCATACCATGCCCGGAATGACGGGGATTTCCCTGACCCGGGAACTGTTGGCGATTCGTGCCGACCTTCCCGTTATCATGATCTCCGGGCTGAACGAGCTGATCGACGAAGAAATGTTGCGGTCCGTGGGCATCGCCGCGTTTGTGAAAAAACCCTTTACCAAGCGGCAGCTTGGCGAGGCGGTGCGCTCGGTGCTGGACCGCCATGGGGCCGGCGGCTGACGGGGCATGGCCGCGTTACATGTTGTGAATCCGGGAAGAGCGGCGCTTGACCGGCCGGCCCGGAACCGGATGTTTACCAACAGAGAAAGGAAGATGCGATGCGTTTGATGCTATTCGGCTTTGTGTCGGCGGTGGTTGTGGTGCTGTGGACGAGCGTTCCCGCTGCATGGTGCGCGGCGCCGGAGGCGCCGGTGGCGGAGCTGTTTGCCACCCGGTGTACGGTGTGCCATGATCAGGACCGTTCCAAACAGATGCACCTGGATCCCGAGGGGTTTCTAGAGATTGTCCGCCGGATGGCCGGCAAGCAGGGGGCGTCCGTTTCCGAGGCGGAGGCCGAGCGCATCGCTGCATTCCTGGGCGATCCGGACCGAAGGCAATTCGAGAAAAAATGCCTGTCCTGCCACGGGCTGGATAAAATGGCCGAGGCGCATCTCCAGGGACGGCTCACCGTGGAAACCATCCGCCGCATGAAGGAGAAGGGCGCGGATATCAGTGACCAGGAAGCCGAAGCTTTCCATGAGGGCCCCGTGTTGTATTATTTCCCGCGGAAATAATTGACACGGGCCGTTTTTTGTACCATGTCATAAAGTTGTCAGACAACGGCCTGCCATCTTCCCGGCAGGCGATTTCATCCGGAGGTGCCGCCCTATGTTGAAGAAGATGAAGTTGAACGCAAAAATCATGAGTCTTGCCGCCCTGCTGATTTTGCTGGTGATGCTGGTGGCCCTTGTGGGTTACCGGAGCTTGTCCGGGGTTGTGGGGGGTGTCGACAACAACGACGCCGTGAACGCCCTGGTGCTGGATCTGCGCAACATGCGGCAGATGGAGAAAGATTTTATCGTCACCCAGCAGGCGGAACTGGTCGACAAGGTGGGAGAAGTCGCGGAGACGCTGAAACAGCAGGCCGTCCTGCTTCAGAAGAGCCTCAATCAGAAGGCGCTGCGGGAGGAAATGAGCGGTTTTCTTTCCCAGGTGGATGCCTACAAGGCCGCCTTCGGACAATACGGGGATCTTGAAAATCAGAAGAACGACGTGCTGAGCCTGATGCAGGATAAGGCCGGCAGTGCATTGGCCAGTGTCGAGGGGATTCGCGCGGATCTTTCCCGGCAGCTGACCGAGGCCCAGGCCCAAGCGGACCGGTACATGAAAGAGCGCCAGACGGTGGCCCGGGATGCCAACCGGATCGTACGATCCGTCCTGGAGGCAAAGCTCGTGGAAAAGGAATACCTGGACACCGAGGACCAGTCTATTTTCGAAAAATGTATGGGGATCTACGACAGTTTTTTCACCATCATCGAGCAGATCACACCGTTGGTGCAGACGGATGCGGACAAAGAATCGCTGATGGCCATTGAATCGGCGACCTCCACCTATTTTTCAAAGTTCACGACATATGTCGGCACCAAACTGCCGTCGGATCTGGAATCCATGCAGGGGGCTTCCGAGCGCATCAAGCAGGCCGCCACGGCCCTGGTGGAGAGCCAGGACGCGCAGTTGGCCGCGGCACAGATCGAGTCGTCCCAATTGGTGGCGGAAAAGCTGACCAACAGCGAGGATGCAAACCGCATCGTCAAATGGTTTTTGCAGGCACGGCAGGCCGAGAAGGAGTTCATTCTTTCCCGGGATATCGGGAAGCAGGAGGCGGTGGAGGCACTGCTTGACCGGATCGCGGAGGTGGGGGATGCCCTCAGAAGCAGGTTCGCGTCCGCGGAGAATGTTCAGAATATCGAAAATACCCTGGCCTCCGTTGCCGCCTATCGGGATTCCTTCGGCCGGTTCGGCCGGATGATGGCCGAGCAGGCGCTCATGGAGGAACGCATGCTGGCCAGCGCCCGGGGCGCCGAAGCGGCGTGCGAAACAATCATGGGGGGGCAGCGCAATTCCATGGCCGGCCAGATCACCGGTTCCAAAAGCCTGATGGTGGTGGGAACCCTGGTGAGCATCGTGGGCGGGGTGCTGTTGGCCTTCCTGATTATCCGGAGCATCAGCCGGGGCATTTTTCCGGTGATCGAAGGGCTTTCCGAGGCGGCGGACCAGGTGGCCGTGGGGTCCTCCCAGGTGGCGTCTTCCAGCCAGTCCCTTGCCGCGGGTGCTTCGGAACAGGCGGCGGGCATCGAGGAGATCTCTTCGGCCATGGAGGAGATGTCTTCCATGACCAAGCAGAGCGCGGAAAATGCCGGCCAGGCCGATACGTACATGAAGGAGGCCCAGGACGTCGTTGCAAAGGCCAACCAGTCCATGGGGAACCTTTCGGAGTCCATCAACGAAATTTCAAAGGCCAGCCAGGAGACGTCGAAGATCATCAAGACCATCGACGAGATTGCCTTCCAGACCAATCTGCTGGCCTTGAACGCTGCTGTTGAGGCCGCCCGGGCAGGCGAGGCGGGTGCCGGGTTTGCCGTGGTGGCCGACGAGGTGCGAAGCCTGGCCATGCGCGCGGCGGAAGCGGCCCGCAATACCGCTGAACTCATCGCGTCCATTGTGAAACGCATCCAGGAAAGCACGGGTTTTGTGGACAGCACCAGCGGGGCCTTCGAGGAGGTGACCCAGAGCGCCGGCCGGGTGGCGGCCCTGGTGGCGGAGATTGCCGCTTCGGCCGGGGAACAGGCCCGGGGTATCGACCAGGTGAACGCGTCGGTGTCGGGTGTGGACCAGGTGACCCAGCAAAACGCCGCCAACGCAGAGGAATCGGCTTCGGCCTCCGAGCAGATGAGCGCCCAGGCCGAGCAGATGAAGGATTATGTGCGGCGGCTGGTGGACATGGTGGGCAGTGATAAAGGCGGCGGCCGAACCATGTTGTCAGGCAGGAAGACATCGGTTGCGTTGCCCGGCGCTCAGGCCACTGCCGCACCTCCGGTGGAGGACCATTCCGATCGGCGGCGGCTGGGTGCCGCCCCCAGGGAGGTCAATCCCAGGGAGGTCATCCCCATGGACGAAGATGATTTCACGGATTTCTAATCCCGCCTGCAACCCGTTGCCGGGCATCACCGATGCTGCGTAAAATGCGCAATTCTTCCCGGGTCGGGGGCGCCACCGCCCCGGCCCGGGACAAATCCAGGCTAAACCCCGTTCGCTCCTGGACCTGCCGGGCGGAGACGCCCGGGTAACAGCCGGCCAGGAACATTTCTCTGCTGTTCCCGTCAAATTCCAGAATTCCCAGATCGGTAATGACCCGTTCCGGTCCGCCGCCGGGCAGTCCCGCCTTTTCCCGGCTGCCGGGACCGTCCATCCACCCGGGGCTTGTCCGGTAGTCGAGTTTTGACACGAATTTATGCTTGTCGTGGGTCATGAAGATGAGGATGCGCTCGACAAAGGCGGCTGCGTCGCAGGCGCCGCCGCTTCCCGGCAGGCGGCGCACGGGGCGTTGAAGGGGGCCGATCACCGTGGTGTTGAGGTTCCCGAATCGGTCGATCTGGGCCGCGCCCAGGATTGCCACCATGCGGGCCCCGGAAAACCGGTTTTGCATGGCGGCGAAGGTGTCCCCAAGGGACATGCCCATGGCCGCGCCCTGCAGTACCCGGGGATCTCCCACCGCCATGGGCAGCGCCACGGGGTGGGCGTCGATGGCGCCGGTTTCGAAGAACAGCAGGCTCTGCGGGGCGCTGATTTGCTTGGCGGCCATGGCCGCCAGCATGGAGATGCCGGTGCCGCAGAAAATGATGTCTTCCCCCCGTATCTCGCGGGCGGCGGCGATGGCCATCATTTCCCTGGCGCTGTAGGCCGTCATGACGATGCCTCCGACACAGGCCGGGCGGTGCTTTGGACCGGCCCCAGGGCGGCCAGTCTTGCTTTTCCGATCAGGGTCAGGAAGGCATCATGGCTGCCGGGGGCGTGGATATACCGCTCCAGATGGGCAGCGTAGTCCTTGTCGGTGGCGGCCGCTTTCGCGTAGGTTTCAAAAAAGTCCGCATCATAATCGTAACAGCCGTGGCAGGCGGTGGGGTAGGCGCCGAAAGGCGCCGGGACAACGGCGTCCACACGGTAGAAGGGCAGATGGTTGTGTTCCGGGTGTACCCGCAACCGTCCGGCCGCCGCCAGATTTTCGCAGGTGAGGATGACGTGTTTGGATGCCATGGCTTGTTCCACGTCCGAAAAACGAAGACCGTCGATGCGTGCCGTGCCCTGGGCGTCGGCGACCTGGACGTGAAGAATCGTGACGTCGGGATGCAGGGCGGGAACCAGGACCACCTTGGTGGCGTCGGTCCATCCCGCGAAGGGATTGTCCACCACCTGCAGCTTCAGGTCCGGAAGGGCGGCGTCGGTTTTTCGTTCCGCGGTGGAGATTCCCCACCGGGTGAGGATGTCGCTGCCCAGTCCGGAACGGGTGGGGAGAAATGGGACCCCCATGGCGCCGGCCATGAACCGGAGGGTCATTTGATAATTGGAATAATCTTCCACCTGAAGACGGCCCGCCTCGACGGCTTTGCGAAAGCGCGGGCAGGTGGGGGAAAAACGGCCCGTTCCCGCGTAAGCGATTTCAACCCGCCGCACACAACCGCCACCCACCAGGGTATCAAGGCCCTGGCCGTTGGAATGGGCAGACAGATGGAGGTTCGTTTTCCTTTGACGGACGATTTCATGCACCGCCGCCATGGGGTTGCGGTTGATGGTGAATCCTCCAAGGGACAGGTGGGCGCCGTCCGGAACGAACCGGGCGACGGCCTCGGAAAGGGGCATGACTTTGTTCGTGTCGGGGGCCACGGGGCAGTGGTCTCCTTTTGGAAAGCATGTTTTGTATTATGGAACAGTGTTTTTCTATATGATCATTACAAACAGGGGCGCGTTCTGTCAAGCAGGGTAGTGAACCGCCACCAGGAAAAGGCCCTGGGCAGGGGCCGTGGCACCGGCACGGCGTCGGTCACCGGAGGCGCGGATGTGGGCAACATCATCGGGGGATAGCCGCTCCAGCCCGACGTCCACAAGGGTTCCGACAATGTTGCGCACCATATGGCGCAGAAAACCGTCCGCTTCGATGCTGAAGTGAACCTCGTCCGGGGGGGCCGGATCGAAGGTGGCGTGACGGACGTTGCGGACCGTGTGGGCGCGGGGGCTGCCGGCGCCTTCGAAGGCCTTGAAATCATGAACGCCGGTGAGGTGGGCGAGGGCCGCCGTCATGCGCTGCATGTTGAGGGTGCGGGGAATATGCCAGGCGTATTGCCTCCCCACGGCCGGGGCCACCGGCCGGTTGACGATGCGGTAGCGGTAGTGCTTTCCGATGGCGTCGAAGCGGGCGTGAAAGTCCGCCGGGACTTCTTCGCAGGAGAGGACCGCGATGTCCCGGGGCAGAAGGGCGTTGAGTGCCCTTCGGATAACAGTCGGGGAAAGCCGGGTATCGACGTGGACGTTGGCCACCTGCCCCATTGCATGGACCCCTGCGTCGGTGCGACCCGATCCGGTCAGGATTGCCGGCTGTCCCGTGAGGGTTTCCACCGCGCGTTCGATGGTGCCCTGGACGGTGTTTGGGTCCACTTGTCGCTGCCAGCCGAAATAGGTGGTGCCGTCGTATTCGATGGTGAGTTTGAAATTTCTGTTCATGCCGGGTGTCGAAGTATTGGTCGGTTGTCCCTTGCGCCGATGCCGTGCCGGCGGTAAGATGCCAGAACAGCAATACCGGCGGCCAGCGGGCCGATGGTGCGTCCGGGCGAATTTTTTGTGCCGGACTATAGACCGACGCGGGAAAATCTGTCAATTGCAGCTTGACACCCTGTGTGGGGTTTGGCATAGACATCCATGCATCTGCTCCGATATTTCATGTATTATCAGTGGGATCACTTTTCTCACCCATCATATGTCGGCAGTGGGGCCCCCCGGATGCCGCTACAGAATCGAAAGGGAAGACGCAGGCATGAACAAAACGGTTAAGGTCGATGACGCGGTCGGGCTGGTTTTAGCCCACGACATTACGGAAATCCGTCAGGGCGAGTTCAAGGGGCGCGCCTTCAGGAAAGGGCACGTGGTGCGGCCGGAAGATGTGGACCATCTCAAGCGGCTGGGCAAGGAAAACCTGTACGTGCTGGAAATTGCGCCGGGATATATGCACGAGAACGACGCCGCGCGCATGATGGCCGATGCGTTCTGCGGTTTGGGCGTTGGCTGGGAAGGAGAGGTCAACGAAGGCAAGATCGTTCTTCTGGCCAGAACCCGGGGTCTTCTCAAGGTGGATGTCGATGCACTAGCCCGGGTCAATTTGCTGGGCGAGGTCATGTGTGCCTGCCGGCATACCAATACGGTCGTGGAAGAGGGAATGCCGGTGGCCGCCACCCGGGCCATTCCCTTGGTGGCGGCCGAAGCGGTGGTATCGCAGGCGGTTTCCATTGCCGGGGAAACCGGCGGGCTTTTCCGTGTGCTGCCCTTTCGTGCGGCTCGTACCGGTCTCGTCATTACCGGCAATGAAGTATACGAGCGCCGTATCGAAGATAAGTTCGAGGCGGTGTTGCGCCGTAAGCTCCACGCCCTGGGATCCGAGGTGATGGGCGTCGGATTTACGCCGGACAACGCCGATGTCATCGAAGCTGAAATCCGTCGGTTTTTGTCCGAGGGGGCCGACCTTGTTCTGACCACCGGCGGAATGTCGGTGGATCCCGACGATGTGACCCGCAAGGGGATTCGCCAGGTGGGCGGTCAGGTGGCCTTGTACGGCGCACCGGTTCTGCCCGGCGCCATGTTTATGCTGTCCTACGTGGATGAAATTCCGATTCTGGGGATTCCCGCCTGCGGCATGTATCACCAGATCACCATCCTGGACCTGGTGCTGCCCCGGGTTCTGGCCGGTGATAAACTGACCCGGGAAGAGATCGCCCGCCTGGGGCATGGCGGTCTGTGTCTCAATTGCGCCCAATGCCGGTATCCGGTCTGCCCCTTTGGAAAATAACAGGTTGGATTTCCTGACGGAGACGCGACTATGACGCAATTACCGGCTTGCCCGGGGTTTAAGGCCGCCGGCATCGCCGCCGGCATCAAGAAAAACGGTCTGAAGGACTTCGGTCTCATCGTATCGGAGGCGCCGGCATCCGTGGCCGGGCTTTTCACACGCAACCGGGTCCAGGCGGCGCCTGTACTGCTCGACAAACAGCGGGTGGCCGGTGGCCGCTGCCGGGCCATCATCGCCAACAGCGGCAATGCCAACTGCTGCACCGGAGACGCCGGCATGCGTGATGCCGAGGAGACGAGCGCCCACGCCGCCGCAGGCCTCGGCATCCGTCCGGAGGAGGTGCTGGTCTGTTCCACCGGGGTGATCGGTCTGCCCCTGCCCATGGAAAAGGTGCTTAATGCCCTGCCGCAGCTTATCGGGGCCCTTGCTCCCGAAGGCCTCCGCGATTGCGCCGAGGCCATCATGACCACCGACACGGTTCCCAAGGTGGTCAGCCGCCGCGGGCGCATCGGGGGCCGTGACATCACCGTTACCGGCATGATCAAGGGCGCCGGCATGATTCGGCCCGACGTGGCCACCATGCTCTGTTTTATTCTGACCGACGCCGGCGCCGCGCCGGAGTTTTTGAAACGGGCCCTCCTGCACAGTGCCGACAAGTCCATCAACCGTGCAACGGTGGACGGTGATACCAGCACCAACGATACGGTTCTGCTGATGGCCAACGGGGTGTCCGGCGTCTTGGTGGCCGGTCCCGAGGCGGAACGGGCGTTCCAGGTTTTGCTGGACGAGGTGTGTCTGTCGCTTACCCGCGCCATGATCAAGGACGGGGAGGGCGTCAATACCCTGGTGGAGGTGCGGGTGACAGGTGCTGCCTGCGATGCGGACGCACTGCGCATCGCCGAAACGGTGGCCCATTCAAATTTGGTGAAAACCGCCATTTTCGGCCGGGACGCCAATTGGGGGCGCATCATCGCCGCTGCGGGGCGCGCCGGGGTGAATTTCGATCCCGGCCGCGTGGATATTTTTTTCAACGATGTGCATCTGGTTGCGGCGGGACGCGGCGCTGGGGCCGCCGCCGAGGCTGCGGCCGCGGAGGTGATGGGGGCCCCCGAGATGGTGATGACCATCGATTTGAATACAGGCGCCGGTACGGCAACGATGCTTACCTGCGATTTTTCCGTGGACTATGTCCGTATCAATGCGGACTATCGTTCCTGAGGGCGGGGCGTAAGCGGCAGGGGGATGGAGACCTTGTCCGGATGCCCCGGCGAAGGGATTTTGGCCGGTGTGGGGGGACAGTGTCGGCAGCCATGGCGCTTGTGAGACTTCAGAAATTCCTGGCCGATGCGGGGTGTTGTTCCCGGCGGCAGGGGGAACGGTGGATTGCATCCGGTCGTGTGACGGTGAACGGCGCGGTGGTGACGCAGTTGGGTACTTGCGTCGATCCAACCGCCGACCGGGTGATGGTCGACGGAAAACCGGTCGCCGCCCGGCAATCCCTGGTGTATATTCTGCTGCATAAGCCCACCGGGTATATTTCCAGCTGCCGCCACCAAAACGAGAAGATCGTGCTGGATCTGATTGAAACCCATGAACGGGTGTATCCGGTGGGCCGGCTGGACAAAGACTCGGAGGGGTTGTTGCTGCTGACCAACGACGGCCGCCTGCACCAGCGCCTTTCCCATCCTTCCTTTGACCACGAAAAAGAGTACGAGGTCACTGTCTCCCGGCCCATCCAGGAAAGAGATCTGCGCGTCCTCGCCGACGGCGTGATGCTCGAAGGGCGCCGGACCCGACCGGCCACGGTGACGCGCCTGACCGCCCGGCGTTTTCGCATGGTGCTGCGGGAAGGCCGCAACCGCCAGATCCGCAAGATGCTCGGCGGCCTGGGCCACACCGTGGTCCGGCTAAAGCGGGTTCGGATGGCGGGGATCCGTCTCGGGGGGCTTCCCAAGGGTACCTGGCGGCATTTGACCGATCCGGAGAAAGAGCGGCTGTTCAAGATGCTGTGAAATGAGGTCGTCCGCCGAAAACTCCTGCCCTGTTTTCCGCCGTCCCGGGCCCCGGGCCCCGGGTTGACGGATCGGACAGGATCTTCTAATTTCGTCATCGGATGCCGTGTCGGCGCTTCCGGGTTTTGCCAATGGGGGCCTGTGAACCCGTGGCGCAGAAGGTGGCAAGGATTTTTGCAATAACTGCGGTGACCGCTGAAGCGCGCCGGGCGCAAAGGAGACAATCGGGGATGGTGACGTTCAAAAGGCTTGAAACAGGTGAAGACAAGATCGCCGTGGTGGGTCTCGGGTATGTGGGGCTGCCCCTTGCGGTCGCTTTGTCCCGCCATTTTTCGGTGGTGGGCTATGACATGAAGACCGAGCGGGTGCGGGAGCTGGCCGCCGGCAATGACCGCACCCTGGAGGTGTCGGCGGACACCCTCAAGGCAGCGGCCGTTGCGTTCACCGACCAGCCGGAGTTGTTGGCCGATTGCGGTGTGATCATCGTGGCCGTTCCCACGCCCATCGATGCCTATCGCATCCCGGATTTGGGGCCCCTGCGCGGTGCCTCCCGAACGGTGGGGCGGCACCTGCGAAAGGGTGTCTGCGTGGTATACGAATCCACCGTATACCCCGGAGCCACCGAGGAGGTGTGCATCCCGGTGCTGGAGGCGGAATCGGGCCTCCGGTTCCGAAAGGATTTCGCCGTGGGCTATTCCCCCGAGCGCATCAACCCCGGAGATAAGGTGCATACCCTAGAAAATATTATCAAAATCGTTTCCGGATCCGATCCGGAAACCTGCGCGCTTCTGGCCGATGTCTACGGCAAGATCGTCAAGGCCGGTATCCACCGGGCTTCCAGCATCAAGGTGGCGGAGGCGGCAAAGGTGATCGAGAACACCCAGCGGGATCTGAACATCGCCCTCATGAACGAGCTGTCGATGATTTTTCACCGGGTGGGGATCGACACCATGGAAGTGCTGGCGGCGGCGGGGACAAAGTGGAATTTTCTACCGTTCCGTCCGGGTCTGGTGGGCGGGCATTGCATCGGCGTGGATCCCTATTACCTGACCTTCAAGGCCGAAGCCCTGGGGTACCATCCGGAGATGATCCTGGCCGGCCGCCGCATCAACGACGGCATGGGGAAGTATATCGCCGAGCGCACCGTCAAAATGCTCATCGGCGCCGGCAAACAGGTGCGGGGGGTGCGGGTCGGGGTGTTGGGACTCACCTTCAAGGAGGATGTCCCCGATTTGCGCAACACCCGGGTGGTGGACATCATTGATGAACTCAAAGATTACGGTGTGGAGGTGATGGTCCACGATCCGCTCGCGGATCCGGAAGAGGCCGACCGGTATTACGGCCTGTCCCTGACGCCCTTGGAGCGTCTCGCCGGACTCGATGCCGTTATTATGGCCGTGGCCCACCAGGCATACAAGGACATGGGGCTTGCCCGGATCAGCGCACTTTGCCGGGATGGGCATGTCATTTTCGTGGACGTGAAAGGACAGATGGACCCGGTCCAGGCCGCCCAAATGGGCATTGATTACTGGCGCCTGTAGCGCCTCGGCTGTACAACGGCGGTTCCCGCCGGTTGCCGCATAACCCGTGACTTTCCGCTCCGGCGGATCAGGAGCACCGTCATGACCCTCGACGATATCCTACAAGATGCCCGTCATCTCAGCGTATTCGAGCGCAGAAGCCTTGGTTCCGAGTTTTGCGAACTCGTTGTGTTCAGCAAGGATCTGGACAGTTGGGCCGCCATTCTCGCCCATTTCCTGGGCGCGCCTGTCAAGCCCGCCGGCCGGGAACCGTCCGAAAAGAACCTTGCCGTAACGGAAAAGACCGGGGGGATCCGGTTCAACCAGACCCTGTTTGAAAAAAAATTCAACGGCAAGACCGTGATCGCCAAGTTCTGGCCCTGGTCCGATGACCGGTATGTGACGCTGAAAATGGCCATGCTGCTGGCCTGAGCCGAACCCCGTCGGGGTTCCCTTTTTTTGCCGCTTGTTTTTCGAATGGGCTTTCTGCGCAGTGCGAACGCCAAGGGCAGTGGGAAATACGCCATGACCGATCAGCCGATCGCGGTGGTGGGGGCCACCGGTTATGTGGGCGGGCGCCTGGTGCCGCGTTTGCTGAACGCCGGCTACCGGGTGCGGGCCGTTGCCCGGTCCGTGGAAAAGATCGGCTGTCGTTCCTGGGCCGGACATCCCCGGGTAAGTGCGGCCGCCGCCGATGTACTGGATCCCGCCGCCCTGGCGGCGGCTCTTGACGGATGCCGCGCTGCTTATTACCTGGTTCATTCCATGGTGGCCCGGAAAAAGGGGTTTGCCGACGCTGATCGCAAGGGTGCTTTTTCCATGGCCGCGGCTGCCGCTGCCGTTCATTTGGAGCGGGTTATTTATTTAGGGGGGTTGGGCGACGTCGGGCATTCCCGCATCAGTCTTCACCTGCTGTCCAGGCACGAAACCGGACGGATTTTGCAGGCCGGGCCGGTTCCCGTGACGGTCCTGCGCGCGGCCATGATTCTGGGGGCCGGGAGCGCCTCCTTTGAAATGCTGCGCTACCTGGTGGAACGCTTGCCCCTCATGATTGCTCCCCGCTGGGTGATGACACCCACCCAGCCCATCGCCATCGGAAATGTGCTCGATTATCTGGTCGGCTGCCTGGCCTGCCCGGAAACCACCGGCGGCAGTTTTGATATCGGGGGGCCCAGGGTGCTGCGCTATGTCGATCTGATCCACCTGTTCACCCGGGAGGCATGTTTGCGTCGTCGGGTGGTGTTGGCGGTACCGTTTTTATCGCCGGGCCTCAGCGCCAGATGGATCCACCTGGTGACACCGGTGCCGGCGGCCATTGCAAAGCCCCTGGCCGAGGGGCTGGCAACGCCCACCGTGTGCGAGGAGACGCGTATCCGCTCTCTTTTACCGATTGCCCTCATTGATTGCCGCCAAGCGATCCGCCTGGCATTGCAGCGGGTGGCCCAGGCCCGTGTGGACACCTGCTGGTCGGATGCCGGTGCCCTGCAACCGCCGGAATGGCTTTCTTGCGGCGACGCCGATTACAGCGGCGGAACCGTGTTGGCGTGCGGTTACCGGGCACGGGTGCATCTGCCGGTGGCGGCGGTGTGGGAGATAGTGGCCCGTATCGGCGGCACGACGGGCTGGTATTTCGCAGACGTCCTATGGCGGCTGCGGGGCATGGTGGACCGGTTGCTGGGTGGTGTCGGCCTTCGCCGGGGTCGACGGGACCCCGCCGACCTGCGGGTGGGCGATGCCCTGGATTTCTGGCGGGTGTTGGCGGTGACGCCGCCGGGGCGGTTGTTGCTGCTGGCGGAAATGAAACTTCCAGGGCAGGCCTTGCTCGATATCCGGGTGACATCGGCCGGGGCCGGGCAGACCGAGATCCAGCTGCTGTCCCGGTTTCTCCCGGCCGGTTTGTGGGGTATCCTCTACTGGTACGCCCTTTATCCGTTTCACCAAATGATTTTTCGGGGGATGTTACGGGCACTGGCCCGGACCGCCGGCGGCACCGTTGCGGGGCGGCCCCGGCGCTTTACCCCCAAGCTGCCGGCGGCCTGCCGGTTGCCCCGCCGATAACCGAAAATCCGGATCGCGCGGGAAGCGATGCAGAAAAGGAGCGTTCCATGGACAAAAAGATACGGATCGGCGCCAGCGCCTGCCTGCTGGGGCAACCGGTGCGGTGGAACGGCGGGCATGCATTGGACCGTTATCTTACCGACACCCTGGGTGCATATGTTGAATTCGTTCCGGTGTGCCCGGAGGTGGAATGCGGGTTTCCGGTGCCCCGGGAGACCTTGCGGTTGGAGGGGGATCCCGGTGCGCCCCGGCTTGTGACCACCAAAACCCGGGTGGACCATACCGATCGCATGCGCGGTTGGGCGGCGCGGCGGGTAAGGGAGCTGGAGGGCGAGGCCCTGTGCGGTTTTATTTTCAAGAGTAAATCTCCCAGCAGCGGTATGGCGCGGGTAAAGGTCTACAATGACAAGGGGCATTCCCGGAACGTCGGGGTGGGGATGTTCGCCCGGGCTTTTATGGACCATTTTCCCCGGGTGCCCACCGAAGAGGAGGGACGGCTCCACGATCCCATCCTGCGGGAAAACTTCATTGACCGTATTTTCGCGCTGACCCGGTGGCGGGAATGCATCAGGCAGGGTGCGTCCCTGGGAGGCTTGGTGGACTTTCATACCCGACACAAACTGATGATTCTCTCCCACAGTCCAAAAGATTGCCAGGCCATGGGTCGATTGGTGGCCGGGGGCGGGAAGCTGCATCCGGAAGTGCTGTTCGACCGCTACGAACAGCACCTGATGGCCGCCCTTGCGCTCAAGGCCACGGTGCGCAAGCATGTGAACGTGTTGCAGCACATGGCCGGGTATTTCAAGCGGGTCCTTGCCACCGACGAAAAACAGGAACTGGTGGAGGTGATCGGGCGCTATCATGAGGGGTTGGTGCCATTGGTGGTGCCCATGACACTGATCAATCATTACGTCCGCAAATACGATGCGTCCTATCTCCAGTCCCAGGTGTACCTCAACCCCCACCCGGTGGCGCTGAAATTGAGGAACCATGTGTAGCCGGGAGCAAACCTGGTGATTCGGCTGGGACTGTGCTGTATTTTCCGCAAGGCGCCCATCCGGTTCCGTCGCACCACCGCGGCCCATCTCGGCAAGTTTCCCCGGGCACAGCAACTGGCGCGGCTGGGGGCGATCTGCCGCGACAATGCCCATGCCCTGGGGGCGGCCCTGGCGTTTTGCCGGGACAACGGTATCGGCGCGTTCCGGGTCAACAGTCAGATCCTGCCGTTGAAAACCCATCCCGAGGCGGGATACAAGATGACGGACCTTCCCGACGGGCGTCAGATCGTCGCTCTTTTCAGACGCTGCGGCACTTTCCGCAAGAGGCATGGACTGCGCATTTCCTTTCACCCAGATCAGTTCATCGTTCTATCGTCTCCGGATGAGGGGGTGGTGGCACGCTCGGTGGCGGAACTGCGGTACCAGAACGCGGTGGCCGACTGGCTGGGGGCGGATGTCATCAACCTTCATGCCGGCGGGGGCTACGGCGACAAGACCGCCGCACTCAACCGACTTGCCGGGGTGGTGGCGAGCCTGCCTGATGACCTGCGGGCCCGTTTGACGTTGGAGAACGATGACCGGACCTATACCCCCCGTGACCTGATTCCCCTGTGCGAACGGCTGGGCATCGGGTTCGTCTATGATGTGCATCACCACCGGTGCCTGTCCGACGGAATCGGCATTGCGGAAACCACACGCCGGGCCCTCGGGACATGGGCAAGGGAGCCCCTGTTTCATCTTTCCAGCCCCGCAATCCGCCATGGCGCCGGAAACCGTCGGCTGCACCACGATTATATCGCGCCGGTGGATTTTCCAGATACCTGGGCCAAACTCGATGTGACGGTGGAGGTGGAGGCCAAGGCGAAGGAATTGGCGGTGCTGCGTCTCGGCAAGGCCTTGCGCCGCCGCGGCGTTTTGATCACAGGCCGTTTAGCGCCGCATTGAGATAAAGACCGATTTCATCCTCATCGCTCATTTCAAGAACCGCGGCAAGATCGGCACGGGCTTTGTCCCATCGTGAATTGCGGATCAGACGTTTAATGGCGGGCACATTGGAAGGGGTCATGCTCAGCGCATCGCAGCCCATGGCCATGAACAGATACGCGCATTTGGGGGTTCCCGCCGCCTCTCCGCAGACGCTGATGGGTTTGCCGGCCTGCTTGCAGGCGCTAATCGCCTCCTGAACGGTCAGCAGGACTGCCGGATGCAGGGGATTGTAAAGGGACGCCACCTTTGGGTTGTTCCGGTCCACGGCCAGCATGTATTGAATCAAATCGTTGGTGCCGATGCTCACGAAATCGAAACAGGTGAGCAGGGCCGGCAGAATTTTCACCGCACCGGGCACCTCCACCATGGCCCCGATGGGAAGGTGGGGGTCGAAGGCGATTTTCCGGTCGGCGAGTGCCTGTTTTTCTTCTTCCAGGATTCGGAGAATCTTTTTTGACTCCCCCAGGGAACAGATCATGGGAAACATCAGCCGCACACGATGGTTCCCCGACACCCGCAGAATGGCCCGGATCTGGGGCCTGAAGATGTCGTCCCGCTCCAGGGAAACCCGTATGGAACGCCATCCGAGGTAAGGGTTCTGTTCCTTTCCCGCGTCGAAATAGGACAGAAATTTATCTCCACCAAGATCGAGTGTTCGGATGGTGACGGTCCGTCCGTCAACGCCCGCCAGAATTTTTTCATAGATGTCCACCTGCTCATCCTCGGTGGGGAAGGTGCTGCGGATGAGAAAGGGAAACTCCGTTCGGTACAGGCCGATGTCCTGGGCGCCGTAGAGCTGTACCAAGGGGGTGTCGGACAACAGGCCGATGTTGGCGTTCAGGGACAGCCGGTGCCCGTCCTTGGTCACCGGGGGTTTGTCCTTGAGGGTGTGCAGGCGCCGTGAAAGGCGTTTTTTTTCGCCACGAATCTGTTTGTATTCGTTGATGATGTCTTCAGATGGAGACCGGAACACCAGGCCCGAATTGCCGTCCAGGATCAGGTGGTCGCCCTCCTGCACCCGGTCAAGAATGTCGGACAGGCCGATCACCAGCGGTATTTCAAAGGATTTGGCCAGGATCGCCGCGTGGGAGGTGCGGCCGCCCCCGGCAAGGGCGAGCCCCTTGAGACGTTTCTGCCTGACGGCGATCAGTTCCAGGGGGGAAATATCACTGGCGATGAGAATGGTGTCCGCTGTGAGCGTTGTGGACTGGTCCGGGGTATCTCCCAGCAGCCGTGCCAACACCTGGCGTCCGATGTCCTCGATGTCTTTGGCCCGTTCCCTCAGGTACGGATCATCGATTTTCATGAAGCGCTGTATATGCCGCGCCACGGTTTGCTTGAGCGCGTAGGCGGCCGTGTAACCTTTGCGGATACCTTCCACGATGTCCTTCCGGAAGGAAGGATCGCTCAACATCATCAGATGACTTTCGAATATCGCGGCGTCCTGGAACGACAGGTCGTCTATGTTCTCGGTCATATTGCGGATTTCGTCCCGCAGCTGTTGGGCGACGGTTTCCAGGCGGCTGATTTCATTGCCGGGGCTGTCGGTGTATTCGGGCCGGATCTGGTCGAAACCGATGCTCCGGACCAGATAATGGGCTTGTCCCTCCCCGATGCCCGGCGACGCCGGAATGCCGCGCAGCAGGTTTCTTTCTGCCTTATGCGGCGGTGGAACAAAGTCGCGCGGCCGCGACGGAGTGGACGCCGCGTCATCCTTGCCGTCCGGAGGCGTGTTTTTTACCAGTCCCCCGTATGATGCCAGCGCGGCGATCTGGCCTGCAATGGTGGAGAAAAAGGGAATGTCCTTTTCCGAAAGTGCGTCAGGGTCCACGGTTTGGAAGACGAGGGCACCCAGGTTGCGGCGGTGCTGGCGCAGGGGGATGCCCAGGTAGGTGCTGAAGCGTTCCTCCCCGCTGGATTCGAAATATTTATACCGGGGATGGTCTGCCGGCTTTTTGACGAATAGCGGCGCCCCTTTTTCCAGGACCAGTCCGGTCAGTCCTTCGTGGGCGGTCATGGTGATGGTGTCGATGGATTCCAGCCGGAGTCCGGCCGATGCCCGCAGTACCAGGTCGCCGTCGGGGGGCGTGATCATGTATACCGAACAGACATCGATGTGGAGGTGGTCCGCCACGAGCTTGACGATGGTCATGAGCGTATGCCTGGGGCCGCTCGCATCGGCCATGATCTGGCATATTTTTTCGAACAGGTAATACTTCGTTTTCAACGGCGGTGTCCTCTCGGGCTGTGATGGCAGTTGTCTGTGTGTTATTATCAATAACTCCCTGTTGTTGCAAGGCGCATTTCCCCCGGCCGGGGATGGACAGGTTGCATCGCCCGGGGGGGCACCAAAATAGGGATTGCTAAAGGACCTGTCTTTTGCTATTTGGGTCGCAAAAAAAAGCTGTCCTATTCCATCCGGTTCGTTTCCAGCGAATCGGTTTGTTGTATCCAACGTGCCGGTTTTTAAACGTCCGGATTGAAGGCCATCGCTGTGCGACCGTTTTCGATGCCAAGCGTTTTGGAGTTGGGCGCGGCGCATGTCATCCTGCAACACTCGGAGGGCCCTTGATATGAAGATACCACCTGAAGATGCATTTTCTTTTGACGATGTCCTGCTGATGCCAAGCTATTCGGACGTTTTGCCAAAGGACGTCAACACCACCACCCGTCTGACCAAAAACATCACCCTCAATATCCCCATTGTCACGGCCGCCATGGATACGGTGACCGAGGCGGAAACCTCCATCAGCGCCGCCCGGATCGGCGGGATGGGGTTTATCCACCGCAACATGAGCGTCGCGCACCAGGCCACGGAGGTCGGAAAGGTCAAGAAGTCCGAAAGCGGCATGATCGTGGATCCGGTGACCATTCATCCGGACCAGAAGATCAGGGAGGTGCTGGACCTCATGGAACAGTACCACATTTCCGGTGTGCCGGTGACCAGGGGCAGCCAGCTTGTGGGCATTGTCACCAACCGGGATCTGCGATTCGAAACCGACCTGGACAAGCGGGTCTCCGAGGTCATGACCAAAGACAATCTGGTGACTGTCACCGAGGGGATTTCCCTGGAGGAATCCAAGAAGCTGCTGCATGCCCATCGCATCGAGAAACTTCTGGTGGTGGACAAGGCCGGGGAGCTTACGGGGTTGATCACCATCAAGGACATCGAAAAGATCAAGAAATACCCCAATGCCTGCAAGGACCAGTTGGGAAGGCTGCGGGTGGGCGCTGCGGTGGGGGTCGGACCCGATATGATGGAGCGGGCCGAAGCCCTTCTCAAGGCGGGGGCCGATGTCCTCCTCATCGACACGTCCCACGGCCATTCCAAAAACGTGATCGATTCCGTGGTGCGGCTGAAATCCACTTTCGAGGACATCGAGCTGATAGCCGGTAACGTCGCCACCGCAAAGGGGGCTGAAGATTTGATTGCCGCGGGTGTCGACGGTGTCAAGGTCGGCATCGGCCCTGGCTCCATCTGCACCACCCGGATCGTGGCGGGGGTGGGGATTCCCCAGGTGACGGCCATCATGAACTGCCGGGCGGTTTCCAGCAAAACCGGCGTCCCCCTTATTGCAGATGGCGGGGTGAAGTTTTCCGGCGATGTGGCCAAGGCCATCGGTGCTGGCGCGCACACCGTGATGATCGGCGGGCTGTTTGCCGGCACCGACGAGAGTCCCGGCGAGGTGGTCATCTTCCAGGGCCGCAGCTACAAGGTCTACCGGGGAATGGGATCCATCGAAGCCATGCGTCGGGGCAGCAAGGACCGCTATTACCAGGGAGAGGATGCCGAAGACGACAAGCTGGTGCCCGAGGGCATCGTGGGGCGGGTTCCCTACACCGGCTCTCTTGTGGCCAACCTGTTTCAGCTGGTGGGCGGACTCAAGGCCGGGATGGGCTACCTTGGATGCCGGACCATCGAAGAGCTGCGGGAAAAGGCACGGTTCGTTAAAATCAGTGCCGCCGGGATGCGCGAAAGCCATGTACACGATGTGATTATCACCAAGGAAGCGCCCAATTACCGGCTTGAATAATCGCCCTTTCGAGTGTTGAAGATTATGCCAAGGACATCCGATTTCGTCCATCTCCACGTGCACACCCAATACAGCTTGCTCGACGGCGCCATTCGGCTCGACGCCCTCATCGAACGGGCGAAATCGTTCGGTATGGACGCGCTGGCCATTACCGATCACGGTACCATGTTCGGTACCGTCGAGTTTTATGAGAAAGCCCTCAAGGCCGGTGTCAAGCCCATCATCGGGTGCGAATGCTACCTGGCGGCCCGGCGCAGGACCGATAAGACGCCCCTGGACAGCAAGGGGGTGCGGCACTTGGTGCTGCTGGCGGAAAACCAGGAGGGCTATCGCAACCTTTGCCGCCTGGCAACCATTGCGCAGCTGGAAGGATTTTACTACAAGCCCCGCATTGATAAAGAAGTACTTCAGCAGCACAGTGCCGGCCTCATCGCCCTGTCGGCATGCCTGCACGGTGAAATCCCCCGGTTGATTCTGGCGGGGCGTCAGGCCGAGGCGGACGCGGCGGCCCGGGCCTATCAGGCAATGTTCGGTGAGGAGCGTTTTTTTCTGGAGGTCCAGCAAAACGGCATGGCCGACCAGGAGGTGGTGAACCGGGCGTTGCTGGACATGAGCGGGCGGCTTTCCATTCCCCTGGTGGCCACCAACGATTGCCATTACCTGGACCAAAGCGACGTAAGGGCGCACGAGGTGTTGCTGTGCGTCCAGACCGGCAAGACCATCCACGACGCCGAACGGTTCAAGTTCAGCACCGATCAGCTGTATTTCAAATCCCCTGACGAAATGACCCGGACCTTCCAGAACTACCCCGGAGCCATTGAAAACACCCGGGCCATCGCGGACCGGTGCCATGTGGAATTCGATTTCAAGACCTACCATTTCCCCACGTTTGCAGCCGAAGAGGGGAAAAGCGCCGACGACCTCTTCCGGCAGGCGGTGGCGGAGGGTTTCGGGAAGGTTATGAAAAAAATCAAGGCCAAGCACCCGGACGCGGACGAGGCCCTGTACCGGGAGCGCCTGGACTATGAAAGCGGTGTCATCATCAAGATGGGGTTCCCGGCCTATTTTCTCATCGTTTCGGATTTCATCCGGTATGGAAAGGAAAACGGCGTGCCGGTGGGGCCCGGCCGCGGATCCGCCGCCGGCAGCCTGGTGGCCTATTGCCTCGGCATTACCGACCTCGATCCCCTGGAACATGGCCTTATCTTTGAACGGTTCTTGAATCCGGCCCGTATCAGCATGCCGGATATCGACGTGGACTTCTGCATCAACGGCCGGGAAAAGGTCTACAAATACGTGGTGGACCGCTACGGCGGCGGCGATTACGTGGCCCAGATCATCACCTTCGGAAAATTGAAAACCCGGGCGGTGATCCGCGATGTGGGACGGGCGCTGGACATCCCTCTGCGGGAGGTGGACGTCATTGCCAAGCTGGTGCCGGATGTGCTGAATATCAGCCTGGACGATGCCCTCAAGACCGAACCGCGGTTGCGGGAGATGGCCGAAAGCCGGCCCGAGATCAGAGAGCTGATCGACATTTGCCGCGTGCTGGAGGGGCTGCCCCGGCACGCGTCGACCCATGCTGCCGGAGTGGTGATCGGCGACAAGCCACTGGTGGACTACCTACCCCTCTACCAGGGGAAAAAGGGCGAAGTCGTCACCCAGTTCGACATGAAGCGGGTGGAGCAAATCGGCCTGGTGAAATTCGATTTCCTCGGGCTGCGAAACCTGACGGTCATCGACAAGACCCTCAGGATCATTGCCGATCAGGGCAAAACGCCGCCCGACCTTTCCGCCATTTCCTTCGATGACCCCGATACCTACAACCTGCTGTCCGTCGGCGACACCACCGGTGTTTTTCAGCTGGAAAGCAGCGGAATGAAGGATCTGCTGGTGCGCCTCAAGCCCGCCTGCTTCGCCGACGTGGTGGCGCTGGTGGCGCTGTATCGCCCCGGCCCGCTGGACAGCGGCATGGTGGATGATTTCGTGGAGCGGAAGCACGGTCGGAAAAAGGTGGAATACCTGGTGCCGGAGCTGGAACCGATACTCAGGGAAACCTACGGTGTGATCGTGTATCAGGAACAGGTCATGAAAATCGCCGGTGCCCTGGCCAATTATTCCATGGCCGAAGCCGACGGGCTTCGAAAGGCCATGGGCAAGAAAATCGCCGCGATCATGGCCGAACACCGGGAGCGGTTCGTCAAGGGCGCGGTGGAAAACAACATCCGTAAAGACAAGGCCGTTCAGATTTTTGACTTGATGGAAAAGTTCGGAGGTTACGGATTCAACAAGTCCCACAGTGCCGCATATGCCTTGATTGCCTACCAGACGGCTTTTCTGAAGGCCCATTACCCAGTGGCCTTCATCGCTGCGCTGTTGTCCAGTGAAATGCACAATTCCGACGCCGTGGTCAAGTTCATCAACGAATGCCGGAGCCACAACATCGCGGTGTTGCCCCCGGATATCAATGAAAGCGACATCGAGTTCACGGTTCGGGACAACAACATCCGGTTCGGCCTGGTGGCGGTTAAGAACGTCGGGGAAGGGGCCATCGAGTCCATCATCAACATCCGCAACGGGGGCGGGGCGGGGCCGGGGGGGAAATTCACCTCCCTGTTTGATTTTTGTGAACGGGTGGATCTGCGCAAGGTCAACAAGCGGGTGTTGGAAAGTCTGATCCACTGCGGCGCCTTCGATACCACCGGTACCAGGCGCAGCCAAATGATGGCCGTGTTGGAAGACGCCCTGGACCATGGGCAGCGGATTCAAAAGGAGCGCTCCGATCCCCAGCTGTGCCTGTTCGATCTCGGTCCCACCAGCAGCGCGCCCATCAACCTCCCCCCCCTCCCGGATCTTCCGGAATGGGATGACCGCCAGCGGCTTGCCTATGAAAAGGCAGCCCTCGGGTTTTACATCAGCGGCCACCCCCTCGGCCGTTTTTCCGCGCTCATCGACAAATTCGGCACCGCCGATGCCGAGACAATCCAGGAGACGGCGGACGGTGCGGCGGTACGCATGGGCGGGCTTGTGTCGGCCATCAAGGTATTCCGCACCAAGAAGGGGGACCTGATGGGGTTCGTGACCCTGGAGGATCTGAAAGGAACCGTGGAGGTGGTGGTGTTTCCGAACGTCTACGCCCAGGTGGCGGATTTGCTGGTGGAAGACAACGCCGTTATTGTCCAGGGGCAGATTCAGAAAGACGAAAATACGGCAAAGCTCATCGCCGACCAGGTAGTGGCCATGGAGAAGGCCGAGGAAACCTGGACGGCGACGGTGCATATTCATCTGGATGTTGACAAAGCTGACCGCAAGTTTTTACAGGAATTGCGCCGGGTGCTGTCCAACAATGCCGGGTCCTGCCAGGCCTTCGTGCATTTGACGCAGCAGAACATGTTTGAAACCGTCCTGAAGCTGCCCGAAGACCTTCGCTGCAAGGCGGGGGGGGCTCTGCGCCGGGAGGTGAAGACACTTGCCGGCTACGATGCGGTAAACACCGTGTGCGCCGCTGCCATACCACAGGCGAACGGCCGGCGGGACAGGAATTGGAACGGGCGTCAATGAGGGCGTGAACAAACGCAACTTGTTTGAAAACGGTTTTCGAAAGGAAGTGATGATGCAGGTGCCATTGCTGGATCTCAAAGGCCAATATCGCCAGATCAAAGAAGAAGTGGCCGTTGCCCTCGACGATCTGTGCGCCTCCCAGCAGTTCATACTCGGTCCGGTGGTGGCTTCCCTCGAAGAGAAGATCGCGGCCTATTGCGGCACCACCCATGCGGTGGGCGTTTCTTCTGGAACAGACGCCCTGCTGCTTTCCCTGATGGCCGCCGGCATCGGCCCGGGGGATCTGGTGCTGACGACCCCCTACACGTTTTTCGCCACCGCCGGAGCCATTGCGCGCCTTGGCGCAAGACCGCTGTTTGCTGATATCGATGCCGAAACCTACAACCTTTGCCCGGAGGCCGCAAGGAACGTGGTGGCGGCATTGCCCGCCGAGGTTCGCGGCCGGTTACGGGCCATGATCCCGGTTCACCTTTACGGGCAGTGCGCGGACATGGACCCTTTACTGGCGCTTGCGGCCGCGAATGACATGGTGGTCATTGAAGATGCCGCGCAGGCCATCGGGGCGGCCTACAAGGGGCGTCGGGCCGGCGCCATGGGCGATTATGGTTGTTTTTCCTTTTTTCCATCCAAGAACCTCGGCGCTTTCGGCGACGGTGGGTTGGTGACCACAGGCACGGCTGAGCGGTTCGAATTGCTGACAATCCTACGGGTCCACGGCGGGCATCCCAAATACTACCACCGCATGATCGGCGGCAATTTCCGCCTCGATGCCATTCAGGCCGCGGTGGTGGAAATCAAGCTGGCCCATCTCGACGGCTGGACAAGGAGGCGACAGGAAAATGCCGATACCTATCGCCGGTTTTTTGCCGACGCCGGTCTCCTGACCCATGTCGGACTGCCCCTGGCGAAAGAAGAGCGTCACATCTACAACCAGTTCGTGATCCGGGTGGCCGAAGACCTGCGTGACCCGTTGCGAAAACACTTGACGGACAACGGCGTGGGCAGTGAAATTTACTACCCCGTACCGCTCCACCTTCAGGAATGTTTTGCCTACCTCGGCGGGAAACCCGGGGACTATCCCGTGTCGGAACGGGCGGCCCGGGAAACCATCGCGCTGCCCATCTATCCCGAGCTTTCGGACGTGCAGCTGGCGTATGTGGTGGATTGTATCGCTTCGTTTTTCAAAAGGCAGCGCGGCCGCTGACCCGCCTTTTCATGCGGCGGGAACGGAGTGTCCGGTGCTTTGTTCCAGGCCGATGCGTTTCGGCGGACGGGCCAGCAGGACCAAGGGGATCGCCAGGACCACCATCGCGAAGATCAGGATGAAGGCGGGGGGATAGCTGCCCCGTGCATCGTAGACAATTCCGGTGAGAAGGGGCCCCAGACTGCCCCCGAGATTCTGAAACAGGCTCATGGCGCCGAAAACGGTGCCGTAGGACGCCATGCCGAAGGTTGCAATGGTCAGCATCGACATGGTGGGAAGCCAGCTGCCGATACCGATGCCCATCAGGATGGCATAGGCCCAGAGGATTATTTGGGGGGTGTCCAACGTGATACCCGAGAGGATCAGGATGGCCATCGCGATGGCCAAAAGCCCCATGACCGATGTCCACCTGGGGTGGAGGCGGTCGGACAGCCAACCGAAAAAAAACATGCCGGCCAAAGAAGCCATGCTGGTGATGGAAACGGCCGAAACGGCCAGTTCGGGCGAAAAACCGATGGCGCCTAAATGGGGAAAGACACTCTGCAGGATGCCCAGGTGGGTATGGTTCAATACCAGCGAAACGGCAATGGCCCAGAAAGCGCCCGTTGCCGACGCGGCCACGAGGGAGATGGCGGTGGTCGGAGGCGTTTGGTGGGTGTTTGCCGCCTTGGGATGCAGCGGGGAAGGATCCGGCGCGTGTCCGTCCGGAAACAGCCCCATAGCGCTCGGGTCGTCTTTGATGACCAGCAGCGCCAGGGGAACCACCGAGATAAAGGACAGTGCTCCTACGGCCAGATAAGCATTTCGCCACCCCAGGGAAGGGATCAGCCACACCGCGATGACGGGAGCGATCAAAAAGCTGCCGGCGCTCATGCCCATGGAAAGAATGCCGATGGCCGTCCCCCGATTTTTCACAAACCAGTGGGAGACCACATAACTCAACACCACCGGACCTGTTGCGGTGGAACCGATGCCCATCAACACATAGGCCGTGTAATACAGCGGTAATGTGTCCATCCGGCTCAGCATGGCCATGCTGAGCGCAATCAGAGCACCTCCGCCGGCAATGATGTGCCTGGCCGCAAGGACGTCAAGCAGTCTTCCCATAAACGGCGAAGTGACGGCAATGCTGGCCATCATCAAAGAGAAGGCCGTCATGATTTGTGTCCGGGTCCATCCCATGGCGCCGTCAAGATCAGCGATGAACAGACTGAAAGATCCCAGCGTGCACCCAACGCCGATCATGGCACAAACAAAGCACGCCAGCAGTATCCCATAACCGTGGAAAAAGCCGTTACGCCGCATCATGGCCTTTTTGGGGGTGCGCCCCTTTTTGGGCAGTTGCTTTCCTATTGAAGGGGCCGTCTTTGGAGACGGCCCCTCGTATGTTACACTTACAGTGACCGACGCCGGCACTTGTATGGCGTTACCTGGGAAAACAATCCGGCCTTCCCCGATCGGAAGGCCGGATTGTTATCAACATCACCTGGCGGCTGCGTCGTCCTATCCTGTTATCGTTCGCAGGCGGGACCGTATCCTGTGCCGCAGTATGTGTAGGTTCTTTCGGGCACGTCGTTAACATCGTCTTCGTCAATCTCGGCCACGCAGCGGACCATGGAACCGTCGCCCATGTACCAGCGGATCGGGAAGCAGAAAAACCGGAAGCGCTTGCCGGACACCTTGTCCAGGTCCCCGCCGAGGTTCTCCACGCCGACAATGCCGTGGCCCAGCATCTGCTTGTGGCATGGCTCCCAGGTTCCTTCGCATCCGATGGCTTCAAGATCACCGAATTTGGCGTCATACGCTTCCTGTCCGTGGAGCTTGATGTAAGCCGCTTTTTCGAACTCGGCATACGCCTCTTCACCGAACTGCTCGATGTACTCTTCGGTGATGGGTTTTCCGGAGTTTCCGGGCAGGTTCATTTGGGGCGGTCCGTTTTTACCCATGGCTGTGTGCAGCGGGTGATCCAGTGCCTGCATGTCCATGGCAACGCATTTGACCTGGTGTTTCACGAACCACTTGCCGGCTTCCACGCCGGTGCCGCACGAATAGTGATAGTACTCTTTGGAGTCGTCGAATTTGCGGTGCATGCCGGTGTTCAGGCAGACAACCATGCCCTTGAGTTCTTCCGGCTTGATGTTCGCGCGCTTGCAAGCATCTTCAAGATGTTCGGGCAAAATCAGTTCCCAGCGGCCGATGTTGATTTCGAGACAGACGGCGTCACCCGTGTATGCGTCCACAGGCATTTCATGGGTGTACCGGGCCCTTTTCCCGTCGAATTCCCGTTCCATGACGTGCCGGGGGGCGTCGGCGTGGGTGCCGGTGTGCTGAACACAATCCACCCTCTGGGTGAGAACGCCGCCCTTGGCCATGGTGTGCATCGAATCGATGACCGGCTTTACGAAATAGGGCCAGCGGGGAATTTCCGCGCTGAATGGATGCGTCAGGTCAACAAATACTTTCTTTCCCATTTGAACCTCCTTTTGGGTTTTTTTAATACCGGATGGGGTAAAAAGGTCCAACGGACGTTCAGCGTCCGCCAATAAAACGAATATAACAATGAATGGACGAAAAACAATGGACCCTTCCCGACGGCGAATAAAAACTATGCATCATTATCGAAACTATGCATCATCGTCAATGGGTATAACCTGATTTCACAGGGTGACGGCAGGGCATCATGGGACAGGGGGCGCAGCCTCCCCCCTCCCTGCCACGTGCAATCGGTTCAGGCAGCCGTTTTCAATTCCACGGGAGGGGGCGGCGCGTCAAAGGCCTCGGTTGCGGCCCCGGCGGCCGCGCCGCGGGTCAGCCATTTGTTTTTATGCGGCGTCAGCAATGCGTAAACAGGGATCCACCACAGGCCGACCATGCAAAAAAAAGTGTAGGGCAACGCCCAGATGGCGCAGGGGCTGCGGTGCCGGAAGGCGTAGAAAAGTCCCGGGGCGCAGGCGGCCACGGCGCCGCCCATCGCCATGTGGGGGGCGACCTGCAGCGGAAACCCGATCAGGATCCCCAGGGCCGCCAGGCGCATAATCGTCCCGACGGTCATGTTCAAGACCCCCTCGCAGACATTGACCCGCAACCCCCAGGCCGATGCCTTCCTGAATTTTCCGAACACGAACCGGCTGATCAAAAGGGTTTCCCGGACGTTGCTGCGGGCCCAGCGCAACAGCATCTTGCAGAGGGTACCGTAACGGGTCGGCACATTGGTATGGACGGTGGCGTTGCGCTGATAATGAACGAACAGCCCGTTTTTCAGCATGAGGTTTGTCATGGCCCTGTCTTCGCCGATGTTGGCGGGGCGGCCGCAGAAGCGCTGATGGAGCCATTCGGGCAACACCTTTGCGACTATGTCCGCGCGGTATGCGGACAGGGCGCCGGGTGTGCACATGACTGCGTTGACGACACTCTGGCCGGCCCTCAGAAAATCGAAGCTGAAGGCGAAGGCTACCTCCAGCATTTTGGGCACCAGGCCCGCTCGTCGGTTGAGGATGCGCACGTTGCCGGCCACGGCGCCCACGTCCGGGTTGTGGAAAAAAGGGCTGACAAGATGGCGCAGGGTCTGGGCGGAGACCTGGGAGTCGCTGTCGATGGTGATGAAGATCTCCCCTCCGCCGCGTTTGAATCCGTTGTAAAGGGCATGGCGCTTCCCCTGGTTGACCGGATGCCTGACCAGTGTGACTTGATCGGCGAATTCCAGGGCGGCGGCTTCCAGCCATTGCCAGGTATCGTCGCCGCTGCCGTCATCGACGCCGATAATATCCAGTTTCTCCGCCGGGTAGTCACTGCGGGCGATGCTCCGGATGGTTTCCAGAACCTGCGGTCCTTCATTGTAGGCAGGCACGATAACCGTGCACCGGGGCGCCTGGGCGTCGGTGACCGGTGGGGCGGGTCGGTACATGAAAAAAAGGACGACGCGCCAAACGAACACGGCCAGGTGCGCCGCGAAAAAACAACCTGAAACGATCAGTATCGGGGAGCCGAAAGGTTGGTTTTTCAGAAACGTCAGGGGAGGTGCCGGATCGCAGCAGAGGGCGATGGCCCCGGCGATCAGGAGAATCATGCCGTAGGGCAGCGCGGCAAGTCCGGGCAATGGCAAGAACGGCGAAAGGCGGCTCCAGGACCGTCCGGAGGGGCGGGATGGTGGGGTGGGAGCGGTTTTGGCGGCGGTTGCCGCATCAAGACCATGTGCCGACGTCATAGGCTTCCTTGGGCTTGGGGGTGGATGCACCGGCCGGATGGGCCGGCGCGGAATTTGCCGATAATATGTATTTTTTTGTTTTTGTCAACAGCCGCCCTTTTTTTATCGCCACCTTTTTCTTGACAGTCCCTGCGGGGTTCAGTAAGTTTCACTTTGTAGTGAGCGCTCAGTATAAGGTCCTGGGAGGCAGGCGCATGGCGACAAAACGACAGGCCATTGTGGAAGCCGCCACGATTCTTTTTGCCGAACGCGGGTACCGGGAGACGGCCGTCGCCGAACTGGCGCGGTTGACCGGGGCCGCCGAAGGTACGGTGTTTTATCATTTCAACACCAAGGCTGACCTATTCCTTGCAGTCCTTGCACATGTGAAAGAAGGGATCCTCAGCGAATTCGATCAATACATGGGGGAAAGCCGGTTTTCCACCGGCATGGAAATGATGGAAAAGGTCATTTCCTTCTTTTTGTATCTGGCCGGGCATCACGAACCCTGGTTCATGCTGCTGCAGCGCCATCACCCCTATGAGGCGGCCCGGGAAAACGAGGATTGCCGGAATCATCTCGCCGTGTTGTACAACACGCTGCTCGATTTGTTCGAAGGTGCCATTGTACGCGGACAGCAGGACGGCTCCATCGCCGCTGCCGCCTCCCGCAAGACGGCGCTGCTTGTTTTTTCCATGGTGCACGGCCTGGTCTGGCTGAAGTTCAACGATCTGTATGATGCCGCTGTTCTCTATGAGGAGCTGCTGGCATCTTGTCGGAGGATGTTGTCTTCCCCAATACCATAACCGGCGGTGGAGTGTGTTTCATGTGGATACGCATTTTCCCTTTTCTGACCTGGTTTAATGGCTACACGGGCGAACAGTTGCGAATCGATGCGCTGGCCGGGCTCACCGTGGCCCTTGTGCTCATCCCCCAGTCCATGGCCTATGCACAGCTGGCGGGCCTGCCCCCCTATTACGGGCTGTATGCCTCTTTTCTGCCGCCCATGGTGGCGTCCCTGTTCGGCTCCAGCCGGCAACTGGCCACCGGGCCGGTGGCGGTGGTTTCGCTGATGACGGCGGCCTCCCTGGAGCCTCTGGCCACCGCCGGCAGTGAGGGATATATCGCCTATGCCGTCCTGCTGGCCCTGACGGTGGGGGTGTTTCAGTTGGCGTTGGGACTGCTGCGGCTCGGGCTGGTGGTGAATTTCCTTTCCCATCCTGTGGTCAACGGGTTTACCAACGCCGCTGCTTTGATCATCGCTTCGTCCCAATTGTCCAAATTGTTCGGTGTCACCGTGGACGGTGCCGAACATCACTACGAAACGGTTTACCGGGTGATTCAAAGCGCCTTGCATTTCACCCACTGGCCCACCTTTTTCATGGGGGCGCTGGCTTTCGGCATCATGTACGGTCTGCGCCGGATCTCCCCCCGGATTCCCAATGTGCTCATTGCCGTGGTGGTGACCACAGTGCTTTCCTGGGCCACCGGTTTCGAGAAAAACACCGTTGTGCCCATGTCCCGGATCGTGCATCCGGAGCTGACCGCCGCGGTGGCTGCTTTTAACAAGGCGGTGGGTGCGCTGCCCCGGCAGACGGCGGAGCGAACCCGGCTTGGCCTGGCAATTGAAGAGGCCCGGCAAAACCACAAAAGGATCGCGGAAATCGATTTGCGCCATGAACTGGCCTTGGTCAACGCGGAGATCGATTACCTCAAGCAGGAGGTGCGTTTTTACCGGGCCCGCCTACGCCGCGTGCTGCTGGTGGCTGTCGATCCGCCGGGGGAAGGCACCCCGCGCTTCGTGCCGCGCGCCCTTGCCGGTGACGAGGATTCCGCACCCGTGTGGCGCATCAGGGTGGGCAACACCGCCCTGGACATCCAGCGGCTCTTCTTGGCGGGGGGCGGTGCCGTGGTGGGGAGCATCCCCCGGGGATTGCCCGCCATTCGGTTTCCAAAATTGGATCCGGGGATTTTTCTTCATCTTCTGCCGTATGCCGCTATTATTTCTCTCCTCGGGTTTATGGAGGCCATCTCCATTGCCAAGGCAATGGCCGCCAAGACCGGCCAACGGCTCGATCCGAACCAGGAACTGATCGGGCAGGGGTTGGCCAATATCTGCGGTGCGTTCAGCAAGAGCTATCCCACCAGCGGTTCGTTTTCCCGTTCCGCCGTCAATCTCCAGGCTGGTGCCGTGAGCGGTCTCTCCAGCGTGTTCACCAGCGTGACCGTGGTGGTGGTGTTGCTGCTGTTTACGCCGCTTCTCTACCATCTGCCCCAGGCGGTGTTGGCGGCGGTGATCATGATGGCCGTGATCGGCCTGGTCAATGTCTCGGGGTTTCTCCACGCCTGGCACGCCCAATGGTACGACGGGGCCATCAGCGTCATCAGTTTCGCCGCCACCCTGGTCTTTGCACCCCACCTGGACAAGGGCATCATTATCGGGGTGGTGCTGTCACTGCTCATGTTCCTATACAAGAGCATGCGCCCCACCATCGTTTCCCTGTCCCGGCATGAAGATGCGGCCTTCCGCTCTTCCTTTGCCCATCAACTGGCCGAGTGCCGCTACGTGGACCTGGTGCGGTTTGACGGCCCCCTGTTTTTCGCCAATGCAAGTTATCTGGAAGACAAGATGAACGAGCGCCTCCAGCAGAAAAAGGAGCTGCGCGACATCGTATTGGTATGCAACGGCATCAGCGACATGGATGCTTCGGGAGAGGAGGTGCTGTCGCTGCTGATCGACAGGGTGCGCAGCGCCGGCGTGAACATTTCCCTCAGCGGCGTCAACGAGGTGGTGATGGCCATGCTCAGGCGGACGCACCTGCTGGAGAAAATCGGAAAAGATCACATCTACCCCACAATGGAGCGCGCCGTGTGCGCCGTCCAGGAAGATGCGCATAAAAACAGCGAAGAGCAGAATTGCCCCCTGACAACGGTTTGCCGTCTTACGTTTGACACAGACAATTAAGGAGAACGTTTCATGCCCGTGATTACTTTGTTCAGCAGCCGATTCTGCCGGGTAAAAGATTGGTCCCGGCGGCTTTGTCAAAAAACCGGTTACCGGCCCATGGCGGATGCGGACATCATCGCGCGGGCCGCTGCGCTGTCGGGAATGGAGGACCGCAAATTCGAGGCGGTGTTTTCTCCGAGGACATCGGTGTTCAACAAATTCACCCACGAAAAGGAGCGCGCCCTCGCTTGGCTGCGGCTTTCCGTTGCCGAAATGCTTTCCGAAGATAACCTGGTCTTTGAAGGGTATTGTGTTCAGTTGATTCCCAAAACCATAACCCATGTGCTGCGTATCTGCGTGATTGCCGACCTGAAGGCCAGAGTCGAAAGCGGTCGGCAGACGGGGCTTTCCGAGAAGGACGCCGCCCAGGCGATCCGCAGAGCGGACGCGCAGTGCGCCGCCTGGGTGGCCTGGGTCGCCAAGAGGAGCGATCCATGGGACCCTTGCCTCTACGACATTGTGCTGCCAACCGACAAGGTCGACGCGCAGGAGGCGACCGCTCTGATCGAAGAAAATCTGCGCAGCGAGGTCATTCGCCCAACGGACGCGTCCCGGCGCGCGGCCGACGATTTTATCCTGGCAGCGCATGTGGGGGTGGCCCTGGCAAGGGAGGGGCACCAGGTGGAGGTGCAGGCCCGGGACGGCGCGGTGACCGTCGTTATCAACAAGAACGTGCTGATGCTCAGCCGTCTCGAAGAGGAGCTCAAACGCATTGCAGAGCAGGTGGAAGGGGTGCGGTCGGTGGAAACGCGCATCGGAAAGGGCTTCCACAAGGCCGATATTTATCGGAAGTACGATTTCGATGTGCCAAAATTGCTGCTGGTGGACGACGAACGGGAGTTCGTTCAGACCCTCTCCGAACGCCTCCTGATGCGGGATGTCCAGTCGGCCACGGCCTATGACGGAGAGACCGCCCTGGACATCCTCCGGGACGATGAACCCGAGGTGATGATTCTCGACCTGAAAATGCCGGGCATCGACGGCATCGAGGTGTTGCGAAAGGTCAAGGAGACCCGGCCCGAGGTGGAGGTGATCATTCTTACCGGGCACGGCTCCGAAAGCGACCGCATGCGCTGTCTTTCCCTGGGGGCCTTTGCGTATCTGCAGAAACCTGTGGACATCGAGGTGTTGACCGACACCCTGCGCCGGGCCAATGAAAAAATGCGCCGGAACCGGGCCGTCAAGGACTGACGGGAAAGGCGCGGTATTGCAATGGCCCTGATAGCGCATCTGAAACCCAGGTTTTGGGACCACGTGGGCACCGGTTCGGGGCCGGGCCCCCACATGTATAATTTTCGGCGGATATGGAAATGGACGGTGCTGGTCACCCTGGGCGCGGCGTTGATTCCCCTGTCCATCATGACCTATATCGATTACCGGGTCAGCCGTGACGCCATGCTTTCCGATATTCTGCTGCGCACGGCGCGCCTGACCTCCAACACCAAGTGGCGTATCTCCTCGTTCCTGGTGGAACGCAAGGCCGCCCTTGATTTCGCCAACCACAATGATCCCTTTGCGTCCCTGGTGGTGCCGGCACGCCTGTCCCGCATCCTGGTGAGTCTCCAGAAAAGCTTCGGGGGGTTTGTGGACCTGGGCGTCATCGATCACCGGGGGGTGCAGGTGGCCTATGCCGGCCCCTACGATCTGTTTGGGAGGGATTACAGCGATGCCGACTGGTTCCGGCAGGTGGGCGGCAAGGGAATTTATGTAAGTGAGGTTTTCAGCGGTTTCCGCAATGTTCCCCACATGGTGATCGCCGTAAAGCATGCGCTGGCCGATGGACGCTTCTACGTCCTGCGGGCGACCCTCGATGCGGCCAGCATCAACGACCTTCTCTCCGGCCTGGAAATAGGCACGGACGGGGATGCCTTTCTCATCAACCGGGAGGGGGTGCTGCAAACCGGTTCCCGGATGCACGGGAAGGTTCTCGAAAAGACCGCGCTGGCGGTGCCGGCATACGCCGATCAAAGCCAGGTGCGCATCATCGCGGCCGCTTCGGGGCAGTTGGTGCTGGGGTACGCCTATTTGCCCGAAACACCTTTCATTCTGATGATTACCAAGCAGAAACAGCAATTGATGGCGCCCTGGAACCAGAGCCGAACCCGGATCATCGTTTTCCTGGTGGTTTCCACCTGCGTGATCCTGATAGTGGTGCTTGGGGGCACCACCTTCCTGGTCAATCAAATCTACCTGGCGGACCAACGGCGACTGGCGGTCATGCACCAGGCGGAATACGCCAACAAGATGGCGTCTCTTGGGCGCTTGTCTGCGGGCGTGGCCCACGAAATAAACAATCCCCTGGCGGTGATCAATGAAAAGGCCGGGCTGATCAAGGATCTGTTTGTGCTCCAGAACGCCTACGCCGAGGACAGCAAACTGATGGCACTGGTGGACTCCGTTCTTTCATCGGTGGACCGGTGTGCTGAAATCACCCGACGGCTGCTCAATTTCGCCCGGCGTTCCGGGGCGGTGGCCCAGGAAATCAACCTGGCGGGTGTGGTGAGGGAAGTTCTTGACTTTATGGGCAAAGAGGCCGAATATCGAAGTATCGACATTCAGGTGGACGTGGATGCGGCCGCGGCCCGGATCCGGAGCGACCCGGGCCGGCTCCAGGAAATTTTGCTCAACCTGTTCACCAATGCCTTCGCCGCCATGGCGGACGGCGGTAGGTTGACGGTGAACGCCCGCCCCCTGGAACCGGACCAGGTGGTCATTACCGTCACTGATACGGGGCACGGCATTCCCGCCGGGGATCTGGAGCGGGTGTTCGAGCCGTTTTTTTCCACCAGGATCGGCAAGGGCGGTACCGGTTTGGGGTTGTCCATCACCTACGGGTTGGTCCAGGAATTGGGGGGGCGGATTCAGGTGCGGAGCACCCTCGGGGAAGGAACCTCCTTTATTCTGACCCTACCGGTCCATCCTGGGCGGGCGGCGTCTGACAACAGCACTGCAAATGATTCCCCGATGGAGTGACGCCATGAAAATATTGTTGGTCGACGACGAGATCGAATTCGTAAGCGCCCTTGCCGAGCGGTTATGTTTGCGGGGAATCGAAGCCCAATGGGTCTGCCGGCCGGAAGAGGCCATGGGCAAGATTGCTTCCGGCTGTTTTGACGTGGCCGTGCTGGATGTGAAAATGCCGAAAATCGGCGGTATCGCCCTCAAGGGGATGTTGCAGAAACGATGTCCGGACATGAAGTTTATTTTCCTGACCGGTCATGGGTCCGAAGACGCATACCGGGCGGGTGCCGCGGCGGCCGGGGCGGACAATTACCTGTTGAAGCCGCTTCGGCTTAAGGAGTTGCTTGATAAGATTCATCAGATAACGGCCGAAGCGAAGTGATGCGGAAAGGAATGGTTCCATGACGGATGCGACGGTAAAACAGCCACGGGCCCGGGGCGCACATGAAGAGGTGGCCTGTGGCTTCGCGCTCAGGTTTTTCGGTGTCGTGAGCGCTTCCATTTCCCACGAGATCAAGAACCGGATGGCGGTCATCAACGAGCAGGCGGGGCTGTTGGAGGATATTGTGCGCATGGCGGAAAAGGGGCGCCCCTTGGATCTGGAGCGGGTCATGCGCTTGGCCGGTGCCCTGAAAAGCCAGGTGACCATGACCGACGATATCATTCGCAACATGAACCGGTTTTCCCACAGTGTGGACCGGTTCTGGAGACCGGTGGACCTGGGGGAATGGGTCGGGCTGGTGGTGAATCTGTTCAAGCGAATGAATGACAATAGGGGGCTGGCAGTGTCCTTTTCCTCCCCGGTTGACGTGATTACGCTTGATTCCGCTCCCTTTTTGCTGATGAACCTGCTGGGCCTGTGCATGGACGGCGCCGCCGATCGGGCCGACCGGACGCAGCCTGTCGTGCTGCGTTGCCTTAAAACAGGCGATGGCGGGTGCGTGGAGATATCCTTTACGCCCGGGGCCGGTCCGGATCCGGTTGCATTGCCGGATGCGGTGGATGAATTGGCGGCCTTGCTGTGTGCGGAGGTCGTGTTGGCGGACGATCAGAGCGCCATCCGGGTAAATTTTCCGGCGGGTGCTTGAATGGTGTTGCCGTCCGTGTGGGGAAACCAGGCGCTCCGCTCAGCGGGATGGGGTGGTTTCTGTTTTCTGAATGCGTATTGCGATGGGGATAGGAGTCAAACATGTCTGAAAAAGTATTGCTTGTCGACGATGAATCCGATTTTCTGGAGCTGATGGCGGAACGTCTCAGCGCCAGGGGCATCGAGGTGGCCACATCAAACTCCGCGGAAGACGCCCTTGGGCGGATTGCGCAGGATTATTTCGATGCGGTGATTCTCGATCTGCAAATGCCGGGGATGGACGGGCTCAATGCCCTCCGGCAGATCAAGGCGCGCCAGCCCGAGATACAGGTGATCCTCCTTACCGGTCATGCCACGGTGGAGAAGGGGGTTGAGGCCATCAAGTTGGGCGCCATGGATTTCGTTGAAAAACCGGCGGACCTGGAGGCACTGGGTGAAAAAATCAAAAAGGCGCGCAAGAAGAAAATGTTGATTGTGGAGCGCGAGAGCAAGGACCGGGTTATCGATGCCCTGAAGCGATACGGCTTTTAAAGGCAACGGTCCTGCCGCCGGACGTTGTGTGCCGGTGCCGGCCCTGTTGGGCAATTTGGGGCCAATTGATGTGCAAGACATTGCTCTGAACTGGGTAAATCATTTCATACCCCCACCTTTCTTTCCTGCCCGGGGATTGTAGCGCAACTACTTGAAAATAATGATTATAAAGCTGTATTGGGTTATGTGGCATGCGATTTGCTATAGAGGTGCATCGTCAGTGGCAAATTATCATAACCCATATTTATGATTCCGAAAAACGGAGGTTCGAGAATGAACAGATACTGGATGCTGCTGGTTGCAGCGGTGTTGTTATTGGGAACGGCCATCCCGGCTTCGGCCACGACCTATAATTTCTTCGCCGGAGATTTAGGGGACTTGGACCATTACCACTATTATTCCTGGGGGTTGCGCTGGGATATCCCGGAAGGGGAACAGATCGTGGGCGCCTCCCTGTTTTTCAACGATATCCGCAATTGGGACAACAATCCCAATGATTTATATGTGCATCAACTGGATTCTGCGCGGGCCGGTGTGTGGCGGGGGTATGACCGCCAGGGCGGCGGCGATTATTATGCCGGAAAAGGCCCCCTGTTGGTGCATTACGAGGACATGGACACCACGGCCCGGGATTTGACCTATGATTTTTCCGCAACGGACCTGGCGACCCTGACGGCCTTCGCGTCGGATGGGAGATTCGGCTTCGGTTTTGATCCGGACTGCCACTACTGGAACAACGGCATCTCTCTGAGCATCGAAACGGCGGCCACCCCTGTGCCGGCCCCCATCCTGCTTCTGGGGACCGGTTTGATCGGCATGGCGGGGTTCCGACGCAATTTCCGTCGGCGTGACCGTTCGGCGTGATCATTTCATGGCGCGGCGTTTCAATGGCCGCGACAGTCTTTTCAGGACAACAGCACGGGCGGGGAATTTTTCCCCGCCCGTGCTGTTTGTGCACGGTGGGCGCCGCCGGGGCGGATCAGGCCGTGCCGGGCCTGGGGCGCATGGCCTTGAGAATGGGGGTGTTGACCACCAGGGCCGACACCCCGTCTTCTTTGCAGATTTCGAGTTTGAGGGAGTCTTCATCAATGACGAAATACCGGGATAGTACCGCCACCACGTCCTTTTGCAAGGCGGAAAGGGTGTCTTCGGAGACCTCCATCTGGTCATAGATCAGGGCGAATTGAAGCCGTTTTTTTGCAACATCCTTGCTTTTTTCCTTTGCGAGGAGTTTCCTGAACAGGGCGTTTAACATCAAAGAGCCTCCTTATTTTCTTCCGCCGAATTTCAGGCCGATTTTTTTCCAGAATCCTTTTTTCCCGCCCGGCACTTCAATGGGCAGATCCGCCTGGCCGTTGAGGCGCATGGCGATGCGCCACATGGCGTCGCCGGCCTTGGAGCCTTTCTGGGCCACCAGGGGCGAGCCGGTATTGGTGGAGACCACCACCAACTCGTCCATGGGGACCAGCCCTAGCAGGTCGATGGACAAGACATCCACCACATCTTCGTGGCTGAGCATGTCGCCCTTTTCCACCATTTCCGGTACGATGCGGTTGACAATCAGTTTGGGGGTGATGGCGCGGGCATACAGCAGACCGATGACCCGGTCCGCGTCCCGTATCGAGGACACTTCAGGGGTGCAGACCACCACCGCCTCGTCTGCGCCGGCCACGGCGTTTTCAAATCCCCGTTCGATGCCCGCAGGGCAGTCCATCAAAACAAAATCGAACTCCTTGCGCAGTTTTGCGCAAAAGTCGACCATTTCTTCCGGCTTGAGGACATCCTTGTTTTCGCTCTGGGGGGCGGGGATCAGGTACAGGTTTTCTATTTTCCGGTCCCTGATGGCCGCCTGGCTGATTTTACAGCGGCCCTTGACCGCATCCACCAGCGTGAAGACGATCCGGTTTTCCAGCCCCAGAATCACGTCCAGGTTTCGAAGACCGATATCCATATCCACCACGGCCACACGTTTCCCGTCCAGGGCGAGGGCCGCACCGATGTTTGCCGTGGTGGTTGATTTTCCGACACCGCCTTTGCCAGAAGTGATCACGATTGTTTTTCCCAGCAAGTTGCACCTCATCTGTTCATGTTTGGTATTGGTTGGCGATTAAATCCGATTTAACAGTCCCGGGGCCGGGCCGCGTCCGGGTCACCGTATTTCCGGCCAGGGAATCCGACCGAACGGGTCCGCCGCAAGATAGTCTTCCACCAGGACGGTTCCGTTTTCGACCCGGGCGAATTCGGCCGTCTTTTCCTGGGCGGGGGGAAGGCCCGCGGCCACGTAGCCGCCGATTTGAATCTGGGACGGCTTAAAGTCCAGGGCAAGGATTATGGCGGACTCGTCGTCGGGTTGACCGGCCGAGGCCGTCCCCCGAAGACAGCCGAGGACAAAGATGTCTCCGCCGGCCACTACCGCGCCGCCCGGATTGACATCTCCAAGCAACACCAGGTGCTTGCCGGCTTCAAGTTTCTGGCCGGAGCGCACCCGGCCGGACACCATCAGTACATTGCTGCGGCGGTATTTCAAGTTGCCGTGCAATTCCCTGGTGCGCGCCCGGCCGTCGGTGTGTTTTCGTTTCTTGGTGGCGGCGGTCACCATTCCCACATCAAAGGTTTCCTTTAAAAAGCCCCCCAGTGCCGCGATAAGGTCGGGGTGTTCTTTCCCGTCTCCGGGGTCCAGCACCACACGTGCGTTGATGGCCAGGTGTTTGAGCCGGCTGAAGATAGTTTGCAGCTCCTTTTGAAGCTGTTCGGCGGGAAGGGCCGGGTCCAGCGTCACCCAGAGGCTGTCGCCGACACCTTTCAACCGCACCGCCGGTGGCTGTTGTGTCATGTTCCGTCCTTTTAATATACGAAGGAATGGCCCCCGATGTCCGGTGCCGTGCCGCCATGCGGCGGATTCTGTTTTTTTGAACGGCAAAATACGAGGTACGGGTATAGAACAGGCAATTTTGTGTGTCAAGGAGGAAAGCACAACAAGATATGGTGGGTCAGTGCAGATTAAGGCCCAGAACGCGCACCCCGTCGGAGCGGATCGCCAGGGTGTTCATGCACCCGTGATCCTGGGCGATGCGGAACAGGTTTGCCATGGGCATGCCCAGCACATGGCAGAGAATGACCCTGTTGACCCCGGCGTGCGCCGATATGAGGACATGCCGGTTTTCCGGATAGGCGCGGACGATGGCATCAAAGGCGGGAAGAACCCGCCGGGAAAGATCCGAGAAGGATTCTCCGCCCGTGGGGCGAAAGCCGACCAGGTCTTTGCCCCGGGCATGCCACAGGTCCGGTTGCCGGCGTTGCACCTCCTCCATGGAACGGCCTTCGAGACTTCCCAGGGAAATTTCCCGGAAGGCCGGCAGAACAGAGACGGCCGCCTCTTTGTTGCCGGTGATGATGCACGCCGTTTCCCGGCTGCGCGCAAGGTCGCTTGCAAAGACGGCATCGAAGCGGACCGAGGACAGCGCCTTGCGCCACCGATGGGCCTGTGCCACCCCCTGGGCGCTGAGGGGCAGGTCCTGTTGCCCGATGAAGCGTTTGACCGGATCCGAGACGATGTGCCCGTGGCGCAGCAGGTAAATGGTCATGATGTCTGCCCTGAAACGGCGCGCAGCAATTGTTCCAAGGAGCATCCCGCGGCCGCTTCGATCTGCCGCGCTACACCAAGGGCGTGTTCCTTTCGTCGGCGCACGGCATCGCGCGCTCCGGGATCATGGCCGTAGCGGGCCAGCTTCTCTTCAAAGCGTTTGTGCAGCAACACCAATTGATCGTTTTGCACCAGCTTGTCCGCGAGGTATACCAGGGCTGCTTCGGACAGCGCCGGCGTGCCGCTCTCATCAGTCAGGTCCATGTGTCGGGAGACGATATCGTGCAGGCCGCTGAAACCAAACCCCGCCAGCAGTGCGGCACCGGCCCGGGCATGGCGGGGCTGTCCCTTGGCGATGTCATGCAAAAGCGCGCCGGCCCGCAGGCGCGCCGGATTGAAACCCGGAATGCCATCGGCCACCGGTGCCGCCAGCATTTCGGCAACCTGTGCCACCCGGCGGCAATGGGCGGCGGTGGTTTCGGTGAACATGCGCGGGTCTTCCAACAGGGCCTCGCATTCCTCGGCGGTGGGAAGATCATACGCGGCCAGATGTCGCTCCAGGTGTTCATACGCCGAGGGGGTGTCCATGTCTTCGAGAATGAACCGGTCGAAGACCGGTACCTCCCGGGCGGACGCGGCATGCCGCTCCAGAAGGGCCCTAAGTCCCCCGGGCTGCGGGGGGGCGAGGATGCGGTCGCGCAGCCGTGTGGAAATCAGGGGCGGGTGCCCGCGCCGGGCACGGAAGGTGGGGTACAGCACCGCGGCATCTCCGTTCGCGGCGCTCCATGCGGACAGCAGCGCCGCTATCGTGGACGGGCGCACGAGGGGGATGTCCGCCGGCAGAAGCAAAAAGCCCTCACATTGCGTCGGGAGGTCGGCGGTTCCTTTCTGGATGGACGCGAACATGCCGTCTTCCGGCGCCGGGTTGTGCACCCAGGTGACCGGAAGGTTCGGATGCCGCGCACGGATCTGTTCGGCCGCATAACCTGTCACCACCCGGATATCCGTTATGCCCGCCGTATGCAGCATCAGCACGGTGCGTTCCAGAACGGTGTGCGGGCCCAGTTTGAGGAGGGGTTTGGAGCGCCCCATGCGGCGGGATGCGCCGCCGGCCGGAAGGATGGCTGAAATACCCTGCTGCGTCATCGGGCGGTCTCCGCCCGGTGCGCAATCAGTTGAGCCGCGATGCTGACGGCGATTTCTTCGGGGGTCTGGGCGCCGATGGCCGTGCCGATGGGGGAGCGGACCCGGGCCAGGTCCTCCCGGGGAATGCCTTTTTTCATTAGGTTTTCATAGATGGTGTTGCGTTTTTTGCGACTGCCGATCATCCCGATATACCCGGCATTGGTGCCGAGGGCCTGTTCAAGAACTGTTTGGTCGTGGGCATGCCCCGGGTGATGATGACAATCAGGCTGCGCGCATCGATGCACAGATCGGAAAAGGCGGTGTCGAAACTTTCCGGTACGATGATGTCGTCGGCCTGGGGAAAAAATGTCCGGTTGGCGAAAGCGCGGCGGTCGTCGATGACCACGGTTTTAAAATCCACCAGGTGCAGTACTGTTGCTGCGGCCCGGGACACGTGGCCGGCACCGAACAGGTAAACGCAGGCGGCCGAGAAAAAGGGGTCGAGAATCAATTGCCCCTCTTCCAGGTCCGCCATGGAGGGGGCCCGGCGGGACAGCGCGTCCTTTTCGAGCGTGGTTATGAGGGGTTGGTGGCGGGAAGAAATGGCCGAAACAGAGGTCTCCGTCGAGACGATGAACCGCGTCACGCGGCCTGTCCCGTCCCGGCCGGGCGTGAAAAGCCTTCCCAAGAGGCCCGTTGCGCCGCTTCGGATGCAGGCGGCAAGCTGTTGAAAAAGCAAGATGTTCTGCCGATCAGCCGGAATGGGTTCGATGAGCACGCGCATCTTCCCTCCGCAGACCATGCCCAGGCTGCTTGCCAGGTCGGTGGTACTGAAGTCGAAACGTTGTGCAACGGCCCGTCCCGTTTCCAAAACCCGGCCGGCGTTCCTGATCACTTCCGCCTCCACGCTGCCCCCGCCGATGGTGCCGATGATACTGCCGTCGGGCCGGATGAGCATTTTGGTGCCGGCGCCCCGGGGCGTCGAGCCGCTGTGGGAAAGAACAGTGGCCAAGGCAACGGGGATGCCGGCTTCCAGGAGTTTTTGGATATGCAAGGCAATGTCGGTCATGGGAATATATCCTCCGCTATTTTCCGTGCCACCCGAAGGCCGTCCATGGCCGAGGAAACGATGCCCCCGGCGTATCCGGCGCCCTCGCCGCAGGGATAGAGTCCGCCAAGTTCGGGGTGCAGGAGGCTGGCGGGATCCCGGGGTATCCGGACCGGCGCGCTGGTGCGGGATTCCACCGCCAGAACCAGGGCTTCCCGGGTTAAAAACCCCCGGCGCTTCTTGCCGAAGGCGGTCAGTCCCGCCCGGAGCCGCCGGGTGATGTCTTCGGGCAGCAGGGTGTCGACGCGGGCCGGTTGCAGGCCTGGAATATAGGAAGACGGGGGAAGGGTGTCCGACAGCGTGCCGGAAAGAAAATCCGTCAGCCGTTGGGCCGGCGCTGTCTGCCCATTTGCGCCGCCGTATGCGAAAGCACGGGCTTCCAACGCCTGTTGGTAGGCGAGCGTATCGAGGGCGTTTCGGGCGGCAAGCGGGCCGATATCTTCCGGGCGCACCTCCACCACGATGCCTGCGTTGGCGAAGGGGCTGTTGCGGGCCGCGTTGCTCATGCCGTTCACCACCACTTCCCCGGGGCCGGTGGCGGCCGGCACCACCAACCCGCCCGGGCACATGCAAAAAGAGTAAACGCCCCGGTCCGCCACCTGCTCTGCAAACCGATAGGCGGCTGCCGGAAGATTCTCGTGCCGGGGCGCCTGGTGGTACAGGAGCTGATCGATCAGCTCTTGGGGGTGCTCCAGCCGCACGCCCACCGCAAAGGGTTTGGGCGCCAGGGTGACTCCCTTGGTCCGCAGCAGGTTGTAAATGTCCCGGGCCGAATGGCCCGTGGCCAGGATGACGGCCTCGGCTTCAAACACGTCGCCGGTTTCCGTTACCACCGCATGGACACGGTCGCGGCGGATAATGAAATCGGTTGCGCGGTTGTGGAAATATATTGCCCCGCCGGCTTCGAGGATGGTTTGGCGCATGGCCGCGATGATCCGGGGCAGGCGGTTTGATCCGATATGGGGATGCGCATCCACCCGGATATCCTCCGGGGCACCGTGGGCGATAAAAAGATCGAGGATTTCGGAAACGTCGCCGCGCTTGGTGGCGCGGGTGTAGAGCTTGCCGTCCGAATAGGCACCGGCACCTCCCTCTCCGAAGCAGTAATTGGAAACCGGGTCCACACGGCCGCTGCGCAGCATGGCGGCGATATCCTTGCGCCGCTGGGCAACGGGTCCACCGCGTTCCAGGATGGTGGGACGGATGCCCCGTTTCAGCAGCGCCAGGGCGGCAAAATAGCCTGCCGGGCCGGCTCCCACCACCACCACACCGGGTCCGGAGCGAAGCGTCGGTCGTATGCCGCCGGCGGACGCCGGATGCGGCCGCTGGGGAGGGTCCAGCATCACTTGCAGAAGATAGCGGGGGCGTTTGCTCCGGGCGTCCACCGAACGGCGGACGATTTCAAACGCTGCGAAGGGGCCGGGGGCGGATTCTTCCACAAGGGTACGGATCCGGTCATGGTCGTGGATGAAATCGGGATCGACGGTGATATGCACTGTTTTCCGCATGTGAACCTGTTGTATTTCCGGCGGTTTCGGTTCGAATCCTTTTGTATGGACAAGGTTTTTGCTATAATTCGCTTTGTAGCGTCATCTTGTTCTTGTTTCAACGATAATATCCAATTTCGATCGGGGCTGTACATGCCGGAATTCCAAGACCAAGCACTGCCTCAGGAGGGCTCCTTGCCCGGAACGGGCGGGGAACGGATACTCATCATCGACGACAACGAAGAGTTTTGTCGTACACTGGTGCGCATCGTCGGCAGGATGGGCATGCATGCCCGGTACGAGACCACCCTGGCCCGGGGTGTGAAAACCGCCCGTACCACAGCTTTCGATATTGTTTTTCTGGATGTTCACCTGCCCGATGGTTGCGGCCTCGATATGATTCCGCGCTTGCAGGAGGTGTCTTTTCCACCTGAAATTATTATCATTACGGGTTATGGGGATGAGGACGGGGCCGAGACGGCCATCAAGAACCAGGCATGGGATTATATTCCAAAGGATACCTCTTTTCAGAACCTCAAGCTCTCCCTGACCCGCGCGGTCCAGTACCGGCGCCAGAAACGGGCGATCCCCAGGGGCGTTTTGCATCACCGGGACGGCATCGTGGGGGGCGGCCCCCTAATTTCGGCCTGCCTTGCCCAGGCGGCCCAGGCCGCCGCCAGTGACGGGCCGGTGCTGATTATGGGGGAAACCGGAACCGGAAAAGAGGTGTTCGCCCGGGCCATTCATGACAACAGCGCCCGGGCTGCCGGGGATTTGGTGGTTGTGGACTGTGCGGCCCTTCCCGGCCACCTGGTGGAGAGCATGCTCTTCGGGCACAAGAAGGGGGCTTTCACCAGTGCGGATGCCGATCGTATCGGGCTCATCGAACAGGCCCACAAAGGAACGCTGTTTCTGGACGAAGTGGGGGAGCTGCCCGGTGAGGTGCAGAAGAAATTTCTGAGGGTCTTGCAGGAAAAACGGTTTCGTCCGTTGGGGGCGGGCCGGGAAGTGGACAGCGATTTTCGGCTGGTGTGCGCCACCCATCGGGATCTGTCAGCCATGGCGGAAGCCGGTGATTTTCGACGGGACCTGTATTACCGGGTACGTTCCATGACCATCACGTTGCCGCCCCTCCGGCAGCGTCTCGAAGACGTGCCGGACCTGGCGGGCTACCAGATCAAGCGCCACTGCCGTCTGTTCGGGGGCGGCCCCCACCGGATGTCGCCGGATTTTATAGAGGCGCTTCAGAAATACCCCTGGCCGGGGAACGTGCGGGAGCTGTTCAACACCATCGACGGGGTGCTGGCCGAAGCATCCCGGGAGCCGGAGTTGTTTTTAAGGCACCTGCCGATGCCGCTGCGTACCCATGTCGCACGTCTGAAGGTGCGGGACACGGATATGCCCGTGGGCCCGTCCACACCGTTTTCGGCGCAGACGGCACAGTCGCGGCTGCTGCCTCTCAAAAGGCATCTTGACGCTGAACGCCGGCAATACATCGCGACACTTTTCAAGGCCACCCGGGGGGATCTGGTTGAAGCCTGCCGCATTTCAGGGCTCTCCCGGGGGCACCTCTACGAGCTGCTCCGGAAATACCAGATGCGTAACTGAGCGCAGCCGGTCTGCCTCCGGCATTGGTCAATGGCCGGCAATGTCGGAAACACCTGTCATTTTTTTCTGACCGTCCGATTTTTCTGAAAAAAACCGAAAACAATCAAACATCCTTAAAAGATGGAAAAAAAGAGGAACTCCAGGCTGCCCGGTGCGGATCGGGATATTTTTTTAAACGGCGATCACTTTGTTTAAGTGTTCGTAATATTTACAATAAATAATTCATCGGAAAGTGGCACGGGATTTGTTTGATCCATACCCGGGGGCCGGCACCCTTTGGGGAGGCGGGGACCCTCTCATTGTATCAGAATCCTACGGAGTGGTTGGACATGATTGAATTGGTTCTCTTCATCCACCACGGTTCCGGCGCCCCCGGTTACGCGCTGCGGGAGGCGGTTTCCCGCCGGTTCCCGGGGATCCCCCGGAAATCGGTATCGGGGGTGGACAGCCTGCGGGAGCGGTTGAAACATCCGGTTCGTGCCGGTGAACAGACCATTTATGTGGTGTTGGCGGATACCCCGGAGCGGTTGTCACAGTTGCAGCGGCTCAAGGCGCATCTGGAAGACAAACGCCTGCTGCTGATCCTGCCCGACAACCGCAAGGAGACCCGTTCCGCCGGGTTGACCCTTCTGCCGCGGTTTATCAGCTATTGCGGCGACGGGTTCGGGGATCTGGCGGCGGTGTTGGACAAGATGATCGCGCCGGACCGGTATCATCCGGTCAAAACCGGCCTTTGATTGGCCAATAAAATATAATTCGGGAGGAAAAGCGATGGAAACGACCGTGCAATTGGAATTGTCCGGTGAGCTGACCGTTAGCAGGGCGGACGAAACCGCCGCCGCCCTCGGGGCGGCTTTGGCCGAACATACTGTGGTGGAGATATGTTTTCGGAACGTGTCCGCCCTTGATCTGTCCTGCCTGCAAATGATGTGCGCCCTGCACCGCACGGCCGCCGCTCAGAATAAGCAGGTGTGGATTAAAGAGGAAGGCGCCGACGTCTTTCGAGAAACGGCCAGACGTGCCGGATTTGTCAGGGACCGCGCCTGCTCTTTCAGCGTGGACGGCAAGTGTTTGTACCGGACGGAGGCGACATGAAGGCGGCGTGCATCATGACGGTGGACGATTCCGCCAGCGTGCGGCAGATGGTGGCCTTTACGCTCAAGGGGGCGGGTTATGAGGTGATCGAGGCCATTGACGGTGTCGATGCCCTGAACAAGGCCGCGGGCACCAAGGTGCAGATGGTGCTGACGGACTTGAACATGCCCCAAATGGACGGCATCACATTGATTCGAAAGCTGCGATCTGATTCCGCCTATCGCTTTGTTCCCATCGTCATGCTGACCACGGAATCCCAGGCGGACAAAAAACAGGCCGGTCGCGCTGCCGGTGCCACCGGCTGGATCGTCAAGCCCTTCAAGCCCGATCAATTGCTGTCGGTGGTGAAAAAGGTGTTGGGATAGTCGAACATCTGCAGGGAATGCCTAACGCGGGGGTTTTGTATGACGGACAATCAAATGATTCAGCAGCAGCGCGCATATAGGGAAGAGGCTTTTGAACTGTTGGGAGAATTGGAAAACGCGTTGCTGGAGCTGGAAGAAATTCCAGACAACGAAGACCTGATCGGGCGTGTGTTCCGGGTGATGCACACGATCAAGGGCTCGGGCGCCATGTTCGGCTTTGATGATATCGCCGCATTCACCCACGAGGTGGAAACGGTATACGATCTGGTGCGGGACGGCAACCTGCCGGTGACCAAGGATTTGATCGATTTGTCCCTGGCGGCCCGGGATCTGATTTCTGAGATGCTGAATGCTTCGGAAGCCGATGATACCGTGGATGCCGAAAAGGTGGAGACCATCGTGGCGTCCTTTCAGGCATTGCTGCCCAGCGCCACGGATCCTGCCGGGCAGCCGAGACCGCGGTCCGATGACCCGCCGGATGATGCGCAGACGCAGCAGCGGCTGGTGACCTATCGCATCCGTTTCCAGCCGTCCCGGGAGATTTTTCAATACGGCACCAATCCGATTCTTCTGCTCGATGAACTATCCGCCTTGGGGGAATGCCATATCATGGCCAACACCGGTCCGGTGCCGGTTCTTGACAGGTTCTGCGCCGCGGACTGCTATGTGTTTTGGGACATCGTTCTGACCACGGACAAGGGCCGGGAGGCCATTGATGATGTGTTCGTTTTTGTGGACGACTCCTGCCGGGTGACGGTGCAGGAAATCTACCGGGAAGACGGTGAAGCGGATACGATGGCCGTCAAGAAGCTGGGGGAAATCCTGGTGGAGCGCGGGGACCTTTCCCCCCAGGATGTGGAGCGAACCCTCAAGGGGCAGAAACGCATCGGTGAACTGTTGGCGGAATCCGGCATTGTTTCCGCCGATTCCGTGGCTTCTGCCCTGGTGGAGCAGGCCCACATTCGGAAAATGCAGCAGAAACGACAGGAAACCGCGGCCACCGCCACCTTGCGGGTGGACGCCGGGAAACTCGATGCCCTGGTGGACCTGGTGGGAGAGCTGGTCACCGTTCAGGCCCGGCTCAGCCAGCGGGCCGATGTGGTCCGGGACGGAGACATGCTGCTGATTGCAGAGGAGGTCGAGCGGCTTGTGGCGGAGCTGCGGGACAATACCATGGGCATCCGCATGCGGCCCATCGGCAGCACCTTCAGTAAATTCAAGCGCCTGGTGCGGGATCTGTCCGATAGCCTGGGCAAGGATGTGGCCCTGGTGACCGAAGGGGGGGAAACCGAACTGGACAAAACCGTGATCGAACAGTTGAACGATCCGCTGGTGCATATCATCCGCAACAGCATTGACCACGGCATTGAATCCCCGGCGGTACGCACCCGGGCCGGCAAGAGCGCCCAGGGCACGGTGCGGCTTGTGGCCGCTCATGTGGGGGCCAACGTGGAAATTCGCATCGAAGACGACGGCGCCGGTCTGGATGCCGCCGTTATCCGGAATAAGGCGGTGGAAAAGGGGATCATCGCCGCGGATGCGGATCTTGGCAGGGAAGAAATCTTTCATCTGATTTTCGCCCCGGGGTTTTCCACCGCGCAAACCGTTACCGGTGTTTCGGGCCGCGGGGTAGGGATGGATGTCGTGAAGAAGAGCATCGAAAATCTGCGGGGCGGCATCGATATCGGCAGCGCACCGGGGCAGGGCACCACCATTGTGCTGAAGCTGCCTTTGACCCTTGCCATCATCGACGGGTTCATGGTGCGCATCGACGACGGCTATTTTGTTTTTCCCCTGGCGGCGGTGGAGGAGTGCGTGGAGCTTCCCCGGGAGGAAATGGCCCTGGTGCGCAGACGCAACATGATGAATATCCGGGGCGGCGTGGTTCCCTATTTGAGTTTGCGCCGTTTTTTCGGAATGGCGCAGCCCCGGTCCGTAAAGGAGCGGATCGTGGTGGCCGAATCAGGTGGGCAGCGGGTGGGCTTCGGTGTGGACGCCATCATCGGCCAGCATCAGACCGTTATCAAATCCCTTGGCAGCTGTTACCGGAATATAGACGGTATTTCCGGAGGCACCATTTTGGGCGATGGCACCGTCGCCCTGATACTGGATGTGGCGCGCCTCATGGACTGCGGCGAGAGGAGCGTGAACCCGCGCTGCTCCGGGTCTGCACGGGACAGTCGGGCGGAAAACGGTTCCAGCGAAGTGGCCGCGGTGGATGGGGCATCCGCATGACAGATAATCAAGCGGAGGTGCGAAGCCTCCGGCGGGCGTCTTCCGGAAACGGCGGCGGCATGGACCAACAGACGTTTTGCAGGTTTCGGGATTTTGTCACCGTGCATCTGGGCATCAAGATGCCCGACGTGAAGAAGACCATGCTGCAAAGCCGCCTCCAGAAACGGCTTCGCCTGCTGGGGATGAGTTCCTATGAGGACTATTGCGATTATGTGCTCGACGGGCCGGGACGGGAAAAAGAATTATGCCATATGATCGATGCCGTCACCACCAACAAGACCGATTTTTTCAGGGAGCCGAAGCATTTTCAATATCTGGTCGAGACGGCGTTGCCGGAGATGATCCGCAGCCGTTTGTCGCCGTCCCTGTTCCGGTTTTGGAGCGCGGGCTGCTCAACGGGAGCGGAACCCTACACCCTGGCCATGGTGCTTGACGCGTTTGCAGCTCACATGCCGCGGTTTCGGTTTTCCATCCTGGCCACGGATATTTCCTCCCGGGTGTTGGAAGAGGCGGTTGCCGGCATCTACGATGCCGAGATGGTGCGTCCGGTGCCGATGGATCTGCGGAAAAAATATCTGCTGCGGAGCAAGGACCGCAGCCGGCCGGTTGTGCGCATTGTTCCGGAGTTGCGGAAAAAGGTGCGGTTCGCGCGGCTCAACTTCATGGCGGACGTCTTCGGGCTGGAACATGATGTCCAAACGATTTTCTGCCGCAACGTATTGATTTACTTCGACCGGCCCACCCAGGAAAAGGTGATCAACCGTCTTTGCCGGCATCTTGTGCCCGGTGGATACCTGTTCGTCGGCCATTCCGAAACATTGCAGGGATTGCAGGTGCCGTTGGTGCAGGCGCATCCCACTGTTTATCGCAAAACCGGCGGTCCATGAACCGTCAGCAGGTGACGCCCATGATCGGAGACAAAATGAAAAGTCAATCACGGACCCGCGTGCTGGTGGTGGACGACGAGATGGCCATGTTGCACATGCTGGAAATATTGCTCACGGATGCCGGTTTTGATTGCGACATCACGGACAGCGGCGGCGATGCCTTCCGGCTGGTCACCGAGGGGTCCTATGATCTGCTGATTACCGATATCCACATGCCGGATATCAACGGTGTCGAGCTTACCCGCCGGGTGACCGCCGCGCTGGATACCGACGTATTGGTGATGAGCGGTTATGCGGAGGCCTACGCATATGAAGAGATCATCTCCGCCGGCGCTGCGGATTTCATCAACAAACCCGTGCGCACCGACGAGCTTTTGATCCGCATCAAGCGCATTCTCCGTGAGCGCGACCTGTTGCATCGTCAGAGAACCGCCATGGAGGCCCTCCGGCGCGCCAAGGAGGAGGCCGAAAGCGCGAACCGTGTCAAAAGCCAGTTTTTGGCCGCCATGAGTCATGAGCTGCGGACCCCCATGAACGGGGTGATGGGCATGCTGAGCCTGGCCCTGGACACGCCCCTTGCACCCGAACAGCGGGAATACATGACGACCGCCATGGCTTCGGCGGAATTGCTGCTGCGCAACATCAACAACATTCTGGATTATTCTCTCCTGGAAACAGGTGAAATCGATGTGCAGTCGGTACCGCTGGAGGTGACGGAAGTGGTGACGGAGTCCATCGAGCCCTTTGCCGCCGTTGCCCAGAAAAAGGGAGTCGTGCTGCAATGCACCATATCCCCCCGGGTGCCGAACCTGTTGAGCGGTGATCCCATGCGGCTGCAGCAGGTGCTGACCAATCTTGTCGACAATGCCGTGAAGCTGACCGATGCGGGTTCGGTGACGGTATCGGTGGCGGTGCTGGAGGCGACTGAAAACGGAAGCATGTTGCAATTCAGCGTGCGGGACACCGGTGTGGGGATTGATCGTGAAAAGTTAAGGGAAATCTTCAACGCCTTCCGGCAGGCGGATGGTTCCTTTACCCGGAAACACGGCGGCATGGGGCTCGGGCTCAGCATCTGCCACCGGCTGGTGACCTTGATGGGTGGACGCATCTGGGCCGAGAGCGTGCCCGGAAAAGGCAGTGTTTTTTACTTCACGGTGCGGCTGGGAGCGGGGCAGCTGATGGCGCCCTCCGGTGCCGCCGATGAACGGGCGCCTGCCGTTGCGGGGAAAGTCGCGGCCAAGGTGGGCCGGGATGACAGGGGGGCGGCGGTGCTGCTGGTGGAAGACAACCGCACCAGCCGGGAGGTGGCGCAGAATATTCTCCAGCGCATCGGTTACCGGGTGACCACGGCGGCAACCGGCGGGGAGGCCGTTGACCTCTTTTTCAAGGGGGCTTTCGACCTGGTGCTGATGGACCTGGAGCTGCCCGATATGAGCGGCTATGAGGTCACGGAAACGATTCGCAGCCGGTCGGCGAAGGAGGGGCGGGCCACGCCGCTCATTGCCGCTTTGACAGGTCACGTTTTTCCCGACGTGCTGTCCCGGTGCAAGGCCGCCGGCATGGCGGGGCATATCGCCAAGCCGTTTAACCTTGAAAGGCTCAAGGCCGGGGTGGCCCGGGTTCTGGACGTGGCGGCCTCGAATTCACCCCCGGCGCCCACCGGAAAAAGCGGTGTGGTGATCGATTTGTCGATGGAAGAAACAGATCCGGCATCCGTGCCAGGAAACGAGCCCCCCGTGGCACCGCAGTCGGTTGCGGCGTCGTCCGCGCAACTCTTTGCGGCCGTTTCCGCGGCCATTGTCGGCAAGTCGCCGGAGCAGGCGGACGCGGCCCTTTTCCGGATGAAGAAAACGGGGGTTGCAAGCGGCTCGGAGCAGATAATGGACGATATTTTCCGGCTGCAGATGATGGTCCGAAAGGAAGATTGGGCGCAGGCCGGCCGCCAGCTGCAGCGCCTCCGTGCGACGTTGGGGTTGCCGGCGCCGGACGCTTAACGGCGGCCGCCGGCAGATGCCCGGCGTGCCTTAGACAAAAGGAGAAGAGATGCGCATTCTGATCGTGGAAGATGACCTGGTCACCCGCAAGATTCTGGCCAAATTTCTGGTGGCCTATGGGGATTGCGATATCGCCGTCGATGGCGAAGAGGCCGCCCGGGCCTTTCGTCTGGCCTGGGAGGCGCATGCACCCTATGATCTGATCCTGATGGACATCATGATGCCGAATGTCGACGGCCATGAGGCGCTGGCCCGGATTCGCGCCATGGAAAACAACTACGGCGTGCGGGGATCCCAGGAGGTGAAAGTGATCATGGTCACCGCCCTGGGAGATCCCAAGACCGTTGTGGAATCTTATTACCAGGGGGGCGCGACCTCCTATATCGTAAAGCCCATCAAAAAGGATAAATTGATCGCGGAGATGAGAAAACTGAACCTGGTGCCGTGATCACAACGCGGGCTTTTTGCATGGAGGCAAACATGGCAACGGGATCTGCCCCGCCGGTTGAAAACGACTTTCCATACCGGGCGGTTCTGGACATGGCGCCCGAGGGGGTCGTTCTCCTGAGGGCGGGGAGAAGTGTCTATGTGAATCCGGCATACGCCCGGATGACCGGCAGTGATGCGCCGTGGACCATGATCGGAAAAAGCATCGCCGATATCGTTCCCGCAGCTTCTCATGCCGGAAGCGGCATGGAAGCCCTTTATGAAACCCTTCGCCGGAATCTTCCGGTTGACCGGGTTGAGATGACGCTGCTGGCGGGCGGGGGGCGCACGGTTCATGCGGAGATGACGGCCGGCATGATCTCCTATCAGGGGCGAAAGGTCGTCGCCGTCTTCTTCCGGGATATTTCCGCCAGGAGAAAATGTGAAGAGAAAATCAAGCAGGGTGAAACACGATTTCGCCTGTTGGTGGAACAGTCCAAGGACACCTTTCTTCTTCACGATACAAGGGGCGATATCATCGACGTGAACCGGCATGCCTGTGAAAGTCTCGGCTACACCAGGGAAGAGATGCTGGGGATGAACCTCCGCAACATCGACGACGTCTACCGTGACGGCAGACAGCAATGGTCGTTGGAACAACTGAAAAAAGGTGATGCCCAGACCTTCGAAGGCGTTCATCGGCGCAAAAACGGCGGCACCTTTCCGGTGGAAATCCGGTTGTCTCTTTTTCATTCCGAGGGAAGGGATTTGATGTTGGGGCTTGTTCGGGACATTTCCGAGCGAAAGGAGAACGAAATAAAGCTCAAAAAGGCCATGGCGGCCGCCGAAGCCGCCAATCGGGCAAAGGGGGAGTTTTTGGCCAATATGAGCCACGAGATCCGCACGCCCATGAACGGCATCATCGGCATGACCGGCTTGATGCTGGATACTTACCTGGATGCAGAACAGCGGGATTACCTGGAGACCATTCGGCGCAGTGCCGACTCACTGCTGTCGATCATCAACGATATCCTGGACTTTTCCAAGCTGGAAGCCGGGAAGATGGCGTTGGAGGTCCTTGACTTCAACCTCAGAAACGCCATCGAGGAGATGGTGGAACTGCCGGCGATGGCGGCCCATGGAAAGGGGGTGGAGTTCGCCTACCGGATACAGCCGCAAGTGCCGGTATATCTGAAAGGGGACCCCGGCCGGTTGCGGCAGATTCTTGTCAATCTGACGGGAAATGCGGTGAAATTCACAAAGGCCGGGGAGGTGTTTTTGGACATCTCCCTGGCATCGAACAACCGGACCCATGCAACGCTTCGTTTTTCGGTCAGGGATACCGGGATCGGTATTTCCGAGACGAACCAGAAACAGCTCTTTCAATCTTTTCACCAGGCGGATGCCGGCACCACGCGGCAATACGGCGGAACAGGCCTGGGGCTGGCCATTTCCAAGCAATTGGTGGAACTGTTGGGGGGCCGGATCGGTGTCGAAAGCAGGGAAGGGGAGGGCGCGACGTTCTGGTTCACCGCCGTTTTCGAGAAACAACCGGAAGCCCAGGAAGAGGAGACGCTGCTTCCCGACGGGCTGATGAACAAGCGAATCATGGTGGTGGACGACAACCGCACCAATCTCAAAATAATGAGCGCCTATCTGGCGGCATGGGGCTATCAATACGAAACTGCAGAAACCGCGGAGACCGCTCTCAAGCTGCTGCGGGCGGTCGCACGCGTCGGGGCGCCCTTCGACGTGCTCATTTCGGACATGCAGATGCCGGGCATGGACGGTGTCGCGTTGGGCAGGGCAGTAAAGGCGGACCCCCTGCTCAAGGATACCTTGATGATGATGTTGACCTCACGGGGCCTTCGGGGGGACGGCGCGCTTATGCGGGAGATCGGCTTCGACGCATACCTGCTGAAGCCGATCCGTCGCTCCCAGCTTTTTGACGGGTTGCTGATGATGCTCGGCGGTGCTGAAAAAGCAGGGGCGGAGAACAAACCGCTTGTCACCCGACACTCGTTGCCTGTGGGGCGTTGCGGCCGGTACCGGATCTTGCTGGCGGAAGACAATATCGTCAATCAGAAACTGGCCTTGCGTCTCCTGGAAAAAGGCGGCTACCGTGCAGACGCCGTTGCAAATGGACGGGAGGCCGTCAGCGCTCTGAAAACCATCGATTACGATCTGGTGCTGATGGATGTGCAGATGCCGGAAATGGACGGTCTGCAAGCCACCGGCATTATCCGGGACCCTACGAGCGGCGTGAGGAATCCGCATGTGCCCATTATTGCCATGACGGCCCATGCCGGGCAGGACGATCGCCGGGATTGTCTCGACCGCGGTATGAATGATTGCATGGTCAAGCCCATCAACCCGGACTGTTTTTTCGGAATGATCGCGAAGCACCTTTCTTCTGGAGATACAGAATGCGCACCATCGTAATCGAGTACGTTTTCAGGCTGCCCGCCGGCGCCGATGAACGTTTCCGGTTGGAAATTGACGGCCGTCGGCTGGAACTGGTCGCCCGGCCCGGTGATGCATCGCCGCCTCCATGGGCGCGCCTTGATTTCTGCCAGTGCCCCATTTGCTCCCTTCAGGTCGCCACGCAGGCCTATTGCCCGTTGATGTACGCCCTGGTTCCGGTTGTCGACAGGTTTGAAAAAATCTTTTCCCATGATGCGGTTCAACTGGAAGTCATCACAGACACGCGCCGGATACTTCAGACCACAACGGTGCAACGCGGCTTGAGCGCGTTGATGGGACTGATCATGGCGGTGAGCGGGTGCCCGCATACGAAATTTTTCAAACCCATGGCCCGATTTCATCTGCCCCTGGCCACGGAAGAGGAGACCGTATACCGGGCCGCCGCCACGTATTTGCTGTCACGGTTTTTTTCAAGGCCGCCGGGGGAAACGGGTTGCGGGTTGGACGGACTTCGGCGGATTTATGACAATATTCACACGGTCAACCTTTCGGTGGCCAATCGTTTGCGGGTCGCAACGGTTTCCGACGCATCCGTGAACGCCCTGGTGCTGCTGGACATGTTCACCAAGTCGGTGCCCCATGTGCTGGACCGCGCATTGAAGGACTTGCGGTACCTGTTCGAGGACGGTTGCTGACCGCCTTGGATTGATCTGAAAGACCGATAATTGGGAGGGAAAAGGATATGGCCGGGCGTCATGAACAGCAACTGCCTGATATTTTTGGAACAGCGGGAAACGCGCCCATGGACTTGGACGACGCCCTGGCCCGCGTGATGGGGGACGCGGCGTTTTTATTGGAAATGCTGGATGATTTCGGCGTATCGGCGGCTTCCTGCCTGGAAAGAATCAGGGACGCCGTCGACAGGGGCGACCATGCGCAGATGGCCCGCGCGGCACACGAGTTGAAGGGCGCCGCCCTGAACTTGAGCGCGCAGCCGTTGGTGCGCCAGGCGGCCGTCATCGGCCGGATGGGAAAGGCGCACGATATGCGGCATGCCGCGGCGGCGGTGGAAGAGCTTGCGCGGCTGGCAACGCAGATGACCCTTTTCGGGGAACGTTTGCGGCGCCGGCTCCGGACGGCACAACCGGATGGTCCGGAAGGTTTGGGGCATGAAGATTATCGTCGCAGAGGATGAACCGGTCTCCAGGAAGATGCTGGGGCGGTCTCTTGAGAAGCTCGGGTACCAGGTGGTTTCCTGTGAAAACGGTCAGGAAGCCTGGCGGGTATACCGGCGGGGGGATGCGCGTTTCATCGTTTCCGATTTGGAGATGCCCCGGATGGACGGCATCACACTGTGCCGGCGGATCCGGGAAGGGGGCGCTCCCGGGTATTGTTACTTCATTTTGCTGACGGCGAAATCCGATGCCGAAAATCTGCAGGAAGCCTTTGCCGCGGGGGCCGACGACTATATATCAAAACCGTTCAACAACGACGAGCTTTTCATGCGGGTGAAGACCGGGGAGCGCATTCTCAACCTTGAGGAAGGGCACGCCCGGCTGGCCAGGGTGCTGACGGAAAGCAGAAACAAGCTCAAATCGGTGTTTGACTCCCTGTCCGAGGAGATTCTGGTGCTGGACAGGGCGTTCAATACCGTCACTGTGAACAAACTGTTTGTCCGCAACCGCAACCTTGTTTTCAGAGAGTTGGTCGGGCAGCCGGCCCGGCATGCCGATGGGCGGTTGCTGTCGCCCGAGACGGTGGCCCGGATAAACGACGTGCTGGCGGACGGCCGCCCCCGGCGCTTTTTTTATGAGCAGCGGGAAGAAAATGGGCGTGTGTTTGAAAAGGATGTCCAATGTATTCCCGTTGCCGATGAAGAGGGGGGCGTTTTTCAGGTGGCCCTGGTCATTCGGGATGTGACCGAAGAGCGCAAAAGCGCTGTGCAAATTAGGCGACTCAACGACAAGTTGAGGGCGGCGGTCACGCAGATCAGGTCGAAAAACGAGAAGCTGGAAGATGCCTTGCACCGGCTTCGGGACAGCCAAGCGCACATCCTGCAATCCGAAAAAATGGCGTCCATCGGTCAACTGGCTGCGGGTGTCGCCCATGAGATCAACAACCCGACCGGGTTTGTGAGCAGCAACCTCAAGACCTTAACGGGGTATGTGGGCAATATGCTGGAGCTGCTTTTCTCTTACCGCGAATTGGCGTCCCTTGTTGAAGGCCGCCGGAACGCCGTGGAGGATGAGGCGCGGCGTCTTTCGGCGATTCGGAAAGTTGAAAAGGAAATCGATCTGGAATTTCTGCAGGAGGACATTCTCGACCTGATACGCGAATCCAGGGAGGGCATGGACCGTATCAAGAAAATTGTGATGGACCTGAAGGATTTTGCGCACCCAGAAGACGAGGAGAAGAAATTCGCGGATCTCAATGCCTGCATTGACTCCACGCTGAACATCGTTTGGAACGAAATAAAGTACAAGGCCGACCTGAAAAAGCATTACGACGATATTCCGCCCCTGTTTTGTTTTCCCCGGCAGCTGAACCAGGTGATCATGAACCTGCTGGTCAACGCCTCACAGGCCATTGAAGATCACGGCACGATCGACGTGTCGACGCGGTACGAAAACGGGAACATTCAGCTTGTCGTGAAGGACAACGGCGCGGGCATTCCGGCGAAGCATCTGACGAAGATTTTCGATCCGTTTTTCACAACGAAACCGGTGGGAAAGGGAACCGGTCTCGGCCTGCATCTGGTATACAGCATCGTCAAAAAGCACGGCGGATCCATCCAGGTCCGCAGTGAGGTCGGAAAGGGGACGGAATTTCAAATCACCTTGCCCGCGGAAACCGCATCGGTGGAAGAAATGACGGCGCCGGTTGCAACGCCGGCACGTGGCCCGGGGGGGGGCGAATGAGCGCGGCAGACAGGCATTTACTGATTGTCGATGATGAGCCCAGCGTTTTAAAGAGTATCGGCAGGGTGTTTCGGAGAGACGGTGTCCACTGTTATCCGGCGCTCAGTGCGAAAGAGGCCCTCGAATTGCTGGAGAAACAGGATATCGGCGTGGTGGTGTCGGATTTGTGTATGCCGGAAATGGACGGCGTTTCCTTTCTGGAAAAGATCAAAAGCATCAGGCCGGACGTGGTGCGCGTTCTACTGACGGGGCAGGGGAGTAAAAACAGCGCGGTCGCGGCCATCAACCGTTCCGGGGTGTTTATGTATCTTACCAAACCATGGGATGACGACGCATTGAAAGCCGCCGTTGACAAGGCGTTTCAACACCATGAGCTGAAAAACGAAAACCGGCGGCTGTTGACCCTGACCCAGCAGCAGAACCGGGAATTGAATACGTTGAATCAGCATCTGGAGGCCTTGGTGTCCCAACGCACCAGTGCCCTGGAGGCGGCGTTGGAAAACGGAATCCTCATGCTGGCCAGTGCGGCGGAGGCAAAGGACGATGCCACCGGTGACCATGTGCGTCGCATCGCCGCGTTGGCAAAGGATATCTGCATCGCTGCCGGGCTTTCCGAAAAAGAATCGGAGGATATCAGTTTTGCGAGCATGATGCATGATGTGGGGAAAATACACATCCCGGACCGGATCCTGCAAAAAAGGGGGGCGCTGACTCCAGAAGAAAGGGAGATTATGAAAACCCACACCTTGTCAGGGGAGCGTATCCTCGGGACAAGCGTGTTTTATCAGCTGGCCAGGCAGATTGCCCGGAGCCATCATGAACGGTGGGACGGCACCGGCTACCCGGATGGGTACGGGGGGGGGAAGATCCCCATCAGCGCGCGTATCGTGGCCATCGCAGACGTCTTTGACGCCCTGACCCATGACCGGCCGTATAAGCCGGCATGGACCGAAAAGGAGGCGCTTGTGGTAATGCGCGCGCTTTCCGGCAAGGCCTTTGATCCGGAATTGCTCGCGGTGTTTCTGGGTACGCGGAAGAAAAAGCGGCATAAGGTGCACAGGAGCGCTTTATGAGTGAAAAGGAAAAGCATAGAATTCTGCTGGTGGATGATGAGCCGTCCATCACAAAGGCCCTCCATCGCCTCTTGCGAAACGCCGGTCATGATATTGAAATGTGCGCCAGTGGTGAACAGGGATTGGAGCGCCTGAAGCAGGCACCTTGCGACTACGCGCTGATTATTACCGACCAGCGCATGCCCGGGATGAGCGGCGCTGCATTTCTTGAACAAGCCAAGGAGATAGCGCCGGATTCCATCAGGTTCCTCTTGACGGGCTATTCGGATTTGCGCGCGGTTGAGGAGGCCGTCAACCGCGGGGAAATTCACCGGTATTTCACCAAGCCCTGGGATGATGATGTGCTGATCGCCCAGGTGGAAAAAGCGCTGGAAGCTGTTGCCTTGAAACGGGAGAATGTCAGGCTGACGTCGCTGATAAGGCAGCAGAACAAGCAGTTGTACGATTTGGGCGTTACGCTGGAAAAGCGTGTTCGGCAGCGAACACAAGCCCTGGATATGAGCAACCGGGAGCTCAAATCGGCCTGTCGGAAGCTGGAGAGAAGTTTTCTTGAAACGATTCAATTCGTTCTCTCCCTTATCGAGACCACCGATCCCGCCATGGGGAAATACATGCGCCACGCGGCAAGTCTGGCAAGGCAATTGGGGGCTTATCTGGGGTTGGCGGAACACGTCATCGATCAGCTTGAAATAGCAGGGCTTCTTCATGACACGGGCCTTTTCGGGTTTCCGGAGGAGCTCCGTCACAAATCAGAATATGAACTGGCGGGGGACCAACTGAAGATGTTCCAACAGCACCCCGTGATGGCCGCCGTCAGCTTCGAGGCCGTCGAAAACCTAACCGGCATCAGCGAAATGGTGCTGCATCACCATGAATGCTATGACGGCAGCGGTTTCCCAAGCGGCCTCGGCGGCGAAGATATTCCCCTGCCCGCGCGCATTCTGGCCGCGGTATCGGATTATTGCCGGGTGATGAACTACTGGCCCAAAACCCCCCGGGAAATTATCGCAAAAGCCGCGTCGATCAGCCGGGTTGCCATCAACCTCGACGGGCTTTCCTCGGTAAACGAGATGCTGCAGAAGGCGGCCGAAACAATTCTGCTGCACGGGGTGAACCAGAAATACGATGCCATCGTGACGGCGCACCTGGTGAAGATATCGCGGGAGCTGGTCGCTTCGGAAAAAAGGGTCAAACCCGGCCTTACACCGGTCGAGGAGTTGCAGCCCGGGATGGTGCTTTCCCAGGACCTGATTCTCAATGACGGCCGGGTTCTTCTTGTCGCTTCCACGGCGCTCAATGCCGCCAGCATCCACAGCCTTCGCAAGGTCAGGGAAAAGAATCTGATTCCCCGGGCAATCCCCGTCGCTGTTCCAGGAGCGCCGAATGAATAGGGAAGAATTCTACAGGCGGATGGACGCCATTCAGGATCTGCCGACCCTTCCGGAGGTGGCGCTTGAACTCAACAGGGTTCTTGATACATCGGGTGCGACCATTTCGCAGGTCTGCAATCTGCTGCAAAAGGATCCGCCCAGTGTCGCAAGGTTGCTGCGACTTGTAAATTCCGCGTTTTTCGGTCTGCAGGCAATGGTTTCCACCGTGCAGCGGGCGGTGGTGATTCTTGGGTTGAACACGGTCCGGAACGCCTTGGTGTCCATCTCCGTCATCGAATCCTTCAACCGGAAGGATTTGGTCCAGATCAAAGGATTCTGGCGCAATGGCGTCGCCTGCGCGGTGTTGTGCAAACACATCGCCCTTCAGTCGGGTCTGACGGCCCCCGATGACGCCTTTACCACTGGTCTTTTGCACGATATCGGAAGGCTTGTTCTGGCGAATTACTACCGCAGTCAATACGAAGAAATCATGGGGTTGGTTTCCGCACAACGCCCATTTCATGAAGCGGCGTTGCAGGTGTTGCCTGTGGCCCAGGACGCGGTGGGGGTGTACCTTCTCAATAAATGGCGGTTGCCCGGTACCATCACCCGGGCCATCGGGCACCACATTCGCATGGCGGATCCCGAGGCCCAACCGGGTGCCGCCGTTCTTCATTGCGCCGTGCAGCTGCTGGAAGATGAGGACGCTGCCATGGGCCGGTTGTTTGCGGCGCCCGGTTCCGTCGCCGCAACGCTGCGGCGGGTGATCGAAAACAAAGAGCAGTGGCTGCCCGAAGCCCGGGAGGAAATACAAACAGCCACCCAATTTTTGACGGGAGGTGGCTCTTGAGCGTGGCGCAGCGGCCCCTGGTGCTTTTTGTCGACGACGAGGCGAGTATCCTCAGTGTGTTCAAGCGGCTGTTCCGGAAAGAACCCTGGCAGGTGATGACGGCGGCGAACGGCGCGCAGGGATTGGCGATATTGAGGGAACATCCGGTTCAGGTGATTGTCAGCGATCAGCGCATGCCGGAAATGGACGGCGTGACGTTCCTGAAGAAGGCAAGGGAGGTGAAACCGGAGGCCATCCGCATCATGCTAACGGGATATACGGACGTCGATGCCCTCCGAAACGCCGTCAATGCCGGATACCTGTACAAAATCATTTTGAAGCCGTGGAACGACGATAACTTGCTGTTGGAAATCCGTCAGGCGTTGGAGCAATACAGATTGGTGGAGGCCAACCGGCTGTTGAGCGCAGCGGTGCAGGCGCAGAATGAACGATTGTTGGATCTGAACGCACGGTTAGAAAGTCTTGCCGCGTGCCGCGCCGATGAGATTGTTCTGAAGAACAGGGCACTTGAGCTTTCCCAGGTGATCTTGTCGGAGCTTCCGTTTCCCCTGGTGGGTGTTGGGATGGACGGCATCATTGCCATGACCAACCGCGCCTTTGATCGGTTGTTCAATGCTCCGGCGGTGTTCAAGGTGGGCAACCGCATCGGCGACGAATGGATGGCATGCATCCGTGAGGCGTTGACATCCCTTACCGCAGGGGAGGGATCGAATGCGGTGCATTGCCATGAAATGGCCGGGGTCCTGCATCGGTTTCGCTGCTTTCCCCTGTCCGGTGCCTATGAAGGGCAGGGGGTCGTGATGATTTTCGAAAAGTGAGGGCGTCCGGCGATTGCCGCCGTTGCCCATGCCCACCGGCATCCGCCTCCACTCCAACGTTCCCCCGATAGCGCTGCACATAGTCCTTGACGCTTTTTTACGAAATCTGGTAATAATCCCCTTTTCCGGTGGCCGCTGTTTCTGCATGCAAAACAGCCTTTGAGAGCGTGCGCCAGTGGCGGCGGCATGCCGGTCGGTTGTTCATCAGTTCCGGTTTTCATCCGGGTTATGGCTTTATGGTTGAAATGTTGGTCCCCAGACATCCCCCCTTGCATGCCTGCGTGATCTTTTCCTCCTGATGGTCGATGCTGCGAATGAGGATCCGGATACGGCAATGATAACAAAAGGGTAAAGGTGTTTTTGATGAAGAAGCGGGTCATATCCCTGATGGCGGCGATGCTGATCTGCTGCGGCGCGAACGGACTGGATGCGGTGCAGCTGTTTGAACACGGGAATTTCGATACCTCCTTTGGTGGGTTGGTGCGGTTCCGGTTGACCAACGTGGACAATGCCTTTGATCTGGACGAAGAGGGCGGGGTGGGTGATGCTGATTTTTTCCGGCTCAAGACCTCCGTGTGGATGAAGGCGCGTTGGGGCGAAAAATGGGGCGGGGTCGTCAAGTTTACCAACGAGGCCCGGTATTTTATGGAAAATTTCACCGGCGACGACGGTTTCAAACAGGATGAGCTGCTGGTGGACAATCTCTACCTGTATGTCAACGGTGTGTTCGGCCTTCCCGTGGATCTGTCCATCGGCCGGCAGGACTTCGGCGGACAATACGGCGAGGGCTTTTTGCTGATGGAGGGCACGCCCGACGACGGTTCTCGCACCTATTACTTCAACGCGGCCCGGGCTGTCTGGCATATCGCTCCGGGGCACAGCCTGGATGTCGTATATATAAGCAACCCGAAGGACGATGTTTACCTACCGTCGGTTTACGCCGCCGACAAACGCGCCCTGAACACTTCCGACGAGCAGGGCGTGGTTCTTTACGGCAGGAGCAAGGTCAGCGAGTGGCTTTCCCTGGAGCCCTATTACATGTTCAAGGAAGAAGAGGCACCGGCCATGGCTTTCGGGGCCGCCGAGACGGACCTGGATCTGCATACCTTGGGGGCCCGGGCGGTTGTTCGGATGGGACCTTACACCCTACGGGGGGAATATGCCGGGCAGTTCGGTGAATACGACAGCGGCACAGAAAGGGAGGCGGCGGGCGGCTATGTCTTCATCGGCCGGAAACACCCGCGGCTTCCCTGGCAGCCGGCCTGGGAACTGGGGGCGGTGTATGTGAGCGGGGACGACCCGTCCACCACCGGAAAGGATGAGGGGTTCAATCCGCTGTTTTCCAGATGGCCCTGGCTGAGCGAGCTGCTTGTCTATTCGATGATCCCCGAACGGGGCGTCAATTACAGGACCAACCTGGAATGTTACCGTGCCGGCCTTGACCTTTTGTGCACAAACGATACCCGGCTGAAGCTTCATTACAACTATCTGCGGGCCCCCGAAGATGCCAACAGCCCGTTTGCCGTGCCCGGAGAGCGCGATCGGGGGCATCTGCTCCAGGGGCGGCTGATGCACTGCTTCTCGGAGGCGGTTTCCGGATATGTGCTGGTGGAGCACATGATCGCCGGCGATCATTACGCTGCCGGAGACCGGGCGACCTTTGTCCGCTGGGAGCTACAGACCACGTTTTGATGCCGGGCAAGGGCTGCGGCCGATCCCGCAGATACAATGATGCCTCCGTTAAAAAGCCCCCGGCAGGTGATAATCGCCGGGGGCTTTCGGGTGCGTCATGGATGGTGACGGCCGTTATTTCTTAACCGTCACTTTGCCTTTCAGCTCACCTTTCCCTTCGGACTGGACCTCATATTCATATTCCCCTTCCGTTGAAAAAATGAGGCTGGAGGTGTGGCCGTAGGCCAGAAAGTCGGTCACGAAGCAGTTTTCGGAACGTACATTTCTGATTCTGAAGCCCATTCCGCCCTCGGTGGCGTCCTTGCATTTCAATCCGTCCTTGAAGTTGATCATCACTTCCGCGGCCCTGGAGCGGTTGAGCCAGATGACGCAGGTTCCCGGCGCGACGGTGATGTTTTCCGGCATCAGGGTGAATTCCGCCGCGGGTTGCGCCGGTCCTTCCACTCTGACCACGATGCATTGTTCGCCCTCGGCGGCGATTGCCTGACCGAACGTCAACAACAAGCCGACACAGATTGCAGCCAACAGACCTTTTTTCATATTCATACCACGTCTCCTTTCATGGCCGGGCTTCCACCGGCGGTTGGGTTGGGCGATGATTGCGGTTGACATCACCGCGGTATTCCATGGATCCGGATGCATTTTGCGCCGGGGCATGCGGGATGTCCGGCGTGTCACGTTGTGACTGTTTCATCAACCCGGTGGGCGGTTGGGACGGCACGCACATCGGGTCGGAAAGAGATATGTGGCCAGCTTATGTTCATCATAAGCATGTTTTCAGGGATGATCAACAGCATTTCAGGTTTTTTTGCGGGGGGAAGCCTTTGAAGCCTTGGCAATTCCGGTTTTCACGCCGTTGTCTCTCAGGGCGGGGCAAACGCAAGTCGTTTTTTAAACGTGGTGAGCAAATGAAGCACGCGACAGGATCCTTTGACTTTACGAAACGGAACGGGTGTGGCAATGTGATCACGGCCGGAACGACAGCGGCGGAACCGCTGAAGACGTGGCGGCGGAATGGCAGTTCCACCGGCTGTCCGGGGAGTTGAACCGACGGGAAAGGAATCGGCGACATGCACATTACGTTTTACGGCGGCACCAGGGAAGTTACCGGCTCCATGCACATGCTGACCAGCGGATCGGACCGCATCCTTCTCGATTGCGGTATGTTCCAGGGCCGTCGCAGGGAAACCGAGGAGAAAAACCGCGTGCTTCCCTTCGATCCCGGGATTTTGACCAACGTGGTGCTGTCCCATGCCCATATCGATCATTCGGGGAGAATTCCGCTGCTGACCCGCCGGGGGTTTCCCGGCCGCATTGTCTGCACCCGGGTGACGGCGGCGGCCTGCGAATACCTGCTGCTGGATTCCGCCCATATTCAGGAATCCGATGCCCGGTATCTCAACTACAAGGCGGTTCGCGCCTTTCTTCGCCATGCCGGAAGCGCACGGAAAACGGGCACCCTGTCGGCGGCCGCGTCCAGGCGCATCCAGAAATTGCTGAAGCTAAACGGCGCCCGTGTCGACACGGCGGTGATCGATACCATGATTGAGCGTCATGGGCTCAAGGAGGTGCGTCCCCTCTATTCCGTGCAGGATGCCGAAGACGCCCTTGAATGCTTTGACGGCTACCCGTACCGGCATCCGGTAACGGTGGGAAACGACATTACATGCACCTTTTATGACGCCGGTCACATCCTGGGATCGGCCATTTCCATGGTGCGCGCCGTGGAAAACGGCCGGGCCGTCACCGTCTGCTATACCGGGGACCTGGGGCGCTTCGACAAGCCGATCCTGGAGGATCCCACCCTCATGTTCGAAGACGGACACCGGGCGGTGGATTTGCTGGTCATGGAAAGCACATACGGCAACCGGATGCACGCGCCGGTGACGGACATTGCCGGCCAGCTGAAGTCCGTCCTGTCGGACACTGTTTCCCGGGGTGGCACCGTGATGATACCGGCCTTTGCCTATGGCCGGACCCAGGAGCTGATCTATACCCTCCACGCGCTTTATTTGGCCGGGGAGGTGCCCAGGGTTCCCATATATATCGACAGCCCCCTGGCCACGCGCATCACCCGGGTGTTCGGAGAGCATGCCGAGGTGTTTGACGCGGAGACCCACGACCTTTTCCTGGAAAAGGGGAAGAATCCCTTTTCCTTCGACCAGGTGCATTACATCTCTTCGGTGGAAGATTCCATGGCCCTGATGCGGGAAAAGGGGCCGCATATCGTGATTGCCGCATCGGGCATGTGCGAGGCCGGCCGCATCCTGCACCACCTGCGCTACAAGGTTCACGATCCCCGGAACACCGTCCTGGTGGTGGGGTTTATGGCTGAACATACGTTGGGTCGCCGCATCCTGGAGGTCGGCACACCCGCGGGGCATGCCGTCGGCAGCGCGCCGGAGGTCAATATCCTGGGCAAGCGCTACCCGGTTCGGGCCCGGGTCGTCCAGTTGGGCGGGTTCAGCGCCCATGCGGACCGCACGGAAATGCATCGTTTTCTCAAGCGGTCGAACCTGTCCGTCAAGAAGATCGCTGTGGTGCATGGCGAGGAGGAGCAGAGCCTCGCGTTTGTTGATTTTCTAAAATCGGAAGGGTTCGACGCTTTCGCGCCGCGGGCCGGAGAGACGGTGGCGCTGACATAGCCGCCCGGTGGCCGCGTCAGATGACCACCACCCGCTGCACGGATTTTACCACCTGGGCGGGGTCGTCGATGACCTGGAGAATGTCCATGTCGTCCAGGGATATCATCCCCCGGGCCTTGAGGGTGCTGCGGATCCAGTCCACCAGTCCCCCCCAATACTCCTTTCCCATCAGGATCAGGGGAAAAGGCCGGATGCGGCGGGTCTGGATCAGGGTGACGGCTTCGAACAGCTCGTCCAGGGTGCCCATGCCGCCGGGCATGATGATATAGGCCATGGCGTACTTGACGAACATGACCTTGCGGATGAAGAAATATTTAAATTCGATGTTCACATTGGAAAAGGGATTGGGCGCCTGTTCGAACGGCAGGACGATGTTCATGCCCACCGAGGTGCCGCCGGCCTCCCGTGCGCCCTTGTTGGCCGCTTCCATGATGCCGCCGCCACCACCGGTGATGACACCGAACCCGGCCTGGACGAACCGGCCGGCGGTTTCTTCGGCCAGCTTGTAATAGGGGTCGTCCGGCCGGGTGCGGGCCGAGCCGAAAATGCTGACGGCCGGGCCGATTTCGTGCAGGGCTTCCACGCCTTCCACGAATTCACCGATGATCTTGAACAGCCGCCACGATTCTCCCATCTTGAAGTCATCCACCACAAACTGCTTTTCCATCCGTTGCCTCCCGAAGCCGGCCTCGCCGGAGGTTCAAGGTTGCGATTTTCCCGATGGACCGAAATACGCGAAGCGTTCAGGGCGCGTGGTGAAAGGGCGCCGCTTTCCGGCGGCCTGCACGCCGACCCCCGCCTTGTCGGCAAAGGGGTCACAGCGCATGCTGCTGAAACGTTCTCATGAACTTCCGGTCGATGTAGTCCTTGATGCGGAACGCCAGGCGCCCGCCAAAGGTGAGGGACCATTTGTAAAAAATACCCGTACCGTCTCCCAAGTTGAAGATCAACAGGTATTTTCCGCCCGGCGCAAAGGGTTTGAGGGGTGCATTGTTCAAAAACGCCCGCAGGTTGTGAAACAGTACCGGGTTTTGCCGCACCGCGTAGACGCCGACCTTGTCCAGGGGGTCCGGGGTGAAGTGGATGCAATCGCCGCCGCCGAAGATTTCCGGGTGTGCGGCATGCTGCAAAAACTTATTGACCTTGAGGCCCCCATCCGGGCCGGTGGCCAGTCCCGCGTCCCGGAAGACCGGGGACGGCTTGACGCCGGTGGCAACGAAAATGACGTCGGCGTTGTGAACAACGCCGACGGGCTCCGTGATTCGCCCCGTATCGATTTCCCAGACCCGGCAATGCTCCATGACGTCGATGCCCCGTTGCCGGAGGGATGCCAGTGCTTTCATCCGGACTTTGGCCGGATGGTGGGGCATCAGGGCATGGTGGGTCAGGATGCGGACGGTCAGTGGGTGCGCGCAGCCTTGCCGGGACAGGCGGTGAACGTTGCCGGCGATTTCCAGTGCGGAAGGGCCGCCTCCCACGATCGCCACGGTCACGGGGCGTTGCCGCCCAAGGGCCAGGATCCGCTCCCGGGCATCGGCAAGCTGCTCGATGGGTTTTACGGTGTAGACATCCCTGGCGCCCTTTTTAATGATGTCCCGCCGCACCTGGCTGCCCAGGTTGCAGGAGAGCACATCGTAGGGGATCTGTCGCCCTGAGGCCAGGGTGACTGTTTTTCCCTCCGGGTCCAGCCCCGTCACCTTTTCCTGGATGAAGACGCCCCCGTTTTTTTCCACCCATTGCTTGATGGCGAAGCGGATGTCCCCGGGGGTGTAAAATCCTCCCAGCATGCCAGGGCCCATTCCCGAGTAGTAATGATAGGCCGAAGGGCCGACAACGGTCACGGACACGTCGTTTCGGATAAAATCGGACAGGCGTGCGAGGGTGACCATGTGCGCGTGGCCGGCGCCTGCGATGACCAGTTGCTTTTTCATGAAAGATCGGCTCCGAACAGGTTGGCGAGCTGTTCGATGTGGGCGTTTTCCTCGGCGGAAATCTGTTCCAGCATGTGGCGGCTTTCGAGGGTTTCCGCCCGGGCGGCCGCCCGCTGGTACAGGTCCAGGGCCTGGGCTTCAATGGCCATGGCAAGGGAGATGATCTCCCGGGGCGACTCCAGGTCGGGCTGATAGCGCTCCAGGTATTGTTCGGTGGTCAGCCCGCCTTCCATGGCCCGGGAGGAGATGTTTTTTTCAAAGTCCCGGCGGTGCATATTTGTGCCGGCCGCTTTTTGGTACGCATCAAAAATGCGCTGTTTATGCTTTTCTTCGATGGCGGCGAGGCGCTCAAATACTTCCCTTGCGGTCTCCGACCGGATGCGGGGGCGCATGGACAGGTAGAAGTCCCGGAGTCCTTCTTCAAGACCGTAAGCGATGATCAGGGTGTCGGTGACGGACTCCGCTCCGGTGAACAGCGCAAGGCCTTCGTCTTCGGCGCCGCGGGCGCTCTGGCCGTTCCAAGCCTTGATACCGCCGGTCAGGTTGTAGACTTGCGAGAAACCCTTGCCCGAAAGAATTTGGGCCGCGGCGCGGCTGCGGCCGCCGATGGCACAATAGACAATGGTCGGTTTCCCGGGGTCGATTTCCGGCAGGCGTTTCACCAGGTCCGGCAGGGGGATCAAGGTCGCCCCGGGCAGGTGTTGCTCGGTGTACTCGTCGGGCTGACGCACATCCAGGAGCGTGTAACTGCCCGGCGCTGCTTTTTGGAGATATGCCTGCGCCTGGTCGGCGGAAAAGGATGCAACGGGGGTGAAAAACTGTTTCCAACGCATGGGGATGCGCCTCCTTTGTCGGTATGGTGCGGGGCTGGGCGGCGCCGGCACATGACTTTCCTGTACGGGGAAAACCGTTGTCCGCCCCGGTATCAATCGGATGCCGCAGATCTCGAAAGATCGGCCTATCGGGTTTCCGAAACCACCACCACGCTGTTCATGGTGCCGTGCCGGTTGTCACACTGAAGCGGGTTGCCCGGGTCGCAAAGCCACCGCCCGTCGATTTTGAACTTGTACTCATACCGGCCCGGCGACAGCATCAATATCTTCTGGTAAAGTCCATCGGTGGTGCGTTTCATGGGCGCGGCGTTTTCATCCCAGCCGTTGAAATCGCCGGTGATAAACACAGCCGTTGCCTCGGGTGCTTCCAGCGTGAAGGTGATTCTGCGTTTGCCTCTGGTTGTTGTGGACATGGATGAATCTCCTTGTCATGACGGTTTGGGGCGATCGGGCATCTTGTCGGTCATCGAAAAAAAACCGCTTTTTCCGCTGCGGTCCTGGAATGGCCGTGTTGAAACAACGCTGCCCATGGGACGCCGTTGCCGGTGGGCTCTTTGGATGCGGCAGGGGCTTTGGCGTTCCGATGCGTGTATAGCACGCAGGGCCAATATATCATGGCCCCGGCGGAAAGTTCAAACATTATCGGCGATGGGGTCCAGCGGTATTTCCGCTGCCGGTTTCATGCATTCCGTGGCCCATGCCGGGCTGTGTTTCCGGGCGGGGGGGCGGGGTGCGACATGCACCGAGGGGGTTAGGGCGGCGTTTTCTCCCGGAGCACCGAGCCCCTATGGGTGCAGGGTGTACGTGATGGGCATGGTGAAAGCCACCCGAGACGGCGGTGGCGGAAACGGTTGCGCGGTTTCAATGGCGCGCATGACATTGTCATCCAGTACTAAATGGCCGGAGCTGCGCTTGATTTGAATGCCTTCCACGGCACCGTCTTCAAGGACGGAAAAGGCCACCACCACGGTCCCCTGCCACCGCATTCGTTTTGCAAGAACCGGATAGGTCAGATGCCCGAGGATGCGGTCCCTTACGTAGAGGAAATGTGCGTCGTGATAGCGCTGCCGGGCGGTAGTTGTTTCCTCTTCCCTGGGCGGGCCTTTTTGCGACGAGGGTGCTGCGGGTGGAGGAAATATGGACTGGTGCGGCTCCGGCATCGGTTGGGCCGTTTTGACGGGGACGGGAACGGCCGACGGTGATGCGGCACGCTTGGCCTGCTTCCGGAAGCGTTTTGTTTTCAGACGGGGCGTGCCTGTGGGGGCGGCGTGGCGACGGGGTGCGGTTTTTTCCGGGGTGGCGGCGCGCTCCGGAAACGACCGGGCGATGGGCGGTGCCGATGGGGTTTCAGGGGCCGGGGGGGCGATTTGGGCGTTGACGATGCGCACGTCCACCACCCGGGGGCGAAGAGCCCGGGGAGGCGGGGGCATTTTCCGGTCAAATCCATGGTACCAGATTACCGGCAGCAGATGCAGAAGTGCGGAGGCGAGAAAAAAGTACAAAAACCGCCCCTGGGCGGTGGCCCGCAGCGGCCCGAAGGGGGCGTCTGCCTCACATGGAAATCGATGCACTTGCAAACACCGTCATGGGCGCTCCCGTTTGATAGGTGGCGCCCAGCGTCGCATAATCGGAGGAGTTTATGATGCTGACGTATTCCTTGTTGAAGATGTTGTTGATTGCAAGGGAAATTTTGACGGCGCGGATTGCCGGATGACTGAAGGTTTTTTCGTAGCTGATGTCGATATCGAAGAGCGCGGCATCGCCCACCTTTTCCTGGTGGAGGATGTCTCCGTATCTGTTCCCGGTGTATGTCATGGCCGGGGAGAAGGTGAAATCGCCGACAGTATAGCTGACAATCGTCTTGAACATCAGTTCCGGTGCGTCGGGAACCTGTTGCCCGTCGACATGGATCTTGCTTCCAGACGCGGCGTTGATGTCCTGGGTAAAGTGAAAGCGGTTGTATGAGAAGGACGCATAGAGAGAAAGGCTTTCGGTTGGCATGAGACCGGCCTCCATTTCGAAACCGTATGCTTCTGCATCCATGCGGGCTGTTGGAAAGGAAATGCCCAGTTGGTCATCGTAGTACAAGGCCGGTTTGTTACGGTGTCTGGCGTAGTAAACCGTTGGCACGACGTAGAGCGCCTCGCTGATGTACCTGAGGCCGAGATCGAAATTGTCCGCGGTTTCAAGCGTCTGTTTGTCCCACAGATCCTGGAGGGTGATGCCGGCTTCACGGAAAGCGGCTTTCTGGGAAATGAAGTAAGGGTAGAGCTTGACGCTGAGGCCGTAATTTCTGCCATAGGAGAAATAGGCGCTCAGCCTGTCGTTGAGGACACAGCTGGCCCCCAGGTTCGGCAAGAGCGCCGTGAAGTTTTTTTCTTCGGCACAGGCAGCGTCGTCGATGCCGCCTGCCAGATGGACGGCCGTTTGGTAGGGCACGTCGCCGATGCCCGCGGTATCGTAAGTGACGATGTCCGGCATGGTGTAATTGAGGTATTTCACACCGCCTGCGATGGTGACGGTGCCCAGGGAGTATTCCCCGGCCACAAACGGAAGATGCTGCACATGGTTCGATGTGTTTGACAACAGCTGCCATTTTTCGAACCGAAGGCCGGAAGCGGTGGCGCGGTATAATTTCCAGGCAGTGGGGGGGCCGGGTCTTTCCTGGCGAAGGTGGAAATAGCCGATGTCCAGGGCCGCATTCGCGCACCGCAACTTGTACTGCGCCAGGACGCCGGCCATGTCATGATCGATCTCCCAGTTGCGGACCCGTTCCGCGCCGGTTTTTGTGGTGATGCTTTCCCAATAGTTTCCGACGTCCGACCAGTAATAGGGTTTCAGGCAAATGGTGGACGTGTCGCTGAGGGCGTACGTGATGTCGGCAAGGAGGCTGTAATCCTCAAAATCACTTTTATTGTATCCCCAGTAGTCGTAACGGGCCTTGTCGTCGGTATAATCGTATTTGTAATATCGGTCCAGGGAAGCGGTCTGAAGATGGCTCAATGGGCGGTAGGTCGCCACCTCTGCATCGTTGTAGAGGGCATAGGCAGAGAGCTTCAGCCGCTTGCCGATTTGTTGTGTCAGACCGGCCATCAGGTTTGTTCGCTCGGCGTCGCCGAACCCCTTCCATTTATCCGCGTCCGTTGATGAAAAGGAGAAGAACGCACCGGTTCCAAGGGGCCCGGTGCCGGTGTCCAGGCGCAGAAATGTGCGGTTGAAGGCCGCACTTCCCAGGCTGTGCTTGACAGTGGCCCCGAACTTGTTGTCGGGGGGGCTGATGCGCAGATCGATTTTGCCACCGATATTGGTCAGGCCGAACGCCTGGTTTGCGGCCACCCCGCCTTTGTGAATGGCGACGGTATCGATGTTTTCCATGTCATAAACAGCGATTCCCCCGCCCGGTCTGCCCGTGATGGGAACGTTTTCCACATTGACCGGCGTGCCCGGATTGCCCCCGGCGGTGGGCTCGACCCCCCTGAAGCGGAAGGACTCGTGGAAGTTGCTGATGTCGCTAAGCCCCGCAGGGTCGACGCTTTGCTGATTTACGGAGGGCATCAGCCGGACGGCCTTGTGGGGCGACATGGCGGCCTGGGGCCCCATGGTGCCGATGGTTTTTTGTGTGACTTCAATTTTGGTGTTGGTTTCCGTAAACTGGGGGCCGACAAAATCCTGGGCTTCGAATACGTCCCGGATTTCCGTTTCAGGCAGGACGATGTTGAGTACTTCCGGCAGCACGGGGGGTGCCAGCAGGAGAAGCGCGGCGAGAGCGGGAAGAATCGTTTTGGTGCGCATGGCAACTTCCTTTCCGGGCCTTATCAAAAGCGGTGGCAACGCACCAGATGACGACGATCATGGCTTGGATGTATCGCCGGGGAATCAAGTGACGTTTGGTGATGGCATTTCGGTGTATGGCATATACACTTTATACACGTCAATAAAAAAATATAAACGTCTTTTTGCATTGCAGGGCGCTTACGAGGCTGTGGGGCTTCGTGGCGGAAAGAAGCGGCCGCCTGCTTGTCAATCTTGCCGGGAATTTGTATGCTGACAAAGATACGGTTTGTTCGCCGACCGGTTGTTTCGGAACCGATTCCCGCGGGCACCTGTCCGGAAGGGGGGGCGATGGCAAAAGAAGAGACAACGGGTGCCAACAGGAGCATCGGTCAGAACGTCGGCCTGCTGCTGGGGGTCATGCTTTTCATGGCGATTTTGTTGTCCCTGGACCTGGACCCGGAGCGACCCGCCGCCACGCGGATGGGGGCCGTGGCGGCCCTCATGGCCGTCTGGTGGATCACCGATGCCATTCCGCTGTTTGCCACGGCCCTGCTGCCCATGGTGCTGTTTCCGCTCATGGGGATTCTGCCCGGTGGGAAAACGGCGCCCATCTATGTCAACAGCACGATCTTTTTGTTCATCGGCGGTTTCATGATCGCCCTGGCCATGGAAACATGGGCGTTGCACAGGCGCATCGCCCTGTTCATCATCCGGATTATCGGGGGCGGTCCCTCCCGCATCGTCCTCGGTTTCATGGCCGCCGCGGCGTTTCTGTCCATGTGGATATCCAATACGGCCACGGCGATTATGATGATGCCCATCGGTCTGGCCATCGTGACGCAACTGGAATCGCGTTTCGAGGCCAAAGAAGTCCGCAGATTCACAACGGCCCTGATGCTGGGCATCGCCTATGCCTGTTCGGTGGGGGGCGTGGCCACCCTGGTGGGCACCCCGCCGAATCTGTCCTTCGCCCGGATTTTTCAGATCACCTTTCCCGACGCACCGCCGGTGGCTTTCGGCACCTGGTTTCTCATGGGGTTTCCCCTGTCCGTGACGATGCTGCTGGTCATATGGGTGCTGATCACCCGTGTATTTTTCAGAACGCCCGCACACGTACGGGTCGGTTCCGGCGTGATCGAGAAGGCGTATGCCAGGCTCGGCGCTGCGGGTTTCGAGGAAAAGGTGGTATTGGTCGTCTTCTTCCTGACGGCCTTGCTCTGGGTTTTCCGCACCCCCTTGCAACTGGGCATTCTGACCATTCCCGGCTGGTCCTCCCTGCTCCCGCACCCGAAAATGATCGATGACGGCACCGTGGCCATGACCATGGCGACGCTGCTATTCCTGGTACCCGCCCGCTCTCCGGGTGCGGACAGCGTCTCCGTGATGCCGGCGGATGTCGTGCGGCGTCTGCCCTGGAACATCGTGCTGCTGTTCGGGGGCGGGTTCGCCCTGGCCAAGGGCTTTCAGGTGACCGGGTTGTCGGAGATCATCGGTGGTCGCTTCCGCGGCCTGGGCGATGTTCCCCCCGTCGTGGTCATTTTGATAATCTGTCTGGCCATCACGTTTCTGACGGAATTGACATCGAATACCGCCACCACGGAAATGATTCTGCCCGTGCTGGCATCCGTGGCGGTGGCCATGCGGATGGACCCCCTGCTGCTCATGATTCCGGCAACGCTTTCGGCCTCCCACGCCTTCATGATGCCGGTGGCGACACCGCCCAATGCCATTGTCTTCGGCAGCCAGCGGCTGCGCATCGCCGATATGGCCAGGGCGGGTTTTCTCATCAACCTGCTGGGGGTGGTGATCATCACCACGGTATTCTATTTTATCGGCACCATGATTTTCGGTATCGATCCCCACGCGTTTCCAAAATGGGCGGCCGTCGGTTCCGGCGCCGCGCATTGATCGGCCGGCCGGTCCATGGCGGCTGTTGAAAGGCCAGATGATGTCCCTTGCATGCTACACCCACGAAACCCTGGCAGCTGTCCGGCGGCGCAGCCCCCTGATTCACAACGTCACCAATTTTGTCGTCATGAACAGCTCCGCCAATATCCTCCTGGCCGTGGGGGCCGCGCCGGTCATGGCCCATAGCCGGGAGGAGGTGGAAGAGATGTCGGCCATGGCCGGTGCCGTGGTGCTCAACATCGGCACCCTTTCCGAGGACTGGCGCGATGCCATGGTCGCTGCCGCTGCCACCGCAGGCAGGCTGGGCATCCCCGTTGTTTTGGATCCGGTGGGGGCAGGGGCAACGCGATTCCGGGACGATGCCGTGCGGCGTATCCTTGGGACAGGTGCCGTTTCGGTCGTGCGGGGGAATTGTTCGGAGATTCTGTCCCTCGTGGAGGCCGGTATCCGTACCAGGGGCGTTGACAGTACTGTGGGGATTTCCGCCGCCGTGGTGGATGCGGCCCGGGCCATCGCCGCCGACAGGGGCTGTGTGGTGGCGGTTTCCGGTGAAGAGGATTGCGTCACCGACGGCGTTCAGGTGTTCCGTGTGGGAAACGGCCATCCGCTCATGTGCCGGGTCACCGGCACTGGCTGCGGCTTGTCGGCCGTCGTTGCCGCCTTCTTGGCCGTGGGGGGGGCGGATCCCGCGGCGGCCGCCGCCGCCGCTTTCGGCTTCTACGGTGTTTGTGGTGAGCTGGCGGCCAAGGCAAGCTTGGGTCCGGGCAGTTTCCAGGCGGCCTTTCTCGATCAGCTCTATTCGGTGGGAAAGCAACAGATATCTCAACATCTCCGGATCACGAAAGGCTGAATCTCTTTCCTCCAGGACGGGTTTTCTTGATTTCGCACGTCCGATATGTCTTTATGGCACCATGAAACGATTGGCGATACATCTGATGCGGCGTCCCGGCGGGGCCCCTTTGCGGAGTTTTTTTGCATGAGCACACAAAAGGCCGTTGAAAAGGCTTTGAACATCCTGCTTGGTTTTGTGCCGGACAACCAACCGATGGGCACGGTGGAGATCAGTGACCGGTTGGGGCACCACAAGTCCACCGTCAGCCGTTTGCTGCATGTGCTGACGGAAAAGGGTTTCTTGCATCAGGATGAAAACACCCGGAAGTTCGAGCTGGGCATGTCGGCCGTACGCCTGGGCAAGGCCGTTCGCTTGTCCATCGAAAGAAATCTGGTTTCCATTGCAGGTCCCGTCATGGAGGCGGTTCGCAACGATATTGCCGAAACCGTTGCGCTGGTGTTTCGTTTCGGCGACTTTACGGTGCAGTCCCATTTTGTCGAAGGCCCGCACCGGGCCAATTTCGCAGGGAAGGTCGGCGACATTCTTTCCATGCATGCCGGTGCCGGCGGCAAGGTGATCCTTGCATTTTCCCCGCCCGATGTCGTCGGGCGGTTCCTGGGCCGCCCCCTGGAGGCCTTGACGCCCAACACCATCACGGACCCCGACGTGCTTATCAAGGAGTTGGACACCGTCCGACGGCTTGGTGTGGCCTTCGATGATCAGGAACACGATGTGGGAACCGCCGCCATCGCCGCGCCGGTTTTCGACAATTCCGCAGTTCCCGTCGCCGCACTGGTGGCTGTGGGGCTGGCCCAGCGCATGGATCTGCGGTGGAATGCGCCCGCGGCATTGCGCGTAAAAGAAGGGGCCTTTCAAATTTCCAAGCGCCTGATGTTCGATCCCGATCCCATGTGATGCATTCTTCTGCTGGTTCCTGGCTGTCCTGAATTGTTTTTCTTGACACCTGTTCCGAATATGGCATACAAATTAACTGTTGCGCATTGTGAAAATACAGTTGCGCAATGCGCAATTATATTTTGGCGCACCGGTCCCGGACAGTGCCACCGGTTTTAAACACAAAAACAACAGGAGCGGACCCCATGAGCGAACACGAAGACAACAGCACAGACGTTACCCCCTCACCGGCGTTTCTCGCCAGGGAAAAACGGGTCATGGATGCCGTGGCGCTGAAAACCCCCGACCGGGTACCGGTGGCCACCGTGGCCCACAGCTTCATGACCCGGTGCGAAGGGCTCACCGATGCCCAGTCCCTGTACGATTACGACAGAACGCGGGAAGCGTACAAGGCCTCCACCAAGCGTTTTGATTTCGACATGGCGCCTCCCATCATGACCCGGTTTCCGGGTCGGGTGATGGATCTGCTGGGGCTCAACACCTTCAAATGGCCCGGGGGCGGCCTGCCGGACAACATGCCTTACCAATTCGTGGAAAGCGAATACATGAAGGACGATGAGTACGATGCCTTCCTGCGGGATTCCGGCGATTTCACCATTCGCACCATGTGGCCCCGCATGGCAGAAGTGTTCGCGCCGCTGGCCCACACCCCTCCGCTCAATTGGTACACCTGCGGTCACATGTGGTCTCTTATCGGGAATATGGCGGCCATGCCGCCGGTCCAGGAGATGATGAAAAAAATGCTGGCCGTCGGTGAGGAAATGCAGCGCTACAACGCCTTCCAGGCCCAGACCGTCATGGAGCTGGCGGCCATGGGGTATCCCACGGTGTGCACGGCCACCGTGTTGGTGCCTTTCGACTGGTTCAGCGACTATTTCCGGGGACTCCGGGCCACCATGTTCGACATGTTCCGCAAAAAGGACCAGCTCAAGGCCGCCGTGGACATGCTGCTGCCCATGCAGATCCAGGGGGCCATTATGCAGGCCAGGATGTCGGGCAACCCGCGGGTGTTTATTCCCATGCATCGGGGGGCCGATACGTTCATGAGCAACGAACAGTTCGAGGCGTTCTACTGGCCGGGCACCAAGGCGCTTTTCATGGCGCTGATCGACGCCGGGCTCACGCCCATGCCCTGGTTCGAAGGTTCCTACAACAAGCGCCTGAAGTATCTCGCCGAATTGCCGCCGGGAAAAATCATGGGGCATTTCGACATGATCGACCACGAGCGGTTCCTGGACACCTGCGGTAACGTGATGGCCATGTGGGGGGATGTGCCCGCCGGCCTTCTCAACACCGGAACCCCGGACGAGACGAGGGATTACGTGCGGAAGCTGATCGATACCTTCGCCGGTAGGGGCCACCTGATCGTCGACGGTGCCGTGGAGGGGATCCCCGCCGAGGCGAAGGTGGAAAACGTCGTGGCCATGATGGAAACCGTGCGCGAGCACGGACAATACTAGGTTCCGCCGGTAATTCCTTCCGCATCCTACCCCCACCGCTGGAGAACACCGCTTTGGCGGTGGGGTTTTTAAAGCCCAAGGGTTTCAGACGGATGGCGCCCGTCGCGTTTCACGGTACCGTTCAAACGCGCCCGAGCTACCTCTTGTTCATGCCGGTGACCACGATCCGGACAAAGCTTTCCGGCGATAAAAAACCGTTACCCCAGATGGAATCGTCCGTCCCGGTCGGTTTTGCCGCCTGGATTTCCGCCAGGGATTTTCCCGCCGCCACCATGGGGGCGATGTTGTCCCGGATGCGGGCCAGCATCTGCCGGTAGGCAAAAAGGCCCGCCTTGTCGGACAGGGGGCCGTGCCCGGGGATGACCTTGGTGTCGCTGTCGATCAGGGGCAGCAGTCGGTCCACGGCCCGGATCATGCCGTCGATGGAACCGTCGGCGTCCGTGTCGATGAAAGGATAGATGCCCGCGAAATAGATATCTCCGGTATGCAGCACGTTGGAGGTTTTGAAGTGCACCACCGCATCCCCGTCCGTGTGGGCGTTTTCAATGTGGAATATGTGGATCTCCTCACCGTTCAGGTGCAGGGTGAGATCCGTTGAAAAGGTGACGACGGGCAGTGCCGCCTTGACGGCCGCCGGTACCCTGGTGTTGAAAAAAGACATGAACTGCTCGGTGGCCATCCGGCGCCGGACATTTTCATGGGCGAAGATCACGGCACCGGCGGCGCCCAGGTTGGCGTTGCCCCCCACGTGGTCATGATGCCAGTGGGTATTGAAAACAAAACGAATCTCGCTTTTGTCAATGGCCCGGACGGCGGCCGTGATCTTATCGGTCAGGGGGGCGAACTGATCGTCCACCAGAAATGCACCGTCCTCTCCCGTGCAAACGGCCATGTTTCCGCCACTGCCCGTCAGCATGTGCACCGAGGCGGAGAGGGGACGGCATTCGATGGCCACCTCCTTGTAATCAGGTGTTTCCGCCTGGACGGCGGCGGCGGTGAAAACAAGGGCCAAGGCACCGAGAAAACGCATGAGGGCCGGATGCCGGGTCATAAGAGCCTCCTTGGATAAGGGTGGGTGGAAACGACGCCTTGCAGGATAATCGTTTTCCGACCGAAAGGAAAGCCTGGAACGGTTCGGAAAAACATCTTTTTCCCTTTTCCCCATGCCGGAATAATGTTAAAAACAAACCCTTCCGACTTCACACCACCGGCGCGGCCGGTTCAAGAGGCTTTTTTATGACGCTTACCGATCTCATCCCCCTGGAAAAGTGGAAAGCGCTGGAAACGGAAATTCATGAACGCTCCGGGCTGGAGGCCAATGTCTTCGGCACCGACGGGGTGCGCATCACCGACAGTCGGTTCCGGGTGAACCGGCTGTGTCCCGCGGTGAAGGCAACGGACAAGGGGCAGGCTTTTATTTGCGCCGTTGCCCACATGAATTTGGCCAATGAGGCCAAAAACACCGCTGGTCCCGTGGTGGACGCATGTGATGCCGGGTTGATCAAAATCGTGGTGCCGGTCATCGTGGACGGTGCCTTCATCGGGGCCGTGGGGGCCTGTGGCCTTCTTCCCGAAGGCGAGGCGGTGGATGCCTTCCTGGTCAATAAAATCACCGGGATCGATGAAGAAAAGGTGGCGGTTTTGAGTGGCGATATTCCGGCCTTGGCAGCCGATGCAGCAATGGCCATGGCCGCGTTCATCCGGGAGAGGGTCGCGGCCATCATCGGTTCCGAAGCAAAATAGCGCCCGGTTGCCGCAGAGGGCTCCATGGGGTTGGAGGCCGCCGGGCAGACAATGTTCGTCGGGGAGGGAAGCAATATGACCGCGTCGATTTCCTTTACGCTCAATGGACAGGAGGTCAGCTATTCGGGGGACACCGAACGGCTGCTGCTATGGGTGCTGCGGACCGATTTCGGACTTACCGGCACCAAATACGGTTGCGGCGAGGGCCATTGCGGTGCCTGCACCGTGCTGGTCAACGATGCGGCCGTGCTGTCCTGCCAAACAACGGTGGGGGAGGTGGCGGACGCTGCGGTGACCACCATTGAAGGGATTGCAAAAAACGGCGGGCTTCACAGCTTGCAGGCGGCATTTATGGAAAAGGGCGCCTTGCAATGCGGATTTTGCACGCCGGGGATGATTTTGCGGGCTTACAGCCTGTTACAGGAAAATCCGAACCCCACCCAAGAAGACATTGCTGCGGCCATGGACGGCAATATCTGCCGCTGCGGCGCCCACGGGCGTATCCTGGCGGCGGTGGCCGATGCCGCCGGCACCGGGAAAGGAGGTGCTCCATGAAACCGCGCAGTCGCAGGCAGTTCCTGAAGGACATGGGGATACTGGGAGGCGGGCTGATCGTGTACTTTGCCGTGGGGGACATGGCTCTTTCGGCGAAAATGCCCCGCAAAGGGTTTTTGGCCGCGAAAATACCGACGGATTTCAACGCGTTTCTCAGGATCGGGGCCGACGGACGGGCGACGCTGTTCACCGGAAAGATCGAGATGGGGCAAGGTGTGGTAACGGCATTGCCCCAGCTGTTGGCCGAAGAATTGGACGTTGCCTGTCACCATGTGGACATTGTAATGGGCGACACGGCCCTGTGTCCCTGGGATGCGGGCACGTTCGGTTCTCTGTCCATACGGCATTTCGGAATGTATCTGCGGGAGGCGGCGGCCGAAGCCAAGGGGGTGCTAAAGGTGCTGGCGGCCGAACAGCTCGGATGCGCGCCGGAGGATCTCTTTACGCGCAACGGCATTGTTTCCCGCATCGGACATCCCGGGTTGTCTTTTTCCTATGGGGCGCTTACCCGGGGCCGGATCATCGAACGACATCTTGAGGCGCTTCCGCCCTTGAAACCGGCATCGGCCTTCAAGGTGGTGGGCACCTCCTTTCCCCAGCGGGACGCCCGGGAAAAGGTCACCGGCCACGCCCGCTACGCCGCGGACATCCGCGTGCCGGGCATGCGTTATGCCAAGTTGCTGCGTCCGCCCGCCCACGGGGCTGTGCTCAAAGAGATGGACGCCTCCGGGGCGGAACAGATTCCCGGTGTCCAAGTGGTGCGGGACGGGGATTTGGTGGCGGTCCTGCACGCCTACCCGGATGTTGCGGAAAAGGCCCTTGGCAAAATAGCGGCCGCCTTTACCATGCCGCCGGCAACCGGGCTCACGGACCGGACCATTTATGATCACCTCGTGAAAGAGGCCCCGCCGCTGCGTGTCCTTTCCGAAGCGGGCAGTGTCGCCATGGGCAAGCAAAAGGCCGTGCACCGTGTGGACGCTGTCTATACCAACGCCTATGTGGCGCATGCACCCATGGAGCCCCATGCGGCGGTGGCCTGGATGGAAAAGGGCGTGATGAATGTCTGGGCATCGACCCAGGGACCTTTCGCCGTTCAGCAGGAGGTGGCGGGGGCCCTGGGACTTTCGCCGGAGAGGGTTCGGGTGCGCACGCCTTATGTGGGGGGTGGATTCGGAGGAAAATATCCCTCCCAACAGGCCGTGGAGGCCGCCCGGATCGCGAAGCTGACCGGAACCCCGGTGCAGGTGGCCTGGAGCCGGGCCGAAGAGTTTTTCTACGATCATTTCCGGCCGGCTGCTGTGGTCAAGGTGCAATCGGGTGTGGACGCCGAGGGCACTGCCGTGCTGTGGGATTATGAAGTGTATTGCGCCGGGGAGGAAGGAACCGAACCGTTTTACTGGTTCCCCCACCACCGCATCGCATCTTCCGGCGGTTGGATGGGACCCGGTACGGCCGTGCATCCCTTTGCCGTTGGGGCCTGGCGTGCCCCGGCCGTCAATACCAACACCTTCGCGCGCGAGATGCAGATGAGCTTCATGGCGGCCGCGGCCCATATCGACCCGCTGGCCTTTCGGCTCAACCTGACCCGGGACGGGCGGATGGTACGCGTGCTGGAAGCGGCGGCGGAAAAATTCGGATGGACCCCCATTATTTCACCAAGCGGCCGGGGGCGGGGGGTTTCCTGCGGCATTGAGACCGGCACCTATGTGGCGGCCATCGCCGAAGTGACGGTGGATGAAAACACAGGTCGGGTGACGGTTGATCGGCTGGTCTGCGCCCAGGACATGGGAACGGTGGTCAATCCCGAGGGGGCCCGCATGCAAATGGAAGGTTGTCTGACCATGGGCCTGGGGTATGCCCTCAGCGAGGAGATTCATTTTCAGGACGGGAAGATAGAAGACCGTAACTTTGACACTTACAGCCTTCCGGGATTCCAGGGGCTCCCACACATAGAGACCGTGCTGGTGCACAATCCGGAACTGCCCCCCCAGGGGGGCGGGGAACCGGCCATCATCAATATGGGGGCCGTTATCGCATCCGCCGTTTATGACGCCGTCGGGGTCAAGATGCTGCATCTGCCCATTACCCCCGAGCGCATCCTGGCGGCATTGAAAAAGAAGAACTGGAAACGTATCCGCCGTGATTAGCTGAAAACGGCGGATACGGCGCCTTATTTCCCCCTGTATACCGGTTTTCGTTTTTCCCGGAAAGCGGTCAGTCCTTCGACCCTGTCTTCGCTGGGAATCAGGGTCGCATAGGCTGTCGCCTCGATCTGGATGCCGGTGCGAAGATCGGTGTTCATACCCGCGTCGATGGCGTATTTTGCCTGCTCGATGGCCAGGGGGCCCGCTTCGCAGATTTCCGCGGCCAACTGCCGGCAGACGTCCATCAGTTCCCCGGGGGCACAGACCTTGTTGACCAGGCCGATGGCCAGGGCTTCGCCGGCGGCGATGCGCCGTCCCGTGAAGATGAGTTCCTTCGCCTTGGCCCGGCCGATCAGCCGCGGCAGGCGCTGGGTGCCGCCGGCGCCGGGAATGATGGCCAGGCGGGTTTCCGTCAGCCCCATGACGGCGTTTTCGGAGGCGATGCGCATGTCGCAGGCCAAGGCGATCTCGGTTCCGCCACCAAAGGCAACCCCGTTGATGGCGGCGATGACGGGTTTGTTGAGGGCTTCGACACTGGTGAAGAGGCTGCGCTGTTTGTGAAGGTACTCCTTTACCTGTAGATCGGTCAGCGTGGCACGCTCCTTGAGATCCGCGCCGGCGCAAAAAGCCTTTTCCCCGGCGCCGGTCAGGATCACCACCCGCACATCGGGATTGAACCGGGCGGCGTCGATCTTTTGCTGAAGGGCCGCCACCTGATCGAAGTTAAAGGCGTTGAAGGCCTGCGGCCTGTTCAACGTCAGGAGGAGCACCCGGTCTTCTACTTCCGAAAGCACCACGGATTCGTCCATCATCATCTCCTTTTCGACGGTCATCAGGTATCGCTCGTCGGTCCTCACAGGGCCGGAAAAGACGGAATTTTCATGAACCGCATTCCGGGCTGAAGACCGACGAACGCCGAACCCCTGCCGGTCAGCAGCCGATGCAGCGGGAGATGACCAGCCTCTGGATTTCGGAGGTGCCTTCTCCGATGTCCAGCAGTTTCTGGTCCCGGTAGAAGCGTTCCACGCCGTAGTCCTTCATCAGGCCGTATCCGCCGTGGATCTGGACGGCATGATTCGCCACACGCCCCATCAGCTCGGAGCAGTAAAGCTTGGCCATGGCCGCCTCTTTGGCAAAGGGGCGTTTCTGGTCCCGCAGCCAGCAGGCTTTGTACATGAGGTTCCTGGCCAGTTCAATTTCCATCGCACAATCCGCCAGTTTGAAAGAAATACCCTGGTTTTTGCAGATGGGTTTTCCGAACTGCTTTCTTTCCTTGGCGTATTTGAGGGCCATCTCGTAGGCCCCTTGCGCACCGCCGAGGCCCATTGCTCCGATGGACAGCCGTCCGCCGTCCAGGGTTTCGAGCATCTGGTGAAAACCGTCCCCCTGCTTCCCAAGGATGTTCTCGGCCGGCACGCGCACGTTGTCGAAGTAGAGTTCCGCGGTATCGCTGGCGCGCCACATCATCTTGTTGTGCATGGTTTTCGCGGTGAAACCGGGCGTTCCGCTTTCAACGATGAAGCAGGTGTATTCCTTTTTCCCGTTGGGGAGCGTTCCGGTCACGGCCTGAACCGTAACGCCCATGCTCATCTCGGACGAGGCGTTGGTGATGAAGATTTTGGAGCCGTTGATGACCCATTCGTCGCCGTCCCTGACTGCGGTGGTCTGGGAGCCGCCGGCATCGGATCCGGCTTCCGGCTCGGTGAGGCCGAAACCCCACACGCCTTCCCCACGGCAGAGCTTGGGGAGGTATTTTTTCTTCTGTTGTTCCGTGCCGTAGTAATACAGCGGGCCGATGCCGAGGGAGTTGCCGGCGGCGATGGTGGCGGCCTGGGAACCGTCCACTCGCGCAATTTCTTCCACGGCGATGATGTAGGAAATATAATCCATGGCCTGGCCGTCGTATGCTTCGGACACGAACATGCCGAACAGGCCGATTTCGCCCATCTTACGGGTCAGTTCACAGGAGAATGTTTGGGTCTCATCGAGCTCGGCGGCCACCGGCGCGATTTCTGTTTGAGCAAATTTTCGTACTTCTTTTCGAAGCATTTCCTGGTGTTTCGCCAGATCGAAATCCATGCTGCTTTCCTTTCACATCAGGGTTGATAAATAAAACAACATCAGGGCGCGAGATTCTTCGGCAGCACCGCCCTCTCGCTCCATCCGTCCGGCACGCGCTGGTCCGGCGATTCTCCGAGTTTGGCTTTTCGTTCCGGAAGGCCCTTTCGGCCGTACTGGGGATGGCCTTCCTTTATAGTCCTGCCGTTGATGGCCGCTTCCGAGCGCAGGCGGTGGCCAACGGTTTTTTCCATGGCGCGACCCAGCCAAAGGATGCGATCGACGTCATAGCCGTGCATGATGCCCATTTCGTCTAACTGTACCAGGGTGTCTTCGGTGCAGACAAGGCCCACAAAACGGGGGTCGTCGTAATAGTATTCGCCGGTGCCGGGGATGGGGCAGTCGTCAAGGAAGTTCGCGGGCTGTCCTCCCATGCCGCCGATGCAGGTTTCGAAATGGGTGACGCCGGCCTGGAGACACGCGAGGATCGAGGCCGAAGCCATGCGTTTGGTTTCGTGGAAGTGCGCGATGTGCAGCGCGGGGTCCGGGATTTCGTCTAAAATCATGGAGAAATAACGGTAGACGTCCGGCGCCGAGGCGCTGCCGTCGTGATCGGCATGTTCGATGTCGTGGGCGCCGATTTCAAACCAGCGCTTCGTGAATTCCACGGCGTCCTTCAGGTCCGTTGCCCCCCCGATGGGGCTGCCCCAAATGGTGCTGACGGTCCCGCACATCTTGATGCCCGCGTCGTTTGCCTTCCTGGTGGCGCGTTCGGCTTCCTTCCAATATTCGGGAAGGGTGCAGCCGGAGTTGGCATAGTGGTGCTTCTCTTCGGTGGAAACCATCATCAGCACGCGGTCCGGGCCGATGCCCTTTTCCTTGAGGGCGATGGCCCGGTCCACGCCCGGTTCCCGAATGGTGACGGCGGTGATGACCACCTCATCGAGGTTGATGCCCTTGCGCTCGCATTTTTTCCGGAACCGATCGCTGCGCAGGCTGGCCAGAACTTCTTCGGCATCGACAAACTGGGGCATGACGTAGGGGTTTCCGAGGTTGGTCACCTCGATGTGCTTGCATCCGGCAAGGATCAGCTCCTGCGCATAGAAAATTTTGGCCTTGGTGGAGATGAACTTTTCAAGATGCTGAAATCCGTCCCGGACCGTTATGTCCGCCAAGGTGACCTTTTTGGGCATTCTTGGAAAGATCTTCCAGTAGTCGTATTGGGTCATCTGAAGCCTCCTTAAGAAAATGGGCGGATACGCCGCCGGTTCACATTTGGTGGTTGTTTTCGCCCCTGAAGACCCGGAGGGGGCGGAGGTGCTTTTTTCTGCCGTCCGCCGGAGGGCCCCTGTTTCTTTTAAAACCGGACGTTTCCGAAACCGGGGTCGCCAACGGGTCGGATGAGGCTAACTTCGAAGGCCATTGCCAGCCAGTCCCGGATTTCGGAAAATTTCAACACCCGGTCGCTGAGGAGCCGTGCACCGCAATAAAACGGATGGGCCTCCCCATCGTATTTGGCGATCATCTTTTCACGGAAGTTTTCTTTTTCCCCATCGCTCATGGGGTTGCCCTTGGCTTTGCGGTTGCGCTCCTCGATGGACAGCAGCACGCCTGCGGCACTGCGTCCGCTCATGACACCGGTGCGGGCCCGCATGGTATGAAACAGGAAGTGGGGGCGGTAGGCCCGGCCGCACATGCCGTAATTGGCCGCGCCGTTGTCGGGGCCGATGACCAGTTGAATCCGCGGGACCTGGGCGCAGGAAACGGCCCTGACCATGTCCGCGCCGTATTTGCCGATGCCGCTGTGCTCGGATTCGGAGCCGACCATATAACCGGGGGCGTTTTGGATGAACAGCAAGGGCGTTTTGTCGTAACAGCAGCGGATAATCCATTCGGCGGCCTTACGGGCCGCTTCGGCAAAGATGATGCCGACCTTGTTGGAGGCGATTACGCCAACCGGCAGCCCCTTGATGCGGATCTTGGCGGTGACGATATTGTCGGCGCGGCCCGGTGCGTAATCCTTTTTAAACTCATACAGGGCGCTGTCGTCCGCGATGCCGGCCATGACGGAACGCACATCAATACCTTGATGGATGGTGGCCGGGAGTGTTTCATAGAGGGATGTGGCGGGCATGGCCGGCGGTGCTTCCGCGTACCGGTGGGAGTGGACGGTCTGGGGTTTTTCCAGGGCGAGGATTTCCCGCACCTTTGCCACTGCTTCGTCCTGGCTGCCGCAAAAATGATCGGCCCCGCCGGAAATCTGAGTGTGGACCCGCGCGCCCCCGAGATCTTCGGCGGTGATGTCTTCTCCCAACGCCATTTTTACGAGGGGGGGGCCCCCCAGGAAGGAGTACGACATGCGGTCGATCATCACCGACTGACAGGCCATGAACACCATATAGGCGCCGCCGGCGGTGTTGCCGCCGGTGCTCATGGTCACCTGCTTGAGCCCCATGGCGGACATGCGGGCCATGTTGTAGAACATGGAGCCGAAATGACCGTCATCGGGAAACACATCCGCCTGCATGGGCAGAAATGCGCCCGCCGAATCGGCGATGTAAACGCAGTTGAGGCCGCATTGTTCGGCGATGGCCTGGCCGCGCATGTGTTTTTTGAGAGTGATGGGGAAATAGGCGCCGGCCTTGACCCGGCTGTCGTTTCCGAAAATCATGACCCAATTGCCGTTGATCTTTCCGATCCCGGTGACAACCCCCCCACAGGGGACGTCTTCAACCCCGGGGTAATTGACCCCGAAACCGGCGAGCCGGCTCAGTTCGAAAAAACAGGTGCCTGGGTCGATGAGTTGCCGGACCAGGTCCCGAACCGGCTTTTTATTTTGCTTGGCCAGTTTCGCCACCGCCTTTTCGCCGCCGGGCCATGTGGCTTTTTGTGCGAGGGCGTCGAGCTTTTCTTCTTCAGCTTCCCAGAACCGCCGGTTTTCTGCTGCAGATGTGGTCATTGGTATTTCCCCGATGTTTCGTGTGAGCGCAAGCGTGCGGATGCACGCCCGCTTGGTGCGCGATCTTTACGTGGGACCCACATTCTTCTTGCAAAACAAGAACGATGCGTGATAACAAAGCCACCCCTGACCCGCCAATACGGCACGGGATGCCGGAATGAAAAGTATGAGCGGCCGCTCAACTTCGTTCACCTTTATCCTTAACGCATTTGCTTGTCAAGCGTAAAACGGTTTCATTCTGTTTTTCGCAATGGCTCCCGGATGGCCGCTGCCGGCCGTTCCGCCCGTTTGTTTTGGTTCTTGGATGGAATGTGTTGACAATCCGGCGGGGGATCCTGTAGGGTGCTGAACGAACGCTCAGTCGTGTCTCTTGTGCATGCGGCGCAAAGTGGTCTGCTTGTGCCCCCCTTCAACGCGCATCGCGGAAGCCCCACGGCTGAAGGAATTGTAACAATTTTCAGGAGCAGTGCCGATGACCTTAACCAGAAAAGACCGGACCCGGCTTGTGCAAACCCAGATCAAAAACCCGGACTTGGTCGAGCGGCGGCGCGCCCAGATCGTGGATGCCACTTTGCCCCTGTTTATCAAACAGGGATTTCACAAGACCACCACCCGGCAGATTGCCAAGGCGGCTGGTTTTTCCATCGGGACGCTATACGAATATGTCGCATGCAAGGAGGACGTGCTGTACCTGGTGTGCGCGGGGGTGCATGACCACATCGAAAGGGCTTTTGGTGAGGCTCTTTCCCGCGTGCGAAAGGGAAAGGATGCCCTTGCCGCGGTGGTGCGGGAGTTCATCGCCATCAATGACGCCATGGCGGATGTTTACCTGCTCATGTACCAGGAAACCCATGCGCTGCCACCCCAGTGGCGGGCCAAGGTCCTCGACAACGAGTCCCGGATCACGGATCTGATCTGTCGGGCCCTTCGCGAAATTGCGGCCTCCGGTGAGATCGGCCACCTCGGGGAGCAGGAGTTGGTCCTGCTGGCCCATAACATCTCGGTGATGGGGCATATGTGGGTTTTCCGCCGGTGGTCCATCGGGAAGCGCTATTCCCTTGAGGAGTACATTGCGTTGCAGACGGCCTTTGTTTTTGGCATGGTGGGCACGCCCGGCGCATCTTCCGGTGTGCGCGACAAGTGAGACGGGTTTCTGTCATTCCCGCTGTTGAAGGAAACATGCAAACCCCGCCCCGGCCGGTTCAGGCGGGGTCTCCGGGGCGCTTGTCGTAAGCGGCGAGTTTGCGGCTGTTCAGACGGCCGAAGGTGATGACCAGGGATTCCTTCCGACTGGCGGCGCTTTGCAGCCAGTTGCGGATTTCCCGGTCGAGGGCCTCTTCCCCCACGCCCTTGCGCACGCTTCCGTTTTCCAGGGCGTTGTCCATGACCCCTGAGTTGATGTAGGTCCAGATGCCTTCCCGCCGGGAAACAATGCCCGTGTGGCCCCGGCTTTCGGTGGAAAAAGAGAGAATGCCGCCGGTCTCAAGATGCGGGGTCAGCTCTTCGATCACCTGCCGGGATTCCGCTTCCACGTCGACGACGCTGTTGAAGGTGCGCCGGTACAAGGCCGCCCCGGAATGCCGGATGATCCCCTCGCCGTTAAGATACGCGTTGGCGGGCATGCCCCGGCCGGCGGCCATGGCCATCAGTTGCCGGCCTAACCCGCCTTTTCCCCCGTAACGGATGCCGATCTTGTCGAGTCCCTTAACCACAAGTTCATAGCAGTTCATGTCCTCGTAAGGATTGCCGATCATGGGCCGCACGGCCTCCGAGAGCTGTTTCCCAAGTGCGGACGGCGGGGGCTCGGGCGGCGTGGTTTTTTCCGCGGTCATGCACCGGGTGTCGACCAGGCCGGGCATGTCCCCCCACAGCAGTTCACGGGTGTGGGGATTGATGAAAATATCGGTGCCTTCTTGGATACGGGTATAGCCTTTGTCCCGGTTCATCTTGGAATAGATAATGTTCCAGCAATCTTTGCCGAACGACGGATGCTTGATGAGCAGGTTGGATACTGTCGGGTTTTTTGACGATACCGTGCCGATTTTGACGGGTGCCGGGGACGTTCCCGGTGAGGAGGCGGGATGCTGGGCACCGGCTTCGGCTGTGCCGGTGCTTCTGGCTTCCTGCGTTTGCCGGTGGGACAACATTTCCCGGAAGCCGCTTGGCGCGGTTTTTTCCTTGCTTTCCTGCAGGGGCTGGGGCGGCGGAAACGATTGGATGGGAATTGTGGTCATGTCCAAACTCCTTGGGGACACCCGTTTGTTTATGATTTCAGGCGTGTCATCCGACGAAAACGCCCATGGCCCTGTCTGATACGATCTTCTTGTAGCAATCCGCGTGCCGGTTGGCTGTCGGCTTCGGGTGCTTGCATATTTTACCCCACCGCTTTTAGCATAAAACCATTGATAACACGCAACAATCGATATATGCTGGTTTCCGCAAACAGGCTGCAACGCTCATTCCGGGAAAGAGATGATGGACAGACAACGACTGCAACGCGACATTCAAAAGCGGGTGCGCAGCAAGGTGTTTCCCCTCCTGGTGGAATACGGTCTGGAAACGGGCCCTTTGGACGCGGTGCTCAAGTGGAAGCCGGTGGTGCTGCTTCTGGGCAATTATTCCTCGGGCAAGAGCACCCTGGTCAACGAACTGCTGGGCCGGGAGGTACAGATGACCGGGCAGGCGCCGACGGATGATTCCTTTACGGTACTGACGGCTCCAGGCAGCGGGATGCAAGCCGGTCTTGTGCCCGGCGCCACCTTGGTCAACGACGACAGCCTGCCTTTCACGGCCCTGAAATCATACGGCGACCGACTGATTTCCCACCTCCAGATGAAATTGGTGGATACCGACGTCCTGCGGCATCTGGCCATTGTGGACAGTCCCGGCATGCTCGATTCGGTGACCGAAAAGGGGCGGGGCTATGATTTTTCCGGGGTGGTGGGGGAACTGGCCAAGCTGGCCGACCTGGTGGTGCTGATGTTCGATCCCCACAAGGCCGGCACCATCAAGGAAACCTACACCACCATCCGGGGCACCCTGCCGGAAACATCCGACGAGGACCGTGTTGTTTTCGTCATGAGCCGTATCGACGAATGCGATAACCCCGGCGACTTGATGCGCAGTTACGGCACGTTGTGCTGGAACCTATCCCAGATGACCGGACGAAAGGATATTCCCCGGATTTTCATGACGTTTGCGCCTTGCGCTTCCGCAAGCGCCGGGGGGCTCGAGGCCTGGGTGGACGAGCGGGCCGAACTGAAGCGTAGGATTCTCGATACCCCGGATCTCAAGATCGGTCACATTCTCCATGTGGTGGACAGAAAAATGGCGGAAGTGAAGCTGTTGGCCGAGGCCCTGGGACAATTCGCCCGGGAGGGGCGCCGCGCCTTCCACGGTGTTCTCAGGCGTGGCATCTTGGTGGGGGGTGCCGGGTTTTTCCTGCTTGACCTTGTGATCCACACGTTTATGGGTGCGCCCCATCGGGCGTTTCTGCCGTCTCTTTTGTCCGGACAGGTGGGGGCGGCCCAATTGGTGGTGCCCGTGGCGGCGTTTTTGGGGGCCATGGGCTGCGCTGTGGGATGGTTCGTCAAATGGCGTTTTCCCCGTTACCGGCGAAGGTCCGTGCAGGCCCCCGACGGGCTTGTTCGGTGCGACACCGATGATCGGCGCAACCTCTGGCGCCGGGTCCGGGAAACCGCCTGCTTGCGGATTCAACGGACGGGGGTGCGGGGGCTGTATTACCCCCACCATCGGAATATGGCGGCCATCGACCGGTTTGTGGCGGAAGACCTGAAAAAATTTTTCACAAAGCACCGCAAGCCGGGTGTGGCCGCAGATGCAGAGACGCCGGATGGGGCGCACCCGGCAGCGGTGGAGGGATGACGGCCGCCGGTCGCCCGGAGGCGGGAAAGCAGATGATATGAAACTTGTGAGGTTCGGCCCCGTGGGCCGCGAGCGGCCGGGACTTTTGAACGCAGACGGCGGCATTGTTGATTTAAAGGCGCTTTTTCCGGAAATGCCGGATATCGATCCGGGCTTTTTTGCCGACGGGTGGTTGGAAAAGATTTCCGGCGTGGATGCGCCCGGGACCGCCATGGCGGTGCGCCTGGGGTGCCCGGTGTGCCGGCCGTCCAAGATCATCTGCCTCGGGAAAAATTATACCGCACATGCCGCGGAGACAGGCCTGGATGTGCCCCGGCGGCCGCTGCTGTTCAGCAAGTCCCCCAACGCCCTGACCGGTCCCTACGATCCCATCCTGCTGCCGAGAAGCAGCCGGCAGATCGACTGGGAAGTGGAGTTGGCCCTGGTGATCGGAAAAGAGGCAAAGCGTATCGGCGAATCGGCAGCCTGGGACCACATTGCCGGGTACACCGTGTTCAACGACGTGTCGGGCCGGGACTGCCAATTTGCCGAGGGCCAGTGGTTCCGGGGCAAATCCTTCGACACCTTCGCCCCCATGGGCCCGGCGTTGGTGACCGGTGACGCGTTGGGCGGGCCGGAAGGGATCCATGCTTTAAAACTCCAGGCCCTTGTCAACGGGAGTGTGATGCAAAACGGAAACACCTGCGATTTGATCTTCAAGATTCCGCAGATCCTGGCGGACATCAGTGAAGACATCACCCTCTTTCCCGGAGACATCATCGCCACCGGCACTCCCGCCGGGGTCGGGTTCTTCCGGGATCCTCCCGTTACCCTCAAGGCCGGGGACGTGGTGGAGTGCCGGGTGGAAAAAATCGGCGCCATCCAAAACACCGTGACGGCCGGTTCGCCCTAACGGCCGGAAAACCGGTCGGCGGTCGTTAAGGCAGGCCGGTGGCGTCTTAACCGCCGGCCCTGCCTCCTGTTGTCCCCGGTTTCAATATTTCTCGTCCGCGTATTCCACCCAGCCGCCGGCCTTGACCAGATCTTCATCGAAGGCGGAAATGGTGAAGGCGATCTTTTCCGACAGGCCGTCGGCAGTGAACAGTAGGGTTTTGTTTTCGAAGTCCGTGACGACCTGCGTTGCCCTTTTTCCGAATTTTTCAAACAGGCCGTTGACGGTTTCCGCCGGCAGTTCCACCGCCATCATACCGCAGTTGAACATGTTCTGGCGGAAAATGCGCGCGAAGCTGGGGGCGATGACCAGGTGGATGCCGTTGACTTCGATGGCCCAGGGGGCGTGTTCCCGGGAAGAACCGCAGCCGAAATTTTCCCGGGTCACGATCACCTGCTTGTCGGCGATGTCCTCCTGGGGGGCGAAGCCGTCGAGCTTCAGATCCTCCAGGAGAAATGGCTTCAGGGCTTCCCGGGTGATTTCCGTCAGATACTTGGCGGGAATGATTTCATCGGTATTGATGTCCGAACGGTCCAGGAACAGAACGTTTCCGTTGAAGCTTTTCATGGCGGTATCCTTTTTCTATCCCTTGTAGAGCGGAGAGTTGACGATTTTGCCGGCAAGGGCCGTTGCCGCCGCCGTGGCGGGGCTCATCAGGTGTACCATGCCGCCCTTGCCCATGCGGCCGTTGAAGTTCCGGTTGGTGGTGGCGGCGCAGACCTCGCCTTCGGCCAGCACACCGTTGCTCATGCCGAGGCATGCCCCGCAGGTGGGGTTGGTGACGCAGAAGCCCGCGTCCATGAAGGTGTCGATGATGCCTTCTTCCAGGGCCTGCCGGTAGATGGCCGGGGTAGCCGGTGATACCACGCCGCGTACCAGATCCGCGATCCGGTTTCCTTTGAGAATGCCGGCGGCGATGCGAAGATCCTCGATGCGCCCGTTGGTGCACGAGCCAATGTACACCTGGTCGATGGGGGTGCCGATCATTTCGGCCACCGGTTTGACGCAGTCGGGCTTGTATCCGTGGGTGACCATGGGGGCAAGATCGCTCACATCGAAGGTGAGGGTGTAGGCGTACGTGGCATCGGCATCCGGCAGCCATTTCTTGTAATCCGCCAGTGCCGCGGCTTTGTCCCGGTAGTTTTCCCGGATAAACGGCCACAGGTATTCCACGGTGGTTACGTCCGGATAACAGATGCCGCTGGTGGCACCGGCCTCGACGGCCATGTTGCATAGGGTCATGCGTGCTTCCATGCTCATGGCATCTGTAACGGGCCCGGTGAATTCCACTACCTTGTCCGTGGCACCGTTGACGCCGAGTCGGCTGATGAGGGCCAGGATGACATCTTTGGCGAATACCCCTTCCCGGAGGGTGCCGGTGATGTCAATGCGGATGGTTTCCGGGTAGCGGAAGGCACACACGCCCTTGAGGATGCCGACTTCCAGATCCGTGGTGCCCACACCGGCGGCAAAGGCGCCAAAGGCCCCGTGGGTGCAGGTATGGGAGTCTCCCATGATGATGGTGTAGCCGGGGCGTGCAAATCCCTTTTCGGGGAACAAGGCATGGCACACCCCGTTGCGACCGATGTCGAAAAAATCCTTGATACCCCGACGCCGGGCCCAGTCTCTGAGGATTTTTCCCTGGATGGCGGTCTTGGAATCCTTGGCCGGTGTGACGTGATCGATGACCACCTTGATTTTGTCGGGATCAAAGACCCGGTCTTTGCCCCGCACCGCCAGATCCACCACTGCCGGGGGTGTGGTGATTTCGTGACAGAACACCGCGTCCAGGCGGACCACATGCATTCCCTCGGAAGGCGTGTCCACCAGGTGGGCGTCGAAAATCTTTTCCGCAACAGTCTTACCCATTACTTTGTCCTCCGTTTGTTCCGGCCGGGACGGGACTCGGCAAATCAAGTCCATGCGGTCGGTTCAGCGTGCATGATATAGCGTTTGAAACGATGGCAGGTCGCATTTCTTCACCCTTCCATCCCTGCCGTCCTCAATCCGAATCCGATTTGAGCACCGACAGGAAGGCGGACTGGGGCAGCATCACCTTTCCCACCATTTTCATCCGCTTCTTTCCTTTTTTCTGCTTTTCAAGAAGTTTACGCTTTCGGGTGATGTCGCCGCCGTAGCATTTTGCCGTCACGTCCTTGCGAAGGGCCGACACCGTGGTCCGGGCGATGACGTTGCCGCCGATGGCGCCCTGGATGGCGATCTTGAACATCTGCCGGGGCACTTCTTCTTTAAGCTTTTCGCACATGGTCCGGGCCCGTTGCACCGATCGTTCCCGATGCACCAGCAGGCTGAGCGCATCCACCCGTTCGCCGTTTAGAAGAATATCCACCTTGACAAGATCCGTCTCCCGGTAATCGAGCAGCTCGTAGTCGAAGGAGCCGTAGCCCTGGGTGATGGATTTTAATTTGTCGTAGAAATCGTAAATTACTTCGGCCAGGGGCAGTTCGAAGATCATTTCAAGTCGGTTGCTGGTCAGGTATTGGTAGTTTCGGTTGATGCCCCGCCGGTCCAGGCACAGCTTCATGACCGCGCCCATGTAGCGGTCCGGCACGATGATGGCCGCCCGGATAAAGGGCTCCTCGGCCTTTGCGATAAGGGTCGGGTCCGGGTACAGGGCCGGGTTGTCGATGATTTGCTCCTCCCCGTCGGCCATGGTGATCCGGTAGCTGACCGATGGGGCCGTGAGAATGAGGGACAGGTCGTATTCACGTTCCAATCGCTCCTGGACCACTTCCAGGTGCAGCAATCCCAGAAAACCGCACCGGAAGCCGAACCCCAGGGCGGCGGAGCTGTCCTTTTCGTAGATCAGGGCCGCGTCGTTCAGCTTGAGTTTTTCCAGGCCCGCCACCAGGTCTTCGTATTCGTCCGAGGCCACCGGGTACATGGACGAGAACACCACCGGTTTTGCCTCTTTGAACCCGGACATGGGCAGATCGCAGGGCCTGTTTTTCAGGGTCACCGTATCTCCGCAGCGGGTGTCGCTCACCGTCTTGATACCGGCGATGATATACCCCACCTGCCCGGCGGAAAGCTGTTTCAGGGGCACCCGTTTGAGCCGGAACAGGCCCACTTCCTCGACCCGGTAGGCGGCGCGGTTGCTCATGAACATGATGGTGTCGCCGGCCTTGACCTGTCCCTGAAAAATGCGCAGGTGCACCACTGTGCCCCGGAAAGGGTCGTAATGGGAATCGAAGATCAGCCCCTTGAGCGGAGCGTCGGCATCTCCCGTGGGGCAGGGCAGCTTTTCGACGATGGCGTTGAAAATGTCGTCAATGCCGATTCCCTCTTTTGCGGAGATGCACACTGCATCATCCGGATCCAGCCCCAGATCTTCCTGGATCTGACCCTTGACCCGTTCGATATCCGCCGAGGGGAGGTCGATTTTGTTGATGACCGGGATAATGGCCAGATCATGTTCCATGGCCAGATATAGGTTCGCCAGGGTCTGGGCCTCCACGCCCTGGCTGGCGTCGATGAGCAGCAGGGCGCCTTCGCAGGCGGCCAGGGCCCGGGACACTTCATACGTGAAGTCCACATGCCCGGGGGTGTCGATCAGGTTCAGGTCGTAGGCCTTTCCGTCCGGAGCGATGTAGGGGAGGCTAATGGTGTGGCTTTTGATGGTGATGCCGCGCTCCCGCTCGATGTCCATGCTGTCCAGGACCTGGTCCTTGAATTCCCGTTCCGCGATGGCGTGGGTGGCCTGAATCATGCGGTCCGAGAGCGTGGATTTCCCGTGGTCGATATGGGCGATGATGCTGAAATTGCGTGAGTTTTTCATTCGGTTCGTGGTGGTCCGTCCGATAACGCGTCCTGTGGGCGGTCGTGGAGCAGGGCGCCGCCGGCAAAAGCCGGTTGACACCTCACAGGATAGCCGGTATAGATTTATATAAAAAGCAGCCTTTTACCAGATGGCAACGCGCCCTGTCAACACGGCGGCTTGAATCCCATCAGCATAACCAATATTGACGGGTGATACAATAGAAATGAAAATTCGCGTTCTGATAGTCGATGATGATCTGGGAATCGGGGATTCCATGCGGCAGTTTATCGAAATGGCGGGATACGAAGCCACGTCGGTGCAGAGTGCCGAAGATGCGCTGGAATTTCTGGCGAACAACAGGATGGAGATTCTCATCACGGACATCATGCTGCCCGGTATCGACGGATTGGAGCTGACGGATCTCGTGAAGCGGGAGCATGACATCGACGTGATCGTCATGACCGGCTACAGCGAGGATTATTCCTACGAGGAGGCCATCAACAAGGGGGCCAGTGATTTCGTTTTCAAGCCGGTGCGCTACGAGGAACTCCTGCTCCGGCTCAAGCGGGTCATCAACGAGCGGCAGTTGACCAAGGAGCGCGTTTACATGCTCAAGCGCCTCCAGAAGCTGGCCATCACCGACGCCCTGACGTCCCTGTACAATTCCCGCCACTTCTATTCCCAGATCGAATTGGAGGTGGACCGGAGCAACCGTTACGGTCACCCCCTGTCCCTGCTGCTGATGGACATCGATCATTTCAAGGACTATAACGATTCCTATGGTCATCTGGAAGGCAACAAGGTCCTCCAACGCATCGGCGGGGTGATCCGGTCCTGTCTGCGAAAAATGGACTCGGCCTATCGTTACGGCGGGGAGGAGTTCACCGTCATTTTGCCGGAAACCAGCGGCGACGAGGCGGAAATTGTCGCCCAGCGCATCCGGTCAGCGGTGGCTGAAGAGACCTTCGCGCCGTCCCCCGACCAATCGGTGTCGGTGACCATCAGTGTCGGGGTCACCCAATACCGTCTCAAGGAGGAGGTCAGCGCCTTTGTCCAGCGCGCCGATTCCGCCATGTACGCGTCCAAGAAGGACGGTCGCAACAGGGTCTCCTGCCTGTACAGCGAGAATACCGTTTCAGAATAAATTATCATGCCTTCGTATTCATTCTTGACAGCCCCCGACGAGAAGGAGGCCGCGCAGATCCTTTCCCTGTACCGTGCCGCCGGATGGTGGCAGGCAGCGGCGGCGGCAGATATCCGCCAGGTCCGGGCCATTGTGCGGGGCAGTCATTGTTTCCTGGTTGCAACCCGAACAGAAGAAAAGGAGATTGTCGGCATGGGACGCGCCATCAGTGATGGGGCGAGTGATGCCTATATTCAGGATGTGGTGGTGGCGCCCGCCCACAGGGGCGGGGGGATTGCTTCCCGCATCATCGAATGCCTGGTAAGTCGGCTTCGGGCCGACGGGCTCGAATGGATCGGCCTGATTGCAGAGCGCAATACACAGGTTTTCTATCGCCGCCTGGGATTTTCGCCCATGGCGGAGGCCACGCCCATGCTCTATCGTAAAACATGAACGTTACCCCCATTATATTTTCGGATTATCGGCGGCTGGCTCCATTTTTCGTGGACCAGCCCTACGAGTTGTGCCCCTATTCCCTGGGATCCATCATTGCGTGGACCTGCGATTTTTACGAACCTTACATGACCATGTTTAAGGACGACCTGGTTGTCTTGGGCCGGTACAAGGAGGAGCGGTATCTGCTGCTGCCCATTGCGCCCGTGGAAAGCTATTCTCCCCTTGCCCTACAGGACCTGGCCCTGGACCTGGACGTGGCGCAGTACCGGTATGTGTCCCGTCAGTACCTCGATTATTTCGGCATCGAAGAGACCGAACGGTATTTCCACATCCGCGAGCAGCCGGTTTTTCACGATTACGTGTACGGCGCCGACGACCTCGCCCAGTTGAAGGGCAACCGGTATGCCAAGAAGCGCAACCTGATCAATCAGTTCGACCGTGCCTATGTGCAGGAAGGGCGGGTTCGCGTCGCCCCCATCCGGCCTGGGGATGCCGCCGGGTGCATCGCGTTTCTGGAGAAATGGTGCGATGCCTATGATTGTGATGCGGAGGAGGTGGATGACCTGGCCTGCGAAAAGCAGGCGGCCATCAACGCCTTGAACCATATCGACCAATTGGGCATGCAGGGAATTATGCTGCGCATCGACGGAGAGATCAGCGCCTTTGGTATCTGGGCCCGGCTGACCCGTCAGATGGGCGTGCTGCATTTCGAGAAGGCGTTTTCCGATGTGAAGGGCCTGTATCAGTATTTTGACAGGGAATGTGCCCGGCAGTTGTTCAAGGAATGCCTTTACATCAACAAGGAAAGCGACATGGGCATTGCCGGCCTGAAAAAGGCCAAAAAATCCTATTATCCCCTGCGGATGGTGAAATCTTATCAGCTGACGGTCCGGTAAATGGAATCCACCGTCACCCGCAGATACAGATCGCCCCGTGTGCCGTCGGCAAGGGATTTTCCAAGCCCCTTGAGCCGAAGCACGCTGCCCTCGCGGGTGCCGGGGGGAACGGTGACCCGGACCAGCCGTTTTTGAAAGCCCCAGGGCACATTGACCAATTTGCGGGTGCCGGCCAGTACCTCGTGGGGTGTGATGCGGATGGCGGCGTACAGGTGGGGGGAGTCGCCCGGGCCGCCGCCGTTGGGCGAAACGCTCTGGAACCGTTCGGATGTCTTCCGGGCGGTCATCTTCCGCAGTTTTTGGCTGATACCCGCCCGGGGCGTTCTATCCAGGATTTTCAGGCAAACCATGCCGAAGAGAAAACCGCCCACATGGGCCCACCAAGCCACCCCGCCGACCTGTCCGCCACTGCCCGCGGCGTTGAAAAACTGGATGAGAAACCAGATTCCAAGGAAGAATACGGCAGGGATCTCGACGAACCACGGGATGAAGAAGATGGGAATCAGCGTGAGAATCCGGGAGCCGGGGTGCAGGAGAATGTAGGCCCCCATCACACCCGCCACCGCACCGCTCGCACCGATGGTGGACGCCGTGGACAGGGGATTGAAGATAAAGTGGGTAAGCCCTGAAATAACACCGCTGAGAAGATAGAAGAGAAGATAGCGGGCGGGGCCCAGGTGGTCTTCAACGTTGTCGCCGAAGATAAAAAGGCTCCACATATTGCCGATCAGGTGCAGCCAACCCCCGTGCAGGAACATGAACGAAAAAAAGGGAAGGATCTGCTGCCCGAAGGTGAAGTATGCGGAGATTTCCGGCACCGAGTAGCGTGCCGGCACCAGCCCGTAGTAATAGATGAAGCGTTCCAGGTTTCCGCCCTGGGCCTGCTGTACCAGGAACAGCACAAGGTTCAGTCCGATAAGGGACGTGTTGACGATAGGGTAGGTTTTGGACCGGACCGTATCGCGAAGGGGCAGCATCGAACCGGAGCCTCAGCGGCCTGCCTGGTCGATTTTCATGCTCAGGTCCACGCTGCGGGCTCCGTGGGTGAGGGCGCCCACGGAGATGATGTCCACGCCGGTGGTGGCAAGGTCTTTCAGGGTGTCCAAGGTGACGTTGCCAGACACTTCCACAAGCGCCCTGCCCGCGATCCGTTCGACTGCTTCCCGGATCATGGGCACGGTCATGTTGTCCAGCATGATGACATCGGCGCCCGCCCGAAGGGCTTCGGAGACCTGGTCCAGGGTTTCCGTCTCCACCTCGATTTTGACCAGGTGGGAGATTTCCCGGCGCAGGGTGGACACCGCCCGGTTGATACTGCCACAGGCGGCGATGTGGTTGTCCTTGATCAGGACGCCGTCATAGAGCCCGGTGCGGTGGTTTTTTGCGCCGCCGACCCTAACGGCGTATTTTTCGAGGGTGCGCCAGCCAGGCGTGGTCTTCCGGGTGTCCACCAGCTTGACGGCCGCACCGTCGACGGCCGCCACATAGCGCCGGACCAGGGTCGCGATGCCTGACAGCCGCTGGAGAAAGTTCAGTGCCGTGCGTTCGGCCACCAGAAGCCCTCGGAGCGTGCCTTGTACGGACAGCACGGTGGCGCCGACATCCACGGCCGCGCCGTCTTCGTATTCCGATACCACCCGGGCCGACGGGTCGATTTTGTAAAATACCTCCCGGGCGATTTGAAGCCCGGCGATGACAACGGGCTCCTTGGCCACGATGCGCCCACATCCCTCCAGGGTCGGGTCGATCAGGTGATCGGTGGTAATGTCCCCCGGGCCGATGTCTTCGGCCAGGGCCATGTCGATGAGTTGGGATACGGTATGCATGGAAAATCCTATTCCAGCGCCTTGATACGCTGAATCTGCGCCTGGAGTTTCTGCTGCTTTGCCAACAGCTCCTCGTGCTTCTCCTTTACTTTCGCCACGACGTCGTCGGGTGCCTTGCCGAGGAAGTCGTCGTTGTTGAGCTTCTTGCCCAGCTTGATGAGTTCCGCGTCCAGTTTCGCCCCTTCCTTTTCGAGGCGCGCCGTTTCCTTTTCCACATCCAGGATACCCCCCAGGGGGACGTAGACGGTTGCGTCTGGGATGATGGCGGTGGCGGATGCCGGGGGGCGGTCGCCGGGTGTGGTGACCTCCAGTGCTTCCAGGCGGGCCAGGGTGCAGATCAACATCTTGTGGCAATCAAGGGTCTGGCGGATGTCCCCATCAGCAGATTGGATGAGCGCCTTCAAGGCCAGGGACGGGGCGATGTTCATCTCTCCGCGGATGTTGCGGATGCCGGTGATGATCTGCACGATGCGGTCCATATCGGCTTCGGCTGCGGCGTCCTGTCCCTCCGCGGCGGGAAATGTCGCCTGCATGATGGAGCCTCTGGTGGCCGGCAGCTTGTGCCAGATTTCCTCGGTGACAAAGGGGGTGAAGGGGTGGAGAAGAATCAGCGTCTTTTCCAGCACCTGTCCAAGGGTCCAAAGGGCGGCGTTCCGAGCTTCCGTGGCCTTGTCGTCGTAAAGGGTCGGCTTGATCAGTTCCAGGTACCAGTCGCAGAATTCATGCCAGACAAACTGGTACAAGGCGCCGGCGGCGTCGTTGAACCGGTATTGCCCCAGGGCGCCGGCCACTTCGGTGGTCACCCGGCTGAGGCGTGAAAGAATCCAGCGGTCAGGCAGGGACAGCGTTTCGGGCGGGTTGGCGTCCGGGGCATTGGCTATGTGCATGAGGGAAAACCGGGCCGCGTTCCACAGCTTGTTGATGAAATGCCGGTAGCCTTCCACCCGCTTTTCGCTCATGCGCACATCCCGACCCTGGGCCGCGAAGGCCGCCAGGGTGAAGCGAAAGGCGTCGGTGCCGTACTGGTCGATGGTGTGCAGGGGATCGATGACATTGCCCTTGCTCTTGCTCATTTTACTGCCCTGCTCGTCGCGGACCAGGGCATGCACGTAGACGTCCCGGAACGGAACATTCCCCATGAAATGAAGCCCCATCATCATCATGCGCGCCACCCAGAAAAACAGGATGTCAAAACCCGTAACCAGCGTTGCGGTGGGATAGAAGGTGGCGAGCAGCGGTGTTTTGTCCGGCCAGCCCATGGTGGAAAAGGGCCACAGGGCCGAGCTGAACCAGGTGTCCAGGACGTCGGTTTCCTGCTCGAGCTGCGTGCTGCCGCACGCGGGGCAGGTTTCCGGGGCTACCAGGTCCACGACCATCTCGTTGCAGGCGGTGCAGGTCCAGGCGGGGATTTGATGGCCCCACCAGATCTGGCGTGAGATGCACCAGTCCCGAATATTGTTCAGCCAGTCGAAATAGGTGTTTTCCCAGGTGGCGGGGATGATGTTGGTGCGGCCGTCCTTCACGGCGGCCATGGCTTTTTCGGCCAAAGGTTTCGCCTTGACGAACCATTGCCGGGAAAGGTTCGGTTCCACCACGGATTTGCAACGGTAGCAATGGCCCACCGCATGCTTGTGGTCCTCTATTTTTTCCAGGTAACCGCCGGCCTTGAGGGCGTCCACCACTGCCTTGCGGCAGGCGAACCGATCCATTCCGTGGAAGGCGCCGGCAGCGTCGGTCATGTTGCCGTCGTCTCCGATAACTTTTATTTCCGGCAGGTTGTGTCTTTTGGCAAGTTCAAAATCGTTGGGGTCATGGGCCGGGGTGACCTTCAGGCCGCCGGTGCCGAAGCGCATGTCCACGTAATCGTCCCGGATGATGGGAATGTCGCGGTTTACCAGGGGCAGGGTGACGCTGTCGGCTCCGATGTCGCGGTAGCGTTCGTCTTCCGGGTGCACCGCCACGGCGGTGTCCCCCAGCATGGTTTCGGGCCGGGTGGTGGCCACGATGACGGCGCCGCTGCCGGATGTGAACGGATAGCGGATGTGATACAGATGCCCGTCGCGTTCTTCGTGCTCCACCTCCAGGTCCGAAAGGGCGGTGTGGCAGCGGGGGCACCAATTGATGATATAGTTGCCCTGAAAAATAAGCCCTTCCCGGTAGAGCTGAACAAAGACCTTGCGTACCGCCCGGGAAAGGCCCGCGTCCATGGTAAAGCGCTCACGTTGCCAGTCGCAGGAGGCGCCAAGGCGCTTTAACTGGTTGATGATGGCGCTGCCCGATTCCTCCCGCCACTGCCAAACCCGCGCCACGAATTTTTCCCGCCCCAGTTGGTGCCGGTCGATGCCTTCTTCTGAGAGTTTCCGCTCCACCACGTTTTGGGTGGCGATGCCGGCATGGTCCGTGCCCGGCATCCACAGCACGTTGTCCCCGCACAGGCGGCGGTAACGGCACAAAATGTCCTGAAGGGTGGCGTTGAGGGCATGGCCCATGTGCAAAACCCCCGTGACGTTCGGGGGGGGGATCACGATGGCGAAGCTGTCTTTATCGCTGGTGTCCGCGGCGGAAAAAAGCTGTTCCTTTTCCCAAAAAGCGTACCATTTCTTTTCAACTTCATGGGGCGTGTAGCCCTTGTCCAACAAGGTGTCGTTCATACTGCCATGCTCCTTATGCGGCGAAACCGTCGATTCCGGCGGTTCTACACCACCTTCCAAAAAATGGAAAGGGGATTATGGTGCAATCCCCGTTTCCTGCGGCCCCCGGCCCTTGTCGGGCAATGGTTTGGGGGCGATGGTGCAATTGTGAGGTCTGCGGCCGGCAGGGTTATTCCGCATCCGTTTCACCGGCGATCAGGCGTTTGAGCCGCTGGATTTCTCCGGTGACGGCCTTTTCAATGGCCTGGGTCAGAATGGCGTCGATCTTGTCCCGAAGCCGGTCTTCAACAACCCGCTCGATGGCCTTCTCCAGTTGGGCCCTGGGGATGACAATAACCGGCATGTCCGATGGGGTATTGTCCGGATCGTCCGGCGCCTCCAGCTCCACTTCGATGGTGTCGCTGTCCGGTCCCAGGGAAAGATCCCGGGCGGGATCAAGTTGGAAACCGGCTGCATCCAGCTCCGCTTTTTCCGGCGGTGCTTCGGGCGTGGCAGCGGCGGCGGGTGGGGTGTCGGCCAGCATGCTGAGAAGATCCTCTTCGTCCGGGCTTGGGGAAAATGACGGGGGTTGGGTGACGGCGGCTTCGTCGGTGAGATCCAGGACCGCCTCGTCGGTATCGATGGCGTCCGTGTCTTCCACCGTGTCGGTGAGGTCAAGGACTTCTTCGGAATCTGCGTCCGGGGAAGTGTCGGCTGTTTCGGTAAGTTCCAGGATGTCGTCGCTGTCCGCCGCCGGGGGGGCTTCGTCGGTGAGGTCCAGGACCGCCTCGTCGGTATCGATGGCGTCCGTGTCTTCCACCGTGTCGGTGAGGTCAAGGACTTCTTCGGAATCCGCGTCCGAAAAAGTGTCGGCTGTTTCGGTAAGTTCCAGGATGTCGTCGCTGTCCGCCGCCGGGGGGGCTTCGTCGGTGAGGTCCAGGACCGCCTCGTCGGTATCGATGGCGTCCGTGTCTTCCACCGTGTCGGTGAGGTCAAGGACTTCTTCGGAATCTGCGTCCGGGGAAGTGTCGGCTGTTTCGGTAAGTTCCAGGATGTCGTCGCTGTCCGCCGCCGGGGGGGCTTCGTCGGTGAGGTCCATAATGGCGTCATCCGGCAACGCACCAGCGTCCGACTCTTCCCGTAAAGCGGCGTCCGGTGTGCGATCGAATTCAAATGCCGGTTCTTGTTCCGGCAAGCTGTCTTCAGTCGGCAAGTCCGCTTCGTCGCGCAATTCGATGATTTCCTCGTCTTCCGCTTCCGTGGTCAATGTTATCGCGTTATCATCATCCACCGGCGGCAGCGCCGCTTCATCGGTCAGCTCGATGATGTCTTCCGCATCTGTCTTGCTTCCTTTGGCGAAAGCGGGGTCGGAACCGTTTTGCTCAATCATTTGCACCCTCCCTCTGGTCGAGAGTTCCCGGTGGCCGGCGGATGTATGACCGTGGAACCCGGCGGCCGGTTTCAACAGCTTGAAAATAGATGGCGATCCTAAAAAAACGGCCAGAAGGCTGCGTTTCCCGGAACGTCGGCTCGGTGCATCAGCAAGCCCTTATTATATCTTGAAATCCGTATCATAGGGGGCAGGGTGTGTCAAGGCGGCCAAGCGGCTGGCCTTGAAGATGGAAACGCACCGATATTACACAATAAACATTGTCGTTCGGTCGGTGCGGATCTCTTCTGTTTGCTTTTTGGGCCGCTTCACGGTAGAGGCATTGCCATGAGACGATGCTTCATCGATACATGCCCCCGGGTGGGGGAAACCGCTGAAATCAAAGGCGCCGAAGCATGGCATATCGTTCGGGTGCTGCGCTTGAAACCCGCGGATCCGCTGGTGCTGTTTACCGGCAGGGGGGAGGAGTGTCACGCACGGATATGCTCGGTCGCCCCGGACCGGGTGGTGGCGGAGGTTCTTGCCGTGCGGCCTTCCGCATCGGGCGCGACGCAGGCGTTGACGGTGGCGATGGGTTTTCTCAAGGAAAAGAAAATGGATGATTTGGTGCGGCCCTTGACGGAGCTGGGCATGACACGGTTTCTTCCGTTTTTTGCCGCCCGTTCCGTTGCCAGGCCAAGTCCGGAGCGGATGGCGGCCCGGCGTGCGCGTTGGGAGAAAATTGCCCGGGAATCCCTGAAACAATGCCGTCGGGCCGTGATGCCGGAGATTCTCCCGGCGGCAAGTTTTGGGGAAATGCTGCGCCTGTCGGCCGGAAGTGATATGAAGATTGTGTTCTGGGAAGAGGCGGACCAGTTTCTTTCGCCGCCCGGGGCCTTGGCGCAGGCCCCTTCAAAAATGTTTGTGGTGATCGGGCCGGAAGGGGGGCTCTCCCGGGAAGAGGTGGCCGCCGCCCGTGCCGACGGGTTTATCGTCAGTGCGCTCGGCCCGCGTATTTTAAGGGCCGAAACCGCCGCCCTGGCCGCCTGCACCATTATGCAGTATGCCTATGGGGACATGGCAGCCCCCCCAACGTCCTGAGCCCACCCCTGCTTTTTCATCGATACGCCTGCAGCAGGTGCTCAATCTCCGCCAGCCGTTGCGCGATGGCGGCCTCCCGGGCCACCATCTCCTTAATATAGGGCCGGTTCTGGTATTTGCGTTTTATCCGCCGCTTCTGGAAGCTCCTGTCGTCGTCCAGCGCTTTCTTTTCCTTGAGCAGCCGCTGATATTCCGCTTCAAGGGCTATCCTTCTTTCCTCCCGCGCTTGTTTTCGCGCCAGCTCCTCACTGGAGGGGAGGTTTTCGAGCAGGGGGTACACGACCGGACCGGAAGGCCGCGGGGACGGGGCGGGTTGGGCCGGGGTTTCGGGCATTCGGGTGGCCGCGCCTTGTTTGTCCACCGGGACAGATGACAGGTCGTTGGTGTAGCGCACCTGCCCCGTGTCGTCGATGTATTGATAGATATCGGCACCGGCTGTGTCGGCCACCAACAGCGCGCCTGCCAGAAAAGCAAGCGTCATAAATTTTTTCATGGCGGCAATCCTCCTCTCGCACTCTCTCATGGGGCCATATCGGCGCATCATATCATTATTTCCGCTGTTTGCAACACAACCATTTTCGCCCACCCGCATGGCGACCAGGCCGGAATTGGCCGTGTGTCCGGCACGAAAAACATGCGGGAAAACGCTTGACATGGCTTTTTGATGTGGTGTATATGCAACCCACTTTTGGGCGGCGGCGCTTCTGAAACCGTTTTCCCAGAGCGCCGAGGTAGCTCAGTCGGTAGAGCAGGGGACTGAAAATCCCCGTGTCGGCAGTTCGATTCTGTCCCTCGGCACCAGAGAAAATAAAAGGGAATCAAGTCTCCTGACTTGGTTCCCTTTTTTTGTGCCAAAAGAACTCCGTAGCGGTAGTCGTCACGGTATGTTTCATAAAGGGCGCTTTCGTAGGTTCTGCTTCGACGATAGCCTTGGCCTGGTCGCTTGCGCCATGCCGCCCAAGAAACGCGCCAAAACGGCGCCGCATGGGGGCGATAGTAATTCTCAAGCCGGCAATGCACCGGCAGGGCAAATTAGCCTTGCGGGCTGTAGCCTTGCTGCTTTAAAATTTCGAAACAATTCAGTTCGTCTTGCGCATCAAGAGTAATCAGCGGCGCCCCCATGTATTCTGCGGTCTGGGAGAATCGAACGAACCCCGCCGTTATTTCATCACCGGCCCGAAATCTTCGTCAATTTCAAACAAGTCAGGCGTCGAGCGATGGACGCCGATGCCGTGCGCCATCAGCAGCATCACAAGCTGTCCCCCGTTCATCAGGGCGATGGGGGTCTTGTCTGCCTGGACGGCCATCTTGATGCGGACCACGTCACCCACCACCAGGGTGCCCCGGTCATCGATGCCGCCGTCACCGCCGAGCTTGGTCACCACGACCATTTCGAAGCCCATCTCTGCCAATAGCTGCGAGACAAGTTCCTCGAATTCACCAGATAGCTTGTAGCATGGAGTGACCTTCCAGCTCTTTTCAAAATTTCCAATGCAGCAGCTTGTACATTCAATTGTATGCCCCTCCCATACCGACAATCTCTATCAGCTTTCCGTAGCTGGTTACCATGTCGTATTTCACGTGTTCGGGCTCCATCCTGCGGTTGAGCTCCGCGAAGAACTTGCGGGTATGGCCAACCTCAATACCCTTCAGATATTTTGATACACTCCACCATCCACGGGAAGAAGGCTTAAATATTCGGCTTTGAGCCGATTGTACTCTTCTGCAAAAATCCTGGCGTATTCTTCCTGCCCCTTTTCGAGGTGCGCCTTGATCGCATTCCCGAACTGAATCCGCCGGATGGCCCTTTCCGTGATGTCTCCGGTTGTATCGCCCGCACTCAGCACATGGCCATTGGTGAACGCCACCGTGTCCTTTTTGGCGCCAATCTGGAGATGACGAAGCCACGATATCGGTCGCGCTCATTTGATGCAACGAACAAGTTTTTGCCGCGTTCCAGTCGTTTGGCGATCCGTTTAATGCCGCCACCCTGGCGCACTTCCATCTTCACATCAAGGTTGACCTTGCATCCGGCGCTGGACACCGGCTTATCCGACAATGGCAGATTCTGCCGCCGCTGCACGGCATGGATATTGGTCAATATCTGGGCATCGGTCAGCTGGATATCGGTGTTCTTGAAGTCGGTCAGATCAATTTCCATGCCAAGCCCTCCTCGTATCGGTTTCACTTCAGTGCCTGGAAATAACTGTTTGAAGATCTATTCCACGTTGATCTTGACGGCATCGGAGACAAAACCGGTGTTACGGAATACCACCCGCAGCGGCCCAAGCCGGGTCAGCATCTTGACCGGGTTCTCATTCACACCGGTATCGAAGCAGGCCATGAGGGCGTTCTCATTCACAAAAAAGACCGCGAATTTATTTTAAGAACAGCGAAAGGCACGAATATTTTCTTTGCCCTGATCTTCTTTCGCGTTTTTGCGGTAGGGGCGACCAAGGGCGGTGTTTCCCCAATATAAAATGGCCTCCAATATATTGGGGCGGTGGCAGATTGTCATACGATTTCATCCGGATAAGGGCGAAACGGCGTGCCGTTGCACAGCACCGCCACCCTCCCCCCGGGGCCGTGCCGTGCCGCCGGGCCGGTGTGCCGGGTAAGGCCATGCCAAGCGCCACCTACCCCTTGGAAACGTGTTGGCGATGCGGCGAGTGGATGTTTGCCTCGAAGCGATATCCAGTACCGCAAGATTATGGGGTTTTAAAAAACGGGAAAAACGTTAACATCGTCATAGGTGGATTTGCGCTGAACAGGGGGCGACCCCCGGCATTCCAAGTGGGCCGAAACCCCGGCGTGCCGCCGTCCCATCACCACAGGCAATTTCAGAAAACGGCTCGTATTCAGAAGAAAGGGCGCCCGTAATGGGAATTGAAAAACGTATTATTGAAACCGCCATTGAAAATGGGGCAACGCTTGCCGGCATCGCAAGCATGAAAGCGCTGAAGGTGTCGCCGGCGCACAGGATCTATACGAAAATGGGGGCGTATGCGGGGGTCGGGACCGTCAAGGAGGACGCCGCCGCCAAGGGCGCCCGATTATTCAACTGGCCGGATTGCGTAAACTCTGTGCTCGTGATCGGGCTTTCGCACCCGGAAAAGCAACCGGCGCTTGATTGGTGGGATGGAAAAGGCACACCCGGCAATCGCATGTTGGTTGATATCATCAAGCGGACAAGTCGACAGATTGAAAGCAAACTGAAAATAAAAACCATTCAGCTGCATTATTATGTTGAAAGGGGAGGCGTTTTTCTCAAAGACGCAGCGGTGCTTGCGGGGCTTGGATGCATTGGGCAAAATAACATGCTGATAACGCCAGCATACGGCCCAAGAATCCGCCTCAGGGCCTTATTCTTGGATGCTGCGCTTCACCAAACCGGGCCCATCGCCTTTGACCCCTGTGCCGACTGCAAGGTCTATTGCAGAAGCGTTTGTCCGGAAAATGCCATGGGTGCGAAAGCGGCTGTTTTCAAGCCCATGGGATCTTTTGAACATTTGCCGGGAAGGGATGGTGCCTACAACAGACAGCGCTGTAATGTCAGAATGGAAAAGGATGTGCGCGCGGCGTTGGAAAATGGCGACGGAGAAGAATCCGTCATAAAATATTGCAGAAAATGTGAGTTTGTGTGCCCGGCAGGGAAAAAATAGGCCATGGTTGGTCCAAAACCGGGCTTGATTCCTTTCTGGATAAAATGCCGGGACTTTGATAAGGAGGTGACGATATGTCTGGTTGTTAAGGGGCGATAGGCGGTTGTGTCGCTTCGGTTTTTTCCGAAAGTTTATCGAACGGATCCCATGGAGAGGCGCATGGCGCGTTACGTTTTCGGTATGGAACTGCGGAATATCAGGCATCACCCCCCTCACTTGGTGTTGTTGTCAACGATTCTCCTGCTCATGATGGTTTACGCTGCGGCCGCCCCCTTTTTGATACGGGCCTACGGACCGAGTATCCGGCTATTCTGCATTGTCTTCATTGCACCGGCGGCTCTTTTTTGGGGGGTGCGCGGCGGACTGGCCATCGGTTTGCTCACGGTTGTTTTAAACCTGGTCCTTCACGGCGTTCACGATATTCCCTTCGAAGGCGGCTGGATCGGGCCCCTGGTGATGGGCGTCGCTGTTGTGATCATGGGCCGGTTAAGCGATCTAAGCCGCCAGCACCGGGAAAAGATACATGCCCTCCGTGTCGCTGAGGACGCGCTCAGGGCAAGCGAAACAAAATACCGGTATCTCTTCGAGATGGAATCGGATGCCGTCTTTTTGATCGATATGGAAAACAGCCTGGTTCTCGAAGCCAACACCGCGGCGCAGGAGCTCTTCGGTTTTACCTACGAAGAGCTGGTGCACATGCATTGCACGCAGCTTTGCAATGAACCGGACAGAGCCGCCGCCATGTTAAAGGGCGGTGAGCAAACCATTGCCAGCATTTACATGAAAAAAAAGGACGGGTCCCATTTTCCGGCGGAGGTTTCTGCCGGCTATTATTCTTATCGGGGGCGCCGGGTCGCCATCATCGCCCTGCGGGATATCACCTGGCGCAAGACGGCGGAAGAAGAAAAAAGGGGCCTTGAAAAGCGGTTGCAGCAGGCCCAGAGAATGGAAGCCATCGGAACACTTGCAGGCGGCATCGCTCACGATTTCAACAACATATTGAGCGCCATTTGCGGCTATGGCGAGCTGATGCGGATAAAGGGCGCGCCGCTGGACATTGCGCGCCAGGATTACTTGACACGGATTCTTGGGGCGGCGGAAAGGGCCAGGGAATTGGTGGTCCAGATTTTGACTTTCAGCCGCCAGACGGCATCACAGAAGCGCCCCATCAAAATCTGCCCGGTTGCACAGGAAGTGATCAGTCTTCTTCGGGCATCCATCCCTTCCACCATTGCGATAAAATTCCGCTGCGACGCCGAAAACGATGCGGTTATCGCAGACACCACACAGATTTATCAGGTTATCATGAACCTTTGCACGAATGCCGCCCAGGCGATGGGGGACCGCACGGGAAAGATCGAAATCGCCGTGGCCAACGTATCCCTTGATGAGGTGTTTGCAGCCTTGCACCCGGAGATTGAGCCAGGGGCCTACCTCAAACTGACCGTGGCGGATACCGGGTGCGGCATGGACGCGGTTGTTCTGCGACGGGTTTTTGAGCCGTATTTTACTACCAAGGAGAAAAGCAACGGCACCGGTCTCGGCCTGTCGGTGGTCCATGGCATTGTACTGAACCACAACGGATGCGTTCTGGTGGAAAGTACGCCCGGAAAAGGGACTGTGTTCAGCCTGTTTTTCCCGTCGGCTGCGGCCTCCGGCTTCGCTTTGCGGCAGCAGGCGGAGCATCTGCCGAGGGGGACCGAGCGCATCCTGGTTGTCGATGATGAAGCGGTTCTTTCGGAACTGCTGAGCGAAATGCTAAAGACCCTTGGTTACAGCGTCGCGCAACGGGTGAGCAGCCAGGAAGCGCTATCGCTTTTCAAGGCGAAGCCGTATGCCTTCGACCTTGTCATTACCGACATGAGCATGCCCCAAATGTCCGGGGCACAGTTTCGTAAGGAGATTTTCCGCATCAACCGGCGCGTTCCCGTTCTCATCTGCACCGGGTTCAGCGATGCGATGGACGAGGCAACGGCAAGCCGGCTCGGGTTCCACAAGCTGTTGATGAAGCCCGTCTCTTTCCGTGATCTTGCCAAAGCCGTTCGGAATGCGTTGGACGCCCGGGAAAAAGCCGATGCATAGATTGGCTTTGTAAGGTGAAAAGAGAAGCACCGTACCGGCCGGGTGCATTCCCTGTGCCGGAGCGTGTGATGTCCGGACCGGCCGGATGCACATAGGATCAATTGGCCGCGTGCGAAGCTATTCGGTGGATGGGTTTCGGTATTTTCGCCCCTGGGCGAAGGACAGTCCTTTGGGGGGAGCGGTTGTTTTCGGAACGAAGCATGGATTTCCGGGAACGTCGGGATACGGAGCGGACCGGACACATGGTGAGGCGGGCGTCTCCGCGGAAAGGAAAAGGGGATGGATACCGCTTTGCTCAACGCGCCGGGATTGACAATTGCCCTGGCCCTGGCCCTTGGCATGATGGCACAGGCCGCTGCGCACCATCTGCGGATGCCGGGAATCGTCCTGCTGCTGGCGGCAGGCGTCTTGGTTGGCCCGGACGGCATGGGGCTTATTCATCCCGGGTCCCTCGGCAAGGCGCTGAACATTCTCACCGGGTTCGCCGTGGCCGTGATTCTGTTCGAAGGGGGGCTCAACCTGAAATTCAGGCGGTTGAAACGCGCCCAACGCTCCATCCGCCAATTGATTCTACTGGGGGGCCTGGTGACGGTGGTCGGTGCCGCCGCGGCCGTTCATTTCATCATGCATTGGCCTTGGAAAAACGCGGTGCTGTTCGGCACCCTGGTCATGGTCACCGGGCCCACCGTCATCAATCCCCTGCTCAAGCGCCTGAAAGTCAAAAGCGCGGTGGCCACGGTGCTGGAAGCCGAAGGTGTTCTGATTGATGCCCTGGGGGCGGTGGTGGCCGCCGTGGCCTTGGAGGCGGCCTTGGGACCGGTGCACGGCGGGCCCATGGTATGGGCCTGGCATGTGGTCTCGCGCCTGGGGTTCGGCGCCTTGGGCGGGGCGCTTGTCGGGGGGGTGCTGCTGTACCTTTACCGCGCCAGGCGGATGCTTCCAGAGGGGATGGAGAACGTGTTCACCCTGGCGCTCATCCTGGCCCTGTTCCAGGCCAGCAACATGGTCCTTGGCGAAAGCGGCATTGCCGCCGTGACCATGGCCGGCATCATCATCGGGAACATCAACACCCATGCGTTGCAGGATCTGGTGGATTTCAAAGAGGAATTGACGGTGCTGCTGATCGGCATGCTCTTCGTGCTGCTGGCCGCCGATGTGCGATTGACCCAGGTGGTGGGCCTTGGTTGGCCGGCGGTGGGTGTTGTCCTATTGCTGATGTTTCTGGTGCGCCCGGCGGCCGTTTTCGCGGGGACTTCCTTTTCCGGGCTCAAGTGGAAAGAGCGCGTCTTTATCGCCTGGATCGGTCCCAGGGGCATTGTCGCCGCGGCGGTGGCGTCCTTCTTCGCCGCCGCCTTTTCCGAAAAGGGCCTGCCCGGGGGGAACGAATTGCGCGCCCTGGTGTTCTTGGTCATTGCCGTGACCGTGGTTTTCGCAGGGCTCACCGGCGGTTTGGTTGCCGGCCTATTGGGGTTGCGCCGCCCGCGTCAGGCGGGTTGGGTCATTCTCGGGGCCAGTGCCCTGGCCCGGGGTATGGCGAAATTGCTCCGGCAGGACGGCCAGGAGGTGGTTTGCATCGATGCCAACGCGGACCACTGTAAGGCGGCTGAAAACGATTGCACCCGGGTGATTTTCGGCAACGGGCTTCAAGCCAGGAATTTAACCCGGGCGCAAATCGATACCCGCCGGGGTGCCCTGGCACTGACCGCTAACGAGGAGGTGAATTACCTGTTCGCCCAGAAGGCCAGGGAAGAGGCCAAGGCGGTTCCCATCTGGGTGGCGCTGAAAAAGGATTCGGTATCGCTGAGCGCCGAAACGCTTCAAAAAACAGGTGCCGGACTTCTGTTCGCCGTGCCGGTGGACGTGGAGGCATGGAACCGGCGTTTCAAGTCGGGGCAGGTGCATCTTCAGTCATGGGCGTGCATGTCGGATCCGTCCGGGGAGGGCCATGTTGCCACCTTGATGGGCGGGTATCCGGGCAACGGATTGCTCGCCTGCGCCGTTGGGGGGAAACGGCCCCTGGCACCTGTCGGTGACGGCATGCGTTTTAAGAAGGGGGATGTGGTCAGTTTTTTCGTTGTCGATGTGGAGATTGCCATGGCCGCGGAGTTTTTGGACGGGGAAGGCTGGCGGTGCCTGGAGAGCCGCGACCGGGAAGCCGTTACCTCGTCCACCTGTAACCTTGAAGCGAATGCCGGTTTGTCCCGCGGCAGGGGGGGCGTTACGGGTCCAGGGTAAGAAGAAAAACGGCTGACCGGGAAAGACCGGCCAGCCGTTTCGGAGGGGGGTGAACGGCCGGTTGGGTTCCGGCCGTTCGGATGGAGGAAGTAAATGAAATGGTGCTTGTCCTCGCCATCTTGTTTTAGCAAATTGCTTGCCAGGTGCTTGACCGTTATTGCTGGGAAACTTAACTTCTTGTTAAGTCAATTCGTTGGGCCGATTTCAGCTGGGTTTCCGGCGCGTTCCCGCCCTGTTTCCTTTTTATCCGGTTTCCCGGTGGCGCGGGGTTTATCCGTATACATTCAACCCAGGGGCCCCACGGCTCTTTCCTGCCGGAGGGGCTCGACAAGGGCGGGGGCAATGGATATGTTAACACCTTAGAGGGCAGCCGTGTTGTGCCGTTTATCACCGCCGATCACCCGACCCCAACAAAGGAGGATTTTCCCATGAACAAGAGACAGATTACGGAAAACATCCATTGGTTGGGCGCCGTGGATTGGGACAGGCGTCTTTTCGATGCCCTGATTCCCCTTCCGGACGGCACCAGCTACAATGCCTACCTGGTGCAGGGCAGCGAAAAAACCGCGTTGCTGGATGCAGTGGACCCGCTTATGACCGATGTGCTCATGGGCCAGCTCGCGGACGTGCCCCGCATCGATTATATTGTTTCCCACCATGCCGAGCAGGATCATTCGGGGGCCATCCCCAGCGTGTTGGAGCGTTTTCCGGACGCCAAGGTGGTTGTCTCTTCCAAAGCCATGGGAATGCTCATGGACCTTCTGCCCATCTCCCCGGATGCGTTCATGGTCATGGAAGACGGCCAGCGCCTTTCCCTAGGCGACAAGACCCTGCGGTTTATTTACACCCCCTGGGTGCATTGGCCCGAGACCATGGTCTCCTACCTTGAAGAGGACCGCATCCTGTTCAGCTGCGATTTTTTCGGGTCCCATATCGCGTCTTCCGACCTGTTCGTCACCGACCAGGGGCGTGTGTACGAGGCCGCCAAACGGTATTTTGCCGAAATCATGATGCCCTTTCGCAAGGTCATTCAAAAGAACCTGGAGAAGCTCAAGGCTTACGACATCGGAATGATTGCGCCGAGCCACGGGCAGGTGTACGCCCACCCAGACTGGATCATGACGGCTTATCAGGACTGGACCGCCGGGCCGCCGCGCAATACGGTCGTGCTGCCCTTTGTTTCCATGCACGGCAGCACGGGGCGCATGGTCGATCACCTGGCAACGGCCTTGGACGCGCGGGGGGTGCGGGTGGAATTGTTCAACCTGGCGGTCACCGACGTCGGCAAGATGGCCATGGCCCTGGTGGACGCGGCAACCATTGTGGTCGGGGTGCCGACGGTGCTGGCCGGGCCACATCCCCTGGCGGCCTATGCGGTCTTACTGGCCAATGCCTTGCGGCCCAAGGCCCGGTTTCTTTCCATCATCGGCTCCTATGGGTGGGGGGGGAAGACCGTGGAGACGCTTTCCGCGATGATCCCGAATCTGAAGGTGGAGGTGTTGCCGCCTGTCCTGACCAAGGGACTTCCCGGAAAGGATGCGTTCGCGGCCATCGACGAACTGGCCGCCACCATCGCCACCAAACACCAAGAAGCCGGGGTGCGGCCCTGAGAGGCGTCTTATCGGGTTGCGTGCCTCCACCACCGGCGCAGACGCCCCCGGCGCAATGCACGGGGGCTTTCCCCGGGGGTCAGCGGCTGGATCGCGGTCCTTTCTTTTTCTGCTGGAGGTGAACAATCAATTGGTGATGGGCGGATCCCTCCCTGACCATCCGCGCCCGGCATCGCGGGCATCTTCTTTCGGTACAGGTCGTTTCCGTTGCCCGGAGGGTTTTTTTGCCGCACTTGGGGCAGATACACCGTTTTCCGGGGGATTCATTATGTTTTCTTCTGTGTATTGAAATCATGGCACCAACCGGACCGTACACAGGGACAAGATCAAAATAAATCCGACACCGCCCCACGACCTTGTGGGACGCATTCCAATTGCGCGCATTACATAGGGCTGCGCTTTTTCATCGCCCCACGTCCCGTTCCGGCGGGATCAGCGGGCGCGCTCTATTTCCGGGATCGCTTGTGCCCTTGTGTTGCGGCTATAAGGAACAAGCACTTCATTGCGCTTGAGTTTGCCAGAAGGCATCCGGCCGTGCAATGGGGTCTATCCGGTATGCTCTCTTCTCCCCCCGGTGTGCTTAAATACATGCTGCCGCCTATTGTGAACCCCATCCGATCCGCTTATTAAAAGTATAACAATATCCGGTCCCATAAGCGTGGGATGCACCTTCATGGCAACCAAGAAGACGAAAAGGAGGAATTATGTTCTGGGTCGATTTTCTGTTCGTTTTCATCTTCGCGCTGATACTGAGTGGTCTTCTCAGTTGGGGGTTTGGCTGGCGGCACCCGGCCCGGGGGGACGCCCTGGGGGCCTCTTTTCTGTTTTTGTTCCTGATACTTCTGTTCGCCATGTGGGGCGCCGGCGCGTGGTACCGACCCCTGGGGCCGGCTGCCGGACCGGACTGGTTGGGGCTTTTATTGATCGGGCTCTTTGTCAGTCTGCTGGTGCTGGCGGTTGCGGCGCCGACAAGAAGGCCCCGTACCCAAACCGAAGCGGCGGGGCAGATGCGTCGGGATGTGCTTTTTGCCGCCACCTTCGGCGTGTTTTTCTGGATTCTGATCGTCGGGTTGCTGGTGTCGGCGCTGATCAGTTACAGCGTCTGAACCACCGGCGCATGTTCCGGAAGACAAAGCGGATGCGGCCGGAAGCGCTGCAGACCATCACGCATGTTTGCCGCAGGACGAACCGGAAACGAAAGGAGGGAAAATGAAGAAAATTCTATGCATGTCCATCGGCCTGTTTCTCGTCATGGGGATCTCGGCATGGTCTTCCACGGCTGCGGAGACAAAAAACCCGTATCTGAAGCCGGATGAGACCTGGATTTCCATCAGCGGAACTGCGGTGGACACCCGCCCGGACGCCTTCTACCTGGATTACGGAAAGGGCGTCATCATGGTGGAGATGGACGGGTGGAGTTGGTACGCCGGGGTCTTCAAAAAGGTCGACGGCGACAAGGTGACCGTATACGGGCGGATTGACGACGACCTGTTCGAAACCACCACCATTGAGGCGAGCAGCGTTTACGATCAGAATATGGGCACTTATTTCTTTGCCAACCCGGCGGATGAAGAGTACGAAGACGATTATGCCTACTGGTTAAGCGGTGTTGTCGTTCCGGGATGGATGGAGGTGCGAGGAACGGTGACCAGTGTGGACGGGCGGCAGTTCACCATCGATGCCGGTCCGCGGAAATTGACCGTGGACACCACCACACTGTCCTACAATCCCCTGGACAAAAGCGGTTTCCAGAAAATCGAAAAAGGTGATTACGTGAAGGCGAGCGGCTATTTGGAGGTGGACTTCTGGGAGGGCCGGATGTTGAAGGCCGAGTCATTGATCGAGGTTGTCGATGACTGATGCCATCCATCCCTCTTGCCTGCCAAGCTGCCAGGCGGCGATTAGGGCGCCGCCCGTTCAGGCGGGGCTTTCGGTGGATAACGTGATGCGGTCGCGGCTGTCCGAAAGCACCGCCCAGAGAAGGGTCAGGTATTCCCTCAGGTGGCGGGTCAGCAGATAATTTTCCAGCACGAAGTCCTTGGCGGTTTCGCCCATTTCCTTTCTACGTTGGGGGTGGGTCAGCAGGTAGCGGATGCGAAGCGCGGCGCCTTCCGGAGAGTTGACCAGAAACCCGGTGGCATGGTTGACCACCTGGAGGCGGATACCGCCTACGTTGCCGCCGATCACCGGTCTTCCCTTCCACAATGCTTCGGTCACCGTCAGACCGAACCCCTCTTTGAGGGATTTTTGCAAAACGATGTCGGCGATGCGCTGCAGGGCGTTGATGGTGCGGTGTGCGTCCGGCGGCAGCAGCAGAAGATGAATGTCCGGATCTTGGGCCGCTGCCGCTTCCACCTGGCTGAACACCGCCTCCCCTTCGGGATCGTCCGTGGCGCCCCCGCCGGCCAGCACCAATTGGAGAGACGGGCCGAAAGCCTTGGCCATCCGGTAGGCGGCAATCACGCCGACGGGGTCCTTGAACCTGTCGAAGCGGGAAATCTGGCAGATGACGGGGCGTTCTGGGTCGATGCCGTAAGCTGCGCGCACCGTCTCAATTTCTTCCAGGGACAGCGCGATGTTCTTCTCGCTGAGCGGATCGATACTGGGGGGCACGATGTAAAGGGGTTTTTGCATGGGCTGGGCAAAGGCCGGCAGGGAGTATACCGCCGCATCATAGCCCGTGACGTGCCGCTGCAGATAACGCCACACCGGCCGGTGGGGCCGGCTGGCGTCGATGTGGCAGCGCCAGATCCATTTGCCCCTGCGCCGGGGGCAGTTGTGCAAGAGCCCGGCCGGCTGGGGGTCGTGAATCACCACGATGTCGGCCTCGGATAGGACCGTGTCCAAGCGTTCGAAGTTGACGGCGTTGATTTTTTCGTAATGCCGGAACATGTCCGGTTCGATGTCTTCCCGGTCACCTTGCAGGGCGTTGTGCATCTTTTTGGTGCACTGGTAAAAAGCCGCGTCCCCGGTGACCACCTCCCACCGGGCATCGAGGCCCAGTTCCCGCTTGAGGGGAATCATGCGGTGCAGGATTTCTGCCACACCGCCTCCTTCACGGGTGGAGTTGACGTGCACCACGCGCATGCCGCGCAAGGGTTCGGCAAGTTGTTTGAGGTGGCCGATGATGTTGTCGCCCACCACGCGGGCGTATTGTTCGAGCATCTGCGTCATGGCATACACCCTCAGGGGGCCGGCCCGGCGGCCGACTGCACGCCGGCGCCCAGGTGCTTGTCGAACAGGGCGGCCAGTTGCTCCCGGATTTCCAGCAGGCTTTTGAAATACGGGTCAATGGTGGCGATGGCGCCGCCGAGCCGCTGGTGGTGCTCATCCCAGTCGTTTAGCCACTCGGAAAAATCGTTTTGGCCGGATGCGGTGCGGCGCCGGGCATCGATGAAGTGATAGAAGATACTGCCCAGGGACATGGCCGGGATCCTGCGGGCCAGGGCCTCCGGCGTTTCGATGCGGGTGTGGGTGTCGAAGACCACCATCTGGGAGCGCATCAGGAAAAAGGGGTTTTCGGCGTCCACACGGGGCTCGAAGTCTTCCTCGTCCATCCGGTCCTCGATGATTTCGATCACCCGCATGCGAAGCGCATCCATTTTCTTGAATATGCCGGGGTTTAGAATGGACAGGCGCTCGGCGAGCTTCCGGTCGTGCAGGTCGTGATAGGCCCAGGAGGCGAAGTCGTTCTGGTATTCCGGGTCCACGAAGTCAGGCCGCAACAGGCCGTCCCAGAAGTGAAAATACATGATGCCGCTGTCTTCCATGCGCTGCAGGCGGTCGTGAAGTTCCCGCAGATTGTAAGCCTTTTCGCCGGTGGCGATGACGATCAGCGCGCAGTCGGTAATGTTGAAGGGTGCCCCCACGGTTGACTCCATCCTGTTGTCTTTTTTGTTTACTTTCCAGTTTTCCGGGGAAAAAGAAAATACGGCCGGCACTTTATTTCATTGCCGGGAAGTATGTATCTCGAACAGCCGTCACCGGCCGCAGTTAATGTCCGCCCGTCCCGGCCGGGAAGCGCTTTCCGGCATGGTTTCCCGGAAAGGCAGCTGGGTTTCGATGGGCACCGGGGCCATGTTGAAATGGGGTGCCGACCCGATGGGAAACCCGCCGGCGGTAGTGTAAACTGGGTCATCGCGAACGGCCCGGCGACTGGCACTGCCGGGCCATGACAGGGCCGGGTGAGAGGGACGGATGACATTGAAGCCATTGCATGTTTTGCACGTGGCTGCCGAGAACGGCAGCCTGCCGGGTGCCAAGGAGGGCGGCGTCGGGGATGTGATGCGGGAGTTGCCTTCCGCCCTGGCCAACGCCGGGTGCCGGGTGACGACCCTTATTCCTTCCCACGGCTATCTGCATCGGATGCCGGGGGCCGAGAAGGCCGATACGGTTGCTTTTCTGTTCCGGGGCGAAGCGACCCGGGCGACGTTGCACGTGGTGCCCGGGCATCCGCCCCACGGGCAGGTGCGGCACCTGGTGCTGCACCACCCCATGCTGGATGCCTACGATGCCGTGCAGGGGCGGCACCGTATCTATGTGCATGATCAGCCCCAAGAGCCGTTTTGCTCGGACGGAAACCGGTTCGCCTGCTTCTGCGCGGCTGCCGCCGCGGTGGTGGACGCGTGGGAGGAGGACGCGCCGGACGTTCTCCATCTGCACGATTGGCACACGGCCCTGGTGGCCCTTCTTGCCCAGACAGCCCCGGGTCTTTTGCACACCCTGCACACGGTGTTCAGCATCCATAACATCGGTGTCCAGGGCGTTCGGCCCTTGAGCGGCCACTTCTCTTCCCTGGAGGCGTGGTTTCCGTCTCTTCCCTATTTCTGGATGGATGTGGCGGATCCGGTGCGCCCGGCCTGTGTCAACCTGATGGCCACGGGCATACGCCTGGCCGATCGGGTGCACACGGTTTCCCCGTCCTATGCGGAAGAAATAGCGGTGCCCAGCCGGAAACCCCATTTTTTCGGTGCCGAGGGGCTCGAACGGGTTGTTGCCTATGTGCGCGATGCGGGTCGCCTTATCGGGATCCTCAATGGTTGCGACTACCCGGCGCAACTTCCGCCGCCGCCGGATCCCGCGGACTGGTGCCGGACCCTGCAGGAAGAGATCGTTCATTGGACCTCCGGGCATGCGGCGCTGCCGGCACGGCATTTTACGGCCTGGCATCGGCTGATGGAATTGGGACGGCAGGCGCATCCGCCCGATACCATTCTGACCACCGTGGGGCGGGCCGTGGACCAGAAGCTGCGGCTGCTGCGGGAACCCGGCAGCAACGGATTGACGGCGCTGGAGCAGATCCTGGAGATGCTCGGTGACAGGGGGGTGTGGCTGCTGCTGGCATCGGGTGATTCCGGATACGAGGCATACCTGGCCGCCGCTGCGGCCCGGCACGATAATTTTATTTTTTTAAACGGCTATTCCGAGCGTTGCGCGGATCTCCTGTATGCGGTGGGGCATCTGTTTGTCATGCCAAGCGCGTTTGAGCCCTGCGGGATCAGCCAGATGCTGGCCATGCGCCGCGGGTGTCCTTGCGTGGTTCATCACGTGGGCGGGCTCCGGGATACGGTTGCCGCCGGCCGGAACGGCTTTGCCTTCCAGGGGTGGACGGTGACCGAGCAGGTGGACCGCCTGGTGGAAACCACCGGGCAGGCGCTCGCTCTGCAACGGGAGAACGGGCCACGGTGGCGTGACATCCAACAACATGCCCGGCAAGCCCGGTTTGAATGGTCCACGGCGGCGGAGCGGTACCGGGATTTTCTATACCAGCCGCCGGGGAGCCCGGGCGGGGCCGGCCGGAAAAAGACGCCATGTCGTTGATGCTTGTTTCCAATCGGCTGCCGGTGACGGTGGGCGAGACCATCGCCCCCTCTTCGGGGGGGTTGGTTTCCGCGTTGGAGGGCTATATTCAATCCCGCGATTTTCAGTGGATCGGATGGATCGGTGGCGCCATCGACGACCCGGTACGTCGTCGCCGGGTGCAAGAAGAACTTGAACAGCGCTATCATTACCACCCCTTGTTTTTAACCCCCGAACAGGTGGCGGAATTCTACACCGGTTTTTCGAACTCCAGCCTCTGGCCGCTGTTGCATTACCAACCCGGTTATGCCCGGTACGACCGCAAATGGTACGCCACCTACCGCCACGTCAACGGCTTGTTCGCCGAAGAGATTGACGCGCAGGCCGCGCCCGGCCAATTGGTATGGATCCAGGATTATCACCTGATGTTGCTGCCGGAAATGTTGCGCAACCGGCGGCCGGATTTGCGCGTCGGATTCTTTTTGCACACCCCGTTTCCTTCCTACGAGGTGTTCCGGTGCCATCCCAACCGGGAAGACCTTTTAAACGGTCTTCTGGGAGCGGATCTGGTGGGGTTCCACACCTCGGGATACCTGCGGCATTTTCGCAGCACGGTTCTGCGGATTCTCGGCCTGGAGTCCAGGATGAGCACCATCGCCACCGAGACCCATGACGTGTCCATCGATGTGTTTCCCATTTCCATTCCCGCGGAAAAATTTGCGGCGGAAATGACATCCCCGGCGTTTGAAACCCATCTGGACAAGTATCGGCGTATCTATGCGGACAAAAAGGTGGTGCTGGGGGTCGAGCGTCTGGACTATTCCAAGGGGGTGCTGCGCCGGCTGGACGCCATCGAGACCTACCTGAAGCGTTCCGGGCGTCGGGATATCGTGTTTATCTTCATCAATGTTCCTTCCCGGGAAAACGTGTCGGCCTATCGCCGGTTGCGGCACGACATTGAGGTGAAGGTGGGCCACATCAACGGGCGCTTTTCCACCATCACCGATGTGCCCATCCATTTTATCCACCAGTCCGTTGCGTTCAGTGAGCTGTGCGCGCTCTACAAGTTGGCGGACGTGGCCATGGTGACACCGGAAATTGACGGGATGAACATTGTGGCCAAGGAATACGTGGTGTGCCAGGACGACGGCGACGGCGCCCTGATTCTCAGTGAATTTGCCGGCGCGGCCCAGGAGCTGCACCAGGCGTATCTTATCAATCCCTATGATGTGGACGGCATGGCGCAGGCCCTGGACGCGGCGCTGAACGCGTCTTTGGAAACCCGGCGAAAGCGTATGGCGCCCATGCGCGAGCGTGTCCGCCGCTACCATGCCCGCCGCTGGGGGGAGACATTCGTCCGGTCCCTGGAGGCGCACAGCCGGGAGGGTCGGGGGGGGGACGCGCACCCCCGGCGCCTCACCGGTGAGATGATGTCGGATTTTTTGCGCAGTTCCCGGGCGGCCTTGTTTCTGGATTATGACGGCACATTGTCCCCCTTGCGCCGGCACCCGGCCGACGCGGCCCCCGGTGACGTCCTGCATCGCCTGTTCAGGTTGTTTGCGCGTGTGGGCCATCGGATCGATATCTACCTGATGAGTGGACGCGGATGCGCACAGATGGAGCGGTGGTTTCATGGGTACGGCATGCATCTGGTGGCGGAAAACGGGCTGTTTTACCGGCATCCGGAGGCGGACACCTGGGCGCGGTTCGACAACAACGCAGATCTCGGCTGGATTCAGGAGGTGGCCGACACCCTCCAGCAGTACAGCGATATGACCCCCGGCAGCGAGGTTGAGGTGAAGACCGCCTCCCTGGTGTGGCATTACCGCAACAGCGAACCGGAGTTCGGGCGCTGGAAGGCGCACCAGATGGTGGACGAGCTGCGCGAATGGCTGGCCAATTTCCCGGTGACGATTCATCATGGTCAAAAAATCGTGGAGGTGGGGTCCATGTTGCTGAACAAGGGCGTTTTCTTTCAGCACTTGAAGGCGCTCAACCGCTACCCCCGCGCCTTGTGTGCCGGCGATGACGAAACCGATGAATCCATGTTCCGCGTGGCCGAAGATGCCGATCTGACCGTCAAGGTGGGCGAGGGGGAAACGGCCGCCCGATATGCCGTGTCTTCCTGCCACGGGCTTTGCAATTTGCTGCGAGACACGCTGGAAACGGTGGCGGGTGAGCAGCCGGCGACATGATGGCACGGCTGTTGCGGTTTGTCGTGCCGTCAGGAAACTGATGCGGTGTTTTTTTTCCGTGTGGTCGAACCGATGGGAAACACAAGGGTGTCGGCCGGTTTCAGCTCATGCACCTGGTCCCGGAAGCCGATGCGGATCGGCGCTTCGGTGTTGCGCAGCGAGGTGATGTGCAATTTTTGGGGGGTGAGGATGACTTCCAGGTAGTGGCACCGGTAGCGCAGGTGCATGGACAGGCGCGTGAGTTCTTCGGGCAGGCAGGGGTTGAACCACAGAACATCATCCCTGGCGACAATGCCGGTGTAACCGCGCTGTAACTGGTCGACGGTGCCTGCCATGGCGCCGAGGTGGATGCCTTCGGGGGTCGTGCCTCCCTGGATGTCGTTGACGTCACTTTGCAGGGCCTTGCTGAACAGCCGCCAGGATTGTTCCCGGTTGCCCCGCAGCAGCACCCAGGCATGGACCACGTTGCTGAGTGTGGAGCCGTGGCTGGTACGGTGAAGGTAATAATCCACGTTTTCGGGGATCATCTCCGGTCTGAAGGAATATCCCAGGTCTTGGAAGATTTCGGCCAACTCTTCGGCGGACAGTAAGTAAAAGAGCATCAGGACATCGGCCTGCTTGGATGCCTTGTACCGGTTGGGGGAATCGTCCTCTTGTTCGAGGATTCGGTCCAGGCGCTGGATGTCGCCGTACCGGCGGCGGTACCCTTCCCAGTCGAACTCTTCGAGATCGGCGTATCCTTCAAATTGGCTGATGATGCCGTCTTCATGAAAGACGATGCGCATCTTGCGGCAGATGTCCTTCCAGCGCGCCAGCTCGTCGTCGCCGAGGTTCAGTTTGTCCATCAGTTGGCGGCGCACATCCTGGGGCAGTGTGTCGAGCATGCGCCGGGTTCGTGTGAGCACCCATACCACCATGACGTTGGTGTAGGCGTTGTTGTTCAATCCCGGGGACCGGGAACCGGGGTATGCGTCGTGATATTCGTCGGGGCCCATGATTCCCAGAATTTCATAACGTTCCAGGTCTTCGTTGTAAACCGCCGAAGAGGACCAGAACAGGGCGATTTCCACGAGCATCTCGGCGCCGTAAAAGGCCATGAATTCCATGTCCTTGGTCACCTGAAAGTAATGGTAGAGGTTATAGGCGATGGCGATGTTCACATGGCGTTGCAGGCGGCTGTTGTCCGGCACCCAACGCCCCGAACGCGGATTCAGATGCACCCGCTGGCTTTCTTCCCGGCCGTTGCTGCCGCTTTGCCAGGGGTACATGGCCCCCCGCAGCCCCAACTCTCGTGCGGCTTTTCTGGCCGCGGAAAGCCGCCGGTAGCGGTACATGAGAAGACTTCGGGTAACTTCCGGCAGGCGCAGATTGAGCATGGGAAAGATGAACAGTTCGTCCCAGAAAATATGGCCCCGGTAGGCCTCCCCATGCCAGCCGCGCGAGGGGACGCCTACGTCCAGTCCCATGCGCATGGTGTTGATGCCTGTCGTTTGCAGCAGGTGAAAGGTGTAAAGATGCACGATCATGCCGATGCGGCCGGGTTTCGTGCCGTTGTCCGCGTGGGCGATGTCCAAGGTGAAGCGTTGCCATAATTGCCGCCAGGCCATCTGGTGCGTGGCCAACAGAGAAGAGAAATCGTCCGCTCCGGCCGCTGCCTGGCAAGCTTCCAACATGGGATTCGTGGCGGCCCTGTCTTTGGTGGTATAGAGCGCCACGGTTTTTTCCACGCGAAGAGTGCGGCCTTGATGAAGATCGTGTTCGCTCAGCCGGCTGATCATTTCCGGCTCTTCGATGATTCGAACGTTTTGCGGATGTGCGCGGCGGTGGTTGTGAAATTCCCTTGTACGTGCGGCCAGCGCGACCTCCATGTGGGATTGGCGGGTGCAGGCAGCCAGGGCGATGGTGTCGGCGTCTTCCCTTTGCGTGCAAAGAGAAGTCCAGTGCCGGTTGTTCAATCCGCGGTAGCGCGCCACCCCGTCGTTGACGGTGCCGCCGTTGATGGCGGAACGGAAGGTTATTTTTCCGGACCAGTTTTCGGCGGTTACGGCCAGGGTAAGGCCCGCCAGGTGGGGGTGCTCCATGTGGACCAGGCGGCGTTCGCAGACCGTTGTCTCCCGGCCGTCACCGTCCCTGAAGCGCATGTGGCGTTTCAGAACGCCGTGCTTTATGTCCAGCGTGTGCGTGTAGTGCAAGATTTCCACCTGGTCCTGGTGGCACCAGGGGCTGTCACCGATGCGGAAGGTGAGGGGTAGCCAGTCGGGCAGGTTCACCAGATCCTCGTTTTCAACGCAGCGGCCCGCCACTTCGGTGGTGAGGCGGTTGTAGCCGCCGGCAAGATAGGTGCCGGGGTAATGCACATCGTCTGCCGGCGCCATTGAGGATGCCCCCCGGGTGCAGAAATAGCCGTTCCCCAAGGTCGTGAGTGTTTCCCGCAATTTTTCATCCTTTTCCCGGTAGTCCGTATAGCCAAGCGCCCAGTCGTCGTTGCAGGGCCCGTGGTCCAGTTGCTCGGACAGGGTTTCCAGGAAGGCATTGACTTCGTCGGTATCATGCAGCCGATAGTGGGCGGCGGTTTCTCGGCGCCCCGTATCATCCACCAGGATGCCGATGCCGGTGTCCGCGATTTCCCGGAAGGCGTCTTCATCGGTGGTGTCGTCGCCGATGTAAATGGGCAGGGTCCGGCCGGCGTCCGTCTCCAGAACACTTTCGAGGAAAAACCGCAAGGCCCGGCCCTTGTGCCAGGGAATATCCGGTTGCAGTTCGTAGACATCCTTGCCGGACGTGCGCCGCAGCCCCCGGGTGCGCGTTAGCGCTTCTTCCACGGCCGTCCGGACTGCGGCGGCATCCGCATGGGCGACGCGCCGGTAATGCACGGCAACGGAAAATTTCTTGCGTTCGATTTGTGTCCCGTTCACGGCCGCGAGGCGCCTGCGCAGCATCTCTTCCGCGGTGGCCAGTTGGGGCAGGTGGTCGGTTCCCATTTCGTGGGTTTGCGCTATTTTCCCGGGACCGGCGATGTCGAAGCCGTGGCTGCCGCCATAATAGAGGTCGGGAAGGTCCACCTTCCGCCGCACATCGGCCAGATCCCTTCCCGATAGAACGACCACCGTCAATTGCCGGGCCAGCCGACGGACGGTGCGCCGCATGGTGTCGCCCAGGAGCGCTTTCTCCGGGCGGTCCACAATGGGCGTGAGGGTGCCGTCATAGTCCAGGAAGCAGATTATGTCCTTATTTGCGCATGTTGTGTGCAGATCGTCCATGTGCGCCAAGGCCCAGGGCAGATCGCCGGATTTTTTGGCCCGGTCTTCGCCGACGTCGAGTCGGGACAGTGACGAGACCACCAGGTCGGCCCCATGGTGTTTCAACCGTGTCCTTTTCCGGGTGCGATTCACGCCCACCACCCGGGCAAAACCGCCGCGCCTGCCGGCTTCCACTCCGGAGAGGGCATCTTCCACAACGGCGGCCCGTTCCGGGGGCACGTCCAGCCGTTCGGCTGCCAGCAGGAAGATGTCCGGTGCCGGTTTTCCGTCGAGATGCTTCTGCTGGGCATCGTTTCCGTCCACGACCGCGTCGAAGAGGGACTGGATACCGGCGGCCTTTAATATCCGTTTTCCGTTTTTACTGGATGTGACCAGGGCGGTTTTGATGCCCGCCGCGCGCAGCTGTTCGATGAAGGTCACGGCGTCCGGGAATGCAGCGATGCCCTGCTTGCGGAGGTGTTGCAGAAACAATTCGTTTTTCCGGTTGCCGAGTCCGCAGACGGTTTCCTTGTCGCCACTGTCGTCGGGGGTGCCTTCGGGCAAGGTGATGCCGCGCGCGTCAAGGAAGGAGCGCACGCCATCGTATCGGGGCTTTCCGTCCACATGGGTGCGGTAGTCCTCTTCCAGGTCAAAAGGCTTTTGCTCGGCACGGTTGGCGAGAAACGCGTCGAACATTTTCTTCCAGGAAACGGCGTGTATGTCGGCGGTGGCGGTAACGACACCATCTAAATCCAACAAAACGGCGTCCAGGTGTCGCCTTGAAAACAGATTATTCCGTGGCACGAACATTCTCCTTTTCGGTATCGGCCATGCGTTCGGTTTCGGCGCTGATGGTCACATATGTCCACAAGCTGTCTCGAATGACATTTAACACCCCTTGACAGTGGGACGCATTCAAGATGTGCACATCTCCTATATGTGCCGCGCTTTTTTTTGGAAGGCTTGTATGATCCTAAGGATATCGGCGGAAGGAGGCCATGGGTTGCAGCACCCATTTGTTTTCTTGGCACTGCCCATGGTCCATGGGGCGGTTCAGGGATGCAATTAGAGGATGCACCCCATGGCCGGAAAGAAATGCGGCATATAAGATGTGTTAAAGACGCCAAGGCATTGCAGGTGCGTCTGTTCAAATAAAAAAGGGGGGAGTGTGGCCGTCACCGATGAACTCATCAAAGAAGAAATCGTCCAGCGACTGGTTCGGGACGATCGTGTCGATGCCGCCCGTGTCACGGTTTCCGTTCATGACGGAAAGGTCGTATTGACCGGCGAGGTCGGTTGTTTTCCGTCCAGAGTATCAGCGGCGGAAGACGCGGCGGCCGTTGTTGGTGTGCATGAGGTGGAAAACCGCATTGCCGTCGTTTCTGCAAAGCCGGTAACGCAACCCGTGGACAGGCGGACAATGTAACTTCTCCTCGGCACCCTGCGGCGTTATAGCGGCCCGGGGCATTGTATTCCCATGTTAAAGTAATCGTCGGCGGCCTGCCATGGCTTTCCCGGCGTTTTTCGCCACTCTGATTGATGGACCGCCGGGCATTCAGACGGTCTTGCCGCTGAGTCGTCGGCGCACGGCGGGTGGAGACAGGAGGCATGTCAAGAAGCAAACCACCACCATGGCATTGTATGTTTGCGGACCGATGGCCCAATCGCCCTGTTCTAAACCGTGCTGCATGATGATCATGCTGATTTCCGCCCGCGGCATCATGCTCAGGCCGATCACCAGTGCCGTGGACCGGCCGTACATCAGCAACAGGGGAAGCCCATTGGCGATGAGTTTTGCGCCCGCCGCTGCAACCGCCAAAAGAAGCCCCGTGGGAAGGGCGGCCCAAATGGATGCGGCGTCCATTCGCAGACCGATACCAATGAAGAAAAAGGGCGAAAAAAAATCGTACACCGGTAAAAAGGAGGATTCCATTTTGACGGCGTTCGGATCGCGGCTGAAAACAAGTCCGGCGAAAAAGGCACCAATGGCCAGAGAAAACCCCAGCCATGCCGCTGTTGCGGCGAATACGAAGCCGATGCCGGCGATAATCAGCATGGGATCCGTGGCGGATTTCCACCGCCCAAACCATGACAGGATAGGGCGCTCCGCGTATCGCGAAAACAGCAGGCATAGTGCGCCGAAGCCCAACAACTTGATGCAGAAGCCTCCTGCTTGAAGACCAATGGTTGGCAGCAATGCGGAGGAAGGGGCGGGATTGTCTCTCAAGGCGGGTATTATGGAAAACAAGAGCGCCATCAGTACCACGGCGGAAATATCGTCCAATTCCGCCACATCTATTAGCATTTCTCCGTCCCGGCTCTGCAGGGCGCCCGTCTCCTGCCAGACCGCTACGGAAATGCCCACGCTGGTGGCGGTGAAGGCAGTGGCGACAATGACGGCGGAAATCAGCGGCATGCCAAGAAGCGTATACGCCGTCACAAAACCAACGGAAGCACTGAAGGCCACGTCTGCAACCCATACAACACTGGCGCGGCGCAGTTGGTCTACCAGCCCTTTCAAATTGCTTTCCAGGCCGACACGGAACAGCAGCACCACCAGACCCATTTCTGCCAATAGTTCCAGGCGCATTAGGTCGCGGTTGTCGACGATCGACCACCCGACATCCATCAGGCGCAATCCGGCGCCAAGCAGCAAAAACCCCACCAATGGGGGCAGCCCGACACGGGAGAGGCCGGCTTTGATCAACAGGGCGGAAATGATGAGTACGCCGATTAACAGGATCGTCTGCATGTTCTCAGTTCCAAGCGGAAAGGCGGTGTGCATGGCACGGCGCCAAAGACCGTGCCGTCTTCCCCCGGGTTCGTCCACAGGGACTTGGAGTGGTCCCTTGCGGGACGGTCGGCGCGTTTTTTATAAAAAGCGTACGCCGATGGTGTAGGCGTTTGGACGTCTGCCTGGGGCCGGCACGCACCAGCGCACTTCGGCCAATACCGTCTGCCCCGGGAAGGCGGCGGTGGCCCCGGGTGTGCAGGTGGCGTCCTTGCGGATAAACAACACGGTTCCAGGCGGATATTGCCGCGTGGCATGGAAACAGGCCCCCAATGCGCTCTGGTTGCGTAGCCTGCCGGGCCGTTCGTCGTGCAACCGGCTTGTATTGAAGGGAAGATATTGCAGTGGCGCCGCCGTGCGGCCGCGCCGCCCGGCCCGGCGGCGTTCGGATAGTGGATCGAACGATGTCATGGTGTTTCTCCTGATAAGTTGTGTTTATTTACCCCATCATAGGCCCGGGGCGAAGGGGATGTAATCAGGTGTGGACGGTATTTTGGGATGCGGCAAACCGGTGTGTTCAGGCTTCGGCCGACCGTTGCCGAAGCGGATGTCTGCTGTGGGGCAGGCGGTGGTCGGATTGCCATCTCGGTGGGTGGGGCGCGCAATATACAGGCTTTCCCGTATTGCCGCCTGTGGGAAAAAAACGGAAAAATGGAAAAGAGCATACATGATGCGAACCTTTCACCGTACAGGTGGACATGTCCATTCCACTGCCGACACTGCGCCGGGCCCTTTGTGATCCGGCCTTCTATCCGCATTCCACCAAGGGCGTTTGTTTGCGGGAAACCCACATTTCCCTGGTGGCCCTGACCGGGCGGTATGTGTATAAATTCAAAAAACCCTTGGATCTGGGGTTCCTGGATTTTTCCACCCTGACGGCGCGTTGCAAGGCCTGCCGGGACGAAGTGGCCTTGAACCGGCGGCTGAGCGAGGGGGTCTACCTGGACGTGGCCGCTGTCACCCGGCAGGGGGAAACGCTTCGGATCGGGGGAAAAGGTCCGGCAGTGGAGTATGCCGTGCGCATGCGCCAGTTGCCCCAAGAGCGCACCATGGACAGGCTGCTGGCGGACGGAAGGCTCACCGCCACCCACAGGAAGGCTCTGGCGGCCGTGCTGCACCGGTTTTACAGTGTGGCCGCGGCCGGTCCACAAATCGATCACTGGGGCGGCGTGGACGTGATCGGCAACAACTGCCGGGAAAATTTCGAGCAGACCAGGCCCTTTGTCGGAGAGGCCATCGAACGGCGGGCGTTTGACAGCGTCCGGGCGGCCACCCTGGCGTTTCTGGACAGGGGGGGCAATGTTCTTGACCGCCGCCGGCGGGCCGGGAAAATTCGTGACTGCCACGGGGACCTGAGAAGTGAGCATGTGTATTTCACCGATAAGGGCATCCAGATCATCGATTGCATTGAGTTCAACGAGCGGTTCCGGTTCGGCGACGTGGCGGGGGATCTGGCGTTTCTGCTGATGGATTTGGACCTCATGGGGCACCGGCGTTGGGGCCGGGCGTTTCTCAAGGCTTACGTGCGGTGTTCCGGCGACCTGGACCTGTACAATGTGCTGGCGTTCTATAAATGCTACCGTGCCATGGTGCGGGTAAAGGTCGGCTGCCTGCGCCAAGCCCAGAGGGCGGCGGCGGGTGCGTCCGACAAGAATCTTGAAACAACCGTGCGACGGTACATGCGCCTCGCCTATCGCTATGCCCTTGCCTTTTCCCGGCCCGCCGTTTGGGTGGTCTGCGGCCCCATTGCAGCGGGCAAGAGCACCATGGCCCGGGCGTTATCGGAGGTGTTGGCAGTTTCCGTCCTCAGCACGGATGAGATGCGCAGAAAGCTGTTTGCCCATACCCCCACGCCGGCGGCCCCCACGGCCTTCGAAACCGGTGCCTACAGTTCGCAGGCCACGGCACGCACGTACGGCCGGCTGTTGGAAGCGGCCGCCGCCCACCTGTCCGCCGGTCGTTCGGTGATTGTCGACGCCACGTTCAGCCGCGCGGCCTGGCGGCGGGAAGTCGGCCGTCTTGCCGCAAAACATCGCGCCAGCATCTTCTTCGTTTCCTGCACATGCGATGAAACCATCGCCCGGGAGCGTCTCCGGGCCCGTGAGGGCGGGGGGGGGCCTTCCGACGCACGGCTATCCCATTGGGAGGCCTTCAAGGAACGTTTCGAACCGCCAACGGAGGTTCTTCCTACCCGGATACAGACACTTCAAACCCATCGGCCCGTCAGGGAAAACCTGCTGCGCGTGTTGAACCGCTTTGCCTACGGTTGACGGTTCTTCCTGCCGGATTAGCGGCCCGGTGACAGGAGAGAAAGAGGAGATGACACGGTTTCAAAACAGGCGTCCGGCGCACGATGACCGCCTGGGCGCCAACTACGGCGGCGGGGACCGGCCGCGGGGCCCTTGCGATTTCAAACTGTGGGCGCCCCACGCCGGCGCGGTGACATTGCAGTTGCTGTCGCCGGAAGAGCGGGAATTGACCATGGAAGCCGGTGCCGGCGGTTATTTCTCCATTGCCGCCTCGGATGTGGCGGCGGACAGCCTTTACCGTTTTGCGCTGTTTCCCCGGTCTTCCGGGGAGGGGAAATCCCGCCCCCTTATACGGCCCGACCCGGCATCCCGGCTGCAACCCAAGGGAGTCCACGGCCCCTCCCGCATCGTGGCCGACACCTTTCCGTGGACCGACGCCCGTTGGGAGAATCCCCCGCTGCATGAACACATCTTCTACGAGTTGCATGTGGGGGCCGCCACGGCACAAGGCACCTTCGATGCGTTGGTGCTGCTTCTGCCGGCCTTCGGGGATCTGGGAATCACCGCATTGGAGCTGATGCCGGTGGGGGAGTTCCCCGGCCGTCGCAACTGGGGCTACGACGGAGTGTACCCCTTTGCCGTCCACCACGCCTACGGCGGCCCCCTTGGTCTAAAGCGCCTGGTGGACGCATGCCACCGGCAGGGCTTGGCGGTCATTATGGACGTGGTTTACAACCACCTTGGGCCGGAGGGGAATTACCTGGCGGATTTCGGCCCCTATTTCACGGACAGGTACACCACCCCCTGGGGCAGGGCGGTGAATTTCGACGGGCCATACAGCGATGCGGTGCGCCGGTATTTCCTGGAAAACGCCCGGTACTGGATTCGCGACTGCCATATCGACGGCCTGCGGGTGGACGCCGTGCACGGTATCTATGATTTTTCCGCCCGGCCTTTTCTGGCCGCGCTGACGAAATCGGTGCACGCCGAAGCCCGTCGCCTGGGACGGCGGATCCATTGTATCGCCGAAAGTGATCTGAACGATCCCGCGGTGATCCGCCGCCGGGAAGCCGGTGGGATGGGCTTTGACGCCCAGTGGAACGACGATTTTCACCATGCCCTCCACGGCCTCGTCACCGGCGAAAAGGATGGGTATTATGCCGATTTCGGGCGGCTGGACGACTTGGCCCGGGCCTGGCGCCGGGGATTTGTCTTCGATGGCCGGTATTCCACTTTCCGCCGCCGGTGCCACGGCAACAACGCCGGGAAGCTGCCGACCCAGCGGTTTGTTGTCTACTGCCAGAACCACGATCAGGTGGGAAATCGCATGAAAGGGGAGCGGTTGACCGCCCTGGCCGGTTTCGAGCAGCACAAGCTGGCGGCGGCCTGCGTTTTCTTTTCCCCCTATATCCCCCTCCTGTTCATGGGAGAGGAATACGCGGAGCCGGCGCCTTTCGCCTATTTTATCAGCCATGGAGATGCCGCACTCGTCCGGGCGGTGCGCCAGGGGCGCCGGGCTGAATTCCGCGCCTTTGCCTGGAAGGGTGTGCCCCCCGATCCCCAGGACCCTGCCACGTTCAAACGGTGCGTTCTCAATCGGGACCTGGCGGATATGCCCGGATCCCACCGGGTGATGAGCGCATTCTACCGGGAATTGATCCGGTTGCGCAAAACGCTGCCCGCGCTTTCTCCCTTGGCCCATCGCGGCCGGGTGGCGGCCGGCCGCGGCGCCGGCGGTGTGATGCGGGTGGTACGTCGGCACCGGGCTGGTCCGGTGTGCATCCTGTTTAATTTTAACGCATGTCCCGCGGCCCATGTGCTCCGGGGTCTTTCCGGCCGGTGGCGCAAGCAATTCGATTCGTCCGAAGCGCGGTGGATGGGGCAGGGCAGTCGTGCGCCGACGGTTTTCAGCATCTGCGACGGTGCGGCCGTTTCCCTCGCTCCCTGGCAGGTGGTGCTGTGGCAGGGGGACGATGGCGGCAAGGGGAACGGTGGCGCTGAAAAAAAGAATGAAGGAGGCCGGACATGACGCCGACATATGTTTGCATCCACGGTCATTTCTACCAGCCGCCCAGGGAAAATGCCTGGCTCGAAGCCATTGAATCCCAGGACTCGGCCCATCCCTACCACGACTGGAACGGGCGCATCTGCGCCGAATGCTATGCGGCCAACGCGGCGTCCCGCATCCTGGACGGAGACGGGTATATTATCGATATCGTGAACAATTATGAGAAGATGAGCTTCAATTTCGGCCCCACCCTCCTGTCGTGGCTGGCGGAAAACGCCCGGGAGGTCTACGCGGCCGTCCTGGCGGCGGACAAGCGTTCCCTCGCGCGTTTTTCAGGACACGGCTCCGCCCTTGCCCAGGCTTACAATCACATGATCATGCCCCTGGCCGACCACCGGGACAAAACCACACAGGTCCATTGGGGCATTGCGGATTTCAAGTACCGGTTCGGACGAGACCCCGAAGGCATGTGGCTTCCCGAAACCGCCGTGGACTTGGAAACGCTTGATATCTTGAGCGCATCCGGTATCCGCTTCACGCTTCTGGCCCCTGGGCAGGCAGAGGCTGTGCGCGGAAAGGGCGGCGGCGGATGGCAGGATGTCGGTGACGGTTCCATCGACACCACCCGGCCCTATCGGGTGCAATTGCCGTCGGGCCGCACCATGGCCCTGTTTTTTTACAACGGCGCTTTGTCCCATGCCGTGGCCTTTGAACGGTTGCCCACCAACGGAGACGTGTTTTACGAGCGATTGATCAGTGAAGCGCGGCGCGACACTGCCAAGCCACGGCTGATTCATATCTGCACCGACGGGGAAACTTACGGCCACCACCACCGCCACGGCGATATGGGGCTGGCCTATGCGCTGCATCGCTTGGAAAAAAGCGACCAGGTGCGATTGACCAATTACGGTGCCTTCCTTGCGGCCCACCCACCGGAAGAAGAGGTGCGCATCAAGGAAAACACGTCGTGGAGCTGCGTCCACGGCGTGGAGCGGTGGCGTAGTGATTGCGGATGCAACAGCGGGGGCAACCCCCAATGGCACCAGCGGTGGCGCCGCCCCCTGCGCGAGGCCTTGGACTGGCTGCGCGACAGCCTGACCCCCCTGTACGAAAAGAAGCTGGGTGACCTTCTGAATGACCCCTGGGCGGCCCGCGACGACTACATTGCGGTGGTGCTGCGCCGGGACACCGACGCCATGGAAGATTTTCTGCTTCGTCACCGCCGAACGGTGCTGTCCCCGGCCCAGCAGGTGACGGTGCTCAAGCTGATGGAGATGGCCCGTAACGGCATGCTCATGTACACCAGTTGCGGATGGTTTTTCGATGAATTGTCCGGCATTGAAACCGTTCAGATCCTGCAATACGCCGGTCGTGCCCTGCAGCTGGCCCAAACAATGTTTCCAAAGGCGTTGGAACCCGGATTCCTGGAAAAGCTGGGGGAGGCGCCCAGCAATATTTCCCGTTTCGGTGACGGTCGGTGGATCTATGGGCAGTGGGTCCAGACGGCGGTGGTGAGCCTGGCGGAGGTGGGGGCGCATTACGCCATCAGTTCTCTTTTCCGGGAATATGACGAGCAAAGCCGCCTTTACAGTTACACGGCCAACCGGCGTTTCGCCGACATCCGGGAGGCGGGCCAGGCAAAGCTGGGCGTGGGCCGGGTGAGCATCAGCGCGAACATGACCTGGGAGTCGGCGGACTTTTTGTTCGGCGTGCTGCATTTCGGGGATCACAATATTTCCTGCGGCTTGTGTCGGGAAGGGGACGCCGGCGGGTTCCAGGAGATGCACCAGCGGATCGTTTCGGATTTCGAGCAGGCGGATTTCCCCGCCGTATTGCAGCAGATCCGTAGCTTCTTTGCCGGCCCCCTCTATTCCATGAAATCCCTGTTTCGCGACGAGCAGCGCGGCATTCTGGAGCCGATCCTGCGGTCCCGGGTTGCGGACGCTGTTGCCCTGTACCGTGCCGTTTACGAGCCAAACGTGCCCCTCATGCGCTATCTGAAGGACGGCAATACCCCGCCGCCAAAGGCGCTGGTGGTGGCTGGGGAACTGGTGCTCAACCATACCTTGGAGCAAGCGTTGGCCAAGGAACACCTGGATCACGAACAGATCCGGGAACTCATGGACCAGGCACGGCTGGCGGGCATCGCCCTTGATGAAACGACCCTGGAATTCACCCTGCGCCAGAACATTGAGCGGCAGAGTCTGCAATTCCACCGACGACCGGAGCGCTTCGCGCATCTTGACGACCTGATGGCCGCAGTGGAACTCGTCTATGCCTTGCCCTTTCATGTGGAACTGCGGCAGGTGCAGAATACCCATTTCGAGATCGGCCGCAAGCTGCGGGACGTGTATCGGCATCGGGCGGAGCGCGGGGAGGAGGCAGCCGCCCGGTGGCTGGAACGCTTCGACCAGTTGGGTGAAAAGCTGCTGATGCGTTGGGGCGCATCCGGAAAGGCCTCTTAGATGCGTGTGCCCACCGCCACATACCGGGTGCAGTTGGGTCCGGCGTTCGGTTTCAAACATCTGGCGCATATTCTGGATTACCTGGCGGAACTTGGCATATCGGATATTTATGCCGCGCCGGTGTTCAAGGCCCGGCCGGGCAGCGCGCATGGATACGACGTGGTGGATACCGAGCAGATGAACCGGTCCCTTGGCTCTTCGGCGCAGTGGCGCCTTCTGTCCGAAAAGCGGCGTAGCTTGGGCATGGGGTGGGTGCAGGATATCGTTCCGAACCACATGGCTTACAGCGGCGGCAATCCTCGGTTGGCCGAAGTGCTGGCCCGGGGGGTCGGTTCCCGGTGGGCGGGGTTTTTCGACATCGACTGGCAACACCCCGACCCGGCGCTCCACGGCCGGGTCAGCGCCCCGTTTCTGGGGGATACGCTCCGGGCGTGCCTGGAGAGGGGCGAAATCCGTCTTGGCTTCGATGCCGGCGGCCTGTTTGTCGGCTATTTCGAACACCGTTTTCCCCTGGCGCTGCCGACCTATGCCCGGGTTCTGTCTGCCGACACCGAAGAAGCGGCAGCCGTCTTTTCACGGTCGCTGAAGGGGTGGTTGCGCCTGGCGGCCCACCTGTCTTGCTGCCCGCCGGGGCAATGCGACATCACCGCTGTTAAAAAGCTTCTCTGGCGGCGCCACCAAAGGCTGCCGGCCGTCAGGGCGTTTGTGGCCGGTCGGCTGAACCGGTTCAACAGTCTGGCGGGGCGGGAAGCGTTTGCGCGGCTCCTGGCAAGCCAGGTGTTTCATCTGGATTGTTGGCGCACGGCGGGCCGTCGGATCAATTACCGGCGGTTTTTTTCCATCAACGGACTGATCGCCGTCCGGCAGGAGAGGCCGGAGAATTTCGCCGCCTCCCACGAACTGGTCGCACGCCTGGCGGCTGAAGGCCGGATCAGCGGCCTGCGGGTGGATCATGTGGACGGGCTTTTGAGGCCGGGCCAGTACCTGGCCCGTTTGCGCGAGAGGTGCCCGGATTGTTTCATTGTTGTAGAGAAAATCACCGGTGCGGACGAATTCCTTCCCCGAAGCTGGCCCGTCCAAGGGGACACCGGTTACGGGTTTGCCGCGCACCTGGACCGGCTTTTCACGGACGCGGACCATGCGGCCGCCATGGACCGTCTGTGGGCGGATTTCTGCGGCGGGGATGCCGCCTGTTTCGCGCACACCGCCGCAGCATGCAAGGCCCTGGTATTGCAAGGGGAGTTTATGGGAGACCTGGAGAACCTCACGGCCCGTTTCAGTGCCCTGCCCCATTGGCAGGACGGGCCGCCGGAGGCCTTGGCCGACGGCTTGGCCGCGTTGCTGGTGCATCTGCCGGTGTACCGCACCTACCTGGCAGACGCCGCCGCCTTGCCGGCGGCCGGAGACCGGGCAACGCTGTGCAAGGCCGTTGCCATGGCCGTCGGGGGGCGGCCGGAGTTGAAGGACTGCCTGGTGCGCCTGGAGCGGTTGCTGGCGGCGGGGCCGGGCGGACCCCACGGGGGCAAGGCATGCCCCCGTGCCACCGTCGCGCAGTGGCGACGCGCGGTGGGCGGTTTCGAGCAGCTGAGCGCGGCCCTGACCGCCAAGGGAGTGGAGGATACGGCCCTGTACCGGCACCACCGGCTGACGGCCCTCAACGAGGTGGGCCAGGATCCCGGGCGCTTCGGGGAGCCGATGAGCGCCTTTCACCGGTTCGCCCGCCGCCGGCTGCGGGATTGGCCAGGCGCCTTCAATGCCCTGTCCACCCATGACAGCAAGCGTTGCGGCGATGTGCGGGCGCGGCTGCTGGTGCTTTCGGAAATGCCGGAGATGTGGAGGGCCCGTGTGTTTGCCTGGCGGGAGCTGAACCGGTTGCATATCGTTCGGGAGAAGGGCCGTCGCCTGCCGGACAGGGCAACGGAATATCTCTGCTACCAGACCCTGGCGGGGACCTTTTCCCACGACCGGGAGCTGTCCCATGACTATGTCCGGCGCATGGAAGCGTATCTGATCAAGGCCGTTCGGGAAGCCAAGGTCCGCACCGACTGGGCAAATCCGGATCCGGTATACGAAAAGGGGATAGCGCGGTTCGTGCGGGGCATACTGCAAACGGATCCAACCCGGGGATTCGTTCCGGATTTGCGCCGGTTCGTCCGGGTTCTGGCCGGTTTTGGCCATGTCAATGCACTGGCCCAGACCTTGATTCAGCTGACCGCTCCGGGGGTGCCCGATATATTCCAGGGGACCGAGGTATTCGACGACAGCCTCGTTGATCCGGACAATCGCCGACCGGTGGATTATGAGAGACGCAGACGGTTGCTGGCACGCGCCACCTGCGCGCCGCACCCCGGCGGCCCGCCGACCCCGGACGATCCGGACGGGATGAAGCTGTTGCTGATCCACGTCGGGCTCGCCCTCAGGCGCAGGCTTCCGGAGCTGTTTTACAGAGGCGCTTACCGCCCGCTCAAAATCAGCGGACAGGACCGGTGCCATGTGGTGGGGTTCGCCCGGTCTCTGGACACCCGGTGGGCGCTCACCGTGGTGCCCCGTTTATTAAGCCGGTGCCGGGCGCCGGATGACGGTGACGGCAGCCCCCAGGTCCGGCCGGTCGCGTATGTCCGGCTGCCGGTGGATGCGCCTGCGCGGTGGCGTCACCTGCTGACCGGCGCCTGTTATGACGCGTCCGGGGGCCGGCTGGAGGCCCGGGCTCTTTTCACCGGCTTTCCGGTGGCTTTGCTCGTGGAGGAGACCGGACATGACGCTCCGTAACAGCGGCATTCTGCTGCATCCATCGAGCCTGCCGGGTCCCTTCGGCATCGGGGATCTGGGCCCGGCCGCCTATGGCTTTGTGGATTGTCTGCGTCGGAGCCGCCAGCACATCTGGCAGATGCTGCCCCTCAACCCCACACGGCCCGATTGCGGCCACTCGCCATATTACTGCCCGTCCACGTTTGCCGGGGATCCTTTGCTGATCAGTCCGGAGCTGCTGTGCCGCCGGGGTTGGCTCGATCCTTCCGAATGCCGGGCGCAGGGGGATATGCCGGTGGAGCGCATCGATTTTCCGGCTGCCTGGCAGCACAAACAGGCACTGCTCGTCCGGGCCGCCGACCGGTTCCTGGCCGACGACACCGCCCCGGCCATGGACGCGTTCATGCGCCGTCATCGGAGCTGGCTGGATGCCTATGCCTTGTTCGCGGTGCTGGACCGGAAGTTCGGCGTCGAAAGCTGGTGCGACTGGCCCTCCGGTTTGCGGGACCGGGATCCGGCCGCCCTGGCGGCGGCGGCGGCGGAAAACGCGGGGGCCATCGTTCGGGAGAAGGTGCTTCAGTTCTTCTTCTTTCAGCAGTGGTACGCGTTTCGCGCCTATTGCCGCCGGCATGCCGTTCGTCTGTTTGGGGATCTTCCCATCTATGTGCCGTTTCACAGCGCGGACGTATGGGCCCACGGGGAATGTTTCCGGCTGGGATCCGACCGCCGCCCGACCCATGTGTCGGGGGTGCCTCCGGATTATTTTTCAGACACCGGTCAACTCTGGGGGCATCCCGTATACGACTGGGAGCGGCTGCGGACCGACGCCTACCGCTGGTGGTTACGGCGCTTCGCCTTGCACATGGCCCTGTTCGATTTTGTGCGTGTCGATCATTTCCGCGGGCTCGTGGCCTATTGGCAGGTGCCGCATCCCGCGCGAACGGCCTTGGGGGGTACGTGGGTGAAAGCCCCTGGTGAAGAGTTGCTGGCCCTTGTGCTCCGGCGCTTTGGGCGGCTTCCGCTGGTTGCCGAGGATCTCGGCACCATTGATGCGGCCGTGCGGGAGGTGATGGGGCGTTTCCATTTGCCGGGCATGCGGGTGCTGCAGTTCGCCTTCGGAGAGGATTTTCCGGACGGTGCGTTTCTGCCCCACAACCATATCCGCAATTGCGTGGTGTATACCGGCACCCACGACAATAACACCGTTGCCGGATGGTACCGAAATGAGGCAGGGGCGGTCCAACAGCGAAGGTTCGCGCGCTATGCGGGGAAAAAGATCGGCGCCGATAGCGCTTCCTGGGCCATGATCCGCATGGCCATGCAATCGGTGGCCGATACCGTCATCGTCCCCATGCAGGATGTGCTGGGGCTTGGCGAGGAGGCCCGCATGAACCATCCGGCCCGGGCCGAGGGCAATTGGCGTTGGCGGATGGGCCGGGACCAGATGCGCACCGCGCCATGGGAACGCTTGGCGCGGATGACGCGGCTCTATGGGCGATGAGACCGGTGGTTGCCCACGGTGCGACGAACCGCCCGGCTTTTTGTGCGGGGTGGGCGGTGCGCGGAAGCGATGCCGGCCAAGCTCCCGGGCTAGGGCGCGGGGGGATGTATCACCCGTCCCCGGGAGGTGAATGAGACGCCCTGCTGGTTCTGGGCGCCGATCATGACGGTTTCGACAATGGGCGGATTGACGAGTTGCGCCGATCGCCACGCAACGATGAAATTGGCGCCAGATCCGCCGCTCTTGTCCTTTTCCGGGACCACGTAGCGCAGGGACTCCAGGGGGTTCAACGTGACGGGGGCGTCAAGGTAGCGCTTGAGCCGTTTCCCCTGGGTTTCGAAATAATCCACCATGAAGATTTCAATATGGCGCTGGGGGTCGATGTTGCGGATGCTCAACGTGACGGTGAGCAGGAACGGCTGTTCGCGGTTGCCGCTGTAAATGTGGGAGTAGGCCGGCACGTAAATCTTTTGCCCCATGCACAAATCCGCCGCAGACGCCCGCGCTTGGGCGGACAAGAGGATCCATGCGGATAGCAGCAAAACGAACCGGGGAAGCCGGCATGCTTTTTTCATCAGCTGTCTCCTTTGTCGTCCGTCACCTCCGGTGCGTCCAGGATGGTGCGGATCCGGCGGGCCAGGTCCGTTAGGCGAAAAGGTTTTTGGATGATGCCCTGGGCTCCCAACGCCGTCAACATCTCGGCCTGCACCGTCATGTCATGGCCGCTGGCGAAGAGGACCGGCTGGTGCGCGCCCTTTTCCCGCAGCTGCTTGATGCATTCCATGCCGTCCATTCTGGGCATGGAGATGTCGAGAATGATCAGGTCGATGTCCGTCTTCATTTCGGCCCAGGTGTCCAATGCCATCAGGCCGTCCGATGCAATATAGACCCTGTAGCCGAGCCGCTGGAGAATGTCCACGGCAAGTTCCTGGACAAGCTGCTCATCTTCCACCAGCAAGATCGCTTCGGTGCCCCTGGGGATGTCCGTTTGACGCTCGGGGGGCGCGGTGGGTTCCTTTCCCTTCAGCTCACCGGGAAAATAGATGCGGAAGGTGGTTCCGCGTCCCGGCTCGCTGTAGACGGTGATGACACCGTTGTGGGTCTTGACGTTGTGCCACACCAGGGCCATGCCGAGGCCGGTACCGCGCTTGGCGCCGAGTTTCTTGGTGGTGAAGAACGGTTCGAAAATGCGCTCCATGGTGGCTTTGTCCATGCCCACCCCGTTGTCCTGGATCTCCAGCAGCACGTGCCGTCCGGGGGTGAGGTCCGGATAGCGCAGGGTCAGATCCTGGTCCAGCATTACACTGGCGGCCTTGACGCGGATGGCGCCTCCTTCGGGCATGGCTTCGGCCGCGTTTTGGCACAGGTTGAAAATCACCTGTTGCAGCATGGCCCCGTTGGCGTGGAGCGCTATGCTGCTGGGGGGGAGATCGACGGAGAACCGGACGGTATCGCCGATGGTGTGGCGCAGCACGGTAACCGCCTCCTGGATGAGCTGCGTAAGGTCCAGCGGGGCCTTGTCCACCTTGTGGCGGCGGCTGAAGGTGAGAAGGCGTTCCACCAGTTCCGCCATCTGGCGGCATCCGTCGCTGGCCTTCTTCAATTCTTTTTCGATGCCGCATTCCTTTGACTTGAGAATGGCCAGTTCCAGATACCCGAGGATGGCGGTCAGCATGTTGTTGAAATCATGGGCCAGGCCCCCGGCAAGGGTGCCAACGGTTTCCAGGGTCTGGCTCTGGTTCAGCTGTTCGGTGAGAATCGCCTTCTCCCTGCGCAGATAATGACGGTCCAGGGCAGCCTGGATGCTGCGGCGCAGCATGTCGGCGTTCAGGCCTTTTTTCACCAGGTAGTCGTCCGCACCGGCCCGGCTGATTTCCGCCGCGATGGAGGCATCGTCCTGTCCGGTCAGGACGATGAGGGGGCGCATATCCCCTGCATCCCGCAGTTCCCGGACAACGTCCAAACCTGTTTTTCCCCCCAGCAGGTAGTCCAGGAACACCACGTCCACAGCGGTTTTGGCCAGTGCCGGCTTTGCCTGGGACCAGTCGCTGAAACCGCTGAGGTCGACCTCCCACGCCGGGATGGCGGACAGGTGCCGCCGGAGAAGCTTGAGATCCGCCGCATCGTCGTCGATGGCAATGAGCGTCAGCCGTTTTTTGTTCACCTGTCCTGCTCCTGCGCTGGGGGAAGGACGACAATCTGGAACCAGTATCTTCCAAGAATCTGGATGGCTTCCAAAAAGTCTTTGAAATGCAGCGGCTTGGTAACGTACGACTTGACACCCAGCCCGTAGCTGCGAATGATGTCCTCTTCCTGCTTGGAGGTGGTGAGCACCACCACCGGCACGTTGGGACAGGCCGGGTTCGCCTGCATTTCCATCAGGACCGCCCGTCCGTCCATGCGGGGCATGTTCAGATCCAGCAGAAAAAGATCGGGGCGGGGGGATGTGGCCGGGTCCCGGTAGTTGCCGCGGCGCATCAGGTAGTCCAGGGCCTCCTCGCCGTTTTCGACAATGTACAGTTCGTTGTCGATGTGCCCGTCCTTCAGCGCCCGGATCGTCAATTTCTGATCCCCGGGGTCGTCTTCCGCCAGCAGAATGATCGCCGGTCGTCTCTGGGCCTTCATGGTGTCTCCTCTTTTTTGTCGGGCAGGGTGAATTTGAAATGGCTGCCGCGGCCGGGCTCGGATTCCACCCAGATGCGGCCGCCGTGGCGTTCGGCGACTTTCCGACAGATGGCAAGGCCGATACCGGTGCCCGGGTATTGGCCGCGGCCGTGAAGTCTTTTGAAGGGCGTGAAAATCTGGTCTGCGTATTGAGCGGCGATACCGATGCCGTTGTCCTTGACGCCCAGCACCCATTCCTTGCCTGTGTGCACGACCGTTAAATAGATACGGGGGGCGGTAAGCGATCGGAATTTAACGGCGTTTCCGATCAGGTTCTGGTAAAGCTGGCCGAGAAGGACCCGATCCCCAAGAACCTCGGGCAGCACGTCGCGCACAATCTCGATGTGCGCCGCTGAAATGGTGTCCCTGAAAATGGCCAGGGCATCGTCGGCGCAGGCTTCCAAGGACACGGGGGTCCGGGCCAGCTCCCGGGTGCCCGAGCGGGAAAGAGCCAGCAGAGCATCCACCAAGGCCTGCATACGTTGGGCTGAATCCACAAGAAAATCGAGGTTTTCAGAGGCGTCCTCGCTCAATCTGTCTCCCAGGTCGGTTTTCAGCAGGCTGCTGAACGCGGAAATTTTTCGGAGGGGTTCCTGAAGGTCATGACTGGCGATGTAGGTGAAATCGTTCAGCTCCTGGTTCCGGAAGATTAGCTCCTGGTTGGCTTTTTCGAGCATTTGCTTCTGCTCGGCCAGGGCTTCCTCGGCGGCTTTCCGGCGCAGGATGGTCCAGAGGTTTCGGCCCATGTAGGCGGCGTGGTCCACTTCGGCCTGGGTATAATCGCGTCTCTTGTTGCCGACGCCGAGTACCGCAACCACTTTGTCTCCGTCGATGATGGGGATCAGCACCTCCCGCACGATGGGCACATGTCCCCGGGGCAGTCCTTTCCGGCCGGTGACGGCGCTGAAATCGTTGTGGACGACGATGCGTTTTTCCCGGATGCAGTCGGCCCAGACGCCGGCCTGGTCAACGGGATAATGCTTGTCGAAGCCCGGCTGGACGCCGCAACTGCGATCGGCCCCCCGGGACCAGTGATAGAGGTGCACTGTTTTCTGGTCCGGGTTGACCAGGTGAAAAAAACCGATCTTGCTGTCGGTGAGGGACACGGTGTGTTCAAGGGCGGTCTGCACCAGGTCCATGTCCGAGCTGGTATTCATTTGCTGGAAGATGTCCAGGGAAAACTTGAGGGACTTTTCCACCTGCTTTTGCTCGGTGATGTCCCAGAACACCCCCAGCAAACCGATGGTGGCGCCGGTGCGGTCCCTGAGGGGGGCCTTGTGGGTGCGCAGGGTGCGCTTGCCGCCGCCTTCAAACAGAAGATACTCGTCGAGCAGTTCCGGGGTGCCGGAGGTGATGATGCGCATATCGTCTTCGGCGTTTTTGTCCGCGGTTTCCCGGGGGAAGAAGGCAAGCAGATTTTTCCCGTACATGTCCGGGGGGGTCGTTTTGAACATGGCGGCATACCCGGCGTTGACAATTTGGAAATTTAGGTCGCGGTTCTTGCTGAAGATACGCATGGGCAGGTTGTCGATGACGATCTGGTAATCTTCGATCCGTTGTTGCAGGCCCGCCGCGCGGCCGCTGAAAAAATCGGACAGCGCGTTGAACGCGGCGGCGGCTGGCAGAAGGCCCCTGGGCCAGTGCATGGGCATTCGAAGCGCCTGTTCCCCGGCGGTCATGCGGTGGGCGGTGTCCCCAAGGGTGGTGCAAAAGGCTGCGGTCAACCGCTGCAACCGCCATACCCACCCCAATAGAACGATAATGGCCGTGGGCGCCAACCATCGCAGGGCGACCGGCAGCGGGGCGGTGGTGACGGCGGCTGTGAGGGCGGCCAATAATGCGGCCAGTGAGAGCAGGGCGGCAAGGATTTCTCCGGGCCGGTTGAAAAGATGGGGCATGGCGCTTCTCTCCGTGCAAGGGGCACTGCTTCCACATCAGACCGGCGTCGCGCAAAGACAGAGAATTCATTGACGCAATCCGGCGGCTTCCTTGTCTTGGTATCCGGGTTGATTATAGCGAGGCGGCCGGCATGAGCGCAAGCGGGTTTTGCTGCGCGGCCTGTGTAAAAGCGTCCGGCTCCCCGTCTCCCAAGGGGTGGGGGTGATGTTGCGCCATGGTCTCTTACGGGGTTTTCAGCTCGGGTATGTCGGCGTAATGGTCGAGAACCTCCGGATTGCTGAGGGCCGTCTTGTTGTGCACGGGTTGCCCCTGGATGATTTTCCGCACCGCCACCTCCACCTTTTTCATGTTGCGGGTGTAGGGGATGTCCGGAACGGGAAGGATTTTCGCCGGCACGTGCCGGGGGGAGATGTCGTTGCGGATGGCGGCGCGGATCCGGTCGGCCAGGGCGGGGGTCAGGTCGCACCCCGGCATCAGTTTCACAAACAGGATGACCCGGATGTCGTTGTCCCAGGGCTGGCCCACCACCACGGAGTCGGCGATTTCGTCAAAGCGTTCCACCCGCCGGTAAATATCCGCCGTGCCGATGCGCACGCCCCCCGGATTCAGGGTGGCGTCGGAGCGCCCGTAGATGACGACGCCGCCCCGGTTGTTGATTTCGATAAAATCGCCGTGACGCCACACCCCCGGGTACACGTCGAAATAGGCGGCATGGTACTTCCAGCCGTCCGGATCGTCCCAGAAATAGATGGGCATGGACGGAAAAGCCTTGGTGCAGACCAACTCCCCCTGGCGGTCGAAAACCGGACGGCCCTCTTCATCGTAAGCCAGAACGCTCATGGCAAGTCCCCGGCACTGTATCTCGCCGGCATAGACCGGGCCCATGGGATTTCCCAAGGCAAAGCATCCGTTGAGGTCCGTTCCGCCGGCAATGGAGGACAGCTGCACGTCCGGTTTGACCGCATCGTAGATGAAAACGAAGCCTTCTTCCGGCAGCGGGGCGCCGGTGGACAGCACTGTGCGCAGCGGACTTAGATCGTACCGGTCCTTGGGTCGGAGGCCTGTTTTTTGCAGCGCGGCGATATACCCCGCACTGGTGCCGAACACCGTGATGCCCTCGTCCTGGGCCAGCTGCCACAGCGCGCCCGGGTCCGGGTGGAAGGGATTGCCGTCGTAAAGGACAATGGCGGCGCCCACGGCCAGGCTGCTGACCAGCCAGTTCCACATCATCCAGCCGCAGGTGGTGTAGTAGAAAATGATGTCCTCTTTGCCAAGGTCGGTGTGGAGGACCAGTTCCTTCAGATGGTGTACAAGGATGCCGCCGGCGCTTTGCACCATACATTTGGGAAGACCGGTGGTGCCCGACGAATACATGATGAAAAGGGGGTGCGCAAAGGGAAGCTGGGCAAAGGACAGGGGGGGGCCGGGCGGCGGCGGAAGAAAGGCGTCGAACCCGACGGCCCCCGGTACGGCGGACACATCCGGCGCTGGATCAAGGTAGGGCGCCACCACCACCTTTTCGATGGTGGGGATCTTTGCAACGATGTCCGCAACCCGCCCGAGGGAGTCGATGGGTTTTCCCTTGAACCGGTATCCGTCCGCCGTGAATAGAACCTTGGGGCGGATTTGGCCAAAGCGGTCGATCACCCCCTGCACCCCGAAGTCCGGGGAGCAGGAGGACCACAGGGCACCGATGCTGGCGGCGGCGAGCATGGCCACCACGGTGTGGGGCATGTTGGGCATGAAGCCGACCACCCGGTCGCCGGCTGTGACGCCCATGGCACGCAATGCGCCGGCGAGCCGGGCCACCTGCATGCAAAGCGCCTGGTGGCTCATGTGTTCCACCGGCCTGTTTTCTCCCTTGAAGATGATGGCGGTGCGTGTGTCCCGGTGCCGCAGAAGGTTTTCGGCGAAATTGAGCCGGGCACCGGGGAACCAGTCGGCGCCGGGCATTTTTTCGGGGTCGTCCACCACTTGGGTGTAGGGCGCGGAGGTGATGATGCCGGCCCAGTGCCACCAGGTCTCCCAGAAGTCGGCGATGTGGGTGACGGACCAGTCGTAGAGGGCGGCGTAGGTGGTAAACTGCTTGTTATATTTACGATTCACCGCATGCATGAATGCGAACATGTTGGAGCGGTTGATACGGTCGGCCGGGGGATCCCACAGAAGTGTCGGCATAAGCGCGCCTTTCCTTTTCTTGGAATGATGTCAGTGGCCGCCGGTGGCACAGCGATGTCGCCGGCACCCGCGCAGATCAAGCCGCATGTCTTGCGATCGGGCCTATTGCTTGTACCCGATGGTGCGCAGCAGCTTCTTCCTGCTTTCCATGTCCGCTTCGGTCTCGATGCCTTTGCTGGCATAGCCGTCCACCACGCCGAGGATGCCCCGGCCTTGGTTGGTTTCGGCCACGATCACCTCCACCGGATTGGCGGTGGCGCAGAATATCCGGACCACTTCCGGCACATTCTGGATGGTCTTGAGCACATTGATGGGAAACATGTCCTTCATGAACAGGATGAAACTGTGACCGGCGGAGAGGTTCAGCGCGTTTTCCCCGGCCAGGGTGACGAGTTCCGGATCGGTGCCGGTATGCCGTACCAGGCATACATCGGATGCCTCGCAGAAACCTAAGCCGAACTTCGCGCCGGGAACCGTGGAAACCATGGCTTCGTGGATATCCTCCACTGTTTTAATGAAATGGGACTGGCCGAGGATCAGGTTGTAATTATTCGGGTTATCGATGGGAACGGTCAGGATTTCCATGGGGTCGGTCCTCCGGAGATTGTTTGGCTGGTGTCGGGTGTCAACGCATTCGAAACCCTGGGAAATGATCTTTTTTTGATAACTTTAATCATACGGAAGGTGCTTTGAAAATACAACTCTTGATGAGAGGTTCAAAGGTTCAGGGGGCAAAGGCTCACAGGATGGTTGGGAGGTTCGAGGCGCTATGGTGCGCTCGATCCGCACTCTGCCGGGAAAATTCCGCCTCCGGAGGAATCGAACTCGCAGGCTGACAGCTCCTAAAGAAAATCAGATGGAGGCGGTGAAGGTTAAGCCCTGCTGTCCGGGAGCATGGAAAACCCATATCCAATGTTGGATCTGATTTTCTCAAGGATCTGTATGCCTTCTCAGACAGCGATTCCTCCTGCGGCTGAATCCCCCCGGCGCCGCGCTACTGCCGCTTATAGACCGTCAGATTTGGGGATAGCGGTTGCCCGGAGTTTGGGGGGGGGGGGGGGGCATTCTGAACACTTTTCTGACAACCGAGCGGCAAAAAGCCGTCTTCTGTCGACTGCCCTCGATCTTTCGGTCTGCTCAGCCAGTGATTCTTCCTGCGCCAGAATCTCCCCGGCGCTTTTTGCTGCGGCGATGAGTTCCAGTGACCGTATAGGTGCGGCAGTGTGGAATGGATATGCAGGTGCCACATGTTCCTGCCGTACAAGGGGGTTCGGTCCGGATGCGAAACGCTGTTTGAGACGATTACGGACGCTTTGGGAAAACAGAATGGATTGGTTTTTCATGGCAGGGGAGGAGGATGGCAGCGCCGGCATCTGTTTTGATCCGGGGCGCTGATTTTCCTTAGCGGCCGTTATCGACGAGTTCAGGTTCGGATCCGGACTGAATTCCCGCCGGGCGGCAGGGGGCAGGGCGGCCAGTGTGAGGCCATTCGGCAGTGGGGGAGGACACCGTGGATGCGTATGCCCTTGTCCGATTGGGTATTGTGGCTCTAAACCCGCACTCTGCCGGGATAATTCAGTCTCCGGAGGAATCGAACTCGCAAGGCAACAGCTCCTAAAGAAAATCAGATGCTTTCATTGAAGATGCAGCCGTGCGGGGGGCGCTGCTGCATACTTTATTCTGGCGGGTAATCTGATTTTCCCAAGGAGCTGTAGTCTTGCTCAGACAGCGATTTCTCCTGCGTCTGAATCACCCCGGCGCCGTGCGCCTGCTGCAAAAATTTTTGTCCTGTTCTTTGCGGCCGTGAGGAAAGAAATGTCGGTGATATATAGGGCTGACGCACAAGGGGGTTCAGTTCGGATGCGAATCGTTGTTTGAGGCGGTTACGGGGTCTTGGGAAAATCAGGACGCATTACACTCTTCAGAATAAAGGTGTTGAATCAGTTGTGCCATTTTAATTAATGGGCGGGGTGCTGATTTTCCTTAGAGCACGTTATCGACGAGTTCAGGTTCGGATCCGGACTGAATTCCCGCCGGGCGGCAGGGGGCAGGGCGGCCAGTGTGAGGCCATTCGGCAGTGGGGGAGGACACCGTGGATGCGTATGCCCGTGTCCGATTGGGCATTGTGGCTCTAACCCCGGACGCTGCCGGGATAATTCAGTCTTCGGAGGAATCGGACTCGCAAGGCAACAGTTCCTAAAGAAAATCAGATGCTTTCATTGAAGATGCAGCCGTGCGGGGGGCGCCGCTGCATACTTTATTCTGGCGGGTAATCTGATTTTCCTTGGAGCCCGTTATCGACGAGTTCAGATTCGGATCCGGACTGAATTCCCGCCGGGCGGCAGGGGGCGGGCCGGCCAGAGTGCGGCGTGGTGGAAAGCCTTTCCCTGTCGACTGCCGACTGCCGATTGCCGAACACCCTTATCATAATGAGCAGGCCTGGCTTGTCGGGGCGAACAGCGTCCACAGGCCTACCAGGATGAAAAATGCCCCGGCGCCGTATTTGATGGCCTGGGGGGAAACGAGTTTTCCGATAAAGCTGCCGCAAAGGACCGCCAGCAGGGACGTGAGAACAAGCGCTCCGGCTGAGCCGAGAAAAATGGCCGCCTTCGAATCGCATTTGGCGGACAGGCAGAAGGCCGCCAATTGGGTCTTGTCGCCCAGTTCCGCCAGGAACACCAGGCCGAAGGTGGTGAGCATCAGTTTGAAATCCATGGCATCCTCCTGATCCGGCGGTGCCGGAGCTTATCGTTGTTGCCGCCGGGCGGTGACCGGAGGCAGCAATGCCCGTCCGCGGAGGATCCGGTGGCCGGTTTTCCTGCGGGCGGGCATTGGTGTTGGTCGGACCGATGTCCGGGGCTTGCGGGCGCACGGCTTTTTATCTGTTTATCAGCGCGAGGGCTTTCCGTGCAACATTTTCGGCGGTGAAGCCGAATTTTTCCAGGACAACGCCGCCGGGGGCCGAGGCGCCGAAACCGGTCATGGCAACGGCCGCACCGTTGGCGCCCAGATAACGCTCCCATCCCATGGCAAGGCCGGCTTCCACCACCAGGCGGGGTGCGCCCTCCGCGGGCAGGAGCGTGGTGCGATACGCTGCCTCCGTTTTTTCAAAAAGTTCCCAGCTGGGCATGTTGATGACCTTGGCGGAAATGCCTTTTTCCTGAAGAAGGTCCGCCGCACCGAGCGCGGCATGCACCTCGGCGCCGGTGGCCAGCAGGGTGATATCCGGCGTGCCTGGAACGGATCTCAGAATGTAGGCGCCCCGGGCAAGGTTTTCGGGCTGTTTGGAAAGCACCGGCAATTTCTGTCGGCTCAGGATCAGGGCCACGGGGCCATCGGTATGGGTCAGGGCGGTTTTCCAGGCCGCGACGGTTTCGTTGGCATCGGCCGGGCGGATGACGGTCAGATTCGGAATACAGCGCAGGGAGGCCAGGTGCTCCACCGGCTGATGGGTGGGCCCGTCTTCCCCCACGGCGATGCTGTCGTGGGTGAACACATAGATGACGGGCAGCCGCATCAGGGACGCCACCCGGATGGCCGGGCGCATGTAGTCGGCGAACACCAGGAAGGTGCCGCCATAGGGCCGCACGCCCTTGTGCAGCGCCATCCCGGACATCACGGCCGCCATGGCGTGTTCCCGGACGCCGAAGCGGATGTTCCGGCCGTCATAGGCGCCTTTCTGGAAATCGTGGCTGCAGGTGATTTCTGTTTTGTTGGACGGGGCCAGGTCCGCCGATCCGCCCATGAGGGTCGGTACCCGTGCCGCCAGCGCGTTGAGGGCTTTGCCGGATGCCGCCCGGGTCGCCACCGGGGCGTCGGAAAAGGTGGGCAGGTCCGCGTCCCAGCCTTCCGGCAACACGCCGTCCACGGCGTTGCGGTATTGGGCGGCAAGGTCGGCGTGGGCCGTGCGGTAGGCCTGTTCTTTTTCCCGCCACATGTTTTCCGCGGCCCGGCCTTTGCCGATGCTTTCCCTGAAGGCCACGCCGGCCAGTTCCGGGACGCAGAAGACCGCGTCCGGCGGGCACCCTAGCGCTTGCTTGGTCAGGCGTACCTCCTCCTTCCCCAGTGGCGCGCCGTGTGCATCGGCGCTGCCCTGCTTGTTGGGGCTGCCGAAGGCGATTTGGGTTCGGACGCAGATGAGGGACGGTTTTCCGGTTTCAGACTTGGCGGCCTTGATGGCCTCGCCGATGGCGGCGACGTCGTTTCCATCAGAGACCTTTGCGACATGCCACCCATAGGCTTGGAAGCGCATCCCCACGTCTTCCGTGAAGGCAAGGTCGGTGGCGCCCTCGATGGAGATTTTGTTGTCGTCGTAGAGGCAGATCAGTTTTCCCAGTTCCAGGTGACCGGCCAGGGACGCGGCTTCCGCGGCCACGCCTTCCATCAGGTCCCCGTCTCCGCACATGACATAGGTGAAATGATCGACGATTTCATGTCCCGGCCGGTTGAAGCGCGCGGCCAGATGCCGTTCGGCCATGGCCATTCCCACCGCATTGGCAAACCCCTGGCCCAGGGGGCCTGTGGTGGTTTCCACGCCCGGTGTGTGGCCGTATTCCGGATGCCCGGGGGTCTTGCTGCCCCATTGCCGGAAATTTTTGAGATCATCCAAGCTCAGGTCGTAGCCGGTGAGGTGCAGCAGGCTGTAAAGCAGCATGGACGCATGGCCCCCGGAGAGGACGAACCGATCCCGGTCTTCCCACGCGGGGTTTTCCGGGTTGTGCTTGAGAAATTTCGTCCACAGGACGTAGGCCGCGGCAGCCAGCCCCATGGGGGCGCCGGGATGGCCGGAATTCGCGGCTTCCACGGCATCCATGGAAAGGGTGCGGATGGTGTTGATGCAAAGGTCGTCTAGGCTGCACTGGCTCTCGGAAACGCCCTGGTTCATGATCGAAGGTCTCCTTTTATAGGGTTGAAATTTTTGCAGCGGTGATACAACTCTTTGGGCTGAAAAGCAAGGGTGAAGCGCAGGATATTGGGGATCTGAGCGGGCGTGCAGGCGGACGCTGTGGGATAATTGCGGTTTTGTTTTAAAGGTTCAATGGGTTTTAAGGTTCAAGGGGTTGAGGGGGCGTGGAACTTTTAAACCGCACGATGCCGGGATAATTCCGCCTCCGGAGAAATCGAACTCGCAAGGCGACAGATCCTAAAGAAAATCAGACAGGTTCATCGGAGATGCTGACTTGCCGCGGGATACCGCCGCATACTGTATCCCGCTTGAAATCTGATTTTCCTAAGGATCTGTAACCTTGCTCGGACAGCGATTTCTCCTCCGGCTGAATCACCCCGGCAGCGAGCTCCTGCTGCGATGCGCCTCCCCTGGCGCTGGTGGTTGTATCTTTGGGATATGGATGCTGGCGCCACATGGTTCTATCGCGCAAGGGGGCGGCCTGGACGGAGTTCCCACCGGGCTACAGAAAAAAGCCCGGTCATCTGATTCCTGGCGGCAATGGGGCGCGGTGTATATGCAGGTGCGCATCTGCTATTGTATGTCTTGTCAGGGGTAATTCGGTATGATAAAATCGGCGCATAAAATAGGATTATTATTTAGGAGGAAAGTATGTATACCCAAAAGGTCGCTATCACCATGCCCGAAATGCTGATCAGGGAAGTCGATGCGCTTTCTAAAAAGCAGGGATTGTCACGGAGCAGATACATTGCCATCGCGGTTCGCGAAAAAATCGACGAAGAAAAAAAACATTTTATTACGCAATGCTATGACGATGTGTTTTCGGACGAAACCATTCAAAAAGAACAGGCAGAAACATCCCGCAGATTTGAAGACGCCGGCAGCGAAGGAGGGCAGGAATGGTAATCCGGCGGGGGGATATTTTCTGGGTGAATTTTTCTCCGGCCAAGGGGTCGGAACCGGTTGGGCGGCGTCCCGGACTGGTCGTCCAGGCCGATGCCTTGAATGAAAGCCGGATCAACACAGTGGTCATGCTTGCGATTACATCGACGCTGCGATTCGGCGAACTCCCCGGCAATGTGACCCTCCGAAAAGGAGAGGCCAATATGCCGAAGCGCTGCGTTGTCAATGCCACCCAGATAAAATCAGTGGACCGGTCGAGCCTGATGGAAAAAATCGGAACCCTCTCCACCGGGAAAATGGAAGAAGTGAATCGGGGCATGAAGCTGGTGATGGATCTCGGGTGAACGCCCCCTATAGCGCCCGCATATACTCCGGCTTCAGACGGACATTGCCGGCAAGGGCCTCGTCGATGAGGGCCAGGGTGTCGGCCTTGTCCCGGGGCATCCGGGCCTTGATGGGCAGGTAATTGGAGGCGTGATTGGCGAAAAAAAGGCCGCTGGAAAGCGCGGTGTGCTGGATCATGGTACGGATTTCCCGGAGCATCTCTTCGGGGCTGAGCAGGGGGAATACGCCGTTTTCATAATCCCTGTGCAGCGGCGTGCCGGAAATGAGCATCAGGCTCAGGGCGCCGACGTATTCCGGATCGATGGCGGTGAGGACCCGTCCGGTTTCCCGGGCATGGATTTCCGAACGCTCCCGGCCGGCAATGCCCAGAAGTACCGTGATGGACAGCTTGAATCCGGCGGCCCGGGCCTTTCGGCCCATCTCCACGGCCATGTCGGCGGTGCTGCCTTTGCAGATGGCCTCCCGGGTGACATCGTCGCCGGTTTCAAGGCCGAAATACAGAATGCCGAGGCCGTTTTCCTTCAGTTCCGAAAGTTCTTCGGGCGTCTTCATCTTCAGGCTTTTGACATTGGCGTAGCTGCCCACCCGGGTCACCCAGGGAAGTTCCCTGCGGACGGCGGCAAGGATTTTCAGGAGTCGGGCCTGGGGGATGATCAGCGCATCGCCGTCACACAGAAACAGCCGGCGCTGGCGCCGGAAGTGCCGGGCGGCATAGGCGATGTCCGAAAAGATGACCTCGTCGGACTTGATGCGGAACCGCTCTCCGGTGTAGGTGCCGCAGAAGGTGCACTTGTTGTGGGAACAGCCCACGGTCACTTGCAGCAGGATGCTGTTGGCCTCGCTGGGGGGACGGATGATGTTGCCTTCGTAGTGCATGACTTTTTCCTGTGTTCGGCGTGGGATCGAAGAGAGACATCATAATAAATTCCGCCAAAAATGACAATGCCACGTTGCCCACCCCGTCCCCCGGGTTTCCGGTGCCTACACATCCCCCACCTTGCGCAGCAACAGCCGGGCCTCGGCCTTCCGGATGCGTTCCTCCTGTTGGTCCTTTCGCTGCCGGGCCGCCGCGATTTTGTCCAAAAGCTCTGTGAAGTCGGCGGGTTTCAGAAGATAATCGAAGGCGCCCTGCTTCATTCCCTCCACCGCGGTTTCGGTGGTGCCGTGCCCGGTCAGCAGAATCACCTCCACAAGGGGGTGACGGCGTTTGATTTCCCGCAGGGTCTGGATGCCGTCCATCCCCGGCATTTTGATGTCGAGAATGACCACATCGATGGCATGGGTTTCCAGCTGCTTGAGGCAGGTCTTGCCGCTGAAGGCTTCATGCACCTTTTCACCGGCGTCTTTGAGACGGAGGGAGAGAATTTCAACAAAATCCTCTTCATCATCCACGACCAGTACGTTTACCGGAATTTTTATCATTCTTGCACTCCTTGCGCCTGTTGGTCCCAGGGCGGTTGGTGGTTTGTGCGGCAAACCGGTGAACAGGGGGGCGGTTGCAGCGGCAAGCGGACCCGGAACGTGGCGCCCCGTCCAACGGTACTGTCCACGGTGATGGTGCCGCCGAGATTTTCCACGATGCGCCGGGAAAGATAAAGTCCCAATCCGGTCCCCTGGCCGGTGGGCTTGGTGGTGAAGAACGGGTCGAAAATGCGGTCGAGGTTCTCCGGCGCGATGCCCACGCCGCTGTCGGTGATGGTGAACAGCACATGTTTGGCGTCTGCACCAACACGCCATGCGATGGCGCCGCCGGCGGGCGTGGCATGCAGGGCGTTGGTCATGAGGTTCAACAGTACCTGGCGCAAGGGGTAAGGGTCGCAGGTGAAAACAATGTGCGTGTCATCAGTGGGGCCATCCACGGCGATCTGATTGTTGCGCGCTTCCCGGTCGGTCAGCTGCATCACTTCCCGCACTAAGCCTGCGGCGGAGATTTCCATGACAGTTTCCGCCCGTTTCTGTACCATGTCAAGCAATTGATGGGTGATACGTTTTGCCCTGCCCACCGCGGACATGATTTTGTCGCACCCCAGTGAAAACTCCTCCCGGTACTGGTGCCATTTTTCGGGAGCGTCCGCCATCGCTTTCATCCGCTGACTCCATTCCTGGATGATGGCCAGGGGGTTGTTGATCTCATGGGCGACGCCGGTGCAAAGGGTGCCCAGTGCCGCCAGGCGTTCGGCCACGATCAGTTGCTTGTTGATGTTTTCCCGGAAGGCCGCTTCTTTTTGCTGTTCGGCGACCCGGACCTTCTTTTCATATGCCTGCTTGATTTTTTCGAGCAGGTGCTCGAACTCCACGGGTTTTGAAAGGTAATCGAAGGCCCCTGCCTTGATGCCGGCGACACCATCGGCAGTGGTGCCGTGGCCGGTCAGAAAAATGACTTCCACTTCCGGACGGCTTTTTTTGATCAGGCGCAGCACTTCATGCCCGTTCATCCCCTGCAAACGGACATCCAGCACCACGACATCCACGGGATGGGTCGCCAAGAGGGCCAAACCGGCTTCTCCGCTTTCCGCGGTTCGGGGGAAAATCCCCCGTTTGCCCATTCGGTCCGAAAGGGTTCGGACATAGGCCGGCTCGTCGTCGATGATCAAAACGTCCAAGAACACCTCCGGTGCTATACGAGACCCAGGAAGTTCCACCAGACACCGGCCACCAGTATCAGGGTTGCCAGCAACACCGGCGTCGCCACCAGGCCTATCTTGGTCAGGTCCGATGCCTTGAAATAGCGATAGCTGTAGGCGATGGCGTTGGGGGGGCAGCCGATGACCAGCAGCATGGCAAAGGATGTCGCCGTGCCCAGGCACAGGGCGATCACCCGGGGATCGACGCCTTCGAGCCTGGCCATGGGAATGACGATGGGAAGAATAAGCGCCGCTGCGGCGACATTGGCCATGGCGTTGGTGACCAGGGCGCCGAACAGACCAACGCCTGCGAACAGCAGCAGCCAGCCGCCGCCTTTTACCAGGGGGAAGAACAGGTGCGCGAAGTAATCCGCGGCTCCCGAATAAGCCATGGCAAGTCCCAGGGAGATGCCGCCGCCGAAGATGAACAGGGCCGTACCCCATTCGAGGTTCGCGTGGATGTCTTCCCATTTGAGAATGCCGCAGAGCACCAGCACCGCCACGCCCGCCATGCCGGTGACCGAGTAGTCGATGCCGTGCAGTCCCTTTGTCAGCCATAGCAGCAGGGTGCCCCCCGTGATCAGCAATGTCTTGATTTCCATGGGGGACCACGCCCCGATGGTTTCATCGAAAGCGGGCAGGCGGATGCCTTTTTCGGGGCGGAAAAAGAGGTAGACCACCAGAACGGCGATGGGCACGGTCAAAAGCGCTGCAGGCCCCGCGAACTTGATCCAATCGAAAAAGGTGATTTCAATGCCTGTGAATTCTTTCAGGAAGGCGGCGGCCACCATGCAGCGTCCGCCGCCCACCAGGGAGCCCATGCCCCCGCAGGAGCAGGCGAAGGGGAGGGACAGCATCATGAACTTGGCGGTGGGCGAGTGGGGCTGGATGCCCACCGCCCGCATCATGGGCAGCATGGTGACGATGCCGATGGCGCAGGCCGCCGCATCGTGCATGAAAGAAGAGCTGATCCCCAGGCCGATGGCCAGGATGAAGGTGAAGCGTGTCACCGAGTCGCCGGCCTTGCGGATGATGAAAAACCCCAAACGCTTGGTCAAGCCGGCCTTGTCCAGCGCCACCGCGAAGATCAGGCAGCACATGATAAAGACCACCACCGGGTGCATATAGGGGGCCCAGGCGTTTTTGACGTCCGTGATCCGCATGGCCACCAGGAGAACACCGATCAGGATGGCGGTGATTTCCAAGGGGATGGGTTCCCTGACAAAGAGAAACACGAGTACGGCCAGTACCGCCAAAAACCGCATGGCCTTTGGTGAAAGACCATTGACGGGTTGCACGGTGAGGCCGTCGATGCCCTCCCGGCCGGCAATTTCCCGTAACCCGGCGGCTGTTGCCGCCGGCGTGCCGGGCGATGCGGCTTGCAGCAGATAAGCGCCGGGTTCCGGGATGGCGGCGTCAACCGGTGCGAATGTTTCCCCGGCGGCTTGCGCCAGGCGGCGGTCGGCGTCTCCGGAGATTTTAAAGATGGTGCCTTCCGGTCGTGGCAGCAACAGGACGACGGCGCCGATCATCAGCGCCAGGACGAGTTGAACACCTTTGGATTTGAAAAACATGCTTACTCCTTTTTCCGGGAAGACCGGCGGCTGTGACAGGCATCGCAAATTTTTTTCAGAAGGTCCTCAAATTCGCAGGGTTTGGTCAGGTAGTCGAACGCACCGCTTTCCACGCCTTGACGGGCGGCTGTTTGGGAGCCATGCCCCGTCAAAATGATCACGGGCAGGTCGGGATCCATTTTCCCGAGAATCCGAAGGACTTCGATGCCGTCCATGTCTTCCATCTTCAGGTCCACCACGGCCGCGTCGAAATCCACGGCGCGGGCCAGTTGGATGCCGGCGCCGCCGCTGTATGCCTTGGACACCCGAAATCCTCTCCTGGTGAGTCGATTTGCAAGGGTGTCGACGTAAGCGCGCTCATCGTCTATGAGAAGAACGCACCAGGGACGTCGTGGGTCTGGGAAAGATGAGGGGATCAAGGCTCTGGATTCCTTTCCGCCGCGTGTGCCGCGGGGACGTTACCGGCAGTATTACGCTCTGCGCCGGGTGATGTTTTGCAGCCGGGCTTCCACGATTTTCTGGTCGTGCTCCCGCTTGCGTTGGGCGGCCTTGGTGACCTTCTCTGTAAGGGTCTCTATTTCGCTGGGCTTGAGGAGGTAGTCGAAGGCGCCCATTTTCATTCCTTCCACGGCGGATTCGATGGTGCCGTGGGCGGTGAGCATGATCACCTGCACCAGGGGATGGCGCTTTTTAATTTCCGCAAGGGTTTCAATGCCGTCCATGCGGGGCATCTTCACATCCAGGACCACCACCTCGATGGCCGGGTTGCGTGCCAGCGCGTCCAGGGCGTCCGGGCCGCTGAAGGTGGGGATCACCTCGAAGTCACGCTTTTTCATGCGTTTTTCCATGGTTTCCACAAAGGCCGGCTCGTCGTCCACCAGCAATACGGTTGCAATACTCATAACGTTTCTCCTTTCGGTGGTCTTGGCGGATCGGCGGCGTCGGACAAGCGAACGGCGCTCGGTTCGACCGCCGGCATGTAGATTCGGAAGATGGTGCCCTTGTCCACTTCGCTTGTAACCTCGATGCGTCCCCCCAGTTTATGGATGATGCCGTAGCAGATGGAAAGGCCCAGCCCGGTTCCCTTGCCCACAGGCTTGGTGGTGAAAAAAGGCTGAAAGACGCGATCCCGTATGGCTGGTGGAATACCGGGTCCCGTGTCCCGGACTTCCATCACGACCATTTCGTCTTGTGCGGTGGTTGTGATCTGAAGGCTGCCCCCGGTCTTGGCCATGGCATCCAGGGCGTTGTTGATGAGATTGAGCAGTACCTGCTGAATTTCCGTAGGGGAAGCGTTGATGACAGGCAGAGACGGATCCAGGGTGTTTTCCAGTATGACGCCCGCGTATTTCGCCCGCTGGGAGGACAGGGCCGCCACATCCCGGACAAGATCGTTTAATTGCAGGTGCCGGGGACGGGAATCGGTTTTGCGGGCAAAGCTGAGCAGCTTGAAGGTGATGTCCTTGCAGCGGCGGGCTTGGTTCCGGATTTCTTCCAGGGAGGCCTCCATTTCCGGTCCGTTCGATAGGGCGGCCTTGTTTTCGTCTTCCAGAAGATCTTGAATCCAACCGGCCTTTTCCATCATGATGGCCACCGGGTTGTTGATTTCGTGGGCGATACCGGCGGCCAGTTCCCCGATGGCCGCCAGTTTGCCGGTTTCGATCACCTGCCGGTTCATCAGGTTGACTGTTCGGTCCGCGTCCATCACCCGGGCGACCAGCCGCTGGGAGACGATCCAGGCCGTGGTGACGATGAGAACGGAGCCCAGAAGAATCAGGAACATGGCGGTATTTCGGGTTTTGCGCAGGTCCTGGTAAGCATCGCCGGTGTCCTGGCGGAAGATGAGGAACCATTCGCCGTTTTTAAGGGCGGCCCCCACGTAGATTTTTTCCTCCCCCCCGGGATCAGCGGTTTCCACGACACTCAGGCCGGTGCTTGCCCGGGCCATGACCGCCGTCACCCCGGGGGCGACGCCGCCCGGGGCGGCGGGGGCCCGGGTCTGGAATGCGCCTTCCCGGTTGAGGATGAAGGCCACTCCGGTGCGGCCGATGCGCAGGGTTTCCACCAGGGTGTTGAAGGCCCGGAAATCGATGGTCGCCCGCAGAATCCAGTGGGTGCCGCCGTGGCTTTGGCGTACGGCCACGATGAAATGTGGGCGTCCCCGCAGTCCCAGAAAAACGTCGCTGACAAAGGCCTGACGCGCCATTGCCTTTTCAAACCACTCCGCATCGGCGTAATGGGCCTTGAGCAGCTTGAAGGGGCCGGCGTAAGCCAGTTGGATGCCTTGTTCGTCCACCACCCCCAAGTCTTCGAACACGCCGCTGAATTGCTGTTGCAAACGGGACAGGACATCCTGCAGATAGTCTTCGTTTCCCAGTTGTTCAAAGGAAGTGGTGGCGGCCACGTAGCGGATGATGTTCAGCTGTTCGTTGAGAAATCCGTCGATGTTCTGGCGGTGCTTGAGCACCAGTTCCTGGAGATGGGCCTGGACTTTTTCCCGATAGGAGCGGTTGAATTTCTCCAGGATGAGTCCGCTCACAAGAAACAGGGGGGTCAATGCCGCCAGGAGGATGGCCAGCACCATGTTGCGTCTGAGAACACGGTACAGGGTGTCCTTGGGCGGGGCGGTCTCCGGGCGGTTGTCGTTGTTTACGGTTTCGGCCATGTGGACGGTCACTCTACGGGCTGCATGTTCTTTTTCATGATGAGCTCCCTGCCTTTTCCGGTGCGCCAGTAGGCGATGAAGCGGGCCGGAAGATCCGCCGGCGTGCCCTTGGTCACAAAGGAGAAGACCTGGTGGAAGGGATAGGCCGGATCCGTGGGCGTCAGTCCGTTGATGGGAATGCTTTTCACCACCGGATGCCCCATGGTGGCGGCATGGGAGATGAAGGACACCGCTTCCGGAAAGCGCGATACCACGTCGATGATGCGTGTGCTGCGGTAGGACATGACGTCGTATTTGAGATCTCCCCGCATCTGGACCTGGCGGTCGAAATTCCGGAACGCGGCCGTGTTCTTGGACGGAACCACCAGAAGAATGGATAGGTCCGGCCCTCCTACGCTTTGCCAGTTGGTCACGGCGCCTGAAAAGATACCCCGCAGATCGGAAGCGCTCAGGCCTTGCACGGTTAGGTCTTTGTGCACCAGGACAGCCAGGGGATCTTTGCAAAATGGCGTTTCCACATATCCGTAATCGCGGTGGTGGTGGAAGATGCCTTCGGTGGTGGCGGCAATGTCGCTAAGGCCATGCTGGAGGCGGCTGATGGCCGCTCCGGAAGCGCATACATGGGTTGCGATATCGATGCCGGTGTCCTGTTCGAATTCTTCCAGGGCCTGTTCCCCGATGGCTGAGAAAATCTGGGCCGAGCAGCTGAAGCGAAGCGGTTCCGGGGTCCCGGCGGCGGCTGTCCGGGCAATGGCTGCGGAAACGACGAGTGCGCAGACGGAAACGATGGAGAGGCGAAAAAGATGCGATTTCATGGTGATACCTCCTGGTGACGGGTTGAAAGGATCCGTTCCATTTCGAAAAACAAATCCTGCTCCCGGACGATTCCGGCCAGCGGGCCCGTATAGGACAGATGGTCGCCGTCGGTGTCAAAGAGCCCCAGGCCTACGAAGGCCTCGGATGTTTGTTCGGGCAGGGCAAACAGCCGGTGCATTCTTTCAAGGAAGCGACTGAAGAAAACGTACCCGATGCCCAGCATGACCAGGAAGGGAACGGCGGGGACCATGAGCATGCATATGAAGATAAACCGCCGGACGGCATGTTCCGGATGCGGCGTCATGAGGGTGCCTCCGTCAAAAGCCGGCGAACCGTCCGGCGGATCTGTTCCACGCTCTGTGCCGTCTTTTCGATCCGGATGTCGGGAGGGGATAGCATCTGTTCATAGTCATTCACCGGCAGCGCATGGATGATCAAACGCAAGGGGGGGATTCGGTTCCTGATTTTTTCCAGCAGTTCCATGGGGTCCATTTCGGGCAGGTCCGGGTCGATGATCAGGATCCGCGCCGGCGGCTGGCCGAACGCATGCGCGAGCAAGGTGCCGCTGCGGTCCGACATGATAACACGGCACGCTTCCCCCGACAGCTCCCGGCGGATAAGGTCGCGCACACGGGGGTTTCGGTCCGCGACCAGCACGATGGTTTCCGTGTTGTCATCTTGGCTGCTCATGGGATGGCACTCCCGTGCTAGGTGAAGGGGATAATCTTACGACTGGCAAGGGGTGTGCCAGAAGAGGCGGGGGGGCGCGTCCTGTCAATATGCTGAATTAAAATGAATAAAATATGTGCGGGGGAGAGGCGGCGGATCCGAGGTGTCCGGGTTCTTTACAACCTGCTAAGTGCCTGACCCGACAGGCCGGTCGGTGCGGTAAGGCGCTCAGGCCTCGGATTGCCGCACCGAGGTGACGAATGCCAACCGGTGTTTGTCGATCTTTGCATGGAGCGTGGGCCGGGAGATGCCCAACAGCCTGGCGGCCTGGGATCGGTTGCCCTTGGTGAGTGTGAGGGCTTCTTGCACGACCATCGCTTCGGCCTGTTCCATGCACCGTTCGTATCGGTTGCCGGAGCTGTTGCGCACCAGTTGCTGGCGGATCCAATGTCGCAGGGCTTCCGCGCCTTCCACCTGAAAGATGCGTTTGTCGGGATGCTTTTCGTCCAGGGCCTGGGCGATGTCTTCGGGGGACAGGGGGACTCCCCGGTTGAAAATAAGCGTTTTCTTGATGATATTGGCCAATTCCCGGACATTTCCAGGGAAGGGCCAGGCTCCCAGAACGGCCAGGGCCTCTTCGGTGATGCCCGGGTTTTCGATGCCGATTTCCCGGGCGTACCGGGCAAGGAAATATTGGGTGAGCGGGGGGATGTCGTCCGTCCGGGCGTTCAGCAGGGGCAACGCGATGGTCACGACCTTGAGACGGTAGTAGAGATCTTCCCGAAACCGGCCGGCTGTCACGGCTTTTTCCAGGTCGCGGTTGGTGGCGGCGATGATGCGCACATCCACCGGCAGGGCCTGGCGGCCGCCGAGGCGTTCGACGCTCTTTTCCTGGAGCAGGCGCAGTATTTTTGCCTGGAGCATCATGGGCATATCTCCGATTTCATCGAGAAACACGGTGCCGCCGTTGGCCTGCTCGATTTTTCCCACCCGGCGGTGCGCGGCGCCGGTGAAGGCGCCTTTCTCATACCCGAACAGTTCGCTTTCCAGGAGGGCGTCGGGGATGGCTACGCAATTGATGACCAGGAACGGCGCCTGGCTACGCTGGCTGTGCTGGTACAGGGCACGGGCCACCAACTCTTTGCCGGTGCCCGACGCGCCCCGGATCAGAACGGTGGCATCAGTTGGCGCGGCCCGGCCGATGGCCTTGTAAACGGCCTGCATGGCACTGCTTCTTCCAATAAGGGCTTCTTCCCCGTCGGCACGGGGAGCGGCGTCCATGTGTACCGGAAACCGCATGAACCGATTTGCCGCAAGGCCCTGTTCGATGAGCTTCAGCATCTGGGGGATATCGAAGGGCTTGAGAAGATAGTCGAAGGCGCCGCGTTTGGTGGCTTCGATGGCGGTTTCCGTGGTGCCGTAGGCCGTCATGATGATGACCGGCAGCTTGGGGTCCACCTGGCGAATCATTTCATAGGTCTTCAATCCGTTTATGCCCGGCAGGCGGATGTCGAGAACCACCAGGTCCGGAAGGCTTTGCCGAATGATGGTGATGCCCGCCTCACCGGAGGCGGCATCCTGAACCGCGTAGCCTTCCTGGCACAAGAGTTTCTTAAAGCTGGCGCGCAGTTGGTCATCGTCATCGATGATGCAGATCGTGTTCACGCAGAGACCTCCCTGACGGGTAATGTGACGGTGAAGACCGTGCCGGCGCCGCCTTTTCCAACGGCGGCGGCGATGTGGCCGTGGTGCTCTTCTACGATGCGTTGGGCGATGCTAAGGCCCAGCCCCGTGCCGTCTTCCTTGGTGGTGAAAAAAGGCTGGAAAATTTTATTCAGAACGGACGCGCTGATACCGCTTCCCTGGTCCGCGACGGTGATGACCGCCGCGTTGTTCCGAAAATATTCGGCAATGGTGATCCGACCGCCCCCCGGCATGGCTTCGCAGGCGTTGACCATCAGGTTGACGATCACTTCCTTGAGTTGTTCAGGGTCGGCGTTTACTTCCGGAAGCGGGCATGCCCGCGTGATGTCCACCGTCACGGCGTAGGATTTGAGCCGGTGGGAGAGCAGTTGGCACGCCTGGTCCACCACCACCGACGGGCTGACGGCCTGGAACTGAAGGCGGGGGGGGCGCGCGAATTCCAGAAAATTTTGGACGATGTGGTCGATGTGGCGGATCTCCTGGGAGATGACCGAAAGATCTTCTTTCTGGGTCTCGGTCAGACGCAGGGCGCGGCTCAGGGAAAACAATCGCATTTTAACGGATGTGAACGGATTGCGGATGCTGTGGGCCATGCCGGCGGCCAGTTTTCCCACCAAGGCCAGTTTCTCGGACTGGACAAGGGATTCCCTGCTTTTTTGTAGTTGGCTCCGGGTGTGGTCCACCTCTGTGAGCAGGTGATGCACGCCCCGGTTGAGGGCGGCGATGTCATTGCCCAAATCCAACGCGGATCCTGCCGGGTTGGCTTCCAGGGCCATCCGCCGCACCGGGCCGAGAACCTGCCTTGTCAGCAACACGATCAGGCCGCCGGCCAGTAGCACACCTAATGCGACGGCGCCGGCGGCCGTGATGCGAAGCGTCCCCGCCTGCCGGTGAAGCTGTCGCCGGGCGGCGACGATGCGTTCGGTCTGGAGTCGTTTCAATGCTTCGCACCGGTCCAGGATGGCGAAAAAGGCATCCCGCACCTCCCGGTGCAGGATGATGCCTTCAGTTTTTCGGCCGGCGGTATAATGGGAGATGACCTGGTCTTTCAGTTGTACATAGCGGCCATAGGCGATGTCGATTTCGTTGAGCGTTTCCAGCGTGCCGGCACTTTCATCCCCCAGGTGATAGGCCTCCGCGAGGCGTTCCTTGAACAAATGCCTGTAAAGGTTCAGTTGACGGAGCCAATCGGGATCCTTGTCGATGAAAAAATAGGATACGAATCCTTTTTGATTCACCAGGGCGGTTTCCAGTCCTTCAACGGCCCGGTAAGCGGCGATGTCTTTTTTGACAACGGTTTCAAGCAGATCCTCGATGCGGTATGTGTACCAAACCATGACGAGGGCGCCGCAAAGGGTCAGCATCATGAGCGCGGCCAGGATCGACAGGATTTTGGTTTTCAGCGGAAACAGGTGTCCCATAGGCAATTTTCCATGACAGGGCGTGGGCGGTGGCACCGGCGGGCGCCGCCATGGGACTGCATCCTCCGGGGCAAGTTTTTGTTCGACAGCGGGACAACGGCGGCGGCTTGCCGGCCCCGGGCGCGGCGCAACAAAGCCACCCGCCGGCCCGGAACCGGCTTAGGAGTTGATATCGATGGTCGGATACAGCCCCCGTTCCGGGCCCAGGGGATAAGGCTGCATGATGTTAAAGGCGATGGCCTGTGAGGTTTGCGCGTGTCCCCTTTTGTTCTCGCCGTCGAAATAGGCACCGTTGGCTTCGAGAATATGCTCGATGCGTTCCTGGAAGGCGGCAACGAACCGGGCGCCGCTGCCGGAAAACCTCAGCGCGCCGACGGTCAGGTCCCCGCGGTGTGCGGAAAACCGATCGATGGGCATGCTGTTTACGGTCAGGTCCGAGCGGTTTCTGATAAATCCCCAGACAAGATGGCCGGGGGGGATCTCCAGGGGCTCGGCCAGGTCGATGATGGTGTGGGGCATAATGATGCTGTCGGCGCCGATGGACAGGGGGCATTGGTCGCTGCCCCGGAGAAAGGAATTGAATCCCACGAACACCTTCTTGCCCAGCCGGGCGTGGATGGCCTTGGCGCCGTGGGCCATGATATCATAGCCTTCCAGGTCACAGTCCACGATATAACAATTTTCCTGTGCGTTGGCGCCGCGGCCCAGGCGGGCGTTTTTCAGGTACGCACGCTGGGCCACCAGGACGTTGTCGTCGATACAGGTGTCGCCCCGGATCACCGCATAACGGTTGATGGAGGCGCCCTGGGGAACCTCGAACGGGGGGTCCAGGTGGATGACGTCGAACAGGCGCTGGAACTCTTCTTCCCGGGATTCCACAAAGTCGATGAATACCCCCCCGGCCGGCTTGCCGGGATGAAAGACCACGTAGCGTTCGGTGACTTCCGGAGGATGCTGGTAGATGAATTCGAAATGATCGGGATTCTTGATCCAGACCTGCCCGGCCGGAACGTTTTCGTGGGAAAGATCTCCTGTTTGCACGTAGGCGAAGGCACCGACGATGCAATCGTGCAGCCGGGTGAAATCCACCGTGCTGAAGGGCCCCAGGAAACAACCCTCCACGGGCGCGCCGTGGATATTGGCGTAGGCGGTGGCGGCCGTGTTGCGGATGAAAAACGTATCGGGTGTTTCCGGGTCGTGGGAATAGTTGTGGACAAGGGTCTTGATCAGGTAGCTGCCTTTTATCTTGATGACCTCATCTTTTTCCAGGGTCAGCGTCCGGCCGCGGAAACCATACGGCGTTCCCTTGGTTTTGAGCTCGTCTCCCCGGATATCGCTCTTATACAGGACGGAATTGTCCACCTTGCATTGCCCCAGAAAATAACTTCCCGCCAGGCTTGAGTGGCTGAAATGAAAATGCAGGGGGTGGTGGGCGGTGACGCCGTAAAAGGCATAGAATTTCAGAAATTGGCTGGGCTCGACCCGTTTCTGAAGATATTTTCCCGCATCGAAGTCAAAGCGCCTGAGATTGATGTTCATCTGCGCGATGATCCGACCGATGAGATTTTCAAGTTGCTGCATGATATCCGCTTCCTCCAGGCGGCGGCGATGTCCGCCGCCGGTGCTGGGACGGCCCGGCCGTCCGGTTGGGTGTTTTATTGCGCCAGGGTGATCGGCATGCCCATGAGGGGCCAGAGAATCCATACGCAAAAGGCCACCACCAGCATCAGGAGGATGCTGGCGGGAATGCCGTAGAGAAAAAACTCGCCGGTTGAAAATTGTTTGGAATCATAGGCGATGGCGTTGGGCGCCGCACCCACCAGCAGCAGGAACGGCATGCCGGCCGTCACCAGGGATGCGAACAGAATGACTTCCGGCGCCACCTTGAGATAGGGTGCAATGACCAGGGCCACCGGCAGGGAAATGGCGATGGCCGCGACATTCATGATGAAATTGGTCATGATCATCACGAAAAAGGCGATGCTGAGAACGAACACGAACCAGTGGGCGTTCTGGAACATGACCAGCCAGTTGACGGCCAGCCAGTTGGCCGCGCCGGTTTCCCAAAGGCAGAAGCCGATGCTCATGGCCCCGGCAAACAGCAGTATAATATTCCAGGGAATGGATTCGAGATCCTCCAGATCCATGATGCCGGTGATGAAAAACAAAATGGTGGAAATGAGAATAATGGCGGTTTTGTCCACCGGTTGCAGCATGGGGACAAAGGAGCGCAGGGACATCATGAGAATACACCCGAAAACGATCAGCGCGGCCAGAATTTCTCTGCCGGTCAGGGGGCCCAATTCGGCGCTGAGGCGTTTCGCCCTTTCCCGCAGTCCTGGGATGACTTTTTTCTCCGGCTTGAAGAAGACCATGAAAAAGCCCCACAGCAAAAACGTCATCAGCCATCCGATGGGGAACATGTATTTGGACAGCTCGAAAAAGGCGATTTCCCGCCCCACGATATCCTTGTAGAAGCCGATGGCCACCGCTCCGCGGGCCGCCCCCAGAAGCGTGACGATGCTGCCGGCGCCGGCGACGTAGGCCATGCCGATGAACAGGCCCTTGCCGAAACGGGTCTGGCTTCCGCCCTCGCCATACAGGGCGTAGATGGACAGCAGCAACGGGTAGATGGTGGCCGCCACTGCCGTGTGCGCCATGATGTGGGTGAGGGCCGCGGTCACAACGAAGCATCCCAGGTAGATCATGCTGGTGCGTTCTCCCACCACGGCCAGCATTTTGTAGGCCAGGCGCTTGGTCAGTCCCGTCTTGGTGAACACCAGCCCGATCATGATGGAGGCGAAAATGAACATGACCGACGGATCCATGAAGTCTTTGAACGCGACCTTGGCCGGCCGGATCAAAAACAGCGCCTGGAGCACACCGATGGTAAGGCTGGTGATACCGATGGGCACCACCTCAAAGACCCACCAGGTGCCGGCCAAGAGAAAAACGGCCAGGGCGCCCTTGGCCTCCCGGGTCAGTTGGAACTGCTGGCCCATGGGATCCACGGCGTCCGGCCAGGGGGGGGAAGCGTACACGATCCAGAAAAGGGCGATGCCGACACAAAGAAACAACCACCGCTTCCAGTTGATTCGCCTGACCGCTGCAACAGGGGGTACCTCATGCGTCATGATGTCTCTCCTCTGAAAAACACGGGCTTCAATCAAACATGCCGGGGCGTGACTTATTCGCACGCCTTGATGATCTGGGTCATTTCCTTGAAAACGTCCGTGAGCCGGAGGACCCCGACAATTGTTTCGGCACGGGTAACCAGCAGGCTCTGATGATGCCCCATCACCAGTGTGTGGATGGCCTCGCCGAGGCTTGCCGTTTCCGGGATGTATTCGTCCTCGGTGGGGACCTGCATCATGTCGCGGACCTTGTAGCCCGCCGATTTGCGGCAGATTTCATGCATGGGCATCTCCCACAGCTGGAATTTTTCCAGCAGGGAAGACATGAATTTTCGGCTGTAGCCGAAGCGGGTCAGGGGGATCTGGTCTCCCATTTCGCCGTACTTTGGCTCAAGGGCGCGGAGGATGTCGAGTTGGCCGACTTTTCCGACCACCCGCCCGTCCTCCGCGAGCACAAGAATGGCACGGTGGCGGTAGCGGTTCTGATCGAATTCCGCCTGGGCTTTTTCCAGGGCCAGAACCGCTTCGTGCAGGGTTGCCTCCTCGGATACCGTGGCGTACTCCGAAAGCGGCACCATCAACGAACCGACTGTCTTGTCCATAGTCCTCCCTCCGTCTGTTCGGCAAAAAAAACCTCAGCACGACGGGGGGGCCGTTGTGTTGAGGCGTGCGATGCCTATGAAACATGTCAGGCAGGCCGTGTGACCATGTGCCCTGGAAAACGGGGCACTTTTGTTGCGGGGCCTTCGAACGGGCGTTTTGTGAAAAAATATCATGTTCATGTTTTCATAAAACCACTGGCTCCGGAAGGCATGGCCGTTTTAACACCGAACTGCAAGCGCCGGTGTGTCGGCGCGGATCATGCCGATTCGTTTTGACAAGATTCCATTTTTAAAGAATTCGAAGGCGTAAATCAATCATTTTTTTAATGCGCAAGGGGTTGGACCGCGTGCGCTTCGGTGCCCCGGGGACGGCATCCGACCGACAATTCCTTGACCACCCCTCTGAATTTATGTATGAATTGCTGTCCTCACCCGGAAAAAATCTTCAGACGGAAAGAAAACCATGACAGAATTCGCAACCCTCGAATACAACGGAAAAACATATAAATTGCCTGTTGTTGCGGGAACAGAGAATGAAAAGGCCATCGACGTTTCCCGTCTCCGCCAGGAGAGCGGCCTGGTCACCCTCGATTACGGGTTCGCCAATACCGGGTGCTGCAAAAGCGACATTACCTTCATGGACGGCGAGAAGGGAATCCTGCGGTACCGGGGCATTCCGGTGGAGCAACTGGCCGAGTACTCCACATTTCGCGAGACCGCCTATCTGTTGGTGCATGGGGTATTGCCTACCCGCAAGGAGCTGACACGGTTCTCGGTTCTGCTAAACGACCATTCTCTGGTGCATGAAGACATGCATGCCTTTTTCCAGAGCTTTCCCCGGGCCTCCCACCCCATGAATATTTTATCTTCCATGGTGGGGGCGTTGCAGAGCTTCTATCCGCAGTTGCAGGACGCCGAAGAGGAAATTGACATCACCGTCACGCGGCTTCTGTCCAAGGTGCGTACCATGGCGGCCATGTGCCATAAAATTTCCAGGGGCCACAAGGTGGTTTACCCTCGTCACGATTTGTCCTATTGCGCCAATTTTCTGCACATGATGTTCGATTCACCGGTCAGTCCCTATCTGGTGGACGACGATCTGGTCAAGGCGTTGAACGTTTTCTGGATCCTGCACGCCGATCATGAGCAAAATTGTTCCACCTCCGCGGTGCGTCTGGTGGGAAGCGCCCGGGTGAACCTGTATGCGTCAATTTCAGCGGGCATCGCCGCCTTGTGGGGCCCACTGCACGGCGGCGCGAACCAGGCCGTGATCGAAATGCTCATCGGCATCCAGAAAAGCGGCGGGGACGTTAAGGCGGTGGTCCGGCGGGCAAAGGATAAGAAAGATCCGTTCCGTTTGATGGGCTTCGGACACCGGGTTTACAAGACCACGGATCCCCGGGCCCAGATCATCAAACAGACGGTGGACAGGATCCTGACCAAACTGAAACTTCACGATCCGTTGCTGGACATCGCCAAGCAGCTCGAGGCGGTGGCGCTCAGCGACAGTTTTTTTCTGGACAACAACCTATACCCCAATGTCGATTTTTACAGTGGGATATTGCTGCGGGCCATCGGCATCCCCCTCAACATGTTCACGGTCATGTTCGCCATCGGCCGTCTGCCGGGCTGGATCGCCCAATGGAAGGAAAGCATGGACGATCCCAATTGGAAACTTTGCCGCCCCCGGCAGGTGTATATGGGGCCCAATGAAACCCGTTACATGCCCATTGACCAGCGCCGATAGGCGTTGGAGACCGTTGGCGCGCCCGGCCGCAGTCGGCAGGCAAGGTTACCAGCTATCAGACGAGGCGGATATGATGGAAGCCATCTCCAAAGACGACACCTCCATTGACTGGCTGGAGGAAATTTCCACCTGGGTGACCTCGGTGCATGATCTGAAGCGGTTGCTGGAACTGATCATCGACACGGCCACCCGGGTGTTGCAGGTAAAGGCCGGATCGCTCTTGCTGCTGGAGCCGAAGGACGGAAAACTCCACTTCAAGGTGGCCACGGGCGCTAAACGCGATGTAATCAAGGACCACGCCGTGGCGCCCGGGCAGGGCATTGCGGGGACGGTGGCCCTGAGCGGCGAGGCGCTGCTGGTTCCGGACGTCGAAAAGGACCCGCGGTGGTGCCGGGACATCAGCGAGGCCATCGGGTTCGAGACCCGCTCCATCGCCTGCGTCCCGCTCATCTATAAAGGCCGGATCCTTGGGGTCATGCAGGTGATCGATAAGCGTGACGGCACGCCTCTGCGGCCCGGTGACATGACCCTGCTCAAGAGTTATGCGGACCTGGCCGCCACCGCCATCGGGAATGCCCACCGGATTGCTGAAATCCGGCAGGAGAACAGGAGCCTCAAGGAGGCCTTGGCGCACCAATACCGCATCATCGGCAAGAGCGCCCGGCACCGCAAGGTGATGGAGGATGCGTTGAAGGTGGCCAACTCCAACGCCACGGTGCTCATCACCGGCGAAAGCGGCACGGGCAAGGAGCTGTTGTCCCGGCTGATTCACCGGGAAAGTCCACGGAAAAACGGTCCGCTCATCGCCCTCAACTGTGCCGCGGTTCCCGAGACGTTACTTGAAGATGAGCTGTTCGGCCACGAAAAAGGAGCGTTTACCGGGGCCGCAGGCCGGAAAATCGGTAAATTCGAGCTGGCGGACGGGGGAACGCTTTTCCTTGACGAGATCGGCGAGATGATTCCCGGTATGCAGGCGAAGCTCCTTCGGGTGCTGCAGGAGGGGGTGTTTTACCGGGTCGGGGGCAACACGCCCATTCGTGTGGACGTCCGGGTCCTATCGGCCACCAACCGGAACATCGAAAACGAAGTGAAGGAAGGGCGGTTCCGGGAGGATTTGTTTTATCGTCTCAATGTGGTGCACATCCCGATTCCTTCCCTCAAGGAACGCAAGGAGGATATTTCCGTCCTTGTGGCGCATTTCATCGAAATGTTTCGCGTGGAGCGGGGGCTGGCACAGCTGACGGTTTCCGACGCTGCATTGGACAAGATGATGCAGTACGACTGGCCCGGCAATGTGCGGGAGCTTCGTAACGCGTTGGAGCGCGCGGTGGTGATGGGGGACGGTGAAACCGTGCGGCCCGAGGATCTGCTTATTTCCTCCGGCAGGTCGGTCTATCCGGGGCTCCAGGTGGGAATGACCCTGGAGGAGGCCCTCAACGTGTTCAAAAAGGAATTTATCATCATGAATCTGGAGCATACGGACGGCAACAGGAGCAAGGCCGCCCAGATGATGGACATCCAGAGAACCTACCTGTCCCGACTGATTTCAAAATACGGGTTGCGCTGAGGGGGTGGTCAGGGGGCGAGAATGAAGGCGATGGGCACGCCGCCCATGGGGGAAAGCCTGGAGCCGGCCCTGGGCGCTTTCCTTCTACAGGCGCCGCTGCGCCGCTCGTAACCGCTTCTTCGTTCGGGAATGTGGACCGCATAGTCGTGCTGGCGCCGATCGACATCCAGGCGTCGTCCGCCGTTCTCCCGAAGTCTGAACCTTTCAAGATAGTCACTCAACTCCATAGGCAGTTCACATTTCTTTTTGCCTGAACGGATGAAGGTGTTCCAGCCATGCCTTTCAATCTGCCTGCGAAGTGCAGCCCGCGTTTGCTCCAATGCCTTCCGGATAACACTTGTCCGGTCGCTTGAACAAGGCATACACCACGACACCCAGAAAGACGCAAAAGACATGCCAACGTCGCCCGGCCCGGCGGGGAAGCCGGGGGGGAGAACCGGCTGCATCCGGTCTTGCCGCATCCCGTTTGTCAAAGGCGGTCGGAGCCGCCAGCGGCGGATATGGTGCAAGGGTAATATAGTTGGGTAGGTAGCTTAATAATAAAATGAACAAGAATACATATACCGCCGGATGCGTCGAAGACCGCAGCCTTCAACGGCGGTGACGGACGCCGGGGTCTTGTTTGCTATTTGGGCGGGATGATGTTCAGGTCCGATATTTTATACAGAAGGGTTTTGTAGCTTATTTTCAGTATCTTTGACGCCTTGCTGCGGTTCCACCCTGTTTTCTCAAGAACGTAACTGATGGCCTGGCGCTCGATGCGGTCCAAGGCGTTTTTCCGGATGTCTTTCAGGGACATGGCGGCCAGATCGTGGTTGCCGCTGTTGAAGTCGGGAAGGGCCAGCACGGGGGATCCGGCGGCAGCGGGGACCGTCGCCGGATCGGTTTCGGTCGCAGCGTTGTCGGTTCGGGAGAACAGTTCGTCTATGATTTCATCCCAATCGCAGATGACCAGAAACCGTTTCAATATGTTTTGCAGTTCCCGGATATTACCGGGCCAGTGGTATTCCATCAACTTGTCCATGACCTGGGGGCTGGGACGGAGCATCTGCTTGTTGTCGAACTGGGAGGTGTAGCGTTCGATGTAAAAATCAATGAGCGCCGGGATGTCCTCGGGGCGTTTGCGCAGCGGCGGGATAAAAATCTTGATGATGTTCAGTCGGTAATACAAGTCCTCACGGAAATTTCCGTTTTTAATATTCTTTTCAAGCTCGTTATTGGTGGCGGCGATGACCCAGGTGTCGGTCTTGACGTCGCGCTCCGCGCCAAGGGGCGCGAATTCGCCGCTTTGCAGGACATGCAGCAACTTGGCCTGGAGGGAAAAGGACATGTCACCGATTTCGTCCAGGAACAAAACACCCTGGTCGGCGAGTTCGAACTTTCCCCGGCGTTTCCGTTCGGCACCGGTGAAGGCGCCGCGTTCAAAGCCGAACAATTCGCTTTCCAGCAATCCGTCGGGCAGGGCCGCGCAATTGACCTTGACAAAGGGCTTGTTTCTTCTGGGCGAGCTGTAATAGAGGTTTTGGGCAACCACCTCCTTGCCCACGCCGCTTTCACCGGTAATGACGATATTCAGTCCCGTATCGGCAACGTGTTTGATGAGCTCCTTGATTCGTTCAATGCTTTGACTGACGCCAATCAGTGGGGTGACCATGTGCTTTACCACCATCCTTGAGGGATTACAGCAGCAGGGGTAAGCCGGGCGGGCCTTGCAGGAGGCCCCGGAAAAAAATCATATTCCCTCTGCAATCAGGTTCTGAATGATCCGGTTAAATTCATCGAGCTCGAAGGGCTTTTCCAAAACGACATCGGCTTTTGCTTCCGTGGCCAAGGCTTCCGGATGCTCCCCCCAACCGGTAATGGCGATGACGGGAACGTGTGGATAACGTTCCTTGACAATGGCGATGATCGCCACACCGCTGATATTTGGCATGACCAGATCCGTGACGATCAGGTCGAAGCCGCCTTTCTCTGTCTCGCAAAGTTTCAGGGCTTCCAGCCCGTTGTGAACGGAGGTTACCAGATACCCCTTTTGGGTCAGGTACTGGGAGATCGTGTTCAGGACTTCTTCATTGTCGTCGACGACCAGGAGTTTAAATTGTTTCTCCACGGGTCCCCCGCAGTCCGTCCACACTGTTGAAACGGCAAGCCGGGTGTCGGCTGCCGCTTGGCGATGTCGCCGGTATCCGCCGAAATGCAACCGGCCCCACCGATGCGGGACCGAAACGTTAACATGATATGATGCTGGTGCCGAAGGCCGGATTTGAACCGGCACGGGTCTCCCCACTACCCCCTCAAGATAGCGTGTCTACCAATTCCACCACTTCGGCACATGCATGGGCCCAGGCACTTATGGCGCAGTTGATTGTTCGGTCGGGGCCTCGGTGGCGGTCTGTCCGCCGTCGCCCGCCGCGTCTTGCTGCGTCACCGGCGTTTCCTGGGCCGCCGGGGTGGTGACATCCTGCATGATGGATTTCGCCGTCTTGCTGGTTGAGATGTAGGCAAGCCCCAATGATGTCACCATGAACGCAACCGCAACCATGGTCGTTGATTTGGTCAGGAACGTGGATGCGCCGGAGCTTCCGAAGAGGGTTTGGCTTGAACCTCCGCCGAAGGCGGCCCCCATATCCGCGCCTTTTCCGGTCTGAAGCAACACGATCATGATCAGCGCCAGGCAAATGAGAATGTGAAAGACGATCAATAATACAGACATATCAATATCGAAAAAGGCCTAAGGTTATCGGTTAAAAGCAGACAAGCTTTTCAAAACTCGTCGGATCCAGGCTGGCGCCCCCGACAAGGGCGCCGTCAATGTCGGGCATTGCCATCAACCCGCGGACATTGTCCGGTTTGACGCTCCCTCCATATAGTATTCTAATGGTGTTGGCAAGAGCGTCGCCGAATTTTTTTCCGATCCAGGCCCTCAAAAATGCATGCACCTCCTGGGCTTGGCTGTCGGTGGCCGTGTTGCCGGTTCCGATGGCCCACACGGGTTCGTATGCGATCACCAGTCCTTCCACCTGGGCAGCGGTCAGGCTATGTAACCCGTTTCCCATTTGTTTGTCAAGAACTGAAAACGTTTGTTCCTGGTCGCGCTCGGCGTCGGTTTCCCCTACACACATGATCGGTACAAGGCCGCATGCCAGTGCCGCGCCGACCTTTTTATGGACGTGTGCATCCGTTTCACCGAACAGGTGCCTGCGCTCGGAATGGCCGACAATCACATGGCTGCAACCGGCGGAAACGAGCATGTCCCCGGACACTTCTCCGGTGAACGCGCCTTCGGTTTCCCAGAACAAGTTCTGTCCTGCCACCTGGAGGCCGCTGCCCTGGAAAGCGTCGGCCACTGGCGCGATGGAAACAAAGGGAGGGGCCACGATGACTTCCACCGGAGGCGGGCTCGCCAAAAGCTCCCGCAGCCGCCTGGCGGCAGTCACGGATTCGGTGACGGTCTTATACATTTTCCAGTTTCCGGCGATAATGGGTTTTCGAGCGTTCATGTGCATTTCCTTTCTCAGTGTTACAGCTGACCGCCGACAAGCACTGCCAGATCCACCATGCGATGGGAATAACCCGTTTCGTTGTCATACCACGCCATGACCTTCACCAGCGGGTCCGCCACATATGTGGTGGGGGCATCCACCACCGATGAGAGCGGGCATCCGTTGAAATCCGTTGAAACCAATGGTGCGTCGCTGAATCCGAGGATGCCGGACAGTGCGCCTTCGGCTGCCTGGGCCAAAGCTTCGTTGACATCGGGGACCGTTACTCCTGATTTCGACACCATGGCCACGAAATCCACGATGGAAACATTGGGGGTGGGAACACGGATGGCCAACCCGTTGAGTTTACCTGTCAGTTCCGGCAGCACCAGAGATACCGCCTTGGCCGCGCCGGTGGTGGTGGGAACCATGGACAGTGCCGCCGCCCGGGCCCTGCGCAGATCCTTATGGGGGAAATCCAGCAGGCGCTGGTCTCCGGTATAGGAATGGATGGTGGTCATCAGGCCCGATTGTATGCCGAAATTTTCGAGCAACACTTTGGCGACCGGTGCCAGACAATTGGTGGTGCACGAGGCGTTGCTCAAAACATGGTGACGTTTCGGGTCGTACTGGCTTTCGTTGACGCCCATGACCACCGTGACATCCGGATCCTTGGCCGGTGCGGAGATGATGACCTTCCGGGCGCCGGCGGCCAGGTGTTTGCCGGCATTTTCCTTGTCCCTGAACAGGCCGGTGCACTCCGCCACCACGTCCACTCCGAGCGCCTTCCAGTCGCACTGGGCCGGATCCTTGACGGACGTGATAACCACGCGGCGTCCGTTGACGGTTATGGCACCGTCTTGCGGGGTCACCGATGCATCCAGTTTTCCGTGAACCGAATCGTAGGTGAGCAGGTGCGCCATGGTGACGGCATCCGTCAGATCGTTGACGGCCACCACTTCGATATCGGTTCGGTTGAGCGCGGCCCGGAATACCATGCGGCCGATACGACCAAAGCCATTGATTGCCAGTCTGATGGTCATGATGCCTCCTTTGGGTGTATTGAAGAGACGGGCGATGGTGCCGGCCCGGGTTCCGTCACGGGGATGTGCCCGGCTGCTTCCCGACCACGAGGGCCGCTGCCATCACCAGCGCATCTTCACGGGTTTCAGGATAATAGTGGGGACGTCGGCCGATGTGCGCAAATCCTTTTTTCCGGTAGAGTGCGATGGCTGCCGCGTTAGACGGGCGCACCTCCAAAAACGCGCGGGTTGCGCCCATGGCGAGCCCCCGGCGGAAGACGGCGTCGAGGATGCGGCTGGCCATTCCGCTGCGCTGCCTGTGGGGCGCCACCGCCATCCTTAAGATGCTCAGTTCGTCACTGACCACATGGCAACAACTATACGCCTCAACAGTGGGATTGGCAAGCGGCGCGATGGATTTGAGCACGAGATTGACGGCCAGAGGATTTGCAAGTTCTTCCAAAAACGCACGTCTATGCCACGGGGCGGGAAAGCACACCCTCTCGATTTCCAGAACGACGGGAAGATCACACTCCGTCATGGCCGCCGTGTGCAGTCCGCACGTGTGCATGTTCTTCTCCTACTGTTCGATGTCCCGGTGTGAAAGCCGGATTCGCATCCCCGGTCTTTGCAGGGACCGGTAAAGGTGTTCGGCAACGGCAACGGACCGGTGGCGGCCCCCGGTGCATCCGACGGCGATGGTCAGGTACGCCTTGCCTTCTTTTTCGTACAACGGAACCAGATAGGTGAGCAGATCCATATATTTCTGGAGAAACGGGGTGCAGTGCGGGTCATCGAATACAAAGCGGCGGACGGGGGCGGATTTTCCAGTGAGATCCTTGAGTTCGGGAATGAAATAGGGGTTGGCCAAAAAACGCACGTCCATGATCAAGTCCGCATCCCGCGGAACGCCGTACTTGAAGCCGAAAGACAGCACATGGATGGACACGGGATCGGTGGAGACGCTTTTTTCCGCGATGCCGGTAACGACCGCTTTGAGGTCGTGAACGGAGCAGTGGGTGGTGTCGATCACCTGCTGGGCGGCCTTGCGAAGATCGGCCAGCAATTTCTTCTCCGTCCGGATGCCGTCGCGCACACCCTTGTCCCGGGAAAGGGGATGCTGGCGGCGCGTCTGGCTGAAACGTTGCAGAAGGGTTTTTTCGTCGGCTTCCAGAAAGAGGATGTGCAGTGTATGGCCCGCCTGCCGAAGAGCGGCGAAGATACTGGTGTGGTTTTCCGCGAAACCTTTTTCCCGCAGGTCCATACCGAAGGCGAAGCCCTTGGCTTCCGCGGCTTTTCCGGAAAAAAGGGTGAGGAATTGCGGCAGCAGGGCCACCGGCATGTTGTCGACAGTGTAGAACCCGGTATCTTCCAGGGCGGCCAGAGCCGTGCTTTTGCCGGACCCTGCATACCCGGTGACGATGAAGATGGGGGGGGCGTTCAGCATTCTTCCACCTCAGGGGTCGGCCGCGGTGTCCGCCACCCGGATGAGATCGATGATTTCATCCGGATCGCCGGCGCCCATCAGCCGCTCCCTGAAGGCGGGTTCTTTGAGTATCCGCGAGATCCGGGCCAGCAGCTTCAGGTGTGGCCCGGTGGAGTTTTCCGGCGTAATCAGCAGAAAAAAAAGATAGGTGGGACGGTTGTCCATGGACTCGAAATCGACGCCCTTGCGGCTGATGCCGAAGCCGAGAACAAGCTGGTCAAGCCCCTTGAGTTTGCCGTGGGGAATACCGATGCCGTTGCCGATGCCGGTGCTGCCCAGACGCTCGCGTTCCAGCAGAACCCGCACCATTTCACCGGCACCGGCATCGGCGATGCGGGCAACGGGGGCGACGAGTTCTTCCAGAACCCCTTTCTTGTCGGTTGCTTTCAGATCGATGAGAATCGATTCTTTCCGGAGTACATCAATAATTTTCATTGTTCATTCACCACGTCTGCAAATAAAACGGCCCCCGGCCGTTCGGCCGGTGGCGCCAGGGTAAAACATATCGATGGTGTCAGTCACTGGGTTGAATCAGGCCGAAATGGCCGTCATTGCGCCGGTAGATGACATTTACACGGCTGGTGCGCGAATTGGTGAACACCAGGAAACTGTCATCCACCAGACCCATTTGCATGGCGGCTTCCTCCACGTCCATGGGCTTGTAGTCGATGTTCTGGACAACAATATCCGCTGTCGCGGCCTCGTCGCCGGCAGGGGCCGCGGCAGCTTCCATCTCCATGGCCTTGGAGCGGGCTGCTCCCCGGTGGTCCCGAATCTTCTGCTTGCCTTTTTTGATTTGTTTTTCGAGCTTGCCCACCACCATATCAATGGCGGAGTACATATCCGTGGTTTCTTCTTTGCCGATGATGTTGAGGCGATCTCCGCCGACGTTAACCTCGGCGATGTGCCTGTGCTTTTCAACGGACAGGACCACGTTGGCTTCCGCCGGGTTATCAAGAAATTTATCGAGACGATCCAATTTTTCCTGCAAGTATGTTTTAAGATGCGTTGAGGGATCGACATTCTTAAACGTCACGTTTGTTTGCATAGGCACCCTCCTAATACTGTTTACGTTTATTGGAAGGAAGCACGCGCATCATTTCCCGGTATTTAGCGACCGTTCGGCGTGCGATGTTGATGTTGGCATCACTTAGCATGTTGGCGATTTTGCTGTCGCTGAGCGGTTTCTTGGGGTCTTCGTTTTCGATCAATAGCCTGATTTTATCCTGCACGCTCGCCGATGCGATGGCCTCTCCATGGATGCGGCTGATGGAGCTGTTGAAGAAATACTTGAGTTCGAAAATGCCCTGGGGGGTGTAAGCGTACTTGTTGGTGGTCACCCGGCTGATGGTCGACTCGTGCATGCCGATGTCCTGGGCGACATCCCGGAGCACCATGGGCTTGAGGTATGCGATGCCCTTGTCGAAAAAGTCCCGTTGGAAACCGACGATGCTTTCCATGACCTTGTAGATGGTTTTCTGGCGTTGATGAATGCTGCGGATCAGCCACTGGGCCGAGCGCAGTTTGTCCTGCAAATAATTCTTCGTGTCCCCCTGGATGTCTTTTCCGCTCGAAATGGCGGATTTATAGAATGAGCTGACTTTCAGCTTCGGCATTCCATCGTCATTGAGCATGATCACGTACTCGTTTTCCAGTTTGTAGACGTAGATGTCGGGCGTGATGTACTGGGGTTCTTCCGAAGAGTATTGCAACCCCGGGCGCGGTTCCAGATTCTTGATGATGTTGACGGCCTTGACCACTTCCTGGATGGAGATTTTCAGGGCCTTGGCGATGGCCTTGTAGTTGTTGTTCTGAAGATTGACCAGATGATGCCGGATGATTTCGGTGACGATGGAGTTGTCCAGGTTGAAATGCCGCGCCTGGATCATGAGGCATTCGGAAAGATCACGGGCGCACACACCAATGGGATCGAAGGTCTGCATCAGGGACAGGACGTTTTCCACGATGGAAATGTCGCATTGGTTGATCCCGGCGATTTCCTCCACGGTAATGTCCAGGTACCCCGCCTGGTTGAGGTTTCCGATGATGGTGCTGCCAACGGTCTCTTCTTCCTTGGTGGGAAGGGTCATGAGCAGTTGCCAAAGCAGGTGATCGCTCAGGGATTCCTTCTGGGCGATGAAGGTTTCGTACTGGGGTGCGTCTTTTGCTTCGGCTTCATAGCTGGTTCGGCCGGACGAGTTGTATTCGTCAAGGTAGTTTTGCCAGTCGAAGTCTTCCCGGATGGTTTCTTCCACCGTCACTTCTTTTGTGACCTCTGGTTCGGCGGCCTTGGGTTCCGGCTGTTCAATCGTCGTCTCGTCGCTTGGCTGTTCTTGAACTTCTTCCAGGGTCGGATTTTCGATCAGTTCCTGCTGGATGGTATCCTGGAGCTCCAGCCTGGAGAGCTGGAGCAGTTTGATGGCCATCTGGAGCTGCGGGGTCATGACCAGCTGCTGGGCGAGCTTGAGCTGTTGTCGAAGTTCAATTGCCATGGTTACAACCTGAATTCATTGCCGAGGTAGACCCTGCAGGCCGTTTCGCTGCAGGCGATTTGTTCCGGAGATCCGGATTCGATTACCCTTCCATCGCTCAAAATATATGCATTGTCGCAAACGCTCAGTGTTTCCCGAACGTTGTGATCCGAAATCAGGATGCCGATACCGCGTTCTTTAAGGTGCGTGATGATTTTCTTAATTTCACCGACGGCAAGCGGATCAATTCCCGCAAACGGTTCGTCCAGTAGCATGAACGATGGGTCGGTGGCAAGCGCCCTGCTGATTTCCAGGCGGCGTCGTTCTCCGCCGGACAACACGGCGGCTTTCTGGGAGGCGACATGGGCAATCCCCAGCTCCTCCAGAAGACCTGTGGCTCTCTTTTCCTGGCGATCCTTGGACATGGGCAGGGTTTGCAGCACGGCCAAAAGATTTTCGCGCACGGTCAATTTCCGGAATACCGAGGCCTCCTGGGGCAGGTATCCCACCCCTTTTCTTGCCCGGATATGCATGGGATCGTCGGTAATGTCCGCATCGTCAAGAAAGACCCGACCGCTGTTGGGCCGGATCATGCCGACAGCCATATAGAAGGTGGTGGTTTTCCCGGCGCCGTTGGGCCCCAAGAGGCCGGCCACCCTGCCGCTGTCCACGGTCATGCAGACCTGGTCCACAACACGGCGTCCCCGGTAGGTCTTTATCAAATCTCGGAGCGAAAGGGTTGGCATGGTTTCGGTTTCTCCGGGGCGGGGCCGGTTGCAGCGGCACGCGTCCATGGCATCAAAGGGTGTCTCCGGAAAAAATAACGGCTTCCACAGGCTGTTCGTCCGAGCTTTCGAAGGTGACGGTGCCGCTTTCCCGGTTCACGGTGATAACGGAACCGGTGATGGCGTTGTCACCGCGCACGAATTTCGCGCTGTCTCCCGACAAGGTGAGGGTTTTGGTCCGGGCCAGGTAGACGGCCTTTTCAGAACTGGCCACACCGCCGTCCAACGCGATTCTGACGTTGCCGGTGGCCTCCAGCCTGTCAATGGCGTTGTCCCCGGCGGGCTGCCCGGCATCGGCGGCGTCTTTTTTATAGAATATTTTCAACTGGTCTGCCGTGATGACGGTTTGGCCCTGGGTGACCTTGACATGGCCGGTGAGCTCGGCACAGGATTGGGCACTGTCAAAAACGATGCGGTCTGAGACCGCGTGCAACTTGTCGGTTGCGGGCACCGGTCCGGCCGCAGCTTCGGGTGCGGCGGCGGCGCGGCTCGGGCAGGCGCCCCATATCGCCAGAATGATCAGTGCGGCCGTGAGAAGGCGGTTTCGCGCCCTGGTCCGACGGCCGTGTATGGTGGTTTTATAGCGCAATTTCTGTTCCGATGATGCCTTTCACATGTCCGTTGAGGTAAATCCGGTTGGTTGCCAAGTCGTAAACCATGCCGTCCGCGGTCAGGTGAACGGCCCCGCCTTGGATCAGTACCGGCGACCGGGTGTCGAGAAGTCTTCTGTCGTGGGCATACCGGACCCGGTCGGTTTCCAGCCGGTATTGATCATTTTCTACCACAACACCGCCCGAAACTTCAAGATCATTCGATTGGGTATGCCAGGTACCCGCGTCCGCGGTCAACGTGATATCGGCGCCGGCGTCGCCGGTGAACGTCACCGTCAGGCCGCTGATGACCGCAGTGTGCCGTGATTGGAAATAATCCACCGTTTCGGCTTCCAGGCGCCAGTCTTCCCTGCCGTTGCGAAAGGCGGTGTGGTGCACTCCGTGCAGTGTGGCCGCGGCTGCCGGTTCGTCGGCGTGGGCTGACTGCGGTGGGTCGGCAGGGGCCGGCGGCCGCAGCAGGTAGCGCGCGACAATGGCGCACAGGACAAGGGCTGCCGCGATGAGCAGGCACCAGGTCCATCGGCGTTTGGCGCGGTGGCTGTTTACGGCCACCTTAAAAACGCTCCAGGGCTTTTTCCCAAAAATGCTGTGCCATCAATATGCCTTCGGCGACTTCCCGCACGGCTCCTTTGCCCCCGGGCTGTTCGGTGATGATGTCCGCCGCCGCGCGTACCATGGGGTGTGCGTCGGAGACGGCCACCGCCGTGCCGACCCGTCGCATGATGGGAAGATCGGGCAGGTCGTCTCCCATGAACCCGATGTTTTCCGGAAGGATGTGTTCCTGCAGGACGATTTGATCCAATGCGGCGGCTTTGTCCCGGATGCCGTCCAACACCAGGGCGATGCCCAGATTCCGGCACCGGTGCAGGAGGGCCTCCGAGCGGCGCCCGGTGACGATACCGACGCGAATGCCCGCACCGATCAGGAGCCGGATGCCCAGCCCGTCACGCACGTGAAACGATTTGATTTCCACGCCGCGGTCATCGTAGACGATGGCGCCGTCGGTCAGGACGCCGTCGACGTCCAGCAGCAGCATCTTGATCTTCTTGAGGGGATCGTTGGGGGTCATTTGGGGCGGTCCTGTCAATTTCTTTCAGGTGGTTGCGGCCGTGTGAAGCGCCTTGATACGCGACAGAAACGCGGGCAAGTCTTCCAGCTTCAAAGAATTGGGGCCGTCGCAGCGGGCCTGGTCCGGGTTGCTGTGAACCTCGATGAACAGCCCGTCGGCCCCTGCGGCAACGGCCGCTTTGGCCAGCAGCGGCGCGAATTCCCGTTGCCCCCCGGAACAGGTGCCGTCGCCGCCGGGAAGCTGCACGCTGTGGGTGGCGTCAAAGATCACCGGCCAGCCGATGCGCTGCATGATGGGGATGCTGCGGAAATCCACCACCAGGTTGTTGTACCCGAACATGGCGCCCCGTTCGGTGAGCAGCAGGTTCCGGTTGCCTGTGGAGGTGAATTTTTCAACGACGTTGGCCATGTCCCAGGGCGCCATGAACTGCCCTTTCTTGATGTTGACCGGTTTGCCGGACCGCGATGCGGCCAGGACGAAATCAGTCTGCCGGCAGAGAAAGGCGGGAAGCTGCAAGACGTCCAGCACCCGGGCGGCCTGTTCGACTTCGCCGGCATGGTGCACGTCCGAGATGATCGGAACGTTCAGCTTTGCCCGGATTTCCCCAAGGATCCGAAGCCCCTCGTCGATGCCCGGTCCCCGATAGGAGCGGATGGAGGAACGGTTTGCCTTGTCGTAGGATGCCTTGAAAATAAGGGGGATGTCCAGGCGGTCCGTCATGGTCTTGAGTTCCGCGGCGATGGCGAAAGTGGTTTCGGGCGCTTCAATGACGCAGGGGCCGGCGATCAACACCAGGGGGCATCCGCTGCCGATCCGTATATCGCCGATTTCTACCGTATGTTTCATGGAGCGTGTTCCTGTCTTGTCGAAAATCCGGGGCCGCGGCACCTGGTGCCGGTGGTTCCCATTTGGCGGCGCGTGGTCATGGCCGGCCAGCTTCATTCCCTTGCCCTGTTGGTCGATAGCATCTACCCTGCAAGGTAATAAAAGTCAAGCCGGGAGGGGGCGGGGCAAGAAGCGGTTGCAACCCGGCCCCCGCGGCCTTCCGCGTGAAAACCGGTCTTGATTCGCCTTGTGGAAGCTGTTATGGTGGGCGCGCAACTGGATGAAACCATTTTGGAGCGTAACAGATTGAAAAAAAACGAAAAAAAAATAAGTCCTCTGTTTCTCGTGGCCCTTCTCCTCTTGGTGGTGGTTTGGGGCGGTTATCAGCTGTTCGTTCGCTACGAAGGGCGGGTGCCTGGAATTACGGTGGTGCGGCTGCCCGCGCATGTGGGGGCGTCAGGAGAACTGGTGCTTGAGGTGTCGGACGTCGGCAGCGGACTTCAGAAGGTGTGGGTGGCCTTATCCCAGGACGGTAAGGAAACCGTGTTGTTGGAGAAGTCGTTTGCCAAAACCTGGTTTGGGGGCGGGAGCGCGGTCATGGACCTGCCGGTGTCCCTGTCCCTTTCGCCGAAAGAATACGGGTTTTCAGATGGCGAGGCATTGGTGCGCGTTGCCGTGCGGGACTGTTCCTGGCGGCGGTGGTGGCACGGAAATTTGACCTATTTGGAAAAACCCATCGTGATCGACACGGTGCCCGCTCGTATCGACGTGATGTCCCAGGCCCATAACATTACCCAGGGCGGCGCGGGGGTGGCGGTCTATCGCCTTTCGGAAACCTGCGTTCGCAGCGGTGTGCGGGTGGGCGATAATTTTTTTCCGGGCCACGCGGGATATTTCGCGGACACGCAGACCCTTCTTTGCTTCTTTGCCCTGCGCCATGACCAGGGCCGCGGCACGGCCATTGCCCTGGAGGCGGAGGACGCCGCCGGCAATACGGCCACCATGGGGATTGCGCATTACATCCGGGGCAAGCAATTCAAGGCGGACGTAATCAACATCAGCGACGGTTTTTTAGACCGTAAACTACCGGAATTCGGCCTGGGCGCCGGTTCGGATACGCAGGCAAGCCCGGTTGAGAAGTTTCTGACGGTCAACCGCCGGATGCGGCAGGAAAACCGGGCTGCCATTGTGGACATCGCCCGGACAACCGACCCGGTGCTGCATTGGAAGGGCGCGTTCGAACGGTTGCCCCGGGCCGCTCCGATGGCTTCCTTTGGCGAACAGCGCACCTACCGCTACGGAGGCAATGCCATCGACCACCAGACCCATCTGGGCGTCGATCTGGCCTCCGTTGCCCGGTCACCGGTGCCTGCGGGCAATGCCGGCCGGGTGGCCTTTGCCGGGGCCATCGGCATTTACGGCAATATCGTGATGATCGATCACGGCTGCGGCCTGTTCAGTACGTACAGCCACCTCAGCCGGATCGACGTGCATGAGGGACAGCATGTGGCCAGGGCAGAGGTAATCGGCCTGACCGGCATGACCGGCATGGCCGGCGGCGATCATTTGCATTATGCCGTGTTCATCCACAATACCTTCGTTAATCCATACGAATGGTGGGACGCTGTCTGGATCCAAAACAACGTGACGGCCAATCTTTCCCGTGGAGGCCCGACGGCGGACGCCGGGTCGACGTCGGGCGGTTCCCCGCAATGACGGATTTCCAACGGAAAAACTGACGCTTCCGACAGACGCATTTCAACTGCACCGGCGCGCTTGTCGTCGCCGGCCGGCGTCCGGTGGCAGGGAGAAGGGTATGAAGTCCGAATTCAAGATCAACAAAACCTACAGTGATATCAACCGCAGGATCCAGTCCGGCGACGTGGTGGTGGTCACCGCCGAGGAGATGACCGACATCGTCCGATCCGAGGGGGCCGTGGCGGCCGCCCGCCATGTGGACGTGGTGACCACGGGGACGTTTGCCCCCATGTGTTCTTCGGGTGCGTTCCTCAACTTCGGTCACAGTGCGCCCACCATCAAGGCGTCGAAGGTCTGGATGAACAATGTGCCGGCATATGCGGGGCTTGCCGCCGTGGACTGCTACCTGGGGGCGGCGGAACCCTGCGAGGACGATCCGCTGAACAAGGTGTATCCCGGCGAGTTCAATTACGGCGGCGGACACGTCATCGAGGATCTGGTGGCCGGAAAGAGGGTCCATCTCAGGGCCACCGCTTACGGCACGAAATGTTATCCGGGGCGCTTCCTGGAGAAAGAAATCAGCCTGAAAACCCTTCCCCAGGTGACCCTCTGCAATCCCAGAAACGGCTACCAGAATTACAACTGTGCCGTGAACATGACCAACAAGACCATTTACACCTACATGGGGGCCCTCAAGCCCATGGCCGCCAACGCCAATTACTGCTCCGCCGGACAGCTGAGCCCCCTGATGAACGATCCCTATTACCGCACCATCGGTCTGGGCACCCGCATTTTCCTGGGCGGCGGTGTGGGCTATGTCACATGGCACGGAACCCAGCACAAGCCGGGCGTCAAACGCACCGAGGGCGGCGTGCCCATGTCGCCGGCCGGCACCTTGTGGGTCATGGGGGATATGAAGCAGATGTCCGCCCGATGGTTGGTGGGGGTGAGTTTTCAGGGCTACGGTTGCAGTCTTGCGGTGGGGCTGGGGGTGCCGATACCGATTCTCAACGAACAGATGGCCGCCTACACCGGGGTGTCGGACGCGGAAATCTTCACCCAGATCGTCGATTACGGCAATGATTATCCCAACGGCAATGCCAGGAGCCTCGGCCAGGTCAGTTATGCCCAATTAAAGAGCGGTGCCATCACCTTTCGGGGAAAACAAATTCCCACGGTTCCTCTGTCGAGCATGGTGCGGGCCCGGGAGATCGCCGATACCCTCAAGGAGTGGATTTCCAAGGGCGCCTTTCTTCTGGGAGAGCCGCAGATGCCGCTGCCCTGTTGATACAATGGCATCCGTCCGGGCTTTTATCGCCGTCGCGTTGCCCCAGGAAGCAAGGCGGTGCGTGCAGCAATGCCAGGAGGTGTTGCGACGGGCCGGTGTGCGGTTGCGGTGGGTGCGGTCTGAAAACGTGCACCTTACCCTGCGGTTCATAGGGGAGGTGCCGGAAACGTCGGTTTCCGCGGTTGCCGATGCCATGGACCGGGCTGTGCACGGACATTGCCCCTTCCGCTTGCAGGTAAGCGGGTACGGTGTGTTTCCGGCGCCGCGAAGGCCCAAAGTGGTCTGGCTGGGGGTGGGCGGTGCGCTTGACCGACTGGAAGCCCTGCACGGCGACATCGCGCGGGAACTTGCCCAATGCGGGGTGGTGCCGGAGCTCCGTGCATTCCAGGGGCATCTGACCATCGGGCGGGTGGCCGGCCCGCTCGACTGGCGGTGGATTCAAGGTGCTTTCGAAGGGGCCGGCCCCATTGCATCTTCTCCTTTCGCGGTGCGGGAGGTGCTGCTGCTGCAAAGTGTGCTGACCCCCCGGGGGGCGGTATACACCCCCTTGGCACGTTCGCTACTGATCGCGGCCGGTCACCGTGATACCGCGTTTGGTGCGGCGGGGACGCGTGAAGAACAAAGCCGGTGAACGGCTGACCAGATATTTCAATTCGTCGGTTGTCCGACGCCGGTGAGGCCGGCGGCCGGGCCGCTGCAGACAGGAGGCACATTTATGGGAAACGCTGTGGACAGGGAGCGGGCGGTGGAAACCGCCATGGGGCAGATCGAACGGCAGTTCGGCAAGGGGGCCATTATGAAACTCGGGAGCCGGCCGGTGATGGATGTGCCCGTTATCCCCACCGGGTCCATTGCCCTCAACAAGGCCCTGGGCGTGGGCGGGTTGCCCAGGGGCCGGGTGATCGAGGTGTTCGGCCCCGAATCGTCCGGCAAGACCACGTTGGCGCTCCACGCGGTGTCCGAGTGTCAGCGCCAGGGGGGGATTGCCGCCTTCATCGATGCGGAGCATGCCCTGGATACGGTCTATGCGCGGAAGCTCGGGGTGAATTGCGATGAACTGCTGGTCTCACAGCCCGATACCGGAGAGCAGGCGCTGGAGATCGCGGACATGCTGGTGCGCAGCGGTGCGGTGGACATCATCGTCATTGATTCGGTGGCGGCACTTGTGCCCCGGGCCGAAATCGAAGGGGAAATGGGCGATTCCCACATGGGGCTTCAGGCCCGACTGATGAGTCAGGCATTGCGGAAACTCACCGGCACCATCGGAAAAACCCAGACGACCCTGATTTTCATCAACCAGATCCGGATGAAGATCGGTGTGGTGTTCGGCAATCCGGAAACCACCACCGGTGGAAATGCCCTGAAGTTTTATGCCTCGGTGCGTCTCGACATCCGCCGTATGGGCGCCATCAAGGACGGGCAGGAAGTGGTCGGTAACCGTACCAAGGTGCGGGTGGTGAAAAACAAAATGGCCCCGCCGTTCCGGGAAGCTGAATTCGATATCATGTACGGAGAGGGCATCTCCAGCACCGGTGATCTTTTGGACATGGGTGTGCTGAACAACGTGGTCGACAAGAGCGGCGCCTGGTACTCGTACGCCGGTGAGCGCATCGGCCAGGGCCGGGAAAACGCCAAGGCCTTTCTTAAGGAGCATCCGGAGCTGTTCAACGCGATTTACGACAAGGTAAGGGCGGCCCTGGGACTCGGTGTTCAGGCCGTAGAGGATAAAAACGAAGAAGAAGCCTGACCATGGTCGGGGGACCGTCGGCGGAGAGCGCACGCGTGCTGGTCGGCCGGCCGGATCGGGAGTGTGTCGTCATGACAGGGAGTGAGTTGCGTAGCCTGTTTCTGGAGTATTTCCAGAAACACAATCATCACATCGTGCGAAGTTCTTCTCTTGTGCCTTCGGACGATCCCACCCTGCTGTTTACAAACGCGGGGATGGTGCAGTTTAAAAGGGTCTTCCTCGGGGAAGACAGCCGGACTTACCAGCGGGCCGCCACGAGTCAGAAGTGTGTGCGTGCTGGGGGAAAGCACAACGATTTGGAAAACGTCGGCTATACCGCCCGGCACCACACCTTTTTTGAAATGCTCGGAAATTTCTCCTTCGGAGACTATTTCAAGGAGGATGCCATTGTTTTTGCCTGGGATCTTCTGACCAATGGATACCGCCTGCCTGTGGACCGACTTTGGGTGTCGGTTTACAAAGATGACGAGGAATCCTACACGTTGTGGCGGGAACGCATCGGCGTGCCGGAAGAACGGATCGTGCGCCTGGGAGAAAAAGACAATTTCTGGGCCATGGGCGATACCGGTCCGTGCGGCCCCTGCTCCGAGATTCATATTGACCGGGGGGAAGCCACCGGCTGCGGCAAGACCGAGTGCGGGGTGGATTGCGACTGTGACCGGTTTCTTGAAATATGGAACCTTGTGTTCATGCAGTTCAACCGGAGTGCGGACGGGACCCTCACGCCGTTACCCAAACCCAGTATCGATACCGGCATGGGGTTGGAGCGCATTGCGTCGGTGGTGCAGCAAACCCCCACCAACTACGAGACGGATTTGGTGCTGCCCATTATCGAGAAGGCGGCGGAGCTTGCCGGCAAACGCTACGGCGCGGATGTCAAGACCGACACGGCCCTGCGGGTTATCGCCGATCACAGCCGGGCCGCCGCCTTCCTGGTTGGGGACGGCGTGATGCCTTCCAACGAGGGCAGAGGGTACGTGCTGCGGCGGATTCTGCGCCGGGCCATCCGCTACGGGCGACAGATCGGGCTTGAAAGGCCGTTTCTGCACGAGACCGCCGGTGTTGTCTTCGACATCATGCAGGATGCCTATCCGGAACTGACGGATGCTGCGGCCTTCATCACCAATGTGATTCAAAACGAAGAGACGCGCTTTTCCGAGACCCTTGGCAATGGGCTGAAGCTTTTGGGCGACTGCCTTGCCGATTTGCGGCAGCAGGGGCGACGCACAATTCCCGGAGAGGTGGTGTTCAAGCTCTACGATACGTTCGGATTTCCGGTGGATATCGTCCAGGATGTCATCCGGGAGGAGGATTTTTCCATCGACCGGGCGGGATTCGAAGCCGCAATGGCTGCCCAGCGGGCCCAGTCCCGGAACGTGACGTCCTTCTCGGTGGTGGCCGATGCCTACAAAACCCTTGCCGCGGAAGGATTTAAAACGGAATTTGTCGGCTATTCGCTGACCGAATGCGCCGCAACGGTACGCCTGATCGTTTGTGAAAAAGAGGCGGTGGCGGCGGTGGAGGCCGGCCGGCAGGTGGAAATCGTTACGGAAAAAACCCCCTTTTACGGGGCCTCCGGCGGCCAGGTGGGCGATACCGGGGTTATCCGGGGCGACGGTGTCGTGGTCACTGTGACCGATACCACCAAGGACCCCACTGGCCTGATCGTCCACCACGGCCTTGTCAAGAGCGGCACCCTGCGCACAGGGGACACGGTGCGTCTTTCGGTGACCGACAGCCTGCGACTTGCCACCGCCCGGAACCATACCGCCACCCATATTCTTCATTCAGCGCTTCGCCACATCCTGGGAGACCATGTCAAGCAGGCTGGTTCTCATGTGGGGCCCGAGCGTTTGCGCTTCGATTTCACGCATTTTTCCCAGGTGACCGCCGATCAGTTGGCGGCGGTGGAATCCTTCGTCAATGAACGCATCCGGGAAAATGTCGCTGTGGACATCCGGGAGATGGCCGTGGATGCGGCGCTTGAAGCCGGCGCCACGGCCCTGTTCGAGGAAAAATACGGTGAAACGGTCCGGGTGATCAGCCTCGATACCTTCAGCAAGGAGTTGTGCGGGGGCACACATGCCGCCCGGACCGGTGACATCGGGCTGTTCAAGATCGTCTCCGAGGCCAGCGTGGCTTCCGGTGTCAGGCGGATCGAGGCGTTGACCGGCGCCCCGGCGGTGGCCCATGTGCAGGCGGCCGAGCGGACATTGTCCCAGACGGCCCGGTTGCTGAAAGCACGTCCCGAAGAACTTGTCGAACGGATTGAGAGGGCCCTTGCGGTGCAAAAGAGCCTGGAAAAGGAGCTTTCCCAGCTGAAGACCCAAATGGCGAACCGGTCGGTCAGCGATGTGGACGAAGCCGTTGAAACCGTTTGCGGCACGGCCGTGCTTGCCCGAAAAGTGGCGGTGGACACGCCCGATGCGCTGCGGGATCTTGCCGATCAGCTCAAGGACCGGATCAAGTCGGGCATCGTGGTGCTGGGTGCCGCTGCCGGGCAAAAGGTGCTGCTGGTGGCCGTGGTGACCAAGGATCTGACCAAACGGTTCCATGCCGGGCGCATTGTCAAGGCGGTGGCCGGCATTGTGGGCGGCGGCGGCGGCGGCCGGCCGGACATGGCCCAGGCCGGCGGGACAAAGCCTGAAAAACTCGGGGACGCCATCGCGGCCGTACCCGGTATCGTTGAAAAATGCAGGGAGGATGCGTAGCTTGCCGCGGCCCTGGTCCGAAGACCGTTCCCCCCCCGCCCCGCCGGCGGCCGGGTGGGGGGGGATGAGGATCAGCGTTCTTTCAGCACATCGATCATGGAATAGATCGCAGGGGGGGCTCCCTCCTCTATTTTCCGGTTCAGGTAGACCACGCCTTCCAAGGTGCCCTTCTGATAGACATCCCTGCCGTTGACATTGTGGGTGAAAGAAAGCGACACCGTGCCGTCGTTGGAGCGGAGGGTGTAGGTGTGCCAGGCATGCCCTTCGAGATGCGCCTCGGGGACGCCCCACGCGGTTTTCTGGCGTTGGGGATCGCGTTCCATTTCGATCCGGTCTTCGGAAAAGGCGATTCCCATGGCGTTGAAATACTTTACAATGGCCTTTGCGGTGCCGCTGGTGTCCGCCTTTCCCTTCTGGTGGCTTTCCTTGACCGTCAACTGGTAGTCGTCAAAGAGATGGGGGAAGTTTTCCGCCCCGTAGGCCAGCATGGCCTGGAGACCGACGATGGGTTTTCCCATATTGGGCGCGATCAGCGCCGGCAGGTTCGCCTTCGCCACCTCGGCGTGCAATTTTTCCCGGTCGCCGCCGGTGGTTCCCATGACAAAGGGCAGCCGGTGCCGGCAATATAAGGCGGCGTTTTCGTTGACGGCGGACGGGTGGGTGTAATCGATGGCGATGAATCGCCCGGTGGCCGCCATGATTTCCGCGATTTTCCCGTCGCGATTTTCGGTGGGGATCAGGGTGACGGAAACGCCGTCCACCGTGTGGGTGTCGATGGTGATGTCGGGGCCCGTCAGGGAATAGGGCACCAGGCGGAAACGCTCGTCTGCCAGGACATGCCGGACGATGCCGATGGCCATATTGCCCGGCAGGCCCGTGACCATGACGTTGATTTTTTGCATGGAAACCTCCTTGTCCGCAACGGCGGAATCATTCAGTGATAAGATTGTCGGGAATGCCGTCCGTGACGTGCATGCGGCTGCACAGGGGGGCGATCACCGTCGTCAGTTCGCATACCGCGTCAACGTCGATGGCGGCAAGGTTTTTTTTCAGGCGGAAGAGGGCACTTGGAATGAAGGCGGCGAAACATTGCTTTCCCTTTTGTCCGGAAAGATAGGCGAAGGCGCCCAGTATCTGGAGGTTGCGGGTTACCCGGCAATAGCGGTAGCAGTGCCGGAACGCTACCGGATCAAAGGCAGTCTCGGCGGCCAGTCGTTGCGCAGCGTAGTTTAGAAGCGTATCGGCCAGGTCTTCGGAAAGATCCACGTAAGGGTCGATCAGGAGGGACGCCAGGTCATACTGAATCGGTCCCACACGGGCGCCTTGGAAATCGATGGCATGGGGGCGATGGCGGTGCAGCAGAATGTTGCGTGATTGAAAATCCCGGTGCAGCAGTCCCGTAACGGCGCCGTGGAGCGCGTTTTCCGCAAGATGCGCAAAGGCCGGGGCCAGCCGGTCCAAGGGGACGTCCAGCCCCATATGCCCGCGGAGAAATGCCGTCAGGAAATAACCGCATTCCCGTTCAAGGATCAATGCCCGGTCATAGGCGGGTGTTTGGCAGGTCCATTGCGGGTCGAATTCTCTGATGCCCTCCCGGGAGAAGGCGATCAGCAGATCGATGACCCGGCGGTAAATTTTATCCACGGCGGCCTTGTCGGGCGCTTCGCGTACGGCGGTCTGCAGGTGGCGGTCGCCCAGATCCGTCATGACCACAACCCCGGAGAACAGATCCTGGTGGAATATCTCCGGCACCGCCACTCCCCGCCGCTTCAGATGGCATCCGATACGGCAAAAGGCGGCGGCCTCCGCGTTGTCTCCCGTTGTTGAAAGACCGTGATCCACCGCCACCAGGGTACGGGCGTCGCCCCGGAGGCGGAACCATCGGCGATCCGACCCATCGCCGGCCAGGGGCTCCCAGGTGACGGGTTTTCGGGGCCGGCTTCCGAAAGCCTTTTCAAAGGCGGCGGGACCGGCGGCGTCCCGGACCGCGCGCTGGTAGCGGTGGGGGGTGCCGATGTCCCGCCAGTCGGCGTCCGGTGCCAGGAACGCCTTGGGGGGCGTGTTGCGTGCGATGAGCTCCCGGTAAAGGTCGATGCTGTGATAGAAGGTGTTTTCCGGGATCATGGCCGGCAGATGGCCGTCGAGAACTTGAATGCCGGTAAAGGTATACAGGGGGGGGGCGTTGCCGTCATGTCGGGCGGGGACGTGCGGGTCGAATCCCAGGATGTTTCCAGCGGCACTCAGGGCCACCGTGTCGAACGCGGGGTCACGGGTGAGCACCAGGGTGGCGGGCTGCGGGTGGCCGAGATGAAAACGGTACACCGCCGCAAAATCGATGTCGGTGACGATGTCGCTGTTGACCACCATGAACGGCGCGGCATCCCAGAAGCCGGCCAGGTTCCGGACGGCGCCCCCGGTGCCCAGCAGGACCGGTTCGTAAACCGCGATGACCGGGATCGGGTAGCGCTGGGCGCTTAAAAACGAAGCGATCCGATGGTGGCCGTGGTGGGTGTTCACGCAAACGGCGGTGGCGCCGGCGCCGATCAGTTGCCGGATCACGCGGTCGAGCACGGGTTGCCCGGCGATGGTGAACAGGGGTTTCGGGGTCACGTTGGTGTATGGCCGCAGGCGGGTACCGAGGCCTGCGGCAAGGACAAGGGCTTTCATGACGACATCAGGCCGAGGTAGGTCCGCAGTGCGGCCATGTAAGGCGCAATTTTGTCTGCATCCTCACCGCCGCGGATGCCCTGGGAGGAGAAGAATTCCAAAGCGTTTTGGAAGTTGACCTTGGAGATGGATTCCGGCCGTTCGATTTGCTCTGATTTCAGCATGCGCTGCGCCCGGGCCTGAATCTTCCGGATGCGGTCCTTGGCGGTGCCGTCTTTTTTGGATGCCTGGGAAAGAAACGTCAACACCACCAGATAGGATTCGAAGACGGGATGCAGCAGCTGGGCGAAGAGTCCGAGTTTGCGAAACCCCGCCGAGGTAAGGTTGTAGGTGTCTGCGAGGCTCGGGTGAGGCATCAGGATCGCGTCGTTTAAAAACGCCTGGAGGGCTCCGGCGACAAGGTCGGCCGGTTCCCGTTCCGGGTCCACCGGGAACTCCTGCTTGAAAAGGGTTTGCAGGAAATCGTAACCCGTGTGCAGGTCCGATGTGCTGAACTGAAACGCGTCCCGCCGCAAAATCAGAAGTGCGGTGAAAGCGGCCGGGACGAAGCACAGTACGCAGCTGTTCTTGTAGTATTCGAGGTTCCCCCGGCGGTTTTCGTTGATGTTGTAAACGGGGTCTACGGAAAATTGGCCGTCGGTCTGGGGCACGGGTTCAATGAATTTTCGCTGGGCGTAGATGTGAAACGCCTGCCCCACCGCCTGGGGCGGGTCGAGCAAAAGGGTGTCTGAAAGGGTGGCGCCGATGTTTGCAAGATGGGTCATGAGGATGTCGACGCGTTCCATCACCTGGGTGCGGCCGAGGCGGTTTTTGGAGAAGCTGAGCATGGCGCTGGCCACAAGGGCTTGGGGCGTGACCACCGTGGCGGCCCCGATGTCGGAGATGATGCGGTTTCCGATGAACCTGCACAATTCGTTGATCTGTTTTTGATCCATGGTCTGGAGGGAGAGCTTCCGCTGTGCCAGAAGATCCCGCAACCCATGCGGCTCCATGAATTCCACGTAAATACGGCCGTATTTTTTCTTCAACGCCCGGCGGGCGCGGAACATTTGCTTCAGATTTTCAGGCTCCTTGATGCCGCCTTCGATTTCATGAAGATAGGCTTTTTCTTCCGGAACCCGGTCATAGCCCACGTAAACGGGAACGAAGAGCATGTCTTCGCAGGCCCGGTCCTTATAGGCCTGCAGCAGGATGGAGAGAAAACCGAGCTGTGGGGGCAGCAGTTTGCCTGTCCGGCTGCGGCCGCCTTCGATAAACAGCTCCAGGTTGAACCCTTCCTCAAGCAGCTTGTGCACGTACGCGGCAAATACCTTGGAATAGAGCGCTGCACCTTTGAAGGAGCGGCGGACCGAGAACGCACCGCCTGCCCGGAACAACGGGCCCAGGGGCCAGAAGAAAAGGTTTTTCCCTGCCACCACGTGGGGACAGGGCATATTGTTCAGGTACAATAGATAAGAGAGCACCAGGTAGTCGATGTGGCTTTTATGGCAGGGAACCAAAATCAGCGGTCCCTGCCTGGACAGGGCCTTGATGCGGATGAGCATGTCGTGGTTGACCGAGAGACCGTCGAACATGGTGGAGACGAACCAGCGGATCACCCTGGCGCCGAATTCCACAACGGAATTGTTGTAATTGGCGGCGATCTCTTCAATATACTGGTTTGCTTCCCGGTGGACGCGGTACAGGGCGATGTTGCGTTTTTCGGAAAACTGGCGCATGGTCTCTTGGAGGCGGTCGCTGGTCAGGATGCTCTCCTTGAGTTCCTCCCTGGATTTCAGCGCCGGACCGGTGATGCTCTGACGGTGCCGGTTGAGCTGCACCAGCAGGCGGCGGCGCACCATCAGGGAAAGATGGACAGAGGAGCGGTTGCGGTTTTCAGGCGCTTGCACAAATCGCTTGAGATCCATGGGCTCGGATAATTCGATAAAGATCTTGCCGGGATTTTTCAGAAGGGTCATCAGGCGGCGCAGGGCCTTGGGCCTCAGTTCTGTGCCGAAGAGCACGTCCCAGACAGAAGCCTTGGCCCGCATGGGTTTTTTCCCGAAGAACATCAGATGCGGCACCAGGTATACGGGCCGGTCCGTGCTGCGCTGCAGTTCGATCAGATATTCCACCGGATCGGTTTCAGCCTTGACGAAGCGGCGGTAAAAACCTTTTCCTCCACCAATGATAGAAAGGCGCATCGCCCCGCCAACAATTCCCCCTTGATATAGTCCCGGCGATAGGGATCCGGAAAACCGCCGATCCGCAAGAGGTGGTCGATCCTGGCCAGAACGATCCTGGCCAGGCGCAAGGGGTGCTGCCAGAAGAGCACACGGTAGCCGAGCCCGAGTTCCGGCACCGCTTTCCCGTATTGCAGGTAGCGGGTATGGTAAAACAGGAAATCGAAGGTGCTCCTGAATTTGGTAACGTGCACCAGGATGGCCCCGGGCGCCAGGGGATCGAGCTTCGCCCTTTGTTCCGGGGCCATATGGATCCCCCGGAAAAAGATCCGCAGCAGTGCATGGGTGAGGGAGCGCGGCCTTGCAGGAAGAAAACACAGGTAATGATCGTGTGTCTCGAGGATCGAGCGGCGGCTCCACCGGTCGATTCCGTTGACGCCTCTTTTGATTGTATTTTTCAGAAATACGAACATTTAACCCCTCTGGCGCGTTTCGGAAAAGGCCCGGCCACATGGCTGGTCAGGCATATCAAAAATGCGGGGGCTTGCAAAGAAAATTATCCTTGCCATTTCCGCGGCGGGTATGGTACCAGAGAGACATGCCTGCCTAGGTAAATCCGGGTCCGGAAGCCCATTCCAGCTGGGTGCAAGCGACGTTACCCCCGGTCGATTTCCGGAGCGAAAAGGAAACACTCTATATTATCGAAGGAGGACGACTTCACATGAAAACACTCATTGGCGGTGCGGTTGCGACAGTTTTGGGGATTATCGGCATTTCCGTTTGGTTCGGGGAATTTCTTGATTTGCTGGCGGGGGCCATCCCCGTGATGCTCTTGCTTGGTGGCGCCCTGGCGCTCTATCTTGGATTTGATGAGCTGAAAGATTCCTGGAAAAAGGAAGAACCGGCGCCGCAACCCGCCGCGGACGAAGATGCTGAAAAATACAAACAGGAAATCGACGACCTGAAAAAGGAAATCGAAACGCTGAAAAGTGAAAAATCCTGATTTGAGCAAACCAACGCAGAAACGCCCAGAGAGTGATGCCGGGCGTTTCTGCTTTTTGCCGTTGCGGAAGAGAGGACGGGATCTGTGGGTAAACGTGCATTGATTACAGGCATTACGGGGCAGGACGGCGCATACTTGGCGGAATTGCTGCTGGCCGAGGGGTATGAGGTCCACGGTATCAAGCGGCGGGCCTCCATGTTCAACACCCGGCGGGTGGACCATCTGTACCAGGACCCCCATGAACAGAATCTGCGGTTTGTACTCCATTATGGAGATCTAACGGACGCAAGCAACCTGATCCGCATCGTGCAGGAGGTTCAGCCCGACGAGATATACAATTTGGCGGCCCAGAGCCATGTCCAGGTGTCTTTCGAAACACCGGAATATACCGCCAACGCCGATGCCCTGGGGACGCTGCGGCTGCTGGAAGCCGTCCGGATGCTGGGCCTTTCCAGAAAAACCCGTTTCTACCAGGCATCCACCTCCGAGCTGTTCGGGAAGGTGCAGGAGGTCCCCCAGCGGGAGACCACGCCCTTTTACCCGCGTTCTCCCTATGCCTGTGCGAAAATTTATTCTTATTGGTGCACCGTCAATTACCGGGAAGCCTATGACATTTTCGCCAGCAACGGCATTTTGTTCAACCACGAATCCCCCATCCGTGGTGAAACCTTCGTTACCCGGAAAATCACCCGTGCGGCGGCCAGGATCGCCCTGGGTTTGCAGCCCCGGATGTTCATCGGCAATCTCAACGCCTTGCGGGATTGGGGTCATGCAAAGGATTACGTTTATGCCCAGTGGCTGATTCTGCAGCATGAGCGACCGGATGATTTCGTGGTCGCCACCGGTGAGCAGCATTCGGTAAGGGAATTTTGCGAGATCGCCTTCGGCGAAGTGGGCATTTCTCTCGAATGGCAGGGCAGCGGCGTGGATGAAATCGGAATTGTGGCAGAGGTGCAACCGGAAAAAATCCCGGAAAAGTACAGGGCCGACAGTGCCCTGGAGGCGCTCACCAGGGGCACGCCCCTGGTGATGGTGGATCCCCGTTATTTCCGGCCCACCGAGGTGGAGAGCTTGCTGGGGGATCCGGCCAAGGCCCGGGATCTGCTGGGGTGGACCCCAAAGATTTCATTTGCGGAGATGGTGGCCGAAATGACCGCCTGCGACCTCGACGAGGCGGCCCGGGATGCCCTGAACGTGAAGAGCGGCTTCCACACCCCCAACAGTTTCGAAGAGAGAATGTAGCATGACGCCCGATGATCGTATTTTCGTGGCCGGACATCGCGGGCTCGTTGGCTCGGCCCTGGTGCGGGGTCTCAAGCAGGCGGGGTTTGCGAACCTGTTGTGCCGGTCGCGCAGCGAGCTGGACTTGACATGCCAGGAGGCGGTCAACCATTTTTTCGAGTCGGCCCGGCCCCATCATGTTTTCCTGGCGGCGGCCAAGGTCGGGGGCATCCTGGCAAACAATACCCGGCCGGCGGACTTTATTTACGAGAACCTGATGATCGAGGCCAACATCATCCGGGCCGCGTGGAAAACCGGCGTCCGACGGCTTTTGTTTCTCGGATCGTCATGTATTTATCCCAAGGCCTGCCCCCAACCCATGCAGGAACGGCATTTGCTCACCGGGCCCCTGGAGCCCACCAATCAGCCCTATGCCGTGGCCAAGATCGCCGGTATCGAGTTGTGCCATTCCTATAACCGGCAGCACGGGACCCGGTTTTTTTCGGTGATGCCCACCAATCTATACGGCCCCAACGATAATTTCGACCTGACCACCAGTCACGTGCTGCCGCCCTCGTCCGGAAAATCCATGCGGCGAAAACGACCGGTGAGGACGCGGTGGAGGTTTGGGGAACCGGTACCCCCCGGCGGGAATTTTTGCATGTGGACGATTTGGCGGATGCCTGTGTTTTCCTGATGGCGCGTGAAGACGATTTGCCCGATCTTCTGGCCGAAGACGGTGGCCCCCCCCTGGTGAACGTGGGATGGGGCAAGG